>JAKLII010000001.1 GCA_022709695.1 Bacteroidota bacterium
AAGGATGCCAAACCAGGATATGAAGTCATTCATGGGATAGCCAGTAATTTTCCCTGGCTAAATCTACGTTGGCTAATAACCGGTGAAGGAACTATGGAATTGGAGACAGAGAGGCGAACGAACGAAGAGCTGCGCAATGAGATCGACGATCTGCGCGGCAGTCTGGAGAAACACCAGGCGAAGCTTGATGGTATGGAAGCATCAATTCAGCGCAAGGAAAAGCAGATCGATGAACTGCTTTCTTTGGTCACAAAGCTGGTCGAAAAGGGCAGTGAATAAGCCCGGAAAGTAGGTGAGGGAGGGTAGGAAAAAACTATCTAAAAAAGGTATATATGGGGAAACCGCTTCCCAATAACTTCCCAGAGGAGTTTTAAAAAGTGCTATAATAAACAGACAAACAAACGATTGAATCAATGAATGTTTTATACCTGGCGGGGTCACAAAACAGCAAGAGTGTGAGTATTGAGCAACAGCGAGATCTCACGCTCTTGCTGTTTTGTCCCTCAATACTCACACTCAAACTCACACTGATAATGTTTGATTTTGAAAAGCTTGAAGTATATACTAAGGCCAAGTCTTTCAATCTGTCGGTATTGGCCTATCTGGAGCAGAACAAATCATTAGATGGCTCAACAAAGGATCAACTAAGGCGGCCATCATTCCAACCTGAATCATAGCTCCGGTCTTTCACGCAAAATGAGGCCAGCCGAAGGATTATGAAGGAGGGGCGGCAGGGAAGGTATAGGCTTTAAATATTAGGGGGGGGTTATTGTTATTAATCCTTCACGCAACGCACAGACAACCCGTAGTTATTATCGTCGTAGCCACTGGTGACACCGCTGTTATTGTAGCACAGAACCCTGCCCCAGAATAAGGTCGGCGAGTAGGCCGAAGACGACCACCAGTAACCGTAGATACCAATGTTTTTGAAAAGTCCATCGTAGTCGCTGCGGAGGCCTCCCGGAAGAGCAGTAAAACCACTCGAATTTGTGGCACCTGTATTGGGTGTGTTCCAGTGAGTCGTACCTGTCTCCTTTAAAGGCCCGCCGGCGACATTTGATCCACCAAGAAAGTCCGTAAGAACCGTCCATTCAGCATCGGTAGGCACATGCCAGCCTGTGGGGCAAAGGTTTCCTGTCTCCACGGCAAACCAGTTGTACAATGCTCCATGAACAGAACCATAGGTGCTGTAATCATTGTTGTACCAGCAATAAGCAGGGGTTGAAAGGGTACTCCATACATTATTATCGGGTACCAAAGGTATTGCAGAACCATTATTGTATTTCGTGGTTTTCAGGTTCTCTTTCATCCAGCATTGGGTGCCGATTTGCACAGTATTGTAAACATTGCCGTTGTAGTCAGTCATCGTGGGCATGCCTGGGCATGGCGTACCTGTTGTTAAGTCTGAGGTGGTAAAGTCGACCTGGTTCCCATAAGCCGTTCCGGCACTGTTGACAGCATAAGCTCTTACATAATAGGTTGTTGATGGGTTAAGGCCGGTGATGTTTGATGTAAATGACCCGGTGCCGGTTCCGTTACTGGTGGTGTCGTCATTAATGTCGGGTGAAGGGCTGGTACTCCAGCATACACCACGTGATGTGATTGTTGCACCTCCATCGGAGGTGATATTTCCTCCAGAGGAGGCAGTGTGTTGTGATATGTTACTGACCGTATCTGTTGACAAAACAGGCAGCTGTTTTGCACCATCTTTTTTGCAACCCAGGGAAAAAATCAAAAAGACACTTAAAATTGCCAATTGGAAAACCAAAAAATTTGATTCATTTTTCATGGTTTAACAAATAATTGATTAATCCTATTGAATTCATTTGAAAAAGTAAAGATAACATAACTTAGGTAATCTGCAACGGTTTATATTGAAAATAATATTCTTGGGT
Source organism: Bacteroidota bacterium (assembly GCA_022709695.1). Classification (GTDB taxonomy): domain Bacteria; phylum Bacteroidota; class Bacteroidia; order Bacteroidales; family SKPS01; genus SKPS01. The sequence goes on from JAKLII010000001.1 coordinate 1,896, forward strand.
TCAGCATTCAAGATACTGAATACATACTAACCTATCACGTCTAACGCTCTCAAATGGCTTTTTTGCAGGTAGGAGTTCAGGTACAATGCAGCCAGCAGATCATTCCATGATAGTAACACTACCGAATCAGGGTCTTTAAACATTCTATATACCTATATTACTGTTTTACTATGTGGTTAATATGATGTAATGCGACGCAATTACCCTGCTTGCAGACCGATTAGGTTTGGTCATAATGAAATCGCCTTATTACCAAATTATATTCGCTATTCTGCTATTCTGTACCAGTTTTCGCAGATTTTCTTACTTGTTTTCTTCCAGTCTGATTTTGTTCTCGCGTCAAACCTCCTGATCCTGGCGGTATCAGTAGTGTAAACAAATGCAGAATAGTGATCAATAAATCCACGATCTATAAAAAATGTTACTGTTATGCTTCCTCTGGGTTCATGGTCAAAAAGTATTTCATTACCTCCATTCGAAATAGGTGGGAAAGAATTCATTTTCAGTTTATTACCCTTAAATTCTCCTCTTCTGACTCTTTCTACAATCAATTCTCTTTCCTTTCGTCTTAATTTCCAATCAAGTTTTTCAACCAAATCCAAACCAAAAATCAAAGAAGTAATTCCAATGACTATTGCTATGATTACTCCATACAAATGAAATCTTGTAAACAATTTTCTTTTAATCAAGGGTTTTACAAGGATTCCAGTAATTGTTAGAGATATTAGTATATATGGTAAACCAAAAATAATTGATAATAATCCTGATGTGTAATAGTAGAAAAATGGAGATTGAACTAAGGCTAAGATAAGAAGTATGATTGTCAATGTTTTATACAATGGTGAAATAGAATTCACATCAGTTTTTAAACGAATATCTTTCACCATTTGAGGCAATATGAATAACGACACTCCAATGAACCCAATAGCAAGTAAAGTCCACATTAGCAATTCACTTTTATGATTAGCTGTAAATCGTATATCCTCCTATAACAGGTAGTAATGTCAGTCTGTTTCTAAACCCCGTTTTCAGGGTTCTGAGGATCAAAGATACACAAGTTGTTGATATAATGTGTCACTTTTACCGCTGAGACACAGATGACCTGGAGAAAACACGAAGTATGTATTATTATCAATTCTATGTGCATCAGTTCTTTTAGGTGAAATGGTTAAGTTGTTTAGTCGCATAGTCGCATTGTCGTTTAGTCGTATAGTCGTATAGTCGTTCTTTCGCTCAACCGCACTTTGAATCTCAACAGCGCAACGCTCAACCTTCCCGACAGCACAGCGCATTAACCTTTTGTAGCATTTCTGCTGTTTTCCTGAAGGTTCCCTATACTAACCTTGCTGTATTAATATATAGGCCAAGGATGACAGCCGGATGGGTAGAGGCTTTAGGAACTGGCTCTACACGCAATCCCCACCGGCGTAAGGTACTCGCCGATGAGAAAAACATCGAAGCCTACAAACCAGGGGCAGCCAACCGGATCGGTACTGCTCTCAGGGATGGGTGGGGAATCTTTGTGGCAGTACTGGAATTCATCGCCAGAATCTGGAGGCTCATCCTAATCGCTGCCCTTTTGATTACGGGTATCACACTGTGCAACAAACACTTCAGAATGAGGAACAATCGCGTATCGTAGTTCTGTTTTACAATTAAAGAGGCCATCGTGAGCCCTTCGACCAGCTCAGGACAGCGCCTCAGGCACCGGTTAATCTACTTCAAATCTCTATAGGCAATTGCCAATTCAGGCAACTTATTATGTGAGTTTTGAATTAGTGCTTCTTTCTTTTCTCTTCTCCATTTCTGAATTTGCTTTTCACGATAAAACGCCTGATCAACTCGATCAAACTCCTCAACATAAACAAGGTTAACGGGCAGTCTTTTTTTTGTAAAGTTAGCTCCATCGCCATTCTGATGCTGCTCTAACCTTCTATCAAGATTATTAGTGCTTCCGGTGTAGTAACTGCCATCTGAACACTCAAGAATATACATAAAGCCTTTCATTATTATAATGATTCAATTTATCCTAATAGATGATTTGACAAGAAAAAAAGGAGAAACCAAGAAACATTTTGCACCCATACGGTGGCTGAGGCTCCAGAAGCCACCGCCGCTGAGGCTCCCGAAGCCACCGCCGCTGAGGCTCCCGAAGCCACCGCCGCTGAGGCTCCCGAAGCCACCGCAGCAGAACGGTGCCTTCGAGAGCCCTTCGACCAGCTCAGGACATCGCCTCAGGCATTTTATGTACCTCTAAAACGGTGCCTTCGAGAGCCTCAGGCACCTTAAATGCAAAAAAAAGGATGACATTTCGGTGGCTGAGGTTTGGCATTCCTGCGGTGGCTGAGGTTCCCGAAGCCACCGCCGCTGAGATTCCCGAAGCCACCGTTTTTGAGACTCCCGTACCCACTACTCCTTTTTTGCAAATGGATTATTCTGTCGGTACAATCTGCCCGAATGTCGATTATAGCTTCCTGATGCATATCAATCATTACTTTTACACGTTAAACCGTTTCAGCATTTATCCTAAACCCAAGACCAGGAATTATGAAGATTACTCAAGCCGGGCCTGCCCTTCTGATCATTTTTCTCTTTAGCCTGATCCATGTAAATGCACAGCAATGGGGCCTTTACACGCTGTATGCACCCTTCACAGGCACGAAAACCTATCTCATTGACACCAACGGTGTGACTTACAAGACCTGGACCCACCCATCAAATGCAAAAACAGGCTTTTCAGTTTATCTCACCCCCGGTGATACCCTGGTGCGGCCGGTTGCCTACTCAGGAGCTCAGTTTTTTGGTGGAGGCATCACCGGAAAAGTTCAGAAAGTGACATGGGACGGAACAGTGGTCTGGGATTATACCCACTCTTCTTCCACGTACTGCCTGCATCACGACATCCACCCAATGCCCAACGGAAATGTCCTCATGACGAGTTATGAATCAAAATCCGCGTCTGAAGTTACTGCTGCAGGTTGCACTTCAGCCATCACGGTTTGGTCAGAAAAGATCATTGAGGTTCAACCCACCGGACCAACCACCGGTACCATTGTCTGGGAATGGCATTTGTGGGACCATATTTGTCAGAGTACAGACAACACCAAACCCAACTATGTTGCTTCAGTGTCCCAGAACCCCCAACTGTTGAATATCAATTACATGATCAGCAAGGACTGGATCCACATGAACGGTCTGGACTACAATCCTACCCTTGATCAGATCACATTCAGTTCCCGTACAATGAATGAAATCTATGTCATCGACCATAGCACGACCACCGCTGAGGCGGCATCCCATTCGGGGGGGAATTCGGGCAAAGGTGGCGATTTTCTTTACCGGTGGGGTAATCCAATGGCGTATGGTGTTACCGGGACCAAGGTGTTCAGTGTCGTTCATGATGCCCACTGGATTTCAGAAGACAACGTTCATTATCCAGGGTACCTGTGCGGCTTCAATAACGGTGGAGGCACAGCAGGGAAATCCTGCATTGATATCTTCAACCCGCCGTATAATGGTTTCACATACAATTATACTCCCGGATCCGCCATGCTGCCGGCAACCTATGACTACCGTCACACCAGCAGTTATACCACCCCTTCCAATGGGTCTTCGGTGCAGTTGCCCAATGGGAACAGCCTGATATGTATCTCAAACTCAAATTATCTTTACGAAATTGATTCAAACGGCACTACCCTCTGGTCAAAAACAGTCACCGGTTTTCCTGCCAATGTGGAGCGTTATCAGAAATGTTATGTGCGTGGACCTGTTGTAACAGCCACATCATCAGCTTCATCGGTTCCTGCAGGCACTGTGGTTAACCTTTTTTCCAGTGCGGTTTCGCCCACTGAAACATCACCGGTATATACCTATGCCTGGTCATCGGATCCATCCGGATTCACTTCATCCCTTCAGAATCCAACCCTGACCGCCACGAATGTGGGGACAAACACGTACACTGTGACGGTCACCAATAGTGCATTGGGGTGTGAGAGTACGGCTTCTGTGAAGGTAGAGGTCACCCCATTTGTGGGAATTACTGCCCCCGACGATCAATCAGGTGACTTCAGCGTCTATCCAAACCCAACAACAGGTGAAGTGTTCCTGCCTGTTGGCCCGGACGATCATCCGTTCGGGGTGAAAGTCTTCAACAGTCTGGGGATGTTTGTTTTTTCCGGAACTAACATAAAACGCATTGATCTTTCGGAGTTTGGCGGCGGCACCTATTTCCTTCAATTCTATTTGAATGAGGTTCAGGTCGCTACCCGAAAGGTAATGGTTATGCGTTAATAGCCAGCACATCAGCATCCCGGATCGCTTCGCTCCCGGGACTTCGCTTCGCTCAGCATTTTCACATTTCCAAAGATGCCTTCCTGATCGCCTCCAGCAACTCTTCATAATTCCGGGTTACCGGATACATCGGGTAATCAGCCACTACATTGTCGGGCGGACGGAAAAAGATCCCTTTGTCGGCCTGTTCAATCATTCCCATATCGTTGTAGGAATCACCGATACCGATCACTTTGTATTGTAAATCCTGAAATGCCTGCACTACCTTGCGCTTGGGATCGGGTTGGCGCAGCTTGTACCCGGTAATCATATTCCGCTCGTCGGTAATCAGGTTATGGCACAGTACCAGAGGTTTTCCCAGCATGTTGATGAACGGCATGGCGAATTCCACAAAGCTGTCAGTAACTACCAAAGCCTGATGTGTTTTCCGCACCGTGTCGAAGAACTCCCGTGCCCCGGGAAGTAACCCCAAACCGGCAATCACCTCCTGGATATACCCCAGTGTAATGCCATGCTCCTTCAGAATGCCGATTCGGTAGTGCATCAGTTTGTCATAGTCGGGCTCGTCGCGTGTAGTGATCTTCAGAGCATCAATGCCGGTTTTTCTGGCAACGTTAACCCAGATTTCAGGGGTGAAAACACCCTCCATATCGAAACAGATGATTTGCATTTCAGGTTTTCAATTATTGGTTTTACTTGATTTAGTCAATTATTTTCCACAGATTAGAACAATTTTTCAGATATGCTTCAATACAAAAGGTACTGGTTTAAAATGCATTGCCAACATATTTCAAGGATCCGGAGTAAATGGTCTCACGCAGAAATACGCTGATATTCCGCAGAAAAGCGCAGAATGATTGGTTTTCTATTTCTGCGGAATTCTGCGAAATTTCAGCGACTCTCTGCGAGAGAAATGATAAGAATGCATAAATTAAAAATTGTTCAACCCCGGTAGTTCACTGTCAGAAACTTTTTAAATCCCTGATAATCTGTTGGTATCTTTTCAAATATCTCAGGTTTGTCTTCAAGATGCATCAGGGATGGGGGCAGCTCAGGGTCAAAACCCAGCAACCTGTTGATCTCTTCCGGGAATTTGGCAGGGTGGGCTGTTTCCAGTGATACAAACAGCTCCCCTGCATGGTTCTCAGGGTACTGCCCAAGGTACTCGTGCAGTCCTGCCCAGCCCACTGCCCCATGGGGTTCGAGCAGCAGCCGGTGCTGCTCCCATGCCTCCCTGATGGTATCGCGGGTTTTCCGGTCATCTACCGATACTGACCACAATTCCCTGTTCATCCGGTTCAGGTCTGCCTGTTGATGAATTATTCCCTTCTCGTCCATATTGCCGCCATACAATGCCACCAGCCGTGCGAGGTTACTGGGATGGCCCACGTTCATCGCGCTGGAGATGCAGTTTCTCGAAGGTTCAATTTTGAGGTAATCTCCCGAGGAGAGGTATTTCGGAAACTCATCGTTGTCGTTTACCGCGATGAGGAACCGGTGTACCGGGAGTCCCATCTGCACAGCCAGCATACCTCCCATCATGTCGCCAAAGTTACCGGAGGGTACACAGAAGGTAGCTTTTTCCCCTGCTTTGGCCAGTCTCGACCAGGCATAGAAATAGTACACCATCTGGGGGACCAGCCTCCCGATGTTGATGGAATTTGCCGAAGAAAGATTCATATGCCGGAGGTCGGTATCGGCAAATGCCTGCTTCACCAGCGCCTGGCAGTCGTCGAATTTTCCGTCAAGCGCCACCACACCGATGTTCTTCCCCAGGGTGGTCATCTGCTTTCGCTGCCGGTTGGTCACCTCAGCTTCGGGGAATAACACCAGCACCCTGATGCTGTCGAGGCCATAAAACGCATGGGCAATGGCACTCCCCGTGTCGCCGGAGGTAGCAGTGAGAATCAGCAGTTTCTGGTTGTTTTGCTGAAGAAAGTGATTGATCAGCCTTCCCATCATCCGGGCGGCAAAGTCCTTGAACGATGCTGTGGGACCCTGGTCAAGGCGCATCACATACTTCCGGTCATATACCTGTTCAAGCGGAACCGCAAAATCGTAGGCATCCTTTGTGATGGCAGCAAGGGTTTCTTTGCTGATATCCTCCATCATAAAGGGATACATCAGTTCACAGGCCAGTTCAGGATAGGACATTTCCGGCAATCGTTGCAGTAATTCATTGGAAACCTGTGGAATGGTCTCAGGCATATACAGCCCTTTATCGGGTGCCTGTCCCTGGAGCAGTGCTTCGCGGAAGCTTATGGAAGGCGATTTCAGGTTGGTGGAGTAGAAAAGCATAGAGAATGATTATTGAAGTTTGGCTGAAGAGGCTCCTGCAGCGGAATATTCGGGCGATCCTTTGAAAATCCGTTTTCTGTTCAGGGAATCGAGCGCCTGTTCAAGATCTTTGATTATATCGTCGGGATGTTCACCTCCAACACACAGGCGGATCAGGTTATCAGGGATCTGCGCCAGTTTTCTGCCCTCTTCGCCCTGCTGCGAATGGGTACTGATGGCCGGTATGGTGGCCACCGATTTGATCCTTCCCAGGTCGGTTGCCCTGTAGATACGCTGGAAGGCATCGAACACGTCGCGGGTGGGTTTGGCTCCCCCTTTCACCCTGAATGACATCAGGTGTCCATAGCGGTTCACCTTTTTGCCGTACCGGGCATCGTGTTCGGAGTCCACCAGGAACATATATTCGGAGGCAAGGGCATGGAGGTCGTTGGAGGGGAGTCCCAGATAGTCAACTTTTTCGATCTTCGGGTGGTTTTCCAGAAATTCGGCTACCTTTTGGGTAGAGCAGCTCACCATGTCCATGCGGCTCCGGATGGTGCGGATGTCGTTCATGGCAAACATGGCACTCATGGGCGAGATATTGGGTCCATTGTCGCGGTTGGGCAGCAGTTTGAGATAGGTGCAGAAATCTGCCTTCATCTCATCATTGTCGATGCTGCTCACGATATTCTTCCGGCTGATCACGGCCCCGCAGACGCTGGTACCACTGGTAGCCAGCGATTTTGTGACACTCTGTACCACGATGTCAGCGCCGTATTCGATGGGTCGAAGCAGGGCCGGGGTTGCTACGGTTGAGTCGATGATGATGGGGAGGTTGTACTTATGGGCCAGCTCGATTACCTTCTTCAGGTCGAAAAAAGCCAGTGCAGGGTTGCTGGGCATCTCTCCGTAGAGAAAACGGGTATTTTCGTCGATGAGTTTTTCCCATTCACTCAGGTCATTTGAATGCAGTACCTTACGCCATTCGATATTGCGTTCCTTCTCTTTGCGCATGGCGAACTGCTGGAAGGTTCCGCCATACACCTGGCATGTAGCCACGAAATTCATTTTGGCACCAGGTCGTTTTGGATCCACCACGAGGAAAGGATCCACAGCGCTCTGGATGGCTGCCATCCCCGAAGCGGTACCCAGGCATGAAGTTTCCGTACCGCTGCCATATCCTTCGAGCAAAGCCAGAACCCCTTCATAATAGTACATCGAGGGATTGGCAATCCTGGAATAGCACCAGGTCGGGATCATGTATCCCAATGCTGCCTCCATCTCATCCGAATCGCGGTATGCTTGTGAAGTACTCAGATACACAGGCTCAATCAGCGAACCCTGGTTAAAGTCAAGTGCCTCCTGCATCGAATAGATACCATGCACGGCAATGGTATCAAAACGACAGTTCCTGATCTCCTTAAGGTACTCTTTGTGCCAACCCATGGCGCGTTTTCCTGCCTCTACATAAAAATTTACTCCCCGGTTTTCCATGTCGTGTGATTTTGGTGAATGAGGCAAAAATAACAAAAAGGCCGCATTCGGGGATCAATGCGGCCTGAGTCCGGAAAAATTATCTCCGAAGCACAGTTTTGTCAGTGCACCAGTTCAAACCTGATGGGAAGGATGAATGATGATTCAGCAGGCCGGTTTCTCTGACGTGCCGGAATCCATTTGGGCATTTTTGCCACGGCTGCCATCGCTGCCTCTTCGCACCCTCCGCCAAGGTTGCCGCGCTCGATCATGATTCCTGAAATTGTACCATCAACGGCCACGATGAACCGTACAAATACAGTCCCTTCTATCCCTGCTCTTTTGGCGATTTCTGGGTAGGAAAGATTTGTACCGAGCCAGGCAAACAACGCCGCATCGCCTCCGGGAAACTGGGCCAAAACCTCCATGTTTAACGGTGGAACCAACTTCTCAATATGTCCGGTGTCAACCTTCTGCCTGGGATCTCTATAAGGGGGAAGCTCGATGGGTTTGGTGGGGTCTGGCCAATCAGGATCCGGAAAATCCGTAATCGAATCATCGGTAATGTCAATGGTAGTAAGCACTCTGATTACAGCGGGCAGAGAGCTTTTTGGTGGTGTTTGCTGTGTAACCGGGATCAGTTCCGTAAGTAAAGTAGATGGTCCGTCAGCAATCGGCAGCATCAGGGGTACTTTGTCTGCGTTCTTGTACTCGAACGCAAGTAAAACTGTTGAAAGGCTGAGGATCAATCCGATCTGGATGAACACCGGTTGCTTCTTCTGCAGGTCGAACCTGGGATTTTTTTTGCTTTCCATGGCACACTTGTTTAAAGGGTTAATGATGGATTTGAACAAGAGGCGGAAGCAGCAACACCTTAAATTACAGCAATTATCAGGCCGGAATAGGCGCAAATTAGAAATTAGAAATTAGGGGTGGTTGCAGAAAATGGGATACCCAACAGGTGGAATTTAATGATCCATTTATTTCTCCAGCGAGAATTGAATAGGCAGGATAAATATGGTTCGCACCGGTTTGTTGCTTTGTTTACCGGGGATCCATCTGGGCATTTTTTTTACCACATTCATGGCAGCCTGATCCAATTGAGGGTCAATACCCTTACGTACAGCTACATTGGAAATGGAACCGTCTTTTTCCACCACAAATGTCACATACGCGGTGCCTTCTTTATTCACATCCGGGTATACCAGGTTTTTTACCAGGTATTTATTCAGGGCATCCATCCCACCCGGAAATGAAGCAGGTTCCTCAACAACCTGGTAAATTACATCATTTGTATCAACCGGAGAGTTGGGTGAAACGGCCGGGATGGTGTCCTTACCGGTCTGGCACAGCGCAAAGGCCGGAAGCATGAGGAACTGTATCAGCAGGATGAAGATTGTCTTTGATTGCATCGCTATAAGTGGTTAATTTGCAAAGATACAAAGTACTGCTGACAAATGGACTCCAAAAGCCTGAATTCTGCCCGGGAAAGCTCTAAATTCCGCTCATTGTTCTTGATAATGTCAATAGGATGGATAATGATCTTCTCCTTGTCTCTCTCGGCCCAGAATGATACTGTTTTGATAGATTTCGGCAGCAGCAGTTCGGTTTCATCAGGCACCTGGAATAATGTTACTTCCTTTACGGGGGGGCAGATCATTGGAATGGTGAATTCAAAGGGTCTCAATACCCAACTGAATCTACAGGTTAACGATGCATTTACGGGTGTGAATACCAACGGAACCCAGAATCCTGATCCTTCATTGGGGATACCGGTCAGCGCTTCCGGGGATAATTTTTTCGGCAACACAGTGCTGTTTTCAGGGGTTACAGAGCCTACAGGTGGTGTGCTGATTTCAGGACTGAATCCTTTCATGGCCTACACTGTGATCCTTTTTGCATCCCGTGTTGCAACCGACAACCGTCAGACACAGTATGTTGTGAGCGGTAATGTCAGCGATACCCTTCTGCTGGACGTTTCATCGAATGCCAATCAGGTGGCTGGCACCACAATAACGCCTTCGCCAACCGGCGAAATACAGATTACTGCCTCACCGGGTCCTGCCAACAACAATACCTATGGATTTTTTTACCTGAGCGCCATGAAGCTGGTATATACCCATGAGCTTCCCGATACCAGTTATCTTGACCTCGTTTCACCATTGGGAGGTGAATTCTGGCAGGTTGGGAAAACAGCGGCCATTCAATGGCATAGCCGAAATGTTTCTCAGTTGGTTATTGAATATTCCACCGATGGGATGGTTAGCTGGAATATACTTGATACGGTTTTCGCCTTCCAGCAATCGTACCCCTGGCTCATCCCCAATTCCCCTTCAAAGCAATGTTTTGTGAGGTTAAAATCTGCTGCATTTTCAGTACAACCGGCTTTCCCTTTTGAGATTTCAAGTGATACCAATACCTGCAGAATTGTGGTGCTGGGCTCTTCTACTGCTGCTGGGGCCGGTGCAACCTTCTCAGACAGTGCCTGGGTAAATTTGTACAGGTCGCACGTTACTCATCATAATACCCGCTACGAAGTGATTAACCTTGCGAAGGGTGGTTACACTACCTTTCACATATTACCCACCGGTACAACCATGCCACCAGGAGTCACCGTTACGGTGGATACTGCCAGAAATATTTCAAAGGCAATGACTTACGCACCCGTTGCCCTGATCGTGAATATGCCTTCCAATGATGCTGCCAGTAATTTTTCGGCACAAATGCAGCTTAACAATTACAGGATTATCTCAGATATTGCAGATGCTGCAGGCATAAGCGTATGGATCTGTACGCCTCAGCCCAGGAATTTTAGTAACCCGTTACAGATACAGACCCAGATCGATGTAAGGGATTCATTACTGGCTATTTATCAGGATCATGCCATCGATTTCTGGACCGGAATGGCGACCGTCAGCGGTTACATCAAACCAGAATTTGACAGTGGCGACGGGGTTCATCTTAACAACCGGGGGCATCGGGAATTGTGTGAAAGGGTAATTCACAAGCAGCTGGATACGGTTTTCTGCGCTCCCTATCTGTTTGTGAATGAACTGTATCCGGATTATCCGGATGCATTTCAGGTTTACCCTAATCCTGCCGGCCACAAGCTTTGGCTGGAGTTTGAAACCCAGGGGCACGGTGAAGCTGCAGCAAAAATCTATGATCTGAGCGGAAGGGTACTGGAAGAGAGAGTCTTTTCATTCAGTAATCCGGGAAAACAAGCCTTTGAATGGGAATTGCTTTCAACAGATTCCGAAAGGCAATTCTGCCTGCTAAAAGTGGTTGTATCAGATCCGATGGGGACAAAATCGTTTGCTACCAGGTTAATCATCTATCAGAAATCACATTAGAGCAGTTTTTTACTGGCTACCCAGTATTTTATCATCAGGATCAGAAGGTAAAAAAAAAAAAAACTGAGAAGATCGAAAACGGTTTACCTTTGCCCGTTTTTTTTGAATATCATCGGCCCAGCAGTCTGAGCGATATTGTGCAGAACAAAGGAAAATATGATGAAACAGCATATACCCTCCCATGCGCGCAGAGCTATTTCGCTCTCAGGACTCATTATCACTCTGGGGATTGTTTATGGCGACATCGGAACGTCTCCTTTGTATGTAATGAAGGCCATTCTTGCAGGTTCGGGAGGATCGGTGGATCAGTCTCTGGTACTGGGTGCCATTTCTTGTATCATCTGGACGCTCACCCTTCAAACCACCTTAAAATATGTGGTGATCAGCCTGCGGGCCGACAACCGGGGTGAAGGGGGGATTCTTGCTTTGTATGCCCTGGTAAGGAGACAAAGAAAATGGCTGTTCATTTTTGCGATTATCGGGGCAAGTACTTTACTGGCCGATGGGGTTATCACACCCGCTATTACCATTATGTCCTCAGTTGAAGGATTGCAGTTTCAATACCCATCTATCAATGTTATTCCCATTGCCCTGACCATCGTAACAGCCTTGTTTCTGATCCAGCAGTTCGGAACCGCAACCATCGGCAAATCATTCGGGCCGGTGATGCTGATATGGTTTGGGATGATTGCCATTTTAGGATTGGTTCAGGTTGTACAACTGCCTCTGGTTCTGAAAGCTTTCAATCCGGTATATGCTGTGCAGCTTCTTGCACAATACCCCGGGGGCTTCCTGCTGCTGGGAGCAGTTTTTCTCTGCACTACAGGGGCTGAAGCCCTCTATTCCGATCTGGGTCATTGCGGGGCCAATAACATCAGAATCAGCTGGATTTTCGTAAAACTGTCATTGATCCTGAATTATCTGGGACAGGGAGCCTGGATTCTCAATCAGCCAACAGGTATGACAGACTGGCCCAACCCGTTTTTTGCCATCATGCCGAACTGGTTTTTACCGATTGGGGTGATCGTCGCCACAGCAGCCGCCATTATTGCCAGTCAGGCGCTGATCAGTGGTTCCTATACCATTGTCAGTGAAGCCATTCAACTGAAATTATGGCCCAAAGTGCGGATTTCGTATCCCACCAACCGAAAGGGGCAGATGTACATCTCATCGGTTAACTGGCTGTTGTTCATATTTGTAGTTACGGTCATACTGATTTTTCAGGGTTCCTCACGGATGGAGGCTGCCTATGGACTGGCCATTACGCTTACCATGCTGATGACAACCCTGCTGATGACCTTTTACCTGATCAGGATCAAAAGAAATTCGGCATTTATCCTTGGTTTTCTCATGATTTACCTGACCATCGAGGGAGCCTTTCTGATTGCCAACCTGGCAAAATTCTCCCATGGAGGCTGGTTTACCCTGATGCTGGCGGGGATCATCGCGTTGGTGATGTACGTATGGTACAGGGGCAGAACACTAAAGAACCGGTTTACCAGGTTTGTTCGGATATCTGATTATTACGATGCGATAAGGGACCTTTCGGAAGATACATCCGTGCCCAAATATGCAAGCAACCTGGTGTATCTAACCCATGCCGACAGGATCACCGACACAGAAGCAAAGATTATCTTTTCCATCTTCAATAAAAAGCCTAAAAGAGCCGATACCTATTGGCTTCTGCATGTACACACCACGGATGAGCCCTACTCAGCAAGTTATTCAGTGGACTATCTGATTCCCGGCAAACTCATCAGAGTTGAATTCAGGCTGGGGTTTAAGGTACAACCCAGGATCAACCTCTATTTCAAACAAATGCTCAAAGAGCTGGAAGCTGCGGGTGAGATAAAACTCGACTCCTCGTACGACTCACTTAAAAAACACCGCATCCCTGCGGATTTCCATTTCATCATTATCAGGAGGATCCAGAATTACGATTTTGACTTCCCGCCGGTTGACCAGTTCATTATGGACATCTATACCCTGCTTGGCCGCCTTTCCACTTCCGACATCCGGGCGTATGGCCTCGACACCAGCAATGTAGTTGAAGAGAAGGTTCCGTTTGTGCTGGAAACCGACAAAAAACAGGAAATGAAGCGATTACGGTAGTTTGACTGGATCAGCAAATTTCAGCTCAATGCGCCAATATTAGCTGGCTTTATAAACGTGATACTCTTTACTGACAAATAAGTGCGCCAGGGGGCGAAGTGCCTGCACCGCCTGATGTTCTGCTTCGAGTACCCTGAACCGGAATTCATCGGTGTTCTCCTTGCCGCGGCTCGACTGGGCCTTTTTGGTTTCATGGTAGGTAAGGTCAATCATTACGGCCAGGTCCACGCCGGGGGTTTTGATGGCGTACAATCCGTCGATCACGAGTACTTCGATCTCGCTGAAATCGGTGATCAGCCGGTCGACCCGCTGCGTTACCAGGTCCACACAGGGCATTTCACATCTGATCCCTTCACGGAATGACCTTAACACGGAACTGATTGCGTTCCAGTCGTATTCGCCGTGACCCACCACATTCTCAACTCCCTGTTCCCGGCGCCATGCGGTCCGTTCCAGCGGCAGGGTTTTGTAAAAGTTGTCGATGTGGATCGGTTTGGCTACGATACCCTTTTTAAAGAGCTCTTTGGCAATCACATGGGTGAGTTCCGACTTGCCTGAGCCCGACTCACCCGAAATGGCTACGATGAATTTCGGGGTGCGTTTTTCATCAATTACTTTCAAAATATCTTCAGCCGCCCTGCGGTGATGATCGGCAATGAGGAGTATGTCTTCGAGCATTGATTGGATGTTTATTAGTTTAGTTGTTTAGGTGTTTAGTTGTTGAGGTTTTTAGTCTTTTAGTTGATATAGGTTGCAGAATCCTTCGCTGTAAACTTTCTCATAGTGATGATTGAGCATATTTTGCAGAACGGAGTCTTTTAAAACCGAAGGTGACGAAAGGTCATGCATTGTAAGCACCCATGGAATGGGTTTTAATTCGTTCCGGATGTTTTTCAGGGAGAAGCAGGTAGAATCTTCTTTATTGATGTACGTCCAACCAGCCACATCAATGTTATTCACACCATAGTGGGCAAGGAAGTTTAGGTCATACACTTTCTGGTTCCATTTTACAGGAAACCACTCCAGTCCGGCTTCGTAGTTTTCAATAACAGCGATTGGCCGGTCTGCTCCAAGATAGCCTGTAATACGCTGGTGAAGCCAGTTGTCGCTTTCACTCAAGGTGAGTACCAGGCTGTTGTCAGGGATGTGTGCTGAAGCTTTTTCCATGGCAATTGCATCTTTCGACAATACGGGCATCGTCTTCCAGTACAGGCTCGTGAAAACAAGGTGGACGACCACAACAATTAAAAGTGCGGCAATACGGATTACACGATGGGTCCTGAGACTGGCCAGCCAGAGGATAAAAAACAAAAAGAAGACAATGATCAGCCTGTCAATCAGTACAATGGAATTATGCACAATGAGAAATAAAAACAGGAAGATAAACCAGCATAAGAACCAAACCCAGGAGAGGTTTACGGGTGTTGTCAGTTTTATCTTTCCATCAGCCCATACCACATGATGCCGTATGACCAGAATCAGATTGCTGATTATGATTAACATAAATGAGCCAAACAGCAGATTTGTCCAGAATGTCCACCGGTCGTTATAGGCGAGGGCGAGAAGTGGCCTTACATCAACAATCCACTGAAACAGCATGGGAAGGTCGGGTCGGGTAGCTGGCTCAAGCGTATCGACACTGCCAAAGAACAAAACCAGGAGGATCATGCTCGGCAGGGCAGCCAGTGCGATGAGGATTAACCTCCTGATCATTGAATTGGGTGCGGTAAAGGTAACTGATCCGGATTCGTATTTGCGGGGTGTGGTTATGAGTGCCAATGCTGCTATAAAACCAATAGTGATCATTAATATCATAGCATGGGAGAAATATACCGACAACAGCAACACCCCTAATATCAGCGCATTTTTAATGTTCAACCGGTTAAGATACCTCACAAACACAAATCCGGTGAGAAACATCAGCATAATCCCAATGGCCATGTTAAATGAGCCGAAGTAGAAAAGATGATTGTGGGTAAATAAAATGATAGGGTACGTAAGAAGTTGGTTTTGAGGATAGAGGTGCAGCACCAGTTTCCTGAAAAACAGAGGTGTCAGAATGAAATATGCAAGCAGGACAACTTTTTCCGACAACCAGGCAGGCAGTATTGCACTCCCAAGTACCATCAGAAAATGGCCTGACCAGTTTGGAACCGGTAACGGATTGATTGTGAACAGAGCAGGAATTTCAGAATTTTTTCCCAGGATGATTTCGAGGATAACCCTGGCGTTGTACAGATGTGCAGGGCCATCAAGGGTTACAAAGTATCTGGATATCATTAACGGAAGAACGCTTGTTATTACCATGGCTGTAAAAAGCCAGGGTTCGAATTTCCGGGATTGCCTTGATAACTCGTGTGTTTGAAATAGGGCCATTGCTGATATACCTGGATTAGTAAATAATATATATGGAAAATGATTGCTTCGGAATTGATGTTATTTCAACCTGTAAAGATCGAAAAAACTTTCGGAATCCACTTTTGCGTAGTGTTCTTCGAGCATTTGTGCTGCTTTTTGATGGGAAATATTATCCTTTCCCCTTGCACCATCTATCACCAATACATACCGGATTGGCACAAGATTTCCTCCGATGGCAGGAATGGAAAAACATGTTGTATCACTGGCATTCAGAAAAAATTCCTGTGCCGTATTCAGGTTGCGGATACCCCAGTTGTGCATCGTTCTGGTTTGGTATATTTTTGGATTCCACTGTACCGGAAACCACACCAGATCAGCTTCATAGTTATTCAGCATGGCCACAGGATCCGAGATGCCCAGGTAACCGGATATATGCCTGAACATCCAGTGATCGCTGTAATTCAGCGTTAAAACCAGGCTGTTATTTTCGATTTTTTTCCCGGCCTTTTCCAGGGCAGTGGCATTTTCAGATAAAGGGGGCACCGTTTTCAGGTACAATCCGGTTAAGATACCATGCACCAGCATTACCACTACAACACCTGCCAGGGCAATGGAGCGGGGTACTTTGAGGCTTGCCAGCCACAGGATAAAAAAGAGGTAAAACAGGTAAATCAGCCTTTCTGTAAGCAGAATTGAATTGGGTAAAACCAGGAATAGCAGCAGGAATGCCATCCAGACCAGCATCCAGAGTCCTGAGATATTCAGGGAAAAGCCGCGCATAAGGTTTTTTCCCCTGAAAGGGCCATGGTTTCTGAACCAGAGCCAGATGCTGCCAGCCATGGCCATCATGAACCAAAGGAACAGCAGATTGGTCCATGGGGTCCATTTGCTGTTGTACGCCAGGGCCAGCAGGGGGCGCACATCAACGATCCACCTAAGCAGTTCCGGCAGCGGAAGCTTATTGCTGGGTTCCAGTGAATCGATCCGTATGAAGTAAAGCACAGAGAGCAGAATTGCCGGTATGGCAGCGATGGCAATAAGCAGGATTTTACGTCCGGTTCCTGTGAGGCTGAAGGTTAAAGATCCGTTTCCTTCCTCTTTTCGGGGGATTGTTATCAACACCAGCACCACCAGTACTCCGAGGGTTATCATAAACACCATGATATGCGAGAACCAGATCATAAGCAGCAGAAGGCTGATGATAAGGACGTTTTTCCATGTCAGCTGATTCAGGTACCGCACAAACAGCCAGGCGGTCATGATCATAAATAGGATGCCCAGCGACATGTTCAGGAAGCCGAAATAGAGCAGTTGGTTATGGGCAAACAGAATGATAGGGTAGGTGAGCAGGGTGTTTCCGGGGTAAAGATGGAGCACCAGTTTTCTGAAGAATAGGGGCAGCAGGGTAAAACAGGCAAGAAACACGATTTTTTCCGCCATCCAGGCAGGAAGAACCATGCTGAACATGGCCATCAGAAAATGGCCGGACCAGTTGGGTACAGGAAAATCATTCAGGACAAAGAGATTGTGAATCTCCTGGTGATCTCCTGTTAACAGCTCCCTGATCAGGATTGCATTGTACAGATGGGCAGGCCCGTCGAGGGTGACGAAATAGCGGTTCAGGAGGATCGGCATCGTTCCCGCCAAAACCAGAATGGCAAAGAGCCAGGGCTCATATTTCAACCATTTGTTCATTCCGGTTTGATGTTTACCTGACAGGTTTCTCCTTTGAATCTACAGGAGAATGTGATTGATTTCCAGGTATTGGGCAGATTCGGTTTAAGAACCGGTGTTTCACCATGCAGGTTCAGGCCGGCATAGGCTTTCACAGCAATGAGCACGGTCCCTGCCATCACACCACAATGGATCCCTTCGGCAGTGGTTCCTCCCTGGACGTCATCATAATCGCTGGTAAGGGCATCGCGGTACAATTCCCATCCCAGGGTATCCTGTCCGATGAGGGTAGCGAGATAGGCATGGACCACCCGGCTCAGCGTGGAGCCGTGGGAGGTACGTTGCAGGTAATATTCGAGATTTTTCCGGATATAATCCTCCGGAAGTGTATATCCCATACTTGAGATGATGTCTGTAACAACCAATGGATCAAGGTTGTAAAATAGCATCAGCATATCAGCCTGTTTGGCCACTTTGTATTGGTCGGGCGATTTTCCTTCAGCTTTGAGGATGCGGTCGAGCCGGTAAATATTGCCATATTTTCCGCGGTAGTATTCCCAGTCGATCTCTTCAAGGTCGAAATAACCATCGTATTGTGCGATAATCCCATCGGGGGAAATCACAAGGTTCAGCTTTGCCGAGATATCCAGCCACTCAGCGATTTCATCCCTGGTGATCTTTAAGGTCCTGAAAAGTTTCCGGGTATTTTCATCCTGCAATGATTCCGACAGGGCTGCAGTTTCGCGGAACATCCAGGCTACCATTACGTTGGTATAGGCGTTATCCCTGAGCCCACCTTCCACAGCACCCGGATAGCCTTCATGGAACTCATCCGGCCCCATCACTTTGTGGATGGAATAACGTCCCGTATCAGGGTTGGGGGTGGCTTTGGAACGCCAGAAGCGGCATATCTCCAGCAGCATCTCAAGCCCGTACTGCTTCATAAAGTCGTGATCACCTGTATAATGGTGATACTGAATGATATTCCAGGCGATGGCGAGTGACACATGCCGCTGGAGCGAGCTGTGATCATCTCCCCATAGACCCGACAGCGGGTTAAAATGAAACAGCTGGGTTTCTTCCTCACCCGTGCTGCCGCTCTGCCAGGGGAACATCGCTCCCTTGTATCCGTATTTTCGGGCATACTCCCGCGCAGCATCCAGCCTTCGGTACCGGTACATCAGCACCGATTTTGCCACCTCCGGCAGATTCATGAAATATATGGGCAGGATATAGAGTTCATCCCAGAATATATGCCCCCTGTAGGCTTCTCCGGTAAGTCCTCGGGCGGGAATTCCGAAGTCGATATTTACATTATGCGGAGAGGTTGTGCACAACAGGTGGTACAGGTGCATCCGGAGGAGCTTCTGGGCCAGCCGGTCCCCTGAAACCTGCACATCGACCCGGTTCCAGAGTGATTCCCAGGCAAGGGCTGATTCCTGATGGAGTCCGTCAAACGAACTGATTTCATTAAGCACAAACTCAGGTTGGGATTCCTGTTCTTCTCCGGCCGGGTACATATCGATGAACACAAACTTCTCGAGGGTGATGAAATCACCCGGAATAACTGTGACATCAGACCATAGTGCACTTACCCGGTCGGAACAGGATCCCTCGAAAATCCCGTCAGCAGGCTGGCCATTCTGGTACAGTTCTATTCTGGCAGTCTGGGCTATGCGGAGTGCAGACTGGGTGGTCTCAACCTCAACATGCTGAAAATTGGCATAATACCACTCATTTACGGGCTTCAGGTGTTGCTGGTTCAGGTCCCGGTAGCGTGCCACCCCATCGTTGATATGGTCCCCTGCAAGGGATGACATTATCCGGATATTTCCCGTATAATTCTCTGAGGTAATCTCATACCGGAGGGCTGCAAGACGGGGATTTTCCATGGAGGCAAATCTTTGCGAGCGGATATGAAACCTGTTGCCCCCGGGGTCTTCGACGCGCATCGTCCTACTGAGCATACCGTCGCGAAAAGACAGTTCACGAAATATCGAAAGCAGTTTCCAGGTGTTGGGATCAACCCGGTCGCCATCGTCTGTAGCAAAAGTTACCGGTAACCAATTGGTTACGTTCACAAAATCCTCATTCCAAACCTCCTTTCCAGCCACGGTGGAGGGTAGTTTGTTGTAACACCCGGCCATATAGGTGCCCGGATAGTTGATGTCGTTGATCAGGACTTCTTCCATGGCACCCCGGGTACCAAAAAAGCCATTTCCCACCGACAGCAGTGCTTCACGCGATCGTTCCTTTGCCGGGTCGTAGTCATGGTATGAGATGGTCCAGTTATCATGGGGCAGCCCTTTTTCAAACCATTCCCTCATTTTTTCAAATCCGAAATTTTCCAGGTCATCCACCACAATATCAGCTCCATTGGCATACAGGGCTTCGGCATTGTCCTCCCGGGCAATTCCGAGTACCAGTCCGAAGTTACCGCGTCGGGCTGCCGTAACCCCCGAAATGGCATCTTCCACCACCACACAGGCATCGTAAGAAATGCCCAGATTGTCAGCAGCAGTGGTGAATATGTCAGGATCAGGCTTCCCCCGGAGCCCGAGCGCCGCGCTTACTTCTCCATCTACCCGGGTTTCGATTAAAGGTGATAACCCGGTGATTTCAAGAATATTACGGCAGTTTTTCGAGGAGGAAGCCACACCAACCCGGATCCCTTCAGTCCTGAGTTTGTGGATCAGGGCTACTGTTGAAGGATAGGTTTCAACCCCTTCATTCTGCAATATCTCATTGAATGCCAGATTTTTTCGGTTACCGATACCGCAAATGGTACGGGCATCCGGCAAATCTTCAGGGCTGCCGTAGGGCAGTGTAATGCCACGGGATTCTAGGAACGAACGCACTCCTTCGTAGCGCGGTTTACCATCTACATAGGTGAGGTAATCATGTTCCTTCGAAAACGGTTCGAAAGCTTGCTGTTGCTCTGACGACCAGCGCCTTAGAAAATCGTCGAAAACGGATTTCCAGGCTTTGCTGTGTACCAGGGCGGTTTGGGTGATTACCCCGTCGAGGTCGAATATTACGGCTTTGAAATCCATCTATTAATTAGAAATTAGAAATTAGAAATGTAAACCTGAAACCTGGAACATATACATTGATCCTTGATCTTTGAACTTTGAACTTTGAACCTTGATCCTGAAGCATTTACATTTGAACACTTGAACATTTACACATTTGCATATTTTTCACATTTTCACATTATTCTACCACAATCCATTGATAACCAAAAGGATGAATGGTTTTAGGTTCGAGTTCCGGGAGGGTAATGGTAACGGTATGAGGTGAAAGGTTGTGGAGGATTATGATGTGTTCGTTTTGCCATGTGCGTTCGAAGGCGAGTACCGCATGAGCATGTTCAGCCGGCGTAACTTCAGGTTGCAGCCATTTCAGGTCACCCCGTCCGAAGCATTTGTACTGGTTTCTGGCCCGGAGCATGCTGATTACCTGGGTGATGACACGGCTTTCGGGGCTGTGATCATCCCGGAAGGCTGTTTTCAGGGCATCCCAGTCGATTCTGCCACGCACCAGGAATCGGGTGTCGTCTTTTCCCACCAGCCTGATTTGTTCGCTGTAATAGGCTTCGTCGTTCAGTTTGCCGAATTCATCGCCATAATAAATTACAGGCGTTCCGGGTAATGAAAGCATCATTGAAAAGGCAAGTCCGATTTTTTGGGGATCCCGATCCATCAATTCTGCCAGCCTGGCTGAGATTCCCTGTCCTTCCCGAAAGTTCCACAGGGGCTGTCTGCAGTATTGCTGATGGATGTAAGCCCGGTCTTCTTCAGAGACATACACCAGTTCGAGGCTTAATTCATCATGGCACCGGAGAAAGGTGAACCACTGGGCGTTGGCGGGGGGGGCAGGCGTAACGGAAGGATCCAGGATGTGCATTACCGGTTCACGGGAGCCCATGGCAATGCTTTTAAAGAGCTGTGGCATCAGCGGAAAGTGGTATCCGGCGTTGCATTCGTCGCCGGTGCCGAAGTAGCGCACCACTTCTGCGGGTTTCTGACAAGCTTCAGCCAGCAGCAGGGTGTTGGGCCTTACCTCATCGAGCACTGCCCGTATGAATTTTACGATATCGTGCGTGGTTTCGAGGTTTTCACAATCGGTGTCTTCCTGTTTCCAGAGGTAGGGAATGGCATCGGCCCGGAAACCATCCACGCCCAGGTTGAGCCAATAGAGCATGTTCCGGATCATCTCAATGATTACCAATGGGTTTCGGTAATTCAGATCAGGCTGGAAATCGAAAAAACGATGGAAGAAATACTGGTCGCCCTCCTTTTTCCAGTTGCTGGTTTCAATCCCCTGGAAGATGATGCGTGCCTGGCTGTAGGGTTTGTCGGTATCGCTCCAGATGTAGTAATCCCGGTAAGGGTTGTCTTTCGATTTTCGTGCTTCCGCAAACCAGGGATGCTCTTCGGAGGTATGGTTCAGGGCGATATCAAAGATGATGCGGATCCCTTTGCTGTGTGCTTTTTCGACAAATCCGGCAAAGGCATCTGCCTGATTTTCCGCGGGTAAAAGGTCATGCCTGATTTTCCGGTAATCGCGGATGTCGAAGCCGGCATCCCGCATGGGGGAGTCGAGGATTGGGAGGAGCCAGAGGCAGCTGATGCCCACTTCGGCCAGGTAGTCGAGCTTTTCATCCAGACCTGCCAGATCCTTGTTGAAAAGGTCGACGTATAGTGAATACACCACTACATCCTTGTACCATTCAGGGGGAGGGTTGCCGTATTGATAGTGCAGTTTGAAAGATTCTGTTTCTGCAATAAAATCCGATAGAATCTGGTCATGACCGGTGCCGTAGATTCTGTGCCAGAGGGGGAGGAGGGATTCTTTCATATTTTGCGTTTTCTTGTGTAGGAAGGAGGGGCTCAAACCCCTTTGATTTTGACGAAGAGGGTGCTTACGGCTCCCAGAAGCATCAGTACACCAGCCATCAGAATTGAATTCAAAGGGTTACCGAAGAGCATATATTTCAGGATCAGCCCACCGAAAATACCGTTTACAATCTGGGGGATCGTGATGGACATATTGAAAAGGCCCATGAATATACCCATTTGTTTTGGCGGAATTGAGGATGCCAGCATGGCATAGGGCATTGCGAGAATGCTTCCCCAGGCAATCCCGATTCCGATCATTGGGATGATAAGGAGTTCGGCCGTTGGGATGACCGCAAAGGATAGAAAAGAGATTCCGCCAAGGGTGAGTGCCAGGGCGTGGGTTCTTTTTCTCCCTATTCTTGCTGCAATCACTGGTAAGCTTAATGCAATGATAGCTGAGATGGCATTGTACACTCCGAACAGGATTCCGACCCAGTTGCCGGCCTCGCTGAAGGCAACAGAATTCGGATCGGTGGTACCATAGAAATTCTGGGCTACTGCCGGGGTGGTAAACACCCACATCGAAAACAGGGCAAACCATGAGAAAAACTGCACCAACAGCAGCTGAATCATGGTTTTAGGGATTGTAAAGCGTTTTCTCTGCTCAGGTTCAGCACCTTCTGAAACGGGTTCGCTTTCATAAAATTCAGGCGGGTATTCTCTGGTTCGGATCACTGTCCACAGGATGGCTGCAAACAGTACAGCAGCTCCGATATAAAAGGAGTAGGTTACATTCTGTGGAACAAGGCCTGCCTGTTCTGAGGTTTCAGGTACATTAAAAAGGTTTGCCAGGATCCATGGAAGCCATGAACCGAGTACAGCTCCGATACCTATCAGCAGGGTTTGCATGGAAAAGCCCAGGGCATGCTGCTCTTCGGGAAGTTTATCAGCCACCAGTGCCCTGAAAGGCTCCATGGAGATATTGATGGAGGCATCCATAATCATCAGCATGCCGCCGCCGATGAACATGGGGGCTATAAAGGTGGCAAGATGCGGAGCATTGGGCATCAGGATGAGGGCAGTGGAGGTCAGGATGGCTCCAACCAGAAAATAGGGCCTTCTCCGTCCCAGCCTTCCCCAGGTCCGATCGCTGAAATATCCGATGATGGGTTGTACGATCATGCCGGTTATGGGAGCTACCAGCCAGAACCATGGCAGATGGTGTACATCGGCACCAAACGTTTGAAGAATTCTGGAGGCATTCGCATTCTGAAGGGCAAATCCGAACTGGATGCCCAGGAATCCGAAACTCATGTTCCAGATCTGCCAGAAGGATAAACGGGGCTTTTGTTTCATATAAGGTGGGATTAAGGTTCAAGGATCAAGGATCAACGTATAATATTCCAGGTTTCAGGTTTTATTTATAACTCATAACTCATAACTCATAACTCATCATTTATCTGCCAACTGCCGACTGTCGACTACCGACTAAAATTCAATAAACCACCAGCTTCAGGGTCTGGGTAGATTCAGGATCGGAGAGATTGGTGATCTTCAGCAGGTAAATCCCTGTAAGTAGTTTGAAATCAAGGTTATAAAGTGGTATTTGTTTTCTTTCGGATACCTGTATAGTGGAAGACGCCAGCTGTTTGCCGGTGAGGTCCGATACCTGTACCAGCAACTCTGCTGTAGCAGGAAAATTATTCGTGAGTACCAGGGTAACCTGCCCTGAGGTGGGATTCGGGAAAAGCATTCCGATTCCTTCTCCAGGCGATGCGCAGCTCTTCCAGCCGGACCCGATACTAAACGGACTTTCAATCTTCCTGTCGAGCCATACATGGTATTCTCCCGGAGCCATGGCCAGCACCAGGGAATCGTTGGTTACGCTGATGGAGTCGCCGCTGAGGTAGTCGTACCAGGTGCCGGTTTGAGGGAACGCGGGTTCAGCATCCTGCCATGTCACATCGAAGTTTCCCATAACCACCATATTGACCGTTGGGGAAGTACGTTCATGTCTTTTTACAGATTCTGCCAGACTGATGCTGAGCTGACCATCGTTGGCTGCAGGAAGATGATTGCGGAGATGGTTGAGTGAAGCATAGGTCCTGTACAGCTGTTGCCGGTCAGGATCGTTGTAATAGTCCCATCTTACTGGTTTTTCGCCTGTTCTGCCGTTGTAGTCGATGCTGTAGTCGTAGCCAAGTTCCCCGAACTGCCAGATCATTTTAGGGCCTGGCATGGTGAGAAGAAATGCTGCCACCATCTGCGCACGCTGCATGGCAGTATCGGGTTTTGAGGTGTTATAGAAAGAGGTTTTTGCCCCATACTGCAGGCATTTGTACACGACCCGTTCCTCATCGTGGCTTTCGGCATAGCCGATGGCTGCCGGTACATTCCATCCCCGCTGTTCCCAGGATAGCCATGAGAAATCGGACTTGCCGCTGCTGTGGTATCCCATAGCAGCCTCCGCAAAAGGATAATTCAGGTTCCCCCAAAGCAGCATACCTCTGTCGGCCAGCTCCTTCTCCTCATCGTTGTTGGCGAAGTGCTCCAGGATCACATAGGCGCCAGGGTTCACCGACCAGATGGTGTCTGCATACTGTTGCAGGATCTGGATCCGTGAGGCATCATACTGACCCCATGCGGAGACATTGCCCAGGGTGGTCTTCTGGGTAAATCCCTTTGAGAGGTCGAACCGGAAACCATCCACCCTGAACTCTTCAAGCCAGAATTTCAGTGCACGGCCGATGAATACTTTTGTGGCTGTGGATTCATGGTTCATATCAAATCCAACATTATAATCGTGCTTTGCAGTCATATTATAGAAAGGACTTCCCGCTGAGGGGCGGTTATTTGCCTGATCCCAGTAAAGCATCACATAAGGGGAGGTTCCGAAGGAGTGGTTGAATACCACATCGAGAATCACTGCGATACCCAAACTGTGGCAGGTGTCAATCAGCGCCTTCAGGTCGTTCTTCGTACCATAATATTTATCTACCGCAAAATAGTAATTTGGGTTATAGCCCCAGCTGCTGTTTCCTTCGAATTCATTCACAGGCATCAGCTCTATGGCATTGATGCCCAATGTTTTCAGGTATCCAATGGTGTCGATCACCGTCTGAAATGAATGTTCTGTCGTAAAGTCTCTGACCAATAGCTCGTAGACCACCAGGTCTTCTGCAGCAGGAGGCGTAAACGCCGGATTCTGCCATTGGTAAATGGGCGGGGTGGTACTGAACACGGTGGCAATGCCTGAGGTTTTTCCGGTGGGATAGGGGAGTATTCCCGGACCGCCTATCCATGCGTCGTTCCAGGGGTCACTTACCTTTTCCGCGTATGGATCTCCAATTCTGACCGTTCCATCCACCAGGTACTGATAGATATACTCTTTGCCCGGGGTAAGTCCCCTCAGGTGTGTCCACCAAAGGCCACCCGAAGGAGATCTCTTCATATACCCTGCTGAATCCGGAGTCCAGTGGTTGAAATCGCCGATGGCATATATATACTCTTTTGCAGGAGCGTACAGAACCAGTATTGCTTCCGAGGGATTGAGGATGTTGATGCCAGGACTAACGCCGGGAGGAGGTAAGGCGACCTGTACCGGTCCCTGGGTGATGCACCAGAAACTGTCGGTACGGCATTGCGTTGCGTCGCAGGCTGTGGCCTTTATGAGGGTGCTGCCGGGTTGCTGGGGCACGAAGATCCCCTGATACCCCTGGTTCTGGGTAGTGGCAATGAGGCTGTCATTCAGCATGATCATCAGTGAATCAGCAAGACTGGAGAAAGCCTGGATGGATACTGTATCACCAGGGGTGTTAATAATGTAGCTGTAGGGTGGCTTTACAAGGCTCACCTGCAGCCCCGGTTCCCAAACTTTAATAAAGATATCTCCTCCCCCTGCGGTTTTCCCCTCCAGAAAACTTCCCCCAACTTCGGTAGCACTGCGGAATACGAAAGCCATTTCGAGGATCTTCTCCTGCGCAGGAACCCCATAGTAGGCTCTTATAGATGGCATAATATCAAGACGATACAGGTTTGCTGCCACCTTTGTGAGTTTGGTGGCCGGGATATTTACACCCCAGGCAGCCTTGACATATTTCCAGTCGGATGGCGACTGGCTGGCAGTGGTTATAACACCGGTATGGGCATATACGTCACCGGTGAAGTTATTCAGTCCCTGGGAACCCTGATCTGCATAAAAAAAGACCGACACTGTATCGGAATCGGTAGGGAAAACAGGAACCGTAGTAACCACCTGACCATAGGAAGTGATTGATAATAAGAATAATATTCCTATGTAGATATTTCTTTTCATCAGTTTGGATTAGGGATAAAATCTAAACTTTTAATTATTAAATTTGTTGGGCTACTTCCGGTTTTGTTGTGATTGGATTGAATGGCAAATGTAAGGAAAATCGGAGGTTGACCAGCGATATAGTGTTGAGAAAACCAAAAACCAATACCATAATGGATATGAAGCGAAAATTACTCAGAATGTATGCCGTTACCTGGCTGATTGTGCTTTCAGCCTTTACGGCGGGAGCGCAGAACGTAACGGTGGGTGGTGTTGTCTCAGACAGCACTTCAGGTGCTGCGCTGTTTGCGGTGAACATCCTTCAGAAAGGAACCTCCAACGGAGTGATTTCTGATATCAACGGGAAGTTTACCCTAACAGTACCCAAGGGTGCCACCCTCATCTTCTCCTATATTGGTTATTTAACCAAAGAAGTGGTGATTCAGGAAGGAACCCAGCTTACGATCCGTATGCAGTATGCCACCACTCGACTCGACGATCTGATTGTGATCGGTTACAGCACCCAGAAGAAGACCGACAAGACCGGGGCAGTAAGCAATGTTACTGCCGAGGAGCTGGTTGGGGGTGTACTTACCGATCCGGTTCAGGGATTGCAGGGCAAAGCGTCAGGGGTATCGGTGACCAAGAAAGGGGGGGATCCCAACTCCGGGTTTTCGGTGCAGATCCGAGGCGCTTCAGGGTTTAACTCCAATACCCAGCCGTTGTATGTGATTGATGGTGTGCCGGGAGCTGACCCCACAGCGATTTCCCCGGCTGATATCGAATCCATCAATATCCTCAAGGATGCTGCATCTACAGCTATTTATGGTTCCAGGGGATCCAACGGGGTAATCATCATTACTACCAAAAAGGGTGTCGCCGGTTCCGGGAAAGGGCAGACCTTCTCGAAAGTGGAACTGAGTTCACAGGTATCAGTGGACCGGGTGGCCAAAAAGCTTAACGTCCTCTCTGCTGCAGAGATGCGCAACTTTGCCAATACACTGCTGCAGGAAGCTCTTACTGAGCATCCTGACTACACGGTTGACAGTGTGTTTACCGATGGCGGGGCATCGACCGACTGGCAGGATGTGATCTATCGGAACGGTATTTCCACAAGTTCAACCCTCAGTCTTTCCGGGGGGCATGCCAACAGCACCTACTTCGGTTCAGTAACCCGTTCAAACTGGCAGGGTGTGATGCATGGTACTGAAAAAGACCGGACAACAGCACGATTAAGTGTAACTCACAAAGCGCTGGCAGAGAAGCTGGTGCTTTCAGGGAATCTGATTACCTCTTTCGAAAATAATGATTATGAAGATTATGGAGGTTGGGGCAAGTCCGATATCATCTATCAGGCCCTGTCAAGAAATCCAACGGACCCAGTGTATAACAAAGATGTAAACAACAGTGATTCAGGGTATTATCAGACCAACCGGGTATTCAACTATGAAAACCCGATGGCCATCATCAATGAGATCACAAACCAGAGGGCAGCCAAGCGGATGTTGGGTAACATCAAGGCCGATTACGAGATTCTGCCCGGATTTATTGGAAGTGTGAACCTTGGATATATCCGGAATGATCACAACAACGACTATTTCCGTCCGGCCAATCTCTACGCTACTGCCGACAACGGATTTGGAAGAAAGAGTTACGAGAACAACACCCAGAAGCTTGTTGAGGTAACAGGAACCTATACCAGGGTTTTTAATAAAGTACACAACCTTAATGTGTTGGGGGGCTATTCGTGGCAGGAGTCGGTATACAGCGGCTTTTATGCACAGGGTGGAGACGCCCAGTCGGAATTTGCCGGACCGGACAATCTGGCAGTTCTGAACGATGTGAAGTGGGGCGATATCGGTTCATGGAAAGGGCAGTGGAACCTGATCGGATTCTTCGGCAGGGTGCAGTACAATTATAACGGCAGGTATTACATCACCGGTTCCTTGCGAAGGGATGGCTCTTCGAAGTTCGGCAAGAACAACAAATGGGGCTGGTTCCCTACAGCAGCACTGGGATGGAACCTTCTTGAGGAAGACTTCATGAAAGGATTGAAAAGCTTTGATCAGCTAAAGCTCAGGGTAAGCTATGGTATTGCCGGAAATCAGGAGATAGGTGAATACAGAAGCCTGGTGGTCTGGGAACCCAGCGGTGTGGCCATCAACCCCGAAACCGGCCAGGAGGTTATCACTTTCAGGCCAGCATGGAATGCCAATCCCGACCTCAAATGGGAAGAGACCTCAGAACTCAATGTGGGTATCGACTTTTCTCTGCTTAAGAACCGGCTGAACGGCTCACTGGAAGGGTATTACAAAAAGACCAAGGATCTGCTGGGTGAGTATACCGTTCCCGTTCCCCCTAACCTTGCCACTAAAACCTTTGCCAATTCCGGATCCTTACAGAATATCGGGGTAGAACTGTTTATGCAGTATTTTGCCATCGACAACCGGAATTTCTCATGGAAAACCAGCGGTACCATTGCCCATAACACTTCAAAGATCCTGGATCTGGGTTCCTATTTCAATGAAGAGGACGGCGTAAGGAAGGAGGGGTATATCTCGGGTCGCGGAATGGTGGGTGATGAGTACTACCTGACCGGTATCATTGTAGGTGAAAAGATCGGTTCGTTCTACCTTCCGATATACAAGTCCCTTCAGGAAGGGGAATTTATTTACGAATCCAAGAATGGTGGTTATACTGATAATCTGAGTGAAGCCAAGCGTGAGATTGTGGGTTGTGCAGCACCCTGGCTGGAGCTGGGCTGGTCGAACAGTTTCACCCTGTACAGGAACTGGACCGTTGATCTGGCATTCAGGTCGATGATTGGAAACAAGGTGTATAATGCCACCCGGATGTTCTTCGACAATCCGGGAAATCTTCCCTCTCTCAACTCCCTGCCGGATGCCATCGACTGGCGTGATGACGGGCGCACCTCAGGTTCCAAAATCGCTGATATATACCTCGAGGATGCCTCTTTTGTCAAACTCGATTATCTGGCAGTTGCCTATAAACTTCCACTCAGAAAGGTGAACAATATCAGCGGGTTATCGATATACCTCTCTTCAAACAACCTCTTTACCATTACAGGTTACAGCGGTATTGACCCTGAAACCACCATTAGCGGGCTCTCTTTCGGAATAGACCAGTACAATGTCTATCCGAAGACCCGATCCGTATCAATCGGTTTCAAGGCAACTTTCTAATCAACTCTGTATCAATAAAAAAAACATAACTGCAATGAAAAAGATCATACTGTTTCTCGGAGCGCTGGTGTTGATTCTCAGCGCCTGTACCGATCTGGAAGAGGTTCTATACGGGAAAATTCCCGGCAACAAATACCCGGAAAATGAAAATCAGATCGCCAATCTCACGGTAGAGGGGTATGCCCGCCTGAGGCCTCTGTGTGATGATGAAGGGTGGTGGTTTCTGGCACAGGAAATCTCTTCGGATGAGTTGTGTGGCCCTACCCGCGGCAGCGACTGGTATGATGGTGGTAAATGGGTTAATATGCACAAACACGACTGGACCAATGATGATGAAGGGGTGAACCGGATGTGGGATGTATTCTGGAAAGGGATCACTACCTGCAATCAAACGCTCGATATGATGCGTGATCTGCCTCAGAATGATGCGCTGAAGGCAAAAATGAAAGAAGCCGAAGTGTTGCGCTCTTTCTATTATTACCTCCTCATTGATAATTATGGTGACGTACCTTACATCACTGTTGCCAAAGGGGCACCTGAAAAACCCTTCAAGATTTCCAGAAGTGCCGTTTTCGACAGCCTGGTTGCCACCATTACTGACGCATTGCCCTATCTGAAAGCTATTGACAACAAGTATATGGTAACCCGATACGCCGGTTTTGCCATCCTGGCCAAGTTGTACCTGAATGCGGAGGTATACACCGGCACACCGATGTGGGATCTGGCAGGGCAGTATTGTGACAGCATCCTGGCAGGACCCTATCAGCTTGACCCTACCGTATCCGGTTCCTTTATCACCAACAATGGGCAGGCTCCTGAAATTATCTTCTCCATTCCCTATGATGAAAACACTTTTCAGGGTTTCAGACTGCATATGAGAACCTTACACTACCAGCACAACCTGAAGTACAATATGCCGGTAGGTCCATGGAACGGATTTGCGGTAGTACCCACCCATTTCGACACCTACGACCAGAACGATCTGAGGCGGACCGCCTATCATATCTTTGGCTTGCAGCTTACACCCGGAGGAAAGGTTATTCTGGACGGTGAAACCAAAAAGCCGCTGGATATCGTAACCCATCTGCCGGCTCTCACGATGCAGGCTCCTGCCTTTACCCCGGAACAGATCCGAATGACCGGGGCCCGGGTTGGTAAATATGAAATCAAGATGGGGGCAAAGGAAAACCTCAGCAATGATTTCCCGCTTTTCAGGCTTTCAGACTTTTATCTCATGAAAGCTGAGACTGAAATCCGGCAAGGCAGGAGCGGTGATCAATGGATTGCCCCCATCCGGACCCGTGCAGGGGTAACTCCTTTTACAGGCGCCACCCTTACCGATCTGCTGGCTGAGAGAGGCCGTGAATTATATTGCGAAGGGCACCGCCGTCAGGACCAGATCCGATTCGGAACATGGGGCAATGCATGGTGGGAAAAACAGGCTTCCGGTCCTGAACGAAAGACCTTTCCAATCCCCAAATGGGCTACCGATGCAAATCCAAATCTTCTCCGATAACCCTTTTTTAGAAAAATTGCCTTTATTTGTGTCAAAATAATTTGAACAAATCATTGTTTTATTTGTAATTTTACCGTTTGAAGAACACTGACTGAATCTTACACCCAATTATCAACCAAAAACTAGCTGCTATGAAGATCAATGTGAGACGTATTATGAGCCTGTTGGGGATGGTTTTCCTCTCCGCGCTCGTGGTGTTTACATCCTGCAAAAAGGATGATGACGATGATCCCATCGTGCTCGATGGACTTTATGTACTTGGTGGTGCATCAGCGTACACCGATTTTGATGCGAAAGCCAGGATGAAGGTTACCCGCAACGAGGTAAACCAGACCGAAAGGGCAACCCTCTATGAACTTTACATCCCGTTGAAGGCCGGTGCCACTGGTTTCCAGATCGCCCAGGTGGCAGGAAGTGTTAAGAAGTATTTTGGCCCCGGTGCTGTATTCGGTGATGTACTGCAGGGTACCACTGATGAACCCAAGGTTACCTTCCAGCGTGGTGAATATGCCGAAAATACAACCAAATTCACGGTTCCTGCCGATGGAATGTACCATGTGGTAATCGACACCGAATTGGGAAAAGTAGCCATCATACCCGTTGAATGGGGTTTGATCGGTGCAGCAACTCCGGATGGCTGGGGAAGTTCAACCCAAATGACCCCGAGCGCTTTCAACCTTACCACCATGGAATGGTCCCTCACAGGACTGGAGCTCCGCAATGGCGACTGGAAGTTCCGTTATTCACAGGGTTGGAAAGTTGAACTTGACACCGTCCTCGACCTTGGTGGCGGACAAAAAGGTGTTAAAGTGAATACCAACTTCGGCGGTGCCGTTGACGCACTTGTTCCCGGTGGTGCCAATATCGTAAACACCGTTCCCGGTATCTATACCGTTAAACTGAAGTATGTACTCGGAACAGGCTACACGGCCACCCTGACCAAAACCGGTGACCTTCCCCTGACCGACTGGACCGGCGTACAGCTGGATGCAGTAGGAACCGGTGTAAGTGTTGACAATACCGCTGCTATTCCGGATCCAAGTTCATGGGGATGGGGTAATGTGCTTCTTGCCGATAATGGCGCTGTGCCCACCAAGGTTGGTGACATCTACACCTGGACTTGGACCGGCATCATCCTCGAAGCCAACGAAGGATTCAAACTCAGAACCCTCAATGGCGTTGCTCCTCCGGTTGGCGGTGCCAACTTCGACGCAGGATACGGCGCTCTTGATGTAGCAGCCAGCTCTGCCAAAGTGGTGGATTCCGGCGGAAACCTTTCTGTAAATGCAAAGGGACCATTTAACATTGCCCTTACCATTGACGCTGCCGACAGCGATAAGATTAAAATCGTGATTACTGAGTAAGACCGATTGATTACTGAGGAACTGCCCCCTTTGCGGGGCAGTTTTTTTTTGCTGAATTTTTTCTATCTTAGTCGCAAAGTTATGTCTATGATTTTAACGCGATTTTCCGGGATTTCCCTCCTCATAATATTGTTTTTCATCTATATAGGAACCGGCGTTTCGGAAGCGCAGGTAAAAATTGAACGCCTTGAGCCACCCTGCTGGTGGACAGGGATGTCGGATCCTTCACTCCAGTTGCTGGTTTACGGAAAGGGCATCTCAAGCACCACACCTTCAGTTCAGTATCCTGGTGTATTGCTCGATTCTGTCGTTCGTACGGGAAACCCTGATTATCTTTTCCTTTACCTCTCCATATCACCCAACACTGCTGCCGGGAAGTTGGAGATATTGTTTGCCGCTCCTCAGAAGGGAAAGAAAAAGCCACCGGTCATCCACCATCCATTTGAACTGAAATCACGTGAGACAGGATCCGCCCAAAGGCAGGGTTTTACGTCTTCTGATGTGATATACATGCTGATGCCTGACCGTTTTGCCAACGGAGATCCCGCCAACGACTCGGTTGGCGGTATGCTTGAGAAAGCAAACCGCAGTAACCCCGATGGCAGGCATGGCGGTGATATACGCGGAATCAGGAACCATATCGGATATTTCAGGGAAACAGGCATAACCGCTTTGTGGATTAACCCGTTACTGGAGAATAACATGCATGCCTATTCCTACCATGGCTATGCAGCAACCGATTTCTACAGTATCGATCCCAGGTTCGGAACGCTGGACGAGTATCTTTCCCTTTCGGATGAGTTGCGAAAAAACGGCATAGGGCTGATCGCTGACATGGTGTTCAACCATTGTGGCCTGAACCACTGGTGGATGAACAACCTGCCAACCTCCACCTGGATCCACCAGTGGCCGGAATTTACCCGTTCAAACTACAGGGCCGAAAGCCTGATGGATCCCTACGCTGCAGCATCAGACCAAAAAGAGATGCTGGAAGGGTGGTTTGACCGTGGCATGCCCGACCTGAACCAACAGGACCCTCTGCTTGCCACCTACCTGATTCAGAACAGCATCTGGTGGATAGAAACTGCCGGGCTTACCGGTATCCGGATGGACACCTGGCCTTACGTGGATGCTGGATTTACTGAGAAATGGATCGACAGGATCAGGGAGGAATACCCGAAATTCTCCGTTCTGGGTGAAACATGGCTTCAGAAAGAAGCGCATACCTCATGGTTTCAGCAAAACCCCGCAACCCGTTTCAATTCCGGGTCAAACCTCACCTTTCTCACCGATTTCCCACTGAGTTATGCCATCAACAGGGCTTTCAGGGATGAGGATTCCTGGACCGGCGGATTGTACGACCTGTATTATGTGCTGAGCCAGGATTTTCTGTATGCCAACCCCAAACACCTGATGACTTTTGTCGATAACCACGATGTGCAACGGTTCTATTCGAACCAGGGCGATAACTACAACCTCTGGGATCTGGGCATGACCTTCCTCTTTACCACCCGTGGTATCCCGGTAATCTATTATGGTACCGAAATTCTGATGGAAGGTGAAAAGAGCAAAGGGGATGCAGACCTGCGGAAGGATTTCCCGGGAGGCTGGGCAGATGACACCGTGAGTGTACTTCTGGGCAGAGGGTTTAGCGCCGACCAGATGAAGGCGCTTAACCGCTTCAGGCAGCTGGTAAAGCTCAGAACCGAAGGGATTTACCATCAGGGTGATCTGGTGCATTTTGTACCCAGGGATGGCGTGTATGTGTATGGCTGGAGCCACTATTACGAGAACCTGCTGGTGATACTGAACAAGAATTCGTCGGAAACCCTGTTTGATCCGGAAAGGTTCCGTGAACTGACAGGCGGAAAAACCCTGGGGATTGAATACTTCACCCAGGAAGTTTACTCCCTGGATAAGCCTTTTGTAATTCCTCCTCAAAAACCATTGGTCCTGTATCTTAAATAACCCTTATCCTGATTACTATGGAAAGAAAGAGGTTGTTCACCCTGGTGTTTGCTTTTGCAGCCGTATGGTTGTTATTCTCCTGCAGACAGCAACCCGCCCCTGACCCCGGGGTCATAACGCTGCACCAGCCGGTTTGGCTTGGATATGATACCACAAGAATCTGGTATTCTGATTTTATGCCTCCGGATACAGATCCCGATTCTATAGTGATTCTGGATCAAAGAGTACCTGTGCAGAATGGTGAAAAGTCATTTCTGTTTAAAGCCGATACCACCGTGCCCCCCATGTTTGCCATGCATCTGTGGTATAAGGGAAAAAGCACCGATGTATTGCTGAAGCGTTCACCTGTGGTGAAGATCAGTTATCGGTTTGATCCTGGCACCAAAGTCTACCGGTCGGTGTCCCTCAAAGGGGAATTCAACGGATGGACCCCTTCGCGCACCCCTCTCCAGCTGAAAGATGGAGTCTGGCAAACCGACCTGTTGGTTTCCGCCGGCAGATATCAGTATCTGCTGGTAGCAGATGGTGCGGAAATGACCGACCCGGGTTGCAGCCTGAAAGAGAGCAATCAGATGGGTGGTTTTAATTCGGTACTTGTGGCAGGAAATGATGGCGGAGGATATGCCCCTTTGCTGATACCGGAGAGGTCTTCACGACGGAAGATATGGATCAGGCTGAAGCACCAGCCTGAACACTTTATCGTGCTGTGCAACAACAGGATCATTGATGAATCGCGTTACCGGGTCAATGCCGGTGAGCTGCAGATTCAGATTCCACGTGATGCATATAGGAATCAGAGATCGTGGATCAGGGTGTATGCCTGGAACAACGAAGGAGCTGGAAATGATGTACTGATACCGCTGGCAAAAGGCAGAGTCATAATGGATCCTTCGCAACTTTCAAGGAATGATCTGCACACCGCTATCATGTACAATGTGTTTGTCGATCGTTTCTTCAATGGCAATCCCGGAAATGATAAACATCTGCCTGACAGCATCGTTTTACCCAGGGCCAATTATTTCGGGGGTGATCTGGCGGGGGTGCTGCAGAAAGTGGAAGAAGGATATTTTAAAGACCTGGGTGTAAATACCCTGTGGCTCTCACCTGTAGTAAAAAATGCCGATGGTCCCTATGGCCAGTGGAATGATCCACCAACAAAGTTCTCATCCTACCATGGCTATTGGCCGGTGTCGTTTACGGAAACCGACAGCCATTTCGGTACGGCGGATGAACTGAAGGCCCTTTCGGAATCCCTGCATAAAGCCGGGATGAATATCCTGCTCGATTTTGTAGCCCACCATGTGCATCAGGATCACCCCTATTACAAGGCCAATCCGGATATCGCCACCAACCTGTACCTGCCTGATGGAACGCTCAATACCGAGAAATGGGACGTACACCGCCTCACTACCTGGTTCGATGTGTTTCTTCCAACCCTTAACCTCGAAAAGAATGAGGTGGCAAACCTGGTCTCAGATTCTACCGTATGGTGGTTGAATGAATTTCAGCTCGACGGGTTCAGACACGATGCTGCCAAGCATATCCCGTTGTCGTTCTGGAGAATGCTTACCTATAAAGTAAGAAAGCAGGTGGTGTTTGCTGAAAAAAGGCCGGTGTACCAGATTGGGGAAACCTATGGCGGCAAGGAACTTATCGGAAGTTATCTCGGTAGCGGCCTCCTCGACGCCCAGTTCGACTTTAATGTGTTTGATGCGGCGCTGGGTGCTTTTGCCGGCGGACGCCCATTTGTCCCGCTATCGAATCGCCTGATGGAAAGTCTGGAATATTACGGACATCACAACCTGATGGGGAATATCACCGGTAACCAGGACCGTGGAAGGTTCATCTCCTATGCCGGAGGAGATCTGAAATTTGAGGAAAATGCCAAAGAGGCAGGCTGGACCCGGGAGATTGGTGTCGGTAATCCGGTAGGCTACAAACGTTTGCAGATGATGATGGCATTTATCATGACCATCCCCGGAATTCCGGTGATCTACTACGGCGATGAATTCGGGATGCCCGGAGGCAATGACCCTGATTGCAGGAGGATAATGCGTTTTGGAGATCAGCTCAGTGATCCTGATAAAGAGAACCTCAGTATTACCCGCAATCTTACAGGTATCAGACGGAATAATCTGGCATTGCAGTATGGTGATATTACCTGGCATCTTGTGGATGAACACGTTTTCGCTTATGCAAGATCCTACTTCGGCAATACCGTAATTGTGGTTTTCAACAATAGCCTGGAAGAAAGGAAAATCAGCATCGACCTCACGGATTTTGCACCGGGGAAAAATTTCCTGCCCCGATTCGGCCATCAGGTAACATCGGGGAAAGATCTGCTTACCGTATCTTTACCCGGCAATTCATTCGAAATACTCATTAATCCCTGAATATACCCATGAAGAAACCCATCCTTATTGCTGCGGCAGTTGCTCTCTGTGCAACAGCATGCCATAATGAACAAAAAAATGAATCCATGAAGATGAACGGAACCCATGAAGACTGGTCGAGGAGCGCAGTGATCTACGAGGTAAACATCAGGCAATACACACCTGAAGGCACCTTTAACGCTTTTTCCACGCATCTTCCAAGGCTTCAGAAAATGGGCGTTGACATTCTGTGGCTGATGCCGGTTCATCCCGTTGGAGAACTCAACCGCAAAGGCTCACTGGGAAGCTATTATGCCGTAAAGGATTACCGGGCGGTAAATCCTGAGTTCGGAACGATGGAGGATTTCAGGAATCTGGTAAACAAAGCACATGACCTGGGGATGAAGGTGATGCTCGATTGGGTCGCCAATCATGCAGCCTGGGATAATGTATGGACCATTACCAATCCAGACTTTTTCGAGAAAGATGAAAAGGGAAAATTCGTTTCACCCTACGACTGGACCGATGTGATTTCACTGGATTATAACAACCGGCAGATGCGCGACTCGATGATTGCGGCCCTGAAGTTCTGGATCACAGAAACGGGCATCGACGGGTACCGCTGTGATGTGGCAGGTATGGTACCTACCGATTTCTGGGACGAAGCGCGTAAGGAGCTGGAAGCATTAAAACCTCTGTTCATGCTGGCTGAGGATGAAGATAATGCAGATCTTCTCAGAGAAGCCTTCGATATGAATTATGCCTGGAAGGTGCATAAAATCATGAATGGGATTGTGAAAGAGGAAAAAACCCTGCAGGATCTGCAGGATTATTTCCGATGGAATGATTCCGCATTTAAACCGGATGATTACCGGATGAATTTCATCACCAACCACGACGAAAACTCATGGAACGGAACGGAGTTCGAGCGCCTCGGGGCTGCTACGGAGGCTTTTGCAGCATTCACCTTTGTGATGCCGGGCATGCCGTTGATGTACAGCGGTCAGGAAGCCGGCCTGGATAAGAGGCTCAGGTTTTTTGACAAGGACACCATTGACTGGACCACCGTAAAATATGAGGATCTGTACAGCAATCTTATCAGAATCCGAAAGAAGAATTCATCCCTCTGGAGTGGTTCCTATGGCGCACCCATGGAGATGCTGAAAACCAGCAGCCCGGAACAGGTGTTTGCATTTATCAGGCAGAATAACCAGGTGGCCATTGCTGCTGTATTCAATTTTTCCGATAAACCCTGCAACGATCTGAAGATAAACCTCGACGGAAACTGGAAGAATATGATGACCCGGGACAAGATGCGGTTCAGGGAAGAGACGCGTATTAGTCTGAAACCATGGGAGTATCTGATTCTCAAGCAGAAGTAAATTGAATTGAGAATCAATCCTCCTTAAGCAGCTGTTTGTTTACCTTTGCCGGCGATTGAACCTTAACCGTTACCTATGCTCCAAAGGCTTGTCATTACCAACTATGCCTTGATCCGTCACCTCGATCTTTCGTTTGGAGCGGGGTTATCTACCCTTACCGGTGAAACCGGAGCCGGGAAATCGATTATGCTGGGAGCCCTGGGTCTTGTGCTTGGAAACAGGGCAGATACACAGGTCCTCTGGGATAAGGAGGAAAAATGTGTGGTGGAAGCAACCTTCAGGGTGCAGGGATATCAGCTGGAAGAGTGGTTCAGCGGGAATGACCTCGATTATCTGCCCGAAACGATCCTGCGCCGGGAAATCACTCCGGCCGGTAAATCCCGTGCTTTTATCAACGATACTCCTGTAACCCTGCCGCTGATGAAAGAGGTGGGTTCCCGCCTGGTGAACATTCATTCCCAGCATGAGATCCTCCTGCTCAATAACCGCGATTTTCAGCTTGCAGTGATTGATTCGTTTGCTGGAATCGAAAAGGAGGTGGACGCCTATCAGACATTATTCAGGGATTATACCCGCCTGAGGGAAAAACTCGCTGCGATAAGGGAAGAACATGCCGCGCAGATCGCACAGCAGGACTACGACATGTTTTTGCTGGATGAACTCCGTCTGGCTGAACTGGACAAGGTTGATCTGCAGGCCATGGAAGCCTCGTGCCGCATGCTAGAACATGCCGGGGAAATCAGGCTGGTGCTGCACAGGCTGCTGGATCTTTTCAGCAATGAACCGGTGAACCTGATATCAGCCTTTCGTAATGCATCTGAAAGCCTGTACCGTATGGAAGCAGGCGGAAAGCTGGCACAAGTGGCAGAGCGGTTGAAATCGATGTGGCTCGAAACAGACGATTTAAACCGTGAAATGGAACTCCTTGCCGGTGAAGTGGATGACAACCCCGAAGAGCTCGCAACCATCCGTGACCGGTTGAGCCAGCTGTACCATATCATGCAGAAGCACCGGGTAAACGACCTGGCAGGCCTTATCAGCATTCGCGATACGCTCAGCGAGAAATGGCTGAAGCACAATGACCGTGGAACCGAAATCTCCAGGATCTCGGCTGAATGTGAAATAAAATATCAGGAACTAAAGGATCGCTGCGCAAAGCTTTCCAGGGAAAGGGCACAGGCCTCCAAACCCCTTGCGGAACATCTGGGCGGTATTCTTGCAAAGCTCGGGATGCCACTGTCAGCAGTGAATTTTCAGATCACTCCTTTGCCGGAACCCGGTGCAGATGGGTCGGACCATGTAGAGTTGTTGTTCAGCGCAAATGCAGGTTCAGATCCAAGTCCGGTGAGCAGGGTCGCCTCCGGTGGGGAACTGTCGCGCCTGATGCTGGCCATAAAATCGGTGCTTTCGACCCGGCAGCTGATCCCCACCATCATCTTTGATGAGATTGATGCAGGAGTATCCGGTGAGATTGCCGGGAAAGCCGGTAACATCATGCAGCAGATGGGATCTTCAATGCAGGTGATTGCCATCACCCACCTGCCACAGATTGCTGCCAGGGGAGCAGAACAGTTTCAGGCATCAAAATATCTTGAAAACGGACGTACTTTTTCGGTGGTGCAGAAGCTGACCCCCTCCGAGCGTATTGAGGCCATTGCCCGGATGCTGAGTGATGGCGACCCCACACCCGAATCGCTGGCGAATGCCCACAGGCTCATGCTTAGGGATAAAAGGTGAACAAATCGGAAACCTGCCTGTTTTGTCTAAGTAATCGTTAAACATTTTTCTCTATGGCATACAATCTACTGAAAGGAAAGCGGGGCATCATCTTCGGACCGCTCGACGACAAATCCATTGCATGGAAAGTGGCAGAACGTGCCCATGAAGAGGGAGCCCGTTTCACCCTCTCCAATACGCAGACAGCCATCCGCTTCGGAACCATCAGCGAGCTTTCAGAACGAACAGGATCAGAAGTGATTGCTGCCGATGCCACTTCGGTGCAGGATGTGGAGCAGGTGTTCCGGCGTTCGATGGAGGTATTGGGTGGAAAGGTTGATTTTGTGCTCCATTCCATAGGCATGTCACTCAATGTGAGAAAGGGGAGGAAATATGACGACCTCGATTACGGTTATTTTATGAAAACGATGGATATTTCAGCCTTTTCGTTTCACAAGATGCTGCAGGTGGCACGCAAGATGGACGCCATCAGCGAATGGGGTTCTGTGGTAGCCCTTTCCTATGTGGCAGCCCAAAGAACCCTTTTCCGCTACAACGATATGGCCGATGCAAAGGCAGCCCTCGAATCCATCGCCAGAAGTTTTGGATACATCTATGGAAGAGATAAAAAAATCAGGGTGAATACGATATCCCAGTCACCCACCATGACCACCGCCGGAAGTGGGGTGAAGGGTATTGATAACCTCATCGATTTTACCGACCGAATGTCACCACTCGGAAATGCAACTGCCGATGAATGTGCCGATTACTGTGTAACCCTGTTTTCAGATCTCACACGAAAGGTTACTATGCAAAATCTGTTTCATGACGGAGGCTTCTCCAGTATGGGTATGAGCCTGAAAGCCATGATGATGTACAACAGAAGCCTCGAATGCAAAGACTGCCTGGATCCCGACGATCCGGAGCTATTGAAATCCCTTGATGATTGACCTATGAAACTTGAAAACCGTCGGATCTGGATCACAGGCGCAGCATCCGGGATTGGGGAAGCCATGGCGCGTCAGCTCTCTGGGGTAGCCTCCCTGCTGATCATTTCTGATCTGAATGCTGAACGTCTCCTCGCGCTTAAGCCTGAACTGGAAAAGGGGATTACCACGGTTGACGCCCTGCCCTTCGATCTCAGCAACCGGACAGAGGTTGAAAAAGCGGCAGACAAAGTACTGGCAACCTACGGAGGAGTGGACTTGCTGATCAATAATGGCGGAATCAGTCAGCGCGGGCTCTTCTATGAGACTACTGAAGAAGTTGATCGCAGGATCATGGAAATCAACTTCTTCAGCTATGTCGTACTTACTAAAAAGATGCTGCCGCCAATGCTTGCACAGGGTTTCGGGCACATCGCTGCCACCAGCAGCATGACCGGTAAGTTTGGTTTTCCCCTCAGATCCTCCTATGCTGCCTCAAAGCATGCTGTGCAGGGCTATTTCGAAACGGTGGGACTTGAATTGTACGACAGGGGAATCAGGGTAACCGTAGCCTCTCCGGGAAGGATACGTACCAATATTTCAGTGAATGCCCTGTCGGGGGAAGGGACACGTTATGGTCAGATGGATCCCGGTCAGGCAGGAGGTATGCCGGCAGAGAAGTGTGCAGCACGATACCTGAGGGCCATACGGCGGGATCAATGGGAAGTGTATATCGGTTATAATGAAATACTTATGATCTGGTTTAAACGCTATCTTCCGTGGTTATTCAGAAAACTGGCGTTGCGGGTGGGCAAAGTGTAAATCCCGCTTGAAGAAGGGTTACGGTTTTTGTACCTTTGCAGGTACATTCGCATATGTACTTCTCAAAAAAACCAATCGCAATGAAATATTCTATCGCAGGAATCCAGCAGGTGGGTGTTGGTGTTACAGATGTAAAAGAGGCATGGGCATGGTACAGGGAGCATCTTGGGATGGATATCAGGATTTTTGAAGATGCCAGCATTGCCGGATTGATGTTGCCCTACACGGGAAATGAACCGCGGGAGCGATACGCAGTACTGGCTTTTAACCTTCAGGGAGGAGGGGGCTTTGAGATCTGGCAGCATACCGGCAAAAAACCCGTGTATGCTGATGAACCACACCGGCTGGGGGATACCGGGATTCTGATTACCAAAGTGAAGAGTTATAATCTTGAAGCCGCCCATTGTTTTCTGGTCCGGAAGGGCATTGCCGGCCTTTCAGGTATCCAGAAGGACCCGGAGGGAAGGAAGTCTTTCTTTCTCAAAGATCCATGGGGAAATCTTTTTCAATTATGTGAAAGCAGCGATTTCTTCCATACCATGCGACCCATCCACAATGGCGGAGTTTCGGGAGCAGTGATCGGTGTTTCGGATATGGAGAAGAGTTTCAGGGTGTATCGTGATCTGCTGGGGTATGACCAGGTGGTTTACGATATCAATGGCCATTTCATGGACCTTGAATACATTGAAGGTTCCGAGGGGAGGTTTCGCAGGGTATTGCTACGTCACAGCCAGCCCCGAAAAGGAGCTTTCAGCCCGCTGTTGGGCAAAACAGAGATTGAACTGGTACAGGCCCTTGACCGCCAGCCCAGACAGATTTTCCGCGATCGAATGTGGGGCGATCCCGGCTTTATACACCTCTGCTTTGATATCAATGGCATGGATGACCTTAGGGAAACCAGTGCCTCACATGGATTTCCCTTCACCGTGGATAGTGCAAAAAGCTTCGACATGGGCGAGGCTGCTGGCCACTTCAGCTATATTGAAGATCCGGATGGCACCCTGATCGAATTTGTTGAGACCCACAGACTTCCCCTCATAAAAAAACTGGGCTGGTATCTCGATCTGCGTAAACGAAACCCCGAGAAGCCCCTGCCGGGTTGGATGCTTAGGGCAATGCGGTTTAACAGGGTGAAATAAAGGGATCTGTTCCTCTTACTGCTTCTTTTTGATGATGGCAGGGATCTTCCGGCGCCTGCGCAGCAGCTTTTTCAATTCAGGCTCCAGATCTTCCTGACGCAATGCCTCATCATCATCATAGATCAGAATCCTGGCTTTCTTGAGTTTTCTCGTTTCCAGGAGCTTTTCAAGCGACAGGATCAGTGAGGGAAGCAATATCAGATTCGTAAACATAGCCAGCAACAGGGTGAGGGAAACCAGGATTCCCATCGCCTGGGTGCCCCCAAATCCTGATGCGCTGAAGATTCCAAATCCGAAAAACAGCGTAATGGATGTGTACATCATACCGAAACCTGTTTCCCGTAAAGCCAATATCACACTCTTTCTCTTGTTGCCGCTGTTCAGCCTCAGCTCCTGCCGGAACTTGGCCAGAAAATGGATGGCACTGTCAACCGAAATCCCGAAGGCAATGCTGAAAACCAGGATGGTGGAAGGTTTTATCGGTATACCGGTATATCCCATGATCGCACCTGTAAATAATAATGGTATAATGTTGGGTATCAGTGATATAAGTACCATTCGGGTGGATCGGAAAAGCCATACCATAAATCCTGCAATTACCAGGATTGCAAGCCCCAGGCTCTGAAACAGGTTATTCAGCAGAAAACCGGTTCCTTCCAGAAACACTACTGCCATTCCGGTGGGTTCAATGGTATACTGATCGGGTACCATGTATCTGGCAAGAATCTCCTCCTTTTTTTCTTCATCCCAGCTCTTCCACTCCTGCGCGGTGAATGGTTTCACCGCCAGATTGGTTCTGGCCATAACATCCTGATTTCCATTCTCTTCAAACGCTT
This sequence comes from Bacteroidota bacterium, assembly GCA_022709695.1. Classification (GTDB taxonomy): domain Bacteria; phylum Bacteroidota; class Bacteroidia; order Bacteroidales; family SKPS01; genus SKPS01. Next base: position 45,812 of record JAKLII010000001.1, read on the forward strand.
CTATCAGGCTGCTGATCGGTTCTTCTTCTTCAAAGTCGAGATTGTACCATTTCGGAGGATTAAAAACCCTTGCCACCAGGGGTTCCAGGGAGTCTTTGATCTGTTTGATCTGCTTCGATCCGATATTGGCCATCTGCATGCTGACACGGGTGTATCGCCGTGTGGAGTCAATAAATGGCCTGAAGGCATTTGAGTTGATGGAATCGCGGCTCAGATACATTTTTAGCTCTGAGAGTTCGGTTGCGGTGGGTACGAGGTAGTATTGCGGATCGCCATCGTGGTGCGCCTGATTGAGAAAACTGATCCCATCAATCACCGACAGGGGCGGAGAAAGGTAGCGCGACAGCAGTGAATCGGCCTGTATTTCCCTGTAGAATCTGCTGATATGGTATAGGGTACGGCCATTGTTACTGAACACACCATCTTTATTGCGGGTATCAATCTTCAGTTCAAAAGGCAGCACGCCGGTAAAATGCTGTTCAAAAAACATGAGATCCTTATAAATCGGATCCTTTTTCGAGATATCATCCACCACATTCCCTGTGGTGGATATCAGGAACATTCCTGCAATTGTAATGGCCAGTACGATCCCGGTACCATAATAGACTTTATTCCGGTGATCGATGGTAAGCCTGACGATTTTTCCGACCTGCTTCCGGAAAAACACATTTTCGAGATGCCGGATATGTTTGTCGGTAGGGGAAGGCAGATAGCTGAAGATGATGGTAAAAAGGGTTAATGAAAGGAGGTAAAGCCCGATAATGTTGATCGAGGCTATCAGGCCGAACTGCTGAAGCACGTGGCTTTTTACAATAATAAAGGTGGCAAATCCGATGGCAGTGGTGAGGTTGGTCATCATGGTGGCGTTGCCAATCCTTTGGATTACCCTGGAGAGAGCTTTGATTTTATTGCCGTGATTCCGGAATTCGTGGTGGTATTTGTTGAGCAGGTAAATACAGTTTGGGATTCCGATCACAATGATCAGAGGGGGGACCATGGCGGTGAGGATGGTAATCTTATAACCCAGCAGATGCATACTCCCCAGCACCCACACTACTGCAATGCCCACAATGAGCAGTGAGGTGGCCACCACCCTGAAGGATCGGAAAAACAGGTACAGAATGATGGCCAGGATGAGGGCCGCAAGGGCGATGAAGATCAGAACCTCCCGTTTTACCTTGGCCATCATCTGGGTTCGGATGTAAGGCATCCCGGAATAATGGAGTTTGATCCCGGTATTATCCTCGAATTTTTTTGCCACCTCCGTCACCTCATTCACAAAGGTGATTCGCCCTTTGGAATTCAGGATTTTATGGTTCAGGGTGATGGCCATGATATGCACAAAACCGGTGTCCGTTTTGTTGTAAAGGTTTCCTTCGTACACCTTCAGCTTTTCCAGTACACTGAGGATGCTATCCAGCTCTGCCTGTGTTTCGGGTTTTTTGCCGGCAACATTCACCAGTCTGAGTTTGGATCTGCCGGTAATTTTTTCGATATTGTAGAAATTGGCAATGGAAAGCACCGTATCTACCCCTTCGATATGGTTGATAGCTGCAGTAAGATCCCAGTATTCCCGGTACGGCTTCAGCTTCAGAATGGCAGGATCGTCGGAGCCCAGAATCATCACCGAAGCATCCTGTCCGAATTTGTCCTTAAACTCCTGGTAGGTAACAAACGTTGGGTCATCTTCCGGCAGAAGCTGCACCATATCATAGTCCATCTCCAGCCTGAACGCCATGAACGCCATGAAAATCGTAATGGAAAAAATGGTCGCCAGAATGGCGATTCTGTTCCTGAGAATGATTCTGACGATTACTGTCCACATACCCGCTTCCCTCCTTCCCCTTGATTCCGGCCAGGGGAAACCGGCTGCAAAGGTATAAAATTCCAACAATTCCTTTTCGTATCTTTGCCCCTCGTTTTAACCCAAAGAATCTATGTTTGAGAGCTTAAGTGAAAGGTTTGACAGGGCGCTGAAAGTGCTGAAAGGGCAGGGGCGCATCACAGAGATTAACGTAGCCGATACGCTGAAAGATGTGCGGAAGGCATTGCTTGATGCGGATGTGAGCTATTCTATTGCGAAGGATTTTGCAAATCGTGTAAAGGAGAAGGCCTTGGGGATGAATGTCCTTAACTCCATTTCTCCGGGCCAGCTGATGGTAAAAATCATGCACGACGAGCTCACTGAACTGATGGGGAGCGAAAACAGTGATATCAATATCAAGGCAAAGCCCTCCGTCATTTTGATCGCAGGTCTCCAGGGATCCGGAAAAACCACTTTCGCGGCCAAGCTGGCCTGGCATCTGAAAAACAAACGGGGTAAGATGCCTTTGCTGGTGGCCTGCGATGTGTACCGTCCGGCAGCCATCGACCAGCTCAAAGTGCTGGGATCCCAGATAGAAGTTCCGGTATACACTGAGGAATCCAACCTGAATCCTGTGAACCTGGCGAAAAACGGGATTGCCCATGCCAGATCCACCGGACGCGATATCATCATTATCGACACTGCAGGTCGTCTGGCCATCGATGATGCCATGATGAAGGAGATCTCAGATATCCACAAGGCGGTGGTGCCTCACGAGACCCTGTTTGTGGTGGATGCCATGACCGGGCAGGATGCGGTGAACACAGCCAGGGCATTTAATGATGTGCTCGACTTTGATGGAGTGGTGCTTACCAAAATGGATGGCGATACCCGTGGCGGTGCTGCACTCACGGTAAAAGCGGTGGTGAATAAACCCATCAAGTTTATTGGTGTGGGTGAGAAAATTGATGCACTCGATCTCTTCTATCCCAAAAGAATGGCCGACAGGATTCTGGGAATGGGGGATATCGTAACCCTTGTCGAAAAAGCCCAGGAGCAGTTTGATGCAGAAGAGGCCGTAAGGATCCAGCGTAAACTGGCAAAAAACACTTTCGACTTCGATGATTTCCTGAAGCAGATCCGTCAGGTGAAAAAGATGGGAAATGTTAAGGATCTGATGGGAATGATCCCCGGGATGGGGAAAGCCCTGAAAGATATTGATATTGACGACAATGCTTTTAAAGGTATAGAGGCGATCATTCAGTCAATGACCCCCCAGGAACGCCAGAACCCGCACATTATCAATGCAAACCGCCGCAAGAGAATAGCCAATGGTTCAGGTACGGAGATTCAGGATGTGAACAGGCTGATCAAGCAATTTGAAGATACCCGGAAAATGATGCGTACCCTTACCGCCGGCGGCGCCAAACAGGCGATGCGCAATATGCGGAACATGCAGGGATTGCGTCGCAGGTAGAACAATACCGGTATCAAACTGTTATTTGTCTAACCAAACTGAAAACCCATATGATCCTGATCGACGGAAAACAAACAGCAGAAGATATTCGCCTGGAAATCGCCAGGGAGGTGGCTTCCATGATCGACAAAGGCATAAAGGCACCTCATCTTGCCGCGGTTATCGTTGGTGAGGATCCTGCTTCACAAACCTACGTTGCCAGTAAGGAGAAACAGGCCAAAGCTGCCGGTTTTACCTCCACAGTGTACAGGTTGCCTGCAGCAACCACCGAACAGGAACTTCTGGGGGTGATTGATTTTCTGAATGATGACCCCGATGTGGACGGGTATATCGTGCAGTTGCCTCTGCCCGGCCATATCAACAGCAATACGGTGTTACAGGCAGTTGCACCCGAAAAGGATGTGGACGGCTTTCATCCGGTGAATGTAGGCCGGATGGCCCTGGGCCTGCCCTGCTATGTGCCTGCTACTCCGCATGGCATCATGGAGCTCCTCCGAAGGTACCAGGTAGAGACCACCGGTAAAAAATGTGTGGTGCTGGGACGCAGCCATATCGTCGGTTCCCCGGTTTCCATCCTCATGTCGCAGAAAGGTACCCCTGGTGATGCCACGGTTACCCTGTGTCACAGCAAAACAGCCGGCCTGGCACAGATTGCCGCCGAAGCCGATATCCTGATCGCTGCCATCGGCAAACCCGGTTTTGTGACCGCTGATATGGTGAAAGAAGGTGCCGTGGTGATAGATGTCGGGATCCACCGTATCGAAGCCCCTGATACCAAAAGTGGCTTCAGACTGGTCGGAGATGTTGACTTCGAGGCAGTGGCAAAAAAAGCATCCATGATTACACCGGTACCGGGAGGAGTTGGCCCTATGACCATTGCTTCCCTGTTGCAGAATACCCTGAAAGCCGCCAAGAAGGAGATCTACGGATGACCTCTCCCGGCAGCAAAGGGCAGGCTGATGCGAAAGCCCCCTCCGAAGGCCTGCCGGTGATGGAAATTTTCGCTACGCTGCAGGGCGAAGGGTACCACACCGGAAAACCTGCAGTTTTTGTGAGACTTGCCGGATGTGACCTTGCATGCCACTGGTGCGATGTGAAAGAATCATGGAATGCCGGTTGCTGGCCTGAAAAACCCCTGGCTGAGATCATGGATGAAATTGAGGCCTTTCGTATCCCTGCCGTGGTGGTAACCGGCGGTGAACCTCTGATGAATGACCTCAATGACCTTACCATCGCTTTGAAATCAAAGGGTTACGATACCTTCCTCGAAACCTCGGGAAGCTATCCGATGACGGGGATCTGGGACTGGATTTGCCTTTCCCCCAAAGAGCAGCAGCCCCCGCTTCAGGATAACCTTGCTTTGGCGCACGAGCTCAAAGTGGTGGTACAGGCACCTGCCGATCTGCACTGGGCTGAAAAGCATGCGGCTTTGGTAAGCCCCGGTTGCAAGTGCTTCTTGCAGCCCGAATGGTCCGTGTGGAAGGAGGTGACGCCCCTCATCACAGATTATATTCTCAGAAATCCCCGTTGGATGCTATCTTTGCAAAGCCATAAATACATCGGAATTCCATAAGATCAGGTCTTTTCAGGCGTTTATACTTCATACCATCCAGCAGATGCACCGTTTATGTATTCTTTTGTTGCTGATATATACAGCATTAAGCCTTCCGGCCCAGCAGTCGTGGAGCTCGGATAACCGCAAGGCGGTTGCCCGTATGAACCAGGCTGTGAAAAGCTATGAAGAGGGAGACTCAGAAACCGCATTCGATCTGGTAGGAAAAGCCATTAAGGCCGATTCATCCTTTATTGAAGCCTATATCCTTATGGCTGAGATATGTATGGACCTCCCGGGAAAAGATTCAATTGCCATCTTTGCCCTGGAATATGCAGTTGCCATCAACCCAGGGTTTTATCCTGCCAATCTGGTAAACCTGTCCGAGCTCTACATCCGGCATTCCCGGTACCCCGAAGCCCTGATTATGCTTGACCGGCTGAAAACCATTGCACAGGCCGGTGCCCAGACGCTGGCAAGGGGGGAACGACTTGAGAAATCGTGCCAGTTTGCCATCAGGGCGCTTAAAAACCCTGTTCCTTTTAATCCTGTAAACCTCGGGGGCGGTGTCAATACCGAACTTGATGAATACCATCCCAGCCTTACGGTGGATGAAAAATGGCTCCTCTATACCAGGGCCGATGTCCCGCAGGTCAAAAAGGACAGGATGGATGAAAACCTGTATATCAGCCAGTTCCGTGATTACCGGTGGCAATCGGCCCGGAACATTGGCAGACCCGTCAACACCATATTCAACGAAGGAGCCGCAACATTGTCACCCGACGGACAAATGCTTGTGTATACCATGTGCGAAATAGCCGGGCAATACGGGAACGGTTTGAAGGGATACGGAAGCTGCGATCTGTTCCTTGCATGGAAAACTGCCGAGGGCTGGACAACCCCTGCAAGCCTCGGATCAGCCGTCAACACCTCCCGCTGGGAATCCCAGCCGGCCCTGGATGCAGATGCCAGGACACTCTATTTTGTGAGGTCAGTGGCACCGGGAAATTCAGATATCTTCTTCACTACCAGAAATGAAAAAGGGTACTGGAATGTGGCACAACCTCTCGGTGGTACCATTAACACCCCGGGAAAAGAGATGTCCGTTTTTATCCACCCCGATGGCCAGACCCTGTATTTCTCCTCCGACGGACACCCGGGCATGGGAGGCCTCGATGTGTTCATGTGCCGCAGGCAACCCGATGGCAGCTGGGGCGATCCGGTGAATATGGGATATCCGCTGAACACCTCAGGCGATGAATCAGGGTTTGTTATAGCCGGCAGTGGTAGCATGGGTTTCTTTGCAAGCGAGCGCGAAGGGGGTTATGGCGGAATGGATATTTACAGTTTTGAACTCGACCCTTCCCAGCGCCCCTGGCCGGTGACCTACCTGAAAGGTATTGTGTACGATGCTGAGTCCACACACCCTCTCGAAGCTGCCGTGGAACTGATTGATCTTGAGACAGGCAGCATCCTCTTCAGCACATTTTCCAACCCCGAAACAGGCGATTTCCTGGTAAGCCTCCCTGCCGACAAAACCTATGCACTGAATGTGAACCGCGATGGATACCTGTTCTATTCAGACCATTTTGAGCTGAAAGGAGAAGGTACCTCCCTGAAGCCTTTCCTGAAGGACATACCCCTTCAGCCTATCAAAAAAGGTGAATCAGTGGTGCTCAGAAATATTTTCTTCGACACCGATCAGTTCACCCTGAAACCGGAATCGAGGGTAGAACTCGACAGGCTTGTGACCCTGCTGACGGCCAATCCTGCCATCCACATCGAAATTGGCGGCCATACCGATAATACCGGCTCCAGGAAGCACAATGAGACCTTGTCGGAAAACAGGGCTAAAGCTGTGGCTGACTATCTGATTGCCAAAGGGATACTCTCTGCCCGTCTTACCTTCAGGGGGTACGCAGATACCGTTCCCATTGCAGACAACCGCACCGACGAAGGAAGGGCCCAGAACCGAAGGACCGAATTTACGATCATCAGGTATTGATTTTTATGGATGCACTTCAGGCCAAACAACGGATCGATCAGCTCAGGAGCGAGCTGAATGAACATAATTACCGCTATTATGTGCTGGCAGCACCGGTGATCAGTGATTTTGAATTTGATATGCTGATGAAAGAGCTTGAACAGCTCGAAAGTGGATGGCCGCAATTTGCAGATCCCAATTCACCCACCCTGCGGGTAGGAGGGGAGGTGACCCGTGAATTTCCGGTATTCGTGCATGTCAGGCCGATGTTGTCGCTTTCGAATGTGTACAGTGCGGCTGAGCTGGATGATTTCGACCAGCGAGTCCGCAGGCTTACCGATGCCCCTTTCCATTATGTGGCTGAGCTTAAATTTGATGGCGTGGCGATCTCTCTGCATTATGCGGGCGGGAGGCTGGTGAGGGCAGTAACACGCGGTGACGGTGAAAAGGGGGATGATGTAACCGCAAATATCCGCACTATCCGTAGTATTCCTTTGCAGCTCAGAGGTGATGGCTATCCTGATGAATTTGAGATCAGGGGCGAGGTGGTGATGCCTGTGGATGGCTTCAGGGAGCTGAACCGGCAGAGGGAGGAGGATGGAGATGCTCCGTTTGCCAATCCCCGCAACGCTGCCGCAGGAACCCTGAAAATGCAGGACAGTGCCCAGGTGGCCCGCCGGCCTTTGGATTGTTACCTGTATCACATGCTGGGGGATGATCTCCCGGCTGGCAGCCATTCAGGAAACCTTACCTATGCTGCCTCGTGGGGGTTCAGGGTGTTTCCGCATTACCAGGTGTGTAAAAATATGCGTGAGGTGTGGGAATTCATTGAACATTGGGGCGAGGCCCGCCAAAAACTCCCTTTCCAGACCGATGGGGTGGTGGTGAAGATTAATGAAACTGACGTACAGGAAACTTTGGGGTTTACTGCCAAATCCCCACGCTGGGCAGTGGCCTTTAAATACAAGGCGGAGCAGGCCGTAACCCGCTTGCTGGGGGTGGAGTTCCAGGTAGGCCGCACAGGAGCTGTGACCCCGGTGGCCATTCTGGAACCTGTATCGCTGGCAGGTACCACCGTGCAGCGGGCAAGCCTCCACAATGCTGATATCATTCAAAACCTCGGCCTCTGCCTGGGGGATCGGGTGCAGGTGGAGAAGGGAGGGGATATCATCCCGAAAATCGTCGGGGTAGAACCCGGAACCCACGACCTCTTTGCTGAACCGGTGAAGTTCATCGAAAACTGTCCGGCCTGTGGCACTTCCCTGGTGCGTAATGCCGGCGAGGCCCAGCATTTTTGCCCCAATGCCAAGTGTCCGCCCCGTATCAAAGGGGGTATAGAACACTTCATCTCCCGCAAGGCTATGGACATCAAAAGCCTTGGTGAGGGGAAAACCGGATTGCTGTACGATGCCGGATTGCTGCACAACATCGCGGATTTGTACGAACTCACTGCGGACAAGCTCACAGGCCTTGGAAAAGTATATACAGACCCTGTCACCGGAAAGAAAAGGACTATTGCCCTGAAGGAGAAGAGTGTAAGTAATATTCTGGAGGGGATAAAAGCCTCAGGGCAGATCCCTTTCGAACGGCTGCTGTTTGGGCTGGGAATCCGGTATGTGGGAGAAACCGTAGCACGGAACCTGGTGGCCCGCTTCCCTTCGGTGGAGGCGCTGGCATCGGCCACTTTCGAAGAGCTGCGTCAGGTTCCTGAAATTGGTGAACGCATCGCTGAAAGTGTAACGGCTTGGTTCTCAGATGAAGAGAACCGGTCACTGGTGGCCAGGCTTGCCGCTGCCGGTTTGCAGATGCAACAGAAAGCAGGGGGAATTACACAGCTATCGGCCGCACTGGAGGGATTGGGTTTTGTGGTAAGTGGCGTGTTCGCCGAAGTGTCGCGTGATCAGCTGCATGCCCTCATACGCAGCCATGGGGGTAAAGTGCTGTCAGGGGTATCTGCTGCCTGCAACTATCTGGTGGCAGGTGAAAATATGGGGCCTGCCAAGCGTAAAAAAGCTGAAGAATCGGGTGTATCCATCATCGGACTGGAGGAACTCAGGGCTTTAATCTCCGGTCAGGGGTCAGTTTAGCGAAGGGTCAGCCGGGAATTTAAGCCAGGGATCGAAATCCCTGCCCAACCCCTTTACCTTTTTAATCCACAGGTCACTGCTCTCCTCTCCGGTAACTTCTTCCGGGGCAATGTCCGACAGCACCCACGACTTGTTCATCATCTCCTCTTCGAGCTGTCCCGTAACCCAACCGGCATATCCAAGGTAAAACCTTACATGATGGTGCAGCGCAAAGGTCGGATCACTCATGAGTTGTTCCAGGATCTCTGTATCACCTCCCCACCACAGCCCTTTCGTAATGGCTACACTGCCGGGCAACACACCACCCAGGCGGTGCAGATAAAACAGTCCGTCTGACTTCACAGGCCCCCCCAGAAACACCCGTAAGTCGAGCCCGGCAAAGGACTCGGTAATATCCTTTAATCTGAGATCGAGGGGTTTATTCAGAATCACCCCAAATGAACCGTCTTCCCCATGATCGACAAGCAGCACCACGCTCCTCCTGAAAAAGAAATCGTTGAGCAAAGGGTTGCTGATGAGCACCTTTCCCTGCTTCGGTGGTTGGGTATCACGCGTGATGTGCAGCAGTTTATCCAGATCAATCATCTTCCTGACGTATCATGCAAATATAACGTTTACAAAGGGTGCCTGTTACATCCTGTGAAAAAAAAAGTCCCGATGGCCATCGGGACTTTCAGAATTCCACAAGAAGCGGAATTACTTAACAACCTTGGCCAGTTCGCTTCCGGCTTTAAACTTCACCACCTTTTTGGCTTTGATGTCGATCACCTGGTTGGTGAGGGGGTTGCGGCCTTTACGGGCTTGCCTTGCGGAAACGCCGAATGTGCCAAATCCCACGAGAGCTACTTTGTCGCCTTTCTTGAGGGCATCCTGGGTAGCACCCACAAAAGCATCCAGTGCTTTCTTTGCATCGACTTTGGTTAAGTTTGCCTTTGCAGCAATGGCTTCGATAAGTTCTGCCTTGTTCATCTTCTTCTGATTTTTAATGACTAATAAGATTATTAAGCATAGCAAATATAAGTAAAATAAGGGAAAAGTCAACAAAAATCTCATTAAAGTACTGAAATTGTTGAAAAAACGGGATTTTTGTTAATAAAACCCTTGTTATCAGGGGGATTGAGTGCTGTCTGCAGGGAAAAATCCGGCAGATTATTGGAGTTTCCATCCCTCTCCGGCGGCAAATCCCCTGAGAAAATCTTTAGTTATCATCCTGTTTCTGTCCTGGAGTTGCACCTCCTGTACGGAAATCACCCCATCAGGGAGAAGAAAACGGAGGTACGTCCTGCCATCTGTGGAGATAGCGGGGAACTCCTGCGGACTGGTGGTGAGGGGCAGGAGCTGGCTCCTGAAAATTTTCAGCACCTGGCTTCCGTGTGTGGGATGTGTCAGCAGGGTAAATGCTCCGGGGTAAGGAGAGAGCCCTCTGATCTGGTTGTGAATCTGGAACGCAGGGGCTTCCCATCGGATCCGGCAGTCGTCTCTGGTGATTTTGGGAGCTGTGGGGATCTGACCGCTGACCGGGGGTTGGGGTACCGGGCTTACGGTACCGTCTGCGATAGCCTCAACGGTTTTCAGCACAAGGGGCACGCCGGCCACCATCATCCGGTCGTGCAGTTCACCAGCCGTCTCATCAGCCCAGATCTCCATCCTTTCCTGAATGATCATGGCCCCGGTATCGGTTTTATGATCGAGGAAGAAGGTGGTGAGGCCGCTGGTGTGCTCGCCGTTCATGATGGCCCTCTGGATCGGGGCGGCACCCCGGTAGAAGGGGAGCAGGGAGGCATGCAGGTTTATGCTTCCGAAACGGGGGAGCGTGTACACTTCATGTGGCAGCATCCTGAAGGCTACCACCACAATCAGGTCGGGGTTCCAATGCCGCAGGAGCTCAAGAAAGCCCTTTTCCCTGAGGATTTCGGGTTGAGCAAGGGGTAACCCCATCTTCAGGGCAGCCTCTTTCACCGCACTGGCCCTGAGCTTTTTGCCACGCCCGGCAGGTTTGTCGGGAACGGTAACCACACCACAAACGGAATGGCGGCTCTGTACAAGCCCTTCCAGCACAGGTACCGAAAATTCGGGAGTACCCATGTAAACGATCTTCAGGCAGGGGTTTACCGCTGTGTGGGACATGTATATACTATGGTATGCTGCGAAGGTGCACCCTTCAGAGCGTTGTTTCCATCTTCTGCTTCAGTGCGAGCATCGACACTACGGCAGCGGCAGCTTCAATCCCCTTGTTGCCGTGTTTACCGCCTGCCCGATCGAGGGCCTGCTGGTGGGTATCGGTGGTGAGTACGCCAAAGCTTACGGGGGCAGTGGCCTGGAGGTTAACCTCCATGATGCCATGTGCCACAGCCTGTGCAATGAATTCGAAATGACGGGTTTCGCCCTGGATGATGCATCCGAGGCATACCACCCCGTCGATATCTCCGCGATTCAGCATCAGCCGGGCTGCCAGCGGAAGCTCGTAACTTCCGGGTACCTTTTCCACCAGGATGTTTCCGGGGGTAATCCCCTGCTCCGAGAGATAGGCAACAGCCCCCTGCTCCAGCACGCCGGTAACTTCAGGATTCCACGAAGAGGTAACAACGGCAATGCGCACCCGGCCCGGTTCCCTGAGGTGCACCTGCGTCACCTCCGAAAGGTTTTTCTTCTTGGCCATCGGCAGGTGGATTACTTTCCGGTGCCGTGGGCCAGGTACATCTCCACGCGGGCAATGTACTTCTCTATATTGCTGGACCGGAAGCTGGTCGGATATTCGGTTTTGATTCTGTTGTAGATATCCAGTGCCTTCTGGTATTCTTTCATCAGCTCATAGGTATTGCCGGCACGCATCAGGAATTCGGGTGTGAGGAGGTCGTTGTTGGCCTTCTCCGCTGCCTTGAGGTAATACTCGATGGCTTCCTGCTGGTTGTTGAGCTCGAGGTTGGCATCCCCCAGCATCCTGAGGGCATTGGGGTACACCATGGGGTCTTTGCTTTTGAACTTCTTCAGCAGCGTGATGGCTTCGGCGAAGTTGCCCTGCTTCAGGTAGATGGCTCCGGCGTAGTACCTTGCCAGGTTGCCGCCCGGGGTGCGGCCGTAGTCGTCGATGATATCCAGAAAACCCAGGTTCAGCCCGTCGCCGTTCAGTGCCAGGTTCAGACTGTCCTGTGCAAAGTAGCGCTCTGCCACGTACATTTTCTCCTGTGCCTCACGGGTCTTCGGGAGCTTGATAAACCGCTGGTATCCGAAGTATCCCCCGAAAATCAGAATGATAACCCCAAGCCCGATCAGGATGGGTTTCTGATGCTTCTCAAGAAACATCTCGGTTCTGCTCAGTGCTTCTTCAACGGCCTGGATATTGTCCTGTGCCTTGTCTTGTAATTTCTTTGCCATATCGATCGTTCAAAAAATTTGAGGTGCAAAAATAGGGAATTTCAGTCACATCACAAGGCCGTTACCGATTTTAATCAACAACCTGAGGTTAGCTACTCAAACGTTTCAATGATAACCGCATCCGTATGAATAAACGATGTACCATCACCCTTCAGACATGAATAAGCTCATCACTTCGTTGATTGGTATCAATGAATGACACATTTCCAGTAAGATAAAGCAAATTATCTTGAGATGATCACTTTTTGAACAAAAGTATTCTCTATACCGGTTATCTGTATCAAATAAATGCCTGATGAAAACCCGGAAAGATCCAGGTTCATAGAGCTTTCAGGTTCAGAGATTTCAATAGTATGTTCGATAAGAGGATTTCCCTCGTAACCTAAAACCCGAATCTGGTATTTTCCCGGGGTAAATTTTATCAGGTGAAGGGAGAATTTGCCATCAGACGGGTTTGGATGCAGGTTAATTATCGGTGCACGATCGGTGGTTTCAATGCCTGAATCATCAATGAAGGTCACAAGCACCGTATCAGAATTATCACATCCGTTGGAATCAGTCACTTTTACCCATACAGGTTTCGCACCTACCCCTGTGCCTGTACTATCCACTAATGTAGTCTGCGAAGTCGAGCCAGTACTCCAAAGGTATGTACTGAAACCCGCTCCGGCATTTAAAACTACACTTGCTCCCATTTTAAGAGTGATATCGGATCCAAGACTAACTGCCGGCAAAGGGTACGCGACCACTCCGGGCCTCACTATTGTGTCGTTATAGGTATTGACGTCAGTTTGATTGTTGGGTTGGGTTACGTAGGCATTCAAAACAAAGGGGGAGGAGTTGTTTGAAAAAGGGAAGTTACACAGCAGTACAGGAGCAGATCCTCCATACGGTAACAGCATACCTGTCCATGATACCGAGGCTTGTGGATTTCCGTTCAGGTCCAAATGAATCATCGCACTGGTAAGGGTATCAGAAGAGTAGTTTGCCAATTGGACAACCACAGGTTTGGTGCCCTCACAAAAAGCTGGTGGTGGGTCAACGAATGCTACCAGACATGCATCGGTATAGGAGGTAAGGATTTCAAATCCAAAGGAGGCTAGCCGGTCCTGTACTGAACCGGAGGCCGAAGCGCTGTTGCCAAGCATACTTCTTCCCGTGGCGTTGGCTGAGGTTTGCATCACCCAAAAACCGGGTGAGAATCCTTGTTGTGAAGCCTCCACCACAAAATTGGATACACCGTCGTAAAAGAAGGGTCTTTGCAATCGGATACGGATCCAGTTTTCGCCGATGCTTACCAGATTGGCGGTGGTGTTGTAGAGTACAGTATCGAGTCCGGTTGCAAAAGTGGTTCCGGAAAAACTTGACAATGAAGTTGTTCCCATCCTGATCAGGAATCCTGAAAGTGATGGACTTACTGTAGTGCTAGCCTTCAGGTAAATAGAGGTAATATACCCTTTTGGGGTGCATCGAAAATCTGCAGGATGGTAGATCCATTGCCGCTTATTATTTCCCGACGAGGGTTCAAGAAAGGGAATGCTGTTGCTGATGAGGCTTCCGGGATTAAATCTGTAAACTGAAGGGAATTCATATCTGAGTTCTGCCCTTCCGATGGGCGCCGTGTTTTCTGTCCAGAAGTTTGCAGCAGCAGATGAGATGATGCTTCCTTGCCAACCCAGCCTTGCCAGGGAAATGGTATGTGACCCTAAGGAAGATGAAATCGGTGACGAAGCGCTCGTGTAGGAGGTTACACTTCCACCGCTGCCATTATTCCGTACGGCCATAACGCCTATAATATCTCCTGAATAAATCTGAACAGAGAGGTTGATAAACCCGGTGTCTCCAATGTTGGCACCATAAAACAACGTAGTAAATGCAGTGGTTGTACTTGTGTATATAGGTGGTGCTGCCGTGAATTTAACCAGATGAATGGATTGCGGATTGGTGCTGAAATCTGTGGGGGCCCTGACGCCGGTAAGGAGAAAATCACAGGGGGCCGTGAACCAGAATCCCCTTGAGTTGCCCGAAAAATTTGTTGCATGAGCCGGCACAGGAACCTTTGCCGGAAGCAGCTCATAGATAATCTCAACCCTGCCAATCGGGTTGCCTCCTTCTGTGAAAAAATCCACAGCAGCGCCATTGATGATATTGCTCTGGGTTCCAAGCCTTGCAAGCGAAATGGTGTAGGATCCAATGGAGGATGCAATCGGAGAGTTAGCTGTAGTATAGGAGGTAATCGCTAAGCCGGACCCGTTGTTCCGGACACCTAGAACGCCAATGAATTCACCAGCAAGTACCTGAATGTCAAGGTAACTGTAACAGGTATCGGTAATGTTGCTACCGTAAAAAAGAGTCGTAAAATTTGTGGATGTGCTTGGCCAGGTGGCAGGAGCAGTGGTAAACTTTACAAGATGGATGGATTGTGCATTAACGCTGAAATCAGCAGGAGCTCTCACCCCGGTAATCCTGAAATCGCATGGGGCGGTAAACCAGTAACCCCTGGAATTGCCCGTGAAACTGGTTCCGTGTGCAGGGAGGGGGATCACGTTTTGGGATGAAACACGCGAAGGGCATGAAACAAGAACGAGAACGAAAAACAGAACATAGTGTAAGTTTTTCATTTTTAGTAATTTGTAGATTAATACAAGTGAGAATGACCCTAACCTACAAATATACGGACTCAGAGAGCAAAAGTCAAGCAATTGTAAATGAAATGCAGTGGTTTTCAATATGTTTCTGCAAACCGAACGAAATTTCCTTTACGATGATTTCAGATGATTCTGTTCATCTTCCGGCAAATCTTGCAGCATTTCACCCCTGCGTTAGTTCAGCCACTGGATGACCGGTCAGGTCAGTTTTTCAGCAACCATTTCCAAAGGGGAATTACCTGTATAACTGATTCTTTCTCCCTGATGATCTCTTCCGAATCGAAGGTAATGATCATGAGGGATTTTACGGAGTGCAGTGCAGCGGCTTTCAGCAGGGCTGAAATTTCCCGCTTGCGCGTTTCTGCTGCAGCAAGGCTGTAGCATACCTGCACCAGTAATTCCCCTGGAACCAGAAAATCCACCTCGAAGCCATTTCTCATATAAAAGACATTTTGACCATAAAGCTTCCGCAAATGATTGAAAACCAATGTTTCAATCTGAACGGACTCCGGTTCAGCAAGAAATAATGACAGTAATCCGTTGTCTCTGAAGTAGTATTTTTTCTTTGATTCCCGGCTGCTGATCTTCGCATTGAAATTTGGGATGGAGTTTATCAGAAAAGAATCCTCCAGGTAGTTCATGTATTCTATCACTGTGGCGGTCCCTATTTGTATTCCTGTAGATGCAATGATATTCCGGATACGGTTAAAGGCCACTTCATCCATGGTGCTTTCTGCAAGCTTTTTTATGAGCAGGCGCAAGGCAAAAGGATTCCTGATCTGGTACCGGGCAATGATATCCCCCAGGAACACTTTCTGAAAGAGATTGCTCAGGTACTCCTTTTTATCTGTAAACCTGATCAGTTCCGGAAAACCACCGGTTGAAAAATAGGTACCGAACAAACGGATCACCTCAAACCTTGAAGGAGAGAACTCAAGATGGTCATCTGGCTGATAACCGTGAAACCACAAAAACTCCCTGAAGGACAGGGTTTCAATCTCCCTGACCAGGAACCTGCCCCCAAGGGTTGAGGCCATCTCTTTGCTGAGCATGGCAGAATTGCTTCCTGTGATGTAGGTTTGATACCCGGTGTCGGCCATTCGCCTGGCAAATTTCTGCCAGCCCGCAACGACCTGAATTTCATCCAGAAAAAGTATCGGCTTATGGCTGAACAGTTCCTGGTAGCTGGACAGCAGGGCATCGAACCCGGTAACATCCAATCCGATGAGCCTTTCATCCTCGAAATTTACATACAGGATGGATTCCGGGGGCAATCCGTTTTTTACCAGCGACTGCAGCACACCGATGATAAAATAGGTTTTTCCGGCGCGTCGCTGACCGGTGAAGATGTAGTTTGCCCGGGGTTCGATCGTGTAATCCCTGGGCAGTACTTCAAGGGCAGAAATCCGCTGCTGGTTTTCAAGGATGATTTTTTTTAACAGGTTGCTTTCCATATTTTGTTCTATATAGAGAACAAAGATATGCACAAATTATTCGATATACAAAACATTTTTTTTTACGGATAGCGTGATACTGTCATTGCAGCATCATTTCGTTATTACCTATTCAGCCGTATCCAATTGCGATCATGATAATTCTGGCCAATCAACGAATCGGATGCTGCATGTTGATTGATGACAGATTACCCCAGCAAAAAAATCCATCCACCCACATCAATTTCTGAAAAAAATGATTAAATTACCATCAGAAAAATGATCAATATCTAATCAAATCTTTCTTGGATCAAGGATCAACGTTCAAATATCAAAACAACAACAAACAACAAACAACAAACAACAAAAGATGCTCTTCGCCCACTCATACTACAGCCTCCGCTACGGCACGTTGTCGCCGGAGCAGCTGGTACACCAGGCCCGGGCGCTGGGGCATGAGGTGCTGGTGCTTGCCGACATCAACAACAGCAGTGGGTTTCCGGAGTTTGTGAAGGAGTGCATGGAGGCGGGCATCACCCCTGTGGCCGGCATCGAATTCCGCCGGAAGGGGCGTTATCTCTGGACCGGCCTCGCCCGCAACGGCGATGGCATGCAGGAGCTCAACGAATTTCTGAGCCGGCACAATATTGAAGACCTTCCCCTTCCCGACCGGGCGCCCGCCTTTTCTGAGACGTACGTGGTGTACCCGATGCAGGGGTTTGGCACGGCAGGGTTGCGAGACAACGAATACATCGGCGTTACACCGCAGGAGCTGCGGAAAAATCCGATGGCGCTGCAGGGCAGGATGTCAGAGCGCTACCTGCTGCGTGCGCCGGTGTCGTTCGGCACGCCGCAGCAGTACGAGGTGCACCGCAACCTGCGGGCCGTGGACATGAACACCCTCATCTCCAGGCTCACGCCATCCGACACCGCGTCGCCGGAGGACCTGCTGGTGCCGCCCGATGCCGTACGCAGCCTGTCGGCAGGGGCGCCCTGGCTCCTCAGCAACACCCTGAAGCTGCTGTCGGACTGCCACCTCAGCCTCGACTTCGGCACCATCAAAAACCGGCAGACCTTCACCGGCAACCGCTACGACGACAAGCTGCTGCTGGAGAAGCTGGCGATGGACGGACTGAAACACCGCTACGGCGCCCGCAACCGCACCGCACGGCAGCGGGTGGTGCATGAGCTGGAGATCATCGACCGCCTGGGCTTTGCATCGTACTTCCTTATCACCTGGGATATCGTGCGGTATTCGATGTCGCGGGGGTTCTACCACGTGGGCAGGGGCAGCGGCGCCAACAGCGTGGTGGCCTACTGCCTGATGATCACCAACGTGGATCCCATCGAGCTGGACCTCTACTTCGAACGGTTCCTCAACCCGCGCCGCTCCACCCCGCCCGACTTCGACATCGACTATTCGTGGAAGGAGCGCGACGAGGTGCAGGACTACATCTTCAAACGCTACGGGCACCGTCACACCGCCCTGCTGGGTGCCACCTCCACGTTTAAGGACAAATCGATCTACCGGGAGCTGGGCAAGGTGTACGGGCTGCCCAAAGGGGAGATTGACGCCCTGGTGGAGCGCCCCGCCGACCCGGCAAACCATAATGCCATTACGCTGAAGATCATCCGGCTGGCGGAACATATCGCCGACTTCCCCAACATCCGCAGCATCCACGCAGGAGGCATTATTGTATCGGAGGAGCCCATTACCCGTTACACAGCCCTGGACATGCCACCCAAGGGGTTTCAGACCACACAGTGGGATATGTATGTGGCTGAGGAGCTGGGATTTGAGAAGTTCGACATCCTGAGTCAGCGCGGCATCGGCCACATCCGCGATGCCGCCCTCATCGTGAAGCAGAACCGGGGCGAGGCGGTGGATGTGTACGACATCCCCCGGTTCAAGAGCGACCCTGCCGTGCAGGCACAATTGAAACAGGGAGAGTGCAACGGCTGCTTCTACATCGAGAGCCCGGCCATGCGGGGGCTGCTGAAGAAGTTGCGCTGCAGCGATTACCTCACCCTGGTGGCCGCCAGCTCCATCATCAGGCCCGGTGTGGCAAAGTCGGGGATGATGAAGGAATACATCCGCAGGTTTCATAACCCAAAGGGATTCAGCTACATACACCCCGTGATGGAGGAGCAGCTGAAGGAGACCTATGGCGTGATGGTATATCAGGAGGATGTGCTGAAGATCTGCCACCACTTCGCCGGACTTGACCTGGGTGACGCCGACGTGCTGCGCAGGGCCATGAGCGGCAAGGGGCGCGGGAAGAAGGAATTCCGGCTGATTGTGGAGAAGTTCTTCGACAACTGCCGGCGGTTCGGCTATCCCAAGGCCACTACGCAGGAGGTGTGGCGTCAGATCGAATCGTTTGCCGGGTATTCGTTCTCCAAGGCGCATTCGGCCTCCTATGCGGTGGAGAGTTTTCAGAGCCTGTGGCTCAAGGTGCATTACCCGCTGGAGTTCATGGTGGCGGTGATCAACAATTTCGGCGGTTTTTACCGCACATGGGTCTATTTCAACGAGGCGCGGCGATGGGGAGCCACGCTGGCGCTCCCCTGTGTGAACCTCAGCGGATATCTCACCACCATTTCGGGCACCACCATCTATGCCGGCTTCATCCACATCGCAGGGTTGGAGGAGAAACTGGCAAAGCGGCTGGTGCAGGAGCGTGAGGAGCATGGCGATTATCTTTCGCTGGAGGATTTCGTGCAACGGGTGACGCCAACCCCCGAACAGCTCACCCTGCTGATCCGTGTGGGAGCCTTCCGGTTCACCGGAAAGGGAAAAGCGCCGCTGTTGTGGGAGAGCCGTATGCTCATCAGCCACCGGCAGCCGGAACCAGCCACTGCCCGGCTGTTTCCGCTTACCACCCGCCCCTTCACGCTGCCCGCGCTGGTGCACGACCCGCTGGAGGATGCCTGGGATGAGATGGAGCTATTGGGGTTCCCCATCTCTGTGTCGTGGTTCGATATGCTCGAAACCCGCTATCGAGGCGATATTGCCGCCCACGGGCTGGCCGGCAGGGTGGGGCAGGAGGTACGGATGCTGGGAAAGCTCGTTACCATCAAATACGTATGGACCGTCCGTAAAGAGATCATGCACTTCGGTACGTTTATCGATGTGCACGGCGAATTCTTCGATACGGTGCATTTTCCGCCCTCATTGAAGAACAACCCTTTCCGGGGCGAGGGAATTTACCTGCTGCGCGGCAGAGTGGTGGAGGAATTCGGATTTCCGTCGGTGGAAATTTCACACATGGCCAAAATGCCGTTGAAACCCGACCCGCGGGGGAAATGATCATTTCCGGATTTTATCGCACACGGATCAAACGGATTTTACGAATTAACACGGATTATAAACATTATTATTCAAAACCTGGTCATGGGTTTTTGGGACTTCCTGTCGTTTGTGAAGATCTTTCTCCTGAATTCCGGATTCTTGCCAAAATTCAACAGAAGCCCAACTTCTTTATCTGTTGCTTTCAAATAGTTGATTAATTGCAGTTCATTTTCTTTAATCAGACACTCTGATGCTTTAAGCTCAACTATTATGGTATCCTCGACAATAATGTCGGTAAAGTATTCACCAACAGTAATGTTATTGTAATAGACATTGATCTTCTTTTGTTTATCTGCTTTGAGGCCTTGCTCTTTCAACTCCACCAGTATGGCATTTTCATAGACTTTTTCCAGGAAACCAAAATCAAGCGTGTTGTAAACTTTAAAAAAGCAATTCAGTATTCTATTTGTCAATTCCTTGTGCAAGAGATCATTCATGGTCGCGGCATGTCTTTAATCCATTTTTAAGCAAAATGCACTGGTTTACAATAAACAATCAGTGATCATCAGTTGCAACCGTAAAATCAGTGTTCAATGATTGTTTTCTAATCCTATAAATGATTGAAAACAGAAAAACGGAGATTATCAATCAATTTTTTCAGCAGATTTCCCTGAGGGGTATTAAGTATTACTTCAGATCCCCGTAATAAGTGATGCTAATGGAAGACTGATGCCACCGATACAACGGATAAACACACATTTTATAGAACGGATTCATTATTGTGTTTTTAGTAAATCAGCGATCATCCGTTACATCGGTGTTGACCGTGTTCTATTCCTTATGAAGTTCGCATAGATGCCATAACAGGATTAAGTGAAGTTCCTGCGGTGAACATATAGAAGTCTCCTTTGGCAGCATGCAGATGTCGGAAGGCAGCTCAGTTCCGGCATCAGGGACGCTTCTTCCCTTTGCGTTGCCCGGTGCCTGCATCCTCTTCCAGAAACCGTTCCCAGAAGGGCCTCTCATCCTGAGGTTTGTTTAAGGTACCCTTATCGGGTTTGGGCTTGTTTTTTTTCGGCTTGCTGAATTCGTTCACCGTGGTTCTTGAGTTCTGAAAATCTCTTTTCCCCTGTTTCGGCTTGCTGAGCTCGGCATAATTCACTTCGAGTGCCAGCCCTTCGAACTTTGCGCCCCTGAATCCGCCAATCAGCCTCTGGGCTGCAGCGGCATCTACCTCGAAAAAGGAGAAGTTGCGCTGAATGTCGATTTTGCCTATGGTAACCCTGCGGCTTCTGCCGTAGTCGTTGATGAGGCCGATGAGCCTGGCAGGATTGATGTTGTGCTTCGAGCCCGCATTGATGAACAGCCGGGTGAACTGTACCTGATCATTCCTCTCGCGGCGGTTATCACTGGATCGCTCGCCCCTGGTGTTGCCTGCCATACGCTGGTCGCGGGCATCTTTCTGTTCCCCCTTTACGTTGATGTCGGTGGCATTGCGGTAATAATCGAGGAAGCGGTTGAACTCCAGCGACACAAATTTCTTAATCAGGTCTTCACGGCTCAGCCATTCCAGTTTTTTGTAGATGACGGTCAGAAACTGTTCGATCTGTTCCTCATTCACCTCACTGTGTTCCATTTTATCCACCAGATGGAACAGTTGTTTTTCGCAGATCTCTTTTCCGGAGGGGACCATTTTTCGTGAAAAGCGGGCGCCTGTAATCCTTTCGAGCTCTTTGATCCTCCCCATCTCACGGGTGTGGATGATGGAGATGGAAACGCCGAGTTTACCGGCGCGCCCTGTTCTTCCGCTGCGGTGGATGTAGGCATCCTGATCGTCGGGGAGGTTGTAGTTGATCACGTGGGTCAGGTCGCTCACATCCAGTCCGCGGGCTGCCACATCGGTGGCCACAAGCATCTGCAACGTGTTGTTCCTGAAGCGGTTCATCACGTGGTCGCGCTGCGCCTGCGACAGGTCTCCGTGCAGGGCATCGGCATTGTAGCCGTCCTGGATCAGCTTCTCTGCCACCTCCTTGGTCTCCTGGCGGGTGCGGCAGAATACGATGCTGTAAATGCCCGGATGAATGTCGGCGATCCGTTTAAGGGCCAGGTACCGGTCTTTGGCGTGCACCATATAGTATTCATGGCTCACGTTTTCGGTGCTTACATTTTTCTTTCCGATGGTGATTTCCAGCGGATTGTGCATGTATTTTTCGGCGATCTTGCGGATTCCCTGGGGCATGGTGGCCGAGAACAGCAGGGTTCTTTTGGTGTCTGGGGTCTCCGCAAGGATATTGTCGAGGTCTTCCTGAAAACCCATATTGAGCATCTCATCAGCTTCGTCCAGCACAAGCCACTTCAACTCCTGTACTTTCAGCACCTTGCGTCCGATGAGGTCGAGCACCCTGCCGGGGGTACCTACCACGATGTGGGTGCCATCCTTCAGGCGGTTGATCTGCTTCACAATGTCGGCGCCACCGTACACCGGGCATATCGTAATGTTTTTCAGGTATTTTGCATAGTTTCCCAGATCTTTGGTGATCTGGATGCACAGCTCTCTCGTGGGACAAAGGATCAGACCTTCGGGCATCCTGGAATCAGGGTCAATATCCTGCAGCAGCGGGAGCCCGAAAGCGGCCGTTTTGCCGGTTCCGGTCTGAGCCAGCGCGATGATGTTATCCTTTGAATCCAGAATGGCAGGGATAACCTCTGCCTGAACGGGTGTTGGGGTTTCAAACCCCAGGTCTTCAATGGCCTTCAGGAGGTTCTCACCGAGGCCGGTTTGGGTAAAATGTTCCATGTTGTAGCGTACGGTCAAGGCATGCCTCAACCGGATGATTGTTATGTAGGATCAGGGCATGCCCTGACCCGTTGTTGTATTTTTGCAATGAAATTTTAGAGGGAATGGCAATCAGACTAAAAATTCAGGCGGCAAAGGTAATGATTTTATTCAAACCTTTGGCAACTGTTTATCAATGCACTACAATTTTCAAGCTGCTGCTGAAACCTTGCCCGTTTTCGCTGTTGCCATAAATGTGTATCAGATAAACACCATTGCTCATCGTATCAATAATTGATGATTCGAAATAATCTTCGTCTCTGATAAGCGCTTCCCTGTGTATAAGCCGTCCTTCTGCAGAGAAAATTTCGAGCATTCCGTTAGGAATATCTGTGTCAGAGCCATTTATGATCAAATAGTAATGAATGAAATGCACATTTGCATTCTCGTTTTAAGAACTCCTGATATTCCTACAGAGTTATACTGAAACGAGAAGTTATCAACGTATAGAATGCTTCCGGTCGGATTCTTTATTGTTCAGAGAATGGTTGTGATGCTTCAACAAACCCGGGAACCATTTATTCCTGCAACTTCAGCAATCCTGTAATCATAACAAAATATTTACTGAAACCTTTTAGATTTCATTGCAGGGTATTTTTTATTCGCTATTTTTGCCACTTTGCCGGTACATTATCGGCAGCATATAGTTAGAAATTATCAGTTTAAGTCATGGATTTATTAGCAATCGGAGCAGATGTAGGGGGGAGCCATATTACAGCCCAGGTATATAATTTATCGGATCACACCCTGTTGGAAGGAACAAGGCACAGGGTTGAGGTCGACAGCAAGGCACAGTCAGATGCAATTCTTGACAAATGGGCGGAGGCCATCAGGGCAGCCGCCGGGCATCTGTCCATCGAAACGACTGCCGGGGTTGGATTTGCCATGCCGGGTCCGTTTGATTATCCCGGGGGTATCGCCTGGTTTAAAGGTGTTGAGAAGTACGATCACTTGTATGGCATCAATGTGCGTGAGGAGCTGCGAAGCCGGCTGGGTATGCCGGGAAATTTCAGGATCCGGTTTCTGAACGATGCTTCAAGTTTCGCGATCGGTGAATCATTCAAGGGCAGATCGGTCCGCTTCAGCCGCTTTCTGGCCATAACACTGGGAACCGGATTTGGCAGCACTTTCATCCGCAGCCATATTCCAGTGGCCGGAGAAGCAGGGACCCCACCCGACGGATTCCTGTATGACATACCTTTTAACGGATCCAATGCCGACAACCATTTTTCCACGCGATGGTTCCTCAGGCAATACCAGAAACGAACCGGGCACGAGGTGGCCGGCGTGAAACAGCTTGCAGCTCAGGTGCACGAAGACCCTGTGGCAGAGGGCTTATTTAGTGAGTTTGGCCGGAATCTCGGGGGTTTTCTGAGTCCCTGGCTCCGGGGCTTTGAAGCGGAAGGGCTGGTGATCGGCGGTAATATTGCCAATGCCTATCCTCTTTTCAGGGAGTCCATGTCTGCTCAGTTTTCAGCAAATGATATTGAAGTTGATGTGGTTATCTCTGAACTTCAGGAAGATGCCGCCATCAGTGGAGCTGCACTCCTGTGCGATGACACCATTTATGCCGGGCTTATCGTTGGCCAGACGGAAAATACAATTTAAATCCCCTAAAACGCTATGGAAGAAAACAACAGGAAGCAATCCGTGACCGTAATCCTTCCGGTATTGCTCACTTTCTTTGTGATGAGCTTCTGCGACCTCGTAGGTATCGGAGTCGACTATGCCAAGGCCGATTTCAATCTGAGCAATACCATGGCTCAGCTGATCCCTTCTGCTGTGTTTATCTGGTTCTTCTTTTTTTCTGTTCCTGTTGGGGTTTTGCAAGATCGGATCGGGAAGAAAAATATGGTCAATATCGGTATGCTGATTACTGCTGCAGGGCTGTTGCTGCCGTTTGTCGCCTATACCTACCCGACACTGCTGGCAGGATTTGTATTGATTGGCATCGGCAACACTATCATGCAGGTATCTGCAAACCCGCTGATGCTGGATGTGGTGCGCCCCGAAAGGCGATCGAGCTATCTCAGCTTTTCACAATTTATAAAGGCTATAGGTTCTATGGTGGCACCTTACGTGGCAGCTTTCTTTGCGGCACGTTTCGGCGACTGGAAGCTGGCTTTCCTGAGCTTCGGGATCGTTTCACTGATCTCGGTCCTGTGGCTCTATTTCATCCCGGTTACCGAGGTAAGGTCTGATGAAAAACGTGCTACCTTCATGTCGGCACTGGGGTTGCTGAAAATCCCCTACGTGGTGATGATGGTCCTCGGGATTTTCTTTGTGGTCGGGATTGATGTGGGGGTGAATTCCGTTTCCGGCCAGTTCCTTATGGAAAAGCTGGGGATGGATGCTCAGCCGGCAAAAGAGGCCAGAAGCCTCTACTTCTTCGGTAAGATGCTGGGAACCTTCGCGGCGGCATTCCTCCTTGCACGGATCAAACCGGGTAAATTCCTCCTCTTTTCCTCGCTTGCAACCCTTGTAACCATCCTCGCTTTCATCTTTTCCCCTTCGGTGCTTTTTGCACAGGTGCTGATGTTCCTGATCGGTATCTCTGCCGCTGCCATCTTCCCGCTGATCTTCAGCATTACGGTGTCAAAGCATCAGAAGTATTCCAATGAGATCTCCGGACTGATGATTATGGCGGTTTCCGGGGGGGCAGTGATTCCGCCACTGATCGGGTACCTAACTGACAGCATTTCTGTTACTGCCGGGATGTTTGTGCTTGTTGCGTGTGCAGTTTATCTGATCATTCTGTCGGTACCTGCCCGGAACAAATCCCTTCCGGATCAGGCCTGATGATGGCGCCTTTTACTCCGGATGGACGCAGAAGCATTGACACCCTGTGGCGCATTTCGTCGCAGGAGATCATGCCCCTGAATGATTCACGAACCGATACGGAAGGCTACAGGCTCTATCCTGTTCATTCTCTTGGTGATAATGCCATCCAGCCCGGTTTGGTTTCACTGGCGGAGTCGCTTCCTAAGTCGGGAATTCTGCGCGTGGATGGTGATACCGGAGTTTTTTTTGAACCGTTTGTCCGTCAGCTTACTGAGGCACTGAGCCACCTTGGAAGAAGTGTATGCCATGTTCCGGTGTCGGAGTGGGTGCATCCGCCAGAAACGGTTCTTGAAATGACCGCCCCTTTCACCGGTGGTGATGATCCCGTTTTTGGCCGTCGGACCACCCTTGCGATGCGCGATTTTTTCAGGGCAGGAAAACTGGAATCCGCGAAACCTGATGCAGATTCCGGTATCACCATTTTTTTCGGTACAGGTGCAGCCCTTTGTCCTGTCGGCGGAGCCCTTCTGTACATCACGGTACCGAAGAACGAACAGCAGTACCGTGCCAGGGCAGGCAGCATTGCCAATCTCGGTCTGGCGCGACCGCTGGGATCTAAAATGGCTTACAAACGTTTCTATTTTAACGACTGGGTTGTGGTAAGAAAACACCTCGAATCGATTGCCCCCGTGGTTAATTATTTTATTGACGGACAGCAAGGGGATTCGTTTACGTGGGCATCCGGTGACACGATCAGAAAAGGGCTGGCAATGCTCAGTCGTTCCGTGTTCAGGCCCCGCCCCTGGTTCGAGCCGGGTGCCTGGGGGGGTGAATGGTGCCTTGGTCACATCC
The DNA here is from genome assembly GCA_022709695.1 of Bacteroidota bacterium. Lineage (GTDB taxonomy): Bacteria > Bacteroidota > Bacteroidia > Bacteroidales > SKPS01 > SKPS01. The sequence continues at coordinate 71,933 of JAKLII010000001.1, forward strand.
CTGGTCTGAATACTGAAGTTCCGAATTATGCATGGTCGTTCGAACTGATCTCTCCCGAGAATGGAGTTGTGTTTGAAAGCGACGGCAACCTGCTGGAGGTTTCCTTTGACCTGCTCATGGCACTCGAAGCAAAGCAAATCCTCGGGCAATCATTCGCAACGTATGGTACCGAATTTCCCATCCGTTTCGATTTTCTTGATACTTATAATGGCGGAAACCTGTCGGTGCAGTGCCATCCGCGCCCCGAATACATCCGGGCACATTTCGGCGAAAACTTTACCCAGGAAGAGGCCTATTACATGCTCGACTCCGGTGATAATGCGGTGGTGTACCTTGGCTTTCAGCAGGGGATCAATCCCGAAGAATTTGAGCGGATCCTCACCGGTAGTTACCTTCATGGCCAGCCGGTTGATATCGAGCAGTTTGTACAGAAACACCCGGCCCACAAACACGATTTCTTCCTCATCCCTCCGGGAACGATCCATGCTTCAGGAATCAATAACCTGGTGCTCGAGATCAGCACAACCCCCTACATCTTTACCTTCAAGATGTACGACTGGTGCAGGCCCGATCTGGATGGCAATCCACGGCCCCTGAACATTGCGAGGGGAATGGAGAACCTGTATTTCGAACGGCAGGGGCATGCGGTAAAAGAGGATCTGATCAGTAAACCGCTCCTCCTGGAAAAGGGGGATGGCTGGGAAATGTATCAGCTGCCTACCCATCCGATGCACTCCTATGAAGTGAAAAGACTGGTGATAACACATGAGATAAACCTGAACACATCAGGTCAATGCCATGTGTATAACCTTGTGGAAGGCAGTATGATACATGTGGTTACCGAAAGTGGTTTTTCAACTACTTACCGGTATACAGAAACCTTTGTGGTGCCGGCTTCAACCGGCAATTACACCCTGATAAATCCAACGGATACCCCTGTGATGCTTGTGGATGCTTCCCTAAAAAAAATCACTCTGCCATGAAACGATTCGTACTGATCGCATTTGCTTTGTCCACCCTTACCGCAGCTTTTGCCCAGCAGGGAGATGATGCCGCCCTGATCAACGGATATTTGAAAAAAGTGGAGGGTGTCGATTTCAGCTACCACTCTTCAATACCGGTAGCACGTGAGTGCATGCTGATCAGGGCTACGGATGGCAGGTCTTCAATGGAGTGGCAAACCGCAACTGCTCCCCGGAAGATCTCAGGAGCGGAGGCCACATTTGTATGGCTGGCCGGAATCGGTTCCTCTCCCGGTCCGGCGAGCTTTGATCTGGAAGTGAATGGAAGCCATGAGTTTACTTTCTGGGCAGACGGAACCGACACCTGGAATCTGACTGCTCCCTCAGGTTGCCGGCTGGCATTTTCTACCGATATGGTGGACCAGCATGGCGACCGGTTTGGATTTATGAGGCTTACCCTTCCTGCGGGCCGGGTGGTACAGGGAGAGCCGTTGAATATCAAAGTAACGGGTGGCAGGTTCAGTAAAACCAGCTGGTACATGACCTTCAAACTCCCTCTCGAGAGCGGTGTGTCGCTGAAAGCGCTGCCAGCCATCATGCACGGGGATAAACAGGATGCTCAGTTAGGTACAGCCGGCATCCTTCATTTTGGCAATCCTGCCAGGGCAATCATCCATGTAGGAGGGAAGAAGGTCTGTGATACTGTGGTGCAATATGGGTATAACTACCTCAGAATTAGGCTTCCGCGTGTTTCCAAAAAGACCCGGATGCCCTATCGGCTGGATCTTGCGGGCAAAACATGGAAAGGGGAGGTGGAGCTGATCCCCGTGAAAGAGTGGCAGGTGAATTTTGTGCAGCACTCCCATACCGATATCGGATACACCAGGCCCCAGACCGATATTCTGGCAGAACACCTCCGTTTTATCGATTACGCCCTGGACTATTGTGATCTTACGGATGATTACCCGGATGCGGCAAAATTCCGCTGGACATGCGAGGCCTCCTGGGCAGTGGATGAGTACCTGAAATGCCGCCCTGCAGCCCAGATAGAGCGTCTCAGAAAACGGGTCGAAGAGGGGAGGATTGAAATTACAGGTATGTATTTTAATTTCGATGAACTTCCTGATGAACAGATTCTTGCAGCCTCCCTGAAAGCCATTGGCAACATCCGTAGCCATGGTATGCAGGTTGAAACCGCCATGCAAAATGACGTAAACGGCATTGGCTGGTGTTTGAGCGATTATTTTTCCCAGGCGGGGATCCGGTATCTGAATATGGGGACCCACGGCCACCGGGCACTGATCTGTTTCGACAAACCCACCCTGTTCTGGTGGGAATCACCGGCGGGAAATCGCATGCTGGCGTTCAGGGCCGAGCATTACATGACAGGGAATACGGTGTTCAAGATTCATGCAGGGAATTTCAATGTATTTGAAGATGAGCTGCTTACATATCTGTCAGATCTGGAGCGTAAAGGATACACCTATAACACCATTTCCATACAGCATTCGGGTTATATCACCGATAACAGTCCACCCTCCACCCACGCCTCTGATATGATCCGGCAGTGGAATGAGAAATACCAGTGGCCAAAGCTCAGGACCGCCACAGCCACGGAATTTTTCCGGCAGATGGAGACATTGCATGGCGCCTCATTGCCTGTGATCCGCGGTGCCTGGCCCGACTGGTGGACGGATGGTTTCGGGGCATCGGCACGGGAGGTGGCGGCCACCCGTGGTGCGCAAACCGATCTGATCGCCACGGGTGCCGGCCTTACCATGGCTGCCCTGTCCGGTGTTGTACTGCCGGAAGGCATCAACCAGAGGATTGATGCCGCCAACTCAGCCCTGCTGTTTTACACAGAGCATACGGTCGGGTATCACGGAAGCGTGCGTGAACCTCTGCACCGATATACGATGGAGCAGCGCGCACTCAAGGAATCTTATGCATGGGAAGCCGGAAGACGGGCCCGGATGCTGGGTGAGGAAACCATGGGTTTGCTGCAAAGCACTTTTCCCCGCAATGCCGATCCCACCCTCGTGGTGTACAATTCCCTGAACCTGGAGCGCAGCGGTATGATGAAGGTGTACATCGACCATCAGATCATCCCGCGATATACGGGGTTTACCATCACGGATCAGGATGGCAATGCTGCCATAGCCCAGCCGATGGAGCACCACAGCGATGGCACCTATTGGGCAGTGTGGGTGGAGAAGGTCCCGGCATTTGGATACAAGAGCTATGTGATCAGGCTTGTCCAGCAAAGGTATGGAGTGAGCACTGAAATTTTGAAGGAAACACCTGTTAATACACTTGAGAACCAGTGGTACAGGCTCACGGCTGATACCCTGAAAGGGGTGATTACCGGATTATTTGACAAGGATTTGGGGCTCGAATTGCTTGATACGGCAGCGAAGTACCAGGCTGGCAGTTTTATTTATGAAGAGTTGGAAAACCGCGCCCAGATGGAGTCGTTTCGTCTCGACAACTTTACCCGTTCACTCCCTGATTCGGTGTGGCTGGATGGGATAAACCGCGGGGCATTGTGGGATTCTTTCAGGTTTAAAGCCAATACGGCTGCGGCCACAACCGGAGGTGCGCTGGTGTATGAGTTCAGGCTGTACCATACCACCAAAAAGGTGGAGCTGGTGTATGATATTGAGAAGAAAGCAGTTGCAGATCCGGAAGGGATTTACATTGCCCTGCCGTTTGCGTTGGCGCAGGGGCAGCTCTCATTTGAAGTGCAGGGGGGCGAAATGAGGGCCGGTATCGACCAGATACCGGGATCATCCAACGATTGGAACACGGTGCAGAACTATGCGCGCTTGTCTTCGCCCCGGGGACAGATTGTTGTGGTATCGCCTGAGGCACCGCTCATGCAGTTCGGGGGGATCAATACCGGCAGGTATAAAGCCGGGGCCGTGCCTGAAAGTACCCATATCTATGGATGGCCGATGAACAACTACTGGACGACCAACTTCAATGCCGATCAGCGCGGGGGGCACCTGTGGAGCTACTCGGTAACGAGTATGCCGGTCAACGGGTCGTCTGATGCTTTGCAATTCGGATGGGGGGTAAGGGTGCCATTCCTGAGCAGGGTGCTCCCCGGGGGTGGTGCGGAGCAAAAGCTTCCTTCAGGTTCATTCATCTCCGGATGGCCGGAAAACATGTTGCTGATCAGTGCATTCCCTGAGGCGGGCGGACGTTCGGCCATCATTCAGGTTCGGGAAACGGAAGGGAAAGAACTGACCATTTCACTACGGAACGGAAAGTCCGGAGATGTACTCCGCCTGGGAAGGGTGGATGTTACCGGGGAACCTATGGAAGGGCCGGCAAACACCCTGAAACCCCTCGAATCAGGGTTTTTCAGGGTTTGGTTCTGACGATACCTCAGTTTTCTTCCCATAAACCCTCATCATTGAATCCTGTCAACCATAATTCATAACCCTAAACAAGGATTTTAAATCTGGAACCATGACAAAACTATACGATTTCAGCAATACCATCGTTTGCTGTGAAATCCTCTGACCGATGAGCCACACCCCAAAAAGCTGGCATATCCTTGCCGGCGCTGTAATCCTGACCATCCTTTTTCATAAACAGCCTCCCGGGCTGAACCTGTGGATTGCTGAATTTCTGATTTTCGGGTGGATGTTTCTGAACCGGCAGATTCCGGTTCGAAAGCCCCTTGTACCGTTAACCCTCGCAGGAGTTTTTTTTACATTGCTGGCAACAGTACTGGTGCATTCAGCCTTCTCAGGATGGATGCATGCCTTCAGCCTTCTGGTATTGGCTGGTTTGTTATCGGCACCTGATCTCAGATCACTGGCCAGTGCACTGGGAACAGGTCTTGTGAACATCGTTATGGCCCAGGTAACATTTCTGAGAGGAATCAGGCACTTTCGGGTAGGGAAAAAGCCGGTGGGTTCCTACCTGTGGAAAAGCAGGATATTCCTTATCCCTCTCATAATCATTATCATATTTATATCCATTTACAGAAATTCCAGTCCGGTTTTCGACGACCTGATGGAACAATCCCTGGGATGGTTAGGGGAGCGGATAGCCGATCTTTTTGAGCATTTCAATTTTGCATTGCTGGGAACCTTTATCCTTTGCCTGGCGATTGCAGTGCTGATGATGGTGCGAAACCCCATACCGTTTATTTCCGGTGCCGACCAGAGTGCTCCGGATGCAGTGCTTCGCAAACGGGTCCGCAGTTTCAGAAAAACCCTCGGGATGGGCCTGAAAAACGAATACCGGGCGGCCCTTTTCCTGCTGGTGGTGCTGAACCTGCTGATTCTCATACTGAATATTACCGATATTCACTGGGTATGGTTTAATTTCGAATGGGAAGGGCAGTATCTGAAACAGTTCGTACACGAAGGCACCTGGCTGCTGATCTTTTCCATCCTTATTTCCATCACCATCGTCCTGTGGTTTTTTCGGGGGAACCTCAATTTTTATGCTTCCAACAAAACCCTCAGGATACTCAGCTACATCTGGCTACTCCAGAATGTGATCCTCACAGTGTCGGTAAGTATCCGTAACTTTTACTATATCAGCTACTTCTCTCTGGCCTATAAGCGTATTGGAGTCATTATATTTCTGATCCTTACCCTGATAGGTCTTATCACCGTGCTCTATAAAGTGATGCATAAAAGATCGGGGTTCTGGCTGGTAAGAACCAATGCAGTGGCCTGGTTTGTAGTACTCATAACCTCATCTGCCGTTCCCTGGGACGTATATATTGCCCGCTACAATTTTGCCCATGCCGGGGAATCATTTGTCCATCTCAATTTTCTCTCAGGACTCTCCGATAAAGCATTGCCCTACCTTGATGTTCCCCTTGAGAAGCTGCAGGCTATCGATAAAGCACAGGAGGGGAAATTCCCCTTCGGAAGGGAGCGGCGATACATGGAACCTGTCAGGTACCGTGAGATTATAGACCTGCGCAAAGCAAACTTCATAGACCGTTACGAGAGTGAGGGATGGCTCTCGTGGAACCTGCCGGAGCATCTGGCGTACAAGGCATTGAAGAGACCTCAGATTGATTTGTTGAGGTGAAGTAATTTCAGGGTTTCATTCTTTCCGGTTTCAGCTATTTTTTATGGGATAGTTGTTGACTTTTCGATTTATCGATACATTTACGGTCCACATAAGCAGTATTAAAATGTATCGCTCATGAAACAGATCCTCTTTTCCTTGTTATTCGTTTTTAGTATCTTATCAGCAGCTCATGCACAGGATGAACCCTTTACCAAAGAGACCCTGCGTGAGTATTATCCGATTCTTACCGCCATTACGGATGCAGATATGCCGGCTCAGGATTGCCTGTTCGGTTTTTACCAGAAATTCCGGCGGAGTGAGATCACATCTGATCAGGAGGTGGAACAGATTCTCAGATACCGTGATTCCCTTGCCACGATCCTGACCCCCCATGTGCGGAAATGGATCGCCGAAAATTATGATGAAGAGTATGAAAACTATTTCAATATCAGGGGGGAACTGAACCAGATTATGATTGAGCCCATGCTGCATACTGATACGCTCTATGCCTTGTTTTCAATGACCAATGATTATGTGCTGGAGACCCGAGCCACTGCAGACTACTGGTTGTATATCCGGTATTGCGATGCACGGCAGTATACCGGATTTGCCCAACAGCATGGTTTGAACCTGGATTTTCTGCATAGTTATTACGAAATTATCGATATCTATCTGGAAATGAAGCAATCATTTCCAAAGAGTACCTGGCTGCCAAAGATGCGCAAAGATTTTGAAAGTGCCCTGGTTTTCGGGCTGGACCTGCATGTACTGGCACTCAGCGAACAATCGTATGTGCTGAGTACAAAATCCGGAAAGGATACCGATGTGGGTAAAGTCATGCTTGAAGAGCTGTATGGTTATGCGGGTGCTTATACCCGGTATGCACCATTGATTTCCAGACTTCTGGAAGATATCTCAATTATGGAGCAGGATGGAGGGCAGGAGGTTAAAAGCCTGTTTATCATTTCAATAGGTAAGTCCCCTGTAAAAGGTGAGGCTGAAAAAGCCCGGATCAAATACCTTGAGGAGCAGAAAGTTATTCCACATATCATCGCAATTACAGCAAGTAAAACCACCATGTACCATAATGTGTACAGGTTTTACAGCAATGAGGCTGTCGCAACGGAAACCCTCAAGAACGTTAAAAAAGCGATACCAGCTGCAGTGATGGTAAAAACCGGACCGAACTTCAGGTTTGAATAAACCTCAGGGCTATATAATCCTCCTCTTTCTGATGTAATCTGTTGATAATCCATCAAATCATCGTTGCATGAAATCAATAAAGCTATTTTCCCCATGGATATGCCTGATGTGTGTTGTAATCTTTTCAGGCTGTTCCCGTGAAAAAGAAAAATATTTCACCTCCCTTGATACAAACGCCTGGTTCCTGTATCACGGGAGCAATCCGGTAAATGCCGGAAAGGCCGGAGAGCGGAATTGTTACAGGTTTCTGTATGATGCAGAGGGCAGGGTTAAGGAAATTACCTATCTTAAAGCCGGCCTTGCAGCCATCAATCCGGAAACGGATTTCCACAGGGCAGTGTATACGTATACCGAAGGTTTCATCGATGTAGCTTTCTATGATCATCTGGGTAACCTTACCAAATCGGAAGATGGAGCAGCCAAACTGCGATACCGCCTCGACGCGGACGGGCATTTAAAAGCGCTCTATTATTATGGTGTCCAGGGAAGAATGACCCGCAATAAAACGGGGGTGTTTCAGTATGCATTCACCACCGACAAAAAGGGGAACGTGGTTGCTGCGGTTTCTAAGGACCCTGATGGAAACAGAATGCCTGGTGAATCAGGGGTTTGGGAAACCCGTTCAACCTATTCACGGGAAGGGTATCTGACGAAGGTGCAGTTTATCGGCCCTGACGGCGAACCCATGACCAATCGTACCTCCGGTGTTGCTGAGATCAGGTATACCTATGATTCAAAGGGTATCAGAACCGAAGAGCGGTATTTCGACCTGAATGGGAAAAAAGCTGTTGAAAGCGGAACCGGGATACATGCCTTACGCTACGATCTGGATGGTGACGGACAGCCTGTTCGGGAAACGGTGATGGATACTGAAGGCAAGCCTTTTAACAGACTGGATGAAAAGTGGGCTATTCATGAATTTGTGCGCAACAAAAGGGGGAATGTCGTTGAAGAAAAATTTCTGGGTTCTGATGGGAGTATAATTGAGTTACCGGAGTCAGGGATTAGCAGTTTGAAACTAAAGTATGATAGGCATAATCAGATAGTTGAATTATCCTATCTGGATTCACTGGGAAAACTTAAAGGATTCAGGGGGAAAGGTTATGCAAAAATTGAAAATCAGTATGATGCACAGGGCTTGCTGATCAGGCAGAGGTATTTCGGTGACGATGGCAAGCTGAGGGAGAGGATCGACAACAGGATTGCCTCTGCGGAATTCACCTACGATGAAAAGGGTAACAAAACCACTGCACGGTACTATAACCTGGATGGTAAGCCGAAAGAGTCAGCTGACAAAAGAGTGACCGGGGAGGATTGCCGGTATGACGTATGGGGCAACCTTGTCAGCCGCACCTGGACAGGAACCAACGGAGGGGCAAAAGTGGCAAAAGACTATGGCTATGCAACTGTCAGAATCGACTACGATTCAAGTGGCCATATCGCTCAGGAGCAATATTTCGATGAATCCGGAAACCCGGTTAACCTGCCGGGCAAGGGCATTTCGAAGGTGAAGAAAAAATACAACCGGCTCCAGCAAGTGACAGAGATTTCATACTATGATCCATTGGGTAATCCGGCAATGCATCTCGAAAAAGGGTATGCTGCCATCAGATACACCTATTCTGTTCATAATAAAGTAGATATGGAATGGTATCTGGATGCCGCGGGTCAGCCGGTGACCTCGAATGACGGGGTTGCAGCAATTAAATACGGATACAATGTTTACGGTGATTTAGCCGAAAAGAGCTTTTACGATGTCTCCCGCCAGCCTGTGGAGCCATCCAGCAACGGAGGGATCCATAAGTACAGATTCTCCTATGATGCGTATGGCCATCAGACCGAAATAGCTTATTTCAACCGGAATGATCAGCGGATTCAGCCTGCTTCACGTGATGGAATGGCACGCATCAACTATTCCTATGATTTATATGGACGCATTATTGGCGAGGCCTACTTCGATACTGCGGGCAATGCCTGCCTATCGTCAAAAACCGGAATAGCAGGATTGTTCAACGAATATGACCATGATGGTAACCTAATAAAGATTAGTAGCTTTGGATTGGATGGCAGACCTCAGAATGACATTATTGCCGGTATAGCAACCCAGATCAGAAAGTATAAGAACGGACGAAAAATTGAGGCGAGATTCTTTGATAAGGATGGTAAACCGGCTCCGAAGCTCAATGACCGGTCTGCGGCCAGGATCGTATGGAGCTATAGTGCAAAAGGGGATGTATTTAAAGAGACCCTGTATGATGCTGAAGGAAAGATGTGGGCTGATCCGGAGGATGGGGCTGCCGGGTATGAAGAAATCACTGACCGGTATGGCAATGTATTGGAAATGAGGTGGTATGGCCCTGATGGAAAACTGTTGCAGGTCAATAGCAGCGATTATGCAATTCTGCGACAGACCTATGACCTTTGGAATAATCTGATTACGGAGGAATACCTGGATGCGGATGGTAAACTCATGCCTTACAGTTCAAAAGTACAATACGACTACAATGAGTACAACGAAAAGATCAGGACAACAGTCTTCGATGCAAATGGCAGGGTGGTATCCCGTACCGAAGGTGCCTCGTCGTAGTTGTATCCCCGCTTAACCCTTTGAAATACTGCCATCGAAAACTCATTCAATGAATGTTTACAGAAATGCACGATATGAAGACACGATTTTTGTCACTGCTGTTTTGGATTTCGTTAATCTTATGGGCAGGTTGCGGAAGAAATAATCCTATCGCCTTCAGGCATATGGAGACCAATGGATATGGGGATTTTACCGGGCGTTATCCAGTGGAATCGGCCGACACCGGGAAAGTGGCGTGTTACACGGTAACCTATGACGAAGAAGGGAGAATTTCAGGCTGGAGATACCTGAAAGGTGGGATGTTGGCTATTGATCCCATTTTCAATGTGGCCTCTGCATCCTGTGAAAGAGACAAGGAAAGGGTAAAAACCAGCTATTTCGATCTCTATGGAACCCTGTGCGCAAATTTCGAAGGGGTATTTATGACCGAAAGGGTGCTGAGTCCGGAAGGTTTTCCGGTAAGTGAAACCAATCTTGACCGGGATGGAAAAGCCATGGCCGACAGCAGAGGGGTCACTACATACCGCTATACCACAGATCCGGAAGGGCGCATTATCACCTCCCGGTTTTATGGCTCTGATGGTGCACCTGTGGCCAATACATACGGAGTGGAAGAACACAGGTACAGTTACACCAAAGAGGGGTGGTACAGTGATGTGCAGTATTTTTCGAAAGAGGGAAAACCGGTGCTGCACAACGAACAGAAATATGCCCGCATTCATTGGGAATATGATAAAAAGGGGAATAAAACGGTTGAATCCTACTATGATGAAATGGATTCCCTGAGCGAGAAAACAGCAACGGGAGTTGCCCGGATTCAACTGGACTATGACCAGAATGGGTATCGTTATGCGCTCAGGTGCCAGGGGAAAGATGGCCTGCCCAAAAGGAACACCAGCTGGCAAACTGCATCTATCATCCAGGAATATGATTCGGCCGGCAATATCCTGCTTGCCAGGTACCTTGGGACAGACGACCTGCCTGAGGTGATCAGGGAACCTTCATGGATGGAGGTTGCGTTTGTGTATGATGCATTTGGGAATCAGGTTGAACGCAGGCATCTGGATGCCAGTGGAAATCTGGTGATGGTCAGCGATTTTGGGTATGCCATGTTGCGGCAACGCTTCGATGACCACCGCAACATTGTTGAAAAACAGTATTTTGGTGCTGACGGAGTTCTGATCGATTTCCTGGGTTACGGTTATGCGATTCACCGAATGCAATACGACAGCAAGGGGCGACTGACAGAAGAGAGCCTTTTTGGTACCGATGGCAAACCTGTCAACCAGGTGCCTTCCGGGGCTTCGGTTTACAGGTACACCTACGATGAGGAGGGCAGAAGGACAGGTACAACCCGGTTGGATGCAAACGGAGCGGTGGTGGAATAGATTACCTTTGCCCCATGCTCGCCAACAAATCAGATGTAAAGGGATCGTGGATCGGGTATTTCAGCAACCTGGTGAAGACCTACGGGGGGATCAATATGGCACAGGGGATTCCGGGGTTTCAGCCGCCGGAGGAGCTGCTCGATATCCTGGCGGAGATCAGAAACGAACCCATTCATCAGTATGCCCCAGGCACGGGGAACCTGGAGCTGCTGCGGTGCCTGCGGATGCGCTACCAGGGGCGATACAACCCCGATGAAGCCGGTTTCTTCATCCTCAACGGCGCTACCGAGGCGATTTCGCTGGTGTACACGATGCTGTACCACCACTTGGGGAGTAACCTCCGGCCCATGGCCCTGTCGCCGGCCTACGAATCGTACCTCTACCTGCCCGCCATCTTTCATCATCAGGTGCACCTTGTCACCATGCCGGAACAGCCTGCAATGCTGCCAGCCCTGCTCGAACAGGAAATCCGGGAACACTGCATCAATCTGCTGTTTCTCTCTTCCCCGGGAAATCCGTGGGGTAGAGTGATTCCGAAAGAGACCCTTGCAGAAATCATCCGGATTTGTGAAGCCAACCGCTGCAACCTGATCCTGGATGCAGTGTACAGTGAACTTTATTTCGGTGAAAAGAAACCCGATTATCCGCTTGACGGGATCAGTGAGTACGTGTTCTATGTGAATTCCTTTTCCAAACTGCTCTCGGTAACCGGCTGGCGACTGGGTTACCTGCTGGCGCACCATTCCCATTTCGATGCATTGAAAGGGATCCACGACTACATCGGGTTAAGCTCTCCGGCTCCGCTGCAGGCCGCCATTGCCGCGTTTATGCAAAACCCGGATCATGTGAATGGATATGCTGCCTCGATACGGGGGATTATTCGTCAGAACTTCCTGAAATTCAGTCCGATGCTTCAGCAGGCAGGGTTTTACCTTCCACCGCATGATGGCGGGTATTTTATCTGGTGCCGGTGCCCCGATCATATCCCTTCTGGAACCGATTTCGCAGTAGATCTTTACAACAAGACCCAAACGGCTATCATCCCGGGAATCCATTTCGGGAGGGATTGGGAGCGGTATATCCGGATCAATATCGCGCAGCCGGCTGAACTTTTAACTGAAGGGTTTGTACATATCATTGATGCTGTTAGATAGAACACAGATGAAACTGATGGGACTGGTTTCCGATGATTATTTCTCGCAGAAAACGCGGAAACTACGCAGATATCCGCAGAAGTTATTTATTTTTTCAGCGTCTTTCCGCGAAATTTCAGCGAATTTCAGCGAGAGAAAAAATTTCACGCAGAAACCTCGCGGAAATCCGCAGAAACATTTTTTCAGCGCCACTTGTGCTGAGCTTGTCGAAGCATCAGTGAAATTTCCTGCGAGAAACTTCTATGGATAAAAATATCTGAAGTATAATAAATCCGTGAAAATCATAAAGATCAGCGTTATCAGCGTTCTATTGGTCTTCAACATTGGTGCAAAAGCCCAACCTGCTGAGCAGCGCCCCGACCCGGAATGGCTCAGAACCTACGTGTCCGGCGATTTCTGCTGGGCCTACGACGTACAGGTGGATCAGGCCGGCAACAGTTACTCCACCGGCTACTTCCAGAGAAACCTGAAACTGGCCCAGGGAAAATACATTGAACCCAAAACCACATGCTATGCCCGTTGCCCCGACACCTGGTTTCTGATGAAGCACGACCCCAACGGCAACCTGCTGTGGGTCCGTTACGCCGAAGGGAACTCCAGGCCAGCCCGCATCGCCATTGATCCCAACGGCTTTATCTGGGTAGCCGGTAATTTCTATGGCGGAAAAGTGGATTTTATCACCGCCGATGACAGAAAGCTTACCCTGAATGGGACAGAGGGTTTAAACTCTTCTTTGTTCATTGCCCATTACAACTCTAATGGGGAGCTGCTGCATCTGATCATGCCCAGGATTGATTTCGAGGTTGAGTTATTTGATTTCAGGGGAGATATGGAGGGTAATTTTTATCTGGCCGGAGCAAAACTCTTCAGAACCTACGATAAAACCTATGAAGTAAAGCGCACCTTTGCCCTGCTGTCGTACGACCAGGAGTTCCATCTCCGGTGGAGCCTCCTGGGTGATACGGTTGGACAATCCCATATCAATGCAGTATGTGCTGATAATCAGGGGAATGTGATAGCTACCGGAGGTTTTCATGACGACATCAGGATTGGAAAGAGCCAGTTTACCACGAGGGATTACAATGCCATGACCTTTGCTTTCAAAGCCAATCGCAAGGGTGATGTGGAATGGGCGATCGACTCACTGGGGATCTATACCAACGGAGCCGGGGCATCGATGGCGCTGAACAGTAAAGGGGATGCGTTTATTGTAACTACCTCATCCTACAGCCGAACATGCCTGAACCGCATCAGCAGCAGGGGTAAACCCGAATGGTCGGTACCCATCAATGGCAAGGCATCGGTGTACCACGAAAGGTTGCTGCTGGACAAAGAGGAGCGGATCTGGCTGGCAGGAGAGGGGTATGGTTTCGATGTTGTTTCGAAGAATGAAACTATTACAACGTTGAGCTCAAAGGGTGGGACTGATCCGTTTATGCTGCACTTTTCGGCCGATGGCAACCTGTTACAGGCCCTCAGCGGGGGTGGGGCAGGCACCGATTACCTGAAGGCGATTGCGCTGAAAGACGACAAATTGCTGGCTTTCGGGTGGTTTGGCGGAGATATGGTATTCGGGGACACAGTTGTAAAAACCCGCGATGGCTATATCTTCTGGATCGGACAGTTCAGCACGTTGCCCGGGGCTGCAAATCCATTTCCCAGGCAGCCTGTGGAGCCTGGGGCGAACCTTTCGGATACCACATGGAACAGCGACCTCTGCACCTGCACTTACCACCGGGAGAAGCGGACCGTGTTTTACCCGTCCCTGGACGCCCTTCTGGAATACGACGATTTCAACGAGTATTCGGGATGGAGCCAGGATCCACTTCTTCAGAATTATAAGAATCTCTATTACAGAGATTTTCAGTTTTCAACCAGTTCGCACGGAGGATTTTATTCCCTGGTGCTGGCCTCTTTCAGAAACCCGGTAGTATTTCATCATCCGTCAAATACCTTCGGAATTGATTTTACCCCATGTGTCAACAACCTGAAAATCTACGAGTTGCCGATAACACTCAGCTATGAATTTCCGTATGCCCGGTATTTTGAAGATCTTGAAAATGGGTTCGACAGGTCGGCGGCAGCGTGGTTCGATTTCTGGCAGGAGGTGAATCAGATCGGTGTGGAGGAATTGGCAGAATCAATGGATCTTGCCCCATGGCTTGCGGCAGTGGCGGAGAACGATCTTGAGAAGCTCGGAACGGCCATGGCGGATGATGGGTATATTCTTGATCTGGAGGGACTTGAAACATACACCGTGCCTGAGGTGAATGCCCGCATGGAAACCGGGGAAATTGCGCTGCTGATCTCTTCTGACATCCTGCGGCAGCACGATCCGGTTACCGGTGCGCTGCTGCTGAATGAGGAGGGAAAACCTGCCCGGGCGAGGATCCTGGCGAAGGTCGAAGAGCTGACCTATTCCACAGAGAGCTCACTGCAGGCAACCTTCGGTGAGATCTGTATGCCCTGGGCTGAGATAGGCACCTCAGGAATGCAGATCCAGTTCAACACCGCATCGATTGTCAGCACACCGGAGCAACTGTATTACGATCCGTATTCGATTGATGGTCCGGGGTTTCCTGAAAGAAGCCAGAATGGTGCATACGATGAGGAGGAGCTGCCGGAAGCTGCACAGAATACACCGAATGTGCTGGATAATTTCACCGGAATTTCTGTGGACGATGCAGTGATACATTGGCCCTTTGCCGGAAAAATGCTGGAAGGCTGGGGTTCAGGATTTCTGATCAACAATCAGATGTTATGCGGCCTGATCATGCTTCCGCTTTCTGACAACCAGCCGTCGGATTCAGACAGCAGTGTCGTGTTGCTGGCCGGTGAAGAGGAGGTTTATACTTCACTTCAGGATCTGCAGAACTGGCTGAAGATAAATGGTTTTGATGTTGCCAGGTTTCATCCGCTGGAAAGTGAACTTGCCATCTATATCGAAATGAAAAGCAAATACTAAAGACCTTTTTTCTCGCAGAAATCCGCAGACAGCACGCGGAAATCCGCAGAACCTTATTTCAGCGTCTATCTGCGAAATTTCAGCGAATTTCAGCGAGAGAAAAAATATTCTCGCAGAAATCCGCAGTAAGTTCGCGGAAATCCGCAGAGATCATTCTCATAAACCATTAACAATTCGCTGAATCGAGTGTAGTATATTGGCTGTGTTGAAGTTAATCAGTAATCCAAGCTTTTTATCAGAAAGCTTCAGGTACGTTAAAAGTTGCTTGCTGTGCACATCTGTGAGCTGTTCAACTGATTTGATTTCAACGATCACTTTGTTTTCTACAAGCAGGTCTATCCGATATCCAACATCAAGTTTAACATCTTCATAAACAAGCGGCAGAGGCACCTGCGAATTAACAATCAAGCCATTTTTACTGATAAGGTGCTTTAAAACAGATTCATAACTCGATTCAAGTAATCCTGGCCCAAGTTCCTTATAGGTAGTATAAACTGCGCCACGGATGATGTACGAAATTTCATTTTCAGTCATAAGTTTTTATTGTATATATGATTGAGCTTTCAAAAAAGGAGACAGGTAAGGTACTTTTTAAAAATAATCATGATTCTTTCTGCGAATTTCCGCGTAATTTCACCGAGTTTCTGCGAGAAAAAAAATCACGATGAAAACCTTCACTACAAAATCGGGTTACCAAATCATTCAGCTGTTAAGTGGCCGTGCCAATGTATGGCTCGTGGAAGCCGGTTCAATCCGCATTCTGGTAGATACCGGGATCACCCTCAACCGCAAAAAACTCCTCAACAAGCTCAATCCCGAATCGCTTCGCTCCCGGGACTCCGCTTCGCTCCGCCTCAACTTTCTCCTGCTGACCCACACCCATTTTGATCATTGTCAGAATGCAGCCTGGCTAAAGAACAGGTTAGGGTGTAAGATCATTGTCGGGGAGAGTGCGAAAGAGTTTGTCAGGATGGGGTACACACCGATCCCTGGTGGAGTAACCCGGTGGGCCAGGTTTGTTGTGAGGTTAGGGAGAAAGTTCAGGCCAGGATTTACAGGTTATGCTCCATTTCAGGCAGATATGATTGTGAAAGAGAAGTTTACATTTGCGCTGGAAGGGGTAAACCTGGAAATTATCCCTACCCCAGGACACTCCTCCGATTCCATTTCCCTGCTGGTTGACGGTGAGGTAGCAATTGTTGGAGATACATTGTATGGGATGGTATCCGGGAAAGCCATGCCTCCGTTTGCAGATGATGTGCCGTTGTTGAAGCAGCAGTGGAAAGTATTGCTTGATACGGGTTGCCAATGGTTTTTGCCGGGACACGGAAAACCCATTTCTGCCGCTTTGCTGCAGAAATTCATTTAATACCCTGATTTTATTTCTCGCGGAAATCCGCAGAACCTTATTTCAGCGCCACTTGTGCTGAGTTTGTCGAAGCATCTGCGAAATTTCAGCGAATTTCAGCGAGAGAAAAAATATTCTCGCAGAAATCCGCAGAAAGCACGCGGAAATCCGCAGAATTTTATTTTAGCGCCACTTGTGCTGAGCTTGTCGAAGCATCAGCGAAATTTCAGCGAATTTCAGCGAGAGAAAAAATATTCTCGCGGAAATCCGCAGAACCTTATTTCAGCGCCACTTGTGCTGAGTTTGTCGAAGCATCTGCGAAATTTCAGCGAATTTCAGCGAGAGAAAAAATATTCTCGCAGAAATCCGCAGAAAGCACGCGGAAATCCGCAGAATTTTATTTCAGCGCCACTTGTGCTGAGTTTGTCGAAGCATCTGCGAAATTTCAGCGAATTTCAGCGAGAGAAAAAATATTCTCGCGGAAATCCGCAGAAAGTTCGCGGAAATCCGCAGAGATCATTCTCATAAACCATTAACAATTCGGTGAATCGAGTGTAGCATATTGGCTGTGTTGAAGTTAACCAGTAATCCAAGCTTTTTATCTGAAAGCTTCAAATAGGTTAATAGTTGCTTGTAGTGTACATCTGTGAGCTGCTCAACAGATTTGACTTCAACGATCACTTTGTTTTCAACAAGCAAGTCTATTCTATAGCCAACATCAAGTGTTACTTCCTCATAAACAAGTGGCAGAGGGGCCTGTGAATGGACGAATAATCCATCCTTGCATAGAAGGTGTTTTAAAACAGCCTCATAACTTGATTCCAATAAACCAGGTCCAAGTGATTTGTAGGTCGTGTAAATAGCACCACGGATTTTGAAGGAGATCTCATTTTCAGTCATTGTTTTATTTGTATATATGATTGAGATACAGAAAAAGGAGAATTGCTTCACATTATTTATTGACAAATGCTCGATTCTTTAAGATTTTCTTGCATATAAAAAATATCTGGCGGAAATCAGCATAAACTTCTTTCAGCGTCTATCAGCGAAATTTCAGCGAATTTCAGCGAGAGAAAAAATATTCTCGCGGAAATCCGCAGAAAGCACGCGGAAATCCGCAGATTTTGTTTTTACCGCCTTTCAGCTGGAAAAAGAAGCTGAAATCAACTACATTTGCAGGATGCGGGTATAGATTCTGCCTGCTATACCTCTGGGTTGATCCGTTGTACCAATTCCTGATTCCTATGTCGTTACCACTGATTTTCATTCTGATTTTAAACGCATTAATTCTGATCATGATGATCTATATGATGATCAGGGTCACAAAGCCTTCCGGGGAAACAGCCCGAATGATGCAGCAGCTGGAAGCCCTGCAGAAGGGGATGGAGGGGGTCGAAAAGCGTCTGAAGGAGGAGTTTCTCCTGAACCGTGAAGAGGGTAGGGGTCAGGCCCGTGAAGGGCGTGAGGAGATGGCAGCCTCCATGCGCGGGATGCAGAAATCTCTCTCGGAGGCCATGTTGCAGTCGTTCCGGGAGTTTCGGGAGGGATTCGACAAGAATGTGCAGTCGTTCAACGAGTTGCAGCGGCAAAAGTTCAGTCAGCTTGAAGAGAAGCAGGAGAAGCTGGTGCAGAGCACAGAGAAGAGGCTCGATCAGATGCGCGAGACAGTGGAGGAGAAGATGCAGAAGACCCTGAATGAGCGGATAGGGCAGTCCTTCGAAACGGTTGGGAAGCAGCTCGATGAAGTGCAGCGTGGGCTGGGAGAGATGCGCAGCCTGGCGCAGGATGTGGGTGGATTGAAGAAGGTACTCAGCAATGTGAAGCAGCGGGGCGGGATCGGCGAGGTGCAGCTCGGGATGCTGCTGGAGCAGATGCTGTCGCCGGAGCAGTACGAAATGAATGTGCGCACCAAAAAGGGCTCCACCGAATTGGTGGAGTTCGCCATCAGGCTGCCGGGGCGCGAGTTGCCCGAAAAACCGCTGTACCTCCCCATCGACGCAAAATTTCCGCGGGATACCTACGAGATGCTGGTGGATGCCTATGAAACGGGTGACCCGGCACTCATCGAAACGGCCAACCGGAACCTTGAACAGACCATCAAAAAAATGGCTAAGGACATCCGCGACAAATACATTGATCCGCCCAACACCACCGACTTTGCTGTGATGTTCCTGCCGTTCGAGGGGATCTATGCCGAAGTGATCCGCCGTTCATCCCTCATCGACCAGCTGCAGCGCGAATTCAAGGTGGTGGTTACAGGACCCACAACCCTGACAGCCATTCTCAACAGCTTGCAGATGGGCTTCCGAACCCTCCACCTGCAGAAGCGCAGCAGCGAAGTATGGACGATCCTGGGAGCAGTGAAGACCGAGTTTGAGAAGTTTGGCGGACTGCTGGAGAAAGCGCAAAAGAACATCACCACGGCAGGCGGCGCCATCGACGAGCTCATGGGGAAACGTACCAATGCCATCAGGCGTACCCTGCGTAGTGTCGAATCCCTCAGCCCCACCGATGCCGCCCACCTGTTGCCGGAGGTTTCAGAGGATCCATTACCTGATGATCAGTAAAATGAATTATCTTTGTTCTGAAAATGATTGTGTGTTGAAGAAATTTGATCAACTCTATAATTCAGTATTTTTTAATTTATAACATCTTCTTGTGATGGAGTCTATTATCGAGCAAAAGAAATCCGAGTTGCAGCGTATATGTAAACAGCTTAGAATAAGTAAGCTGTATGCATTTGGATCTGTCGTAGCATCCGGAAAATTCCGGGAGAATAGTGATATAGATTTTATAATCGATTTTGAAGGCACTTTATCACCTGAGGAGTATTCAGAAAACTATTTTCAGCTCCACTATCTTCTGAGAGCTCTTTTTAAACGTGAAATAGATATAATCACCGAAAATTCACTCTCAAATCCATATTTCATCGAAAGTATAAATCAAACCAAGGTGCTGATTTATGAAGCCTGAAATAAACAAGAACCTGTATGATGTTCTGGTATCAATAGATTCCATCAATGATTATTTTGGGGAGAAGAAAGATTTTGAAACTTTTCGAAACGATAAAAAACTCAAACGGGCTATCGAAAGGGAAATCGAAATTATTGGTGAGGCAATAAACAGAGTGACAAAGCAAGAACCTGACATCATAATAGAGAACTCAAGAAGGATCATTGACACAAGAAACTGGGTAATCCATGGATATGACAAAGTTGATGACATAATTCTGTGGGGAATCATCGTGAATCACCTTCCAAAGCTAAAAGAAGAGGTGGTCAGGATATTAAAAATGGAAGAATAGCTGATTCGGCTTAACCTCTTGATAATCATTTCAAGGACTCAAAAACAACACTTCAACCCTCCGGTTTTCGCGGGCTTTCCATTCCAGATCCTCTACCGGCCATACCGGTTCTGTTTTCCCTTTGCCTTCCCGTGTCATTCTTGAGGCAGAAATCCCTTTGCCCCTGAGATAGTTATACACCTCTTCGGCCCTTGCTTTACCAATGAGTCGGCAATGGGCTTCGTCGCCCACCAAGTCGCTGTGCCCCTGGATCACAATATCGCAGCCGGGGTTGGCTTTGAGATACATTACCACCTGCTCAAGTTTCTGCATGGCTGATGAATCCAGGTCTGAACGGTCAAATTCAAACAGTGCCACCACCTGCCGCTGCAAAATCATCTTTTTGCCATATACGGGTGACAGGGAACTCTGCTCAATGCCTTCTTTTTCAATAGCTTCGATATTCATGGAGTCTTTAATCCAGGCCGTGGTGGTCGCTGAGGCTGTTTTTCCGGTGTTGTCGGCATACAACAGTTCAATCTGCCGGTTTCCATCGGCAGGAGCAGGCTTATACCTGATTTCGTAATAATTGTGGTACAGATGCTGGAGCTCGAAGAAGACCTTCTCGATCTCCTTTTCATTTTCCAGTTCATAGGCTTTGCCCCCTGTCATGTCCGCAAATGCCTCCAGCAGCGGTCTGTTCGCCTGTCCGCGAAAGTTAATGGTATTGAGGGTAATATGCTTTTTCCTGGCAGCCATCAACACTTCAGTGGCAAAGGTGTAGTACTTGCCCCAGTAGAACATCGATGAGTTCTCATATCCATCGGTCATAATGATCAGGTGCCGGTCGCGCATAGAATCCGGCAGCAGCCGCATACCTGCATCGGATGCGGCATTCAGCGCGGTGCTGCCGCCATAGTCCCTTCCTTTGTTGAAGGTTACTTTGCTTTCGAGTTCCTGTATGGAACCCGAAAGGGGTGCTTCCGTGCCGATGCTGTCGTCGAACCTTACGATGGCCAGGCGGTCAGCCTTGTGTTTGCGCTGTATGAACTTCCGGGTTGCCTCGTCGAGTTCCTGAAACCATGCGTTCATCGAACCGCTGTAATCGAGTACCAGCGCAATATCATGCGGTGTGCTGGTCATGGAGCGTATCTCCGTTACCCTGAAATCAAGGATGGGATAGCTTTTCCCCTCCACAGTTTCGATTACTGCACGGAAAAATTTACGGGACTGTTCTTCAGTTAGATAAGGAGGCGCCAGACCGGTGATATAATTGCCCAGCGTATCGGTTATCATCACCTTCAACACTATTTCGTCCGGATAATCCTTCCAGTTCACGGAAAAAATGTCGAACACCAGCTTCCTTCCGGTGGGCAGTGTCACATAATTTTTGGTACCAGTGATGTAATCTGACCTCACCACCGGGACCTTCACATCAATCTGGTAGGTACTGTCTGCACCCGATTCTGTTTTCCGGGTTATGGTGAAGTGATAGAATTCTGTAGAACGGGGATTGATCTTCAGGGTCCCTTCCTGCGGGAGTAATGTGTCAGGTTTATGGAGCCTCACCCCGGAAGCCCCGATGAACCTCCATTCCAGAAACCCGGTTTCCCCTGGTCTGATCATTGTGGGCCCTTTTACATAATCACCCCTGATTTGCAGATGGTGTACTGCATTGACACAGCGTTTATTACGGTTACAGGCCTGCAGCGTATAGGTTACCGTGGAGGATGGCATAACCATCAGGGATCCGTATGCCGGTAGCCGGTCTGCCTCCTGTTGCACCGAAATCTCAGTGGCAAACCGTGTCTTCCAGTGCAGCAGACAGGGCGATCTGAACAACACGGTATCGGGCCCTTCGAATTCGATGATCTCCGGGCCATTCACCTTTACCTTGATAGTTCGTCTGGTTACCTTGTTTCGTCGTACATGGGTGAGGGTGTAAACGATATCCTTTTCCGGAGAAACCTTCATCTCCCCCTTAAACGGCGCCATCCCCTCAATACCGGTGACAGATAAGCTGTCTTTTCGTTTGGTCTTCTGCACATTCCATTTCAGTACAGCAGAATCCCCCAGCTCCAGTGTACGTTCAGAAATCCTGAAACTGATGGTTTGCGCCATGGAGGTAAGGGTCGTAAGAAAAAGCAGGAAAACAAACACTGGCACAATGTTCTTCATAGGATGCAGATTTACAATATCAACCTTGTAACATACTTAAAGCCGTTGTATTGTAGTTATTACACCATATGGAAGGATTTAGTTAGAAGTTAGGAGTTAGAAGTTAGGAGTTGGAACTGGTTAACAAAACACAACAAGAAAAGTGCATGGTAAAAAACGCAGTGGTTCTGGTTTTAGTATTCTTTTCGTTAGTCATGTCCGGGCAGGAGGTGGAACGGGATGTCTATGACGCACTGAAGGCTGAGAAGCAATGGGGCCTGAAGGTGAGCCGATCATCGGAGCTGTTACTCGACAGTATCTTTTCCTCAGCTGCTGAATCGATTGATTTCGGAGATTCTGTTTGCACAAAGGAAGAGGTTCTCGAAGTATTGCAATCCTTCAGCATTCTGGTTGAACAGCATTACGGATTCATCTACAGTCCCGTAGGTACGTTAGCCGAAGCCATGGACAAACGCATTCTCGACTGTAATTACAATTCGCTGCTGTTTCACACCTTCTTCAACCGCATCAGGGGGTACCGGTTATACCCGGTGCTGGTACCCGGCCACATGTTTGTGCGCTGGTACCTTAACGACACCACATGGCTCAATTACGAGACCACCAGCCGGGAATTTCTTTCGGATGATTATTACCGTAAAAACTTCACTGTGCTTCCTCAGCCCGAAGAGATGGGTCTGTACCTGAAACCGCTGAACGACAAGCAGCTTACGGCCTTACACCTGGCAGAGGTAGCACATGACGTGGCGGATACGGCCAGGGCTCTTGCCATACGACTCAACCGCAAAGCGCTGGAGCTCGACAGCACCTCCTTTCATGTGCTCCGGAACCTGAGCAGGGATTTCTATTTCAATGGGCAGAAAGATTCGTCAGGATTTTACTTTTCCAGGGCATTGGCGCTTGATTCCATGAACTATACAGTGCATATCGGCAGGGCAGAGATGTTCATAGAAAACAACGAGTACGAAGCCTCGTTGCCGTGGATTGGAACCGCGGCTCAGATCAGCCCTGGCAATCCTAATACATATATGCTGAAATGTTACGCCTTCCTGAAAATGAAATCCCTGGAACCTGCCATGGCAGCTTTCGAAGAGGCCAACCGGTGCATAGACAAAGAAACGATCTTTACCCTGCTGGCCAACTACCGCTTCCTGGCATGGCTCGATCAGGAGCTTATCCTGCTGATGGGGGAATGAATGCAGGAAGAATGCTCAATGATCAATGTTCAATGATCAATGTTGAGTCCCTGACCTTGCCTGAAATAGGTTGACTTTTTTCAACAACTATTCATCATCAAGTTGACTTTTTCTTTTTTGAACCTTGATCTTTAAACCTTGAATTAAAGGCACAAAAAAAGGCACCCCGAAGGGCACCTTTTCACTGGTCATGGTTTTTATGGAACTATTCGCTTACCACGAATTTACGGGTTGAGGTTCCTTTTTCGGAAGCAATCTGTACAAAATACACGCCCGGCTGATAATCGCCTGTGTTGAGGGTGTAGTTCATGCTGTTTACCACAGGGGCTTCAACTACTTGTCCAACAGCGTTGAATACCGTAATATGGCTGATCCTGCTGTCTGCATTGATATTGAGGATGGTTTGTGCCGGATTGGGATAGAGTTTGAAAGCTCCAGCCGATTCCGGATCATTGATACCCACATTGCCCATATCGAAAATGATGACCATATTGGGGTCTTGCTGAACATTGGCAACAAGGATGAATTTTCCGGGAATCACGGTGCTTGAACCGCCCAATCCACCGGCGAGTGCATTGGCAGCATCAATTCCTGGAACGGTGGAGCAGTCGTGGGTGCTTACAATGCTATTGCTGGCAATATGGTACTGCACGATATCAACCTTGGGGGCAGTGGCATCCTGGCTGAAGAACCAGATGTAGGGTCCTCCGGCGGTTACATTGTCGAATTGGCTGCCATAATTGCTGGCAAATTCTGTGGGAACGGTAACGGAAGAGATGAGGGTTCCGTCTTTTTTGTGTGAACTCAGGGTTGCCCAGTCACCTGCCCAGAAGCCCCCATTGCCGCCATCGAGGGTAGGATCATAGCAGAGGTGCCTTACGGTTGCGCTACCTAATGAAATGGTGCTCACCAGGGTTTTGGTGGTGAAATCCATCTGATAAATGCTGCTTCCGGTGGCACCGGCGCGGCCATAGAAGTAAGTCCCGTCGAAGCACAGATCCCTGATACCTGCAGCCACACCCGGAATCTCAAATGAATCGGCGATGGCACCGGTTAAGGAATTGTACTTGCGGATCATTCCGCTGGTTTGCCACATGGCAGTGTAAATGTACTGGCCACTGATTTCAACGGCCTGTTCACCCGGCATTGCGGTGTTGAAGGTGGTAAGTACATCCCAGACTCCTTTCACAGAGTTTACACTCTTCGAGAATACCGGGCTTTGCTCGTTGACCTGTGCCGAGAGCATACCGGCCAGAAACAACATTGCGATCGCTGACAGAGTAACTTTTTTCATCATAATAAAGATTTAAGTGAATAATTGAACCATACAAAAGTAAAAGTTTATTATCAGAATTATCTTTACCTGGGTGTTTTTTTTATTCATTTACCAACATGTCTCTAACTCGCTCATAAATCATCACTTTCCGATGCAGAACCTTCCGAAGATGTTCCCCAGCAGCTCATCAGTAGAGATTTCGCCGGTGATGAGGCCGATGTGGTAGAGCGTTTCCCGGATATCGGTAGCCACCAGGTCGGCCGGGAGGTTATGGATCATGGCTGTGTGGGCATCGCTGATGGCTTTGAGGGCTGCCTGCAGTGCTTCGTAATGTCGCAGGCTGGTGATGACCAGCTCTTCCTGCAACAGGGAGGTATCGGTGTTGTGCAGCAGGGCATCGGTCAGCAGCTGCATGTTCTCGTGCCTTTTGGCCGAGATAAATACCACCTCCAGTTCCATGCAGTCGCGGAAATGGTGCGGGAACTCCATCAGCCGGTCTATTTTATTCCCCACAATAATCACCTTTTTGCCTGCCAGTTCTTCTTCGCTCATCACTTCCTTCATTTTCAGGCTGAGTTCTGCCAGTTCCTCTTTCACCGCATCAATCGTGGATTCAGAAGTATCAAACACATACAGGATGATAGCGGCCTGACTGATCTTTTCCCAGGTTTTTTCGATGCCCATGGCCTCAATGATCTCAGGTTCAGCGCGTAAACCGGCAGTGTCGATGAACCTGAAAGGGATACCGGAGATCACCAGGGTATCTTCGATGGCATCGCGGGTGGTACCTGGAATCTCCGAAACGATGGCCCGTTCTTCCTGCAGCAGGGCATTGAGCAGCGTCGATTTTCCCGAATTGGGCCTGCCGGCAATGGTAACCGGAATCCCCTGCTTCAGGGCATTTCCCTGCCTGAAGGTATCAGACAGCCTCTGCAATTCCGAAGCGATGGTTTCCAGGAGGCTTATGAGCTCACCCCGGTCGGCAAACTCCACATCCTCCTGGCTGAAGTCGAGTTCGAGCTCCAGCAGGGAGGCAAAGTTTACCAACTTACCCCTCAGCTCCTTCAGCTTGCCGGATATTCCACCCCGCATCTGTTTCAGGGCAAAGCGATGCTGGTAGCCGGTGGCAGAGGCAATGAGGTCGGCTACCCCTTCGGCCTGCGCCAGATCCATCCTGCCGTTCATAAACGCCCTGAAGGTGAACTCACCAGGTTCTGCAAGGCGTATTCCGCTGGCGATGGCCACCTGCAGCAGCCGGTTCTGTATATACACCGATCCGTGACAGCTGATTTCCGCCACATCGTCGCCCGTGTAAGAGTGCGGCCCTTTGAACCAGGTGACCAGCACCTCATCAATCACCTCATCTCCTTCTGAGATATATCCCAGCATCACCCTGCCCGGAACCACCGGGGATTTCCCGCTGCGGGAACTGAAACGGGACTCCAGGAATGGCACGCAACCTGCTCCGGACATCCTGATCACCGCAATGGCGCCCGATCCGGCAGGGGTGGAGATGGCAACTATCGTATCGTTCAGATTCATCGCCCAAAGATAAATTTTTTGCTTCTATCAGGACAACCAAACGACCAAACAGCTAAACGACTAAACAACCAAACGTATCAACAACCAAACGGTTAAACAAAAAAACGCCGGACTATTCTTAACAATGAAATAATTAATAATTTAGCAGGGCTATTTGCCGGGGAATTTTTATCATCTTATTAATTATCAGTACGCTATCTTAAAAGCTAACCTATGAAGTCGTACCTAAACCGATTTATTTTTACAGGATTTCTTGCGCTGTTCAGTGTTCTGTCGCTCTCAGCCCAGACCCGGTCATCCCACCTCAGGGCGATCGACGATCAGGGAACCGAAGGCATCCGCGTCACATGGCAGTTTGACGGTCCCACCTTCCATCAGGTATCTGTTGAAGGGAAACCCTATCAGTTTGTCAGGCTGGAGGATTTTACCCACACCAAGGAGGTGGGCAAGCCTGCATTGCCGACTACCAATGAGCTCATTGCCATCCCTGCAGGTGCATCGGTGAAAATCAGCATCACCCGTTCTGAGTTTCAGGATATACAGCTAAGGGTCCCGGTGCATCCGGCTCTGCAGCCTGCCACTGATACCTATGGGGCAGCAGAACCCCTTTTTGAGATTGATGAAGCTTTTTACCGTCAGGACCGTATGTATCCCGGGGAACCGGTTGCGCTTGAAGGGACCCATTTTGTGAGGGAGATATCTTTCGGAGTGTTCAATATAAACCCGGTGCAGTACAATCCGGCAAAGGGCATTTTACGGGTGTACCGGTTGCTGGAGTTTGAAGTCACCTTTTCGGGCGGGGGGGCTTTTCTGGATCCCAACCAGCATTCAGCCCATTTCCTGAGCATGGTCCCGGGCTGGTTCCTGAACGGGGAAAGCCTCCAGGCGGAGATTGATGCCCGTGGACCCGTACCCCCGGTACCTGCCAATCCCGATTATATCATTATTACCCATACCAACTATCTGGCTGCTGCCCAGGAGCTTGCTGCCTGGAAGCAGCAGCTTGGCCATAAAGTGGAAATCATCAGCGGCAGCACCTGGAGCGAAGCTACCGTACAGAACGCCATCACCATGCGGTACAATGCCTGGACCCCAAAACCCGATTTTGTACTCATCATCGGCGATTATCCCGATGTGCCGGGAAGGGTAATTACCGGGAGCTACGGTACCTATTCCACCGACCTGTACTTTGTTTGTATGGGAGGTTCGAACGACTTTGTGGCGGATATGGCCCGCGGAAGGATTTCGGTTACCACAGCTACCGAAGCCGGCAATGTAGTGGCAAAGATCCTTGCTTATGAAAAAAATCCCCCCGAAGATTCTGCCTTTTACAACAAGGCTGTGCATGCGGCCTATTTCCAGCATATGGGAAACGGGTACGCCGAACGGCGTTTTGCACAAACAGCGGAAGAAATCCTTCAATATCAGGTAAATACACAAGGGTATGATATTCAGCGTATTTATTACACTGAATCCACTGTTAATCCTACCAACTGGAACAATACCCTTTACTCTGCCGGTGAACCGATACCTTCCTATCTTCTTAAACCCGGCTTTACCTGGACTGGTAATGCCACCCAGATCAATGCCGCCCTCAATGCCGGAGCATTCTATATCATGCATCGCGATCATGGCCTGGAGACTGGATGGGGTGATCCAGCCTACAGCAACACCAATGTGAGTGCCCTTACCAACGGTAACAAAACCCCGATTGTCTTTACAATTAACTGTCTTACAGGGAAATATTATTATGGTGAATGTTTCTCGGAAAAATTCCTGCGCAAATACCCGGGTGGTGCAGTAGGCGTATTCGGGCATGCCGAAGTGAGTCTGAGTGGTTACAACGACGCCCTGGCGTTTGGCCTGTTCGATGCGATATTCGCTTCTCCGGGCTGCATTCCCAATTTCACCGGTTCCGGAGGCATCAACCTTACCAATCCGGGAACCCACCCAAAGATCTTCACGATGGGGGATGTGCTCAACCATGGACTGATCAGGATGACCCAAACTTGGGGAACCCATCAGTACACCAATGAGTTGCTGCATTATTTCGGAGATCCGGCTATGCGTATATACACCCGTAAGCCTTTCCAGGTTACGGCGGCCCATTCCGACACACTGCAATGTGGTTCCGATACCACCTTATCGGTGTTCAGCACCAACTGTCCGTCAGGACTGGCCACGCTGGTTTCAGATGGGGAGATTGTGGCCATGACGCAGCTCAGCGGCGGAGCAGCCATACTGACTTTTACGCAACTTACCGGCTCCTTCGCTGTCCTCACCATCTCCGATACCAACACCATTCCGTATATCGATACCATTATCATTACCGGCGGGTGTCCGAAGTCGAAATTCATCCACCAGGCTCCCGTGTATTGTCTGGCCGAGTCCGTAACCTTTACCAGCCAGAGTACCGGCACTATCAGCAGCTACCAGTGGAATTTCGGTGCAGGTGCTGTTCCTGTCACAGCGACAGGCATCGGGCCACATACCGTGAATTATTCCACCGGCGGACAGAAGATCATTACCCTGCAGGTTACGGGTACAGCCAGCCACACCAGTACGGCAACATTTTACATGGATTCAGTTTGTCGTTTCACCATACCCGCCACAGGAACCAATATGGTAACCCTGTGTTCAGGTGAGTTAACCGACGACGGAGGGAATCAGAATTATTCAAACTCAAGCACTTCCACTGTAACGGTTTCACCTGCAGGGGCATCCTCGGTGAACCTTCTCTTTACTACCTTCAATTTCGAAAACAACAACGATTTTCTGCGCATTTATAACGGCCCCAATACCAGCTCTCCGCTCATCGGTGCCTATACCGGAACATCGTTGCCCGGCACCAACGGAATGCTTTCGTCCACTACCGGAAGCATCACTCTTCAGCAGGTTACCAATGCCAGCAACACCCAGGCGGGTTTTAAGCTCAGCTTCCAGTGCGCATTTCCCAACAGTGCTCCCAGCACTAATTTTATCGTGACCGATTCCAGTATCTGCACCGGCGAGTATGCATTTACCGACCTATCCTTCAACGGCCCCGTTACGTGGCTTTGGGATTTCGGTGACGGGAATTTCTCAACCCTCCAGAACCCGCAGCATCAGTATCAGCAAAACGGGTTTTTCGATGTTAAACTCATCACAACCAATAGCTTCGGAACCGATTCCCTGATCAAACCCTCACTTGTTCATGTCAATATGCCCGTTCCTCCTGTGACCATTGATGCCACCCGTTGCAAACAGGGGACCCTCCAGCTCACTGCTACCGCCGGCGGAAAAATCAACTGGTACACAGTCCCTTCCGGAGGATCACCTGTTTTTACGGGCAGTGTCTTTCAAACCCCTGTGCTTTCGCAATCCACCACCTATTATGTGGAAAATGAAATCGTGCCAACGGCACTGTATGGCGGCAAAACCAACAACTCGGGCGGCGGAGGATACCTGGCCTACGAACACTATCTGGTCTTTAATGCGTTGAAGCCTTTTGTCCTGAAATCGGTTCTGGTGTATGCGCAGACATCGGGCAGCCGCACCATCGTATTGCGCAACAGCCTGGGAACCGCCCTTCAGACCAAGACCGTGACCATTCCTGCAGGTACCAGCCGTGTGACACTGAATTTCCAGGTACCGCAGGATAACAACCTCAGGCTGGTGGCAACCGGGAGCCCCGATCTGTACCGCAACAATGCCGGTCTCAATTACCCGTATACCATCCCCGGGCTGCTCAGCATCCACTCATCCAGTGCCACCTCAACCCCAACCGGCTATTACTATTATTTCTACGACTGGGAGGTGCAGGAACCCTCATGTACCAGCCCGAGGGTCCCGGTGCAGGCGCTCCTCTCAGATTCCATCTTCCCTGTGGCTCAATTCAGCTATGTGCTCAACACTAACCAGGCACAATTCACCAACGCTTCGCAGCTTGCCGACAGCTACCAGTGGGATTTTGGCGACGGGCAGTTCAGCACTTTACCCGACCCATTGCATATATACCAGGTCCCGGCCACATACACCGCCCGCCTGAATGCTGTAAACCAGTGCGGTACCGATAGTATGGAACAGCAGGTGGTAATCCTGACAGGTATGGAGGAGCTAGGCACTGGAACTGATTTCACCGTGTTTCCCAATCCTGCCGGGGAGCAGATTCTGGTTCGTTTCATGCTGACGGGCAACCAGAGGGTGCTACTGAGGCTGTATGATCCTGCAGGACGAATCATCAGGGAAATGGACATCAGCGGTGTCGGGGGTGTTAATACGCTGCCACTGGATCTTTCAGGGGTTTCGCAGGGACACTACCTGCTACATCTCACGGGTAAAGATTTCAATGCGGTGAGGAAAATTGTTGTTACAACCACTAAATAGCGGATATGGGTGTATTGCTGAACAAAGACACAAAGGTGCTGGTGCAGGGTTTCACCGGCAGGGAGGGAAGTTTTCACGCCACGCAGATGCTTGAATACGGCACGCAGGTGGTGGGGGGAGTAACCCCGGGCAAGGGAGGCACTACCCATCTGGGATTGCCGGTTTTTGACACCGTAAAGGATGGTGTAATGGCCACAGGGGCAAATGCATCGGTTATTTTTGTCCCACCCGCGTACGGCGCCGATGCCATTATGGAAGCTGCCGATGCAGGCATTGCCCTGATTGTGTGCATTACCGAGGGGATCCCGGTGCAGGATATGATCAAGGTAAAGGAGTACCTCCGGTGCACCTCCAGCCGCCTGATAGGGCCCAATTGCCCCGGCATTATCACTCCCGGAGAAGCAAAAGTCGGTATCATGCCCGGTTTTATTCACCAGAAGGGGTTGATTGGCATCGTATCACGTTCCGGAACGCTCACCTATGAAGCAGTGGACCAGCTCACCCGCGAAGGGCTCGGACAAACCACCGCCATCGGTATCGGAGGGGATCCCATTGTGGGCACCTCCACCCGCGACGCCGTGGAATTGTTTATGCAGGATCCTGAAACCAAAGGGATTGTGCTGATAGGGGAGATTGGCGGCCACATGGAATCGGAAGCAGCAGCCTGGCTGGCAGCACATAAAACCAAGCCTGTTGTGGCCTTCATTGCTGGCGCCACCGCTCCCAAAGGGCGCACCATGGGGCATGCAGGAGCCATTATCGGAGGTAAGGACGATACTGCAGAAGCCAAAAAAGAGGTTTTACGCAATGCAGGAGTAGTGGTGGTGGATTCACCCGCGGATATCGGGAAGAGGATGAAGCAATTGATTGCCCTGTAGGGTCAACGCATTGCGTTGACCCTACAGTGTAAATGCCACCTGCTTTTTATCGGCTTTTACAAGGTCACCGATGAATTTTTTAAACTCCTGATATTGTTCAGGCTGTACATCATCGTTGGTGATGGTGAGCTTTCTGGTGATCAGCAACTGATTACCAACCTTTTTATAATCGAGAGAATAGGTGGCGTTGCTGCAGGTAAGAAGCACATTCTTGGGTACCTCACTCAACTTTTTCCCTTTAGGGATGTCGATGGTAAGTTCTTCGATATAGGTTTCACCTTCGAGGAATTCCCATAGCTCAATAGGGAACTTGCGTTCCTCGGTCGACAGGAAAGTGGGGCTGTCGAACTTGTCGGACCAGGGGAGGTCGAAAATGTACATCTTCCCCAACTCCGTGAATACATTGGGAACCTCGAAGTTATGATAAAACCTGAGGGTATCGGCATTGGTCTGAAGTGTGGTGTCGAATTTCAGTGAGGTAAGTTTGATTTTCGGGTAGCTTCGGGTGATGCTCTCCTGCATCTGCTTCATCTGTTTCTCTTCTCCCAGGTCCTTGTATCCGTTACGGGTATAGGCGGCAAAGACCCCCACCCTGATATTCTCCTTTTCAACCTTCATCAGATCTTCTTCAAATGCAACCCTGGTTTTACGGATATTCATATTCCTGACGCGGGTAGGTGGATCGATAATGGCGGCATCCACCCGGGTCTCTTTATCGATGGGAATCTCCAGCACAAACACCTTTTTTACCGATTCGAGTCCTGCACCAAAGGGCAGATGGTCGGAGGTTAGTTCCACGAAGTAATCCTGCTGGTTCATGTTTACCTTGGCAATGCAGTGGTTGAAACTGATGGTGGGCAGAGGCATCGAGTTCACTCCATAGTTACGGGTGTTTACGAGCACCAGGTTGGCGTTGATATTCTGGCTTTTACACATTGCCACGAACAAGGTTGAGACATCTTTGCAATCGCCCTGCTTCCTGCTGATCACCTTTGAAGCTTTCTGAGGGATGAGTCCGCTCTGGAGGAAGGGAACAGAGCTGTAACGGATATTTTTTTGGATATATTCGTATATCTCCTTGATTTTCTGTTCGTCGGATAGTCCGGTTCTGCCTGCAAACATCTCGTCGACCACTTCCTTTACTTCAAAATCTACTTTGGCTTTTGTATGGGCCAGGTCTGCATACCACCTCGAAATCGTATTCCAGTCGGCAAACGACGAAATATACAGCATTGATCCCACATCCGACAAGACGGGCATATATTTTTCGTCCTTAACTGCTTTGATGTCCGTTACTTTCCACTGGTACAGCTTGTTACCTTCCTTATCAGTGATGGTTGGGGTGATATCGGTGTTAGCGCATTTGTAATTGAAGTTTTTGTTTTTCGGAACCAGAAGGCTATAGGTTGAATTAAGGACGGGAACGAAGTATCCGAAATAGTGGCTATCCCAGAATTCACCGGCAAGGGTACCGCTGTAATGATCCTGCACTTTCCAGGTAATATGCACTGCATCACCGGCTTCGAGGTTGGGAAAGGCAAGCTGGGCCCCTGAACGCTGGGCTTCTACCTTGCTTCCGTTCTTTTTCAGCACTTCCATTTTCTCAATGATAGCACTTTGATTCCTGAAGACGGGAATGTTGTACTCCTTCCAGGTGTCGATTCCGGAATTATTGAAAACCTTCGCCAGCATGGTATGTTTTTCCTGAGACCCTCCTCCGGGATATACAACCTTCTGTACCGACTCGAGCAGGATGAGGCTGTTGTCTTCGGGATAAGCTGATGCGTCCGGCGATTTCTTGAAGAGCTCGTAAACATCAATCTTCTCAAATGCCTCAAAGATATCAGCACTTCCCTGGATGTCTCTCAGTTTATCCCTTGAATCGTAATCCTGAGGATCATGCTGGATAGCCATCTCCAGATGCTCCTTGGCTTTGAGATTTTCTTTCAGCTCTGCGTAGGCCTCACCTTTGGCAGCGTGATACCTTGCAATATAAGGGGCAATTTTCAGACACTCATCGGCATATTCAATGGCTTTCTTATAATCGCTTGTACTGAAATAGAGCTGGGAGAGCTGATAGTAATTACCCACCCCAACTGGGTTATTGGCGATCATCTTTTCATACAGGGCAACCACTTTGCTCACCTGTCCAAGTTCAGAATATATGTTGGTGAGTTCATCGATGGCATTTTCGTCGTATTTGGCTTTCAAGTATTTGGTGTAGATTTTAATACCCCCCTTAACATTCTTTTTTACCTGCGACTCAACCAGGGCCCTTAGATTCACAAACTGATATTCTTCAGGATAAAGTTCATATGCTTCCATGATCAGGGCAATCAGGTCTTCATATTTTTCCTGTTCACTGGCAAGTTCAATCTTTTTGGAAAATACATCCTCTGAACCCTTTTCCATCTTTTCGATCTTGGCGATCAGGTTTTCAGCTTCCTTGTAATCTTCCCGTTCGATGGCTTCATCGAACAGCACATCCATAGCTAGACGGAAGTCGGGATCTTTGGTTTTGATCTCCTCGAGGCACTTTGAGGCTTCGGTTTCATTGTCGTCCTGCACATGGGCACGGAGCAGTTGCAGTGTAAGGTAGCTGCAGTCGGGGAATGCAGATCTGCCAGCTTTGAGATTTTTCTTGGCCTGATAGGTCATCTGGTTGGGGAGATACATCTGGTTCAGCAAGATATAATTCACCAGTTCATCGGGATTGTCGGCGATTTTTTTCAGTAAAAACTTCTCAGCAGTCCACGGAATTACCTGGCTGTTGTAGGAATAGTCCTTTGGGTACTTCTGCAATGTGGTTGAATAGGATAGGCCTTCGACCGGGATCCCATCCTTGTCTGTAATGCGCAACATGAAATTGGATTCGTCGATTTCGCTTGCGCCGATCTGGATCAGGATTCTGTTGTATCCTTTCAGCAGTTTGGCGGTGAAAATATAGGTGTCCAGCCCGTTGTTTCGCTCTTCCGGCTCTGAGAACAGCAGCTGGTCATTAACCCACACCTTCAGGGATCCGGAAGTGCCGATACGGAACTGCACATCCTGGTCTTTCGGGCTGTTGCAGAAATTCTGGGCATAAATGATGGCATTTTCAGCTACAAAGTAGTACTCGTGGTCAATCCAGTTATTGTATTTGGGTGTTTTGATGGTAAACCAGTTCACATCGGCGCCGAACTTGTTTTTGAAAGTATAGGAAGACTCCGGATGGCTGAGTGCCCCAAAGTCCTTGTCGAACCCACTTTCCGAGATGTTTTCGAACTCCCCGAGCACCTGCCACTCTGACACTGATCCTGTTTTAGCGAAGCTCTCTTTCGACTCTTTGAATTTGTTGATTGACCGGTAATATTCACCCATATCCTGGCATGCATACGCCCTGATCTTACCGTTCGTGGAGGCCGCCAGCTGATTCAGGAATTTCAGTCCATCTTCGGTATGGCGGGCATTGTACATAAACCACAGGGCCTGGATATAAGGTTCGGGATTATTGGAGGCCTTATAGAACTCCTGTATGTGGGTGCTCACCATCTCATTTTTATCGAGAGCTGATCCCACCATCACCAGACCAAGGTGTGCTTCAGCTTTGCCAGAGCCGTTCAGCGCCTTCTTGAAGCTGCTTTCTGCCAGTTTGAACTCATTTCTGGCAAACTGTTCCCACCCTTTTTTTACATTCGCATCCTGTGCCCAGACAAACGCCGGAACCATTAAAACCAATAGAAAACCCAATATCCTTTTCATAACAGATTGAATATTAATTATTAATTTCAAATTTCTAATTTCAACTCCTAACTCCTAACTCCTAACTCCCAACTATCATTCTTTCACCCACACATTCACAATTTCCCCGATATACATCTTGTGAAAATCCTTGTTCGGGTAAATCTGCGATGGCACTGAGGCAGCTGTAAACGCTGATTCCAGGATGTCAGAAGCATACAGTTTTTTACACTCCAGGATGATGCGCGCTTCCCTGAAGGCAACAGAACCGTGTTCGGTAATAAAAGGGGTGAGGCCTGAATTCTTCATCTTATTGAAGGTGCGTCCCGATACTGATCCCATTTTGTGGAGAATGTCGCGGTATTTTTCCTCATAAAAGGTAACGGTATAGTAGGGTTCCCTTTCGGTAAACTGGTAGGTGTAGCGTTGCGGGCGAACGAAGATGAAGCTCACGGGCTTTTCCCAAAGCCAGCCCAACCCGCCCCAGCTCGCCGTCATCATGTTGAAGCTGGTATCGCTGTTTCCGGCTGTCACCAGCATCCAGTCTTTGCCGATAAGGCGGATGGCATTGTCGTTTAATGCTTCCCAGTTGGTTTTCCGGAAGCCAACCGCAGTCGGGGACCCGGGTTTTGTGTTGGGTATCATACCTGATAATACAATGAATAACAGAAAGATAAGTGGCTTGATGCCTGAGCGTATTGTGCAGATATTTTTCATCCTGCAAATTAGGAATTTCTTTAACATATATGATTAGGTTTTAAAAGATTTTCAGAAAGGATGATTTTCTCGCAGAAATCCGCAGAAAGTACGCAGAAATCCGCAGAATCTTCTTTCAGCGTCTATCAGCGTAATTTCAGTGGATCTCTTTGGGCAAAAGCAGAAGCTCCCACAGAAAGGCACAGAAACATCACAGAAATTCACAGAGGGAGTGTTGTAGCCTATGCGTCTTAAAATGTGTTCTTATTTCCACATCAGCACATCAGCACATCAGCACATCAGCACATCAGCACATCATTTCCTTCCCGGCAGGAACTCATACGCTCCTATATCGGGGCCCGTATCCAGCAGGCGGTTATCGCCCTTCAGGTCGAATTCGATGATATTGATAGGAATGACAGGGGCATTGCTCACTACCGTTTTTGACCCTTTGTCGACCAGTACCGACAAGCTGTCGGGGATCCATTTGCCGGCATTGGGGTCTTTGAAAATCTTCTCGTTGGGATTATAGGAGGGGAGTTCCTGGTTGCGGGTAATGCACCCCAGAAAATGTGCAGGATTGAGGGCGGGGTTGGTGATGGTTTTCAGGAGGCAATGGTCGAAGAAGTAGTTGAATGCCCCTCCGAAACTGTCGGTGGCGACGTACTCTTCCTTGTTGGTGCCGTAAATGATGCAGTTTCCAAAGTAGGCTTTGGTAAGGTCGCCGGTATAAATGGCGCCGGCTCCCAGGTTGATCTCATAATTGGCAAGCACAAGAGCCGGTATCTGCCTCGTTCCGTAAGTCCAGTAATTGGCGATGGTCGTATGCCTGAAATCGTATGAGCCGCCCACCGCCAGGTACACGGTGATATCGCCACTGTTGGTTATCAGGCAGTTGGTGGCCTCCACCGTATAAGCCCTGGTAAACAGACCACGGCCCGACATGTTGTCGATGGTAGTATTGTTGAGCACCAGTTTGTTCCCCATCGGTTGTTGCAGGATTTCAGCCTGAATGCCGATGAATCCGTTTTTAATGATGGCATAATTGAATTCATTGTCGATGCTCCCTTCGTTGAGCCAGATCCGGTCCCACTGACCGGGCAGGTCGCGGTAATACGGGTCCAGC
This sequence comes from Bacteroidota bacterium, assembly GCA_022709695.1. Taxonomy (GTDB): domain Bacteria; phylum Bacteroidota; class Bacteroidia; order Bacteroidales; family SKPS01; genus SKPS01. The sequence goes on from JAKLII010000001.1 coordinate 108,843, forward strand.
CGGTCACCCTGAAAGGTAACGGGTTCATCCTTTGTGCCTTCCACCTTGATGCTTCCCCCTTTGTACACCCAAAGTCCCGAGCCGTTATGGAAGTGTATCCGTGTGCCTTTATCAATCCTGAGCAGGGCTGTGGAGTCAACCACCGCATACCCGTATATCACCCAGGGCTTGTCGTTGGTCCATTCCACCGTTTCCCCTTCAGCTGCCACAATGCGGTAGGGGAGATTTCCGATCTGCTTGTCGGGTACAATGAAGTGGGCATCCTGTCCCCACGCCACCAGCTTCACATCCTGCATCTTCCCCTGGTTGATGAACACAATGGAGTCGGTGAGGATGAGGGGATTGTTGCTGTTGTTCGGATCCACGGTAACCTCTACAAAGATATATAGGCTGTCGCCTGAGCCCAGTTCCACATTATCTGCCGAGGTACCCGGTTTTCCGTTGATATTGATGCGATAGGATGACTGGCTTCCACCTGCCATGTAAATCCGGTCGATACGCACCGGTTGTTTCTCCAGATTATACACCTTAAGCCATTGGGTAACGGAGCCTATGGTGGTAAATACCGTATCGAATATTATGGTATCCTGTGAAAACCCAAGGGAGACCGGGGTGTTCAGGAAATCCTCCTCCTTGCGGCAGGAGGATAACAGTGTAATCACCAGCAGGATGGGAGCTATCAGGGAGAGGAGGAGGGCTTTCTGGCGGATGTGCATCAGGAATGGTAATTTCAGGCTTTGCTAACGGCGTTTTCGGGTGATTATTGGGCAAAAATAGGATTATTCCGCAAGGCGGTAGCCATCATCCGTCTCTTTCAGCAGGGCAGGGCGACCCATGCTCATCCATTCCGGAGCGGGAGCATCTTTGAGGTAATGATCGAAGAACTGTTTCATGCGGATGCTTAGGTCCACCCGGTTGGGCCATTTTTCGAGGTTATGGGCTTCGTTGTTATAAACCAGGAGCCAGCAGGGCTTCTGCAACCGCCTGAGGGCCAGGTAGTATTCCACAGATTGGGACCAGGGCACCGCTCCGTCATTGTCGTTATGCATCATCAGCAAAGGAGTTTTTACCGAGTCGGCATAGAATAGGGGTGAGTTGGAGAAGTACCGTGTAGTACTGCTCCAAAGGTCGGTTCCCAGCCTGCTTTGCCCGTCTTCGTACTGGAACATCCGGGCTTTGCCGCTTTCCCAGCGGATACCTCCATAGGCACTGGTCATGTTAGAAACCGCAGCCCCGGCCATGGCAGCTGCAAATATATCGGACCGGGTGATAATGAATGCCACCTGGTAACCGCCCCAGCTTTGTCCCTGGATACCCACGCGGGCCGGGTCAATCATGCCAAGCGACAACACATAGCGGGTGCCGCTTTCCACGGCGGTAACGGCATCGTAACCCGGCTCTCCGTCCGAAGGATAATGGATATCGGGTTCAAAAACCGCATAGCCGTGGCTCAGATAGTAAGCCGTATTCACCACTGAGCGGCTTGGAACAAAAGGGTTAAACCCATAGAGGCCGTCGGAGCTCTTTTCGTAGAAGGTGACAATCATCGGCAGTTTTTCGAAACCATCGTGATTTTCAGGCAGGTGTAGAATCCCCTGGTATTTCCGGCCGAACCTTTCCCATTCCACCAGCCTTGCTTCACCACAATAGAATGGTGCATAGGCTTTGCCGGCTTCGGAAAGTCTCCGGGGATTTTTCATCATGGATTCATCCGTCCACACTTCCGGATATTCTGCAAAGCTCTCCCGGCGCCACACCAGACGATCGCCCCTGCGCGCCTTTTCAAGCGATGAATACCGGTAATTGCCTGCAAGCAACTGTTCAGGTTTTCCCGGTTTATGGTAGGAGAGGAGGGCGAAGCCACCCCCTTTGGTCCGTTCGTTGAAAGTGCTGAGCATCAGCGTCTCTTTACCCCTGTAGCTGAATTTCCTGTTTTCCAGGTGCAGGATACGATATACCAGGCTGTCATTGCCGCCTGCGGAAGTAAGGCATACAGGGGGATCGTTTCCCTTCAGGTCCATCTTCCAGATATCGAATTTGCTGTATAGGAAAATATATCGTCCTTCATCACCCCAGCCACCATATCCGTAAGATGGAGCAGGTCCGGGGTTGTCAAATTCATCCTGGTAAAACTGAACCGGAAAACCACAGGTGAAGCACCGCGTACTCAGGTCAAGGGTCGAAATTACCTTCCAGGTGCTGTCGGACTGGTCGTACCAGACAAGATGGGCATCATCCGGAGAAACATATACTGTGGCATCCCTCCCTTCCCACACCAGCCTTTTCTCATCAGAAAGGGTACTGATCATCCACAGGTCAGTTCTGTTACTTGATTTCCAGGTGGTTTCAACAGCATACTTCAGGTCGTCCCATACCAGAATCACCGAATTGGTGGACTGCCGGTTCAGGCTTGATCTTCGATGAATTGAATCCTCAACAATTACCGTAGTTTGATCTTCAGGGTTATACATCATGGCAAAGCCCCGCTTTTTCTCTTTGTCGAGCTCTTTCAGTTGCTGCGACTGGATAAAAGGTTCATCCCATTTCCAGATATCCACACTGTATTTCTCATCGGCCAGCAGTGAATCCTCATGCGGCTTCGGTGTGGGATGAGAGTAATACAGGATCAGTCTGTTATTTTTTTCGAGGAAGAAAGGGGCCTGGTGTGGGTTGAAAGCCATTCCGGACGGGGGTTGTGGCTTGAGAAATGTGCTGTCGTTCAGCTTGTTCCAAACCAAGTATTGAAAGGTTTTGTCATCAGCCGTATCGGGTTGCTCAAGCACAGCCAGTTTATTGTCATTGAATGAAAATACAGGGAACTTCAGCATACCGGCTGAGAGGTATCTGGGTTCCGGGACATTTTTTTTATCATGAAGCAGAAAGAGCTGCTGAGCAGGAAGGGTATCCACAGGTTGCACCGTATAGGCCAGGGTCTTGCCGTTCGGGGACCATACTGCGGTAATTACGAGGCTGTCGGTAAAAACCTCTCCGGAGGCGGGATTCAGTACCACCAGGTTCATCCGTTTCTCTTCCTTTTTCTTCTTGTCACCGGATTTGGAGGGTTTCTCCTTTGGTATTTCCTCTTTGGTGGCATCTGCTGAATCGGTTTTTGACGGTTCCGGTTCTTTCACCTTCAGCAGGGCTGCAATCCGGTTGCCGGAAAACTCCTGGGGCACCAAAACAGTTTTTACTCCGGCATACTGGTAATCAACGGGTTCTCTGCTTTTAAGGAAGCGTACTATCAGTGTGTCATCCAGTTTTTCGGCTCCTTTGGGATCTTTCTTGCGGGCAGCTCTTGCCTGGGCAAATTCGGGCTCACGGGTCCAGGCCATCCAGGAGCCATCGGAGGCAAACCACACGTTTTTACATCTGATGAGCGAATCGGTGCGGTTGGTTTTCAGGTCGTGAACCACGGTAACCGGATCCCCGTATTGCATGGGTGAGATCACATACCACACAAACTGTCCGTTGTCGGAGACCCCTTTTTTGGTGATATTGGGCATAACGGGGTAATCGGCGGTTTCAAACGGGCGCTTCTGCTGGGCAGAGGTGTAGCCGGTCACCAGCAGGCTGAGGGCCAGAATTACCAGTCCTGATCGGAAAACCTTGCGATCTGTCATGTCGGGTTTGTTTTGGAAGCCCAAAAATAGGGCAAAATGCAGACATAATCCTTTTTTCACGTAAAGACGGCAACGAACAAATCAGCAGTTGCCCGGTGATATACAATACCTCACTCTGCTGCTATGCAATAGTGGCTGTGCTTCTCATTAACCCTGTAAAGCTTAAAAAAACCGTACTTTTGCTTTTTCTATTGGCACTCAACAAACCATCCATTTGCATCAGTAATGAAATTAAAGATCGGGATCAACGGACTTGGGAGGATCGGGAAGCTGGTATTCCGTCTCCTCGAAGGAGAACCGGACATGGAGGTGGTCCACCTGAATGATAAAATGAACCCTGAACTGCTGGCTCACCTGCTCAGATACGACACCATACACGGGCGGTATAGTGGCACCATCGAAGGGCGTGACGGTGCTTTGCTTGTGAATGGCAGGAAGGTGTTGCTGACCCACGGCACCCATCCGAAGGACATTCCCTGGAGCCGGAGTGGTGTGGACATCGTTGTGGAGTCGAGCGGCCAGTTCAAGACCGGTTCATTGCTGACCCATCATGTGCGCAACGGGGTTAAAAAGGTAGTGCTTACATGCCCGGCCGACGACAGCAGCATCGATCGCACTGTGGTCATGGGCATCAACCATCAGCAACTGGTACCGGCAGACAGTATCATCTCCAACGCATCCTGCACCACCAACTGCGTGGCCATGATGCTGAAGGTGCTGCACGACCATTTCATCGTTCAACGGGCCTTTATGAATACCGTGCATCCTTTCACCAACAACCAGTCGCTGCTCGACGGCCCCCACAGCGATTTCCGCAGGGCAAGGGCTGCTGTGGGCAACATCATTCCTACCACCACCAGCGCCATCAGGACGATTCCGCTGGTGATGCCTGAAATGAAAGGCCGTTTCGACGGTTTTGCCACACGCGTCCCGGTGACCGACGGTTCCTTCGTGGAGCTGACCGCCGAACTGGGTACCCGTGTGACGACCCAAACTATCAACGCCGCTTTTCGCACCGCCTCTGAGCAAGGATTGAAAGGACTGCTGGCATGTTGCGATGAACCCATCGTCAGCAGCGATGTGATAGGCAATCCCCACTCAGCCATTTTCGACATCCTGGCCACCAAGGTGATCCATGGCGACCTGGTGCAGGTACTTGCCTGGTACGACAACGAAAGTGGTTATGCACACCGGATCATCGACCTGCTGAGGTACCTTTCTGAATTGGAACCAACCTGCTGAATTTCATGAACAAGGAATTGCAATCGAAGGCGCTGGAAGTGAACCTGGCACAGACCCGTGATCAGGAGATCGTTGTACCACCGGAACACCAGTGGTTTGTTTCACTTTCCCAACCCTACTGGGGTATCCAGAAACGGGTTTCGGAGTTCTTCAATGAACTGCATCATCCCTATTCCAACCGCAAGGTGGTAGTGGAACAGCTCACCACCCTGGTGGTGGGAGACTTCTGGCTTTACAAGGGACATCCTGAACGCCAAAGGGCATATGGTGTCATTCTGGGGCTTTTTGACCTGCTGCTGGCAGAAGACCTGCCCGATGACCTGAACAAGCAGCTGGTGTATACCTTTCTCAGCTTCATCGACAACTGTACCCAGGGGGATGCCTGGGATCCGGAGCCCGTAGAAGGGGCTTTAAAACTACTCGATAAGCACCTCGAAGAGAACAGTTTCAGTTACCTCAGCAACCTTGGTTACTTATTTAAAAGTTTGCGGCAGGCTGGTACTGATCCGATCCTGGGGCCGCCAGCGCTTGCCCTTACCCAAAAAATCATCCTGAGGCATATCAGTTTCTGGGAATCCACCACCGAAATTGAGACATGGTATGAACAGCACCGGAAGAAGTTTGGTGGCAGGTATGGAGAGCTTCTGAAACAGGTAGGTAAACCCTTTTTTGATGAGCAGCGGCGGAATCTTGAACTTGCTGCAGGATGGGACGACCTGGTGACGCAGTCCTTTTCCTTTGCCGACATTGCCTCCCTCTTCCGGAAGGTGACCGACAATTTCGATAAGGCCACGGAGAAATTCAACTACCTGTTCTACCTGCTCCACCTGCCGGGTATGGTGTATCAGCGCGATTACCTGCTGTGGGACCTGAACAAAGTGATCCGGAACATCAGCCAGGAACTTACTGAGGATCAGATCATCGCCGCCATCGACGAGCTCTTTGTGCTTTTTGCCGAATTCCATCCACAGTATGTGGCCATGGTGCTCGATTCGGTGCTGACACTGGGCAAGGAGATCATAAACACCAGCAACCTGAAGCTAATCCATTATTTCGAAGACAAGGTGATCGGACTGGGGTTTGTCACACCGGGTTTGGTGTACCTTACCGACGACTGGCAGTTGCAGGTGGACAGAAACCACGTGAAGAACATAAGGGTTTGGCTTGAGCTGATCGAATATGGCCCTGAGATGATGAAGAAACTCCTCTCAGCTTTGATTATCAACCTGAGGCTTGGAGGTATTTTTATTTTCGATACCGACCTGTTCCAACGGGATGTCACACACCTGCTCAATGCGGATGTTTCACCTATATACAAACAGATTAAGCAGTTAACAAGAATTTTCCCTGTATATTTCAATGAAATCGGGGCCGAAGGGGAGTTGCGTGACGTGTCCACCGTGATTGATGAGATCAGCCAGCGCAATGACAAACTGATCCACTTCCTGCGTAAGCAGATTCATACCGAAGGAAACAACTCCCATATTCGTATTACCCTCGAAATCATCAGGTTTTGGCTCGATAAGGACACCACCCGCTTAAAAAAGCTGATTCCAGGAAACGTGATGGAGGGGATACAGAAGGATGGAATATGGGTAGCGGGGGTGCATCAGGTGCTGGAGGGCATCCTCAAGTCGACCGGAAAATCCCTGGAAAAGATACTGGAATGTGAGGAGGAAGAGTTGAAGGATGTTGCAGGAAAGCTCAATCATGCCAACGAATCCGATGTCCGCCGTGTACTCCTTATCATCAAGCTTTATCAGCTGCTCAGGGAGAAGTATTCATTTGAGACCGATAATATTATCGGAACACTTGCCCATCATCGCTTTTTTGAGCAGGAGGACATTGAAAAGCTTGCAAAATGCCTGGATGAGCGATCTGATGATACGGCTCTGAAGCTGATCTACGGTTTTATGGTAAAGCTGAACCAGGTGATCTTTGACCCCGAGGTAAGCCAGGGATGGGAGAATATCTATTACAAGCGGCATATCGCATTTGGCATCCCCTCGATGTACGGGCAATACCACGAGACCAAGTTCGAAGCACTGGGGCTTACCTTCCGGCTCGAACGGATCGCCACCCTGCTTGCAGAGCGCATCATCGGAAACCTGAATACCGATTATATCACCGCTGTTTCGCTCAAGGAAATCTATGGTGTGGTGAAATTGCTGCAGGAAGGGCTTGAGCTGGACGGGATCTCAGACCAGGGGCTGAATTCCAATCTGCAGATGTTCCAGTACAGTCTGACATCCGGAAGCTTTACGGTGAAGCAGTACATTAACATCTTCCAGTTCATGGAGGAAAATGTAAAGGAGATCATCAACAAGTATTTTATCCGCCCTTATGATGATTTGCTGAAGATGATCATCCCGCAGCTTTACCCGCAGGAAATGAAGGGGGACATCAAATCCCAGAAGAAGTTCATCCAGAAGAAATCGGAAATCTTTTACCGCGACCTGCTGTTCTCCACGTTCCTGATCCAGCACCTTGACAATTTCATCGGGTTGATCCTCAACAACCTGAGAAAAATGGTGACAGACCTTTCAGAGGAGGATATCCGGAGCGTGATGTCCTACGATCCGGGTATGGTGATCAGTCCGTTTTACCGCGAAACACCCTCCATGGATAACCAGGTTTTTCTGGGTTCCAAAGCATACTATCTCAAGAAGCTCTACCTGAAAGGATATCCGGTGCCACCGGGTTTTGTACTTACTACGGAGGTTTTCCGCAGGAAGAGTTGCATATTGAAACTCCTTCCTCTGGATGCCGAGATTGACTCCAATATCCGGCGACATATCCGCGAACTGGAGGAGCTTTCGGGTCGACAATACGGGAATCCGCTAAACCCGTTGCTGCTGAGTGTCAGGTCCGGGTCTGCAATCTCGATGCCGGGTGCCATGAACACCTTCCTGAATGTCGGGCTCAATGACGAGATCACCGAAACGCTCTGCCAGCAGTACAACTTCGGTTGGACTTCCTGGGATTGCTACCGCCGGTTGCTGCAGACCTGGGGGATGTCATACGGCCTCGACCGCAACGACTTCGACCAGATCATGCTCGACTACAAACAGCGGTACAATGTGAGTCAGAAGATCGATTTTCCCCCTGCCATCATGCGAGAGATGGCCTTTACCTACAAGAAGCTGCTCACCGACAACGGGATTTACTTCGAGTCGGATCCCTTTCAGCAGGTCAAGCAGGCCGTGATATCGGTGTTGAACTCTTGGGAGACGCCGCGCACCAACGTTTATCGCAACCACATGCACATAGCGGATGAGTGGGGAACGGCGGTAATTGTTCAGCAGATGGTCTTCGGGAACATCCACAGGGAATCAGGTTCAGGCGTGCTGTTCACCCATGACCCGCACGACAGCATCCCGGGCATCAACCTGACCGGTGACTTCTCCTTTTTAAGTCAGGGCGAGGATATCGTAGCTGGGCTTGTGAACACCCTTCCGGTGAGTGAGAGGCAAAGAGCGCAGTACTACCAGAAAACCCCGTTCTCCCTGGAATCGGCGTTCCCAAAGATTTATAACCGGCTGCTGGATTTTGCCCATGAACTCATCGAGCAACACGACTTCAGCCACCAGGAGATAGAATTCACTTTTGAAACCGCTGAAGCCGAAGACCTCTACATCCTGCAAACCCGCGATGTGTCGATCACCAAGCAGCAGAAAAGGGCTGTGTTCTCCACACCTCTTGCCAGGATGAAAAGCGTCGGGAATGGGATCGGCATCGGAAATGAGGTGATGAACGGCCTGCTGGCATTCGACCTTGATGATATCAATGTTATCAGGGAGCGTTTCCCGGATCAGAAATCCGTGCTGGTGCGCCCTGATACCGTGCCGGACGACATCGAGATGATTTTTGAATGCGACGGGTTGCTCACCGGCAAGGGGGGGGCCACCTCACACGCTGCCGTCACTGCAGCTACCCTGGGTAAAATCTGCGTGGTGAACTGCACCGATCTCCAGGTGAATGAAAAAGAGAAAACCTGCACCATAAGCGACACTTCATTCAGATCCTTCGACCCGATCGCCATCGATGGCGTCCAGGGAATCATCTACAAAGGGAATTACCCTGTTAAGGTGCAGGAGTTGTAAGAGCATGCCCGGGGTTGAAGGTGGAAAAGGGAATACTCCGTGCTACCTTGCAGGTTGAGGAGGTTTTGGGTATTTTTGTCAGGAAAATCAATAAAAAAAAGATATCATGAGCATCAGTATCAATGAGAAAAAGTTGCTGGGCATCAACGGCCTGGGAAGGATTGGCAAGTTGACGTTGTGGTACCATCTTTTATCACGGCAATTCGACGGTGTGGTGATCAATGTGGGGAGGGAGGTCGGAAAGGGGCTCGGGGACATGATTCATGCGATGGAATCAGACTCAACCTACGGTTCACTGAGCCATTTCCTGTATGGCTTTTCGGGCAGGCGCTGCGAGATCAGGATAATTGATGAGAGCGTCGGTTTGCTTGAGGTGGATGGTTTTCCCGTGAAGGTGATGCGCCGTGAGCGGAACCCGAGGGATACCGGATGGCTCAGGGAGGGGGTAAGGATTGTGGTGGATTGCACAGGCAAATTTCTGGATCCCACCCTTCCGGGCGATGACCCGCGCGGCAGTCTGATGGGTCATCTGACAGCCGGAGCGCACAAAGTGATTGCAAGCGCCCCTTTCAAAATCAAGGACAAGACCCTTAACGAAAACCTGAAGAGCCCCACGCTCATTTATGGGGTCAACCATCTCAGTTACCTGCCCGATCAGCACCACATCGTCTCTGCGGCAAGTTGCACCACCACGGGGCTTGCCCATATGGTGCTGCCGCTGCTCGAAGACCCTGAGACGATGAATGTACTCACCGCCTCCATGTCGACCGTACATGCTGCCACCAATACCCAGAGTGTACTTGATACGGTGCCCACCTCAGGTACGTCCGACCTGCGCAAGAACAGGTCAGCCTTCAACAACATCATCCTCTCCACAACCGGTGCGGCAGCCACCCTCGAGAAGGTGCTTCCGCAGATCATCAACTTTGGTTTTATGGCCGATTCCGTGAGGATCCCCACCACCACCGTATCGCTGATATCGCTCAATATCACCTTCAACTCCCGGATGAACGGGAATGGCACCCCGGTAATCAATGCAGGTTATATCAACCAGATCTACAATGCCGCTTCCGAAGGGCCCCAGAAGGGGCTGCTCCACTTCAGCAAAAAGCAAAATGTGTCGGTCGACCTGCTGGGTTTCCCGGCTGCCGTGGTCATCGAAGGTCATGAGACCCACACCCGGACCGGATTCCTTAAAGTGCCCCATGACATCTTTGAATCATTGGGAATCAGTAATATCCAGGATATCAACATTCCGGTGACCCATGCCAAGATCATGGGCTGGTACGACAATGAGTTCGGAAGCTATGTAAATTGTCTGGGTAAGCTAACGGAATACATTGCCTCCAAGGAGGGTTGACCCGGACTATCATTTCGTCCAGAATTAATATTCTATAGGTGTATAATTTGCGCGGCAATAAAATATAAAGAAGTTTACCGATCTTCGCCCGCAAATCACACCACTATGAAAGTAGTCGCATTTAACGGCAGCCCCCGCAGGGGCGGCAACACAGAGGTCCTGATCAAGAAGGTTTTATCGGTCCTTGAGAGCGAAGGGATCGAAACTGAGCTGATCCAGATTGGTACTATGGACCTGAGGGGATGCAGAGCCTGTTATTCCTGCCGGGACAATCAGGATCAGCGCTGTATCATTGATGAGGACCCACTGAACGGGTTGCTGCAGAAGATGATTGAGGCCGACGGCATCATCATCGGGTCGCCCACCTACTTTGCCAACGTCACTTCAAATGTCAAGGCGCTGATCGACCGTGCCGGACTGGTATCGAGGGTGAACGGAAACCTTTTAAAACGAAAAGTAGGAGCAGCAGTGGTTGCGGTCCGTCGTGCAGGCGCTACCAACGCTTTCGATGCCATTAACAAGTTGTTCTATATCAGCGGTATGATCGTTCCGGGATCGATTTACTGGAACCTGGGGGTCGGCAACAAGCCCGGCACCGTCGACGAAGACGAAGAGGGTATGCGTACCATGCAGGAGCTGGGGGAGAATTTTGCGTGGGTGTTAAGAAAATAGTGAAAGGGATAAGTTCTATTCCCTAAAAATCATAATATTTGGTGAATATAATCACCAGATATTATTATATTTGCAGAAAATTACGAAGCGATGTATCCAAGATTTCTGCATCAGCGTATTGAAAAGCAAATGAACAGGGGTAAGGCTATTGTGGTAATGGGACCACGGCAGGTTGGGAAAACCACCCTGATTGAATCTATTCTGGCAACCCGGAATTATTTGCTGCTGAGTGGTGATGATCCCCTTACAAGATCAATACTGACAGAGCCAAACACAGCGCAAATCAAGTCGATCGTTGGTAAACACCCGTACATTTTTATTGACGAGGCACAGCGAATTCCCGGAATCGGGCTTACGATGAAGATCATTACCGATCGTTTCAAAGATGTTCAGTTGCTTGTGAGTGGATCTTCCTCTTTTGATCTTTCAGCGAGTATCAATGAACCACTAACCGGGCGGAAATGGGAATACCTCCTCTATCCGGTTTCCTGGGAAGAGTATGAGCAACACCATGGATACCTTGAGGCAGAGCGAAATCTTGAAAACAGGCTAAATTTCGGTTTTTATCCTGATGTACTTAACCATGTTGACGATGAAATTGAAGTATTACGAAATCTGGTCAGCAGTTATCTGTACAGGGATATTCTTGCCTATGCCGATATCCGGAAGCCGGAGGTACTCGACAAGCTGGTTCAGGCTCTTGCGTTGCAGGTTGGGAGTGAGGTGAATTATAATGAGCTTGCCCAAATTTGCAATGTTGACAAGAACACCATCAGCAAATATATCGAAATTCTGGAGAAAGGGTATGTGGTTTTCAAGCTGGGCAGTTACAGCAGAAACATTCGAAATGAAATTAAAACCAGCAGGAAGATCTATTTCTATGACAATGGTATTCGTAATATGATCATAGGAAATTTCGACCCAATTGGGTTGAGGCCCGACAAGGGAGCCTTGTGGGAGAATTTTCTGATTGCAGAGCGGATCAAGCAGATCAGATACAAGCAGAGCCTGGCCCGTGTTTACTTCTGGAGAACGACTCAGCAGCAGGAGATTGATTTCGTTGAAGATGTGGGCGGAAATATCGCTGGTTTCGAGTTCAAATGGCAAAGCAGGAAAGGGTACCGGCCACCAAAATCTTTTACAGAAGCCTATCAGACTGAAGTGAAACTCATTGACCGGACCAACTTCAGGGAGTTTGTGTTGATGCCCTGAAAACTAATAAATGAGGTCAGGATCGAGGTCGAGACCAGGGTTCAGCGGGCTGACTTTTTATTGGTTTAGACGGAAGAACTCCCTGAAAACATTGCTTTGCATTTGCAGGGAATGACTGTTATGCGGATTTATCTCCATTTATCTTCCCGCTCTGCAAGCAAGTGCCGGTGAAAGGTAGATGAACTAACTTATAACTCATAATTAATAACTCATCACTGTCGACTCACGACTGCCGACTCTGCAACGCGTACATCTCATCCCTGATCCGGGCAGCCTCCACGAAGTCAAGCTCTTTCACGGCGGCTTCCATCTGTTGTTTGAGCTTTTTGATGGCTTTTTCGATCTGTTCGGGCGACATAAACTTCACCACCGGGTCGGCAGCGATGCCGGAAGGTGCCGGTTCGAAGTAGGGGCGGGGTTCGGCTTTATCTGAGCGCGAATGGGTCTGGGTCAGGCGTGAAGTCTCTACCGGCTTCACCACCGAAGCGGGTGTGATGCCGTGTGCTTCGTTGTATGACAGCTGTTTCTCCCTGCGTCTTGCGGTTTCGTCGATGGTGCGCTGCATCGAATGGGTGATCTGATCGGCATAGAAAATCACCCTGCTGTTCACGTTGCGGGCAGCGCGCCCTGCGGTTTGGGTGAGCGAGCGTTCCGAGCGGAGAAAACCCTCCTTGTCGGCATCGAGGATCGCCACCAGGGATACCTCGGGCAGGTCGAGCCCCTCGCGCAGCAGGTTCACCCCTACCAGCACGTCGATGGTACCGGTGCGGAGTGCCTGCAGGATGGCTACGCGGTCAAGGGTGTCCACATCGGAATGGATGTAATTGCTGTTGATACCCAGCGAGACGAGGTATTTGTTCAGCTCCTCGGCCAGCCGTTTGGTGAGGGTGGTAACGAGCACCCGCTCCCCCTGGGCGATGCGCAGCTCCGTCTCATGGAGCAGGTCATCGATCTGATTCCGGCTGGGGCGCACCTCAATCACCGGATCGAGCAGACCGGTGGGGCGGATGAGTTGTTCCACCACCACGCCGCCGCTCTGCTCCAGCTCATAATCGGCCGGTGTGGCGCTTACGTAAACGATCTGATTCACCATCGCGTCAAATTCATCGAACTTCAGTGGCCGGTTATCGAGTGCTGCCGGCAGCCTGAAGCCGTATTCCACCAGGGTCTGTTTCCGCGACCTGTCGCCGCCGTACATCGCCCTGATCTGAGGTACGGTGACATGGCTCTCATCGATAAACAACAGAAAATCATCATGGAAATAATCCAGCAGGCAGAAGGGGCGTTTTCCGGTGTCACGCCCGTCGAAGTACCGTGAGTAGTTTTCTATGCCGGGGCAGTACCCCAGCTCCTGCATCATCTCGATATCATAACTGGTGCGGTCTTCGAGCCTTTTGGCTTCTTCAGGTCTGCCCATCTGTCTGAAATACTCTACCTGTTTTACCATGTCCTCCCGGATCTGGTCGATGGCATGGGCCATTTTCTCCTTTGAGGTTACGAAGATGTTGGCAGGATAGATCGTAAGGTCTTCCAGCACTTCAATCCTTTTGCCGTTATCGGGCCAGATCGACTCGATGGACTCGATTTCGTCGCCCCAGAATATCAACCGATAGGCGATGTCGGCATAGGCCGGATACACATCCACGGTGTCGCCGCGTACCCTGAAGTTACCCCGCTGGAATTCAGCTTCTGTGCGGCTGTAGAGGCTGTCGACCAGCGCATGAAGCAGTTTGTTCCGGCTGATCCTTTGTCCACGTAACAGTTTGATTACGTTCCGGTTGAAGTCCTCAGGGTTTCCAATACCATAGATGCAGGAAACCGACGAAACCACGATGACGTCCCTTCTTCCGCTGAGCAGCTGCGAAGTGGCACTGAGGCGCAGCTTTTCGATCTCGTCGTTGATGCTGAGGTCCTTTTCAATGTAGGTATTGGTAACCGGCAGGAAGGCTTCAGGCTGGTAGTAATCGTAATAGGAAATGAAGAATTCGACGGCATTCTCCGGAAAGAACATGCAGAACTCGCTGTAGAGCTGCGCAGCAAGGGTTTTGTTGTGGCTGAGCACCAGCACCGGCCTTTGTACCAGCTGGATCACATTGGCCATGGTAAAGGTTTTTCCTGAGCCGGTTACTCCCAGGAGCACCTGGTGTTTGTCACCTCTGAGGATACCTTCCTCCAGCTGCCTGATGGCTTCGGGCTGATCTCCCGTGGGCTGGAATGCCGATGTAAGCCTGAATTCCATGTTTTGGATTTTATGGTACCGGGGAGCTTAACCAGGCAGATACGGGGTTGTGATCGCCAAGCTTGTAGCGCTGGACCGTATGCGAATTTACGTTGAATGCGGGAGAAGCGAAGATGTAATCGATCCGGTAGGAGGGGTAGGTGCCCCGGTAGGTTCTTCCAAAGCCCCTGCCGGCTTTGGCAAAGGTATCCTGTAATCCTTTCCGTACTTTGGCATAGGTGTACGATGCCGGTGTGTCATTCAGGTCGCCGCATACGATCACCGGATAGGGGGATGACGAAATATGCTCCCTGAGGATTTCAGCCTGTTGGGCCCTGATGCGGCCTGCAAGCCTGATCTTGCGGGCAATTACCCGGGATCCCCTGAGAAAAAGGGAGTCGCGGTAGGCTTCCGGCCCCAGCCTCTCCATTACATACTCCTCACCACCAATGCGGTTCGATTGCAGATGGACGTTATAGACCCTGAAGGTACCCTGTGGCAATTCTGCATCCGCAAAAACGGCTATGGTTCTTCCGGAATGGGTGATGATACCGGAGTTTTTTTTCGTCCCGCGAAAGAAAATCAGCATCCCATTGACTCCGCCGTTGATGTACGCAGCCCTTGCAAGGGAAGGGTATCCAAGGGATTTGCCGGTCTTCTCCGCAAGGTTTCCAACCCTTTCATGGGAGATCACAGCTTCCTGCAGGCAAAGGATGTCAGCAGAATCACTCCTGTAAAAGTTCAGCATCCGGTCGTAGGTGGTGTAATCGGGTACCGAGTATTTCCCCCATATTTCGAAGTTCCTGACATTGTGGGTGGTAACACGTATTACTTCAGGTGCATTTCTGTCGAATTCATCCGGATAATGAAACTGGAAATGGTTGAAAAACATGCCGGCACCCACCAGCAGTGCTGCCAGCGAAACCAGTGAAATACGGGGTGAAACCACCAGCCAGAAGAGGATAAACAGCAGATTGGCCATCAGCAGGAAAGGGTAGGTGAGGCCGGCAAATGCAGGCAGCCAGAACTTTTCGGGTGAAATGTAAGGGGAAATGCAGGCGAGCAGGGTCACAACAACCAGGATGAAGTTGATCCCCAACCCTATTTTGCGGAGCCAACCGGATTTTTTACCCTTCTTCGATGAACCTTTCCGTTTTGGTGGCATGATGGGTGGTTACGGTTTGCTTTGCTGGAACAACAATTCTTTTTCGGCTTTGGTGAGTGAATCGTAACCCGAACGGGAAATCTTCTCGAGGATCTCATCGATTTTCTGCTGTCGTTCAGCCCTGATATCGTTGTATTCTTCGTCCCGCATCGGGCGGTTTCCCTGCTCATTCACCGTCTTGTACCGGGTGAACTTCTGCCTCTGGCGGGGGTGAAAGAGCTGCCTGATACGTCCCAGTGGAAACCCGCTCATCCTGCGAACGGTGATCCATGCCAGCAACGCTGACGCCAGTGCACCGCCGATGTACACCAGGTGGGTTCCCCCGCCTGCCAGGTCGCGGGTCATCACCACAATGATCATCATCAGCAAGGCTATATGGCTGTATCTTACTGACATAAGCAAAAAAACGCGCATCCGCAGACCGGGTTGGGAGACTGCGGTATAAGCCAGCAGCGCCATCACCGCCGATCCCTGGATGGCGGCAAGGTGCAGTGGTGACAGTGCATTCAGTGATCCGGTAAACATCAGAGGGTAAAGCAGATAGCCGGTAAGGGCACCTGCCAGGTAGGTGGTGAGCAGGGTTCGGTCTGAATGGTACTGGCGTAGAAAGAGTCCGCCAAAATACAGAATGATTACCATGGTGAGACCATAGAAAAAGCTGGTATGCAGGGTGATATACAGGATTACGGCCTGTGCCAGCAGCACCGCCAGTACAGGTTGGGTTTTCAGGAACCGTTTGAAGCGATCGCTGAAACCCTGGGGTTGAACCGGTTCCCTTTGCTGTGTGGTATTGGTATAGAAAAGCATCGGTTTAAAAGTATTGCGGACGGTTATACCTTCTGTTCCATAGTTTGATCAGCAGAAAGCCGAACACCATGCCTCCCACGTGGGCCAGATGAGCCACATTGCTGCCCGATCCGCGGATTCCCTGAAAAAGTTCGATGGCACCGTAGATCATCACAAACCATTTGGCTTTGATGGGAATGGCAAAGTACAGGTAGATGAGCGTATTGGGGAACATCATCCCAAAGGCCAGCAGGATGCCGAACACGGCACCCGAGGCACCGATTACGTTAAAACTGCTGATCATACCCGATTTATACTGCACCAGCAGATCCAATGAATTCTGCACCCAGATCTCAGGGGTGGCCGACTGAGGCTGCAGTGCCGCAATGGCCGATTTCACCTCTGTAAAGTTGTAAAGTCCTTCCGGGTTGCTTGCAAGCACATCCTGCAGGGTATATACATCAGGATTCAACAGGAAAGCATTGATGTATTCAAACATCTGAGGTAAATCCCAGAGCCATATCACCCCATAATGGAAAACGGCTGCCCCGATTCCGGTCACAAAATAGTAAATCAGAAACCGCCTGGCCCCAAAGCGTTCCTCAATCGGCTTTCCAAACATCCACAGCGCAAACATATTGAAGAAGAGGTGCCAGAAATCGCCGTGCAGAAACATATAGGTGATTACCTGATAGATCCTGAAATTTTCAGCACCCGGAAACCGCAGTCCGAGATAATCCACAATATCAAGTCCCGGGTAAGCCCTGCCAATGGCGATCTGTGCCACAAAGAACAGGATATTGATGATGAGAAGATTTTTGATCACCGGTGTCAGAAAGGAGAAACCGGATGGGCGGTATTGCTGGTAATTCATAGGTAATTAATTTATTGTCGGTATGGACAACGCATGCGTTGACCCTGCCATATTAACCGGAAAAACGTTGTTGAAGTTCATCGAAGGGGAGTATAATGTGGGTTTTTTTTCCATTGGAGGTGTAACCCGGCATGGAGGTGCTGAAGAGTTGACTTACCAGGGCTTCCATCTGTTCTTCAGAGAGGGGTGTGCCGGTTTTGATACATTTCCGGCTGGCCAGTCCACCTGCCAGTTGTGAGGCGGCATCTGATCCGGTATCCTCTTCATTCCATTCACTGATCAGGAATCCGATGGTTTCTGCCACCTCTTCCGGTTTCAGGCCACATGGGGTTGCATTGAAGAAGGTTTCCTCGTCTTCAATATACCATTCAAAGCCAAGGCTTTGCAGCTTCTCTTTGAGTGATGCAAGGGCATGGGCTTCTTCCGGGGTGAGTTGGATACTTATCGGGAAAAGCAGCTTCTGGGGGGCATTCTGCTGCCTGCTGTATTCCTCGAGGTATTTTTCGTACAGGATCCTCTGGTGGGCATGTTGCTGATGCACCATCAACATGCCTGATTTAATGGTGGTTATGATCCATGTTTGATGTAACTGAAAGAATTTTCTGGTACTTTCAGGTTCCTGCTGGGTACCTTCTTCCTGTTGGGCAGGCTCTGAAGGGTGTTCATCCAGGGGTGCCGGGGCATAGAGTTTTTCCCATCCGCGCTGGTGCAGGAGAGAGGTCTGTCTTCCCTGCTGCATCCCCGGTGTGGTTGTCCTGCCGGCAGCAGGTCCGGGATTGAAGGGGTTATAGTCCGGATTTGAGGAGATGGTCGGAATCCTGATCTCCCTGTTGGGAGAAATATGGGGTGTAAAAATGGGTTCAGTATCGAAATCAATACTTGGTGTGAGGTTGTATTTGCCCAGGGCATTCCGGACGGCAGTGTGGAGAATGGCATAAATGGACTGATTCTCAATAAAGTTCACCTCGGTTTTTGTTGGGTGAATATTTACGTCAACCTGGGAAGGGTCGATGGTAAAGAACAGGAACCAGCTTGGAAAACTCCCTTCGTGAATCAGTTCCTGGTAGGCTTTCAGCACAGCATGCTGGAGGTACGAGTGCCTGAAGTACCTTCCGTTCACAAAGAAATACTGTTCTCCCCGGTTTTTTTTGGCAAACTCCGGTTTGCCGATAAATCCGGATATGTTCACGATATCGGTCTCCTGCCCGACCGGTACCAGCCGGCTATTGTAGTGGTTGCCGAACAGGTTGACAATCCGTTGTTTCAGGTTTGAGGCCGGAAGGTGGTAAAGCTCCCTTCCGTCGTTGAACATCCTGAAACTGATGGCTTCATTAGCCAGCGCAACCCGTGAAAATTCTTCGACGATATGCTTGAATTCCAGGTTATTTCCTTTCAGAAAGTTGCGGCGTGCCGGCACATTGTAGAAGAGGTTTTTCACTGAAAGGGTTGTTCCGTAAGGGTGGGCATCAGGCTCCTGGCTGATGAATTTTCCCCCTTCGATCCGCACTACGGTAGCCAGTTCGTCCTCTTCCCGCCGGCTTTTCAGCTCCACCTGGGCCACGGCGGCAACGGAAGCCAGGGCTTCTCCGCGAAATCCCAGAGTACGGATCCGGAACAGATCATCGGAACGTTCAATTTTGGAGGTGGCATGCCTTTCAAAACAGAGCCGGCAGTCGGCCGGCGACATCCCCTTTCCGTTGTCAACCACCATGATCAGCTTTTTGCCTGCTTCGCTGATCCACAGCTCAATCATCGTGGCGTTTGCATCCACCGCATTCTCCAGTATCTCTTTCACAGCGGATGCAGGCCGCTGAATCACTTCACCGGCAGCAATCTGGTTGGCTACCAGATCGGGCAATAATTTGATAATACCCTCCATCAGATCGTCCTAACCAATACCCAGGTTCCGTATAACACCAGAAATGCTACCAGCAGGGCAAGAACCAGGGTGATCACCCTGAGCAGTATTCCGCCTTTTTGCTCTTTCATCCTCGGAGGTCGTCTGAACTTCAGGTTGTGGCGCAACTCACCAACCGAAATGGGCTGATAGTCACCCCCTTTCTCCCCGGATTCATTTTCAAGTTCACGCCTGATTCTGCGCTCCCGCTCCTCTCTGAGCTCCTGAGCAGGATCGTAGTACCTCGGCGTATACTCAAACCGCTTGTGCTTTGGTGATTTAAATACTGTAATGCGCATACAATTGATGTATTAAACCTTTACTTTATGAAGATAATGTCCTCAGATGGTTTCAGAAGGATGACTCAGAAGCCAGTTCTCCCTTTCCAAAATGTCTTTCAGGGAGATTCCTTTCATCATTTTCACGGTTTCATCCCTTACATCCTTTACATAGGATTTGATGGCACAGCGGCTTTCATCCTTACAGTGTGCACACTGTTCATAGTAGCGGTATGTTGCACAGGGCAGCAGGGCAATTGCCCCATCGAACAGCCTGATGATTTCGGCCATGTTTACATCAGACGGATCGCGCCTGAGCATATATCCGCCCCCTTTTCCCTTTTTGCTTGCCAGAATACCCTGCGTCCGGAGTTCCAGCAATATCGTTTCCAGGAATTTTCTTGGAAGTTTCTCTGCTTCAGCAATGTCCTTGATCAAAACAGGCCCATGGTCATAGGTGCGCGCCAGATGAACCAATGCATAGAGGGCGTATTGTGCTTTCTTTGATAACATCAGGCAAAGGTAGGGTTTTTTTCTCACCTTATCGCTTGTATCCTATTTGATGATCACTTCCGGGTGTTGCATTTCACCTGTGAAATGCTTTATTTTGCAGGGTTATTCCCAAATGATGAAAACAAATCGCTTTATTACAGCCGTGGGCTTTCTGATGCTTTTCTCTGGTTTCACTTCGTGTGGATTGCTGAAGAAAACACCAGAGCCTGTTGTGCAGAAACCATTCATTCCTGCGTTCAGGGTTCTGTCCGTTACGGATTCGACCCTTAACCAGGGGGGAGGGGGCATCTGCTATACGCTCCCCCAATCGAGGCTTGAAACCACCATTACCCTCACCCGGATTGAACAGGTGAAAGGGCCTTATGCTGCCTTCGCAGGAAAGTATCTGGGGATTGATAATGTCATCTCTGCCAATTCAGTACAATGGCAGATTGATGATATTTCGGTCGGTTCGGTTCCAGTCCCAGATACGGAGCAAACCTTTTATATTGATCTCCGGACCGGCGATTCAGCCTCGGTACCACTCTCTATGATGCTGAATTTAAATGGGTTGAATAGCCTTACCGGAAGTAAATCCCTTCCGGTGAGTAGTCAGGTTGAGAACAACTTCATGAGCCAGGCCAGACCGGCCTATTCGGGCCTTTTCATGCAGTATGCCGATGAAAACTATTATGAGATCGTAGATACCGTTATTGAGAAAATAACTTCTGATACACAGACCGTTGAAACGAAAGTGTTGCAGAAAAAGATGATGGAGAAGCCCACGGAGCAAAAAGCCAAGGAAGCTGCCGATCTGATTCAGAAGCTGAAGGAACAACGGATCAGCCTGCTGACGGGTTATCAGGAAATTCCCTACGATCCTGCCACCATCCGTTATATGGTATCGGAACTGGAGCAGATGGAGAATGATTACCTGGAACTGTTCACAGGGGTAACCCTCACTACAAAGGTTAAGAGAACTTTTGTATATATTCCGAATAAACAGGATGACTGCATCCCGGTGTCGCTTATCAGGTTCAGCCCGGCAGAAGGGTTCATCTCCAACGATATCCAGAAGGGGGAACCTGTCTTCATCCAGGTATGTTCACAGGGTAGGGGTGTTACGGATCATACGGTTACACCGCAGGCTGCAGATTCTGCCAGGTTTTATGGCTTTGCCTACAGGATTCCCCAATGGTGTGCTGTGAAGATCTATGTGGGGCAGAAAGCCCAGAAGGAGATGGGTATGCTCATTCCCCAGCTTGGCTCTGTGGCCAGATTGCCATGGTATGTTACCAATTTTGAGCTGGATCCCAGAACCGGTGCGGTTATTCAATTCATTCATCCATAATGAACCCTATGAAATCATCCATTTCCCAGTGGTTACATGATGCAACAGCATTTCTGAAGAAGATGGTGCTGAGGCCGGGAGAATTCTGGAATGAGGTAGCTGATCATCCGGGCGATGATACCATGCACCTCACTTTCAGGTATTTGATGCCACTTGCTGCCGTTCCTGCCGTGGCACACCTCATTGGCTGGGGTATCGTCGGAAGAACCTACCGTACCTGGGGTATGGTAACCACCGTACGTGACTGGAGCAAGGCGTTCTCGAACGGTTTTTCCACCTTTCTGGCTGCCGTGATCACAGTTTGGGTGACCGCTTTTCTGGCCGACCGTTTGGCAGGATCGTTCAGGTCTGAAAGGAATTTCATCCAGAGTTTCCGGCTGATCGTGTATGCAATGACCCCGGTGCTGCTTGGAGGTATTTTCAACCTGATCCCTTCCATCGCGATGATTGGCTCTGTCGTTGCCCTCTTCTCCGTGGTTTTGCTGTACACGGGCATCCCGCTGATGAAACGTACCCATGAAGAGAGCCGTACCAGTTACCTGTTGGTGGTCCTTGTGCTTTTACTCGTCTGCTACAACGTGTCGCACCTGGTTCTGAAGGGATTGTTTGATCTGATTTTCAGCGTTCACTCTGTAGCTTCGGTATAGAATCTCAACTCCCGCAGTTTGCTCTCTTTTCCGATCCGGTTACGGGTATCATTGCTGAAGAATTCGAAAGCTGCTTTTTCAGTGGCATTCAAGGTGTCATTCCCCAGGAGTGAAGCAGGCAATTCGCATGGTATAATGCTGAAATTTAAGGGCTTATCGGCTCTGCGGACCCAAAATGGGTAATAGTGGATATCGTGTACAGCTTTGGTTTTGGACAGGAGGTTTTTCTCCAGTGTCATTCCGGTGAACATGGCTCCGTCGCGGTACCGGTCGCGCTGGTTGGAGAAAAAGTTGCCCAGTGACCATATGACCAGCGTCTCCTTTTCCTGTCCTTTGGTGCCGGTCTTTATCCATCCAACCGGCTGAAGCACATGCGGATGATGCCCGATGATCACATCCACTCCGTTTTCAGCCAGGAACTTCGCTGTTTCGGTTTGATAAGCCCCCGGCAGGAGTTTGTACTCGTCGCCCCAGTGAATGACCATAATAATAAAATCTGGGTTATACTTCAGGGCAGATGCCAGATCGGCAAGTATTTCAGCGCGGTTGACGTAATTGACCTTCACCGGGGGTTTGGAAGAGATGCCGTTGGTACTGAAGGTGGCGTTCAGTATGGCCAGCCTGATGCCGTTTTTCTCAATGATTACAGGATATCTTGAAGCCCGGTCGCTGCTGTCGGAAAAGATGCCGGTATGGGGAATTTTCATGCTGTCGAGGGCATGGATCGTTCTGAGGATGCCTCGGTTGTAGCGGTCCACTGCATGGTTGTTGGCAAGGAAGAAGTAGTTGAAGCCTGCCTGAAACAGATCGGCGGCATAGGCATCCGGTGCTGAAAACTGGGGATACCCTTTGTAGGGTTCCCCCCCAAGCGGGGTTTCCAGGTTGATGAACCGCAGATCGTATCCTTTCAGGACAGGAGAGATCCATTTGAAAACATCAGCGTATGCATAGCTGTTTTGTGCGCTGTCCCATGCAGCCTGGGTTTGCGGCAGATGGGCCATGGCATCACCGGCTGCCAGGAGTCTCAGGGTGATAACCGAATCGGCAGGCAGGGTGTCGTAAAGTACCGATGCATGTTTTATATATTCAGGAGGCCTGATCGCCTGAATAAAAAACAGCGAAACGATTACGGTCGCAAACCAAAGACCATACAGGGGTCTTCTGCTTTGTGCAAAAACTTTTGGAATCATGGATAATTATAGGGTAATCTGCAGCTTTACAGTTTCTGAAACAACACTCGGAAATCATTTATACAGATAACAAACGTTCCGGGTTTCAGTTCACTGAGTGGAATTACCAGGGTTTTGTCGGGTTGGGGGAACCGGGTGCCTTGCAAGATGGTCCGACCGGTCATATCGTTTATTTTCCATGAAAGAGGCTGATTCAGCAGCGTTTCCGGCAAGGCACAGTGCAGGGTTTCACCGGCGGGATTCGGGAATACCTGCAGGGTGGACGCTGTACCAAAGGGTTCAGCCACGGGGGTCTGATGTCCGGAGTACTGGTTGTGTTTTCCGGTTGAATCGCATTTTACGAGCATCACCGACGAGAGCCGGGGGATGTAGCTTTTGGCTGTACCGGTGATCAGAAAGCCTCCGTCGAAGGTATGCAGGACATGCCGCCCTTCATCATCCGCAAGCCCGCCAATGATCAGTGCGGGTAAGAGGGGAGACCAGAAGCCGTCGCTTCCGCAGTTGTTCAGCATCAGGTCTTTTCCACCGGATGAATATGTTCCGGTATTGTATCCGGCCAGCTGATAGTCTCCTGCAGCAAGCTGGATGGCATCATAGATGCAGTCGTCTTCCTCATCGTTGTACTGGCTGATCCACTGGAAGGCACCTGAGGTGTCCACTTTCATCAGAAAACCCTGTTTGCCGTACAAAGGCCATCTGGAAGTCTGGCCGCACAGGAAATATCCGCCTGCGAGATCCGGTCTGATGGTATAGGCGACATCGGGTCCCGGTGCATCCTCGGTGATGAGCCAGCCTGTGGTTCCATCCTGTCCGGCCTTGTAAAGCAAAAGGGCGGTATCCTGACCGGGGGTATAGCTTGCGCTTGCCCCTGCACAGATGAGCCCTGTGGCCCCGTCAGTGTTGATGCTGTATAGGGCATCGTACCATGATCCACCTATCGTATGGTGCCACAATGGATTCAGGTCCGGTTTCAGGGCGCCGGCAATGGCATCGGTATAGCCAAAAGTGGTGTCGGAGCTTTCACCGCAGTAAAACAGGGTGTCGCCAGGGTTGATCGCAAGTCCGTGGATAAAGTCCCAGCCGGGACCTCCCCACGATTTTTCAGAAAGAATGTTTCCGGAGGTGTCGGATTTCATCACCATAAACTGATAATTTCCCTGCAACAGGGCATATCCGCCGAGATAGAGGATGAAGTCTTTCATGACGGCTGCCCGGATGTTCACCAGGTAAGGTTTCGACAGCATGAAGTCCTTTCTTAACACACCGTTTTGATCCGTAAAGAATACGTAGGGAGCGGTATTCTGCATGAAACCGGTGGCATTGGCCACTGTTACGTACCCGGAATCCATAAGCTGAAATGAGGCAATCCCCTCATTGTAGGGGGTATTCCCATAGCCATGCGTAAATTTCTGCGCTGAAACCGCAAAAGCCCCGAACATCAATATCAAACAGAAAAATCTTCTCATTGCTATCATTTAGATAAATCCTGACTCTACCCGGCCGGCTGATACACCACACCCACTGCCACGTGTCTTTTGTACAGGGCAGATGGGTCCAGAGAAGGGATCAGGGTATGGGATTCAAGCCTTATCTTCCAGAATTTCAATCCGTTGAACTCGAGTGAAAGCCCTGATGAAAACCTGCTGTATCCACCCCAGCTGTAGCTTCTGGCCACAGCCCAGGAGGGTAGTATATGCCACCGGATGGCACATGTGAACATGGGTTTCATCAGGGTATTTGGCATCCAGACTGCCTGGGCAAACAGGGCAAATGGGGAGCCTGCAAAGTGGTGCTCCCCGTACACCTGAATTCTGGCAGGCAGGGAGGTATAATGGGTGTGGGGAGTACCATGCCTGTTAAACCAGAAGTCAAGGGTATCCGGCGTAAGGGACTTTTCCCAGCCCGGTTCCATCTGAAAAATATTGTCGGTCTGAATCCCCTCAAAGGTAAAGGTGGTATCCCGGCTGTAGGAATAACTCTTTGCGTTCCAGCGGATAAACCCCAGCTGGTCGATCATGAGCCCGAACCTGGTGCCGTAATCCGACTGATAGTGGTAAAAGAAGCCTAAGGCAGGACCTGCTCCCTGGTACCGGAATGGCCGTACCGTTTCGGGTGCTGAGCGGCTGAACTGCATTACGGAGTAAAAAGAGAGATACTCGCCAAAGGGGGCTGTGTACAGAAATCCGGTGTCTATTCCGATGTGCATTTGTCTGTTGCCCATAGCAATTCCTGCCGTGAAACCAGCCCTGGAGATGCCATGAAGGGTCTTGCTCAGTTTACAGGCTCCGATAAACAAATGCTGGTATTCCAGGCGGTTGTACGCCAGGTGTTTCAGTGTGACCTCACTGCCTTCATAGGGGTGATTACCGTTCAGGGCAACCAGGGCAACAGGCTTTCCGAAACGCAACTCTTCGAGGTTAAAGTAGCTGATGCCGCCCACCCCGAATACCGAATCCCGCGAGGTGAGGTTCCTCAGTGAAAAAAGGGCTGAAATCTCTGCACGGTATTGTGCACCGGCCAGGTTGACCTCCCGGAGGGAGCCCCCGATCAGGTTCTTTTTGTCCGCATCGATGTAGCCTCCGGACATCAGATTGCTCCACGACGCGTTCGAAAGGGAAGTTGAGCCTGCATTGATATCACCGGAAACGGAGATCCTGAGCGAATCGGTTTCTCCCCGGAACAAAGCCGCATCCTGGGCATGCAGTATCCCGTGGATTCCCATCAGCAACAATCCCAGATACTTCAGGAATGACTTCATAGGTTTACCGTTGTATTGACCGATGCGGACATAATGACCGTCATGTGGTAGTCGGTTTTGAACTTCACCACTGTACCTGCAGGCCGTGTGTCGAGGACGATATCCAGCACAATCTTCCTTGCATGTCTGAGCTTATCCAGTCGTTCTGCATGGCAGACGAAGGGGATCACGGTTCTGACAGGAAGCAGGAGGTCGGGCTGAACCAGGTTTCCTGATGCCACGACCCCGGCGGGCTTCACCGAGTCTATGGCGATCCCGTCCCTGTCGAGCATGGTAAGCGACAGGGTGGCGTCGAAGGGGAAGTAGTTGTCGGCAATAAGGTACAGGGTGGCTTCATGAATCTCAGGTGAGCTGAAGCCGATCCCTGCAGTGGATTGAAGGGTAAGATCCTCTGCCAGAAAGGCAAAAGGCATCTGCAATGAGATCCCTGCAGTAAGGGGGTTCTCTGACAGAATGAAATCGTTCCCAAAGGAGACATTGCCCAATGGATTGGTTTCCATCTCCATCTCATATTCGATCTCATCAGGCAGCATCTCCACCATTGCTTTCATGGTTGCGTTCGAGAACATAAAGTCATAGGTGGTTGGAACCGCCTTCCCGGCAGCAGGGTTGTAAGAGGCTCTGCTCATCTGCACCGGTTTACCTACAAAGGGATCGTTTACAACCAGTTCCAGCTGCTTTTTGGTATTCCTGATCACGAGTGAGGTAATCTTCATCAGGATATCCATGCCGATGCCGTTTTCGACATGAATGGTACCCGAAGCGGTATCAATGGTGATGGATCCATCCTTGAAGCCGTCAAAGGTACGAATGGGCATCACCTTCTTTCCGGTGGATACGGTGTGGCGGCCAAAGTACCCCCAGGCCTCTTTCAGGGAAAACTCCTTAAACGTTGCATCTACCCTGAGGGTATCGGAGGGTTTGATCTGTACCGGATTTGCATTGGCAGCAATCCTGGTATCTACCTTGATCTGCAATCTGTTAACCGAATTGTTGTTTTTTCCGGTAAGGGAAAGCCTGTACCCGCTGATATCCACATCCAGTTCAATTGTACCGGGTACACCCCCAGATGCTGCCGGAATGAGGGCTGTCGTCTTAAAATATCCTGACCCGTTATCGGATTTCGGGATCGACCAGGTGCACTCAACCGGTTCCGTAAGCGGGTTGGTCAGCTTCAGCGTTACAATGCCCGTATCCAGCACAATGGTGCGGATTTCGGCCCCATCGAACTGAAACAACACTTCCTCGTTGGAGGTTATGAACGACTGGCCAGGCTGCAGGGTCACGGTCACAGGCAACGAATACCTGCTGGTGGCAATTTGCTGATCAACCTCTACCAGGGAGGAGGTTGACAAGCGGTACACCTCTTCATTGTATTCGAGCCAGGCTATATTCTGGCAATCCCCCTTGAGGATCGTATCGGGTATGATATCGGTAAGATCGATCCGGGTCTTCATCAGCGGCCCTGACACCTCAGTATCCCACGAAAGGGGCTCGCCTTTTCTGCATCCAGGGGATATAATGACCCATACGAACCACACACAGGTGATCCACCACCCAATGTTTCTGGTTGTGCTAAAATGCCTGTGATGAACCATTTAGTTTGTTTTGCGGTTCCAGGTGGTGGTGCGCCCGATGGCGGAAATTCCGACGTAACCCCTTACGAATAATGTGTTACGGTTCTCCATGGTGATGGTACATTTATAGGTTTTGCCGTTATCGGGATCGTAAATGGTACCATCCGTCCACCGATCACCTTCATATTTAAAACCTTTAAGGATGAGCAAACCCAGGATAGGGTTCTTTCTCAGCTTCTGATCCGGGTTCTCCTTGTCGAGCTTCGGGGAACCATCAGGTTCATTGGGGTTTTTCTGCCAGGTGATTCTTCCGAAATAGATATCGGATTTGTTCTTGTAGATATTTACCAGTGCTTTGCTCTGGTCGGTATACCAGTTACCCAGAATATCATCACCTTTCCAGGCAGGAGCAGGGATAAATGCTGACATCATCAGCGTCAGAACTGCAATCATCGACAAAATGAGCCTTTTTGTTTGCATAGCATCAGGTTTTAACAGTTTCAGGCGGTTAAAGTAGTGAATATGGAGATACGGCACGCGGTTTACCACGAATAATTATCCGCAAAGGCAATTAAAACAATGGCCAGGATGGAGGCTCCGATGCCTGCCCAGTTTACCGGACGCAGTTTTTCCCTGAAAACAAGAAAACCGGTAAGGGCTGATAAAGTGACAATCCCTGCATTGAAAACCGGGAAAAAAACAGAATTCGGAAAGGAACCGAGGGCTTTGTAAAAATAGTAGGTCGAAAGGTAATTGAATAGTCCCAGGATGATGCCGGCGATGAGGTTTTTGCCCTGAAACGGAACCTTGTAAACCAGCCATCTGACCAGGGTAATCAACATTCCGATAGAGAAGGCTGTTGAGAACACCACTATGAAGAGGCGTGTCGTATCATCATTTTCATTCACGCCATACATTACATTGGTATAGCTCATCAGGGAATCATTGGTGCCATTGCCCAGGAAAAGCAGAACCGGAAGTATAACCAGGATGCTCTTCAACCGGAAAGGTTCCTTTCTCCTGAAAGTGAGGTAAAAAGCAATCAGTGCCAGCACTATGCCTGCCGCTTTTACCGGTGTAAGGGTATCGTTTTTCAGCACAAGAACCCCCAGCAGTACGGGGATTACCACCGACATTTTTGAGGAGACGGCCGTGATGGCAATCCCCGCTTTCAGGGATGATACCGCGAACACCGAGAATACTGTGATGAAAAAGAACCCTATGATGATGGCATTGAAGAGCCATGGTGCCTGAAGGAGGGTACTGACGCTGGTTCCTGCGGGAGCTGTTAGAATGCCACTGATGATCGCCACCAGGTAGTTTGTGGTAATGGCCTGCAGGGTATCGATCCGGAATTTTCCGAAGATCTTGAAGGTAACCATGATCAGGGTGGAGAAGAGAAGAGCCAGCAGCAAATGAATCATCTTGCCAAATGTTTACAATTGTAACCAATCTCAAGTAACTCATTACCAAAATGATAAGTCAACTCAGGCTGTGAGGGCAGGGGAGGTGCAGCGATCCCCTGGCCAAAGAACCGGTTGCCGGTAAACACCCTGTATTCATCCCAAAGGCCTTGCCTCATGAAACCTTCCAGGGTCTCTTTTCCCCCTTCGATAAGGAGGGTGAGAATTTTATGCTGATACAGGGTGTCCATCAGGGAGTTGAACACTGACTGATCCGGAGGATTGACCGGAATGAACAGAACTTTATCAGTCGTTTCCACGGGTGGACTGGCTGTATAGATCCAGGTGGGAACGGAGCCGTCATAAACCCTGTAATCTGTTCCGGAATCCCCTTCACGGTCAAGGATGATGCGCAGCGGGCTTTTCCCGGGCCATTCGCGGGTAGTAAGTTCCGGGTCATCGTTTCTGACCGTGCCGGCACCCACCAGAATCGCATCGGTTTCGGCACGCCAGCGGTGTACCAGCGATTTCAGCTTCAGGTCGGTGATCCAGTTTACCCCGGCTGAGGTATCCGGGGTGCGCAGCTTATCCATGAACCCGTCGCGGGTCTGGGCCCATTTCAGTATGATCCGTGGGCGATGCAGGGTTTGAAAGGTGATGAAAGCATGGTTCAGCCGCTGTGCCTCTTCTTCAGCCACACCCACATCCACCCTGATGCCTGCATCCCTGAGCCTGCGGATTCCTTTGCCTGCCACAAGCGGATTAGGATCAGCACAGCCGATCACGACCCTGGGGATGCCGCCGGAAATGATCAGGTCGGCGCAGGGCGGGGTTTTTCCCCAATGGCTGCACGGTTCAAGGTTCACATACAAGGTGCAGGTTTTCAGAACTTCCGGATCCCGGATGCGGCTAATGGCAACGACTTCTGCATGAGGGCCCCCGAAACGGTGGTGGTACCCTTCGCCAACGACAACCCCATCATGAACCACCACACATCCTACCAGGGGATTGGGGGCAACCAGCCCGGCACCCCGGGCGGCCAGCTCAAGGCATCTGTGCATGAAGACCTCATCCGCAGTCATGCTGCAAACCTACGGCTTTTTCGACAACTGGAAAAGGTGTCCGGCGACAGGGGAAGCCCCCGTTTTGAAATTTTCGCTACCTTTGCAGCGATGATCGGGAAGACCAATCTGGCGAAGGATTTGCTGAAAGAGGTGGCCCTGCAGCTCACAGACCACTATACGGAGGAAGAGGCAGCTGCCGTGGCCCGTATCCTCTTTGAAGACCGTTTCGGGTTTACCCGCACCTCCATGGCACTCGATCCTTACCTCAGGATCTCTGAATCGGGAATTGTAAGGCTGCATAAAGATCTGCGGAAACTGAAATCTGGGATGCCGGTACAATATGTTACCGGAAATGCCCGGTTCTGCGGACTTTCGTTTCGCGTGGAACCCGGAATCCTGATTCCCAGGCAGGAGACCGAAGAGCTTGTGAAGCTTTGCGCCGAAGCGTTGTGCGATCTGAATGAGCCTATGGTCATTGACTTCTGCACCGGCAGCGGGGCAATTGCCGTGGCGATCAAAAAATCGTTTCCCGCATCACACGTTTTTGCTACGGATTACCAGGCAGGGATACTTGAAATAGCATCTTACAATGCATTAAAAAACAATGTTGTAATTGATTATTTCCAGCATGATCTGCTGACAGGGGAGCTGCCTGCTTCCCTGAGCCACTTTGATCTGGTGGTGAGCAATCCACCCTATATTCCCGAATCCTTCAAGGCTGATCTTGCAGTGCAGGTGAAAGATTTTGAACCTTCGGCTGCTCTGTTTGTTCCAGATGGGGATCCTGTTTGTTTCTACCGCAGGCTGGCAGAATACTCCATGGAGATCCTGAGACCCGGCGGAGTCCTCCTGGTGGAAACAGATCACCGCTACAATGCATCGGTAGCCGGTTTGTTCAGCGCTGCAGGATTCGGTTCCGTTGCCTCGTTAACAGACCTCTCCGGAAAGGAACGGTTTGTTACCGCAATGAAAAATTTGAATTAAACTATTGGCCAAAACCTGTTTTATTTGTTGATATGGAAATATTGACGTATTTTTATCCGATCTTGCCATAACCCTATAATCCTTAAGGAACCTATGAGCTACATTCAGTTCGATAAGACCAGACTCATCAACCTGGAGTATTCTCTTTCTCTGGAACTTATCCGTTCAAACCGTTCAGGAGCCTATGCAAGCACCTCCATCATCAACTGCAATACCCGGAAATATCACGGTCTTTTGGTTGTTCCCCAACCCGAACTGGATGATGAACTGCATGTCCTCCTTTCGGCACTGGATGAGACTGTTATCCAGCATGATACAGAATTTCATTTTGGATTGCACAAGTACCCCGGAGGAAACTGGAATCCGAGAGGACACAAGTATGTGCGTGATTTTGAAACAAATCCGATACCCATGGTGATTTATAGGGTTGGAGGTGTAGTGCTGAAGCGTGAATCTCTGCTGGCCACCAACGACGACCGGATTCTGATCCGGTATACCCTGCTGGATGCCCACTCACCCACGACCCTCCGGTTTTCCCCCTTTCTGGCTTTTCGTAACCGTCATCACCTTTCAACCGCAAACATCTGGGCCGATACTTCCTACGGGCAGATCCAAAACGGCACGGCAATGTGCCTGTATCAGGGCTACTCAAAACTCTACATGCAGTTCTCCGCTAATCCGGTATATGTGCATGTTCCGGAGTGGAACTACAACATCGAGTACATACGGGAGCAGGAGCGTGGGTACGATTACACCGAAGACCTTCTTGAACCAGGATTTTTCGAATTGCCCATTGGCAAAGGGGAGAGCATTATCTTTTCTGCAGGACTTTCTGAACTGGATGCCAATAAGTTACCGGCCATGTTCAATCTGGAGGTTAAAAAAAGACTCCCCAGAGACAGCTTCGCAAACTGTCTGGCCAATTCGGCGCAGCAGTTCCTGGTAGAAAGGGATGGAAAATCGGAAGTGATTGCCGGCTATCCCTGGTATGGCAGGTACGCCCGTGATACCTTTATCGGCTTGCCGGGACTTACCCTTGAACTCAACAACACCAAGCAGTTCCGTTCGGTGATGAATACCATGGTGTCGGAGATGCGTGGCCCGCTCTTCCCCAATACAGGACATGGGACCTCAGCGGTTTACAACTCCGTGGATGCACCCCTGTGGTTTTTCTGGGCGGTTCAGCAATACATCCGGCACACCAGAGATTACTCAGGGGCATGGACCAGCTGGGGCGAAGCCATGAAAGCAGTAATCAAAGGGTATTCGGAAGGAACAGATTTTAATATCAGGATGAATGATCATGGCCTCATCGAGGCGGGAGGAGCCGGTATGGCACTCACCTGGATGGATGCCATTGTGGATGGCATTCCCATTACTCCCAGAACCGGGATGCCAGTCGAGGTGAATGCCCTGTGGTACAATGCCTTATCCTTCTTCTTTGAACTAACCGACCGACTTGAAGTGCAGGACCATAATCTGAACGGGCTCCGTGACCGCCTTCCGGATATCCGGGAGAATTTTCTCCAACTTTTCTGGAACCGGAAGCGCCGCTGCTTATATGATTTTATATATGGCGACTATCGCGATGATGCCATCAGGCCTAACCAGGTCATCGCGGTATCACTTCCTTATAGCATGCTCAGTGATGAACAGTCACGAAGCATCCTGGAGGTGGTAAAGTCAGAGCTCCTGACGCCCCGGGGCCTGCGGTCACTTACACCGCATCATCCTGACTACAAGGGAGATTATTACGGTAATCAGGCAGATCGGGACAGGGCTATCCACCAGGGTACGGTTTGGCCATGGCTGCTGGGGCACTTTGCAGAGGGGTGGCTGAAGATTTACGGGCAATCAGGCCTGTGGCTTATCCGGCAGATATTCAACGACTTTGAAGTGGTGATGCGGCAGGATGGAATTGGCACCGTGTCGGAGGTATACGAAGGAAACCCGCCCCATAAAGCAGGAGGGGCCATTTCCCAGGCGTGGAGTGTGGCAGAACTCCACCGGATCAACGGTATGCTGAAATCAATGGGACAAACAATCTGATACAAGGTTGAAATTACAAACGATCAATACTACCAGGCAATGCGTGTACTAATGTTCGGATGGGAGTTCCCTCCACATATTTCAGGAGGTTTGGGAACCGCGTGTTACGGGTTGGTGAAGGGTTTGCTGAACCACGGCGTTAATGTCCTGTTTGTGGTTCCTAAAGCCTACGGCGATGAAGATGGTTCCGTAGCCCGGATCCTGGGTGCTTCGGATATTCCTGTAGATGTGCGGGATAAAAAATACACCGAATTCTGGGAGAACTTTTCATACATGGAGGTCAATTCGAAACTGATACCCTATGTCTCCCTCGAAGAATATTACCAGTTGCTTGAGAGCAGCAGCAGCTCCGTGGGTGAATCTGAGGAATCACTCTACACACGGAGATTTAACTTTTCGGGCTCTTACGGCCCAAATCTTCTTGAAGAGGTTGAAAAATATGCCCTGATCGCATCCTTTATCGCCGAACAGAACCCGCATGACATTATTCATGCCCACGACTGGCTTACCTACAAGGCAGGCATTGCGGCCAAACGGGTATCCGGAAAACCGCTGGTGGTGCATATCCACGCCACGGAGTTCGACCGTTCGGGAGAAAACGTAAACCAGCTCGTGTACGATATCGAAAGGGCAGGGATGGAAGCTGCTGATCTGGTAGTGGCTGTGAGTGAATTAACACGGAACATCGTAATCAACCGGTATGGAATACCGCCCTCAAAAGTGGTAACTGTACATAATGGTGTGATTCCGCTCGACCATGACCTCGACGGGGTATCGCGCCACCTGCGTGAAAAAATCGTAACCTTTCTGGGGAGGATCACCTTCCAGAAGGGGCCTGACTATTTTGTGGAAGCGGCCCGAAAGGTACTCGACAAGGATTCCAACGTCCGTTTTGTGATGGCTGGATCCGGTGATATGCTGAATAAAATGATCCGCCGTGTGGCTGCCCTGAAAATGGGTGCCCGGTTTCATTTTACCGGATTCCTGAAAGGGGAGGAGGTAAACCGGATGTTTGCCCTCAGCGATGTATATGTAATGCCTTCTGTTTCAGAACCTTTTGGAATCTCACCACTGGAAGCCATGCGCTCCAATGTGCCGGTGGTCATCTCAAAACAGTCAGGTGTTTCTGAAGTGTTGCACCATGCCCTGAAAGTCGATTTCTGGGATATCGATGCACTGGCCGATTCCATTTACGGCCTGCTCAATTATCCTGCATTATCCAATATGTTCATCAAATACGGGAAACGTGAAGTCGAAAACCTCAAATGGGACAATGCTGCCCACAAAGTAAAAGAGGCGTACAGCAGTCTTCTTCCCTGAAAACAGTTCATCTATTCGTAAACCTACAATTCAGTAAAATATGCGCTCGATCTGCTTCTACTTCCAGGTCCATCAGCCTTTCAGGCTGAAGAACTACAGGTTCTTTCAGATTGGTCAGGATCATCATTACTTCGATGACTATCAGAACCGGTATATCATGCGACGGGTGGCCGACAAATGCTACCTTCCCACCAACCGTCTGATGCTGGACCTGATCAAAATCTATGGCAAAGATTTTAAAATATGCTATTCCATTTCGGGTACCGCCCTCGACCAGTTTGAGATGTATGCCCCCGAGGTACTGGATACCTTCCGCGAGCTGGAAGCCACCGGCTGTGTTGAATTTCTCTCAGAGACCTATTGCCATGCCCTACCTTCACTGAAGAGCAAGGAGGAGTTTTTTGCCCAGGTGGAGATGCACCGCAAAAGGATGAAGGAGCTTATCGGAGCAGAAACCAGGGCCTTCAGGAACACCGAGCTGATCTATTCCGACGGAATCGGGGAGATGGTGGCCGAAATGGGTTTCGAGACTATGCTTACCGAAGGTGCACGCCACATCCTTGGATGGAAAAGCCCTAATTACCTGTATTGCAATGCCATCAATCCCAAGCTGAAGCTCCTGCTCAAGAATTTCAGGTTAAGCGATGATATCGCCTTCCGGTTTTCGCAGCAGAGCTGGAGTGAATGGCCCCTTACCACGGAGAAATTTGTCGACTGGCTCAACGCCATTGATTCCCAGCAACAGGTGGTGAACCTGTTTATGGATTATGAAACCTTCGGGGAGCACCAGTGGCCTGAAACGGGCATCTTTGATTTTATGCGCGCCCTCCCGGGCAGGGTATTCTCCCACTCGGACTTTACGTTTAACACCCCTTCGGAGGTGAGCAACACCCTGCAGCCGGTGGCACCGATTCATGTGCCTTACCCGATTTCATGGGCCGATGAGGAGAGGGACCTTACCGCATGGCTTGGCAATGAGCTGCAGGATGATGCCTTCGACAGAATTTACGCCATCGAAACCCTAGTAAAACAACCGGGAAATGAGCACCTTTTGCGCGACTGGCGGTTTCTGCAGACTTCTGACCACTTCTACTATATGTGCACGAAGTGGTTCAGCGACGGGGATGTGCACAAGTACTTCAATCCGTACGGCACACCCTATGATGCGTATATCAATTACATGAATATCCTTTCTGATTTCATCACACGTGTCGAGAGCTCCACAGGGACTTCTGTCTATCCTTCGGTACCAATACATGGGGTTGCCACTTCTGCCAACGTTGCACCGGTTACTTCCGGGGGGATCCGTTTCAATAGGATGGAGGACCTGAAAACGCTGAAAAAAACCGAAGTGAAGAAGCTGCTGAAAGAGATCGACATGTACGACTTCCTGTACGCCATGCACGGGATGCCGGAGGAATTTGCTGACTGGATGATGCCATTCCTCACCGAAGATGAGCTTTCGAGGTACAATGAACTGGCTGAAAAATACGATAAACCTGAGTTTGACAGCATTGAGCTGAGCAGGGAGCATATCCTGATCAAAGCCAATGCATTGTTCCCTGTAAAATAGTCCGGGCCAGATGCCCGATGTGTAATCCATTTTATGTATGACAGAAAGAAATGAAGAGGAGATGAATCTTCCGGTACCCGATTTTATTTTTGAGGTATCATGGGAGGTGTGCAACAAAATCGGAGGTATCAATACCGTCATTGCTACCAAGACCCCTGTGCTGAAATCGCTGCTGCAGAGAGATGATCAGCTGATAATGATCGGGCCTGATGTGTGGAAAGAAACCACGAACCATCCCCATTTTGAAGAAGACCTGATGCTGATGAAAAGCTGGCGCGAGTATGCCGCACGCGAAGGGTTGTACTTCAGGGTAGGGCGATGGAAGACCGAAGGGAATCCTGTTGCGATTCTAGTGGATTTCACCTCGTTCTTCCCGGAAAAAGACAAAATTTTTGCTGTATTCTGGGAAGACTGCGGGCTCGATTCCATCAGCGGGCAGTGGGATTATATTGAACCGGCCATGTTTGGGTATGCGGCAGCCAGGGTGATTGAAAGCTACTACCGGATCCACCTGTCGCCGCGCGACAGGGTCCTGGCCCAGTTCCATGAATGGATGACCGGTACCGGGATCCTGTACCTCAGGAAAAATACCCCCGGCATCGCCACCGCGTTTACCACGCATGCCACCGTGCTCGGCCGATCCATGGCAGGCAACGGGAAAGCCCTTTACAGTTCCCTCGGATCGGTGAGCCCTGAATTGCTGGCAGCCGAATTTCAGGTGAAATCGAAGCATTCACTGGAGACTTTATCGGCAAACCTGGCTGATGTATTCACGACCGTGAGTGAAATTACAGGCAAAGAGTGTCAGCATCTGCTGGGCAAAAGCCCTGATGTGATTACCCCGAACGGCTTCGACAGCCGCCTTGTGCCGGAAACATCCCTCAGACAATCCATGAGGGAAGATGCCCGCAAGAGGATCACCGGAGTGGCCGAATCCCTTTTTGGTACCTCCTTTCCTGACGATTCCCTGCTGGTTCTTACCAGTGGCAGGTACGAGTTCAGGAACAAAGGGATCGACCTGTTTATTGATGCCATGGCAGAACTGGCTTCCGGGGATACAGGGCCCCGCAGGATCCTTGCGGTAATCGCGGTGCCGGCATACCACCACGGCCCCAGGCCCGATCTTCTGAACCGGCTTCAGGGAGATGCCCAGTTTCCCCTCTCTCATGCCCATCACAGCCTGACCCACATGCTGAATTCCCCGGAAATCGATCCTGTGCTCAGGAAAATGGAAGCAGCGGGGCTCAGCAACCATCCCGAAGGAAAGGTTTTCGTCTGTTTTGTGCCCACGTACCTCACCGGGAATGACGGCATCTTTAACCTGAACTATTATGCGTTTCTGAGTGGCTTCGACCTGACACTGTTTCCAAGCTACTATGAGCCCTGGGGCTATACCCCGCTCGAGAGCATAGCCTACGGAATCCCGACAGCCACCACCTCCCTGGCCGGTTTTGGCCGGTGGATCCAATCCCTTGGCGCTGAGGCCTCTCCGGCAGTTAAGGTGATTCAGAGGACCGATGATTCCGATACTACCGTTACAGCTGAACTGTCTGCCATGGTCAGGAAAATGCTCTCCCTCAGCCCTGAGGCATACCTTGAACTTTCACGGAAATCCATGGATATCGCCAGCGAGGCCACCTGGCAGAAATTTATCGGGTTTTATCTTACCGGCTATCAGCAAGCCCTTGCAGAAGCACGCGAAAGAGGTGCCGTTGAACCCTATCCGTTTTCGAACGGTAAAAGCCGTTTCCTGCTGAAGGAGAAAGACACCCCCCAGTGGAATAAAATCCTTGTGAAAAGTGCCTATCCCCCACAGCTCGATCCCCTCAAAAAACTGTCAGATAACCTGTGGTGGACATGGAACCACAAAGCCGAAGATCTCTTCCGGTCCATCGATCCCGACCTCTGGCAGGAGTCGGGAAATAATCCCGTTAAGCTCCTGTCGCTGCTAAGCTACAACAGGCTTATGGAACTTGCAGATGATCAGAATTTTATAAATGAGCTTAAAGGGGTATACCAGGAGTTCTCTGCCTATATTTCCAGTCCGCCTGAAAAGGACCTCCCCGAAGTGGCCTATTTCTCAATGGAATTTGGTCTTCACGAAAGCCTGAAGATCTATTCAGGCGGCCTCGGAATACTGGCAGGGGACTATATGAAAGAGGCCAGCGACGACAACAAAAAGATCACAGGCATCGGTTTACTCTACCGATATGGGTATTTTACGCAGAAAATCACTCCATACGGTGACCAGGAAGCCGGGTATTACCCGCAGAAATTCTCTGACCTGCCGATCCATCCCATCCGCAATGCGCAAGGGGAATGGGTCACCATTTCCATCGCTTTTCCGGGCAGAAATGTATATGCAAAAGTGTGGCGCGTGGACATAGGAAGGGTGAAACTGTATCTTCTGGATGCTGATACTGAGAAGAATGCACCACACGACCGTTTTATAACACATCAGCTTTACGGTGGTGATCTTGAGAACCGCTTCAAGCAGGAGATGTTGCTGGGGGTGGGAGGGATCAGGTTGCTCGAAGCACTTGATATCAACCCCGACCTATACCATTGCAACGAAGGGCATGCCGCGTTGCTGAATTTCGAACGTCTGCGTGACCTGGTACAGCAGCAGTATCTCTCGTTTCCGGAAGCACTGGAGGTGATACGGGCATCCACCCTTTTTACCACCCATACCCCTGTACCTGCCGGGCATGATGCTTTCCCGGAGGAGATGCTGCGGGCTTATATCGCTCATTACCCCGAAAGGTACCATATAACCTGGGATGAACTTATATCGCTGGGGAAAATCAACCCTGACGATCCGGCAGAAAATTTCTCCATGAGCGTTCTGGCCATCAATACCGCCCAGGAGGTAAACGGTGTAAGTGCCCTGCATGGCAGGGTGAGCCGCGCCATGTTCATTGATATGTTTCCGGGATATTTTGAGGATGAACTGCATATTGGCCATGTAACCAACGGAGTACACTATCCCACCTGGGCCAGCCATAAATGGCAGTCTATCCACACCCGCTTCCTGAAGCCGGACCTCTCGGATCAGCATCTGGATGCAGTATGGGCAGCAATTGACCAGATAACCGATGAAGAGATCTGGAACACCCGGTGCGAACTGCGGAACGACCTGCTGAAGCACCTTGCTATCCGGATGCGGAAAGAAATGACCACACGGCAGGAATCACCCGGCCATATTGTCAGGGTGCTCGAAACCCTGGAGCAACCGTGGCTTACCATCGGTTTTGCCAGGAGATTTGCGACCTATAAAAGGGCCGGACTCCTTTTTTCCAACGAACAGCGTTTATCACAACTGCTGAACAACCGTAAAAGGCCCCTGCGGTTTGTATTTGCCGGCAAGGCCCATCCAAACGACAAGGCAGGCCAGGACCTGATCAAACGGATTGTCGAGATCAGCCGCAAGCCCGCTTTCGAAGGGAAGGTGCTGTTTGTAGAAAACTACGATATGGAACTGGGCCGGTTTCTGACCCAGGGGTGTGATGTGTGGCTCAATAATCCTACCCGGCCCCAGGAAGCATCAGGTACCTCGGGAGAGAAAGCCGCGATGAACGGTGTACTGAACCTCAGTGTACTCGATGGCTGGTGGGCAGAAGGTTACCAACCCGAAGCCGGATGGGCACTCCCCGAAGAAAATACCTATCTGGACGGGGTATTACAGGATCAGCTGGATGCCGAATCGATCTACAATATTATCGAAGACCATATTGCTGCGCTCTACTACGACCGGAACGCCAACGGGATCCCTCAGGGCTGGATACGCTATATCCGCAACAACTTCAAATACATCACGCCACGGTTCACTATGAAACGGATGCTGAACGATTACCACGCGCAGTACTACCATAAACTGGCCGGACGGCACAGCCTGATGACCCTCGACGGGTACAGAAATGCACGGGAACTGGCTGCCTGGAAACGGCGCATCATGCTTCACTGGGAGCATATTACCCTGGTCGAAAAGCACTTCCCCGATTCCACAATATCTCCCCTCAACCTTGGAGAGGATTTCAGGGCTTCGGTTGTGATCGATGCTCCCGGACTGGGACCTGACGACCTGGGGGTGGAAGTGGTTTTCGGCGAAAAGCGAAGGGATGTTGTGCATAAGGTCTTTGCAAAAGAGACGATGACGGTTACCCCGCTGGGCAACGGCAGGCTGCAGTTCGACTGCGCAGTGCCCATCCGCAGGGCAGGAGTGTTCGACTACGCCTTCAGACTCTTCCCCAACCACCCGCTACTCGTGTACCGAATGGATTTCCCATGGGTGAAATGGCTGTAAAACAACTAAACAACTCAACAAATACACAATCCTCATGAAACTACTTGAAGGAAAAACCGCACTGGTTACCGGGGGAGCCCGGGGAATCGGTAAAGCCATCGCGCTGAAACTGGCGGGGCAGGGATGCTCCATCGCTTTTTCCGATATACGGATTGACGATCATGCCCAAGCGCTGGTGGAGGAGATTAAGCAGCTGGGGGTAAATGCTGTTGCATTTGAATCGGATGCTTCGGATTTTGCCGCCTGTGAAAAACTCGCCAATGATACCGTTGAAAAGATGGGACGGATCGACATCCTGGTGAACAACGCCGGTATTACCCGCGACAACCTGCTGATGCGCATGTCAGAGGAAGAGTGGGATATGGTGATCAGGGTGAACCTTAAATCGGTCTTCAACCTCACCAAGGCCGTGCAGAAATTTATGCTGAAACAGCGCAGCGGATCAATCATCAACATGACCTCTGTGGTTGGGGTGAACGGAAATGCAGGACAGTCGAACTATGCAGCCTCAAAAGCCGGTATGATCGGGTTTACCAAATCCATCGCCAAGGAGTTGGGTTCCAGAAACGTGCGTTGCAATGCCGTGGCTCCGGGATTCATCGAAACAGAGATGACCTCAAAACTTCCCGACGACGTGAAGAAGGAGTGGGCCGAAAAAATTCCGCTGCGCAGGGCCGGACAACCCTCCGATGTGGCTGATATCTGCCTGTTCCTGGCATCCGACCTCAGCAGCTATGTCACAGGCCAGATCATCTCGGTCTGTGGCGGGATGAATATCTGACAGTAGGTTATTGCTGGAACCGGTAACTCTTTTTCACGGCACTGCAAAAGACTCCGTAACCGTTTGTGATGTTGCTGAAGATGATCACAGGCTCTGTAAATGGATTGTCATCAGGATAATACTGCTTTACTACAAACGGGTAATGGAATTTGTAGTACGGTTCATCGGTACGAAGCACATCAATATTGATGGAAACCAGCTTCAGGCCTGATCCCTGACCCATCCATTCATAGTTGTATCCGTCGAACCTCAGGGGAATCCAGGCTCCATCCCTTCCTGCATCGTCGAACATGCTGAAACGGGGTTGCGCAGGGGACATTGGCATGTGGATAATTTCAAAGGTGGTGGTGTCGATAAATTCCATAGTCCCTACGATGCGGTAGAAGTCAACAGTGCCGGGGTTGTCCATGATTTTGAAATTTACAGCCCAGGAAGTCATCTCACTGGTTGTAACCGTATCAATGGATGTCACCTCAAGCTTCGGATCAAACAGTGCAGGCACCACGCATGAGCTATGCACGCTCTGCTTGAATCCGGGAGCATACGCGCTGAACTGGTACTTTTTCCCGGGTACAATCTCAAGGTCATCCTGGGAAAATTGATAATAGCCCAGCCCTGCTTTGGTCAGTGTAACAGTAGTGGAACCATCGGAAATGGTGGCCACTGCATTTTCTACTTCCCAGCTTTCATCCGTAGGTACATTGTGCGGTTTCGACTTGCCGATATAGATCTGATGTATCGTATCGGATGGGATCAGGTAGGCACTAACCGAAAGTTTTGGATCTTCCTCAGGGATATCTATTTTTGTAACAATCTCAGGTTCACATGAATAGAAAAACAGGATGAGGATGGAAAACAGAATCAGCCCTATAGTTTGAAGAGAAGCTATATGTGAGGATTTCATACCGGTACTGTGATTTTGATTAAAGAATGATTAAAACTTGAAATTGAGGGAAATGGAGGGTATGACCGGGAAGATGGAGATTTTCTTCACCACATTCATCCATTGCCCTGTGTTGGGGTCATAATCCTGATCAAGGAAATAGAAGTAGGGGTTTTTACGGTTGTAGAGATTAAACACACTAAACTCAATAGTACGTTCATATTTGGGGAGCTTTTTTGTGTACCTGGCACTCAGATCCATTCTGTGATACGGTTCCATCCTCTGGGAATTTTTCGCTCCATACGATGGGATTTCGCGTGTCCAGTTAAGCCATTCACTCATTTCTGCATTGTGGGGAATCACGGGGTATTCTGCGGTGGGCAGGTTGATGGCGTTTCCGGTACCATACACCCAGGTGCCTGAAAAAGTGAATTTGTCGTTCAGTTTGTAAATCCCCACCACCGAGATATCATTTCTCCGGTCGTATTTGGCAAAGAACTTATCACCATTATTTACCTCATCAAACTGCAACTGGGTCCAGGAGAGGGTGTAGCCGATCCATCCGGTAAATGCACCAAA
Organism: Bacteroidota bacterium; assembly: GCA_022709695.1. GTDB lineage: Bacteria > Bacteroidota > Bacteroidia > Bacteroidales > SKPS01 > SKPS01. Next base: position 151,224 of record JAKLII010000001.1, read on the forward strand.
TTTTCGCTGCAGGAGAAATTCGGCACCATAGGACCAGCCCTGCCCCTGGGTAACATTATCTTCCCACTTCACCTCCTCGGTCGACTCAGGATCCTCAAACATCAGGAATGAAGCCCCTTCTGAATACCCCAAAACATTTTTTGAATACTTGTAATACCCTTCCAGGGATACATTCAATCCCAGAGGAATCAGATCTTTGGCAAGGCCGGCGGCTACCTGCTGCGATTGCTGGGGGGCGATGTTCTCGGTGGTCGGTACCCATAAATCGGTGGGCAGCGACAGCCCTGAATTGGATATCAGGTGCACATACTGGGTCATGTGGGCATACGATAACTTGGCTGAAAAGTCATCGGCAAGCATCCAGGAAGCCATCAGGCGGGGTTCAGGATTGAAATATTGTTTGTCCCTGGTGGTAAAATGGCTGAGCCTGATACCCACATTGGCTTTAAACCTGTCGCCCAGCCTCAGCTCATCCTCCACATACAATCCGTTTTCGAATGAAAAGAGTCTTCTTACTTTGAAGGTATATTCGTCAATATCCATGGCTTTCAACACCACCGCGCTGGGCCTGAAGGTATGATAGGTAACCAGCAGTCCGGCCCTGATCAGGTGGTTGGGCGTAGGACTGTATTCCCAGTCGGACTTAATGCTTACATCCTCAATATCAGAAATATAATCCAGATCGAGCATGAGCTTCTCCTTTTCAAATTGCGAAAAGAAGACATTAAATCTGTAGGTGCTGTAAATCAGGGAGGTGTTCGTGAACAAACGGGGATTGAAAATGTGGTTCCACCTGCCTGTGGTAGTGGCATTCTGCCAGAACATCCCTGCCTGAAATTCGTCCCAGTCTGTTTCTTCTCCCACGTTAAATTTATCTCTGCCGAAATAGCCGCTTACATAGACCCGGTCGCGGGGACTGATCTCGTAATTCAGTTTGGCGTTGAGGTCATAAAAATAGTATCCGGCCGATATACCATCAGGGATAAAGGGCTTTGCCAGCACATCAAGATAGGTTCTTCTGCCGGAAACAATAAAGGAGGCTTTGTCTTTGATGATGGGGCCTTCAAGCATCAACCTACTCGATATCAGTCCAATACCAGCTTCGCCATGGTACCCTTTGCGGCTGCCGTCCTTCATTTGCATCTCAACCACCGACGACAATCTGCCGCCGAACCGTGCGGGAAATCCCCCTTTTGAAAGCTCCACACTTTTCAGGGCATCCCCGTTGAAGAGGCTGAAAAAGCCGAACAGGTGAAAGGCGTTGTACACCAGTGCATCATCCAGAATGATCAGGTTCTGGTCAGGGCCGCCGCCGCGCACATACAGCCCGCTGGTTCCTTCACCTCCCGACTGCACCCCCGGCATGAGCTGCAATACCTTGAAAACATCCTTCTCGCCCAGCAGGGCAGGGATCTCCTGAATCTGCCGTATGGGAACACTCACCACACTCATCCGGTTCTCGGTGCTGATAGGGGTGTTGGTTTCTGCGGTCACCACAAAGGTCTCTAGCCTGATCGGGTTTAAGGTGATGTCGATCACCGTATCCCGGTGCAGAAAAAAACGGATGTTCTGAGGGGCATAGCCGATAAATGAATACACGATTTCAACGGTATCCTTCATCGGGCTGATGGAATAAAACCCGTAATTGTTGGAGATGGTACCTGTGCTGGTCCCTTTAAGAAAGATGTTTACACCGGGTATGGTCTCCTTTCCTTCCGATTCCACCATATGGCCGCTGATGGTGAAGCGTTGGGAACGGGCCGGATTGTTCAGCGAAGATGCAAGGGAAACGAACAGAATAACACCTAAATAAAGGGCGTAACGGCTATAGGGCATGTAATGTGATTTTAAGGATAATCTTACAATGACGGATGCCTGGTGATTTTTGTTGCGAAGGAAGAAAAAAATAATAAAGTATGTACACGATTAATCATTTCTTTGTAATTTTGGTCTAATTGGCAAATTTTTTCTTTTTAGAAACCCTCAAACTGAAACTATATGAAACGACATGCAGCAGTGTTGACCTGTTGGTGCTTTCTTCTGATCTTCACCTCACCCGTGGTTTCGGGCCAGTCTGGTCAAAAAGCTACTTCCTCCCAGTCCGGAGATCTCATCATGCCATACCTTAAAAGCTGCAAGGATGCCTCATCCGATGCCGAGCGGTATCAGTGCACCCTTGATGAGCTGGTGACAGTTCTGAAGAGGAATTTCGTATGCCCATGGCGCGACCTGGAAGGGGAGTACGCAAGAATCATCCTCCGTTTTATGGTGAACAACGAAGGAAACCTTGAGAAGTTCCTCACACTCTACAGCGACAATGTGGCCAACCGTCCGTCAGACAATTTCAACGCAGCAATGATCCGCGCTGTAAACAGCACCTCAGGCCAGTGGGTGCCTGTAAAGGAATCGGGGAAGGCGATGCCGCGTGAATTTGTACTTCCGGTCGAGTGTAATTGTACTGATGATAAGGCACCAGATATCCGGTTGCTGGATACCGTTCCGGCCTATTATGCGGATGGCCATTTCCAGCTGGAGGGCTTTATTGAACGAAATATTGTCTTCCCTGACGGATTTCTGAGCAAGTCGGGCCGCCAGACAACAGCCTTGCTGAAAGCCAATATCAGTCCGGAAGGCAAGCTCGATACCACCACCATCCGTGTCCTTAACCTGAACAGCATCGACTACCGGCTTTCTGAAAATGCGATTCACATTCTGCTCAATCTGGCAAGAAGGCCGTGGAAACCTGCGACGGTACGAGGGGGTGGCCCCATCAGCTATGAGATGTATTTTAAAGTAACCTACGTGGATGACAAAAACCCCCGCAAGGGTTCCGTACCGATGGAGTGGGATATCACAGTTGGTAACAACCAATTTTATAACAATGGGGCGATGGAATTTACAGGGAAAAACTACATCACTGCCATTGAAATGTTCAAAAAAGCGGTGTACCTCGATCCGGATGATCGTGAGTCATGGCTGATGCTGGGGCAGTCGTACATCGGCGCAGGGCAGAACTCCAATGCCCGTGTGGCTTTGCAGCGGGCCATCAACCTGGGCTCCAAGGAAGCGGAGACATGGATGAAGGATGCCCAGAAACCTGATGTGGAAGCTCCTGCACCACTGCCGGAGAAAGAAGTAAAAAAACGACCGATAAAGACCGAAAAAGTGAAACCGGTGGGATACGGTGGAGCCGAACAGGCAAAACAGCCCGAGCAACCCCAGCAGCCTGAGCAGCAGCCTGAACAGGTGCCTCAAACCAACCAGAAACCGGCTGCAAAAACCCAGACCAAATCCAAATAATTCTCCATCAGCAAATCAAACCACTGACCATTAACCATTAACCATTAACCAATACCTTAAGATTATGAGAAGAACATTTACTCTGTTAGCTGCGCTGTGCCTATTGGTCCCCATGTATATTCAGGCTCAGACAACCCTCTATCAGGAGAATTTCGACAGTTACACAGCGGGTAACAAACTCGGAGCCTCCAATCCTACCTGGTGGGTACCCTGGAGTGGTACCGCCGGTGGAACCGATGATGCCCTCATTAGCAACGAAAAGTCGAGCTCACCTCCGAATTCTGTCAAATTCAATGCTGCTGCTGCACAGGGCGATTTTGACATGGTGCTGAAACTGGGCGACAAAACCTCAGGAAAATTTGAGGTGACCTTTAACATCTATGTGGGGGACCAACCCACGGACGGCGCGTATTTCAACATGCTGCACATCCTGCCGGCAAGTGCAGAATGGGCCTTTTCGGTGGTGTTTGATCCCAATACCGACATCACCATGACCCACAATAATACCCCGACCGACATCGGAACGTATACCAAAGGCGCATGGACCGAAGTGAAGATTTCGGTGGACCTCGACAAGGACTCTGCTGAGATGAAGGTGAACAACAACAAGCTGGCTGAATGGCAGTTCAGCATCAAGGAAGATGGAGGAGCGGGCCTGAAACAGCTTGCCGGGATGAATTTTTTCACCTATGCAGGTGGCGGCACCGGAAGCACCGTGATGTATTATATTGATGACCTTGAGTTTGAACAATATGGCGGTGTGGGCATCCAAACCCCGGTTCCCTTCGAGTGGGCCTTTATTTCCCCCAATCCAACCAAAGGTATGGTGCGGTTCAGTCAGCCCGGGGTAACCGAACTGAAGGTGTTCGACCTGGCAGGAAGCCTTGCAGGTGTGTACCCTGTAGCCGGAGGTTCAGCCGACCTCTCTGTGTTACCTGCCGGACTCTATATCGGTGAGTTTACCTCAGGCGGTATCATCCACAGAACCCGCATCGTGCGGAACTAAAGCGTCATTTTCTGACTTCCCACCATCCCTTCATCCGCTCGGCAATTTTGATTTCCGAAGGATTTTGTCCGGGATGATACAGTTTCTTCCCTTTTACTTTGTCAGGCAGGTACTCCTGCCTGACGAAGTTTCCGGGGTAGTCGTGGGCGTATTTGTACCCCAGCCCGTAGTCCATCCTCTTCATCATGCCGGTAGGTGCATTGCGCAGGTGCAGGGGTACCGGAAGATCCCCGGTCTGCTGTACCATGTCCTGCGCTTTGCCGATGGCCATGTAGGCTGAGTTGCTCTTGGGGGATGTGGCAAGGTACAGGGTGGTCTCCGACAGCACGATCCTGCATTCGGGCCAGCCGATTTTATGCACGGTATCGAAGCATGCATTGGCCAGCAACAGGGCATTGGGGTTGGCAAGCCCGATATCCTCAGCCGCCAGGATGATCAGCCTCCGCGCAATGAATTTCGGGTCTTCACCCCCCTCCACCATACGGGCAAGCCAGTACACAGCCCCGTCAGGATCACTTCCGCGTACCGATTTTATAAAAGCCGAGATCACATCGTAATGCAGTTCTCCCTGTTTGTCGTACATGGCAAGGTTTTCCTGTACGAGACTTAGTACCATTGCATTGGTGATTTTTACCTCACCTCCGCTACCTCCCGCTGTAACTACAAGCTGCAGCGCGTTATAGAGCTTTCTCGCATCTCCGCCACTGAACCTGTACAGGGCCTCCTCCTCCTCAACCACGATCACGACACCCTGCTGCCGGTACCACTCTATGGCCTTCTCCAGCAGCGTTTTCAGATCACTCACTTCCAGTGGTTTCAAAACATATACCTGACATCGCGAGAGGAGGGGAGGGATCACTTCGAACGATGGATTTTCGGTTGTGGCACCGATCAGGGTTACGATACCGCGCTCCACCGCACCCAGCAGGGAGTCCTGCTGCGATTTGCTGAACCGGTGGATCTCATCGATGAACAGGATCGCCCTGCCCTGCATGGGAACCGCCTGGTCTATGACCGACCGCACCTCCTTAACGCCCGACGAGATGGCGCTTAGTGTAAAGAAATGCATATCGAGTGAACGGGCAACGATATGGGCCAGGGTGGTTTTACCGACCCCGGGAGGGCCCCAGAAGATCATAGAGGGGATGGTGCCGGTGGCAATCGCTTTCTGCAGCACTGCACCCTCGCCCGTTAAATGCTGCTGCCCTGCATAATCCGATAAGGTTTCAGGCCTGAGGATCTCCGCCAGCGGAGCTGATAACACATCCATGATCCGGTGATATTTTCAGCAAAACTAAGATAAATGACCCTACCTCTTGATTTCCCTGTCAAATATTCCTATTTTTACGGGTACAACCCCCTTTGAACATTAACAAACAAGAGTTGTTACTTCTGAAACTCCGGAGTACCGGATAACCGATGCCTGTACGTACCTGAGTTACTCCTGAGGCCATTAATACAATTTTAAAATGTAGCTAAGTGAAGGCGGGTATGAATGTGATGAAGGACGAAATTTTGATGGAAATTACCAAAGGTTAGCGGGTAGTTGGTCGAATGGGTGAAATTTCATGGTACCTTTACACCTCTTTTGCAGAAAACCCATAACCTTTTTCCTATGCTGAAAGAAAACTTCACCCGGTACATCCTGCAAAGCATCGCAGAAAACCGGGAAAAAAAGGCTCTTACCGATTACGAAGGTGAGACATTTACGTATGGCGATGTGGAGTTGTATATCTCCCGTATGCATAAATTTTTCAGGGCTTTTGGCCTGCAGGAGGGGGATAAGGTGGCTCTGGTGGGTAAAAATTCGTCGCGGTGGGGCATTGTTTATCTGGCTGTTGTAACCTATGGAGCCGTAATTGTGCCGGTATTGCCCGATTTCAGGGAAGATGACCTCCATGAAATTATCGCCCATTCGGATGCCATCCTGCTCTTTGCCGGAGAGTCATTCCTTGACAAGGTCGATTACAACCGCCTTGCAGCCATCAGGGCAACCATTGCCATCGAAAGCTTTTCACGTGTGTGGGCACGGACACCGGAGGATACCGCTGCACCTGACGCCGGCTCCGAAAGGACCGGAGAGCATTTTCATGTGGCAGAAGTTCCCAACGACAGGCTGGCTGTGATCAGTTACACCAGTGGCACCACCGGTAATACCAAAGGGGTGATGATCACCCACAATGCCCTGGCGGCCAACGTGCGGTATGCCCGGAACAATATGCCCCTGAAATCCGGCGACCCGATAGTCTCATTCCTTCCCCTGGCCCATACCTTTGGATGCGCCTTTGAGTTCCTGTTCCCGTTTTCCCTCGGATGCCATATCACCATCCTTACCAAAACCCCGTCGCCCCAGATCATCATCCGTGCTTTTCAGGAGATCAGACCGGCCCTGGTCCTTACGGTACCGCTGGTCATCGAAAAGATATTCGTAAAGCAGATCCTGCCTGTGATCTCAAAACCGGCGATGAAGACCCTGCTGGCAATCCCGGTACTCAACCTTCTGATCAGAAATAAGATAAAGAAAAAACTGGTACAGGTGTTCGGCGGACGTTTCCTTGAGATCGTGATCGGGGGTGCGCCTTTGAACCATCAGGCAGAGCGTTTCTTCAAAAAGATCGGGTTCCCCTTTACCGTGGGCTACGGGATGACGGAGTGCGGCCCGCTGATCAGCTACGCACCCTGGACCGAGAACCCGCTCCGGGCATCGGGCAGGGCAATAGACACCCTTGATATCAGGATCGATTCAAATGACCCTGTCAGGGAGGTGGGAGAGATCATGGTGAAAGGTGAAAATGTACTTCCGGGATACTACAAAAACGAAAAAGCCACGAAAGAGATCCTGGACGAAGAGGGGTGGCTCCACACCGGTGACCTGGGCCTGCTCGATAAAAAGGGCTTCGTCTACATCAAAGGGCGGAATAAAAGTATGTTTCTGGGTGCCAACGGAAGAAATATCTATCCCGAAAACATCGAATCGATCTTCGATACCAAACCAGGCATCGCCGAAACACTGGTGGTACAGCGGGGCGAAAAACTGGTGGCGCTGATGTATCCCGACAAAGAGTACCAGCAGAAGGAAAAACTCACCGACGAACAGCTCAGGGAGCTGCTTGAACAGAATCTGAAAGCGGTAAACAACCACCTCCCGTCGTATATCCATATTGCTGAGCTGGAAATCAGGGATACCGAGTTCCAGAAAACCCCGAAGCGGAACATCCGCAGGTTTTTATACCACTGATTTACTCGGCGGGTTTGGTCTGATTGAGGGTAAACGTGATTTTCTCCTCTGCCGGATTGTACCCCACCACAATGACATCGTGCTCTTTGAGGTCGGTGCGGATGATCTCTTCTGCCAGCTCGTCTTCGATGTACTTCTGGATGGCACGCTTCAGCGGGCGTGCACCATAGTTCGGGTCCCATCCCTTTTCCACGATGAAATCCTTGGCTTCAGGAGTAATTTCGAGGCTGAACCCGAGGTCTTCCACCCGATTGTAAAGCTGCTTCAGCTCGATGTCGATGATCTTATGGATGTCGTCCCTCTCGAGGTTGTTGAATACCACCACATCATCGATACGGTTCAGGAACTCAGGGGCAAAAGCCTTTTTGAGAGCATTTTCGATGATGCTCCTGTCCAGCTCATTGCGGTTTTCTGAACGGGCATTGGTGGCAAAGCCTACACCGGCTCCGAAGTCCTTCAGCTGCCGCGATCCGATGTTCGAAGTCATGATCACAATGGTGTTCTTGAAGTCGATCTTCCTGCCGTATGAATCGGTAAGGAGGCCATCGTCGAGCACCTGCAGCATGATGTGGAACACGTCGGGGTGGGCCTTTTCGATTTCGTCGAGGAGCACTACGGAGTAAGGTTTGCGGCGCACTTTTTCCGAGAGCTGCCCCCCTTCTTCATACCCCACATACCCCGGAGGTGCACCCACAAGGCGCGATACTGCGAATTTTTCCATGTACTCGCTCATATCAATCCGTATCAGGGCATCGTCAGAATCGAAGAGGTACCGGCTCAGCACCTTTGCCAGGTGGGTTTTTCCCACGCCGGTAGGGCCCAGGAAGATGAAGGTGCCGATGGGTTTGCCCGGATCCTTGAGCCCTGCGCGGTTCCGGCGTATCGCCTTCACCACTTTCTTAATGGCCTCCTCCTGTCCGATAACACTCCCTTCTAGCTCATCTTCCATCCTGATCAGCCTTTCGCTCTCATTGCGGGCAATCCGCTGCACCGGCACGCCGGTCATCATCGCCACCACTTCGGCCACATCCTGCTCCTCTACCTTTTCGCGGTGCCTGCGGGCATCGGTTTCCCAGTTCTTCTTCTCCTGCTCCAGCTTCTCCAGCAGGATCCGCTCCTCATCGCGGCACCGGGCTGCGTCCTCAAACTTCTGGTTCCGCACCGCCAGGTTCTTCCGGGATTTCACAGCCTCAAGGTCCTGTTCAATGGTGAGGATTTCCACGGGCACATTCAGGTGGGTAAGATGCACCCTCGACCCGGCTTCATCCAGGGCATCAATGGCCTTGTCTGGGAGGCAACGGTCGCTGATGTAACGTGATGTTAATGACACACAGGCTTTTATGGCCTCAGGGGTGTATTCCACCAGGTGGTGATCTTCGTATTTCTCCTTGATGTTGTGCAGAATCTCAATGGTCTCCTCGGGAGAGGTGGGATCCACCATAATCTTCTGAAAACGGCGTTCCAGCGCCCCGTCCTTCTCGATGTGCTGGCGGTATTCATCCAGGGTGGTGGCCCCGATGCATTGCAGGTCACCGCGGGCCAGCGCCGGCTTGAACATGTTGGAGGCATCCAGCGAACCACTGGCACCACCGGCCCCAACAATCGTATGTATCTCATCGATGAACAGGATCACATCGGTGTTCTTTTCCAGCTCGTTCAGCACCGCCTTCATGCGCTCCTCAAACTGCCCGCGGTACTTGGTGCCTGCCACCAGCGAGGCCAGATCCAGGGTTACAATGCGCTTGTTGAACAGCGCCCTGGATACCCTGCGCTGAATAATCCTGAGTGCCAGCCCTTCGGCAATAGCCGATTTGCCCACTCCGGGCTCGCCAATCAGGATCGGGTTGTTCTTCTTCCTCCTGCTCAGTATCTGTGCGATACGCTCCAGCTCACGCTCACGCCCCACCACCGGGTCGAGCTTGTTCTCCTCGGCAGCCTTCGTCAGATCGCGGCCAAAGTTGTCGAGTACCGGAGTCTTGCTCTTGGTTTCTGCCCCTTTTCTCGATCCCGGCATGCCCCCCCCCGACGACCTTTGCCCTTCCGGCTCCTCCATGTCATCATCAGCACCACCCTCCGGATAATCGGAGGTGGGGGAGGAGGTCGATTCAGAATCATCAAAATCGCTGAACTTCGATACCTCGGCTTTCACCCGCTCATAGGTAACCCCCTCCACGGAGAGCAGTTTGGAAATGAAATTGTCCTGATCCTTTAAGATGGCCAGCAGAAGATGCTCTGTGCCAATCATTTCACTGCGGAACAAACGGGCTTCCAGGTAGGTGATCTTAAGCGCTTTCTCTGCCTGCCGCACCAGCGGCAGATTGGTTCCGTCCTTTACCACCACATCCTGCCTGCGAACAGTCTTCTCAATACGCTTCTTCAGGGCGGCTATGTCCACATTCTGATAGGCAAGAATTTGCATCGCCTTCCCTTCACCTTCGCGGATCAGCCCCAGGAACAGATGCTCCAGCCCGATGTAGTCGTTCCCCAACCGGACCGCCTCCTCGCGACTGTATGAAATTACATCCTTCACCCTCTTGGAAAATTTGGCTTCCATATCGTTTATTTGCTTCGTTTACAATGATTTAAATATAATTACATGCCGGCATATCAATAAACAAACCAGCAGCGGTTTTGTTACCCGTCAAAAGTACTATCAAAAGCTCCAGCAAGGTCTGAATATCTTCCCTTTTTTTAACAGATTTATGTTTGTAATATCCTGCAATATCCTGCGTGTTCTGTCGTCTGTTATTGGTTAAAAATGCTTACCTTCGTGAACGGAAAAAATCGGATCAATACTAATCTTTAGATATTGATTTTCAAGTAATTAAATAAGATGCAGGAGAAAGACAGGATTGTGCGGGTTGATATTGGCAACCAGATGAAAACGGCCTACATCGATTATTCGATGTCGGTAATTGTATCCAGGGCACTGCCCGACGTGCGCGACGGGATGAAGCCGGTACACCGGCGGGTGCTCTTTGGCATGCGTGAGCTTGCGCTTTGGGCTTCAAAACCTTATAAGAAATCGGCCAGGATCGTGGGGGAGGTGCTCGGTAAGTACCACCCGCACGGCGATACATCGGTGTACGATGCCATGGTACGTATGGCCCAGGAGTGGTCGTTGCGCTATCCGATGGTGGATGGGCAGGGTAATTTCGGCTCGGTCGACGGCGACAGCCCTGCCGCCATGAGGTATACCGAAGCACGGCTCCAGAAGATTGCTGAAGAGATGCTGGGGGATATCGACAAGGATACGGTGGATTTTCAGAACAATTTCGACGATACCCTGGAGGAGCCTACGGTGCTGCCATCGGCTATTCCCAACCTGCTGGTGAACGGTGCCAGCGGCATCGCCGTGGGGATGGCCACCAACATGCCGCCCCACAACCTCAACGAAATTATCGACGGCATCATCGCCTACATCGATAACCGGGAGATCACCATCCCGGAACTGATGAAGCACATCAAAGGCCCCGATTTCCCGACCGGCGGACTGATCTACGGCTACGACGGTGTTAAGGAAGCCTATGAAACCGGCCGCGGACGTATAGTAGTCCGCGGTGTGGCCGAGGTGGAGATGGCCGAAAATGGTGGCCGCGACCGGATTATCGTCTCCAGCATCCCGTACCAGGTGAACAAGGCGGAGATGATCAAGAAAACCGCCGACCTGGTCAACGATAAGAAACTGGAAGGGATTGCAGATATCCGCGATGAGTCCGACAGAAACGGGATGCGCATTGTGTATGAACTGAAGAAGGATGCCATTCCGAATGTAGTGCTTAACAAGCTCTACCAGATGACGATGCTGCAGTCGTCGTTCAACGTAAACAACATCGCCCTGGTGAAGGGGCGCCCCATGTTGCTGAACCTCAAGCAGCTGATCCATTACTTTGTGGAGCACCGGCACGAGGTGCTGCTCCGCAAAACCCGCTTCGAGCTGAAAGAAGCCGAAGACAAGGCGCATGTGCTTGAGGGACTGCTCATTGCCCTCGACCATCTGGATGAGGTGATTGCCCTGATCCGCGCTTCAAGCACCCCGGAAGATGCCAGGAACGGGCTGATGGAAAAGTTCGGGCTATCGGAAATACAGGCACGCGCTATCCTGGATATGAGGCTTCAGCGCCTTACCGGCCTCGAGCGACAAAAGGTGAAGGATGAGTACGATGCCCTGCTGAAGCAGATCGAATACCTGAAACAGATCCTCGAAGACGAAACCCTGCAGTTCACCCTCATCAAAAAAGATCTCTCCGACATCAAAGATAAATACGGCGACCCGACCCGCACCGAAATCGAGTATGCTGCCGAAGACTTTAAAATTGAAGATACGATCCCCGATGAAGATGTGCTGGTAACGATCAGCCATCTGGGCTATATCAAAAGAACCAATATGGCGGAATACCGTACCCAGAACCGGGGCGGGGTAGGAGCCAAAGGATCGGATATACGCTCCGACGACTTCGTGGAACACATGTTTGTGGCATCCAACCACAACTACCTGTTGCTCTTCACCGAAAAGGGCAGGTGTTTCTGGCTGCGGGTGTTCGAAATTCCCGAAGGATCGAAAGCATCCAAGGGAAGAGCCATTCAGAACATGATCAATATTGAGCCAGACGACAAGATCAAGGCATACATCAATATTAAAAACCTGAAGGATGAAGCGTATGTGCAGAGCAACTACATCATCCTGGCCACCGAAAAGGGGGTCATCAAGAAAACCTCCCTCGAAGCCTACAGCCGCCCCCGTGTGAACGGGATCAATGCGGTAAACATCAAGGACGATGACCACCTGCTCGAAGCCCGCCTCACCAACGGCACCTCCGAGGTGATTCTGGCCCTGCGGTCAGGCCGTGCACTCCGCTTCAACGAAAAGCATGTAAGGCCCATGGGCCGCAATGCCACAGGTGTAAAAGGGATTACCCTGCAATCGGCTGAAGACAAGGTGATTGGCATGATCTGCATGGAGAACAATCAGTATGATGTGCTGGTAGTATCCGAAAACGGCTTCGGCAAGCGCTCTAGCCTCGAAGACTACCGTATCACCAGCAGGGGTGGTAAAGGGGTGAAGACCCTCAGCATCACCGAAAAAACCGGAAAGCTGGTGGCCATCCTCAATGTGAATGACCTCGACGATCTGATGATCATCAACAAATCGGGCATTGCCATCAGGCTCGCCGTGGGTAGCCTCAGGGTACAGGGAAGAGCTACCCAGGGGGTGAAACTGATCAACCTGAGAAACCAGGATTCCATTGCTGCTGTGTCTAAAGTAGCCCATGAAGAGGAAGAGTCAGAACCAGAGACTGCCCCGCAGGAACCTTTAACTGATGCATAAACCGCAAACCACCCGTTTGGCACCATATTTATCAGAAAAATAAAAACATCAACCCAAACCTTTATATCAGATGAAAAAGAGTCTTTTGGTATTTGTATTAGCGATAATCTGCACGGCAGGGCTGCAGGCCCAGAATCCGGTGCTGAACCTGTCGAACTACCTCCGGAACGGGATGCTCGACAAAGCCTATGAAAACCTGAACCTGGCCATGGCCGAGGAGCGGTACACCTCCGATGCCAAAACCTGGCTGCTCAGGGGCAATCTCTACTATGCCACTTTCCGTTGCTATGATTTCGTAAACGGGATTTATATCGGCATGCCCGAGAGCGAACTCCGCACCCTGAAGGGGGATCCGCTCACCGATTTCAAAAAGCAAAAGACTCCGCAGGGTAAAGCCAGTAAGTTCGAATGGGACCTCGGGTTTACTGTACTGCTGATCGACCAGAAGGTGATCAGTTTCACCGAGCCGGTAGATGGCAGCTACAAAATCATTGCCCCCACAGCCGAGGATGCCCTCCGCCTGGCGCAGGAATCCTACCTGAAGACCATCGAGCTCGATCCCAGGTTTATGGGCGAACAGACTTTTCCCACCAACGCCTATCAGGGGCTGGCCATTATTGCTGAGGGGTACTTCAACCTGGGGGTTCAGCATTACAATGCCAACGATTTTAAATATGCCTACGGAAGCTTCAGGGCATCGCACGAACTGAAGAAACAGATGGGTTTCAGGGAAGCACGCGACACCCTGCCCGGTCATTATGCCGTAAAAGCAGCCTCGTACTATATCCGTCAGCTTTCCGACAGCAGCCGCTACGACGATGCAGTGGCCCTTGCCACCGAGGCCCGTGCCATCAATCCCGATGACGTGGATCTTTCCCTCAGCGAGGCCGATGCCTACCTGAAGAAGAAGGATTACCTGAAAACCAAAGCCCTGCTTGAAGAAGTGATTCAGAAACAGCCCAACAATGCCAACCTGTACTTCGTAATCGGAAATATTTACGATCAGCTGGCAAAAGAGGGAAACCTCACCGAAGCGCAAAACCAGGAGAATTTCGACCTGTGTGTGAGCTACTACAAGAAAGCCATCGAGGTGAAGCCCGATTATTTCGAGGCATTGTTCAACCTGGGTACGATGTATAATAACAAAGCCGTTGATTTGCTTGCCATTGCCCAGAAACTGCCGTTCGGAGACCCCAGCTACGAAGGGAGAATCAAAGAGGTGGACGAACTGTTCAACACCGCATTGCCCCACCTCGAAAAGGCCCATACCGTAAATCCCACCGATATCGACCCGATGCGTATGTTGTATTCGATTTACCTGCGGCAGAAAAAGAACGACATCGCCGCCGAAATGAAGAAAAAAATCGACGCAGCCACGAAAAAGGAATAACATTCGGTAATATTTGAAATTTACCCGTAGGGTCAACGCACGCGTTGACCCGTTTTTGTTTTTAGCATTATCACCCCGTAGGGTCAACGCACGCGTTGACCCGTTTTTGTTTTTAGCATTATCACCCCGTAGGGTCAACGCACGCGTTGACCCGGATGCAGTGACCATTGGGAAATCTATGGTTTCACGAAACCCTCTGCTGGTCACGGAATCCGGGGTTGATGGCGCCCGCGTGCCCCCCAAAAACCCCGTAGGCGGTGCCCTGAGCCTGCCGAAGGGGGTCGAATATTTGTAGCCCCGGATGCAGTGACCACAGGAATACCCATGGTTTCCGGATTCCCTTTGATGGTCGCGGAATCCGGGGTTGTTGGCGCCCGCGTGCCCCACGACCTCGGAGGGGTCGAATATTTGTAGCCCCGGATGCAGTGACCATTGGGAAATCTATGGTTTCACGAAACCCTGTGCTGGTCACGGAATCCGGGGGTTGATAGCGCCAGCGTGCCCCCCAACGACCCCGGAGGCGGTGCCCTGAGCCTGCCGAAGGGGTCGAACAGGTTTTGGCTGTCTGGTAGGAGAGGGGCTCGCCGGAATTGTCGGTATAAGGGCAAAGTCTGCAAATGAGTTATGATTTATATGTTATTAGTGATGAAGTTTGGCAATGCCCGAGTGACATTAAGCATTAGGCATTGAGACCACTCTGAAAAGAAAGGCCCGCTGATTCCTCTAACATGGAACCTGGAACATGTGGAACATGGAACCATTTTTTGTTATCGCTGCTTCGCAGCTTTAAAATTCTGGTGAGGCACCGAATTTCTACCGAATTAATCGCTGCTTCGCAGCTTTAAACATATAAACATTTGAACATTTAAACATTTAAACACTTGAATATTTGAACATTGATCCTTGATCCTTGAACATAATGAGTAGGGGGTATGTGAAATAATATAGTTAACATAATATAAATTATAGGACAAACGGATGTGTTGAAAAAATCCCGAAATATTCCGGAGTACGCTGCGTTATAGCTATGGCAAGTCTTTCTACCTTGCAGCCCATTTTATACAGCGATCGATATGCAAAGTTTATTGGCACGTGTTTGGTTACTACTTCTGTGTGTTTTCTGTTTATCCAATTCCTTTTCCCAGAATGTTCCGCAGGATCCGCCCATCCAAACCGATGATCAGGGACTCCTGTGGAAAATCGAAGGAAAAAACCTTTCAGCTCCATGCTATCTCTATGGCACCCTGGAGACCTCCAGCAAACTCGCCTACCATCTCAGCGATTCGTTCTTCGTTGCCTTCCGCAATGCCAAACGGGTTATCATTACCCTTCACCCCGATTCTGTTGAAAATGCCCAACACTACCCGGCCCTGATGCGACGCTATTATCAAAACAATGATATCGACCTATCTTACTCACCTGCATACAATTACTACAGCCAGCTTACCCCGCAGAAAACCGATGAGGGTTTCTGGGAATATGTGGTTTCGGGACTGGCTGTGAATCCGTGGATGCTCTATACAGCCAGCGACGACAGCGAAGAGGAAAAATCGCTGTCGGAATTTATGTACCTCTCGGCCCTGAAGCTGAAAAAGCCTGTGCTGGGGCTGATTTCCATGGAAGAAGAGCTTTCGTATCGGGAGAAACAGACGAAGTATTTTCAGGATAAAAAGGAAAATACCGACAATGAGCGGGAAGATTATGGTGAATCGGAACTGGTGGTGGAACGCGCCCTGGCGGCTTACCGTCGTGGCGACCTGGCCTCATTCGATTCGCTGTACCGCAAATATGTGAACGATACCAGTTATTTCCGGCAGGTGCTCGAGCCCCGGTACCGTTTTCTGGCCGCAAAACTGGCGGAAAGGCTGCAGGATAACAAGCCTTTTCTGGCGGTGGTTGAAGTGTTTGCCCTGCCCGGCGACAGCGGTATAATCGCTGCACTCCGTGCCGGCGGATATCATGTTACAGCTGTAAAACATCAGATCATTACCAAACCAAACCCGGAGGTCAGGAAGCTTGAAAACCTCACTTCACCGGCCTCCTTTGTCCCCTACACCTCCCGCTCAGGCCTGTGGAGCGTTATGATTCCGGAAAATTCGCAGAGCGCCCATGCCGAAGAGGGACTTACCGCAGGGTTTACCGACAGGGTTAACGATGTAACATTCTATGTGTGGCGAATTCCGAACCACAGCCAGGTGGAAGGAAAAACCCCTGCATGGTTGTTCGCGCAGATGGACTCTGTGTTCTTTGAATTTGTACCCGGAAAGGTGGTGCGCCGAAGGGAGCACACCCTGGCAGGTTATCCCGCAGTGGATGTCACCTCCAGAATCTCGCGCGACCGGCAGGAGATGTTCAGGCTGGTCATCACCCCTATCGAAGTGATCCTGGTCAGGGTCTCGGGACCCCGCAAATACCTCCGGAAGAACAAGGCCGGGGAAAAATTCATCCGCAGTGCAAAAATCCATCCCCCTGCCGGAGACAGCCTCATAACCTGCAGTCCGGAACATGGGGAGTTTGCGGTATCCCTGCCCGCTTACCATTTTGCCGACAGCACCCTGAGCCACGGGATCTTTCCGGCTCCCGACCTGGAATACCAGGCCTGGGATCCCGTTTCCGGATCGTGGTACCTTCTTAAGCGAAAAGTGCATTTCGACCTGGAGACCCTCGAAGAGGATACGTTTGATCTCCATTTCATGGCCGAATCCATCGCCAAAACGCAAAAAAAAGAGCTCGTTACCGGCGAAACCGCTGCCCTGCAGGGGTATCCTTCGTACACCTTCAGCCTCTGGTCGGCCGATGCCCCGGATACCCTTTACCACAAGATCATCAAGGCCGGCAAACGGCTCTATCTGCTGGCCGTCAGGACTTCTGACCCACTGCGGGCGAACCGGTACTTCGAAAGCTTCACGCTGAAACCGGTGGTTTATGCCCTCCGTACCGACACCCTTACCGATACGGTACTCGCCTGCAGGGTGGTGTCGGGGGTGCCCAAACAGGAGTGGGATCTCACGGGCAGCAACGAAAACGAATACGCAGACTGGAACGACAGTGATTACGAACAGAAAAAGCGGGAGTATTCCCATCTTCCCCAGCGCCGGCAGGCTACATGGTACTTCCCCGACGGTGATGAGTATATCGTGGCAGAGCGGCTGAAACTGCATGACTACACGCAGTTTTCATCCTTCGGGGAGTTCCGGGAGGTGGTTACACGCAACGCCACTCGCAAAAACGATCTGCAGGTCATCCGTTCCGGGGCCGATTCTGCCTGCGCCTTTCCATGGATCGATCTGGTGCTTGGAGATACCGGAACCATCGCCCTGATCCACAAACGGTTTATCCTCCATCACGGAGCGCTGTTTACCCTCACCACCATGTCGGATACCATTACCGGTGAACCACCCTACACCCGCCTGTTTTTCAGATCTTTCACCCCCATAGCCGATACCCTTGCCGGAATTTCTCCCTTTGCCGACAAAGGATCGATGTTCCTGCGCAACTACCTGTCGAACGATACCATCGCGGTAAAACAGGCCATCTCCTCGGTGGATAAGGTACAATTCGGGGTCCAACATTATGATTCACTGCTTCTTATACTGAAAGACAAAGCCCTGATGCAGCGAAATCTGGAGCTGACCACCCACCTCATTGAAGCCTTCGGTCGGATGGATGCACCCCGAACCCCCGCAGACCTTCAGCAACTCTACCATTTCTACCAGGGACAACCGGCACTTCAGGTAGCCGTTTTCAAAGCATTGATAATGAATGGAAGACATCATTCTGCCCCAATGGTGATGGAGATCCTTACCAGCGACCCTCCCCTACCCGACGATGAAGCGGAACTCCATACTTTAATTAAACCATTCCAAAAAACATCAGATCAATATGTTAAAATTCTGAAAGACCTGATCGGAATGGAACGTTATCCTGAATACAGAAAACTGGTGTATGGCGTGGTACTGGGCATGATCGAGGATAAAAAGCTTTCGAAGGAGCAGTCTGCCGGTTTATATCCTGCCCTCAGATCCAGCCTTTCCGAAGAGGTGAAGCGGAACCGCATTTATCTGCAATCCGATCCGGCAGATACAGAGAAGCCCGGGGAAAAGACCAGGTACCTTGCAGAGGAGGAAGATGGGTACGACTGGGAGGAAGAATTCGTGGAGGAGGATGACCCTGTGGCAGATGATCGTTCGGAGGATTTGAAGGATACCCTGCTGAACGACCCCTACGCCAATGTCTCTGACCTGATGATGCTGTACAGGATGGTATATCCGTTAACCCCGAAGCAGGATTCGGCATGGCTGGAATCGGTAACTTCTGAGATTTTACGAGGGAAAATCCGCAACGATGCCCTGAGCGTCACCCTCTACCTCGCCAAAAAGGGGCGCCAGCCTGCTGATTCCCTGCATCTTGAATTCATCCGGGACCCGCGAATCCGCCTGGATTATTACCGTATGCGGAAAGAATCGGGGCTTGATTTTCAGGATTCAACGAAGCAGTTTACACAGCAAAGCATTGCCGAAAGCATGCTGTACCGCGAGGTTGATGCGGAGGAGAGTGACAGCATCACCTATGTGGGAAAGCGTTTTATCCACACCCCCCGCAGGGAGGGTTATGTCTGTTTTTTCAAATACAGGTCGGGGTACGGAAGCGATAAAGACTGGTATCTGGGAGCTGTGGGGATACAGCCTGCCGATACCCTGGAGATCAGCGTTAAACCCGATTTTCTGCTCACCGAGGCAGAGCGGATTTTTCCGGGGGACGACCTTGAGAAGCTGATGGACAAAATGGTGACCACCCAGTTCAGAAAACTGTACCGGAAACGTTTTTCCGATCCATCATCCTATGAAACCTACTATGAGGAAGAAGAAGCTTATGAAGAATAAAAACAAGGGCATTTCAACGCCCCGCTTTCACGTATTTCTTGCCGGCCGGCTCCGGATATGGCTTTACCTTGTGTGTTGTTTTCCGGTGATATCCGCAACCGCACAGGTGGTGCAGGATTCTGTTTCCGTGCCTGCCGTAGCAGAAACCCAGGCAAAACCGGAGGCAAAGTACCCCTCTCTGTTGTGGGAAATCACCGGTCCGGGGATGGAGCAGCCTTCGTGGCTGTATGGAACCATGCATGTGAGCCGCAGGCTGGCGTTCCACCTGGGCGACACCTTTTTTATGGCCATCCGTGCCGTGGATGTGGTGGCCCTTGAGTCGAACCCCGGTGAGTGGATGGAAAACTACACCACCTCCCCCTTCTACCGGAACAAGGTGCTGAGCAGCTCCAGCCACCTGAGTACCTATCAGTACCGCAACTTTTACCGGAACCTGTTTTTCCCCGAGCTCCCGGAAGTAAAGAAATTCTCAGGCCTGTTGTCGAAGAAATACGACATCATGAACCACATGCTTTACCGGAAAAACGATGCCCTGTCGGATTTCCAGGAGAAGACCTACCTCGATCTGTTCATTTATCAGGCCGGTGCCAAGGGGGGTAAGAAGATCATCGGGCTCGAGGACTTTGAGGTATCGAGGGAGATGGTACGGAATGCAGAGACCCCGCCCGACAAAAAGGAGCGGAAGAAGGAGGAGATTACGCGTGACCAGTCAAAATTGCGCTCCAGGGCCGGAGAGATGATCGAAGATGCCTACCGCAGGGGTGACCTGGACATGCTCGACAGCCTTTCGCGCCTGATGGACCCCTATCCGAAGTACCACACCTGGATGATCGTAAAGCGCAACGAAGTGATGGTGCAAACAATCGACTCGGTGATCCGCTCGGGCGGGTCGATTTTTGCCGCTGCAGGTGCCGCACACCTCCCCGGCGACAGCGGTATCATCGAGATGCTGATCCGCCGGGGGTACACCCTGCGGCCGGTGGCACGTTCCATCAACAAAACGCAGAACAAGGGCAAGGACAAAATCGATGCGAAAACGGTAGCCCTGCCGCTTGCTGCCTGGGCCACCCCCGACGGCGATATCCGCCTGGAGACACCAGGAACCCTATACAACAGCATGCTCTTCTCGGAACAGGGCGAATACCTCTTCCCCGATATGACCAACGGCAGCTTTTTCGTGCTGAAACGTTTCCCGACCTATGCCCCGTTCAGAGGGCATACCCCCGACGATGTCAAGGCACGCTTCGACAGCCTGATCTACGAGTTTATCCCCGGCAAAATCAACCATTTCAAAGATATTACCCTGTCGGGCTACCCGGCCTATGACATCGGTGCTACCCTGAATTCGGGCGACAGGCAGCGGTACCGCATCCTGTTCACCCCGCTCGAGGTGATCGTGCTGAAGGTGAGTGGCCCCGCCAACTACATGAAAAAGGAGAAAGCACCTGAGAAATTCCTCAGCTCCTTCAGTTTCAGGAACAGCAAACCGGATGCATGGAGCACCTGGGAGGCCGGAAACGGGCATTTTTCTGTGAAGCTCCCCTCCTACCGTCTGGCGGATACTACAGCGATGTTCTTCACCTCACTCAAAGACCTCATCGTCCAGGCTTATGAGCCGGAAGACAGCAGCTACTACCTGCTTACAAAAGGCTCCTATTTCGACCTGAATTACATTGAATCCGACACCTTCGAGCTCAACATCCTCGCAGAGCAGTTCGCTGAACAGTTCGACCTGAAGATGTATGACACCAGGCATACGCAGGCAGTCGGTTATCCATCGCTGGTGTGCACCATGGCCGGTGCCGACTCCCTGAGGTTCTACCGCACACAGTTCGTAATTGCAGGGCCGGCTTACTATATGCTCCTTACCACCAGCAGGGATCCGGAAAAACAGAACCGGTTCCTGGCGTCGTTTACCCCTGCACCACCTGCCTGGTCAGAGGGGGATTTTTTCACCCATACCGACACCACCATGCATTTCACCGTTGAAACGGTATGCCGACCCCCGGTGGAGGAACCGGGTGGGTACTACTCCTATTATTATGGTAATGAAAAAGAGGAGGACAACTCCCACCGTGCGGAATCTTCCGATACCTATTTCTTTGATTATAAAACCGTTGAGTTGATCAGGGTTGAATTCGAAAAGTTCCACAAATACCGGTCTTTTGCCAATACAGATTCTCTCTGGAAAAGAGAAATCAGGTTTCTCAACGATGACTCATCGATGGTGCTGCGCAAAATGAACCCGGACCAGTTTACCTCCCCTTCGGGCCAGGTTGTAAACACCTGCTATATTGAATTTTGCGATACGGCATCTTCCCGGATGATCCTCCACAAGCTGATCCGGAAACATGGCGCCCTGTACACCCTCTCCACCGTTTCCGATACCGTAAACGGCCCTTCTGCCTTTATCACCCGCTTTTTTGCATCCTTTACCCCTTCGGACGACACGCTGATCGGCTGGAATGTTTTTGACGACAAGGGCACCCTGTGGCTGAATGATCTGGTATCAGCAGATTCCACCACCCGTGCCCAGGCCCGTAACTCGCTGAGTGTGGTTGATTTCAGTGACCATCATGCCCCGTTGCTGATGGAAAGGATTGCAAACCCCCTCTGGAAGGAGCACACCTTTTCCTTCAGAAAATCCCTGATACAATCGCTGCAAACGCTTAAAAATCCTGATATCCCGGCATTTCTGGAGCAGCAGTACGGCAGGGCAGGCGATACGGTAACCCTGCAGCTGGCCATTCTGGAAGCCCTGGCCGGCCAAAAAAACGAAGCTTCGGTGCGTGCATTTCTCAGTTGCCTCCGTACAGATTTGCCCCTTACCCAAAACAGCGGCGATATCGATGACCTGTTTTACAGCTTCAGAGACAGCCTGCAGATGGCCCGTTTGTTATTTCCTGAAATACTGAACTATACCCGTTACCGGGAATATGAGGACAACATCTATCAGACGCTGGTAGTGCTGCTCGACAGCGGATTTATCCAGGCCAAGGATTTCAGGTCGGAATACGACATCATCGTCAGGAATGCCAGGGATGCATGGAAGCGGCATCTGGCCCGGGAAGAGGCCGATAACGACAAAAAGAGCGAATACTATGGATCCGGTTCAGGGGGTTCCACATGGTCGGCCTACGGAGGAAGCTACCATTACCGTCTGCTCACCGGTCTCAAGCTCCTGCTTGCCTTTGGAAATGATGACCCTAATGCAGTGAAGCTGATCAGCCAGATGATGTCGACCCGCACCATGAACCTCCGGATTGACCTCACTGTGCTGCTCCTCTCGAAAGGGTATCCGGTCCCGGATTCACTCGTCAGCGCTTTGAGCTGTGACCCCTGGTCGATGGCAACCTTCTATCAGCGGCTCGATAAAGCAAAGATCCTGAAGTATTTCGATTCCACTGCCATCCACCAGCAGTTGTTTGCACAAAGCCTGCTGCAGAAGGAGGTGAATCTGCAGGTGCGTGACAGCATTGAATATCTCGATCGCAGGTATACCAACGGGCTCAGGGGGGAAGGATATGTGTATTTCTTCAGGATCAGGAAGCAGGGCGACAATTACTGGAAGCTCTACTGGACCGGCATTCAGCCGGCCGACTCATCAAATGTGGCGTTTAAAGACCTGATCTGTGATTCACGAGGACAGAGGATCTACGTGAACGACAAAATGGAAGAGCTGATGGAAAAGGAGATCAAGAAAATCAGGCTGATGGGGCGAAAGCGGGCTGAGAACATGAGCTTCGAGAAGGAGAAGTTGTCGTATCTCATCTTTTAGTTCAGGAGTCAGGCAGTCTGCGGTTCAGGGTTCAGCGGCTTTTCGGCACGGATCTTCCGGAGGGCATTGAGGCGCGCCAGCAGCGGCGGATGGCTGAAATGGACAAACACGTAAGCTTTATGGGGCTTGAGGTTGGTAAGATGGTTTACCGAGAGCTTTTTCAGCGCACTGATCAGGTGGTCAGGATCGTATTGTTCGCCTGCAAAACGGTCGGCCTGGAACTCGTTTGACCTTGAGATGGTATTCATCACAATCCCCAGGATCGTGGAGATGGGGCTGTACAGGATGCCGAAGGCAAGCAGGGAGAGGTGGAAGCTCTGGGTTTGGGCACCAAAAGCATAGGATAATTCGGGTGATTCGACAATAAGGGAAAACAGGAATAGCAGCATTCCGGTTTCGAGGGTGCTGATGAAAAGAGATCTCAGGATGTGTTTTCGTTTGAGATGTCCGATCTCGTGTGCCAGGATGGCCACCAGTTCTTCGGTAGTGTGGTCCTTGATCAGGGTATCATACAGCACGATCCGTTTTTTGGGGCCCAGCCCGCTGAAGTAGGCATTGGCCCTGTTGGAACGTTTTGAGCCATCCATCACATAGATATCGGAGATCCTGAATCCGGTGCGGGAGGCAAATGCCTCGATGGCATTGCGCAGTTCACCCGACTCAAGTGGGGTAAGCTTGTTGAACAAGGGCACAAACAAACTGGAATAGAACATGGTGGCAAAGATGGAGAAGAGGGTGATGGCGATCCATGCCAGAATCCAGAATTGTTGTCCGGTTTCCTGATACAGGATAACGATAAGGGTAAGGATACCGCCTCCCAGCAGGCCTGATATCATCCATGATTTGAAACGGTCGAGAATAAAAGTCCCGATGGTCGTGCGGTTAAAACCAAACTGCTCTTCGATCACAAAGGTGGACCATGCGGCAAAGGGGATTCCGAGCAGGTCGTTGGCCATTCCCAGCACCCCGAAAAAGAAAAGGGTAATCAGCACCGGGTGCGAGGTGAAGCTCCTGATCTGCAGATCGAGCCAGGCAAACATATTGAAAAAGAGCATGATCAGCAGGGCCGCAAAAAAGATCACACTCACCAGCGATGAGAAGCGGTGCCGCACCTTGTTGTAGCGCTGCGACTTCCTGTATTTCTGCTCGTCGTAAATTCCTTTCACCTCTTCGGGCATCTCTTCCGACCAGTTGCGGGTGTTCAGATAATCGAGGATCCTCTCCATGAGGAATTCCGCGGAAAGGAAGATGATGATGAGGATAAATACAAATTGTGCTGTCATAGCGGATTCTGTTTAGTAGGTTCCGGCCCATTTCCTCAGAAACCATTCGGTACCCAGCAGCAGGATGAGGGTCATGAGCAGCCAGAACACTGCGGTAAGGTCGACGAATTTTTCCCTCAGATGGCTTATGGGTTTGATATCGTCGCGGTTTCGGATATGGTCGGTGATGGTCTTCCAGTCGGCTGCCGGTGCTGAAACAGCCACTGATTGTGCGCTCAGGGCTTTCAGCAGGTTATGGTCGGCCCTGGTGATGGTGGATTCAATCTGCACCGGTGCCACAATGAATTTTCCGGAGGCGCTGAAGCGTTCGGAACCAAGGGTTGTGGATGATTTATAGGTATACTCCCCTACCGGCATGCGTCCCAGTTCGAGGTGGTAGAGGTTGTCGCGCCGCGAAAAGGTGTAATCATATTTTTTTCCGTTGGAAGCGGTCACCTCCAGGGTAACTTCAGGATCGGTAACCGGTACAAAAGCGGCGTTATAGAGCTCAGCAGTAAATACAACCGATTCGTTTTCAGGTAAATAATTACGGGTACTTACTTTAAACCTCGACCGTTCCTCATTCACGGTAAGGTATTGTACCAGTTGCTGAAAGAAGCCGTCGAACGCTTTATGGCTTTTGGTATTTCTGAATGAGAACATTCTCCATTTCCAGATTCCCTCTCCTGCAATAAAGCCGGTGCGGTGGCCCGGAAGCTGGTAAAAGGAGATCAGGGGATAGGAAGTTATCACCTTTCCGATTTTCTGATACAGCAGGATCTGTTCTCCAGGTTTGGGTTCATATTTCCCGAAAGGCACAAACAGCGGGGGTAACCCCTGTAGCTGACCGGTAAAGTCCTGGTTTGGGTTGAACAGGGTAAAGGCGGGGTTTACCGTGGCAATCACCTCATTGTGTTCTCCCTGTGCTTTTCCGGCTACAATGGCGGGGCCTGCCCCTGCCCTGCTGATGAACTCCTGGCGTGTTTTTCCGCCGCCGATGATCAGCAAAGGGATCCGTTCTGCGGCGCATTTGTTCAGAAGGTCGGTGCTGCGCTGATCGGTCGGCAGCTGGTGCAGAATCACCAGGTCGTACGAAGCAAGAGGTGCATTAAAGGCATTGAGCATCACCACTTCCGATTCTATGCGGTCGTTTTGCTCCAGCGCACTCTGCATGGCCCCCAGGTCGGGATGGGGAGCTGCAGCCAGCAGCAGCACCTTTTTCCGGCTGTTGAGCACCTCGATAAAGGCCCTCATCCGGTTGTTTACAAGTGTCACCTCTCCGTTTACCGGTTCAAGGGAGATATCGAGGTCGATAAATCCCTCCTTTTCAGCGGTGAGGTTGAGCTGAATGATTTTAGTAAACATCTCCCCGCTAATCTGCAGAGGTTGGTTTACCAGGGTTTTCTCACGATTCCGCACGACGAGCCGGGTGTTCATCCCGTTGCAACGTACCCCCCTCACGGCAATCTCCAGCGGGAAATCATTCCCCAGGTAGGCGATGCGGTTGTAGTTCACTTCGGCAAGCACCAGATCCCTTCTGATGGCCGTATCGCCCCAGGTTGCGGTGTACACGGGGACCGGAAGCCTGCTGAGCAGCGAGGTCGGGTTGAGCCCCTTGTTGTAAATCCCGTCGCTGAGGATGATGACGGCACCCCGGTTACGTCCGGCATGACGGGTTTCCACCATCGAGAGCACCGAGGCCATGTCGGTTTCTTTCTCCCCGAAGGTGACCGGAACCGTATCCCTGACCGTTTCCCCGAAAGTGACCTTCTCAACCGTGTACCGATCCTCCAGGGCACCGGAGATGTTATCGGTCACCTGCTTCAGAAATGCTGCATCAGCAGCCGAATCGCGGCTGTTGATGAGCATCGAGCTGCTGTTGTCGACAGCCAGCACAACCAACGGTGGTTCACGGTCTCTTACGAAATTCTTCACCAGCGGTGTGAGCAGCAGGAAGGCCATAACGGAATAGGCGAAAAACCGGATGATTCCCAGCAGGATGCGCAGCTTTCGGTCAAGCGCCTGATCCGGATTGCGGAAATAGAGCAGCAGTGATACCACTGCGCCAGCAAGCACGCACAACAATACAAACCAGATGGGGGCTTCCGTTATCAGGGTTAAGGCCGGGATCATACGTAGGTAAAATTTTTGCGAAAATAGGGAAAAAAGTCTGTTACCTTTGCAGCAGAAGCAAGGTAAGTGTGCTGTGATGCAATATCGGGCAGGATTATCTGTTTTAAAACCAACCACCATTCACACTGTTTGATGAGAAGGATGTATTCTGATAAAACCCTGTACAGTATTTTAATCATTTTGCTGTTCCTTTGCAGCATGCCGGTTTACGGCAATTCGCCCGACGACTCCACAAGGCTGGGCTGGCAGGTAGGACTTTCTACCGGTTTTTTCATCCCTTCGCCCCACTCTGCCTCATTTTACAACGGCAAGGAGGGTAACGAAAACACCATCGGGTATATTCTGAAAAACAAATATTACTACGAAGAGGTGTTTTCCCTGCTCGAAGCCTCCGATACCTTCCTGCTGCAGAACCTACCTTCCGATATGCGGTACAACAATTCGATGATGGTGGGATTTACCTTCAGAAACAAATACAGGAAAGATTTCTCGTGGTACTTCAGCATACGTCAGGTACGCCTGAAAGCGGCCGATTTTTACACCCTGGAGGTGGATCCGCTGAAGCACATTGCCACTGAACCCGACATCAGGAGATTCATGATCTGGGGCGAAGAGGACAGGCACCACTTCGATTTCGGCGTTACCTGGGAATTCGACTCGAAGCTCACCGGGTTCTATCCCTCATTCGATCTTGGGGTTACGGTCACCAATGCAAAGGTGAAAACACACAAAATCTTTGTGAATGAGAGGGAGTTTTCTCTTATCAATGTATACGGGAATCAGCCCTATGTGCCCGGTTCAGGCCAGCAAACCTTTATGGTGGAACAGGGCGGAATAGGATTTGGCGGCTTTGTGACTGCCGGGGGCCGGTATTACATCAATTCCAGTTTTTCGCTCGATCCATCCGTGCAGCTGTATGTGAATACTATTCATCTGAAACCCTACCAGCAACCCAGGCTTCATATCCTCTTCAACCTTACCTTTTCGGTGAACAACCTGCTGATGCTTCGCAACGAACCGGTAGAGCCTTAACCTCCTATGAAGACCCTCTCTGTTATCATTGTAAACTACAATGTGGTGCACTTTCTGGAGCAGTGCCTCATTTCGGTGCAGAGTGCATGCAGGGACCTTGATACCGAGGTGATTGTGGTGGATAACAATTCGGTGGACGGCAGCATTGCCATGGTAAGGGAGAAGTTCCCCGATGTCACCCTGATAGCCAACCGGGAAAATGTGGGGTTCAGCCGGGCCAACAACCAGGGCATTCTTGCCTCCGAAGGGAAATATGTGCTGCTGCTCAATCCCGATACCGTGGTTGAGCCCGATACGTTCCGCAAATGTGTGGCATTCATGGAGGGTCAGCCCGACGGTGGGGCGCTGGGGGTCTATATGGTGAACGGAAAAGGGGAATACCTTCCCGAATCGAAACGTTCGCTGCCTACCCCGGCAGTAGCCTTTTACAAGATTTTTGGATTGTCGTCCCTGTTTCCACGCTCGCACCGGTTTGGCAGGTATCATTTAGGTTTTCTGGATAAAAACCAAACCCACGAAGTGGAGGTGCTCTCAGGGGCATTTATGCTGCTGAGGCGCGAGGCACTGGACAAAACCGGCCTGCTGGATGAGACCTTCTTTATGTATGGCGAAGATATTGACCTCTCGTACCGTATTACCAAAG
This sequence comes from Bacteroidota bacterium, assembly GCA_022709695.1. Taxonomy (GTDB): domain Bacteria; phylum Bacteroidota; class Bacteroidia; order Bacteroidales; family SKPS01; genus SKPS01. Next base: position 179,218 of record JAKLII010000001.1, read on the forward strand.
CAGGGTATAAAAACTACTATTATCCGGGTACACGGATCATCCACTTCAAAGGGGAAAGTACCAAAAAGAGCAGCCTCAACTATGTGTTTGTATTTTACCAGGCCATGGCTATTTTTGCCCGCAAGCACTTTTCGGGCAGCAATGCACGGCTGTTCTCCTTTCTGATCCATGTGGCCATTTACTTCAGGGCATCTGTGGCGATTGCCCGCAGGACCCTCTCAAGGCTCCTGTTTCCGGTGGCTGATGCGGCCCTCATCTGGGCCGGTTTCTGGTTCCTGAAACAATACTGGGCCGAGAAGGTGACTTTTGGTTCCGGCAGCGATTACCCTGTTGAATTCATGAGGTTTGTGGTTCCGGCCTATATTGCTGTGTGGCTGGTTTCGATGTTTTTTAGCGGGGCATACGACAGGCCTGTGAACCTGGCGCGGGTGCTGAGGGGAATGGGGATTGGCACCCTGGTGATCCTGGTAGTGTATGCCCTCCTTCCGGAGTCGCTCCGGTACAGCCGCGCTTTGATTTTGCTCGGATTTATGGCAGGATCAGCCGCTTTGACAGCCTACCGGTATATCCTCGGGCTTACCCGTATCCCGGCATTTGATACCGGAAAGGCAAAACTGATGAGGCTTGCAGTGATCGGGAACCGTGAAGAAGCAGAACGTGTGGTTGCCCTTATCCGGAAAACTGATCCGGCGGCCGGGGTAGCCGGTGTCATCACGCCTGAACCGGAAGAGGATTTTCCGGGCCTTATTGGCCACCTCGGACAAATGCGGGAAATCACCAGCATTTATCAGATCAATGAACTGATATTCTGCCAGAAAGACCTGTCAGCCAAAGCCATCATCGACCTGATGACCGGTGCAGCGCCCGGCATTACCCGGTACCGTATCGCTCCTCCCGAAACACTCTACCTGGTGGGGTCAGGTTCCATCCACTCCTCCAGCGACCTATACCTGTTCAGCCTCAACGCCATCACCTCCCCTGCCAACCGGCGCAACAAACGACTGCTCGACCTGCTTGCTTCGGTGCTCCTGCTGGCCTTATGGCCGCTGATGGTGCTGATCCAGAAATCACCGGGAGGTTTCTTCATCAACTGCTTCAGGGTCATTGCAGGGAAGCGCAGCTGGGTGGGATACCATGCCGAACAGGACACTGCCCAGCACCCTGCGCTGCCAGCGATCCGTCCGGGCATCTTTCACCCGGCCGACGGCATCCGGATCCCCATCACCGATGCCGAGATGATCCAACGGCTCAACCTCCTATATGCCAGGGATTACCGCATCCATACAGATCTGTTAATCCTCTGGAAAAATATCCGGAAGATTGGTACATGCGGGTGATGGTGTAACGTTAGAAATAATTGTCTCAATTCTGCTTTTTTTATCGGTTCGAATTCAGAATTCTCATATCATTGTTTCGGTTCTGATGATATTTATTGAAGGATGGGTTCAACAAAACCACCTGCTGCTTGTTAGAATGCCATAACGACGATTTTTAATAAGATATGTACCAGATAGTAATGCCCAAACTGGGCGAAAGCATCATTGAGGCCACGATAACCCGTTGGCTGAAGGGGGTTGGTGAAACGATCGGTGAAGACGATCCTGTTGCAGAGATTGCCACCGACAAGGTGGATTCGGAAATCCCTTCACCGGTGGAGGGCACGGTGGCAGAGTTGCTGTTTAAAGAGGGTGATGTGGTACCGGTGGGTACTGTGATTGCACGGATTCAGCTGCAGAAGGAAAGTGTTGCTGGCGTTCCGTCTGCCCCGGTCCAACCCGTTGCAGAAGAGCCCATTCAGTTGGGTTCAGAGAAACCCATGGTGGTAAACCCTGTCGGCACCCCTGATCTTGAGCCGGCCACCCCCGGGAGATTTCTATCCCCGCTGGTGAAAACCATCGCCCGTTCCGAAGGGGTAGGTGCAGAAGAACTTGCCACCATTCCCGGGTCAGGGAAAGAGGGCAGGCTCACCAAAGAGGACCTGCTCAGTTACCTGGCCTCAAGAAAATCGGGTGCACCAGCTGCTCAGCCGGAGGTTTCCCAAACGCAGGCAGCAACAGCCTCTGCAAGCCCTGTGTTGCACACACCCCCGGCGGTGCAGATGTATCCCGGAGATCAGATTGTGGAGATGGACCGTATGCGGCGGTTGATTGCCGACCATATGGTGATGTCGAAACAGGTTTCCCCACATGTAACCAGTTTTATCGAGGCTGACCTTACTGCCCTCGTGAAGTGGCGGGAAGCCCAGAAAGCCACTTTCGAGAAGCAGGAAGGTGAAAAGCTCACCTACACGCCCATCCTTTTCGAGATGGCTGTAAAAGCGCTGAAAGAGTTTCCGGGGATCAACGCCTCGGTAAACGGGAACCAGATCATTTTACGCAAGAACATCAATCTGGGGATGGCTACCGTGTTGCCAAACGGTAACCTGATCGTACCCGTGATCAAGGATGCCGATCAGAAGAACCTGGCAGGGATGGCACGTGCGGTCAACGACCTCGCACGCCGCGCCCGGGGCGGGCAGCTGTTGCCCGATGAGATCCAGGGGGGCACCTTTACAATCACCAACCTCGGTTCGTTCGGAAGCCTTACGGGAACTCCCATCATCAACCAGCCCCAGGTTGCCATCCTGGCCCTGGGTGCCATCAGAAAGGTGCCTGCCGTAATCGAAACCGAACATGGCGATGCCATAGCCATCCGGCATAAAATGATCCTTGCCCTTACCTACGACCACCGTGTGGTTGACGGAGGGCTCGGAGGGATGTATCTACAAAAGCTTGCGAACTACCTGGAGCATTTCTGATAAAAATTTCTTACGTTTGCCCTCTTTTTCGGCAAACAGCAATGATTGAACTGGGAAGACTGATCCGAGACCTCATCATACGATTCCTCGACTGGCTCTATATCCCTTTTGCGGGATGGATCCCAAGGGAGACCTTCCGGTATGGTGCTACCGGGGGAGCCAATACTGTTCTGGATATTTTCCTCTATTTCCTGTTTTACAATTTTGTGCTGGGAAAAAATATCGTCCATTTTGGCCGCATTGCCATCAGTCCGCACATTGCCGCATTCCTCATCGTTTTTCCCATCACCTTTACCACCGGGTTTATCCTGGCAAAATATGTAACATTCACCAATTCAGCTTTCAGAGGGCGAAAACAGCTTATACGCTACGGCTTTGTGGTCGCAGGGGCAATCCTTATCAACTATCTGTTGCTGAAGCTCTTTGTAGACATCTGGGGCCTCTACCCTACCCCTTCAAAACTGATTATTACCCTGTTTGTGGTGGTTTACAGCTACCTGATGCAGCGCTATTATTCATTTCAGACTGCAGCGATCTCCATTATCAGAAAGCGGGGTTCTGTTAAATCATAACAACAGGGGGATATTCTTCAGGCAATATCCATGATAAGGTTCTGCACCGTGCCGATTTCCACGTAATAAGCCTGATGACATCCATCCCTGCTTCGTATAACTGCCTGAGAAACTCTGTGGAACAGTTTTTATCTGAAACAGTGGCAACTATTTTTGTTTTCTTCTCTTCGGGCAACGATTTAATCATATAATATTTCAATTAATGATGGGCAAAATTCATAAAAAATATTGGCATGCAAGGCATTAAATTCTTAAATTATCAAAAAAATAAAATAATATAATAAATTTTACAATTAAATGAATTAATTTTGATGCCTCAAATAAAAATTACGTTTCAATATTTATAACTAATACCTTTAATATCATGGAAAACAATGAATTGCAGGAGAATATTCCTGTTATTGAGCCTGAGAAAAAACGCAGGACCATTATTCAGCTTTCTGAAGAGGAAATGATTGGGAAAATCAATGAATTCAAGGCGAGCGGCCTTACTCCCAAGGAGTATTGCAAGCTGAATGACTATTCAATGTCGAATTTCTATTATTGGAGAAAAAAATATCTTGAAAAATTTCCGGAACCGCAGGAAAAACCGAAACGGGGACGGAAACCCAGGCAAGTGGTTGAAGGTGAAGCACCTGTAAAAGCGAAAAAAGAACGCAAAGCGAAAAAAGGGCGTAAAACCGCTGCAAAAAAGGCAAAGAAACCTGTAGTGAAAAAACAACCTGTTGAAGCCCCTGAAGGTGGCGAAACTCCTATGTTAAAGAGGCGTGGCAGACCCAAGAGTGCTGCACGGATTGCAGCCGAAGAAGCTGCTTCCAGAGGAGAAGCACCCGTAAAAGTTATTCGTAAACCCCGCGTAAAGAAAGAGAAAGCTGTACTTCCGGTAGTGGCAGGAGTGAAAGCTGAAAAGGCTGTCAAGGCTGAGAAACCTTCCGGTAGAGGCAGAAGGATCAGGGCAGAAAAACCTGAGAAGTCACCTAAAATTATGGCCGGCGCTTCCATCATTATCAGGTACCCTAATGGTACAAAGATCTCTGTTGATGCCAATATCGACCTCAAAAAACTGAAACAGCTGATCAACCTGTAAACCTTTCGTAAGATCAATTGTTTGAATGCAGGGTGATCTATCGCACACCCTGCATTTTTTATGTAAATTCCGGAATCCATGATCAATGAATTATCCACACGGCAGAAGGCGCTGCAAATAAACCTTGATCCGGTTAACTATGGCTCCTTTGCGGAAATTGGTGGCGGACAGGAGGTTTCACGCATCTTTTTTACTGCGGGCGGTGCTTCAGGAACCATCGCAAAAACCATTTCAGCCTATGACATGGCCTTCAGTGATCATATTTACGGAAAATCGGGGCGTTATGTAAGTCGTGAACGCCTGCAGAAGATGCTGAAAACGGAGTACACCCAGCTGGTAGAGCTCCTTTCGTCGAAAAGGGAACCCGAAACAAGGTTTTTTTCCTTTGCCAATACCGTTACCACCATCAACTACCAAAAGACCAATACGGGCAACGGATGGCTCGGGATCCGGTTCCAGCTGGTGCCGGGGGATGCACCCAACCAGGTGATCATGCATGTAAGACTGCTCGAAAACGATGCCCTGTTGCAACAACAGACGCTGGGAATTCTGGGTACAAACCTCATTTTTGCAGCGTTCTATTACCACGATAAACCCAACACTTTCCTCCGTTCACTGCTCGATGACCTTGGCCCTGACCGGGTGGAGATTACCATGGTGGAGATGACCGGTCCGCAGCTTTCCTACGTCGATAACCGCCTGCTGAGCCTCCAGCTTGTAAAAAACCACATGACCAGCGCGGTGATGTTCGACCGGTATGGGGTGGTCCAGCAACCTGCAGATCTTCTTCACCGGAAAAACCTGATGATCCTGAGAGGAAGCTTCAGGCCGGTGACCTATGTGGAATTTGATATGCTGAAAACCGGATACTCTATGTTGAAAGAGGAAACGGAATGTGACAAATCGAACCTGCTGGTGCTGTGCGAGATGACCCTGGATAACCTGCTGGCTACCGGAGATCTCGATGAACGTGACTTTCTGGCCAGAGTGGATATCCTGAACGGAATGGGACAAAATGTGCTGGTTTCAACCTTCAGGGAGTTTTACCGCCTGACCGATTATCTGGGCCGTTTTCAGCTCAGTAAGATCAGAATTGTGATTGGAATTGACAATTTTGCCAATATCCTGGAGGAAAAATATTACGCCGACCTGCCCGGAGGGTTGCTGGAAGCTTTTGGAAAACTCTTCAGGAAGAATACCCGGTTATATATTTACCCTACCCTCCATCCCGGCAACCAAACCCTCATCACCCTGCAGGAGATCCGTGTTCCTGAATCGTTGCAGGAGTTATACAAATTTCTGTACACCAATCAGTATATCAGGGATATCCCGAACGTGAAAAAAGACAGGCTTTATATCAGGTCGAGGGATGTGGTGCAGAAGATCTCCGCGGGTGACCCGAAATGGCTTGAATGCGTGCCGGTGTACATTTCTGAAGCCATCATCCGCAAGCGGCTGTTCGGCTATGTGGAGGTAAAAAAAGAGGATACCGGAAAAGAACATCTTTGCCACTGATGTGTATCTTTGTGCTATCAAGAACCCTTGTGCATGAAGCTTACAGAAGTAACCACACCGGCTTTAATCAGAGAGTTCCATCGCATTCAGGTTCAGATCAATAAAAATGATCCTGCCTGGATTCAGCCCCTATTTGCAGAGGTGGAGAAGGTATTCAGTCCCAAAGAGAACAAGAGCTTCAGGAATGGTGAAGCCATCCGTTGGATCCTGCAGGATGATGACGGAAATACCATTGGCCGGGTTGCTGCTTTCATCGACCGGAAAATCAGCAGTAAAAACGAGCAGCCTACGGGTGGCATGGGCTTCTTTGAGTGTATCAACAACCTGGATGCGGCCTTCATGCTGTTTGATGCTGCCCGCCGGTGGCTGGCGGAACGTGGCATGGAGGCGATGGACGGGCCGGTAAACTTTGGCGACCGAGACCGCTGGTGGGGGTTGCTGGTGGAGGGTTTTCATGAACCCAACTTCTGCATGCCCTATAACCCTCCTTACTACCGCGGGCTGTTCGAGGGTTACGGATTTCAGGATTACTTCAGGCAATATACCTATCACCGGCATGTGTACGACGGGGATCTGGATATCCATCTGAAGGAAACTGCAGACAGGATTGCCGCCAACCCCAGGTACCGGATCTGCCACATCAACAGGGGAAACCTGCGGAAATACGCGGAAGAGTTTGCCTGGATTTATAACCACGCCTGGACACGCCATGGCGGAGTGAAGGAATTTTCCACAGCGCATGCCATGGCCCTGCTGAAAAGCCTGAAGCCCATCCTGGATGAACGGCTGATCTGGTTCGCTTACTACGATGATGAACCGGTGGGTTTCCTGATTATGATACCGGAAATGAACCAGATCTTCAGATATGTAAACGGGAAGATGGACCTGTTGGGAAAACTGAAGTTCCTGTGGTATTTCAAATGGCTGAAAAGGTGCAGCAAAGCCCTCGGGCTTATTTTCGGATTCGTGGAGCAACACCAGCGCAAAGGGCTCGAAGGGGCCATGGTGTATGCCTTCAGGAGCGTAGCACTGGCAGAGGGATTTCCGTATCGTGAGATCGAGCTGAACTGGATCGGGGACTTCAACCCCACGATGATACGCATCGTGGAGATGGTGGGATTTAAAGTGCGAAAGACCCACATCACCTACCGGTATCTTTTCGACCGCACAAAACCCTTTACCCGCGCAAAAAAGGTAAGCTGACCCACAATGAAAAAACGTGTCATCATCACAGGGATTACAGGCCTGGTTGGGAAAGCACTGGCAAAGGCCTGTCTGCAGGCCGGATACGAAGTGTCCGGAACAGCAAGGGATCCTGGCCGGGCAAAGGCCCTCCTGCCCCCCGAAGTACATTTGCTCCCCTGGAATGAGGTGGTTAATGGCAGGTGCCAGGATGAACTGGAAGATGCCTTCGCTGTCATTAATCTGGTGGGTGAAAACATCGGATCTTCGCGATGGACAAGAAAACGCAGGCAGCAGATCCTGGAAAGCCGTATCAGGGCAGTTGAGCAGCTTGGTGCTGTGATCAGCAGATTGAAATCGAAACCCAACCGCTTTCTGCAGGCCTCAGCTGTAGGATTTTATGGGTATGAACTTGCTGACCCTGTGGATGAAACCGGTGCCCAGGGGAGCGGCTTTCTGGCAGAGGTATGCACGAAACTGGAAGCAGCTGCCGGTTCCATGCATCATACCCGGTTGGTGGTCATGCGGTTCGGGGTGGTGCTCGATACCCGTGAAGGGGCTCTGGCAAAGATCCTGATGCCGGTACGAAGGTTCCGGATAGGTACATTTCCTGTACCTGCCGCAAATATTCTTTCATGGATTCATATCGAAGACCTCACGGGGGCAATACTCCACATTCTCTCGAAGGAAGATCCATCCCGGGTGTATAACATGTCTGCTCCTCAGTATGTTGCATACCGTGATCTGTATAGCTATGTCGTAAAAATGCAACGGATTCTTATTACCCTTCCCGTTCCGTTCTTCTTGCTGAAAATCCCTTTCGGTGCATCCATGGTGCGGGAAACACTGCAGGCCAGCCAGTCAGTAATTCCTGCGAGGCTGAAAGCCGAAGGTTTTACCTTTGCTTTTCCCGGATTGGGTGATGCCCTGAAACAGCTGCTTACCTGAATTTGTATCGCCCCATACCATGCAGGTCGAGGCGGGTGGTACCCTGTACGGCCTCTTCGGGCATAAGCCTTTCACCGGCAGGTTCTATCAGTTCCTTTCCCCGGGCTTTTGGATTTTTAATCAGGTTGCTGATGGGATAGCCGTTCATCTTTTCGGCAGGATAAGGCTGCAGCATCCAGGTGATGTCATCCAGATGGGTGCCCCGTAACCAGCCTGCCTCCATCTCCTTTTCCAGGATTACAGGAGAACGGTGGTGAGGGAGCATCGCCAGCAGCGGATTTGCCACCGTGGTGATAATGGCAAACGATTTCAGAATTTCACCGGTCTCACGGTTTATCCATTCGTCCCAGATGCCGGCAAACGCAAAGGGTTTACGGCCCCTGAGATAGATCAGGAAAGGTTTTGCCAGCTTCTCAGCCGTGGTGCCTTCAATAAAGGCATCTGCCGGCACCAGGCATCTCTGGCTGCGGATGGGCTTCCGGAACGCCGGCTTGGTGATGATCCCTTTCGCCCCGGAATAGGTGGTGAGATTATCAGGATTATGATCCCCCTCAGCCCGGGCATTGATCAGATACATGGGCTTTTGTGCCCAGGACGGGGTGAGCCCGAAGACCATCAGCTGGGCTTCACGCGGCTGGTCGGAAGTGACCACCAGCGCCCTGTTACCCGGGCTTATATTATATGATGGTTGATAATCAATATGTTGAGGAATAGTGATCTGAAAAGTTTTTTCAATCACCTCCGCTTTCTGTACCAATATATATCTGCCACACATCGCGAAAAAAAAATTCATGGTTTTATGCAAAGATAATACAGATCCTTCCGGAAATTGCCTATCTTAGTTGCGTGATGAAAGATGCGTATCTCAGTATCGCCGGAGAAGCCAGGGCAGTCTACAGGGACCGTGGAAGCAGGTTTATCGGTATCGTAATTCCGGTGGGCTCGGAAGAGGAGATCAGGGAAAATCTCGAACGGTTCAGGAAAGAGTTCCACGATGCCCGTCACCATTGCTATGCCTATCGCCTGGGACCCGACGGGCTCCAATGGAGGGTGAATGACGACGGGGAACCCGCAGGGTCGGCCGGAAAGCCAATCCTGGGACAACTTCTGTCGGCCGGGGTGAGCGACGTTCTGGCATTGGTGGTGCGGTATTTCGGAGGTACCAAACTGGGCGTTCCCGGCTTGATTCAGGCCTATAAAACTTCGGTCAGAGAAGCTTTGTCGGATGCGGGAATGGCCACAAAGGTACTCATGACCCGGCTGAGGGTGGAATTTGGCTTTGAACAGATGAACCCTGTGATGAAGTGCCTGAAGGAAATCAGTCCTGAAATTATTAAAAATCAATATGATACCCAATGCATGATGGAAATCAGAGTGCGGGCTTCCCTGGCCGAAAGCTGTATGGACCGGTTGAACTCCCTGGAAGGAGTAAAATGCCGGAATATGGATGAGGCCCTTGCTTTGACAAAGTTTTCCGATAATTGATAATGAGTTTATTTGCTGACTTTTATACTGTATTATCAGAAGAGAATTAGGTTTAATATACTGAATATCAATGCAATAAAATATATTAACATATATGCAACATCCTGTTGTCGAGAAACGGTCTGTTCCACCATCCGGTTATGTTAATATAAAAAGAGAATCTGATTTTAAGTAACCGTTATAATCAATACACAATGAAGATTTTACTTTTTGATCTTCCCTTTTCCATGGATTTGACCTATACAACATTTTTTATATAAAGTCAAGTATTTTTTAAAGTTTCAATCGCTATTTTTTGAACCAACTTTGCAACCTGTCAACCTAACCATAACCCGAAAATCTGATTAGTAACGTATGCCTGTCACCCACCAAGAAGTTTGGCAAAACTGTTTATCAGTGATCCGGGACAACCTGAGCCATCAGAGTTTTACCACATGGTTTCAGCCGATTGTTCCTGTTAAGCTTCAGGATTCTGTCCTTACCATACAGGTTCCCAGTCAGTTCTTTTACGAATGGCTGGAGGAGCATTACATCACACTGCTGCGGAAAACGATCCGCAAGGAGCTTGGTCCCGAGGGCAGGCTGGAGTACAGCATCATTATGGACAACAAGGTGCAACAGGGCAATGGTGAACCCTATACCATAAAGTTACCCACCGCCAACAAGCGGGCTACCCAGAATGATTTTGTACCGATGCCTATTGACCTGAACCGTGACAATGCCAAAGAGATCCCCAATCCCTTCATTATTCCCGGGCTTAAGAAGATCAAAATCAACTCACAACTCAAGGAGAACTACTCCTTCGAGAATTTTGTGGAAGGGGAATGCAACCGGTTGGCGCGGAGTGCCGGTTTTGCCGTGTCGAAGGCCCCCGGGGGTACTGCTTTTAATCCACTCCTGATATACAGCAATGTGGGGTTGGGAAAGACCCACCTGGTACATGCCATCGGGCTGGAAGTGAAGAACAATTTCCCCGAGAAGACCGTGCTGTATGTTACAGTGGATCAGTTTACCAATCAGTTTATTGATGCGGTAAAGAACAACTCCCAGAACGACTTTGTCCATTTTTACCAGATGATCGATGTGCTGATTATTGATGATATCCAGTTCCTCAGCGGAAAAGAGCGCACCCAGGACATCTTCTTTAACATTTTCAACCATCTGCACCAGAACAACAAGCAGATTGTGCTCACCTCCGATAAACCACCGGTGGAGATGCAGGGGATCAAACCAAGGCTCCTGTCCAGGTTTAAATGGGGATTATCAGCCGATCTGCAGGTGCCTGATCTGGAAACCCGTATTGCCATCGTGGAAAAAAAGCTCTATCAGGATGGCATTGAGATCCCGCAGGAAGTGGTCGAATACCTGGCGTACAGCATTTCCACCAACGTCAGGGAGCTGGAAGGTGCGCTTATCTCCATTATTGCCCAGCTGTCGCTGAACCGGAAAACCATCACCCTGGACCTGGCCCGGCAGATGATCGACAAGTTTGTGAAGAACACCACCCGTGAGATCTCCATCGATTATATCCAGAAAGTGATCTGCGACTATTTCAACCTGCCTGTGGAGCTGATGGTTTCCAAAACCCGGAAACGGGAGATTGTGCAGGCACGGCAGCTGGCCATGTATTTCAGCAAGAAACTCACCAAGGCTTCTCTGGCCACCATCGGACTCCATTGCGGCAACAAGGATCACGCAACGGTGCTGCATGCCTGTCGCACCGTCAACAACCTGCAGGATACCGACAAACAGTTCAAGACCTATATCGACGAGCTGGAAAAGAAGATTAAGCTTTGATGCAGGGTGTTACACCAATCCCCTTTCTGATGCTCCCATGAAAAGAATCCTGATGGTATGTCTGGGGAATATCTGCCGTTCACCCATGGCAGAGGGGATCCTGAAAAAGCGGATTGCAGCATCGGGCATTCAGGCGTTAGTGGATTCAGCCGGAACCTCGGCATGGCACCAGGGTGAAGCTCCGGATGAGCGGGCCATTGAAATCTGCCTGAAATACGGCACCGACATCCGGAAGCAACGCTCCCGCCCTTTCACCCGCGACGATTTCAGCCGGTTCGACATGATCCTTGCCATGGACCGTGAAAACCGTCGGAATGTGCTGGCGCTGGCACGAACCCCTGAGGAGCGCAGCAAGGTATCGCTGATTATGGAGCTGGTGCACCCGGGAAGGGAGGTTGAGGTGCCGGATCCCTGGTACGGCAATGGCGACGGTTTCGAACGGGTGTACCGGATGCTCGACGAAGCTGCCGGCTGTCTGGTGGCAGAGATCGGGCAGCAAAAATAATATGACCATGAACCAAAGCAGGTTACAGCCCGACAGACTGCGTACCGAAGAGGCGCACCGCCGCATTGCCGCGTACATCCACCGAACCCCGCTCCTCTCATCCCGCAACATCAACCAACTGCTGGGCGCTGAGCTCTGGTTCAAATGCGAGAACTTCCAGAAGGCTGGTGCCTTCAAGTCGAGAGGTGCCTGCAACGCCGTATTTTCGCTCTCCGAAAAAGAAGCATCCCGCGGTGTGTGCACCCATTCCTCCGGGAACCATGCCCAGGCACTGGCACGGGCTGCTGGCCTCAGAAGCATCAGTGCCCATATTGTAATGCCTTCCAATGCCCCGGCCGTAAAGGTGAACGCTGTGAAGCACTACGGAGGGATCATCACTTTCTGTGAGCCCACCCTGGAAGCCCGGGAATCCATGCTGTCCGGAATCCGTGAAACGACCGGTGCTGTAGAGATTCATCCGTACAACCATCCTGACGTGATTTACGGGCAGTCGACCTGCGCCAAAGAGGTATTTGAAGATTTGGATGTTCAGCCCGATATCATCATCACCCCGGTGGGCGGAGGGGGCCTGCTTACCGGTACCTGCCTTTCTACCCGGATCTGGGCCCCGGGCACCCTTGTGATGGCCGCTGAGCCTGAAGGTGCCGACGATGCCTTCAGATCATTTACCTCTGGGGTGCTGGTACCTTCTGAAAATCCCAAAACCATTGCCGACGGTCTTCTTACGTCGCTGGGATCACTCACCTGGCCTGTGATCCGTGATGAGGTGGCTGCCATTCACACCGTACCGGACGAACTGATCGTACAGGCCATGAAACTGCTGATGGAACGGATGAAGCTGGTGGTGGAACCTTCTGCTGCCGTAACCCTGGCTGCACTGCTGAAAATGCATCAAAACCCTGAGGGTAATCCTTTCAGGGGGAAAAAGGTGGTCCTGGTATTGTCGGGCGGCAATGTGGATGTGAGTCGTTTACCTTTTTAAAAACTGTTTGGTATGCAAAAGACACTCTATCTGGTTCCCGTGGGTATTGGTCAGGATTCTGCAGGACAGGCGGAAGGCTGGCCACTCGCCCACCACCTCCTGGAGCAGGCAGGTGTGGTGTTTGCTGAATCGGCCCGCAGCGCACGCAGGTCGATGCGCCGCGCCGGCTATCAGGGGGATCTTGACGGTAAAATCTGGCTGGAAATCCACAGGGATCTGCAGGTCAAAGAGATTTTTGAGGCACTGCAATCCATCACCGCCGATGCCCATGGGGTCATCCTTTCGGAAGCCGGGATGCCCTGTATTGCCGATCCGGGAAGCGATGTGGTGGCACTTGCCCATCAGTTGGGTATCCGTGTAATCCCGGTGCCGGGACCCTCATCGGTGTTCCTGGCGCTGGCGGCTTCAGGCCTCAACGGACAACAATTTGTGTTTCACGGATATGTACCCGTAAAACCTGCCGACAGAACCCGCAGGTTGAAGGATCTTGCCGCGGCAGCCCTCCAGACCGGTTACACCCAGATTGTGATGGAGACCCCATACAGGAATAAAGCCATGATCGACAGTATGTTACAGGTATTTCCAAACGACCTGAGGCTTTGTATCGCTGCAGGGATTACTTCCCCGGATGAAAGCATTAAAACGATGCCGGTATCAGAATGGAAGAAACGCAGCTATAATCCGGGAAAAGTTCCGGCCCTGTTTCTCTTCGGGCGGTAAAAATGGGGCAGTTACATCCGCTCGGGGAGTGAAATCCCCAGCAATCCCATTCCGTTTCGCAGCATGGTGCCTGTTGCCTGTGCCATAGCCAGCCTTCTGTGGATTATATCCGGGGATGGGGCCCCCAGTACAGAATGTTTGTGGTAAAACTGGTTGAACTCCCTTGCCACTTCGTAACAGAAACCGGCTACCAGTGAGGGATTCAGCATTTTAGCTGCCTCTTCAAGTACCGATGGCCACCGGTGGAGCACCCTGAGCAGGCTACGCTCCTCCCCTTCCAGCTGCTCTTGGGTCAATACTTCAGCTGTAACCGAAAATCCGGTCTCCTCCCCTTTTTTCAGCAGGGATGCGATCCTGGCATGGGTATACTGGATGAAAGGGCCTGTATTTCCATCGAAATCAATGGATTCATCGGGGTTGAAAAGCATATTTTTCTTAGGATCCACCTTCAGGATAAAATACTTCAGGGCACCCTGGCCTATCATTTCGAACATCCAGCCCAGATCAGCCAGCTCCTCTTCTGCCCATTTACCCAGCTCTGCAGCCACCCTTGCGGCAGTTTGTTTCATCTCCTCCAGCAGATCATCGGCATCCACCACAGTCCCTTCCCGTGATTTCATACGTCCACCAGGCAGCTCAACCATACCATAGGATATATGGTGAATCTTGCTGTGGCAGCCGAATCCGAGGTTTTTCAACACCTTTTCGAGCACACTGAAATGGTAGTCCTGTTCATTACCCACCACATAATACATCCGTTCCGGATTGAATTCCCGGTCGCGGAGAATGGCTGTACCGAGGTCCTGGGTAATGTACACCGAGGTGCCATCAGACCGTAGCAGCAGCTTCTCATCCAGCCCTTCCGGGGTAAGATCAGCCCACACCGATCCGTCGGCTTTCCGGAGCAGCCTTCCTTCGTTTACAGCTGCCTGAACGATCTCCTTGCCAAGAAGATAGGTATCGGACTCATAGTAGGTTTTATCGAAACGGATCCCGAGCCTCTTGTAGGTCACCTCAAACCCTTCGTACACCCAGCCGTTCATCTGGTGCCATAATTTCTTTACTTCGGGCTCATTCTCTTCCCACAGGCGGAGCAACGACCGGGCCTCTTCCATGAGGCGGCTTCTTCGTTCCGCTTCCTCCCTGGTCATCCCTGAGGCTTCCAGCTCTGCAATCTCGCGCTTGTAGGCCTTGTCGAATGCCACATAGGCATCGCCCACAAAGCGGTCACCCTTAATTCCTGCCAGTTCAGGTGTAAGTCCCCCGGAGAATTTCATCCAACCCAGCATACTTTTGCAGATATGGATCCCACGGTCGTTCACCAGGTTCACCTTCAGTACCCGGTTACCCGTTGCCTCCAGCAATGCAGCGATGGAGTACCCCAGCAGGTTATTCCGGATATGCCCGAGATGCAGCGGTTTGTTGGTATTGGGGGAAGAGAATTCCACCAGCACGGGCGGAGTTTCGGGATCAGGCGCCCTGAATCCGAATTTTTCATCAGAAAGAAGGCTCCCGAGAAATTCTGACCACACCTGGTCTTTCAGGGTGATGTTCAGATACCCGTTGACCGTTTCCGTTGATTCTACCATACCAAGGTGCTCCGTAAGCCAGGAGCCGATCTCCTGTCCCGTGGCAAACGGATTTTTTCGTGAAATCTTCAACAACGGGAAAAGGACCAGGGTAAAGTCCCCTCTGAAGTGAGCCGAGGTCTCCTGAATCTGAATGATATCAGCGTCGGGAAGGGTTTGGTAATGATGGGCCACTGCCTCCCGGGCTGCCTGTTTTAAACGCTCTGTGATCATAGCCTGAACCTGATTATCGGGCAAAAGTAAGAAAAAGTGCCGGAGGGCGGTTTGGGGTATTCGGTAAATCCTTATATCTTTGCCGTTCCTATCAATATTAAATCCAACCAAAATATAAAAAACGATGGAAATCAAGAAAAAAAACGTGATTATCATAGGCGCCGCGGGCCGCGATTTTCACAATTTTAACACGTACTTCCGCGATAATGAGGAGTTTAACGTAGTGGCTTTTACCGCTGCCCAGATTCCTGATATCTATGATCGCCGTTATCCTGCTGCCCTTGCCGGAAAACTGTATCCGCAGGGAATTCCTATTTATGCTGAAGCAGAACTTGATAAGCTGATCAGGGAACTGAAAGTTGATACCTGCGTTTTCGCCTATTCCGACGTTACCTACAAGCATGTGATGGGCATGAGCGCAAGGGTAAATGCTGCCGGTGCCAATTTCAGCCTGCTTGGACCGAAGGAAACGCAGATTAAAAGTACCAAACCTGTGGTTGCCGTGGGTGCAATACGTACCGGATGTGGCAAGAGCCAGACCTCACGCCGGGTGATTGAAATCCTGATGGAACAGGGCCTGAAGGTGGTGGCCATACGCCATCCGATGCCTTATGGCGACCTGGTAGCCCAGAAAGTGCAAAGGTTCGCCACCGTCGAAGACCTGGCAAAACACAAATGCACCATCGAAGAAATGGAAGAGTATGAACCACACGTGGTTCGCGGAAATGTGATCTATGCCGGTGTGGATTATGAAGCCATCGTGCGCGAAGCAGAAAAAGAAGCTGATGTGATCCTCTGGGATGGCGGTAACAACGACTTTGCCTTCTACAAACCTGACCTGATGATTACAGTGGTGGATCCCCACCGTCCGGGTCACGAACTGAACTATTATCCCGGTGAAGTCACCCTCCGCCTTGCTGATGTGGTGGTAATCAATAAGATGGACAGCGCATCTCCGGAAGGAATCCAGATTGTCAGGGAGAGTATCAACAAGGTGAATCCCAACGCCATTGTAATTGACGGAGCTTCACCCCTTACCGTTGATAAACCTGAACTCATCAAAGGCAAGAATGTACTGGTGGTGGAAGACGGCCCAACCCTCACCCACGGTGAGATGAAGATCGGTGCCGGTGTAGTGGCTGCCCTCAGGCATGGTGCAGCTTCCCTCGTGGATCCCAGACCCTATACCGTTGGCAAACTCAGCGAAACTTTCCGCATCTATCCCAATATTGGTACCCTGCTCCCTGCAATGGGTTACGGCGAAGAACAGGTACGCGACCTGGAAGCCACCATCAACAGGGTGGAATGCGACAGTGTGGTGATTGCCACCCCCATCGACCTGAACCGCCTGGTGAAAATCAACAAACCCACCGCCAAGGTCGACTATGAACTGCAGGAGATTGGAAAACCCGACCTGAAAGATGTAATCTCAGACTTTATCAGGAAACACAACCTCAAATAATCTGAAAAACCCGGCTGTTATCACAAGCCGGGTTTTTTTTTATTACTTATCAACAATGCCTGTCCCGACAAACCTTATGCTTTATTTTTGTCAGATACAATTCCGCTGTTCAAAATGCCTATTTACAGAACTTTAAAACCTACAGGAAATGAAGAAAAAAAGCCTGGTATCCATCCACGATTTCTCAAAAGAAGAACAACTGAGAATCCTCGAGCTGGCCGGAGAATTTGAAAAAACACCCAATTCATCAATTTTGGAGGGACAGGTGATCGCATCCCTCTTCTTTGAACCCTCCACCAGAACAAGGCTCAGCTTTGAGACCGCAGTCCAGCGAATGGGCGGAAGAGTGATCGGGTTTGCCGATGCAAATATCTCCAGCACATCAAAAGGGGAATCACTCATGGACAGCATCAAAACCGTAGCCCTCTATTCCGACCTGATTGTCATGCGTCATCCGGTGGAAGGGTCTGCCAGATTCGCCAGCGAAGTGAGTGATGTGCCGGTGATCAATGCCGGCGACGGCGCCAACCAGCACCCTACCCAATGCCTGCTGGATATGTATTCGATCCTCAAAACCCAGGGGAAGCTCGATGACCTCCACGTGGCTTTCGTGGGAGACCTCAAATATGGCAGAACGGTTCATTCCCTTACCATTGCCCTTACCAATTTCAACTGTACCTTCCATCTGGTCTCTCCCGAAGAGCTGAAACTCCCCAGTTCCGTAAAACAGCACATCAAGGATAAAAACCTGAAGTATTACCAGTATACCGATCTGATGGAAGCAATTCCCAAGGTTGATATCCTCTATATGACACGCATTCAGAAAGAAAGATTTTCTGACCCTGTGGATTACGAGAAAGTAAAGAACGCATACATCCTCACCCGTCAGATGCTTGGCAATACAAAGCCCAACCTCCGGATCCTGCACCCTATGCCGCGGGTGAATGAGATTGAGGAACAGATCGATACCGACCCCAGGGCTTACTACTTCCAGCAGGCACTGAATGGTGTGTACGTAAGGCAGGCACTCCTTGCCTACCTTCTCGGACTGAAATCATAGTGTAAACATCTATCCAAAAAACACTTGTAATGGAAAACATCAAGATTAAGGAATTGAAAGTATCGGCCATTGAAAATGGTACGGTAATCGACCATATTGCTCATGGCAAAGTGCTTCAGGTGGTAAAGATTCTGGGGCTGGAGGATTTCGAGGATCAGATTTATCTGGGTGCCAACCTTGAAAGCAAGAAATACGGGAAAAAGGGAATTATCAAGATTTCCAACCATTTCTTTGAGGAGAGCGATATCAACCGGATTGCCCTGATTTCGCCATCCGCCACCATTATCGAGATCAAAGACTTCGTGATTGTGAAGAAATTCAATGTGCAGGTTCCTTCGCTGGTGCAGGGTATTGTAAAATGTATCAATCCGAAGTGTGTCACTAACCAGCAGAAAGTTGAAACCCGCTTTGAGGTTTTTACTATTGAAAACCGCATGCGGCTGAAATGCCACTACTGTGAGAAATTCACCAATCAGGAGAATTTCGACTTTAATTAATCCTGATAAACCAACTGATTTAAAGGCTACTGGCAATGTCAGATATCGCAGCCCGTTTGAAGGAAATCAGGGAAACACTGCCTGACCATGTGCGCCTGGTGGCTGTATCAAAAACACGGTCAGTAGCCGAAATCCTTGAAGCCTGGCAAGCCGGTCAGAAGGTATTTGGCGAAAACAAAGCCCAGGAACTCACGGCAAAGGCTCCCCTGCTGCCGCAGGATATCGAGTGGCATTTTATCGGCCACCTGCAGCGGAACAAGGTACGCAGCATTATGCCGTATGTACATATGATCCACAGCATCGATTCGCACAGGCTGCTGAAGGAAGTGGCCGGGGAAGCGGAACGTGCAGGCCGCAGGATCAAATGCCTCCTTCAGTTTTATATTGCTTCTGAAGAGACCAAATTCGGGCTTTCGGAGGATGAAGCAGCAGAAATATGCCGCGACAGGGAACTGATCCATCATCCTGCGGTATGCATCGCCGGAGTAATGGGAATGGCCTCCCTCACCGACGATCAGCAAGTGATCCATAAGGAGTTTGCTACCCTCCGGACCATCTTCCGGAACCTGAAAGAGGTGTACTATTCTGATAACCCTGAATTCACAGAGATATCCATGGGGATGTCCGATGACTATCCGGTGGCTATTGCGGAAGGATCCTCTCTTATCCGGCTGGGGACCGCTGTTTTTGGTTCCAGAAACCCCTGATGTTTACCCTTGGTTGATTTCCAGTCCCTTCACCCTGATATCATGGTATATAAGGGAAAACGTCTACCTTTGTTTCAAGTTTAAATCAAGGAAGAACCTGTTGCAATGAAAGAAACCCTGCTTATCCTTTCCATGGCCGGCTCCCTCGGATTGTTCCTTTTTGGAATGAAACTGATGAGTGAAGGGATCCTCAAGCTTGCAGGATCCGGATTACGTAATGTACTGACCAACCTTACCTCAGGCCGGTTGAAGGGGGTTCTGCTGGGGCTGGTGAGTACCGGAATCCTGCAGTCATCATCGGCCATCACCATCATGACGGTTGGATTTGTAAATGCAGGAATCATTTCCCTCCCCGCTTCCATCAGCATCATACTGGGCGCCAACATCGGTACAACCGTAACAGGCTGGCTGGTGTCGCTTCTTGGCTTCCAGCTCCAGATGGGCACCCTTTCACTGGTGATTATCGCTTTTGCCATACCATTGAATTTTCTTGGAAAAGGTGCGATGCGGAACTGGTCTGAGTTTCTCATCGGTTTTGCGCTCCTCTTTATCGGCCTCCAGCTGCTGCGGGAAACCCTGCCCGATATTCAGAATAATCCGGAGATGCTCGGATGGTTTTCCTCCATTGCCTTTGAATACCGGTTTTCAGCTTTGATTTTTCTTGGCATCGGTACACTTCTTACAATGGTGTTCCAATCGTCGAGCGCCATCATGTCGCTTACCCTTGTTTTGTCCGCGGGCAGCCTGATTCCCTTTACGGATGCAGCTGCCATGATCATCGGACTGAATATCGGCACCACCTTTTCAGCCAATCTTGCAGCCCTGGTGGCAAACCATGATGCCCGTACGGCAGCCCGAACCCACTTTCTGTTCAACCTGTTCGGTGCCATCTGGGTCTTCCCCCTGCTCCCTTTCCTTGTGCAACTTATCGACTGGATCATGCTCCGGGCGGGAGCCAATTCGCCGGTTACCAGCCCCTCAGCCGCCCCGGTGGGCCTGGCCCTTTTCCATACCTTTTTTAATATGAGCAACGTGCTGCTGCAGGTCTGGTTCATCCCTTATCTTCAGAAAGCGGGTGAATTTCTTGTGTTTAAAAGGAAAAGAAAGCACAGGGATTATGGCCTTACCCTTATCCATGCAGGAATGATTTCCACAGCCGAGTTATCGATTGTACAGGCCCGGCGGGAGATGAAAAAGATGTTCGATCTCTCTGTAAGTACCCTGGCCGACAGCACACAACTCCTCATAGAAATGGATCATCCGGAGTCGGAAAGGATCATGCGCCGGGTAAAACAGAATGAGGCAACCTCTGATCTCAAAGAAAAAAGGATCAACGAATTCCTCACCAGGCTATCTGAAGGTAACCTCAGCCATCGGGCCAACCTCGAAATCAAAAAAATGGTGAAACTGGCCGATGAGCTGGAAACCATTATCGACTACTGTCTGAGCATCACCAACACCATAGACCGGAAAAATCAGGAACGGATCTGGTTTACCCAGGAGCTTCGGGATCAGTTGCTGGCTTTGCTCCAGAGGGATCATATGCTGCTCACACTGGTTTCCGAAGTGTATGCCGGAACCCTTATGCTCGACAAGGCAAAAGCCAGGGCACTCGCCCTTGAATCCGAAATCAATGCCCTCAGGGCAGGCTACAGAAACGAACAGTTGCAGATCTCCGGAGAAAAAGAGTATTCGTATCAGGCAGGTATCACATTCCTCACCCTCATTGGGCAGGCTGAAAAGATCGGTGATCACAGCATCAACATACTAGAAGAACTTGAAACCACCTGACATTAAGGTAACAATATGGTAACCTGAAGTTGACGGTTCAATAGCAGAGGTTCAGCAATGACCCGGAATGGTTTGTGTATTCCAGCCTGTCGCACAATGAAATACAATCACCGTCATTGCCCTGGGCAGCACCAGCAGTTTGTTTTATCATTATGAGATCGGAAAGAAGGGGGTGCGAGGTAATAATTTGTTAACATTGCAACGGATAATCTATTCTACTTTTGCGCCATAAAAATTCAATCTGATGCAAACTGAAATGATCTATCTGATTATGGTAGGGATACTTTTTACCCTTGCCGTCGCTGATCTGATTGTTGGGGTATCCAACGATGCGATCAATTTTCTGAACAGCGCTATTGGATCCCGTGCTGCCCGTTTCAGAACGGTGATGATCGTAGCGATGATCGGAATCATTGTGGGTGCTGCCTTTTCCTCAGGGATGATGGAGGTGAGCCGTAAAGGGATCTTTAATCCGCAGTTCTTCTACTTCAGAGACCTTATGATCATTTTCGTCTCGGTGATCATTGTGGACGTAATTCTGCTGGATACCTTCAACTCCTTCGGATTGCCAACCTCAACCACCGTTTCCATGGTGTTCGAGCTTCTGGGAGGTGCTGTAGCGGTTGCCTTCGCCTATTATCTGAGAGGTAATCTCATTAACCTCAACGGTAGTCTGGTGGTGGGAAGTGTAAACGATTACATCAACAATAAAAAGGCCTTTGAGATCATCATGAGCATCCTGCTGTCCATTGTGATGGCCTTTACCTTTGGAGCGCTGATACAGTACATTTTCAGGATCATTTTTACCTTTAACTACAAAAAAGTACTCCCCTATTTTGGTGGCATCTTCAGTGGGATCGCCTTTACAGCCATCATCTATTTCATGCTGATTAAGGGTGCAAAGGATGCTTCCTTCATGACCGAGGGGGTGAAATCCTTTATCCATGATAACTCACGGATTATCATCATTATCAATCTGATTTCCTGGACGGTGATTTTTCAATTGTTGTATTTCGTGATAAAGGAATGGATTCTCAGGATCGTGGTGCTGGCAGGAACTTTTGCGCTGGCTATGGCCTTTGCAGGCAATGACCTGGTGAACTTTATCGGCGTATCCATTGCCGGGTTGAACGCCTATTCAGCCTTTTCGGCCAGTGGCGGGGTCAATCCATCTGCCTTCACCATGGAATCCCTGCTAAACTCGATGACTACCGAAGGGTGGCTGCTGGTAACTGCAGGTATCATCATGGCCATTTCACTCTGGACCTCCAAAAAAGCAAAGAAAGTTATCAGTACGACCATTGATCTTACAAGGCAAAATGAAGGGGAAGAGCAATTCAGCTCCAATTATCTGGCCCGCACGATCGTAAGGGTTGGCCGTCATTTTGGCGAAACTTCAGGAAAAATAGTCCCACAGGCAATTAAAGAGGCTGTCAACAAACGATTCGAAAAGGTACACACCACCAAAGATGAAGCGCCGCTGGCCTTTGATCTGATCCGGGCTTCGGTAATTCTGGTGGTATCCAGTGCCCTTATTGCTTTTGGAACATCCAATAAACTTCCACTCTCTACAACCTATGTTACATTCATGACTGCCATGGGCGCCTCCTTCGCAGACAGATCCTGGAGTCGTGAGAGTGCAGTATACAGGATCAGCGGGGTCCTGAATGTAATCGGCGGATGGTTTATTACTGCCTTTGCAGCCTTCTGTGGCACATTTATCCTGGCTACTGTAATATTCTATCTGGGAACATGGTCGGCATTTGTATTCTTCCCCCTGGCCATCTATACTTTCATCAGATCCAATATTCTTCACAGAAGAAAACTTACAAAAGCTGCCCAGGAAAAGTCTATGGATACCGTTACAACTTTATCATCCAATGCATTAAAAGCAAATTGTGTTTCAACAATTCAGCAGTATATTTCGGAAATAGACGGGATGTACAAACAAACCCTTGAAGCATTGTTTGCCGAAAAACGAAAGGTGTTGCTGGATAGCAGGAAAGCTTCAAAGGATACCAGAAGAAGAACACAGGAACTGAAACTGCAGCTCCCTGAAATACTGAAAAAGCTTGATGCAGAGGCCGTTCCCGGAAGCTATAATTATGTACAGATTGTGGAAAATCTGAATGAACTTGCCTATACTTTCAACTCTATCACCAAGTATGCTTTTGATCACGTGGACAACAACCACAAAGAGCTCATTCCAGACCAGATCGCAGATCTCAGTGAGTTGATCAGGAGAAAGGATAATCTGGTGGGCAATCTGCTCCTGGGACTTGAAAATCCGGATGATGATTACATGGAACTGATGAATCAGGAAAATAAAAAGATGATCCATTATATGGATGAGTGCATCCTCAGGCAGATCAAAAGGGTAAAGAACGGCACCTCAGGTAAGAAGACCAGTATACTCTTCATGAACCTCATTTCAGAAACCAAGAACCTGGTCTCCTTTGAGATGAACCTCCTCAGGGCACATCACCAGTTCATGCAAAAGGACTGATGATCGGAATAAAAAAAAGAAGAGGCTGCCTCCCGTGAGACAGCCTCTTTCGTTTAGCATACTGAAGCAGATCAGATCTTTTCCACTACTTCCAGGTCAAAAACCAGCGGTGAATACGGCCTTATGACCGGTGGATATCCATCGGCACCATACCCGAGGGAAGATGGGATAATAATCCTTGCGCGTTCACCCACTTTCATCATCTTCAACGCCTGATGCCATCCCTTGATCACATCGCTTTTGTCGATGATTACCTCCATGGGTTCCCCTTTCTGACGCGATGAATCAAATACCCCCATGTCGAGGTAGAAACCTGTATAGTGCACCATTACTTTGTCGCCGCTTTTCAGTTTAGCCCCGGTACCTTCCTGCTGGCGCACAAAGTACATCCCGCCTGCAACGGGCTTTTCGGTGATTTTATTCCGTTTCACGAACTGGCCGATGCTGTATCCTTCGAATTCCTTCATTCCGGCAGAAACCTTTACGATTTCGATATCGAGGATCACGGGCTGATACGGTTTTACCATCCCCTGCCTGAAACCACGCTTCCCGAATGCATTGGGTGATGTGAGCACAAGCCTTCCTTTTCCCCCTTCGCGCAATTCACGCAGCGCACTGTTCCAGTTGAAAGGGATCTGGTTGTCGTCTTCAATCCTGAAGTCGATCGGATCCATCGAAGCCTCCCAGAAAGTGTCACCTTCGAGGGAGGTCCCGATGATTTTCACGCTCAGGATGGCTGTGTCGTTTACGGCAGGTCCCTTGCCATCAGCCGATTTCAGAAAATGTACCCCCGGAAGCAATTCGTTGAACCCGGTGAGATTGGCGGTTTTATAGGCTTCGAACGTGGCTGTCTCCGCCTTCATCAGGCTGTCCTCTTCCGCAGCAATCATCTCCGAAGTAAGGATCTCCTTCATCACAATGTCTGCATAGATAAACGCAGCACTGTCGAGGCCAAACTCAAAACCGAAGTACTGTTTGAGCGAATCGGCCGATAAAATAAAGGTTGCACTGTCACCGGCACACATCATACCCAGCGCTTCGTACAGATCCCCCTTGTAACGCGATGAATCCATCACCTGGCGTTCGTATTCCATGAAGTCATCGGAGAAGACCGTGTCTTCGGCATACACCTTCATTTTAAAGCTGATGATGTCGCCGGGTTTCGCCTGTGCATCACAATCCGATTTCACGTGAAACTTATAGTATAACCCGTTGTCGGTTTTCTTGTAACCGGGAAATTTACCCTGGCACGACCAGAATCCACCGGCCAGCATCAATAATGCGATAATACTCGCTACACCTGCTCTTGTCATTTTCATGTTCATTTGTTTTATAAAGATTCAGATTTGATAATCTCCAGTACTTCAATATCATAAATCAGGGTGGCACCTTTGGGAATGCGCCCCTGTTCACCCGAAAAACCGTATGCCAGATGTGAGGGAATGATGGCACGTGCTTTCGCTCCTTTGTTCATTTTGCCAAGCAGCTCATGCAATCCGCTGATGGCTTCCCCCTTCTCCAGAATCAGTTCGGAAACCGCTCCTTCTGCGGAAGATTCGAGCTGCACCCCATTGATCAGGCTGACAGCATAGGTGAATTTTACCAGATCCCCGGTACGGGCTGCTGCACCTTTTCCTGGTCTGTACACCGTATAGCGCAATCCTGTTGGGCTAACTGTCAACTCCAGGTCATGTCTTTTAATATACTGATTTATAATTTTTTCTTCTCTTTCATTTAAAGCTTTGTTGGCATCTTCCAGTTCCTGTTGCAGGGTCTCAGCATCTGCTGTATCCCCGCTTGCAGAAGGGTTGATCACGGGCTGGCGACAGGAAGTTAGAAACACCACAACCACCAGATAACTGCCCAGGAGGATCCTTTTACCGGTAGATTTCATCTCGCTCCAGTTCTGTTTTATACTCAGGAAGCAGGGATTCAAAAAGCTCCACGGCTTGTTTGAGCGAACCGTTGAATGAACCTCCGGCAGCATTCCGGTGCCCTCCCCCGTTGAAATGACGCCTGGCAAACTCGTTCACGGAGAAAGTCCCCTTTGACCTGAAGGAGATCTTCACTTCGCCGTCGCGGATGGAGAAGAATGCCGCCAGAATGATCCCTTTGATCGACAGGGCAAAATTCACAATCCCTTCGGTGTCACCCACCTGACTTCTGTTTTTCTCCAGTTCATCCTTGTCGAGGGCAATAAAGGCAGTACGGAAGTCATGCAGAACCTGCATCTTGTGCAGGGCGTACCCCAGCAGGCGAATCCGGCCTTCGGTATTATTGTCGTACACCAGCTTATGCACCCGGTCGGGGACCACCCCGTTGTGTATCAGCTTGCCGGTTACCTCGTAGGTTTTTGGTGAATTGCAGTTGAAGCTGAAAGACCCTGTATCGGTCATAATACCGGTATATAAAGCTTCTGCAACAGGACGATCCATATGCTTATCCCAGCCCAGTGCTTCGAAAATATGGCAGATCAGCTCGGAGGTAGAAGAGACCGTCACATCTGAGAATACCAGGTTGAATTCTGATTCTTCAGGATCGATATGGTGATCGATCAGTACCCGTTTTCCGGTAAACCCGGTAAAATGGATGGCCATTTTTCCGGTTCTGGATAGCGACGAAAGGTCAACACCGATAAGGACCTCTGTTTCTGCAAGCTCCTTCAGAAAGGCTTCTGGCTGCTCCGAAAGGTACCTGATGGTATCTGAGGAGGAGAGCCAGCGGTAATAAGCAGGAAATCTTCCGGGAAGCCATACAGAAGCCTCCTTTCCCAGCCTGTGCAGCATCAGCTTCAGTGCAAGCGCTGATCCTACGGCATCCCCGTCCGGATTTTCATGCGAAACAATCATCAACCGTGTATGGGCGGTTAACAATTTTTCGAGTGCCTTGCAATTGGATTTCAAGATTTTGGTATTTTTATCCTTTGGTTGTTCGGGATTGAACAATCAGAAATTAAGGTTGTTCTGATGCAGGGGCGAAGATAACACAATTTTTAATCCCAGATGAGTATCTACATTCGTACATTCAATACCTAATCACCTCATGGCCCGTAACATTACGCTAACCATTATCAAGCCTTTCGCCGTTCAGAACGGATACACCGGAGGAATTCTCGGGAAAATCAATGAAGCAGGTTTTCGCATCGTGGCCATGAAGTATCTTCAGATGACCCCAAAGCAGGCCGGTCAGTTCTACGCAGTGCACAAAGCAATGCCCTTCTACGACAGCCTGGTTTCCTTTATGTCGTCCGGCCCTGTGGTAGCTGCCATCCTTGAAAAGGAGAATGCTGTGGAAGAGTACCGCAAACTGATCGGATCCACAGATCCTTCAAAGGCTGAAAAAGGTACGATACGCCAGCTGTTCGGGAAGTCGATCCAGCAAAATGCTGTACATGGCTCCGATTCAGATGAAAATGCGGAACGTGAAGCAGCATTTTTCTTCTCGGAAATTGAACGGTATTAGCAACCCCCGTTAACTGCCACCATATCCTTCCTGTGGGTTGTTCCTGTGATACAGATGCCACGATTCATCCATATTCCCATTACGGCAGATTTATACCCTTTTCGAGTAAATCCGGTAGGTACCATCAGGATATAACACGGTAATTTCATCATCAAACTGTTCAACAGAACCCTTGACAGCTTTTTCGGGTTTGTCCTGAATTTCATTCTCATCCCGTAATTCAGAACCGGTAGCCCGGATAGCTTCCCGCCCTTCCTTATGAACAGGGTTTACATCTGTAATCGCCTGGCTCATATCTGAATTTACATCTGTAATTACTCTCTGTTCATTAATGGTTGGATGATCTGTTACAGTAGAATTTACTGATGTAACATTTTGGCTTTGCATTTCAGGTTTCTCCCTTACATCATTAATATCCCTTTTTCCCAGCAACAGCCAGTCCGGATCAATATCAGGAAATACCTCCAGTATCTTAAGAATCAGGTCCAGGCTGGGTCTGTTCCTGCCACTGAACAAATGGGACAGTCCCGATCGCTGTATCCCCAGTTTTTCCGCAAAAGCCACAGCACTCAGGCTCTTTGACTCCATGAGGTATTTGATTCTTTTTGTAATCATGTTACAATTGTAAATTTTAGCAATCCATAATAATGCAATCAGGTGTTTATACGTGTAACGTTTATGGATGTTACAAGTTTCAATAGATATGAATAATGTATTTTCCAAACCCTGATATTTCCAACCTCCTCTGGAAGCTGGAAAATGAAATTTTGTAATCATTTGAATAGTAGTAATTTCCTCTTTTAAAGGCGCTGAGAATTAAAAAAAAGCCCCGGCATTATCACCGGGGCGCAAAAATGGGATCCAGAATTCGTTATCGTCAGTCGGTCTTCATCTGTTCATCCAGGCGGTATTCATCAGCTTTTCTTCTTTCAAGAACCGCAATATAGGTTCTTGACTCTTTGATATGGTATTCTTTTGAGGCACGACTTGCAAACTGGATGGCTTTATCAAGATCGCCTTTCATTTCAGCAGCCAGTGCCATATTGTGCAATGCTCTGCCAGCCACAACTGGATCGGGGTCTTTGCTGAGGTTCATCCAGATTTGTTCGGCTGCATCCCAGTTATTGAATTTCACATGCTTCCTGGCTTCCTTAAAGCCATCGTGCCCCTTCACAAAATAGGTTCTCTGCACGGTAATCCAATTGGGCGAGATCCGGAGTCCGTACTGTTGTCCGGAGAAATACCCTGTCTGGTTAATGGCCTGTCGCTTGACCGGGAGTTTGTTTTTTGCAGCACTGATGTTGGGCCCCTCCCCTCTGAAGCACTTCCCGTCGAGATAATCATTCTGGTCGATGATCCGTTTCTGGATATTGTCATAGATCCTCCATCCAGAATTCACATCAATACAAAGCTCGGCCATAAATACTTTTTCGTAGTACTCTTTGCCATCTCTGGATTTTTTCACATCCTTGCTGCTTTCCCTGATATTAGTGTTGGAATCGAAGGTTTCCAGCAGGATTACGGCATCAACGCCATACGCTTTACAGATACTGTCGACGCTGGCCCAGGAGAGTGCCGGCGCGAATTCACGGGTACCGGTCCCGAACAAGGTATTGCTGGATGCCATCACAGCCACAAACCTTGGGGCACTGTTGAGGTTCTCCACCAGTCCGTTGATACAGTGGTTGGAACCCTCACGGTCAGCAAAAATCTGTTCTCCGGAAATCAGTCCTTCGAGAATGTTGGCAAGCTTATCCCCTTTTGCCGGCAGCGAGCGGTTTGCTACCGCCACTTTTTTAATATGCTGCGGCACATTGATGTCGGCAGGTTTCAAGACCTCCATGGAGGTTTGTGATACCTTGCAGGAAAAGAGAAAGATGGTAAGTAAAAGCGTTACGGGTGGAGCGAGTTTCAACAGTGTTTTCATAGGCGTTTGTTTTTAGGTTAGATATTCAGATAGTGTTTGTCGGATTTACCAGGGCATCTGTCAGGATCTCAACAGGATGTCGGGCTATCAAACCTGTTCCGTCCAAAACCTGCTGCCTGCAGCTGGTGCCCGCGATAGCAATCATCGTACCATCAGGAATATTTCTCAGGTAAGGAAAGAGGATCTGTTCCCCGATCTGCATGGAGAGTGCATAGTTTTTCTGCTCCATACCAAACGATCCGGCCATCCCGCAGCATCCGGATTTAATCACCTCAACTGTATGATTCACAGGTATTCCAAGCATTATACTTAAAGCATCCGATGGCTTCAGGGATTTCTGATGGCAATGACCATGAACTACGATCCGGGCAGGGGCATCGTGGAACTGATCACCGGTGATG
Source organism: Bacteroidota bacterium (assembly GCA_022709695.1). Taxonomy (GTDB): domain Bacteria; phylum Bacteroidota; class Bacteroidia; order Bacteroidales; family SKPS01; genus SKPS01. The sequence goes on from JAKLII010000001.1 coordinate 208,423, forward strand.
TTACCTGCTTCTAATTCCTGCACGATAAACTCTTCCATCAGCATCGTATGCGAGGCGATATGCAATGCGGCTTCCTGCAGATGGTGCGGTACGATGGAAGGATATTCATCCACAAAAGCCAGGATCGCAGACGGCTCTGTGCCGATCAGCGGAGTATCTGCATCCACCAGGTTATGAAGCGACTGCACATTACGCACGGCACATTTTCGGGCATAGGCAAGTTTCCCCTTGGAGAATGCCGCCCTGCCGCTTTCCCTGCCATAGTATGGAATGATCCCGTACCCAAGGCCGTGAAGCAAGCGTATGGCAGCTTTGGCAACGGAGGTATCGAACAGTTCGGTAAACTCATCAATATACAACACCACCTTCCCTTTTGCATGCTCCGGAGCCGCCTGTAGAAGGCCGGGATTTTTCCGGATCCATGAGACAAATGAAGGGACTGAGAGCCTGGGTAAATCCCTTTTCGGGTGTATTCTGACAAGTGATTTTATCAGGGATGATACAGGCTTTAGTGAAAGGACTGTATTGTAAATCCGGGGAGTCCGGCTGAACATTCTGAGTATCCGGGAGAGGTTGGCCACCATCGAAACATGCAGGGGTGTGCCATGATGCAGGTAGTACTGATGCATCACCTCGGCCTTGTAACGGGCCATATCCACGGCACTCGGACACTCCTGTTTACACCCTTTGCACGACAGGCACTGATCGAGGATCTCTTTGAGGGCAGGATAGGAAAAGGGATCATCCGGAAACCTGGATAAGGCCTCGCGAAGCAGATTGGATCGTCCGCGGGTGGAAAGGCGCTCGTCAGAAGATGCCTGGTACGACGGGCACATAACCCCTTCGTACCAGAAGGGCCTGCGACAGTCACCCGAGCCGTTGCATCGTTCAATGGCCTGCAAAAACCCTCCATCTTCCCGGTAATCGAAAACCGGGGTAAAAACAGGTTCAGTGTATGCTCCGCTGTAGCGCATCGATGAATCCATGGGTGGTGTTGCAGTGATCTTCCCCGGATTCAAAATCCCGGACGGATCCCATGTGCGCTTCAGTTCGCAGAACCAGCGGTACACCTCCTCCCCTGCCATCAGGGGGATAAATTCACCACGTAAGCGCCCGTCGCCGTGTTCGCCACTCAGGGAGCCCCGGTATTTTTTCACCAGTTGCGCTGTGCGTGTGGCAACCTCGCGAAACAGACGCAGGTGTTCGGGGTTTTTCAGATCCAGCACAGGCCTCAGGTGCAGTTCACCGGTACTGATGTGGGCGTAATACACGCACGTCAACCCCAATTCATCAAGCATCAGCTGAAAATCTGCCATATAATCAGGGAGATCCTGTGGCCTGACGGCAGTATCTTCAATCACCGGAACCGGTTTGGCATTGCCCTTCACGTTTGACAGAAGCCCAAGGCCTGCCTTACGAAGTTCCCAAACCTTACCGATTTCAGCACCTGTCACCAACGGATAATGGTACCCCAGGCCTGCTGCAGTGAGTGCTTTGGTAATCTCATCTGAAATATGGTGCATCTCTGAGGCTGTGGCAGAGCAGATCTCTATCAGCAATACCCCTTTAGGATCACCTTTGATAAAGAACCTGTTACGGTGCAGTCCCTGATGATTCGAGGTACACTCCAGAATCACATTGTCTATTAATTCTATAGAACTTACAGGATATTGCAATGCCACCAGGTTTCCCCGAAAAGCTTCATCCAGCGTTCCGAAATGGGCACAGAGAAGACCGGATACTTGGGGAAGCAATGGTTCCAGTCCGACTTTAATTTCCGATATCATCATCAGGGTTCCTTCTGAACCAGCGATCAGTTCACAGAGATTCAGATCTTTCCCTTCAGGATTCCACGGCTTTTGATGTATCAGAAGATCGAGGGCATAACCGGTATTTCTTCTTCGGATATCTGGCCAAGGTGCGTTCTGGATGATGGCATTCCGCACAGTTTCGTTGCTCAACAGATCCAATAAATGTCCGTATATCGTCCCTTCTAGGGAGTTGAGCCCGGCTTTATCATGCAAATTCGTCTCATCCACAGGTTTGAAATGGACCGGAGATCCATCGGCAAGGAAACCTTTTACCTCCAGGAGGTGGTCCCGTGTACTTCCATACAATAAAGAGTGGGCACCGCAGGCATTGTTGCCCACCATACCCCCCATCATGCACCGGTTCGAAGTGGAGGTTTCAGGGGCGAAATGCAGGTTATACGGTTTCACTGCGCGGTTCAGATCATCCCTGATCACCCCGGGCTGCACCCAGGCTGTTCGGGTTTCAGGATCCACAGAGAGGATACGGTTCATATACCTGCCTGTATCCACTACCACTCCCGATCCAACCACCTGTCCAGCAAGTGAGGTGCCGGCAGCCCTTGGGATCAGCGGAACGGAATGCTTCGCGGCCCACAGGACCAACCCCTGCAATTCTTCGTTGGTTTGCGGAAATGCCACAGCGAGGGGTATTTCCCGGTAAACTGAAGCATCAGTGGCATACAGGCTTTTATGGGTAATATCATCAAATACCCGATCGGGTAACAGGTCTTTTAATTCTTCAAGAGGAGTCATGCCGTAAAAATACGGACTTTCTTATTATTTGTCATTCGAAAGCGATAAACCGTCGAGCGTTTTGATAATCAGCTGTATGGCTTCATCGATTTCCTGTTGGTCAATGGTAAGCGGGGGTGCTATACGGAAGGCATGGTCGCAGAACAGGAACCAGTCGGAAAGGATACCATTTTCCAATCCCCGGATGATAAAATCCTGTACCCTGATCCCAGAAACCAGTTCACAGGCTAACATCAGTCCGTGCTGCCGGATAGCCCGGATCGCAGGGTGACCTGACAATCCCCTTACAAACCTTTCTCCCTTGGCCGGAATGGCTTCAAGAAATCCGGGTTCTTCGATGATTTCCAGGGAGGCTAAGGCAGCTGCTGCCGAAACCGGGTGTCCGCCGAAGGTAGTGATATGGCCGAGTGGGGGATTATCCTGAATTACAGCCATTGTTTCATCGGATGCGATGAAAGCGCCAATGGGCATCCCTCCTCCCATCCCCTTGGCCAGGGTCAGGATATCAGGTACAATGCCGTACTGTTCAAAAGCGAACATTTTACCGGTTCGGCCAAAACCGGTCTGCACCTCATCGATGATGAGCAATGCACCGGTTTCACTGCACCGTTCACGGATTGCTTTAAGAAAACCGGGGCGACCGGCTATGATACCTCCCTCACCCTGAATCACTTCCAGTATAACACATGCAGTATTCCGGGTAATTGAGGTAACCGATTCCATGTCATTGAATTTCTGCCTTTTGACATCTTCCAGCATAAGTCCGTAACCTTGCTGGTATGCATCTCCCCCAATCACGCTCAGGCACCCATGGGTACTTCCGTGGTAAGCATTTTCAAAACAGATGATGCCGCTGCGGCCGGTCGCTTTTTTGGCCAGTTTCAGTGCCCCTTCATTGGCTTCACTCCCTGAATTCACCAGGTAAACCTTATTCAGGTGAGCGGGCAGATGACCTGTGAGTTTCCGGGCCAGAAGCACCTGCGGCGACTGGATAATCTCACCATATACCATCAGGTGCATATACCTTTCCATCTGGGAGGTCACTGCACGCACAACGGCAGGGTGCCTGTGTCCGACATTATTTACGGAAACCCCTGAAATAAGGTCAATGATTTTTTTTCCTTCGGGAGTATAGAGAAAGACCCCTTCGGCCTTTTCGATTTCGAGAGCGAGCGGAGCCGGTGATGTCTGGGCCAGATGGCGGAAAAAGAGTTCCCTTTTGCTGATCATTCTGCAAATTTACGGATAAAAACCGCCAGCCACACAGCGGGGGGATTGGTTGAGGTGAATGAAACCCTGTGGCGGCAGTGGGCAGGGATCAGGAGATGATCGCCGCGTGTAAGCCGTATTGCAGGCTGATCAGAAAACGCTATCTCTGCTTCCCCATCCAGCAAGGCAACCCACTCATCTTCAGCCTGGTCGTACCAGAATCCTTCAGGGCTTACCTGTCCGGTGGATATGATCCGCTCAATACGGACCAGCTGAGAATGGTGGAGTATTTCCGTAAACTCTATATCCCGTAAAACCTTTTCCGGGATACCTGCGTACAGATTATCTGCTTCTGGCATGATTCAGGGATTCAGATGAACAACAACTCCTCTTTCCCTTCGCGAACAATTTCGATACGGTCGTCGGTGCAATCCACCAGGGTAGTAACATGATTATCTCCATAACCCCCATCGATTACCAGATCTACCTCATTTTCATAGCGTTCATGGATCAGTTCAGGATCGGTGGTATACTCCAGTATTTCATCATCATCGTGAACGGAACTTGACATCATTGGATGCCCCAGGCGTCGCACAATTTCACGGGCAATGGAATTATCTGGAATACGGATTCCTATGGTTTTACGGTTTCCTGTTAACAGCTTTGGGATTTTGTTATTGGCTTCAAGGATGAAAGTAAAGGGGCCGGGAGTGTTTTTTTTGATGACTTTAAATACCTGGGTGGTAATAGGCCGGGTATACATGGACAGATCGGTAAGGTCACAGAAGATAAAAGAGAATCTGGACTTTTCGGGTTTCACCCCTTTGAGCCATGCCAGCTTTTCTACCGCACGGGGTTTCAGGATGCTGCAACCCATGGCGTACACTGAATCGGTCGGATAAATGATGATGCCCCCTTGTAAAAGCACCTCAACTGCCTGATCCAGCAGCTTTTCAGAGGGATTATCGGGGTATATTCTGATCAGCATAATGGTAAAATAAAAACGGGCAAGCTACTTATATCGCACCGCTACAACTGCCTGCCCTTGCTTCCTTCCGGACCTGGGGGAGTTCAACAGGAGCTGGTCGTATAAGACTTACCCGCGTGCAAATATACGATGTTTTTGGTTTGCAAAGCACTTCCTCTTGAAAATGTTGAGGTGGTTTAGGGAGTTGAGAAAGTTGAGATTTGTTTGACAGTGTAAATTGTTGTATACTGCCATTTAAAAAAGCAGTGAACTATAGTATGGATTGTTAGAAAAAACCTGTAGGTTTGCATAAAATTTCACCTTTATGAATACGAATAAATCTGTATTTATCAATGGAGTCATCAGGTTCGGACTCATTTCGGCAGCGGTGTTTGCTTTATACTGTATTCTGATCTATGTGCTTGAAGTAAACATCTTCGCTCCCTTTTTCTCCATTTTCAGCCTTTTGCTCACCATCCTGTTCATGGTTGTTCCCATGGTGATGGGTATCAGGTACATCAACAAGATGCAGGTTTCGCCGATGGGGTTTGGCAGCAAATACCTGGCTGCATTGCTGATCGGATTTATCGGAATGCTTGTATATTCGATTTTGTTCTGGATCCTCATGTATCAGGTCGATCCTGCCTACATGGCTGGTATGCAGGAGCAGTTTATCTCAGACATGTACGACCGGTTTGCAGAAGCTGGAATGTCTGAAGATCTTGTGGCTTCCCAGATGGAGCGGATTATCCGCCAGATGGAAAGAGCGAAGGATCCGGTGAGGAACCTTCTTACTTCTCTTGCATCGTCCATCATCACACCGGGACTTATCGGACTGATTGTGGCAGCGGCTGTGAATACCCGCCGGTATCATGAAGATCATATTGTTGTACTGGACGAGGAAACAGGCAAATAATGGATATCAGCATAGTTGTTCCCCTGCTCAACGAAGAGGAATCACTTCCCGAGCTTTGCCAATGGATCGACCAGGTAATGCAGGAACATGGTTACACCTACGAGATCATACTGATGGATGACGGCAGTACAGATGCCTCGTGGAATGTAATCAGCCGTCTTGCCAAGGAGAATCCAAGTATAAAAGGGATCAGGTTTCAGCGGAACTACGGAAAGAGTGCTGCACTTCATACCGGATTTCAGCATGTTACAGGCGATGTGGTGATTACCATGGACGCGGATTTACAGGACAGCCCTGATGAAATACCCGGGCTTTACCGGATGGTGATGGAGGAAGGGTACGACCTGGTTTCAGGCTGGAAGAAAAAAAGGTATGATCCGCTTAGCAAGACTGTTCCTACCAAACTTTACAACTGGGCCACACGCAAGATGTCGGGCATAAAGCTGCACGACTTCAACTGTGGATTAAAGGCATACAGGAATGTAGTAATCAAGAACATAGAGATTTATGGGGAGATGCATCGATACATCCCTGTAATCGCCAAATGGGCCGGGTTTGGGAACATCGGCGAGAAGGTAGTGCAACACCGGGCACGGCAATACGGAGAAACTAAATTCGGCATGGAGCGGTTTATCCGCGGACCGCTTGATTTGCTCACCATCTCCTTTGTGGGTAAGTTTCGCAAACGCCCGATGCACCTGTTCGGGATCCTGGGCACCATCATATTCATTATCGGTTTCGGGATCGCCGGATATCTGGTGTATGTAAAGATATTCCACGATGTGTACAAGATGACCGACAGGCCGTTGTTTTATTTTGGATTGTTGTGCATGGTACTTGGTACCCAATTGTTCATGACAGGTTTTCTTGCAGAGCTGGTATCACGAAACGCTTCTGACAAGAACCAGTACAATATTGCCGAGTACACATTCAGTGATAATCACTGAATAACAACTATATATGAAAATAGTAATTCTGGGAACCGCCTGGCCTCTGCGGGGAGGATTGGCGGCCTTTAACCACCGGCTTGCTGAAGAATACGGGAGGCAGGGGCATGAAGTGGTGATTTTTGGATTCAGGCTGCAGTATCCCTCATTTCTGTTTCCAGGGAAATCGCAATACAGTGAGGAACCGGCACCTGAAGGGCTTAATATCAGGCCCGTGGTGAATTCCGTCAACCCATTGAACTGGCTGATAAACGGACGACGTATCCGAAAGCTTGCGCCTGATCTCCTGATTATCAAATTCTGGCTTCCGTTCATGGCGCCCTGCCTGGGTACCATCGCGGGCATTGCCAGGCGGAATGGTAAAACGAGGGTAATTTCCGTGGTTGACAATATGATACCGCACGAACACAGGCCGGGTGACGAAGTGTTCACCAGGTACTTTGTCAAAAGGGTTGATGGATTTGTGGCCATGACCCAATCGGTTCTGGACGACATTGCCCTTTTTGATGCCCATAAGAAGAGGTTATTATGCCCACATCCCCTCTATGATCATTTTGGCGATACCATGCAACCCACAAAAGCCCGAGAGGCTTTGGGGATAGATCCTTCCACGAAACTGCTGCTCTTTTTCGGACTTATCCGCGACTATAAAGGGCTCGATATTCTTATCCGCGCCATGGCCGAGCCTTCGGTCAAAAGCCTTGGGATTAAGCTACTGGTGGCAGGTGAATATTACACCAAACCTGAACAGTACCTCGACCTTATCCATCACCTGGGATTATCAGAAAGCATCCTCCTGCATACAGCATTCATACCTGACAGCAAAGTGGCGCTATACTTCAATGCTGCCGATCTCGTGGTGCAGCCGTACAAAACTGCCACACAAAGCGGAGTAACCCAGATAGCCTACCATTTCAACAAGCCTATGGTGGTAACCCGTGTGGGCGGACTGGCTGAAATGGTTCCTGACGGGATTGCAGGTTATGTGGTTGATCCGGAACCGGGTGCCGTTGCAGCAGCTATATCTGAATTCTACAGGGAAGAAAAATCTGATACCCTTACCGCCGGAGTAATTGCCGAGAAATCGAAATATACCTGGAAGCGCCTCACAGAGGCCATAGACTCTCTACTGTAGGCTTTTGGCGATTAGCACTTGGCCATTGGCTTTTAGATTTTGGGTCTTATTATTTTTACCGACAACATCAAATCGCCCGCAAATCTCCGCAGATATTTCTAATTTTTAATTTTGAGTCCCCTCCGAAAACCACTTTCTTTTATTTTCCCGCAGATTTCGCAGATAAACGCAGATTGTAACTCATTGTATTTCAGTATATAGCTTTCTGCGAAAATCAGCGGGATCTGCGGGCATTTCTTTTTGGAGTGGGCTCAATTTTTAATTGCAAACCTCCAACCTCAAACTAATATCTCCAGGTTCTCAGTCCCTGCTTGGTAAACTCATAGCGCTTGCATTCACCGCCAAACTGTTTCAGGGCTTCTGCCACCGCAAAACGGCTGTTTCCGGGACAATAGAACACCATAAAACCTCCCCCGCCGGCACCTGATATTTTTCCGCCATTGGCACCAGCCCTGAGCGCTGTCTCATAGATTTCATCAATCAGCGTATTAGTAATGCCTTCTGCCATTTCCTTCTTATGCCGCCAGCCATAATCGAGGATTTTGCCAATCTCATCGATTTCGCCCCGCAGCAGGGCTTCCTTCATCATCCGGGCCTGTTCCTTCAGCCGGTGCATTGCCTCAATGGTGCGCATGTGTTTATCTTCCACATTACGCTGCTGGCTCTCGATGATTTTTGAGGATAACCTGCTGGTGGAGGTATAATACAGTAAAAGGTTATGCGCCAGTTCGTCGAGGTAGTGCTGATGGACCCTGAGCGGGTTAACGATTACTTTGTCATCGCGGTAAAATTCCATGAAGTTCACCCCGCCAAAAGTAGCAGCATACTGATCCTGTTTCCCTCCGGCCATTGCCAGATCTACTCGCTCGATTTCGTATGCCAGATGGGCGATGTCATATTCCCCCAATGGAAGTTTAAGCCATTCGACAAATGCGCCCAGGATGGCAATCACAAGGGTGGAAGAGGTTCCAAGGCCCGATCCCGGAGGTGCATCCACAAAGGTAGTGAGTTCAAATCCCAGAGGTTTGTGCACAAAGTCGCGGACGATCCTGTTGTATATTCCTTTGTGGAGGCTCAGGATACCATCGATAGGGATGGATACCTCCGAAGCCTTGTCATAGAAAGTTCCGGTATCGACGGATCGGATAATAATCCTGTCTTCTTCCAGAGGACGAACCGAGGCATAGGCATACAGGCTGATGGTGGCATTGAGTATGGCTCCGCCAAAAAGGTCAGAATACGGTGCCACATCTGTACCCCCACCGGCCAGACCAAGCCTGAGAGGCGCTTTACTGCGGATGATCATGGTACAATGGATTATGCTTCTTCGATGATGACGATTTTCTCAATCTTATCACCTCTTCTGATCGCATCGATTACTTCCAGTCCTTCATAAACTTTCCCAAATACGGTATGATTACGATCCAGATGCCTGGTATTCATCCTGTTATGACATATAAAAAACTGTGACCCACCGGTATCACGGCCTGCGTGTGCCATAGAAAGGACACCCCGATCATGAAATTGATTTTCACCATCAAGTTCACATTTAATGGTATAGCCTGGTCCACCGGCACCTGTGCCATTGGGGCACCCCCCCTGGATGACGAAATCAGGGATGACCCTGTGAAAGGTCAATCCATCGTAGAAGCCACTTTTGGCCAACTTTACAAAATTTTCTACCGTATTGGGGGCGTCATTATGAAAGAATCTCACTTTCATTACCCCTTTCTGCGTATGGATTTCTGCTTTATACATAAGCTTCAGCTATTGGTTTAAGGAGCAAAAATAGCGAATTCGGTTGAGAAATCAGTGAAAAATCCCCATCTTTGCCGTATAAACCCAAGGGAAATGGACCGTATCAGAAAAACCATACTTGAATCGGCTGCCGTTAAAACAGCCATTAGTCAGGATGAACACCTCCTAAGGACCACCGAACAGGTAATCATACGCATTATCCATTGCTACCGGAATGGAGGCAAGGTGTTGTTTTGCGGTAATGGTGGCAGTGCAGCCGATGCGCAACATCTGGCGGCTGAGTTATCAGGCAGGTTTTATTACGATCGCCCTCCCCTGTCGGCTGAGGCACTGCATGTGAACACTTCATATCTGACGGCAGTTGCAAATGATTATTCCTACCATGAAATTTTCGCCCGTCTCCTGAAGGGAACAGGCAAGAAGGGGGACGTGCTTATCGGCATTTCCACATCGGGAAACTCTCCCAACATCATCAGGGCATTTGAGGTGGCACGCGAAATGGGCATTACTACCGTTGCATTAACCGGTGAAACGGGAGGAAAGATGAAACCACTTTCCGATTTCCTGTTGAATATTCCCTCCTCCGATACTCCCAGAATTCAGGAGTCCCACATCATGCTGGGCCATATCATATGTGAGCACGTAGAAAGCACATTGTTTCCACGCTGATGAAAATCGTTTGCGACCAGGCTATTATTCTTGCCGGAGGTTTGGGAACACGGTTACGCGGAGTGGTATCTGACCGTCCCAAGTCGATGGCTTTGATCCACAACCGTCCTTTCCTGTCGTACCAGTTCGACTACCTGCTTGAACAGGGAATCCGGAGGATTGTCCTGTCTACAGGCTATATGGGTGAATCCATTGAATCATATTTTGGGAATACGTATCATGATCTTTCCATTCAATACGTGAAAGAAAAAGAACCCATGGGAACCGGTGGCGGGCTCTTGCTGGCTTCACAGGAATTGAGCGGAAACACATTTATGATGAATGGAGATTCGCTGTTCAGCATTCCGCTAAAGGAACTGGAAGATGCCAAATATCAATACCATCCATCTGTGGTGATTGCCCTTAGGAAGGTTGAAGATGCGGGCAGGTACGGGCAGGTTGAAATCAATGATAAGAACAGGATTATGGCTTTCAGGGAAAAGAATCCTGGAGCAGGTGAGGGTTCTATCAATGGCGGAATCTATCTGATGGAGGCAGAATGGTTGAAAAAGTGTGCACCGGCAGAAAAGTTCTCTCTGGAAAGGGAGATCTTTGCAGCCAAAGCCACACAGGAGTTTTTCATGGGCATTGCATTCAACAATTATTTTATTGATATTGGAATACCTGAAGATTACAGGAGGGCATGCGATGAATTCCCTGACTAAACTGCAAAGTGCAAGTTTTCTGTTTCTCGATCGCGACGGGGTGATCAACAGGCGTATTCCTGACGGTTATGTTACCTGCTGGGAGGAGTTTGCGTTTCTGCCGGGAGTCCTGGAAGCGATTGCTCATCTGAGCAACCGGTTTTCAAAAGTTGTGGTTGTCACCAACCAACAGGGGGTTGGCAAAGGATTAATGAGCCTTCAGGAACTTGACCATATTCATGACAGTATGGTGCAGGAAATCGGAAAATCGGGCGGAAGAGTGGATGCCGTGTTCTATTGCACGGATACAACAGATACAGAAAATAATTGCAGGAAGCCTGGTGTTGCACTGGGGCTGTCAGCCAAAAGCAGATTTCCGGAAATTGAATTCGACATGAGTGTAATGGTGGGAGATTCCGCAAGTGACATGGAATTTGGGAGAAATCTTGAAATGGTGAATGTTTTCATTGGATTGGATGGAGAGCCACCAGATTGTATACATATTGATTATCAGTTTGAATCACTGAAAGCTTTTGCTGAGTTCTGCTGTGATTGACTCACTGACAGGAATTTATTCTGATGCCTCATATCACACTGCAACTCACCAGAAACACCTGAATTTGGGGATGATATCCATCCGTTCGTACAATATGGTCAGTTCGTCATTGAAAGTTTTTTCCAGGTGATAATTTTTCTGGTCTCCGATATGCCGGATCAGATCAGGCAAATCGAAAATTGAATGGGTGACGCTTGTATAACCTGTCTGCCAACCTTCGAATTCGGGAAATACTTTATGGAATCTGATAAAGAAGCCTGAGTTGACTTTAAGTTCCCTGATGAGGCTTGAGAGGCTCAATTCAGGGTGAAGAGATGCAATGATGTGGAGATGGTCTGAGGTACCATTGATTTTGTATACATGACATTTTTTGCTGGTCAATTGGCTTTTAAGGTAGCCAAAAAGACGATGATGTCCTTCTTCTGCAAGAACGGGTTTGTGGCGATAAGTTCCCCAGGTCCAGTGATAGAGGTGTTGGGTTAATGGATGCATGACAGAAGGGTTTTGGTTGGTAAACTGGAAAATGGAATCATTTTGTTCGATGTTTTCATGCTGATAAAATTTGGTGTATAGATGATTGAGAAGTGGAAAAAGGAGATTTTGAAGTGATTTTTTTGCAGGATAATTGCCGCTACTCGACTCTAAGCCCTGTTAAACGGGGCTATACGTTCGATAAATTCAATATTGACAAGGCCTCCCTGCTTAGAGGTGTGTCATCTTATTAACAGGCTACCCAGCCCTTGATTTTCATCTCTTACTTCAGAATGATAGTGAAGCGATATTTTCTGCTTAAAGATGTATTACCTTTGAGGTATCTAATCAATAAGTTGTCACAAAACAAAAATTTGAGATCATGAATTCACGAATAGTCTGGACAACACTAACCCTGATTGCAGGCATCTTTCTTGCCTCCTGTGCCCAGGTGTTTTACACCCCCGATGCAAAAATGCTGGCGGCCGGTCATCAGACCTTTGCCATAATCCCTCCTTCAGTTTCCATTCTTACCAACAGTAAAAAGGTTGACAAAGAGGCACTGAAAGAGCAGCAGAATATTGAAGGTGTAAACTTTCAGAAAGAGCTATATGCTTGGATGTTAAAGCGCAAGATGCAGGGGAAACTGGCACAGGAGATCCAGGACCTTGAAACCACCAACGCCAAACTGGCCAAAGCAGGTTATCCGGAAGCCCCTCTTACGACTGAAGAGCTTTGCCAGGTGCTGGGAGTGGATGGCGTGATGACCTGCAAAATCTCAATGTCGAAACCGATGTCGGAAGGTGCTGCCATCGCCATTGGGGTGGTTTTCGGCGTTTGGGGCCCCACCAATGAAGTGAATGTGAGTTTGAGCATAAGCGATTGTGGCAAGAAGAAGCTCATCTGGAACTACGACCACACGTACTCGGGTGGCGTGGGAAGCACCCCGCAGCGGCTGGTGGATGACCTGATGCGCCGTGCCAGCAGGAAGATGCCTTACTTTTTGTAACATTGAAGTGTTCAAGGATCAAAGCAGGGAAAAGTCCATTTCAAAGTGGCGGATACCTGAGACTAACCATGTTTCTCATGCATTCTTTTTTTTGATGATCTTTGCCAAAACGATTGTTCATGGTTAACATCGATGATTACATTCACCAATTCCCCCCGGAGATTCAGGAGAAACTCCGGTCGGTCAGAGAAACCATCAGAGAAGCTTCTCCTGAGGCCACGGAAGGATTGTCCTTTGGTATGCCTGTTTTCAGACTGAACGGGAAAAGGCTGCTCTATTTCGCGGCGCATACCAACCATATCGGGTTGTATGCACTACCATCCGGACATCTTGCGTTTAAGGAAGAACTGAAAGGATACAAACAGGGGAAAGGATCGGTACAGTTTCCTTACGGCCAGCCTTTGCCATTGGAACTGATCGGAAGAATTGCGGAATTCAGGACAGAAGAGGAAAGGCAAAGGGCAAAAGGAAAAAGTAAAAAGTAGAAAGTATAAAAGTAGAAAGTATGCTTCAGAAGTCTTTAATAGCAGTTCTTATTGATATGACTGAATAAATTCAAAAGGTATACAATGAAAATCAGGTTAATCAGAGCAATATTAATGTTTGGTTTTATTTCAGGATTCGCCTTATGGGCAACCGGACAGCAGGACACCCTAAACAAGGTGGATAAGAACGGCAAGAAACATGGTTACTGGATAAAATCTGAGCGGGATACCCTCTTGTATGAAGGTCGTTTTGATCATGGCAATCCAGCAGGTCTTTTTGTCTATTACTATCCTGACAAAAAAATAAAATCCACTGTTGAATATACGCAGCAGGGCAAGGAAGCACGCGCGGTGATGTACCACGCCAACGGAGCCATTATGGCTGTGGGCAAATACTGGCAGCAGAAAAAAGACAGCACATGGAAGTACTTCAACGAGAGCGAACGCATCATTTCCATCGAGCACTACGCTAAAGGCGTAGCTGATGGTGATTGGGTAAAATACAATCAGGATGGAATGCTGATTGAAAAGGTCCAATACGTGAATGGACTGAAACAGGGCGATTGGCTTCAGTATTTCGATGATGGCAAAATCAAAATCAAAGCTACCTACAGGGATAATCTTCTGAATGGCATCTTTTACCTCTATTACAGCTCCGGAACATTCTGCGTGGCTGGGAAGTATGAGAATTCCATTCCGGTTGGCACCTGGATCCATTACAATATCAAAGGGGAAATTGAGAAAAAGGAAACCTATAAAGGTGGTAAAAAGATAAAAACCGAACAGCTTCAACCCGTAACTGAACCCGATTCTCCCGAAGCAAAAAAAGAGGTTGAAGAGATGCGGCAGCAACTGAGAAACCTTGGAATCGAATAAGATCCAAATGCATTCCTCTATGAAGCGCTACCTGGTTGCCAGATTAAAAAGTTTCAGACCTGCGTTTGAAGGATTGTGGATAATGCTGAAAGAGGAACCCAATGCCAGAATCCATCTGCTTGCCTTGATTACAGTGGTTGTCTTGGGGATTCTGCTGAACATCAGCAAGGCTGAATGGATCACAGTTGCCCTGGCATCAGGTCTTGTAATTGGTATTGAAGCAATAAACTCGGCCATTGAAAACCTGTCAGATTTTGTTTCACCGCAATACCACATCAGGATCAAAAAGGTTAAGGATCTCTCTGCTGCGGCCGTTCTGGTAAGTGCCCTGGCGGCTCTGGCAACAGGGCTCATCATTTATATCCCTAAACTTTTAGATCTATGCTGAAACGCCTTAAAGCTTCCGGACGGAATACAGAGACATGGTTCCTGTTTTTCTTGTGCTGTCTTTGCTTTGTCTTGTCGCTGTTCAGAGTATTTTATTCTGATACCGTCACATTCCTGTTTCTGAACTGGAACCTGTTTCTTGCATTTATCCCCTGGTTTCTCACCAGTCTTGCCATACTTTATCCAAAACTGGTCAAATCCAAATTCAGTCTGATAATCCTGATTGCCATCTGGCTGCTGTTTTTCCCGAATGCCCCCTACATTCTTACCGACCTGTTCCATCTCAGGCTCAATTCGTCGATGCCGATATGGTATGACCTGATTCTGATACTTTCTTTTGCCTGGACCGGATTGCTTTTCGGACTCCTGAGTCTGTGGGATATCGAAAATGTACAAAGACAAAGGATCAAAAAGAGATTTGTGTTTCCGATTTCAATCAGCCTTCTGTTTTTGGGGAGTTTCGGAATTTACATAGGAAGATACCTGCGGTGGAATAGCTGGGGCATTCTCAATGAGCCAATAACTCTGTTGTACGATATTGGCGACAGGTTGATCAATCCTTTTAATCACCCCAGAACCTGGGGCGTAACCCTTCTGATGGGTGTATTTCTGAATGTTGTATATGCATCCTTCAAATTGATTAAAAGCCGAAACCACTTCACAATCTAAAATTAACAAACCCTAAACAAACTAACTGGCTTCCAATTTGTTCTCCTAACTCCTAACTCCTAACTCCTAACTCCTAACTCCTAACTCCTAACTCCTAACTCCTAACTCCTAACTCCTAACTCCTAACTCCTAACTCCTAACTGATTATGCGTGTTCTTGTAGCCATGAGTGGCGGCGTTGATAGTTCTGTGGCTGCAATTCTTTTAAAAGAAGCCGGTTATGAGCTTGTGGGCATTACCATGAAAGTTTGGGATTATGAAAGCTCAGGGGTAAGAGGAAAAGAAACCGGTTGCTGCAGCCTCGATTCAATAAACGATGCAAGACGAATTGCCCTTGGGATGGGCTTCCCGCATTATGTTATGGATTTGAGGGAAGATTTCAGACAGCATATCATCCTGAATTTTGTGGATGAATACATGAAAGGGCGGACTCCAAACCCTTGTGTTCTCTGCAACTCCCATGTGAAATGGGAAGCACTTCTGCAAAAGGCTGATCAGCTTGGATGTGAAGCTATTGCAACCGGGCATTACGCCTCGGTCAACATGAAAGATAACCGTTATTATATCGCCCGTGGCGTTGATCCTTTAAAAGACCAGTCGTATGTTTTGTGGGGTATCAGCCAGAAGAATCTTGCCCGCACCCTCCTCCCCCTGGGTGGGTACACCAAGCCCCAGATCAGGGAAATTGCGCGACAGCATGGTTTCAAGGCCATAGCCGACAAATCGGAAAGCTATGAAATCTGTTTTATTCCAGATAATGATTACAGAGGATTCATCCGCAGAAGTGTTCCCGGGATCGAACAACAATTGGCTGGTGGCAATATTCTGAACCGCGAAGGGAAGGTGATCGGCAAACATAAGGGTTATCCGTTCTATACGATTGGTCAGCGGCGCGGACTCGAAGTCGCGCTGGGAGAACCGGCCTATGTAAGCCATATTGATCCGGATACCAATACCATAACCCTGGGGTTCAGAGAAGATACCCTTTCCACCCATATGTCGGTAAGGGACTGCAATCTGCAGAAGTACGCCGGGATCCCTGCCGAAGGATTATCTGTGACGGGAAAGGTCAGGTATCATGACAAAGGAACCCCCTGCACCATACGTCCGATGGGAAGCAACAGCCTGATGGCAGAGTTTGATCAGCCTGTATCTGCCATAACACCCGGACAAAGTGCTGTATTCTACGAAGGTGATGATGTGATTGCCGGTGGTATCATCGCCTGATTCTGTTTTTTACTTTATCTTTACATCCTCATTGAGAAAGCGCTTCGCCATATGACAAATTTCAGATCAGCACTCATTTTAGGTATTGGTTTTCTGATGCTTTCATCACTTAACCTTTCCGCTCAAAAAGTTACTGCCCGGTTCATGGTTTCTTTTTCCGACAAAGCCGGAACTCCGTATACCGTTGCCAACCCCCAGGCATTTCTAAGCCAGAGGGCCATCGACCGCAGAAATACCCTCAATATTGCCATTACCCAGGAGGATCTGCCGGTATCGCCCCATTATATTGATACCCTTTTGAACAGGGGATTTCAGGTGCTGGGAATATCGAAATGGTTCAATGCCGCTCTGATTGAGGCACAGGATTCTGCAACGGTAATGGACCTGCTCTCGGTGCCTTTCATCACCTCAGTGGACCTGCTCTATTATACCAATACTGCCAAAGGGGGAAACGGGCAAAAGGGCCTCCAGAAGCTGGAAACCTCTGAGGAATTGCTTGATATTCTGACCGGCAACGCAGCAGAGGTAAAAGGGTCGACCCCGTCAGGCATCAACTATGGATACGGGTATTCACAGGCCAATATGCTGGGTGCCACCTTCCTGCATCAAATGGGATATACCGGCAAAGATATGGTGATAGCGGTTCTGGATGGTGGCTTTTCCATGGTCGACCTCATCCCGGTTTTCGATTCCCTTCGTCTCAGCAACAGAATCCTCTCCACCAGAAATTTCGTTAAACCGGCTGAATCGGTATATGGCAGTTCACTGCACGGGATGATGGTGTTATCCACGATGGCTGGCAATATTCCCGGCACCCTGGTGGGCACAGCACCCGATGCATCCTATCACCTGATCCTTACCGAAGATGTGGCCGACGAATTCCCGGTTGAAGAATTTTACTATGCACTCGGTGCTGAATATGCCGACAGTGTCGGAGCCGATCTCATCAACTCAAGTCTGGGGTATACCACATTCGACCTCCCCCTGCTGAACCACCAGGTCAGCGACATGGACGGAAAAACCTCGCTCAGTGCCAGGGCAGCTTCAAAAGCATCCGCAAAGGGCATTCTGGTGGTCACCAGCGCAGGAAACGGAGGTGGCAGCAGCTGGTTTTACGTCAGTTCGCCAGGTGATGCAGAGCATGTGGTGACTGTTGGAGCAGTGGATGTGTCAGGAACCTATGCCCCATTCAGTTCCACAGGCCCCACTGCCGACCGCCGTATTA
Source organism: Bacteroidota bacterium (assembly GCA_022709695.1). GTDB lineage: Bacteria > Bacteroidota > Bacteroidia > Bacteroidales > SKPS01 > SKPS01. The sequence goes on from JAKLII010000001.1 coordinate 226,175, forward strand.
AACCGGATGCTGCCGCCGTAGGCTGGAATGCCACCATTGCCTCCTCGGCAGGTGGTTCTACCACAGGCAACGGTACCTCCTTTGCATCCCCTATCCTGTGCGGTGCCCTTGCATGCCTGCGACAGGCGTTTGATACGATTCCCATCATGCAGTTTATTGATGCAGTGCACCGGAGCGGACATCAATGGTTTAACCCCGATACCCTTCTCGGATATGGTATTCCAAACCTGGCGGTTGCCCACCTGGTCCTCGGAGGCCAGCCTATCCCAGACATCGGCGACAAGGACTTCAAGGTCTCGCCCAACCCCTTTAACGACAGGCTCCTGGTATCATTCTATGCCACCGATACCCAAAACATTACGCTTGAATTGTATGACCTCAGGGGTAACCTGCACTTCAACGGGGAGATCCGTAAAAATCCAGGGCTGAATGTGATTCCCATTCCTGAACCCTCCAGACTTGCCTCCGGTACCTATCTGCTGAAAATCACCGACGGAAAGAATATCTTTACCAGAAAAGTAATCCGCCAATAACATCTCATATATGTCGCGAAAATCAATCCTGCTGCCATTGTTCGTCCTGCTCTGGCATGTATCTTCCGTATCCCAGCCCCTGTCAGGAACCTATACCGTTGGCGGTACCGGCGCCAGCTATCCGGATCCTGCAGCAGCAGCTGCTGCGGTAACCAGCAATGGTGTCAGCGGTCCGGTTACCTTTGTGATAGCTCCCGGAACCTATACGGGCAACATGACTGTAGGCCCTGTGCAGGGTACCTCCGCCACCAATAAAGTGATCTTTGAATCCTCGGGCACCGACAGCTCTGCTGTAATCATCACATTTCCGGCATCCACTTCTGCAACAACCAATTATGCACTTCGGCTTAACGGAGCTTCCCATGTGAGCTTCAGGTACCTTACCTTTCAACGGACAGGCAGTAATGACTACAGCCAGGTGGTGGATATCATCAATGGCTGTACCTATATCCATTTCTATCATAACCGTTTCATCAGCACCAATTCAACCACTTCGGCTACTTATAAATCGGTGGTTTACAGCCCCAACGCCAGTTCCCAAAGCAACCTCACCTTCGAGGGCAACCGGTTCGAAAATGGCTCGTACGGAATATTCCACCTCGGAATCAGCCAGCTGATCTGCTGTATCGACCAGGGAATTAAAATTATGGACAATCAGTTTTTCCAGCCCGGATATGCCGGAATCGCACTCTCCTATTGCTCCGGGCCGCAGATCACAGGAAACCTGGTTGAATCCTCCTCTGCCACTGCCGGTTATGGTATCTATACCTTCTTTTGCGACAATAACCTCCGGATCCTGAAAAACCGGGTTTTCGTTACCAACGACAAAGGGATCTGTGTACATAACGCTACCATTGCCGGAATTCCTATTAACCTGATTGCCAACAATTTTATTTCTGTCGGGGGAACAGCAGCTTCAGAAGGCATACTGATCGACAACTCCAAATCGTGCCATATTTACTACAACAGTGTAAATCTGCATAATACGAATGCCGGAAGCAGTGCCTTCAAGGTGAACGGAATCAACAGCGGGCTCAACGAGCTGTACAACAACCTTCTCGTCAATACGGGAGGCGGCTACAGCCTCAATGCCACCACGAGCACAGCAACCCCCTTCAATTCATCAAACTACAACAACTTCTTCACAACCGGCACTCAAACAGCCTTCTGGCAATCTGCCGGTAATCTTACTTCCCTTTCGGCCTACCAGACTGCCAGTTTGCAGGACATGAACTCTGTGGCAACTGATCCACAATATACTTCCATCTCCGATTTGCATTGCAATAATTCAGCGATAAATAATATTGGTACCCCAAGTATCAATTCCGCCACACCGGTTATCGACGACATCGACGGAGAACTGAGAAGTCCGGCTACACCGGACATGGGCGCTGATGAGTTTCTGATACAGGATCTTGCCATGATGGCAATTGATACGATACAATCGTTATGTGCCAATGGTATCCCTAACATCAGGGTAATGGTGTTGAATAAAAGAAATCTTGCTTTCAACGACTCTGTATCTTTTTACTTTGGTTTTGCCGGACAAATCTATCAGAACACCAAACAACTGCTTCAGATTCTTCCCTTAGATACTGCCGGGGTTTTTCTTACCGGTAGTCTGCCCCTGCCGGCAGCCGGGCTGACCTCCCTTACCGTATACATGTACTGCCCCGAAGACGCCATCCGGCAGAATGATACACTTGCCGTGTCAGCAACCATTGGCGCACCCTTCACTTTCAGCCTGGGACCTGACATGTCCCTGTGCGGCAATGAAATCAAACTGGTAACCGCCATGGCATCAGGTGCATCCATCACATGGCATGACCAGTCGCAGGGAAGCACCTGGCAGGCAGATGGTGCTTTACTGGGACCAGGTACCTTCACGGTGTGGGCCATTGCGGAGAATCCACAGGGGTGCCTTTCTGCCGATAGCATTTTTGTTACTGTTAATCCTGTTCCATCACCCTCCATTATGGCAGATCTTTGGTATAAGGCTTTTATTGGCAATGATTCTGTCACAGTAATCTGCACAAAGCTTTTAACCACTTTTTCCGGTGGAAATTTCCAAAGCTATCAGTGGTACCTCAACGGAATACCCGTTTCCACAAACCCGCAACTGTGGTTTCAACCCGATTTTCTCAGTACCGGATACCATAACATCGCCTTGCAGGTTACTGATACCAACGGTTGCCAGAATTCTGACACCCTTGAGGTTCTTGCTGAACCATGCACCGGGATTGCGGAATCAGAAGAATCACCGGATATCGCGCTTTGGCCTAACCCCTCCCCTTCCGGAGTATTCTACCTCAGCATACCCGATCAGCTCACCAGGGCACAATTAAGAATTTTTAACAGTAGTGGTCAATTGATTGAAAACAAGCAATATAGCACCCTTTTGCCCGGTGTATTCACTGTAATCCTTCCTGTATCCAACAAGGGTGTTTATCATCTTAATCTTTTGCATGACAAGGGCTTAGAATCATTCAGGCTGGTCATTCCCTGATTTGCCTGCCAAACGCGCACATACTCCAGGTTCAGCGGAAACCGTTATCTTTGCGACGTCAATCTAAAACGGTATAGCTACAAATGTTCAAGAAGAACCTGATCAAGCTGATTATCATTATCATGATAGGATTCACCACGATCCTGTTCTTCTCATCCGTATCAGCCCAGACCCGGACCCCTCAGTCCAAAACGGTTGCAGAGCAACAGGACGTTTCTGATGAGGGTTTTGAAAACGATTCCATTTTTACGGCACACTGGCATCAGAACCAGATTCCTTTCGGGCTGCGCGACAGTCTGAAATCGATCATCACTGACACCTGCTTTGCAGAGGCTGTGTTACTTACCGGAAAAAAGGCAGGGAAATTTGCTGTTCCCTTTCAGAATAAAGTAACCTCGAAATTCGGCCCACGCAGATACCGTTATCATTATGGTACAGACATCAATCTTAACACCGGCGACACGGTTGTGGCAACCTTCGACGGAAAAGTCCGGATTGCAGCCTACCATTATGGTTACGGACATACGGTTGTTTTGAGGCATCTCAATGGGCTCGAAACCGTTTATGGCCATTTCTCAAAAATCCTGGTCGACACCAACCAGATGGTTAAAGCCGGACAGCCCATCGGGCTTGGCGGTAATACAGGCAGATCCTACGGAAGCCATCTCCATTTCGAAGTGCGGTATATGGGAATCCCGTTCAACCCTGAAACGGTTATGAACATTGAAGAGGGAAGGCTCCTGAATGACACCCTGATGCTCACCGCGTCCCATTTTAATTATATGGGAGGGAAATCCTCAAAAAGCCAAAGCGGCACGAAGGCTCCTGCAACCCTTGCCAAATATCATAAGGTTAAAAGCGGCGAATGCCTCTCTACCATTGCCCAGAAAAACCGTACTTCCGTCACCAAAATCTGCCAGCTTAATAACATTTCACGCACTACCACATTGCAGATCGGAAGGACCTTGAGGGTAAGGTAATTACTACTTATTCAGAATATCCCTTAATTCATCAACCAGGTTTTGGGCCTTTACGGGGCTCAATCGAAATTCCTCTATAACATTCAGTTGTTCAAATAATTGACTGCAGGTCACGATCCCCTTTTCGACCAAAACAGATTTTTGTTTTGACGAGAGATGCTCAAGGAGGGTAATGGGATATACCTGATCCCTTTCGATGATTTCCTTCAGTCCATAGCCAGCCGGATAATCCCACCCCAGAAGCATTAATCCGCTGCATTTGCCAAAATCAACAGAGTCATCCGAAAAGCGGGTATTGGTTGCAATGCCTCCTGTAAATTTAACTCCGGCATTTTCAGGCAATTCCTTCCTTAACCGGATGATATCATCCATTCTCGATCGCACATAAAGGGGAACCTGCACCGACACATACTTACCCTGATCAACACCATATTTGCATTCAATGAAGATTTGTTCAGCAGCATTTACGGCAATCACATCCACCTCGTGAGATATGCAATGTCCCTGAATAATTTTGCCTACCTCAACCCTGTAACCTCTTTTTTTGAAAATCTCGCCTATGAAATGCTCAAATGGAAATCCTGTTTGCCCAAAATCAAAAAGTGATCGCTTTAGCCGGTAATGCATTGCATGCCTGCGGTTTTTCCTGCGCAGCATCCTGAAAGCCATTGTATAGATTAGTTTCGTTTTCATCCCGTCGAATAAATCCCGCTCAACTTCTCCCAGGATACTTTCTGCCAAAATCCGGTCAGCTCCAGCCTGCTGCAGTGATCGCAGCAACTTCTCTGCATCAAAATACTCGGTTTCCCCTGAAGCCTTCCTGATAACAATGTTTTTGCCTTTGTTTTTCATCTCTGTTGGATTTGATTGACTGGTTTTGTTATGATGACATTCATCAAAATTACGCTTATAATGCATGACCCAGACTAATTTCATGGAATTACAGGTTAAATCCACCTGAGGTTATACGTATTTATAAAGTTCCCGTAATAATTTAAGCTAGTTTTACTTTATTTCACTGAGAAAGAATGAGATAATACACTGAGATTCACTGAGGTTTTCTCAGTGGTTCTCAGTGTTTTCTCAGTGTAACTCAGTGTAAAAATGAAGGATTGATGGATTAATCTGCATTATTCTTTTTCCTTCGTACCGGAGGCTTTTCCTTTTTATCTGGGTCAGGCTTTTCACTACTTTTACCGCTTAAATATCTCTGAAATGAAAAAAATCCAGTTTCTGATTGCTTTAGTTGCCATGCAGTTATCGGTTTTTGGTATTGATACCTTAAAGGTTCAGTCGAAGATTACCGATGTTACTGTATTTTTCAGCGGGGCTCAGGTCACCCGGATGATTGATCTGGACGCTACTAAAGGGAAGCACCTGTTGATTGCCGACCAGCTGCCCATGGAGTTAAACCCGCAAAGCCTGCAGGTAGATGGGATAGATTTCTGCAAGATCCTGTCGGTGAAGCACCAGGTGATTTTTCCTGCCGATGCAAAGAAAGGGAAGGAAGAGGCAGCACTTCAGGATGAAATTGAACTTCAGGAGCAGAAGATACTGGAGATAAAAAACCGGTATGCAGTGTACGATCTGGAGGAAAACCTACTGATGGGTAACAGCAAGTTTGGGACAAAGGACGAAGGAACCACCGTGGCTGAGATCAGGGAAGCCGCAGACTTTTACCGCCTTCGCCTGAACGAGATCCGGCAGGGAAAGCTGAACCTATCAAGGGAAACAGACCAAATCAACAAGAAGATTCAGGAGCTGTATGGCAGGCTGAACGAGCTCACGGCAGCCAAAACCAAACCTTACAGCCAGGTGATTATTTCTGTAGAGTGCGAAAAAGTGGTAAAAGGGAGTTTCAGGATCCGTTATTATGTGCCTTCGGCAGGTTGGGCTCCTTACTATGATTTTCGTGTGGATGAAATCACAAAGCCCCTGAGTATCGTCTACAATGCCAACGTATATCAATCTACGGGTGAAAGCTGGAACCAGGTGAACCTTACCCTGTCGAGCCATAATCCTTCGCTGAGTGGCGATAAACCTGAGCTTTCACCCTGGTATCTGGGAAGGAGCATCCCAGTTCAGCAGCTTACCAATCCCAATGGGATCGGATCACTGAAGGGCCGTGTGCTCGATGAGGAGACAGGTGAGGCCATTCCTTTTGCCAATGTTATCGTTGAAAGGAACAACCAGCTCATTACAGGTACCGTCAGCGATATGGATGGACAATTCATGATCAAGCCTCTCGCAGTCGGTACGTACAATGTCAAGGTCACCTACATCGGTTACCAGACTGTTCTTGTGACAGGTGTGAGTGTGAGAGCCGATCAGATCACTTTTTTACAGGATTTTAAACTGAAGGCCAATAATTTGCAGCTGCAGGAAGTGGTGATAAACAACTATGCTGCACCGTTGATGGATAAAAGCAACATGACCATCACGAGCCAGGAAATCATGAAGATGCCTGCAGCCAGCGGTGTTTATGCTTATTCTGCCGTACCTGATGGTCTGGATCTATCCTCCGGTGATTTCTGGGCCAGGAGCAGTCAGGCTAAGAGCCATTCGAAGGCAGAAGATAAGGAGGAGGGTGTGGTGATTTCAAACTACATCTCCAACTCACTAAAAACCAACATCACCAACATGGAATACCGGATTGACATCCCGTACACCATCCCTTCCAATGGTGAAGATTACAGCATCAGAATCAAGGAGGTGAGCGTTCCGGTAAGGTATGTGTACCATTGTATCCCCAAAATCGACCCTGCGGTATTTCTGAGTGCTGAGATTGTAGACTGGAATCAACTGAATCTCCTGTCCGGAAAAACAAACATCTATTTCCAGGGTACTTTCACCAGCCAATCGTACATCGATGCCGAAAAAGCCTCCGACACACTCACCATTTCCCTTGGGCGGGATCACAATGTTCTGGTAACCCGCGACGGCAGCAAGGAGTTGATGGATAAAAAAATCATCGGCAGCAATATCCGGGAGACCATCGGATGGGATATTTCGCTGAAAAACAACCGGAACACGGTGATCAATATCATTGTGGAAGACCAGTTCCCGGTTTCGGAGAAGAAGTCGATAGAGGTTGAAAAGATTGATTACTCCGGGGCTGTACTCGACGAAAAGACCGGAAAACTCACCTGGACCCTGGTGCTTGAACCCGGAGCCAAACGGGTGATATCGTACAAATATGCGGTAAAATACCCCAGGTTGGTGAACCTGATGCTGGAATAGAGAAGACCCCGGTTTTGGATTGATTTCCTGAAATTAAGATCAAGCCTATGGACAGGATCTATATTTTTATAGCCTTAAGCATCCCCATAATAATCGTCTCACGGCGAGCTCTTCTGAAGGTAAAGAGCCATGGTTTTTACAGATTCTTCGCCTGGGAGAGCATCGGTTGGCTCTTAGCATCCAACTATTCCTATTGGTTTTTTCGTCCTTTCTCCATACCTCAGATTTTCTCCTGGATATTGCTGATTATCTCGGTTTACCTTGTGATTTTCGGGGTGATCCTCCTGAAAAAAGCAGGAAAGCCGGAGAAAAGCAGGAGCGAAGATGCGCTTTTTACGTTCGAACAAACCACGAAGCTGATAGACACAGGGATTTATCAATACATCCGACATCCGCTGTTATGCATCCCTGCTTTTTTTAACATGGGGAATTTTCTTAAAGCAAATGACCATTGAATTACTTCTGGTGTCCCTGCTGTCATCGGTATTTTTATATCTGACCGCCAGAGCTGACGAAAAGGAGTGCGTTGTTTTCTTTGGAAAACCATACACTGAATACATGAAAAGGAGCAAGATGTTTCTTCCTTACCTGTTTTGACAACTCCGGTCATCTGGTTAACAACGGTGCAAAGCTATTCGCAGAGTTTCGGGTACTCGAGAGTGGCCCTGGGATGCCCCAGCTCTTTGGCTGCGAGCAGATCCTGGCAGGCACCATCGCGGTCATTCCTTTCTGAACGGATCATCCCCCTGTGGTAGTGGGCATCTCCTGTGGGCCGCAGGCTGATAGACTTGTCGAAATCTGCCAGCGCCAGGTCGTACCGTTTCTGTTCAAAGTATATGATGCCGCGTTGTTCGTAGGTTTTATAGTATTCCGGTTCCAGCTCAATGGCACGGTTGAAGTCGCGGAAGGCAGAGCCCTCGCGCCCCATCCTGAAATTGGCGATTCCTTTGTTCAGAAATGCCCTGGCGTTCTTTTTATCATACACAATGCACCGTGCAAAGTCGTCCTCAGCCTCTTTGTATTTCCGGAGTCTCAGATAGCTGATGCCGCGGTTCAGATGGATCTCCGGGTCCCGTGTCCTGTACTTGACGATAAGTGGGGTATAGTACTCAACCGCTTTTTCGAAACGATAGAGTTCAAAGGCCAGGTTGCCGGCATGCGTATATATCTCCTCGGAATTCACTCCCAGCCCGATTGCTTTCTCGTAATCGGTCATGGCGTTCCGGAGTTTACCGGCCCCCTCCAGCCCCAGTCCTTTGTAAAACCAGGCCATGGCAATTCCGGTGTCGAGCTTTAACGCCGATTCCTGATCCTCAATATTCGCCTGGTAGTTTTTCATTTTCTGATGAATCCGACCCCGGTTGTGCCAGGCCATTTTATCCTTCTCGTTGATTTGCAGGGATTTGGTATAATCATCTACCGCTCCCTGATAGTCAAGCTCAACCTCTTTCAGGGCAGCCCGCTCCACATAGGCTTCGAAAAACTGCGGATATGCCTTGATGGCTGCATCGAAATCCTCCATCGCTTTCTTCAGTTCGGCAGTCTCCACATAATACTTCCCACGGAACAGCAATGCGGGGGCGTAATCCTTCTTTCGCTGGATGGCCCGGTTATAGTCGGCCAGCGCCTCCTGCTTTTTCCCCAGCTCGTATTGGCAGCGGCCCCGCAGGTAATAGGCCTCGAAATACTGGTCGTTCCGCTCTATCACTTTGGTGAAATCAACCATTGCATCCTTGTAGTAACCGGTCTTGAACTTCTCAAGCCCGGCATCGAACAGTTTGCTGGTGTTCTGGGCCCAAAGCCGGGGTATTCCCAAAATCAATATGGCTAAAGTCAATAATAAAGTTTTCTTAAGCATATCATTTAAATATGACGTACAAATTATAGTTTAGCAGCTTCCGATTTACTTTTCTTTTGCCTTCTACCCGAACTTGTGCAAAATTTGCACAAGTTGACGCTCTATCTAATTCGCCACTGGAATAAATGTTCTTTATGTGTTTAAGTATTGAAGTCCTATCTGTCTGAAATAAATCGGATAGTTGATATTGATTAAGCCAGACGGTTTGAGCCTCAAATCTCACCTCGACAGATGGCTCATCTTCACCTGTAAAGTAAATTTCAATATTATACTCCGATTGCCCGGTCATACTGCTTGAGGCTCCTTAAATTTGTTATCTTTCTGAAAGGAAAATACATTATTACATAACACAAAGATATCACTATTCATGATGCACTTTCAGAATCCGATCCACCTGCCGGTGCACCATCTCCTGAAAATCTTTGTAGGATGCAGGACGGCGCCGGTTCAGGTACATCACAAGCATACCGGTAACAGTGTGGCGCAGAGATTCAGCAATCAGGGCTGCCTGTTCCACGGTAAGTGTTCCTGATTCCAGGCATTCATCCCATGCAGGTTTGCAAACGTTTTCCAGCGACCGCTCAATCGTGATGAGGGTGCCTTCGCGGTTGCCGAGGTCGTATGCCCTGGCCGTGAAGAAAAGCTCGAAGATACCGGGGTATTCGGTAAAAAACCGGATGTAGGCCATTACCCGGGCTTTGACCCTTTCATGGCAGCCTCCCTTTACCATTTTCACCTGCTCCTCCACATCCAGCCTGCACTCTTCCTGAAAATCCTGCACACAGAGAAAGATCAGTTCATTCAGGTCCCTGAAATAGTTGTACATGGTGGCAAATGAATACCCTGCATGATCTGCCACTGCCCTCACGCTCACACTGCGTATCCCCTCCCCTTTGATGAGGTTCTTTGTGGCCTCGATGAAATAGCCCCGCATACGCTGTTCCTGTAGTTCTTTGTTTTTCATGATTTATAAATTTAGCGCTGCAAAGATAATGAACAATGTTAATATATTGCAATGCTGATACATTTTTTTATCAGAACGCGGATGACGCTGATTACTATGATCTTTTATGATATCTTTTTAGGATTGATTGTCAGCGGTTTGCCAACATTACTGAAAGCCATTTTCCTTTGATAGCAATCACATGTATGTGAACATTTTATTCACCAGGTTTCCTGATAAGGATGGTAACCGGTTCAAATCTTGTCCAGCATTCGCTTCCGGGACCACTTCCACGAATATCAAAGAATATCAGGGAATAACCTGGTTCCTCGTTATCAATGAACTTTATCAGATCCGGGGAGAATCTATTTCCGGACACATTGTATTCGCTGTATATCAGCGAATCATTCCTATAAGCTTCTACAGAAAATGTATCCACACGAAAATAGATATCTGTAATAAAAAAATCCTCAAAGAAGAGTTCGAGTTTTGGTCTCTCAAGCAGCTTGTCTTTCCATGTCGCCCCACCCTTCTTCCAAGAAACAGCCAAAACCGGCTGTGTGGCATTTTTAACTCTATACGATGTGGTATCAATCCATTTGATCCCTTTACGGGTTTTTAATCCTACAAAAATCTGTACGCTCATTAGAGAACAACTATCGGTAAAATAAAAATATTCTCCGGGTTTCATGCCAGGCCTTAGAGTTCCAACATTAGCTTTAGCAACAATGTTCTTTATCTGTTGATTTTCCACTACTATCTTCACGGGATTTTCAATCAGAGTAAAAATTACACTCGAGTTATCAGGCCTTATTGCCACTTCCTGGGCAGCTATCATTTTCTGGAGCATCAGACAAAAGATGACGCAAAGTGTAAGAATTAATTTCATGCCTTGGTTGATCTTTAGAATCTAATTGAGCTATAAAATCATAAAACGTATTGTGTCCGGGTATTTACATTGGGGACGTGGAACGCATAGTATAAAGTCGGAGAAAACGTAAACATCACCTGATTGTGAGGTTTCGAGACACCGGATTAATTCATTTGGAAATTTGTTCCCTTCTATGGATGTGAGGCTGAAGTGGGTTGTGTCGTTTCGCAATACCTTCACAGACCAGAATTTTATGCACTGGTTTGTGTCAGGAAGGTACAACATATCACTATAGGTGAGTTGCAGCCATGGATCTTGCAATAAAACTTCCTTGTGAAGCATTCCGCTCCAATGATCCGCAATCGTAATCTTAGGACAGGGAATATTTCTTTGCCTGAACTGATGGGTTGTAAGCCATTTGATCGTATCACCTGACGGGATACCCACTTTTATATGGACTTCCTTAGCCGAACTTGTATCTCTGAAGATAAAATGGCAATCGGACTTTCTTTCAAGATTTCCACTACTGGCTGAAACAACGATCTTGCTGCAAGGATAACGCTCAATTGCCATGCTGATTGGGTTTTCCACACCTCTGTACAAGACACAAGAACTTGGTAAAGAAACCACCACCTCCTGACCGGATGTTGCAATTGAAATCAGGAACATTACTCCAGTTATTGAGAATAAGATCAGTTTCTTCATTTGATGTTGCCGAATTTATAACAACGTTAAACAAGAAGAACAAATCGGGGCATGGGCGTATTTTCCATTGCTCTGCAATTTCGCCTATATAATCATCAAAAATAGAATATTATCCGGAAGAACACAATCAATATCAATTATGCCATACACGTCAACCATTAAGATGCTCTTTCGCCAGCGCCTTCAGATAGCTTTTTACTTATAATGATTCCGACAGATAACAGGGTGAAATTCAACAAACATCCTTTATCATAACCGAACTTTCTCCTATAAAGCAGGAATTGACCATCAGCCTCTTCATCAGCAATGGCTTATCTGCCATGTAAGGGAATTGAATTACGAGAAAACGGGATTGAAGGCCAACGGCCAAAGGCCAATAGCTGTTATTTCATCGCCTCCTGAAAGAACCGGTTCACCCCTCTCCCGGCAAGGTAATACGCCATCAGGATATCAGGAAGATGCGGGTTCGTGATGGTTTCTGCCGGAAGGGTGGCGCCATAGTAATACTGCTTGTTGGCAATGAGCGGTTCCTTGTGCAGAATGGCCTGAAATTCCGGAACCAGCCGTTTGCGCTGCTCCCCCTGGATCGTTCCGAATTTCTCCATGAAATCCGGATGGCGGTATGCCTGGGCTAATGCGTCAAGATTGCCGGCCATGTATTGCCGGATTTTCAGAAGCATTGGATTGTCAACCATATACACCCCTCCATAAATCTGGATGTTTTCGGGTGAAAGCTGAAAGAAGAAGCCCGGATACCCGAGGTTTCTCTTGCCAAATTCCGAAATGTTGGCGCACATGTGGAGTTTGTAAGGGGTCTTGTCCTTCGAGAACCGGATGTCGTTGTTGATCCGCATGATGGCATCGCCGGGTTTGATCTGCACCTCCGGTTCATGTTGCTGAATCCTTTTAATCATTTCGGCTACAAACTTCGTAAAGGGCTCTTTTACCTCTTTTTCGTAGGTTTTCCGATGCTCGTTGAACCAGGCAGTGTTGTTGTTGGCAGCCAGGTCGATAAAGAACTGGAGGTAGGTTTTTGAGAACATGGTTTAGATGTTTAGTTGTTTAGTCGTTTAGTCGTTTAGTCGTTTGGGTGTTTGAGCGTTTGAGTGTTTAAGTGCTTAGTCGTTAATGATCAGCTTCCTGGTGATGATCTGATCGTTATAGTTGATTTGCAGTATGTAAGCTCCCTGGCTTAGCAGTGGTAATTTGAGCTGAAAAACCGGGTTTTGCTCTTCTGTTAAAAGGGTTTGGGAGAACGCCTTCCTGGACTGCATATCTCTGAGGTTGATAAGAACTTTTCCTGACAGGTTTGTATTGAAGCTGATCCATAGTTGATCACCGGTCGGGTTGGGCCATATTTCTGCTGTAATCAAAGTATTCTCATGCCATTTCGGGTCATTGATCCCAATGGGCGGGGTGGCACAGAATACAGCATTGAGGGTGTCGAGCAGGGGTGTTCCGGCAAGCACTCCTGATCCGGGTGCCGTTTCCAGGTAGTCGCCGGTTGCTTCCCATATGATGACACCTCCTGCCATTTTATCCACAACATACTGTGCTTTCCTGGCAACAGATGCAGGATTGTCGTACGAAACAAAAGTGCCGGCGGCCTGGGTGGCCGCCTTTCCGAAAAGATAAGGCACCTGTGCCTGCCCATCCCAGAAGGTATCGAACAGATGAAGGTTTTTCAGTATGTTGTAATAAAGAGGGGTTCCGTCATCGTCACCGAAAATCTGGGTATTTGCCGTACAATTGGTTGCGGCATGCAGCGCAGTGCCGTTCATTTGAGATCTGCCATAAAATGCAACTCCAAGGTTTACTTTCTGCGGAGGCACACCGTATTTGCCCGTAATCATCGTAAAGGTAGAATCGAGGTTGAAGGCCGGATCTCCCTGTGCCGGTGCAAACAGTGGTGAATTGTGGTTGGCAAGGCAGTCCCAGGAACCGAAATAGTCGTAGGTCATCAGGTTGATGTGATCGAGAAGGGGCACCACAGCGTTCCAATCGATATTGGCAGCATTTACCGGGGAAGCACCAAAACAGGAGGTAAGCATCAGGGGTTTGCCCAGCTTGATCTCCAGGGCATCGAGTGAGTCGCGCACCTGTTGCAGCAACAGGGTAAAATTGGCTTTGTCGGCCGGTGTGCCACCGTTGGGGGCATACCCCGGATACTCCCAGTCAAGGTCGATCCCGTCGAATCCGAAGGAGTCGATCAGACGGTTGCATTCAGAGGCAAATATTGCCCTATTGGTGGCACTGGCAGCGATGGCAGGGAAATTAGCAGAAAGAGTCCACCCGCCAATGGATGCCAATACTTTCACGCCGGCATTATGCGCCCTGTCGATGATGGAGGTATTGGGATAATAGGTAGGTGGCGTGGTACTCCAGTTGATCTGCCCCAGCAGCAGGTTTTCATCAGCCCAGGCATCAGTGAAAGTAACGAGTCCTGAAGCTTCAGGCTTGAAAAAGGAATAATTAATAATGGTGTAGTCCTGATATTTCAGTGAAAAAGGATCTACCAGTTTGGCGCGGTCGTACCATTGCCAGTTGGGATAATAGGCGATCACTGTGCGGCATGGCTGTGCTTCAACGGTTGAAAGGAATGCGCAAAACATGCAAATCGGGAGGAAGAAGAATATTGATTTTCGCATGATTCATACTTTGACAATGGAGGGTAAAGATAGAATTTCAAATATAATCATCACCGGAAAAGAAAGAAGTATTATTCCGTTCTTTGCAGGAACAAAACATTCTTTATGGAACTTTTCCTTACCCGGCCTCTGGTGGTGTTTGATCTGGAAACCACCGGCGTCCATGTTGGCTCCGACCGCATCATCCAGATTTGCCTGCTGAAAGTGATGCCTGACCATTCTGAGGTGGTAAAAAACCACCTGATCAACCCTGAAATCCCGATTCCTGCTGAAGCTACCATGGTGCACGGGATTCGTGATGAAGATGTTGCAGACAAACCTATATTTGGACAGCTGGCCGGTGAAATTGCAGCGTTCATTGGAAACAGCGACCTTGCCGGATACAATTCTAACAAGTTCGATGTTCCGTTGCTTGTGGAAGAGTTTCACAGGGTTGGTCATGATTTTGACCTAAAGCACAGACATCTGATCGATGTACAGAACATCTTTCACAAAATGGAACAACGAACCCTGAAAGCAGCCTACAGGTTTTATTGCGGACAGGAGCTGATCAATGCCCATGATGCTGAAGCGGATACACGTGCTACGCTGGAGGTACTTAAAGCACAGGTGGAGAGGTACCATAACGCCGAATTTACAGACCCGGCAGGGAATGTAAGCACCCCTGTAGTGAACCGTGTGGATGCTCTTGCGAAATTCTCCGTCATGCAGCCCAAGGCAGATCTGGTAGGCCACATCGGACTTGATGCCCAGGGACGGGAAGTATTCAACTTCGGAAAACACAAGGGGAAACCGGTTGAACAGGTTTTTTCAAAGGATGAGCCCACCTATTACGATTGGATGATGAAAGGGGATTTCCCCTGGAGCACCAAGCAGGTGATCACCGCCATTAAACTCAGGGGATTCAACAAATAGCAAAAAACCGCCAGGGGCATGAAAATCATCTGTATAGGTCAGAATTACAGGGAACACAACCGGGAAATGCAATCGGCGGAACCGACTGAACCGGTGTTTTTCCTCAAGCCCGACACCAGCATCCTGATCCGGAACCGCCCTTTTTACTACCCCGGTTTTACTGAAGAGCTGCATTACGAAGCAGAGATTGTGGTGAAGATCAATAAGGTAGGCCGACATATCCAACCTAAATTTGCCCATACCTATTACCATGAGGTTGCTTTCGGACTTGACCTCACTGCCCGGGACCTGCAACGCCGCTGTAAAGCAAACGGTCACCCATGGGAGATCAGCAAGGGATTTGAGGGCTCCGCCCCCATCAGCCGGTTCATAAGCCTGCAGGAATCGGGATTTGAAATTCAGAATATTCCTTTCAGTCTTGCAAAAAATGGCGTTGTGGTCCAGGAGGGGAATACTTCTGACATGATCTTCGCTGTGAATGAGATTATCGCCTATGTATCAACGTATTTTACTCTGAAAACCGGTGATATGATTTTTACCGGTACGCCCTCAGGTGTGGGCCCGCTGGCCATCGGCGACCAGCTTGAGGGATTTATCGGGCAGCAGAAGATGCTGTCGATGGAGATCCGGTAGGATCAAGGATTAAAGATCAAAGTTCAAAGGGATTTAGTTCGTTGATCTTTGATCATTGAACTTTATTCAGCAACCTGAATCAGGAATTATCCTAGAAAAGCACCTCCATCAGGTCATCCGGGGTAGCTTTAACAAAATAGTCATCAATTTTAACATTTTTCACGAGTTCTCTGATCTGTTCCTGATCATGTTTCCTGCCCGTGAGCATTTGTTCAAATTCGGATACATCGGATTTATTGAAAAAGTCGCCACTGAACTTCACAGCGGCGATAATCCCTTTATCCACCTGCATGGCTACTTCAATGAACCCCCCTTCGGTTTTATGGAAATGGCTGAAGTTATATACCGGTGAATAACCGAAGTTCCATTCCCAGGTATCGTATTTTTCCTTCTTCAGATTCTCAATGGCTTCGATATCCTGTGGCGTGTAAGCATAAGCAATGGCATCAGGATACATTTCACGAATATGATCCATCACCCGTTGGGCAAATTCCATCACATCCATCGGCTCCTTCAGGTGTTCGCTGATATTGGTCACACGGCTTCTTACCGACTTCACCCCCTTGTCATCGAATTTCTCCGGCCTGGCATTGAGTGCTGCTGTGAGGTTTTGCATCACAGCAGAAAACAGCAGCGTACCATGGTGCAGGACACGGTTTCTGTACACATGCTCAGCATTGCCACTGAACTTCTTCCCATCAATGGTAAGATCGTTGCGACCTTCGAATTTTGCGGGAATACCCAGCTTCTGCATCACCTCCAGGATCGGAAGGGTGTATTTGTGAAAATCGATGAGCTTCTCCCCTTCCCCGTTCATGATAAAAGTGAAGTTGATATTCCCAAGGTCGTGAAATACAGCCCCCCCACCCGACAACCGGCGTATCACCTTGATATGCTTCTCTTTTACATAATCAAGGTTAATTTCTGCCAGGGTGTTCTGGTGCTTCCCCACAATGATTGCGTTGTCGTTGCGCCACAACATAAACACTTCGTCAGTGAAGTTTTTCAGCACATACTCTTCTGCAGCAAGGTTAAAGGCCGGATCGGTGTGATAATCAAAAATGCACAGCATAGGTAGTTATTTGTAAAATGTCTGCAAATATGAACAAAAATAAGGAACCCACTGTTTACTGAGGCAATTGTTTAACTAACACCCATAAACATGAAACAGGTAACATCAGGAATCGTACTGCTTGCCATGGCATTCGTTATGGCATCCTGCGGAAACGGCATTAAAGGCGATAAGGTTGAAAGCGGAGAAGCTCAGGCTGAGCAGATTATTAAAGGAGAAAAAACTTTAAAGGCTGATTTGACAGCCAGCAACATTGCTTGGACCGGCAGCAAACCTACCGGAAAACACAACGGAACCATCATGCTGAAAGAGGGTAATCTGGAACTGAGCGAAGGAAATCTCGTCGGTGGGTCATTTACAATTGACATTTCCAGCATTAAGGTACTGGATCTCACTGATGCCAAAATGAACGGCGACCTCAGGGGTCATCTCCTCAGTGCAGATTTTTTTCATGTTGACAGCTTTCCCACATCCACGTTTGTCATTACCGGGGTGGAAGCGTTGAATGAAGCCGGTGCCACACATCGCATTACAGGTAACCTCACGATGAAAGGGATTTCACGCAGCATCAGTTTTCCTGCCAGCGTGAAGATTGAAGAGCAGAAACTTACCGCAACCAGCAGTGCTTTCGTGATCAACCGTGCTGAATGGAATATACGCTACGGTTCCAGGTCGTTTTTCAAGAACCTGAAGGACAATTTTATCAACGACGAGATTGGCCTTAAAATCAATCTTACTGCAACCCTCTGATTCAAAACACCCGCTCCCCTCTGATCCAGGTTTCGGTAACCCTGGTCAGGGGGATTTTTTCAACAGGAACGGTCATAATATCCTGATCAAGGATCACAAAATCGGCAGCTTTCCCTATGGCAAGGCTGCCTTTTTCATTTTCCTCGAAGCAGGCCTTTGCGGCCCACAGGGTCATGGCGAGGAGGGCTTCGCGCCGCGACAGGGCATTTTCGGGTTGCCAGCCACCCGGGGGATTACCCTGAAGATCGGTACGGGTGACTGCAGCATAGAATCCAAGCAACGGGTTGATCTGCTCCACCGGAAAATCGCTGCCATTGCACAGCCATCCATTGGTTTGCAGCAAATCCTTATATGCATAGGCAGATTTCACCCTGTCGGTCCCCAGCCTGTCAGCAGCCCATCCCATATCGGAGGTACAATGGGTGGTATTCACGGAAGGGATGATACTGAAATCCCTGAAAACAGTTATATCTGCCGGATGAACCACCTGTGCATGCTCGATGCGCCAGCGATGGTCATTTTTTCCTTTGAGGACACCTGCATAAGTATTCAGCACCAGTCTGATGGCTGAATCACCGATGGCGTGGGTATTCACCTGGTACCCGTAACGCAGGGCATCTGCACAGTGCATGGCAAAGGTATCGGGGCTCAGGGTAAGGATTCCGGTATATCCCGATTTATCGGCATAGGGTTCAAGGAGCAGTGCACCCCGGGATCCAAGGGCCCCGTCGGCATAGAATTTCACAGACCTGATGTGCAGCCTGTCGGAGCGGTAAACTCCTTTGGTTACAAAGGCTTCCAGATTTTCCTCCGACCAGTCGAGCATGGGATAGACCTGCATTTTCAGCGTTCCCGCTTTCTCCAGTTTCTGCAGTAATTGCACCTCACTGTATTTTAAACCGGCATCAGCCAATGTGGTAAGGCCCACGGCAAAGCAATTCTTTTGTCCCTGAATAATCCCATGAACCAGCTCCTCTTCTCCTGCCTCCCCTTCAGTCATCTCCTTCAGAAATAAATCCTTAAGGACATCAGCAGCTTTATCTACCAGAATGCCGGTGGGTTTACCGTTGTGCAGCTGCACTTCTCCGCCCGGAATTTTGCTCTTCTCATTCAGTCCGGCTGCCTGCAGGGCTTTATCGTTTACCAGAACGGCATGGCCGTCGATCCGGATCAGGATCACCGGCCGGTCAGAAAACCGTTTATTCAGCTCTGTATTATCCGGAAACTCCTTTACTGGCCACAGGTTCTGATCCCATCCCCTCCCGGCAAGCCAACCTTCAGGCCTGCGCGCGGCAAACTCCTCCATCCGCTGCAGAACGGCTTCAAAGGATGAAGCACCCGACAGGTCGGCCCGGGTAGCGAGGCCGGCTCCATAATGATAAAAGTGGCAGTGGGGATCGTAAAAACCCGGAAAAACGGCTTTACCCCCGGCATCAACCACATGAGCTGCTTCGTACCTGTCTTTCAGCGCATCATAGTCCCCGATATCAAGGATCTTTCCGTCTTTGACCACCATGCATCCTGCGGTTGAGAAACTGCTATCGGCCGTGTAGATCGTGGCGTTAATCACCATAAGATCAGCCGCCTCTTTTCCGGTACGGCACCCAAAACCCAGAATTGCCATTCCTGCCATAAAAATCAATTTTCGCATTGCTTTTCTTATTCTGAAGGCAAAAATACCACAATCGCCGCGTTTCTGAAAAGAAACACGGAAAAGTGTACCTTTGGCCGGCATTTCAAAAACCCATGAAAGACCTTACCCAGGGGAACGAACTCCGGCTGATTACCTCTTTTGCCCTTCCGATGCTGCTCGGAAATCTGTTTCAGCAGATGTATAGTTTCACCGACAGTGCCATAGTGGGTAAGTTTGTGGGCAATGAAGCACTGGCGGCCGTTGGTGCCAGCTTCCCACTGATTTTCGTATTGATCGCTTTGGCCGTGGGTGTGGCCAACGGCATCAATATCATCATATCGCAATACTTCGGGGCAAAGGATTATGCCAAAATTAAAGCCTCCATCGACACGCTGTACCTGTTCTGCGCTATTGCAGGTGTTGTGCTCACCATTACCGGTTTTGTGATAAGTGAACCGATTTTCAGGCTTATCAACACCCCTGAGGCAGTAATGCCCCAGGCTGTCAGCTACTTCAGGATTTATGCAGCAGGTTTTGTACTGATGTTTGGATATTACGCTACAGCCGGTATTTTGCGCGGACTGGGAGACAGCAGGACCCCTCTGTACTTCCTCATCCTTTCCACCATCATCAACATAGGGCTTGACCTGCTTTTCATCCTGGTTTTCGGGTGGGGCATACAAGGGGCTGCCATTGCCACCGTCATTTCACAGGGGGTGGCATTTATCATGGGGGCATGGTACCTTCGGCGGAAAGGTTCAATCATCAACCTGCATTACAGGAGTTTTGTCTTCGACCGGCAAATCTTCCGGCAGGCGATCAGGGTCGGACTCCCATCGGGCATGCAGCAAACTTTTGTGGCCCTGGGGGGTATTCTCCTGTACTGGATTGTAAACGATTTCGGCACCGCCACCATGGCAGGATACAGCGCAGCCATGCGTATCGACTCGCTCGCTTCCCTTCCTGCCATGCAGCTTGCGGCAGCACTTTCCACTTTTGTAGGTCAGAATATAGGTGCCAACCGGATGGATCGCGTACGGAGGGGTTTTATCAACACCTGGTGGATGTCGACAGGGTTTTCGATTGTGGTAACCCTCGTGGTTGTGTTATTTCGCACCCCCCTGATGTCGCTGTTTACCAATGATCCGGCAGTGATCGAAAGCGGCAACCGCTATCTGGTCATTGTGTGTGCTTTCTATATTATTTTCAGCAGCATGTTCATTACCAACGGAGTACTGCGGGGAGCAGGCGCCACCATTATTCCGATGTTCATCACCCTGATTTCCATCTGGATTCTCAGAATCCCGGTAAGCTACCTCATGTCGCGCGACTGGACCGGGCTTGGTGAGATGGGCATCTGGTGGGGCATCCCGGTGGCATGGGCATTTGGTGCCATAGCTTCGTATGCCTATTACCTCTCCGGAAAATGGAAGAAGTATGCCGTGGTGAGGCATGAAGAAGTGGAGGAGATGTTGTAAGGAAGGGGACAGGGGACAGGGGACAGGGGACAGGAAACAGTAGTTATCAGTTAGGAGTTAGGAGTTACTCTTGTTTGGTTTTAAATCCGTAGGGTTGAGGTTATTATAGATGAGGTTTTAGGGGTGATTTCTGGCTGGGTGGCAATATTCTGGTTTTAAAAGAAGAGAGGGTGTCCAGACAGAACCGGGACACCCTCCTGAATTTTAAAACCACCGTAAATAATCAGGCAGTTCTCAAAGATGGGATCTTCCGGCCTGCCAGGGCATAGCTTCCGAAGAGCACTCCGGTATAGAACAGGTCACCCAGCAGGGTATTGATGAATGGTGATACCCCCATGGCGCCATCGTTAAAGAAGGCAAGTCCGTTGAGGTATGCCATCATGAGTCCGGCGGCATCCTTGGTATACATAGGCATGGTTAACCAGGCCCCGAAGTTCGTAATCAGGAAGAAGATTACGGAGGCAGCCACAGCTGTCGTTCCAACCCCCAGCGCAGAGGTCCGGTTCCTGAGGCTCATACCGAGGAGAACGGTGATGCCGAAAGCAGCATAAACCGGAATCATAGTGCTGTGAAGCCCCAGGATGAGGTCGGTAAGAAACAATGCAGCCAGTGGAATCACAAAAGCGATGAGTTTATTCCGGAACCTCGCACCTCCGAAGAGCGCAATGGCAGCGACGGCAGTAAAATTTGGCCAGTGGGGAATCAGGCGGGAGAAGGCAGCAGCAAGGATCAGCGCTGCCACTACAAAAAATGCAGGTTTAACTTTTTGCATAGCAGTTTTCTTATCGTATTGATGAATATTATTAAGATTCAGGTTATTTCGAGAGTTTGTCCTTGTCGCTTGGCGGTGCCTGCGGGGGCTTGGCAATGGAGTCTCTCATCTCTGTATCAGCCTTAATGTTCTGCATCCTGTAATAATCCATAATTCCCAGGTTGCCGGTCCTGAAAGCCTCAGCCATGGCTTTGGGAATTTCAGCTTCAGCTTCAATTACTTTGGCACGTGCCTCCTGGGCCCGGGCTTTCATCTCCTGTTCTACAGCCACAGCCATAGCCCTGCGCTCTTCAGCTTTTGCCTGGGCAATGTTTTTGTCTGCATTGGCCTGATCCATCTGTAATACGGCACCGATGTTCTTTCCCACATCGATATCAGCAATGTCAATTGAAAGGATTTCGAATGCCGTACCCGAGTCGAGGCCTTTGCCCAGCACAACTTTTGAGATCGAATCGGGGTTTTCGAGCACCGATTTATGAGATTCTGCTGAACCGATAGAGGATACGACCCCTTCGCCGATACGGGCAAGGATCGTTTCTTCCCCGGCACCACCCACCAGCTGGCGGATGTTGGCCCTCACCGTTACACGGGCTTTGGCAATCAACTGGATACCATCCTTGGCAACGGCTGCTACCGGAGGGGTGTTGATCACCTTCGGGTTTACCGACATCTGAACAGCCTCGAAAACTTCACGCCCTGCCAGGTCAATGGCGGTGGCCGTATTGAAATCAAGCCTGATATTGGCTTTGTCGGCTGAAATAAGGGCACTGATCACGCTTTTGACCCGTCCACCTGCCAGATAGTGGGCTTCCAGTTCATCCCGGCTGATTTTCAGACCAGCCTTTGTGGCCATAATCATCGAGCCAACGATAAGTGAAGGGGGTACCTTACGCCAGCGCATGAACACAAGCTGGAAAAGGTTGATACGAACCCCTGAAAGAAGGGCGGTAAACCACAACCCTACCGGGATAAAATAAAGGATAATCCACAAGCCTATCAATGAGGCAACGCCAATCAGAATGTACACAACGGGTCCTTCCATAATTTCTGCTTTATTGGGTTAATTTGTTTTCGTTTACTTCACAACTCTTTCACATAGATCTCATTCCCATCAATCCGGGTGACTTCAATCTCCTTGTCAGGATCGATATAGGCACCTCCCGATTTTACCTCATAGTATTTATGTCCGATGCGAACTTTACCCATGGGTGAAATGCGGCCAATGGTGATCCCCCTGTCCCCGGCCTTCAGCTCTTCAGGCTCCAGGATATTGACTTTACCGGGCAATTCGGTGTTCAGACTGATCTTCTTCCATGTTTTCGAACGAAGGGCAAACCAGATCACCAGAAGCGACACAAAAAAGGTGACCACAATGGTGAGGATTCCCGCCTTAACCCCATGATCGGCAAATACACGGTAAAAGCTGTATACCATCATCCCGAATCCGAAAAAGCCTACCACTCCTACCCCCGGGATCACCATGACTTCCAGTACAAGAAGCAGCAATCCGCCCAGTATCAATCCTATAATCAGCAACCAATCCATAATCTGTCAGATCAATATTTCCATTGAACAGAGATCCTGTTTTTACAGGAGAAATCAGAATTCTCCTTCCTCACAAAAATAGAAATAAAAACGATAAAAGCGTATTTTTGCGGTAACATAATCAAAAAACTATCCGCTATGAAAAGAACCTTTACTCTGCTTGCCGCCATGCTCCTTATGGCATCCGTCTATGCCCAGACACTTGTCTCCACCCAGCCCGAGAACAAAAAAGCTGTTCTTGAAGAGTTTACAGGAACCGGCTGCCCGAATTGTCCTGCCGGTCATACCGAAGCTGCTGCCATTCTTGCTGCCAACCCGGGGAAAGTGATCGTAATTGCCTACCACCCTTCCAACTCAAGCTATACCGCAAGTGATCCGATGGCAAGCAGCTATGCGGCTGCTTTCTATACAGTGCCATTTATCTCATCCGGCAACCGTTTTATGCCCAGTGCCATCATCAACCGCAGGGCTTGGAACGCAGGCGACCGGATTCAGGACCGTAACCAATGGTCGACCTGTGTTAATACGATTCTGGGTGAAGCTTCACCGCTGAATGTGGGGGTAACCTCAAACTACGACGAAGGCACCAAATCACTCACCATCACTGCAGAAGCCTATTTCACAGGTACTGTTACGGAAAACCTTACCGTATATTGCATGCTGATTGAAGACGGAATAGTTGCCACCCAATCGGGGGGCACCAGCCCTTATACCCATAACCACGTCTTCCGGAAAGCCATGGTAGCCCAGTGGGGCGATCCCGTGGCAACTCCCACTACCTCCGGAGAGCTGAAATCTTTCACCTTTACCTATGATAACAGCACCACCAACTATGTGATGGGGAATTGCGAAGTGGTGGTGATGATCAGAAATGCTGCCAATGAAGAGATCATCTCAGGAAACATTGCCCCTGTGGGTGAATCCTCTCCGATAGGGATCAATGAAGATCCGCATGCTTCAGCACAATATCAGCTTTACCCGAACCCTGTTACAGAGGCCTCGGTACTCTCTGTGGTTCTTCAGAAATCACAACCATTGACGGTAAAGGTGTTTGATCTGACCGGACAAATGGTGGCTGAAGTAAATCACGGAACACTGGCTGCCGGAACGCATCAGATTGCCGTTGAGCCCATTGCAACCTTACCTGCCGGAATTTACGTGCTTTCGGTGGAAGGAAGTGAAACTCCCTGGGTACAAAAGATCGTGATTACCCGGTAGGCTTTTCAGGTTTTTTAAGGACCATCCGTGATTCCTCTCCCCGGAAGAGCCTTACAATGTTCTTCTGATGGGTTACAGGGATGAATACCGCTATCACCATCGAAAAGAGGATGAGCGAAGGTGTTTCTACATGAAACAGGAAGATCACCACGACCGGAAAGGTGATGGCAGCGATGATGGAGCTTAGGGATACTATCCTGGTGATGGCAAAGATGATGGCGAACAGCAGCAGCACCAGTCCGAATGCCCCGGGAAACAGCGCTATGATCACCCCGAAAAGGGTAGCTACCCCTTTTCCGCCCCTGAACCCTGCATACACGGGGAACAGATGCCCCAGTACGGCAGAAATGCCCATCGAGAGCTGAAAGTTCACATATGCATCACTGCCCGGCACAAAGAATCCCGACAACGGAGCCAGGATCACCACGATCCACCCTTTGAACGCGTCAAAAACCAACACGGGAATTCCTGTCTTCAAGCCCAGCACCCTGATGGTGTTTGTGGCGCCGGCATTCCCCGATCCGTGATCCCGTACATCCACTCCATGAAACAGCCTTCCCACCCAGACAGAGGTAGGGATAGATCCAACCATATAGGCGCCCCACAACCACAGTATCACTTTCCAGAAAAGCATCATGGCAATTTGATGGTTTTATTCTCCTTCTTCTCCTTCCAGGTTCTGGAACCGCTTTTCAAAACTCTTTTTCTTTCTTGGCGTGGACAGGGTGTACAGGAACATTTCGCGCGATGATTCATCCTGGATTTTTCGTTTATCAGGCTTTGTATCCCTGATGACCTTGTTGAACTCTTCATTGCCCGACAAGGCCATCATCCTGCCTCTGCTGTAATCGAAAAGATACCACTTGTCATCGCTGATATTCAACAGGATCGTGAAAATATCACCGCTCTTTTCACGGCTGATCTCAATTTTCCCGTCCACATACCTGTTGATCTGATTCTCCTTAACATTTCCGATGCCGATGGGACCCTGATAGATAAAGCTTTTGGTTATGGCATTGTATTCCAGTTGGATATCTGCAAAAACAATGGTTTTATTCAGCTCTTCCGGGATTTTTCGCATGGTGCCATAGAGGGTGATTTCACCCTCGAGGTCCTCGGCTTTCTTTGATCCCACCCAATGGTTCAGGGCGTACAGGTAGGCATCGTTGTTCAGGCTTACCCCCAACCCTCCGGCACTTTCGAGGTCTTTCACAAACACTTTCAGGGCCGGATCAGAGAAGAAGAAATCAAGAGCCATGACAAGCTCCATAGTAAGTGAGTCTGTACGGTAACTGTAATCGGCTTTCCCCAGGGTTTCCATTTTCAGCAGTCCTAATCCCTCCCCGATAGCCAGCTTCCCTTCACCATGTACCAGACATTCAGTCGTATTGAGGCTTACGTAATTTCCCCCTTCCGTAATATCAAGCAGTTTCTTAGGATTGGAAACCCTGTATTCCGATGATGCTTCATCGAACAACAGCATCCCATCCGCATAGATTACCGGTTTATCCGCAGCACGATGCTTGAGGTCGAAGAATGAAGCGTACACCTGGGAAGTATCGCGCGATACCAGGATTCCGATACCCAGTTCCCTGTATCCTGTATTTACCGGTTTGGAGGAGACAGGGATCTGCACATTCATAGGGTCGATATCGGCAGTGAAACGGAGCCACTCACGCTGCACGGTGTCGCAGAGGTGGATTAGACGGGTGCCCCCTGTAAAGGCAAGAAACTGTGCAGAGGATCGCATCACCACATCCCCAAAAAAGTCGAACCGCGGGCTAAGGGAGAATTTGTCTTCGGGAACCAGCTTCCCTTCACCGGTCGAATGACCGCTTTTATCCGCATAGAGCCGCTGGAACGGGATTTTCTGCTTTGCGTCCGTCATATCCACATAATCATAAAACCCTGATCCATCATACTGATTGCGTCCGCTGATCCGTGCTGTTACCTCATAGAACCGATGGTATTTGGTTTGAAGATTGGTGAGCAGACGTGCATTTCTGAGGGTATCCATTTCTGCTTTCCTGAAGATTACCACCCTCTCTTTATCGGGGAAGATGGCTGCGTCGGCGACTTTGATATACTTAACCCCCTGGGCATCAATAACATTCTTCTTTCGGTCATATAACGCATCAATGGCAAAAAACTTCAGGCTGTCCTGGAAGGGGCTGGTGGAAATAAACTCACTGCCTGCCATTTGCCGGTCCACCAGCTCCTCCATGGTAAGTCCGGCCAGTTCACCTGCATTTGCCGAAGAGGTGTTTTGCAGCTTGATGGTCTCTGCATTCATGTGCCATTCGAACTTATCGATGGAAGCCATATACTGGTTAATCAGGAAATTAACCATCGATGCACCGCCGTTGGACGTGAATTCCCCTATCTCTTTGTCGAAATCGATCCTGGCTTTGTAATCCCGGGTCATGAGTTCATATCCGTCAGTTGGGAGAATCCCAACCACCTCATCTGCAAAGGTGGCTTTAAGCCTGAAATCGGCATGTTCCGAATCGATGGTTCTCTGCCCGAAGGCAAAGAGCCTGGAGTCGATCTCTGCATCGCGGATTGCCACTACGCCATTGCCGGTACATCCCGAAGGGGTCAGCACCAGGTTGCCGTGCAAAAGAGCCCGCTGGCTGTACATCTCCATCGGATTGTCTTTCAGCCTGCGGTATTTGTCGCGGTGGTTGACCTCCATCCTGTCGCCATACGGCATCCAGCGCATGATCACATCCGATGCCTTTACGTCGGGATACTGCACCAGGCCTCCCTTTTCGGCCACAGTGAACTGTTTCAGCACTGCAGAGGCACTGTCGGGAGTAAACAGGTAGTTTTCAGACACCCCCCTCGATGTCAGATATCCCAGTTCACCGATTCCGTAAAACCCTTTGTTGCTTAAATCCAGCGTCCGGTAATAGGTGCCTTTGCCCTGATAAGCAGGTAATCCTGCTGCCGGCACCTCATGGACAAACCCGAGTGAATAATCCGGGCGCACCTGGAGGGGAGGATTGATATCGGGAAAGATCCCTGCAGATACCAGGGTGCCTGACAAAGCAAAACCATCCGTAGAGAAATCATCCAGACTGTCCACTTCAAAAGGCTCAATGCGGTAAAAGAATTTTTCGCGCAGATAGGTGCCATTATGAATATCCTTATTGTCATAATAGGCATAACCCTCAGTAGTACAAGTAAATACAGGATACCGCGGATATTCCTTTCTGCCCGATTTGTTATCCGGTTTATCCAATGCGATTTTACCGCTCAGGTCTGTCAGTTCAGTTTTTACCGGCACTTTGGTCCGTTCTCCCCTGGAATCCAGATCATTAGGGTCGAAGGAATTGACATAAAACACAAGGCTGCGGATATCGGGCGCATCAATGGAAAAATCCCTGTAGTTGAAACTGGCATCCTTCACCTTAAAGCGAAAAAGGCCGATCCGCATATTCCCGCTGAAAAGGAACGAACGGTCTTCCTGCATCACCACATGTCCGTGATCGGGTTCGATGAACACATTCTGGGAATCGGAAAGCTGGATCACATCCTGCAGGCCATAGATATCCAGGTTCAGGGTATTCAGGTCAATTTCGGCATTTGGCGTACCGGCAACCGTGGCTGAATAAAACTGGATCACATCGTAATCCACCAGCCCCCCAAAGGCCATCAGGGTATTTGCCACCCTGGGCAGGAGGGTAATCTCCCCTTTCGCAATATTATAGTCGATATAGCCCTGATTGGCAAGGGAGATCATCTGCACCATCACCTGCTCGGGATCCATCCTCATCCATCTGGCATAATCGGTCATCAGGAAGGTTTTGCTCGCGTTCTGCTGCGAATACTGCCGAAGCTGGAAAAGAGGATTCTGTACATCGATCCCCCGCATCTCATCAAAACGCTTCTTGCTGTAATAATCCCTTGATTCAAAATAGGCCTGGCTGGCACCACTGAGTCCGGCCTCGGTACGAAACTGCAGTTTCCCTTCATCCACATTCCAGTGCAGTTCTTCAGCCGCAATATCAACCCCATGATAGGTATTGAAAAAACGTGACTGACCGGTTCCTGACTCCACGGTGTACATCGAAAGCCTCCGGTCCAGATCGCGGTATTCGACCTCAAGTCCCGGATGAAAAAGCGAGTCATCATCAAGCAGGATCACTACCCTGGCCTGGCCTGAAGAAAACCGGTCAGGTCTTATGGTAAACGAAGGAGCCGTTACACGAACTGCAAGATTTCCCTTGTACTTAAAGGTGAATGAAGCCGGTTTGTCCAGATCACCCGTTCCCAGGAAGCGGGCGCCATGGAAGGCATACCCCCCTTCGAAGTCAACCCCTTTGTAATAATCCTGTACAACATACCATTTATTGTAGCTTTCGAAGCGGGGATAGGAAGCCGAAAGGGTATCCTTGAAAAATTGCACATTCTCGGACAACCGCCCCAGCTGGGGCTCCGGAAAGTAGCGCTTGTGGTAGAAAAGGACGGAATCTGCGCTGAATTTGCTGAACTGTGTTCTCACCTGATAACCGGCGAGGGTGGCATTTACCTCATCCTCCGGTATTCCAACCCGCTCCCAGGTAAGGATCCCTCCATGCCCTGTCCACTTTTGGTCCATAGGGTCATATTTCCCTTCGGTTCCCCTGATGACTGAACTGTCGTTAAAGGCATAACAGATAAGATCAGTAGCCCTGAAGGCCACCTTCATCCGTCCTTCTTCTGTGATAAACACATAATCGGAGCCTGAAGCCTGCCATTTCACCAGATTGGACTCATACAACATATTCCGGCTGAGAAGGCCATCGGTGAAAGCTACAAAATCCCTGAAATCCTTTTGTTTTTTGTCGATGATGTAATTCAGCCCCTGATTCCAGGCCTGAAAGCTTTGCTCCGGCTGTCCCGACTGTGCCATCGCCATCAGTACCGGAAGAAGCTCTATGAAATGGGGACGGGCCTGCATCTTCTTCTTTCCCATAAGATTGCAGGTTTTTATCACCATCATCTGCTGATCCAGGGTGAATGCAAAATTCCATTCCCGATCATACAACTGCATCAGGGTATCCACATCGGCTTTCAGCTGCTTGTCCTTTCCCGCATCCGCCAGCAGAAACGCCCGCATTTCATCCACAAAGGCAGCAGGGTTATCGCTGAACTTCACCTGTGCAACCATCCGGTCCGGCTGCATCAGAATAAAACAGAACAACAACCCGATACCCAGAGATGCTGAAGGTCCTAAACGATTCCAGAAATGCTGCATCATAAATGGGTTTTATAGCGTACAGACGACCATTGCCCCATGGTTGCACCGGCAACTTTCATCAACCCATGCTTTTGAGCAACCTGGTCCAGGATCTTTTCATCAACAGTAAAAAACCCGCTGATCAGCAGTTCTCCCTGCGGCTTTAGCTTTCCTGCATATACCGGAATATCCTCCTCAAGCACATTTCTGTTGATGTTGGCAAGGATCATATCAAAGGTTGCCGGCAATTCAGCCAACGCAGATACATCGCCGTGTATTGTTTTGATGGTAACATCGTTACGGGCGGCATTCTCGGTGGTATTTTCACATGCCCAGATATAATTGTCGATGGCAGTTACCGGAGATGCTCCATTAAGGGCCGCCAGAATGGCAAGCACTCCTGTGCCGCATCCCATGTCCAGCAAGGCTTTGCCGGAGACATCCAAAGAAAGCAGCCATCCGATCATCAGACGGGTGGTTTCGTGATGGGCCGTACCAAATGACATCTTAGGCTCAATTACGATGTCGAATTCGTAACGTTTGTCAGCTGTATGGAAAGGAGCACGGATCAGGCAGCGGTCCAGGATCACCACAGGTTCATAGTTTTTCTCCCACTCTTCGTTCCAGTTAACCGGAGCCACGGGTCCGTGTTGCCAGCTCATGGTGCATCTGCAGCTGTACACAGAAAGCACTTCCTCTACCGCGCCGGCATTGAAAAGGCCCGCAGGGCACCATGCTTTAATCCCTTCCGGGGTATGTTCAAAACTCTCGAAGCCGGTCTCAGCCAGCTCCGCGGTAAGGATTTCCCTCCAGGGATCGACAGGCTGCAGGGAAAACACGGCTTCGATGTATTCCATAACTCACACGGATTTTACAATAGCAAGAAAATCAGCAGCTTTAAGGGAAGCGCCCCCAATAAGTCCCCCATCCACGTCAGGTTGCGAGAACAGTTCAGCCGCATTGTCGGGCTTGCAGCTTCCACCATACAGAATGGTAAGATTGTCAGCAACGGCCTGATGGTACCTTTCTGCAAAACATCGGCGGATAAACGCATGCATCTCTTCAGCCTGATCCGGTGTGGCGGTATGGCCGGTACCAATGGCCCAAACCGGTTCGTAAGCAATCACGATCCTGGCAACGGCTTCTTCTTCCAGATGAAAAACCCCTGATTTAAGCTGCTGCAGCACCACTTCGAAATGGGCGTTGGCAAGCCGCTGTGCAAGCACCTCACCGATGCAGTATATGGGTATTAATCCTGCCTCCAGGCTTAAAACCAGCTTGCGGGAGAGCACTGCATCATCTTCCCCGAACAAAGTCCTGCGCTCTGAGTGGCCAATGATTACATAACCTGCGCCAGCAGAGGCGATCATCTGTGCCGACACCTCGCCCGTGAAGGCTCCCGAGATTTCTGCAGCCGCGTTCTGGGCAGCAGTATATACACCGGTAACACCAGCAGTTATACCGGCAACAGCATTCAGCAAATGATAAGGCGGAGCCAGAACAACCTTCGGGATTTCCCCGGAACGGGTGCGGATTCCGGCTGCCATGGAAGAACATATCTCTTCGGCCAGATCAATCCCTTCATGATACAACTTGTGCAATTTCCAGTTTCCGGCAACAATCTTCGTTCTTGTCATATGTGAAATGTTTTCGTTCTCTGACATTTTACTGCTTTTGCAGTGAAGCAAATCCCTCTGGTCAGGGTGTAGATACAGGTGCAAATGAGTTCACGGGACCACAGATTTCCAGGGTTTTAAGCTCAGGGAAATCGTGATAATGCCATTTCCCGAGCACATAACCGTTCTTCAGCAGCAGCAGCCCTGGGTTAGCCCTTACCACCGTCTTGATCTTGATCACATCAGCACTGTAATGCTCCATTGGTGTACCCGCATCCTTCAGGAATTTTTCCACAGGTTCATAGGCAGACCCCGAGACTGCCACCATACGGATACCCCTTTGTGATGCCTCTTCCTGCAATGCAGCGATTTTTGCAAATGCCTCTTTGTCAGTATTTTCAATATCCTGAATGAACAGGACCAGGATAAAATCCTTATATCCGATGATTTCTGCAGAATAGTCATGACCATCAGTACCAAACATCTCAAACGAGGCGGCCGCAGGTTTGAATTCCTGGAGGATTTTTTTCTCCTGCCTGAGGAATTTCAGTTTTGGGAACAGAATACTGTCACGGTAAGGTAAGGTTTTGGGGGTGTACGACAATTCTTCACCGGTTTCCGTATGCTGATAGATCAGGTTAACCTCAGCGATTTCAGGGGTCGGCAGCATATTCTCAGAGAGGTTGGCGCCTACGTTAAAGGGCCTGAAATCAAGCTTTGGTTCATGGTTATAGCCTGTGTGCATCACATAGAAAATGATCAGGACACCCAGGATGGCAATGGCAATTTGTTTCCATCCTGCCATGGCATTGCGGAAGGCCCGCCGGGTAGCAAAAAGCACCACCACAAATATCAGCAGTACAACGTTTTTGAGGAAAGTCTGCATGTTGGTCATCACCACAAAATCCCCGAAACATCCGCAATCTGTAACTTTATCAGTGATCGCCAGCCACAGGGTAAGAGGTGTAAACAGCAGCATGAATCCCAGCACAAACCAGGCAGTCACCCTGGTGCGGATATTAAACAGCAACATCCAGCCAATGATAAATTCCGCAGCGATAAGGATAACCGCCAATGCCACCGACATGTCCAGCATCCACGGAATGTTCAGCGCGATAAAATAATCCTCGAACTTGTAGGCGGTACCCATAGGATCGACCCCCTTGACGAAGCCCGAAAAAATAAAAACAAGTCCTGTTAAAACCCTGCTGAAATTGCGGATAATAGACTTCATGACTGATTTGTTGTTTTTGATTGGTATTGGTCAGATTGATTTTTACTTCCGGTTCTGTATGGATCAACAGCCCCTCTCCGATGGTTTATGGAGCAGGTTCCGTGAGTTTAATCAATGCAAAAACTGCATAATTGATGATATCAAAATAGTTGGCATCTACCCCTTCAGAAACCAGCGTTTTGCCCTGATTATCCTCTATCTGCTTGATCCTTAATAATTTCATCAGAATGATATCGGTATAGGAGCTCACCCGCATATCCCGCCATGCTTCACCATAATCGGTGTTTTTAAGGATCATAAGTTCGAGAGCCTGATCAAACCGGTTTTCATACATCTCCAGTATTTCATCCGGATTCTGGGCAGTGTCATTGGTGTCAGCTCCCATTGAGAGCTGAATCAGGGCCATCAGTGAATAGTTGATGATTCCGGTAAATTCAGGGATGATCCCTTCATCTACGGCCATGGCACCATTCTCCTCGATGCTCCGGATCCGCTGTGCCTTGATGAAGATCTGATCGGTGAGGGAGGGAAGGCGCAACACCCTCCATGCTGTTCCGTAATCGCGCATTTTATCGGCAAACACCTTCCGGCAATGACTTTGCACCTTCCTGTATTGCGCTGTGGTATGTTTCATAGGCATAAGCTCAGCTCAGCATTGATAAAAACCGTAGGTTTGCACTATCCAACCTGCATTTGCAGGATCGGAGGACAAGACCTGATTTCGGAGGCTAAAAATAAGCAAAATTGCAACACGCAACCATAAATTGCCGGGGCCGGCTTCTCAGTTTTGAACATCCGCGGGTGATGGGGATTCTGAACCTTACCCCCGATTCATTTTATGATGGGGGAAAACTCAGAAAGATTGCTGATGTGTTGTTTAAAGCTGATGAAATGTACCGTGCAGGTGCAGATATACTGGACCTGGGGGCTGTCTCCACACGACCGGGCGCAGAGCCTGTTTCCCCGGAAGTGGAGAAACAGAGGCTTATCCCGGCAGTGGAAGCCATCATGAAAAGGTTTCCTGAAGCAATCCTCTCCATCGATACCTTTCGCAGCAAAATAGCCCGCGATGCCATAGCAGCCGGAGCCTCCATGATCAACGACATTTCAGGGGGAACCCTCGATCCGGATATGTACGCCACCATTACGGAGTTGCAGGTTCCCTATGTGGTGATGCACATGCAGGGCACACCCGCCACTATGCAGCAGAATCCATCGTACGGAAATGTCACCAAAGAGGTTATCCGGTGGATTGCCGACAGATTATCGACCCTCAGACAGGCAGGTGTAAACGACCTGATCGCAGATCCCGGCTTTGGTTTCGGCAAAACCACAGAACATAATTACACGCTCCTGAACGAACTTGACTATTTCCAAATCCTTGGCGTACCTTTGCTGATCGGATTATCACGTAAATCCATGATCTATAAGCCACTCCAGATCAAGCCCGAAGAAAGCCTTGCAGGCACCATTGCGCTTCACTACCATGCCCTGATGCATGGGGCTGATATCCTGAGGGTGCACGACGTAAAGGAAGCGGTGGAAACGATACGGGTGTTTGAGCTGGCCGGTGGCCTTAACCGCAGGAATCCCCTGCTGCATATCTGATGTGTTATGAGCATGAACTCTATATCACTGCTGTTTTTCATCAAGCCAGGATTTTTCGACCTGATCGACATTTTTCTCGTCGCGTTGCTGCTGTTCATGATCTACCGGCTGATCCGGAAGACCGTGGCCATGAACATCTTCCTGGGAATCATCGCCATCTATATCATCTGGAAAGTGGTCACCTTCCTACAGATGGAGCTTCTGAGCGAGATCCTGGGGCAGTTTATCAGCGTGGGGGTGATTGCCCTGCTGATCGTTTTCCAGCAGGAACTCAGGAAGTTCCTGTTGTTGCTGGGCACGCCCAAATTTCTGCCGGAACCGATCTCGAAGCTGTTCCGAAGCCGGATGAACAACCTTGAACACGCCCAGCAAAGGATGGAAATCATCGCCAGGGCAGCAGAAAAAATGGCGGTTACCCACACCGGCGCCCTGATGGTGCTGGCCAGAGACAACAAGCTTCCCGATTTTGTAAATACCGGAACTGAGCTCAACGCCAAACTTTCCGACAACCTGCTCAGAACCATATTCTTCAAGAACAGTCCGCTGCACGATGGAGCCACCATCATCGACGGTGACCGGGTGCGTGCCGCCGGTTGCATCCTGCCGGTATCAGGAAACAAGGAAATACCTGCCCATCTGGGACTCCGGCACAGGGCCGGCATCGGTATCTCGGAACAGTCGGATGCCATCGTGATCATCGTATCAGAAGAAACCGGACAGATCTCCTACTCCATCAGGGGGAAACTGAGGCCCAACGTACGACCTGCCGACCTGAAAAGGGTGCTTCCCAAGGAGCTGATCAAATAGCCAGACTTACTGCGCAGCGTTCACCAGTGTATCGCTGCCGGTATTGGCCTTCCGCAACATGTATTCAAACTGCTGCCGTTCATCCATACCCAGGGTCTCCAGCCCGAAACGGGCTCCTTCGGTGTAATCGCTTTCAGGATACTTTTCCAGCACAAGTGTGAAGTACTTCCTGGCCTGTGCCGTATCCCGGAGGTTGTCGTTAAAGATGCTTCCCAACCTCACACCGATATAGGGTATGGTACCTGCATCGGGGTGCATATCCATGATTTCCAGAAAAATCTCTGTACTGAGCTTGTGTTTCCCCATGGTCCAGGCAATCTCGGCAGCTTCAGTATGGAACTTCAAAGCAGCAGTGTCATCGGGAAACTTTTTCCCAAAGGCACGGAACGCCTCGATGGCCTTCTCTGCAATTTCATGGCTCGTGTACACGCTGTTCTTGTCGTACAACTCCTTTCGGAGTTCAGTCACTTTTGCCCGTTCCTTTTCAACATTGCCGGCACAGCCAGCCAGAATAACTGCGGCCATTACCGCAATCAACATCCACCTGTTTGTTTTCATAGTAGGATTCCCAATCTTTAAATAACTTGATTCATCGTATTGTTTATCATCTTTTTACAGAAGCATACTTCATTTTATAACCCGGAGTGATTCGTCCCTGTACGATATCCCCCAGCCTTTTCCGCAGCACCATCCGGCGCAGATTGCTCACATGATCCACAAACATGATCCCTTCAAGATGATCGTATTCATGCTGGATGATCCGTGCCAGCATCCCGTCGTAAACCTTGTCGAAGTGCTCAAATTGCTCGTTCTGATAACGAATCCTCACCACAGGAGGGCGCTCGACATCTTCGTGTATATCGGGAATGCTCAGACACCCCTCTTCAAATGTCCACGGCTCACCGGTCTCTTCGATGATCTCCGGATTTATAAAAACGCCCCGCAAAGGATATTGCTTATCGATTTCATCGGCATAAGGGGCGGCATCTATAACAAACAGCCGGATATTGAGTCCGATCTGCGGTGCAGCCAATCCAACCCCGTTGGAGGCTTTCATCGTCTCGAACATATTCTGAATAAGTTCCGGTAGCCCCGGGTATTCGGGTGTTATCTCCTCTGAAACCTTTCTAAGCAAGGGGTGTCCGTATCCGTAAACTGGCAGTACCATTGGGTTATTTTATAAATGTGGAAATGTCAAAATATGTAAATGTGAAAATGTGTAAATTTTCATTTTAATTACTGATGGCAGATTCTAAGTAGCTTTGAAGCAGGATGGTAGCGCTGATTTTATCTACCAGTGCCTTGTCATGCCGGGTCTTGCGGTTAACCCCTGACTGGAGTATTGCTGATTTGGCCATCACAGAGGTGAACCGTTCATCCCATGTAATAACCTCTATCTCCGGAAAAAGTTTTTTACACCGGTTATAAAATGGTTTAACATAACGCATCGATTCCGACTCCGCCCCTGTCGACTGCAATGGCCATCCTATGAGGATCTTACTTACCTCGTTGGTTTGGATATAGGCAGTAAGGAAGTCCCATATATGGTGAACGGGCACCGTATCCAGAGCTCCTGCAATCATCTGCAGGGGGTCTGTAACTGCCAGCCCGATTCTCTTCTGTCCGATATCCAATGCCAGGATTCTGCCCATATCAGACGCAAAGGTACATCAATTCGGTGAAACCGGAAATTCAGGCAGTAGTTTGTTTCTTCGGCCTGATCAGGGCAAACAGCATTCCAAAGGTTAGCAACCCGTTGATAATGAGGATTTCAAACCCAACCTGGTATCCGGGTACCAGCCAGGTTTCAAGGAGCCACTTGATGCCGTATGAAAGCACCGGTGAGGCCACCGCAATGAAAGGTACGGCATGGTCGCGGATGGCGTGCCGGGTGAGGAGCCCGAAAGCATAGAGGCCAAGCAAAGGCCCGTAGGTATATCCTGCAATGTCAAACAACTTCTCAATGACAGCCGTATTATTTACCGCACCGAAAATCACCACAGTAATTACCATCAGAATGGTTACGCCGATATGCACCAAACGCCTTATGTTTCTTTTCTGTTTTTCTTCGAGGTCTGTTCGTTGCTGAATACCGATCAGGTCAATATTCACCGAGGTGGTGAGTGCGGTCAGTGAACCATCGGCACTGGAATAAGCTGCAGCAATCAGACCGATGAAGAAGGTCAGCCCTGCCATTGGCCCGAGATGTTGAAGGGCAATGGTCGGGAACAGGTTGTCCGACTTCTCTGGCAGTGCAATCCCGTTTTTTGCAGCATACAGGTACAATGAAGCACCCAGGAGCAGGAACAGGAAATTCACCGGAATCAGGATGGCGCTCATCCAGTACATGTTTTTCCGGCTTTCGGCATAAGTCCGGCAGCTCAGGTTCTTCTGCATCATATCCTGGTCAAGCCCGGTCATGACAATGGTGATGAACATCCCGCTGAAGAAGAGTTTCAGAAAATAATTACGGTCCTTCCATTCGGTCAGGAAAAACATCTTTGTGTAATCGCTGCTGAAAACATCCCCCATCAGCTCTGTCACACCACGATCCCAGCTTTTTGACAGAAGCACAATTGAAATCACCAGGGCTGCCAGCATGAAGGTGGTCTGGAGGGTATCTGTCCATACAATCGTTTTGATACCACCCCGGTACGAGTATAGCCATATAAGAACAATAAAAAGGATTACCACCAGGGGGAATGGAACCCCCCAGCCTTTGAAAACAAACCAGTACAGCACATTCACCACAATAAACACCCTGAAGGAGGAACCAATAAGACGGGAAAGGATAAAAAAGACAGCACCGGTTTTATAGGAGGCTTTGCCAAACCTGTGTTCGAGGTAGGTATAGATTGATGTAAGCTTCATTCGGTAGTAAACAGGCAGCAGGACATTGGCAATGATGAAGTACCCGACAAGGTATCCCAATACCACGACCATGTATGAAAAGGAGGTCTTTCCCACATATCCGGGAATGGAGATAAAGGTCACACCGGAAAGGGAAGTCCCGATCATTCCGTAGGCTACCAGGTACCATTTCGATTTTCGGTTGCCAATGTAGAAAGCTTCTTCATCAGGTTTGCGGGCAGTGATATATCCTACCACAAACAACATAAAGGTATACAGGAAAAAGATGATTAATATTAAACCTGGGGTCATGCAGCCGGGAATTGACGGAATGGTTATTTTTGCGCAAAATTACCTTTTTTCAGATACCTTTCTCTGTTGCCCATGATCAGGATACCATCGATGTTGCTGGAACAGGCCGTTGAGGAGCTCTCCAGGCTTCCGGGCATAGGGCGGAGAACCGCTCTGCGGTTATCGCTCTGGATGCTGAAACAGGAGCCTGAAAACATCAAACGGCTGGGTGAAACACTCATCAGGCTCAGTTCCGAAGCTGTTTACTGCTCGCAATGTTTCAACATCTCCGATGATCTGGTGTGCAGTATCTGTGCAGACCCTGGGCGCGATCATTCAGTACTCTGCGTGGTGCAGGACGTGAGGGATGTCATGGCCATTGAGCAAACCGGGCAATACCGCGGATTATACCATGTGCTCGGAGGGATTATTTCACCTCTGGAAGGTATTGCACCCGGCGACCTGCATATCGAAGAGCTGCTGGACCGTTTACAGAATAATTCTGTGAATGAGGTAATTATGGCACTCAACAGCAGTGTTGAAGGGGATACCACTACCTTTTATATCTTCCGCCGCATCGACAGGCCGGGGCTTAACATCACCACAATCGCCCGGGGCATTGCCGTTGGTGATGAACTGGAGTACACCGATGAAATAACCCTCGGGAGATCTATTCTCAACCGGATTCCTTACGGGAAATGACAGGAACAGCTCATTCACAGTCAGTGCCGGATATCCCCTTCCGGAACCAGGTATCGGAGTTTATTCACCCCGCTGAAGGATCTTCAGCGCATACCGCAATTCGGGATCAATCCCATCTATCCTGTCCTTCAGGGTGGGAATGATCCGGATATCAGGCATCACACCTCGTCCTTCCTCACCCCCTTTTTCAATGGGTTGAAGGTACCCGATTCCATATCGCAGGTAAAAACCTGAATTGGGTAATTTTACGGTACCCAACCGTAATGCGACGGTACCTTCGGAGGCGCCGCCTGTCTCCTCCCCAATGAGCAGGTAATCGCGGCCATACTTGAGATTCGCTGCCAGAATGGAAGCTGCAGAATAGGTTCCACCATTCACCAGCACCGTTATACTCCCTTTGAACCTGTTCATGCTGGGCGTTTTAAGCCTGCTCTCAACCGCATTGAAGGAATAACCCTCATCGCTGCGTTTTCTGATGGGGCTGTACAGGGCAAACTGAAAGGGGAGCACCAGTGTGGAGAAAAAGTGTTGCACCCAATGGCTTCCGGGGGGATAAAATATCCTGAGCACAGAACCCACCACCGGGGGCTCAATCAGGTGAAATGCAGAATCCCACAGGTACGATTGCAGCTCACCGGTAAGCAATAGCACCCCCCCGAGATTGTTGCGGAGATCCAGAATAAGATGCTCCGTGTTCAGAGAATCCAGCACAGCAAAGCCCCTCCTGAAGAGAGCCGAATGTGACTGCATGAAATCGTCGACTGTGAGGATTGCCACCCGTTTCTCCTCATCCAGGAACTTCAGCCTGGCTCCGGAGGCATACAACCCGGATGAATCGGATTCCACCTCAGGATCAAAGGCTTTGCGAAATTCCTCCATGAGATCTCCGAGCCCTTCCTGACTGGATTTCTGGTAAGTTGCCAGAGTAAGAACATAAGCAGAGTCGAGGTAGCTTAGGTTCAGCGTAAGGGAATCGGTCTCACCACATTCCTCCCCGATGAATATGGGCAGGAGCATTCCGAACAGGCTTTGACGCAGGTTTCCGGTATACCCTTCCATCGGCACAGCTTCAATATACCGGGTTGAAAGATTCCTGATATCTTTTCCGTTTACCCTGTCGATCCGGGTCCCGGGCCTGATGCCACCGGTACCGGGTTCGTTGTTCACGATATACAGGGCACTGTCATAGAATTCATACCGGAACTTCGACATGATATGGCTCCTGAAAATCCGGCTGTCGGGCTTTCCGGGGTACAGCAGCATATGCCCGTGCCGGAGGGAATACACTAATTGGCTTGCCGTCAGGTAGAAATCTGCCGATGGTATCTCATCCGGCAAATTGTTCAACAGGCTGTCGAAGCGCCGTTCAAATGTATCACGGTGCACATATTTATATAGGAAGGGATGGTTTTTTTCCAGGGTCTTTTTTATGACCTGCAGGTCACGTGCCATCCCGGCACGGGTCAGGGTTTTACCGGCCATCCCCTTCTGCGCCTGCATCCCCGCAGGGCTGCAAACCATCATGGTGCCGATCAGCAAAATGCCTATCAGGTTTCTCATGCTGCAAAGGTCATATTTTTTGGTATAACACGCAGATGGGATTTTGGTTGTTGCGGATGTCAGCGCATACCTACCGCACGTTTCACCGCGCTGCTGCCGTACTTGTTCCGCATCTTGTCCATGGCCTGGTACAGGCTGATCATCTCGGGGGTGTCTTCGAAAAGGCTGAGTTGCTGGCTGCCCCCCACCATCTGGCTGAATTTCACCCCGATAAGCCGGATAAGCATACGGCGCTGGTAAAGGCGTTGAAAGAGTTCCTGTACCACGGGGATCAGCACATGGTCGAAGGAGGTGTAGGGCACCTTCTGCTGCAGGGTATGGGTGTCGAAGTTGGCGTAACGGATCTTTACGGTAACACACCCCACGAGTTTCTGCTGCTTGCGGAGCTTGTACGAGAGCTTTTCGGTCATTTTCACCAGCAGGTGGCGGAGCATAATGATATCTATGGTATCGGTATCAAAGGTATGTTCGGCACTCATCGACTTCTGCTCGCTGTAGGGCTTTACGGGGGTGTGGTCGATGCCGTTGGCCCGTTTCCACACCACCTCGCCGTTTTTCCCCAACACCTGGATCACCATCTCGCGGGGGATTTCGCTGAGGGTTCCGATGGTGGCAATGCCCATGGAGCGCAGCAGCGTAAAGGTCTTCTCCCCGATCATCGGCATGCGGCTGATGGGAAGGGGGTCCAGGAAGCCTTTCACCAGCGGCTGCGGCACCTCCCGCTCGCCGTTGGGCTTTGCCTCGCCGGTGGCAATCTTCGACACGGTTTTGTTCACCGAAAGCCCCATCGAGATCGGAAGGCCTGTTTCGCGTATGATCTTCTGCCGTAACTCACCGGCCCACTTCAGCGAACCAAAAAAACGGTCCATCCCAGTGATATCAAGGTAATGCTCATCAATCGAGGCCTTCTCATACACCGGCGCTTCCTCTGCGATAATGTCTGTAACCAGCCGCGAATAGTGGGAGTAAAGCCCCATATCGCCCCGGATGAATACCGCATCGCTGCACAGCATCCGCGCCATCTTCACCGGCATCGCCGAATGTACACCGAATTGCCGCGCCTCGTAGCTGCACCCCGCCACCACCCCGCGATCCGATAACCCGCCCACAACCACAGGCTTCCCGATAAGCCGGCTGTTGACCAGCCGCTCTACCGACACAAAGAAGGTGTCGAGGTCCATGTGGAGGATGGTTTTTCCCATAATGTTGAGTTGTTGAGTCGTTTAGTTGTTGAACTGTTGAGGTCATTCTAAACGACTAAACGATTAAACGACTAAACAAACAAAAGATCAATTTTTAATCATTTTTTTGTTGACAATTTAATCATTTGTATTATCTTTGTCAAGAAAAAAGTTGAGGAAGTTGAGGAAGTTGAGGAAGTTGAGATTTAGTTGCCTGAAATTCAATATTATAATAAGATATTATGGAGAAAAGACCGTTTTCATTTGAGAAGCTTCATGTTTGGGTTGACATTCGGAACATGATAAAGGAAATATATACGATAACATCTGCTTTCCCTGAGAACGAAAAGTATTGTCTTGTAAACCAGATGCGTCGGGCAGCCATATCCATAAGCTCAAATCTCGCTGAAGGAGCTGCAAGAACAAGTTTTAAAGATCAGGCACATTTCTATCAGCTCTCTTACTCCAGCCTCATGGAGTTGTTAAGTCAGCTGATAGTTTGTAATGACCTTGGTCTTATATCTGAAGATCAATACCTCGGTATAAAAAAACAAATTGATTTCATTTCTTTTAAATTGAATGCATTAAGAAAATCAACCCTTAAAATCCTCTCCTACTCCGGAAATTCAGAGAAATAAAAACTTCACCCTTGAATCCCTCAACCCCCTAAACCTCCTAAACTTCCTAAACCTCCTAAACTTCCTAAACTTCCTAAACATTATGTTCTTCAGCAATAACATCAAATTCCTGCGGAAGCGGCGCGGCCGCACCCAGGACGACGCAGCCTCGGCGCTTGGCATGAAGCGCCCAACCCTGAGCGGGTACGAAAACAATGTGGCGCAACCCAATATGGAAGCGCTGATAGCTTTCAGCCAGTACTTTGGCATTGCCATTGACACCCTGGTGAAAATCGACCTTCAGTCACTGCCCGAGAGCCAGCTTTCGCAGCTTGAACGGGGGTACGATGTGTTCATCACCGGCAGCAGGCTCAGGGTACTGGCCACCACGGTGAACAGCGAAAACATCGACAACATCGAGCTGGTACACGAAAAGGCCAGCGCCGGGTATGCCAGGGGATTCGCCGATCCTGAGTACATAAAGGTGCTCCCGGCATTTCAGCTGCCGTTCCTCCCGCGCGACCGGAAGTTCCGCACGTTTCAGATCTCGGGTGACTCTATGCTGCCCATTCCCCACGGGTCGTTCGTTACGTGCGAATACGTGCAGAACTGGAACACCATCCGCAGCGGAATGCCCTATATCATTGTTACCCTCGATGACGGCATCATGTTCAAGCTGGTGGAAAATATGATTCCTGCCGAAGGAAAACTCAGGATGATTTCGCTGAACGCACTCTATGAACCCTACACCATCGAAATAGGCCAGGTTCGGGAGGTGTGGCGGTTTGTAAACTACATCAGCTCTGAAATTCCCGAAGGGAATACCCTGAAGGATCCCGTTATGTCTACCCTCGAACAGATCAAACAGGATGTGAAGGGCATCCAGGCAAAGCTGAATCTCTGAGAAAAGTTGAGGTAGTTGAGGTAGTTGAGGTAGTTTAGATCTCAACCTCCTCAACTTCCTAAACCTCCTCAACTGTAAGCAACGAAGCCATGAAGTATGCAATTATCGACATAGAGACCACGGGGCTGAACCCGAAAAGGGACCGCATTACCGAAGTGGCGATTCTTGTTCATGACGGGGAAGAAGTGACCCGGGAGTTTATCAGCCTGGTGAATCCTGAGATGCGCATCCCCTACCGCATCAGGGAACTTACCGGAATCAGCGACTCAATGGTGGCGATGGCCCCGCGGTTCTGTGAGATCGCGAAAGAGATCGTGAAAGTCACCGAAGAGTGTGTGTTCGTGGCCCATAATGTGAATTTCGACTACGGATTTATCCGCGAAGAGTTCCTGCGCCTTGGATATACGTATGAGCGTAATTTGCTGTGCACCAAAAAGCTCAGCCGGAAACTGATGCCCGAAATCAAGGGGTTCAGTCTTGGAAACCTCTGTAAAATACTCGATATCAGGATCGAGCACCGTCACAGGGCTTTCGGAGATGCACGGGCTACTGTTAAGCTCTTTGAGCACTTGCTACAGCTGGAGCACCACCCCGAAAAACTTTCGGTGCGGGGGATCCGCTCCCACGTTCCCGAAGAAACCCTCCGGAAACTGCCTGAAAAGCCCGGAGTGTATTACCTGCGCAACGAAGAGGGCTCCATCATCTATATTGGCAAAAGCATCAGTATCCGCGACCGGGTACTTTCGCACCTCTCCAGCGAAGCGACCAGGAAGGCTTCCGAAATGCGCGACCAGGTGTACGATGTGGATTTTGAACTGTGTGGAAGTGAGCTCGTTGCATTATTGCTGGAATCGGAAGAGGTAAAAAAGCACACCCCACGGTTCAACCGGCAACTCAGGCGCACAACCCTTCAGTGGGGATTGTACAGCGATTGTGATAAAAGCGGTTACATCACACTTGAAATCAGGCGCAACAACAGCGAAGAGGCTCCCCTTACCTCCTTCACCTCCAAAAAAAGCGCATCAGAGTTTCTGGGCAACCTGGCCGACCGGTTCGACCTGTGCCGGAAACTCTGCTGCCTTTACAAAACGCGTGGGGCTTGCTTCCACCATCAGATCGGACAATGCAGAGGCGCATGCACAGGACTGGAGCCTGTGGAAGAATACAACCAGAGGGTGAAGGAGGCTATTGAACCCTATACGTTCCTGCACGACAGCTTCGTAGTGCTGGATCCGGGCCGGAACAACGATGAGAAATCGGTGGTAATGGTCGAAAACCGAAGGTATTGCGGCTTCGGCTATGTTCCTGTGAATGAAGCCATCCTCGATCCCAGACACCTCAGACAGTTTGTAAAACCCAAAACCGATCACCGCGATGCCCAGCAGATCATCAAATCCTATCTGAAACAAGGAAAGGGGGAAAGGGTGATCAGGATTAACAGGAGTTCAGAGGGGACAGGGGACAGGA
Source organism: Bacteroidota bacterium (assembly GCA_022709695.1). Lineage (GTDB taxonomy): Bacteria > Bacteroidota > Bacteroidia > Bacteroidales > SKPS01 > SKPS01. Next base: position 270,536 of record JAKLII010000001.1, read on the forward strand.
GTTAGGAGTTAGGAGTTAGAAATTATGAGTTATGAGTTATGAGTTATGAGCTGAAAAGCAGCGGAAACATTTGTAGCTGCGAAGCAGCGGAAACATTGTTCCGGTAACCGAATTTCAGGTTCCTAAAAAAAGTTAAAACCGTGACAAAACAGCATCCGGTTTGTTTCTGATGATACAATCATATGACAAAAAAGCAGTTTTCCTCCCATGGCAAACCATTTGACAAATGCATGATTGGTCAACGCATGCGTTGACCCTTCCAGAATAAACGAATAAACAACGAAACACCATGTTCACCTACCTCATCATCTTCGGCGGTTTTATGTTACTGAGCTGGATTGTGGGAAATCAGCTCAAATCCAGGATCCGGAAATATTCAAAGATACCCACTGCATACGGGCTCACCGGCAAAGAGGTGGCTGAGAAAATGCTCCGGGAGTCAGGAGTTACGGATGTAGCCGTAATCTCAACAGAAGGGGAACTCACGGATCATTACAACCCTCTTAAGAAGACGGTCAACCTTAGCAGGAATGTTTACCAGGGAAACAGTATTGCTGCAGCCGCCATTGCCGCCCATGAATGTGGCCATGCGGTGCAGCATGCCAACGCATACGCACCCCTTAAATTCCGTTCAGCAATGGTTCCTGTGGTTTCCTTTGCATCACGCTGGGTGCAATGGGTGCTGCTTACAGGAATCCTGATGGTGGAGATGTTCCCGAACCTGCTGCTGGCTGGTATCGTTTTATTCGGGCTCACCACCCTGTTCAGCCTGATTACACTACCCGTGGAAATCAATGCCAGTCAGCGTGCACTTGCGTGGCTCAACAACAGTGGTATCACCACCTACGAGTCGCATCCCCAGGCACAGGATGCCCTGAAATGGGCTGCATATACCTATGTGATTGCTGCCCTGGCTTCGCTGGCTACTCTACTCTACTACATTATGATTTTTATGGGAGCGTCGAGAGATTAATGTGCTAATGTGGAAATGTGGAAATAAGGAATGCTGAGCGAAGAGCAGCCTATTGGAGTGTCAATGCCTGATTGACGATGACTGTTTTTGGGCAGGTTATACAAAGAGTTTTATCTTTGAGAAAAATTCTGCCATGAAAATGCTTCCACTGATTCCATTCCTCCTTTCCATGTTCCTTTCGGCCTGTGCATTGTTCTCTCATAAGAAAACCGATTATTCTGAGATTCCGAATAACCAAAACGATACTGCTGTATACCTAATAGTAGAGGTCCAGGCGCAATATCCCGGAGGTGAAGAGGCCTTGATGAAATATCTGGCCAAAAACGTGGTTTACCCTCAAAAGGCTATTGACGCAAATATTCAGGGAACTGTATTTGTGGAATTTGTGGTTGAGAAGGATGGCAGCATTTCAAATGTAAAAGCCCGAAAGGGGGCTCATCCATTGCTGGATAAAGAAGCAGAAAGGGTTGTAAAAGGGATGCCCAACTGGGAACCCGGATTTCAACGAGGCAGAATGGTAAGATCCATCTTTATTATTCCAATCCTGTTTCAGCTGACGAAGTAGCATGTAAAAGATGCTGATTCAACTTTGTAATGGGTTGAATATATGGCACTTTACTTGCATGCATGGTTTCACAAATAAGATAAATCATGTATAGACTTAATGTGATCTTTACCCTGGGGCTCCTCTTAATGCTCATGAATTCCAATGGGCAGGTAACACCTGATTCAATTCCAGCATCCCCGGTTGATTCTGCCTGGGAAGAAGTTTTCTGCGGACCTGAAACCTATGCCCAATTCCCTGGTGGTGATGAAGCAATGATGAAATTCCTGGAAAAAACGATGGTGTATCCCAAGGAGGCCGTTAGTTTAAAAATATCCGGTACCGTAATGGTTCAGTTTACAGTGGGAAAAGATGGAAGCATAATGGATGTACAGGTTATGAGAGGTGTTCATCCGCTGCTCGACACTGAGGCTGTCAGAGCCATTAAAATGATGCCGCGCTGGATCCCTGGTACAGTTAATTACAAACCTGCAAGTATGACATTTGTGATTCCGATTAAATTTATGCCTGCCCCCAAAAAAAAGAGTGGCATCCGGAAATGGTTGAATTATTTATTCAGCAGGGAAAAGTAAAACCTGGGCGATGGGGTATGTGGATGGGAAATATTCTGATTTAAAGATCTGGCACAGCATACATAATTGACTTGCCCTGTTAAACGGGGTTATACGTGCTTAAAACCATTGCTGCCATTGATTCTCATGTTTAGAGGTCCTTACCGGATTGAGCACTATCCCTCTTCAATTCTAAATCCTGACTTTCACCCTCCCCCTCCAGACATTTTTATCCATTGTCATGTCTTTCAGCTGCCTAATAGTGCATATATTTGATTTTCAATGAATCAATATTGGTTTTGGGTGTAAAGGTAACCACCCTGAGCTCACCCGGGATGATGTTGATAAAGTTGTCTGAGAAACTCCCTGTGGCTCCGTCAGCTTCGAGATACAAGCTGTACACAAAAGCATCAGCCCAAAAGGTGATTCGGAACTCTTCCTCTATCTTTTCAATCTTATACCTGATCTCCGGCTTTTCAAAAGGGATGTATTTGGGCTTGTCGGGCAGGGAAACCCGGGCAAATAGCCAATCCGGGTCTGCATCTGCTGTCATCACAATTCTGCATATCAGCTTGTTCTCTGCAAAAGCTTTTGCTACCTCCTGTGGAATGGTATCCTTTAACTTCCAATTTTCATTATACAGGAGGGGAAATTCCGGGTAGTAGATTGAATACATATCTTTTCCCTTATGGTCAATGATCCTGAGAAAAATGTTTGCTTCTTTCAATTGCGGGTTGTCGTTGATGACCGTCATTTCCACAATATTCCCGGTGACCGATACAGTGGCAATGGTTGGCGACAGAACCTCAGCGGCCTTGTAATGCATCGCTTTACGCTCGCCATAATAATCCACAGACGACCACGAAACCGCCGGCCAGCAGTCGTTAAGCTGCCAGTACAGCGAACCCATGCACCAGGGTTTGGCCTGGCGGTGGGCCAGGATTCCCATGGCAATCCCTTCAGCCTGAAGTAACTGGCTGTAATACACATAGCGCTTAAAACTTTCCGGCTCAGGGAACCACTCATTCATGTACTGTCCGATCAACGTATTGCCCCGCGGATGCTTCTGATGCACGAGCATTACCTCCGAATTGGGCGCCAGAGCTGTATCGGGGGTAAATCTTCGCACAGAACTGTAGGCAGGATAGCTCTGGAAACCAAACTCGCTCATAAAACGCGGGATCTTTTCCCGATACCGTTCAAACGGTTCAGCATCGTGCCATACGCCCCAGTAATGGGAGTCACCGCTGAACAGGTGCCTCGGATCTCCTCTCCCAAGCGAGGGGGACGAGGGCCAGTAAGGAATTCCGGGGGCATTTTGCTGTACAATCTCCGGCAGGGTCTCTTCGAAAATTTTCAGATAATCGTTCCATATCCTTGCTGAATCGGACTTTGAATAGCCTGATGGCCAGCCCCAACGGTGCCACCCTTCGCTGTTTTCGTTGTTGCCGCACCAAAGCACCACCGACGGATGGCTGCTGAGCCTTCCGACCTGCTGCGTGGCTTCTTGCCTTATATTATCAAGCATCACTGAATCAGCAGGGTACATCGCACAGGCAAACATAAAGTCCTGCCATACCATGATGCCCTTTTCATCGCACAGCCGGTAGAATGCTTCATCTTCGTAAATGCCGCCTCCCCAAACCCGCAACATATTCATATTTGCAAACGTAGCTTCATCCAGCAGTTTCCGGTAGCGCTCAGGGGTAACCCGCGTAGGGAAATGGTCGGCAGGTACCCAGTTGGCACCTCTGGCAAATACCTTGATTCCGTTGACTCTGAAGAAAAATGATGATCCGAAAAGGTCAGGCTCCTGTACCAGTTCCACCTCGCGGATACCGGTGGCTATGGTTCTATGGATCAGTGGTTCCGCACCTTCACCGTACACTTCACACAAAAACTCATAGAGATGAGGCTTCCCCATACCGGCAGGCCACCAGTACTGTATATCGGATCTGAAAAATAACGGTATGGTAATGTTGTGCCTGCCCGGGTCGAGCCTGATGCTTCCCTGGTTCACTTCAACATCAGGGTGCTGTACTGAAAGGCGGATCGCTGTGGTCTTTTGTACATCAAGAGTAAAGACGGCATCGAGGGTTTTGAGTCTGTGGTTTTCAAAAGTCTGCCGGAAATCCACCTTTTCCAATGCTACGGTTCCCTTACCCACCAGCTTCACCGGCTTCCAAATCCCCATCGAAGGGATCGAAGGGGCCCAGTCCCAGCCGTATTGCCACTGCCCTTTTCGTGTGAATACCCGGTTCCCGCCCGGCAATTCAAGTCCAAACGCTTTCTGCAACGAATCTTCAATGGGTTTCAAAGGCGGAAAAACCACCAGCAACTGATTCCCTTTGTTTTTCAGCAGTTGTCTTACACCGCTGCGCCATTCCCTGAACTGGTTGCTGGCGCTCAGAATCTTGCTTCCGTTCAGCCATACCTCAGCATAAGTATCCAGCCCTTCGAATACCAGCTCGGTTTCATACAGCCAAAGCAAGGTTAAAGGCACATCGAAGGTGAGGGAATATCGCCATTCCCGCTCTGCCACCCACGCCACCTCCTTTTCATTGTCGCCATAGTACGGGTCTTTGATCATACCTGCCTGCATCAGATCGGTATGGACATACCCGGGAACCGTAGCAGGGATCCATTTCCCTTTGGCCGTCTGAAGTTTCCAACCCTCATTCAGCACCATGATTTCCTGGCCAGATGACAGCTTGAATATCATTAACAAACAGATAATCAATAGCATATAACGTATCTGGTTTTTCATACAAGTCGGTTTTAAGTATTGAGAAGAGAGATGACTTTACCGATGATTTCCGTATCTGTGACTTTATGGACATAATCGCTGTGCAGCCCCGGGGCATTGAGGGCAGCACCACCTGAGGGTACCAGGTGATTGGGCAATGCACTGCGACCGGAAAGATGAAATGCATTGCATCCGGTTTTTATTCTGATTTCCTTTATATTATCCGGAGAAATACCACCTCCCGCCATGATTTGAATCCTGTTTCCGGCTGCGAGAACGAGGCTGTTCAGCAGCGAAGCTCCGTCCAATGCCGAGACAGCCCCACCTGAAGTGAGGATGGTATCTGCACCGAGCCGGATGATCTCTTCCAGGGCATTCAGCGGATCGCGACAAAAATCGAACGCGCGGTGGAAGGTCCATGGGAGGTTCCCGGCAGCTTCCAGCATCCGCCGCATCACGTCCATATCCACATCCCCCTCCGGGGTAAGGGCTCCCAAAACAAAGCCCTTCGCTCCCCTTTCACACATCATTCTGATATCAAGACACATAGCTTCTGTCTCATGAGGGGACCATGTGAAATCTCCCGGACGGGCACGCACCAATACCCTCACCGGAACGGCAGAGATCTTCATTGCCTCCATAAGCAACCCGATGGATGGGGTTACCCCCCCTTCAGCGAGCCCGGAGCAAAGCTCCACCCGATGGGCGCCCCCTTCCAGTGCGGCCCTTACCGATGGAAGATCGGCAGCACACACCTCCAGCAGATAACTGCTTTGGATCCTGTCCGGACACATGCCTCAGGCGTCTTTGTTGATCTCTTTCAGGATCTCCTGCACATCGGCTTCGGTGGCGGTAAGCTTCTCACGGCAGATTTTAATCAGCTCCGATGCCCTCTTTACCTTCGCAGCAAGCTGGTCTACATCCACCGCTTCCGATTCAATCTCCCGCACAATACGTTCAAGTTCCGCGAAGGCCTCCTGATAACGTGGTTTTGTTTCTTTGGTCATGGTTTATTTATGGAGTTATTTTTTTTATATCAGCATGTATAATTCCTTGAAAAAGTGTAATTTCCAATTCATCATCTAAAGTCACTTCAGTGGTGGTCCGGAGTGCTCTGCCTTCCTTGCGCACAATGGAATAGCCTCTTTCCAGCACATTCTTTGGGTCAAGGATCCGGAGGTGCTGCTCCAGGGCATCCAGCCGGATTCGTTTGGCCGACACCAGCGAGGTGATCCCTTTGGGTATTGAGCTCTCCAGCTGCCCTAGTATCCCTTCCATACGCCCGGTTTTCTGCATGGGCCCGAAAGTAGCCCGGGTGGCAAGCTGTCTGATCAGGGCCGATTGCTGCCGCGTGAACAAAAGGGTGCCCGTTACAAGCCGTGTCCCTGCTTCGCTGAGCCTGCGGTTCTCCTGGTCCAGAATCGCAGCAGGTACATTCACCACTGCTTCGGCCATTTCTTCTAGCTTTACCGAAAAATTGTGAAACTTCTGGATCAGCCCATACGCCAGATCTGTAGGGGTAATGCTGTTGGTATGGGATACCATCTCAACCACGGTTTCATTGGTAGAGTGGCCTATCCCGGAGATTACCGGCAATGGGAATGCCGCCACCCGTGAGGCAAGGTCGTAGTGGTCGAAACAGTTCAGCCCCACATCTCCCCCGCCCCCGCGGATGATCAGTACCACATCGAAATGGTGCCGGTGCTTTCTGATGAGTTCGAGCTGTTTTCCTATGGACTCCACCGCTTTATCGCCCTGCAGCAAGGCCGGAAAGAGGATATGGAAAAACCGGTATCCCCAGCTGTTGTCGTCGATGATACTCCGGAAATCTTGGTACCCTTTTGAGCTCTCTACGCTGATCACTGCCAGTCGTTTCGGGAGCAGGGGCATCGGTATATTCCGGTTCTGATCCCATAACCCCTCCTCTTTCAGCTTTTTAATGGTGTTCTGGCGCTCTTTCGCCATCTCCCCCATGGTAAATGCCGGATCGATATCGGCGATCTGCAGGGAGAGTCCGTACACCGGATGGTAATTCACCCTCGCATGACACAGGATGGTCATCCCTTCCGTAATTTCCTCTCCGGTGGCTTCCCGGAACTTTTTAATAATTTGCTGATAATCATTAGCCCAGATGGTAGCCCTCATCTCTGCAACCACCAGATTTTCCCGCTTTTCCACCAGCTGCGGGTAACAATGGCCACTCTGCCGGTAATAGTTCAGTTTGGCAATCTCAGCCTTCACCCAGTAATAGCGGTTCATCTTCAGCAGAATAGCCGACTGAATCTCTTTGGTGATGTCGAGAAGAGTGAGCATGTTAATTAGAAATTAGAAATTCTGGAGGGTTTGGAGTTGGGAGTTATAAGTTATAAGTTATAAGTTATGAGGGTGTTACTTCCCCTCTCCTTCAGGAGAGGGGGTTGGGGGGTGAGGTGGATCTGATTTGAGAGGGGGTTGGGGGTGAGGTGCTTTGTTGAAAGGGGTTGGGGGTGAGGTGCATTGAATGGATAAGGGTTGGGGGTTTTAGGGTGAGGAGTTATGGATTTTCTAGTTTCTGACGAACAGCCACTTTATGCTATGGTATAATCCGATACCGATATAGCCCAGAATGCCTGGTTTGACTTTCTCTTTGATATCAACTGTAATGAGGGAATAAACCAAATTGTGATCCAGGTTATTCAACTTTCCTTTTATAAGGTCGATTTCAGTATTTAGCCTTTCCAGTTCTTTTTCAACCAGCAAAGCAGCTTCAACATTCTCAGCTTTTGCCAAAAGCTCAAGGTATCGGGCTCTTGCTTTGGTGAGGTTCTCGAGGCGGATGGCATAGTCTGTATAATCATCTGTCACATCAATTCCCTGAACCCTTTTGTATTCAGTTTTTCCAAGCAGACAAATATCAGACAATGCTGAATTGAGGTTTTCTGCCTTTACCCTAATTCTTGTCATAGTTCTGCTGATTTGTTGGGTATACCCGCCATACTTTATGGCAATTTCATTTAAGTGGATATTGGTCGTATCCGGATCCTTAACCGTAATCGCAACATTTGCATTATATACTATCCGCCTTGGTGCCATCTCGTTACCTGACCCCTGGTTTCCTTTTGCAAATCCTGATTCCGACTGATTTTCCAGACTCCCGGTAACACTGCCGTATCTGTAATCACGGGACTCGGAGCGGTATGCCTGGTTGTATCGCGGGGCTGAGCATGAAACTGATGCAGTTGCTATGCCGGCCAATAATAAAAGTACATATCCTGTTGATTTCATATTCGTAGTTTAAGCTAAGTTGACAAGACAAAGATAGAGTTTTCAAGTCTGAAATAACTACCAGAGGTAAAGCCATTAGTCCCGGGTTTTTTATGATGAAATCACCATATTTTTACAAAAACAAACACCTTAAAAACATCAAACCGGCACTCAATGCTGTATCTTTGCTATGCTTTGTATTTATCAATAAAACTGACCAAAATGAAACTGAGATTTCTGAGTATTTTCGCTTGTATGGTTCTGATAACAATATCAGGATGCAAGAAAGAGGATGACCCTGTAACCGACTGGGCCATTGCGGCTGCAGACTGGGGAAAGCTTTCGATCACTTTTGTGGAAACCGGAGGACCCACAAACACCTGGGTTTTCAACAGCACTGGAGGCACAGGACAGGCCACACTTACTGGCACCGGTGATTTCGGATTCACCTATGTGAAAGATGGCGTAAACAAAACCACTCTGATCTTCGATGTAGGAGGCAGCGACAAGTACGAAATGACCTGGACCGAAGAGTTGAAGGGGACCATTGTAGAATCGTTCAATGGCACTCCGGGAAATAACGGATCGTTTACGATTGTGAAGCAGTAGAAGCGGGGAGTTAGGAGTTAGGAATTGTTAATGGTTAATGGTCAATTGAACTTTGATCATTGATCTTTGAACGGGTTTAGGAACCCCGCTTGCGGGGTGAAATTATTATAGCTGAGGAGGTTGGCGGTTCTTACTCCCCCTCTCCTTGAGGAGAGGGGGCTGGGGGGTGAGGTAAGGGACAGTGTGAGGAAGAGTGTGTGTATTGAGTAGAATGACTGGGGGTAAAAAATGCTGCACGATGCATAAAAAAATTTGGTGAGACAGAAAAGATTTGTATTTTTGCAGGCTAAAACGTCGAACGTTCTTACATTCCGGTCCGGTAGTTCAGTTGGTTAGAATACATGCCTGTCACGCATGGGGTCGCGGGTTCGAGTCCCGTCCGGACCGCTGGAGAGGGTGTCTCATCAGAGACACCCTCTTTTTTTTATGCCTCTTAAAATATTTGCTTTCAGCTTTTTAATTCATTATCTTTGATGTCTGATGTGGTTTACGTTCTTCGCTGTGATGGCAGTAGGGTAACCGACTGATACCGCCGGATCCCGGAAATTTAACCGTGGTTGGTTATACCTGCAGAGTTTCATTGTACTGGATGTTGGTAGTAATAAAAACATAGTGTAATGAAAAAGATCAGGATTTTTCTGGCCTCTTCGGCCGAACTCGATCAGGACAAACTGCAGGTTGAACTGTTTGTCAGCAGAAAAAACAAAGACTGGCATTCCAGGAGGATTTTCCTGGAACTCACAACCTGGAAGGATTTCATCAGCTCCATTACCCAGGAAAGGACCCAGAACGAATACAACCGGTATATCAGGAGCAGCGACATTTCGATCTTCCTGTTTCATACCAGGCTGGGCAGATATACCAAAGAGGAATTCGACGAAGCCCATCACGCATTCCTTGCCTCCGGTGGAAAGGTGAAAAAGCCCCGAATCTTCACCTATTTCAAAACCGATCCCACTGAATCGGCCGATATTGCGGGCTTCAGAGACTATATAGATAGCCTGGATCATTTCTACGACACATACGATTCTATGGATGAGCTGTTTGTGAAGTTAAACAGGCAGCTTGATAAACTGGAGAATGAAGGATTGGTCATCAAACCTGACCGGATTGACCTCCCGAGGATCCTGAAATATACTGTGTACTATTTTCTGCTTCCGGTTCTTGTGTTATCCGGTGCATGGCTGGCATTCTACTACTTTCAGCCTACTGATCTGACCGTAAAGATCACAGAAGAGGAGGCCATCCCCGGACTCCCCTTCCGGGAAGGAGTGGTCGCGCTTACCTATGGCGACAAGACAGACACCATGATGATATCCAGCGAGGTCATCTTCAAGCAGATTCCATCCAGATATAAAAGGGAAAAGGCAAATCTGAGGTTTACCGCCAGGGGGTACAGGCCGGTTGATACTATGGTGGCAGTGCGTGATCTTATTACGTTAAGCATTCGCAGAGACAATTCCCTTGGGGTGATTTTCGGTACGGTGAAGGATGGAGACCTCATGCCTGTTGAAGGGGTTACCATCAGCGTGAAAGAGATCCGGGCTGTCACAGATGCCATGGGGAAATTCAGGATTGAGATTCCGCTTGCCATGCAATCAGAGGAACAGCGACTTACGGCGATCAAGGATGGATTTGAACCCTGGGATTTTACCGGCATTCCATCTGAAACCGAAGAGTGGAAAGTTGTCCTCAATAAAATCAGGTAATTATGAAAAGTTTCGTAGTCGCAGGAATGGTGCTCATCACCAGCTCCCTGCATGGCCAGATTGCCGTATTGGGGGTGGTTACGGAGCAGAACAGCAACAACAAACCCCTGCCGGGGGTGCAGGTAAAAGTGCTTGGGAGCGCCCCTGACCAATCCGGACGGGATGGTGTTTTCCGGCTTGTTTTTACCACGAAGCAACCGGGCGACAGGGTGGTTGTGTCCGAGATATCAAAAAAAGGCTATGAAATCGTAAACAAGGAAATGGTTGATAACTGGGTGATTCAGAAGGAACCTGCCACCCGGTTTAAGATCGTGATGTGTCCGGAAGGTACGGTAGCCAGGAACACCATGAAGTATTACAACATCTCGCTGGATGGCCTTACCAAAGGGTACGATTCCAGAATCAGGGTTTTACAGCAGCAGAAAGAGAAATCGGAGATTGACGCAAAAACCTATGCCGAGCAAGCCAGATTGCTGTCGGAACAGTTTCAGAACCAGCAGAAACAACTGGAGGAACTGGCCGAAAAATTTGCCCGCGAAAACTTCGACGACTGCTCCGATATCCACCGAAAAGCCTTTGAAGCCTTCAGTGCCGGTCATATTCCCGATGCGATCAGGATATTGGAGAGTGTGAATTCTGCCGAGGAAATAAGGAAAGCATTGGAGCAGAAGGAAAAAGGCAGGAATGCAGAACTGGAAGGCAAACTGATGCAGCAGCAATCTGACAGCATCATCAGGCAGCATATCAGCAAGTTGCTCTTCCAGGCCGAACTGTACAAATCGGAATTCCGGTTTGCAGAGGCAGAAAAGATGTACGAAACAGCCATTTCCGCAGACAGTAACGATGTAAAACTCATTTTCACCTATGTAGCCTATCTGCTTGACCAGATGAAGATTGACGAAGCATACAGATGGGACAGCATCGGATTATCCAGGGCTGTAACACCCCGCGAAAAGGGATTCGGACTGCACCACATGGGATTCATCCTTAAATCCAGAAAGCAATTCGACGTGTCAGAACAGGCGTTAAAGGAAAGTATTGGCAATTATACCCAAGCTGATTCAGCCAATATAAAGCTCTATAAGGCTGGGCTTTCTTTGGCTATGGAAGGGCTGGCAGAATATTATTATGATGTGAATCAGTATCATCAGAGTATAACTCTACATCAGGAAGCCCTAAAGATCAGGAGAGAACAAGCCATTCCCGGTGATGAGCAACAACTTGCCAGGCTTGCCCAAGGGCTGGTGAATCTGGGCCTTGCACAACAAAGGGTTAACGATCATGTAGGCGCAAGGAACAGTTTCAGGGAGGCACTTGGGATTTTCAGGGAAATGGACAGGAAAAACCCGGGAACAGTGGATGGATTACTGGCCTGGGACCTGATGGGGCTTGCACAGGAAAGCGACAGCACCGAAGCGGATGCCTGTTTCCAGGAAGCACTTGGTTTGCTTCGCAATCTTACTGAAAAGAACTTCGATGCCAACGGGCATTTTCTGGCCAGACTTCTGACCGCTTATGCCAATTTCAAAAAGGATCACAAAGACTTCCAGACTGCAAAGGCTTACTACCTCGATGCCCTGAATATCGGAGAATCTTTAATGAAGACCAATCCATTGGTATACAGTGAAGTATATGCATCCACTTTGAGTAATCTTGCAAGTCTTGAGGATGACCTGAATGCGTTGGAGCAGGCGATGGAACACTATCAAATGGCACTCAAGGTATACAGGGAACTCGCCGGTTACGGCCCTGGGGCTTACAACCTTTCTCTTGCCCTTACCTTACATAATATGGCATTTCTTTTTCGTAAGATGAAGCAGTATGAAAAAGCCTCGGCATGTTATGAGGAATCTGCCCAATTTCTGAGAGAGGAAGTAAAAACGAATCCCGAAGAAGGGAATGGTGCGCTGGTAAGTTCACTGGTGAGTCATGCCAACATGTTGTATGAGGCAGGCGATACAGTCAGGGCAGCGCAATATAGTATTGAAAGTATGGCGCTGGTTGACAAGCTTGTGGCTGAATCCCCGGAGATGTACACCCATTTGGCCGGCATCAGTTACCATCGTTTCAGCTGGACGCAGGTAAAGAATCGCCAGTTTTGGTTGGCAGAATCTTTCTCACGCAGGGGACTTCAGACCGACAGTACACAGATCCTGATCAACACCAACCTTGCCCTTGCTTTGCTGTTTCAGGACCGCTATGATGAAGCGTTGCAAATCTATCTGAAATACAAAGACATGCCCGTTCCCGACAAACCCAATGAAACCATGCGGGATTCGTTTCTGCAGGATTTTATTGACCTTGAAAAAATGGGCATTACCCACCCCGATGTGGAGAAAATCAGGAAGGAATTAGCCAATTAGCCAATTTGTCAAATAGCCAATTAGCCAGTGTCAAAATGTGGAAATTATGAAGAGGATATCGAGTTTAGTCATTTTGATGATTCCGATGGTGGCTCTCGGGCAGGTGACGGTAAAGGGGATCGTTACGGAACAAAACAGTGGCAACAGGCCGCTGGCGGGGGTTCAGATCAAGGCCCTTGGAAGCACACCCGAGCAAACAGGAAAAGACGGCTTGTTTCAGCTGTCCTTTACCTCAAAAAAGCCCGGAGACCGAATCATCGTTTCGGAGATCTCCAGGGCAGGCTACGAGATCGTAAATAAGGATGTTGTGAACAACTGGGTGGTCCTGAACGATCCCAACGTACGAACCAGAATCGTGATGTGCCCCGAAGGGTTGACCGCACAGAACATTCTGAAGTATTACAATATTTCGTTTGATGCCCTCAACACAAGCTATACTGAACGGATCAGGCAACTGCAGCAAGAAAGGGATGAAGCAAGGATTGACGTAAAAACCTATGGGGAAAAAGTAAAACTACTATCTGAACAGTTTGAAAATCAGCAAAAACACATCGAAGAGCTGGCGGAAAAATTTGCGCGGGAGAATTTCGACGACTGTTCCGCCATTCACAGGCAGGCATTTGATGCATTCGAAAAAGGGGACATCGAAGGAGCAATCAGGATCCTTGAGAGCGTGAATTCCAACGAACAGATTGCCAGGGCCAGGGAGCAGCTGAAAAAGGGTGAAGCGCTTGAGAAAGAAGCGAAGGACATGCAAGCTCAATCCCTCGAAATCATCGATCAAAATATCAAAAAGCTTCTATTCCAGGTTGACCTTTATATCTCGGAATTCCGATTTGAAGATGCGATAAATGCCTTTGAAGATGCTGTTTATGCCGATACTACAAACTACGAAAACCAGATTGACCTTGCCATTTTTTTATTTGATCAGAACCAATATGATTTATCCATGAAATGGTCCAGGTCAGCACTGGCCAACGCAGGGACAAAGTATCAAAGGGCAAGGGCACTAATTGCTGTTGCTAATATTCAGTCAATTATGGATGATTATGCCGGGGCTGAAGAATATTTCAATGAAGCAACCAAAATTTTAACTGAATTGGCTGATGAAGATCCCGAGGGGTATAGCTATATCCTGGCAATAAGCCTCAATAATTTAGGAAATATGTATCATGTAGGTCAACAATTTGAAAAAGCCAGGGTCATTTTGGAGAAGGCCATGAAGATCCGTGAAAAGAACAGCAATACCCCTGTGGGCGAAACTCCCGTTGAACTATATATATACAATATGCTGGGCGTGGTTTGCATGGAATTAAACCAATTGGACACAGCAGAAGCTTGGATAAACAAAGGCATTTCAGACCTGCTCAAATCGCCTGATGTGGACACTGCGTTGATCAAATACTTACTGGCCAATTATCTTGATTGTCTTTCCCTGGTTCAGAATAAAAAGAATGAGCCAGCGAAAGCAATATCAACCTCAAAAGAATCATTGAAGATTATTGGTGAATTGGCGAAAATGAACCCTCAAAGGTACAACCATCGGCTATTCATTGTGCTAAATAACATTACCACCTTCTATTTACAAATGGGAGATTATGCCAATGCAGATAGGTACGCAACAGAAGCTGAGAATATTGTGAAGGAACTCATTAAAAAATACCCATTGGTTTATAAGAGTGACTTGGCTATGGTATAACAATTGAAAGGTGCAGTCCAGAGCGATTTGTCTAATGATGAAAAGGCAGAATTGATACAAAAGGAATCCGTTGAAATTTATAGGGAACTTGCCTCGATCAATCCATTGGCTTTCAATAGTGGTCTTGCCTACTCACTCAATAACCTTGCATATACCCAAAGAATTCTTAACAAGCCTGACCTTGCCGAGAGAAATTCCCAGGAGGCCATCCGGTTGCTGCTTTAACTGGAAATAAACAACCCACAAGCCTACAAATCGGAAATTGCGATGTGCATGGAGACTCTCGCCCAGTTCTATTTGGCAAAGGGTGAGTACCAGCAAGCGAGGGAATATTTTACCAGGAGCCTGAACAAATACTATGAAATTGACACCCTTAATCTTCCGTATTATATGCCAGATATCGCCGGCGTGCACAGAGAGCTGGTTTTTGTTTACAGGGAATTGAACCAGATGGATAGATCCATTGAGCATGAAGAAAAAATGGTTGGTTTGTACCGGGGCCTGGCAAAAGAAAACCCGCAGAAATTCCTTCCTCAATTCGCTGATGCGCTGAATAAATACTCATGGGCCCTTTATAAACATGATTTAACACGGGCCATATATTTTCAGGAGCAGGCCATACAGCTATATCAGCAATGCATGGACTCAAATTTCTCATATCTGCCATCCAATTTGGCAGTATCCTACGCACGAATGGCACGTTACCAGATCCTGAATCAAAAATTTGATGAAGCCGAAAAATATGCCAGGATGTGCATAAAAGTCGAAAATACAAAAATGAATCATAAAAACCTTGCGCACAGCGTTCTTTACAATGGCAAATTCCGGGAAGCAGAAAAGATATACGTGGAATTGAAAGACCAGTTCTGTGATTGTGCTGTCCCTACCCCATTCAAAACCTTGTTTTTAAATGATTTTGATGAATTCGAAGCGGCGGGGGTTACCCACCCGGACGTGAAAAAAATCAGAAAAGAATTAGCCAATTAGCCAATTAGCCAATGTGAAAATGTGCAAATGTGCAAATTATGAAAGAACAACTTTGGGTTCTCTTTATACTGGTTCCGGCGATGGTGAGTGGGCAGGTGACGGTGAAGGGCATCGTCACCGAGCAGAACAGCGGCAACAGGCCCCTGGCCGGGGTGCAGATCAAAGCGCTGGGAAGCACCCCGGAGCTTACGGATCAGTCAGGGCAGTTCAGGCTGACCTTCGGCGCCAAGAAGCCAGGTGACCGGATTGTGGTCTCTGAGATCTCCAAAAAGGGGTACGAAATTGTAAACAAAGATGTTGTGAACAATTGGATGATCCCTTCGGCAGCGGATGCAAAAACCAAAATCGTGATGTGCCCTGAGGGGCTTATTGCGGCAAATACCCTGAAATACTACAATATTTCATTTGACGGGCTTGCCATGGGATACAATGAACAGATCAGGAAATGTCAGGAGGAGAAGGAAAAGGCACTCATTGATGCAAAGACCTACGGCGAAAAATTAAAACTACTATCCGAACAGTTTGAGAACCAGCAGAATGTTCTCGAAGAACTGGCAGAGAGATTTGCAAGGGAGAATTTCGATGATTGCTCGGAAGTACACAAAAAAGCCTTTGAAGCCTATCAGGCAGGGAATATCAATGAGGCTATCAGGATTTTGGAAACCGTTAATTCCACTGCAGAGATTGAAAAGGCCAAAAAGCAATATGCCGAAGCAGAAAAACTTAAATCAGAGCTGGAGCAGGTTCAGGCCTTTTCCGACAGCGTTATCAGACAAAACATCCGGAAGCTTCTGTTCCAGGCTGACCTGTATGCTTCGGAACTTCGGTTTGAGGACGCAAAAGCGGCCTATGAGGCAGCAGTGAATGCAGACACAACCGACTTTCAAAGCCTTTTTGATTTTGTAATTTTTCTTTTTGACCAGAAAGAATTCGATTCAGCCATGAAATGGTGCACCTCAGCGCTTGGCATTGCGAAAACCAGGTTTGAACGGGCACAGGCCCTGCGTTTCCTGGCCAATACGCAGGCATCGTTGCTGGATTACGAAAATGCCGAAAAGAATTTCAATCAAGCGATTGAACTACTGACTGGACTTGTGGATGAAAGTCCTGAGGAATATAGTTATATACTCTTGTTAGCCCTCCAGAACATCAGCGTCATGCACCTCGAAAACCAGCATTATGCCGATGCAAAGCAATACCTGACCAAAGCCTTGCAATTGACAGAAAAATACAACCAAACCCCTGAGGGTGAGCTGGCTATGAAGCCAACCCTCTGCGGGAATCTGGGATTTGTCTACCTTGCCTTAACCCAGCCGGACTCCGCAGAATTCTGGTTGACAAGTGCAATACAGGAATTATCGGTAACAAACGATACCGGATCCATATCCGGCAAAAATTCACTGGCAATGTTTCTGAATACACTGTCACAGGTGTACGATGCAAAGCGTGAGTTCGGAAAATCGCAATCGATGTTGCTTCAATCCCTGGCTATAAACCGGGATCTGGTCAGGATGAATCCGCAAAGATTCAATCCTGAAATTGTAATCGTGCTGAATAACCTTGCCATTGCCTATTTATCATCACAGGATTTCCTCAATGCCGACCTGTATGCAGCGGAAGCGGAAGGCATCCTGAAAGAGCTGGTGAAGGCCAATCCGGTCATTTATAGCCCGGCCTTGTCTTCCGTCCTCAATACAAGGGCTGCAGTGCAAAGCAGCCTGATGCACACTGAAAAGGCAGAAATGCTGCAGGCCGAATCCGTCAGCTGTATGCGGATTATGGCTTCGGTTAATCCTTTGGTAAACAGAGACAAACTTGCGGTATCACTGAACAATCTGTCCGTTACGCAAAAAGAGCTCGGCAAATATGATGAAGCTCTCCTGAATTCAACCGAAGCAGTTGATATTTTTCTTGACCTTGAAAAGGAATATCCTCAGGCATACAAGGCAAAAGCGGCAAGGTGCCTTGAGGTACTTGCAAGGTTGAATTATGTGATGCAGGATTTCCGCAAATCGGAAGAAAATTACAGACTGAGCATCCGGAAATTCAGCGAGTGCAGCCCGGAAATGCTGCAGTATTACCTGGCTGAACTGCCTGATTTGCACAAAGAATTAATCAGCCTTTATGTGCAATTGGATCAGGTTCCCAAAGCCGTTGCACAAACCAATGAATCTATAAACTTTTTCAGGCATTTGGCGGAGGGGAATCCTCAGGATTATTATGCTTACATGGCATATTTTATCTGCGAATTATCATGGCTTCAGTACAAATCAGATCTCGGACAGGCTATCAGCACTATGAACACAGCCATTGAAGCTTTCCATCGCTGTGCCGACTCAGGCTATGTCTATACGGTCAATCACCTTGCACTGTGTTACGGGCGGATGACCCGCTACCTGATCCTGAACAGGAACTTTGCCGAAGCCGAGAGATACGCTTTGCTGACTTCTGGAACAGATGATTCAGAAATGATGCGGAAAAATATTGCACACGCCCTTCTTTATAATGGCAAATATGAAGAAGCAGAAAAAATATACCTCGAATTAAAGGATAAAAAATGCGAATGCAATCCTCCAACACCCTTCAGAGTGCTGTTTTTAAAAGATCTGGATGAGTTCGAAGAAGCGGGTGTAACCCACCCCGATGTGGCAAAAATCAGGAAACAATTAGTCAATTAGCCAATTTGAAAATGTGTAAATGTGTAAATGTGTAAATTATGAAAGAACAACTTTGGGTTCTCTTTTTACTGGTTCCGGCGATGGTGAGCGGGCAGGTAACGGTGAAGGGCATTGTCACCGAGCAGAACAGCAACAACAAACCCCTGGCCGGGGTGCAGATCAAGGCTTTGGGGAGCGCACCCGAGCAATCGGACCAGGCAGGATTGTTCCGGCTGCTTTTCAATACCAAGAAGCCTGGCGACAGGATCGTGGTTTCGGAAATTTCCAAACCCGGCTACGAGATTGTAAATAAGGATGTTGTAAATAACTGGGTGATCCTGAACGATCCCAATGCACGAACAAGGATCGTTTTGTGCCCTGCGGGACAGGTGGCTCAAAATACGCTGAAGTATTACGACATTTCGCTTACAGGACTTACCGAGGGTTATAAAAGGAAGAACGAAGAGTTACAGGAGAAGCTAAAAAAGTCCGAAATAGACGCAAAATCCTATAGCGAGCAGGCAAAAACTTTAGCCGAGCAATACGAGAATCAACAGAAGAAGCTGGAGGAGCTGGCTGAAAAGTTCGCCCGTGAAAACTTCGACGAATGCTCAGAGGTTCATCGAAGGGCATTTGAATCGTTTACACTGGGTAAGATTGAGGAGGCTATCGTCATTCTCGAGTCGGTTAATTCAGAAGCTGAGATATTGAAGGCAAAACAGCAGCAGGCCAAAGCACGCTCGCTGATGGCCGAATCCGACAGCATCATCGCCCAGAACATCAAGAAACTGCTTTTTCAGGCTGACCTGTATGAATCCGAGTTTAGATTTGAAGATGCCAAAATGGCTTATAAAACTGCTATTGAAGGGGATACCACATTGTTTGAACCAACGTATGCCTTCGTCCGGTTCCTTGTAAAACAAAGGGAATTTAAGGAATGCAGCAAATGGCTGGATAAAGCGATCACCGTCGCTAAGACAGACGTTGAAAATGCCAGGGTTAAGTACATGCTGGCGCTGATCCTCCACTACCAGAATCAATTGGATAAAGCTGAGGTGACTTACGGAGAAAGTCTTGATCTATGGCGCACCCTCGCTGCTTCAAATCCTGATGGTTTTAACCTCGAACTTCAAAATACTCTGAACAGTATTGGGATTTTCTATTCTGATCAAAACCAATTGAAAAAATCAGAAGAATATGCCCTGGAGGCATTGAGTATCACAAGAGCCATGGCTGATGGCAACGGTGAATTACAAAGGAGGACGCTGGTAAACGGTTTAACCAATCTCGGGCTTTTAGAATATAGGATGAACCAGTTTGAAAAATCAGATTCGAGTTATCATGAAGCCTTGCAGATTTCAAGAGAGCTCGTTGCCTCTCATCCTGGTAAGTATGATTTTGAACTGGCATGGTCGCTTAGTGGAATGGCTTATGCTAAAGGAGCGAGCCACGAACCTGATTCAGCTGATCTTTATTATGATGAAGCGCTGATCATTCTCCGTAAATTATCAGCGTCCAATCCACAGCGCTACAATTCATATTTTGCTGTCCTGCTTAACAGTATTGCTAATCATAGAATGCATTACAGAAAAAACCAAAGCGCCGATTCACTCTTTCAGGAAGCGTATCACATAATTGAAGATCTGGTAAAAATAAACCCGTCGGTTTATAACCCGTTATATGCAAGTGCGTTCAATAATCTGGGTGTCATTTCCAATATCCAAAACAGGAATGATCAATCTGAGATTTATCTCGAAAAGGCGTTGATTGAATACAGGGCATTGGCTGCTGAAAACCCTAAAGCCTATTTAGTGTACGTTGGATGGGTACTTAATAATCTCGGAGATATCCAGAAAGACATGAAACAGTTTGATGAATCGGAAGCCAGTTTACAGGAAGCTATTGGCATTTTCAGGGAAATGGCCAAAACCGACAGTATTGAAGCAAAAAGATTCCTCAGTACAGGATTATTCAATTACGCTGACCTGTGTTTTCAACTTGGCAAAACCAAAGATTTTATATCAGTCAATGAAGAGGCTCTTCGCCTGTCAAGTGAGATGGCAAGGGCAAATCCCAGGCAAATGGGTCTCAGGACAGTATTGCGGTATGGCCATTACTCAAGGAAACTCATGAGCCTAAGGATGTTTGAAGAGGCGGAACAGGCTGCCCGCAAGGGTTATGAAACCGATACCTCCATGATCTGGATCAAAGTTCGGCTCGCAGAAGCAATGCTTTTCCAGGGGAAATACAGTGAGGCTAAGAATATATGCCTGGATATCAAGGATAAAGAATATCCGTTGGAAGAACTTGAAACCTGTAGAAATGCGATCCTGAAAGATCTGGATGATTTGGAAAAGGAAGGCATAACCCATAGGGATGTTAAAAAGATTCGAAAGGAATTAGCCAATTAGCCGATTTGTCAATTAGGCAATTTAAAATGCCGAGCGAAGCCAAGCGTAGCGAGTCCCGGGAGCGAAGCGATACGGGATGAAAACATGAAAATGTGAAAATGTGGAAATTATGAATCCGAATTTTACCCTTTTTATCATCATTGTTTTTATTCTGTTGCTCTTTGGGGTTTACATCAGGTTTTTCCTGCGACGCCATAATGGTTTTATGCAGTTTGTAAAAGTCATCATGCTGCCACTCACTGTGCTCGGAGGGTGGGTAGTGTATTTCACCGGGTACATGTTAGGGAGTGAGGCAGAACCGACGGTGCATTCGGTGGTAATGTACGGTTTGCAGGCGCTTTTCAGTGCGGGCCGCCTTTTTGTGCTGGGGAATGACCTGGTGGAGATTTCGGAACATGTGAAGGAGAATCCGAACTTCCTGCTCTGGTTCTCCCTGGTAGGCACAATGGCCGTTTTCCTCTCCATTTCGATATTGTTCAATGTCTTCGGAAAGCGGCTTATCACCAGGATCAGAATCTGGCTCAGGTTATCCAGGGAAAACCATGTGTTTTTTGGCGTAAATGAAGCATCGGTTACACTGGCCAGGGACCTTTTGCTGCGGGACCGCAACAGACTGGTGGTTTTTATCACGAAGCTTGACCGGAACGAGGACACCAATCTGTACCATGCCATGGAGGAGACCGGTGCCCTGGTAGTCGAAAACGAATCATTCCTCGAAAGCCTCACCCTCAAACAGGAAGAGAGCCTGATCCATATCAGGCACGGCCATGCCGGCCCGTTGATCCTGAACAAACTTAAACTGATCAGAAAAATCCACAAGTGTCCCTCCCACCTGTATTTCCTGTCGGATACCGAAGCCTGGAACATCAACATGGCCCGCACCATCCTTGATGAGATGAGCACGAAAGCATTGCACCATCCTGTGATATTTCACGTCAGCATCCACGGCTCCGACCTGGAGGAGCTCTTCTA
Organism: Bacteroidota bacterium; assembly: GCA_022709695.1. GTDB lineage: Bacteria > Bacteroidota > Bacteroidia > Bacteroidales > SKPS01 > SKPS01. The sequence continues at coordinate 292,021 of JAKLII010000001.1, forward strand.
TCAGAGCCTTCCGGAACCTGCCCGTAATATTCATGTGCGGCTGCTGAACTATTCTGAGATCGCCACACGGCAGCTGATTGCCCGGCATAACCCTGTCGACTGGATCCTCAAAGACACACAAAAGGGGGTTGCGATGGAGGATTTCCGTGTAATGATCGTGGGGTTCGACCAGACCGGAAGTGCAGCTTTGCGAAAGCTGACCGAGTTCGGTCAGTTTCCCGGTTCCAGGTTCAAGGCTATCATCACCGACAAATGCATGGAAGTAAAGAAAGGGAGGTTTGCAAACAGCTTTCCCGGACTGGTTTCTCATTACGACATCAGCTTCCTGGAGACGGAGGCGGGCAGCAGCAACTTCTTCGATGTCATCAGGCAACAGATGGATCATCTGGATTACATCGTTATCGCCCTTGGAAATGATGCCCTGAACATGCAGACTGCGGTGGATATCCGGCAAATGGCGCTCAGGTCGCCGGGGGTACGGATGAAGATCCTTGCCCTGGTAAAGAGCAATGACCATTACCGGTACCAGACCGGTGATGATGACAGGGTGAGCATCCACGCGTTTGGCAGGACCAGTCACATCTTTACCGAGGACATTGTGGTGCGGGGGAAGCTGGAGGACATGGCGGTACAGATCCATGCGTATTACAATTCGCTGAAACCGGCTGAAAAGCACAGAACCTGGGATGAGCTGACCCGGATGGAACGGGCAGGCAACATCTCAGCCGCAGGGCACATCCGCGTTAAACTTGCGCTGGCAGGGCTGCAACCTCAGGATATTCTGCAGTTGGAAAACACGGACGCCTTTGAAGCCTTTTTAGGGAAAGAGCGGATGGAAAACCTGGCAAGGGGGGAGCACCTGCACTGGAATGCGATGCTGTTTTCCCACGGATGGGAGCGGTGGAATCTCAGTGAAATCCCTGCAGATGCAAGCTCCAACAAAGACAACCTTCGCCGGCTGCACGCCTGTCTGGTGGATTGGGATGAGCTCGCCGCCGTAGGAGAACGGTTCAATGAAAACTACTACCAGTACGACTACGAAAATATCCACAACATCTTCCCGCTGGTGAAGGAAGGGGTGTTTACCTGAGATGGTGGAGAGTTCCTTGAGCCCATCCAAACCAGATTCAGCAAAACACTTTTACCGCTCTTTGTGCATCACCTGGCTTGTTTGCAGTGTATTTTTGTATAATAAAGGATTCACTTCATTCACCCAAAATCAACCGACATGAAAAAGGTAACAATCCTGTTTTCGTTGCTACTGATGGCAGCAGCCGTTGCACTGATGTTTACGCAATGCGCCAAGGAAGGTCCCCGCGGCCCTGCCGGAGCCGATGGGATTGACGGACAGGATGGCACGGACGGCAACGCCAATGTGATCACCTATTTTTTCACCGACTCGGCGAAGATCGCCTGGAACACCAATTCCATCTATTTCTACTATGATGCGAATTTTTCCATCCCCGACAGCATCATGGAGTACGGGGTTATCCTGGTGTACACCAAGGTAAAGAATCCAACCGCATCCATGTGGTACCCGGTGCCGGGACTCGGTGAAAATGCCAACTACGTGACCAGGCTTTTCATCAGGAACGACTACCTGATGATCAGGGGCTATAATCCTGACGGGAGCCCCTGGAGCGGAGGAGCGCTGCCAGAACTGGCGGCCGTGAAGGTGATCCTGATCCCCTCCACCACCATCTTAAATATGAAGAAGGCGGGGGGACTGCCAGATTTCCGGGATTACAACACCACGGTGGAGACGCTGGGATTAGTTGGATGATTGATTCCAGATTCCAGATATCAGGTTTCTGATTTTTGATCAGCATGCTACTGTATTGGTCTGCCAGAACTTTACAGCCTGCCGGACGGCGGCTGTCGTGGAATCTTATGACCGCAAAGAATATCCCTGCCGGGAGACCACTGATGTCGGGGATGGTTTCCGGGATACGCACAGTGTGGGTAGCCACTATTTGGTAAGACTAAGTTAAAAAACGCAATAAAAAGACAGATTGTTGACAAAAATAATTGTTAGTTAGTACATCCTAACTATATTTGCGCTCACAAAAAACAGACAAAATGGATAAAGTTATTTCGATCATTTCCAAAATATCGCACACCTTAGGCGAAATGGAAGAGCTTGCCAAGGAACATTTTGGCTTTCAAGAACTTACATTAACACAGATGCACTACCTTGAAGTGATGAACTCGCTTCAAAATCCTAACATAACCGAGTTGGCTTCGGCACTGCAACTGACAAAACCAACGGTTACGGTGGCGTTGGAAAAGTTGATTGGGAAAGAGTATCTTATTAAGGTTCAATCGGATGCGGATCGTCGCACCTCGCATCTTCATTTAACGGAAAAGGGGCGAAGCATTAACAATATGCACGAATATGCCCACCGCTGTTTTGCCGAACTGATGAGTGAAAATCTGGATCCAGACGAGCTGCAACAATTGTTACTTCTTTTAGAAAAAATGATCGAAAAATGGTAAAAGCTTATTAATCAATAGTAATCATCTATAAATAAACGCATTGTGAATATTGAAAGCAGTAAATATACAGGATTGACCGACGAAGAAGTCTCTCGTAAACATCAGCAAGAGGGTTATAACGAGTTGCCATCGTCAAAATCGAATTCGATTTGGGGAATTGCATTGGGTATTTTGAAAGAGCCAATGTTCATTTTATTGGTTGCATGTGGCACATTGTATTTAGTGTTGGGCGACATTCAGGAGGGCATTATGTTGATGGGATTTGTGGTCGTCATCATGGGTATTGAGTTTTTTCAGGAACGCAAAACCGAGAAAGCGTTGGATGCCCTCAAAGACCTGGCAAGTCCACGTGCCGTAGTTGTTCGCAACGGCGAAGAGCAGCGGATTGCAGGCAGAGAAGTGGTTACTGACGATATCATCGTATTGCGTGAAGGCGACCGTGTGCCTGCCGATGCCACGGTACTTTCGTGCGTAAATTTGTCGGTGGACGAATCGTTGCTCACCGGCGAATCGGTGTCGGTGCTTAAAACAGAATTCACCGGTAGCGAGGAAGATACGCAACCAGGCGGAGACAACAGACCCTTTTTGTATTCCGGTTCCATGATTGTTCAAGGTACAGGAATTGCACGCGTTACGTCTATCGGCATTCATACGCAAATCGGCCATATCGGTCGTTCTCTTGAAGATGTGAAAGAAGAGCCGACAAAACTGAATCGCGAAATTGGTGGATTGGTTAAAAAACTAACGCTTTTTGGCCTTGTTTTGTGTGCGGTTGTGGTCGCTTTATATTACCTCACGCGTGGGGATTTGTTGCAAGGATTTTTAGCCGGCATCACGTTGGCAATGGCTATGTTGCCCGAAGAGTTTCCGGTGGTGTTGACCATTTTCCTGGCTTTGGGCGCATGGCGCATCTCCAAAAGGAATGTGCTTACACGCCGTCCGGCAGTCATCGAATCGTTGGGATCTGCCACCGTGCTTTGCACTGACAAGACAGGCACACTGACACAGAACAAGATGACGGTAACTTGTTTGTATAATGGGTCGTCCTTTTTTACACCTTCCAGGACCGAATCGCTGCCGGAAGATTTTCACGAAATCTTCGAATACGGAATCCTTTCCAGCCAAATATACCCGTTTGATCCGATGGAAAAAGCCATCACGAAGATGGGAACAGAGCAACTTTCCAACACCGAACATATCCATCACGATTGGAAAATGGTAAAGGAATATCCGCTGTCGAAAGAGTTGCTGGCGATGTCGCGCGTGTTCACCTGCAACGATTGTGATTGGCTGGTAGTGGCAGCCAAAGGTGCACCGGAAGCCATTTTTAACTTGTGTCATTTATCGGCCGAAGAGCAGGAACGGTTGGAAAAAGAAGTAGAAACGATGGCAAATGACGGGCTTCGCATATTGGGCGTAGCCAAAGGCCGCATTGAAACATTGGAAGTACCTGAAATTCAGCATGACTTTGAATTTGAATTTGTGGGGCTTATTGGTTTGGCAGACCCCATTCGCGAGAATGTACCATTGGCGGTTGAAGAGTGCAACAAAGCTGGCATCCGTGTGATTATGATTACGGGCGATTATCCCGTTACAGCAAAAAACATTGGCCGACAAATTGGATTGCACAATTGGACCGAGTGTATTACCGGACAGGAGCTGAATACGATGAGCGATGAGGAATTGAGCAAACAAATTCGTACGGTCAATATTTTCGCAAGGGTTGTTCCTGAACAGAAATTGAAGATTGTGAGTGCTTTAAAACAAAATGACGAGGTGGTTGCCATGACGGGAGACGGAGTGAACGATGCTCCCGCATTGAAATCGGCACACATTGGGATTGCCATGGGTGAAAAAGGTACCGATGTGGCGCGCGAAGCATCATCGTTGGTGTTGATAGATGACAATTTCGCCTCGATTGTGGGTGCCGTAAAAATGGGAAGACGCATCTGTGACAACCTGCAAAAGGCTTTGGCGTACATTTTTGCTATTCATGTTCCAATTGCCGGGCTTTCGCTCATTCCCGTATTTTTTGGTAACATGCCTCTGCTATTGTGGCCCGTGCATATTGTATTTTTGGAACTCATCATTGATCCTGCATGTTCCATCATTTTTGAAGCTGAAAAAGAGGAAAACAACATTATGAGCCGACCGCCCAAAAGTAGAAAAGAAGCCTTTTTTACGGGACGACAGATCTTTATCAGCTGTATGCAAGGTATCTCGATTTTAGTCATCGTGTTGGCCATTTATCTGACATGTTTGTACTATTGGCGAATACCTGTGGGAGAAGTGCGTGCATTGTCGTTCATTGCTTTAGTTGCCGGAAATATTGGAGTCATTTTCACCAATCGTTCATGGTCGAAAAATATTTTCCAAATTTTTGCAACGCCGAATAACGCTGTAAAATGGGTGGTTTCAAGTGCCTCTTTATTTTTGGTGTTGGCCAACATTATTCCGTTTTTACAAAATCTGTTTCAATTCGATCCAATCACTTTATGGCAAGGCGTTTTGAGTGCATTCCTCGGATTTTCGGGAATTCTTGGATTTGAATTGTACAAATGGAGAATGAGAAAGAACGATATTGCAGAATTGATAAAGGAATCGTTATAGGGATTTGTTTTTCAGGCAATAGTGCGATTTTCTACTCTTTTGTTGGGCAACATCCTAAAGAATCATACAACATTTACGTGTATGACCAACTTTGATGTCTGACATATAATAAAATGATTTATATTTGTGACACAAATCTCAACCCATGAAAACCTTTCTGATTGTTTGTGTTCTCATATGCACTTTGGGCCTGTCATGCACCCAATTTGACGTTACCCCAAAAATGTTGAACATACATAAAACATCTGTTTATATGACCGGTGAAGGCATTGTGAAAATCGCATTTAACGATTCGAACGGGGTTTACCATAATACTGCATACAGCACTCCGATCGAGTGGAGAGACACGCGGGAGGTGGAATACGGCGACACCATCCTTTATTACTTTACCGTTCACAGCAATGCCTTTTTGGGAACCATATCCATGTCGCAGGACGGAAGAGATAAATTTTCAAAGACCTATAGTCTCGGTATGGGACAAACCCTTGTGTTTTCCTATATTGTGCAGCCTATCTGACCTAAAGCCAACTGCGGGTTACCTGCTGACAGACTACGTTTTACAGAAACCGGCTCCGGGATCATCTGCCCGGTTTCAATCCATTGGTCGACGACTGATCAGAATATTCCACCGACACTAACATTCAGGGCAATAAGATTCATTCCGACATTTTCCTTATAAGAGGCAAATCTGAACTTTTGGTCAAGGATACTTTTCGAATAAAAATCCTCAAAGTCAAGGGTGAAAGGATTTCCCAAACAATATCCCAAATGCGTTGCGGCAGTTACCACAATATGATTTGCGATAATCCTCCGGTATCCAAACGATAACCCCAAGCCCAGATTCGTATTGGCTATCGTATACTGGTCATAGCCCGGAAAAGAATTTGGATCAATGCCGGCATTGGCGACCTTGCCATCAAAAAAATCAGTGGTTTTATTCCTGAAACCCAAGACGGAAATTCTGACAAACCTTCCCAACGGCATGATCCCTTCTCTGCGGTAAATATAAAAATCAAGGGAGTACGTAGTGGAACTTATGGTATAGTCGGGATAAACGAAATAATCATCATAAATGTCTATGGATGAAGCCGAATGACGTCGTTTGTAACCAACTCCCAATCCGAATTGCGGGCCCAACAAGGCTTCAAAATGCAATCCATCATTATGTCTCAATTCCAGATCAAAAACGTCCCAATTCACTTTTACATTGACGGAGGCTTCACCCGAAAGAATGAAGTGCTTCCCCATATATCCGGCATGCTGGGCGTACATTCCCCGCGACATTACCAGGATTACTGCCAGGATGATGATCTTTTTCATAGGATTTGTTTCGTGTTTCGATGATCTGTATTACAATCTCTCTTTTACTATATCATTATCTTTTGTTCTTTCAGAAAAACGCTTATGCTTAATCTTATGCATAATCTTGTAATTCAAATTATTAAGGTAATCATTGGAAGGAAAGCCTTCTATCACTCCTTCATGAAAGATGAGCGTTTCATTGGTTTCAAGATCAACAAAATAGCATATATGATAGAGGCGATTATTTACCACTACGGCACGATTGAACAGCACAGGACCTATGTACGGAAACACTCCGCATACAAGACCACTAATATAGGGGCTTATAGAAAATTTATAGTTTCTTTTGGCAACAAACCCCATGGCGAGCATATATCGTGTACCATGATCATTCACCAGATTATTATAATAAGCACTTTGCCATGGAATCCCATAGTAGTCTCCTATTTTGTTGGTTAAATCTGCATATTCCATCATCCAGGATTGCATAAGTGCCAATTCATTGAATTTTTTGGTGTCATCGGGTTTAATCCCCCGGGTATCTAAGATTTCCATCCCTAAAGAAGCTACCTCAGAAACTTTCTTCAGGGATTTCATATACTTCACTTCACCATCAACCGACTTCAGGACATCCAGCTCATCATTATAAATGCTAAAATAAATGGGGTTTAAGAGCATAAACATATCACAATCATCATGATTTAAATGTGTGGTATCAGAAGTAAAAATACTTGGCTTTGGATTTCCTGTAAACCAGGATTTGAAGTCAGGATGCAATGTTTCTGCACTAAGCACAGCAAAGTGCGATTTTACTTCAAGAGTGGAATTGACATTTGTTTTACCTCCAAAAATTGCAGTATATTTTTTATCATACCTGATCTTGTCGTACTTTGACAAGGCATTATACTCCTCCTCCGAAAGTTCCCTGAAATTTTCCGCAAGTTCACTTTTGACTGTATCAACGGGTGGCTTATAGATCATATCATAGGTGTAATCACAGGTTGTATTGCATTGTTCAATAGCAAGCGACAAAAGCTTGTTCATGTAGTCATCCTGTGGAAAATCCACATGATACTTCCATAAATATTTCACTGCTAAAGCCGCTAAAGTCTCCTTATTCACCTCCTTGAAGAATTTGGTAACGGATAAAAGATTTCCTTCAAGCTCTTTTTCATCTTCAATGACATTCCTTAGGGTTTGTTTTGATTTAAAAACAGATACACCATATAGAATATAAGCCATATTCTTCCTCAAAAACGGATCATCCGGGTATGTAAGCAATAAGAGATAGGAATTGTAAAAGGCTCTGTCATAGTTCATTTCACAGGTATAGATGTTACTCAGTTCAAATCTTGCCTGCTTTTGCAAAGCATAAAACTTTTCCTCCGATACCAGGAATTTTGAATGATTTGGATTTTCCATGCTGGTGATCAAATCAATCATCAACGTACGCCTGGTTTTAATGTTGGGATGTGTGGATCTGGAATCATCATAATCTTCCGGATTCGAAATCTGACGAACCGCAGAAAATCTGTAATTATCTTCCAGTGTGAAATATTGGTCATTGAACATGTCGAAATTGAATTTTATTTCATCAAAAGGCAAATTGGAATATAAAAACACATCAAAAACCGATATGGCCTCATTAAAATCATATTTAGTGTTTGCAAATCCAAGCAGAAAACCCAATGAATCAGCCATTGTCTCCTGCTCTCTTGAGTAGGCAAGAAATCTATCCATATTATCGGTACTCCATACCATGGAACGGGATTGCTTCTTTGTCAGCGAGTGTTGATATAGATTGAGCGAGTGTTTGTATTTATAGTGAATCAGTTCATGTGCAATGACATACGCCAGTTGGGCTTCATTCTCCAATTGCGCAATAAGCCCCAGGTTGATAAAAATGATGCCCTGATGGGTGGTGAATGCATTTACCGTTGTGGATTTCACAAGATAAAACCGCACTTGCTCCTTTATCTCAGGAAAACTATTAAGAACAAGAGCTCCAACACTATCTACATATTTATTCATGGCAGTGCCGAAAATAATTCCGCCACTTTTTAGCAAATGATCCAGATAGTAATTCGTGGAATTGTTAAACTTCTTAAACTGCTTGCGCGAAAGATTATCACGGTGGCTGTTGTACTTTACATTGGCACTGTCTATCTTATCAATGGTAAAAGTGAGAAACTCCGGTGGAATAGGGCCTTCACACTGCAGTGGTTTATATACATTCTGTCCGGGTAAATTCAGGGTGAAGCTGACACACGTTAGCAGGATCAGGAATATTTTCATCTGTGTTTATTTTAATGTAAAATTTGATATGCTATTAAAAACCCTGAATGAAAAATCAGCAAGAGTAAGCTCATGGATACAATTCGCCCCCCTTATCTGCTTAACAGGGCTCAAATATAATAAGGTTACAAATAGGTTTTATATCTAACCCAATAATTTTTAAAGAAAAGTTATAGCTGTGGCAGCTTGATGTGGTTAGTCTTTCACACAACGCACAGAGAATCCGGAATTCATACTGTAAGAATCTCTTCGAATACCACCGGAATTATAATAAAGTTCGCGATAAATGGCACTGTTAATCCCACTGGTTGATGTCCACCATACACCACTGGAGCCACAGCTTCTGAATTCCCCTTCAAAGGTTAGCCATATACCTCCCGGAAGCGCTTCAAAACCTTCGGAGTTGGTCGCATACGTATTGGGGCTGGACCAACGGGGATGAGCTAAAGGGGTGGACCTGGTGCTTTTCATTTTACCTCCTGCATTCAGGCTGCGAAAACCTGTAGAATTCACCTGTGAAACCTGAACACCATGATAAATCTCCAAAGCCTGCCACTCCAGATCGGTGGGCACATGCCACCCCAAAGGGCATAACCCATCGGCTTTAGTAACCGCATACCAGTCATACAATGCACCATAAGTATTTGTATAAGTGGCTGAATCGTTATTGTACCAGCACATGCCACCGGTGGTATCCCCAAACCACACAGGATTTACCGATAAATGAGGAATGAGTGTTCCGTTGCGGTAGTTACTGGTTTTCAGGTTCTCCTTCATCCAGCACTGTGTGCCAATCTGTACCGTATTATATACATTGCCGTTGAAGTCAACAACAACCGGCACACCGGGACATGTACTGCCTATGCCATTACCAACCATGATACAGTGCACAATGTTCAGGGTATCTGCGTTAAAAGGATCATTGACAATCAGGGTTACGTTAAAAATGCCGGCAGAGGTATACACATGCACAGGATTTTGCACTTCACTGCCAGCCCCATCACCAAAGAACCATTTCCAGGCAGTGAGATTGCCTGTGGAAAAATCCGTAAATTGAACGGTGTCATTCTTAGTGATCAAGGTATCGCTGACAGAGAAATTTGCGACGAGTGGCAAAAGCGGCTGGAAATTCTTAAAAGTGTAAAAAGACGATTGGTTCGGGTTATCAACAATAACATTGAATCCGGAAGCAGCAAATCCAACGTACCTCATGCTATCACCAGGAGCCCAGGGAAATGAAATCTCCCGGGTGCGGAATCTTGATGTCATCGGCTGCCATGCCGAATACGTGATCTGGCATTGGGATGAGCCCTGGTTCTGGTTGATCAGCTTATGAGCCAGCCGGACACCATCTGCCTCAGCAACCAGTACGTAGAACGTTTCATTCCCCGGGTGGACCATAAACAAATGATACCCTGCATGGAGTGGCTGATCAAATGCCTGATGTACTCTGCCCTGAATATCATAAAATAGCAATGTAAGTCGTGAATCCCTTGGTAACCAGATCCTTACAGCAGCAGATTGCGTGATCGGGTTCGGAAAAGGAGAAAAAAAGATCATCTGACTTCCTTCCTCCGTGCCCCATTCTGAAGCCCCAGTCCCACAATCCAGCATGAGCACAGTGTCGTTACCATACAGGGTGGTATCGGTTTCACGGGTTATATTTTGCACCCTGATGCTGTCAAGGGGTTGATGGATGCCGTTTATTTCAGCTGAAAATCTCAGGCTGATGGATGTCTGACCATCAAGACCTTCACATATTACCATCAAAAATAAGGGGAGAAGAAAAAGTGTTCTCATGATACGACTGCTTTCATTTCAACCTTTGACTCTAATTCAATAGGAAAGTTTGATCACTGCGCGAAATTCATTTTATATCTTTGATATACAATGCCTTAGGTGGTTTTGTTATATCACATCCGTTGCCACTGCCACCAATGAACAAATCGCACTGCTTTCTTGTTATTGAATTGCTACTAAAGCCATCTTAAATGAAAAAAATCAACATTGAACTCAAATGGGGCATCTTCTTCACCCTGATGATGATTGTATGGATGATTCTGGAAAAAGTCTCAGGACTCTACTCCACCCATATCGATAAACACGCGACATTCACCAACTTTGTGTCAATACCGGCGATTCTGATGTATGTGTTTGCCCTGCTTGAGAAGAGAAGAAAGGATTACAAAGGTTCCATGACCTACCTGCAGGGTTTTAAGACCGGCTTGTGGATGACGCTTGTGATAACCCTGCTCACACCCCTTACCCAGTACCTGACTGTTGTGGTGATCTCTCCTGAGTTCTTTCCGAATATGATCGCCTACACAGTAGAGAAAGGGATCTATACCCCAGAGGGAGCAGAAAAGTATTTCAGTCTTGGTAACTATATGATACAGAGCCTTTTATTTGCACCGGTGATGGGCATCGTTACCACAGCCATTGTTGCCATTTTCACCCGCAGGCGGTAACGGCGAAGAACTGATCAATCCCTCCCCTACCCGATTCAGCTATGGGGTGGCCGGCTATCCCGAAAAGCATGCGGAGGCTCCCAACTTCGAAACCGACCTCAGGTACCTGAAAGAGAAGACCGATGCCGGCGCCGGGTACATCATAACGCAGATGTTTTTCGGGTTCCTGTGCTACACTGCTTCACCATGAGCAAACCCGACAGCATCGCAGAGATTGCCCGACAGGTATTTTAACCTCATGGTTGTTGGTTTCTGTTGATTTGGTTGTAACTTGCGATGATTTTTCTGATCATTGGAATTAAGGCAAACACCCCTATGATTGACTTGATTAAACTATACGGCCAATCAATAAATGAGTCGGAAGAAATATTTGAATTCATTTATCACAAGGGAATAAGTGTACTTGTAAGCTACGAGAACAACCCGGGTTTGGACAAGCCAAAAATGATCAAAATTTTGTTAAATGAAGGGTACGCCATTGATACGGGTTGCTTCTCAACAGGTTTTCGACCTGAAAGTATTGTTGAGAAGGAAAAAACCCCCGAGCAACAATTTGCCGAATCACTCAACAAGGTTATCCTGGCATCACTTGATGGATTCGCACAAACGGATACCATCAGCTTTGGTCGTTATGGTTTTGGGTTCATCGACCATAATCGGTTTGTACTGGAAATTGCGAAAACAAATTCGGAAACAAGCGCTCAAAAATCAGTTGAAGACTTCTCTGAATTTCTAAATCGGTTAAAAATCAATTGCTGTGCATTAATGACTGAGCTACCAGATGCAGCTTCAGTTGTTTATGGCAATGAACAAAGTGATGCCAAAAGCCTGATCGTTATTTACACCGGATCTGGTATTGATACCAGAATCATGCAGGTTAAGATCACGGTAAAATATTTTCCCGGAGATACGGAAGGCTACTACGAAACCTATATGATGGTTTACCTTCAGGAATAATCATGATTTAAAACACTTCCGTATGAAAAGAATGACATAAAAATGAGCATGATGTCGGCCGGCATGATCCTTAGCATGAATTTCAGGCTGAAGAGCCTGTAAAAACTTATCAGACTGAAAATTCCAGGTGCCGGGAATTTCCCCTTTTTCTTTACCTTTACCCCTCAGGACGATTACACCCTGAAAGAAATGAATATGCAAAATACCTCACCGGCCATTACCCCTGAAAATGAAGCGCTGACCCGGCAACTTGAGCTGTTGAGGGAGGAGTTTACCGGGCTCTATGCCCGCCACAAGGATATGGTTGAGAATGAATCGGTGATCCTCACCTCAGTATACCTCCAGAAACTGGGGTATCTTCAGCTGGAGTTGCTGCAAAAACAAACCGAAGCAACCCGTCTCAGGATGAAGATGCAAATGATCCAGGCTGCCATCAACAGGGATGAAAAGCCTGAAATCGGAGCCATCGAAGCGATCCTCAACGATCGTTTGGAAAAGTATTATGCGGAAATTGCTGCCAGTGCCGCAGCCCTCGATGAATCGTCAAAAGTACTGCAGCATCTGATCTCCGAAGAAGACACCCTTAAGCTGAAGGAGGTTTTCAGGGTGCTTTGCAAAAGGCTTCATCCCGATCTCAACCCAAATCAACCGGCAGAGGACAGGGATCTGTTTGTCAAAGTAAAGGCAGCCTATGACCTGAATGCCCTGCATGAACTGCAAACGATCCTGTTATATCTCGATGATCTTGCCGGTGAAAAATTGTTGCTGGTATCCTTGTCCGATAAACAGGAGAGGATCCAACATCTGAAGGGTAATATTAAAGCACTGAAAGAAAAGATCTCATCACTTGAACAGAGCTTTCCTTTCAGCCAGAAGGAGCTGATCACCGATGAGGCATGGATTTCCGGCAGGCAAAAGGAAATTCGTTCGCAAATCATGGTTTTTGAAGAAAACATCGGAAAATATTCCAACATTATAAGTCTGTTGTGCAATGAATGAATCGGTTATACCGGTAACCCCGGGTTTACTGACCCTGCTGGGACAGGGTGACGGAGGCATTACCCCTTTCAGGCAGGAGATTTTTATTCTTGAAATTGTGGTGGCGGGGACAAGTTACTGCAAGGAGATTGGCTTGGTGGACGAATCCATTGTACCCGGCAAGGTTTTAACGATGAAACGTGAACCCAGTAACCGGTATGATGAGTTTGCCATTGCCGTGTACTGCGACCAGACCCACATCGGGTTTGTGCCCCGGAAGATGAATCTGGTATGTTCGAGGCTGATGGATGCCGGAAAGCTGTTTTTCTGCAGGGTTGTGGAGAAGGAGTGGAAGGAGCAATGGCTGAAGATCACCGCCAACATCTATATGGTGGAGTGAGTCTTCAGGAAATCCAGATGACCTGGTTTAGATACAAGGAAGCGTTTTGCCCCGTACATTATTACAATCCGGCCGACTGCGCCGCATTCCTTACCCGCTTCCGTTCATGTTCGTCGAGCATGATTTTCCGGAGCCTGATGGAAAGTGGTGTAACCTCAACATACTCATCATTGCCAATGTATTCCATTGCCTCTTCCAGCGAAAATTTAATAGCCGGCGCCAGCAGAATTTTATCGTCGGAGCCGCTGGCCCGCATGTTCGTGAGCTTTTTGGATTTGGTAACATTCACAATGATATCATCGGCCCGGTTGTTTTCGCCGATCACCTGCCCTGCATATACCTCCTCGATGGGTTCAATAAAGAACCGGCCCCGGTCCTGCAGTTTATCCAGTGCATAGGCAAAGGCAGTCCCCGATTCCAGTGCGATCAGAGATCCGTTCCTTCGTGACCCGATCTCCCCTTTCCAGGGCTCATAATGGTGGAAACGGTGCGCAATTACCGCTTCCCCTTCGGTGGCGGTAAGCAGTGCATTGGTGAGTCCGATGATGCCGCGCGAAGGAATTTTAAACTCCAGGATTACCCTGCCGGTTTTATGGATCATATTCTGAAAATCCCCTTTGCGGCGGCTTACATTTTCGATTACGCGGCCGGCAAAATCTTCGGGCACCTGCACGGTAAGCAGCTCAATGGGTTCGCATTTTTCGCCATCAATCTCCTTTATGATCACCTTGGGTTGGCCGATCTGAAACTCGTACCCTTCGCGGCGCATGGTCTCGATAAGGATGGAAAGGTGCAGGATGCCCCTTCCGAACACAAGCAGTTTTTCGGGCGACTCGGTCTCCTCAACCCGCAGGGCAAGGTTCTTTTCGGTCTCCCTGAAGAGCCGCTCACGCAGGTGCCTGGAGGTGACAAATTTGCCCTCCTTGCCGAAAAATGGCGAGGTATTGATGGTAAAGAGCATGCTCATGGTGGGCTCATCCACGGCAATGGGAGTGAGTGCCTCTGGATTCTCGGCATCGGCAATGGTGTCGCCGATGTCGAAACTCTCAATACCTAATAGTGCCACGATCTCTCCGGCAGAAACATCGGTCTTGATTTTTTCCTTTCCCAGCCCCTCAAACAGGTACAGCTCCCTGATCACCGATTTCATCACCGAACCATCCCGTTTCATCACCACCACCGGCATTCCGGCCCTGATGCTTCCCCGGTGTACCCGTCCCACGGCAATCCGGCCCAGATAGGATGAATAATCCAGGGAACTGATTTGCAACTGCAGAGGCCCTTCCAGGGCAACTGGCGGGGGAATCTTGTCGATAATCACATCCAGCAGGTAACTGATGTCCGGGGTTACATTTTCCCAGTGATCCGACATCCAACCCTGTTTGGAAGAGCCATATACCGTGGGAAAATTAAGCTGATCCTCAGTGGCTTCGAGGCTGAACATCAGCTCAAAGACCGCTTCATGCACACCGTAAGGATCGCAGTTGGGTTTGTCGACCTTGTTGATGACCACAATGGGTTTCAGATTAAGCTCCAGTGCCTTCTGAAGCACAAACCGGGTCTGGGGCATCGGCCCCTCGAAGGCATCCACCAACAGCAGCACCCCGTCGGCCATGTTCAGCACCCGTTCCACCTCGCCTCCGAAATCGGCGTGGCCAGGGGTATCTATGATATTGATTTTAATACCTTTGTATCGTACCGAAACGTTTTTTGCCAGAATGGTAATCCCCCGCTCCCGCTCCAGGTCGTTGGAGTCCAGGATCAGGTCGCCCATGTCCTGATTTTGCCTGAACAGCTTTACCTGATGTAAAATACGGTCGACCAGTGTGGTTTTTCCGTGGTCGACGTGTGCAATGATGGCAATATTGCGAATATCCGTCATCTCAAAGTCCTTCCTAAGTAAATTGGCCGCAAAGGTACTCTAATTTCCCGGGCCGGGTGTTTACAAATTGTTTACACCTTTTAGATTGGTGTTAACACGACCACCTATGCAGATAGGATACCTTTGCTGAAACTTAAACAATAACATTATGAAAAAAGCAGTAGCCATTGCCGTACTCCTGACCCTGAGCCTTGGCATGATGTCGTTTACCCATTTGCCGCAGGCCAACAAAGGTCCGGTGATCACCTTTGAAACCCTGGTGTATGATTTTGGTAACATCAACTGGTCACAGGTAAGAAACGATGCCGGCAAATGTGAATTCAAGTTCACCAACACAGGCGATGAGCCATTGATCCTCACAGGCGTAAGGGCCGATTGTGGCTGTACCACCCCCAGCTACACCCAGGAACCCATCCTCCCGGGAGCTGCAGGAAAAATTACCGTCCAGTACGACAACAGCCGCGTAGGGTACTTCAACAAGGGAATTACGGTTACCACCAACTCAAATCCCAACACCCTGCGCCTTACGATCAAAGGCAATGTGGTGAAGGAACAGGGTGCTGCTCCGGTGAATCCGACCAACCCTACTGCCCCTACCGCAAAATAGTCCTTGGCAGGTTGTAAAAAAATTCCAAACTTTGTCCCGGCTTCGTGCCGGGATTTTTTTTATCAACCCAAAACCAAAACGTTATGCCATCCATATCCAGAAAAGGGCACCTGATGCCCGAATCACCCATCCGTAAACTTGTTCCTTATGCCGACAAGGCCAAAGCACGTGGAACAAAAGTGTACCACCTCAATATTGGCCAGCCCGACATCGAAACCCCGGCAGTGGCCCTGAATGCCATCCGGAATTTCGACATGAAGGTGATTGCATACAGCCATTCGGCAGGGATCCTCTCGTACCGTAAAAAACTGGCTGAATACTACAAAAGTGTTGGCATTGAAGTTTCTCCCGATGAAATTATCATCGGAGCCGGGGCTTCAGAGGCGATCCTGTTCACCATGCAGACCTGCCTCGATCCCGGCGACGAGATCATCATCCCGGAGCCTTTCTATGCAAACTACATTGGCTTTGCTGTGAATGCCGGCGTAGAGATCAACCCCATCAGCTCATCCATCGAAAGCGGCTTTGCCCTTCCCCCTATTGCCGACTTTGAGAAAGCGATCACCCCGCGCACCAAAGCCATCCTGATCTGCAACCCCAACAACCCCACAGGATACCTGTACAGCAAAGAGGAACTTGAGGTGCTGCGCGAACTGGTGCTGAAATACGACCTTTACCTGATTGCTGATGAAGTGTACCGTGAGTTTACCTACGACGGACTGAAGCACGAGAGCGTGATGCACCTGAAGGGGCTTGAGCAGCATATCATCATGATCGACTCCGTATCGAAGCGGTATTCGGCCTGCGGGGTAAGGGTAGGAAACCTGGTAACCAAAAACAAGGAGATCCTGGCCACTGCGCTGAAATTTGCCCAGGCACGGCTGAGTCCCCCAACCCTCGGGCAGGTGGCAGCCGAAGCCGCAGTTGACACCCCCCCCTCCTACTTCAAGATGGTCCTGGATGAGTACCTCCAGCGCAGAAACCTTGTGGTGGAAGAGATCAACAAGATTCCGGGTGCCTTCTGCCCGAACCCCAAAGGGGCATTTTATGTGGTGGCAAGGCTCCCCATCGATGATGCCGATAAATTCTGCCGCTGGCTTCTTGAAGATTTCTCTTTTGAAAACCAAACGGTTATGCTGGCTCCCGCTACAGGTTTCTATGCCACCAAAGGGAAGGGGCTGAATGAGGTAAGAATTTCCTATGTACTTAAGGTAGAAGACCTTGCAGGATCCATGAAAGTTCTCAGAGAGGCCCTGAGGGTCTATCCGGGCAGAACCCTCTGATCAGGTTCACGGAGAAGATGCTGAGCCGGGGCTGTATGCTCCGGCTTTTTTGTAATGCTCCTCCATCTCCCGCACCCTTCCCATATTCCTGTAAGTATCACCGATGTTGCGGTGGATGCGGTAGAAATTTTCCGAACGGATCTTCCGTGCAGCAAGATCAGCAGGGATCTCCTTTTCCTTCTGCTCCATCATCGTCAGTGCTTTTTCGAAGTAGCGCAATGCTGTGGCAAGGTCGCCCCGCATACCGTACACAATGGCCAGGTTCTCTACCATCCCGTAATTGGCAGTATCACCGGCGATCGCTTTCTCCAGGTGGAACCTCGACTTCTCCAAAAATTCTGCCCGGCGCCCGGGAGGTACAGCAGGATCAGAGGCCCGGAACCGACCCCACAGCTGCCCCAGCAGGTGGTGTACCCTGCTGTTGCCGGGATTGACGACCGCGAGTGAATCCAGCATCTTCTCCGCTGTAGTATAATCTCCGCGATAAAGCCTGGCTTCGGCATATCCGGTGGCATATTCGCTATCGCCGGGATACAGGCGCATCAGCTCCCCGTACACCACACCGGCAGTTTCGAAGTCTTTGTAAAGCAAGGCACGGGTTCCCAGGGTCCGGGCGTTGGTGAGGGCATCCTGGTAACCGGGGCTCATGCGGATGCAGGCAGCATACGACTCCCATGCCCCTTTGTAATCGTTGAGCAGCAACAGGGCATTGCCCAGCAGAACCCGGGCCTGCAGATACTGCGGATGGAGCTCAACCCCTTTGCGCAGGTAGGGAAGCGCCTGGTTCAGAAGCAGCTGCATCTGGCGGTCATCGGTGGCTTTCTGGGCACGATCCAGCAGCATCCCACCGGCAGAGGTGTTCACCTTGGCGCTGTTTTCCGATACCGTAACGTCGGTGGTAAAAAGGGTAAAATCGTCTTTCCAGGCTGTATTTCTCGAAATGGTCTTTATGCTGAAGCCCAGTACAACGATCAAGACCACCACCATCTGAAGTGTGGGCTTGCCGGAAGTTCTCCTGATCCACTGCTGCAGCAGCCAGGCCAGCACCAGCAGAATGCCGAGCAGGGCAATGAATACAAAGCGCTCGTTCATAAAGGTTCCGATGTTTACCAGCAGGTTCGACTGGCTGGAAAACAGGATTGCAAACAAAAGAAATCCTGTGGCAGGCAAGTCGGGTTTCCGGATTTTCTTCAGCGCATAGATGGCACCGCCCGCAAAGAACAGCACCGAAAGCAGAACCGCAGGATTTGCAAAGGTTTTGTAGGTGATGTGCCACGGGTAGTAATCGTGGGTGAGCGGATGGGGAAACAGCACCAAACCGATGTACCTGATCCAGGTATAGAGGATGGTGGCAAGGCGCTCTGAAAATGAAGCCTGCACAAACGGATCATTCAGGAGTTCCTGATTCACCACCGAGCCTTTGGGAATCCCGATGGCAGCAAAGCGGAGCGCCAGATATGCCAGCAGGCCAAATCCCAGATACAGTAAAACTTTTGTGTTATTCCGGGAAAAACGTTGTTCCCTGAACAGCAGCAGCAGCGGGATGGCTGCGAGAAAGGTGATGGCGTGCTCCTTCGACAGCAGTGACAGGAAGTACACCGGTATCAGCAAAAAGAGATAACTGCGTTTGTGCCATTGCAGATAGGCCAGGGAAAGCCACAGCGTAGTTGCAAACCCCAGCAGGGTTAGTATTTCATCCCTCCCTTTGATATTGGCAACTGCTTCCGTATGAAGGGGGTGCACTGTAAACAGCAGGGCAACCACAAAGGCGAAAGAAAACCCGGCAAGGTTGAATCTTTCAGAATTTAGCAGGAGTAGTAACGCTTTATACAGCACCAGGCAGGCAAGGGCATACAGCAAAATGTTGAACAGGTGGCCTGCCAGGGGCTTCTCCCCAAAGATCCCGTATTCCGCTGCAAACATCAGTTGCGACAAAGGGCGGTAACGACCACCCGGCAACAGATTTTTATCCTCCCCATGAAATCCAGTGAAGGCGTCGTTCATCAGAATATTTCCCATCCCCCGGAAGCCCTCTTTGGTGTAGGCATTCGAGGTGATCATCATCGTATCGTCAAGGGCATATTTATGCCCCAGAGTGTTGGCGTACAAAGCCAGCGCAAAAACCACGATGATCAGGGATTCTGCGAGTGTCCCCATTGGTTTCGCTTCCGGCAGGATTCCCGGCTTCCGGGGACGGGTTTCAGAGGATATTACAGGCCGGGATTTCCCTTTTGGATTCTGCTGTTTAGCCATAAGGACAGATTACAAATAAATGCAATAATACTCAGATTCTGCGAATGATTCCCATTTCAAAATAGTTTCGCACCGAACGGATGGATGATTCGAGATTCCTGAATTCATCCGTAAGACCCAGATAGAATCTGTAATGGGGTGCCAGATGCCAAACATCAGAGAGCCAAAAGTCATACGAAAAGTCGGCAGATACACCAAAGAAAAAATCTTTATTGAGTTGCAGTGCATCATCATCCAGCGACCATGTTCTTACTGGTGGGGTAGCATACATACTGAAGGCCCACTTCTCGCCTGTCGTGTGATCCCACACTCTGCCACTTAATTCACCTCCAATACTAACCCAGAACTTTTTTGCGATTTTGATATTGACCGGAAAGAATCCGAATCCAAGATTAATCTTATCAACGGCGGCATGATAACTGGTACCACCGCCCATTCCTCCATAGTATTCATCGATCCTTCCCTTAACATAATCAAGGCGCAGCGTAACTTTCACAGGCAGGCAATGCCACCACCTGATTGATCGCAGACTTAAAGCCATTTGATAGCCTGTATCCCATTTCAGGCCTGGAGGCAAATAACCATCCAGGAACGAATCTGCATCCAAATACCGGTTCAGGTTGATTCCGCCGGTAAATTCCAGTTTTTGCCCTAAGGATTCTGAAATGCACATCAGGCAAACGATACCCAGGAGCATCTTTTTCATACGATTATATAACAGAGACTTATGAGAGCATACAAATATACAAAACCAGAAACCAAATAGCAATGTCAATAAACTTTTTGCATAATTCCTCCGCCGGTTCCTCCTTGTAGTGTCGGGGAAAAGAAATAGCGGAGAAAGAACCATGTGAAGCTGCCATCATGTTATGGTTCATGTATAGAACAAGTTAGATTGTTGATCAGGATTAAGGATACAACAAATACTTCTCTCTTGTTTTTCCGAATTCAGACAGGCCCGGCTCCCAGCTCTGTCTGATTTCCGCCTCAGGAACACCTGCAATAATCTGCTTTTTAAGCACATCATTGCCGGCCAGCAGGTTAAAAGAGGACGTAAAGAACTTCTCCCCTCCCCCAACTTCCTGATACATACTGATCAGCCATGTGAGGGCAAGGGAATCGAGCACTGAGCTGCCGTCGGGGTTCTGGCCCGACAGCTTCCATCCGTAGCAGGTTTCTCCCTGCCATTTCGGGGACTCACTCTTGCCCGGGATCGCCCGCGGCACAAACATCGTGTCGCCACTTTTCACTTCAGGATGGCCAATCAGTCTGAACGGGAAATCGGTTCCCCTGCCTACGGAAGCCACAGTGCCTTCCAGCAGACAAACCGAAGGATACAGATATACGGCATCCATATCCTGCAGGTTTGGAGAAGGATTCACTGGAAGCTGATACACCGATTTGTGGGTGTATCCCTCCATCGCCACCCAGCGCAAATCGCACCGGATCCCTCCGGCCAGCCACCCTTCATCGTTGATCATCCGGGCATATTCTGCCATCGTCATCCCATGCACCAGAGCCACAGGATGCATCCCGATAAAGGATCTGTATGCTTCCTGCAGCACCGGCCCATCCACATAATGACCGTTGGGATTGGGACGATCAAGCACCAGCACCGGAATCTTCTGCTCAGCACAGGCTTCCATTACATAGTGCAGTGTGGAAATGTAGGTATAAAACCTTGCCCCGACATCCTGAAGGTCGAACATCATGATATCGATCCCCTTCAGATCTTCCGGTGAAGGCTTTTTGTTTTTGCCATAGAGTGAAATTACCGGAAGGCCGGACAGGGAATCATAGCCGGCAGAAATGGTTTTGCCCGCTTCGGCCTCCCCCCTGAAACCGTGTTCGGGACAAAAAATTTTCGCTATCTGGATACCGGAGCGAAGCAGGGTATCCACCAGATGCACCTGCCCGATCATCGTGGTCTGGTTGCCGGTTACCCCTACCCGTTTGCCCTGAAGCACTGGTAAGTACACCTCTGTCCGATAGGCTGCAGGTAACAGATTTTGGTCCGGTGCCGTGGCCCGGTGCATCTGCCTGCAGCCAGTGGCCGGCAAAACCGATAAAGAGGTCGTTAAGAAAAATGCAGTTGATATCAGGATTCTGATCATAGGTCATCATAGCTGAATGAACATGCAAAGATTATTACTTTTGCAGAAACCACAGCAACTTGAAAGCAGAACTCTTTGTTGCCCGAAGGCTATTTCAAAAAGGGAAGGGCACTTTCACCCGCCCAATCATCAATATCTCTGTAGGGAGCGTTGCCCTGAGCATTGCCGTACTGGTGCTGGCAGTGGCTGTGCTGAAAGGATTTCAGTACGAAATCAGGGAAAAGATCATCGGCTTTGGATCCCATGTGCAGATCACCTGGTACGACAACAACAGTTCCTATGAGCTGAAACCCCTCACCTATGATTCAGCTTTGATTCAAAGGATTTCTGCCATCCCGGGGGTGTCGCATGTGCAACCTTTCGGGCTGAAGGCGGGGATCATCAAAACCGATGACCAGATCGAAGGAATCGTCCTGAAAGGGGTCAATCCGGATTACAACTGGGATTTTTTCAGGGAAAAAATTATTGAAGGGAAGATACCGGTGCTGGACAAACAGGAACGGAGCCTGGAGATCCTGATCTCCAAACATATCGCTGCAAAACTCAATTTTGCCGTAGGGGATCAGGTGATCCTCTATTTTGTGCAGGATCCGCCACGCTACAGGAGTTTTACCGTTTCAGGCATCTATGAAACCGGTCTGGCAGAGTTTGATGAGATGTTCCTGTTCGGGGATATCAGGCAGATTGCGCGCCTCAACGACTGGGACAGCACACAGGTTAGTGGTTACGAGGTGTTGATCAACGATTTCAAACAGCTGGATGCCGTGGCTGCGCAGGTAAATGAAACCATTCCCGTCGACATGCTGGCCGAGAGCATCCGCGACCGGAATCCGCAGTTGTTCGGGTGGCTTGCCCTGATGGACCAGAACGTGCTCATTATCCTGGCCATAACCACCCTGGTGGCCCTGATCCATATGACCTCCATCCTGCTGATCATGGTGATTGAGCGAACCCAAATGATCGGGATCCTTAAAGCTATTGGTATGGACAACAGGTCGTTACGCAGCCTGTTTATCTACCACAGCGCCTTCCTGCTGGCAAAAGGGATTGTGATCGGAAATGCCATCGCTATTTCCATTGCCATGTTGCAGCAATATACAGGCTTCTTCAAGCTGGATCAGGAAAACTACTACCTCGATACCGTACCGGTGCGGCTGCTGACGGGAGACCTTCTCCTGGTGAATGCGGGGGTAATGTTGGTGGTTGTGCTGGTGATGCTGATTCCTGCCCTGGTGGTAAGGGGGATCACTCCAGTTCAGGCAATTCGGTATGACTAGCCGGATCGGGCAGAATTTCAACCAGTTCAACATCGAAGGTGAGGGTTTGACCTGCCAGTTCATGGTTGCCGTCCAGAAACACCTTGTCACCCCTGATATCCACAACCTTCAGCGCAAGTACTCCCACTTCCTCATTGGGCAGTTCTATGATCTGTCCGGTCTTAACTTCCAGTGATCCAAACACTTCCTTCCTGCTTACAGGAAAGATCAGGTCCTTGTCAACCTCCCCGTAAGCTAGATGGGGAGGTATCTCCACCCGTTTGGTTTCCCCGGGTTTCATCCCGAAAAGCGCCTCCTCCAGGCCCTGTATCAACACCTCACCCCCCAGCTGGAACTCAAGGGGCTCCCCTGATGTGGTCGATTCAAATATCGTATTATCAGGGCGATACCCTGTGTAGTGAATCCTTACCATATCCCACAACTGAGCTGCTTCCATGGTTGTTTTTTCTTTGATTAGCATGATTTTCCCGGGTGCACCGGAATTCCCTCTATCTTTGCAAAGATAAACGCAAATTTAAATTTCCCTTATCATGGCAACAGAAAAGATGGGTTTTAATTCCACAGTTATTCATGGCGGAGGGGCTTCCGACCCATTGGGAAGCGCTGTAACCCCTATATACCAGACCTCTACCTTTATATTCGAAAATGCCGACCACGGCGCAGCCTGTTTCTCAGGCGAAAGCGACGGATACATTTACACCCGGATAGGCAATCCCACCATCCGCGATCTCGAGAAGGTGATTGCCCAGCTTGAGGGGGGGTATGACGGGATCGCCACCGCATCCGGAATGGCCGCTGTTACCACCGTGTATGCAGCCCTCCTGTCACAGGGTGACCACATGGTGAGCCACAATGCCGTGTACGGACCGTCGCGGGGTGTGATGGATTCGGTTTTCAGCCGGTTTGGCATCCAGAGCACCTACGTGGATGCCACCGATATCAACCATGTAAAAGATGCCATCAGGCCGAATACAAAACTGATTTACCTCGAAACACCGGCCAATCCCACCATGGGCATCACCGACCTGGAAGCAGTGTGTAAACTGGCAAAAGCACACGGCATTAAGGTATGTGTCGACAACACCTTCTGCAGCCCATACCTGCAGAGGCCGCTGGAATACGGGGCCGATATCGTGCTGCACAGCATGACCAAATTTATCAACGGCCACGCCGATGTGGTGGCAGGGATGCTGGTAACCTCCGACAAGGAACTCTATCAGCAGCTCAGAACCGTTCTGGTGAATATGGGCGGCAATATGGATCCTCATCAGGCATACCTGGCACGCAGAGGGGTGAAAACCATGGGGATCCGCATCGACAGGGCCCAGGAATCGGCCTTGCGCATTGCAGAATGGCTCGAAAAACACCCGAAGGTGGAATGGATCCTCTATCCGGGATTACCTTCCCATCCTCAATATGAGCTGGGTAAAAAACAGATGAAGGGCCCTGGTTGTATGATTTCGTTTGGCCTGAAGGGCGGACTTGATGCCGGCAAAATCCTGATGAACAACGTGAAACTTGCCATTCTGGCAGTGTCGCTCGGTGGCATCGAAACCCTGATCCAGCACCCGGCATCCATGACCCATTCGAAACTCGGGCCGGCCAAAAGGGCCGAAGCGGGCATCAGCGACGGGCTGGTGAGGTTTTCGGTTGGCATCGAAGAATGCGAAGACATCATCCATGACCTGAGCCAGGCGCTCGATAAGATTCCCGGATAAAATTTCCTTTTGTAAAACTCTTATATTTGCACCCTTGTTTTGCCCGGGCAAGACTAAGATGAAATGCTGCAGAGGATGTTGTGCCGATGCCTGGCAACGATGACTTCCTGCTGAGTACCAGAAAAAGCCTGTGCTTTTTCAGGATTCTTTCAAGCCTGATCCGGCCTGCCGGCTCAGGGGTATTGTTTAACCCTTAACCTATCCGTCATGGAAAACGAAGAAAAAAAAGTTGATGAACACGAAGCATTGGAACAGGATGCCCTGAACCAGGAAGTTACATCAGAAGAGACTGAAGAGGTAACTTCGGAAGAATCAGAATCAGATGCATCCGCAGAAGTTGAAGAAGCAGAGTCAGCCCCCATCATTATAACCCCCCTGTTTGATG
Organism: Bacteroidota bacterium; assembly: GCA_022709695.1. GTDB lineage: Bacteria > Bacteroidota > Bacteroidia > Bacteroidales > SKPS01 > SKPS01. The sequence goes on from JAKLII010000001.1 coordinate 317,046, forward strand.
CAGAGGGGAATTTTTATGAGGATCCGGTGCGGATTGAAATACATCCCGAAGATAGTCCGGCCATAGCGGAAACCAATATTGAAACTGAAGAAGAAATACTCGAACCCCTAGCGGAAACCCCTTTGAAGGAATCAGCAGAGGCTATTCATGAGAAAATCGTTGCAGAAGCAGAAGTTGCCATTCCCGTAGAAGCAACAGAAGTGGTGGAGACCATTCCGGAACCGGAACCCATCGTTGCTGAAGAGGAGGTTATCGTTCCTGTGGAAGAGACGGAAGTGGTGGAGACCATTCCGGAACCGGAACCCATCGTTGCTGAAGAGGAGGTTATCGTTCCTGTGGAAGAGACGGAAGAGGTTGAATCCATTCCTGAACCGGAAGCTATCGTTGCTGAAGAGGAGGTTATCGTTCCCGTGGAAGCGACGGAAGAGGTTGAATCCATTCCGGAACCGGAAACCATCGTTGCTGAAGAGGAAGTTACCGTTCCCGTGGAGATAGCAGAAGAGGCAGAAACCCTTTCCGAACACGTGGAACCCGTTGTGGCTGAAGAGATCCCGGTGCCATTGCAGGAGCCGGAAACCATCACCGGGCTGCATGAGCCCGATCATATCGCGGCAGAAACGGAGGATGTGGAGGAGATCGAGGATCATCAGGATTACTCAGCCCTGAGCAGGGAAGAGATTGTGGTTGCCATGGAAGAGCTGATTGCGGATGAAAAGGCTGTTCAGTTCAGACAGAAAGCCGGCAAACTGAAAATTGCCTTCCGCGAGCTGATCAAGCATGAGAAGGATGCACTCCTTGCTGCATTCATAGCAGAAGGGGGCGAACGCGACCAGTTTGTGATGGAACCTGATGAACTTTCCCTGAGATTTGAGGCCGCACTGGCGGTATATCGCGATAAAAAGCAAAAGCAGATCGAGGAGCAGGAAGAGGTGAAGAAGCAGAATCTCCAGAAAAAGCTGGAGATGCTGGAACGCATCAAGGAGCTTATCAATTCTGAGGAACCGTTAAAAAAGACCTATGATGAATTCAGGGGCATCCAGGACCGCTGGCGGGAAATTGGCAACGTACCCAAGGGCGAGATCAGCAACCTTTGGCAGAGTTACCATTTCCTGGTAGAAAAATTCTTCGATAAGGTAAAGATCAACAATGAGCTCCGGGACCTCGACATGAAGAAGAACCTGGAGAAGAAGATAGAGCTGTGTGAAAAGGCTGAGGAGCTGCTGCTTGAAGTTTCGGTACTGAAGTCATTCAAGCTGTTACAGCGGTACCATCAGGAGTGGAAGGAGATCGGTGCGGTGCCCAACGACAAGAAGGATGAGTTGTGGGAGCGTTTCAGGGCAGCTACGGAAAAAATCAACGAACGGCGCAGGGAATATTACGAACAGCTCCATTCTGAACAGGAGAACAACTTCGCTGCCAAACGGGCACTGTGCGAAAAGATGGAAGAGGTGATGGCAACCCTTCCAGAGTCGATCAACGACTGGCAGAGCACCAACGATGAGGTGAATGAGCTGATGAAGATGTGGCGCAGCCTCGGACCTGCCCCCAGACAGCACAACGAAGAGATCTGGAAACGGTTCAAAGGGCTGGTGGATGAGTTTTTCAACCAGAAGAAAAACCACCTCACCTCAGTTAAGGATGAGCAGGTGAACAACTACAACCTGAAGCTCGACATCTGCCAGCAGGCTGAAGCACTGAAAGACAGTACCGACTGGAAAGAAACCACCGATGAACTGATCAGGCTGCAGCAGGAGTGGAAGAAGGTAGGACCGGTGCCACGCCGGCATGCCGATAAAATCTGGAAACGTTTCAGGGGTGCCTGCGACGAGTTCTTTACGAAAAAGCAGGCCCATTTCGCCTCACAGAAAGACAGCGAAGAGGAAAACCTGAAAATCAAGGAAGGATTGATCGAAAGGATCAGAACCCTTGAGATCGGGGCCAACAGGGAAGAAAATCTGAACACCATCAAGGAGATCCAGCGCGAGTTCATTGAAACCGGACACGTTCCCTTCAGGAAGAAGAATGAGATCCAGGCAGCCTTCCGTGAGGCCATCAACCAGAAGCTAGACCAGCTGAAGGTGAATTATGCCGAGATCAGCGGCGGGTATGGCCGGCCACGCCAGCAGAACTACAGAAACGACCGCGATTGGAACCAGCAGGCACAGGGCGGCAATAAAGAACGCATCTTCCTTCAGCAAAAGATCCAGAAGCTGAAGGCCGACGTAGCCCTCTGGGAAAACAACCTCGGGTTCCTTGCCAAATCGGCAGCTGCCGCCGTACTGCGGAGCGAATTCGACAAAAAAATCGAGCGCACCAAAGACGAAATCGCCCTCCTCGAAGCGAAACTCCGCACCATCGAATAGTCCCATACGGGCAACGCATGCGTTGCCCGTTCCGCATGGGGGCGACGCATGCGTCGCCCCTATCAGGCTACAACGCGCACATCAAATTCGATATCGGGGTGCAAATGTTTCTTTACTGCGCATAACGACGCGGTACTGACCAATGCATCATGATATTTTTCCGGAAATGATGCGGGTACCCTGATCTCGAGATTGATCTTCCCGATCATCCTTTTAAATTGGTCATATTCAATACTCTGGAACAGCCTGATGTCGTCGGCAGGCAGTTGCCGCTGGTCGCAGAACGATTTCACATAAATGCCAGCACAGGTGCCCAGTGAAGCGAGAAAAAGGGTAAAGGGCTCAGGGGCAGTACCTTCTCCCCCACCCTGGGGCGATTGGTCCGTTTTTACCGTAAAGCCGTTTACCAGGGCATTGACTTTCTTGTTACCGTCGAAATAGATTTCCATGTTTTAAAATTTTTGGACTTCTGAATGATTCGCATTCGTTAGCCTGTAATGAATATTTAAATTATCTAGTTATCTATATATATCAATATTCATGCTATTGACATTTTGGCAGTTCCTGGATGCAAAAATAATTTTTACGATATCAAGAGATGTGTCGTATCTTGCAGAGGAATTTCATTCTCACCGAAATACACTGGTCCTTGAGAAAGCCTATTCTGTTACTCTGGATCTTTGCGGCCTGCATCACCCGGGCGCAAAGTCCGGCTTTCAGATGGGCAACAGAGCTTCCGTTCGAAATTACCTGTCAGTGCACCGACCGTAAAGACAATGTGTACATCGCAGGCACTTTTTCCTGCCCCATTCAATTCGGGAACACCACCCTTACTCCGCAATCATACGATGTAATAGTGGCAAAATATGACAGTTCTGGTGTTTTTCAGTGGTACCGGCATTACGGGGGCCAGGGTGTTGACCAGAGCATTGATATTCAATGTGATCATAAAAACGAGATTGTAATCACCAACCTTTTCAACCTGAAGACTATCTATTATGGCGATACCATTCAGGCACCGAATCATGGTGTGGCAATGGTAAAACTTTCAGAGCACGGGGACCTGCGGTGGTATAAAATTCCCGCCTACAAAGACACCTCCTGCATTCATGGCTTTTTCTCCGCTGTCGATCGCGATGACAACATTTACCTTTCCGGCAACATTTCGTATGGTAATGCCTACTTTTCGGATACGGTTATCCATTGCCCGGGCAGCCTTATCGGATACGTTGCCAAATTCAGACCCGACGGGTCCCTTCTTTGGGTAAGAGCTGAAGATGGGGCATTTGGGCGTATTCACACGGATCATTCCGGCAATGTGCTTATATTAAGCGATTCCATATATAAGTATTCCAGCACACACCAACTCCTCTGGAGCAAAAAACACAATTTCGTCTTTTCAGATTTTCCTTATCACCAGCAGATCGCAACGGATTCCGCTGACAATTTTTATGTATTCACGGATTTTAAGCCAAAAACTATCGTTGGCAATGATACCATTGGCCTGGATGATTCCTGCCGGAATATCCTCATTAAATTCAGTCCGGCGGGGGTGCCGGTGCTGAAAAAGTCAGCGTACTTTTATTACAATCCCAAGCTAAACTCTTCCTCGCTTTATGGTAATGCCATCTACATAACCGGCGCATTCACTGGCAAGGCGTACTTTGGTCATGACAGCGTGGTCTCCATCTGTGAAGACTATCACACAAACTCATTTCTGGTGGCATATGATCTGGATGGCAGCCAGAAATTCGTCAAACCGATTCTGTGCAAAAAGGCGTTGGATGCCAAAATTGTAACCGCCGGTAAATCGGTATACCTGAGTGGCAGCTTCAGGGATACCGCCATGTTTGATCAGATAACCCTGGCACACCCTGCCCCCGGAGCCGAGCGGTACTTTCTCGCACGACTTGAAAATGAGGTAAATCCACCGTTCACCTATCCCCCTTCCCTGAACATATACCCCAATCCGGCAAAGGGTTTCATTACCATTGCCTTCAATGATTCCTTTGAAGATGCTTCGCTGGAGATATACAACCTGCAGGGCAAACGGATCTTCAGCAGAACACCTGCCCCAAACCCTATGGTTGTCGAACTCTCAGAACTGGCCAACGGACTGTATATCATTCAGTTAAAAAACAAAAACAACACCCTGGTCAGGAAGTTCATCAAGATTTGATCAGAGGCGTTCATACAGTGCAGGAAAAGTTGATGGATTACAGACCTACTGATCGTTTATTGTCCAGAAATTCATGATAGTGCTGGACTAATACACTGCATATCTTTCGTTTGGAAAAATGTCAGTGACGATTTCCTTTTTTTTACTTTCAATCATCTATACTTCAATGATCGGTTACTCATCATTTCAATATTACGAGTGGCAAACCTTGAAGTCACAAATTGTGACTTCAAGATTCACCGAGGCAACATCCGAATGGGGTGGTCGCAGAACACTGCCGTATGTATTCACGGAGCAAGGTGTTGCAATGTTATCATCCGTATTGAACAGTCCTCAGTCAATCCAAGTTAACATTAGTATTATGCGGGTCTTTGTTAAAATCAGACAATGGGCATGCAACTATGATGAGCTGGCACGACGAATAGAAGAGCTTCATGAGGCTCAGGGAGAACAAAGTCACCATATTGCGGTGATTATAAGATCATCGAAGAGCTTATCAGACCGAAAATAACTGAGCGAAAATCTATTGGATTCAAGACACGGGATAACAAATAATCTTCCATCCACTAATCAGAAAGAATTTTAACCTCTGTGCGGCGGTTCTGCTGCCGCCCTTCCGGAGTGTCATTGGAAGCCACGGGTTGCGTCTCGCCGTAACCCACGGCCACCACACGGTCTCTGGCAATCCCTTTGCCGGCAAGGTAATTTTTCACCGCATCAGCCCTCTGTTGTGAGAGCTTCAGGTTGGAAGCATCATCCCCCACATCATCCGTGTGGCCACCAATCTCAATTTTTACTGCAGGCTTCAGTTTCATGAATTCCACCAGTTCATTGAGTTCGGCATACGAAGCTGCCCGAAGGGTGGCTTTTCCGGTATCAAAATATACATTATCCAGCACAAACTCCCTGGGGGGATCAAATTTTATCTTCACCACCGACTCCCCATCGTAATATTCGCCCGGTTTCAGCTTCGGAATCTCAAACGTCGAATGCTCCAGGTCCTCGCCGATGGTTTGGATGTGGATCAGGTAAATGGCCCCAGCAGGAAGTTTCAGCCTGAATTCACCCCTGGCATCCGATATTCCGGAAAAGGTTTTTCGTGAAAGGCTGTCGATGAACAGGATCTTTTCGCCCGACCTTGGTTTTCCCTGCATATCGGTAACCGATACCTTCACTGGGGCAAGATCGTTCTGTGCCAGCACAGAAACAGGCAATAAGCAAAAAGTCTCAAGAACTCCGGTAAACAACAGCCATCCAGCCAGGCAAAGGTTCTTCATTGTTTTATTGTTTTAAAACCAGTATAACGAACAGAATTTTAATTCATTGTAATCGTAAAACATTCAGTAGAGCAGTTTGGTTCCTCAAATAAAACACAGATTCTCTCGCAGAAATGCGCTGAAATTTCGCTGATCAACGCTGAAAGGTATTCTGCGGAATTCCGCGTGGTTTCTGCGGATTTCAGCGTGAAATTTTTCTCTCGCAGAATTGCGCTGAAATTTCGCTGATCAGCGCTGAAAGGTATTCTGCGGGATTCCGCGTGGTTTTTGCGGATTTCAGCGTGAAATTTTTCTCTCGCAGAATTGCGCTGAAATTTCGCTGATAAGCACGGAAAGACATTCTGTGAATTTTCTCATGGCTCTGCAAATTTCTGCCGGGATGGATACTTTTCGTCACAAATGTCCTTACCTTTGAAATAGATTAGTTCAGAAACGAGGTTCTTTTGAACAAACTGGAGTAATGGAAATCCGACAGGCGAAAGTTTCCTGAAACCCAAAAAATGCCGGCAATGTGCTACACATTGATTACAGGTGCTTCAAGCGGAATTGGATATGAGTTCACAAAAATATGCGCCCGGAAAGGACATAACCTGATCCTTGTCGCCAGGAACGGAACAAAATTGCAGCAGATAGCCGGGGAGCTTCAACAGCAATATCCGGTTAAAATGGTGATTATCCCACAGGATCTGAGCGAGCCTGATGCTGCAGACCATATTTTCAAACGGATACACAATGAGTCCCTGACGGTTGAAAATCTGATAAATAACGCATGCTTTTACATCCGGGGCCCATTTATGGATACCCCATGGGAGGAGGAACTGGCATTAATTCAGTTACAATGCATCAGTCAGATTAAACTGATCAAACTGTTGCTTCCTGATATGAAGCTCATGGGGCGGGGAAGAGTTTTAAATGTTTGCTCAACCGGTTCATTTGTCCCGGGGCCCTTCAATGCCATCTATTGTGCAGCCAAAAGTTTCCTTCTGAGCTTCTCGGAAGCGCTCGGGGAAGAACTGAAAGGTACGGGAATCAGTATATCAGCCTTGTGCCCGGGAGGTACCAATACCCCATTTCAGGATCTGCACTCCAGAAAGAAAAGCTTGCTAAATCCCCTGATGGAGGCTTCAAAGGTTGCAGAAATCGGTTACAGAGGGTTCATGCGTGGAAAACGGGTAATAATTCCCGGACAAATGAACAACCTGCAGGTGTTTGCACTGCGGTTTCTTCCACGGCGCATGATTACCCGACTCTCCGGAAAAGCTGTGTATCAGTCAATTCAAACTACACAAACATGAAGCATCTCCTTTACGGGATAAAATATATTGCTGATTACTGGTTTAAAGGGGGTAAGAGACCTTTGATCTGCGGACTTGTGCTCCACAATGCCTGCAATCTGCGGTGCCGGCACTGTACCGTCATCGACAGGCAAAAAGCCAGAATGACCTTCGATGAGGTCAAACAGGTAACCGATCAGTTTTATGCCGATGGCGGACGATGCCTGTACCTGGAAGGCGGGGAGCCATTTCTGTGGAGTGACGGGGCACACACCATGGAACATGTGGTTCAGTATGCCCACAAAAAGGGTTACTTCACCGTGATCATCTACACCAACGGGACCATGCCCCTTCAATCAGAAGCGGATACCATTTTTGTAAGCGTTGACGGACTTAAGTCCTCACATGACAAGATCCGGGGAACCTCCTTTGACAGGATCATGGAAAACATCAGAAAATCTGACCACCCCTCCATCTATATCAACTACACGATCAACACGGAAAACAAATCGGATCTGGCTGGTTTTTGTGCCTATATCGACAAGATCCCGCAGATCAGAGGGGTTTTTTTTTACTTCCATACACCCTATTATGGATATGATGAACTTTATATTGATTTTCCAAAAAGGAAAGAGATCATGTCGGAAATCATCCTTTTAAAAAGGAGGTATAGAGTTCTGAATTCCCGTACCGGGCTCAGGTCTGCCATCAGGGATGACTGGAAGAGAAACCTCAGGATATGCCGCGTGTATGAACAGGGGGTGTACTATGATTGCTGCCGGGAGAGCAAAAACAAATCCTTGTGCCAGGATTGCGGTTACCTCAGTTATGCAGAAATCAACCAGTGCCTGAAACTCAGACCGGGCGCGGTACTCAATGCCCTGAAATATTTTTAACCTTAGACCATCCGGAATCCGCATGAAAACCTCAAAAACAGGATCAGTCAGAAGGATAATCATATTGGCATTTATCTTTACAGTAAGCCTGCAGCAGGGTTACTCCCAGCATGACAACATCTACTATACTTTTACGCATACGGATACCACCTACGCATTTTACGGGCGTTTCAAGATAGATGCCCGGCTTGATTGTGTGATGCAACTTTGTTTTAATTTCCAACACATCAGGGAGATGGCAGCGGACGCATCCAAAGTTGAACTTATCGGTGAAGGGGAAAACTGGAACAAGATTAAATACACTTATGAACTGTACCCGTTGTATAAAAATGAATCGATATGGTACAGAAAAAAAGACCTTGAAAATCAACGCATTAACTTCACCCTGATTTCCAGTAAAAACAACCGGTCATTCATGCCAACGGTGATATCTTCTTCGGGATATTACAGGTTCAGACAGGTACAGGGCACTGTGTGGGTCGAATATTTTCAGCAATGCCGTTTCACCAGAAGCTATCTGATCTCCTTTTACCTGAATTTCCTGAAAGGAAAAGCAGTCGATTTTCTCCATGTATTTTACGACTATTCCAGGAACCATTGCAGCAATGTAAAATAACCCACCGTATGATTTCAGAAATAATCCGCAAACAAATAAGCCGGAAGTTCACCGGACTACCGGAACTAAAGTTCGAAAATGTGGTTCCGGATGTGGAAACTGTTCATAAAAACCTCCAGGAACTCAATACCATCGGCCTGTACCTCCACATACCGTTCTGCCATCAGATATGCCCCTACTGTCCGTATAACAAGGAGATATTCAGCGATGATGCTGCGCAGCAATATACCCATGCGGTAATACAGGAGGTTCAGAAATATTCCGCTTTGATGGCAGGCAAAAAGATTTCGAGTTTCTACATTGGGGGCGGCACCCCGACCACCATGCTGGGGAAGGGGCTGGAACAAATGCTGGAGGCTGTGTACAGGCATTTTAACATGGAATGTGCAATCCACATCGAGAGCCATCCGAACCATCTGAGCGACGAGAATCTGAATGCCTTAAAAGCCCTCGGTGTCAATTATCTGAGCGTCGGTGTTGAAGCACTGCAGGACCGGCATCTGAAAGTCCTGGAAAGGCCATACACATCCGCAGGGGTAAAAAAAATCATTGAGAGGGCGGCTGGTAAAAATTTCGAATGCCTGAATATCGATTACATCTTTGACCTGCCCGGCCAGACCTGCGACGAGGTCGAAGAGGCGGTGCATGAAATGATCAGGCTGGGAATCCACCAGGCTGCCACCTATCCATTGTTCCATTTCCCCTACACCCGGTTTGGAAAAGATACCACCCTGCACAGAAATGCCGTTGCCACGATGTTCAGGAGAAGAAAATTCCTGAAAATCATTGAAGGGATCTTTTACAGTTCGGGTTTTGAGCGATCATCGGTGTGGGCATTTACCCAAAAGGGCACAGAGAAGTATTGTTCGGTTACCGTGCCTTCGTATCTGGGCATTGGTGCCAGTGGCGGGTCGTATCTCAGGGATATTTTTTATGTGAACACCTTTAATGTGGCAGCGTATGTAAAAGCTGCCAAAAATGGCAGGCTCCCTGTGGCATTGTCTATCGGATTATCTGAAAAGGCGCAGATGGCAGGATGGCTCTACTGGAGGATTTATGAGACAAAATTCAGAAAAAGCGATTTCAGTGACAGGTTCGGCCTGAGTTTCGACAAAGAATATGGCGCATTCATGAAAATGCTGGATTTTATGGGCTTTCTTGATGACAACAATTCCATAGTCCGCCTGACAGATAAAGGAACCTACTGGATCCATGCCTTTGAAGATTTCTTTTCGATTGATTACATCAATAAACTCTGGGGAACCTCAAGGGAAAATTCGTGGCCTGAGGAAGTCATATTGTAAAGTATATCATCACCTTTACCATGTTTCTTTTTTCTCGCAAAATTGCAATGAAATTTCGCGGATAGGCGCTGAAAGGTATTCTGCGGATTTCAGCGTAGTTTCTGCGGGTTTCAGCGTGAAATAAAAATACACAGCTTAGACCGATGCTGCAGATGATCACGGATTCCGGTGGCTGTCACGGTTTGGCCGTCCCCAATTCATCCCTGAAAAGCGCCAGGTTGTCGATCCGCAGCCGGTCGAACACATATTGGTTCCACTTTTCCATTTCCGCCCGGTTCTTTCCCTGCTGCACCTCTTTGAGGTATTTGCCGGTGATGCCCTCTATTTCTCTGGTGGTGGACTGATATAGCGAATCGATCTGGTTGATTGTGAATGTATTTTGATGCAATACCGCTTCCATTTTTCTCCTTTCAATCTCACAAATATCAAAATAGAGGTTCAGAAAGAGATTGGTACAGGGCTGCGGCGGAAGATGGAAAAAGGTTTGGGTCTCGTCAAAAACGGTATAGGAAACTTCGTGAAAGGTATCCCTGGCCTGGGTCACATCCAGCAGGATTTTTACCTCGAGGTGGTAGAGGTCGGAAGGGATCTGGTCTTTAATCCGATCCTGTGACCACGTTTCGTTCTGTGGCATATTCTTGTTGAGCCTGACACGTGAATCGGTTCCCCAGAAGGCATACGGAAAATTGTAGCCAACCGTATCGGAATTGAACATTTTCAGGAAGTTCTTGCCATGGTTACCCTCTCCGAAATTGACCAGCATCCCTTTGTCGGCATAGAAACCCAGCGAGTTTCTCTGATCCCCGGTAAGGAGCATTGCGCTGTTATGGTTCCAGAAAAAATCATTGTAGGGTATCATGGCGAGCTTGTGGTAGTCGCTCTCGTCGGGATCGTACTCGAACCAGGGCAGGATAAACGGTTCGCCATAGTCGTAAAAGCTCAGGATACTGCGGGTTTCGATCCTGCGCAGCATGTCGGGCAAAGTATCAATCACCAGCCTGGCTTCGCTGCTGGCGGTTTCGTAGTCGAAATTGTAGTTGAACCGTATATATTCGGGCACCATCCTGCCGGCAAACTGGAAAAAACGAAATACAAGTTCCATGTTTACATTTCTGACAGAGTCGTCCCACAGGGATTCGAACGGGAAGATCCGGGCTGTATCAACGGACAGGTTCATTTGTATCAGCGAGGCAGACTCCTTGTCGATCCACATTTCCCCTTTGAAGTAACTGCCGGAATCCTGTCGTGGTGCAAACCGCACATGCAGGATGGCTTCATCCTGTCGCCCCGGGGTAAGCACAAAGGCCTTCTGCATTTCTTTCATGCTGAACTGTGTGGGTACGGCAGGAAAAAGGGAGTTGCGCCGCACCAGGCTGAACCGGCTTATGGCTTTGGATGTTTCGATGCTGTTGAAAAGCCGGGATCCCACTACTGCCAGCCCAATCCTGCCGTTCTTCAGCAGCAGCGCCTCCACCTGTACCCCCTCTGTTACGGCATTATAGTAGCATTCCAGCAGTTCAGCCGGCCGCTCTCCAATGAAGGTCTCCAGTCCGAAATAGGCCTTTGCGGTTCTTTCTCCCGATTGCTTCCTGATCCTCTTCCCGCAACGCTCCACCATTTTGTACAGGTAGTCTTCCCGGGCATACACGCTCACACCGGCAAGCATTTCAGGTTTTTGTACCAGGAACACCGTGCCGTGCGTAATCAGCAGTGAAGCGGGTACTGTTACCGTTTGGTAGCCCACATAGGAAAACATAATGGAGTCGTGTATTCCAGCTGACCTGAGGATGTAACTGCCGCCGACATTGGCCACGGTTCCTGTGGTGGTGCCCCGGACCCGCACCGAGCTGAAAGGGAGTGGCGACCGGGTTTCCGCATCTTTCACCACCCCCTGGAGGGTGATCTGGGCGGGGAGGTTCTGCATAGGTAAAGCCCACAGAAGCAGGAGGAACAGAAAGGGTATTTTTGAGTTCATCAGCTGTGAATTTGCACAAAGGTAAGATAGTTGATAATCTCATGATTGCATAGATCAGTTACAGGTAGTGGCGCGTCAGGAAGTGAAGCAGACCAATGGCGAATGTCGGAAATTCTTTTCTGAAATGTTATTAATAATTTTTTGCGGATTCTGTGAGATTTTTTTCTCGCAGAAATGCGCTGATATTCCGCTGATCAGCGCTGAAAGGTATTCTGCGGATTTCAGCGTAGTTTCTGCGGATTTCAGCGTGAAATTTTTCTCTCGCAGAATTGCGCTGAAATTTCGCGGATAGGCGCTGAAAGGTATTCTGCGGATTTCAGCGTAGTTTCTGCGGATTTCAGCGTGAAATTTTTCTCTCGCAGAAATACGCTGAAATTCCGCTGATCGGCACTAAAGGTTTTTATTCGGATTTCCGAAAAATTGGAACAAGTCTGCGTGAATTACCATTCCTGGGTTTGAAATACTGAATAACTCAATAAGGTGCATTGAGATACTGCATAGCAGCAATTGCAATTGACTCTTATTCAATAAAATAATAAAAAATATCAGGATAGACAGACCTCATTTGCTACGAAAATAATAAAATTGTGGGCATACCAAAAACCAGCGTAACGAGATTTTGTACTTTTGACTAAGTGAATCCCGATTATGGCAACTAAAGAACCCGTAATGCTATTCAGAGATCCTGAGGATTCAATTTCGGACGAATCACTTGGCAAAGCCATGAGTCCGCAATTGTTCAGTGTTTATCAGGAATTGATCAGCATAATGAAAGACCTGTATCCGATACAGCATGAGTGGCGGTATTACCGCGATGGAAAAGCATGGCTATGCAAAGCCATCCATAAAAAGAAAACCGTTTTCTGGATGTCGGTCTGGGACAGGTATATTCAAATTACCTTCTACTTTACTGAAAAAACCGCTTCAGGACTGCATACATTACCGGTTGATCCGGAAATCTTAACAAATCAGCAAAGCACAACACCTGTCGGAAAGCTGATCCCTGTAACTCTAAAGATCCATCATTCAAAACAGCTGAAAGACTTTTCAACCATCCTAGGGTACAAAGTGTCGTTAAAATAACAGCTTTGAAAGGTCTCATGGTGTTTTACCCTATAACCTCCAATGCACCCAATTAAAGAATCTTTTGTAATTTGCTGAGCCTAAATGGTTCTGCTTCAGCCTGAAAATGAACTTTTTATTAATCTAAATATCAATATATTATGAAGAAGCTGTGTGTGCTTGCCCTGCTGCTGGCAGCGGTTTTTACAGGATTGAAAGCCCAGGATGAGATGCGCTTGCTGCGGTTCCCTGCCGTTCACGGCAACAAGCTGGTATTCAGCTATGCCGGCGACCTGTACCTGGTTTCCACCAGCGGCGGGGTTGCCCGCAGGCTCACCTCTGATCCCGGTTACGAGATGTTTGCCCGTTTTTCTCCTGATGGAAAATACATCGCCTTTACGGGACAATATGACGGCAACACTGAGGTGTACCTGATTCCTGCCGAAGGGGGATTGCCGAAACGACTCACCTATACCGCCACCCTGAATCGCGACGACATTTCGGATCGCATGGGCCCCAACAACATCGTGATGACCTGGACCCCCGACAGCAAAAAGATCATTTACCGCTCCAGGGGCAGGTCCTTCAACGATTTTGTAGGACAGCTCTATTCCGTTTCTGTTGAAGGGGGTATGTCGGAACAGCTTCCCCTTTCATCAGGTGGGTTTTGCTCGTATTCGCCCGATGGCAGCAAGCTTGCTTTCAACCGCGTTTTCAGGGAGTTCCGCACCTGGAAATACTACAGGGGCGGAATGGCCGACGACATCCGGATCTTCGACATAAAGACCGGAGCAATCACAAAGATCAACGACCTGGTATCGCAGGAGATCATCCCGATGTGGCATGGAAACACCATCTGGTTTCTGTCAGACCGCGACCGTACCATGAACCTTTTCTCGTACGACCTCACCACCAAAGCCGAAAAGAAGGTGACCCAGTTCACCGACTACGACGTCAAATTCCCCTCGATGGGACACGATGGAAAAATCGTTTTTGAACAGGCCGGATATATCCACATGTATGATCCTGCCACTGGAAGGATTGCCAAAATCACCATTCAGATTGCGGATGACCAGAAGCCGGGAGGGAGCGCACGGGTGGATGCTTCCCGGTTCATACAGGGCACCTCGCTGTCACCCGATGGCAAACGGATCGCCATTTCGGCCAGGGGTGAAATCTTCACCGTTCCTGCGGAAAACGGCTTTACCAGGAACCTCACAGGCACGCCGGGCATCCACGAGCGGGGTGCCGTATGGTCGCCCGATGGCAGGTACGTTGCCTACCTGAGTGACAAAACCGGAGAATACCAGGTATGGATTCAGGAACAGGACGGATCGGCACCGGCACGTCAGATCACCACCATGAACGACAACTACATCTATGGGCTGCTCTGGTCGCCCGACAGCAGGAAGATCCTCTACAACGACAGGAAGCAAACCCTGCGGATGGTGGATGTGGAAACCGGCAATGTAACCCTTGTGGCCCAAAGCAAAGTGTGGGAGATGCAGGATTTCTCATGGTCGCCCGACAGCCGATGGATCGCCTACACCCAGCCCAACCGTACCGGGATGAACCAGATCATGCTTTACAGCCTGGCCAGCGGCAAAGCTATTCCGGTAACGCAGGAATGGTACAGCTCGTCCAACCCCGAGTTCAGCAGCGACGGGAAATTTTTGGTGTTTGTCTCTGAACGTGATTTCAGCCCGATATACTCTGCCACCGAATGGAACCATGCTTACCGGAATATGTCGAGAATCTACCTGGTATCCCTTGCTGCAGCCACCGACAATCCGCTGGGCGAGAAGAACGATGAAGTAGCCATTGCCAGGGAGGAGATCCCAGCTGCAAAGGCTGAACCAGCCAAAGATGGAAAAGGAAAAGATGCCAAAACCGAAAAAGGTGACGACAAGGAAAAGAAAGGCTCAGAGGTTAAGCCGATAGTGGTTGATACCGAAGGGATCCAGGACCGTATCATCGCACTTCCGGTAAGGCCTGCCAACTACTGGAACCTTACGATGATCGGCATGAAAATCTACTACAACGAGACCTACTTCGGGGAAAAAGGGAGCAGGGTTACCGTGTATAATCTTGAAAATAAAGAGGAAACGGTGCTGGCAGAGAATATGGGATACACCATAAGCGCCGACCAGAAGAAAATGATGCTCTCGTCGCAGGGGAACTATTATGTGATCAATTTGCCATCGGCCAAAGCCAAAACCGAGAAAAAGGCCGACCTTTCGAACATGTGGGTGCAGCCCGACCTCAAACAGGAATGGAGTCAGATCTACACCGAAAGCTGGAGGCAGATGCGTGATTTCTTCTACGACGAAAAGATGCACGGCACTGACTGGAAGGCCATGCACGACAAATACGCCGTGCTGCTGCCCTACGTGAGCGACAGAAACGATCTGAATTACCTGATCGGTGAACTGATCGGCGAACTGAACGTGGGGCATGCCTATGTGAGCGGCGGAGACAAGTACGAGCTCAACCGGGTCTATACAGGATTTTTGGGGGCAACCCTCACGAAAGATCCGGCCACCGGGTATTTCCGGATCAATGGGATCCTGAAGGGGCAGAACTGGGACAACAAGTTGGTTTCGCCCCTCACGCAGGTAGGTATCAGGGTGAAAGAGGGCGATTATCTGATTGCCCTGAACGGGAAGGATCTGAAAGAGGTACAGGACCCCTACGCCCTGTTGTTCGGGATGGCCGGCCAGCCGGTGGAGATCACTATAAACAGCAAACCAGAAGCTTCCGGGAGCAAAAAATATGTAATCAGGCCGGTGAAGGATGAAGCCCAGCTGGTGTATTTTAACTGGGTTCAGGAGAATATCCGCAAGGTGAATGAGGCTACCAACGGCGAGGTAGGCTACCTGCACATCCCTGATATGGTGGTGGAAGGGTTGAATGAATTTGTAAAATACTATTACCCCCAGCTGTCGAAGAAGGCTCTGATTATCGATGGCCGTGGCAACGGAGGGGGAAACGTAAGTCCGATGATCATCGAAAGGCTCAGGCGTGAAATCATCCGCATCTCAGCGCCCAGAAATGTAGAGGAGATGGGTACCAACCCCAATGGAATGATGACAGGCCCCATGGTGTTACTGATCAACCAGTATTCGGCTTCCGACGGTGACCTGTTCCCTTATGCCTTCAAGAAACTTGGGATCGGCACACTGGTTGGTGTACGGACCTGGGGCGGCGTAACCGGGATACGCGGTTCACTCCCATTCATCGATGGAGGTTCGTTGCAAAAACCCGAATACGGCACCTACTCTTCCGAAACCAGCGAATGGATCATCGAAGGGCACGGCGTAGATCCCGATGTGGTGATTGACAATGACCCCTACCGCGAGTTTAACGGAACCGACGATCAGCTAAACAAAGCCATTGAAATTATCCTGCAGCAGCTGAAGGAAGGAACCTACCAGATCCCGCCGAAGCCTGCAGGGCCGGACAAACAGAAATAGTTGAGATAGTTGAGGTAGTTGAGTTTTCCTGCATAAACTCGACTACCTCAACATTACTTCTTTATCCAGTTCTCAATTCGTTCTCAATGGATTACCCCAATAATATTATAACCTTAGCGTTCGAAAGCCAATAATCAACAGAATGAAACTTATAGCCACCGTTGAAGAACTTGATGAAGATGAAATAAGATATCTGGTGATCGAGCATGATAAGGATGATTCGTTAGGATACTTTCTTTTTGGATTCAAAGAGATGGAACAGCCATGTGAATTTGATATGTGGTTTCTGGATTTGGAAACTGCTATGAATCAAGCATTGGACGATTATAATGTACAGTACCAGGAATGGAAGGATTTTGATATATTCATGAAGCCAATCAGGAAAGGATGAGACTATTCATGTTCATGTTGGTTTTCGCTCTGTTTTCATGTAAAAGCATTGCGTACAGAGGATTTTCTTCCGGAAAATATTCCTGTAACGGTAACGGATTTCAATTTTCACTTATACTCCACAGTGATTCTACGTATGAGCTAAATAAACAATTTCAAGACAGAACAATAAATTGCACCGGTAGCTGGGATTTAGTTACTACAGATACCATTCGACTGACACCAATGAGGGTAGGAGCAATCGAGGAAATCATCTCAGGCTATGATTGTTATAAAGAAAGGAGAGCTGTCATTATCAACTCCAAAAAATTGAGACTCGAGGGCAATACCTTTAGAAAACTCAGATAATCAATAAATGGGATTCCTTCGAAATTCAAAATAAAGCCCACCCCGAAAAATACAGAAAGGAATCCTTGCCAATAAAATTAGAAGACACAAAGATACTCTAATGCTTAAATATCAGGAAAGTAGGATTTGTTCGACTTGGTGCCCTACCATATTTTTAGCGTTTTAACAAAATCATGATCTTCACTCCCCTTCTCCTTGAGGAGAAGGGGTTTGGGGATGAGGTGAAGCATTAGGCAACAGGAAGACAGTGTGAGGAACAGTGTGAGTACGGAGGAATAAAAAAGGCGCCCCCTGATGGAGACGCCCTCTTTTTGTTGATTTCTGCGGATCAGTATCAGGCCTGTCCTTTAGGGCCGGTGATCGGGAACGGCATCATCCCTTCAATCTCTTCAGGGACCACGATTTCTCCGTGCATCGATTCGAACTTCATAATGTTGTCCTTCAATGCCTTGAAGAGTCGTTTAGTGTGCTGAGGGGTGAGGATGATCCTTGATTTCACCTTGGCTTTGGGTACTCCCGGCATCATATTCACAAAGTCGATGATAAATTCGGCCTGCGAGTGGGTGATGATGGCAAGGTTGGCATAGGTTCCTTCGGCTACATCCTCAGGAAGTTCTATATTGATCTGCGGTTGATTCTGGTTCATTGTTTCTTGTAATGTAATGATTTATAATGATTTATTCTGATACAGAACTCTCCTCCATCTGGCGGGCATGCATCAGCTCTTCGTATTCGTCGAGTGATCCGACAATGATGTCCTGATAGTCTTTCAGTCCGGTCCCGGCAGGGATCAGGTGTCCGACCAGCACGTTCTCTTTCAGTCCTTCCAGCGTATCAGCCTTGGCGCTCACCGCAGCTTCAGTAAGTACCTTGGTAGTTTCCTGGAAAGAGGCAGCCGAAAGGAAGCTCTTGGTCTGCAGCGAAGCCCTGGTAATCCCCTGGAGGATCTGTGTACCGGTAGCAGGTTGTGCATCACGGGCATCCACAAGCTTGCGGTCGCGCCGCTTGAGCTGCGAATTTTCGTCGCGAAGTTTCCTTTGGGTAATGATCTGACCCGCCTTGAAGATCTCAGAGTCTCCTGCATCCACAACCACTTTTTTGCCATAGATCCAGTCGTTCTCTTCCATAAAATCGATCTTGTTCACCATTTCCCCTTCGAGGAAACGGGTGTCGCCGGGCTCGTTGATTTCGATCTTGCGCATCATCTGACGCACGATGATCTCGAAGTGCTTGTCGTTGATTTTTACCCCCTGGAGGCGGTACACTTCCTGCACCTCGTTTACGATGTATTCCTGCACCTTGGTGGGCCCCTTGATGGCAAGGATGTCCGATGGGGTCACAGCTCCGTCGGAAAGCGGCGTACCTGCTTTAACGAAGTCGTTTTCCTGTGCAAGGATCTGCTTGGTGGTAGGGATCAGATAGGTCTTCTCCTCTCCTGTTCTGGAGGTGATGATCACTTCACGGTTGCCACGCTTCAGTTTCTTCCCGAAAGATACCACACCGTCGATTTCAGCCACTACAGCCGGGTCTGAGGGATTCCTGGCTTCGAAAAGCTCGGTAACCCTCGGTAAACCACCGGTGATGTCGCCCGATTTGCCAATAGCACGGGGGATCTTCACCAGCAACTCACCGGCAGTGATTTTAGCACCGTCATCGACCTGGATGTGTGAATTTACAGGGAGGTCATAGGTTTTGATGATCTCACCGTCAGAGGTAACAATATTGATAGCCGGGTTTTTACTGCGCTGGCGAGATTCGATGATCACTTTATCGTGATAACCGGTCTGCTCATCCGACTCGATCCTGTAGGTCACCCCTTCAATCAGGTTTTCGAAACGCACCTGGCCTGATACTTCAGACACGATAGTAGCGTTGTATGCATCCCATGAGCAGATCAGGTCGTCCTTTCTGATCTCATCGCCATCCTTGTAGAACAGATGGGATCCGTAAGGGAGATAGGCAGATGAAAGTAAAATTCCGGTGTTTTTATCCACGATCCGCAACTCTGCCGAACGACCCACCACCACCAGGTAGTTACGCCCTTCAGCGTCGGTATATTCGATGTAACGCAATTCATCAATCTCGAGAATCCCGTCGTATTTGGCCACAATGCTGCTGGCGGTGGCGATGTTGGAGGCAGTACCCCCAACGTGGAAGGTACGGAGCGTAAGCTGTGTACCAGGCTCACCGATCGACTGAGCGGCAATTACCCCTACCGCTTCACCCTTCTGTACCATTTTTCCGGTACTCAGGTTACGGCCGTAGCATTTGGCACATACCCCCTTCTTGGATTCACAGGTGAGTACCGATCTGATTTCCAGCATCTCAATCGGTGATTCCTCAATCATTCCGGCATAGGTCTCAGTAAGTTCTTGTCCGGCAGCGATGATCAGTTCACCCGTACTTGGGTGGTACACATCATGTAAAGTCGTCCTTCCGAGGATTCTGTCATACAGCGATTCAACCACCTCTTCGTTGCGTTTGAGGGCAGTGGTCTGCAAGCCCCTGAGGGTACCGCAGTCCTCTTCACTGATGATCACGTCCTGCGCCACATCCACCAGCCGGCGGGTCAGATAACCGGCATCGGCAGTCTTGAGCGCCGTGTCGGCAAGACCCTTACGGGCACCGTGGGTGGAGATGAAGTACTCAAGTACCGAAAGCCCTTCCTTGAAATTGGAAAGAATCGGGTTTTCAATGATTTCCGCACCTGTGGATCCCGATTTCTGTGGTTTCGCCATAAGACCCCTCATGCCGCAAAGCTGACGGATCTGTTCTTTCGAACCACGTGCGCCCGAATCGAGCATCATATACACCGGGTTAAATCCCTGTTTGTCGTTGGAGAGCTTCTCCATCAGGGTATTGGTAAGCCTGGAGTTGGTATGTGTCCAGATGTCGATGATCTTATTGTACCGTTCGTTGTTGGTAATCCAGCCATCCTGGTAGTGCGACAGCACCTCATCCACATCCTGGTTGGCGCGTTCGATCAGGTCGGTTTTCACCGCCGGGATGATCACATCGTCGAGGTTGAAGGAGAGTCCTCCTTCAAAAGCCATTTTATATCCGAGGTTCTTGATGTCATCGAGGAAAGCAGAGGTGGTGGCAGTATCGGTCTTTTTCAGCAGGTCACCGATGATATCACGAAGTGATTTCTTGGTAAGCAACTGATTGATATATCCGTACTTCCTGGGAACCACCTCATTGAAAAGAACCCTGCCCACCGTAGTTTCGAGGATATAATGACCGCTACTATCCTGATGGTGGTTGGGTAGCCTCACCTTGATCCATGCATGGAGATCTGTTTTCCCTTCGTTGTGGGCGATAATCACCTCTTCCGGGCTGTAAAAATGCATGCCTTCGCCCTTTACAGGATGTTCAGGGGTTGAGCGGCGTCCTTTGGTCATGTAGTAAAGCCCAAGTACCATGTCCTGAGAAGGAACGGTGATCGGAGCTCCGTTGGCAGGGTTCAGGATGTTGTGCGAGGCCAGCATCAGCAGTTGTGCTTCCAGGATGGCAGCATTGCCAAGGGGCACATGCACAGCCATCTGGTCACCGTCGAAGTCGGCATTGAAGGCGGTACATACGAGTGGGTGGAGCTGGATGGCTTTCCCTTCAATCAGCTTAGGCTGAAACGACTGAATACCAAGCCTGTGGAGTGTAGGAGCACGGTTCAGCAGTACCGGATGCCCCTTCAATACACTTTCCAGGATATCCCATACCACAGGATCTTTGCGGTCCACAATTTTCTTCGCCGATTTCACAGTTTTTACGATGCCTCTTTCGAGCATCTTGCGGATGATGAACGGCTTAAAGAGCTCGGATGCCATGTTCTTCGGCAATCCGCACTCATTCAGCTTAAGGTCAGGGCCTACCACAATCACAGAACGGCCTGAGTAGTCGACACGTTTACCAAGAAGGTTCTGACGGAAGCGTCCCTGCTTTCCTTTGAGGCTATCGCTCAACGACTTAAGCGCACGGTTCGAATCGGTCTTCACCGCACTCGACTTGCGTGAGTTGTCGAACAGGCTGTCAACTGCCTCCTGGAGCATACGTTTTTCGTTCCTCAGGATCACATCCGGCGCTTTAATTTCCAGCAACCGTTTCAGACGGTTGTTGCGGATGATCACCCTGCGGTACAGGTCATTGAGGTCGGAGGTGGCAAAGCGTCCTCCATCCAGCGGAACCAGCGGGCGCAGTTCAGGCGGAATCACGGGAACCACTTTCACAATCATCCATTCGGGCCTGTTCTCGATCCGGGCCTGTCCTTCGCGGAAAGCTTCGACGATGCGGAGTCGTTTCAGGGCATCGTTTTTCCTCTGTTGAGAGGTCTCTTCAAACGCCTTGGTACGCAGCGAATAGGAAAGTTCATCCAGGTTGAGGCGCTTCAGCAGATCAAAAATTGCATCGGCTCCCATTTTGGCGATGAACTTATTGGGATCTGAATCATCAAGATATACGTTGTCGGAAGGGAGCGTATCAATGATGTTGAAATACTCCTCTTCGCTCAGGAAATCAAGGTAGGAAATGCCATCCTGTTCCTTGATACCGGGCTGAATCACAACATATTTCTCATAGTAGATGATAGTATCAAGCTTCTTGGAGGGGAGCCCCAGGAGTGCCCCGATTTTATTGGGCAGCGACCTGAAGAACCAGATATGGGCCACAGGGACCACCAGCTGGATGTGACCCATCCGTTCACGGCGGACCTTCTTTTCGGTAACTTCAACCCCGCAACGATCGCAAACGATGCCTTTGTAACGGATCCTCTTGTACTTGCCGCAATGGCATTCCCAGTCTTTTACGGGGCCAAAGATCCGCTCGCAGAATAATCCGTCGCGCTCCGGTTTGTAGGTGCGGTAGTTGATGGTTTCCGGTTTGAGCACCTCGCCGCTCGAGCGCTCCAGAATCATCTCGGGAGCTGCCAGACTGACGGTCATCGATTGGAAAGTGCTTTTGTCAACCTTTTCTTTTCTGAAAGCCATATAGTGTTTTGTATTTCGTTAGCAATAAGATGATTTGTCAGGCTTATCAGCCATCATCAGTCGAAAGAAACGTTCAGTCCGAGTCCCCTGAGTTCGTGGATCAACACGTTGAACGACTCCGGGATGCCCGGTGTTGGCATCAGTTCACCCTTGACGATCGACTCGTATGCTTTGGCACGGCCTGTAACGTCATCGGATTTGATCGTAAGGATCTCCTGCAGGATATTGGCAGCGCCAAAAGCCTCCAGTGCCCAAACCTCCATCTCCCCGAACCTCTGACCCCCGAACTGGGCTTTACCGCCCAAAGGCTGCTGGGTGATCAGTGAATAGGGGCCGATGGAGCGTGCATGCATCTTGTCATCAACCATATGGTGCAGCTTCATCATATAAATCACACCCACAGTGGCTTCCTGGTCGAATTTCTCACCGGTACCGCCATCATACAACTGTATCCTGCCGTTTTTGGGGAGGCCTGCCTGTTTCATATAATCGTTGATCTGATCGAGGTTTGCACCATCGAAGATCGGGGTTGCGAAGTTGAGGCCCAGTTTTTTGCCTGCCCATCCAAGAACGGTTTCGTAAATCTGTCCGAGGTTCATACGGGAGGGCACACCCAACGGGTTCAGCACGATGTCCACCGGGGTTCCGTCGGCCATGAAGGGCATATCCTCAACGCGAACGATCTTGGCCACAATACCCTTGTTCCCGTGCCGGCCTGCCATCTTGTCTCCCACCTTCAGCTTGCGCTTGCGGGCGATATACACCTTGGCGAGCTGCACAATGCCACTGGGCAGATCATCACCGATGGAGATCATGAACTTCCTGCGGTTATAGGATCCCAGAATCTTCTTGTACTCAATGTTATAGTTGTGAAGAAGATCCTTGATGGCATCGTTGCGGTCCTTGTCTGTGGTCCACTTGTTGGGATTGATGTTCACAAAGTCGTTCACCGAACTGAGGAGCTTCTGGGTGAATTTGGTTTTCTTGGGGATCACCAGCTGCTTCATGTTGTTATACACACCCTGGGAGGTTTTTCCGCTCACCAGGATCAGCAGCTTGTCAACCAGTTTAGCATTCAGGCCTGCAATCTCCTTGTTGAAATCCTTTTCAGCCTTATCCAGCTCAAGCTTCTCTTTGGATTTGGCTTTTTTATCCTTGATGGCCCTGGTAAACAGTTTCTTGTCGACGACCACACCATCCATGGAAGGGGGTGCTTTCAGGGAAGCGTCTTTCACATCACCTGCCTTGTCGCCAAAGATGGCACGCAGCAGCTTCTCTTCCGGCGTAGGATCGGTTTCACCCTTGGGGGTAATTTTACCGATGAGGATATCACCCTCATTCACTTCGGCACCAATCCGTATCAGTCCGTTTTCATCCAGATCTTTGGTGGCTTCAGCACTCACATTCGGAATGTCGTTGGTCAGCTCTTCCACACCCCGTTTGGTGTCGCGCACTTCCAGTGAGAATTCTTCAATATGAATACTGGTATAGATATCCTCACTCACGATCTTCTCCGAGATCACGATGGCATCCTCGAAGTTGTACCCTTTCCATGGCATGAAGGCCACCAGCAGGTTGCGTCCGAGGGCAAGTTCACCACCCTGGGTCCCATATCCTTCCGTAAGGAGGTCCCCTTTCTTCACCTTTTGGCCCTTGCGGACCATCGGTTTCAGGCTTACGCTGGTATTCTGGTTGGTTTTGGCAAAGCGGGTAAGGGGATACCTTTTTACGTCATCCTCAAAACTGATGAGCCGATCGGCTTCGGAGCGGGAGTAGCGGATCACGATTTCATTGGCATCCACAAATTCCACTACGCCATCCCCTTCTGCAGCCACCAATACGCGGCTGTCGCGTGCCACCTTCCCTTCAATGCCGGTACCCACAATCGGGGCTTCGGGGCGAAGGAGCGGGACAGCCTGCCGCATCATGTTGGATCCCATCAGGGCACGGTTGGCATCGTCATGTTCCAGGAAGGGGATCAGGGATGCAGCGATAGAGGCGATCTGGTTGGGAGAGATGTCGATCAGGTCAACCTGCTCCTTGTCCAGAATCGGGTAATCGGCCAAAAACCTGGCCTTGATGCGGTCAGGAATGATCTCACCCTTTTCGTTGATCGGGGTGCTCGCCTGGGCAATATTCTTGTTCTCTTCCTCTTCGGCAGTCAGGTACACAGGAGGTTGATCCTGAATCACATGGCCATTTTCTACCTTCAGGTAGGGGGTTTCAATGAAGCCAAGCTCATTGATTTTGGCAAACACGCACATCGAGGAGATCAGACCGATATTGGGTCCTTCAGGGGTCTCGATGGTACACAACCTTCCATAGTGGGTGTAGTGCACGTCGCGCACTTCAAATCCGGCGCGCTCACGCGACAAACCGCCGGGTCCGAGGGCTGATACACGCCGTTTGTGGGTGACTTCCGACAGCGGATTGGTCTGGTCCATAAACTGCGACAGCTGGTTGGTGCCAAAAAATGAATTGATTACAGAGGAGAGGGTTTTTGCATTGATGAGGTCGGTAGGTGTAAATACCTCATTATCCCTCACGTTCATACGTTCACGAATGGTGCGGGCCATCCGCGCCAGACCCACGCCAAACTGGGCGTAGAGCTGTTCGCCAACCGACCGTACACGCCTGTTGCTCAGGTGGTCGATATCGTCAACCTCAGCTTTTGCATTGATCAGCTCGATGAGGTGACGGATAATGGCAATAATATCTTCACGGGTAAGGATCCGGGTGTTGGTAGGTACATCAAGGCTAAGCTTCTTGTTGATCTTGTACCGTCCCACATCTCCGAGGTCATACCGTTTGTCGCTGAAGAACAGGTTGTTCAGGATGCCGCGTGCAGTCTCCTCATCAGGGGGTTCCGCATTGCGCAGCTGCCGGTAAATGTACTCTACAGCTTCCTTTTCGGAGTTGGCTGTATCCTTTTGTAGGGTGTTGAAAATAATGGCGAAGTCGTTGGAATTCACATCTTCACGATGCATGAGCACCGATTTCACACCGGCTTCCAGAATCGGCTCAATATGCTCTTCCTCGAGGATGGTTTCACGATCGAGGATGATTTCCGTACGTTCAATGGAAACCACCTCACCGGTATCTTCATCCACAAAATCTTCGATCCAGGCACGCAGCACCTTGGCAGCGAGCCTTCGGCCGATCAGCTTTTTGAGGGCTGTTTTGCTTACCTTCACCTCATCTGCCAGGTTGAAGATCTCGAGGATATCCTTATCGCTCTCGAATCCGATGGCCCTGAGCAGGGTGGTTACCGGAAGCTTCTTCTTCCGGTCGATGTAGGCGTACATCACATTGTTGATGTCGGTGGCAAACTCGATCCATGATCCCTTGAAGGGGATGATCCGCGCCGAATACAGATGCGAACCGTTGGCATGGAGGCTGGTACCGAAGAACACACCGGGGGAACGGTGCAACTGCGACACGATGACCCTTTCTGCGCCGTTGATCACGAAGGTGCCGCGCGGGGTCATGTAGGGGATGGTTCCCAGATACACATCCTGCACAATGGTTTCAAAATCCTCGTGGTCGGGATCGTTGCAGTACAGCCTGAGTTTTGCCTTGAGGGGTACTGAATGGGTGAGCCCTCTCTCGATACACTCCTCTATTGAATATCGCGGAGGATCGATGTAATAATCGATAAACTCCAGGACGAAATTGTTCCTGGTATCGGAGATCGGAAAGTTCTCGTCAAATACCCTGAAGAGGCCTTCGTGTTTCCTGTTCTCCGGGGTGGTCTCCAGTTGAAAAAAATCCTGGAACGACTTAAGCTGGATATCAAGAAAATCAGGATATTCAGCATTAATCTTAGCTGTGCTGAAATCGATCCTGTTTTTGTTTTGTGAAGCCAAGGTAGTTGGGGATTAAGGTTAGGAAAATAACAGAACGGGATAAAAACCATGAAACAGGATAAGACCTGAACAGCTTACAAAGCGGATCAGGCCTCTATCCTGCCAATATTGCGGAGCTTACTGAATCTCCACTTCTGCTCCGGCCTCTTCGAGCTGAGATTTCAGCGCTTCAGCCTCGTCTTTGCTAACCCCTTCCTTGATGGGTTTCGGGGCAGCATCCACCAGCTCCTTCGATTCTTTCAGACCCAGGCTGGTAAGCTCTTTCACAAGCTTAACCACGGCCAGTTTCGACTGACCGGCGGCCTTCAGAATTACGTTGAAAGAGGTTTTCTCTTCCACTACAGGGGCGTCTCCACCACCTACCGGACCAGCCACGGCTACAGCTGCTGCTGCAGGTTCAATGCCATATTCTTCTTTCAGGATACGGGCCAGTTCGTTCACCTCTTTCACGGTGAGGTTCACCAGTTGTTCTGCAAATACTTTTAAGTCTGCCATTTCTATTCTGTTTAAAAGTTTTCGATGAATTGATTTTGTTTGCTTGGATAATGATTAAGCCTTCTTTTCCGAAAGGGTCTCAAGGATGCCTGCCAGCTTGTGTCCGCCACCCTGAAGGGCACCGATAACATTTTTGGCAGGTGATTGCAGCAGAGCCACCACATCGGCGATAAGTTCAAGCCTGGATTTGATGTTAATCAGGTTTTCAAGCTGATTTTCACCAACATAGCAGGTCTCTTCCACATAAGCTGCTTTCAACAGCGGCTTGCCCTGGGGGTTTTTCTTCCTGAACTCCTTGATGAGCTTTGCGGGCACGTTGCCGGCTTCGGCAAACATGATGGTAGTGGGCCCTTCAAGGGCAGGATAGAGTTCGTCCAGTTGCTTTTCAGACTTTTCCATGGCTTTGCGCAGCAGGGTATTCTTCACTACCTGGAGCTGCACGTCGCGACGGAAACAAAGTCTGCGGAGCTGATTGCTGTTTTCAACATTGAGTCCTCCAATGTCAGTCAGGTAAAAATAACTGGCTGCATTGATCTGGTCGGTCAGGGACTTTATCAGTTCGCTCTTTTCTTCTTTTCTCATGATAGATCTTTCTTACGGTTACTGATACCTGACTATTACATTACAACCGACTTGGTATCCACCTGTACGCTGGGGCTCATGGTACTCGACACGTATACACTCTTCATGTAGGTGCCTTTGGCCGCGGCCGGTTTCAGCTTGAGGATGGTCTGGATCAGTTCCGTGGCATTCTCCAGCAGCTTCTGACGATCGAAGGATACCCTTCCGACAGAGGCGTGGATGATACCGAACTTATCCACCTTGAAGTCGATTTTACCTGCTTTTACTTCCTGAATCGCACGGGCAATTTCCATCGTTACGGTTCCGGTTTTGGGGTTTGGCATCAATCCGCGGGGGCCGAGGATCTTACCGAGCGGACCAAGCTTGGGCATAATGTTGGGCTGTGTGATGATCACATCCACATCCGTCCAACCCTGCTTGATCTTTTCGATATACTCATCGAGTCCGCAAAAATCTGCACCTGCCTGCCTGGCTTCATCCTCCTTGTCGGGAGTACAGATCACCAGCACGCGTTTCGTTCTGCCGGTGCCATGCGGAAGGGTAACAGAGCCACGAACCATCTGATTGGCTTTACGGGGATCTACGCCAAGGCGTACATCCACATCCACCGATGCATCAAATTTAACATTCGTGATCTTTTTTACTACTTCCACGGCATCCGCCAAAGTATGGATTCTGGTCCTATCGTATTTGGCCAGAGCCTCTTTCTTTTTCTTTGTAAGTTTACCCATCACTTTTTGTTTTACTGTTCATAAAATCATTCGGTAACCCACAGGTTACTTCTGTGCAAAGGGCGACTCACCTTTCACTGTGATTCCCATACTTCGGGCTGTACCGGCAACCATTTTCATTGCTGATTCAATTGTAAAGGCGTTCAGGTCGGCCATCTTGTCTTCGGCGATCTGACGCACCTGTTCCCAGGTAACAGAGCCCACCTTGTTGCGGTTGGGTTCGGCAGAACCCTTCTTTAACCGGGCAATCTCCATCAATTGAACAGCAGCGGGCGGGGTTTTAATGATAAAATCGAAGGATTTGTCCCTGTAAACAGTAATCAGCACGGGGATCACCTTACCGGCCTGATCCTGGGTACGTGCGTTAAACTGCTTGCAGAACTCCATAATGTTCACACCCTTCGAACCCAATGCAGGGCCGATAGGGGGCGACGGATTGGCTGCTCCTCCTTTTATCTGCAACTTAACTAATCCGCTTACTTCTTTTGCCATTTTGTTTCTTTTCTTTTAAGAAGTGATAAAAAGGTATACCTGGCCCTATTCCTTGGCCACCTGCATAAATCCCAACTCAAGCGGCGTTTTCCTTCCAAAAATCTTTACCATCACCTTCAGCTTCTTCTTCTCTTCGTTGATCTCTTCGATCACACCGGTAAAGCTGTTGAAAGGACCGTCGATTACGGTTACGGTCTCCCCTACCAGGAACGGGATACTCACCTCTTCGCCACGTTCTGCCAGCTCGTCAACCTTTCCGAGGATACGGTTCACTTCATGCTGACGCAGCGGACTGGGATCGCCCCCTTTCTCGGTACCGAGAAATCCGATAACCCCGGGAATGGACCTGATAACATGCGGAATCTCACCTACCAGCAAAGCTTCTATCAGCACATAACCCGGGTAGTAGTTGCGCTCTTTGCTCACCTTCTTGCCCTGGCGTACCTGATATACCTTTTCGGTAGGAATCAGAACCTTCGAAACGTAGTCGGTATATTTCAGGCGGTTGATCTCGTTCTCGATGTACTCCTTCACCTTCTTTTCCTGTCCGCTGATAGCCCTGACAACATACCACTTTTTTTCGATCTCGCTCATTTTCAGTTTCCTCTTTCCCGTAAGTTGAGGTTAATAACAGTTAAAAAAAAACCTGCGATCATCCAGCACATCATCGGCTTTCAGAAAAAGCCGTTTGGGAAGCAATGTGCGGACACCGTCCGTTAAAACACCGCAGCAACCGGTGGGTTGCATCATCAGCCACCGATCAGTTTGTAGAACAACTCAAGAATCCCCGACCACCACTTGATACTGGGATGTACACCGAAGATGAAATCCATCAGGAAGATCATCAGGGCAAACACCAGTGCGGCGATCGACACTACGATGGCGCTGCTCTGTAACTCGGCCCATGTAGGCCAGCTTACCTTATTGACCAACTCATCGTAACTCTCTTTGAAATAGTCTGCAATCTTTGACATAGCTGCTTTATGTGTTTTTTGCACGGGTGGAAGGACTCGAACCCTCAACCAATGGTTTTGGAGACCACTACTCTACCAATTGAGCTACACCCGTGTGCGAAACAGACAGCCACCCGGGGGCAGCCATCTGTTTCACCATTTATTGAACAACAATTAATTAGTCGAGCAATTCGGTTACCTGGCCTGCACCCACGGTACGTCCACCTTCGCGGATAGCGAAACGGAGACCTTTATTCATGGCGATTTCAGCAATCAGGTGACCTGTGATGGTAAGGTTGTCGCCCGGCATAACCATTTCAACGCCTTCGGGAAGTTCTACTTCGCCCGTAACGTCAGTTGTACGGAAGTAGAACTGAGGCCTGTAACGGTTGTGGAACGGGGTGTGACGACCACCTTCTTCCTTCTTCAGGATATACACCTCTGCCTTGAAATTCTTGTGCGGTTTCACCGAGTCAACCTTGGCGATTACCATACCCCTGCGGATCTCGTCCTTGTCGATACCACGGAGCAGCAGACCAACGTTGTCACCGGCTTCACCACGATCGAGGATCTTGCGGAACATTTCCACTCCGGTAACCACCGACTTTAGTTTCTCGGCACCCATACCGATGATATCCACCTGGTTTCCGGTTTCGATAATGCCGGTTTCGATTCTTCCGGTAGCAACGGTACCACGACCGGTGATGGAGAATACGTCTTCGACGGGCATCAGGAACGGCTTGTCAGTTTCACGCGGAGGCAGCGGAATGTAGGTGTCGCAGGCTTCCATCAGCTCGTAGATTTTCTCCATCCACTTCGGCTCCTTGTTCAGTCCGCCGAGGGCAGAACCACGGATCACCGGGGTGTTGTCGCCGTCGAATTCATAGAAGGTAAGGAGTTCACGGATTTCCATTTCAACGAGTTCCAGAAGCTCTTCGTCATCCACCATGTCTACCTTGTTCATGAAAACCACCAGCTTGGGAACACCTACCTGGCGTGCCAGGAGGATGTGCTCACGGGTCTGGGGCATCGGACCATCGGTAGCTGCTACCACGATGATGGCACCGTCCATCTGGGCAGCACCGGTAACCATGTTCTTTACATAGTCAGCGTGACCGGGGCAGTCAACGTGCGCATAGTGCCTGTTTAAAGTGGTGTATTCAACATGAGCAGTATTAATGGTAATACCGCGCTCTTTTTCTTCGGGTGCGTTGTCGATTGAATCAAAGGTTTTGATCTCAGAAAGGCCCTTCTCAGCAAGACACAGGGTGATTGCAGCAGTAAGGGTAGTCTTACCGTGATCAACGTGCCCGATGGTACCAATGTTAACGTGGGGCTTCGACCGATCAAATTTTTCTTTAGCCATACCTTTAAATTGTTTAGTTGTTTAAAATGGTGATTGAATTATTATTGTTGGATTCAATGCAAAGTGAGCCGTTGATGAGAATTGAACTCATGACCTCTTCCTTACCAAGGAAGTGCTCTACCCCTGAGCTACAACGGCATAATGTAACAAGCCATCCGATGTCCGAAACCAGCTGCTTTTCCCTGCGGAAATCGTTGGGTGCATCCTCTGTGAGCGGGAGACGGGACTCGAACCCGCCACCTACAGCTTGGAAGGCTGTCGCTCTACCGGATGAGCTACTCCCGCAAGGTATACTGCAGTTTGTTTCGCTCAGCTACATATCAGAAATCGTGGGGAGAGGAGGATTCGAACCTCCGAAGGCTTCGCCAACAGATTTACAGTCTGCCCCATTTGACCGCTCTGGTATCTCCCCTGATTTATGGCGAGCCGATGGACGGATTCGAACCGCCGACCGGCTGATTACAAATCAGCTGCTCTGGCCAACTGAGCTACATCGGCATCATGTCTAAGAACGAAAAAAATGCAGCCCTTAAAAAGGACTGCAAAAATACAAAGATTTCCCTTACAAACAAATCTTTCAGAAAAAATATTTCTGAGGTGGAGATTATTTGGATCTGAGCTTATCCTTGTGCTTGGATAGCTGCTTACGTAAAGCTTCAACTGCCTGATCTGAAGCCTCTTCGAAAGTTTTACTCTGCTTGCTGGCAAAGAGGTCCGACCCCGGAATCATCAACCGGATGTCGGCAATCTTGTTCTGGTTATCCTCAACATTCTCTAATCGCAGTACCACTTCTGCCCCGATGACGCTCTCATAGACATTCCCGAGCTTGTCGAGTTTCGTCTGGACGAAGTTCTCCAGCTTCTTGTCGGCCTTAAAGTGCAAGGTTTGAATCGTAACTTTCATATAAGCCTCCTGTGTTTATGTTTGATTTTCAGCCTGCCTCAGGCACGCGGATGTGCCTGCTGGTAGACCTTTTTTAATTTCTCGGCCGTGTTGTGCGTGTATACCTGGGTCGAGGCCAGGCTGCTGTGCCCCAGCAGCTCCTTCACCGCATTGATGTCGGCCCCACCGTTCAGCATCGCTGTGGCAAAGCTGTGCCGGATGACGTGGGGGCTCCTCTTTGTCAGATTGGTAACCTCTGCCAGACTACGCTGCACCAATCGGTAAACAAATTTAGGGTAAATGGGTTTCCCGCGGGATGTTAAAAAAAGTGAAATCGCAGGATCAGCGCCAAAAGCGGCATCCCTCACCGTGGCATACGCCTGCAGCCGAAGGGTCATCTGCCGCCCCAGGGGGATGATGCGCTCCTTGTTCCGCTTCCCCAACACCCGAATCTGGTGCATCCTGCTACTTACCTGTCCCCGCTTCAGGCCGGTAAGCTCCGAAAGCCGCATCCCGGTCTGGTACAGGAGGTCGATAATCACCCGGTCGCGGATCCCTTCATAATCATCGCCGTGCATCACCCTGTCAAGCAACTCTTCCATCGAACTCTCATCCACATACTGAGGAAGCCTCTTCGGCGTCTTCATCGCTACTACAGATTCAACCGGAGAGACCTTCAGTAAACCCTCCTTCATGCACCAGCGATAAAAAGTACGTAACGTAACTACCTTGCGGTTGATGCTGCGCGGCGCAATACCCCCCTCCAGTAAAAATACCATCCACGACTTCACCACGGAACTGTCGGCCCCGGTGAAATCATCCGTTTCATATTGCGTTGCAAGATATTCCCTGAAATCTTCCAGATCACGCCTGTATGCCGTAACCGTATGATCGGAGTATCGCTTTTCGAACTGCAGGTAATTCAGAAACCTATCTGCCATCATATCCTCTCATTCATCCCTGATCCGCCATTTTTGATACGGATAAAGATACACCTTTGAAAACCGCTTGTCAAGAGAAAATTAAAAAAAATACCGGATGCCTTTTCAACAACCGGTATCATGCCTTTCAACAGTACGATCAGTTCTCGGCCTGCTGCTGCATCATGTTCTTGTAAACTGCCTTGATCTTTTGCTCACGCTTGGTCACAGAAGGCTTGGTGAACTTCTGCCGGTCGCGTAACTCACGTACCACTCCGGTCTTCTCAAACTTACGCTTCAGCTTCTTTAACGCTCTCTCAATGTTTTCGCCTTCTTTTACAGGAACAATGATCATAAATATACCTGCCTTTCAAATGGGTTAATAATCCGGTTAATTTCAGGGCGCAAAGGTACACATTTTTTTCAAAACAAAGCGGTTTTTGAAAAAGTTTAGGAAGTTGAGGAAGTTAAGGAAGTTTAGATGATTTTGGTTTATCCGGTTTCTCAACCTCCTCAACCTCCTCAACATAATTAGAGGTTCTCCTCCAGGAACTTCGTAAGCATATCGTACAGGTGCTTGCGGGTGTTTCCTCCGTAGATCCCGTGATTGCGGTTGGGATAGACAAAAAGCTCAAACTGCTTGTCGGCAGCTACCAGCGCTGTAACCAGGTCATAGGAATTCTGTACATGTACATTATCATCTGTAGTGCCGTGCACAAGGAGGTACTTCCCCTGCAGCTTCTTCACATGGTTGATCGGCGAATTCTGGTCGTAATTTTCCCCGTTTTCCTGGGGCGTGCGCATAAACCGCTCGGTGTAGATGTTGTCGTAGTACCTCCAGTTGGTCACCGGAGCCACGGCAATACCGGTTTTGAAGACATCGGCCCCCTTGGTCATGCACAGGGTCGACATGTAACCACCATAGCTCCACCCCCAGATTCCGATCCGGTCCTTGTCGACCCACGGCAATGAACCCAGGTACTTTGCCGCAGCAATCTGGTCCTCTGTTTCCAGCTTTCCGAGCTGCAGGTAGGTGCATTTCTTGAACGCCTCACCGCGGCGGCCTGTGCCGCGGTTGTCCACTGAAACCACCACGAAACCCTTTTGCGTAAGCTGCTGAAACCAGAGGTTCTGGTAGCTCCAGCCGTTGGTAACTGTCTGAGAACCGGGTCCGCCGTATACGTACATCAGCACCGGATACTTTTGTACCGGATCAAAGTTCTCGGGTTTAATCACCCAGTAATTCAGTTCAACCCCTTCAGAGGTGGAGAATTTATCGAATTCCACCTTGCCCATGGCATATTGCCTGAGCTGCAGCTGCAATTGCATATTGTCCTCCAGGACCACCAGTTCTTTCCCTTTCCGGTTCACAATCGAATAGCGATCGGGGGTGTTGGCATCCGACCAATGGAGGATGTAATACGCATAGGTATGGCTGAAATCGGCGTCGTTGTCGCCCGCCAGGGTCGAAAGCTGCGTTTCCTTTTTGCCGTCGAGGCGTATCGAGAATAATTCCGTGTTGATGGGGGACGATTTCGCTGCCCGGTAAAAGCACAGCTGGTTTTTCTCATCAATTCCCTTGATATCCACCACATCGAAGTTACCGGAAGTAAGCTGCACCTCTTTGCTATCCTTCAGATGCCTGGTATAAATATGCTGATACCCGCTTTTTTCACTGGTGAACACCAGCCGGTCGGATGCAAAGAAGAGATTGTCGGTGATTTCTATGTAATACGGGTTGGTCTCTTCATAAAATATCTTTGTGGCGCCGCTTACAGGGTTTGCCAGCAGCACCTCCAGATGGTTCTGCAAACGATTCATTCTCAATACTGCCAGGGCAGTATCACTGGCGGTCCACAAAATCCTCGGGATATACTGATCGGTTTCTGTTCCGGTATTGATCAGGGCATATTCACCCTCTTCCAGGTCATAGGTATGGATGGTAACCACACTGTTATCCTCACCGGCCTTGGGATATTTGTACTTCACCTCGCGGGGGTAGAGGGGGCCGTGGAAGGTAAGTGTAAATTCCTTCACTTCGCTCTCGTCGAAGCGGTACCAGGCGATGAATTTCCCTGTGGGTGACCATTGAAATCCCTTGGTGAACGAAAACTCCTCTTCATACACCCAGTCGCATGTACCATTAATAATGTAGTTCTCTTTTCCATCCTGCGTGATGGCTGCTTCCCATCCGTTGGTAAGATCAGTGACGTACAGGTTGTTGTTGCGTACAAAGGCTGCCTTATCCCCTTTTGGGGAGAATTCTGCCAGCCTTTGCCGTCCGGCTTCACGGGAGGCAAGCGGCTTTACATTTTTCCCCCTGAGGTCGTATATGTAGAAAAAACCGCTGGTGGAGTGACGGTAAATCGGGCGCAGATCGGTTCCGATCAGTACTTTCGACTCGTCGGCACTGAAAGCATATTCATCCAGACTCAGCACTTCGCCGAATTCATCCTTCAACAAATCACCATTTACCAGGGTATCAACCACTTTGCCGGTCTCATAGGCATACCGTATAATGCAGTTGCCATCCAGCACGGTAAAATGCTGGCCGTCGTTCATAGAGCGGATATCGCTGATCCCATTGCTGCGGAAAGTGAATGTACGCCACAGATCTTCGGTGGTAATCTGCTTCTTCTGTGCTGTGGCTCCGGCAACCAGCCACAGAAGCATCATCAAAAAGAGGGTTGATTTCTTCATTTTGCCTGTTTTCAGGATAATTTGCGGGCAAAAATAGTGATTATTTCTGCCCGCAAACAGGAAGAGATGAATCAATAACCTGTTTCGAAAACTCCGGCATCAGCCTTTGTAAGTTTCCTCTGTGCTGCGATCACGTCCAATGCCTTATTGATGCCGGGTACCACCTCATTGGGCTCGTTTGATCCGGGTTTCATCATCATAATAATCACATCTTTAACCACTACAGAGTCGGTTGTAACTGGTGGCAGGGGAACCGTTCTGAACGTAAGCACCGGGTCTTCAACCACAATTTCTTTAATATCAGAAAATTCAGGACAAAACATACACATACACCAGCCGTTGTGCATCGAACAATTACAGTAAAAGGTAACACTATTATCCTGTTTGCAGCCACAGGGATTGGGAGGACATGGGGCTTGCTTTGCACCAATCACGGTAATTCCGGTGCCCACAGCCGGACCCCCGCCTGATTGGATCAGGTTAAACATTGCTTCAGAGAGCTCATGGTTTTCACCACCTGCTGATCCGTCGGACGGAGCAACCCCTTTTACCATCCGGTCAGTTTCTCCTGCAATAATTTTCACTCCGGCGAATGCCTTCTCCAAATCGTTGCCGGTAGATTGTACCGATTGGGGATCTACCGATCCATCCTCTGGATACATCAGATGAAACCTGTATTTCACCTCTTTGCCAGCTATCTCCTTCATCGGCAGATCATAGCGCACAGGAGCATTTCCCGAAGCCGGATACCCATTCTGCCTAAATGTATTCACCTGTTCCAGCCCCTTTGTGATACCAGACATCACGTCACGCACGGTTTGCGATTCCTCAGCCATCATTACAATAATAATATCCTTCACTTCTGATGTGTCGGTTGTTACCGGGGGCACAATTCTTTTACCTAAAGTCAGAGATATATCTTCCTCTTCGATGGCTTTTATTTCACTGAATATCGGACAAAACGCGCACATACACCAGCCCAGCGCCATGGTACAGTTGCAGTAGAAGGTCACGGTGTTATCCTTTTTGCATCCGCATGGATCTGGCGGACAAGGAGATTGCTTGGCTCCGATGACGGTAACCCCACCCCCGGCCTGCCATCCACCACCCGCTTCTACCATGGCAAACAAAGCCTCTGCCAGCTGATCAGCCCCGGGATTCTGCGCGGCTATTTTTCCGGTGGCATCCGGCAGGGTTACCAGCTTGTTCTTCGGTTTTCCGGCCAGAATGGTCCTACCGGCAAAAGACTCATTCAGGGCACCCTGCAGGGCAACAGCCTCCGACTGATCAACACCTTCGGGGTACAACACTGTGAAGTTATACCGGATCGTCTTTCCGGAATCTGGTGTACCTGCAACAACTGGTTCCTCAGACTTAATTCTGAAGGTTACAGGTTTCGCGAATCCGGCATTCTCCTCAAACCAGGGTTCGCCATTAAGGTTAACCGGCATTACACTCCATACATACCGTTTGCCGGCTTCCAGAAAACTGAGTTCATCAAGCATCATTAACCTGCCAATGGTAAAATAGTCCACCTCCATCACTCCGGGATAATTTACCAGTAAGGCCTGCGAGGGATTCTGATGCGACAACACCTCGCTGATGACAAATTTGTATTGCAGCCCTTCCGAAGCCGGAGGCACGGGCGACATCGGACTCCACGTGAACATGGCTGACATCAGCTGCGAAGCAGTAACCTCCACATCCCCGGCAGGCCAGATCAGCTCGGGTGCCTGGTAGGCCGTGATCATGAGATTCCGGCAAACTTCAGTGGGAGTCGAAAGGGTCTGGCCGTTCAGATCCAGCAGCGATACACATGCCCGGTAATTGCCCGCAGGGAGCATCCCCGTCCTGATCACCTTTTCCCTGATGTTGCCGTAGAAGTTTACCGCATTCCCCGGCACCACCTCATCGGCCATAAATACCTCCGACCCGGTAACTACCGCATGCACAGGCATCAGGGTCAAATTGTTATCAGCCACCAGATTGTCTTCCAGGTAGAGCCTGAAACGAATCTTGTACTCCTTCCCTTCCAGCGAAGGATTGGATGAGGTGACCGTAAGGGTGAGCACCTCGTTGCGGTCAACCCAGTCTGAAATTCTCGGATTCGGATTGGCATCCATATTCAGCAGGATCTGAACCTGCCCCATCAACAGGGTGGAGTTCAGTGCCAGCAGCAGCATTATCAGGGATTTGGTTTGTTTCATAAGGCAGGTAGGTTTAGGCGTTTAAGTGTTCAAGGTTCGAGGTTCAAGGTTCAAAATAAGTCTTTGATCTTTAAACTTTGATCCTTGATCTTTGAACTTTGATCTTTGATCCATTATATAAATCTCTTTCTTACCGATATACTCATTCGGTTCTCAAGTGTGGTGGCATTGGGTTTACGGGATCCGTAGGTATAATGCGACAGGTTCCAGGCTATTCCTATATCGTACCCACCTTTGATCCTGTATTCGGTTTTCAGGATCAGGCGGGTCCGGTAATCCGTTGTAAACCCGCTCAGACGGATCGATGCAACGGATAGATTGGCGGAAGGGGTAAGTCCGATCCGGCTGAAACGGTATCTGGCATGCACACCCCCATGCAGGATTTTGAGTCCGGATGCCGGGGTTTCATTATCGAGATACAAGCCATTGAATCCCACACTCAGAGGAAGACCGCTGAAGGCAGCCTGATAATTCAGCTGCGCCGATTCGGAGCGGGTGGGCTGGGTTTCTCCGGTGGCTGCATTCAGCTCATCAAAGTACTGAAGGGAAGGTCCTGCACTGAACGTATGCACCATTCTTTTGCCCGCATAACGCCAGGTGGGAATCATCGAGGCCATCTGCTGGATCATCTCCACGCGCAGGGTGTCGTACAGCACCTGATTGCGATACCCGAAGTTGGTGTACAGGGCATTCAGCGACCAGCGATCGGAAAGTTTCAGATACAGATTCGTGCTGGCAATCAGCCGGCGTGAGCCGTAAAGCCGCGTTTCGCTCAGGTTCGTAATTCTTAATCCACCGGTACCATTGAAGATCAGTCGGTTGTCAAAAAGCTGCAGTCCCGTTTTCAGGTTGTAATCCACCAGGTCATTCTCTGCGACCCTGTAGCCTGCAGGCACAAAACCGGCACCCAGGAAGCGCACTTCTCCGCCAAAGGTAACATGGTCCGTCCGCCATTCGATGGAGGAGATATTAGAGAAATCGGCATAGCTCGAAAGGTTCAGCGGGAAAAGTGTTCCGGCCAGTTCAGCGCCTGGCAAACCTTTCGGTGATCCGGCTGCCAGGAGGTTATGCGTGGCTACCGAAACGGCGGTTTCAGTCTTCAAGTATAGCCTGCGGGCAAACCTCAGCTGCAATTCCGGCGAAACAGTGAGCGCTGCGCGTGGCCGAACACCCGCAGGAATCGTGTCAAGGGAGTTTTGCAGGTCCTTCAGATGCACCAGGTTCAGCACAAAACGGTTCTTCTGTTCGCTGCCGCCCCCGATACGTGCCGCAAAAATGTGCTGCTCATACGCCCCGGCCGAAAGGCTCAGCGGATCGGCATTCACAGCCTCCTGCGAACGGCCATAGCTGGCGGAAAACAGGAATTTGCCGGGCTTCAGCTCCACTCCGGCACCGAAAACCGGCATATCTCCCGTGGTAAGATAGGAATATGAAGGGGTATGGGTTCCGAGATCTGCACGGAACCACTTCCAGGTCGGACTGATCCGGATGTTGTTGCGGGGATTCTGCACATACCCGATAAAACGTTCCTCAGGCAGGTTGGGCAGAAACTGGGAACCCTCCTGGTTCGTAAGGTCAATGTTGATTGGAATGGAAAAATAATCACCCAGCTGAAACACCACGCCGGATGAGAAACGTACAAGATGCTCAGGGAAACGTGGCCTGAACAGGGGATAATTATCAGCATCATTCTGATAATAATCGTAATAGATACCCGCATTCCCGGTGAACTTGAATTTACTCCCATCCTGCGCCCGGGTAATCAACCCCAAAAAACCGGCAACGAAAATCAGTAAAAGTATTCTCTGCATGCCTTTTACATTTGATAACGGAATGATAACACTCCGGCATGGATCGGGTTTGTTAACAGCCTGACAATATGGTTAACAGAGTGTTAAGGAGGACCAAGGATCAAGGATTAAAGTTCAGGGATCAAAGAGTTTTGAGTGATGAGTTAGGAATTATGAGTTATGAGTTATGAGTGATTGTCTGTCCATGCCTGATTGACGTTGATCTTTGAACGTTGAACCTTAATCCCAATCCCTCCATAAAAAATAATCCCCTGACAGTACAATTCCCTCCATCGGGTTGTACCTTTGTTATCTAAACGTTTACCTTATTGGTTATCAATATTTAATCTCAATATACATGAAAAGGGCTATAGCTGTAGTAATTGGATGTATTGTATTCCTGATGTGGCTTCAACCCACCATGGCACAGCAATCGGTTTCCGCTGCAGGGGGCAATTCCACAGGGACCGGAGGCTCTGTAAGTTACACCATAGGACAGATGGATTATCTGACCATTACAGGCACCACCGGGTCTGCAGCCCAGGGGGTGCAGCAACCTTTTGAGATTTTCCAGTATGTGGCCGTGGAACAGCCGGACCCGGAATTATCCGGCTGGCAGATCTTTCCCAACCCTGCAACTGACTATGTGATCGTCCGATCCCAGGATCCATCCTTCATTTTGCAGGATCAATATTTCTGTCAGATTTTTAACATCAGCGGAAAGATATTGATATACAATGAAATACAAAGTACAGAGACCACCATTATGCTTACAGGATGGTCGCCCGGGGTGTATTTGCTCCGCATTTCATCCGCCAGCGACACAGAACATAATTACTGTATCATTATAAAATAACAGGAGGAAATCCCATGAAAAGAATTCTTACCCTTGCTGGCTTTTTGCTGATGAGCGCATGGATGTCCGGCCAGGCACCCCAGAAGATGAGCTATCAGGCCGTGATCAGGGATGCAGCCAGCCATCTGGTGGTGAACCATCCGGTGGGGATGCAGATCACCATTCTGCAGGGCTCTGCCTCGGGAACCGAAGTGTACCGGGAGGTATTTTTACCCAACCCTCAGACCAATTCCAACGGACTGGTAACTCTGGAAATCGGCACCGGAACGCCACTGGCGGGCACATTCTCCACCATCGACTGGAGTAACGGTCCTTACTTCCTGAAAACGGAGACCGATCCCCTGGGGGGCACCTCCTACACCCTTACCGGCACCACCCAGCTGCTCAGCGTCCCTTATGCCCTGCATGCAGCTACGGTGCAAACCATCACTGAAACCGACCCGCTGTTTTCCGGCAGTCCGGCTGCGGGGGTCACAAGCAACAATATTGCAAACTGGTCCTCAGCCTACAGCTGGGGAAATCATGCTACGGCAGGATATATCACATCAAACCAGCCAATTGCATTATCAGGTGATGTTACAGGCACTGGCCAGACTGCTATTCCAACCACGATTGCAGCCAATTCAGTAACATCCTCCAAAATCGCGGACAATGCAGTTCTGGCAAACAAAATTTCTACCAATGCCGTGACGGAAACTAAAATAATTGATGGGGCAGTTACGGCAAACAAGATAGGCAGTTCTGCTGTTACAGAAGTTAAAATCGGCACAGGGGCGGTTACCGAAAACAAGATCGGCACAGCGGCTGTTAGCGATACCAAACTGGCCAACGGGGCAGTAACCGAAACCAAAATCGGAACCGGTGCGGTAACCACCACAAAAATTGCAGACAATGCCGTTAACGCCAATAAAATCGCCAGCAGTTCGGTGGGCTCATCCCAGATTGCCAGTGGTGCTGTAACCATGACAAAGATCAATGCCACCGGGACTCCTTCATCGAGCACCTACCTCAGGGGCGACGGACAATGGGCCTCCGTATCCGGGATGCCTGCCGGCACATCAAACCAGACCCTGTACCATAACGGCAGCGCATGGGTTTCCAGTAGTTTTCTGACCAGCACCGGCACCGGCCTGGCTATCAACACCCTTCCTATAGCCAATATCCAGCTTACACTCGACAGGCCTATGAATAATTATGGCTCAGGGTACTGCAATATTCTGGCGATCAGGAACGGAGGCACCGCCGCAACCAACGGGGGGTCAAACTGGGGCTTCACAGGAGTGGATGCAGCAATCAAAGGTGTAAGTAACTACGGCAACAACTTCAGCGCTGCACTGGCAGGCTATGGATATTTGGATTTTCCCAATTCGGCAGCCGTTTTTGGATCCGCCTATGCGGGTAATATATGGGGTGCCCTGGGGTTCAAGGATGCATCCAGCAACCTGTGGTCAGGCTATTTCAACGATGATGTCTGCATCAATGGCACACTTAAAATAACAGGCGGAGCACCCGGCAGTTACAAGATACTAACCTCTGATCCCTCCGGATCTGCGGCATGGAGTGATAATATTACAGTAAACGGGACTTTTAAACTGGCCAGTGGTTCTCCGGGCATAGGAAAGGTGCTTACCTCCGATGCAACTGGAAATGCCTCGTGGAACAATCCGTCAGGATTCTGGATGAGTGGTGGAAATAACATTTACAATACAAACTCAGGGAACATTGGAATTGGTACACTAAGCCCTGACCGAAAACTCCATGTAGAAGGGAGTACCTCTGTTCAATATACAAGCGGGGGCTCGGTGGGGTATTTTGAGAACATCCAGACAGGAAGCTCGGATCCGGCAGCGGTTTGCGGTATGACATCTATGACCAATGATGGTTACGGAATAGGTGGTTCCTTCACCAGTAAATACAAAGGAGTGTACGGGGAGGCTTTAAGTGGTACCTGGACCGGGTTTTCCACCGGCGTACACGGACATGCAACCGGAATGTCCGGAATCCGGTATGGCATCTACGGATCCTACAGTGTATCAGGAACAGCCGTGGGATATGGAGTATACAGCAACGGGAACGGAGGGTACTCAGGCAACTGGTCGAATCTCTCCGATCAGAAATTCAAGAAAAACATTCAACCCCTCGACAGTGCGCTGTTCAGACTGATGCTGCTGTCCCCGAAAACCTTTGAAATGAGAGTTGAGGAATACCCCTACATGAACCTCAATCCGGGGCGTCATTCAGGCCTTATTGCACAGGAGCTGCAGCAGGTTGTACCTGAGGTGGTTAGCCAGGGTGCACACGAAGGGGCCACCAAAGACGAAACCATCGAATTCCTCCAGGTGGATTATATCGCGTTGATTCCGATGCTGATAAAAGCCATCCAGGAGCAACAGGCCCAGATCGAAACCCTGAAACAAACCGTGGAAACCCTGCAGAAAAATCAATGACAGGGGACAGGAGTCAGGGGACAGGGGACAGGAGTTATGAGTTATGAGTTATGAGTTATTATCTGGTATTCTGATTATTAAGGATTTCTGTGATCATTGATCTTTGATCCTTGATCTTTGAACTTCCTTTGCGCCGGAGGCAATGCCCTGAGCTTGTCGAAGGGCGTAAAGGAAACTACCCCGGGGCGAAGTCCCGGGAATACACCACGCACATAGCAAATCAGCCCCATAGGGGCGAAAGAAAACCCATCTAATCAATCCAATTAGAACCTTATCAAACCATTAACCTTAGTAGCATGTTATCGCTCCGGGACTCAATAACCTTATTACCTTATTGCTGGGGATAAGGTAATAAGGTTGATTTTAGATGCGGAAACCCATGGCTACTAAGGTTTTAATGGAAATAAGGTTTGGTGTTGCAAAGGCAAGCCGGGTCTTTGGCTATTAGCTTTTAGCTTTTAGCGAAAATATAAGCTACTAATGTAATGAAAAAAAAGCCAACGGCCAACGGCTAACAGCCTTCTTCCCTGGAACATGGAACATGGAACATTTCGTTGATCCTTGAACCTGTTTCGCTGCTCTGCAGCTTTTAGGTGTGTGGGGTATCCTCATCCCTACAAATAGTACGCTGCTCCGCAACTCATAACTCCTAATTCCTAACTAATAACTCCTATTTTTGCCTTCCCACAATCCCCCCTGCCCCATGTCCACCACGCCCCAGAACGAATACATCGCCCGCATCAACAAGGTGCTCGATTACATTGAAAAGAACATCACCGAATCCTTCACCCTCGAAGAGCTTGCCTCGGAGGCCAGCTTTTCCCGGTTCCATTTCAACCGCATCTTCAGGGCTTTTACCGGCGAAACCCCTTTCCAGTTCATCACCAGGGTGCGGCTTGAAAAGGCAGCCACACTGCTGGTCATCCGCCATCAGGATTCCGTTACCGACATCGCTTTTGCCTGCGGATATACAGACCTGGCGGTGTTTTCGCGCAACTTCAAAAGTCAGTTCGGGGTGTCTGCAAGTCAGTACCGGCTCAACAAAGGGCAACAGAGCAATATGCGTCAAACAGATGGCAAACAAAAGCAACCGGGTTCGGAGGTGTCGGCCTACTTTTGCTTCAATACAAACCAAATGAAATGGAGGACCCACATGAATCTGAACAAGAGTATTGAAGTGCAGGAGATGCCTGCCATGACCGTTGCCTACATCCGCCACACCGGCCCTTACCAGGGCAATGAGAAGCTTTTCGAAAACCTGTGGAACAGGCTGTTTGCCTGGGCGGGGCCCCGCGGACTCATCGGTGGTCCGGGTTTTAAATCGCTGATCATTTACCACGATGACCCCAACATCACTGCTGAGGAAAAACTGCGGATGAGCGTGTGCATCACCGTACCGCCCGACACCCGCGTGGAGGGCGAAGTAGGAAAGATGGAGATGGAAAAAGGGACGTATGTGATTGCCCGCTTCGAGGTAGATGCCACCCAGTTCGGGGAAGCCTGGAGCTGGCTGTACGGTGAGTGGTTCCCGAAGAGCGGCTA
Source organism: Bacteroidota bacterium (assembly GCA_022709695.1). Lineage (GTDB taxonomy): Bacteria > Bacteroidota > Bacteroidia > Bacteroidales > SKPS01 > SKPS01. The sequence goes on from JAKLII010000001.1 coordinate 361,012, forward strand.
CCAGCCCGACGACCGCCCCTGCTTCGAGATGTACCCCGAAGAACCCCGCGACGGCAAATTCATCGTCGACATCTGCGTTCCGGTGAAACCGTTGTGAGTGCAAAGGGGACAGGGGACAGGGGACAGCCGGCAGTCGTTAGTTATGAGTTATGAGTTGTTATCTGGTATTCTGATTATTAAGGATTTCTGTGATCATTGATCTTTGATCCTTGATCTTTGAACTTCCTTTGCACCGGAGGCAATGCCCTGAGCTTGTCGAAGGGCGCAAAGGAAACTATCCCGGGGCGAAGTCCCGGGAATACACCACGCACCTCACCATTCAGCCCTGTAAGGGCGAAAGAGCCCTTTACAATCCCACCAAAAAGTAACCTTATCATACTATTAACCTTAGTAGCAGATCGGCACCCTGGAAACACCAACCTTATAACCTTATTGCCGTGGATAAGGTAATAAGGTTGATTTTAGATGCGGGAACCCATGGCTACTAAGGTTTTAATGGAAATAAGGTAAGGTGTTGCAAAGGCAAGCCGGGTCTTTGGCTATTAGCTTTTGGCTTTTAGCGAAAATATAAGCTACTAATGTAATGAAAAAAAAGCCAACAGCCAACGGCCAACAGCCTTCTTCCCTGGAACATGGAACATGGAACATTTCGTTGATCCTTGAACGTTGATCCTTGAACCTGTTTCGCTGCTCTGCAGCTTTTGGGTGGGTGGGGTATCCTCATCCCTACAAATAGTACGCTCCCTTCGGCACTGCTCAGGGCGACGGCTCCGCAGCTTATAACTCCTAACTTCTAACTCCTAACTTGAAATTCTCGCCCCATCACTCTGCTCCCTCAACCACCTCCCACACTCTCTGCCGAGTTTCTGCGGGTGTGGGTACCAGTTCTTCGGGGCTAAATGTGCCATGGTCAGGATCAATACGTTCGTACACCATCAGGTAGAGGCTGAAAACCACCTCCAGGCTTACACGGCTGTTGGGTTCCAGCAATGGCGACACACGGGCTTTCATCTCTTGAGTCTCCTGCAGGTATTTGCCTGCCAGCGCTTTATAGGACCGCATCATCTCCCTGAAACCTTCTGACAGGGGGGCGCCGTGTGCCATACGGGCCAGGTTTTCCAGGGTGAGACCATGCTGTTGCATCAGATCGAGGGGGAAATAATTGAGGTGATTGCGGTGATCCGTCATGAAATCCCTGACCACATGCACCAGATAGCTGAACATGGCGCAGGGCATGGCTGTGGTGCGTACATCAAACGGAGGAAGTTCATAGCCATCGCCGTGTTTCTGCAGTCCGCACAGATGCACAAATACAGAAGCAGGTGCCAGCGAAGCCCCTTCAGCGTAATTCAGAAATGCCTTTATAGTCGGAAAACCGTCGTGGTGGATGTCGTAGATCATCGCCCGGGCGAAATCGGCGAAGGGCCACAACGGGATCCGGAATTGGTCGATGGTAGCCAGCAACTGTCGGTGGGCGGGATCTGTCCCTGCCTGTGCCTTGAGCTGCTCCAGCCACCCCTCCACCCAGCCGGTAAACTGCGTCCGGTCGTTGGGCAAGAACTGCCGGTTTGCGCTTTTGTGGTCATCCACCAGGTCATCAATGTACCGCATGATGCGGTAACATTCGCGGGCAGCCTGGTACCGCTCCTCGTCCCAGAAAGCTGCCGCGATGAGGATGTTGGGGTGGTGCGTGATCTCCTCGAAACGGATGGCATCGAATTTCTGTTGCAGATCAGTCATGGAGGCAGGTGGTTGGAATGGTTGGGGTGAAATTAAAGGGGTTGCTCACTGGCGATGCGTTCTGCAGCAAGTTTGGCCGACATCAGCACCATGGGAACCCCGTTGCCGGGATGGGTGCTGCCACCGGTGAAATAGAGGTTTTTATAGCGACGGTGCCGGTTCGCCGGCCTGAACCATCCCATCTGGGTGATCGAATGAGCCAGACTGCCAAACACTGCCCCTCTGGCTACATGCACCGCATCCTCCCATTGCGGTGGGGTGAACACCATCTCAAACCGGATCTGCTCCCTGAGGTCTGTAAGTCCGGCACGGATGAGTTTCCCGATCACCGCCTCCCGTACCTTTTCGGTAAGGGACTGCCATTCAGCCGTATTGGAGGGATCGTGGTGCCCCACGGCCACAATCACCGACAGGGCGTCGCACTCCTCCGGTGCTGCTGATGGATCGCTGCGCACCGGTGCATGCACATAGAAGCATGGATCCTCCCCCACCCTTTTTCGGCCGAAGATCTCCCGCATCCCTTCGCGGTAGGTGTCGGAGAGGAATATGGTATGGTGGTCGAGCTGCGGATACCGTTTCCCTACGCCCCAGTGAAATACGATGGCGGAACAGCTGTAACGCATCCGTTTCAGCCTGAACTTCATGAACGAGGTGGGAAGCAGCCGGTTGTACACATGCGGAAGATCGGCTGCCGAAACCACCAGATCCGCCTCCCTGAGGGTGCCATCGGCCAGCACCACCCCTGTAACACGATTCCCCTGTGTGTGGATACGCTGAACCTCAGTCCGGTACCTGACGGCAACCCCAAGTTTTTCCCCTTCAGCAAGCAATTTCTCCACCAGGGCATGCATCCCGCCCACCGGAAACCACGATCCTTCGGTGAGCTCTGCCGAGGGGATCATGGCAAACAGCGCAGGAGCCGTGTAGGGGTTCTGTCCCACATAGATATTCTGGTAGGTATAGGCCATCTGCAGGTGCGGATCCCTGAAGTAGCGACGTGTGAAGTTGGTATGGGTGGTGAACACCCGTAACCTGAGGAGCATCAACACATTGCGCAGGTTGAAAAACTGATGCCACCGGGTGAAATTCCGGGCAAGGAGCCTGCTGACTGCCAGGCGGTACATCCTGTAACCGGTCTCCACATACCGGGCAGCGCGTGCAGCACTCCCCGGCTCCATCAGCTCCAGCTGCTGTGCCATCGCCCCGGTGTCGGTAGAGAATGCCAGGCGGGAGCCGTCGTCGAAACAGAGGGTGTACAGGTTTTTCATCCTGATCATGGGCAGGTCGGTATCGAAATCAAGTCCCAGGGACCGGAACACCTCGCGGTACATCCCCGGCATCAGCATCATGGTGGCGCCGGTGTCAAACCGGAATCCATCACGCACGATTCTGCCACACCGTCCCCCCGGATAGAGGTTTTTCTCCAGCACCTCCACGGCATACCCCTGCCGTGCCAGCAGCACCGATACCGCCAGCCCCGCCGGCCCGGCACCGATAATGAGGGCTTTTTTGGGTGCAGATATCATGGTTGCTGAAATACTCCCGAAACAACTATCATCCGGCAAAAATACCAAATATGGAGTATGGTTCAACGATCAAAGATCAAGGGTTCATGTTCCATGTTTCATGTTCCAGACTCAGAGATCAAGGATAAAAGTGATAAGTTATGAGTAATGAGTTATAAGTGATGAATTGTAAGTGATGGGTCCGTCAATTCCCCTGAGACCATTGACAATTTACCATTAACAATTCACTTTAGTAGCAGGTCGGCGTCCCGCGACAAACCTACCTTATTACCTTATTGCTGTGGATAAGGTAATAAGGTTAATGATTTGTGCGGGAACCATTGCTACTAAGGTTTTTCAGAAGATAAGGTTTGGTAATGCAAAGGTTAACCTGTTGTTTGGCGGTTGGCGGTTATTACGATGTCTTTGTTGCACAAAACGTTTCGTAGTATCTTAACTCCGAGGAGGTTGCAACCCCTCCGTGCATCTCATTTCTTACTCAGTGCAGCTCAGTGTCAATGGCATCATAAACATGAAGGCGCAGTGAAGTTATAAAGAACATACCACCCAGACTTTCTGTGATTTCAGCGAAATTTCAGCGAATTTCTGCAAGAAAAAGTTGCCTGCCTCAACTTCCTCTGCCTTCTGCATCGGTATATGAATTCGGGATCATGAAAATTATGGTCGATTTTAGAACAAATCAATGGTATGTTTTAAAACATTTTATATATTTGCAAAACAGACCATCAAAACAAGATGAGCACAATACCCACCATGCAGGAAATTGGCAGAAGGATCGCTGTACTGCGCAAACAAAAAGGGCTGTCGCAGGCTGATCTTGCCAGAAGTATCCATGTATCCAGATCCACCCTTGCGCAGATTGAACTGGGCCACAAGAAACTGGATGCCCTTGAGCTATGGAAGCTGGGAATGGTTCTGGGGTTCTCTCTGGATGAGTTTTTAGCTTATAATCCCGGGGAACCCGCCGGGTTCGCAATGGAACCTTCCGTGGCGTATGAATCTCAGACAGAGCGTAGTGCCTTGCCTGTATTTCAGTTATCGAAATTCAGGAATGTCATGCTTTACCTGCTGGAACAATGTGCAGGCAAACCCAATGTAGGTGAAACGGTTATGTACAAGCTGCTCTATTTTTCCGACTTCAACTACTATGAGCTTTACGAAGAGCATTTGAGCGGAACGCTGTACCGGAAGCTCCCATTCGGACCCGTGCCCGTAAATATCGTTCCCATTCTCAGGAAAATGTCAGATGAAGGCCTGCTGTTGCGAATCAAAACAGAATATCATGGAATGCCCCAAATCCGGTATATTCCGCTTGAAAAGGCCAATCTAACCCTGCTGAAAGCAAGCGAAAAGGAGGTAATGGACAGGGTCATCGACCAGATGAGTGGATGGTCGGCAGCAGCCATCAGCGCCTATTCCCACAAAGATATGCCATGGCTCGCATCGAAAGAAGGGGATACCATCAACTACGAACTGGTATTTTACCGGGAAGCTCCCTATTCGGTGAGAAATTATCATGATGAAACTCCCTGACCATGACTTTTGAAGAACTGAGCCCATTCAGGAAGGATTTGAAAAGTCTGTTGAAAAGGTTTCGTACCCTGGAGGAGGACCTGGCAGTTGTGAGGCAAATACTGGAAGTGATGCCCGATGAAAGGCCGCCGTTCAGTTTCAGGATCGATAACCTTGGTCTTAAAACCTGCATCATAAAGATCAAAAAAATTGCCTGCCGGTCCCTCAAAGGACGTGGGGTAAATTCGGGGCTCCGGTTGGTTTATGCGTATTTCCCATCAGAAAACCGGATTGCCTTTGTAGAATTGTTCCATAAAAGCGACAAGGAAACAGAAGACCGCCAACGGATTCTGGATAACTTTGAATAGCCTTTTTCTCGCAGAAAAATGCTGAAATTACGCGGAAATCCGCAGAAAAAATACCAAGCAGCTTTCTGTGAATTTCCGTTCCCTTTCTGTGGGTTTCTGTGGGATTAATAATCTGTTTTAATGGGATTTACGTTGATTTTTTCACGCAAAGACGCCAAGAGGCAAAGACCGCAAAGGAGAGGCTATGGCCGAGGCTGAGCGGAGCGAAGTCCAAGGAATTTCCCGCGCATTTGACCACTAAATCTTTAAATGGCGAATAAAAACGCAGCAAATCAATCTAAAAGAAACCTTATCATACCAATAACCTTAGTAGCAGATCGGCGCCCCGGGACAAACAAACCTTATTACCTTATTGCTGTGGATAAGGTAATAAGGTTGATTATAGATGCGGAAACCCATGGCTACTAAGGCTTTTCAGGAAATAAGGTTTGATGTGGCATAGGTTAACCGGTTACTTAGCGGTTGGCGGTTGGCAATTGGCTATTCGCCGATGGCGATCTAAGACTAATCAAATAGCTAACAGCCAACGTCCAATGGCCAACAGCATTCTTTACTGGAACCTGAATCCTTGAACATTTCGTTGATCCTTGAACGTTGATCCTTGAACGTTGATCCTTGAACCTGTTTCGCTGCTCTGCAGCTTTAGGGCGTGTGGGGTATCCTCATCGCTACAAATAGAACGCTGCTACGCAGCTCTAGGGTGTGTGGGGTATCCTCATCGCTACAGATAGAACGCTGCTACGCAGCTAGCACCACATTAAACACTTGAACATTCGAACACTCGAACACTTGAACGCTTAAACAACTAAACGCCTGCCTCTGGTTTCAGCAGAAAATCAATCAGATTCATCCATTGAATCCCATTTCGGTCGCGGCCGAAATATTCGTCCATCGACAGTACCATCTTGAGGTAATTGTCACGGATGCCTTCCAATGCACCAAACTCACGCTCAATCACCTCTTCGGTTGTCAGCAGGTAGGCCACCTGGAGGTACACCCGACCGGAGCCTTTTTCGGCAATGAAGTCGATTTCCCTATCTGACAGTTTTCCAACATTCACCGAATATCCGCGCGAAACAAGTTCATGAAAGACGATATTTTCCAGCTTTCCCGATATGTCCTGCATTTTATCCCCGAACAGGGTGCTGATGAACCCAATATCAGCCATATAGTACTTATCGTACAGTTCCAGTTGCCGCTTCCCTTTGATGTCGAATCTTGGTACCCTGTGCATCAGAAATGCGTTTACGAGCCACTGCATATAATTTTGTACCGTATCGGCAGAGCAGTTCAGGTGCTGCGATTTGATATAATGGCTGATACCGCGGGCAGTAGTGATATTTCCGCAGTTATCGGCGAGGTACCGGGCAATGCGCTCCAAAAGGGGCACGTCGCGAACCTGGTGCTTTGAAACCACATCTCTGAATAACACCGTACTGTAAATGGCGCTGATGTACTGCGCAATTACCTCCTCCTCGAACACCATCTGGTGAATTCCCGGAAATCCACCATACTTCAGGTACAGGGTAAACTCTTCTCTGCTTTGCTTCCCAGGTTTTTGTCTGAAGGCAAGAAATTCCCTGAAAGTAAGGGTGTGCATTCTGAACTCGATGTATCGTCCGGTGAGGCTCACCGTTAGGTCCGTCGACAAAAGACCGGCATTGGACCCGGTGAGATAGATGTCGGCCACTTCGTCAGTAAAAAATCCTGCTACCGCTTTTTCCCAATCCACAATCTCCTGCACTTCGTCGATCAACAGGTATCTTTTGCCCTTCTTCCCCGCAAAGTACTCTGTAACATACCGGTGAAGGTCACGGTAGTCAGAAAGGAAATCAAAAGCAAGCGAATCTTTGTTGATAAACAGTATACTGGCATCCGGCACTCCTCTGCTTCTGAGTTCCTGGATCAGCAATTTCAGAAAGGTGCTCTTGCCGCATCTTCTGATGCCTGTAACCGCCTTGATAATGGGTTTATCCACAAAAGGCAGGATTCGGTTGAGGTAAAGGGGTCGTTGTATCATTTCAGATTATACTGGTTTGTTTGCAAAAATACGAAAATAAATCGATTATAGTAGATTTTTCATAAAGGAGACAGGGGACAGTGCAAAGGAGACAGGATTTGGTAGAGGATACATTTTTTTCATCCATTTCAGAGGATGCTGACCCCATAAGAACCCGAGGGGAGCGAAGTCCCGGGAATACCCCAGGAATTTGACCACCCAACCTTTTAATTGGAAAAGAAAATACAGCAAATCAATCCAAAAGTAACCTTATCATACCAATAACCTTAGTAGCAGATCGGCGCCCTGTGACAAACCAACCTTATTACCTTATTGCAGTGGATAAGGTAATAAGGTTGATTATAGATGCGGAAACCCATGGCTACAAATAGGACGCTGCTACGCAGCTAGCACCACCTTAAACACTCGAACATTCGAACATTTGAACATTCGAACACTTGAACACTTGAACGCCTAAACAACTAAACAAAACAGGATATCTTTGCTGGAAATCGGATACTCTGACAAACCCGTAATGCTATGAACCCATCCTGGAATTTTCGCTGTAGCCTGTTCGGTGCTTTGTGCATCATCATGGTGTCGGTTTCGTGCACCCCCAAAAAGGGGGGACAGGAGTCGCCCCTCCGGGAGCATACGCTGAGCGGCAAAGTGATCTCCATCATCGACGGCGACACTTACGATGTGCTGCTGCCCGACCACAAGACCATCAGGGTGCGGATGGAGGGGATCGATGCCCCCGAAAGAGGGATGCCGTTTTACCGCAAATCGAAACAGTACCTGGCTTCACTTTGCTTCAAGCAACAGGTTACCCTGGAAGTCACCGGCGAAGACCACCACCACAGGGTGCTGGCCTTTACCCGGCTTGAAGATGGCAGGGAGCTGAGCAGGGAGATGCTCAAAGCCGGGATGGCATGGCATTTCAAGAAATACAACAACGATTCGGCCCTTGCCGGTCTTGAAACGGAAGCCCGGGCACAGAGAATTGGTTTATGGAATGAAAAGGATCCGATGCCCCCGTGGACCAACCGTGAGCTGCACCGGAAGGGGATCTCGACGAAGGATTCGTTTGATATTAAAGTGCCGTAAGGCCCATGGCATAGAACACCGGGTCAACGCGTGCGGTAGGGTCAAAGCATGCGTTGACCCTACGGTGGATCGGACAATACATTATATTTGCCGCATGAACCTTACCCTCATTGCCGTTGCGCCGGTGGCCGTGCTGCTGGTGTATTTCTATTTCCGCGACCGCTACCGGAAGGAGCCGATCCTGCTGCTGGGTCTTTCGTTTACCGGCGGAATGCTGTCGGTGCCGCTGGTGCTGCTGTTCCACTTTTTTGTACCCCTCCATGCCATGCACTTCGGGAACAACCTGATGGATGCCATTTACCAGGGCTTCGTGATGGCCGCCATCCCAGAAGAGACCGGGAAATTCCTGATGCTGATGCTCATCATCTGGCGCAACCGTCATTTCGACGAATACTACGACGGCATCCTCTACGCTGTGTATGTATCGCTCGGTTTCGCCTGCATCGAAAACATCCTCTATGTGCAGGATGGGGGTGTCAATGTGGGCATCGGCAGAGCATTCCTGGCCGTACCGGGCCACGCCCTCGACGGCATCCTGATGGGATTCTACCTGTCGCTCGCCAAATTCTCCCACAGCCGCCGCCCCCATTACCTGGTCCTGAGCCTGCTGGTTCCCATCATTGCCCACGGCATCTGGGACTTCCTGATCTTCCTGTCGGCCGGTTGGTCAGAATCCTACCCACTCCTCAGTATCCTGGGTGTGATCGCCTTCTTTGCCTTCGTGATGAAGCTCTTCCGCATGGGGCGCAAAAGGATCAGGGTGATGCTGGAGAAGGACACCTATTAAGTTAGGGGACAGGGGACAGGGGATAGGAGTCAGGAGTTAGGAGTTAGGAGTTAGGAGTTAAAAATCAAACACTTGAACGTTTCAATTTTGATCTTTGAACCCACTCCGAAAATTAATGCCCGCTGATCTCGCAGATTATCGCAGAAAGCGATATACTGAAATACAACAACTTACAATCTGCGGTTATCTGCGAAATCTGCGGGAAAAATTAATAAAGTGGTTTTTGGTGGGGGCTCATCTTTGATCCTTGATCTTTGAACATTGATCCTTGAACCACTCATTACTCATAATCTACCCAGCTATTTAATCTTTTTAATGTACCTTGATATATTTTCGAATTTATTTTAATGTGTTTGTCGAAACCGCCTGATTATGCCTTACCTTTGTGGGTGATTTTTTCATTCAATTATTCACCTAAACCCCCACCGCTATGGCACAATCAGCTATCAGTCAGGCTGCGCGCCTCGACGAAATCGGATTCCCGGAATTCACCGCTCAACTGATCGGTGACACCTTTGATGCCCTCATCAGCGCCAACATCAGGCAGCAGGAGACCTACCTGAGCATGGTGAAAGAAGTTTCCAAATCGCTTTCGGATTACATCAACCAGACCAAGGATGACATCTCGATGACCGAGCTCATGCAGTTCATCAGTTCGCTCCCCTCTCCCACCACGCCGAACAAACCGCGCTTCGAGGTGGGCTACAAGCTCAACGCCGACGATGCCACCATCCTTAACAATGCCGTGAAGATCGATGATCCCAAGGTTACCCAGCCCACTTTTGCTGCCAACGACGAACTGAAGAAGCTGTCGAATGGCACCGGCAAGTGGGACCTGCTGCTGGAGGCTGCCGCCAAAAGGATTGCCGCCAACAAGTACGACATGCTGAAAATCATCCTCCGTCAGGGGATGCTGCGACTTGTGGTGGAAAATGGGTACCTTGAAACCCGCCTTACCTTCAACACCTGGGAATACCATTACGACCATGCCACCACCAGCAATTATACCCGCACCTCTGAATCTTCCGGCGGTACTTCGGGAATCCTGGGGCTGATTTTCGGGCCCTCGGTGCACGGAAGCAACAAACTCACGGTGAAAACCGCAAACACCTCAAGTACCGACACCTCGGGAACCAACATCACCATTTTTGGCGGCGTCAAACTGCAGTTCAAAACCGACTACCTGCCTTTAAATATTGAAATTTAGCCACCGCCATGCCCGACGAAAAGAAAATTCCGGAGTTGGGGCTTGCGGAGTTCGTTTCAACGCTGATCCGTGAAACCTTTGATGCCATCATTACGGCCCAGGAGGAGCAGACGGAAAAGATCGCGCAGATTGCTGAGATTGCCGGCCTGCCACCCGATGAGGTGGCGGCCGCACTTCTCACCCCCGAAGATGCGCTGGCGGGTCTGCAGCGCATTTTCCCTGCCGGCGAAGCCCCGTTCAGCACAGTGTACGAAAACGCTCCGTACAGGCCGGAACCCAATGAATACCCGCCGGTATTTGTTACCACGGGGTACATAATGCAGAAGGCTGACTTCGCCAACGGCAAATTCACCCTGACAGGATACAATTCGGTGCTGCAAAAAGTCTCGCAAATGCTGGCAGAAGAGAAACTGCAGCTGATCAGGGAGATGATGCGGAATGGCTTGCCAAAAATCCAGGTGGACCAGGGAAAAATCCTCGCCAGGGTATCCTTCTCGGTAAAGGAAACCGAAGGAGAAACCGGCGCTTCCCCAACCACAGGGACCTCTGCCGTCACCACCGGACTTCCTCTTACCTTCCTGAAAAAGATCGATGTGCTCGGGGGGAAAACCCTGAAGTCGATACAGTTGCCTGCCGCCCGGATGATGGTGAAACAGGCAGCCGACACGGGCAGCACCACCTCTGACGCTACCAGCGTATTTGGCGAAGTGGAAATCCATTTCAGGACGATTACATGAGTGAGGTAAGCCTTGATATCAAACAACTGCTTCAACTGATCTATCTCGATGTATACGAAGGGGTTACTCCCTTCATTCAATACACCCGGGGCGATCAGGGGCTGGAGATCCGGTCGGTGAAGATCAGGGCCGGCAATATCCCCTTTGATGCGGAGGGAAAGATCGTTGTGAATGATGATCTGCTGAAAGAACCGCTGCTGGCGGCTGACAACGTTTGGCAGGTGGAGGTGGCTTTTGGGGAGGATCTTCCTGACCATGCCAGCGGAGGTTACAACCTGTCGGTTGCAGAGCTGTTCAGCTCCGGTACAAATGCACCCTGCACCCTGTTTCACACACTTCCTGTCCGAATACTTCAGAATGCAGGAAAAACAACCACACAATGGTTGAAAACGGCCGGAATTTATGAAATCGGACAATTGTGTGTGATGACCGATGAAGCACTCCGTAAACTGGTAAGTGAACGTCCACGGATCAATCTTATTGAACTGCGCACCAAAGCCCGGCTGCTGGAATCACCCATACCGGCACTGCCTGCAAAAATCACTACAAGGGAATCGTTGTATACCCTTTCGCGCCTCACCGTTAAAGAGTTACTCTCCAGATTTCCGGCAGGAACCATGGATGCCAGAGGGTGCAGATCATTGCTGAATTATCTGGGCCTCCTGGCAACCTGTGTGAACGACAGGTTCCTCAGAAAGAAAGGATTGGAGTGGCTGAAGAGAAATTGGGGATGAAGGCTTTAGGATTTATGTTCAAGGATCAAAGATCAAGGATCAAAGAATTTTGTTTACAGTTCAGATTACTAATTGAACGCTTGATGGTGTCTTATAGGGTGGTATGGAGGATGAAACGGGTAAATTTGCAGCGTTTTATTCTCTGTGTATTATTTGTATTTTGCTCCTTTTAGATCTGACTTTCTTAAATAAGTCTGAAGACTACTTATCTGAGATGAAATTTTTCTTGTCAGATCAAGCAAAGTCTTCATCTGATCTTCATTGATATAGCCAAAATCAAATGCTCTGTAAATCTGCGATCTGGTTTCTCCACAAGACCCTTTGGCGATGGAAAGAAATTGCAGTAACTCCTGATTGCCATTACGTTCATAACCCTCTGCGATGTTATCCATCACACTGCCTGCTGAACTTAAAATCTGGGACCTGAATCTAAAATCCACATTGGATGTACTGCTATGCATTGTTCGAAATACAATGAATGACAATCTTCTGGCATCACTCCAAATCGCAAGGTCTTCAAAGCATCCCATTCCCTATCCATTTTTAATTTTTCCTGCTGAACATTCCGATATTCTATAGTTGATTAAAAGCCTGAAAAAGGAGATTTCATCAGAAAAAAAGAAAGAAAAATCACCCATCCGGCGCCCATCAACGCCAAAAACCGAACCCTTTTGCCATGTTTATCAATGGGTTTCTTTGAATCCGCAATAGCTACAAAGCTCCTATATCACCCTTAAGACATCGTCTTTAATGTTGATCCTCTATCATTGATCTTTGAACATTGATCTTTGAATTTTGATCCTTGATCATCGATCTTTGAACTTTGATCCTTGATCTTTGATCCTTGATCCTTAATCCATGATCTTTGATCATTGATCCACAAAAATCCTTCCCCGCCTCACCAATCCATCGGGTGCAGTGGTGTATGCTGTGATGGATTTTGAGCCGGCTCCCCTGATCCACACCACATCAGCCCAGGCGCTTCCGCTGCGGGTGATGAGTCCCCCATCTGCCACCCACTGTACAGGCTGATTCTGGTAGTTGGTGAGGATGTACCGGGCGGTCTTCAGGGTGTCGGTAATCTTTTCAGGGCCGCTGAGCTTCAGTGCCGGCTCCGAGAGCACCTTATACATCATGGCCGACATCTCCCTGAGGATCATCGGGTACACTGCCGTATCATCGTCCTGTGGCTCATGCATCCCCCCGGGAATAGTGATCAGCCTCGCTTCGATCCCCACCTCCTTCATCCGGTCGTACACCTGCCTGGAGCCATACACCTTGCCCGTGAAAAACGACGCCAGGGTGCGGTTCACATTGGTAAAGGGGTAGTCGTGGCCATAGGGAACGATTCGGTCAGCTGTGCCGTGGATCAGCAGTGCCGGAACCCGGTTCTTGGCATCGATGATATTGAGATCGGTAACCGCACCCCACAGGTTTACCACCCCGATGATTTTGTATTTCCCCTTGTTTTTGTTGGAAGAACAGTTGAGGCAGCCCAGCTCCTGTTTCAGTCCGAACAGCCCCCCACCGGTGCTCTGCCACTTTTCGTCGTCATCCATGTACGCCGCAAACAGCGACAGGAACCCTCCCGCGCTGTTGCCGGCTACAAAAACCCTCTGCGGATCAAACCCATAGGTGCTGCTGTGGTCTGAAAGGTAACGCAGGGCAGCTTTCACATCCTGGACGCCACGGTACATGCACCGCTCGAGCTGGGAGTACATGCCCGGAATAGCGGGATAACCGATACGGTAATTAACCGAGGCCACCAGATAGCCACATTTGGCATAGTGGATGGCCATATCACGCACCAGGTCATCGCGCTTGTCGCCCAGGATGAAGGCACCGCCATGGATCAGCAACAGCAGCGGCCTGTTCTCTACCGGGTCGCCGGAGGCAGAATAGAGGTCCAGGTCGAGTCGGATGCTGTCGGTGAATACATTTTTGGTCACATCCCCCAGCACATCCAGCACAATGCCGGCATAGGCCTCCGGCTTCAGGTTGGCCACCGGCTTCGAGGCATAATATCCTGATGCATAGCCATATACCTTCTCCACCCGCACGTACCGGTCAAAAACCGGCTGACTGTATCGTCCGGGATAGGCCGGCGGAGTGCCCGGATTGTATTTCCGCAAACGGATCGCAGGGCCACGGCGCGGGGTGAGCAGGTAATCCTCCCCATCCTCCGATAACCGCCCGGTCAGACGAAAATCCTTCAAACCGCTGAGTTCGAATTTCCAGCCCCGCAAGCCGCGTGAAGCGGTAAAAGGGGCCGGCGCCGAAGCAGCAGCACCGGTATAGATGTACTCGCCTGAGAGTTCTTTACCTCCCGATTTGAACATCAGGGCAACCGGGTACCGGTCGGCCAGATACCAGACACCGGTTTTTACCGTGGTTACCTCGCTGATTTTCGGTGAACAGCCGGCGCCGAACCACAATACCGGCAACATCATCATGAAAAGGAAAATTCTGAAGGATCGATTCATTTTCTATGTCAGTTAATTATTCGCAAAGTTTGCACACTGATCATACGGATATAGCTGATAAACGCAGATTTGCGCCTGCCAGATACAACTCTTAGACGATTTTTTTCATTGAAAGTAATAAGCTGATTCATTTCTTCTGCCGGAAACCATAGGGTTATCCCGGCGAATAACTGGTCAGTGGTAACATCAGATACCAAGTTCTTTACGGATTTTCTTCGGAACGCCCTCTTCATGCAGCATAATGGAGATGGTCTTCAGCTTCACATAGGCCTCTGATACATAGAGATATCCGCCGTATGGGTTGTTGTCGGTGCCCCAGGAGTTTTTCACAATGTAGTATTTGGTGCCGTTCTGATCTTTAGCCCGCCCTACAATATGCATCCCGTGGTCGTCGGTGGTGAGGTAGTTGTCGAACTCGGCCTGGCGCATCTCAGGGGTAATCACTTTTTCCTTCACCGGCGATTTGAAGCTATACAGCATGTCGTCCTTCTCCTTCTGGGTCATCTGCTCCCACCGCGAACGCTCCATGCCTGCGGTTTCCTGGAATGAGGTTTCGGGGACGATGGCCACACCGTTGCGGTGGGAAAAACCCTTCTCGCTGATGTCGGCCCCCCAAACCACCGTATAGCCGTTGTCGAGGGCAAAGTCAATCACCTCGATCATTTGATCGAGCTCCACATTCCACGCCTGCCCGTAGTTCCAGTTATCGGGCACCTCCATCACAAAGGGCTTGTAAAGAGGGACATAGTTGAATGATGTGATCTGCACATAATCTTCAGGCTTGATCTCCAGCTTTTCAGCAAACGTGCGCGGGGTATACTTTCTGCCATTGGATTCGAATTCGGCCGGGATTTTTCCCAGATAGGTTTCGATCAGCGCCTGCAGCCCCTGTTTCCATACCGGGGTAAGCTTCTTGTTCGGGTTGGTCACAATGGCATCCACGTAGGTGGCAAGAACTGCGTCCAGCTCACCGTGGATATGGTTCTCCTCCCCGATCACCTTCCCGCTGTAGGCCTCCTCGGTGACCATACCGTACTTCCCAAGCACATAGAGGGCATCCGGTGATGCCCCTCCGGCTGCCATATTGCAGGTACCGTGCATCCTTACATAGCGCTCACCCTTTTCGGCATATACATGATGTACCACATACATTTCGGAAAGGTCGTATTCCCCCCTGCCCATCCTGAGCAGTTCCGATTCGATGAGGGAGATGGTACCGAAACTCCAGCAGGTGCTGGATCGGTACTGATTTTTGACGGGTGTTGCCGCAAGGCGAACCTCTTCTTTGAATACATACCCTTTGGTTGTGTCCTTCTGTGCCATCACAGGTGCCTGGGCTGCCATGATCAGTAAAATGCCCAGTGCCGGAATAATGGTTTTTGTAAGTTTCATCTTGTAAAACATTTAATGTGATATAACTGAATTCAATTACAAAGGAACAAAATTTCAGCGATTGCACCATGCAGGCAACGAATTACCCCCACCAATCATCTGATGTAATCAAATACATTCAATATCATGAAGAACACTCTGATTATCATTGTCCTGGCATGCCTCGTACAGGCTTCACCGGTATCCGGACAAGGTTTTTCCTTCTCCCTGCCTAACACGAACTTTTTGCTGATCCAGGGGGGAAGTGTGGAGACTAAAGCTTGGGTCTCGGTCCCACAGGGCGATTCGGCCATACTCAGCACCACTGCCACAGGAGGAATTATTGCCTTTTTTCAGCCCTCGGTGGTAAAACAAAGCCGGTTTGTTTATCTGATCATCATTTCCATCGACTCAGGCCTGGTGCAGCCCCAGAACTTTCAGGCCATGGCCATCTGCAACGGAACCACCCTGCAGAAAACGGTGCATGTGGAGGATGCCCATGACGGTAACGGGTACCTGCTGGTCGATTCTGCACGCTACTGGCTCGACACGGCGTTTGGTTACCTGAAACACAGCTATCCTGTGCAGAAAATCTTTCTGAACCAGATAGAAACCCTCCCCTGGATTGCTACTTTCCCCTATCCTCCCCTGTGGATCGTAACCCACCACCTGTTTGTAAGCGGCAACTGGCGTGCTACGGTATTGTGGCACAATATGGTACCACCCGACAACTGGGAAAAAATCTTTGTGTACAATGAAGAGCTCGACAGCTGCTACGGGGTACATGTGGATTCCTACGGACAGATGAGCATCATCGGATGTGATATCATGCATTACAACTACCAGGACACCATCACCTCCGTTCCGGATATGCCGGTGGCAGATATGGCAAGGGTCTGGCCCAACCCTGCGGAAGATGAAGTTCATATCAGCTTCCCCGAAGGCACCACCTTTCCTGTAAGGATCTGGATGGCGGATGCGACCGGACGTATCCTCCTGGAGGAATGCCTTCAAACACCTGATGCACATCTGCATACAGGCGGTTTCACACCGGGGTTATATGTCCTGCAGGCAGAAAACGGCGGTCTGCTGCTCAGGGAAAAGCTGATCCTGCGGTAAAGCAGCAGCCAAAATGTCATGATCCGGCAAAGGGCCTTATCTTTGATACCGGCAATGCACACCAATGCCGGTCTCAGATGAACAAAAGTCAAAAGAAGGATCTTTATCGCCAGTCAGTCTGGTACATCACGCGCCAGCACTTGTCGCATGCCTTTACCGGATTAAAGCAACTGGCGGAAGAGGGGGCCGGAATGGCTGTACCGGAGAACCTGCAAGCCAGTGAAGCGATCTACCGCCAGATGCTGCAGTACTTTGTGAAGGGGGCTCCCGATCCGGAGCGCCAGAAGCAGCTGGAACAGATCATGCGGGACACCCTCACCACTGCCGACCGCATCTATACCGCCTCGCTGTCGGCACGCTCCGATTCCGTGCTGCACCATTTGCGGAAGCAATACCGCAACGGCATCCCGATGCAGACCGCCGAGCTTGGGCGGATCAGCCGGATGATGGAGGAGGCAGACCCTTCCACCCTGCCGGAGGCCTGGGCAAAGGTGGAACGGATCTTCTTCGGCATCTGGATGGCGGATGAGCTGGACAGCGATACGGTTGCTGCCCTCCGCCAGTTTATCTGCGATCCGCACAGCCCGGTGGAGACTGCCGTCGTATGGCTCTCTGCCCTGATCCTGCACCTGCTGGAGAAATTCTCGCTGCAGGCATGGATGGTACTGGCCGATGTATATGAGACCAACCGGCACCAGTTGTGGCAGCGTGCCATGATCGGGATACTGCTCCCGCTGTCACGGTATAACGACCGGTTTTTCCTGTACCCGGCCATTGAGAGCCGCTTCCTGCTGATGGCAGAGGACGAGCTGTTCAGGCAGCGGCTGCAAAGGGCTGCCATCCAGCTGATCCGTGCAGGGGATACCGAAAAGATCGCGCAGCGGGTACAGGAAGAGATCATGCCCCAGATGATGAAACTTGCACCCAAAATCAGGGAAAAACTGAGCCTTGACCAGTTCCTGCAGGACGATACCGGTGAAGAGAAGAACCCCGACTGGGAGAAGTTTTTCGAAGAGTCGCCAGAGGTGTATAAAAAGCTGGAGGAGCTGAACAAGCTGCAGTCCGAGGGTGCCGATCTGTTTGTGAGCACTTTTTCCCAGCTCAAGCATTTTCCGTTTTTCAAAAGCATCCCCAACTGGTTTCTCCCCTTCATGCCGGGGCATCCGATGCTGAATCCGGATACTGCAGAGGAAGGCCGGGGGAGTGTCTTGCGCGATTTTCTGGAGGTATTTTCCGGATTTCCGATTATCTGCAATTCTGATAAATATTCATTCGGATTCAACCTGCTAGGGCTCCCTGCCGACCAGCAGAAAATGCTCACCGGCGCCCTCTCAGCCGAGATGGAAGAGATGGCCAAAGTAGCGCAGGACGATGCCCTTGCCTCGGCATCAACCGGTTATGAAGTATTCCACCAGTTCACTCAGGATCTGTACAGGTTTATGAAACTGCACCCTTCCCATCACGAGACCGGCGACCCCTTTACCAAATATCAGCCGCTGTCGGATTCAAAGGTCATGGGGGCGGTCATGGAGGAATATCCGGAGATCGCACGCATCCTAGGCGAGTATTACTTTCAGGAGGAGCATTATCTGCAGGCAAGTTTTATCTTTCGTATGCTGGCGGAAATGCCGCAGGACACCCCCGAGCTGTATCAGAAGCTGGGGTATTGCCTTCAGATGATCGGAGAATGGGATGATGCGATCGAATTTTACCGCAAGGCGGAGCTGTACGACACCAACACTGTTTGGAACCTGCGGAAGATCGCCTGGTGCCACCACATGAAGGAGGATTTTCCGGCGGCCCTGGAAGCCTACCGGCAGGCGGAGCTGCTGGAACCCGGTTCGGTGCAGATCAAACTAAACATAGGCAACATCCTGCTGCAGGCGGGCGAATGGGAGGAGGCGCTGCATTACTACCTGAAAGCGGAAGAGCTGCGCCCCGGTGATATCCGCACCCTCCGTCCGGTGGCATGGAGCCTCTTTCTGCTGGGGCAGAACGACACGGCGGGGTATTATTACGAGCAGATCATGGAGCTCAGTTTCAACCACAACGACCTGCTCAACTTCGGCCATGTGAAGTTTGTGGCAGGAGAACGGGAGGAGGCTCTGAGCCTGTACCAGCGGGGCCTCCGTTTCCGCGACCAGAACCCCGATGACTTTTTCGACTCATTCCGCAACGACCGCCAGCACCTTGAGCGTCTGGGCATAACCCCGGAAGACATCTCCTGCATGATTGATGCGATCTTTTTGGGGTAAAGTCCGCCGCTTCGATTTGCGGTGTATCTTTAGCCTGAGAATTTTCTGGTATACCAACAAACAGGTTGCATGATTAAAAAACTGTTGTTCAGGCTCTTTGTATGCCTTCTGCTGGCCAGTCCTGCCGCGGTGGCTGCACAGAAAGCCACCCTGGAGCAGATGATCGGGCAGATGGTGATGGTGGGGATTCCCGACACCCTGGCGCCGGTGAGTGCTGCCATCCGTGAAACCCTCCGGCAGGGGAAGGCGGGCGGGATCATCCTGTTCGAGAAGAACCTCTGCAAGGACAGTACGGCCGCACGGCTGAAGAACCTAACCGCTGACCTGCAGAGCGCCCCTCCCCTCCCCCTGCTCATCGCCATCGACCAGGAAGGGGGCAAGGTGAACCGGCTGAAACCCCGTTACGGATTTCCCGAAACGCAGACGGCCAGCTACCTGGGGGCTCTCCATCACAACGACTCCTCGAAATACTACGCCACCATAACCGCCGAAACACTCCATTCCCTTGGAATTAACCTCAATTTTGCCCCCGTGGTGGATCTGTGTTCCAATCCCGAAAACCCGGTGATCGCAAAAAAGGAGCGGTGCTACGGCAGCGACCCCGGTCTGGTAACGCGGCAGGCCCGCATCTTTATCAGGGCACACCAGAAAAAGGGGGTACTTACGGTGCTGAAGCATTTCCCTGGACATGGCAGCTCGGGCACCGACACCCACCAGGAACTCACCGACGTAACCCAGACCTGGAAACCCAATGAGCTGATTCCCTACGCGGAGCTGATCAGGGATCACAAGGCCGAAGGTGTCATGTCGGCTCATATCGTACACTGTAGCCTCGATACCACCTGCCTGCCGGCTACCCTTTCGCACAGGATCATCACCGGAGTGCTCCGCGACAGCCTGGGATACGCCGGCGTGGTTTTCAGCGACGACATGCAGATGAAAGCCATCAGCAGCTACTACGGCCTTGACAGCGCCGTATTTCTCGCCATCACCGCCGGAGTGGATATCCTAGTGGTGGCCAACAATGTGAAAGGGTCAACCGACCATCAGGCTTCAGAACTGCACCAGATGATTGTGGATATGGTCGCCAGCGGCAGAATCCCGGAAAGCAGAATCCGCGAATCCTACCTGCGGATTGTGGCCATGAAAAGAAAGGTGTATCAGGAATTTTCATGGCCTCTGTAACTTTATGATTTTTTGGCACGTCATTTGGTAGAAAACCGCCGGTCTGTTTAGATCTACAAATCATTCATTATCAATATTTAACATCTAACCCCATGCAAACAACAATTTTTACCCCGACCCTGCGCAAGGTTTTTCTGCCTGCCATTTCACTGCTTTTCCTCACCCTGCTGGTGTTCACAACCCCTTCCTGCTATGTGGGAACCGATGGACGTCCCGGTCTGGCATATGTAGCCTTCGACTGGGAGGTAACCCAACCCGAATATATCGACTGCGGCACCTCTGCTGTGCCTCCTCAATTTTATTACGGAACCAATTACCGGATCAACCCGGGCTGGTATCACTGTTATTACGACGGCAAAGTATGGAATGGCACTGCCTGGGGCAGTTACGCATGGGAGATGGACTATGAGATCTGGGTTAACCCCGGCCAGAAGGGTGGTTACGGCTTCAACGGCCGCGACGGGATGAACACCTACCTGAATTTTGTATGCAGTCCGTATGGCCCGAAACTCTTCCGCCATGACGACTACCTGCGCAAGAGCAAAGAGGTGCCTGCCGGCAATACCGAAATCACCCCGGAGGATGAGCAGATCAGCACCTATGACCTCGGCGAATATACGGTTAAGATGACCATCCGCAAGGTAGCTCCCAGAGCTCATACAGACAGAGGAAACACGGCATTGAAGTAACCGCACATCTTCCCCCCATATAACCTTCACCCGCTCTCTGAGCGGGTTTTTTCGTTTTCAGCATTGCGGTACCATTTGAAATTAACGAACTGCTGTACCGGGAATTCATCCCTGCGGCCGGTCCTCACCGAACAAATGCGGGTTCTTTTAAAGGAAACCCAGCTGAATTGCGTAGCATACATATCCTTCCCTCCTCATCATTACTTCTGAATGTATAGTTGATCGGGAAGGAAAAAACGGACAAGAATCCACCGGAAAGTTATCAACAGGCTACTTCCGTTTATTACGCGATTTCTCAACGGGTTGGGGCGACAGGAGATCCCGTGTAATGGCGGCTGCTTCAGAAAGGTACACATCCTTTTTCAGGTCACCGATCCACTCGTTGAGCAGCTTCCCTTTGATGGTATCGCCGGAAGCGATGGTCTGATCGGCCGGGGTAAGGCTGATGGCCAGACCGGTCTCTTTTTCCATCAGTTTCTCCATCTGTTCGGAGCGTTCCTTTCTGGTTTTCTGTTTCGCCCTGTAATCGGCCAGGTTGAGCGTTTCAAGGGTCTGGTCGCGCTGGGATTTCAGTTCTTTGGCATACTTCTCGGCCTCCATGAAGGTTTCTGCATTGCGGGTACGTTTTTCGCTGCCAGCCCTGAGGGAGGCAACATCGCCGTAAGGGCCTTTCCACACGGTGTATCCGGCCGGTTTGATCTGGGTCCAGGCCATGGGGTTATCGAGATCCCTCTCTCCCGTTTCAAGATACATCCATGGATCCGGAAGAACGATATCGGGGATCACCCCTTTGAGCTGGGTAGCGCCTCCGTTGATGCGGTAGAACTTCTGGGTGGTAAGCTTTAGGGTACCCATCGGTTTTACACCCTCGGGGGCTGTTGCCAGCATCTGATCGAGCTCATAGAGCCGCTGTACGGTTCCTTTCCCAAAGGTGGTAGGGCTACCGATGATCACTGCACGCTTATAGTCCTGCATGGCAGAGGCAAAGATCTCGGAGGCCGAGGCACTGCCCGTATTCACCATCACGACCACCGGGCCATCGTAATCGATTCGCGGGTCGATATCGTTCAGCACGTTGAGCCCTTCAATTTTATCCTTCACCTGCACCACCGGCCCCAACTCAAAAAAGAAACCGGCGATTTTCACCACATCCGAAAGGGATCCGCCACCGTTATTTCTCAGGTCGAACATCAGGGCATCAATGCCCAGGCTCTTCAGTTTCTCGATCTCCTTACGGACATCGTTTGCACAGAACCGTCCCGTAAAGGGGTTGCTGAAGTCGGCGTAGAAGCGCGGAAGGTAGAGGTAGCCCAGTTTCTTTCCGTCGGGGGTATTGAGGATGGCCGACCGTGCGAAGGTCTGCTCCATCTCCACCACATCACGGATGATGCTGATCACCACGATATCGTCGGTGGCTTTCTTCTTCACGGTAAGGCGGACCTCGGTGCCTTTCTTTCCCCGCACCAGACGTACAGCCTCATCCAGGCGCATGTTGGTAACATCCACGGGTTCGGCTTCCCCCTGTGCCACCTTCAGAATCATATCCCCGGCTTTCAGGTCCCCCTGTTTCCACGAGGGGCTTCCCGGCATAATCTCCTCCACCTGGATCAGTCCGTTCCGCTGGGCAAGCACTGCACCGATCCCTTCGAGTTTGCCTGTCATGCTGATGTCAAAATTCTCCTTTTTGGCCGGCGCCATATAGTTGCTGTGGGGATCGTAGATGGTAGTGATGGCATTCAGGTAATCTTCGAAACGGTCGGCACGGGTACCCTTGCGAAGACGCTCAAAATAGTCGTCGTACATCTTCTTTACCTGGCTGATGGCGCCTGTTTCGATTTCCGCATAGGATTTGGGAGTTACGAGTGTATCCTTCTTCTTTTCAGCCGCTTCCTGGATTTCCAGATCCTGATGGATCCGGATCATCACCTGGTACTTCACCGCCTTACGCCACTCCTCGCGCAGATCGGCCTCAGTAGCGCACCAGGGGGTTTTGTCGGGATCAAGTTCCACCATTTCCTTTACGGTGAAATCCATCGGTTTCTCCAAAGCCTGCTGATAGTAGGCAGATGCTTCTTCAAGCCGTTTGAAATAGAGGTCGTTTGCGGCATTGAAGAACTCAAATTCCCCTGCATTGATCTGATTATCAATGTCATTTTTATAGATTTCCAAAGAGGCTATATCGGCGTGGGTGAAGAATTTCCGGAAAAGGTCGGTAGTTTTGAGGTAGTTGTCAAATACCTTCTGGGAGTAGGTATCATTCACCGGAAGAGGGTCGAAGTGCATGGCGTTCATGGCCCTCATCACTGTTTCGAGGAGGATCTTTTCACGGGGAGACTGGTCAGAACGAAGGGAGGTAAGGAGGACAAATCCGGAGAGAATCAGAAAGGCAGCTACCGGAAATCTGAACCGGTAATTATACAAACGCTTGATAAGCATATCAGTACAAATATTTTAGGTTAGAAGAAAGTCAGGGTCAAAAGTAGGTAAAAAAGGTTTTGTGTTGTGGTTATTCAGGGAATGACCGGATACCTGGCGATAGCCGTTTCACGCCGCATGGCGTTAAAATGCCACCACTCGGTCTGGATATTCCAGAAGCCCGCACCGTACATCACCGAACGCAGAAGTTTCCGGTTTGTTACCTGCCCGGGAGTAAGTTTTGCATCTTTTAACAATTTCTGTTCGCTCACCGGCCAGGCGATCTCCCCGAAGCAGTCGAACTCCGATCCCATATCCAGGGGCTTTCCGTTTTCATCCGCGATGGTTACATCCACCGCGCAGCCGTAGTTATGGAGGGAGCCACCTCGCAAAGGATTTGATACCAGGAGGCCTTTGGAAATACCCGGCGGGGGTTTCACCTTTCGCCACATGACTTTCTGCACCGAGAGCGGACGTGCTGCATCCCACACCAGAAGGGTAAGGCCGGGGTGTTTTGATTTCAGGATTTTTTGGGCGCGCACAAGCATCTGTGCTGCTTCGGGCTGAAGAAAACAATTCTGCACCTGTCCGTAGAGGTTCATATTCAGAAAATTATCTTCTGAGGCATATTTCAGATCTGTCAGAATGGTTGAATCCAGGGAGTGCACGTCGATCAGGCCGGCATTAAGGCATTTTTCGACATACATGCCTGGTTCAGGATGCCCGGCGCTTTTATCAACCGGATGGGTTGGTTGCGGATGAAGGGATACTGAATGGGCAGGCAATGTTGATGGGGTTGAGGCCGTATCCCGGGCTTCAGGCATCTTTTGGGGCTCACCATGTCTGATGCAGGCAACCATCACAACACAGGCCAGGAGGACAGCGATTCCGGAAACCTTCTTACTGAACCACATGGATTGTGACAAAGAATTGGGAAGGCGCAGGGAGATTGGTATGGAGGGTGAATTTTTCAAGGAATACTCCGGGGGTAGTACCCGGGTCAACCAGCACCAGAAGGTTTCTGGTTTCGCCGGGGAGCAAGGGCTGGCTGTTCCACTCTACCGAGAAAATCTCTTCGTTGCATTCAATCTTTCGCAGCATGAGTTCGCTTTTCCCTTCGTTGCGGATGGGGATGGTGATGACCCTGCGTTCGCCGGGCAGAAATTTTCCGGCAAAGATGGTGTCAGAGGGGAGCACTACTTTGGGAAGCTCGGAGAGCAATGTCATTTCACCGGGGCGGGCTGAATGGTAAACTGATATCTCGATTCTTCGTTCAAAGGCAGCAAACCGGCTGTATACCGAATTTCGAAGGTCGTTCGGGTTATCGCTCACAAAGGGGCTCGCTTTCTCCTTCCCCACAGGGTCCTCGAAAATATAGAGCCTTACGCTGTCGGGGGCTGTGCCTTCGAGATAGGGCTTCAGGGCACCGTTGGCGGTGATTCCGAGGTATTTCACAAGGGAGTTGATGCGCCGGCGTGCCAGGTTGATGTTGTACTCATTGGTACTCAGGGGTGAGCAGTAGCCGCTCACCAGCAGTTGCACACTGCGCCCTGCCCTGAGATCCATCAGAAGGAAGTCGGTGAGTTTTTCAAGCTTCTGGTAACCGTTCAAAACATAATCTGTGAAGAATCCGTCGATGTCTGCTTTTGCCGCTTCGGCAGCCTTACCGGACAGCCCCCGTGAATACTCAGATTGGTAGGTGGAGCGCATCGCCACATAGGCATCGAGCGTCTGGCGGTAATCTATGGATGACACCACTGCCCTGGTGGCAGGGTCAGGTTCATCATTGTGAAAAAACAAGATCAGCGGAAGGAGGTTTCTGGCCTGCTGCTGGATAGAATCGGGAGTATCGGGAACAAGGGTTACCGGAGGAGGTTCAGGGGCTGAGGATTGCGGGATCCACTCGTACAGGTAGATATCGTTGCAGCAGGTCTCACCCCGGATATGGAAAGAACCCGGGCGGTTGGAGGTGAAATAGCCGTTGCTGTCGGTGGGGTTAACAGTAAAATAGTATTCGTTGGCGGTGGAATTGAACGGCAGGCCGGCATTCACCGGTTTTTCCCAACCGGCGAATCCGCCATCGGCCCTGAAGATGTCGTATCCGCCGAAGCCGGGGTGCCAGTCGGAGGCAAACCAGAGGCAGTCGCGGAGCGTATCGTAGAAGGGGGTCACTTCGTTTCCGGGGGTATTGATGATGCTGCCGCAGTTGACAGGATTGCCGAATTTTCCGTTTTGTTCCACCGCATACCAGAGATCCATACCGCCAAATCCTCCCGGCCGGTTGCTTACAAAGTAGAGCACAGCCATCTCATCACCGGGCAGCCTGATGTAGGCCGGTTGGGTATTGGAGTATCCGGTCATATTGAAGGAGGGATCTAATGGCACGGCCTTCCCGAATCGTCCATTCCGGAACTCCGCCGCCATGAGCCTGCAATCGCCCGAGCTCTGCTGCACCGCATTGCAGCGGGAGAAAAATACCCTTCGTCCTTTTGGGTCGAAGGAGGCGTTGGCGTTATGGGAATTCCGTTTGTTGATCCGTGTGCCCAGTTCAGTCGCGCGGGTATATCCGGAGAGCCGGATAGGGCTTGTGTAGATGGCGGTTCTGTAATCGAGCAGGGAAAAAGTCTGAAAATCGCCGTTCCCGGCAGGCCTCAGTGCAGAGAACCAGAGCACCGTGTCGTTGATTTGGAGGGGGGCAAATTCCGACCAGGGGGAATTCACCTGGGTTCCCAGATGTCGCACTTCCACTTGAAGCGAATCGGCAGGCAGTGAGCCCGTTTCACAAGCCTTGAGGAGCTCACCGGCATGAAGGGAATATTTCTCCTTTGTCAAGGGTTGCTCCAGATACATCCTGATGTACCTGCACAAACCTTCCCGGTCACCCGACTGCTGGAACATCAGGGCGAGGTAATACAGGGCATCGGGGTACACGTTAAGGGCATCGGGGAGGGAGACGACATGCCTGTAGCATTCAGCCGCTCTGTTGTAAGCATGATCGTTCCTGTAGCTTTCTGCCAGCAGCCAGGCTGCCTGGAGATCGGATGAATCTGTGAGCAACACCCTTTCGTACAGGGTGGCAGCTTCGAAATAATCCTGTGCTGTGTAAGCCTCCCAGGCCATAGCCCTCAGAACTTCAGGGGTTTGCGCCTCCAGAGATCCGGAGGAAAATATCAGGAGGGTAAAAATAAGAAGCCGGAAAAGCAAACGGAAGCGCCGGTGCGGGCTCTCTGAAGGCTGTTCAGGGAGACATCCCGGGCAGAAGTTTCTGTTATGGCTTTCATCTGATCCGCAACCAATCATAACACCTTGATTTAGAAGGGCTGTGGACAGGGAATGCTGCCCGGTTTTTTCTTCTTTTTCTTGTGAAACATGTAAAGTGCCGAGAACTCGAAGCCGCCCCTGAGGGTACTGGCTGAACGGAGGCGGCTGTAATTGATATCGTAGCTGATCCCGAAAGTGATCTGCTGATAATCGAAGCCGAACATCACAATGGCGGCATCCACCGGCCTGAGGAAGAGGCCTGCCTGAAATCGTGAGAGATTATGGCCGGGGTTTACCCCATTGAGGCTGATCATACTCCCCGCGATGATCTCAGTGTAGGTTCCCTGTCGCGAAAGGTAGACCCCCGGAGAGATCGTCCTTTTATCAGGCCGGGTGATTTCAGCATTGAAATAGAGGGTGACTTTGCGGTCGAGTTTCACATCGGGATCCTCCAGCATCGACTGAGGGGGCGTGGTGATGTGTGAGAGCACCAGGCCGGCATCGTACACATAGTCATCATCAGGGCGGTAATACCAATGCACACCAGCATTGTAATCGACAAACCGGAAACCACGGTTCAGGAATGTTTCACCATTGTAATTATCGGGGTCGAATTTATCACCGAGAAACTGGTTGCCGAAAACCAGTTTGGCATAATCGTACGATCGGTCGTTGTAACTTCCTGATAATCCGAAGGAAAGGTAGTGATTTTGAAAATCATTGAGGGCAAAGAAGTAGGACAGAGCTCCCGCTACCGAGGAGGTGCCGAACCGGGAATCTCCTGCCTGATCGTAGTAGGAGATCAGCCCCCCTCCTATCACATTTTTTGACTGACGGTCCTGAAAGATCTTGAAATCGAGGCCAAGATAAAAGGTATTGAACGGAACAGAAACGGCACGCCATTGCGACCTCTGGTTGGCTGTGATGCGCAGTTTGCAGAATGCAAAGCCGGCTTGGGCAGGGTTGATCAGCAGGGGTGCCGATTTGTACTGTGAGAAATGGATATCCTGGGCAGATAGAGACGCCGATACCAGACAGATCAAACACAAACCCAAAATCCTCTTCACATCAGCGTATTAAAGTGATATTCCCCTTTTTCCGGAATTGTATCTTGTTGAAACACCTTACTTCGAGATAGTAATCAAACACCCCCGGATCCGCATCGCGCCCCTTATAGGTACCATCCCAGCCATACTCCTTGTTACGGGTCTCAAACACCTTCTCGCCCAGCCGGTTGAAGATGGAAAAATAGACCTCTTCGGCATAGATGGAATACATGTACAGCACGTCGTTCATTCCATCGCCATTGGGCGTAAAGGCATTGGGAACGAAGATAAACGGCTCCTCGCAGAACACTTCCAGTACGGTAATTTCAACGGTATCGGTGAATTTGCATCCGTACTTGTCGGTTGCCACCACCGTATAGGTCACACTGGCATAAGGAGACACCAGCGGGTTAAAGATGGAGGGGTTGTTGATCCAGGTTACGGGTGTCCACTGATAGGTGTAGCCCGTACCGAGCCAGGTACTGGTAAGCTGCACCGTTTGACCTTCGAACACTGTATCTTCCGACACAGAAGCTGAAAAGGTTATATAGACGGAGGAATCTTCTACAAGGATATGGGCAGTGTCTTTGCACCCCCTGGTATCGGTTACGGTAACAATATACGAGCCCGGGCAGAGGTTGGTGGCAGGATTGGTAGTTTGGGAGGTTGGATCATTCCACACGTACCCGTAAGGGGGTGTTCCTCCGCTCTGGGTAACGAAACCTTTCCCAATGCAGGCATCCGCGCATGGCGCATTGTGCGAGGTGGCATCCACCAGGAGAGGTGGCGGATCGATGAGGGTAAACTGGGATACCCCAAAACATCCGTTCACGTCTGTAACGGTAACGCTGTGGTTTCCGGCGCATAAGCCTGAAGCAGAAGGACCGGTTGAGGTAGAATTACTCCACGAGTATTGATACGGTGGTGTGCCGCCCAGCAATGCCACCGAGACTTGTCCGTCGCATACCCCCGCACAGTTGGGATGCTGCACATTCACTGCGCTGAACTTCACCAGCTGATCCACATACACACTGTCGATGGTGCTGCACCAGGCATTGTACATCTTCACATAAAAATACTGCGGTACCGTAATGGTAACGATACATGAAGGGCTGGAAGGAGTCGCATTGAGCGTATTGGTGAACAACGGATTGTCGGACCATTGATAGCTGACACCAGTGTTGGCAGTCTGAGCCGTAAGCTGCACGGAGCCCTGACAGATGCCGACATCGGGGCCTCCATCCACCACAAGGTTGTGTACCACTACCTGTTGGTTAAAGGTATCGGTACATACTCCGTTGGAGACGTAGAGTTTGTAGCTCTGGGTAGCAGTTGGAGTTGATACCGGATTGGATATCAATGGATTATTAAGGTATGTGACAGGATTCCACTGATAGGTGACGGCCGGATCGTTGATGGGGAGAATCCCGATCTGGACCTGATCACCCAAGCAGATATTCTTGGCGGGGAGCACAGAAGACTGCCCTGACAGGACCACTACCTGCTTTACAACGGTATCGGCAAAGTTGCAGGCGCTGTTGTCGCTGATAATCAGCGTTACATTGAAGATCCCCGGTGTACTGTAGATCACACCTGCAGGGTTTGCGGATGTGCTGGTATTGCCATTGCCGAAATTCCAGTAATAGGTTGTGGTTGAAGGCGATGGGACCTGGGAGGTATTGGTAAAGAAAACAGTATCAGGGGCACAGATTGAAGCAGGAAATGCTTTGAAGTCGGCTACCAGGGCAGGCGTAAGGAAATTGAACACAACAACCCCGTTGTTGCAGTTTGTGCTTTTATTGATATTGGACCAGGCTCCGGCCGATGTGGGGAAGTCGCTGTTCCCCCCGCAACCGGCGCAAACGGTCTGGTAGATGCGCCCTTTGCTGTCGAAGCGGCTGGTACCCCCGTCAACATGCTCAGCGCTCTGGTTTCCACCGTAATAGGTAGCGTACACCAATCCTGAAGCATCATCCTTGATGATCATCAGGTAAAAATCGCTGTTATCGGTAGATGACTGGAAAGCGTCGGGGGTAACGGGCAAACCTGCGGTTCCGCCGAAGCCATTGACGGTACCACCCCAGCCCGACAGGTATATGCGGTTACACAGGTCGACCATAAAAGCGGTTGGGGAAATATCGATCCCATTGCCGGATCCGAAGGTAGTGGACCAGATCCGCTGTGAGAGCTGCGGGGTTAGTTTTGTAACAAACTGACCTCCTGAGGGTTTGAACCAGGCTGCATTGGTAACGTAATAATTTCCGGTAGCACCGGTCTGGCCAAAGAGGTAAACCGCACCCTGTTTATCGAGGTCGACGAAATAGACCTGGTCGTACGCGGTGGATCCGAAATAGGAGGAATAAAGCAGTTGATTTCCGCCGGGGGCAATCTGTGCCACCCAGCCATCGCAGCTCCCTCCCTGAAAGGAAGGATAGAGCACACCTCCCGTTACCGGGAGAT
The DNA here is from genome assembly GCA_022709695.1 of Bacteroidota bacterium. Taxonomy (GTDB): domain Bacteria; phylum Bacteroidota; class Bacteroidia; order Bacteroidales; family SKPS01; genus SKPS01. The sequence continues at coordinate 391,013 of JAKLII010000001.1, forward strand.
TTGCAGAGGTAGTACCTCCAGCCACATAGATGCCGAACTGCGGATCGGAAGTGATGCTGTAACCGGCATCGTTGCCTGACCCGCCTATGAAGGTACTCCAGATCATCGAGCTGAGCTGGTTATCCATCTTGAACACCACCGCATCCTGGGTTCCGGATTTTACCGTCTGGAAGGCTCCTGTGGTCACCGGAAAATTCGCTGACTGGGAGGAGCTGACCACTAGCACATTGCCGGCATCATCGATAATAATCTCACCGCGCACCTCATCGGCATAGTTGTGTTTGAGCACCGAAACCGTGCTCAGGCCATCACTTCCTGTTCCACCCATATAGGTGGATGCCAGCAGCTGGGTCCCGTCGTCGCTGAGCTTGGAGATCACAATATCGGAGCCGTTGCCATAGCTGAGTATCGAGGTGAGGGTGTACGCTGTGCCTCCGTTGAATGACGGGTCGTAGGCACCTGTAGTGACCGGATAGTTGGAGGAGCCGGTAGATCCGAGGATGTAGAGCTGTCCCAGGCTGTTTACCACAAGGCTGTGCGGCACCTCTGTTCCGGAACCGCCCAGATAGGTGCTGTACTCGAGGTAAGCGCCGGTGTGATGGAACTTCGAGATGGCGATATCGGACGATGCACCTGCGTAATTGGTCTGGTAGGCGCCGGTGGTAACAGGATATCCATTGCCGAACACATTGCCGCCATCGTAAAGATTGCCAAGGTCGTCATAGGTAGCAGTGTAGCCCCAGTTGTCGGCAGTGGACCCGGTATAGGAGGCAAATACCCGCACCGGAGGATCGATGATCAGTTCAAGGTCGGGGTTGTAATTTCCCAACCTGTAGGTAATGATGTTGTTGCGGAGGGCAAAGCGGCAGTCGACCGTGGTCTTCACCCCGTCCACCATCTGCCAGGCATAGGGTTTAAGCTCGTACACCGTTCCGAACGGGGTTTGTATGACGAGGTTTCCATATCTGAGCCGGATATTTGCGACCGTGCTGTAGGCAAGGCGTATCTCAGACGGGTCGGAACCCGGAGCGCAATGAAACTCATATTTAAAGAGCACCTCATCCTTTTGGAGCAAGAGGTTGATGCCCCGATAGAGCTCCCCGTACCGTACGCCGGAAAACCTTTGCACACGTGTAGCCCAGCGCGCCGGATCGTTGCCGAGGAAATAGTTATGGATCCCGGGCAGCACATCATGTCCGGAAACCACCGGATCGGGATTGGCTCCCAGAAAACTGACCTTGTATGCAAAATGGTCCACCAGCCCGGAAGGTGGAGGTTGCTGCTCCTTCACCGCTTGCGGCAGGGTTTTGTAACCGACAAATCTGCTGTAGGCCTCCTGGTCACGAAGGTCAAAGGTGAGCCCATCCTTCTCAAGATAGATATGACCACCATCGATTTCGGCCCTGAACAGGGCACGATCGTCCCATTGGTGTTTATTCTCAATAAAAGCTATCTCTTTGCTTCTCAGGGAATCATGACCCGGTGATGCAACAGCCGTTAAGGTGGCGCATACCCACAGCCATAAAAAAAAGAAAATGCGTACCTCATTTCTCATCAGGCAAGAATCTGACAATCAAAGATAGTCTATTTATAAGACATATAAACAGAAGAAAGGGTTGTTTCGTATGAAAAAGAAATTTTATGTCAGGGATTGTTCATAAACCCCTGGTTTTTCAGAACATTCAGAAGGACTTCAGAGAAGTACAGATTGTCTTTAAGGGTATACCTCTTTTCGGTAAAGATCTTCGCAAGATTTTCAAGCTGGTTTTCCTCCAGCAGCTTGAAGGTACCCGGCAGATTTTCCTTCTCTGCATACACCTTATTGATCCTTTCTTCAGTCCAGGGGACATAGGTTTCCTGATGCACAGCAGCTTCAGCCGGAAGACGGTCGGTGGGTCCGGGATCTGAGGCGGGATACCCGAGCACCAGAGTGGTCACAGGCACTACCCCATCGGGCAGGTTGAAGAACTCCACCAGCTTACCGGCCTGATAGGTAGTGGTACCCAGGTAGCAGATCCCCAGTCCGAAAGCTTCGGCAGCGACAGCACAGTTCTGGGCAGCCAGCAGGGCATCGATGGCGGCGGTAAAAAACGACAGGAAGTTGTCGTAACCGGGTTTGGCATCACGAAGGCGGCACCAGGTATTAAACCGGTTAAAGTCGGCGCAGAATGTGAGGAGCACAGGTGCATCCAGCACCATCTGCTGGGAGAAGTGGAGCTTGTGCAGCACCTCTTTTCTGGCAGGTTCACGTGTCACTATAATACTGTAAACCTGCATGTTGCCGGAAGTACTGGCTTTGATTCCGGCCTCAAGAATGGTGTTCAGCACATCCTCAGGCACGGGGTCGGGTTTGTATTGCCGGATGGTACGGTGCTCCAGCAGGGTTTTGAGGGTTTCGTTCATAACCGTCATTGTATTGAAAGGTGCACAAAGATAGTCCCATTTCAGCCACCTGAAAGACCTGCACTGAAGGAATATTTCATAATTTCACACCCCCGGAAATAACAAAACAGCGGGTTGTACGTCTAATGATCTGATTCCTTTATGCCGATGACTCACACCCCGGATCACAGACCCCTGCATACGATGCCTTTCATGGCATGGTTAGGGTGTATCCTCTGGGCATGTCTCTTGCCGGTGAACGGGGTAATGGCACAGGAACAACCCACTGATTTTCAGGACACCATTGTGATGATACGGGGAAAAGTCACCTCTTCAGGCAGCATCCTGTCGCTTTTGCAGGTGCACATTATCAATCTGAGCCTGAACAGGGCCACCCTCTCCGACAGGCTGGGGAATTTTCTGATTGAGGCGCAGGAAGGCGACACCCTCTATTTCTCCCACGTCGGTTTCAAGAAGCGCCTGGTGCGGTATTCCTCCGGATTTCTTGACACTGCCGGTATCTTTCATGTGCTGATGTTTGAAGACACCACTGTGTTAAAGCGTTACAGGGTTTTTGCCGCTACCCGTGTGGTACAGTTCAAGAGTGATTTCATTGCCAGGAAGGCTGAAGAGGACACCCTGAACACCGCATTTGAAACTTTTAAGGAGGAGAACTATTTCAAAGCACCTTCGGCAGGGCTGGTGTTGCCGGGCCCTTTTACCCTGATCTACGAAAACTTCAACAAGCAGGCACGACTCAAGAAGAAACTGGACCGGAACCGGCAGGAATACTACGATAATCTGTCTGAGGAGGAGAAACGGAAGGTGCTCTTTTTTGAGGGTCAATAGTGCAGGGATGACCTGAAAGCCCCCTGCTGCGCAGTGATCCACAGAGGGATCTTTCGATCACGGGCTATGGCAAGCCATTTCTCTGCGACGAAACCGGGAACCGATCCATCAAGCAACCACAGCCGGGGCTGATACCGGTCGAAGACGTTCTCCACAGGGTAGAGACGGTTACGAACCACCACGATGTCATCTTTCCTGATCGGGAAACCATTGTCAGGAAAGCGATCAAGGAAAATGATCCGGCCTGCCGGGGAAGAAACCTGAAGGACTTCACCGGGTTTACCCATCAGAGTTTTATGGCGGCCAGCATTCCTGAGGGTTCCGGTGCGGATCCGGTAACCACCGGCCGCATAGCCTGTCTTCTTCTCATCATACGATTTACCGAACCATATGGTGGTTCGTGAGGTGCCGGTGATAATGTCAGCCAGGGTTTGTCCGCGGAGATTATACACCACGATCTCCTGCTGTTGATGTCTGTAAAAGATCTTGGAAGCGGATGAGGCAAGAAGGATGACAACACCTGCGAGCATCAGCAGGAATACCTTCCTGCTCCCCATGTTAACCCATACAGCGAGGGAGATTACAACTCCAAACAGCAGGATTTTTTCGGCTCCGGTCACCTGGATCCCCTGGATCTGCGCTAAGGGCATGTGGCTGATGATATCCACTTCCGAACGGATAAGGGTAAGGAGAAGGTCAAATATCCTCCCGGTTACCATCGTAAAAAACCCTTCCGGGGCAATGGCAAAAGCTACTCCGGCATAGAGGGTGATGCCGGTAAGGGGTATCACCACGAGGTTTGCCAGAAGGAACCAGACGGGAAAAGTACCGAAGGCTGCCAGGGTGACTGGCACGGTAAACAGCTGCGCGCTGAGGGACACCCCTGCCATATCACGGATGTATTTCAGGATGCGGTTGGCGGGGCTCCAGATCCCTGAGAGGGGGTTGAACAGCAGCACAATGCCGGCAACCGCCAGAAACGATAACTGGAAACCCATGTCGAACAGCAAAACAGGGTCGTACACCAGAAGGATCAGGGCAGCGCCGGCCACGTTGTTGAGGGTGTTCACTTTACGGCTGATGAGGTGACCTGCCAGGATCATGCTGAACATCACAGATGCACGACATACACTTGGGGTAAGGCCTGTAAGGGCAGCGTAGGCCCATAGCCCTGCGGCAGAGATGAGCACAAAAAGGACTTTCCCGGGTTTTCCAAAACGGCGAAGCCACCCAGTAAAAGCACTGATTAACAGAAATATAACCCCGGCATGCAACCCTGAGACGCAAAGGACATGGATGGTACCGGACACTGAAAATCCCTGCTGAACATCCTCATCCAGAAAGGCCTTCTCCCCCAGCACCATGGCCAGGCCAAGACCTTTGTTTTTTTCATGCATCCCGGAGATGAACACGCGCTGCTGAAGTGCGGTGCGGGTATCGTTAATAAACCGTTTCATGAGTCCGGGGGATCCATGGGCAAGGGATATATACTTACCCTCTTTCACAAAAGCCCGGTGGCGAAAGCCTTTCTGCTGCATATAGGCTGCATAGTCGAACTCACAGGGATTACCCGGGTTGGTGATCAGCTGCACCGTGGTGAGCAATGCCAGGGTGTCGAAGCCGGCAGGAAGTTTCGGGGAATCTTTTGGAATATACACCATTACCTGTGCATCAACGGTATATAGGGTGTCATAGCACCGGTATGCAAAAACCTTCAGCGGAAGTGCCACCGACTTCTCCTTTTGCTGGGGGGAACTCATCACAATCCCCAGCATCAGGATTTCCCGGTCTTCAGGCAAGTTCACGGCCGAACCAGTGTCCGGAGAAGGATTTTCGCCAGTTTCATTCCTGATAAAACCTGCAACCGTAAACAGCAGGATTATCAGGATTCCCGAGATCCAGCGAAAACGGTAAAGCGGCAGCGGAATCACTTTAAAAAGGATAAGGCTGAACAGCAGAAAGACGGATGCACCTGCGGGCAGAATCCATGCACACAAACCCGGATCTGTAACCCGCTGGCTCAACAGGATGCCAGCTATAAACGGAAGCACCAGCCTCAGAAGAGGAACTTTTCCCTGCAACTGCACAATTCTGCCTTTCTTCTTTCTCCTTTAGTTGATTGAAAAGCAAAAAAAGGAGAAAAGGGCAGCAGGAATCACCGTTTGGGTGGCAGGTCGGTATAAGGTTTTACACGCACTCCTTTGTAATAGAAGCGGATGATTTCTTCGGAGGAATACCCGAGTTCAGCCATCCGGATAGCCCCTTCCTGCGAAAGCCCGACCCCATGACCGTAGCCGTATCCTGTAAAAACCACCTGATCGCGGTCGGAAGTAACAGAAAAGAAGGTGGAACGGAGCTTCAGATCATTTCGGATTGCCGTAAGGGGAATATCCCGGTGAAAGTTTTTCGTTCGCTCTGTCTGTGTGAAATTCAGGGCGAGCTGGCGCATTGAATCGGCATATACCGGGTAATTGAACCGGGAATCCAGATAGTTGAGCCATTGAACCACCGGGATTGAGGTGGTCCAGGTATAGTTTTTCCCGGTAAAGGAAAAGGTATCCACCACAGGTTGCAGGTACGGCAGAGACGACATCCACACGTCGGATGCGGAGAGGGTGAACCCTCCGCTATTGGAGTGGAAAACCGCATTGATAAGCACCGAATCGTTGTACACAATCACCAGACCGGCGGTTTCTTTTACCGCTTCGGCAATTACAGGTTTCTCATTTTTCCCTTTGTACACCTGATTATTGACATCATCTGTAAAAATCACAGAGTCGCCATAGGCAGCAAGCATCCTGAGGGCATAGGTACGGGAAACGATCGCCTGTACCTGAAAAAACACCTTGTGGTTGCTGCTCCCACCCGCTTCTGCCTGCACCACACCTGCGATGTATTTTTCGATTTCGACCCAATTGCAGCAACCGATGCCGCCGGTATACATCAGAAAAGAGAGGTCGTCTTCATAGGTTCTCGTATCCCACTCGCCTGCATGGATTGCCAGGGCATTATCGAGCCCTGTTCCCTGAAAATAAAACTGATCCCCGAAAGCCACCATTTGTCCCTTGCAATACAGCACGATCTGATCATCTGCCTTCTGAAGGGTTACGGTATCACCGGAAGTGATGGCAAGAACTTCGACGGAACCCGCTTTCACCAGATACTTCCCTGAAATATGGCTAAGGGTTATCGCAGAAAAATACTGGCCGGCAAACAGGTTTACCTTTACATTCAGTGCGGGCAAAGGGATGGAGCAGATAAGCAAGACCATTCCTGCAGCGAGCCGTATCACCGTTCTGTAAAATCCGGATTTCAGAATTGCCGGTATGAAGGTCATTTGACGATGGCCTTGTAAATGAGTTTTGCGGTGGTGGCAGATGCGCCCTGCTGGCCCAGCAGCTTGCGGAGTGCTTCATAGTCACGGATAATAGCCGATGACTTTTCCGGATCCAGTAAAATCTCCTCCAGTTCGTGTTTAAGGGCTTTCGGATTCATATCACGCTGTATCAGTTCAGTAACCACCTTTTTATTGAGTATGAGGTTTACCAGCGAGATAAATTTGAGTTTTACCAGTTTCTTGGCAATGAGGTACGACAGGCCGGAAGCTCTGTAACACACTACCTGCGGTACATTGAGCAATGCTGCTTCGAGGGTGGCCGTACCGGAAGTAACCACAGCTGCATCGGCAGACCTGAGCAGTGCATAGGTATTCCCATACACCACCTGCACATCACTGCCTGCCATCATGTGGGTATAAACGGCAGGGTTTACCTTGGATACCCCTGCCACCACAAACCGGTAACCCGGCCTGAAATCGCCTGCCACCCTGAGCATCACGGGCAGCATCCGCCGGATTTCCTGAGGGCGGCTTCCCGGGAGTATGGCGATCAGGGGTTCATCCTGATGAAGATCCGGAAGCAAACCGGGTTCCCCGGTCCGGTCATCCATCTTGATCTCATCAAGTAAAGGATGTCCCACAAAATCAACTTCATAGCCAAACCGGGCATAAAAGTCCTTTTCGAAAGGGAGAATAACGAACATCCGGTTTACATTTCTGCGGATCTTACGGATCCGGCCCTGTTTCCAGGCCCAAATCTGGGGTGAGATATAGTAGAATACAGGAATACCGTTTTTCTTTGCGAATTCAGCCATCCTCAGGTTGAAACCCGGATAATCAATCAGGATCAGGGCATCGGGTTTCCAGGCAAGGATATCCTCACGGCATTCCTTAAACTGCCCCAGAATAACGGGGAGGTTAATCAGCACCTCCCAGAAGCCCATAAAGTCGAGGTCACGGATGTGCTTTGCAATGGCGGTACCCTGCGCCATCATCCGGTCGCCGCCAAAGCCACGGAATTCTGATTCTGGATTGAGTTTTTTCAATTCCCTCACCAGGTTCGAGGCATGCAGGTCGCCGGAAGCCTCCCCGGCAATGAGATAATATCTGGGCATTACAACCGGCAGTTTGTCATTTCAGATCTGAAACAGAAAATATACCACTACGGCTACAAAGGTAACCAGCATCACCCCTCTTCCCGTTCGTTCATATTTTTCCTTTCTGATATACGGGATGAAAATAAACAGATTAAGAAAGATGCTTGTAAGGATGATGGTGCCTGTCTGCATCACATCACCCTCTTTTCCCGAAAGCGTTTTCAGCAGCAGGTTGATAGCGCTGAGCACACCATAGGTGGCTAAGGGGGCCAGGGCAGCCAGGGCCATCCCAAACCAGATGTTATTTTTCCGGAGTAACTTCATGGGTTGCGGGATTGGGGTTATGGGCCAGAATGCCGTTCCATTCCGGCAGGGAGGCAAAAGCATGATGGGCTGTAAAGTCGAAATGGACAGGCACAATACTGATAAACCTGTTTTCGAGGGCAGTAAGGTCGGTATCGGTACCCTCATCGGTACAGATAAATTCGCCATGCAGCCAGAAGTAGGGCTGGTGATGGGGATCCTTGCGTTCATCGAACTCCTCTTTCCAGTACCCGAGTGCCTGACGGCACAGTTTCATGCCCCTGATGGGTTTCTGGTCGCCTTCGGCCGGAAAATTCACATTAAGGCAAACATTGGCTGGCAAGCCATATTGCATTACATTGTCAATCACCTGCTCTATAAAGGGCGCAAGGTGTTCCAGGGGTGCCTGATGATCGTAATCGAGCAGGCTGAAACCCACAGAAGGGATCCCGGCCATTGCCCCTTCGAAGGCTGCGGCCATGGTGCCCGAATAGATGATATTGACAGAGGCATTGGATCCGTGGTTTATACCCGAAAGGATGAGATCGGGACGGCGCCCGAGAATTTTGCGCATCGCCAGTTTTACACAGTCGACGGGAGTGCCTTCCACTGCGTATACAGGATAAAGTCCGTTGGGTGTATGCTTTCGGTACCGCAACGGGGTTTTGATGGTAATGGCATGCCCCATCCCCGACATCCCTTCGTGAGGTGCTATCACCACTACCTCACCGAAGCGGGCAGCCAGCCGTGCCAGAAAAGCGATGCCGGGCGACTGGCATCCATCATCATTGGTAACAAGAATCAGAGGTTTCATCATCGGTTTCATCTGCCGGAAAACCGCATTTCCGGTGATGGCAAAGATAGGCTTTTAGGTTGAAGTAAACGTTAAAATACCAAAAGCTCCTGGTACACCCTGTGGGTTGGCAGTCCCATTACATTGAAAAAAGAGCCTTCAACCCGCGCTATTCCGGCATATCCGATCCACTCCTGTATGCCATAGGCACCAGCCTTGTCGTATGGATTGTATTGGTCCACATATTCGGCTATGGCCTGTGGTGTGAGCGGTATAAACCACACTTTAGACATTTCCGTAAAGAGCACCTGTTTTTGCAACGACCTGATGCACACCCCCGTATAAACCCTGTGCATTCTGCCCGAAAGCCTGGAAATCATGGCAATGGCCTCTTTGCGGTCACGGGGCTTGCCGATCACATGCCCCCCCTGCACCACAATGGTATCAGCGGTGATCAGGATCTCATCAGGCCTGATGTGTGAAGGGAAAAACTGATCCGACTTCCGCTGAGCGATGCAGGCAGCCAGTTGATCTGCCGGCACATTGCCCGGGCAGGTCTCATCAATCTCTTTAACCTCCACCCTGAAAGCAATGCCCAAACCGGTGAGCAGCATTTTCCGGCGGGGGCTGGCCGAACCGAGGATGAACTTCATTCCGTCAGTGGACATGCATCAAAAGTTGATATAATACACCTGTAATGAAAGGATTCCGGCCACCATAACCAGGCGGAACAACTGGCTGAGAAAAGCAAAATCCTCCTTCTTTCCGGCACGCAGCAGTAAAAAGATGCCATACCCAAACAGGAACTGCACCACCAGAAAGTACTTCCACGTCAGGCCCATCTCCATTGCTGCCAGCTGTACCTGCACGAATGCCAGTGCAAGCATACACAGTCCGGTAAGGGCAGCAGCCAGCCATTTCACATACCTAATCCCCATCACCAGTGGCAGCGTCTGACAGCCGTATCTTTCATCTCCTTCCATATCCTCCATGTCCTTGATCATCTCGCGGATAAGGGTAACCACAAAGGCAAAGAGGATGAAAAAAACCATGGCAGTATTCACCCACCGGAATTCTGCCTGGTTGGTCACAAAGGCGCCTTTACGGGCCATGGTGAAGAATTCGAAAAGCCACACCACGGCAATGCTCAGGGCGGTGACGAAGGCGATCACCAGGTTGCCCCAGAAGGGCTTTCGCTTGTACCTGGCAGAGTAGAGCCAGAGCAGAAGGCCTGCCAGAAGGTGCACAAATACCAGTTTGATGTTGCCGGCCATAAACGACACAGTAAAGCCTGCCAGTATCCCGAGTGCTGTGAGCACTGCATGGATGGGGATGGCCGACCTCAGCGGAAGGCTTCGCCCCAGAACAGGTTTGCCGGGGTTATTAAACTCGTCGATCCGGATATCAAAATAATCATTGATCACATAGCCTCCTGCAGCGATAAGCAATACCGAAAGCACCAGCAGCACAAACTGATTCAGCGACATCTGAAGGTCGATCCCTTCGGGCAGGTACACGGGCCTGATCAGGTAATACCGCAGCAGGAACATGGTACCTGCCATGATCAGGAGGTTCGGCCACCGAATGACTTTAAAAAAGGCCGCCAGATATCGTAATATTTTGGCCCCGGTATCTTTAACTACTTGTATCTTTATCATACCCTATTGATAATTAACTACCTGATTAACCCTTACCAGATAAAGGCATCATCTTTCATCCACTTTCCCTGCAGCCGCATCACCTGTTCGATAATATCCCTTACACAGCCACGGCCACCCGGGTAATGCGAAACATAATCGACAGCACTGCGAACCTCCCACACGGCATCGGAAGGGCAGCACGACACCCATGCTTCCCGCAGGATCGGCAGGTCGGGTATGTCATCGCCCATTACAAGCACTTCCTCCCTGGCCAGGTTATGCTTCCGGCAGTACCCGGCAAAAACATCAGCCTTGTGAAAAGCCCCGGTGTGCACATCGTGGATCCCCAGCCTTTCCATGCGGTGCACAATCCCATCCGACAGTGCTCCTGTAATTACCATAATCCGGTAGTTGTTTCGTGCGGCAAGCTGCAGGGCATACCCATCGCGTGCGTGAGCGCCCCGAAACTGATCCCCCTTATCCGAGAGATATACCACCCCATCGGTAAAAACCCCGTCGTAATCAAACACAAAAGTGGTAATGGAAGCAAGCTTCTCTTTATAATTGGACATTTTTTCCTGTATGTTTCTGTATAATGGATTCTGAAACAGTTCTGTAAATCTCAGCAAGTGCCTGATGATGTGCCAGTAAAGCCAGGTGTTTTTGCAAGGTATCAATATCCATACGCACTGCCGGACCAGTCTGTGCAGCTTCCGGGCCCAGTGTGACGGCTTTGGTCAGAGTCTCTGCAAGTAGCGGGTGGAGCAGGCTGAAAGGAATTCCGGCTGCTCCGAGGAATTCCCCGGCACGATCCCACAGGTGATTGGCAAAATTACAGGCCAGTACTGCTGCCAGATGAAGCTTTAACCGCTGGCGGGAATCGAGCTCAAAGCAGGGTGATCCTGCCTTTGCAACCACGGATCTGAGCACCGCCTGCAAGGAAGGGTCTGAAGCCTCGATGCAGAAAGGTATCTGATCCGGTTCCAGCGCCCTGCCCCTGGTAAGGGTTTGACAGGGATACAGCACCCCCCCCTTCAGGCTTGCCCCGGTAAGCACCGACAGCGAGCAGCTTCCGGCAGTATGCACCACATATCCCTGATAACCGGCAAGGCGTTTAGCAAACTGGGGAATATGAGCGTCCCCCACAGCGATAATGATAAGGTCTGCCGAATTTCTCAGTTCCCCGATATCATCGGTCAGGGGCACCGGAAAAAGGGAGGCCATTTGCGAACCGGAAGCTTTGATGCGGTTTCGTGTAAGCACAGCTGTGACTTTCAGGCCAGCCATTGTGAAAAGCCGGCATAGGTGCCATGCGACATTTCCGGTGCCGATAAGGGCAATCTTTCCGGTATACACAGGATCCATCAGGGAATCATTATTGAGTATTCAGGCAGGTAAAAGTACACAAAAAAAGGCACCCTGCCATCAGGATGCCTTTTACAGTGTGTATTACGATGAATTACCTGACAATCATCTTTTTGGTAACCATTGTATTGCCGGCTTGTACCGTATAGGTGTAGATACCAGTGTTGAGGTCAGTGCCGAAATCAACCTTGTGCCTTCCAGCTGTAACAAAGCCAAAGTCTTTGCTGTACACCGTCTGGCCCATCAGGTTGTTCACCTTCAGGATCATATTGGATGATGCAGCAAGGCTTACATCGATGGAGGTTGAACCAGTGAAAGGATTGGGGTAGTTCTGCGATACAGATACGATGTTTCTGTCTGGTTCTGCGATGGAGGTGGTGAAATCAGCATCGGTAAAGGTAGCTCCATCCACATAGTAGAAAGTAGCAACGGTAGTAGGTGCAGCAGGGTCAAAATCCTGATATGCCAGGGGGATTTTGTAGGTTCCGGTAGTTCCGAATACAAATTCAGACATTGTTCCCATGTAGGCTGCGCCATCGGCAGCTGTACCTGATGTGATATTTTTCACAGGGGTTACCTTATCGTTCACGGGATCAAATCCGACGCACCAGATGTCGGGGTTGATGTTGTCGGTAACACCCACAAAAGTATTGGTATCGGTATCGATCCAAGACACGAAGATTTTGGAGCCATCGGGTGTTGTGGCAGCCTGGGGACGTGTATCTTCACTGATATCGGCGAAGGTACCCCTGAATGTCATGGTTCTGCCAAGCATCTTTGCATCCCAGGTAATACCGCCATCAGGTGACCAGATATCGAAGATGGCTTTAGGATCCCCGGTGCCGTAAACGGAAAATGCAGTGAGGCCACGGCCGTTGTCACCGGGGAACACATTCACAATCACATGCGGATTTCCGTTTCCATCCACAACCAGATCCATTTCAAAGGAGGTACGGAACCAAAGATCTGGCCTGGTGAGCCCGGGGAACAGGTCATTCAGTTCGGTGTCGGTAATAAAGGATGAAGAGACCAGATCACCGAGGTTCTTGAGGGGAACAGGAATGGGGGCGCCCCAGGTGGCACCGCCATCGGTGGTTTTGATCACAACAGGATAATACCCTTCTTCGGGCACCAGTGAAATACTGGTATGGGCGGCCATGCCAAGGTATCCGATATTGGGATTTGTGGGGTTGAAAGCGATTTTCACATCAACGGGAAACTCTTTTTCGAGGGTTGTGAGTGAATCGGCACCTGAGCAGTAGAAGGGAATCTGGCCAACTGTAAGGTCAAACTCCTGGGTAGTGGTGTTGAAGATCCCTTTGTACACGTTGAGTGTGTCGTTGTAACTGGTAAAGGTTCCTGTAGGGAAGGAAGCATCGGCACCAAAAATCTTCCCACCAGCAACGGTAAGGCCTGATGGTACATTATGGTAGATGTTGCCGGCAGTGGTAAGTGACCCCTGTTTGATGGAAGAGGAGTCGATTTTGTACGTTCCGTAACCCACACCACCCCAGGAACCTCCGTTGGATGCATCGAGGGTAGCTGAGAAATTAAAGTAGTAGGCGTTGTTCGGGTTTGTGTTCCCGGTTGGGTTGTAGATCAGGCCCTGCGGATAACGTGCATTGAAGTGGACCGAATTGTCGGGGCTGTAAACAGGTCCCAGATTACCGGTCCATGTAGCTCCGCCATCCTTGCTAAGGTCAGCCTGCACATAGCCCGATCCTGGCGTTCCCGGGGCCCTGTGGAAAAAAGCAACAGCATTCAGATTTGCATCTGCCCACAGTGCTGTTTTGCCGCCGTTGTAAAGTCCGTAGGCATTGGCAGAGGTACCACCGGTGGGCACAATCGTTACTGCCATTCCCTGTTTGTTGATGGAGGTTACAGGCTTGGCAATCACCGTATTCATGGGGACTACCTGGTTGGTGACCACATCCGCCACTTTTCCGGTTTTTCTGCCTACCTGTCCGTTAACACTCTGTGCCATTGCTGATACAGCAAACAACGACACAATTCCTAAAAGTACATACTTCTTCATCGCTCTCGGTTTTGGTTATTAATAATTGGGTTCTCGTTATTCCAATGGCAAATATAGTGTTTTGAAATAAAAAAATCACTTTTGGGTGCATTTTTTTTAACACACCTTTTTCAGGCTATCCTCCGTTCTGTTACCGAACAAGGAAATGCTGGTACTACATCCGGTTTTCGTGGCCTGAAGCTCTTCCCTGCAGGTATTTGCGGATCAGGCCTTTCAGAAAACGGACGTCCTGCCTTGAAGGAAGGTAATGGTGCGCAGGGGTTTTGGTTAATATGGCAAAGGTGATCAGGTTATACAACAGCGACACCGAATAGGTGATGGTGGCAGCCAGTGCGGCGCCGGCAAGCCCGTAACGCGGAATCAGCCACCAGGAGGTAATGGTGACAGCAATCAGCCCGAGAATGGAATTGACCGTATTGACATAGTATTTCCCGATCCCTGCAAAGTAGTGGGAGATGATCATGGATGCCGACATCCCGACAATACCGGGTGCCATCAGCAGCAATACGCGGTGCAGCCCAGCATAACGCTCGCCGAAGAAAATCAGGTAAACACTTTCAGGGATCAGCACCATGGCTGCGACGATCATAAGCGACAGCACCAGTGAGAACCTGAAGAGTCTGAGCGTGAGCGTGATGGTGTCATCTTTCTCATCAGCATTGGCAATCCATGAATATTGTACCATCGAAATACTCTTCCCAAACAGCCAGACCCCGTCGGCCAGTTTATTCCCGATTTCGAACACCCCCAGTTTAGCCCTTCCCAGGTAATGCTCCACAAAATAATAGGTAAGCCTGTAACTGAAAAACTGTGTGAGGTTGGCAATCTGAATGAAAACCCCGAACTTCATCAGATCACGGAAAAGCCCCTCGGTATTCCTGTGCGGATGTTTCGGAATCAGTGTGGCAATTTTTATCGTCCCCAGAAGCAGTTGCCCCCCCCATGAAATGTACATGGCGGTAAGATAGGAGCTGATGGTGGGCATCTTAAAGCCATAGAAGAACACAACGACCAAGCTTATCAGCAGGATATACTGGATAAATGAAATCAGATTAAAGAAACGGATCAGTTCTTTACCCAGCAACACATTCTGATTCACGAAATTAACCCCAAATATCAGTGATAAAAGGAATATATCCCGGTAATACCCCTGTGGTTCAATCCTGAAGAGAACAAAGATCAGAATCCCAAGTACTGAGGCTGCTATCACCCATCCATAGGAAACCATTACGATCCGCCTTAAGGAGTACCGGGGGACCAGAAAAACCAGTGCACCGCCCCCTACAAGATTATTCAGCAACAGGATGATATTGATAGCCAGGAGAATCAGGCCAGTTGTTCCGAGGTTCTGCGGCCCCAGTGCCCGGGCTGTGATGAGGAGCATCAGGAACGAAACCAGGGTGTTCAGAACCTTGATAATAGTGGTATTGAGGATATTTTTAAACATGTGTTGATTTTTCCTGTGCCAGTTGGTATGCCTCTGAAATCTGCTGCCCTACCGCAGCATATGAAAAGGATGAAATCGCTTTTTGCCGGATATGCGCTCTGTCGAACCGGCCCGTGCCATGATCTGAAAGATCTGAAAGCACCCTGAACAGCCCTTCTTCATCTCCCGGCTCCACCAGAACCCCATTGGTTTCATCGACATATTCGGGAATTCCTCCGACCCTCGTTGCTACCACCGGAACTCCGGCCACAAAGGCTTCATTGATGACCACCGGCATGTTTTCGTAATGACTGAAAATCAACAACAGGTCTGATTGACCAAGGATACCGGGGATTTCGTCAGGTTTGGCAGCCCCTTCGAACCGGACCTTTTCGGGCGATAGGCCAAGGTTTTCGGCATAGGCTTTCAGGGTATTAAAATCCTGACCATCCCCAATAAGCCTTAAAACGAATCGCTTGTCAGCTTTTTCCAGGCGCTGCGCTACCCTGAGGATTCCGCTGATATTTTTAGCCCTGTCGTCGAATGTGGAGATATGGACCAGCGTAAAAACCTCATGGTGCCTGGCCATATCCGGATCAATAAACCGTTGGCTGTCAACGGCATTGGGGACAACCCGGTAATGCCGGTTCATAAGTCCAAAACCAAGCATGGCCTCCTGCAGGTTTTTTGTAACCGGCATTACGGCCCCTGCGCCGCTGACCACAATCCTTGTGGTCCATTTCCTGAGGCATCCGCGGTAATACAGGTTTTGCGGCAGATACCGTGACCAATGTTCAGTGATTACGTAGGGTATCCGGTAGCGGAGCTTTACCATCCATGCAAAAAAGCCCAGCCTGGTAAGGATATGTACATGCACCAGGCCGGGGATACCTTTCTCCCTGACCACGAAACGCCACCCACGGATCCAGGCCCGCCACATTTTCAGCATGGTTAACAACCTGGCAGCCACAGCCCCTTTGGCAGGAGCATAGAAATTGTAGCATACCGGAACACCTTCCAATTCAGTAAAATAAGGTGACTTGCCCACCAGATCAGGTTCATCGGATTTATCCGTATAGAGCACAAACACCTCGTGATGCATGCCTGCAGCCCTGGCATGGTTCAGTACGAAAAGGCCCCACAGGGGGTCGGAAGGTATGGGGAACCACCGGGGCAGAAACAGGATTTTCATCATCGGAGTTTACAATGCGTGGCAAAGGTAGGGCATAAGGGAAAAGATACCACCACCGAGATTTTTTTTTGAAGGTTCAATTTTTTTTCTACTTTTGCAGCAGCAATAACGGTGGTTGTAGCTCAGTCGGTTAGAGCGCCAGATTGTGGATCTGGAGGTCGCCGGTTCGAACCCGGTCTTCCACCCCAAAGCCAGGAGGCCCCATTGAGGGTCTCTTTTTTTTGTTATTTGGAACCCTGCTGCGACTGCATGATGCGGTTATACTTGGCCGCATTGGCCGGATCAATATTGGTGAGCACCTGCACCACCCTCGATTTCTGCATCGCGGAGGCATTGGAAAACATCTTCACAATCTCATCAGCCTTGGCATTCAGAAGCATCGAAAGGACAAACAGATTTGGCCGTTCGTTGTAAACCCGCTGAAACTGAAGGATGGCATCCACAACGGCCTGGCGCCCCGCTTCCTGATTATCGTACATCACATCAAGCCCCAGCCGGTGGTACTGGTACAACCCTTCCCTGAGGGGCATATAACGGGAATTGGTGAGGTTCTCGATCAGCCAGTAGCGGTTTTTATCGCTTTCGAAAGCTTTCCAGCCCGTGGCCTTGGGATCGCTCTGCGCATTGTTCACAATGGTCTGTGCCTTATCGAAATAGGGTGAGCCGGCACCCTTCTGCATCGATTCGAAATCGAGCCCGATGATGACATAGGTATAGAAAGCCAGGATTGAGGTGAGATTGTTCATGTGGTTTCCTTCCACAAAGTCGAGGTTCTGATCCTGAATATACTCGAATCGCACGTTTTTATCCAGGTAGGAAAAGAGGGGTGTCTTGTAGGAACTGTTGAATACCGGGCGGGTCGACTGCACCATGATCTGTGCTTCGAACACATCGGAGAGTTTTTCCGTAATGGTGATCATAAAGCTGCACTCAATGCGCTCCTCCACCTTAAAGTTGTGACCGGTCCATTTCTTATTGTTCATCAGCTCATACAGGGAGGTCTGCAGGGTATTGTACAGGGTGCGGTCGCTTCCCTGGTCATTTTGTGCACTTACGGAAACGGAACAATAGAGCTCCTGTGCCGATACACTAACCGGGATCAGGGCTATGAGGAGGGCGGCTGTCAAAATTCGCATACAGGGCAGAATTGGTTTGTGTTCCTTAATCATTCAACTGTATTCTGATGAAATCAAGCAATTTACCGGCAACTTCCTTCTTTGACATCAAAGGGAGGCTGACGGTTTCACCGGTTGCAGGTACAAGCGTTACCTTATTGGTGAGTGTACCAAAACCGGCACCTGCATCCCGGAGAGAATTGAGAACGATGAGATCGGCTTTTTTATTTTGGCACTTGGCCTTTGCATTCTCCAGTTCGTGTTGTGTTTCCAGGGCAAAACCCACGAGGTACTGGTTTGCCTTTTTTGTATCTCCAAGAGTTTTCAGGATATCAGGTGTCCTCACAAGGTTCAGGTGCAGGCCTGCTGCCTCCCCCTTGGAGATTTTTTCAGTGACTCTGTTCTCAGGTGTGAAATCTGCCACTGCGGCCGTCATCACTGCCAGGTCAGAATCACTCCACAACGAGGTGCATGCCTCAAACATTTCACCGGCCGTAGTAACCGGAAGCACCTGTACCGAGGGGTGGTTAATGGATATTTCCACCGGTCCGCTGACGAGCCGGACCTCGGCGCCTCTTTCGGCAAAGGCAGCGGCAATGGCATATCCCATCCTGCCGGTGCTGTAGTTGCTGATGTATCGCACAGGGTCAATCGGTTCCCGGGTAGGGCCTGCAGAAATCAGCACCTTTTTACCGGCAAAGTCATTCCGCTTGTGGAGGTATTCTTCCAGCAGCTCCACGATTTTTTCCGGCTCCTCCATCCGTCCTTCGCCACACAATCCGGAAGCCAGTTCGCCGCTGCCCGGCTCGATCTGGATATTCCCCATTTGCATGAGCTTACTGATATTCCCGCCGGTACAGGGATGGTTGAACATATCCACATCCATGGCCGGAGCAAAGAAAACGGGGCATCTTGAGGCAAGCCAGGTGGTCAGCAACAGATTATCTGCAATACCGCCTGCCATTTTGGCCATGGTGTTGGCGGTAGCCGGAGCAATAACCATCAGGTCAGCCCATAATGCCATATCCACATGGCTGTACCAGGTACCGTCATCAGGATTAAACGGAGCCACTGCCACAGGATTCTGGGATAAAACCGAAAGGGTAAGGGGTGTGACGAAATGAAGGGCATCAGGTGTTGCAACCACCCTCACTTCTGCTCCTCTTTTTTTCAGCAGACGGATCAGCAGAGGTATCTTGTAGGCCGCAATACCCCCGGTAATTCCAAGAAGGATTTTCTTTCCCTGTAACATGATTGCAGAAAGGGCTTTGAGGTTTTACATCAAAGCTCTTCCCTGGTATCTTTATGCGGATTCCGGTAATAGGTGGCACCATCAAGGTATTCCTGGACAGCAATCAGACTGGGTTTCGGGAGACGTTCATAATGTCTGGCTATCTCAATCTGCTCCCTGTTTTCGAAAATCTCTTCAATATTATCGCTGGCACCCGAAAATTCTTCAATCTTGTTGTTCAGTTCCTGCTTAAGTTCCAGACCTATCTGGTCTGCCCTTTTGGCCAGTGTGGCAACAGTCTCGTATACGTTCCCGGTTTGATTGTTGAAATCGGCCATCCTGCGGGTCACGGCCTCCTGGTCAGTCTTTAGTCTTTTAGGATCCATCAGGTATTGGTGTTATTTGTTTTGTGATATCTCTGATTCGATTTTTTTTGAAAGCGCTTCCATTCTGGATTTAAAAACACCGGAAGGGTAAGTGGCCATGTAACGTTCCGCTGCCTGCTTCGCCTCACCGATCCTTTCGCTACGTTTTGAAGCTACACTGCGTAAGGCATACCTCAGGGATGCATCGGCTACCAGGTACATGGCTTCCTCCCTGTACTCCGAGCCCGGGTTTTCTTTGACAAACAGGTTCAGAGCAGTTACCGCACTCTTGTCGTATCCGGTCGTATGATAGAGCTTTGCACGCTCGAACTCCTTCTTTTCCAGCTTCTTTCTCAATTCATCCATATAGCGGTTGCAATCGGCTACCCTGGCGCTGTTGGGAAACACATTCACAAACGACTGCATCTGGCTGATGGCATCAAATGTACTGGATTGATCAAGATTGAATTTGGGTGAATCTTTGTATTTGCAGAAAGCACTCATAAAATAAGCCTCTTCGGCCTTTTCGCTTTTCGGAAAAGTAGCTGCATAGCGCTGGAAATACTCTGCTGCATCCGCATAGTTATCCATGTAGTAATAGGTATAGGCATATTTGAAGAAGATCTCCTCTGCCCTGGGGGTGCCTCTGAATATTACCAGCAATTCGTCGAACAACTGCTGGGCCTTGAAATAGTCCTTCTTGTCGTAATATTGAAGCGCTGCTTCGTACTTCTTTTCAAAATCCTTGCTCTTCAACAATTTATTATATCCGTCGCAAGATGTTAATACGATGGATATCAACATAATAACAAACCAACTGACCCTTTTTCTATACATGGCGCAAAAGTACAAATAAAGTAAACACAATTACACAGGGGTTTACGGAAAATGAACCTCCAGGTTGGCTAACGGCAGAATATGGCAATTTGTTACAAGCAGGTTTGCATTACCGAATTTTATACTTTTGCCGCGGTTAATGTGCATGCAGGCAGAACAGGAGTGTTTTTTGCTGTCCGGGCCCTTGAAACGGATGAATTATTAACTTAAAACATTGATATCGTGGATATTTTCAACAAGATCGAACAACACATGGGGCCTCTTGGGCAGTATGCCACCAAGGGACACGGCTACTTTATGTTTCCCAAACTTGAGGGAGAGATTTCGAACCGGATGAGATTCAGGGGAAAAGATATGCTGGTATGGAGCCTTAACAACTACATCGGACTTGCCAATCACCCCGAAGTGCGCAAGGCAGACGCCCTTGCGGCAGAACAATACGGGATGGCCTATCCGATGGGTGCCCGGATGATGTCGGGTCAGACCAACTTTCACGAAGAGCTTGAGAAGCGTTTGGCCACATTTGAAAAGAAAGAGGATGCCTACCTTCTGAACTACGGATATCAGGGGATGGTTTCGATCATCGACACTCTGACCGACCGGAAAGATGTGATCGTATACGACAGCGAGGCCCATGCCTGCATCCTGGACGGGATGAGGCTGCATATCGGTAAGAGGTTTGTGTATCCGCATAATGACATTTCCAATCTCGAGAAGCAGCTGCAGCGTGCCACCAAACTCGCTGAACAAACCGGTGGCGGGATCCTGGTAATTACTGAAGGGGTCTTCGGGATGTCGGGTGATCTGGGTAAACTTGATGAAATTGTGGCCCTGAAATCGAAATACAACTTCCGCTTCCTGGTCGACGATGCGCATGGCTTCGGAACCATGGGCGCCACAGGGGCAGGTGTCTCAGAGCATTTTGGGGTAATGGACGGCGTCGATCTCTACTTCGGCACGTTCGCCAAAGCGATGGCAGGCATAGGGGGTTTTATCGCCGGTCCGGCCCATGTAATCAATTACCTGCGGTACAACATGCGTTCACAGATTTTTGCCAAGTCACTTCCGATGCCCATGGTGATCGGAGCGCTGAAGCGGCTGGATCTTCTGCAGAACGAACCACAGCTGCGCGAAAAGTTGTGGACTGTCGTTAACGCCCTGCAATCAGGCCTTCGGGCAGCGGGTTTCAACCTGGGAAAAACCGAATCACCGGTAACCCCGGTAATCCTTTCGGGCGAAGTACCGGAAGCCACCAACCTCACCTTTGACCTCCGGGAAAACTACAACATCTTCTGTTCCATTGTTACCTATCCGGTTGTACCCAAAGGGGTGATCCTTATCAGACTGATCCCCACCGCAGCACATACCCTTGATGACGTTGCTTACACCATCAGGGCTTTTGGTGAAATCAAGAAGAATCTGGATGCAGGCAAATATGCAACCGGGGAGATTGTGGACGTAATGAGCTAAATAACAGGTATTCTGAGGATCGACCGGCTTCTGCCGGCGATATCGATTACCACCAGCCATACCCCTTTGTGCAAACGGAGGGGTATGATGTTTTCTGCAGCTTCCTCCTCATGCACCAATCTGCCATCGGCAGCATACACCCGCAGCTGGCAGGGAGCTCCGTCCGCGCCATTGAGGTGCAATGTTCCTGTTGAGGCCTGGTACCAGACAACCGGCTCCACATCGCTATGGTTCGGGATCCCAAATCCGACGGGAACCAGCTGGACATCCATCACGGCTGTATCCATCTGTTGGAGTGACACCTGGAACGTCTTTGAGGTATAGCCCTGAGCTGACCACGTAACCGTATATGTACCGGGAAAAACCGGACGGCTGTAAAAGCCTGTGGTGCCTGAGGACCACACATGCGAACTGTCGGCATCATGTCCGTTGATCCAGACCTGCGCCCTTAGAGGCATGCCGGTTACGGAGTCGGTCACCACGCCCCTGAGTCCGTACCAACCCTCTTTCAGATAATTAATCAGTGAGCGGTGGTGGTAAGTCCACATATTTTCCAGCTGCGAGGCGAGGACCAGCTTGGTGTTGGAGACTTCGAGGGTAACTTCCCGGCAATGGGCAAAATAGTTCATAAAATCCTGCCGGCCACCGGTGATCACATACCAGGCAGCCCCGTTGGTGATGCCATTGTCTTCGCCGGTAAAAAATCCTGCCGGGGCATTTGCATGCACGGTATCGGCATACATCCGGGAAACCTGAATCCACCATGGATTGTCCGGATGCTGCTTATACCATGTATCCCACGGGTAGTTCACCACCTCGTAACCCCCGTGAAGGTTGGCACCCATGACGAAGGGAATGGTATCAGCAAGTCCGATAAAGGCCATCGTTTCAGGCTGATAGGGGTTTTGGTCAGGATTGGCGCCCACACGCGGATCGGGAAAGTTGCGGTTCAGGTCGATATTGTTGGCGTTGCCCCGGCGGGCATTGGCAACCGTATGGTTCCCTCCGTAGTAGGTGCCATCCGGATTAGCGAGCGGGCAGATCCAGACCTCCAGATGATCCAGAATCCAGGTAGCCTCAGGGTCGCTGCCATAGCCTGTGAGCAGATGATCCATAAGCCTGAGCAACAGGATATATCCGGCAGTCTCATCGCCATGGATGGTGGAGGAGTAGAAGAATTTTGGCTTGAGCCCTGCCGGCTGTGCAGAAGAAGTAATCCTGGAGACCATGAGTTTACGGCCACTGGCGAGGGTAAAAAAGGTAAAAGTCTTGCAAAGGGCGGGAAACTGTGCAGCAAATCCCTGCATGATAGAGTCATACTGGGGCCAGGTAGGATAATAGTTCCATGCGGTGGCTTCACCTGCGGGCGGCACCATCATCTCCTGCTTGGATGGCCTGAACAATGGGGTGTGCCTGAACGCGATTCCGGCACGGTCCAGTGCTGCCACCTGGGAAGCTGTGACACTCAGAAAGATGGTGTCCCCTGAGATACGGTCGACAGGGAGGCCTGGCAGGATCTTTTCAGCTGCAACCCTCTGGTGAGCAGAGATGGCAATGTAGGTTTGCCCATATTCGGCAAGCACCTGCACAATATCCTCAGAAGGGTTCTGGGCAATTGAATATCCGGGGATTATGACCGTAAACAGCAGCGGGAGGAGTGCCCTGAAAATTCTGCCGTGCCCTTTCATTACTGCAGTTCTTCTATCTGGGTCTGAAGCTGCAGCAGAACAGCCTTGTTTACTTTTACCAGCGGGAGCCTGAGGTTGTTGGGTGCAAGTCCTTTGATTTCGAGGGCTGCCTTGATTCCTGACGGACTGCCATCCTCGAAGAGGGTTTCCATCAGATCGAACAGCCTGTAATGGAGTTTCCGGGCATTCTCAAAGTCGCCTTTCAGCGCCAGGCGTACCATCTCGCTGAAATCTGCAGGGTAAAGGTTGGCCACTACCGATATCACGCCATTTGCGCCTGCAGCCACCATCGGGAGCGTAAGGGCATCATCACCTGAAATCACCTCAAACCATGCCGGTTTATCCTTGATAATCTTCATGACCTGGTTCATATTCCCGGATGCTTCCTTCACGGCGATCACATTGCGGAATTCATGTGCAAGCTTCAGGGTGGTTTCTGCGCTCATATTCACCCCTGTCCGGCCTGGCACATTATAAAGGATCACGGGTAACGGGGATATGGAGGCAATCGCTTTGAAGTGGTAGTAGAGTCCTTTCTGCTGCGGTTTGTTGTAATATGGGGTAACGGTAAGCAGGGCGTCAATTCCCGTAAAATCGTACTCGTTGATGGTGTCCAGGATCTCCTGTGTGTTGTTCCCCCCTACCCCCATCACGATCGGCACCCTTCCATCCACTACCTCAATCACAAAATCACATACCGCTGTCCGTTCGGCTTTCGACATAGCAGGGGTCTCGCCTGTGGTTCCCAGAACCACCAGATACTCCACCTGCCCGTTCAGGGTATGATCAATAATCTTCCGGAGGGAATTGAAATCGACTGTACCATACTTATGGAAAGGGGTGACAAGTGCTACTCCGGTACCTGTGAAAGGTTTATTTTTCATGCTATGATTTATTGATAGACAAGTATTTAATAAGCTGACTGATAAAATCTGAAAGGTCACCGTCCTTTCCTTTCACCAGAAAATCATAATAGGGAAGATTTGCCGGATCATTCCACCCGACCTTGCACCTGGCTTTCGACAGGGCAGCAATGTATTGAAATACAGGGTCCTGTGACATATCGAGGCTGATGAGCAGATCAAACTCCTCATTGAGGCAATCATCAAGATATGGCAGCGCAGGAATACCCAGGAAGTTGAGGTCCTTTTTGCAGATAAACTGCCTGGTTAGCTGGGGGATGCAATAGTGCGGAATGATCTTATACCGTGCATAGCCCAAAGACTTCACTTTAATATCCATGGATTTGAGCTCCGCAAAGAAATCCTCTGTCAGCTTATTCTGATACTCTTCTGATGCATCGTAGATTACGAAGATTTCTCCCGCAGTTGCGAGAGATCCGGCCTGACGGTTTCTCCTGCGCCCTTCGAGTTTCTTTTGCAGGATACGGCTCCGGAGATATCCTTTTACTTTATCGATGATACTCATTCCTGCAAAAATACCGGTTTTTTCTTACCAACGGTACAAAGGAAAAAAAAACAAACCAGCAGGGATCAGCTGAGTGAAAGATCCAGTACCTCTTTCATTTTATCCACGTAATGGAAGGTAATCCCCTCCACATACAGCGGCTGGATTTCTTCCACATCCTTGCGGTTGGCTTCCGGAAGAATCACAAAGGGGATCTTTGCCCGCTTGGCAGCCAGAATCTTCTCCTTGATCCCGCCTACCGGCAGCACCTTGCCACGGAGGGTGATTTCACCGGTCATGGCGAGATCGTTCCGTATGGGTTTGTGCAGGAATACCGATGTAATGGCCGTTAGCATGGCCACACCGGCCGAAGGGCCATCTTTGGGGGTAGCTCCTTCAGGCACATGCACATGCACATTTGAATCGGCAACTATCTGAGGATCAATTCCCAAATCCCCGGCATTGGATTTCAGATACTCAAACGCAAGGGTGGCAGACTCTTTCATCACATCGCCCAGGTTTCCGGTTAGGGTTAACACC
Source organism: Bacteroidota bacterium (assembly GCA_022709695.1). Taxonomy (GTDB): domain Bacteria; phylum Bacteroidota; class Bacteroidia; order Bacteroidales; family SKPS01; genus SKPS01. The sequence goes on from JAKLII010000001.1 coordinate 416,085, forward strand.
CCTTTCCCTTTGCTGGCGGTGGCTTCTATGAATAAAATCTCACCTCCGGTGGGTGTCCATGCAAGCCCCGTGGCCACGCCCGACAATCGGTCCCTGAGCCTGGACTCCTTCTGATACAAGGGTACTCCAAGTATCCGTACGGCGTCCTTAAGGGGGATTTTCTTTTTGAACGGTGTTCCCGCCACAATGTCCCGCGCCCTGCTTCTTACAATCCGGGCAATACATTTTTCCAGAAGCCTTACACCGGCTTCCCGGGTATAATCCTCTATCATCAGCCTGATTACCTCATCCGAAAACCTGCAAGCTGCCGGTTTCACTCCATGCTCCGACAACTGTTTTGGTATCAGGTGGATACGTGCAATATCCACTTTCTCCTCCATCAGGTACCCCGACAGGTCGATCACCTCCATACGGTCGCGCAGGGCGGGATGGATGGTAGTAAGGTTGTTGGCTGTTGCGATGAACATCACCTTGCTCAGATCGTACTCCATCTCCAGGTAGTTGTCGTAAAATGCAGTATTCTGCTCGGGGTCAAGCACCTCCAGCAGCGCTGACGAGGGGTCGCCATTCACGTTGTTACCGCTCACCTTGTCGATCTCATCCAGCACGAATACCGGATTGGAGGATTTCGACTTTTTGATACTCTGCAGAATCCTTCCCGGGAGTGCCCCGATGTAAGTCTTCCGGTGACCGCGGATCTCTGCCTCATCGCGCAGGCCTCCCAACGACATGCGTACATATTTCCTTCCAAGAGCCCTGGCCACAGACTTCCCCAGCGACGTCTTACCTACACCCGGAGGCCCCACCAGACAAAGGATCGGGGATTTCATATCGCCCTTGAGCCGGATCACCGCCAGATACTCAATAATCCTCTCCTTAACCTTGTCAAGTCCGAAGTGGTCCTCATTTAAAACCTTTATGGCTCCTGCCAGATCGAACCGGTCTTCGGTATATTCGTTCCATGGCAGTTCGGTAAGAAATTCGAGATAATTCAGCTGTACGGCATAGTCGGCGGCCTGCACATTCATGCGCTGTAACTTTTGTATCTCCCGCTCAAAAACCTCTGCAACCGCTTCATTCCAGTGCTTTTTGGCGGCTTTCTCACGCAGCGATCTGATGTCCTGTTCACCGGGTGAACCCCCAAGTTCTTCCTGGATGGTTTTTAGCTGCTGGCTGAGGAAATAATCCCGCTGCTGTTTGTCGATATCGGTTTTTACCTTGCTCTGGATCTGGTTCTTCAGTTCCAGCAACTGCAACTCCTCTGTAAGTTTCTTCAGTACAATGGCTGCACGCTCACGTAAATCGGGCGTTTCCAGCAGCATCTGCTTCTCCTCAACAGGGATGCTGAGGTTGGAGGAAACGAAATTGACCAGGAAAGCCGGACTGTCTATGTTTTTAATGGCGAAGGATGCTTCGGAAGGGATCTGCGGCGATTTTTCAATGATCTCCAGCGAGATATCCCTGAGGGAGTCTATGAGTGCCTTGAATTCTTCCGACTTGTCGGGTCTTGATGCCCGTTCAAATTTCCGGATCCGGGCAAACATATAGGGTTCTGTCTGCACTACCTCTTCAATCTCGAACCGCTTTTTCCCCTGGATGATCACTGTGGTGCTGCCATCAGGCATCTGGAGGGTTTTAATAATGACAGCAGCTGTACCTACCCTGTGAAGGTCCTGTGGCATCGGCTCCTCGATATCCGGGTCTTTCTGGGCGACCACTCCGATGATCTTCGATTTCCGTGAGAAGTCGCGGATCAGCCGTATCGATTTATCACGACCAACGGTGATCGGAACCACCACACCCGGAAACAGGATCATGTTTCTCAGGGGAAGGATCGGCAGGGTCGGGGGGAGTTTTTCACGGTTCATCCGCTCCTCATCTTCAGAAGAGAGGAGGGGGATCATTTCAGCATCATCATTCAGTACATCTCCCAGAATGATCCGGGCATTATCGTGGTTCATATCCATAAGCAATCTGCCATTTTGACGGTTGCCCGGCCCGCTGCTATGATACAACAGGGTTGGGGCTTTTCTAACAGGTTAATAACAAGGTTAATGTAGTTTCAGGCTTGCCAAAAGGGCCCGCCTGGTTCTGGAAAAGTCAACAGTTGTGCCATCCAAAGGTTCGGGGCAATTTGGCAGGCGCTTATTTGCGATAGACGAAGGTAGCCTGATAAACGCTTTTGAGGATACTCTTCTCTTTTGCATCGAAAGGGAGATTCCTCCGTGCAAAAACCCTTTCGGCAATCTCCACTGCCTTGTCGAAGTCGAAACTGGTGAAACCGGCGGCCCCTCCCCATGAGAAGGACGGGATGAACTGCCTTGGAAATCCTGAGCCGAACACATTGGCATTGACGCCAACCACGGTGCCGGTATTCAGCATGGTATTGATTCCGGTTTTGGAATGGTCGCCCATGATAACCCCCACGAACTGCAGACCGGTATCGATAAACCTTTGTTCATAGTAGTTCCATACCTTCACGATATCGTAACTGTTTTTCAGGTTCGAACTGCTGGTACCTGATCCGATGTTGCACCATTCGCCGATCACCGAGTTACCCATAAAACCATCATGGGCCTTGTTGCTGTAACCCAGAAATATCACATTATCAAGTTCGCCACCCACTTTGCACCATGGGCCGATGGTTGTGGCACCATAGATCCTGGCCCCCATTTTCACCACTGCATGATCGCACAGGGCAAAGCTCCCGCGGATCAGGGCTCCTTCCATAATCTCGGCCTGCTTCCCGATATACACCAGCCCATTGGTGGCATTGATCGTGGCATGGCTGATCATGGCACCCTCTTCCACAAAAACGTTTTCAGGGGCAATCACATGGGTTCCCTTGCCAAATCCTGCAGATTTCCGCCCCTTTGTCACAATTGGGAAATCGTGCCTGATGGCCACATCGTTATACATGAAAAGATCCCATGGATAGTTCAGCTTTAGAGGGTTCCCGCCATACTCTACCAGCTCGATATCCTCCTGCTCTTTCCCTTCACGGTTGGTGCACATGGCAATGATATGGTCCCCGGAAACGAGTGACTGATTGATTTTCAGTTTCCTGATCATATCCACCATCCCCTGTTCCGGCTGAAATGAGGCGTTGATCAATATGTTTTCATCCTCTTCATGGATGGGGTACTTTGGCAACAGATAATTCTCGGTAAGGGTGGATGTTTTGGCGCCGAGAAAATGTTCCCACTTCTCACGCATGGTAAGAATGCCAAACCGAAGATCAGCCACAGGCCTTACAAATGTAAGGGGGAGCATGTTTTTTCTGGTGATGAATTCGTCGAACAGAATATAATTCATATCGAATCTTTGTATAGAATTGTTATCAGCGCAATATACGAAATTCTAAGGCCGCTGGTCAAGAGGAAAAAAAAAGATTTCAGCAGGGCTATCAACAAAAAACCCGGCAGGAAGCCGGGTCAGAATTGCTATTTTTCTTTAGAACCGTAATGATTCTTGTACCGGCTTTTGAACTTATCAACACGACCAGCGGTATCAACCAGCTTCATCTTTCCGGTGTAGAAAGGATGGGAGGTGTGTGAGATTTCAAGCTTCACCAAAGGGTACTCCTTGCCATCTTCCATGGTAATGGTATCTCTGGTTTTAACGGTAGAGCGGGTTATAAAGGAATAGTCGTTCGACATATCCTTGAAAACCACCATTCTGTAATCCTTCGGATGAATATCCTTCTTCATAACGCCTGATTTATTTTGTGCTTACATTAAACATCTTCTCCCGAAACCGGTCATACCATTCCGGAAATCAGGCGGCAAAATTAATCATAATTTCCCAAATAAAAACCGGTTTGAAAGTTTTTTTTATATTCTGTAAGGATTAGACCATTTTATATTTTCTTTGTATGCTAAAACCCTATTCGCTGTGAGAGCCTTCAAGTTATCTTTGCTAATTCTGCCCTTGCTGATGATAATTCCTCGGGCCGGGTACCTGTACGCCCAAACCTATCAGTTCGGTGTGAACTTTACCAACAATGCCACCCTAAGCACCTGCTCAGGAACCTTTTACGACAGCGGCGGACCTTATCAGGCATACAACAATAACGAGAACTATGTGGTTACTTTTTCCTCCTCTTCGGCCACCAACACCCATATCAAGATTTATTTCAACAATTTCAACGTTCACAATACCGATACCCTTTTCATCTATGACGGCCCCAATACCACCGCACCGCTGATTTCGAGCGGGCCCGCCGGACTGCCGTGGTTCAATAATTCAAATACCCTTACCCTGTTTCAGGTTGAAGCTAATATCACCAACACATCGGGTGCAATTACCTTCAGGTTTAAATCGAACAGTGCCAGTGCCGACGCCGGCTGGGATGCTACCATAAGCTGCAGCACCCCCTGCCAGCAGGTTATGGCTGATCTTGACACCCTGGTGATGTCGCCAAAACCCAACGACAGCAATTATGTCGATGTATGTTTCGGCAGCCCTGTGATTTTCAGTGGCCGCGGCATCTATCCTCAGAATGGTTTTTCCTACCAGCAGCACGATTCCACCTCATTGTTCATCTGGAACTTTGGGGATGGCATCATCGATACCGGAAAAACCATAGCCCATACCTACGCCACCGTCAGAGGATATGACGTAATGCTGGTGGTGAAGGATCACACAGGATGCAAAAGCACCAACGCCATCAGCCTTAGGGTAAGGATCGCCGATGATCCGATCACTTCAGTGATACAACCGCCATCCATCTGCACCGGCGATAGCATCCTGCTGAATGTCAGACACAAAAGCAATCCAAATGTCAAGGTAAAGGATCTTTCCTACAAGCAGTCTTCCAGCCAGCGTTTCGACAGCACGATGTTTATCCCGGATGGCCCCAACTGCCCTACCCAGTGCTATTATACCGATGTGGTGTTCAATAACTTCCTTCCCGGACAAACCATTCAGTCGGCATCTGATATTCTGGGTATCTGTGTGAATATGGAGCATTCGTTCGTGGGCGATCTTGAATTTACCATCGTATGCCCCAATAACCAGCAGGCCGTTTTAAAAACCTATATCAATTCAGGTGGTGCCTTTATGGGGGTCCCCCTCGACGGCGCACCCTGGGATAACTCCTCATTCCCATGTGACCCTACCCTGAACCAGGTGGGTACCGGCTGGAATTACTGCTGGTCCCAAACCTACCCGAACATCGGAACGGTAAATTCCCACTCGATCCAGAGCCAGCTCGACTCCACCAACACGGTAAACCACACCGGATACTATACCCCAGACCAACCTTTCGGCAACCTGGCAGGATGCCCCCTCAACGGTACATGGTCCATCAAAATTTGTGATTTCTGGGGCATCGACAACGGGTACATCTTTTCATGGGACCTGCACCTGAACCCCCTCCTGCTCCCGACCAACTGGTCGTATTACGTGGGTATCGATACCATCATCTGGAATGGTCCAGGAATTTCTATGGTCAACGACTCTACCATCTACGCCAAACCGGTTACTCCCGGTCCCAACAACTATACAGTGCAGATTGTTAATGATTTCGGCTGTATTTACGACACGGTGCTGGTGGTGAACACAAAGCCCACACCGGTGGTTGACCTTGGAAAAGACTCCACCATATGCATCGGTACGCTGTACGCATTCAATGCGGGCAATCCCGGGGCCACCTACAACTGGTCGAACGGAATCACCACCCAAACCATGCAGGTGTCGCTGCCAGGCACCTATTCCGTGACCGTTACCAAGGACGGATGTTCGGGAGTGGATACCATGCAATTGAGCGTGGCACCCCTCCCTACGGTTAACCTGGGCCCAGACGAATGTTACACTGCCCCGGTTACCCTGGATGCCGGCAATCCCGGACTGCTCTATCAGTGGTCCACCGGCGCAAATACCCAAACCCTGCAGATCACCCAGTCAGGGATCTATGCCGTTACGGTTACATCTCCCATGAGCAAGGACTGTTTTGGCGCAGATGATATCGTGCTGAAAATCATCCCTGAACCACAGTTTGTGATGGAGGATGGCGAAATCTGCAGCCATGAGAAACTTACCCTGGTTGGAATTGCTTTCCAGCATCCGGAGTACATCCTGCACTGGCTTCCCGGCGGTCAGAATACCGTGCCGCTTGTGGTCCAGGATCTTACCCCCGGCCAATATGTGTATACCCTCGAGGTGGAGGGTTGCACGAAGTACAGCGCCAGCGCCACAGTAACCGTTCCCGACTGTGAACTGATTGTCCCCAATGTGTTTACCCCCAACGCCGACGGACACAACGATGTGTTTGAAATCGAAAATCTGGAGCACTATAAAAACAGCTATATGGCGATCTACGACCGATGGGGGAACCGGGTTTACGAGAGCAGCGATTATGCAGGTGACTGGTGGACCGGCGAAGGTAATGCAGATGGCATTTACTTTTATGTGCTGCTGGTTACCGACGGAGTAGATCAGAAATACCACGGGTCGGTGACCCTGATGCGCGGGGAGTAATGATTTATTCTGTCTGCGGTAAAGAACCTTTCAGATCAAGTAAGAACCTGAGGGTATCGGTTCTGTCGGCATAATCCCACAGGTCGGGTTGCTGCGATTTTCCGTAAGGCACTTCCATACCCACAATCACCTGATCGGCAACCACGGTCTGCAGCTGTGGGACATGGCTTCGGATGATGGCTTCCATCTCATTCCGGGATCTGTAGTACTGATAGTGCAGCACCGCCAATGGACTGGCAAGCGCCTGATCCTCCACCAGCAGCAGGTTGGGATGATCGATGAAGGGAATGCCATTCAGCAGAAAGATGGACTTCCTGTAGTCGTAATTGTTGCGGTACTTGTGATGAAAGGCCGCATCTGTACGGGCATCAAACAGGGAGATCAGGCCGTTGAAATCATACCCTTCGGGCACAAGAATCTTGGACACACTCCGGCATCCCATGCCGAAATAGGTAAAGATGTCGTCGCAGAGATCATCCAGCTCGGTAAAACTTTCATTTCCCGTTACCACCGCCAGGCTGTTCCGGTTCTTCCGGATCAGATGGGGGTATTTACCGAAGTAATATTCGAAGTAACGGGAGGTATTGTCAGATCCTGTGGCAATCACCCCATCAAAACCCGATACCTGCCCGGTGGTAAATTCAACCCCGGATTCGAGCGAAGGTTCAGCAGAAGCCATGATCCTCAGCGCAGCAGGGATCAGATGAAGATCCTCTGAGGAGAGCTTGGCAATCACCCGATGGCCGGCCATAAGGCAACAGACGAGGTCGTGAAAACCTACCATGGGGATATTACCCGCCATCACGACCAGAATGTTTGCGGAGGGCAGATCACGCCGGGTAATCAGTTCAGGATACATCTTTAACCACCGGTTTATCCTCGAAGGCATCAGCGCCTGCTGCCAGCCGGAAAGGCAGTAATGAATTGCTGCTCTGGTGAACCAGGGATTCTCCTGAGCCCGTGCAACCGCCTCCGACAGCCATTGGGCCATCTCACCTTCGGGCTTCACCGGATCAGCCAGATACGTTTTAATGACATCACCAAGGCTAACCAATGCTTTTCCTATCCTGTCCGATACCAAATCCCTCTTCATTCCTGACTTATTACTTTCTACTTTCTACTTTCTACTTTCTGCTTTCTACTTTTTTCCTTCTATCTTTGTTGCCAAAGGTACCAAATTCCCGTTTCATGGTGAGAAAACCCTGCTTTGCCAATCCGGCCCTGATAATGCTCTTTATGTTCATCACAATGCTCCCGGTGCACATCCGTGCCCAGGAGATGTCGGAGTTCCGGGAATACGAGGACTCCCTTGCTGTATTGTCACAAAAGGTATTTCAGGGTTCTGATGAAGCAGCCAGATATGAAGCCAATGAGGCCTTCATCAGCCTCCTTGCCGAAGCGCTTTCACTGAATAATTCGTTCAGATATCCGTTCGATTCACTTAAAACGGTAAATATTCTGCCATCGCCCGATAAAAGGTTCCGGCTGATTACCTGGATGCTGGCAAAAGATGACGGCACCTATCAGTACTTTGGTTTTATCCAGGCGTTCAGCAGACGCAAAAACGATTATGAAGTGTATTTCCTTACCGATCTGGCCGACAAATCCGATGCGCCTGAAATGCGCATACTGGACCATAAAAACTGGTACGGGGCGGTGTATTATAATATCATACTCACCCGTTACAACGGAAACCGATATTATACCCTGCTTGGCTGGGAGGGACACAACCGTTTAACGACCAAAAAGGTGATAGAGGTCATGACCCTCCGTTCCAACGGGATGCCCCGGTTTGGGCAAAGCCTTTTCAGGTACGGACAGCCCCAGCAGAAGCGGGTGATATTTGAGTATTCAGCCCTGGCATCCATGAACCTGCGATACGAGAAACAGCATTATTATATCAAAAAGAAAAAGCTCTTCGCACGGGAATCATCCCCCGGACAGCATCGCCGAAACCCATCCGGGGACCAGAGGAAACCGGGCATCTTCTCCTTTATGACACGATGGATGCGGCAGGATGCCCCAAAACCCCGTGCCCCCAGAGGTTACAGATTATCAAGAAAAGCTGCCGATATGATTGTCCTTGACCACCTCGTTCCCCTAAATCCTTCGGTTACCGGACAACGCCAGTTTTATGTGCCTGAGGGAAATATTATGTGCGGTTTTGTGTTTGACCATGGCAAGTGGAAATATATCGAAGATATTGATGCAAGGAATCCCGCCCACCGTTACGACAAACCCTCGAAACGACCAAAACCGGAAAGGGGGCTGTAACCAGGAATCCGCAGAACCGATACAATTATATATGTATATACCCAAGCATTGCCTGAAACTGATTTCGATCCTGCTTGTGCTGCCCCTGACAGGCATGGCGCAATCACCCCCTACACTTCCGAAACTCCCGGCACCGCCCGATATTAGCCAGGCCTACAGGGCTAACCCCTATTTTTATGAGGTAATGACCGGATTTCCGGACAATAACAGCTTTTACAAGTATGATTTTGAAGAGGTAAAGAAGAAAGCCAGGCACGATCCGGCCATGATGGTGGTGCTTGGCGACCATTACCGGATCGGGCGCTCAACCGATGTGGATCTGAAGAAGGCACTGAAGGAGTATCACAAGGCAGCTGCAAAGGGAAATCCTTCCGGCAACCACCGGATCGCCTATATGTATGCCGATGGATTGGGGCTCCCGAAAGATCCTGCGATGATTATGGAATTCCTGAAGAAGAGTGCAGATGGCGGATACGCACCTGCCCAGTACGACTATGCCCTGATCTTCCTGAACGGAAAATTCGACCAGCCGCGCGATGTTAAAAAGGCCAGTCTCTATCTTAAGAAAGCCTCTGCCCAGGGCCATCGGAACGCTACTGAGCTCCTGGCGATGCTTGCCTTTCATACTGCCTCCCTGGAAGCAGGGCTGCCCACAGGGCTCAAACAGGCCACAGATATGTTCAGGCTTGTTAAAGACACCGATGGTGAAAAGAAACTGATGCAGCAGATGGCCACTTTCTCCGGCCTTCGGTATTATCTGGCTACCTTTCCCGGCTTTCTGCCCGATGTCACCCTGCCGGAGGATCCGACCGACAGCACAGAAGGAATCAGGCTGATAACAGAACTGGAAAAAAACAAAGGGTTACTCGGGGATAAATTTATTCAGACCTATCGCCAGGAGCTGGCTGAAAATATTCTCTACCGGTATTATTTTGCCGCCCAGGGCAACAGAACATCCCTGTTAAAGTTTCTTGTATTCTGCGACCAGAGATCCAAATGGTTAAGCCCTTACCATACCCGCTATACTGAAGCAGCTGCCCGTGATTTCCGTCTTACGGTGACTGCTCTCTCCATTGTGGCCGCCGATTCGTTGTTTGCAGAATTCGACTCCTATCCGAAGGTTTTTTCGGCAGATGCACACCCCCTTATTGCAGACCGCATCTTTGTTTCCACATTCCTGCGCGAAAACCCGCAGGAGGTAAGGGACCATCTCAAAAACCTGTTGATGGAACGAAACTGGATCGTGGCAAACCTTCCGGCCAAACACCGCAACACACTCGGTATTCCATGATATTCCGGTTGATTAACCCCTGCTTGTTGATAACTTCCTGATCTATATCCCTCTGAGCTGCAATGGTCTAAAAAAAACCGGTATCTTTGCCGCACAAAACGAACACAAGATTGTTTGCACTAAAACGTTATACCCATTGATGCTTCACCACAAAAAGAAAAACCTGAACAGGATGTTCCGAATCAAAACTCCGTTAATCCTTGTGATGGTGGCCCTGCTGAGTTACCAGGGTACCGCTTCAGTAACGCAGGCAAACAACTACCGTAGCTTTGAACACTGGTACCTGGGACTATCTCTCGGCACCACAAAGTTCTACGGCGACGTCAGTACCAGACGCAACTCCTTCTCCAATTCCAATCCATTCTCAGGTGACTTTTACAGCGACCGTAACTTCATGTACGGCCTCTCCCTCACCAAAAAGTTCAGCGGGGTATTCTGGACCAAAATGAATCTGCTTACCGGCACCTTATCCTCCTCCGACGAAAATCAGGATTACTATTTCAAAAGCGACATCGTGGAAGTAAGTGCCTCGGGCATCCTGAACCTCACTGATGTCTTCCTGGGGAATGACCCCCAAAGGCCTCTGAATGTATACGCTTACGCCGGACTGGGAATCCTCAGCTACCGTGCTTGGATACGGCAACAGGACACCGACAGCCTGATTGACACCGAAGGGACCGGGCACAGGAAAGCCCTCAATATGATCATCCCACTCGGCATCGGAGCAGAATACAGAGTTACCGGAACCTTTACCGTTACCGGCGAGTTCAGCCTGAGAAACCTGCGGGCCGATAACCTGGATGCCCATGCAAGCGTAAACACAAGCCAGGAAGGATACGGATACATCAACCTCGGACTGCACTACCAGTTCGATATGCCCGAAGGGCTCTTCAGGAGCAACCACCGCTACAACGGAAAATCAACCGACCCTGCCATCAGGGCTTACAACAAGCGGAAAGCCAATATCATGAAGACCGACGGCTACCGCAAAGGGCTACGTGTGAAGAAGCAGCTTGAGCGGGAAAGAAAAGAGTGGCTCATCTTCAGGTTCTTCAAAAAGACCCACCTCGATATGGCTACCGAGTAAGAAAAGCCACTCCTCTGTTCAGAACAGTTTATTGCGCACTAATCCAGGCTGTGGATCACAAGTCCGCTGCGAAGCTTGGGCTCAAACCATGTGGTTTTCGGGGGCATGATGTTGCCGGTATCCGCAATACGGATCAGCTGATCCATGCTTACAGGATACAGCGCAAATGCAACCACCATCTCACCCGAATCTACGCGGCGTTTAAGCTCACCGAGTCCCCGGATACCTCCCACAAAATCAATTCTTTTTGATTTCCGGAGGTCGGTGATGTCAAAAATCGGCGTTAACACCTGCCCGGAGAGAATTGTCACATCAAGACAACCAATGGGATCGTCGTCGTTATAAAACCCTTCCCTGGCAGTAAGTGAATACCACTCACCCTGCATGTACATACTGAAATTATGCAGTGCACAGGGCCTGTATTCCTCAGAACCCATGTTCTTCACTTCAAAGGCGGTGCTCAGCTTTTCCAGCAGCTCCTGAGGTGTGAGCCCGTTCAGGTCCCTGATGACCCGGTTGTAGTCGATAATGGTAAGCTGGTTGTCGGGGAAATGTACGGCAAGGAAGAAATTATACTCCTCGTCGCCCCTGTGATCCGGATTAGCCCCTTTCCGTTCATTGCCAACCAGCGCAGCTGCTGCAGTCCGGTGATGCCCGTCAGCCACATAGGTGGCAGGAATCTCAGCAAAAAGAGCTGTTAGCCTGCTGATGGTACTTTTGTCACGCACCACCCAGAAATGATGGCCGAAGCCATCCACTGAGGTGAAATCGTAATCGGGCGTATGCTTTACCACTTCAGCTACAATTCTGTCAATTTCTGCATTGGCCGGATAGGTAAAAAATACTGGTTCATAGTTCATCCCCGAAGTCCTCACATGCATCTTGCGGTCCTCTTCCTTGTCAGGTCGTGTAAGCTCATGCTTTTTAATCCTGTCGTTCATGTAGTCCTCTACCCACGCACAGGCTACCAGTCCGTACTGGGTTTTGCCGTTCATGGTCTGTGCGTAGATGTACAGCAGGTCTTCCGCATCCTGTACAAGTACACCATCCGACATCAGCTTTCTGAAGTTGTCCCTCCCCTTTTCGTATACCTCCATGCTGTATTCGTATACATCATCCGGCAGGTCAATTTCGGGTTTGATCACATGCAGAAACGACCAGGGATTACCTGCTGATTCGTGCCTGGCTTCCTCTTTATTCAATACATCGTAAGGCCTTGAAGCAATCCGTTGTGCTTTACCGGGTACAGGCCTGATCCCCTTGAAGGATTTGATTTTCACCATAGTAGTTCTGTATATTTTGTTTGTGCAAAAGTAATCAAGTATGGATTATTCCATCCCATCAGGATAAACTTCCCGGGATTCCTGTTTTCGTTGCGGTTTTTCCAGGGATGCGATCAAAGCTCCCAGCATCCTCGACATTTCGATCACCAATTCGCGGTTTTCATGGCTCTGTTCATCAGAAATCAGCGCGAGCCGGTGCATCAGGGTGCCCATCACCAGTGCTTCACGAACCAGGGTTTTTGCCTCTTTCAGCAGCTGCACAAACTGGGGTTTGCTCCGTGAGCTCCCCTCGGCAATGGCGTTTGCAATGTTCCGCGACAATTTCAGGAATTCTTTCGCAAGGATCCTGTTGTTCGGTGTCTCTTCCAAATTTGCAGTTAAGTGATATACCCACTCCACATACGATAAAGCTTTATCATAAATCCTCAGATCCTCAAATCTGAAAAAATTATATGTTCTATCATCTTCCATGATACGTTTCCTTATAGTTAAAAATGAATACTTTAATCCAGAGGGCGGTACAACGTCCTCTGAAACATGCTTTTCCGAACTTCAGGCAGGCCGACTCCAGTGCCTTGTGCAGGCTACTTGTTTACCTGGAAGGTAACATCCCCCTTTTCAAAGAATGCCACGATCTGCACTGCGGCTGCCACTCCTGCATTGTTGTTTGCCTCAGAGGTCTGGGCACCCATTTTTTTCGGAGTTGCAAAGAAGCGGTCGGGGTATTGTTCCTTCAGAGCAGCGGCACAGTCGGGCTCCACATCGGTAAGATAAATGAAATCCTGACGTTCTGCAAACATCTTCATGAGTCCGTCTTCACAGATTACCTCCTTGCGGGCTGTGTTCACCAGGGTTGCTCCCTTGGGCATACGCGACAGCAGGTCAAAACCGATGGAATTTCTGGTTTTGTCGTTGGCCGGGATATTCAGTGACACATACTGATTTTCTGCATAGAGATCATCAACCGATTTCACCGGATGCACCTGGTCTTTTACCATAATACTCTCATCCACAAAAGGATCGAAAGAGGTAACTTTCATTCCGAATCCTTTGGCAATCCGGGCGATGTTTTTTCCAACATAACCATACGCATGGATACCCAGGGTTTTGTCCTTCAGCTCAGTACCCGATTTTCCGTTAAACCTCCCGCGTGCCTGAAACACCATCATACCCAGTGCCAGTTCGGCCACTGCATTGGAGTTTTGCCCGGGGGTGTTCATAACCACAACGTTATGGGCTGTGGCTGCCTTCAGGTCCACATTGTCGTATCCGGCTCCGGCCCTGACCACGATTTTCAGGTTCGGGGCTGCAGCCATCACCTCCGCATCGATGATGTCGCTGCGGATGATAATGGCTTCTGCTTCCTTTACCGCTTCCAGCAGCTCCTGCTTCTGGGTGTACCCTTCCAGCAACCGTAACTCATAACCACTCTGGTCAACAACCTGCCTGATGCTCTTGACAGCGCTGGCAGCAAAGGGTTTGTCGGTAGCAATCAATATTTTTCTCATAGCTTTTCAGATTTGAGGTTACGCCTTCAGTTCGGCAAATTTGTTCATACAATCCACCAGTGCCTGTACGCTTTCGATGGGCATGGCATTGTAGCAGGAGGCCCTGAAACCGCCAACCGAACGGTGACCGGCGATCCCTACCATACCGTGTTCCTTGGCAAACGTACTGAATTCACCTTCCAGGGCAGCATACTTCTCCTCCATCACAAAACAGATGTTCATCAGCGAACGATCTGCAGGATCAGGTATGGTGGAACGGAACAGCGGATTGGTGTCGATGGCATTGTACAGCAGGGCTGCCTTGGCCTGATTCCGCTTCTGCATTTCCACAACTCCGCCACACGATTTCAGCCATTTCAGGGTCTGAAGGGCAGCAAAGACCGGAAGCACGGGAGGTGTATTGAACATCGACTCCTTGTCGATATGGGTCTGGTAATTCAGCATGGTGGGAATTTTCCGTTCCACCTTGCCCAGGATATCATTTTTAATGATCACAAAGGTCACCCCGGCAGGTGCAAGGTTCTTCTGGGCACCGCCATAAATGAGGGCATACTTCGAGATGTCAACCGGTCTGCTGAAGATGTCGGATGACATATCGGCTACCAGCGGAATCTTCACATCCATGTCATATTTGATCTCGGTACCGAAAATGGTGTTGTTGGTGGTGATGTGGAAATAATCGGCATCCTCCGGAATCTCATACTGCTTTGGAATGTAGGAGAAGTTTTTGTCTTTCGAGGATGCCACTTCAACGGCTTCGCCAAAGAATTTTGCTTCTTTCAGCGCTTTGGAAGCCCATTCGCCGGTGTTCAGGTAGGCCGATTTCCGGTTCATCAGGTTGAAAGGCACCATGCAGAACTGAAGGCTGGCACCGCCACCGAGGAAGATAACGGAGTAGCCTTCCGGAATCGACAGGATCTCTTTGAACATGGCAACGGCTTCATCCATCACGGCAACGAACTCTTTGCCCCTGTGTGAAACTTCCATCACAGAAAGGCCGGTACCGGCAAAGTCTTTTACAGCCTTGGCGGTTTCGTCAATAGTAAATTGCGGCAGGATTGAAGGTCCGGCAGAAAAATTATGCTTTTTCATAGCGTAATTGGGTATTGGTTAGTTATTACGAGGTTTGATCTTGGCAGTAGTTAAAGTGGGTGCAATTTCTGACTTTTTTTTAAATCTTCCATGCTGTTTCTGATGAAAAAAACGAACGGATTTTACGAAATCGGAGTGAAATATATCAACACCCCCCGGAACTGACCTGGTTGGGAATGGTGATGAAAGGATATCAATAAATTCCGTATTTTTGCAGTCCCGAAAACCAAAAAAGCATCATTGCGGATGTGGCGTAATTGGTAGCCGCGCCAGACTTAGGATCTGGTGCCGAAAGGCGTGGGGGTTCGAGTCCCTTCATCCGCACAAGTCATCAATCATTTTTATCAGGAACAAGCGAATATGAACATCACACAGGAAAGTACAGGTGCCTTGACTGCCACCGTAACCATCGACATCGGGAAAGCTGATTATCAGCCATTGCTGGAAGAAAAACTCCGGGATTACAGAAAAAAGATGAAAATGCCCGGCTTCAGGGAGGGGAAAGTGCCCCTTGGGGTAGTAAACAAAATGTACGGCAAAGCTGTGCTTGCAGAGGTGATCAACACCCTGATCTCCGATAACCTGCAAAAGCATCTGGACGAAAACCATGCAGAAACCCTTGCCTCGCCCCTGCCAAACCGTGAGAAGCAGGAACCGATCGACTTCGACACCCAGGAATCATTCAGCTTCAGCTTTGACATTGCCCTGCGCCCTGAGATCCATACCCACTTCTCAACCCTGGAAGGCCTTGTGAAATACGAAGTGATTCCGGATGAAAAAAGCGTTGAGGATTACCTGCAACATATTCTGAAACAGTACGGTACCCTTGAGGAGACGGATGTAGTGGCTGAGGGCGATATGCTGCACTGTGAAATCGACGAGGTGAATGATGCAGGAGAACGCTTCATGGGAAGCATCCATTCCCACGGGCATGTGACGGTTGATCTCATCAAAGATGCAGAGATCCGCAACCAGTTCATCGGCTCCGCCACAGGGAAGGTGATCCGCATGAACCCCATGACAGCTTTTGACAACAGAACCGAAGTGGCTGCGCTGCTCGGCATCAAGACGGAAGAACTGCAGGAGCCGCTGAATATGTTTGATTTTGAGATCACTAAAATTGAACGGAAGATCCCTGCCGCCATCGACGAAAAACTCCTTGCAGAAGTCTTCCCGGATGACCAGCTAACCTCCGAAGAGGATCTCAGAAACAGGATACGCAGGGATATTGCAGAATCCTACAACAAGGAAGCTGAAAACAGGATGCTTGCGGATGCCCTGGAGAAATTGCTGGAACAGAGCGCTATTGAGCTGCCGGACGCCTTCATGAAGCGCTGGCTGCTGGAGAATGAAGAGGGTGAAAAGAGCACCCCGGAGGAGATTGATGCCCACTATGATGACTATGCACGTCAGCTCCGGTATGCCCTCATCCGCAACCATATCATCACCGAAAACGACCTTCGGGTAACCGCAGGAGACCTGGAACTATACGTGGCATCCGTTCTGCGTTTGCCTGAACCTGACCAGCAGCGGGAGGACCAGAAGGAGATGGTGAAAAGGCTTACCGGAACGCTGATCCAGGACAAAAAACAGTTTGATGAAATTTCGGACCGGATCATGGAGGACAAAATTGCGCGGCTGATCCTGGAAAAAGTCCCCTATACCACGCAGGAGATCACCCTGGAAGAGTTCAATAAAACCGTTTAATAACCCCAAAAAGCGTTAACCATGGACAGCAAGGAATTCAGAAAATATGCGATAAAACATGCCGGTATCAGTTCACTGACGCTGGACAGTTACACCTCCATCACATCAGGATACATCACCCCCAATATCATCGAAGAGCGCCAGCTGAACATTGCCCAGATGGACGTTTTTTCGCGCCTGATGATGGACAGGATCATTTTCCTCGGGGTTCCCATCAACGATGACGTGGCCAATATCATTCAGGCACAGCTCCTTTTCCTTGAGTCGGCCGATCCGAAGAAGGACATCCAGATCTACCTGAACACACCGGGTGGTTCGGTGTATGCAGGCCTCGGTATTTACGACACCATGCAGTACATCGGGCCCGACGTGGCCACCATCTGCACCGGTATGGCCGCTTCGATGGGTGCCGTGTTGCTTTGCGCAGGTGCCGCGAAAAAACGGACTGCCCTCCCCCATTCGCGGGTGCTCATCCACCAGCCCATGGGTGGTGCACAGGGACAGGCCTCTGATATCGAAATCACTGCCCGTGAGATCATGAAGCTAAAGAAGGAGCTGTACGATATCATCGCCATCCATTCCGGCCAAACCTTCGAAAGGATTGAAAAGGATTCAGACCGTGATTACTGGATGACGGCACAGGAAGCCCTTGAATACGGGATGATCGACGAGGTGCTTCACAGGAATTCAAAGAAGAAGTAATAACCTCCGGCAGAAGCCGGCTATTTTTTCAGGTATGGCCAAACAGACCCATAACACCTGCTCTTTCTGCGGCAAGTCGCGAAGCCAGACCCGGATGCTCATATCGGGCATCGATGCCAACATCTGCGACGAATGTGTGGCCCAGGCGCAGCAGATCATCCAGGAAGAGATGCCCCGCCGCCAGGGAGAGGCCTTCGCAGAGCCTGATGTGCGCAAACCCAGGGATATCAAGGCCTACCTGGATCAGTATGTGATCGGGCAGGAGCAGGCCAAGATAGTGCTGTCCGTTGCGGTGTACAACCACTACAAGCGCATCGGGGCAGCATTGAAGCAGAAGACGGAGAAAGACGCGCCCGGCGTGAAGGGGCAGAAACATCCGCGGGAGGAAGAGGTGGAGATCGAAAAGTCCAATATCATCCTGGTGGGGGAAACCGGTACCGGAAAGACCCTTCTGGCACGCACCATTGCCCGGATGTTGAATGTCCCCTTCTGCATTGCCGATGCCACGGTACTCACAGAGGCCGGTTACGTGGGGGAAGACGTGGAGAGTGTCCTCACAAGGCTCCTCCAGGCTGCCGACTACGACGTGCCGGCGGCAGAGCGGGGCATCGTGTTTATTGACGAGATCGACAAGATCGCGCGCAAGGGCGACAACCCCTCCATCACCCGCGACGTGTCGGGTGAAGGGGTGCAGCAGGCATTGCTCAAGCTGCTCGAAGGCACCATGGTGAATGTCCCACCTCAGGGTGGGCGAAAACATCCGGAACAACGGATGATCCAGATCGACACCCGCAACATCCTGTTTGTGTGCGGCGGGGCGTTCAACGGAATGGACAAGATCATCGCCAACAGGATGCAAACCAACGTGATAGGCTATGGCAATACCTTTACCCATCAGGTCGAAGACGAACACCTTTTACGGTATATCGCCCCGCAGGACCTCAGGAAATTCGGCCTTATCCCTGAAATCGTGGGCAGGATGCCGGTGGTAACCTACCTTGAACCCCTCGACAGAACCGCGCTGAAACGGATCCTCACCGAACCGAAAAATGCCATCAGCAGGCAGTTCACCCGCCTCTTTGAACTCGATGGCATCCAGCTCACGATCGATGACGGCGTGTTCGATTTCATCGTTGACAAAGCCATCGAATTCAAGCTCGGGGCCAGAGGGCTGAGAAGTATCTTCGAGGCGATCCTCACCGAAGATATGTTCAACCTGCCATCGGAAAAAGATGTAAAGACCCTCCATGTTACCCGTGATTATGCAGACCGGAAGCTCTCCGAAACCAGTATCTCACGCCTGAAAGTAGCCTGACCATGCTTCACGTCGGTATAATATTTGTTTCCCGGCATCCGTTCAATTTTACACCAATGCGGTTAATCATGCGCCTGAAACAACTCATTCCCCTGTTTATATTGCTTGCGGTTCCGGCCGCCGGCATCGCCCAGACGGGAAAAACCCCCGGGGCAAAACCTGTTCAACTGGTGAAATGTGTGGTTATCGAAGGGGATACCTTTGTGTATACCGTGCTGCCTACATTCCACTTCTTCTCACCAAAAGTATTCAGAAGCAAGAAAGAGAAGGAGCACTATTACCGGTTGGTGTACAACGTTAAAAAGGTGTACCCCTATGCCCGGCTGGCGGGCATCAAACTCAGGGAATACAACGAACTGATGCTCAAGGCCAAAAGCGACAAAGCCCGGAAAGAGATCATGAAACGGGCAGAAGATGATCTGGAGAAGGAATTTGGAAAAGAGCTGCGTAAGCTCACTTTCTCCCAGGGGGTGATTCTGCTCAAACTCATCGACCGTGAAACCGGGCAATCGGGCTATACCCTGGTGTCAGAGCTAAGAGGAGCCTTCAGGGCCTTTTTCTGGCAGGGGATCGGGAGAATTTTCGGGTATAACCTGAAGATGAAATATGACCCTGCCGGGGTCGACCGGGAGATCGAGGAGATCGTTCTCAAGATCCAGTTTGGGCAGATTTGATAAAAAGGTAAAAGGCAAAAGTGAAAAGTGAAAAAATCTGTGTGATCTGCAGGCAAAAAAGAACACAGATGACGCGGATTTATTAAGATTTACACTGATTTTTCTTTACCACATAGGATCAATAGGTGACATAGGATCATAGGTTTTCATCTATGTGCCTATTCACCTATGTTTCTATGTGGTTCAAAAAAATGTTGGAGCTCTGAAACATACTGGCTTTTCACCTCTTTTTGAAAATCATATTAAATCATAAAAATCAGCGTTATCCGCGTTCTGTCTATAATAGCGACAAATGCACGAATGAGCGCAGCCCGCAAACATAAATTCGTGTATTCGTGGCTGTTTTTTCTGCACGCATTCATCGATAATCACTTGCCACGCCCCTGAATGACGATAAGGATGGTGTAGATCAGGATTTTAAAATCGGTGGCCAGCGACATGTTTTCGATATAGAGGATGTCGAACTTCATCCTTTCAATCATCTGCGGGATGGTTTCGGCATAGCCGAATTTCACCATGCCCCAGGAGGTGATGCCGGGCTTTACCTTATGCAGCAAGCGGTAGTGGGGCGCTTCCTTCACAATCTGGTCTATGTAGAATTTCCTTTCCGGCCGGGGACCCACCAGCGACATCTCCCCAATCAGTACATTGTAGAACTGCGGCAACTCATCAAACCGCACCTTCCGTAAAAATTTTCCCAGCGGTGTAATTCTGCTGTCGTGAGTGGAGGAGAGCTGTGGGCCATGCTGCTCGGCATCAATGTACATCGACCTGAACTTGTGCATGGTAAAGGGCTTTCCGTACAGCCCGATACGCTCCTGCCTGTAGAACACCGGCCCTCTGGAGGTAAACCATACACCCATGGCAATAAACAGATACAGTGGCGACAGGCACACAAGAGCCAGGGCAGAAATAACAATGTCGAGCATCCGTTTGATGGTGTATTGCCACGCCGGCATCAGGTCGGGGTAGATGACGATGAGGGGTGTGTGGAAGATGGCCGTCATCTTTACGCTGCCCAGCAGGATATCACGCAGATCGGGGGTGATCTTGATCACGATGGGGGCATCCTCCAGCTCGGAAATGATGTTCCTGGCCAGGTGCTGTTCGTCCTCATCCAGGGCAATGATCACCTCCTCCACGTTGTAAGTTTTCACCAGCGAACGAATCCGGTGGTAACTGCCGAAATGCTCCAGCTTATCGCTGAGGGAGTAGTGGTTGGTGCCATTGCGGCTGTGCACGAAACCGATGACACGACTGCCATGCGATATAGGCTGGCTTTCGAGCTCGTGGTAAATATCCAGCGCTGCCTGTCCGCTGCCGATGATGATGGTGTTGAAGCCGATCTTCCGGTTGTGTATCCTCCTGACAATGCTCGTGGTAAGCACAAGCCGCGGCAGGAAGGTACATCCGAAATGGACAACCAGAAGGGTGAAATAGCTTTGGTAGTAGGTGAAATGTGATATTGTGATATCATCGAGTATCAGCACAAAAAAGATCACCGTTACCCCCAGCACCGACTGTCCCAGGGTGAGCCCGAGTTCTTTGAGCCGGGCTTTGCGCAGGATTTTCTGATAACTGCCGGTGAAGGCGTAAAACAGGATCCACGCCGGAGGGATGATGGCCAGCCCCTGATACAGGCGTGGGTCGGAAAGGATTTGGGAGCAGTTTTTCAGAATCTCAGGATCCACCAGTTGCTTTCTGAATACAAAAAACACAGTCCAGGCAAGCGAAGCCGAAAGAAGATCAACGACAACGAATGTGATGGTTTCCCTGGTTTTTGTACTCATAGGCAGGTCAGAAATGAATCAGTTTGATGTTATCGATGAGTACGGTTGCTTCAGATGAGTCGGTGGGCAGGTAAGAACCGAGGAAAATCTTGAATTCCAGTGCGTCGTTATGCCTGAAAACCACTGGTGTAAGGTTGAAATAGATCTTCCCCCAGGTACTCTTCGGAAGAGCCCCGGCTACCTCGAGGCTGAGGATCTGGGCAGTTTTGATCGCATAAACACCCACCACAATGGGGGCTTCTGATTTATAGTTCATCTCCAGAAACACATTGCCACCGGCTGTGGGCAGCTGGAAAGCCTGAATGGATACCCCCATCCATACCGAATCGGTATCGTTGAGCACCACCTTGCCCGCTGCATTACCCTCAAAAACTTCTTCAATAACACTGGTTTTCGTCAGATTGGTCTGGCTTTTCAGATCCTCCTCCAATACCACGCCACCAAGTTCAAATGATTCATGCATCGGCAGCTTGATATTAGTGTCGTAGGTAACCACCGGCTTGAGATGCACGATGCTGTCGGGCACCAGGGTTATATCCTTCTCCCAAACTGTAAAAAACGGATAATAGACCCGTGTGGTCTTGACCCCGTTGAGATAGATACCGGCATACACCTGTACCTTTTGGTTCCCTTCGAGCAGTACCGGTACCGTGCACGGGAGTTCGAATGCGCCGATCAGTTTATCGTCGATAAAGATCCAGGCATCCACAATGTTATTTGACAGGGTTCCCTCCTCCACCAATGGATTGTCGATCAGCTGAATGCTGTCGATATGAATAAATGACGGGATCTGCTCAGGCTTGTCGATCAGCTCACAGCTGCTCCACATCAGGAAAAGGCCCGTAAGCAGCAGTAATGGCTGCAAAATTCTCTTAGACATAGGGTTATCAACAGGTTATGGCAAAGAAGGGGATCAGCCTGAGATTTTTTCCAGAATCTGATATGCTACATCCAACGCATTACACCCGTCATTAATTGTGACTGAGGGTGTGGAATTTGAAACAATTGCGTGGTGAAAACTTTCGAGCTCCTGTTTTATAGCATTAACGGGTTTAATTTCAGGGGTTTCCACGAAAACTCTTTTCTTCGGGTTTCCGTTTCCGGGATCAAAAATCATCGCGAACGGGTCGTCCGGCATTTCCTTAATTTCATCCATCCGGATGATTTCAGCTTTTTTATCCAGAAAATCTACTGCGATATAGGCATCACGCTGGAAGAACCTGGTTTTACGCATCTTTTTCAGTGAGATGCGGCTGGCCGTGAGGTTGGCCACGCAGCCGTTTTCAAATTCAAGACGGGCGTTAGCGATATCGGGCTGATCGGAGATCACGGGGACTCCGCTGGCGCTCACTTTGAGGAGTGGAGATTTCACGGTGGCGAGCACGATATCGATGTCATGGATCATCAGATCCAGGATCACCGGCACATCGGTACCCCTGGGGCTGAATGGGGAGAGGCGGTGGGCTTCAATAAACATCGGGGTGCCGATATAGGGCTGCGCTGCCAGAAAAGCAGGGTTGAACCGCTCCACATGCCCCACCTGCACTTTTGAGTGTGCCTCTTCAGCCATCCGGATGAGCTCGCGGGCCTGTGCCGGGGTTGCTACCACCGGCTTTTCGATAAACACATGCTTCCCTCTCTGGAGCACCATGGCAGCATTGTGAAAATGGGAGATGGTAGGGGTTACGATATCCACCACATCCACCTCCTCAATAAGTTCCGTGATGGAATCGAAGCGCCTGATACCAAACTTCTCCTCCACCTCACCGCATATATCAGGGTTGGTATCATAAAACCCCACCAGCCGGTACTCTTCAATTTCACGGATACACTGCAGATGGATCCTTCCCAGGTGCCCGGCGCCCAAAACTCCGATATTTAACATCTTAGTTTAAATTTGAGCGCAAAACTAAGGATTAATTGACAAACCCAAAAAGGTAAAGTATCACAAGGGTCAATTTTGTAGCTTTGCACCATGACCGACAACTACCGACATCAGGGATTGCGCAGGAGGCTTGTGGAGCAGATCCGGGAGAAGGGGATCCGGGATGAGCGGATTCTGGAGGCCATTGGCGCTATCCCGAGGCATCTGTTTCTGGATTCATCCTTTGTGGAGTTTGCCTATCAGGACAAACCCTTCCCGATCGGATCAGGCCAGACGATTTCACAGCCGTACACAGTTGCATTCATGACGGAATTACTCGAGATACAGCGGGGCAGCAAGATCCTTGAGGTGGGTACCGGAAGCGGATACCAGGCCTGTGTGTTGCTGCAGCTTGGGGCCAAAGTGTATACGATCGAACGGCAGCGTCAACTGTACCTGAAAACGAAGGCTTTTCTCCCTTCCCTGGGATATTCCCCCCACTTTTTTTTCGGTGACGGATACAAGGGGCTTCCGGCCTTTCAGCCATTTGATGGCATTATGGTTACCGCGGGTGCCCCGGAGGTTCCTGAAGCATTGCTGAGCCAGCTCAAAACCGGAGGGAAGCTGGTGATTCCGGTGGGTGTCCAGACCCAGACGATGCTACGCATCATCAGGACCGGCGAAGATACCTGGCACCGTGAAAACCATGGCACCTTCAGGTTTGTACCCCTGCTGAAGGACAAGGCAAACGATATCTGAGGGTTACCGCACCACCACTTTCAATTCCTTTGCGATGTCCAGCGCGGTGGTCAGGGTCGTGAGGTCCGGGGTCAGGCTTCCGTCACTGCCATCGTAATGGCTGTGGCCTATCGGTTTCATGGTGATCTCCTTCCCGGTATCTTTCAGGCTGATACGTGCTTCGTACACCAGCGCAGGCTGGCACGAGGTGGTGTATTCGGTGTTTCCAGGGTACTTTCCGTTGGTCCAGAACTCATTGAAATCCCAGGTCTGGTTGATTTCCATCTTCAGCACCACCTGGTCAGGAACATCCGTACCTGTATAAGTCTTCAGGATAAAATCGCGGGGCGGAGTGGGACCGGTTATAGCATCAGGCAGAGGCATTCCAGGCGACGGGATGTAATTGCCGAATTCGTTTTTCACGTTGCGTTTATAACCCCAGTAAGGCAGCGCAGCAGGTCGTTGAATCGGGCCCGGCATCCAGGCACCACGGTCGGTTGCACCATAGCTGAACACCCCTTTCCCGATCGAGCGGGCCACATAGAGCGTTTTCAGGTAGTTGCCGGCTTCATCCTCGAGCCAGAATACCATCAGCGGATGGTTGTGGGACTTACCTCTGGTAAAATAAATCTCAAGCAAAGCACCTGTTGAATCGGCACCCGAAGAAATCGCATCGGCAGGCATCGGCTCTGCCGCTGTCTTTCCTCCACGGCACGACGAAAGTGCCACCGCAACCAATATCCCCAAACCCAAAATCATCCATCCGGACCTCACCGATAAAAAACGCTTCAATATCTTGATTTTCTTCATTTTATTCTGATTTTCTTTAGCAATTCCAATCATTAATCCAAAAATACGCCACCAAACCATCAAATGCAAAATTCAAATTTCATTTTTAATGTATGATTTTTAATTGAGCCCCCTCCGAAAACCACTTTTTTTTTATTTTCCCGCAGATATCGCAGATAACCGCAGATTGTAAGTCGTTGTATTTCAGCATATCGCTTTCTGCGAAAATTTGCGGGATCTGCGGGCATTTATTTTCGGAGTGGGTTAATAATTTACAATTCAACAATGATCCCGATGGTGGGCAGCACAGTCCCTGATTCCACATTAAGTTTCTTCAGCACATACCGCTGAGGATCCGCAGGATCTGTTTTGGGCACTCCATTCGCATCGCGTTCGAGGATGTAGTTGGGAGGAGAATCGGATTTGAAATTATAGGCATTCTGGATGTCCATGTAGAGCATCAGCGACCAGTTGTCGAAATAGAACTGGCGGTCGACCCGGATATCAAGCTGGTGGGCCGACTTCAGGCGTGCCTGGTTGTACAGGTCGTAATCGGGGTAACCTCTGAAGTTGGTGTTCCACACTGCTTTCAGGGAGGAGAATTCGGTATCGAAAGGGGTATAAGGGGTGCCTCCTGAGAACCTCCAGCGGAAGCCGGCATCCCATTTCCCGAATTTGCGCTGCACCACCAGGTTCAGCAGGTGCCGGTTGTCCCATGCGGAGGGCACCCATTCGTCGTCTTTTTCCAGAAATTCACTTCTCACAAAAGTGTATGACAGGATGATGCTGAATCCCCCGAGGTTTCGCTCACGCAGCAGCAACTCAAGGCCATACGCCCTTCCTTTGCTGGTGCTGGTGACCTCCTCATCGCCAAAGGTGCCGAAACCAGCCCCTTTGCTGGCCAGTGAAACAGAATCGGCAACCGAGAACATATAGTTGTCGTACCCTTTCCAGAATCCTTCGAGTGAAAGTTTGGAGTTCTGGGTCCGCTGAAAATCGATACCGGCCACCACATGGTCGGCCCGGATGTACCGAAGGCCGTTATCACGGTTCACCAGGTTATTGAGTGTATCTCTGAAACCCAGTGTGGTGTATGGAGGGAGCTGAAAGAACCTTCCCATGTTGAAGTTGGCGGTCCATCGCTCCTTCAGCAGATAGGAAGCCGAAATACGGGGACTGAACTGCGGAAGCGGGTTGGCCATCTGATCGGAATAGCTGTTGCCATCGAGCCTGAACCCGAACGACACATTGAGCCTGTCGGAAGGGAGAAAGGTGCGGGAAGCCTGGGCAAAGCCGCTCCATTTTACCAGATCAAGGTCGCTGTCGTAATTTACAGTGATAAACTCCCCCTGCCCGAACGACTTTTTGAAAGTGTTGTTAAGGTATTTGGCGTATTCAAGCCCACCGCCGGCCAGGATGTCGTAGCGTCCTACCTTTCCTTTCCGTTCGTACCTGAATTTGTTTTCAATCTCCCTGGAGGTATAATCCAGCACCAGGTTTTCGGGAGACGAATCATCATTGTTGGTGTATTTAATCTGCTGATTATCGAGCATATTGCGGCTTACCACCCAGGTGTCGCTGTAGTTCTTGCCATAATGGCGGTACACCGCGCCAATGGCATAGTTCCACTGGTTGTTTACGGGCAGGTACCCCACAATATAAGCCTGCTCCTCTGTGGGATCTTCGATACCCGTATTCAGCGCAAATTTGTCAAGCGCCCCCAGACTGAGGAAAGTAATATCGTTGTTCTTGTCGATACGATGGCGAACCTTGACCTGGTAATCGGTGTAGGTAGGTAGAAAAGGAAGCCCGATCACCTGGAAGAGAAACTGGAGGTAGGAGCGGCGGAGCGAAAACACGTAGGTGGTATTCTCCCCGATCGGGCCATTGGCCGTTAACGCCAGATCGGTTGCCCCTACCGAACCCCTGAAGTTGATTTTATCCTGCCTTCCGTTCACCTGCTTCATGTCGATGACGGAACTGAGAGCATTGCCCCGGTTTACCGGAAAAGCGCCACTGTAAAAACTCACTTCCGAGAGGAAGTCGGTATTGATGATGCCTGCTGGGCCTCCTGAAGCCCCCTGGGTGGCGAAATGGTTCAGGTTGGGTATCTCCATGCCGTCCAGGTAGAACCGGTTCTCACTGGCCCCTCCTCCCCTCACGATTACGTCGTTCCTGAAAGAGACACCTGAGGCTACGCCCGGCAGCGACTGTATCACCTTGCTGATGTCGCGGTTGCCTCCGGGGTTCTTTTCAATCTCACTCAGGGTAATGGTGCGCATCGAAACCGGACTCCCGGCTTCCTTGCGGAATACCGAACTGGTAACCACCACTGCACCTATTTTCGTGATCTTTTTCTCCAGCGGCACTTCAATGAAGGAAGTAAGTGCATTGGTTACCATGAACTCCTCCGTGAGCCGTGCTTCGAAACCTACCGATGAAACCCGCAGCTGGCGGAACCCGGGATCCACCCCGGTGATGATGAAGTTACCGTCGAGGTCGCTGGTGGCCCCGATCGTTGTTTCCTGCAACACTATACTGGCAAACGGTACCGGTGCATTCGACTGGGAATCAAATACCCGCCCCTTGATGATTCCTTTCTGGGCGCTTGCCTGACTTACCGGAAGCCAGATCAGAACCGCCAACAGGAACAGAAAAGTAAAGGCAGGTTTGCGTTTTGATTTTCTCCTTGTTTTTCTCTTTGAACAGGATAAAGAGCAGATCATATTTCGATGTGTGTTTATGGATTTGATAAAACCATAAACCCCACAATCTGTCTTTTGTTTAAGAATCGGGAAAATTTTCTAAACAAAAAATTACCTGCTGATCTATCCTTCTGAAAAACCGATCGTTAACCCAAACCTACCTGTAACAGTGCTTCAGTTTAAAATCACTTCTTTTTGTTCTCAAGCTGAAAATTCACCGGCAACACTATCACCACATTCACTTTCTTGCCTTTCTGTTCGCCCGGAATCCAGTCTGGCATAGATGTTACTACCCTCTTTGCCTCGGCATCCAGCAGGTCATTTACCCCTTTCTTGATTTTGATATCTGAAAGGGCTCCCGTATTTAAAACGGTAAACTGCACATATACAGTACCCTGAATTCCTTTTTCACGGGCAGCTTCAGGATACCTGATGTTTTTTATCAGGAATTTAATCATGGCATCCTGTCCGCCCGGGAATTCCGGCTGCTTGTCCAGACTTGCATAATTCACGGTGTCATCCGGAAGATCAGGGTGCGCATTGGCAACGGGTCCCACCAGATCTGCGGGTGAAATCAATGCACCTGCCCGGTTACCTGTGCCCATTGCTATTATCAGCAGCAACACCACCGGTAACGCAAGTAATACTTTCAGGCCTGCCAGTCTGCCTGATTTTGATTTTGTCATCATAATCATACGTTTTAGGGTTAATGAATGGTTGAAATAGTTGGCAAAACCCTCTTGCACACCAACCATCTGATTGAGGAGGAGCAGGCAATACCCGGCTTTGTCTGCAGTCTGCTCCGTGACTTCAGCATCGGCAAGGTATTCATGGGTATTTTTGAGTGCATGTATCATAAGCCGGTTTACCGGGTTGAACCATACCAGAAGGGAACTAAGATTTGCCAGAAGCACATCGAGGCTGTGCCATTGTTTCACGTGCACCATTTCGTGCTTCAGAACGGTATGGAAACCGGGACTGCGAAAGGTGTCTTCATCCATACACACCCATTTGAAGAATGAGAAGGGGGGTATAGGTTCCCTGCTGACACACAGGGTAATGCCGGAGTAACTGGTTCCTGGCAGTCTTTTCAGCAAGGCTGCTGTTCGCCCTGCCTGATCCGAAAGCCTTGCCAAAGCGAATAAAAGACCGGCCCCATAGAGGATCATCAACAGCCTGATCCATGGCAGGTCATCCGGATTGCCGTGAATTTCCACAGGAGCCAGGATCCGCTCCAGGGACAGTGCCGGCACCGCGGAAGTAACTGCGCCTGCCGTAACAAACCCGGTCCGTATCAGCGGGAACAGGTAGGGCAGGATGACAGCGGCGAGCATATAAAGGCGGTTTAACCTGAAATGGGTGCCATTTGCCAGCAAAAGCCGGTAAAAGCCATACAGTACCAGCTGCCCGGCAGCTACCTTCAGCAAATAGAACAGGAATTCACTCATGGCTTTTGTTTTTACTTTTTTTGATCTCCTCGTCCACCAACCGCCGGATTTTTTCAAGCTCCTCAACAGACACCTGTTTGTCAGCAGCAAAAAATGACACCAGGCCTGCATACGAGTTGCCGAAGAACCGGTTCACCATACTGTTCAGATAGGATCCCGAATAGGCTTCCCGGCTTACCACGGGATAATACTCATAACTGCTTCCCAACTCCCTGTAGGCAACGAATCCCTTCTTCACCAGTATTCTGATGATCGTGGAAACCGTGTTGTAGGCAGGTCTCGGGTCGGGGTAACATTCAAGTACCTCTTTCACAAACCCTTTCTCCAGTTGCCACAGGTATTGCATCACCTGTTCCTCTGCTTTGGTCAGTTCCATTTTCATATCCCGGTTCTCTTTTATGTACATCAAACTATAATCTTAGTTAAATATTGTGCAAACATATAACTAATTTCTTAGTTTGTCAACTATTTTTTTAGTTATTTTGTAAAATATTTATTATTATACTGATTTACAATTATTTGAATTTTGCAGAAACTCCTAATCGTAACTCCTTGTCAGGTGAAATCACCTAGAAGGTGCCCTGCCGATCCAATGGTCCCACATTTTTTTTGATGCATTGTCAGAATCAGCTGAATGTTTAGTAATTTTAACCTTCCATTATTCATCAAACCCCAATGTTATGAAAAACCATTACCATTTCACAGGCGGGCCTGCACAACGGTATTTGATGCTGGCATTCATGATTGTTCTGATCAGTGCACAGGCATCCGGTCAGCTGAACATACCGCTGACCAACTGTCAGAACCTGGCGGGGACTTACACCGATCTGGGCACCAATGGCACTGTGATCACCACAACCAATTTTGATGATGCCAGTTCCGCAGCCACCAGTATAGGGTTTACCTTCAATTTCAACGGCCAGGCCTTTACCCAGTTTGTGCTGAATACCAATGGTTTTATCAGGCTGGGGGCGCTTCCACCCTCTGTAAACGCATTATTTTTTGCCGGTGGTGCAAGTTACACCGGTGGTCCGTTCAACAGCACGAGCACATCCGATGTAAATCTGATCTGTGCCTTCAACCATGACCTGATCGGTGCCACCAACCCCGAATACAGGGTATATACCAGCGGTACGGCACCAAACCGCGTTTGCACGATTCAGTTCAAAAACCTAAGGGATAAAACCACCAGTCCGGCAGAGCAGTTTTCGAACATCAATTTTCAGATCATTCTGTATGAAGGGTCTGATATTGTGGACATCAAATTTGGAACATTTACAGCAAGTGCCAATGCCGAGGCTTTTAAATCGGCAGCCGTGGGGTTAAAAGGATCGGGCAATGCAGCAGGACAGATGGTAGGGGTAACCAAAGGATCCACCACCATTTACAGTGCAGCCACCTTCCTGAACGGCAACTATACCGGCAACGCTTTCAATTACAGGAACAGTGTATTGCCTGATCCGGGACGGACCCTCCGGTTTATGCCTATCAAACCAAACGACAGGGCCCTGATGGAGGCCTACACCCTGGGAAAGTCCCCGATCCCGTTCGGGAATCCGCTCACCATTACTGCCTGGGTAAAAAACGGAGGAGTGAATGCGATGGTTGCCACCACATGCACATTAAACATCACGGGGGCTAATCCTTTTACGAATGTGCAAACGGTGCCCGCCCTGAATGCAGGGGACTCCACGCTGATCACTTTTGCAACCTTCAGTCCGACGGTGGTAGGCACCAACAATGTCGAAGTGTCTCTACCCGCTGACGATAATCTTCTGAACAACACCAAAACCAAGGTCATCGAAACAAACCTGAATTCATACAGTTATGCCCAGGGGCCACAGGCAGCGGGAGGTGTTGGCTTTTCGGGAGGTACGGGAGATTTTGTTGCCAAATTCACCACCAACAGCAACCAGAGCATCAACCAGGTGAACGTACAGTTTGCCACAGGAGGGCAGCCCTTTCAGATCGGCATCTGGGAAGCTACCGTATCGGGGACTCCGGGGAATCTCCTGCACAGTACCAGTACCTACACATCCACACAGGGCACCTATACGGTGCTGATCAACCCACCGGTTTCAATACCTGCAGGTGCCTTTTTTGTGGGGGTAAGGCAAACCAACACAACGAATGTAAGCTTTGGTTATCAGTCGGAAATACCCATACGCAGCGGGCATTTTTTCTACACCTCCCCTACCGGCGGTACTACGTGGACCGATTTTGCCCCAAACAGCCCCTTCCGGTTTCTGGTTGAACCCAAATTTGCCCTGCAGACCGATGTGGGTGTGATTGCCGCGACCCCCCTGAACGGCACCACGCTGGTGGCAGGCTCTACCTACAGCCTTTCGGCTACGATTGCCAATTATGGAATATCGGCGCAAAACAACATTCCGGTATACTATTCGGTGAACGGGGGCACCCCGGCGGGACCTGTCAATACGACTACCTCCATCAACCAGAACGGCACCACAGGGATCTCTTTCTCCGGAGCTATGGCCTTTGCGCCATCCACTGCAGGCAACTACACCCTTCGGTTCTTTACCCAGCTCACCAACGACCTGAGCACCCAGAACGACACCTTCACGGTGGCGCTGATGGTAGTTCCGGCTCCATCTGCTGCCATGCCCTACTCGACCAATTTCACCACCCATCCGAACTGGACTGCCTCAGGGGTGTCTGGTTTATGGGCCTTCGGCATCTGCACCGGAGCCACCGGACAGACCAATGACACCGCTGCATTCGCAGATTTTTACACCTTCCCTCCGAACAGTTCAGGAATGCTGAAATCACCCGCTTTCAACATCAGCTCACTGGCCCACCCGGCCATCCAGTTTGATCTGTCGTACCGTACACGGCAGATGGAGTCGGACACCCTCGAGGTGCTGGTTTCCACCGACGGAGGCCTTACCTTCCTCCCGGGAAATCCCCCCATTTATGCGCGAGCCACGTTCAGCAACCCACCCCTTTCCACCACAACAGCCGATACGGCGATGTTCTTCCCCAACGCTGCGGCCAACTGGAGAAAAGAGACGGTGCCCCTGGATCAGTTCGTGGGTGCCACCAACCTGATGATTGCCCTGAGGGGTGGCAGTGGCAACGGAAACCGCTGCTGGGTTGATAACTTCACAATCCTGAATGGTAATATACCTGTCGTTAGCACCGATCCGGTAACCAATGTGGGCCTTACCACCGCGCAGTCAGGGGGTAATGTAACTGCCGCCGGCACCCTTCCGGTTACCTCACGCGGGGTATGCTGGAGTACCAGCCCGAATCCCACCGTTGCGGATCCCAAAACCACCGACGGTTCCGGAACAGGAGCCTTTACCAGCAATATCACAGGGCTGGCAGTGGCCACCCCGTATTACCTGAGGGCCTATGCCTCCAGCGGCTTCGGGACCGGTTACGGGAACCAGGTTACCTTTACCACCCAAATACCCTCAACGGTTCCAACCGTTACCACAGCTGCCGTTACCAACATCACCCATTTCGGGGCTACGGTCGGGGGTAATGTCACATCTGACGGAGGCTCACCGGTTACAGCACGCGGGGTCTGCTATTCCCTGTTGCCCAACCCCACCATCCTCGACAGCAAAACGGTGGATGGCTTTGGCACGGGGTCCTTTGTTAGCACCCTTACGGGATTGGCACAACTCACCAATTATTTCGTGAGAGCCTATGCCACCAATTCGGTGGGAACCTCTTACGGAGCCCAGGAGACCTTCTCGACCCTTATTGATGCTATTGATGAACCTCCGGTGGAGGGTTATACCATTTTTACCCGCAACAACGAATTGCACATCTGCGCGGCTGAACCTGCCCTCTTCAGCAGGATTGCCGTGTACGATCTTTCGGGACGTGAGTTATATGCTGCGGAGAATGTCCCCTGCCACAATTCTGTTACTCTTTCCCTGCCCATGATTCCCTCCGGCATTTACCTGGTGGGGCTGACAACCGATGAAAAGAGCATCCGTCAGAAAATTTCCTTCCTGCACTAGCCCATAACCTGTTCAACACCGGCATATCAACCTTAAAAAAGGAGGTACAACATGAAATGGATGGTTTCACTGGTAGCAGTAGTCGTACTGCTGGTCATCATCATTATTGCCTTTACGCGGCATGCCACCAAAGAGCGGACCCCGGCGCTGCTGCTCTTTTTTGCCCTGCTCATTTACCATATCGGGGACTGTGGCCTCTGGTACGGTTACGATTATGAACTCACCCGGCGCATTGCCAGCGTGGGCTTTTACTTTATCATGCCCTGGTCGTTGTGGTTGATGTATGTACTTACGCCGGCTGAAAAGATGAATTACTTCATCCGGATTGTAACCCTGCTGTTGATGATCCCCTGGGTTTATGCCCTTGTGATGATCGATTCATCACCACTGGTGTTTCTGGAAGAAATGATGCCGGCCCCCGACGAAGCCTACGAGACCTTTGTAATGGGGCTTGTGTTCGTTTTCGTGCTGGGTGCCCTCTTTGCCGCGATTGTAGGATTCAGGGCATCCCATCTTCGCAATGATTATGGGAAAAGACTTGCCAGGTACTTCTCCTGGGGGCTCATCATCTATACCCTGCTGATCCTGTGCCTCTTTATGTCGATTGACCTGTTCAGGTACGATGCCACCTGGTGGTTCGGGGTACCCTCCACCCTGTATGCACTGCTGGTCCTTCTGGGACTCAGGTGCTGCTGCTGCGAAGAGAAAGCGGAAGGGTAATTCAGTACTGCAAATTCACCTTTTCGGCAGCATAGATGAATTTCAGCCCCTTGACGGCAGCTGCGGGGAAGGTGCTTGTGTGACGCTCACCCGGAATCCGCTCAAATTGGTACTGCAGGCCCGTGTAATGGCGGGTCTGCAGGGTTTTATCCAGGGTTTCGGGTGTTCCCCATTCACCGCTGCTTAGGGACATAAACAGCGTGGTGCTGAGTTCCTTTGACTTCTGATACCAGGCCTCCTCCCACTTCAGTGCCAGTTGGCCATCCCACCACAACGACGGGCTGACCAGCATATAGCGGTTGAAGGTACCAGGCCGGTTGAACAGCACCCAGGCACCGAAAAGCCCCCCCAGGGAATAGCCGGTGAGGGTCCGCTCGCCCTGCATCACACGGTATTCCTTCTCAACCATGGGGATCACTTCGAGGCTGATAAAGCGGTAGAAAGCCTCGCACTTTCCACCTCCGGGATACAGGAGCGCATTGGTATCAACGGTGGGGGTCAGATCAGGAATCCTGTTATAGAACCATTCGTCGAAAGTGCCGCCATAGGCTATTCCCACCACAATTACTTCAGGGATGGTGCCATCGAAGGCCATACCCCGGGAGGTCTCTGCAACGGTACCCTGCAGCTGGTCGGCATCGGTAAGGTACACCACAGGGTAGGATTTATTGCTCTGATAATAGTTAAACGGCAGGCTCACCCAGATCTGATAGTCGCCATGCACCTCCTTTGAATGGATCCTGTGCAGAACGGTCTGATTCATGGGAACATAGTCTGGATTTTTAATTTCCAGAGACGGTTCAAAGGGCATCTCATACCGTGTGCCGTAGGCATCGAAATAGACAGTGCCTTTTGCATCTCTGAGCCTCACCATATCAGATTCCATCTCAAACGACCAGTCGTCGAAGGTGAAGGGTGCCACCGGCTTGTTGTGGTGGGTCACCACCCCGTACTTCATCCCCTTCTTTACCACAGCAATGCCTTCCATAGTAAGGATGCCATCGTACTCCAGAGGGATCAGGATTTCGCCCTTTTCGTTGATCAGCCCCATTTTCCCATCCAATTTCACCACTGTAACCGAGCGCGAAAACCTGTAAGCATCATCATACCGGCAGGGGATCACCAGCCTCCCGGTGGTATCGGCATACCCATATTTTTCGTTCAGTTTTACCTTGATCAATCCGTTTCGTGAAGGGTCATCGATATATGGATAAATAGTATCCAGAATCAGCCCTTTGTCGCGGTAATACATCCCCTTAATCTTTCCTGCAGCCACAATGAAATCCCTATCGGGGAAGTATGCATTTCGCTTAACAGAGGTATAGAACGGCGGTACGATTTCCCTTCCGTCATCCCGCAGGATGCCCTGCCTGCCGCCGAGCCAGCACCGGGCAAATCCATCACTGAACACATCCACCGAATCGTATCCCCGCACAGTGATCTCCTTCAGGCTTTTATCCATCAGGTAAACGAGGTTGTCCCTTACCACCATTGCCTTCCCCTCTGTAAATGGTAAGGTTTTCTGATAACGCGGTTCAACCACCCATTTACCTGCTTTATTGATATACCCCCACTGCCCGTTCACCGCAGCCGCTGCGAGCCCGTTAAAAAATTGTCCGGCTTCATCAAACTGAAATGGGATTACAGGTTTCCCTTTCGGATTGAGATATCCCCATTTATTATCCTTCAACACTTTGATCATCCCCTCCGTAGAAGGCCATGCACCTTTATATTCAAACGGGGTTATCACTTTCCCTTTTGCATTGATCAGGGCATATTTCTTGTCAATTCCCACCACCGCCACGCCATCGCTGAATTCGCTGCAGTATTCGTATTGGGGAGGCACAACCTCTTTTCCGTTTTCATCGATAAATCCATTTTTCCTGTCCCTTGTCACAACCGCAAAGCCGCCTGTAAAACTTCGGCATGATTCGTAAACAGCCTGTGTGATAAGAACCCCTTTGGTGTTGATAAAACCGTACTTCTGTCCCATCCGGTACCAGGTGATGTTGCCATAATCAAAATCATAGATCTGATCCAGCGACACCGGGGTAATAATTCTGCCGTTGGTATCGGCCAAACCGTATTTGTCGCCCTCTTTCAGAAGGAACAATTTGTTTTTCAGCAATTCGATTTCATCGTACACCACGGGCAGCAATTCCCCTTTCCCAAACCGGTACAGTCCGGACTTTTCTGCGTTTTTAACGATTTTTAGGTGAGGGAGATCCTCCACGGAATTCACATCATCAAACTGAACCGGAATCAGTATGTTTCCTTTCAGGTCGAGATATCCATACTTATTGTCTGCCTCCGCCAGCGGAAAATCACTGTCGATCTTACCGTTCGAGCCGATATCGTCGTAGATGAACGTGGTAAGTGCATTGCCCCTGCTGTCGATCAGGCCCCGTTTGAAACCCACCTGCACACAGGCGGATCCTTTGTAAAAGAGCATGGCCTTGTCGTAAACAGCCGGAATTTTCAGTTGCATCGCAGTATCGGCATATCCGTACTTATATCCGTGCCGAACCGGGATCAGATCAGGAAGGTTCTGGGCGTAACTGCCGTTGAAATACAGCAGCATCAGAAGGAGAAAAAACGCCTTCAGCAGCATTGTTTTCATAGTTGCAGGTATTGGTTAATGGTTTGAACGCCACAGGAACAGGTACAAAATTACAACGCAAAACAGGGAATCCGACACCGTGCCCACCGTTTTCTGATTTCCTGCATGTCGTTTTACTGAATGGTCTATTCTGTAGTATCTTTACACGTTCCATTTTCAACAGTCAGAAAAATTAACCGACATGAAAAAACCTATACCGGTAACCTGGCTTCTCCTTATGTGTTTGTTTACCCATTCCGCAGCCCACGGACAACTCTCTGTAACTCCTTCAGCCAGTGCTGCTCAGATGGCCAATGCACTGGCAGGTCCAGGCATTACCATTGTAAATGCCACTTATACTGGTTCTGCTGCTGCTTCAGGGTTATTCAGCACAACACCCCTTACGGTTTTTGGTATGCAGTCTGGTGTAATCATAACCACCGGAATTGCTCAGGGCGCTACAGGACCAAATACACAGTCAGGTTACGGAGCCACCAACCAATTGCCGGGGGATTCATTGCTTTCAGGCTTGATGAATGGTGTAACCCTTTATGATGCATCTGCTTTGCTGATTGAGTTTATCCCCTCTGGTGATACCTTAAAGTTTGAATTTATTTTCGGGTCTGAGGAGTACCCGGAATTTGCAGGATCAAATTTTCAGGATGTTTTCGGAGCATTCATCAATGGGTTGAACCCCACCACCATGATGCCTTATCTGAACAAAAATATCGCTCTGGTACCCGGCACTAACAGTCCCATTTCTATTTCCACCATAAACAACGGAACATCAAACGCTGGACCTTGTATAAACTGCGCATACTACGTAAATAATACTGCAGGAGTCTGGATCCAATACGATGGAATCACCTCGGTGATTACTGCCTCCATCCCTGTAGTGCCTATGACGGTATACACCCTGAGGCTTGCGATCGCAGATGTGGGCGACATGATTTTGGACTCGGGCGTTTTTCTTAAAGGAGGCAGCCTCATTTCCATGTCGACTGGTGGTGTGGTGAAGCATAGTGGCTCTGTGTTCAGCAACAAAGCACTTGAGGGCTGCAGTAATGCCCTGGTTGAATTTAATCTTGGAACCCCTCATACAGATACGGTGGTAGTGCATCTGGATTCCATCTATGGATCAGCAATTCAAGGGGTTGACTACCCATCCCTCCCTCAGAACCTGCTGATACTGCCCGGGCAGCAGAAAACACAACTGGTGATCGCCCCTTTTGATGATCAGGTTACTGAAGGGGACGAACAGATCATGATGGATTATTCAATGCTGACCAATATCACCGGAACTCTGACCGTAAATATCGGTGACTACCGGCCCATGCAACTCACGATGTCAGGTGATACTACCGTGGGTTGC
This sequence comes from Bacteroidota bacterium, assembly GCA_022709695.1. Lineage (GTDB taxonomy): Bacteria > Bacteroidota > Bacteroidia > Bacteroidales > SKPS01 > SKPS01. The sequence continues at coordinate 453,518 of JAKLII010000001.1, forward strand.
AGTTCCCCCGTCCAGCTGTCGGTACAACCGGTTTACGGACTTCCGCCTTACCATTATATCTGGTCCCCATCCCAACCGTTAGACACCAACGGGGTTCCCAATCCGGTTGCCACTCCGGTAAGTCCAACCCTTTTCTCTGTAACCATATATGATTCCAGTGGTTGCGGGATAGATAGCGGTACGGTGAATGTTAAACTCAATCTGGTTTCATTACAACCGCAGGATCAGGTGGTTCCGATGGAAAGTGATGCTGCATTCACGGTTTCCTGCGACGATTCACTGGCAACCTACCAGTGGCAGCTGGTCTATAAGGACACAGTGCTGAATCTGATGCTAACCGGCACCAAATACACGGGCAATCACAGCAAAACACTCACAGTCTTCAACGTTAATATCAACGACACCATCTGCACCTACCGTTGCAAAATCTCTTCACCACCATGCACCGACTACAGTTTGCCAGCAAAAATCATCCTCACAGCAGGTATCTCCAGCCATCCGAAGGATGATCCGGTGAAAATCTTCCCGAACCCTACATCAGGAGTACTCTTCATAGAAACGGATCTTTATCCGGCCACTTTACAGCTCACCGACCTCACCGGCAGGATCCTGCGGGAAGCAGATCTGCAACAGGCACACTATCAGTTGGATATATCAGATATCAAACCAGGGCTTTACGGTCTTCACATTACATCTTCCCCAACAGGCTGGTCTTTTACGGGCAAAATTATAAGGGAGTAAAAAAGCTCCGGTACAATCTTAATGAGTCTATGTTGGCTTCGGAATCTGCGGGTTTTCAGAAGAGCAACACATTCCCACATTGGCACATTGGCTAATTGACTAATTGGCTAATTATCTCACCCTAATCTTCATACCCAATTGCAAAACTTTGGTCTCTTTTATCCCGTTGAGCCTGCAGAGCTTATCCACTGTGGTGTGGTTTTTCCGTGCGATGGCATACAGGGTATCTCCTTTCTTAACGGTATGATACACAGCGTTTTTAGAAGATTTTGGAGGAGCAGTCTGTGTTTTCTCCGGAACGATATTTTCAGGCAGGGTATCATTTCCGGTTTCCCAGGTCACCTGGAGATTTTGGGGAGAAGCGTTGCGGTACACGTTTTTCAGGGCCGAAGGAGGCAGTGGCAGGGAGCGCACCACCGGGCGGGCAGTGTCGCAGCGATCGTGCGAGAGCAGCCACACATAGAAGTCATCGGCGTAGAACACCCGGGCCAGTCCGCCGTGTCCGTACCCGGGATATTTGGTAAAGATGAGTCGGGAGGTATCGCCGCAGGCCGCAATGGCATCCACCATCTTCTGCGACTCCGAAAGGGGCACGGCGTTATCGGCGGTTCCATGCATGATCCACAGCGGAACCTGTCCAAGGTTACATGCCAGTTTAGGGGAGCCGCCGCCACACAGGGCTGCAGCGGCCGCCACGCGGTGCGGGTAGGTACCCACAAAATCCATGGTGCCGTAGCCCCCCAGGCTCATCCCCACCACGTATACCCGGTTGGTGTCGGTATTATACTTCTGCTGCACGAAATCGAGCACTTTCACAATACGGTCGGGGTTCCAGGGAGTGCCCTTCGGCGACTGGGGCGCTACAACGAGGGCCGGGATATATTTCCCCTTCTCGATGGCATCGAGCACTCCGTACCGCCGCACCCGCTCCAGGTTGCTGCCGGTGAGGCTTGCCCCATGGAGGAACAGGATCACCGGCAGGGGCTCCTGCAGGGAATCGGTTTTAAGCACCGGCTTATGCACCCAGAAGTTGTATCCGCCGGGCACCTTGTTGCGGTACGCGGTTAGCTGTGCAAAAACCGGGAATCCGGTCAGAAGGGTCAGGAAAAAAATCAGCAGTCGTCTCATTCAAAACCAAGTCGGTACATATTTCTTCCGCGGGAGCCAAAGATAACACTATTCTCCACAACGAGCGGAGACGATTCAAAATTGTCTCCTATCTTCTTTTTAATCAATACCTTGCCATTATCTCCGCTGATCAGGTACACATAACCCAGGACATCTCCCGTGAAAACCAGGAATTCCCCTTTTGTGGTAAGAAATCCCACAGGTGATGACCAGGAGTACCCTTCGAGGTCGGTCCGGAATATGATTTTACCGGTGCCCTTGTCGAACGCAATGAGGTGGCCGTTGAAAGCCGAGTCGGGCTGGGAGAAGTTGGAATAGATGAGGTTTTTGCAGTTCCCTTCGCCCGGCAGGGGTGTTGCCAGCATCCCTCCATTGTAATTTTTACCGTTCATCCGGATGGAGCGGCAGCGGATTTTCTGCATCCACACCGGCCCGCCGGTAAGGGCATTGAGCTTCACAAACCTTGAATAGCCCACAGAGCCCTGCTTGTCCACTTCGCAACCCGTATAGAGGAACGGCACTCCGTTTTCCATCTCCAGCACTGGCGTGGCATCGGTGTCATCCAGGTTGAAAAATCGCCATACAGGCTTCATGGTATTCAGGTCCACGCAGATGATATTGCCGTGGTTGTCACCGAAGAAGCCGTAGTTTTTGTACACGGCCAGGCTTGATTCGATCCCCGGGGCATTTTTCCCCTTCACTCGGTAGCGGAGTGCCGAGTGAAGGATGATGGTGGAGTCGGTGCGGAGGAATTTGTAGAGGGTGCCGTTTTCGCCGGGCCAGAACAGAAAATCGCCCACGGCCACGGGCGACGAGTCGAAGGCACCCCAGCCCCTGAGGGAACCCGCGTCTTTGCCGGAGTAGAACATGGCCGGTTTATGCTTTTTTAAATCGAAAACCCTGAATCCGAAGGGTTTCTGTCGGGGGATCCCCTGCCCCACATAGAGTATACCGTTGAGAGAAGGATCCACGGAGGGGGTGCCTTTTACGGTGTTGCCGGCATCCAGCGCCCTGCGCACCGGCTTGCCGGTGGCGGGATCCAGGAAATAGACCTTGCCGCAGAGGGAGCCGAAGATCACCTCAGAGGCAGTTTCGGCCAGATACAATGAATCGGGGAGATTTTTGAACCGCTGCAGGGTGGCAGCAGGCCAGTTCACCAGCAGGGGCTGGCCGGTCCAGCCGGTGCCGCCGCCCCACTGTCCGAAATCGGTGAGGGTGGTATCGAAGGCGGTGGTGAAGGTCCACTGGATGGTGATGTCGGAGGGGATTCGGGGCAGTTTTCCTTTGCCGGCAGGAGACCGCAGGGGCGTTCCCCTGAAGTTCAGTACCCCACCGGCACGGCTGTAGAGGTTGCCGGTGTCGGTGATCGTGCCCGGGGTAAGGGTGTCGTAGATCTTCACCCAAAAATCGAGGGTATCCACGGAGGAGAATGCAGTATCCGGCAGCTCCCACGGGAGATCGGATGCAGCCGGAAGCGCATCTTCGTCACCACCCAGTACCTTCGACCAGACGGGTGAGAGCACCGAGCCTATGATCCAGCCGGCAGCCAGCAGTGCGATCACCCCCATGAAAATAATGAAGCGGTGTAACAGTCGTTTTTTGTGCATCCCCTGTGAATTTTACAGGCGGCAAAAGTAGGGAATAAATAAAAGGAGAAGGGGGTTGCCCGGCAACTGGCGCACGGATTAAACGGATCTTACAGATTTGCACCGATTTCAGAACCCAAATCACTCATAGCTTATAAAAAAATCCCTCCCGAATCGCTCCGCTCCCGGGACTCCGCTTCGCTCCACCTCCTCAACTTTTTTCAGGCCCACATGCCTGACATAAGTTTTTACTCTACCTTTGGCGGAAGAGTGACTGATATGATGCCATTAAGTTGTTCGCATTGTTAAATAGACCCCGACCAGTCTGGCCATGATTGATAAATTCATAAATATTGTAACAGCCAATGAGGAGAACCTGACCAAGTTTCAGGGGAGCTTTGTTGAAAAAGAAATCAAGGCTAAAACTGTTTTACTGCACGAAGGAGAAATTGCCAACTACATATATATAATAAAAAAGGGCTGCTTGCGAGAATGGTTTAATAAGGATGGAAAAGATATAACTTTTCAGTTCTTTTTCGAGGGGCAACCCGTTGCCTCAATTGACAGTTTTTTGCATCAGAAACCAAGTCTTTTTACAATCGAAAGCATTGAGCCAACAACAGTTCTGTCGATTGAGAAAGCGGATTTTGACAAGCTTATGATTGCCTATCCTGAATTTAAAAATGGATTTCAAAACTTAATTTTTCAACGTTTCAGAACTTATGGTCATTTATTCCTTTCAATGATAAAAGACACTCCGCAAGAACGATACGAAGATTTGATCAATAACCATCCGGAAATTATCAAACGAGTCCCGCAACATTATATAGCTTCTTTTCTTGGGATAACACCGATTTCGCTTAGCCGGATCCGAAATCGAAAGTAGAGTTCATTTATTAACATTTGTTATCGTTTCATGATGGTTTTCCATGGAATTTTGCCCGAGACATCTGATATGAGACAAAGATTCATTAAAAGGGAGCATACAAGCACAGCATTTGTGCTGCTTGATACAAAAAAATGTGATGCATGCTGGAAATGCCTGAACGTTTGTACCAATAACGTTATTGGCCGGATAAATTTACCGTGGCATAAACATGTTCGGTTCATTAACGGAGGAGAATGTACAGGTTGTCTGAAGTGTGCAAAATCATGCAAGACTGGTGCAATAAGTAATCTGATCAGGAAATAGGAGACTATACGGATGGGAAAAAATCTGAATCGGTTCATTATCAATCTTTGGCTAATTATTTTTGGAATTGCAACTATATTTTCCGGAATGTTGATACAGGTAAAGTACCATATGGGCAATCATGGTAATATTGCCATAAATGACAATGTCTTTGGAATAAATTACCGGGGCTGGTCTGTCATTCATAAAGTTACCATTGTGATACTCACATTATTAATGATTTATCATGTTTACCATCACTGGAAATGGTACAAAGGTGTGATTTTAAAAAGACTATTAGCCAAAAACCAACAAGTATTGATTTTATCGTTACTTTTTGTTTTTGTTGCAATAACAGGATTTACACCCTGGTTTATTGATCTGATGAATGGTGGTGATATGACAAGGAAAGCATTCATCGAGATTCATGACAAACTTACTTTAATCCTGATCATTTACCTTATTTTGCATATTATTAAAAGATTAAAATGGTTTTTTACTACCTTTGAGAAAATAAAAAAGGAAATTCCGCACACTACAGATAAAACTTCCCGGATTAAATGAGGCAGGCAGTGTGGCTGAGGGACGAAGACAAACATGCAAAGTCCCGGTCCGTCAAGAAAGTCAGGTTGCACAGTATGCCGCTGCATAAAAGAAGAAGTCCCACAGAAATCCACTGATATTTCACTGAAAGCACAGAAAAAGATCTGTGAATTTCTGTGCGGTCTCTTTGCTTTTCTGTGGGAACTTCTTCTTTTTCCATCTAACTCATTTAGGATCCGCCAGCTATTTGGCACACGGATTAAGAGGATCATGCTGATTTTCATCGATTCCTGAAGTTATTCGCAACACCCTTCCGTACCTTCAGATTCTCACTCATATCTCATAACTCATAACCTATTACTCACCAAAAATCCATTCCCAAATCGCTTCGCTCTCCGGACTCCTATCAGATTCACCTCCTCAACTTCCTCAACTTTTTTTCAGCCCACATGCTAATCCTACATTTTCTTCACTACCTTTGTGTAATGGTGACTGATAAAAGGCTCATAAGTTATTCACAAGCATTGAAAAATATATTTATAATATTACCCCTTCTGACTTTTATAATCCTGTGTATTCAATGTCACAAGGATCCTCCAATGCATAATTCCTACAAACAAGACGATTGTTCACGAATTACAGACTGGACTGATTTAATGAATGACTCACTACTTTCTACGTCTGTTATGCAAAGCATTCCTTTAATTGACCATAAATACTATTTATGGCTTAATCAAAAAAATAATCACCTTGATATTCGTTCATTGACTTCAGAAAACTTCTCAGACCTGCAATGTCTGAAAAACTGGTTGCAAAACAAAACTCTTATCCAACTTGGAGAGAGTAGTCATGGTACTAAAGAATATAGTCAGATTAAAGTTCGTTTGATAAAATTTCTTCACGAACAGATGGGGTTTGATGTCATTGCATTTGAGAGTAATCTTTTTGAATGCTTTTACACAAATGAGAACATCCAAAACCTGACAGAAACTCAAGCAATGAGAAACTCAATCTTTTATGGTGTGTGGGGCACGCCTGATGTTAAAGAACTATTTACATACATAAAAGAAACTCAAAATTCAGATCACCCTTTGATACTTGCGGGTTTTGATTGTCAGGTCTCATCAAACACAGGATACATTACAAATCATTCAGATTTTCTTTATGAGATACTATCAAAAATTGACACACTACATGCATCACAGCAAATGGTATTTGACGCCAACATTATTAACAAAATAGTTGCCTATAATACTTCTTATTTGTCCATCAATAAAGATTCAATAAAAGTAAAATATAATCTTATGGTTAATTACATTGATAATCATATTGACTTACTAATTGATTCATTTCCTCAAAAGCCTTTATATCCTATTTTCTTAAGACAGTCTCTTCTTTCAATTATTTCACAAATTGACTTCATGCTATACCCTGACGGTGGCTTATCTGGCAATCCTTCTGCATTTAGGGTCAGAGACAGTTCAATGGCGGCTAATGTGATTTTCCTTAAAGACTGTTTGTATCCTGATAAAAAGATAATCCTATGGGCACATAATTATCATATTGCTAATACTGCATTTCAGCATGCATTATATCCAGACATTAAGGATATGGGAATATACCTCAAAGACAAATACAACTATCAATTGTACACGATTGGACTATATTCGTTAAGAGGAAGGACTAAAACTGACTGGAACTGGTCTGTTATTAATATTCCTGTGCCTACAACTGCGAATTCATTAGAAGCCTTACTCTATTATTGCAGAAAAAAATCATTGTTTATTGATCTTGAAAATCAAATTTATTGTAATGGTAATAAATGGATGTACACGACAATTTCTGCAAAAACATCAGGCTTTGCTGACGAAAATATGATTATTAAAAATGTGTATGATGGGGTAATTTTTATAGACTCGTCTTCTGTTCCAACTATGTTGCAATGATAATACCTGTGGATTATAGTTTAGGCTTCGTGCGTCGCCAGCCAAGCATGAAGCCATGTTGAACTGCCTGTCCTGGCTTGCCGGGAAAAGCCCGCTCCTGTTTTATGGGGTTTTAATGATTTGAACAGGATGGAATCAGTGTATATCGGTAAACCTTCGGCAAACCACAACTTGCAGCAGGCTTGCATTGGGCTAGTGCCCGTTAACCGGCGCATCATCTGATCCCCGGCCTGAAGGCCGGGGCAATGGATCCGCATCTGCCGCACCAGCGGTGCTTTCTTCTCGTGTGGCCCAGGCAGACATGAATTAAAAGGGTAGCCCCCCTGAGGCCAACTCATTCAAGGTTCAAGGATTAACCCAATTGGCACACGGATAAAACGGATCAGACAGATTTGCACCGGCTTCAAACCCCAAATCACTCATAACTCATAACTCATTCCTCTCCTTTTTCCGTGTTTCAATCAACTATACGGAAAAGAAACCTCTATGAAAAAGCTTCCCTGGATTACCTTACGGCGGGGTACAGAGCACCACCGCGACGTAATTACCATGCATTTCTGGTACCAGCGTGAATTGGTTGAACACCTCAAGAGTTTGGCGATTGCCCGGTACAACACTGACAATAAATACTGGTATACCGATGCAAAAGGATTTGATTACAAAGCTTTTGCCGAGGCCATGAAGCCGGTGGCCATGGTTAACTACCGGGAGTTGCTTCCGTTGCCGAAGCCATTGCAACGCAGATTATCAGAGCCGGATGCCGGAAAACCGCCAGCCAGAACAAAGCGCAAACCGCTCAGTGCCGATAACCTGAGCCATGTTAAACAATTCCGCATCTGGATGGAGCACAAGCGGTACAGCGCCTCTACGGTGAAGACGTACACCGATGCCATAGCCGGTTTTTTAGCATTTCTGCAACCCAAACCAGCCGGAGATGCGGTTAATGCCGACATGGTGCGGTACGTTCACGAGTATATCATTGGCAACGGATACAGCTTTGCGATGCAGAACCAGGCGGTGAATGCCATGAAACTGTTTTACAGGGAGATCATCCGGGCAAGGATTGAAATTGAGAAGCTGGAGCGCCCACGTAGCGAGCACAAACTACCGAATGTGCTAAGCAAAGAGGAGGTAAAGGCGATTCTGGACGCATTGTCAAACCCAAAGCACAAAGCGATGTTGAGTCTGATCTATGCCTGCGGATTGCGAAGGAGTGAGTTGCTGAACCTGAAGCCAGCGGATGTGGATTCGAAACGGGGTTTGCTGATCATCAGGCAGGGCAAAGGGCGAAAGGACCGGGTAGCGCCGTTACCGGAACGGTTGGTGGATATGCTGCGTGAATATTACAAAGGATACCGCCCGAAGGTTTGGCTATTTGAGGGGCAAAAGCCCGGCATGCAGTATTCTCCAACAAGTCTGCAGGAGGTCTTAAAGACAGGCCTGGAGAAATCCGGTGTAAAGCGAAACGCCACGTTACACTGGCTACGACACAGTTACGCGACCCATTTGCTCGAAAACGGAACCGATCTGCGGTACATCCAGGAGCTTCTCGGGCACAAGAGCAGCAAAACCACTGAAATCTATACCCATGTGACAGATAACAGCCTGAAAAAAATTCGTTCACCGTTTGATGATTTGTAAAAGTATCTATCTTTGGGGTGTAGTACCAACCACTTGATCCATGTACAGAAATAAAAACGGCCCGTTTCCTCACAATACTTTCCACAGGTTACAGGTATATACGGAAAAACCGGGTCTATATACGAGTTATAACTAAGCCGCTGGACAGACCTCGGACAAAAAAGATTTGACATGACAACAGGCATTTCGGCCGACGACATAAAACTTTATTCGCAACAGTTTGACAATTTAAATCGACTTATAGGCAAGCGCATTGACAAAATTGAGTTTTATCTTAACGACACCGACAAAGACTTTACTGAAGTCGAAAACAAATATGGAAAAAGCCTTCTCAGTGGTATCGACATCAAAGTTGACAGTATTTATTATTCAATCGGTAATAGGTTCACAAACATCCATTATGGACTGACCATTACTCCCGGCAAGACAACAGAGTTTGAATTTATTGAAGATGAAAAGAAACCTTTGCCATATCCGTCAAAGCTCATCGGACAAATTATTACAAGCATTGACATTTACTGGATGAAAATTCCTTTTGAAGGGACAATAGGTTTTTATCCGCAAGAAATTCTGATTAAGTCAAACGACAAGACCTTCCTCCTATCTTCAATTGAAATAAATAACGGTGAAGCGAACACTGAATTTACTGACGAACTTTTAATTATTGAAGACGAACATATTGCAAAACAATTAGAACTTGGACATTTTGGGCTTAACAACGGCAGACTACTTTTTAATACGGTAGACGAATTAATTAACAGCGGACACGGCTAAATCAACTGTGTGCAGCGGCCAAGTTATAACAGCACCTACTTGCAATTTTTTGCGTATTAACGCTCAAATGCATAACTTGGACAAGCAAAAAACTGCAAGTAGCTGCAAAACGTTGTGAGCAATGCAGAAAAATATCACCAGTAAATAGATTTTCAAAATGATAAGAACAGAAAGATTTGCACTTACAAACCAGGAATACTTTAAGATAATATTAACTAGTTATCTGAAAAAAAGATGGTGGATTATTTCATTATTGCTATTATCTGGACTTTTATTTTCATTAAGGAATGAAAAAGATTCCTTCGAATACTTCCTTATGTTTTTTGCTTTCTTCTATCCAATAATTGTCCTAATTTCATTTTGGAGGTATTCAAAATCAAAAGATAACAAACTATTTTTGGTTGAGAGGTTTTATGAGATTTCAGTAGATAGTATAACTGGGATATTAAGTGATGGCTCTGAAAGTATAATCAAAAAGGATAACTTCATCAAGACTGTTGAGTTAAGAAAATATTATCTTTTATACATTTCTAAAAACCAATTTGTTATTTTTCCAAAGAAAGCATTCATAAATCAGCAAGATAAGGATTGGTTTATATTGGAGTATATTAAAAAGATCACAAACTAATGCACAGCTCACAATAAATAGGACTCTGAGCGGTGCGAAGCCGAGCGTAGCGAGTCCCGACTTGTCGGGAACCCAGTCCCGCACGTGCGGGATTGAACTACAACCCGCCCTTCGGTGGATTTTGAACTATGTACTTTACGACGTTTATGGGTGCTTTTAGAGGAAAAAAATTACCAGCGTTCTTTGAAAACTTGATGTATTATGTGCTGGATTCAGCTGTTGGCAATGGTTTTCAGGAGGGAGAAGAACGATTTCAGTGAATATTTAGATGCGTTCAGGCATAGAATACCCGGTTCTGCGGTTTGCGCAAAATGGGCGTACTATGGTATGCCTGTCAGTTCGGTTGTGATTGAGTGAGTAACCCGGGAGATCGGATCCGCCAGTCCATTGTTGAACACCCCTACGGAACTATCAAGCGGCAATGGGGGTTCAGTTACATCATAACAAAGAAGGGAAAAAGCCGGGCAACTGCCGACGTCGGGTTCATGTATACAGCTTACAACCTTATGAGAATTACCAATATTTTGAGTTTCTGCGGGTTGTTAACAGCTTTATTCACAATGTGTTCGTATCTCTTGCGTCTATTTGCAACTTTTAAGGCTAAAAACGGCCATTTTGCCACCCTGGAAGTTTTGAAACAAAAATTACCAACCTCATATACTACCTATCTCAAACATGCTTACATTTGATCCTCATAACCCCGGAATCGAGGTTTTGAGACAAACTGCCGTTAGCGGCTATAATATAATGACACGAATATCAATAACCTTATTATCGATTTGTATGCTGACAAGTTGCAACCAAAACTTGACAATTAAAGACGTAGTTATAACTGAACGCTTATTTTCACCTGACAGTTCCTATGTTGTATTGACATATTACAAAGACAATGGAGCCATGGGAGAAAGTTCTTCAATGACTTCAATCTTAAAAACTGAAGACACTTTAGGACAACTTAATAAAAGTATGTTGCCTTGTTTTGACCTATCATTTTATTCTTGTTATTATCCAGACCAATGGTTAGATAACAAGACACTACAAGTAAATTTAAATGAAAGACCTTTTGTGAAAGAAGGGATTCCCTTTGACTCTTCAAGCTTTACAATCAATGGCATTAACTGTAAAGTAGTTCCTGCCGACTATTCTTATAGTTTAACTCCATTAATTGAGTATTTTAGTTTCGCTAATGACCGAAAAAAAATACTCGTTGCTTATCGCTATAAGGGAGACTTAAATATTTCTGCTATCAACTACGGAGACGAATTGCCAAGAATTGGAAATGTATTTACAAACACAGAAATTTCCTTTAATCCTATAAGATATGTTAGATGGAATGAAAACAGCATTGACATGTTTCTTAAGGATGCTGAAATGTATAATACCTCTGATTACGTTAATAAAAAAACACCTTACATAGTCAATTTTGTTGACATTAGCCAATTAAAAGAAACCTATAAAAGCAATGACTATTTTGCATACTTTCCTTTATACAAAGACGATCAAATTGACAATCTACTCAAGACAAATGGAATAACTACAAAAGCTACTATTACCGAAAGCCAGTGGAGTAAAGACGGTGATAAAAGTCTATTTTATTATCAATATGAGTACGAAGTGACCGGACAAAAATATCGTTCGTATTTTAGAATTTTTAAAGATTTTGAGAAAGGAGCTGATTATGAAATCGGAGATTTAATTACAATAAAATATGACCCGAAGCAACCATTTATTCACAAGCCTGACAAAAATTACAGCCGCTAATAGATAAGGCTTCGTGCGTCGCCAGCCAAGCATGAAGTCCCGCAGATGCGGGATTGCACAGCCTGTCCCGGCTTGCCGGGAAAAGCCCGCTCCCTATTTATGGGGTTTTAATGATTTGAAGAGGATGGAATAGGAAAAATCCGAAGGGTGAACGCCCGGAAAGCCAAAGAAAAATGGCAGATACAAGCTTAATGGACTTATAATCTACGCTTACATCAATCAATTTCAGGCGGTTGGGCAAAAGAAATCCGGGTCCCTTACTGGATAAATCGGACTATACTGACCCCCTGAAACGGACGTTCATGGATCACAATAAAAGAATTTGATCCGGGACAAAAACCTGCCATTCCGGCAGATATTGACCCCCATTATTTGCAAAATTGGGCAAAAAAACGGCGCATGTTGACCCCTTTGAGCCTGGCAATCCCCATCTGCCGCACCTACGGTGCTTATTTCAGGTGTGGCGCTTTTCTCCGTGGGACGATGTCCCCGGTTTGAATCTGCCTGCCCTCCGGGCATCAGGGCGTTCATCCAGCTATGCGGGTTAGGGAGCTGCTGCGTAACATCATTTCCCACGGCTGTGATCCGGGGCTGATCCTGTTCAACCCGCTACCGATATTTCGCTCCCTTTGGCAAGGTTCAGGGAATCGCCTGCAGATCTTCAAATTTCTAAAACCCGGATCCTGGAACATGGAACCCGGATCCTTGATCTTTGATCTTTGACTTTTTGTAGGTAAAAATCTGCGATCCGGATCAGATTTTTTCAACCTATCTCAAACTTTCGTACATTTGATCCTTCGATGGACGGAAGAGAAATTCATGTTCGGGTCTGATGCTGACAAAGATCAGATGAACGCAGAAAAAACAGAATTAAACAGAATTGTCATAATAATACCGGATACTGTAAAATATATATCAAATATTAATAAAACAAATTTCTCATGAATAAGACCGTTGTACTTTTTACATTATTGACCTTGTTGTCATTTGGGTGCAAAAAACAGATCCTGGATGAAAACCCTGATTATGAAGGTGTCTGGAAGTCGGAATGTTTTGGGATGGGATGTGACAGATATACGCTGACGATCAAAAGTGACAATACGGGAGAATATATTGCCAGTGGCCAGGAAATTGAAAATGTGCATTACAAGGGAACCGTCCGGATTAAAGACAACACCCTGAAAATAGGACTAAACCATGCTTTTACCGTTAATACCCCACCCACTGAAAAGCATGATACCGTGACTTCCTATTGCCAATGCCTTTATGGTGAAGAGATGGTGTATTCCAGGTATCTGACCATAGACAATATCACATTCTATAAGGAGCAGAGATAATAAACCTTCGTACATTTGGCCCTCAGAAGGCCGCAAACGAGGTTTTTCCGTCAGTTTAGCCTTATGCACAGTGGTGAAAACAACAAGAATCTTATAATATGTTATGGAAAAGAGTTCAATCATAATTCAGAATGCGCATACCAACAATCTCAAGAATATCTCCGTTGAGATCCCCAAGAATAAACTGGTAGTATTTACAGGGGTTTCAGGATCGGGAAAGTCCTCATTGCTTTTCGACACCCTATACACAGAGGCACAACGACAATTGATTGAAACATTCTCAACCTTTGCCCGCACCCGTATGCCCAAGCTCTCCCGACCCGATGTGGATGATATTTATAACCTTTCGACAGCCATCGTAATTGATCAGAAAAGAATGGGAAGCAACCTGCGAAGCACCGTGGGAACCGCCACCGAAATCAACACCTATCTCAGGCTGCTTTATTCGCGGGTTGGAAAACCTTTTATCGGACCCTCATTTTATTTCTCATTCAATCATCCTGAAGGAATGTGCCAGCATTGCAAAGGACTCGGAAAGCAAATCAAAGTCGATCTGAATATCTTTCTCGATAAGGAAAAATCGCTGTTCGATGGGGCAATTACTCATCCGCATTATAAACCGGGGGGGTTTTTATGGAAAGAACTGATTGCCGTTGAACTGTTTGACAACCATAAGAAACTGAAAGACTTTCCGGAAGAGGAGCTGCACAGATTATTGTATTCCGAACCTTTTACCATCAAGGACGCCAAACAAAAACTGACCTATAACCGCAAGTTTGAGGGAATAGCCCGAAAACTTGAAAATGCAGTATCGGGAAGGGCTGATGACGAATCCTCTGAAGATGACAAAAATGCCTATTCGCGCTATTTCGTTTATAAAACGTGTGATTCATGCCACGGGACAAGGATCAGTGAAAGGGCAGAATCGGTGAAAATCAATGATGTTTCCATTGGGCAATTGTGCCAGATGGAACTTACCGACGTATTGGCATTTCTTGGAAACATTACCGGTGATTTATCGGTTCCGGTATTGCGCAAAGCCCGATTTGTGTTAGAGCAGCTGATAGAGATCGGCGTTGGCTATTTATCACTGGACAGACCTGTTTCAACGCTTTCGGGCGGAGAGTCGCAACGTGTAAAAATGGCCCGGCAGCTGGATTGCAACCTCGTTGATTTGCTATATGTACTCGACGAACCAACCATAGGTTTACACCCCCGCGATACCCAAAAACTGCTCACAATACTCAACCGGCTGAAAATCAAGGGGAACAGCATTTTCGTGGTTGAACACGACCCCGATATGATCGAAGCAGCTGAATGGATTGTGGACCTCGGTCCCAGGGCAGGGACATTGGGAGGAGAGGTGGTTTACAACGGAACCTTCAGCGATTTTAAAAATGCCCAAAGCATAACCAGCAAATATCTTTTCAGTTCGCCCAGGCCAGGCCACGTCAGAAAACAGGCGCAGGACTTTTATCTGATCGAAAATGCGAACGCGAACAACCTGAAAAATCTGAGTGTCAGAATTCCCAAAGGATTATTGACCTGTATTACCGGAGTGGCAGGAAGCGGCAAAAGCAGCCTGATTTTCGATTGTTTTGCCAGACAGCATCCGGAGGCGATAGTGATTGACCAGTCAGCGATAGGCAGGTCGTCGAGAGCAAATTCCATGACGTATATCGGGGCATTCGACCTTATCCGGAAGGAGTTTGCCAGACATACCGGTTCAGAAGCTTCATTGTTCAGTTTTAACTCAAAGGGAGCTTGTCCGAAATGCAATGGTCAGGGTACACTGTCATTTGAAATGTTTTTTCTCGATGCTGTCAAAACCGTTTGCGATGAATGCGAAGGGAAAAGGTATCATTCCGAAATACTTGAATTGAAATATAAAGGAAAAAATATCGCAGAAGTATTGGACATGACCGTGCTGCAGGCACTTGATTTCTTTGATGACCATAAACTGCTGAAGATGTTGAAAACCCTGGACGATGTAGGACTTGGGTATTTAAATCTCGGGCAATCAACAAGTACTTTGTCCGGTGGCGAATCACAAAGGTTGAAGATTGCATCTGAACTGCACAAAGAAAGCAATATCTATATTATGGACGAACCGACAACCGGCCTGCATTTGTCAGATATTGACAAATTCTACCGGATCATCAAATCATTGGTGGATAACCATAATACAGTGGTGATCATTGAGCATAACCTGGATATTATCAAATACGCCGACTGGATCATTGACCTGGGACCGGAAGGAGGTAAAAACGGCGGAGAGGTTCTATTTGAGGGCACTCCTGAAAATCTGATCAATTGTGAAAAGTCATACACCGGAAAACATTTATTAAAGAAAATATAAGGCTATAAATACTTTTACTTAACAGATAAGGCTTCCCTTATAATTGAACCATTGTCAGGATAAAACCATGGTAGAAAAATTAAATAAATCAGGAATAAATGCATTCATGGCACCACTTCGCTGGATTATTGTTACAGGAGTGGTTTATTTTCTCGCTTCCGGAGAAATTGGTATCCTGAGAGCATGGATCTATATTGGGGTTTATGCTATCGGCGGGCTGATCATTGGTATTATACTCCTGAAAAAAACACCACAACTGTTAAATGACAGAGGAAAGATGCAGCAGGGAACAAAACTGTTCGATAAGTATATGATCCTGATATACTTTCTATTTGCAATTGCTGTTACCCCGTTTGTTGCAGGAATTGACAGGAGGTTAAATCTTTCTGAATCATTACCCTTCTTCTGCTTATATATCGGGATTATACTGTACATCTTTTCAACAATATTCTCCATATGGCCAATGCTTCATAATCCTTTCTTTGAAGGCACAATACGAATACAGAGCGAGAAATCCCATTATGTAATAAATACAGGGCCATATAAAATAGTACGTCATCCAGGATACCTTGGAATGCTTCTGGGTTCAGTATCATTACCTTTGGCATTTGGCTCTGTACTTGCATTTATTCCCCTGGCCATTATGATTGTTTTAATTCTTATAAGAACATACTATGAGGATGCTACTTTACAGAAAGAATTGACCGGATATTCAGAATATTGCAAAGATGTCAAATATAAACTAATTCCTTTCATCTGGTAAGTCTGAAATAAATTACGACATGAACAGGACATATTTGTGGGTAATAACAGGTATTATAATTATTGTATTAGCTTTTGTTTTCCATATTCCGGGATTTTATATTTTTCTGGGTATTGTTCTGATATTGCTTGCCAGAACATTTAATCCGTTCCGGCTTTCCGTTGAGAAAATACCTGAAGGATTCATTGAAAAGCAATTCAATACAGGGGCTGTCACCTTAAACTATGTTGAAGGACCGAAAAATGGACCCTCTCTGCTGTTTATTCCCGGCCAGATGGAATTCTGGCAGGGATACAATCTTGTATTGCCCTATTTCTCCAAAAAATATCATGTGTTTGTTGTGGACGTGAGAGGGCACGGAAAATCAACCTTTACACCCGGGAAATATTCATACAACCTTATTGGTGAAGACCTTAAGTTATTTCTCGAACAAGTAATCAAAGAAAGAACCATTGTATCCGGACTTTCTTCGGGTGGAATACTTTCATTGTGGCTAGCAGCCAATGCTCCTGAATGCGTTTTAACAGCCATCATTGAAGACCCTCCCTATTTTTCTTCCATATATCCAAGGATAAAAGAAGAAAAATACATGTATTATCTCTTTAAAACGGCCATAGAAACACTTGGCAATGGCAGGAGAGATATCAGAAGCTTTTTTGCCAGACAGGGTATACCCCTAAAGGACAAGGAAAATTTGTTGCTGATGCCTTCTTTTATAGCAAGCTACAGGTCAATAAGCCTTGCGCTGAACAAAAAAATCAGACCGCATAAAAAATACGATTTACTGAATGCCCGATTTGACCAACGGGCAGGTCTAAAATTTATCAGCGAGTATGATGTGGATTTCTCGAAAGCAACCATTGACGGGAGATTAACAGAAGGATTTGATCCGGAAGAAACATTGAAGAAAATCCAGTGCCCTGTTTTATTGATTCATGCTTATTGGTCGAGACATAAAACCTGGGGATTAATAGGTGCCCTTGATGATGATGATGTGGAAAAAATCCGTTCGGGGTTGAAGGACCTTAAAGTTGTGAGGGTAGATGCCATACACGATGTTCATTTAGCTAAACCTAAGATATTTATCAAGGTTATAAGTGAATACCTGGACAATTTGATGGGGCTCAGGAACAAACTTACACCGTCCGGAATACAGGAACAGCAAATGAACAATTTCCTGATGATCCAATAGTTCTTCATTGAAAATAACCCATAAATCAATGGTAATGAACATGAAAACAAAAATGGCATTGGTTATCCTGCCCGCCATGATTGGCCTGAGCCTGATCGCATGTGTCATCAGGCGGAGCAGTGAGGTTAAAGTCCGGGCTGTTGAAACCGGAACATTTGAAGACCCCCGGGATGGCAGGATCTATAAAACCATCAAAATTGGCAACCAATGGCTTATGTCGGAAAACTTTACCTTTAAGCCACCGGAAGGAAATTATTGGGCCTATGATAACGACCAGGCAAATGTGGCAAAATATGGCTACCTGTACGACTGGGAAACAGCCAGAAGAATCGCTCCCAAAGGCTGGCACCTGCCGACGGAATCAGACTGGAAAACTCTCAGGGCATCCCTGGGAGGGAAAAGAGAGATTGTAAAAATACTGGGAGGCACCATGGAAATTGTATACAAACAAATGGCGCCCGGAGGTTGCGGCTTCAATGCGCTGATGGCCGGCATTCGAACGGGTGGAGGCAGATTCATCCTCCTGGGAGAACGAACTGATTTCTGGAGCTCATCCCCAAGCAGGGATGGGCAATATTTCTATATTCTGGATGCAAAAACAGAGGGTAAACCCCGTGGGCTTTTGGACAGCAAAGAAGGTACTGCAGCTTTGGCAAAGCAACAGGACCACGCCACATGGGGCAAAAGTGTCCGCCTTTTTAAAGACTGACCAAAAACCCTCACAGCTACCTGCCACCATTTACAGATATAAATGCTCATTCTGCCAACAATTCAGATAAAGAATCAAAGGAAATATCCATCCACAGAACAGATGCAAAATACCTGAAACCTGCTTACATTTGAACTTCTGAACCCTGAAGCAAGAACCGGCCAAAACCTGCCGGTGACAACAGATATCAGTAGAAACATCTGACGCAATGCATAAAAAAAAGATACTCTTTGTTCCTTTTGATTTGCTTGCACATTATCTGAGATGCCTGGAACTGGCCAAAAGCATCCGGAATGAGGCGGTTGAAATCGTGTTTCTGCAATCTGTCAGGTATAACGATTTCATTCGCAACCATGGGTTCAGATACACCGACGGGGTCTGCGAGGGGTATAGTCAGGTGGTTATGAAGGCCGGAAAATTTGATTTCTCCTGGATTAACGAAAAGTCGACCCAAAAAACCGTCTGCAGTCTAATGGAGGTGCTGGAGGATAAAAATCCCGATCTGGTGATAGGTGATACCTATCCCGGGCTCAATATAGCCTGTAACTATCTGAAGATTGAACACATCGCTTTAATCAATGCATACGTAACAAACCATTACACAGGTTTCCGGGATACACCCCATTCCCATCCGGCAAATCTGTTCAGGCGATATGTAAGTCAGGAGAAATGGACAAAAATCGTCATGCTGGCTGAAGACATGATGCTCAGGAAGGTGCACAGCCCTTACAGGAAAATCCGGGAAAACCTGGGATTGGAACCAAAAGTCAACCTTTTTGATGAATTCACCGGGGACACGAATTTCATTGTGGACGACAAGCAGTTATTCCCCACTGAAGGCCTTCCGGACAATTTTATTCAGGAGGGGCCGATCCTGTTCACTTGCACACAGGCTGAAGAAAGGGTTCATGAATTCCTGCACCAGCACCGCAGCAAACCCACGATTTATGTCAGCACAGGGAGCAGCGGGAAGAATATCGTGCCTGAAACCATTCATGACTCCAGGCTAACGGGGTTCAACCTGATCATATCGGGCAGCGAAAGGGAGTCTGAGACGGAAAATGCTATTTTCAGAAGGTTCGTAAATTTTGATGATATAGCTGATAAAGTGGATCTGGTTCTTTGTCACGGCGGGAACGGAACGTTGTACCAGGCGCTGAATGCAGGCAAAAGGATCATTGCAGTGCCCTACATATTTGAGCAGGAATGGAATGTGCAACGGTTTACCACACTTAATCTGTGCAAAGTGTTTTATCATGATGAGAAGCCGGAAAAGCTCATCAGGCTGATCAGACAAACGCTGGCTGAACCCCCGGGCACCACCTGCAAGGATGCCTTCTGTGCCGTGCCGGATATCTATAAGGAATTTATTTTCAAAAGCCGGGTAAGCGATAAAAATGTACTTTTGATAGCAGATTAAATCTTCCATCTTAATACAAAAATCATGAGCATCAGAACATTCTGGTCGATCTTCCTGAAGATTTTTGGCATCTGGCTGATTCTGGAGAGTTTTTCGGTAATACCCCAGTTTTTTTCGGTGTTTGCAGGGATAGTTCAGTACCCCGATCAGAGGATTTACAGCTTTCTGGCATTGCTGGGATTTGTGGTGCTGACCACCCTGGTGTACATTGCTTTGATTATAGGCTTCGTTTTCCGCAACGGTTGGATTATTGACAAACTAAAGCTGGATCAGGGATATGCTGAAGAGAAGCTGGATTTTAATTTCTCGGCCCACTCCGTTCTCCGTACAGTGATCATCATCATAGGTGCCCTGATGGTGGTGGAGAGCCTGCCGATGTTCCTCAAGCAGCTCTACTACTATTACCAGGGCAAGCACATTTTTCAGCACGAACCTACAGTAGATTGGATCATTTTTTACTTCCTGAAAGGGGTGATCGGGTATCTGATCGTAAGTTACAACAGGGGCATCGCCCGGTTTATCGAGAAGCAGACGAAAAGTGATGACAACCATGGAAAATCCGATCAAATTGATATCTGATTAGTTGCGATTCAAACAAACACACTTTTATGTTAAAAACTATTACCCTTTGTTCCATTGTACTGTTATCATTACTGAAAGTTGGATCAGCCCAGCAAACCATCCTTTCCGACAGCAATCTGCCGATTCTGGTGATTACCACCGACACGAACCCATCTACGCATCAGCCTTATGTAATTGCAGATGAACCCAAGGTTCCTGCAACCCTGAAACTGATTTACAGGCCTGATGGCTCAAGGAACTATCTGACAGACATCACCAATCCGGCTTTTTTGAACTACAATGGCAAGATCGGCATCGAATTCAGAGGCAGTACTTCACAGACCCTCCCCAAGAAGCCCTACGGATTCTCAACCTACCTTGCGGATAATACCACCAACAATAATGTAAGCCTGCTGGGGATGCCTTCCGAAAACGACTGGGTGCTGAACTCCCTGGCTTTTGACCCTTCGATGATCCGTGATTATCTTTCATACACCCTTGCTGCCAGTACAGGTAACTATGCCCCGCGGGTGAGGTTTGTGGAGGTGATTGTGAATGGTGATTATGTGGGTGTGTATTTTCTGACCGAGAAGATCAAGATTGATTCAGACCGGGTAAACCTTGTGAAACTGACCACATCAGATAATACATCTCCCAATGTTACAGGAGGTTATATCATTAAAGCCGACAAGCTCAATTCCGGCGAAACCGCAGCCTGGACAACCTGGGGTTACCATGGCAACACCGACTACCTGTACGACAGTCCGGAAGCAGAGGATATCACCAGTCAGCAGGGGCTTTACATCAAGAGTGTTTTCACCGATCTGGCCACCAAAACCAACCCGATGAATTCATCCATCACCGACGGATATCCCACCATCATTGACATTCCCAGTTTTGTAGATTACATGCTCATTGCAGAGATCTCATCCAATGTGGATGCCTACCAGTTCAGTACCTATTTTCACAAAGACAGAGGCGGAAAACTCAGAGCGGGCCCGGTGTGGGATTACAACCTCACGTTCGGGAATGACCTGTTTCAATATGGGGTTGACAGAAGCAAGTACAACGTGTGGCAGTTCAACAATACCGACAATACTGGATCGAAATTCTGGAGAGACCTGTACAATAACTCCACCTTCAAGTGCTATATGGCCAAGCGGTGGCTGGAGCTTACGGCTTCTGGCAAGCCCTTCAATTATACCACCCTGGCAAATCAGATTGATCTGCTTGTACTGCTGCTGTCAGAATCCAAGAACAGGGAGCAGTTAAGGTGGGGTACCGTTGGTACGCAAGCCACCAATATTTCCGAGATGAAAACTTGGATTCAGAACAGAATCAACTGGATCACCACCAATATCGGCTCTGCATCCGCCTGTTCGGGAGTACAGGTTCCCGGCCTGGTCATCAGCAAAATCCATTATCATCCCAAGGATGCCGGCGGATATGACAGTGATGACCTGGAATTTATCGAGATCACCAACCATTCGAACCAGGTGGTTACCACCACAGGGTATTATATCAGGGAATTAGGGATTTCGTACCAGTTTCCTGCCGGCACCAGCATTGCGGCCAATCAGAAAATCTATCTCTGCAGCAATGTAAGTGTATTCAGCAGTTATTACGGGATCACACCTTACGGACAATTCTCCCGGAATCTGAAGAACAGCTCCTATCACATCATTCTTTCAGATGCTTTCGGGAATACCATCGATGAGGTTTTCTACAGCGACAGTTCCCCATGGCCCACCACACCCGATGGAGATGGCCCCTACCTGCAGCTGATTGACCTCAATTACGACAACAGTCTGGCTTCGAGCTGGATAGCAAGTTCACTGCCATTATCTGCAGAGGATCCTGTAATCTATGATCTTGCCGTGGATGTATATCCGAACCCCACCCGGGGGGTTGTGAATTTCAGTCTGGGATCATTCCGGGGCAAGGAGCTGGATCTGATCATTTTCAATGCTTACGGGCAGCAGGTTGAAGCCTTCAGTATCGGACAGGCAAACCTGCAGATCGACCTGAGCAGGCATCCGGCCGGGATGTATTTATACAGCATCAGGGATGGTGGTGTTATTTTGCTGAATGGCAGGTTGATGAAGGAGTAATTTTATGCGTTTCGCACGAAGACAAACGCAAAGTATAACAAAATCCCCCGGGGAGGGTGTCTCAAAAGAGACGCTCTCTTTTTTTTTCTCCACGGCCGTGAGGCCGCGTAGCTGCTCCGCGACTGCGCCTGGAGCTTCATTCCTTGCGCCTTCGGCTCAGGAATGATCCCGTTGGACTGTCGTCCACCGGGACCGCTCCAGCCAAGGTCGCTCCGCAGCTACTGAAAAGTATTGGTTATTGTCCTATATTTTGGGCCACCATTGTTTGCAAGTTATCATTAAAGTTGGATGAGACAGACTGTTGCATATGTATCTTTTTTTCCGCTCGTCGTACCTGCAAGCAAGCTTGCGGGTTGGGGATTACCTGCGGTGATCCCTGAGGGGGGAGGCTTCCATCTGAAAAACCCTCCGCCACTCACTTCGTTCGTGGCTTGTTTTTTCATTTCCGAAAACCCTGCAAGCAAGCTTGCGGGTTGGGGATTACCTGCGGTGATCCCTGAGGGGGGAGGCTTCCATCTGAAAAACCCTCCGCCACTCACTTCGTTCGTGGCATGTTTTTTCATTTCCAAAAATCCTGCAAGCAAGCTTGCGGGTTTTCTTCAATGAAAAAACCCGCTCTCGCGGGCTTTTTCAGATGGGCGGAGAGAGAGGGATTCGAACCCCCGGACCCGTGAAGGTCAACGGTTTTCAAGACCGCCGCAATCGACCACTCTGCCATCTCTCCGCTGCAAAAATACACACTTTTTTGCAGCTGCCAAAAGCAGAAGCCAATTTTTGCCTGTTCACCTGCCGGGGTGATCCGTTACCTGTTTCGATGCTGACATTTTTCAGGGATATTGTATCTTTGTAGTGTTGAAACTTTACTCTCATGAAAAGACATGCCTTACCAGCACTGATGCTTGCATTGATGTTTCCTGCTGTTGCCTGGGCAGTTAACGTAAACGCTGTTTTTAACTATGGCGTATTCAGGAGCCCGCAACAGGGAACCTATACCGAAACCTGGCTATCGGTAAATGCGGCTACCGTTGTGTTTAAAAAAGGTACCGACGGCAAGTACCGGGGTGAGGTGGAGATTCTGATGCTGTTCACGCAACAGGGCGAGATCAAAAATTTCAAAAAGTACAACCTCAGCAGCCAGGCTGTGGAGGATACCAGCCGGAGAAACTTCAGCTTCCTGGATCAGCAGCGGTTCCTGCTTGCCGAAGGGGAGTACGATATGGAGCTTTCGGTGCGCGATGTGAACAGCAGCAGCCCTGCAGTGGAGTCGGTAATCAAAGTACTGGTGGATGTACCATCCGACAAGGCAGCCCTTTCTTCGCTGATGCTGGTGGAAAGGACCGAACCTGCCACCACCCCTACCCCGCTCACCCGCGCCGGTTACGACCTTTACCCTGATCTGATCTCTTACTATCCCGAATCGAGGAATGAAATCACCATCTACACCGAAGTATACAACACCCTGGCCACCTGGGGAGAAGATGGGATGTTTCTGCTTACCTGTTTTATCGAAAGCTTTGAAACCGGGAAGGTGATGAATAACATCAGCTTCTACAAACGGGAAAAAGCAGCGGAGGTGGTGCCATTGCTGCATACTTTCGACATCAGCCAGCTCCCTTCGGGAAATTACAACGTGGTAGCAGAGGTGCGCGACAAAGAGAACCAGGTGATTGCTTTCAGAGAAGTGTTTTTTCAGCGGAGCAATCCCAACATTCAGCTCAGGCTCGAGGACATCGAGGCCATCAATGTGACCGAGGTATTCACCTCCGCTTTCACCCACCCCGACACCCTGGCTTACTATATCAGGGCATGCATGCCTCTGGCGTCAGACATGGAGCGAACCTTTGGACTAAACCTGATTTCCACACGGAATGTTTTGCACATGCAACAGTACCTGTATCATTTCTGGTACACCAGGGAAGCTTCGAACCCACAGCTTGCCTGGCTTAATTACAAGGTACAGGTGGATAAAGTGAATATGAACTACAGCACCTTCATTGAGCCGGGTTTTGAATCCGACCGCGGCGTGATTTTTCTGAAATACGGATCTCCAAACTCCATTTACAAATCAACCCACGAGCCGGAAGCCTATCCCTATGAAATCTGGCATTACTATAAACTTACCGGAAACCAGACCAACCGTAAGTTTGTATTTATCAGTACCGATCTGGGCAGCACCGATTTTGAACTGGCCCATTCCAATGCCACGGGGGAGATGAACGATCCGCAGTGGCATCTGCGGTTGCATGCCCGTCAGGTAGGAGGCACAAACATCGACCGCACCCAGTACGACACCAATTACGGCAGCCGGGCACTCGAAATTTTCAATAACCCCTTCTGAAACCATTCCGGTCTTGAGGTTGCTGCTGGCTCTATACCGAATCTATGCATTCCTGCTGAGAAATCTGCCGGGCTGTTATATGCGGATGAAGAGCAATGGCGTTGCCTTTTTGATTCTCAGGATATTACGGTACCGGAAAAAAGTAATCCTTGATAATCTGAGAAGGGCATTCCCTGAACTTTGCGAACGGGATTACCGGAATATCCACCGGGTTTTTGTACGGAATTTCTCGGATGTATTTCATGAGATCATACGATATTCAGGGTTCAGCAGGGAAAAACTTCTTCGTACAATTGTGTACACCAATCCTGATTTGGTGAGGGACTTGTCGGCACAAGGGAAAAACACCATGATCCTGGCGGGTCATTTTGCCAACTGGGAATTGCTGGGGCTGACGCTGCCCCTGGTAACAGGATGCAAGACCTTTGCGGCCGCCCGAAAACAGGCAGATCCGCTCTTCAACGATATCATTAATGCACTTCGTCAGAAACATGGCCTTGAGATCCTGGTGTCGCAGAACCTGTACAGATCGCTGCTAAAGCAACACCAGCACCCATTTTCGGTATTTCTGCTGGCCGATCAATCCCCTGCCCGCCACGAGGTAGAGCAGTATCTCACCTTTTTGGGCCAGGACACTCCCGTGTACACCGGGCCGGAGCGTATTGCCAGGGCCATGGGGATGACTGTGATTTTTGCAGAGATGACGCGTACTGCACGGGGCCATTATTCCGTTACCTTTAAAACCATCTCCGGATCACCAGATAGTCTGGAACCGTTTGAAATCACACGCAGATACAATGAATTGATGGAGAGCATGATACGCAGGCAGCCCGAAAGCTGGCTGTGGTCGCACAGAAGATGGAAGCACAGCAGGCAGGATGTCTGATGTTTGGATCGGTTTATTATCTTTGCAATCTATGGCAGAAAGCAACCCCATTCCTGATATTGCCGTGGTGATTCTGAACTGGAACGGACAGAAGTTCCTCGAGAAATTTCTCCCTTCAGTGCTTGCCCATTCAGATGATGCTGAGGTGATTGTGGCCGATAATGCTTCGGCAGATCATTCAGTGGAGTGGCTTGCGCACAACCACCCTGAAGTGAGGATCATCAGGAATGGGAGCAACGGCGGTTTTGCCAAAGGATACAACGACGCACTGCGCCAGGTGGAAGCGAAGTATTATGTGCTACTCAACTCCGACATCGAGGTGCCGCAAGGCTGGCTCAGGCCCATGAAGGCGCTCATGGATGCCTCGCCGCAAGTGGCTGCCTGTCAGCCCAGAATCCTCCATTATGACGAGCCGGACCGTTTTGAGTACGCCGGTGCCGCCGGAGGGTTCATTGACCGGTACGGCTACCCTTTTTGCCGTGGCCGCATTTTTCAGGATCTGGAAAAGGATACCGGCCAGTACTCTGACGACACCGAGGTATTCTGGGCTACCGGCGCCTGCCTGATGGTGCGGGCTGCATGTTACCATGCAGTAGGTGGACTGGACGACGATTTTTTCGCCCACATGGAGGAGATCGATCTCTGCTGGAGGCTGAAAAATGCCGGGCATAAAATCATGGCCTGCGGGAAATCACACATCCTGCATGTGGGGGGTGGGACCCTGCCCAAACAATCCTCCAAAAAAACCTATCTCAACTTCCGTAACAACTTCATCCTGTTGTATAAGAACCTGCCGGCCAGAAGATTGCTGCCTGTATTCCTGCTGCGCATCCTGCTCGACTGGGTAGCAGCGTTAAAGTTCCTGTCAGAAGGGGGTACCGGTGATTTCAGAGCGGTAATCCGGGCGCACTGGCATTTCATGCTGTCTGTTCGCAGGCACCACCGGAAGCGGATGGCACAACCCACACACATCCTTACTGGGATTTACAACCGCAGCATCGTTGCCGATTATTATCTGCGGAAAAAGAAGAAGTTTTCTGACTTGCCGCAGGAGAATTTTTCGAAATAATCTACTGAATGAAAAATCTATTTATTACGATTATTCTTATGTCCACAGTTGTTTTCGGATGTAATCAGGTTTCTAAAGACAAAGATTACCCGACAATCATGCAGGAAAAAAACATAACCCTAGATCTGTTTGACGACTGTGAAGATGCACTTGATGACTCACTCCATGAATCTGCAATTGGTTATATTGATTCATCGGTAATTACCCCGACATCCCTTATAGCTTACTTTAAAGTCAAAGAAACATGCTGTAAGGAATTCTTGGGTGATTATCGAATTGAAAATGATACATTGTTTTTTGAATTTGAACAGGTAAACAATCAGGCTTGTCCCTGCTTGTGCTGGTATCGGTACAAACTTGATATCAAAGAGATAAAGGAAGAATACAAAGGATTTGTAATAAGAGAGAGATTTCAATAGGGAATCTAAAAGCCCAGGCAATCGGAAAGTTATTGACATCCAAGGAATTCCCGTTCTACTCCTTTATCACCTTTATTGGGTGATTATCATCTGTTTGCACGATATAGACTCCGGGTAGCCATGTGAGAGCAGAAATGCTCAGGAATCTGGTGCCTACCACCTCTGACATCAGCATCCCCAGCGAATTGTACACCCTTACCCTGTGTGGCTGTTGGTCGGGAAATGACAAATACAAACTATGAGTAAATGGGTTTGGGAAAGCAATAAACCTTGCAGTCGGAATCTCTTCGAGGCCGGGAAAAGGGTCGCAGACCAACCGCTGAACACCACCTGATGTTGCTGTTCCAAAGTTAGATTCAGTGAAATTCAGCCCAAAGGCCACTCCTCCGCTGCTATCGGGGAGCTGCCACGCAGAGGTTGCCAGAACCTTTTCGCTGATCATGCAGCAGGAAGCCCCCATGCTGTCGAGCTCGGCTACAAAATAATCCTCCCGGTAAACGGTATCCATCGGGCTGGTGTAGCCACCCAGCAGGTATCCACTTCCTTTGGGGATGATGTCAATGGGAAAATTCATGAGTCCATCACCGTACAACGATGCCCACTGCACCTGGTGGTTCAGGTCGACACACGCCACGAGCATCGAGGAAAAAGCCGGAGCAGCGAGCAACATCCGGTTGCCTGAAATCGCCAGTCCGGAGATCCGGGAATAGGCAAAATAGGATGTGGGTAATTCCGAGCGTAGCAGAAAGGTACCATTCAGATCAAAATCACACAGCCAGATGTGTCCTGCCGGACTGGTGGATGCCAGCAGTGTGTAGCGATTCGGAAGCCTTTCTGTGATGCTTGCCCCCATGTCCTGGCATCCGGGACAATTGTTTCCGATCCATTTGAACCATAAAAGATTGCCTGAAGAGGAGAACCGGGCCAAAAAAATATCACTGTCTTCAGAGCCGTCGAATTGACGGATCATATCTCCGGTCAGCAAAAACGAACCATCGGAAGCTTCAACAACATCATATACAGTTCCTGAAAACACCCCCGAAGGAAAACCAAACCGCCTGGCCCATACCACAGAACCGGTGGCTGTTAATTTGGCGATAAACGGAACAAACGACTGGGATAACCCGCTGAAAAGGGAATCGGAATAGCCTGCCACGATGTAGGAATCATCGGAAGTTGGGATGATCACTTCGGCATGGTCATTCAGGGGTGTAGCCAGCCCTTTCGACCATACCATAGCACCTCCGGTATCGATCATTACCAGGGCAATATCATAGCCGCCCTGGTTACCGTACGAAGAACCGGCTACCAGATAGCCGCCGCCATGGGCATTGGCAATGCCATTGCCCTGATCCTCAGCAGGGGTTTGAAACACGGAAGTCCAGAGAAGATTCAGCGCAGAGTCGAGTTTAATGGTATACATATCACCTGAAAACGGCACGCCTGAACCAGCAAAAGAATAGGATCTGCCAGTTACCAGATAATTTCCGGAAGGGTCTTCAATCAGCTGAAAAGCGTATTCTATATCATTTCCTCCAAATCGCCGGCAGGTGGTTTGGGCAAAGATACCGGAGGTCATGTGCATCACAATCATCACCGACCAAGTAAAAAGCCTTACAATGCGTTTCATCTGAATGAAGTTGATGGCCAAATATCGCATTTAATTTCAATCAACACATATATTTTCATCCCATATCATCTAAAAGAATCTTTCCTATATTTGATACAGGAAAGATACATTGGCATTCTACAGCGTTTGAATTCCAACCACAAAAGCATCAACAACCTCAAAACCATGGCAATACCTACCACAAGGACCAGGGAAAACGGTACAATAACCATTGATCCTGAGCTGTGTACCGGATGCGGAAAGTGTATTACGGTATGCAAATCGTTTAACATTGTACTCACAGAGGGCAAGGCCACTATTGGAGATCCGACCAGAGGATTTGGCTGTATCGGCTGCGGGCATTGTATGGCGATTTGTCCCGAAGGGGCCATAGAGATTCATGGCAGGGAGATGTCACCGGCCGACCTATATGAATTGCCCAAAGGGGATACAAAGGCCGGCTACGATCAGCTTCTGTCGTTGCTGCAACATCGCAGAAGCATTCGTGAATATGCCGACAGGGAGGTTGAGCCGGAAGTCATCGAGAAGATCCTTGAGGCCGCACAAACCGCCCCAATGGGTTTGCCTCCTTCAGATATTAACGTGCTGGTGATCAGGGGTAAGGAGAAATCACGGGCGTTTGCCAAAGATTTTTCAGCCTACCTGAAGGGGATGCGATTTATGACATCCGGCTTTTTTCTTGCGATGATGCGTCCTTTCTGGGGCAAGGCAAATGATGAGATGTTCAGAGGGTTTATGAGGCCCCTTTTCTCAGCCTACACGGATGGAATGGACGAAGGGGAGAACTATATCAATTACGACGCTCCATTGCTGATGTATTTCTACGGATCGCCCTACACCGATCCGGCAGATCCCCTCATTGCTGCCACCTATGCCATGATCGCAGCAGAATCGCTTGGACTGGGCACCTGCATGCTCGGAGCGGTTCATCCGTTCATCCAGAAAGGGAAGAAGGCGGAAAAATTCAGAAAAAGCCACGGGATACGCTACAAAAGCCAGGAAGGGTTGTTTGTGGCTTTCGGGTATCCCGCGGTGCGTTACAGGAAGGGTATCAGGAGAACCTTTGCCTCGGTGACAATGGTATAGATACCCCTGGGTCAGAAACTGGCATGTCAGCCTGCAGTCAGTTCACCAGCTTTTTGCCGATAAAAAAGACATAGCCATAATAGGCGCCGTACTTTTCATACATCAGGGCTTCATTCCGCATCTCTTCCACCAGTGAAGCGGCGTACCCGCTCCCGTTGTAGCGTTTGAGAAAGTCATCCTGCATGCCTTCCTGAGGCACAAAGAAATGATCGGTCCAGCAATTATCGGGCAGAATGAAAGTTGCCACGGGGATATAGCCCGCAGCCTGCATCTGTGCTACTTTTACCGGAATGGTACCGATGCCGGGATAGGCATCATTCCAGAATTTATCGATCTCATCCGGGCGAATGTCGGTAAACCAGCAGGCCTCGGTAACAGCAATGTAGCCCCCGGGTTTGAGGAAATGCCGCCATTCAGACAGCCCTTTTTCGAATCCGATGTTGTAGATAGCTCCTTCGCACCAGATCAGGTCGAGGGAATCGGTCTGAAACGGGAGCTCCTCCATATTTCCCGTGATGCCTTTTAGCCGGTTCTGAAGCCCGCACTCAGCAGCGTTTCGGTTGAACAATCCGATGAACTGCGGCGACAGATCGATACCGGTGATGGTACCGGGTGTGTGCTGAGCCAACACCATGGTTTGTCCTCCGGTGCCGCATCCAATATCAGTGATCCGGGCATGTTCAGCAAGAGGATCGATGAAGCTCAGGGCTTTCAGGGTCATCTCCGGACTTCCCGGGCCCTGCCGCTTCAATGCGGAAAAATAGTCACAGATAATGTTAAAATCGAAATCGTGAATGGTTGTATTTTCGTTACTCATGATGGTTTGTTGTATGTTGTTTGTTGTTTGTTGTTTGTTGTTTGTTGTTTGTTGTTTGTTCCCGAATCGCTGCGCTCCCGGGACTCGCTAAGCTCGGCTTCGCTACGTGTTTGTTGTTCTTTCTGAATCACTTAACTCTCAAGACATTAAAAATCAGGTACCAGATGATTGATCAGGAAAACCAAGTCAGGTCAGCGGAAGAGATTCCAGATGAGTTTGGGTAACAGGAATAGCAAACTGATTCGGCAAAGGATCACCGGAAAAAAAGATGGTGCAACCTCTAAACACGTGGTTAGAAGTTGATTAACGCACAATATCCGAAGCAGTGAGTAACATCCAAAGGTTTTGGTGGTGCAAAGGTAGTGGTTCTTTCTGATCCTTTGCAAATTTTCCGGCGATTTGCAACACCTTTCACCTGTTCTGTCGCCCCTCCGGGGCTTGCGGGGGTGCAAAGGCCTTTGCCAGGGGCGTTTGCCCCGGGTTAGGTTCTGTTTGCCCTACGGGCAAAAGAACATTGCTGGCTGCCGTCACGAATGGCCAACGGCAAGCGCCGTAGGCGCGACAGAGCCTTACCAGGGGCGAAGTCCCTGGCTTGTGGCGCCACAACCTGACCCTTGCCAAACCCCCAGTGCCGGAGGCGCGACAGAGCCTTACCGGGGGCGAAGTCCCTGGTTCGCAACACTGCACCTGACCCCTGCAAAACCCCCAGCGCCGGAGGCGCGACAGAACCTAACCAGGGGGCAAGTCCCTGGTTCGCAGCACTGCACCTGACCCCTGCACCCCCCCAGCGCCGGAGGCGCGACAGAGCCTTACCAGGGGCGAAGTCCCTGGTTCGCAGCACTGCACCTGACCCCTGCACCCCCCCAGCGCCG
Organism: Bacteroidota bacterium; assembly: GCA_022709695.1. Taxonomy (GTDB): domain Bacteria; phylum Bacteroidota; class Bacteroidia; order Bacteroidales; family SKPS01; genus SKPS01. The sequence continues at coordinate 485,006 of JAKLII010000001.1, forward strand.
GAGGCGCGACAGAGCCTTACCAGGGGCGAAGTCCCTGGTTCGCAACACTGCACCTGACGCTTGCAAAACCCCCAGTTCCGGAGGCGCGACAGAAGCTAACCGGGGGCGTAGTCCCCGGAGCCGAAACAGCGGCCCCCCACCTAGCGCCGTAGGCGCGACAGAGCCTTACCAGGGGCGAAGTCCCTGGCTTGTGGCGCCACAACCTGACCCTTGCCAAACCCCCAGTGCCGTAGGCGCGGCAGAAGCTGACCAGGGGCGAAGTCCCTGGCTTGCAGGACCACGTTCCTGGCTTGCGGCGACAGCGTCCCTGACTGCTGACTGCAACGCCCGCCACAAGCGCCGGAGGCGCGACAGAGCCTAATCGCAAAGAAATTCTGATCTGTAATCAACCTTGTACTTCCTTAAAAGTGTTTCAAACTCCTCCTTGTGAGAAATCTTCCGGTGATGAATCTCCTGGTTATTGATGTACTCTATCAAACCATCCATTCTTCTGCCATCAACAGTAAATAGCCCATATCCAACCTGCCAATAGAAATTTTTGTATCGAACCGCATCTTTTTGTTTCATCCATTTGCTTGAGTTAGCTTTCACTTTCTCTACAAATTCTGAAATTGAAATGGTTTTTGGCAGTGTCGACAAAACATGCAGGTGTCCTGTTGTGCCATTGAGAGCAATCGGGATTCCCCCAATATTTCTGATTATACCTCCGATATAGCTGCATAAATCAGGCTTGTCTGAAGGAGCAATCAATGGTGCACTCCTTTTCTTCCAGAAAGTCAAATGAATGTATGCACTCACGTATGAATTTCCCATGTTCTTTTTTTTGCAATAGTTGATTGAGGTCAAAAAAAAGGAGAAAATCAGAATCTTTCGCCCCTCCGGGGCTTGCGGGGGTGCAAAGGCCTTTGCCAGGGGCGTTTGCCCCGGGTTAGGTTCTGTTTGCCATACGGGCAAAAGAACATTGCTGGCTGCCGTCACGAATGGCCAACGGCAAGCGCCGGAGGCGGGGCAGAAGCCAACCGGGGACGCAGTCCCTGGCTTGTGGCGCCACAACCTGACCCTTGCCAAACCCTCAGCGCCGGAGGCGCGACAGAAACCTTTTGCAGCTTTTTGAAATTAAAGCTGCTGAATGTTTGGTGATTTGTTGTAAATTTGTTGGAAATCAGAAGATCAGGTGATGCAAAATCCCCTGCCAACAACTGTTTCTGTAAACAAATGATACCATAATGAAACCAAGCCTCCGGATCGCCACCACACTGCTCATGATCCTGGTATTGTCTTTCATTTTTAGTTGCGAAAAAATTCCCTTTTTAAAAGAGAATTACAGGAAGCAGTATTGCGGAAATTTTTCCTTTACGATGATTACTGCAAACTGGCGCATGGATACCGGAACCTGGTACGATACCACATACACCGAAGGGGTCGTCAGGCTGTATGAACCGGGTGACAGTGACACTGATCTGTACTCACAGGAAGAGAGCGGCATGGATGACGATAAAAGGATCACCATAATTGTTGTAGGTGACAATCCCTTCATAACCCCCATGATTGATGAAAACGGACTTTTTTCCCCTTTGTCGGGTTATCATTACCACCACGAAGGGTTGTTCTCCGATCCGGATCATCTCAATTTTTCTGTTACTGGCCTGGGTGGGCTTGGAGGAGGGTGCAGCTACTATGTGCAGGGGGTCAGAAAGAGTCAATAGAGCTATCTAACACTCTGTTTCCGAAGAACACCCATTGCGCAAAGATAACCGCTGAAGATGGCACCGGAGAATCCGCCTCCGGTCTTGCTCCAGGCGGATGCCACATGGAGGTTTGGCAAAAGCACCGGTGCCTCCTGACGCACCCTGAAAGGAGTCTGGGCAAAGCCATATACAGCGCCTTCGGGGTTCATGGTGTAACGGGCAACGGTTTTGGCTGTTCCAACTTCAGAGTACGCGATATATTCCCTGATACCGGGGATCAGTGTTTCGAGGCGGGCAATCAGATCTTCGGCAACCTTAGATTTCCTGGCCTTGTAGGCTTCGGGGGCCAAGCCCTCCCAGTCGCTGAGGTAATCGATACAGCAAACTGCCCCCACACTTTTCCCTTCCGGTGCCAGTCCCGAGTCGATCTGGCTGTAATCCACGAAAGTGAAGCTGCGGGTGGAGAAATCGCTGTGATTGTTTTGCCGGATGCCAGCCAGGTTTTTTACGGAATCGTCGTATAAAAAGGTTGAATAGAAGTGACTTCCGCAATCGCGCAGGGGTTTGCTAAACCCGAGGTACAGGGTAAGGAGCGAAGCACCCGGAACCAAACCTTCGAACTGCTTTTCCAGTGGCCGGGCAGCATCGGGGGGTAACAACCCATCAAGCACACCGGGTAGTGCAGCATTTGATATGACCTCATCTGCTTCAGCATACATCTTGTTAGAATCCTTTCCCCTGACCGCTTTGCAGTATACACCGGCTGCATTCCCATTCACCACTTTGATCCCGGTGACCAGATGATTCAGTAAAACCTCTCCTCCATGGCTTCTGATCTGATCAGCCAGGAAATCGGAAAGTACCTGTGATCCCCCTTTGATAAAATTCCCCCCTCCCTGGTAATAGCTTCCCTGAGCGGCTGCATAATAATTGAGCGACAGTGAATAAGGGTCGTCGTGAAAATACCCCAGGTTGCCCAACAGGATAAGTTTCAGATCGTTGTTCTGAATAATTTCATCCATAAACTCACCAACGGATCGTTCGGGCTGAGCAGCCGACTCCTGCGCATTTTTCCGGGCATTCAGCACCTGATCGAAATAGGCCGCGATACCAGATTCCTCGTCAGGGAATATCTCCGTAAGAACTGCTGCTGCCATGGCAGGGTCATGAGGGATGGTGACCTGATAACGGCTGTTGACAAACCTGTAAAACTCCGGGACCCTCAAAAACTCTACCCGGTCAAATACGCCAAGATCCCGGAAAATCCGGGTTTTCATGTCCCTGGCATCCAGGCCATCCATTTCATGAAGCCCCACCTCGAAGGTGAAATCGTGCCGTTTGAAGGTGGTAGCGCATCCTCCGGGCCTGTCGTGCTGTTCAATCAGCAACACCTTTTTCCCTTCTTTGGCCAGTTTTGCCCCGGCAGTGAGGCCTCCGAGCCCCCCTCCTATCACGATGACATCGTATTTCATCAAGGTAGATTTGTATTAAAATTATGCTTTGGTCTCCGGGATCGGATACCGTTCAAATGGGGCATTCGGATCGAACAGATACCGGTAGGTGATATAATGTTTTGCCGGTATGCTTCCCACCGAGATAAAGATCTTCCGCATTTTCGGATTGAAATCACCCACCCACGAAAACTCGATTTCGGTGTAATGCTTCTTTCTGGCCATCACCTCAGCCAGCTTCATAATAAATGCTGATTCGATGCCAAGATTCTGGTATTCCGGAATCACCCCCATGAGCACTCCACGGGCGCGGGTCATGGTTTTTATCTTTTTAAGATACAGGAATTTCAGCTTATTCCAGAGATTCAGCTTGCCATTGAGGTGCTTAAGGATCTGGTTCACATCAGGATACATCAGATAAATCGCAATAGGGCGGCCATCTTTGTAGGCCAGCCAGATAAACTCCTCTTCCAGAATCACCCTGGCTTTTTTCAGCGTTTTGCGGATATATTCCGGCTGCAGCGGTTTGAAATTTTTAATAAGGGTAGCCCATGCGATATTGAACACTTCAGCAAAATCCTTTACACATTGCTCCTCCTCTTTCCAGGTGAAGTGCCGGAACTCATATCCTGGTTTCTGTGCAACCCAGTTTGCAATTTTCAGGAACCGTTCAGGGAGCGGTTTGGTAACATCCAGATGAAAACCCTCCTGCTTGAAATAGGTTTTAAACCCATAGTTTTCAAACAGTTGCTGGTAATAAGGGGGATTGTAGGCAATTTCAAATGACGGATGTGTGAACCCCTCCACGAGCAAACCCCAGTAGCTGTCGCGCTCCCCGAAGTTGACCGGGCCATCCATCGCCTGCATCCCCTGCGTTTCGAGCCACGCTTTGGCTGTATCGAACAGCAGGTCGGCAGCCACCTGGTCGTTCACACATTCAAAGAAACCCATGCCGCCGGTGGGTTGTTTTTCCGAATGAGCCGTATTGAAATCGATGAATGCTGCGATGCGGCCGGCGAGTTTGCCCTCCCTGGTTTTCAGCACCCACCTTTCGGCAGTGCCGTGCCCGAAATACACGTTGATGGCCGGGTCAAAAATGGCATCTATATCCTTGTCGAGAGGGCAAACCCACACAGGGTCATTCCGGTACAATTCCCGGGCAGTATCGGTAAAATCCTGCTTCCCGCGGGCATCCTGAACCTTTATAATCTGATAATCATCAACTTGATCTGAAGTATCCATACAAGTATCTCCTTATTTTGATGAACGGGTAACAGACGCCTGTTCTAACCAACAGACATATTCAGGATTAAGGCCCGGTCAGTTCTGTTTCGAATAGATCTGGTCGATAAGGACCCGGTATTTGGAGGTGACAAAACTCCGTTTCAGTTTTAGCGTCGGGGAGAGCTCGCCGGTTTCGGTGGACCAGGTGTCGGGCACCAGCCGGAACCTTTTAATCTGTTCAAATTCTGATGTGTTACGGTTGAACCTGGCTACTTCCCGGTTTATCAGTTTCACCAATTGTTCGTCGCGGATAAGTTCCTCCTGCCCTTCAAAAGTAATATTGTTCTCTGCGCACCACTCCCTCAGGCTGTTATAGTCGGGAGCGATGAGTGCGCTGGCAAATTTTTCATGTTCGCCGATCACCATGGCATGTTCGATGAAACATGACTCCTTGAGTTTATTTTCCAGCACCTGGGGTACGATAAATTTCCCTGAGGAGAGCTTGAAAATCTCCTTTTTGCGATCGGTAACGCGGAGGTATTTTCCCCCTTCCAGTACCCCGATATCCCCGGTGCAGAACCATCCATCGCTATCGAATGCCATCCGGGTCATTTCTGGATTTTTATAATAACCCAGCATCACATTGTGCCCTTTGCAGAGGATCTCTCCATCCGGAGCCAGTTTTACTTCAACGCCGTCAATCACAGTACCTACAGTACCGAGCTTCAGTTCAGGCTTCTCCTGCCTGTTGATGGTGATCACCGGCGATGTTTCGGTGAGGCCGTACATATTCAGCACCCTGATACCTGCTGCCCAGAAGACCCTTTCCACACGGGGCGGAAGGGCAGCCCAGCCACACCCCACAAGTTCGATACAGCCTCCGATGGCATCGCGCCACTTCGAAAAGATCAGCTTGTCGGCCAGTCTCAGCCTGATGCGATAGAACCAGGTGCTTTCATCAGGCGTTTTGTAATGAAGCCCGAGGTTCACCGCCCAGAAAAAGATCGCCTTTTTGATCCCCTTCAGTTTCCGTCCCTTCGACAGAATGGTATCGAAAATCTTCTCCAGAATTCTGGGCACCGCATCGAAGCCGTGTGGCCTTACCTCCTTCATGTCGGCAGCGATAGTGCCCATATTTTCAGGGTAATAGATGGTGCTCCCGCTGTACTGGGTCTGGTAATTCCCCATTCTTCCGCCCACATGGCACAGCGGCAGGATGTTCATGTACCGGCGTGTTGCATTCAGCCTGAAAATCTCTGCTGCAGCCAGGAAGTTTCCCACCAGATTCCGGTGCGACAGCATCACACCCTTGGAGCATCCGGTAGTTCCTGACGTATAGATGAGCGTTGCAAAGTCTTCGGACACAATGGATTCCTTGATTTTCTCCAAAGTCTCCATCCATTGCGGCGCCCTGGTTTTGCCAAGTTCTGCAAGCTCAGTCCAGTGGTTCGTTCCTTCAATCCGGTCGAATGTATATACCCACTCCACTTCAGGGATTTTTTCAGTTACCGGGGCAATTTTCTTCCATAGCGGGCTGTCGCCGATGAATACCATCCGGGCATCGGAATGCCTGAGGATATACTCGTACTCCTCCTGTGAAAGGGATGTGTAAAGCGGAACATGTACCACCCCGACCATCGCCATTCCCATATCCACAAAGTTCCATTCGGGCCGGTTGCCAGAGATGGTGGCGATTTTGTCGCCCTTCCTGAAACCCATTTCCAGCAAGGCAAAGGCAATATGATATGCATAGTCGAGGTACTGCTGTGTGCTGTAACTATACCATTTCCGTTGCAGTTTCACTGCCAGGATCTCATCCCGCATAAAATGCTGCCGGTACCGTTCAAGAAGGTCAAAAGTTCTGGTTACTTCCATAAGAGGGTAAAGATTGGGACTGTAAAATTAGCCTTTTCACGAATGCTGCAACATCAGGTACTCCACTGCCAGGTGGTAACCCTCAATGCCCAGCCCGCTGATGCTCCCACTGCATGCGGGGGCTGTCAGGTTATGACGGCGGAATTCCTCACGGGCATAGATATGCGACAGGTGCACCTCTACAGCCGGAATGCCGCAGGCGCGCAGCGCATCGGCAATGGAAATACTGGTATGGGTAAAAGCACCGGGGTTGATGACGATGCCGGTAATCCCCTGTGCTGCAGCCCGATGCAAAGCATCGACGATATCCCCTTCGTGGTTCGACTGAAACCGACTGATTTTCACCTGATATCCGCGATCCAGAAATTTTTTTTCCATGGAATCGGGGGATTCCTGTTCCCTTGCGCCATAGATCTGTTTCTCACGGGTACCGGTAAGGTTGAGATTAGGACCATCGATGATCAGAATGTGTTGCATGGATTCAGAATTTTAAGGTTACGGGTTTTTCGAAAGCTGCCATCTTCCTGTTGGGTTTCGGGCCCATGGTGAATTCAAGAGTCCCTCCCGACATGATATCCTGGTGGGTGAAGTAGTTTTTGAGGTATTCTTTTCCGTTGAGCATGATTTTCTGGATATAGATCCGGTCATCGCCGCCATTGTGTGTGGCTATCCTGAATTGCCGGCCATTTTCGAGATGGATCACAGCACCTGCAACCTGCGGAGAACCAAAGCAGTAGACGCCATTTGCAGGATTCACGGGATAAAAGCCCATGGCACTGAAGATATACCATGCCGACATCTGGCCGCAGTCCTCATTGCCCGAATAGCCAGACGGGCTGTCGTTGTATAGCTCCTTCATGATCCGGGCACAATATTGCTGCGTTTTCCAGGGCTCAGCGGTAAAATCATACAGATAGGCGATATGATGGCTGGGCTCATTCCCGTGGGCATACTGCCCGATGAAACCGCTGGCATTGCCGTTCACATCAGCAGGTCTGGCTTCGAGGGTAAAGAAGGTGTCGAGTTTCTGCCTGAAAGGTTGTTCGCCACCAAACAATGCCATAAAAGATGGCACATCCTGGGGAACATACCACAGATATTGCCAGGCATTCCCTTCGGTGAACGGATAGCCTCCATTGCCTCCGTATGCCAGAGGATTAAAGGGATCCACCCATTTTCCGTCGCTGTTTTTCGCTCTGAAGAATCCGGTGGCCGGGTCGAAAAGATTGGTAAAGGCTTTTGCCCTCTGCGAAAAGTATTTATAGTCAGCATCGTGCCCGAGCTTTTTTGCCATCGCCGCCACACACCAGTCGTTGAAAGCGATTTCGAGGGTGATGGATACCGACTGGCTTTGGAGGTTCTCAGGAAAATAGCCGAAGGTATCCAGCAGTCCCACCGGGGCATTCCGGTGGGACGTGAGGGCCGTGGCCCTGATGGCCTCGTAAGCTTTTGGATAGTCAACTCCTCCGATCCCCTTGAAGAAAGCGTCCACAATCACCGGGATGGCGTGGTTGCCGATCATGGTATAGGTTTCATACCCCCACAGCTGCCAGATGGGCAGATAGCCGTAAGTGTCGTACTGGCGCAGTATGGAATTGATGAAAGCAGCAGTACGTTTCTGTTGTACAATCGTGTAAAGGGGGTGAGCTGCCCGGTAGGTATCCCAAAGTGAAAAGGTGCTGTAGTGCTTTCCGTCGGAAGCAATCTTCTCAGAAAAATCGGTCGTAAGGTAGGTTCCATCTACATCCGCAATGTTATTGGGCTGAATAAAAAGGTGGTACAACCCCGTATAGAAGATCCTTTTCTGGATTTCCGAGCCTTCTATATCGATGCAGGATAACTCGCGGTTCCACGCCGCTCTGGCTTCGGTATGAACCCTTTCGAAATTAAAATCAGATACCTCAGCACGCAGGTTATACACTGCACCTTCTGCTGAAACCGATGAAAGTCCCACCTTTACCAGCAAAGGCAAATGGTTGTTGGTATCGAAATTAAGGATCAGCTTCAGATCAGGATGGTTGGCAACATCAGTGTTGGTATAGATGTTTTTACCGGCTTTTACCTGCGATGAGGAGAAAGGTCGCGAAAACTCAGCCCTGAAATAGACTTTCCGGAGTTTTGCCCAGCCCGAAATGATTCTGTAACCTTCTATGGTGCTGTCGTTGACAATCCTGACCTGGGCGTTGATAATCTTCACATAGCGGTACGGGCTGGTTTTCACGAGGCTGTGCTCCAGGTCAATCATAAAATGATGGGAACCCGGGTCGCTGAAGGTATACCGGTGCATACCGCAATGTTCCGTAGCGGTGAGTTCTGCAGTGATATTGTAATCGTCGAGCACCACGCTGTAGTAACCCGGAGAAGCTTTTTCATTCTTATGCTGGTAAGCTGACCGAAAACCAGGTATTTTGCCATCATCGCTTCCTGCATTCCATTGGATGTCGCCACCATAGGGCATAAACAGAAAGTCATAGAGGTCGGGGCATCCGGTGCCGCTGAGGTGCGTATGGCTAAACCCCAGGATGGTGGGATCGTTGTAATCGTAACCGCTGCATGGATCATCGGGGTACTCGCGGGTATCAGGGCTAAGCTGAACCATCCCGAACGGGAAACAGGCACCGGGGAAATTGCTGCCCGAAAGGCTCAGACTGTCGACCGTGCCGGTGCCAATGAAAGGGTTGACAAGTGCTGCATAGTCTTTCACATCAGGGGTAAATTGGGCGACTGAGGATTGACACAGCAGGAGTGCTAAGGCACAGGAATAAATGGATAGATTTCTCATTTCTGGATGGGTTGAAACAGGTATTGCCGGTTATTGATTTTCACTTCTTACGGTAAAAAAAAGTATAACTGAGGCCAATCCTGACATGAAAGGACTGATAGCGAACCTGCGACAGGTTGATCAGGGCTTTGGAATTGCCCTCATACCAACCAATGCTATTGATAAAGCAAACCGAAGGCATGAATGCCAGGTGGGTTGTAAGGAAGTACCGGGCATTGATTTCCAGACTGAAACCATCGAACAGGGGGAGAAGCGAGGCTTCGCGCCATGATTGGGCAACCTCAATATTCCTGGTGCTGATGGTGCTGCCGGATGAATCTTTGATATCCACCACAAATGTGGGTGAATACATTTCAGTGGTGGTAACCGAGCCAATGCATTTCATTGACAACTTGCCCTGCTTTCCGAAATTTCTGTAGTAATACAAACCGATGTTTCCAACACCAACCTCCCATTCGGTTTGGGTTTCATGGATTTTATAGATTAATCCCTGATCAGGTGCCAACCCCCTGTTGTTCATGTTCAGGGACCACTCAAAGGACATAACATCAAAGTTATGGTACATATAATAATAGTTCATACTGATTCCAAGCCTTTTACCAAGGTTTTGTTCCAGAATGAACTTCAGACCCAGATAATCGCTGGAAGCAAACCCATTATTTCCGGCCATAATATCCCTGCTGCGAAAACTACCTACAGGAATTGACGGACCCAATCCCAATCCGATGGTGGTCTGGAAGTTCTTTTCCTGGGCGCTAACACAATGTATTGATATCAGGACGATTAAGAATTGCATGTAAATTTTTAATCGTCCGGATACGGCCAAACGGAGGAGGAAATTACATACATGCCAAAATTTCGGTTTCGCCATTTCCCATATGGCTGACAGGTCCGGCTGCTGGCAGGTGCCTGAATTGTGTACCCCTAAGGGAGGTGCAGGGAAGGTTGTTTTTTCCCTCATGTGGCGTTTAGTTAATTTCGGCTGCTTCAATACAATGATAAAACCATCCTGTGATATTGTCTCCTGCCCTGAGCGCTTACCTCGATGATGTAAACACCGGGAACTTCATGAAATTCAAATTTATGCACTGAATCGTTAATATTTGTGGCAGCATACATCAACCGGCCATGCATGTTGAATATCCTGACGGATGCATCTTTCATACTCCCCAGGTGAATATTGACAATTCCCTGGTTAGGGTTGGGAAATACCGATACATCGTTCAAAACCTGATGGTCATCCAGGCCAGCCGTTACTATGGTAACACACATTGAAGTATCCGTACACCCGTTCTTCGTTACCTTAACCGCATAAGAGCCGTTTGCAGTGGCAGTAAAGACTTGCGAGGTTTTCCCTGTGATTATAGCGTAACTGTTGTTGCAATCCAGCCACTGGTAGGTTGCACCGGTTTCATTGGCTGTTATTACCGGATCGGCAACGGTTACACTTACATCCACCGTGTTGATGGTTAAATTGAGTGTGATGACGCTGTCACAACCATCAACAGTGCTTAAGGTATGCGTAGCTGTATTGTTGCTTGATGTGTAAGTGATTCCGTTGATCCATACAAAGGAGTCACAGGCAGTATGTGTATCAGTACTTGCTGCGCTGTAATGGATCGTCAGGTCCAGGGCAATGATTGAATCACATCCAAAAACAGAGGTCAGGGTTTTGGTAGCCGTGTTGTTACTGGCGGTATAGGTGATCCCGTCAATCCATGTAACAGAATCACAAGCGGTTATCACATCCGTTGAATAAAATGAAGTACTTGGATTTGCCTGATTGATCACAGCAGCAGAGGCCAGCCAGTTTGAACTTGTACCGGATAAGGCAAAATTTATAAGTGTACCATTGTAACTTGTAGTAAGATCATTTAAGGTAGTAACGGTGGTATTGGTGCCTCCTGCAACTCCCTGGTTAAATTTATAACAGGCCACAAGATTCGTCTGAGCGACGGTATATTCAGCATTCATGGAAAGGGTTATTTCGCACTGGTTTCGTGCAACATTCCAGATTCGCAGTTCATCAAGTTCTCCATTAAAATATTGATTACCGTCGGTCCTGCTCCCGATTGCCATGATATTGCTTGTACCGATTGAGGAGCTTCCCCCACTCGTTGCGGTTTGCAACGCTCCGTTGATATAGATTTTCGCCTCTGATGTGCTGGCTTTCCAGGTACAAGCCACATGCGACCACTGTCCCAGTGTAAGACTTGTGCTGCTGACAAGTCCAACCGTATTGTTCATGTAAAAGTACACCTGCCTGCTGGCTGAAAGGGTCAGGGAAAAAAAACTGGTGGTGCTTGCCTGGGCAAACAGAACCCTGGCAAAAGCACTTCCCTGAGGTTTGATCCAGGCTTCAACGGTAAAATCGTTGGAAGCAGGGCTCACAAACACTGAGGGGAGAGATGCTGTGACATAATCATTGGTTCCATCAAAATGGAGTGAATTTCCGGGCGTCTGGCCCTGGATGGAGAATGCCCAAAAAGAAAGGATCGAAATGAACAGAAGGTTCTTTTTCATGATACCGGATTTTTGGTTATTACCTGATTACTATATCACTAAGTGGGTTAATCTTCATCCTTTATATGGGCATACTGCAAAGCTGGCGCAGCTTGATTTCTGCCATTCTGGTCTCATATTCGGCAGCAATAAGCCGGAACTCCGCATTGATCCTGTTGCGCTGTGCTTCCCTTAACTCAAGGGACGAGATTGTACCAAGATTCATCTTTTCGAGGGCGACCTTCAGATTTTCCTCCGCCACATCCAAATTTTTGCTTTCAGCCTTCAGCAGTTCAGCCCCTTTCAGGTATTCGGCATAAAGGCGGTACAGTTCACTCCTGATTCTGTGGCCTGTTTGTTCCAGTTCCAGCTCACTGTTGCTGATTTTAAGCCTGGCAATCTGCAGATCCCTGTTTCGGGCAAACCCATTGAAGATCGTCCAGCTGGCTGTAAGGCCGTAATACACCCCATTGTTCACCCCGTACCGGATGATGCCGATTTCTGAAGTATTTCGCTGATAGTTGTAACCCGAATTGATGTTCAGACTGGGGTACAAACCTGAACGCTGCTGTTTGAGCGCTAACCGTTCGACGGCAAGATTGCTTCTGGCAAGCATAATTTCCGGGTTCTGCTCCTGCACAAGGGTTGTCAGTTTATCGTAGGTCAGGTCATTGCTGCTCTGGATGTTTTCATCCACCACAAATTTCGTATCGGGTTCACGGGCCAGCAGTTCATTGAGCATAGTCCTGGCATTGAGCAGATTGTATTCCTGCTGAAGCAAAGCCGAGCTGTCGGTATTCAGATCCACAGTGGCCTGCAGCAGTTCCAGCCCCGAACCGGAGCCGATTTTCTGTTTCTGCTCAGCGATCATTTTCCTTTCCAGCGAGATCTCAAGAGACTGCCGGATAACCTCCAGCTTCTTCTGCTCCAGGGCAATGGCATAATACAGCATGACGGTATTGTAAACGACATCCTCTACCATCAACCGGGCATAGATTTCACCTGCATTCTCCAGCTCAGCCAGTTTTTCTCTGGTAATGAACATATTGAACCCGTCGAAAATGGTCCACTGAAGCTGAATTCCGGCGTTTACCGCCGACGACTTCACGTTGCTGCCCTGCCGGATATCGCCGCTGTAAAGCTCCTGTTCCGAGTTGTTGATGTTATTCTGGGTGCTTAATCCCGCTGTAAGATCAGGAAGCAGAAGGGCGTTCCCCGCCCTGGTTTGTTGCCGGGCAATCGTCAGGTTATTCTTAGCGATCCTGATATCAAAATTGTTGGCCAGTGCTATTTCAACTGCCTGGTTCATGGTAAGCAGTTCCTGGGCGGCACCTGAAAGTCCGACGAACAATATCAATATAATTATCAATCTCTTACAGATATTCTTCGTCATGATAGATCTTTTTATTTCCTGACATAAAGGTATAGAGGGCAGGGATCACGAAAAGGGTAAGAATGAGCGAGAAGAGCAAACCGCCGATGATCGCGATTCCCATGGATACGCGGCTTCCTGCAGCTGCCCCGATGGCAAAAGCGATGGGGGCTGCACCCAGGATGGTTGCCAGGCTGGTCATCAGGATAGGGCGCAGACGGGAGACAGCTGCCTCCATCACGGCTTCCCGTTTGGGTTTGCCTGCCCTTTGCTTCTGATTGGCAAATTCCACGATGAGGATTCCGTTTTTGGTAACGATACCGATCAGGACGATGATACCGATCTCGCTGAAGATGTTGAGGGTAGAGCCGGTAATGCCCAGTGCCAGGATGGCACCTGCGAGGGCCAGCGGTACCGTGAGCATGATAATAAGGGGATCCATAAAGCTTTCGAACTGGGCTGCCAGGATCAGGTACACCAGGATAAGGGCCAGAATGAAGGCAAACACCAGGGTGGATGAGCTCTCGGCGAAGTCTTTGGAGGCTCCTGAAAGGTCGGTAGAGAAGCTGCTGTCCAGGACCTCTCCGGCGATCGCCCGCATCTCATTGATCCCCTGCCCCAGGGTTATGCCCGGAACCGTGGATGCCGATACCGTTGCCGCAACAAACCTGTTGTTCCGGTACAGCTGCGGCGGGTTGCTGAACTCGCTGATGGTGATCAGGTTGTCGAGCTGTATCTGTTCACCTTTATTGCTCCTTACATACACCGACTGCAGATTTGAGGGGGTTTCGCGCATCTCCCTGATTGCCTGTCCGATTACCTGATATTGGCGTCCGTTTTTGATGAAGAACCCGAACCTTTGCTCACTGAAATACAGCTGCAGGGTTTGCGCGATATCGTACACAGATACCCCCAGCGCTTCAGCGCGGTTCCGGTCAATCTGGATCTGCACTTCAGGTTTGTTGAATTTAAGATTTCCATCTACCACCTGAAATACGGGGCTTTGTCTGGCCTTCTCAAGAAACAGCGGCAGAACCTCCCTGAGTTTGCTGAAATTGGGAGCCTGAATCACAAACTGTACCGGCAGCCCTCCCCTGCGGTCGCCGATCGTCTGCTCCTGGGTAACGATAATGCGTGCTTCGGTCTCATCCTTATACCGGGCCGAGAGTTCATCGGCAATTTCCATCTGACTTCTTTCCCGCATGCTATTGTCCACAAGGCTGATCCTGACAAATCCGGAGTTCACCGATCCGGCTCCGCCATAACCCGGGGCGGTAACAGACATGAGATATTCCTTTTCAGGCAAACCATCCACCTCTTCTATGATCTTGCCAATATAATCCGACATAAAATCAAAAGAAGCACCTTCGGGAGCTGTGGCCATGATGGTCAGCCGCCCCTTGTCTTCCATGGGGGCCAGCTCTGAGCTGAGGTTCCCCCCGATAAAGAGGATGATCCCCAGGGAAACCAGCATTATAGCGAGTGCAAGCCATCGGTGACGCATGAAACCGTTCAGCGACTTTTCATATAATCTGTTGATTCCCAAAAAGAATCCTTCTGTTTTCAGAAACAACCTGCCCTGTCTTGTAACCGGTTTCAGGATTCGGGAGCTCATCATGGGGGTCAGGGTGAGGGAGATGAATGCCGATACCAGCACCGATCCGGCCACCACCACACCGAATTCGCGGAAGAGCCGTCCGGTAAGACCCTGCAGAAAGATCACCGGCAGAAAAACTGCTGCCAGGGTGATGGTCGTGGAGATGATGGCAAAGACGATCTCTTTGGATCCCCTGAAGGCAGCCTCCCTGGGATTCATCCCCTTCTCGATTTTCTGGTAGATATTTTCGAGTACCACAATGGCGTCGTCGACCACCAGTCCGGTTGCGAGCACAATCCCGAGCAACGTGAGGATATTAATGGAAAAACCGGCCAGGTACATGATGAAAAAACTGCTGATCAGAGAGATCGGAATGGCTATCACCGGAATGAGTGTCGACCTCCAGTTTCTGAGGAAGAAGAAGATCACCAGCACAACCAGGATGAATGCGATGAAGATGGTTTCTTCCACTTCGGTGATCGCTTTCTTAATCCCCTGTGTGGTATCGAGTGCCATACCCAGCACCAGGTCTTCCGGCATTTCCTTTTTGATCTCTTCGAGCCTTTTGTTGAATTCTTCGGCAATGGCAATGTAGTTTGAGCCCGGTTGCGGAGTGATGACAATACCGATCATTGGGAGCCCGCCATTCCCCCTCATGAGGGATCGCTCATTTTCAGGGGTGAGGCGTGCCGTTCCGATTTCGCGGAAATGGATTATCTGTCCCTCTTTCTCTTTGACTATCAGACTATTAAAATCCTCCTCGGTTTCCAGACGACCGAGCGTCCTGATGGTGAGTTCTGTGTTTTTCCCTTCGATTCTTCCCGATGGCAGTTCCACATTTTGCTGCTGCAGGGCGTTACGCACATCCTGCGGGGTGATTCCCATGGCCGACATCCGGGCAGGATCCATGAGGAGGCGCATGGCATATTTCTTTTCCCCCCATATTCTCACCTCACTCACCCCGGGAATGGTCTGAAACCTCTCTTTGAAAACGTTGTTGCCGATCTCTGTCAGGCTCAGCAGGTCCCTGCTTTCGGACCTGATGGTGAGTGTGATGATGGGATTGGCATTGGCATCCGATTTTGTAACCGTAGGCGGGTCGATATCGGGCGGAAGGTTGCGCTGGGCTCTGGAAACCCTGTCACGGACATCGTTGGCAGCGGCTTCGAGATCGACACCCAGGTTGAATTCTACCACGATGGTGCTGCGGCCTTCGCTGCTGGTTGAGGAGATGTTCCTGATCCCGTCGATGCCGTTGATGGACTCTTCCAGCGGCTCGGTGACCTGTGATATGATCACGTCGCTGCTGGCACCCGGATAAGAGGCACTAACGGTAATCACCGGAGGATCCACACTCGGATAATCCCTGACCCCAAGAAAAGCGAAGCCTATAAACCCGAAAAGGACAATAAGTATTGAGAATACCATTGCCAGCACAGGCTTTTGAATACTGATGGTAGAAAGATTCACGCCTGGTGGGTTTTAGGGGTTAATCGTCACTTTTACAGGCATTCCCGGACGGACCTGCAGTATACCGCTTGTCAGAACCGTATCGCCGGGCTCAACTCCCGACAGGATTTCAACGTGGGTTTGGCTTCTGTATCCCGTGATCACCCGGATGTTTTCGGCTTTCCCGCCCCGGAGAACAAACACCTTTACGCCACTGGCATCAGGGATAATGGCCTGGGAGGGGAGCATTACCGAATTTCTTTTGCCATTGGGGCTAAACCTGACGTTGGCGAAAGCACCCGGGAGCACCTGTCTATTGTTGTTTTTAAACAATGCCCTCATTTTCAACGTCCTGCTTAAGGGGTCGATCCGGGGTTCAATGGCAAATACCTCAGCAGAAAGCGCTGAATCCATCCCTTCAACCGTAAACCGGATCCTGGTTCCAGGTTTTAAATCCCGGCTGTATTTTTCGGGAACAGAAAAATCAAGTTTGAGCGGGTTGATATTCTGCAGGGTTGTGATCACTGTGGAAGGCGTTATCACAGCACCTTCACTCACATTCCGCAGACCGGCAACACCACTGAAGGGGGCTCTTAGCTCTGTTTTCTCAAGCTGAGCAGTGAGCAGTGTGATTTGTGCCTTCACCACGTTGAGCGATTTCAGGGCATTGTCATACTCCTCCCGGCTGATGGCATTGATGCTCAGGAGCTGTTTCTGGCGTGCTTCCTTCTCCTGCAGCAGGTCTTTCTCGTAGCCTGCCTTCTGCAATTCCGACCTTATCTCTTTGTCATAAAGCCTTACCAGCACCTGACCTTTTGTAACACTGCCACCTTCCTTGAAAAGGATCCCGATGATTCTGCCAGAGATCTCGCTTTTCAGCTCAATGTCGTCGTATGCCAGCACAGTGCCTGTGGCAGTGATCATCTGGTCTGCAGCCGTAGCGCGGGCAACAACAGCCGTTACTTTCAGGGCTTTGGCATCAGGTTCCTGCTTCTCCTTTCCCTTCCCGGAGCTGCAGGAGGTTTGAAAAGCTGTAAGAAGCACACAACAAGCCATCCATGGCAACCACGCCATTCCGTATTTGAAAATCAGCATATAAATAATAGGTTAAAACGATTGAGCGGAGGCAAAGATAGCACAAATCGTTTGCAGGAACCTATAACCGGAGCACCTATTTTGAATCAGGCCGTGGCAGCGGATTCATATTGGCGGTTGATACCTTCCAGAATCCATCCGGGGTTTTCTCCCATACCATCGTAAAGATTCCGTATGGGCTATACCTCAGAGAGTCATTCACCACAATATCAAGTGCATACATACCGGAATAACCTGCCCTATCTGGTGTTGCCCATTCCTTCAGCTTCTCCGTTTTCAGGTTTCTTGCATACCTATGATATGGGCTAACCCATTTTTCAGCCATTTCGGCAGCATTCAGCATCACCAACTCTCCGTCCACCACAATGGCATCCGGAGCAAACATGCTGCAGATCGCTGCAGAATCATTGCTGTTCCAGGCTTTTTCATAGAGGGCAATCAGGGAATCAACCGGTGAGGTTGCACCCTCATCATTTACATTGGTTTTCTGATTGCATGAAACGAAGATACTCACAAGGGCTAAAGCCAACAGAAACTGTTTCATAATACATGGGTTTGAGGTAAATAAATTGAGGATCAGAATATTTCATCAAAAAATGATTCTTCAGAAACAGGAAAGCCTGACAAATATAGGACATGATCCTGTCTGTATCACCACATCGGTAAAAAAAACCCTATCTTTGCCTCATCAAGTAACAGGGGTGCCCCAATATCACGGGCTGAGATCATACCCATTGAACCTGAACCGGGTAGTACCGGCGGAGGGAAGTGTGGTTACGGTAAATTTCGAATGGTTTTCCTTGTTCACCATTCTTCTTTTTAACCCAAATAAAAGAAGAGATGAAGAGCAGACTTGCATTTTTAACGGCCCTCCTTGCTTTGCAGGGGGTGGTCATGGCACAGGCCCGATTATCGGGCATCATCACCGACCTGCAATCGGGACAGGTAGTGCAGGGGGCACACATTCAGATGGAAGGGACCCAGCGCACCACCTTCACGGATGCCGGAGGGCAATTCAGTTTTCAGTCGGTTCCTGCAGGTAAGTATGCATTGCGCATCACACACATCAGCTACAAGACCCTGACAGACACGGTGCACATACAGAAAGAAGCAGTCACCCGTACCTACAGGATGGAAGCTGCCATCCATCTCTCGGAGGAGCTGGTGGTGAAAGGTGTTCGCAGTGACCAGCAGCTGGCAGGAGCTGCGACAATGGTCACAAAGGAGGATCTGAAACAGCTGAACCTGGGGCAGGACATGCCAATGCTGCTGGCGATAGCTCCGTCAGTGGTATCGAGCTCGGAAGCGGGTGCAGGCGTTGGCTATACAGGGATGCGCATCCGTGGAATCGATCAGAACAGGATCAATGTGACAATCAACGGGGTTCCGCTCAATGATCCTGAATCTCATTCGGTATATTGGGTTGACCTGCCCGACTTTGCCAGCTCTGCTGAGGACATCCAGATCCAGCGGGGTGTCGGGACCTCCACCAACGGCCCGGGTGCCTTCGGGGGCTCGGTGAACATCCTTACCGGAAAGCTTGAAAGCAAGCCTTATGCAAATACCGGCACCAGCTATGGATCATTCAGCACCATGCGCCAGAATCTGGGATTTGGAAGCGGACTTCTGGCCAACAGGTTTGCCTTCGACGGAAGGGTATCGTCAATTCAATCAGACGGTTACATCGACCGGGCTGCCTCTGACCTGTCTTCCTGGTATCTTTCAGGAGGATATTACGGCCGGAAAACCGTGCTCAAGGGGATCATGATGTCGGGACACGAAGTTACTTACCAGGCATGGGGAGGAGTTCCTTCCGAAGTAATTGATACCAACCGGACGTATAATCCCATGGGGCTCTATACCGATGAAAATGGTGTTGTGAGAGCCTATGACAACCAGAAGGATGATTACCTGCAAACCCATTACCAGTTGCATCTGATACAGGAACTGGGGGATGATATCACAGCCAATGCCACCCTCTTCCTTACCAGCGGAAACGGGTTTTATGAAGAGTTTAAGGAATCGCAGGAACTTAAAGGCTATGGTCTGCCTGATGTGATCCATGGCATTGATACCTTGACAGAAAGCAACCTCATCAGGCAGAAATGGCTTGATAACAGGTTTTATGGCCTTGCCGGTTCGGTGCGGAAAGGTTTTGCAGGCGGAAGCAGCCTTACGGTGGGCGGATCTGTGAGCCGGTACGATGGCGACCACTTTGGCCGGCTGTTGTGGCTGCAGCATCAGGGGAGTGTGGAAAAAGACCATGAATGGTACCGCGGAACCGGCGACAAAAAAGATTTCAACGTTTACACCAAATACCTCTGGTTTGCCGGCCGGAAAACGACTTTGTTTGCTGACCTCCAGTTCCGGTATATTGATTATGAAATCACAGGTACCGACGATGACCTGCGCAATATCGCACGGCATGAAACCTATCCGTTTTTAAATCCGAAAGCAGGCATTTCATACCGGCACAGTGACCGGCATGAGACCTGGGCAATGACCGGCATTGCACACCGTGAACCCAACCGCAGCAATTTCACCGATGCAAAACCGGGCTCGCCGGTCCCTCAACCCGAACGGCTGTATAACCTCGAAATGGGGCATCGCATCAAAGGTAACCGCTGGTCGGCGGAAGCCAACGGGTACCTGATGTATTACAGGAATCAGCTGGTAATGACGGGAGAAATCAACGACGTCGGGTCGCCGGTGATGACCAATGTAGACAGCAGCTTCCGTATCGGGCTTGAGCTTTCGGGAGGCATCAGGATTTTGCCGCAGGTAATATGGGAGGGGAATGTGACACTCAGCATGAACCGGATTCTGCATTTTACTGAGTATGTGGACGATTGGGATACCTGGGGGCAGAGGACTGCGTATCTCGGGACAACGGACCTCTCATTCTCTCCTTCAGTAATAGCGGGAAATTTCGTGCGTATAACCCCGTTTAAAGGGGCAATGGTGACGTTGATCAGTCAATACGTCTCCAAACAATACCTCGACAATACCCGCAACAATTCCCGGAAACTTGACCCCTGGTTCGTTAACCATCTCCTTCTCCAGTACCGAATTGCTCCCCTCCACCTCCGTGAATGTCGCTTCAACCTCATGATTGCCAATATCTTCAATAAAAAATACGAAAGCAACGGTTGGGTGTACAGCTACTTCGAAAACGGCCAGAGAAAACAGTCGGATGGCTTGTTCCCCCAGGCCGGAATCCACTTCATGGCAGGGATAAACCTGGGATTTTAGAAAGGCAGGTTTTGTTTACGCCTGAGGTTGCGTATCTTTGCACCAGCAATCCGGATCAGATCAAACATTATCCTCATTGCATTGTTATGGGTACAAGGACCATTTCAGTCATACTGAATCCGGGCATAAAGTAGTATCGGCAATGATTATTCGATTGAAACAGGGTGTAGACCCAAACAGTATCAACCCTCTCCTGGGCGCTCTCCACGCGGTTTTTGTTCCCAATGGTGTTGCAAATCTGGTTGTGACCCCTTCCTCTGTCAGGGATCTGCCTGAAGAATTTGAGCCATTCACCGATCAGTACCAGGTATTCGACAACGATATTCAACTGGCTTCGAGCCTCTATAAAGAACGGCGCGAGGTAGAGCTCGGCCCCGCTGTCATCGGTAGGGACCACCAGAATACAGCCGTTATCATAGGCCCCTGCTCTGTGGAATCCAGGGAGCAGATCCGGAAATCGGCAGAGCTGGTAAAAGACCTCGGACTCTCAATCCTCCGTGCCGGAAGCTATAAACCCAGAACATCGCCATACTCATTCCAGGGACTGGCTGAAGAAGGACTCAAACTGCTGGAAGAAGTACGCTCAGAATTCGGAATCCGCATCATCACGGAAGCACGTGATGCCACCCATATCGACGAGGTGATTGCCTTCTCCGATATCATTCAGATAGGCACCAAAGCCATGTACGATCAGGGAATCCTCCGCAAATGCGGCAAAACCACCAAGCCTGTCCTGATCAAGCGGGGCTTTGGCTCCACCCTTCAGGACTTCGTGCAGGCTGCTGAGTTTGTCCTTTCAGGCGGCAACCCGAATGTGATTCTTTGTGAACGTGGCATCCGTACTTTCGAAACCCGCACCCGGTTTACCCTCGACCTGTGCGGTGTGGCGTGGCTTAAAGAACATGTCAATCTGCCAGTAGTGCTGGATCCCAGCCATGCCATCGGCATGGCCTACGGGGTACCCGACCTGGCAAGAGCCTGTATGGCCATGGGCGTTGAAGGGCTGCTAATTGAGGTGCACCCCGATCCTGCCAATGCCAAATCAGATCCGGCACAACAACTTAACCACCAGCAATTCAGGGAGTTGTTTGTAACGCTACAGGAGCTGGGCAACGCTTTGGGCCTACGAATCTTCTGATCTGATAAATTTGATTTTCATCATCTGTACTTAAACAGAAGAATATTGCGGAAAAAAACCCGCATAAAACATAAAAAACAGTATAAATCCGTACAATCCGTGTGCTATTCCTTTGGGCAGAAAGGAAAAACTATTCAATCCCGGCAAAATGCTTCATAAACTGCACACGCTCGTAAGCGGCAGGGTTCTCGGATGCCTTGTAGCTTAACCGCCCCCTGAACTCGGGAATCGTCTGGAACTTGTTCGCTGCCATCCATTCCTCAAGCTCTTTCAGCATGGAGGCAATCTTTTCAAATCCCTCTTTATATAAAACCGAGGTAACCTGAACGGTAGTAGCGCCTGCCAGCAACTGCTTGATCACCGCTTTCCCGTCATGCACCCCTGTGGAAGCCGAAATATCACAGTGGAGGAGATCGCTCAGCATGGCCACCCAGCGCAGGGATATGGCCAGCTCATCGGGTTGGCTGAAGACGTTTGTGCTGATTACCTTGAAATTGTTTACATCAATGTCAGGAGAGAAGAACCGGTTAAAAAGAACCAGCCCTTTAATACCGGTCCAGCTGAGCTGACGGGTAAATTTGGCAAGCCCTGAGAAATAATAGCTGATCTTCAGCGATACAGGAATGGTAACCTGCTTCAGTACAGATTCCACCAGATCAAAATAGACCTTCTCATTCTCTTCTGCACCATGGTTCGGATCCGAAGGAAGAATGAAGACATTGAGCTCAAGGGCATCTGCGCCAGCATCCTGGATCTTCTTCGCAAAAGAAGTCCACTCAGCAGCTGAAATGCAGTTTATACTGGCAATTACCGGGATAGATACTGCTTTTTTTGCATCCCTGATCAGGTCCAGATAACTGCTGAGCTTGTGGTTTTTACTGTAATTGCTGATATAGTCTGCCGCTTCCGGATAGGTACTGAATGCCTCATGGTCGGCAGTCAGCGCTTTGCTTACTTCATAGCGGATCTGCTCTTCGAACAAGGACTTAAGTACTACGGCACCCGCCCCATGCTGTTCAATTTTGAGAATACTGTCAACTGAGTTGGTGAGCCCTGAGCTGCCAACAATGATCGGGTTCCTGAGGGTGAGCCCCATGTAACGGGTTTCCAGGTTTGCCATGGCTTTTCTCCTTATTGTTGTTTGGTGTTTCTCGTGAGAATTTATCCTGCTAAAGCAGCCACAAACCTACAGGTTTTTTACAATTCTGCAAATAGTCATCGGATGATTTGATCAGTTGGTATCCTGAATTTTATAAAACTCTGATGCTGTTGCATCTTGCATGATCTGCGCGGCCTGTCCGATCAATGGATCGAAGTAACACTGTGCCTGCACCGAAGCCTTGTTTCCGTAAAGAAGTTTCGCGAAGACCGTTGCCAGCTGTCGCTCAACAGGTAACTGGTTGCGGGTCCAGTCGGTGCGTGCCTCTTCAATGCCCCATGCGGTGGCATATCCCCTGAACTGCTCAGTAAGCATATTGCGCTGTTCCTGGGATGCCAGAAATACCTCAACGGCAGGAAATTCCCTGAGGAGTGAATCACGGGAACCGAGCACAACAGAGAGGGCAAAGCGGTAAAACAGATTCTTCCTGTTCAATGCGGTGATCAGCGCAGGTGTTTTTGCGGTGTCGGCGGGCACCAGGATATCCGGCAGAATGCCACCTCCCCCATATACCACCCTGCCGGCCGGGGTAATCCGTTTCAGAGAGTCATGAAGGTTCAGGCTGTCAATATTGGAATAGATCCCCCGCCTGATCTTTTCGTTCATCTCTTCAAAATACTTGTCGCGCCCTTTGTCATACGGGCGCTGGATGGAGCGACCGGTCGGGGTGAAATACCTGGCAATGGTAAGCCGAATGGTTGATCCATCCGGAAGGGGATAAGGCTTCTGCACGAGTCCCTTCCCGAAAGACCGGCGTCCCATCACCAGGCCCCTGTCCCAGTCCTGTATGGCCCCGGTAAGAATCTCACTTGCTGATGCCGAGTTTTCATCAATCAGTACCACCAGCCTCCCCTTGCGGAAATCCCCCCTGCCGGTCGCCCTGTAATCTGTCCTTGCACTGTTGAGCCCCTGCGTATATACAATCAGCCTGTTGTTTCCCAGAAAATGATCCGCAAGCTGTATGGCCGCATTCATCAGTCCACCGGTATTACCCCTGAGATCGAGGATCAGGTTCTCTACATTCTTCTTCTTCAGCTCTTTAAGGGCATCTTCAAACTCCCGGACCGTAGTTCGCATGAAGCGGCTGATTTTGATATATCCGGTCTGGGAATCAGTCATGTACCAGGTGTCAACACTGTAGGTTGTAATACGGTCGCGGGTAATGGTCAGGAGCAAAGGTTCCCTGATACCGGGCCGGAGCACGGTAATCTGGACGGGAGTCCCCTTTTCGCCGCGCACCCTTTTTGAAATCCAGCCCGACTCGCTCTTCGGACCAGTGGCATCCTCATTGCCAATGCGCAGAATCCGGTCTCCTGGCTTCATGCCTGCCCTGGCCGAAGGGCCACCCGAGACCACCAACACCACTACCGCAGTGTCATCAAAGTACTGAAATTCAATACCAATACCCTCAAAACTCCCTTCAAGTTCCTCGTTGGCACGCTTGATCTGTTCGGCTGTAAAATACACCGAATGGGGATCCAATTGTTTGAGCATCGCGATGATGGCCTGCTCGGTTAATGCCCGGTTATTCACCGGATCCACATAATTCTGATTGATGATATCATAAACCCTGGATACCTTTTCCAGACTAACCTGCTGCTCAGTCTTTCTGGCAGGAGGTTCAGGCTCAGCGGGCTTTGGCCTCAGAAATCCCTGGGCACCGGCATTCCCGATCGTAATCAGAAGCCAGAAAATGATAAGGATGGACTTGCGCATAACCTGATATCTGTACAAATATATAACTGTCGAAAAACGGAATTGTTTGCCGGAAACCCAATCGAAGGGCACTATGCCGGATGCGCTACAAAATACCACTCGGCATTGCTGCGGAATACCGAAACAAATGCCTCCTCGGTCAATGATCCGTTACCTTTTACATACGATTTAAGAAATGAAACCTGATGTCCTGTCTCCTCAGAAAAAAACCTGAACAAAGCCCCCGGATCGGTATCATAAAAATCGCTGGCACCCAATCCGCACTCAAAAATGATCACCGGTTTATCTCTGATGATCAGTTCCCTGGATCCCTTCAATACCCCGAACTCCCCGCCTTCTACATCTATCTTGATAAACCCCACCCTGTGATTGGCTTCAATGATATCATCCAGTCGCTTCACCTCAACCCTGATCACTTCAATATCAGGGTCTTTGATGTCGTAACTCCGCTTTTTCAGTCCGCTGTAGGCAGGATCGTTCCTGATGTACTGAAACTCCGATTCCCCGTTGAAGTCAGCCAGGGCAAAAGGCAGCACCCGGGTGCGCCCATTGTAACGGGCGAGCAGTTCATCGTACATATCGGGAATGGGTTCGAAGGCGTAGTGTGTTCCGTCCGGAGCAAGTGCAAGGATCAGATCCAGCATCTCCCCCTTATGGCACCCGATATCGATGCAGTTGGTATCTCTTCCGATGACTTTCCGCATGATGCTGCGGGTCAGCCTGTCATATGCCAGATTCCTTGTAACATCCAGATGCAGAAGGTTCAGGGTTTTTCGCAGAAGGCTTCTGGGGCTTTTTTTTGTTGGCATTCGGATTTATGATGTAATGCGGGGTCAAAGCTACGATTTTTCTACCTTTGCCTGTATAACCAAAGTGTCATGAAAGCTCAGAAACTTTTCCTGCTGGTGGCAGCAGTACTTTTTATCTGCCATATCGCCCATGCCCAGCCACTTCCGCGCAAAAGCTGGTTCAACGTGATAGTGCGTGAACTCAACGATTCCCTTAAAACCGCGACAAAAGCCACTGAAGGTCTTTTCGTGGTATCCGTCGGGGAAAAAGGAACCGCCGAAGCGCTTGGGATCCTTCCCGGCGATGTGCTTCTGACGCTGAACGGACAACCCGTAAAAACAAAAGAGGATCTGAAACCCATCATGACACCCCTCCGCGAAGGGGATCCCGTGGGTTGTGAAGTGTGGCGCAAAAAGAAGGTGAAGGCGCTGAAAGGATTTGCAGCTCCGGTGGCCGGAGAGAATCCTGAAGGATATCTGGTTGAATACGAACGCGCTCCGTTTGAAGGAGGAAATCTAAGTGTGATCATAACCCGCCCCGAAGGAGAAGGTCCGTTCCCGGTCATCCTCTTTATTCCGGGATATATGTGCTACTCGCTCGACAATATCGGCACCCACCCCTATGGCCGCATTGCCGAGCTGCTCACAAGGCAGGGGTATATGGTGGTGAGGGTAGAGAAATCGGGTGAGGGCGCCTCGATGGGCACCCCCGATTGCCGCAGCATCGGATTGTACAAGGAGGTAGAAGGATTCAGGGCCGGACTGCGAAAGATTTACACCCTGCCCAAAGCCGACACCTCAAACGTTTTCATCTTCGGCCACTCGCTGGGCGCCATGCAGGCTCCCATGGTAGCCAAAGGATTCAATGTGAAGGGGATCATCATCGAAGGCACCAGCGGCGACTCCTGGTTCGAATACATACTGGCCATGTTCCGGTTCCAGAATCCCATCATGGGGATGGATCCGGCAGAAAATGAAGATATGATCGCCAAAGCTACTCCCCTCCTCTACAACTACCTGGTGCAGAAAGATGACCCTGCGGAGCTGGCAAAGGTCCCCGCCTGGGATTCGATCCTCATGGAAATGATGCAGTACGACCACAACGGGCACATCTGGGACCGGCACTACACCTACTGGCAGGAGCTTCAGGACGTGAACCAGCCGGCTGCCTGGCGCGACTGCAGCGCCCATGTGCTGGTGCTCAGGGGTAGCGGCGACCTCGAAGCTTTCTCCACCGAACAGCACGAAGGGATCGTGCGTACCATCAACCACTACCGGCCCGGAACGGCCACTTTCGTACTCCTGCCCAACAGCGACCATGCCTTCTGCAAATCCGACACCCCTGAAGAGAGCTACAAAAACGGCCAGGTCAAGGGCTATCACCGTGAACAGTTTAACGAGAATGTGATCGGGGTGGTGAAGGAATGGATAGATCAGCGGTTGTGAGCCGGATGACGGTTGGCACACGGGCTGCACATTCGTGATGCCGGGTACCTGTCAGCACAATCATGCGCCTACGGATCTTAAAAAAATGAATCAGGCATAAACCCAATGGAACCCAGATACCATTAAAAAAAACGGGGCGGAACCGAAAAGCCACACGAGTAGGAAAACAAACACAAATTGTAATGAAAAACAGACATGTTTTTTGTGTTTTATTTATCATTTTGGCCTTTAGTATGAATGCCCAGGATTGCCTTATGTTTGAACAAGGCTACAAGATCAAACTTAACAGCCAGAATTATTTATCCAATATTTCTGCGGTGAAAGGCTGGGCAAAAATGAAACCTGAAAAAAAGATCGAGCTGGTGAATGAATTCAATGCCAAAGTCCTGAATGGAACACAGCCGACTTTGAGTTCGAGCTCTTATGACATGTATGTTAAGGAAGCCGTAAAGGGTAGCCCCGGAAGAATCGTGTGCAGCATGATGGCCGGAGGAGTTGAGTATTCTTTCCCTGCGTATTGCAAAAACGATACAAGCTACTTCTACAGAACGGTCGGACCGGTGTATTACGCCAGCAACGGAGATACGGTAGGAGCAGGATTTAATGGCGTTCAGATCATCCCGAATTCGCTCAAAGTCGGCGATATCCTTCCCACGTATGAGGATATGTCTACCCTGGTGATCGCAACCAAAAGCTACGAAGAAAAACAAAGGGTCCTTGACGGTTACAGGGCGATCGAATCCATTGAAAGAAACACAACCCACTTGAATCCTCAAACCCTGGAATGGGAAAAAGGAGACTGGACGGTGACAAAATATGAAGAAGTATGGAAGAATATAGATGTTAAAGTCCTGGAAAGCACATCCCTGAGTAGTCATGTAATCCATTACGTGAATGCAGTGGTCGACAGGTGTGAGGATGTGGTAATGGATGGAAAAACCTACAAAGCGTATGTGATAGAGAGTGAAACATGGACCCAGGCCGGGTTTGAAACCTCATTTGCCGCCGACAACGTCAAATGGCTGAAACAGCGTGAGAATTTTCAGCAGAAGCTGGGTAATAAAGTGGAAAAAAGACTCATCAAGTCCAAGTTTCTTAATCTGGAAGGCTATTATGTCACCTATCTTACCGAATGGTATATCCCCGGGATGGCTGTGGTAAAATCCATTACGTACGATTCAGAGGGATGCATCAGTTCGGTCAATACCTGGAACGATGTAAAATGATCTGGATACAGATCAGATTCCACGAGTTTCTTGAGCATTGCTTTTGTTGAAAACAGGGAGCAATGATCATGATTTCTGCGTTTTCAGTGTAATTTGATCTCATTTCAGCGTTAAAAATTTTCTCTCATATAAAAGCGCTGAAATTTCATCGAACAACGCTGAAAGAAATTCTGTGGATTTCTGCGTGCATTCTGCGGATTTCCGCGTGAAAAAACATAAAGACCACCTTATCAACTATTTCGCTTCAGGGTTGTTTATGAAGACGATAAACCATTATTCATCTCTGAACACCACCCCTATGGACGACCTGATACCGCTTCTGAAGAGCCGTTTTGAACGCCATGTGCACCGCCACCCCGGCCTGGAGTGGGAACAAATACAGGCGCAACTCGAAAGTCATCCCGCGAAAATGCAAACGCTGCAATGGATGGAAACCACAGGCGGCGAACCTGATGTAATCGGTTACGATGACGGCACCGGCGAATACCTGTTCGCGGACTGCTCCGCCGAAAGCCCGAAAGGTCGCCGCAGTGTATGCTACGACCCGGAGGCACTCGAATCGCGAAAGGAGTTCAAACCGCTGCACTCCGCTACCGGCATGGCAGCAGAGATGGGTGTTGAAATCTTATCGGAAGAACAGTACCGGGCCTTGCAAAAACTGGGTACTTTTGACTGCAAATCCTCGAGCTGGATCCTCACCCCTCCGGCCATCCGGAACCTTGGCGGCGCGCTCTTCTGCGACCGGCGGTACAACCGGGTGTTCACCTACCACAACGGCGCCGAATCGTATTATGCAGCCAGGGGGTTCAGAGGCATGCTCAGGGTTTGACAAACATCAGCATACAAGTCCGGAAACACGATCATCCTATCTATGTCAACCGCCTATAAACGCCTGAAATACAGCCTAATCATTGCCTTCCTCCTGCTAATGGCACCCTGGGCCATCGAGATCGCCCACGCGCTGCACTGGGCCGACTGGAACGATTTTGGCATGAGGCCACGTGATCTGTCAGGCCTTGCCGGGATCTTTACCATGCCTTTCCTGCACGGCGACTTCAAACACCTTCTATCGAACTCCATCCCCTTCCTGGTGCTGGGGAGTGCGCTGTTCTACTTCTACCGCGAAGCCTCCTGGAAAGTGCTGGGGGGAATCCTGCTGGGAACAGGCATCATCCTCTGGATTATCGGCAAACACGGCACCAACCATATCGGCGCCAGCGGCATGGTGTACGGACTTGTGGCCTTCCACCTCACAGGCGGTATCATCCGGAAAAACAGGAACCTTATGGCCTTTTCACTGCTGGTGGTGTTCCTGTACGGGGGATTCATCTGGAGCCTGTTTCCCGATTTCTTCCCCGACCGCAACATCAGCTGGGAAGGTCACCTGGCCGGGCTCATCAGCGGCCTGGTGATGGCTTTGCTGTGCCGGAAATGTGGCCCGGCCCCGGATCCGGTACTGGTGGATGAGGAAGTTGAGGAGGTTGAGGAGGTTGAGGAAGCGGAGCGAAGCGGAGTCCCGAGAGCGGAGCGATTCGGGATTGAGGAAGCGGAGCGAAGCGGAGTCCCGAGAGCGGAGCGATTCGGGATTGAAGAAGTTGAGTCTGAAAAATCTCAACAGCGAAGCGCTCAAACATTTGGTCAATCATACAACAGTACGCTCACCTGATTGTAAAGTCGTACCCTCGTTCACTCGTGGTACCGGTCGATGTCGCGGGCTTTGATGGTTTCGCGCTTGTCGTAGAATTTCTTGCCCCGGGCAATGGAGATTTTGATCTTGGCGTACCCGCTGTCGCTGATAAACAGCAACAAAGGGATGATCGTCAACCCTTTCTCTACGGTTTTCAGGGTAAGCCGTTTGATCTCCCGCCGCGACAGCAGCAGCTTCCGGTCACGCTTCGGCTCATGGTTGGCATATCCCCCGTGGTGGTACTCGCTGATGTGCATATTTCTGATGAACACCTCACCCCGTTCAAGTACACAGTAAGCCTCGGCAATACTGGCCTTCCCCTCGCGCACCGATTTGATCTCGCTGCCCGAAAGCACGATGCCGGCCGTGAATTCCTCCAGCAGGAAGTACTCAAATCCTGCCTTCTTGTTTTTGATCTCTATTTTCTTCTGGGGCTTTGCCATGGCGGGGCAAAAGTACAAAGAAAACCGTGGCCTGAAATCGACGATTTGTTTCTGTTAACCGAAACTTTTTGAGCTGATTTATTTCTGTTAACTGAAACTTTTTGGCCTTCTATGTTTCTGTTGACTGAAACTTTTATTACTTTTGCAGCGTTAAATCGGGTGCTATGGACAAGGATAAACTATTTTACATATTGAATGACTGGAACTTCTGGGACAAACCGGTTCCCGGCTACTTTTCCAGAACAGACTATCAGGAGAAAATATCAAAGTACTCTGCCACAGGAGAAGTTGTCATCTTTCAGGGGATCAGACGTGCGGGAAAGTCAACCCTCATGACCAACTACATCAGCAACCTTTTTTCAACCGGTATTTCAGCTAAAAGCATTTTAATGGTAAATCTGGAAGATCCGAGATTCGAAACAGATCTGACCACAGATCTGCTGGAACAGATATTTCAGGTATACAGGGAGTATATAAACCACGATGACCGCTGTTACATCTTTCTGGATGAGGTGCAGAATGTTGAAAAATGGGAGAAGTGGGTGCACATGGGCTATGAACTTAAACGAGGTCAGTTTTACATCACCGGTTCATCATCCAAACTTCTCAGCAGGGAGTTTGGGACTGCTTTGGGAGGACGTTATCTGGGGATACATGTATTTCCACTCAGCTTTCAGGAATTCTGCCGGTTTCGCGGGTTGCCTGAACCAGATCGCGCCAACATGATTACCCAACAATTGATCTTTAAAAAAACTTTTCAAGAATACTTGCAGGAAGGTGGATTTCCAAAAGTTGCCTCTTTGGATCCCGCGGTGAAAAGACCTGAAATCCTC
Source organism: Bacteroidota bacterium (assembly GCA_022709695.1). Taxonomy (GTDB): domain Bacteria; phylum Bacteroidota; class Bacteroidia; order Bacteroidales; family SKPS01; genus SKPS01. The sequence continues at coordinate 515,729 of JAKLII010000001.1, forward strand.
ATGTATTATGAGACCATCATTTTAAAGGACATCGTAGCGCGGCATGGTTTGAAGAACTTTGAAAATATAACCAGAACCGCCCAATTTCTTTTAACCAACATCGGGAAGCAAACCAATCTCAACAGAATCAGGTTGAATGCAGGGATTTCGCATGAACTTGCCGAGAAATATTATGAATACATCAAAGACACCTACCTGCTGTTCGAAGTACTCCCTTACCATGATTCTCTGTCGAAGCAATTCAGCAGCAACAGGAAAGTTTACTGTATCGATAACAGCTTTCTGAACTACACTTCATTCAGATTTTCAGAAGATAAGGGCAGGTATCTTGAAAATCTGGTGTGTATCGACTTGATTCGTCGGGGTAAAGAGGTGTTCTTCCATCAGGGAAAGAAGGAGTGTGACTTTTTGGTGCGTGATGGAATCCATATCACAGAATGCATACAGGTATGCTATTCTATGACAAATGAAGTCACCCGAAAACGGGAAGTAGATGGTCTGCTGGAAGCCATGGAGGCACATGGAATCAGGGAAGGGCTTATCCTCACTGAGGATGAAGAGGACACACTCCAAATCAATTCGGTCCGGATTAAAATTCTGCCAGCGTGGAAATGGCTGCTGGAGGGGTGAAGAAGTATCTGCAACCCTATTCAATCCGGAAATTGGATATCGAAGAGTTCTTGTCTATTTTTGCCATCTGAAATCCAAATGAAACATGATAAAAAAAATCGGGGTAATGTACCTGCTTCTGGTGAGTCAGGTTGTTATATTCCAGGCTTGCAGCTTAAAGACGGAACCATCGGATGATGAGACCAAAACCTTTCGGCTTGCCGACCTGTTCTGGCTGGATGGAGAGTGGTACCGAACCTCGGATGATGGGGTGTTCACTGAAAAATGGGTGAAACTGAACGACACTGTGATGGAGGGCGAAACCATTGTTATTGAGGGCGCTGATACCCTGATGACCGAATCGATACTGCTTACGGTTCTGGAAAACAACCTGCTGTACATCCCCTCTGTGAGCGGAGAGAGCGAAGGCAAACCGGTGGCCTTTGCCTGCACATCCGCAAAAAATGACACCTGGGTTTTTGTCAATCCCACCCACGATTTTCCGCAATTCATCACCTATAAAAAAATCACTCCTGACTCACTGGTGGCTTCCATTTCGGGGGTAATGAACGGCAAACCGAAAGAGATCCTGTTTCCTATGAAAAGAAAAACCATAACTCCATGAAATACAAAGTTAAAGAGCATACCACAAAGAGACTGGTCAGGGGAGAGCACCTGAACCACCACGGTTCCCTGTTTGCCGGCATTGCGGCCCAATGGTTTGTAGAATCGGGTTACATAGCAGCGGTAGAAGTGCTGCCAGCCAAAAACATGGTGTGCGTGAGGATCGACACCCTGTCGTTTAAAAAGCCTGTAAGGGCAGGCGAAGTGGTTTCCTATACCAGTCGCATCGACAGTGTTGGAAAGAGTTCGGTAAAGACCTACACCAAACTCACCATCGGGGATGAAATACTGGTAGACGGCTATTCGGTGTTTGTGCATGTGGATGAGAACACACGCCCTACCCCCCATCATCTCGAACTGGAATAGGGAAAAATATTTCCTTTTATCCCTGCCCGATCCGCAAATCCTCCGTAATTTTGACCCCCGAAACAGCAAAGGCTGTTGGGGTCAGAAATCATCATTATATAATATTTTACAGATATGCAATCAGATACAAGAAAAATCGGGCAGGCAGAGATCCGGAAGATGTACGACAGGTACCAGTTCACAGATGAAGCTGTTCGCATCATCGAACAGGAAAACCTTTTGCCGGTAACCGTGCTGCAGAGACTTCACAACAATTTTCCGCACCATTCAGGATTCTTCCGCACCGACGGGGTATTCTTCAGGGACAAGCATCTCTACACCGGGCTGAAGGGCTTCAGGGAAATCGTAGCCGTGCTGAAGAGCAACGGCATCGAAATCGGACATCTGCCGGAAAGGGAGTTTTTTATTGAGGTGTACCGCTTTATGGCCACCAGACATGTACTCAACACCATCGACTGGACCAACTTCGAAAACGACACCATGTACCAGCTGGTGTTCCCGCAGCCGGGGATGATCGCCATGGAAGAGGTACAGAAATACATCGATGCCCCCACCCCCGAAGCAAAAAAGAAGGTGGTGGAAGCCTACACCGAAAAAACCAATCCCCACGACGGAAAGCAGCTGCTGAACAAACCGTGGTTTACCAACGAAGAGGGGCACCTGGAAATCCTCCAGGGGTGTCAGCATAAATACCCCCCCATCATGCTCATTTTCGACAAGCAGACCCAGAACTGCTTTGCCTTCTGCACCTATTGCTTCAGGCATGCACAGGTGCGCGGCGATCAGGATATGTTCGTGCAGCACGATGTGACCCAGATACACCGCTACCTCAGGATCCACAAGGAAATCAGCGATATCCTGATAACCGGTGGTGATGGCGGATACATCACCCGCGACAGGCTGGCAGAATATGTGGATCCGTTGCTGGAAGATCCTGAACTTATCCATATCAAAACCGTACGGTTCGGATCCAGGGCGCTCACTTTCTATCCGGAACTGATCCTCAGCGAGAAGTTCACCGGAGTGCTGGAACTGATGAAGAAAGCCATCGACAACGGCCTGCAGATGGTATGGGTAGCCCACCTCTCGACCCCGCGCGACATCCTGAACCCCGCCACCATCGCAGCAGTGCGCAGACTGAAATCCTACGGCGTGGCCATCAAAAGCCAGAGCCCCATCATGAACCACATCAGCCTGTGGACTGACGAAAACGGCAAAGTGGATGTGGACAGGTCGGCACAGAACTGGATCGATCTGGGCAACATCATCGGGATGCTGGGCATCGGGTTCCACTCGATGTACTGCGCCCGCCCCACCGGCGAACACCACTACTTCACAGCCCCCCTGGCCGATATCCACAAGGTGTTCACCAAAGTGTACGCCTCCCTGTCGTCCATCAACCGCCCTTCACGGTATATCACCATGACCTCCTCGGCCGGGAAAATCTCGCTTATCGGCACCACCGAAGTGAACGGGGAAAAAGTTTTTGCCCTGAAGTTCAATGAGGCGCGGAATATGAACTGGCTCGACCAGGTGTACCTTGCCGAATACGATGAGCAGCAGAACACCATTGAGAAACTCAAACCTTACCGCGCTGAAAAGAACTTCTTCGATGATGAGCTGAAGGTAATTGAGCAGAAGATGGAGAACGCCTTATCGAGTGCGATTTACAAGGAAGAGCATTATGGTGAATAAAACTGTGGCATCGGCAGCCGATGCGGTTGCTGATATTTATGATGGCGCCACCATCCTGATCGGGGGCTTCGGCGAGGCAGGGAGCCCTATCGAGCTGATCCATGCCCTGATAGACCAGGGCGCGAAGGACCTGACGGTGGTTAGCAACAATACCGGCAGCGGACAGGTGGGACTGGCCGCCCTGATCGCCAACCGCCAGGTAAGGAAGATGATCTGCTCGTTCCCGAAATCGGCTAACTCGGTGGTATTCCCTGAACTGTATACCCGTGGAGAGATCGAGCTGGAGCTGGTTCCCCAGGGTACCCTGGCAGAGCGGATCCGCTGCGGCGGCGCCGGAATCCCGGCGTTCTACACCCCGACCTCCGTGAACACCCCGCTGGCCGAGGGGAAGGAGATACGCCACTTCAATGGCAATCCCTATGTGATGGAATATGCCATCCGTGGCGATTTTGCGCTGGTGAAAAGCCTGAAGGCCGACCGCTACGGCAACCTGGTGTACCACAAAACCGCCCGCAACTTCAATCCGGTGATGTGCACCGCCGCCACCACCACCATCGTGCAGGCAAAACATCTGGTGGAAGTGGGGTCGCTGGACCCGGAGACCGTGATTACCCCGGGAATATTTGTGCAGCGTGTATTGGAAGTGACCCACCCCATGGAGGAATCGGTATTGGTGGCAGAAAACAGGAGGTACCCGTGGAACAGGTAAAAAAAGGATGGGAAATGGCTGAAGTGGCACAGAAAGTCGCCGCCGACATCCCCGATGCATCATACGTGAACCTGGGCATTGGCATCCCGGAAATGGTTGCCGGCTTTGTCCCCGAAGGGCGCGAGCTCATCTACCATACCGAAAACGGCCTGCTGGGAATGGGCCCGACCCCGGTGCCGGGGCACGAAGACCCTGAACTGATCAACGCAGGGAAAAAATGTGTGACCGCCATCCCGGGTGCCAGCTTCTTTCATCATGCCGACAGCTTCATGATGATCCGCGGCGGCCATATCGACTACTGCGTACTGGGAGCCTTCCAGGTGTCGCAGGAGGGCGACCTGGCCAACTGGTCGACCGGCGAAACCAATGCAATACCCGCAGTTGGAGGCGCCATGGACCTGGTGGCCGGCGTGAAGAATATCTTTGTCATCACCCAGCACACCACCAAAACCGGTGAACCCAAGATCGTGCAGCAATGTACCTATCCCCTTACCGGAAAACAGGTGGTAACCCGGATCTATACCAACTACGCCATCATCGACATCAGGGACAAGAAACTGTATATCAGGGAGCTGGCACCGGGCATCGAAATGGAATTCCTTCAGCAGGTGACCGGAGCCCCCTTACATCAGGACTGAAATCAATTTTAACCAACCCCATTATGGAACATCAGCAAAGTGAAGCCATCTACCGGCGCGCCCTGGAGGTGCTGCCCGGAGGGATCAGCAGAAATACCATCTTCCGCAAGCCTTTCCCGAATTACGTGGAGGCAGCCAGGGGATGTAAAATCACCGACGTGGAAGGCGTCACCCGGATCGATTTCGCCAACAACATGGCCTCCCTGATCCATGGCCATTCCTTCCAGCCTGTTGTTGAGGCTGTTACGGAGCAAATCACCAAAGGTACGGCCTACACCATGGCCTCGGCCATCGAAGTGGCGTATGCCGAGTTGCTGTGCCACCGCGTTCCCGGGTTCGATAAGATCCGGTTCATGAACTCGGGTACCGAAGCGGTGATGGCGATGATCAAAGCGGCCCGCGCCTTCACCGGCAGGCCTAAGATCGCCAAGGCCGAGGGTGCATACCACGGCACCTACGACTACGCCGAAGTGAGCCAGACCGCCGCCCCCGCCAACTGGGGCAGCATCGACCATCCCAACAGCACCCCGGTGGTGCAGGGAACCCCGCAGGGGGTGCTTAATGATGTGGTGGTTTTCCCGTTTAATGATATTGAGAGGACCCTTGCGATTCTTGACCGGCAAGCCGGAGAAATCGCCTGCGTGCTGGTGGATCCCGTACCCCACCGCGTGGGGCTGCTGCAGGCCCATTCGGAATTCATCGAAGCCCTGTACCATTGGACCCGGAAAAACGGCGCCCTGCTGGTGTTTGATGAGGTGGTGACCTTCAGGGTGCACTACACCGGCGCCCAGGAGAAGTATCCCATCCGCCCCGACCTCACCGCACTGGGGAAAATCATCGGCGGAGGGTTTCCTGTGGGGGCACTCGCCGGCCATGCCGACGTGATGCAGATGCTGGACCCGAGAGAATCGCCGCTGCGGTTTCCACATTCGGGAACCTTCTCGGCAAACCCCGTAACCATGACCGCAGGATTCGTGGCCATGAGCCATTTCGACCAGGAAGCTGTATTGAAAATCAATGCGATAACCCAAAAGGCCAAAGACCAGATCGCTGAAGCCGCCGCCCTGGCAGGGGTGCCGCTTTCGATTACCGGAGCCGGTTCCATGTTCAGGATGCACTTCAGGAGCACCCCTCCGCAAACCTACCGCGAAGCCTACCAGCCGAAAGAGCGGGCAGCCGTGATGAACGCCTTTATCGACCACCTGTACTACCAGGGGAAGATCCTGACCACCAACACCTGCTCCTGCATGTTCTCCACCGCCATCACCCAGACCGAAGTGGATCAGCTGACAGAAGCGATGCTGAATGGGTTCAGGGCGCTTAAGGGAGAAATCCTCGCAGCTGCTAATGAATAGAAAATTTTGTTTTAAACGCCATATCCTCAATCCCTTCAATGAATATTTTTAACCATATTTTTTCCCATTCCCTTAACCACCTCACCCCCAACCCCTCTCCTGAAGGAGAGGGGTGTATAACACCATAAATCGCATTGATCTCCCCTTCTCCTTGAGGAGAAGGGGCCGGGGGATGAGGTAAAAATGAAATCATGCAAATATTAGCCAAATTGTTTTACCCAATTTTCCTGAGCATTGGAATTTACGTTCCTTTCTGCGGATTTCAGCGTAATTTCAGCGCATTTCTGCGAGAAAAAGTAAAAGCATAATACCCGACACAAACCCATGAACAAAGTATTCATCTGTGATGCAAAAAGAACCCCCGTCGGCAGATACGGCGGAGCCCTTTCACCGGTAAGGCCGGATGATCTCGCAGCCAGGGTGATCGCCGAACTGCTTGCCCGGAATCCTGGAGTGGATCCTTCGAAAGTGGACGATGTGATCCTGGGCTGCGCCAACCAGGCCGGTGAAGACAACCGCAACGTCGCCCGCATGGCGCTGCTGCTGGCCGGACTGCCGGTTGAGGTCCCCGGAGTGACAGTGAACCGGCTGTGCGGATCGGGGATGGATGCCATCGCCATGGCGGCACGCACAATCGCCACCGGCGACGCCGACCTGATGATTGCCGGCGGCGTGGAGAGCATGTCGCGCGCACCGCTGGTGATGGACAAAGCCTCCGAAGCCTTTGCCCGCAACGTGAGACTCTTCGATACCACCATTGGCTGGCGGTTCATCAACCCATTGATGGACAGGCTCTACGGCACCGACTCGATGATGCAGACTGCAGAAAACCTGGCCACAGAGATGCAGATCTCACGAGAGGACCAGGATCTGTTCGCCTTCAGAAGCCAGGAGAAAGCCGCTGCAGCACAGCAGGATGGCTCATTCAATACCGAAATCGTCCCAGTGAAACTGCCGGCCCTGAAAGGGGTGCAACTTTCGGTCGAAAAAGACGAACACCCCCGCGCCACCACCCCTGAAAAACTCGCATCGCTCAAACCCCTCACCCACCCTTCAGGCACCATCACCGCAGGCAACTCCTCCGGCATCAACGACGGCGCCGCTGCCCTGCTGCTGGCCGCCGAAAGTGCGGTAAAAAGGTTTGGACTGACCCCCCTGGCCGTCGTGAAAGGGGCTGCCGTGGCAGGAGTGCCACCCCGTGTCATGGGAATCGGTCCCGTGCCGGCCACCCTGAAACTGCTGGCCAGGCTCAACCTCACACTCAGCGATTTCGACCTCATCGAACTCAACGAAGCCTTTGCTGCCCAGTCCCTTGCATGCATCCGGCAGCTGGGATTGAAGGACGATGACCCCCGCATCAACCCCCTTGGGGGTGCCATCGCCCTCGGACATCCGCTGGGGATGAGCGGCGCACGGTTGGTGACTACCGCCACGCATCAGCTTCAGAAGTCGGGCGGGAAGCTGGCACTCTGCACCATGTGCATCGGCGTTGGACAAGGCATCGCCATGGTGATTGAGCGGATTTAATCCGTATATTTGCATCAGGGGACCATTCCCCTCACCAAGAACATTTCTATGAAACGCATCTTTAGGTTTGCCGTGATCTGCTGCCTGGCATTCGCCGTATCGTGCGGTGAGGGTCAGCTTTTTCAGAGGAAAGTGAAAATTAAGGGGGTAATCGACAAGAATGCCAAAATGAAAAAGGGGTACAAAGGCCCCATGCTCAAAGATGCGAAAAAGGTGCTGATCTTCTACGGCATCGATTACGACCTGGCCAGCATCGGAAATGATGGGAGTTTCACCGGAAAGGCACCCCTGGGGAGCGCCACCGTGGTGGCATTCCTCACCGACAATAACGAATTCATCGGCAACCTGTTCATCAGCGGGCTCAACTTCCTCCCCCTTAATGTAGCCGGCAGCAACGTGAGCACCATCGACCTGTCGACCCTCACCCAGGACAGCACCCGCATCATTCCGGCAAACGACCCCATCGGGTCGCAAATCATCCTGTCGCAGGAGGAACTGGAATTCATGCAGCAGGTGGGATCTTACTACGAAGCTCTCGCGAAGAATATCGATATGAACAACGATGGCCAGCCCGACATCCTGCAAAGTGGCATCATCAGGGTGAACACCATGCAGATGTTCGATGCAGGAATCTTCGGTATCAATTCCGTGGGGCCGGTGCAAAAACCCGACAGCACGATCGTGAACACCTACCAGATCCATGTAGTGGGCGACAACGGCTGGATCTCCAATACGTCAAACGCAACGGCAGAAAATGCCACGCTGACGGGCCCTGCAGGCAACCCCTACAACGACCTGCACAATGCAGGGAACAGCTACATCAACAACAAGGAATTCAAACTCAACTTCAGCCGGGGCAACGGCTGGGGCGGCCCCCCCTTTGGACCGGGAGAGTACACGCTTGGCCTTGACAACCAAATATTTACATTCAACTACAGCAACATCACCATGGACCAGTACACCGTGCTGGCGATACCTACCCTGCAAACCGATGCCTCCGGGATCATCACCCATGTGAACCTGGAATACAAAATGCGGAACGGCACCACGGTGAATCCGAGGTTCCTGATGACCTCCACCATCAAGGTATGCTTCGGAAATGCCAGCGGATCAGGATTGTACGAGCTGCGTAATGATGATGGGGTGCCCCCGGAGAGTTACAACCTCTATTCCATCGCCATCCCCGAACCCTTCAACATTACGGCGGTGCAGAATGTCTCAATCAGCTATTTCGACCTCTTCGGCAATGAAATCATCTGCGGATGGAGTAAAAACTAACATCAGGGTATGCATCCCTGCGTTGGATGAGCTGGAATGGCTGCCCCGTACCCTCGGATCGTTTGCGCAGCAAACCTGTGATTCGTTCTGCGTGGTGGTATGCATAAATCAGCCCGAAAGCTGGCGCAGCGATCCCGGAAAAAGGGAGATTTGCGCAAACAACGACAAGACCCTGAAGCTGGCAGCCCGGATGGCCCGTGACCTCCCCTACCCGCTGCACTTGGTGGACCGGTGCTCGCCGGGCAGGGGCTGGAAACCGCGACAGGGGGGCGCGGGGGCTGCCCGGAGGGAGGCCATGGATTTTGCCATGAAGCTGGGGGGGGAGGATATCCTGCTGGTATCGGCTGATGCAGATAGCCTGTACGACCCTGATTACCTTAAAGATATAGCCGAACGTTTTTCAAGGTTCCCCCATGTCGAAGCCATAGCCGCACCCTATTACCATGCTGCCACCGGGGATGATGCCATAGATCGGGCAATGCTTGAATATGAGCTCTTTATGCGCTTTTACCTCCTCAATCTGATCGGCACGGGCAGTCCGTATGCCTTTACCGCCATAGGGTCGGCCCTGGCGGTAACCGGAAAAGGGTACCGCGCCATTGGAGGGATGCCACCGAAGCCGGTGGGCGAGGATTTTTACCTGCTCCAGAAATCGGCCAAAAGGTCGAAGATGCTGCTGGGGCTGGACAGCAGGGCGTATCCTGCCGCCCGGTACAGCCACAGGGTAGCCTACGGCACCGGCCCCGCCCTGCGCGATGGTACCTCTGGCAATACCCTGCGGTACGCCATCATCCACCCCCGCCATTTCGAAAAGCTGCACCAGCTCTATCAGTGCTTTCAGGAATTGTACCGGAAAAATATCCCCACCCCTGCCGATGCATTCACCGGGGAGATCTTCGGGGAAAATATCTGGGAAAAACTTCGCCAGAATGTCGCAGGATTGGCTACCTTTACCAAAGCGTGCCACCAGAAGTTCGACGGGCTGCGCATCTGGCAGTGGATGCGCCGTGAGGCGGCAGGGGACAACCCGCGGAAGGCGCTGTACGCCAACCTGGAGCTGCACCTTCCCGGCTTTGCGGCCGCCATCGGCTGGGACGGGGCTTCACAGCCGGCGTTGCAGCAGCTGGTACAGATGCGGGAGGCCGTGGTGAAAACCGAAAATGAAAGGAGATTTGCCCATGACGCAACATGAACCGGGTCTGATTACCGTCCTGGGGCCCACCGCTGCGGGAAAAACGAGGCTGGCTGCCCTGCTGGCCGATGCGGTAAACGGCGAAATCATCTCCGCCGACTCGCGGCAGGTGTACCGGCGGATGGACATCGGGACCGGCAAGGACCTGGATGATTACCAGGTAGATGGGAAAACAATCCCCTGCCACATGGTGGATATCGCAGAGCCCGGCGAGGCGTACGACCTGCACCGCTACCTGCACGATTTCAGCACGGCCTTTTCCGGCATCACCGCCCGCGGCAGGCAACCCGTGCTCTGTGGCGGAAGCGGGATGTACCTCGAAGGAGTGATCTCGGCCTACCACCTGCCCCCGGCCCCGGTGGATCCAGTCCTCCGTTTGAAACTGGAAGCCTTCCCCGACGAGGTGCTGGTGCAGATGCTGCAAGCCCGGAAAGCGCTGCACAACACCACCGATACCACCGACCGCAGCAGGCTCATCCGGGCGCTGGAGATAGCCCTCACCGCAGAAAACGGCACCACAGCCCCGCAGGACAACCTGCTGCAGCACATCGGGCACCTGGTGCTGGGGGTGGCCGTGCCCCGGGAGGTGCTGAGGGAGAGGATCACCCGGCGCCTGCAGGACCGCCTGCAGCAGGGGCTGGTGGAGGAGGTGCAGGCGCTGCTCGACAGCGGCCTCACCCCCGGACAGATGCGCTACTACGGTCTCGAATACCGCTACGTGACCGACTACCTTACCGGCGTAACCCGCTACGAGGCCATGGTGGGACTGCTGAACACCGCCATCCACCAGTTCGCCAAGCGACAGATGACCTGGTTCAGGAGGATGGAAAAAAACGGCATCCCGATCCACTGGATCGACGGCAACGGAAATGAAAATCAGCGGCTTGAGGAATCGTTAACAATTTGCTGCGCAAACGGTTTTAGTTTTTGACTACCTTCGTATGGAAAGTATGGTCCCATGAAGCTGAAGAAAAAGCACTATATCCCCGGATTGGTCCTCATGCTGATCATCCTGCTGGCCGCCATCGCACCCCCGGTGGCAAAGCAGTACCTGCAAAACCATTCGGAAGAGATGATCGGGCGGAAGATCACCCTGGACCGGCTGAAGATCAACTATTTCAGATGCAGCATAAGCCTCAGGGGCTTCGCCATGTTCGAACAGAACAAACAGGACACCTTTGTGGCCTTTGACCGTTTTTACCTGAATTTTTCCCCCTGGAAACTCCTAAGGCACGAATACGCGGTATCGGCCCTGGAGCTCACCGACCCCACCATCAGTATTGCCCGCAAAGACTCCCTCTTCAACTTTAGCGATCTGATTCCGCCCGACGACTCCACAGACACCGATACCACCTCCTCCACCACCAAATATTCCGTTAAAAACCTAAGGATCAGTGGTGGGGCCATCCGGTACAGCGACCTGAACAGCGGGGATGCACAGGAGGTCTGCGATCTGGGCATCGAACTGCCGGAGATCGCCTGGAACAGCCGTCAGGCCGATGTTGGGCTCAGCTTCACCCTGGGTGCCGGGGGCCAGGTAGCCCTCAGGGGTTCCGTGAACCCGGAACAGGAGCGGTACAACATGGAGGTTGATATAAAACACATTGACCTGCAGCCCTTTGCATCGTTTGCCAAACCCTGGCTGGCGGTTCAGTCCCTGGAGGGGCTCCTTGATACGCGCCTCCACCTCGCAGGCTCCCTGCAGGATCCGCTCGATCTGGTGATCAGGGGCGGTGTTGCCCTCAGCAGGTTCAAAGCCACAGATCCTGCCGGCAAACCCATCTGTGCCATCCGTCAGCTGGAGGTTGCGCTGGACTCCATCAGCCTGGTAGAGGAACAGTACCACATCGCTTCGGTGGTGTTGGATCATCCGGAGATCACCTACACCATGGACAGAGAAAGCAACACCCTCGACAGGCTGCTGGCCCCGTTGTATGAGGATGTGCCTGCCCCCGACACCTCAGGTGCCGGAGCCACAGCCGGTGATTCCACGGTTGCGGATACCCCTTCCGAAATGCACTATTCCATCAGAAACCTTGCAATCCGCAACGGCAGTGTGCAGTTTACCGACCTTACCCTCAACCGGCCCTTCACCTACCCTGTAACCGCCATTGAGGCCGTCATGACCGGGTTCAGCGACCTGGGAACCGCCATCCCCGTGAACCTGAGCATGATGCTGGACCAGGCCGGGTCCTTCAAAGGGGAGCTGGTGATGGACATGCGCAACCCGGACAACCTCTCCTTTAAGGGTGTGCTGAACAACCTGTCCCTGAGCCGTTTCAGCCCGTACAGCGAATACTGGATTGCACGGCCAGTAACGGGTGGCACCTTTCATTATAAAGGGGACCTGAAGATGACCCCCACACAGCTCAGCAACAAAAACCACATCCACATCGCCGGACTCGAAACCGGCCGGAAAACGGGCGACACCACAGCCTACCGGGTGCCCGTGGGGCTTGCGCTGTATGTGCTGAAGGACCGGCACGACATGATCACCTTCGACCTTCCTGTATCCGGAAATCCCTCTGCTCCCAACTTCAGGCTGGGAAAAATCATCCTGAAGACCCTGGAGGAGTTCCTGATCAAAACCGCTGCAGCCCCTTTCACTGCCATGGCGCGGTCGCTGGGGATGGAGGGGGAAGACCTGGAATCGTTGAAATTCTGGTACCTGCAGGATACGCTGGATGGATCCACGCAGAATAGGCTGGGGCGGATAGCAGAGATCTCGGGGAAAAAGCCGGAGCTCACATTTACCTTCATCCAAACCGGCATTCCCGACAGGGAAATAGAGATGGTGGCCTTCCGGATCCTCCGGGATGAGTATCTCTCCTATCTGCAGAAGCAGGGGAATACCGGCGCCACACCGGAAAGCATCCGGCTTGATGACCCTGCATTCCTAGAATTCTGCGGCCTCAGCGCCGGCATTCCTGATACCGGAACGCTGCTGGACCGCGCAGGGCGGGAGAAGACCATGCTGGGGTACCGGCAGATCCTCACCGCAAGGCAAACCGCTATGAAGAACTTCCTGACGGCGAAAGGGATGCCGGAGAAGGCGGTCCTTTTCAGGACTGCGGATGTAAAAGCAGGAAGTGACCAAACCGAAAGTCCCGGATACCACATAGAAATCAGTCTGAACTAACCCCCAAACACCCAAACCGATGATACCCATCCTACTACACCGGATTACAGTTACCGCACTAACAGCGGTGCTTGTGGCAGCTGAACCCTGCACCCTCACCATCAGCCACGCAATGCAGGGGAGCCCCTACACCCTGCGGTACGCCTATTCGCTCCGGTACAAAGGCGATACGGAGAACCCGCTCACCAACGGCAACATCGAGGACCCCGGATGCACTGCCACCACCCTTCCGGCGGTATGGAACGGTTTCCACGGCGTGGACCTGGATATGGCGCTGAAGATCAGGAAAAACAAAAAGTTCAGCAAGGTGGAGGTGCGGTTCCTGGACCTGCCCGGGAGCAGGATCTTTGCCCCTGAGCAGGTGTACCTGTACACCGGACAGGGGAAACACCGGGAGCGGATGAAGCTTGAGAGCGAGGTGACCCGTGAGGAGAGGGTGGCCGGCGGCTCGGTGGTGATTCACCATTTCAAACTGCGCTCCGAAGGGATGAAGCACCTCTCCCTCCAGGCCGTAAACAAAGGGGTTTGTCCGCCGGACCACCCCGACGCCGGCCAAACCGCCTGGCTCTTCTGCGATGAGGTGATCTTCAGGTAAAAAGCTGCGACAACCCATCTCAAACTTGCCTACATTTGATCCTCAGTAGGATGGAATTGGTTTTTGGGCAGACTGAAGTTATAGCCCATGGCAAAAAGACACAACCGAAATATAAAACAGACAAGAAAATGAACAAAATCAAACAACTTTTCACCATTGCGTTTTTACTGACAACCATTCTGACTTCCGGACAAACCAATACGCCAAAGACAGAAGAACAACCTTACATCGAAGTAACCGGAACAGCAGAAAAAGAAGTAGTTCCGGACGAAATCTACATTGGGATTATAATTCGTGAAAAATATGTGAACAAGGTCAAGGTGACTATTGAAGAGCAGGAAGAAAAACTAAAAAACGCTATTAAATCACTTGGCATTGACCTGACAAACTTATACTTATCAGATGCAAATGCTGACTTCGTAAAATTTCGTTGGCAAAAGAAAGATGTACTGACAAAGAAGGAATATACCTTGAAGGTTTCAGATGCAACGACAGCTGGACAAATATTTCAGGAACTTGAAAAACTGGAAATCACAGACGCCTATATTTCAGGAGTAAGCCATTCAAAACTTGACAGCCTGACAGTAGAAGTGAAGATAATGGCAATAAAAGCAGCCAAGAACAAAGCTGACTATTTGCTGGCGGCAATTGGCGAGCAGACAGGAAAACCATTAATAATCAAGGAAACTGAAACAATGCCACTTTCAAATATTTCGGCAGTTAATATTAGGGGTGCGCGTTCTGGCGAAGAGTTTTATTATGTTGATGGGGTGAAAGTTCGTGATAAAGAAAATGATGAAATTCAATTTCAAAAAATAAAACTCAAGACAAGTATTTACATCAAGTTCTCCATAAAATAACAAGAGGATTTAACCCCCAACAGAAAACAACTATGGAGAAACTCATCGAAAGAGAGAACATTTCTGAAAACCTGAAAGCATCCAATGCGTATCAACAACTTGGCAGGCTTTTAACTGCCCTGGAAGCGAAAGGATTGCCAACTGAAACGGTTGCTTTGATAAGCACTGAAATAGAGCAGTTAAATGCCATTTCTGTCATTGACAAACATTTTGTGAAGGCCATACAAGAAAAAGAAAACAGAATTATTATCCTGATAGAGAAGAAACATAAAATCGTACCGATTCATTATTACAGGAAATTGTGGATGACATTGGGTATGGCGGCCTTCGGAATACCTCTGGGGCTTGCATTGGGTGTAAGTATTGGAAATTATGGAATGCTGGCGATTGGTATACCTGTAGGCATGGCAATCGGGTTTGCAGTTGGCTCAGGTATGGACAAGAAGGCTTTCAATGAAGGGAGACAACTGGATTTTGAAGTTAAATAGTAATTTGAAATGCAACGACATACAATCTGCTTTCATCTTCGGAATACTCTACCCAATTTTAGGATATATTAGCTATGTGATTTTTTCATAAGTACTTATCTTCCCGAATCCGGCAGGAAAAATTTTCTCTCGCGGAAAAACGCTGAAACTTCGCTGAAAGGCGCTGAAAGAAGATTCTGCGGATTTCCGCGTGTTTTCTGCGGATTTCCGCGAGAAATTATCCATCGAACTAATTTAGGAAAATTTTTCAATGTGATTTTATCATAACCACTTATAATTCAGGAATTTGCTCGAATCTTAGCGGTCAAAATCACTTCTCAGCCCAACAAAATCAATATGGATAAAGCCTATTCCCTGATCAACTTCTGCTGATATGTCCCACGAGTTCCAGTTATATAGACCAGATAGAGCCCGGGAGCCAGGGCCGTGAGATCCATCATCTCTGCACCTCCCATTAGGTGTGAGCCTTCGGTAATGTTTACCCTTTTCCGTGTTTGCGTATAATTCTGGCAATGTGTAGGCTATGAGACAAATGGATTGTGCCAGTAATCCCGGATACCTGATGCGTGGCAGGACTTTCAGGCAACCACCCGCTGATATATCCCCAATGCAACCTCCAGAAACCACAACTCCGTTTTATCCGGTACCATTGCACCCTATTGGCAATAAATTTTCAGCCCACATGTTGAACATAAATTTATTACTCTACCTTTGGTGGAAGAGTGATTGATAAAATGCCACGAAGTTATAATCCATTGCCAGCAGATCACACGAAGAAAACATCCAAACCATCTCCTGGTAATAAGAAAGGACAAATAATAATGAGTAGGCCATCTGCACCGAAGAAATACAGGACAACAGTCGTGTTCGAGAGAGAGATGATTGCTCCATGCGGGATGAACTGCGGATCTTGTCTGGGATATATGAGATATAAAGATCACTGTCCGGGATGCAGGATGACAAACGACTCCAAGCCTGAATTCTGCAAGCAATGTATCATAATAAACTGTGTACTCCTTAAGGCTACTGATTCGGGATTCTGCTATGAATGTCCGAAGTATCCTTGTCGAAGGCTGAAAAACCTGGACAAAAGATACAGGACCAGATACAGCACAAGTTTCTTCGACAACCTGACAATGATAAAGGATGAGGGTATTGAAAAGTTCCTGGAATTCGAGACTGCCAGAAGGACTTGCCCACAGTGCGGTTCAACCCTGTGTGTCCACAGACCATTTTGCTTTGAATGCGGATCAGTAATCAATGGGATGGTCGGTGGTGGATGAAAAAAAAATCAACAACCAATACAACCCATCTCAAACTTGTGTACCTTTGATTCTTAGCGGGCCGGAAGGGAGGTTTTGGGACAAACTGACCCTGTGCAAAATGCTAAAAAACAAGATCATGAAAAATAATGCGCAGAAATTTTGGGACAAACAGGCTAAAAGATTTGACGATAGAGACAAGCAATTCAAACATGCGAATCAGGAATTAATTGCCGAAACAAAAAAATATCTTAATGCAAATGATATTGTACTCGACTTTGGATGTGCCACAGGTACCAAAACATTAAAACTGGCTGCCGGGGTAAAACAAATCCATGGTCTTGATTTTTCTGCTGAAATGATCAGCGAAGCCATAAAAAAGAAAGATAAGATAAATGCTACGAATGTCTCATTTTCACAAGGGACCATTTATAATGATGAATTGGAGAAAGTTATCTACGATAAAATTATTGCTTTCTCTATAATTCACTTACTGGAAGACAGCGAAAAAGCCATTCAGAGAATATATGAGTTGTTGAAACCAGGTGGTTTATTTATTTCTGAAACAGCATGTTTCAAGGATAATATGAATTTTAAAACCAGATTTGAATTTACTGCCTTTCGTATCATGAGGCTACTTGGAATTTTTCCATTGCATTTGAATATGTTTAAGACATCTGATGTGGAAAAATTACTGACCCAGCATTGTTTTCATATTGTTAAAGAGGAGAGGTTTTTCTTTAATGGGATGAGTATCAGCTTTATGGTTGCAGAAAAACAATAAACGACTGTGATCCTACAGCACTTTACACAATGCACCCTATTGCAGATAAGGGTTTCGGTGGTATGCGAATGGTTGTAGCCTGCTTCAATCTTACATATGCCTTGAGCGGTGGGGCGCATGTTACCCCCGGATGCGATCCGGGGGTTTTTCTGTTCAATCCATCCGAAACCTGCGTACATTTGATACCCGGAAACCCTTAGAAAACCCTGCACCAGACCGAAGTTACCCATAACCCCGTCATCAACATGAAACAGTCCCTGTTGCTCCTTTTGATACTGGCATCTGCAATGATAAGCTGCACCCGCAAACAGCCGGATGCAGTCCGAGATGACTTTAAGACATTCTACGACCGGTACCATGTGGAGGGTTCGTTCGTGCTGTACGACCCTCAGGCTGACACCTATACCTTCTATAATCCGGAGCAGTTCAGACAGCCATTTACCCCTGCTTCCACCTTCAAAATCTGCAATGCGCTGATTGGGCTCGAGACCGGGGTAATCCGTGACGAAAACTTCGTAATACCCTGGGATAGTGTGGTAAGGAACCGCCCTGCATGGAACTGCGACCACGACCTGAAGAGCGCTTTCCGGAACTCCACGGTCTGGTACTACCAGGAGCTGGCACGGCGTGTGGGAGGCAGCCGGATGAAATACTGGCTCGATAAGGCACAGTACGGCAACGCCGACACTTCGGGCGGCATTGACCAGTTCTGGCTTGCCGGCGCACTCCGCATCTCGCCGGAACAGCAGATCACCTTTCTCAGGCGGCTGCATGACAACCAGCTCCCCTTTTCGCAACGCTCCATGGACATTGTGAAAAACATCATGATCACAAAAGACACACTGGACTATGTGGTGAGGGCAAAAACGGGATGGGGAGTGCAGGACGCCATGGATCTCGGCTGGTTTGTTGGTTATCTTGAGACCCATGGCAAAGTGTACTATTTTGCGAACTGTATTCAATCGGCCGACAGTAACAACAAGGACTTCGCAGATGCCCGTACTGACATTGTCTTTTTGATCCTTGATGCACTCGGGCTGATGCCTATATCCTCGTAACCGGCGTCAGAAAAGTTGACCGGGATATAGCACACGGATATTATGGATTAAACGGATTTTCACGGATTTCATGGGTTGATTTGCATCTCCCTCTGTGATCTCTGTGTTCTCTGATTCTCCGTGGTTTGAAAGAGATCTTTTCCCAAAGATTTCCTTATATACCTCTTATTTTTCTGATGATTACAGCCTTCCGGAGATCCGCAGGATAAAATGGCGGTGCGGCCTGATGTCCCCGGGGCGCCCCATGTATTCGGTGTTGGTGAGGTTTTTTACGGAGGCGGAAATAGTAAAACGGTAGCTGAGGGGGTATGAGAGGGATGCATCCAGTACTACGTAGGTTTTGTTGTGGTTGATCCAGTAATCGTAGAAGCCCGGAAGGATCGTTTCGCGGGTGGAGGGATTGAGGAACACATAATCCACATCCAGCAGGGGCGAACGGGCGGTGGCCTGGAACAACCCTTCGAATTTCTTCCATGAGGTGCCCAGGTTGAGGTTGAGGGCATGCTTGCGCCTGAATTTCAGGTATTCATCCGTATTTTTCCCGGTATGGGGATTGAACTTCACCGGATACATAAACACATACCCGCCCTGCAATGTTACGGGAAAAACCCCGAGGCGCGTGCGCAGCACCAGCTCGGCCTCGGTTCCGTAAACCCTTGAATATTCGACGTTGGTTGCCCTGAACCCGTATCCATACAGCCCCGTAACCGGATTCTGGTACACGCCGAACACAAATTCGATCATATCCTTGTTTTCGGAATAGAACAGGGCAAGATCCACCAGCCCTTCTGCAAGCTTCCCCCTGAATCCCTGCTTTATCCCGATTTCTGTATTCCAGCCCGACTCCGGGTTGATCTGCGGGTTGGCGATGATGGTGACCGCGCCCAGGGTCGTCGAGGCATATTTCTCGGCGATGGAGGGGTGACGGTATCCCTGTCCGAAGGAGGCACGCAAAAACGTAAGCGAGCCTGCCCTGTAGTTTCCTCCTGCCCTGAAGAGGGGTACCGGCTTCCCCTGCTCGTCGTTGAGCACCGCATGCTCGATGCGGGTGCCGGCCACCAGTTTCAGCCGTTTCCCGGGATGCACGTCCATCTGCAGGTACGCCCCTGAGGTATTTCCGCGGTGGTTGCCGTAGAAGGGTGAAAAGATGGCGGTATGGTACCATGAGGCACCCGCATTGAGGGTAAACAGGGGGGATATCACATGGTGGAACTGATACTCGGCATATTCCGACAGGTACCTGCTGTTGTTGTCGCCTCCGTCGGGGAATACGTTCTCCGACCACAGGATGCGCCCCCGGAGGTCGTGCCGGGTTTTTGTGCCCTGCTGAAACCCGATAAAGGGATCAAGGGTGACGCCGCTACCGGTCATCCGCTGGGCGGTGGAGGTGTCCTGCACCAGCGCCCCTGTGGTGCCGTTGTCCCAGAGGATGAAATCGGTTTTCCGGCTGTGCCTGCCATGGATGCCCAGTCCGTACTCCAGCCCCGGGATGGCAGCAGATTTTCGCTTCAACCGCAGGTTAATCCGCACAAGGTGGTCCTCGTTGTATTTCCGGTAGCCATTGTCGTAGCGGGCAAAGACCCCTGCTGCAATATCGGTGCGGCCATACCGTTTCAGGTGGGAGAATGAAACGTCGGAAAAAACCCTGGGGCTGTTCCACCATTTCCAGGCCTCTGTCCGGGGTGCATCGAAGATGCCACCGCCGGCATACCAGCGGGTAATCCCCTCTTTGGAAGCTTCTGCGGTGCGCAGGCTCACGATGCCATTGAGTGCGGATGAGCCGTATAACACAGAAGATGCCCCTTTGATGATCTCGATCTGCTCCAGATTTTCGAGCGGAAGCGCCTGCCAGCTCACATGGCCGGCATCGGCCGAAAGGTACGGGAGTCCATCCACCAGCACCATCACGCGGCTCCCGGCGCCGTAGCTGAACCCGCTCCCACCCCGGATGGAGGCTTGTCCGTCAAGTATTTCAACCCCCGCGGTGTGGTTCAGCAGTTCATCGGCATTGCGGGTATGGGCCGCATCGATCGACTCCGCCCTGATCACTGAGGCGGAAACCACCAGATCGGCCAGCTGCTGGGGAGCCCTTCCGGCGCTGACCACCACCCGCTCCATCTCCCTGGCCTGGACAGTCATAGCCACCTGGATGTCAACAGAATCCCCCTTTCGGAGGGTCAGCTCGCGGGTTACCTCAGCATACCCTACAAACCTGAACCGCAGCAGGCATTTCCCTTCGCCGGGCAACAGCCTGAACCTGCCGTTGTTGCCGGTGATTGTACCCTTCCCCTGATCCGACAGGATGGTGGCACCCGGCAACGGATGGTTGGTGGTGCCGTCAAAAACCAGCCCGGTAACCACCGCGGGCCTGTCAGCACCTTGCTGAGAAGCCTGTGCCCGGGTTTCAGCATTTGTAAACCAGAGCATTATCCAAACCAACATGCAGGCGGTGGTGCACCTCATACTTTTACCGTTCCTTTGAAGGTCATCCGGATTTCGATAAACTGGCCCGGGTTATTGATATCGGCCACTGCCGTGGTGATCTTGAGCGACGTTTTGGTAAGTTCTACGATGGTGGTGATGATCTCCATAGCCGGGTCCACGGTGATGATGGTGATCTCGGTGTTGTCCACGGAGAGCGTCCAGGTGGCATTGTAATTTCCCAGCACCCCGGTGCCATCAGTATTGAAAACCGCATTCCCCTTGAAGGTCTCAAGCATCTGCCCGGGGCCGCTGGCATCCTCGCCGTTTGCCAGCAGGCTGTCAGATGCCCAGATCCGGGTGGTCAGGAGTTCATAGGGGGTAAGTACAGGCTCTTCTTCCTTACAGGCCACCCCGAGCATCAGCACAGTAGCGAAAAGGAGAAAACAGAGTTTTTTCATCAATGGTTTTACGTTTGATTCAATACAAATGTAAACCATTTTTTTCAAAAAGCATGTTACTGATTGTTAAAGGAGGCATCAAACACCTCCTCATCCTCCCTGCGCCAGGCAGGATCCACGATACACAGGAATTCAAGTGGCTGATCTCCTGTGCTTTTGATAAACTGAATGGCATCGGGGGGGATATAGACCGCCTGCCCCGGGAACACCTGGGCGGTTTCCTCATTGATCGACATCAACCCCTGGCCTTTAAGAATGTAATACACTTCTGAGGTCTTCAGGCGATGGGGCAGTGAGGTGAGGCCCACCGGCAACACGGCATACGCCAGGCTGTAGCGCAGTTTCAGATCTGCTTTGCCGGGATGGAGCAGCTCACGGAGGATGGTGCCGTCGCCGGCAGTGAAGATTTCGCAGTCGTTCAGGTCTTTGACAAACATGGTTGCTTTTTTTTTATTTTGAAATCAGTCGTTATTTCACGCGAAGATTCTGACATAAGCATTTATTTTTCTGGATTCTGAGAAAAAAATATCTCTCGCGGAAAAGCGCTGAAATTTCGCAGATAGACGCTGAAAGAAAATTCTGCGGATTTCCTCGAGCTTTCTGCGGATTTCCGCGAGAGGTTTTTTATCTAAACAACTTAGGATCTGTTAGCTATTTGATTTTATCATAAGCATTTATGTTTCTGGATTCTGCGGAAAATATAAGAAAAGGTGGTTTTCGTAGTAGACTCAAGAGTGGATAGATAACATCAGAATCCTGCTTTCAGGCCGAACATGAAATTTCTGCCAGCGGCGCAAATACCGGAGCTATAGGGCCGGTACCGCTGGTCGGTGATATTTTCAATGCCTGCCGTAACTGAAAGCTGGGAATTCAGCTTATACAAAGCTTTGAAATTTAATGTGTACCAACCCGGTGACCACGGATTTCCGTCATCATCCAGGGCATAGATTTCAGTCTTGGCCTTCTCCTCTTCCGGCAGTTCTTCATACGTCTTTTTGCCGGAATACTGGGCGTTGATTTCCAGTTTGAGGGAATGGGAACCGTAGGTAAGCCTGGTAACACCGAACCACGGGGCTGCATGGCGCGAAGGACTCACCGAGCCGTCGTCGAGTTCCTCCTCCCCTTTCTGATAGTTGAAATCGGAGGTGAAGCCGAAACCGGCAGGAAGCTTTGCCTCGAGGCCGGCCTGGACGCCATACACCCGTGCTTCCGCAGCATTCTGGATTGCCTGCACCTTACTCATCTCACCATCGTACAGGATGCTGTCCTGCCCGTTCAGGGTGAAATCGCGCCTTACCAGGGCATCCTGCAGGAGGGTGGCATAGACCGAAATATCGAGCTTGAGGTAGTCGCCGAAGATCCTTGCGGCGCCCAGGTCGGCATTCCAGGCATACTCCGGCTTCAGGTCGGGGTTAGGTACCACCACCAGTCCGGGGGCGGAGTCGAACACCTTGCCCAGGTCATCCACATTGGGTGCCCTGAAGCCCGTAGAGAGGTTGGTACTCAGTACCCATCGGTCCGACGGGCGGTACACCAGTCCTGCGCTGCCGGTGAGGGCCCCTTCGTTCAGCGTTGCCACGGTAAAGGGGAAAGGATAGAAGGCGGTATCGAAATCGGCATCGATCATGTACCGGCTGTAGCGTATCCCGGTGTGCAGCAGGAGGCGGTTTCCCATTTTCCACTGCTCCGACAGGTAGATCCCGAGGGTGGACCACAGAGCCTGCGGGTACCTGGACGGACCCACTGCTGCGATGCCGGTGGAAATGTCCATATCGGTACCGGTGGAGGCAACGTCGTCCATCACCCCTTCCAGTCCGTAAAAGAGCTGGTGTTTGTCGCTGAGCCTTTTCGAGAAATCGAGGTTGGCCGACAGGGCATTCACCTTTTCCTCGCGGATGTGACGCGTGGATTTATTGATATCCCGGTCGATCCTGCTCTCTTCGAACTGCTGATGGGCAAGCCGAAGTGTGAGCTGGTCGTACAGCAGCGTACCAGCGTTCTGATGGCTGAGGGTCAGCTGGTTCATCATCCATTTCTGGGGGCCGTAGCTCCATTCGCCATAGCGCGGCAACCCCTTTTTGTAACGGATATGCCGGTCGTACCTCGAGTATTCAGAGGTTTCAGAGTAATGGAACGCGTATTCCGCATACCATGCATCATTGGGTTTCCATGCCACTTTCTGCATCAGGTTCATCTGGGTATAACCCGACGGGCGCTGTACCCTGGGATCGTTGTTGGCAACGATCACGTCGGCACTATCCTGCCGGACCACATAGAAGGGCCTCAGGTACTCCTCAGGGCCGTAGGAGCCCATTTTCAGGTCGCCAAAGTTGAAACTGGAGATGCTGGTGAGGATGGCCCACTTTTTCCAGCCCACATGCACATCGAAATGGGCGGTCATTTCCTGGTTGGCTGAAGCATAACGCGTAACGGCACTGCCCCCTGTGATGGGCTTGTTGCCGGCAGAAAACGTGGGTTTGAGGGTGGCAAAGCTCATCACCCCCCCGATGGCGTCACTGCCGTAAATGACCGACCCGGGTCCGAACAGCACCTCCGTTTCGCCGATGGCAAACGGATCGAGGGAGATCACATTCTGAATGTTCCCTGCGCGGAAGATGGCGGTGTTCATCCTGACTCCGTCCACCGAATAGAGGAGACGGTTGGTGGCAAAGCCGCGGATCATCGGGCTACCACCCCCCTGCTGGCTTTTCTGTACAAATACCTTCCCCGAAACACCCAGCAGGTCGGCAGCGGTTTGTGGCATCTGCAAAGCCGTCTGTGAGGCAGGGATGGTGGAAATTTTTGCAGGTATTTCCCACGACGACTGGTTCCATCGTGTGGCTGAGATCACCAGCCGGTCGAGGCTGATCACGGCAGGCTTCATCCCTACACGGAATCCGGCGGTTTTGAGCTGCTCCCAGCTCCGGAAGGTGGTTTCAAAACCCAGCATCCTGATCTCAATACGGCCGGCATTGGCCATGGCTGTGATATCAGCCTGTCCCAGCCCGTTGGTAAGCACCATCCTGACAGGAGTTTGGGTGGCAAGTGTCACCAGCTCCAGCGGCTCTTCGGTCTCCTGATTGACGACCGTTACCACCTGGGTCCGGGCAACCACCGGTATCATCAAACCTATTAAAACGATAAGAAAATTATAATTCCATTTCATTGTAGATAAATCTGTTATAAAACATTAATGATATAAGACTGATCATGGGTACAACCCATCATGCCCCTGATACAGCTGTAAACCGCATCCGGAAGGCATCATCAGATCAGTGTTCCTGCATTTCTGAAAGACCATGCTTTCCTGAAATTCAGGCAGGCAAAAACGCATCAGGTCAGACCGCTTTCGGAGGCTTTTCCGGAGGTGGGATAAACGGGGGTAAAAGGGTGTGCTCCCTGAATCCTGCATAAGTATTCTGGTGCGCAGGGAGGGAAAACCCCCGGTTTGGGGTTGAAGGGTTCATGAGGTTTCTGTAAAAGTCAGAAAGGCGGTCCTGCCGCTCTTTCCTTACAGGGTCATTGCCGGCCATCCGGTTCAGGACGTGCCTGAGCCCCCGGTTAAGTTGGGTTTCTTCGCGGTCCCACCAGCAGGTATAAATGACTGAATCGTTGCGGCAGACAGAATCCACCACGTCAAACATTTCGCCCCGGTATTCAAACTCTTTCGAATGCTCCCACCGCAGCTTCAACCCTGCATCTGCCCTGCTGAATGCCAGTTGCACCAGATCTTCCCGGGGCACGGTCTGCATCATCATCCGCTTTACAGAGCGTTTCACCTGCCTCTTCTGAACCTTCAGCCAGGTGTAGGTACCGGCGAAAGGGAGTACCAGACACAGGATCAGCAGGATGGATGCCAACTTTTTCACATCGCAAAATTACAGGAATTAATGTGGATATCTTTACATACCCATTAAACATTCTTATCAAAGGTTTGAGGATCATAATTGTTACCTAAATCAAAAAAAATAAAGAAAAAAAGTGGTTTTTTATAATGAATGCTTATCTTTATGCCTCTATTTGAATGATGATAACCAAATCCTAACGAGATGAAAAGATTGCTATTCTTTGTATCGGCAGTGCTCATCAGCAGTGCCTTGTTTGCGCAGACTTCCGGTGGGCCTGATGCGTATGGTTACACCTGGAAAAACAGTAACCACACAACCACACCTCCTGTATACCAGTGGTTTGACATCACCACCATTGGCATTGAGGTAGGAGGTTTGAGTGACGACAACATTTTGGGTCCGTTTTCGGCTTCCCAGGGATTTCAGTTCTACTGGTATCCAACCAACCAGTTCTGGATCAGTTCCAATGGTTTTATCTCTTTCAGCGGAGTCAACGATGCAGCGTCATTCCCGAACAGCGTGCCGACAACCACTGACGCGAACGACTGGATTGCTGCCCTGATGGCCGACCTTAACTTCGACGGAGTAGGCAACACAGCGAAGTGTTATTACTGGTCGAATGCTGACACGCTCTGTGTGAGTTACCTGAATGTTCCGTTCTATACTAACAATACAGCAGGATATTCCGGCAGCAACACTTTTCAGATTATCCTTAATAAGGCTGACAAATCCATCACGCTGAATTATCAGTCGACCAATATCGGGAACGGAACCCTTGACATTGTTGTAGGGATTGAGAACTCTACCGGCACGCTCGGCCTGGGACCCATGATCGATGTGATGCCCTCCGGTAACTTTACTATCAAGTTTTACTATCCTTCAACGGTTACGTATGCGGTAACCGACGGAGGCATGGAATGGAACGGCAATGAAAAGAACGGGGGTATCTTCCTTAAAAAGGGAGGTGTGCTTCCTCTGCAGGCCCAGGTAAGAAATATGGGAAACCAGGTACTCCCAAGTTTTACGGTAAATGATACCGTTGTTCACTCCACAAGTCTGGTGGCAATGACAAGCGGTTCTGCAGTGGTGCCGGCAGGTTTGACGGCCCAGGCAACTGCGCTGGTAACCTTCCCGAATACTTTTACTCCCACCACCGCCGGAACCTATCAGCTTAATACCTCCATCTCCGGAATCACAGGCGACATGGTAGCTTCAAACAACAGGAAAATACAGGAGGTCATCGTGGTTGACACTGCCCTGACCACGATGGTACTGGATTATTCAAACGGGGCAGCAGGAGGCGGAGGCCTTAGCTGGACCGGCGGTAACGGCGGAATTGCCATCTATGTTGAACCACCTGTCTATCCGGTAAGGGTTTCCGGGTCAAGGTTCCTGATCACCTCAAATTCATCTGCTGTGGGTTTTTATGCTAAAATTTACAGGGACAATGGCCCGAACAAAGGTCCGGGTACCATGCTGGATTCGGTGTTTGTGAGTCCCATGCAGATCTCAACCGGTGTGTACACCCTGGTTACACCAGCCAGTTCAAATATTTACATTGACTCGGGCGGGGTATATCTGGCATGGATCATGGCCGGTACCGACATCAATTTAGGCAGGGATAACACCCAGCCTGTATCCTACCGGACTTATGAAGTGCTTTTCAACTCGTGGGCCGATTACAGGGATAAATTCATCGAAGACTTCTGCATGGGACTTGACGTGGTTCGTCCGGCACCCGTTGCCGATTTCACGATCGATGCCACGGCTGATCCAACTTTTAACTTCACCGATGCCACGGTTTACAGCCCGACCACCTGGACATGGGATTTCGGTGACGGCTCCAACTCAAACCTCCAGAGCCCATCGCATACCTATGCCAGCACAGGACAGAAAAACGTGTGCCTCACGGCTGGCAATGCCTACGGCAACAACCAGAAATGCAAGCTGATCACCGTAAGCAACGGCGCTCCCATTGCCATGTTCACCTACGATGCCACCAACATGCCCATCGTGGACTTTACGGATGCTTCCGGCGGTGCTCCCACGAGCTGGAAGTGGGACTTTGATGATGTCGGACTGGACTCCTCCAATGCGCAGAACCCCACCTACATTTTCAACACCAACGGCAATCACAACGTCTGCCTCATCGTCTCCAACCAATATGGCACAAGTGCCCCTTACTGCCAGGTGGTGACCATCACCGGCATCGGGATCGATCCGACAGGGTCATCTGCCAACGCCATGGTATTCCCGAACCCGGCTC
The DNA here is from genome assembly GCA_022709695.1 of Bacteroidota bacterium. Lineage (GTDB taxonomy): Bacteria > Bacteroidota > Bacteroidia > Bacteroidales > SKPS01 > SKPS01. Next base: position 542,904 of record JAKLII010000001.1, read on the forward strand.
ATGACAGGCTGTCCATTGTGACGAAGGAAGACCTGACGGGCTCAACTGTTACCCTCAAAGTGTTTGACGTTACCGGGCGTGAAATTCCGGTAGCATATACCGTGAACGGAAATTCCCTGGAGGTTTCCTGTGGCAATATGGGCGCCGGTATCTATATGTTCACCCTTAACGATGGCGACACCCTCCTGAGCAAGGGGAGGTTTACCGTGCAGTAGCCAGGCGGTTCAGCACCATCTTCATGGCCATCACGGCACTCTTTTCAATGTTCCTGATGCGGTCTGTCCCCATCAGGAACATTGCTTTTTCAACCCCCAGGTTGTCTGCCACCGCAATCCAGACGGTGCCCACGGGCTTCTCCGGTGTGCCTCCGTCGGGGCCTGCAACGCCCGAGATGGCAACGCCCATGTGGGTCCTGAACCTGCTCCTCACTGCGAATGCCATCTGCTCCACCGTTTCACGGCTCACCGCACCATGCCGTTCAAGGGTGGTTGCAGGAACCCCGAGCAATTCCGTCTTGATATCGTTGTGATAGGCCACCACTCCGCCCCTGAAGATGGAGGAGCTCCCCGGTACAGAGGTGATGCGGTGTGCCAGGTAGCCGCCGGTGCAGCTCTCGGCTACTGACAGGGAGATATTTTGCTGATGCAATACGCGGTAGAAGTGGTGGTTCCACTCCTCCATGGCGGTGTAAAACGCTTCACCAGGGAAGATGGCCAGCACTTTTTGCAGTTCACTGCGGATGAGGAGGCGGTCGTGCCCGGCATCTTCCGAAAAGCAGGAGAGCCGGATCCTGACCAGTCCGGCCGAGGGGAGATAGGCCAGTGCCAGATGAGCCGGCAGTTGGGCCTGCCATGGGGCAATTCGGTCGGCGACAAAAGACTCCCCTACCCCGATCACCATGATCTCATCGGCCACAAAGGTTTTACCACTCTCCGCATCGGTAAACCACCGGTGGATATTCTGATCCACAAGGGCTTTCATCTCGGCCGGAACCCCGGGGAGAAAAAGCCAGATACGGCCCTCAGACTTGAACTCCATCCCGGGGGCTGTACCCACAGGGTTGGTAATGGGAGTGCAGGTGTCCGGCACATACCCCTGTTCGATGTTCCGTTCTGTGAGTGGAAGACCCCGGTCGGCGAAGAGCCGGCGTATCCTTTCAATTTCACTCTCCACAGGTACCAGGGATCCTCCAAAATAGCGGAGGGTAGCCTCTTTGGTACGGTCGTCGCTGGTGGGCCCCAGGCCTCCGGTCACCACAACAAAATCGGCCCGTTGGGCAGCAGCATGAAAAGCCGCCAGAATATCATTCAGGCCATCCCCCACCATCGTAACCGCCACAATGCGGGCCCCCAGATGGGCGAACCTGCCGCACAACCACGTGGCATTTGTATTTACCGAGGTTCCGTTGAGTAACTCTTCGCCAATATTCAGGATTTCGCAGCGCATAATTTTCGCTTAGGTTTCATTAGTTAACAGTTTTTAAATTCTATTTCTTTATCATCGTATAGCAATACGTTTAACCTCATTGCATGTATTTCGCAATCATTTGTTTTTCAGCTAAATACTAATAGAATAGGACAAATTGTAATACTTTAACCGTTTGATTCTTCAATGATTTCTTTGAGTTCTTCAATCATAATTTCTAACCTGGCTTTTTCAACCGAATAGCTTATCCAGATGATCAGAGCCGTAAAGACCCAACCTATAGCTCCAAAAAAAAGCGATTCAATGTCTTTGGATTGGAGACCTACAGCGACAGAACCGATGGTCCATAGAGTTAACCATAACAAAAAGAACAAACAGGATCCGATTGGCAAACGTACTACTAGCCTAATCGAGTTAATGCCGTTAAAAGTACCAGAAGCCTTCAATGGGAACGGTGTAACAATCCGGAAAAACCTGAAGAAATAAACTCGCGAAAGAAAAAACACATTCCTGGTATCAGGGAACCAAAACTTCCCTTCCGGTTCCTTAAGAGTTGTGAGGATTTTAGGCTTGAAATCAGCAGTTGAAACTTCCAGTTCTCTATTTATCACAGGCAAACCTATACGGAATGACCATGTCAGAAAAGCATGCGCAGCAATCATTTCGATTACCATCAAGATCCAGCTTGCAAATGCCAATACGAAGATTAGAATATTGATCCACATAATTATATGAGTGAATTATCTTGGTGCTTTGATCAAGTCGTTGGAAATACACTTAAACCGGTTGTCCGGAGATCAAAGGTACAAAATCCTTATAAACCCAGCGATCATTTATTATACCCGTTTTGATCCGGATTGAGAATTCACTAATTGCCGAATGAATGTAGGGTTGTTTTCATCACATACATATTGATAGCCATATGAAAAGAAATGCCCGCAGATTTGTTCCGGTTTATCTAAATCCTGCTGAAAGGCGCTGAAAGAAGATTCTGCGGATTTCCGCGTGCTTTCTGCGGATTTCCGCGAGAAATTTTCCATCCATCTAATTAAGGATCTGTTAGATATGTGATTTTATCATGGATATTGGATACAAAGGATGCAATGGATTGAAGAATCACACAAAGCATAAAATATATGCATCATTATACTTCAAGATACAGTAAACGAAGGAGGGGCTGGATAAAAGGTGTTCTTGATGGATAAAGTTGGCTGCTATATCAATTCGACATTGCCCAGGCAACCTTATTGCGTTTTTTTTGTTTATTTGCACATAGACAGGTAAATCAAGACAAATATGGCAGAAAAACGGATTATGCTGGTCCCGGTGGACTTCAGCGAAGTCTCCGACAAAGCCCTGCGGCAGGCACATACCCTGTCGAAGGCTCTGGGAAAGAGGCTGGTATTACTCTATGTGATTGAAGATAAAGGGGGTTGGTTCTCATTTTTCTCAGGCGAGCAGCAAAAAGTCGCCAGGGAACAGATTGAGGCAAAGCTCGAAGCCCTGAAAGCCAGGGCAGAGAAATTCAGTGGCAACGAAACATCCTGGATCATTTCGGAGGGAAAACCCTATGTAAAAATCCTGGAAAAAGCCAAAGAACTGAATGCAGCCTTCATTGTGATGGGTGCACGGGGTGAAGTGACTGACGAATCGGAGAAGAACTATGTAGGCACCAATGCCAGCAAAGTGGCCCGGTCGGCCCCCTGCCCGGTGATTACCGTAAACAGCAAGATCACCTGCCACAACCTCCGCACCATCCTGTTGCCGCTTGACCTTACTCGGGAAACCCGGCAAAAGGTGACCCAGGCCATCGAACTGGCCACGAGGTTTAATGCCAGGATCAAGGTGATGAGCGCGTTGTGGTCAGTAGGCGACCAGGTGGTGATCAGCGAACTGCAAACCATCATCCACCAGGTGGTGAGCTTCATCCGGAATGCCGGTATCGAGTGCACGGGTGAGATTGTGGAGAGCAGCAGCAATGCCCGCTCTGCCGTACCCATCATCCTGAAATACGCTGATGAACAGGGAGATATCGACATGATCCTGATCATGACCCAGCCCGAACTGGGAGTACTGGAGTATTTCATCAGCTCCAATGCCCATGAAATGCTCAAACACTCACCCTACCCTGTGATGTCGGTGCAGCCCAAGGAGCTGGAGAGGACAAGCATTGGGTTTTAGTTGGGAGTTAGGAGTTAGGAGACAGGAGTTAGGAGTGATCTTGCTCCCCCTCTCCTTGAGGAGAGGGGGTTGGGGGGTGAGGTGCTTTTTTTGAGGGGGTTGGGGGGTGAGGTGCGGCTTTAGGGGACAGTGCTAAGGGGACAGTGGACAGGAAGAAAGTATGAGGAAGAGTGTGAGTATTGAAGAGTTATACCCCGCTTGAGGGGCGTTATTATTATAACTGAGGAGTATGAAGGCTAAAGATACCAATATTCTGCTGAACCCGGATGGACGGGTCTACCACCTGGCCGTTGCCGGGGAGGAAATTGCCGATAACATCCTGCTGGTGGGGGATCCTTCACGGGTGGAGCTGTTCGGGGAATTGCTGACCACGGTGGAATTCCGCAGCCGAAACCGCGAATTCAACACCATCACAGGGCAGTACCACGGCAAACCGGTCACTATTTTATCCACCGGTATCGGTACCGACAACATCGATATCGTGGTAAACGAACTCCACATCGCTGCCAATTACAATCCGCAGTTGCGGCAGTTCACAGGCAACCGGAGCCTCAACCTGATCCGGACCGGCACTTCAGGCGCACTGCAGCCCGATGTGGCACCGGGTTCGGTGGTGGTCACCGAGTATGCCATGGGCCTCGACAACCTGTTCTTTTTCTACCGGGATGCAGCCAACGTGCGACAACGCGACATGGAAACGGCCCTGTTGCAATCGATAGCCTGGCCCCCCGACCTCCAACCCCCTTACATTGTGGGTTGCAGTTATTCTCTGGCCAACCAATTGAACCTGAATGGGATGCGGGGCATTACCCTCACTGCCCCCGGATTCTATGCACCCCAGGGGCGGACGGCCGGCCTGCCCGAAGCTTTCCCCGGGCTCAACGGTTCAATGGCTGCCTTTACATGGCAGCATCTCAGGGTACTCAACTATGAGATGGAGGCTTCGGCGCTCTACGCCCTTGGACGCTCGATGGGGCACAAAACCCTTACGGTATGCCTGATCCTGGCCAACCGCATCCGGAATGAATTCCTCAGCGACTACCACCTCCCTATGCAGGAGCTGGCTCAGCAAATCATGAAAAATTTACCCTGATTTTACACGAATCCGGAATATTCAAAACAATTATTCTCCTATTTTTGGCGGGAGATACAGAATGACAGCCGATGACAACAGAGAACCTGCAGGAACTGAAATCACTGGTAAGGCTCCTTGAGGATCCGGATGAGGCTGTTTTTCAGCTGGTAAGCGCAGAAATCCTGCAAAGAGGCACTCTGATGCTCCCTCTGCTGGAAGAAGGATTGACGGAAGCTGATCCGGTGATGCAGGATAGAATTCTGCAGCTTTCGGGGAAAATACAATTCAGCGCAACCTGTCATCAGTTGGAGAAATGGGTGGCGGTAGGCAGCGATAACCTGCTGCTGGGCGCGCTGATCGTGGCAAAATATCAGTACCCTAACCTGAAGGAAGAGACCATCATCAGGCGCCTGGGCCATATCACGCAGGATATCTACCTCAGGATCAAGGATCAGATGACCCCGATCGAAAAGATCATGATCATCAACCGCGTACTGTACGACGAGTATGAGTTTTTCGGGAACAAACGCGATTACCAGACCCCCCCGAATTTTTTCCTCAATACCGTCATCGATACGGGCAAAGGGAACCACCTGAGCCTGGGTATTCTGTATATTCTTGTGGCACAAAGTCTTGGAATACCGGTAGTGGGGATTGATCTGGAAAACTATTTTTTCCTGGCCTACCAGGAGGACGAACGGCTGCTCTTCTTCATCAACCCATTCTCAAGAGGCAATACATTAACGCACAACGAGCTGGTATTTTTTCTCAAGCTTGCCGAAGTGGAAGTAGCTCCCGGCGGAATCCGGCCGGCTACCTTTCCCGAGATCCTCAGGCGCCTGGTCATGAGCCTGATGGAGGCATACCGCAAACTGGGCAAAGAAGAAAAGGCGGACGACATGCAGACCCTGCTGAAGATCCTGTTATCAACCTGATGGTTTTTTTTGCAATATATCATTTGTTTGTTTAAAAAGTTTTGTACCTTTGCAGCCCGAAATTTAAACAGACCAATATCCAAGAGCCATGTCGAGAGTATGTGAACTGACCGGAAAGCGCGTGATTTCAGGAAACCATGTTTCCCATTCAAACCATCGCACCCGCAGAAGATTTCTGCCCAACCTGCAGCTGAAGAAGTTTTATATCGAGGAAGAGGACGCCTGGATCACACTGAGGGTTTCGGCACATGCCATCCGTATGGTTACCAAAAAAGGGATCATGCCGATGCTGAAAGAAGCTTACGAAAAAGGATATCTTAAGAAATAAGCCCAAATGAATCGATATAAAAAGGCCTCCCCCGGGAGGCTTTTTTGTTGTATTGCATTATCTTAGCGGAAAAATTCAATGCCATGAAGAAAACAGCCCCCATCATAGCTGCAAACGGAGTTTTCCTGCTCCTTCTGGCCTTCGGGTGTGCTCCCGCCTATGTCCCCAACGTATTGCCGGCTCCGATGCTGGAGCAGAAAGGGGAGATGGTCTTTAACGTCCATACAGGGATCGCCGGATTCGACCCTCAGTTTGCCCTTGGCATCACCGACCATGTGGGGCTGTTGGTGAACGGCAGTTTCAGGAACTATACCTCCGACAGCACCGATAACTTCCACCAGCATCTCTTCTTCGAGACCGGAGCAGGATATTTTACCCCTTTGGGAAAAGCTGGCCGGTTTGAGGTGTTTGCCGGCGGAGGGTATGGAAGGCTGAAAGCCGAATTTGACAATCCCCTTTTTGAATCGTTTGCAGATGTCAACTGCATGAGGAGCTTCGTACAACCCACCATTGGGTTTGTGACGGATGTGGCGGAGTTGAGCCTTTCAACCCGTTTTGTGACCGTTCTGCTGAAACAGGGCGACCAGACGGCATTTGCCCCTTTTGTGGAACCCGCCTTTACCCTGAAGCTGGGCTACCGCCAGGTGAAAGGGGTGGCACAGATGGGCTTATCGTTGCCTTTACGCGAACAGCTCGATTTCCTTTATCAGCCCTTCATCTTCAGCCTGGGGCTACAGGTAAGGCTGAATACCGGCCTTTTCAACTCCCCCGTCAACAATTCCCCTGCTGCATTGTTTTCCCTGTAAATCCCGTACAATATGCCAAATATAATAGATGAACTGCTGAACAAGGAGTCTTTCACCCGTGAGGATCTGATCATACTACTGCAGGCCGATGCGGTGCAGCGGCAGCAGATCTACACCAAAGCTGCGGCCATTAAGGAGGAGTATGTGGGTAAAAAGGTCTATTTCCGAGGATTGATCGAATTCAGCAACATCTGCGCGAAGAACTGCTATTACTGCGGAATACGCCGTGGCAATAAAAAAGTGGAAAGGTACTACCTCACCGAACAGGAGGTGGTGGATGCTGCGCTGTACGCCTGGAAGGAGCAATATGCCTCGCTGGTGATCCAGGCAGGGGAGCGGAGCGATCATACCCACACCCGTAACATCACCTCATTGCTCAGGAGGATTCATCACGAGACCAACGGGGAGATGCATATCACCCTATCGCTGGGTGAGCAATCGGAGGAAACCCTTCGGGAGTGGTTCGATGCCGGTGCACACCGCTACCTGCTGCGGATCGAGGAAACCGATCAGGCGCTATACAGGAAACTGCATCCCAACGATAAAACCCACGACTTCACCACCCGCCTCAACTGCCTGTATACCCTCCGGAAAATCGGCTACCAGGTCGGGACCGGGGTAATGATCGGACTCCCTTTTCAAACCATTGAAAATCTGGCTGATGACCTGATTTTCTTCCGGGATATCGACATCGACATGGCCGGCATGGGGCCCTATATCGAGCACGAGGACACCCCTTTGTGGGAATACCGCGACCTGCTGCTTCCACGGGAAGAACGGTTCAACCTGACGATGAAGATGATTGCCCTGCTCCGGATCATGATGAAGGACATCAACATCGCAGCCACTACCGCCATGCAGGCCATTGACCCCGTCGGGAGGGAGAAAGCGCTGAAGGTGGGGGCCAATGTGACCATGCCCAATCTCACCCCGGTGAAATATCGTGAGGGGTATCTGCTGTATGAAGACAAACCCTGTGTGGATGAGGAGGCCGACGAATGCAAGAACTGCCTGGAGGCACGGATCAAGCTGTCAGGTGATGATATCGGGTACGGCGAGTGGGGCGATTCAGTACATTTCAGGGGTCGACGGAAGTGAGGGGCGGTGCCTCCGTTTCCTGAAACCGGCAAACCGGAGAAACCGGTTGCGCCTGATCGCCGATTTGCGGGCAGCAGGTGCCTTCCCTGTGAGGATCAGGATCTGATGATCGGCATAAGATATCAGCTCCGGGAAAAAATCCCTGAAATCAGTTTCAAAGGCATCGTAATTCAGCCTGAGATCCTCAACGGCATATTCAAGTCCCGGGTTGTATTTTACCCTCCTCGACATTCCTTTGAAACTCTTCTCCAGCCCGTCGAACCTGTAATAGGCCAGCAGCCAGTTCTCCATCATAATGTGGGGAAGCAGGTTCCGAGTACGGGAAGGAAGGATGTTGTAGTGCTTCAGTAAGGTACTGTAGCACTGTTCGGTAAATTCCTGCAGGGGAAGGTGGTGATAGTTGGCCCACCTGCGGGCCAGAAAATGGTCGTACAGGATATCCACCACAACCCCCGAATATTTATGATACCGGTGATACAGCCTGTTGCAGCTCCTGTTGAACATCGGGTGCTGATCCGTATAATGGTCGATGAGCCGGTGCAGCTGGATCCCCCTGACCACCCCTTCGGGCAGGTACCCGAAGTTATTGCCTTTCAGGTGGTCGGCAATGAAATTCCCTACGAGCAGGTGCTCATTGTCGCCGGAAAGATATGCGTGGGCCAGCAGGTTCATGGGTTTGAAATCCTCTGCAAAATAATCAAATTTTTATTCCTATTTTTGCACGTGAGATAAACCCTGAAATTCATTTATCAAGATCCAAATATTTATGCAGAAAATGATGTTATTGGGTGATGAGGCCATCGCCCAGGCCGCAATTGATGCGGGTATCTCGGGGATTTTTGCATACCCCGGAACCCCATCCACCGAAATTACCGAATACGTGCAGCACTCAAGGGAGGCTGCCGCTAAGGGGATTCGTTCAAAATGGTCTGCCAATGAGAAGACTGCGATGGAAGCATCCCTCGGGATGTCGTATGCCGGAAAGCGCAGCATGGTGTGCATGAAGCATGTAGGGCTTAACGTGGCTGCCGATGCCTTTGTGAATTCGGCCATCACCGGTGCCAACGGAGGCATGGTGGTAGTAGCTGCCGACGATCCCTCCATGCACTCATCACAGAATGAGCAGGACTCCCGTTTCTACGGAAAATTTGCGATGATTCCGGTGCTGGAGCCCTCGAACCAGCAGGAAGCCTACGACATGGTGTACTATGGCTTCGACTTATCGGAAAAGTACAGGATCCCCGTGATGCTCCGCATCACCACACGCCTGGCACACAGCAGATCGGGTGTGGTACGCAAGCCGGAACGGCCACAGAATGAGATCAGACTGCCTGAAAACCTCAGACAGTTTGTGCTGCTTCCCGCCATTGCCCGCAAACAGTACAAACAACTGCTGAATCATCAGGTGCATTACGAACACGAGGCTGCCACCACTGGCTTCAACCAGTATTTCGATGGCCCCGACAAAAGCAGGGGGATCATCGCCTGCGGCATTGCCTACAATTACCTTCTGGAAAATTACCCCGACCGGAATATCCCCTTCCCGGTACTGAAACTCACCCAGTACCCGATGCCACAGGAGATGATCCGCAGGATCTATGATGCATGCGACTCCCTGCTGGTGCTTGAAGATGGCTATCCGATTGTGGAAGAGTCCCTTAAAGGATTTCTGGCACTGGGAAAACCGGTGCATGGCAGGCTCGACGGTACCGTTCCCCGCGATGGCGAACTCAACCCCAATATCGTGGCTGTAAGCCTGGGCATGGAAGACACCATTGGAGCAGCTATTCCACAGCTCCTGGCCGGCCGGCCACCCAGCCTCTGCAACGGATGCCCCCATATCGACTCATACCAGGCTATGAATGAAGCTCTGAACAAATGGGCTAAAGGGAGGGTGTTTTCCGATATCGGTTGCTATACCCTGGGAGCCCTTGCACCCTTCGAAGCGATCAACTCCTGCGTGGATATGGGTGCCTCCATCACCATGGCCAAAGGAGCCGCCGACGCCGGACTGTTCCCCGCTGTGGCTGTGATCGGCGACTCCACCTTTACCCACTCAGGCATCACCGGACTATTGGATGCCGTGAACGACAAAAGCCCCGTCACCGTGATCGTCCTCGATAATGCCACCACAGGCATGACCGGCGGACAAACCTCATCGGCCCTGGGCAAGATCGAAGATATCTGCAAAGGGGTGGGCGTGGATCCGGAACATATCCATATCATCAAGCCCTTACGGAAAAACCACGAGGAAAATGTAGAGATCTTCCGCAAAGAGTTTGAATACCAGGGAGTATCAGTGATCATCCCCCGCCGCGAATGTATCCAGACCCTCAATAAAAGAATGCGGATGAAGTTTGCCGAGAAGAAAAGTTGAGGAAGTTTAGGAAGTTTATAAAGTTTAGAAATCGTAACCTCCTCAACTTCCTCAACCTCCTCAACTTCCTAAACAATATCCATAAAAAGTAAAACTTAGCACAAAATGAAAAAGGACATCATACTCGCCGGCGTCGGCGGACAGGGAATTCTCTCCATTGCAGCCACTATTGGGATGGCCGCCGTAAACCACGGACTCTATCTGAAGCAGGCCGAAACCCACGGCATGAGCCAGCGTGGTGGCGACGTGCAGTCGCATCTGAGGCTATCCTCACACGAGATCGCCTCCGACCTGATCCCCATGGGAAAGGCCGATATGATCCTGTCGGTGGAACCGATGGAATCGCTCCGCTACCTCCCTTTCCTGGCACCCCAGGGCTGGCTCATCACCAACAGCAACCCCTTTGTGAACATCCCGGAGTATCCCGATATGGGCGCGATCATGGATGAGATCAGGAAGATCAGGAACCATATCATCATCGATGCCGATACCATCGCCAAAGACCTTGGCAGCGTTAAGGCAGCCAACATGGTGATGCTGGGTGCGGCAGCCCCATTCCTCGACATCGACTTCGCCTGGCTCGAAGAATCCATCCGCGGACTCTTTGGCAGGAAAGGGGAAGAGGTGGTGAACTTCAATATCGAAGCCTTGAAGGCGGGACTGGCAGCCAGCGACGCCTACCGTAAATAACCTGCCTGATGAACAGGGTGCTGTTTCTGCTCCCGTTTTTGCTTACCGGACTGGCCGTTTCCGGACAATACGACTATTTCACCTACGAAAACGGTAGGTTTCAGCCTGACATGCACGTGTATGTTTTCTCCGACTCCTGCACCCTGAAAACCAGGCCGTCCGTTGAGAGCAATGATATCATTACCCTCAGGCAGGGCGACCGGCTGCTGGTGTGGAATGCCGAAGCAGCCATCTCTGAACGCAACGGACTGATCCAGTACTGGTACCGTGTGGAATACCGCACCGACAGCCTCGCCACCAATGGGTACATCAGCGGCAACGACCTGGCCCTGGGAGCCCTCAACTTCCAGATCGATTACAGGCGCGATCTGCTGCTGTTCCGCATCACTGACTACCGCGAAGCAGGTCCTTACACCCTGACTGCCAAGATCGTGCGTGACGGAAAAACCCTGAAAACCGTCAGGACTCCTTTTATCGATTACCACCTCAACACCGCCAACCCAGATTACAGCTTTTCGGTGCTGAAAAATATCCAGGCCGGTATCGATGAGAAATCGGAGGTGGCAGAGATCAGTTATGTCCACAGCCAGCCCGAATTTCCGGTGGGCACCCTGTACCTGATCTGGAACGGCGAAAATCTGGCGGTAATCTGTGAGACAACCTACTTCATCGACCCTGAACTTATTGAATTTGAATCCTATCTGATATATCCCGGCCGCGAAGGCGTTCAGCCCGGAACCGTTAAGAAAGTGGAGATCCTGAGGGAGTTTGATGAGAAATCGGAGGGATTTCTGGAAACCGAACGGATTGAAACAATCTTCGTGTGGGATGGGGTGAGTGTCAGGAAGAAATAGCGTTCAAGGTTAAAGGATCAAGGATCAAAGTTCCAGGTTTCAGGCCTCAGGTTCCAGGTTTTAGATTCAAAAGTTGAGTTTCAAACGAAAGGATTAAAAATATATATTACTGATATACAAGAGCTTACAGAATCACAAAGAGTTGACAATTAATATGTTAAACTTAGTGTAACTCAGTGTTCTCAGTGCCTCCGTGGTAAAAAAAAGTAACTTCAGATGTAAAGGCAAAATGCAGCCTATAACACAAAAATCATGAAAACAACCCTAAAAACTTTCGTCGCCATTTCAATGGCATTTTGGTTCACGTTATCGGCATTCTCTCAGGAGAAGCCCAAAACTCCGTTGCTCACCAAAAAGATAACCATGGGAACTTCGTGGTTCAGTGGCAACATCGAACGGTTTGATTTCAGAATAGGGGGTGATTTGTCGCATGTCGACAGTGCCTACGAGTTTAACCTGAACCTGAACTACCTGTACAGTGAAACCGACCTGAGGGTAAAAAACCGCGAATACAACGGGGGTGTGAAGTGGGACTACAGGCCTCTCGACCGTATTTCGCCGTTTCTGATGGTATCAGGGTACAGCAATACCTTTAAGGGGATCGGACTGCGCTGGAGCGGGCTGATAGGTGCCAAATACAGGATCTGGAAAACCGAATCCTCCGAATACTCCTTCAGCGCTGCCCTTCAGGGCGATCTGGAACGGTTTGCCTCAGCAGGATGGCAGGAGGACATCTTTGCCATCGACAAGAAGAAAATCCGTCTTTCGTTGCGCCCAAAGATCAGGCAGAAGCTTGGGCCCATCACATTGGATCATGTAACCTTTTACCAGCCGGCCCTGGACGACTTCTCCGATTACCGGATCCTGTCGCGTACCGGACTTTCAACAAAGATCACCCCGAACATCCAGTTTGGTTTATCGTACGATTATGAGATCCAAACGGTTACTCCGGTACCGGGGATCAAGAAGGAGGACCATACGGTGATGGCAAACGTTACGGTAAAATTCTGAACCGATACACCGAAAAGATTTGCCGGAACGAAAGATCGTGTTACCTTTGCACCCTCAAAAAACATCGGTCTTTCCTTCACGGGGTGTAGCGTAGCCCGGCATCGCGTCCCGACTTTTAAGTCGGGAAGGTCGCAGGTTCTTTTTGAGATTGAAAAAGTATTTTCGGGGTGTAGCGTAGCCCCGTCAGCGCGTCCCGACTTTTAAGTCGGGAAGGTCGCAGGTTCTTTTTGAGATTGAAAAAGTATTTTCGGGGTGTAGCGTAGCCCCGTCAGCGCGTCCCGACTTTTAAGTCGGGAAGGTCGCACGTTCTTTTGGAGATTGAAAAGGTATTTTCGGGGTGTAGCGTAGCCCCGTCAGCGCGTCCCGACTCTTGAGTCGGGAAGGTCGCAGGTTCTTTTTGAGATTGAAAAAGTATTTTCGGGGTGTAGCATAGCCCCGTCAGCGCGTCCCGACTCTTGAGTCGGGAAGGTCGCACGTTCTTTTGGAGATTGAAAAGGTATTTTCGGGGTGTAGCGTAGCCCCGTCAGCGCGTCCCGACTCTTGAGTCGGGAAGGTCGCAGGTTCTTTTTGAGATTGAAAAAGTATTTTCGGGGTGTAGCGTAGCCCCGTCAGCGCGTCCCGACTCTTGAGTCGGGAAGGTCGCAGGTTCTTTTTGAGATTGAAAAAGTATTTTCGGGGTGTAGCGTAGCCCGGCATCGCGCCTGCTTTGGGAGCAGGAGGTCGCAGGTTCGAATCCTGCCACCCCGACAAAATCAATTATAAGCGTCTGATATTCAGGCGCTTATTTTTTTTCTTTAGTAAATTTGTAGCAAGAACGGCATAACATAATTTCTAAAGTTGTAACCCGTTTATATTCAGATGGTTGCAAGGCTATTTTAGGTTCGAATCCTATTCCCCGACAAAATCCCTCCACAAAGCCTTCTAAAACATTGTCAATCTATTATATGCATATTGCATTGATATCAAAAAGTATGTAACATCGTCAAAATGGAAGGCTGTTTGATCCCCCCTTGACAGCCCAGCCATATATTCCTTACCTTTGAGGCTGACCAACAAACAGCCAACATGAAACGCACCCTACTGATAACGGTTCTGCTGATCACCTTCGGATCAATGCAGGCACAAAAGGTATACACAGTGCAGTACCAAAGCCAAGCCGATGTGAAGGTGTATGTTGTGCAGTACGAAAGTCAGGCGGACTTGAAGGTCTATAAGGTTAAGTATGAAAGTCAGTCTGGTCAGAACAACGGCAAGTGGTACTTTGTACCTTATGAAAGCCAAGCAGATAAGAAAATCTTCTTTGTGGAGTACGAAAGCCAAGCCGACCTGAAAATCTACTTCGTGGAGTATGAATCACAGGCAGGTTGGCGGAACCAGCAGAAGAAGCATCTGATGTATTAACCGACGGTCACTCTCCTACCCTACCTAACAAACTGTTTGGCGATACCTACCTTTTGATCCAATAGGTTAGCCACATTTCTCGTCTATATTCATGATTGCTATTAACCGCGACATATTTTGTCGCAGTGGCGTTCTACTTTTGCCCCAAAGATAAACCACATGGAACAGACAAAAGGGCTACAGATTATTGAAATCATTGATCGTATCTATGAAGAAGCAAGGGATTGCAAGTTAAACCCGTCGTTTTTCGAAAACAACAAAGACGATCTGAAGAACCTGTCGGAATACCTGAATGTTACACCAAATCAGGCATTGTGGTCTGCTCTCGTCTTCGCCATGGGGATCCAGACAACGGTGGATCTGAGAGATCTGATCCGTTACCTTGATTGCAGCCCTGTAAAGATATTGAAACACAATCATGAACTTGATGCCCTGTTCGAACTGGGAATTCTTGGAAGGGAAAAGTTACGCCGCAACAGTAAAATAGGTGACAATTACGCTGACATGTTATTGAGCAAGCAGGTTTCAGAAGCAATCCTATCGGGTAGTCCCCGTCTGGAAATAAAAAAGGAAATCATTACAGATGTGTTTGATCTGCTTAACAGAGTTTTTCAGTTAGCGCAGCAACGGAACAATGAAGAGATATCAAGCCGTGAATTGTTTATTCAAACCGAGACCCTTCTGACACAATGCCATCAATTCCCTTTGATCAGATGGATTGGCGAAATGAATCTGCCAAAGGAAGATACCTACTTCTTTGTTTATGTCATCTGGAATGCCCTCACAGGTAATGATACCACTGATGCGAGCAGGTTGACCGAAAAGATGTTTGATAGTCCTGTAGCACAGGTAAAATACATGCAGCAACTGATTTCTGCTCAAAGCCCGCTGACAGAAAGGAAACTCATTGAAATTGAACAGGGTTCCTTTTTCAACGAAGCAATTGCCGTACAGACCATGTTGACTATCGGCAAATTAGAAGAATTTGGGTTGAAATTTATCAGGGAAAACCAAAAGAACAGTTCCATCCTAACACCTGAGAAAATTACCCACAAAGAACTGATATTCAATCAGGCTGACCAACCCCAACTCTCTTTGATAAAGGGCTTGTTGACGGATGAGAAAATCCATCAATTGGAGGAGAGATTAGTATCAAGAAAACTCCCCAAAGGAATCACAGTCATGTTGTATGGAGCATCAGGTACAGGAAAAACTGAATTTGCACTTCAGATAGCCAAAGAAACCAACAGGCGTATTATGAAGGTGGATATTGCCATGTCAAAATCAAAATGGTTTGGCGAGAGCGAGAAACTAATCAAGCGATTCTTCACGGAATACAGAACCTATGCACAGGAGTGTGGCAGAACACCCATTTTGCTGTTTAACGAAGCCGACGGCATCATATCCAAACGAAAGGATGTTGATCAGTCAAGGGTGGCGCAAACGGAAAACGCCATACAGAACATCCTTCTGGAAGAAATTGAAAACTTTGAGGGGATACTTATAGCCACAACCAATCTTGTGGACAACATAGATGCCGCATTTGAACGGCGATTCCTGTTCAAGGTGAAGTTTAATGTGCCTGATACCAATACAAAGGCAATGATTTGGGGCTTGAAACTCCCCTGCCTGTCACAGAAACACATTGAATATCTTGCAACCCATTATGATTTCTCTGGTGGTCAGATTGACAATGTAGCACGCAAGCATGAGATCGACAGCCTGCTGAATGGTGAAACATGCAACTTTGATAAAATTATCCGATATTGTGATGCCGAAACCTTTAACCAGCGTACACAACCCATTGGATTCCTCAAAAACTAATATCATGTCACGAAGAGAAACCTTGTCCCGTTATGTGCTTATTATCAAGAGGCTGAAAAGGCATCCAGCCACCTTTGAAGAGATTGAAGATCATCTTTCCCTTGAATCGGAATTGCAGGATTACCATTTCACGGTATCCAAGCGCACCTTTCAGCGCGATCTGAATGATATCAGGGCACTCTATAACATTGATATCAGGTATGACTTCTCCAGAAAGGTCTATTACATCGATTACGAAGACCTGCCAGAAGTCAAAGAGCGCATTTTGGAAGCCTTTGATGTGTTCAACGCACTGAACCTTACCGACCGTTTGTCGCAGCATATCCATTTCGAGAAGCGGCGACCGCAGGGAACGGAAAACCTTTACGGCTTGCTGCATGCCATCAAACAACAGCATGTGATACGGTTCAGTTACTGGAAGTATGGTGATGAAGAACCGACGGTACGGGAAGTGGAACCTTACGCATTGAAAGAGTTTAAAAACAGGTGGTATGTGGTTGCCACCGACAGGAATGGGAACAACATCAAAACCTTTGCGCTGGACAGGCTATCCGATTTGGAGATCACCAAGTTACATTTCACCCCTAAGACTGATTTTGATGTGAATGAGCACTACAGGAACTGTTTCGGCATCATCAGCCCCAATGCAGATAAACCAGAAGAAGTTGTGCTGGAATTCACCCACTTTCAGGGGAAATACATCAAGTCACTACCGTTTCATGAGACACAACAGATTCTTGAGGACACCAAGGAATGCCTAAAAATCAAACTCAGAATCTATCTTACCCACGATTTCCTGATGGAGATTCTGTCCTATGGTGCCAACGTGAAGGTGTTGCAACCCCAAAAACTGATAGATGAAGTTGCCAGCATCCATAAGGAGTCGTACCAAAAGCACATATCGGTTAGATGAACAGTTCCTAGTTACCTACCCCACCGATTTGCACATGAAAAGAATGTGCTTTATATTTGCTTG
This sequence comes from Bacteroidota bacterium, assembly GCA_022709695.1. Lineage (GTDB taxonomy): Bacteria > Bacteroidota > Bacteroidia > Bacteroidales > SKPS01 > SKPS01. The sequence goes on from JAKLII010000001.1 coordinate 559,885, forward strand.
ATGTCCATATGTTCTACCACCTCAACTATGCTTAAATAAACCATATTTCTTTAAAATGCCTCTGATAATCAACTCCATTTGATCATATTATGGAAAGTTCAACCATCAACTGCCCCCACTGTGGCGGAACCATTGATGTCAACGAGGTAATCTACGACAACCTTCAGAAGCAGTTCCTTCAGAAAGAATCTGAACTGAAACAGCAACTGGAACTGAAGCAGCAGCAACTGAATGAGCAGCAACAGCGGATTCAAAAGCGGATTCAGGAAGGTGTGCGGGAGTCACTGAAACAGGAACGCGAAAAACTGACCCAACAGATTCGGCAAGACATACAGTCCGAACAATCCGAACAGATCAGTTCACTCACCGAGCAGTTAAAGGAACAATCACAAAAAGTTAAGGGGTTGTATGCCGCACAGGCACAGATCGAGCAGTTGAAACGGGAAAAGGATGAACTATCTGATAAACTGAAGGCGGAAGCCCAACAGATGATCAATGAGACGTTAACAATGGAACGGGACAAGATTCGCAAAACCATTGAGGATGCCAATGCGCTGAAACTTCTGGATAAGGAGCATGTAATTCAGCAACTGAAAGATCAGTTAACCATTGCCCAGCGCAAAGCAGAACAAGGTTCCATGCAGTCTCAAGGTGAGGTTCAGGAACTGATGATTGAGGAGTGGTTGAGACTGTCATTCCCGTTTGATACCATTGATGAGGTGAGGAAGGGAGTAAATGGTGCCGATACCATACAGACGGTGAACAACCGAAACCGTATCAACTGCGGTAAAATCTATTATGAATCCAAGAGAACCAAAACCTTTAGTGCTGAATGGGTGCCCAAACTGAGGAAGGATATGATTGGCATCGGTGCTGACATTGGTGTGATTGTTACCACAGCCCGTCCTAAGGGTATGGATTGTATTGGTCAAATGGAGGGCATCTGGATCTGCACCTTTGAGGAGTTAAAGGGGTTGGCTCCAGTGCTTCGGGACACCATCTTACGGGTGAGCGATGTGATGGAGCACCAGCAGCATAAGGGCGATAAAATGGTGATGCTCTATAACTACTTAACCTCATCCGAGTTCAAGATGGTGCTGGAGTCCATACTGACTGGTTTCGATGCGATGCAGCAAACCCTTATACAAGAAAAGAGAGCCATGGAGAAGCTCTGGAAGCAACGTGAGAAACAAATTGAAGCGGTATTACTCAACACCACCCACTTCTATGGTTCCATCAAGGGCATTGCTGGTGCCGCCGTGCCAGACATAAAGATGCTGGAGTTGGATAGTGGGGATGATGATGGGGTGGAATAGACTGATTGCACTATCCCTAGCAGAATATTGGATAAGTATTGCCAATCGGCTGAAACATATTGGTTACCTGAGCAGAAACAGTGGTTTAAGTCGTACATTTATGCCCGTCATCGTTTTGCCTTAAAAACCATAGACATGAAAAAGCATATTCTATTCCTTTGGCTATTGCTGGCTGGTATTTCCCTTGCTACAGCACAGGTCAACAATCAAGCACTGGTCGATCAGTACAACCAAAACATCAAGAGTTCAGCCACCATATCATTCGAAGAGAACAAGGGTCAGGTGAAGGATCAGCACTGGCAGCCACGTCCCGATGTGTTGTTCAGCGGTGAATCCAACGGTTTGGTGTATCACATACGTGGGAATGGCATCAGTTATCAGTTATCAAGGGTGGAAAGTTGGAAGGAAGAGGATGATCGTTTCGGTTTACCCAAGATTGATAGTATGGAACGCAGAATGATACCAGATGAAATTGGCATTTACAGGATAGATGTGAACTGGTTGAATGCAAACCAAAACTGTGAAGTGGTTAGAGGCAAGGCGCTTCACGGCTATACCAACTATTACAATGTACCAGATGGGGTTGAACCAGCCTTGAATGTGTTGAAATACGAAGATATTAAATTTAAAAATGTCTGGAAGGGGGTTGATCTGCACTATTTCAGCCGAGATGGGCAATTGGAAAGTGACTGGATTATGGAGCATGCTGAAGATTACAGTCAGATACGGTTTGAGGTAAAGGGTGCCGAATTGAGCATTGATGAAGAAGGTTATCTGATTATGAATACACCGTTTGGTGAAATACGCGAAGGCAGATTAAAGGTTTTTCAGAATGGGAAAGAGTTGCAATCAGAATGGGTGCTGAATGGGAATAAGGTTTCCTTCAAAATTCTTGGTTATGAATGGGGAAAGTCATTACGCATTGACCCACCAACCAGAATCTGGGGAACATATTATGGTATAACAGGTACGGTAAAAGGGAGAGACTGTGCATTAGATAGCCAAAATAACATTTATATCGTAGGATATCTCAACACCCAGAATACAATTGCCACAATCGGATCACATCAAGAATTATATGCAGGGGGGGGTTGGGATGCTTTTCTTGTTAAATTTGATTCCAATGGGGTGAGACTTTGGGGAACCTATTATGGAGGATCTAGTGGTGATCAAGGCGACGGCTGTGCAACAGATAGCCAAAATAATATTTACCTCGTTGGATGGACATCCTCCTTAAGCGCAATTTCCACAATTGGGTCACATCAAGAAATAAAAGGAGGGACTAGTATGATGTCGAATGCTTTTCTTGTAAAATTTAATTCCAACGGCGTAAGGCAGTGGGGAACATATTATGGCGGATCATCTGGTGCAGATGCTCGCGCCTGTGCAACTGATAGTCAAAATAATATTTACCTCGTTGGAAACACACAATCCTCAAATGCAATTGCCACAATTGGTGCACATCAAGATTTAATTGGAGGGAGCACTGATGCATTTCTGGTAAAATTTAATGCCAATGGCGTAAGACTTTGGGGAACCTATTATGGTGGAACATCAAGTGAATTTCTTAATGACTGTAAAACCGATAGTCAGAATAACATTTTCATCGTGGGAGAGACAATATCCTCAAATGCAATTGCCACAATTGGTGCTCATCAAGTAACCATTGGAGGGGGTGAAGATGCTTATCTTGTTAAATTTGATTCTAATGGGGTAAGGCAGTGGGGAACATATTATGGAGGATTAAGTAATGAAGATGGTTATGGCTGTGCGACAGATAGTCAAAACAACATCTTCATCACTGGAGTTGCATACTCAACTAATGCGATTGCCACAATTGGTGCACATCAACCAACAGGAGGGGGAAGTTATGATGCTTTTCTTGTTAAATTTGATTCTAATGGCGTAAGGCAATGGGGAACATACTATGGTGGAGGAAGTTCTGAATATGGTTACGGCTGTTCAACAGATAGTCAAAATAACATTTATCTCACAGGACAAACTTCATCCGCCACTGCAATTGCAACAATTGGTGCTTATCAAGATACAAAATATGGGGGCGCTGATGCATTTCTGGCAAAATTTAATTCCAATGGCATAAGGCAATGGGGAACCTTTTACGGCGGAACAGGCGGTGAGATTAGTTACGCCTGTAGAACTGATAGTCAAAATAACATTTTCATCGTTGGAGAGACAACATCCTCAAATGCAATTGCCACAGTTGGAGCACATCAAGAAACAATAGGTGGTGGGAGTCCTGCTTTTCTTACAAAATTTCTTGGATGTTTGTCAAATTTACAGGCATCAGTTACAGCACCGAACGGCAATAGTTTTTGCCTTGGTGATAGTCTGATTCTTACAGCCAATTCTGGAATAGGTTATAATTACCAATGGTTATTAAATGGACAATATATCATTGGGGAAAATAACTATAATTTATATGCATCTCAAGGAGGCAGTTACTCTGTTCAGATTATTGACAGCACAAGTTGTTATTCCCTTTCTGCTGCTGTGGGTGTTACCGTCAATCCATTGCCATCGGCAACCATCACTCCCAGCAGTTCCTTATCATTTTGTCAGGGAGACAGTGTGACTCTATCAGGTACAACTGGTACTGGCTTAACCTATCAATGGAAAATGAACGGAACTAATATCATCGGTGCAACCACTCAAGCATATGTTGCCAACCAGTCAGGTCAATATTCCGTTGTGGTTACCAATGCCAGCAACTGTTCACAGACCTCTGCCAACACTACGGTTACAGTAAATCTTTTGCCAACAGCAACCATTTCCGCTGGAGGTACAACAATCTTCTGTCAGGGGAACAATGTTCTGTTAAGTGCCAATACTGGTGCTGGGTTGACCTATCAATGGAAACGTGATGGAACCAATATATCTGGCGCCAGCAGTTCAACCTATTCTGCTACGCTTACGGGAAATTATACCGCACTGGTCACCAACCAATACTTCTGTCAAACACTTTCTTCTCCTATTGGGGTTACTGTGAATCCATTGCCGTTATCTACCATCACCGCTGGCGGACCACTGGCGTTCTGTCTGGGAAATGAGGTTACGCTTAACGCAAATACTGGTGTAGGCTTGACCTACCAATGGAAGCAGAATGGCACACCGATATCAAGTGCCACCACATCATCGCTTATTGCGAATCAAAATGGCGCCTATACCGTTTTGGTGACGGATTCATTGAACTGTTCGAAAGAATCAACGCCAGCCAATGTAACGGTACATCAGCCACCCACCGCTGTGCTAACACCAAACGGTGCCACAGCCTTTTGTTATGGAGATGCGGTGACACTAAATGCCAATACAGGAGCAGGATTGAGTTACCAGTGGTTTATGAATAACATGCCTTTTACCAACTCTCAATCCTCCTATATCGTAACACAACCCGCAGGATATCATGTTGTGATAACGAATTCCTATAACTGTAAAGACACATCATCCATAATTCAGGTAATAGTACACCCCTTGCCATCAGCCTTGGTATCGGTTGCAGGTGATCATTTTTGCCAAGGGGATACCATGTGGTACAGTGCCAATGTCGGTCTTGGCTTATCCTATCTGTGGTATCGCAATGGAACAGCCCTGCCAACCGATACAAACAGTTTGTTTGGCGCTACATCATCGGGTCAATATTATGTTGTTGTAACAGATATAAATAGTTGCCAGAAGTCTTCTGATACGCTGGAACTGCTCAATTATATACCCTATGAAGGTGAGAAAATCTGTGCCGTAACGCTGGATTCAGCAACTGCAAAGAACCTAATTGTCTGGGAGAAAGCAATCGGCAAAAGGATCATGCAATACAGGATATATAGGGAAGGTGCAATAACAGGTCAGTACAATCTGTTGGGAAGTACTCCCTATAATGCTTTCAGCACTTTTGTGGATACTGGTGCAAATCCGTTGCAGCAAAGTTACAGGTACAAATTGTCCATACTGGATTCCTGTGGCAACGAATCATCGTTAAGCCCCATGCATAAAACCAACCACTTGGCTTCCAACATGGGAGCCAGCGGTGAAATCAACCTTCAGTGGACTCCGTATGAAGGTGCGACTTACCAAACCCACAAGGTTCTAAGAAGCAATGCTGGCAGTCCATTCACACTAATAGGTCAGGTAGCAGGGAACATGTATTCATTCACAGACCTTACACCACCCATTGGTCAAAACCGATACTTTGTTGAAATTGAAGTGGATGGAGGTTGTACCCCAACTATCGGCAAAGGTATCAGTTTTTCCACCGTTCAATCCAATAGGGTAGCCATGAATGTCATTGGTATTCCTTCCATTGATGTCGAAACCCATTTTAGGATCTACCCCAACCCAGCCAAAGACGAAGTAACCATCCAATCTTCTGTCAACTTATCCGATGCATCCTATGAGTTGCTGGATATACTGGGCAGGACAGTGCTTAACGGTTCCATCACATCTGATGAAACCAAGATAAACATTGGCAAACTTTCAACAGGTGTATATCTGCTGACAGTAAGCAGCGATGACAGACAGATGAAGCAAACCATCAAGTTGGTGGTGGAGTAGTTTTTTGTTGAAAGAGAGGAATAAATATGAAATATGTGATTTGCTATAGATCAAAACAACCAAAATTAATGGCAATCAAAAATAAACTTAAATATGGATAATAATTCATTAGAGAGTATTTTACTTCAAATAAAAGGTGTTAAGAAAAAATACGAAGAGATTGAAAAAATTAAGTGCGAAAAATTCAACATTTTCAGCATCCTGAATCTGGAATCAGATGAAGTTCGACTTCATTCGAAATTTATATCCGAATTGTTAAACACACAAGGATCGCATTTACAAGGCGATGCCTTTTTGAAATTGTTCCTCAAATTTCTGCCAAATTATCATTTTAACTGCGAAAACGTAAAAGTAGAAACAGAAAAAGCCACGCAATATAATAGAAGAATAGATATCCACATCAAAAACAATAAAAATCAATTGATTATAATTGAGAACAAAATTTATGCGCCTGATCTCGAAAATCAACTTTATAATTATCATAATTATGCAGAAGAAAATTGTGAAAATTTCAGATTAATTTACCTCACGCTTAAAGGAACCGAACCAAATATAATCAGTACGGGGAATAAACTCAAAAAAGATGAACACTACATTTGTTTATCCTATAAAGATGTTATTACACAATGGATATCCGACTGCCAAAAAGAAGTTTTTGATCTGCCTATAATAAGAGAAACCTTAAAACAATATCTGTTGGTTATTAACTCATTGACAAATCAATCATCAAACAAAAAATACATCATGGAACTTGTCGAACTTTTAAAAACCAAGGATTTTTACTTACAAGTAGGTCATATAAATCAGGCAATGAAAGAATTAAAAATATTGTCTCTTGCAGAATTGTTTGAGGAATTTGAGGAACAATTAACAGAATTTAAAATTAAATACAGGGATGAGGAGCCAAATGATTATCACAAATTGTCAAGAGAATATTATGAAAACAATCTTAAAATATTTGGCATTCATATAGAGATACCCAATTCTGATTATATACTCAAAGTAGAAATTAATAACACAATTTATTTGACCTTTAAAAAATTACAAGGCGAACAGATAGTAGATATTGATGAAATTGATGCTGGAGAAATAAAATTGAAAAATATCCAACTTGGCTATGAAACTCTCGGTGGTTATTGGTTTAGACCTAACATTGCCAACAATGACTTAAGGTTTAAAGACCCAAAAGATCACCAGTTAAAAATATTCATAGATATGGATGAGAGAAGCAGGTGGATTAATGATTATATTGAAGACATTAAATTAATACTCGCCAAATTTATTTAGTCGTTTTCTTGCAGTCAATAATCCCCCTTGCATAAAACATTTCATCCCTACCCTAATCATCTGAAAGCACATCTTCCTAATCTTGATGATGGTATTGGGTTGCACACCGCAAAATTTAGCGGCTTGTCATGGCATTTGAGGTACTTATGGATTTACAAACCTCCCCTCCCTCATCCGAATTCTAGATGGTGCTAGGACATTCGGACAGGTTTTGATGCCATTAGGAACGGGAATAACTGATTGAAACGGTGCTGATGAATACCACACACTTCGAGAATGCCCCGAGCACAAAGGCTTTTGCGAAAAGTTTTGCTTTGCTATACATTCTGCTTGACTTTTGTACATTACGTTGTATCTTTACCCATACAAATTTAGAAAAGAACCACTTAGACTGACAGTAGACATATGCAGGTTATCTAAATGTAAAATAGTTGTAGGCTTTCAATAGAAACAGAATCAGTCGGAATAAACATAAAAGAGACCATAAACGTAAGTAACCCTAAAAAAAATAAAATGAAAAAATTTACAATTACTTTAATCGTCTTGATTAGCATATGTGAAATTATGAATGCACAAATTGCTTTTCAAAAAACCTATGGAAGTCCTAATGCCGATGCGGGTAATTATGTTCTGCAAACAAATGATGGGGGATACATCATAGCAGGTTCTGCTTCAGATTTTATTAATGGTTCTGGCTCAGATGCCTATCTAATTAAAACTGATGGAAACGGTGCTATACAATGGAGCAAAACCTATGGATATACTTTTGATGAATTTACAACTTGTGTGCAACAAACTAATGATGGCGGATATATTATTGCTGGAATAGCAGGTATTGGACAGCCTCAAGGCAGAGGTTTCTTAATCAAAACTACTTCCGTTGGTGATACTAGTTGGACGAGAATTTACGGCACTGAAATAAATGCGCTTTATTCTGTAAGGCAAACCAGCGATGGGGGTTATATTGCTGGCGGGGTAGCATCTGGTTCAAGTAGCAATAGTTACGGTGTTGCAATTAGAGTTGATATTGCAGGTAATATCTTATGGGCTAAAAGATACGGTGATGGTGTATCAGCAAACGATATTATAAGCATACACGAAATTCAGCAAACAAATGATGGAGGTTATATTGCAGGTACTAATGGTGCTTCTAGCAGTTGTGCCGCTTCTTTGCTAAAATTAAATAGTGCAGGAGATACAACATGGAGTAGAAAATTCGAACCTTATTATTATGGCATTTCTTCAGTTCAGCAAACTCTTGATGGTGGATATATTATTGGTAGTATTTACAAAAACGGAAGTTTTGGCAATCCTGCATTCATTAAACTTGATGCAAATGGAAATATAGTTTGGAACAAAGTATATTCGGTGAATACTTGGTGTGATTTAAAATACATACGACAAATAAGTTCTGGAGAATATATTGCTCTTGTTGAGTATAGTAACGTAAAATTAATGCTAAAAATTAATGCTACTGGCACTTGTTTATGGAGTGAACAATATCAACTACCATTTAGTGATGTCGAATTCAAATGTATACAACAAACTAATGATGGTGGCTTTGTATTTACTGGTACTGTTGGAACAAATTGGAACCATGATGTTGGTTTAATCAAAACAAACTCTAATGGTCTCAGTGGATGCAACGAGGTACCATATGTGATTTCGCTCACTAGTCAACAAATTACATCACAAAGTTCTATAAGTCCAGTCACTACATTAAGTATTGCTACTAGTTATCTGTCATCCATCTTTGTAAATTCGCCATCAACAATAGTGTCTACACTATGTTCTTCCGTTGGCATTAAACAATTACCAGAAAATTCACAAAAGGTTAATATTTATCCAAATCCTGCTTCTCATTTTGTTACTTTGGATAATAACAATGATGCTGTTTTGACTTTGAATATTTATAACGGATTTGGTACCATTGTTAAATCAGAAACACTGAATAAAAATCAAAAGGAAATAAGCGTTGAAGATTTAAGCAATGGGGTTTATATAATTCAAATCAGATCAAAAGAATGGTCTGGGATACAAAGACTGATAATACAGAGATAGAATTGTCAGCATATAACATAAAGAATTCTTAGCGGTGAATGTAAGACCAAGTTCGCTAACTGGAGGATTGAAGTAAAAGAATTACTCCACTTTTCCTTCCATTCTGTTCAGGAAATGTGGAGTAGCATAGAAAACTTGGATAAGAACCTAAGTTAGAACTAATAGCAACAATACCATAATGCGAATCATCACATGGAACTGTCAGGGAGCGTTCAGAAGAAAGGCGGATATCATTCTGGCTCACAAGCCCGATATACTGTTGGTTCAGGAATGCGAGCAACTGAATGATCAGTCCTTCAACTCTTCAAACCGTCCCATCAAGTTTCATCATTGGCATGGTGATAACAAACACAAGAGTATTGCCATTTACTCCTTCTCGGACTATACCATGGAACTGATGCATGACTTCAACTCCATGTTTCGGTACATTTTACCATTTCGTGTTACTTGGCATGGACAGACTTTTACTCTATTTGCCATCTGGGCAATGAACAACAAGATAAACCGTGAAGCACGATATGTAGGTCAGATATGGCTGTCCATAAACTATTATGCGGAACTGCTTGATGATACATGTCTGCTGATCGGCGACTTCAACAGCAACAAAATATGGGATTACAAGGGTAGAGTAGGTAACCATTCCGATGTGGTATTGAAACTTGCTGAACACGATATCCACAGCGTATACCACCAACATTTCGATATGCCACAAGGCAAGGAAGAACACCCAACCTTCCATTTGCAACGCAAGCAGAATAAACCATACCACATCGACTATTGCTTTGCATCAAAGGTTCTTCGGGACAGGTTGATCAATGTTGAGGTTGGAGCCTATGATGACTGGATACAACATAGTGACCATGTGCCGCTGATCGTTGACTTTGATCTGTAGGGTTGTGGTCTAAAACACACAGGAACAGCAAGATTGACAACGTAGAAATTAAAAGGTGATATTATCAGAAGATTAAGGGTGCGTTTTCAAAGATTCAGTATTATATTTGTATCGAGGAAAGCAAATCTGTGATGTCAGCCTATATACCGTCCTTTGGAGTGAAAATATGTGATAGTATAGAACCGATATTTCATTCATTTAATCAAGTAAAGCACAATGAGAGAAAATGACAAATGGTCAATATTGGTTGATAAGACAAAGAAATTGCAATATGTACTTGATTTATCTTGGAATATCTATTTTGAAAGATTAATTTCAAGAAAGATTTCTATAAATCTTGAATCATCTATGCAACTTCATTATGCGGCAATAATTAATAGTATTGGAGAACAATTGATAGTCAAACCTAATGAATATTTTAAGATTGAGTTGGAACACTTCTCTAATGACACAAATAAATATATTGATATTGAATGTTCATATAATGATATAAAAGCCGCAATTGAATTGAAGTGCTTTAGAAAGAACTCCAATCGTGCGATGGACATAGATATGTATGATTGTTTGAAAGATATTGAGAGACTTGAAAGTTATAGTAATCATAAAATAAAGAAATTCATTTGCTTAACTGATAACGCTGCATATCTAGATGGGAAACATTCTGGTCATGCGGGAATAGTAAGTATAAAGGATGGCAGAAAAATTTTTAAAAACACGGAAATCCACCCGACATGGAAAGGGAAATGGAAAAGTCCATTAAGAGACACAAGTATTCTGATAAATTCAGAAATAGAATTTAATTGGATTAGGGATGAATCTTGGTATTATTTGATCATAAATTTGTGATTATTAGGAATATCTAATAGATAAGGTTTCGTGTGGTTAAATCAAACAAGAAGCAGTGTTGCACGAAATTATTTACACCCCCACCGCTTTTCCATTCACCCTCAACCCCAACTTCCTGATCTTGGTAACGGTATTGGGATGAACAACACCAACGTACAATCAATTCCATTGCTGGGGCTGCCCTACCAGATATACAGATGCTGTAACTTGGTGGTGGAATAGGGCGGTTATCTGATCTACGGCAGGATAGTGAACAAGTTGAGTAGGTAAATAAAATATTTTGGCTGATGCAGTAAACTGGCATTTCTATCCTATATTTGTTCTCAGGTAGTTCAAATGTCTTGATGAAATCGTATCATACTAACAAATTGGCAAAATCAATACACAATGTTGACATATCTTACAGACCAAAACTTCGATGAACTTGTACTCAATGCCGACAAGCCAACTCTCGTTAAATTTGGATTTGAGGGGTGTAGACCATGCAAGAATGCCGAACCATTTATTGAGCAACTCATTCAAGAATATGGGGGTAGATTCAATGCTTACAATGTTGATACAGAAGTTTGCCCTTTGACTGCCCAAAAATATAGAATAAATGCCGCCCCTACCATTCTGTTCTTTAAGAATGGTGAGAAGACTAATAGTAAAGTCACTGGCTTTAGTAATGGTACGGTTAAAATGATCAAAGATGTTCTTGATTTGCTATTGCAGAAAAACATGCTAAGGGCTGACAATATGAATGTTCCTGCTATAGTGGAAAGTAATAGGAATAGTGGGATCGGCTTCAGAGGATTATCCATAATCGAAATAAAAGGTTTAGAAAGAATAGTTCAGATCATCCCTTATGGTAGCACGAATTTTCTAATTGTGTTTAAAAACTACATGAGATTTTTTGATGTGAACAAAAAGGAAATTAAAGAGCCTGTTTTTTTTCATGATAATAATAATAACAAAATTGACATTATAAATGTTGCATTTGATAGTTCAAGGCGCATTTTAGCAATCGTGGATGGAAAAAATGTTTATATATTCAATATTAATGGTAATTTATTACACACATTAAATGAACCCACTGGCAGTATTACAGATATAACCTTTAGCAGCAAAGGGAAAATGATTGGTTCTTCCATTCATAATGATGAAATATTCATTTGGGATGCAGATGATTGGTCAAGCATTGTTCTTGAAGAAAATTTTAACAAAATCCAGTATGTAAAAACAACTGAAGATGGCAATTTTTTATATTTAGTAAGTAATGGACTTGTTAACAGAAGTGGATTCGCTGAATTAATAAAAATTGATTTGAATACGAATAAAACCATCTCAAGAATTTCATTGATAGAGGATGGTGACTTTTCATATGAAGAATTCGAAAACTATTGTGTTTACAGCGGAAAAATAATACATGGATTTGAACTGTCGGAAGAAGACAAATACGCAATCATAACTCTAAAGGAGTATACCTTATTGAATGACGTAGAAGAAGTTTCTAGCAGATATAATATTAGGGTGTTTAATTCTTCGGATAATACCCTTACAGCAAATCAAAAGATCGATAGTCCTTATTCGGTAGAAAAAAATGAGCAATTTATTGTTTGTACTGCAAAGGATGGCAGACTAGTAACAACTACATTTGACGATGATTTAATCAGAATCCTTCAATTACCTCAATTACTATTGATTAAGCAATTTTCCTTAAGCACCCCTGCTGAGTTTTCAATAAACTACGCTAATGATAGAAAACAACCATCAGAAGAAATTGACTCTTCAAAAGACCCAATTGAAAAAGTAAAACTAAATTCACTATTGTTCAGTAATGACAACAAACATTTGTTAATATTTAGTTCTAATAACTACTATGTTGATGATATATTGGTTTATGGATATGATTCTTTAAGCCTTTTTGTGTAATACATTTTGTCTTACACGCATTTTATGGGAATTAGTGTTTCAGATGAACTCTACCTCATCCCCCAATCACCCTCAACCCCAACTTCCTGATCTTGGTAATGATATTAGTTACATATCTCTCTTCATTAGTGGCTTGTAATACCATCTAAGGAACAGATAAACCAACTATTACACCAAAGGAAGCCAAATTTTCAGAAATTTGTTGCACTATATAATATATTAATGAAGATTTGTTACTTTTGAGGACGTTAAGATTCATTATGAATATTAAAACATATCCCTAAGAATTAATGATATTTATAGTAACCTCGTTGAAACATCAAAGAGTAACCTTCAAGAAATAATAGAAATTTCTATATTAATTAAATCAAAGTTGAATTAAGCAACTATTAAACACCCTTACATTGATCGATTATGGCAAAAATATTTATAAGTCATAGTAGTTCAGATACCAAACTGGCATATAGATTAAAGGAACAACTTGAATCAATTAACATTGAGGTGTGGCTTGATATAAAGGATATAAATGTCGGGGATACTTTAGTGGGAAGAATAATGCAAGGGATTGAGAAATGCGACTACCTATTAATTCTTATATCCGCTAGTTCACTGTCGTCGAATTGGGTAAATAAAGAACTTACTTGGGCAATGACTAGGGAAATAAATGATGATTCCTTCGCAGTATTACCAGTACTGCTAGATAATAGTCCAATACCACCTATATTGTCAGACAAATTGTATTTCAAAATTAATACTAAAAATAAAAATCATGTTAGCAAAATTGTCACGAACATAGTAAAAAAAATATTCAGTGATGGCAATAGTGCTAACATGTTATTAATTGATAATATACTGAGTAAATCAAAAATTCTTCAAAAGATTGAGGAAAAGGAGGCAATTTATTCTAGTATTCTAGGAATATCTGTACTTTTTTTTATTTTTAGTGCATATGCGACAGAAATGTTACTTTTTGGCATTGGTTTATCAGTTATTGGGATATTAAAATTAATAGTTCTGTTTCGATTTGAAAGGATCTTTAAAAATAATCTTAGTTTATTAAAGAAAATTGAGAAAATCGGTTATTATTTTATACCTTTTGATAGAAAATACTATCAACAACTTAATGCTGGGAAAAACAATAAAAAATATATATTCACATTGTATTTAGAGGTGTTTAGTCAAATTCTAATGTTTGTAATTGCCATACTTTTTATTATCCTAAGTATTACCCTAAGTAATTCGTTGTTAGATTAAACATAACATAATCATATAAACCTTTGTAAAGGAAGGTCAAGATTTTTATCGAATTTTTTATTATTATCCAACCCCACCGTCATTCACTCTCAACCCCAACTTCCTGATCTTGGTTATGGTATTCGGATGCACACCTGATAACTTGGCTGCTTCCTTGGCTTTAAGCCCCTGTTTCAGGTAACGGAGCGCCTTCTGGTTCTGTGGTTTTGACAGAAATTGATGCGTATCTTCCGTGGTGCCACTTTTGCGCCCCTTATACACACCCTTCAGTTTTGCCATGGCAATCCCTTCAAGTTGGCGCTCTTTAATTTGGTTTCTCTCCATTTCGCCCACAATGCCCAGTATGCCAATGATCAGTCTGGAGATGTGGTTCTGTTTGCCATCATCATCCATGGTACGGAGACCTTGGCTGATGAAGTGGATGGGGATGCCTTTATCGGTGAAATAATGTATGGTATTCAGTATATCTCTTAGATCACGTCCCAGTCGGTCGATTTCCCAGACGTGAAGGCTGGTGATCATACCATTATATATATACTGCTGAATCTTCTTGCCACCTTCCCTCTCGAAAAACGGAATGGAGCCACTGCATCGGTCTTCCACAACCAACTTGAAATCTGCTTCATTGATCCGCTGTCGGTCGGTGTTTTGTTCGATGGTCGAAACACGCACGTAAAGTACTTTCATTTATTCACAATTTATGCTTGGTGTGCTTTAGACCGTAAATATAGGACATATTTCTTTATTGTGCAAGTTTGAGGGGTAAAATCCGATGAAAAACTTATCACAATTTGGGGTAGACGTCAATTTTGTGATTTGGGCCATCAGATAGAACGGGGTTATGACAGAAATCTGAAGAAAAAAAATGTGATACATGAATCAAAAGGATGATCTTTATCTTATCTTCGCTTTTATTAATAAGCGCAGTAACAATTTAACCCTCGCAGTTTTGATAATGAATTAGGTTCTACAATCTATGTCACATAAAACAATTGCAACAGAAGAAATGAAGGAAAGCGCAAATATATAATTAAACAATATAAATAAAGTCATACTTAAATAGTGCCTTGAATAAGATTAAAATAATTAATAATAACTAATGAAGATATGGAAGAACAAGGAATTAACAAAGATTATCTATTACTGCTAGTAAACAATAATGGATATATAGATACTACAAATATCTCAATAGACAAACATTTTGAGCATGAAACCATTGAGTTACAAAATCTTTGCAAAGGTTCAGAAGATAACATTGATAAAATAATTCAATTCATTCATGCTAAACTGAAACCAAAACTACCAAATAAAGTATTTAACTATTGTCAGGAATTAGATTTACCATTTCAAAGCGTTCATGTTAACATAGAAGATGCTATTAAAGATTTAATATTCCAAAGAGACTTAATATATACAAATCAACGGTTAGCAATTGAATCAGAAAAGGAATATAATTTTGAAGAAAAATTTTATGCTTTCAAATATGATATAAGGGAAAAGATTGAACTGTGGTTTCAAGTCTTCGATATTGATTTTGCTTATGAGAAGGCTAAGAAAATACCCAACATGCTTGTATACTCTCATCGTATCAGTGGCTGGTCGAATCCTGCGTACAAATTAACTAATGATATTAATTTACAAATTAAAACAAATTTTGGTTATGGTAGGGCTAGTTATTTCTTTTCAATACTTAAATTTAAAAATATTCAAATAATTCCGTTTTCGGAGTGGATTAAATATCAATATGCAAAATATTCGGATATAATTCGATACACAAAAGATTTCAGTGTCAGGGAATCAATAATGATCAATGGCACACAAAGATTAGTTAATATTAAAATTGAAAACTCTTTTTGGATTGATGCCATTAGTTACACTCAAAATGCTGCAAATTTATCCTTAACTGATGAAAATGCCTTTATAAAAAAATATATTATTGATGAATGCGAAGAAATGATTCATGGGTTAGAAAATATTTACAAAAATTCTAAATTGAATTTTTATAATAGAAGTCATATTTTATATGAAAAGAGAAATGTTCATATGTATAATGTTGATATTAAAGGATATGAATTAATTGATTTTAGAACCGAAAAGATAATAGGTGCTTTAGATTTTATTGATAAAATAAGCGAATATGATACCATCATTTCTACTAAGATATATCGTGATAAAATACAGGAACTTACTTATAAATTCATACCTAATGTTTACACTGCATTGAAAAATCAAAGAAAAGAACTTTTTTGGGCAGAAAATGATTATAAAGACTTTTTACCTCAACATGAGGAATTAATTATCAGAAATCAATTTTATGATAGTGAAAAATTAAAATTGGGTTTTTATAAGAGATATTCCGACGAATATGAGAGATTTCGAACAAAATTCTTGCAATCAGTTGAATTGGAGAAGCAAAAGTTGCAAAAAATAAAACTACACAATGACAATATTAATAAGTTGACATATTATATCGATAAATACAAAATTTTTGCAAAAACAAATAACTCAGACATTAAAAATAATTTTAGTAATTAAGGATACACCAACTTGTGACTGATGATCCTCCTTCAACTCAATCCAAACGGAGTTGACTGCTTAATATAAAGGCATCAAAAGGCTTTCTTGATGTTCCAAGTGATACAGTTTAAGATACCCCCTTCTTTGGCTATTACATTCGAATCAATGCTTCGGATTTCTTTTCCCTTAAAGTTTTCATGAAATACCTTCAGCGCTTCATCATCTTCCTTCAAACCGAAAGTTGGCACAATGACCGCTGAATCAGTTTCAAGATAGTTGATGTAGATGCCTTTGGCACTCGTATATGATGGGTTGGAATATGGATTGTAGGGTAGTTTTATGCAAACCAAACCTGCTGATTGAAGGATATCGAGAATTTGATGCATCATATGCTGGTCTTCTGGTTTAGTCATATCATTGACAAAGACCGTATTGTCATCAAGAAAGCGAACCATTCCATCGGCGTGTCCAGTGAAATCCCTTTTTTTATCCCATGGAAGAAATATGATTTCCTTGACCCCTAACCGTGCTATTAGTTCTGATTTCACCTCCTTGTCTGAAAGGTGATTGTTTTCATCAAAGACCTTGTTACACATGATGACTCTATTGCTTGAGCGAACCACGTTGCCACCATCCACCTTCAACTTTGATTTTTCGGTAACGATGTTAATCCGACGGCAAATGTCATCCACGTCTGAAAGGTTCTTCTGTTGGGTGGCTGACTGCATGTAGTCTGGGTTATACACAAACTGCGCAAAATGGTCATCACTGACTTGAATGGGCATGAAATCACGTGCCCAAATGTTTCTGGTCATGGGCAAAATGGAAAACTTGACATTGCATTCATTAAAAATTCCCATTAGTTCAAGGAAGAATGCCCTATACGGCTCGGTTTCCTTTCGCATCAGGCTATCAGCCAGATAAACAAGATTGATTTCTTTGTCGGTAATCATTGCATTATGGGTTATAGTTTAGAAATCTGATGGTGGATCGGAAGGGATCGTCAGGAAAGTTGTTTTTGAATGGATTTAAGAATCCTTAGCATCACCCCTCTCTCGAATGATAATGCCAGTGTGCCGTCACTAAACCTGTCACTTCGTACATATGCTGTGATAAGTTGGCACTTAGTGGGTATGTCTACGGTGTCATAATCAAAATTTTTATCCCGTACCATCAGTTTGCCTTCAGACCAGTCCATCCATGCAAAATCTACAATAATCGGAATCTGGTAGACAACTTTTAAGAACTCGTTTATAACTGGAGCGCTGATGTAATAAGGAAATTCAAAAACGTTCTTCTCCACTTCTTCCCCTCCGCCTACCTCATAGAACTTCCTAGTTTCTTCAATTTTTGGTATCAAGTCGAGTAAAGGTTGCCAATCAGACTTGGTATATGCCAAAATAACTTCTTTATAGTTATCATGTTGTAGGCTCATATCTATTTGTATTATAATTAATTAAAACCTCCAAGAGCAACCAAAGGTACGCCAAAAAGAAATATCATGATACACTCCTACTAAGATCTTTTGTATGCTGATGATATCCATCGAAGGACAAGACTATGCCCACCAATATCAGAAATTTTTGTCCCAGAAATTTTTTCAAAAACCGAATTGTTCTCGAACCAAAGTCAAATTTTCTGAAATTTTTCTCCCAGAAAATTTTTCAAAAATGTGTTTTGGGGATCAGATAGCCTGCATGGGGCAGGCAGGAGGGGGGGGTATAGAACAGATACCGTCGGAGGGGAGGGCATACCATTATTATATGGGTACCAAATCTTGGGTCTTGAACTGTTGTTTCTATTGGTTCAACTGAAATAACTTACAGTTCTGAGCAGCACATTCGCCAGCAAATGCTGCCTTCAGCCCATGATACTGTGGATCATGTATGGAGTCAATAATGGACATGCACTGCTTAAAATCGCCTTTTGACCTGTATATCTCTGCCATCATAATCATGTCATTCAGTTCGGTGATGTCCAGCAACTCCAGTAAACGGTCAAGATTCGAATTCCAGATGGCTTCATCTTCCAATGACTCAAATAACGGCTTATCCTTACGCAACCTATCGTTGAAAGCCCACAGGATATTCTGTCTTATATACATTTCGTCATCACTGTTCTGCGCAACGCCACCCTTTAGCGCTGCCACATACTGCCCAATGGTAAGAAATTCTGCTTTGTCTGCATTTTCCCATTCAGCATTGCCGCTGCCATAGCGACGAAAACTTCCCACCTCTTCCGATTTGCTGATCCAAAAGAAGTTTTCGCATTTTTTGCATTGGGTTAGTTCGGGGAACTCCTTCAACATGCGCGCAATCACCTTCCCGTCAGAATAAACCTTTGCACCAAATGAATTTCCACTCATAATGGAACCCCGCTGAATCAGATTACCGCAGGTTGGGCATTTGTAAACAAAATTACCTCCAAGCATCATAATGCAATATCTTTATAAGTTTGTGCTGATTTGATTCGGCAAGTTACATCTAATACGGTACAAGTTACAGGCTGAAATGGCTTTTTTGCCAACATTTGAAACAGTGACAGTGAGATTAGACCACCCCCTTTTTGAATGTCACTGTTTTTTCTCCTGTTTAAATTGATGTTTTTGCCTGTACCCTGTACCTTTTTATAATTCATGATTTCATAACTTAGCAAACGAAATAGAACCCAAAACGGATTGACATGCTTCAATATATCAAGAACCTGCTTCCCCGTTTGAGACAGTACGCCAGACGCTGGACAGGATTGAACTGTTGGACGGGTAAAATATAATCATACCTCATTATGAAAGACTATCTTCAAAATCTGTTGCCACATGTCCGTGAATACAGCCAAAGCCTTGACAAGCAAGAACTGTTTGTGGATAAGCCGTGGGTGATTCTGGATGAGAACAACAATCAGCAGAAGTACATCTTCCGACGCAACGGTGAACTGATCATGTCGTTGAATGGTCAGGTTTCAACAGGAAGGTGGGAGTATATTTCAGCCGCCAAAAGCCTGTTAATAAACAGAATAAAGGATAAGATACTGTTGAATCAGGATTTTTTTGATCCAGCGGTGATGATACTGAAGATGGATGGAAATAAGGAAAAGCCCTTCCTGATGGCAAATGAACAGTTAATTCCTGACCTTAATATCGAGAATCACCTTAGAAGAGTATTTTTTGAAAAGAATAATATCAGATTGCTTCAATTATCCAATGGTGCAAGTCTTGAATTACATGATAATCTTCGTGAAACTTTTGGAACGGTCACCATAAATGCTCAACCTGTTGCCGATGGGGTCATCCAAGGTGTAAATGGCTTAAAGAAATATGTGGTGAGGGACAGTAGGATTGTAAAAGTTTTAACAAAACAAAAATATAAAACGAACAATGGTGTAATAGAAATTGAAAACGAAGAATTATTGCTTGAAGAAATTGGGAATTCCGTTTTCAAAGACAATCAACCTGCTCCTGATGGTAAATATAGAATAAGTGCTTTAAAAAAAATCTATGTACAAAAGGGCAAGATAGTTAAGATCAGCATGTTTTAAAAACATATTATTTTAAAGACCAACCATATTCATTACCCGCATGAATAATCTTAAGTATCCTTAAACTCTTAATAAACAATTCAATGTATAAGACACATCCTGATGTTCATACCCCGAATGGAAACAAAATTATTTGGCGATACATGAGTATTGATAAGTTTCTGCATCTTATTGTCCAAGGGAAACTTTATTTTAGCAGGTTGTCAAAAATGACAGATAAGTATGAAGGCACCGTCCCTGAATTGATGTTTCGCAAGAAAATTATAGAAATTCTACAATCTGAATCAGACAAAGCATGGGAAAATATACATAAAGAGAAGAAATATCTTGAAGAATTTAGAGACAAAACCTTCATAAATTGTTGGTCAATTGATCGTGATGAATCTTATGCCCTATGGAAGATATACTTAAGTGGCTCCTCGTGCGGTGTTGCTATCAAAACTACGGTCAGTAAGTTGCGCAAATCATTAGAAAAAGTGAAAGGTAATCCTGATTTTTTTATTGGTGAAGTGGATTATAAAGTACAGTTTCCCATTTATCCTCCCAATCCACAGCAATTATGTGTTTATAAAAGAGAATTTTACAAGTATGAAAAAGAGTTACGGGCTTTCTTTGTTATGGAAGATTCTGCTTTCAACGAAAACCCATCAATCAAAGAACTGGATGGTTGGAATGTAGATATTGATATCAATACCTTAATTGATAGTATTTACTTAAGTCCATTTACAGGTGGTTGGTTTGAGGCAAGTTTTAGGTCTATCATTGAACACATTAAACCAGAACTAGTGCCTTTGATCCAATCCTCAGAGATCAAGGATGAATAAAGTTCAGCATGTTTTAAAAACATAATTTTTTTAATTTACCAATAGTATATGCTTGAATATTAACAACATATCCGTCTAAAGCCCAGACAAATGAGACTTACAACCCAGCAATACGATGAAATTGAAATAAAATATATGTCCGACTCGGCTGACGGTCAGGAAGATGAAATTTTTGAATTGATCGAAAATCTGGAACTGGATGCTGATGATTACAGGGGATTCCGTTTCAGGGCATACCTTAAGTCACTGGTTGATGATTATGAAGGTGGCATTGATGATTGTAACATGGCAATAATGCTGGAGCCGATGTATGCCGATGCCTATCACCTTCGGATGATGTTGCACCAGTATGTCGATGATCTGGTTTCAGCCATCGCGGATATAGATGCATTGGTTGAACTGTTGCCAGATTTGTTAGGATTGTACTGTCACAGGGCTGTCTTTAAAAACAGGATAAAGGATTATGAAGGTGCCATTTCAGATGCCAATTTAGAACTGGACAGAAACCCCAAGGATACCTTTTCCAATCTGCAACGTGCTTATGCCAAAAGCATGTTGGGTTTTAAGAAGGAATCGCTGGAAGACTATGACCGCATTGTAGCCATGCAGCCTGACAGTGGCATTGTGTACAAGATGAGGGCAGACGAGTACTATAAGCAGGAACTGTATCAACAGGCATTGGAAGATTACAACCTAGCCATTGCATTTGAACCAGATTATGAAGATGCATACCATTGCCGAGGCGATGCGAAATTCAAACTGGGCGATAAAGAGGGTGCCAAACAGGATTGGGATGTAAAAACTTGATGATGGCACAGTAGTGGACTAAAAAATTTGGTCAGGAACCTACGGTTAACTTAACGTACATCCTATCTATAAAAACAACAAGAAAGAAACACAGTACAACCTTCAAGACCAAGACGGTTCTTGAGGCTTTTGTAATCTGCTTGCAAATGCATTTGCGTTGATTTATCTAAAGAAACCATAACTTTTGTCTATTAATATTTTTCTATCAAGAAATGAATTGAATTCTTCACAAGATGTTTCACTAATCAGCAAGCACGAATAACAAGCTGCGTAATTAAGTCCTCCAACTCCTTGTCCATCGCTTTCATAACAAATCGGGTCGCTGCTGCAATCTCTGGCTCTCAATAATGAAGTAGATAAAATCCTTGAAAAATTTTCGCATTCTGCTTGCTTAATCAATCCGCCAAAACTTCCTTCACTACCCGCAATAGTGTATATTAAAAGTCCGTTCATCGTGTCACTGTCGCAATAGATTCTTTCTGAAACAGAAGAAGAAGGATAGCCACAAATAAATTCTAACTCCTTAATGATTAAGTGAGAGAAGCTGTGAATGAATAAAAATTTTGCTAAATGAGTATCATCGGAAAACTTGTCTTGCTTCAGCATTTCATTTTGCTTAATTCTACTTATTAAATCGGTTATATTCTTGTTACCTTTATCATTGTTTATATAGTTCACAATTCGCCTCTTTATTTCATCATCGTTCCATTTAATAAAAATCCCTTCTCCAAAATTTTCAACTCCCATTAAGTATTCTGTTTCCTTTGGGTTAGCAACTGTAAACTTTGCTTTTAGAGGAATTTCCTTATTGTCAAATTTTATTTTCTTTTCTCCATTAGAAGAAAATATATCTCTATCCATTGGGCTTAATCTTGTGTAGCCTGTTTGAACGGAAGTAAGTTTCAGTCGTTTGATTTTTATGATTTTTTCAAAACCAAAATTTTTCAATTCATCATTCAACGGTATATCTTCAAGGATTAAATCTTTTTCCCCTGAAGTAAAGTTTCCTGTGTTTAGCAAGTATTGATACTCGTTCAGTAAGTAGTGATATTCATTCTTGCGAAATTCGTTTTCACTTAAATAGACCCCCTCACCTAAAACCTGTTTCACTTCATCAATATTAAAGTTATAAAACGATGCAATTTCTTCATGTGACTTTCCCAAAGATTGTGCGGTTAAGATTGCTTGCTTTTGTGAATGAGATAATTTTATTTCAGGTTGTGGAATGAACAAACTATTCATTACAATTGGATAGTAAATGCTGTTACTAGTTCTGATTAGAGGCTTGAAGTAAACTGGATACGTTTTTTGTTCGCTGTCGGTAATGTTCCCTTTCTTCAATCTAAGATTGAAGAAACCCGCCAGAGTTTTTTTTCGTTTGCAACTTTCACATTGAATTGTGATGCCTACTAGGTCAGAAAGTTTTGTTGAACGCTGATAAGTAAGAGAAACATTATCACAACAAGGTTCTTGTCCTAAAACATATCTTCCGCTTTCAAGCCCTTCCGTTTCTTCATCTGTGTTATTGGTTCCCAATCGTTCCGCAGTAATCCATTTTGTCCAATCAATATCTCTAATATCACCATCAGGTGAAACAAAAACAAAACGAACTTGCTCTAACTTATGAAATTTTCTTCTCGGCTTTCCTGTTAGAAAATTCTCCTTATAGCAGCAATAGCAATTTGGTCTGCCTGAAAGTTTCGTGTCAAAAACAAATCGTTCTCTGATTCTGTCAGAGTCATTTAACCCTTCGTCATTTCTCAATACATCTTGCCAACCATTCCACCATTCAGCAATCGGCTTAAATCTTTCGCATGTCTCACAAAAAAACCAGTTCGGAAAATATTCTACTCTGCCAACGTGATTTTCTTTTGCTGGTATTAACCTGTTGTCCTCATTCTGCGCATTTGGCGGAACTTGAATTAACCTTTGAAGATTCTGAAAAATCCCTGTACCTCTTAAACGATTCAACAAACGGGGTTCTTTGATTTCAAAAATGTAGTTGCCCTCATCATCAGTAAGTAAATAATTGCTCGGATTGTTTGAATTAAAAAACCACCAGTGATTTATGTCCATCACTTTGTAAGCACCAACTGGACTTTCAATAATTGACTGAACCCCCGATGTTGCTGTAACTGCTTTTCGTGTCTGTGTATGTATATAGCGTTTCACAGTTCGCTGAGTGTTTCCTTTGCTATAATATTTTGCCATAGTTAGTTTGTTGCCAAGTCGTTTATTCTGTAATAAGTTTCAGTGTCAATATCACGTAGCGAATTCATCGTTAACCAAATTTCTTCAAACGGATTCACATCAGTTGATGCCTTTTTTAAAAGAGTTGAGTAAGTCAAATTGTTGATTCGGGTTTTCTTTACTGTCCAACTCTTAATCAAATCATCAAGCAAAGTGTTCAAGTAATCGCTGTTGCCAAACCTCCTTGCTATGTATTCTTTGAAACCATCAGCCATTTCAGGTATGAAATGTTTTGCTTCTGAATTTTTAGTCAATCCCGAAACACTGTTTCGCATGAACGCAATAAAAATTGTTGTTAGCATTTTGCGAATTGTGTTTTCAGTAAAGGGAGTTACACTCAAAGGCTCAACAAATTTGTAATACGCTTGATGAAAAGAATTGAAATTCTCAAAGTACGATTTGTCTCTTGCCTGATTGGGATTAAACAAAGTGAAAACAATTCCGTCATGTCGTCTGCCTACACGGCTACTCGCCTGTATGTATTCGGCAATGTTTCTTGGCATTCCGTTCACCAACATCACATTCAATCTGCTTACATCAATACCAACTGAAATCATGTTTGATGCCAACACTAAATCCAAACCATCTTTCACATATTCGTTTTCCTTTTCAGAAGTTTCAGTTGCAAATACATCTTCCAATCTTTTCAAAGTTGCCTTGATATTGTTGCTTTCAATTCGGCTTGTGAGTTCAAGCGAACGGCTGTCAATATCTCTAATCAGATAACGAAGAACAGAGTTATTGCCAAAGTTTCGGTAAAATAAAACATTGGTGTTGATTTGAATTTCATCATTTGTCTTGTTGTAAATTTTTCCTACATCTTTCAATGAGTTATAGTAAGAAACAATTGTCCAATACAAATCCAAAGTTGACAATTCATTTTCGTTGTAAAGTTTGATTCGTGTGTAAAGCAAGTAAGGTAGAATCCAAAGTTGGGTGTTGATTCCTGTTTTTCCTGTTGGCAAAAAACCAACATACTTTCTCTTGCTGACAGTTTCTTTGGCAAAGAAACTGTCGCTGTATGAAATTCCTGAAGGTGGGAAAATATTTACTTGCTTTCCTGCATACAGTTCACTGATTTGATGTGAAGTGTTTCGTGTTGTTGCTGTGGATGAGATAATCTTTGGGCTACGGGTTCCTTTAGTGCACAAATAATCTACAACACTTTCAAAGATGCCGACTATTGAACCTAATGGCCCACTAATCAAGTGTAACTCGTCTTGAATTATCAAATCGGGTGAGAGAGCATCAGAAAACGAATTGAAAAATTTATGTGTCTCCCCTTCTTTCTGTGAAGCAAGAATTGCAAACTTGTCCACTGTTGCAAAAAGAAGTGTTGGTGGTTGCTTGTAAAGCATCTCATCAACTACCTGTATGGGCAACCTGCTTGTATGAAACGCACACTCATTATTTACACACTTGAAATAAAAATATCCATTTGTGCCCGATTGGCATTCGTAGCCATGCCCTTTTGCCCATTCTGCCGAACCTGTCTTTGGCGTTAACTTAATTCCGCACCAAGGACATGCGGTCAGTTGTAATCTGCTTGTATGTTGATCTGCATTTTCCCAATTTCCTCCAAATGCTCTCTGAACAATTTCATCAGCATCTTTGATATTGTTTGGCGATGCACTTTCTCCAACCCAAAGTCCTATTGAAATTTTTTCTTTATGTAATACATCTTCAAAATTTCTCCGCAAAAATTCTAATGCTAAAATCAACCGTGATGCTCTTTCAAATTGCTGTGACGTCAGCAAACGCAAAGTGTAACGCATCAGAATACTTGTTCCCTTTGAAGCTTCAGAATTGTTACTAAATCGTCTCCATAGAATTGTAAATGCTCCAACTGCTAAGTATGCTTCTGTTTTTCCTCCACCTGTAGGGAACCAAATCAGGTCAACAATTTTATTTCTGTCGTCTGAATTTTCATCAATTATTCCTTCAATGCTTAAAAGAAGAAATGCTAACTGAAAAGGTCTGTACCGTGGTGGCTCAGGCTTTTCAGGATTGATAAATTCCCAGTCGTTGTAATCTTCAAAAAACTTTAGTGAATTGTATTCTGCCTTCTCAACTTCATCAATGAAGTGTCGTTCCTTGTTTCCAAATCGCCTGTCATTGCTTATTATCATTTGAATAAACATTGCTGTATTCGCTAACTGAAAACAACGAAAAGTATTTCCGATTTTGTCTTTTTCTAATATCTCAATACCTCGGATTAACCGCTTGTGATTTTCTTCTTGTCTGCCAATAAGTTTGTCTGCAATTCTCTTTTCCTCATCTTTAAAATCATTTGCAGAAATTTGTTGTGCTGCAATCCATTTTTCATATAGAGAAACAAAGAGCTTTATACTTTTGATGATTCCCTTCTTGTCGTCATTGAAATGAGAAAGTTGTTTTACTTCCAAACACTTATTCAAAGCATCAAAGTCATTCGGAAAATCTACTTTCGAAAAATCATTCTTCATTCCGTAAACAATACTTTCAGGCATAAAAGCTGTTTGAATTGACTTCGGTTTGGGTGAATCGTTCCATTGCACAGAACAATTGTGACCAACTCCATAACTCTTGATGGCTCGGTAGATGAAATTGATTTCGTTTTGCTCCTCGTCAAACGGATGTAATTCAGATTGTGACTTGAATGGTTTGAGAGAAATGTTTTCAACTGAAATGCTCGTTTGGAATAAACACTTGCGATTCAAATTTTCATTTGAGTTGCTGTATTTATTTGAAGGGTGATTTGAGCTGTTGAGCAATAATATTTTCACATAGGTGTTGCCCCTGTATTCGTAAGTCTTTACCATATATCCAACTGAAATAACCTGACTGCCATATTCTTTGCGAAATATTTCCTTTGGCTCCTTTGTATTCTTTATCTCAACTTCTTCGGGAATTTCGTGATTCTCTCGTTTCCAAATTCTGCCTAAAAGTTTTTCAAGTAAGTGGATATACTTATAAACTTCTTTCTTGCCAATATTCTTATAGTTTTTGAATTTGTCAAAGTCCAGATACTCACCGCTTCTCTTTTCTCTACCTCCTCTGCTTCCGTTTAACTTTCTGGAAAGTTGCATAAATCCATCTTTGTATGTCAGAATATCTTTGAACGAAAGTTGTGTGTCAATTTCATTGTCAAAGAAACTTTCAAAACCTTCATTTGATATTGCAATTTTAATTTCTGGCTGCGGTGATTCTAACTGATCGTAAATGCCGAATGAAAAATTTACACCAATAAATTTTTTCGGCTCAATACAAAAGGTAAATCCAATATGAGTTGGGAAAAATGCATTTTGTATTAACTGGTAATCTTGTGTGTCTGAAGTTTGAGAATTGTCTTCTTCATTTGATTCTTCTTTCTCCTCTGCGTCGCCAGTTGGTTCTTTCTCCTCTGCGTTTTCATAATCTGTTTCGTCTGTCTCTGCTAAGTTGTTATTGCTTTCTATTTCTTCTTCCGTTGTTGGATTACCTGTTGGAAAATCTTTATTCGGAAATAGTATTCCTGAATAGTATCTGTTCAATGGATAATCCGAAATAAGTTCTTCACTTTCAGGAACTCCGAAAATGTCAGAACCTGTTCCGACTAATCCTTTTTTAACTTCGTTGTAAAATGAATCTCTGCTATTAGTCATCGTTGTTTTGCGTTATTTGTTCAATATCTTTAATGGTTTTGACTTGGATTTGCAAAACGATATTTTCAATTTCACTTTTCGTCAACCACTCGGAAATAAAATCGTCTGCCTCTCCTGAAATAATATAATGGTTTATGCTGTTGCTAAATTTGAAACCATATTCAATTTCCATTCCCCTGTATTCTTCAATTTTCGGTTTCATTGTGTTTTTTAAAAAGTCAAACGAAAGTCGGGAATTGCTAATAGTCTTTGCAATAATGATTAAATCAGAAAAACTTCTTGGGAACATTACTTCTCCACCAAGGTATTTTCTGAAAGTAAATTCACTAACCGAAAAGTGATTCCTTACTAACTGATGATAAAGCGGTTCAGCCAATATGTTGGCTTGAAAAGCATCATACAAACAACTTCTCCAAAGCTTTGAATATTCCTCAGCCTTTTCCATTAGCTCAGGGTTTTTCAATTCCATTATGTCTCGCAAAAGTTTCTTGTCTGGATTTATGTAAATCAAAACTTTATCACCAACATTCAAATCCTCTACCAACACAAGACTTTTTTCATTGTCTGAAATGTTCAAAACTGTCTTGGTTGAAGGAAGTTTTATTCTGCTGCCATCAGTAAAAGTGATTTTGAAATTATCGGTTTCCCTATGGTCGTGCTTGGCTGAAGCCAGTGCTTCTATCAATTCATCGTAGCTTGAAAACTGATAATAGTTATCGCTGAATTCTACTCCGCTAACATGAAGTCGGTCTTGCGAATTGTATTCTTTGTTTAAATCTGAAATGTACATTTCAATGTGATGCTGCAAAGCTTTTTCCTCAATACTGTAAAGCAGAAGTTTGTATTCTGACTTGGCTCTGCCTAATCGTTCAATCAACTTTTCAACTTTTCCGCTTCCGTAAATAGAAGAAATCACTTTGTGATGTTCATTGTTGGAGTCATCACTTTTGGAGCAAGTAAGAATTTCGGTTTTCGTTCCGTTTGCTGTGAGTGAATAAAAATTCCTATTTGGGTTATTGGAATGTTGTGTTGCTGATATTTGTAAATTTGCAATGTCCTGAAGTGATTTTACTTTAACATGATGTTGTAATTGTTTAGCAATTTCATTCAGTTCTGCTTTGTAACCATTGCATAAAAAAGAAGGAATAATAAGCTGATGAATTTTAGTTTGATAGGATTTTAATTTTTCATTTTTATTGTTGCTTCTTACTGCTTTAATGATTTCTGCAAACCTTGCTGATAGAGGAATTCGATACTCGTCAAAATTATAGTCATTAAAAATGTTGCCAATAGTTTCAATTAACAGTTGTCTCAAAGCAATGTCAAATTCTTGTTGAATTTGATCTAGTTTGGCAAAGGTTGTTTCCTGTTTTAAATTCCAGTCAAAGTAAAGACGTCTGATAAAACGGTAAATTGATTTTAAACCAATAGTGTGTCTGATTTCAATTTCTCTGACTACATGATAAAAATCCATTATTGCTTTTTCAAGTTCATTGTTTTGAATAATGATTGGCTTGTGTTGAATGTTTCTTTCGTTTTTGAAATATTTTACTTCAGGAATTGTCCATTTCCATCTTAGTGGAACCTGATTGTTCCCTAATTCAATTTTTATGTCTTTCACACCTATGAAAATGACTTTAGCAAATTTTCTTTGGTTGTAGTAATTTCGGATAACATTTATTGAAGGTTCAAATTTTGAATTGCCAATAAAAATGCAAGTGTTAAATGTTACATGATTGCCGTTTATTTCTAGTTGCAGATAGTCATCTAGAAGATTGATGTTTTTTAGCACAGCAATCTTAGGCAATAAAGGAGAGTTGTATTCAATCTCTGCAATTTCATTTTCGTTTCTTGAAACAAAACAAGCAGGATATTCTTTAGGAATAGAATTGAATATGTTTCTGTTCCCTACTATTAACAGTTTTTCATTGCTGATAAAATCACATTGGTCTTTGGCTCTGAAATAATTCTTAAAATCGGAAATTCTATTTCTAATTGTCCCAATTTGTGTAATAGTGGAGTTTGAAAGCGGGATATATTTATTTAATGATCTTGTTGTTAATGTAGAATTGCAATCTTTAAGAATTACTTCCTGCCCTAATGAAATAATACAATAGATATATTTCTGATGTTGAAGTGAAATAACCTTATTGCCGACATTAAAATTGAACGAGCTGTTTATCGAACTTAATTCAAGGCACAGATTACCCAATATTGAAGCAAAATTTAATTCCTTTTCATCAATAATAAAATGCAAACTATTATCACAACATTTAATATAATGATTTACAAGCAAAGAAATATTTTTCTCAATACCAGCATTGGCTATTAATAAATCAAGATATTTTATTGGTGCTTGAAGCATATATTTTTAATTAAATTAGTTTCTTCGCATTTGTTTGTTTTCTATATTATTTCTGATAGTTTTTCCCCCTTGTCCTCTTCGATATCAGTGATTTACTAATTGCACATTCGCAAAGATATAAATTTCTAAGGCGATCTTATCTTATATTAATATTTTCGTAATTAGCAGTTATTATGATAGTTAACGACTAACTCTGACTAAACAGCGCCATTCAATTCGGAGCAAACTGTGCCACCCAATACGGAGTGAATAATTCCAGTTACATCACACCCAATCTCATTTGACCCCAAAATCTATCCCTAAGGACGAGTCCCTTGCCTACTCTATCAAAACAAAAGCATCCTTCTCCAGATATCCCTCAACAGAAAGACCGATCGGATACTTGCCCCAGTAACGCATGACCTTGGTGATGTCATGCGCTGAAGACAGGTTTATTTTGGTGTTCAACATATTGGCTTCATTATTTGGCAGGGAATATAGGGTAACTGGAAGCGTTACCTTCAGGCAACTGTCAGACAATGGATATATCTGGTTGGATATCTGAACAAAGTATCCATGTTCTTCATCCCAGTTCAGTGATCTTCGGTATAGTTGTTTGGTGGTCATGCTATTAGTCCGCAAATTTAGGTTAGTTTGCCCTTAAATCTCCTCTTCCATCTCTTTTCGTATCTTAGTTTCTTTACTATATTCTTGTTCATTATATTCCCCCCTGTAGCTTTCCGCAATTTCTTTAGTGAATTGTTGGTTCTCAAAGAGCATATCATTGGATAGGAACGTTCGGCAAAATGTCCATGGCACTCTGCTGATTGTTTCGAGGCATCCTAATACCACACCGTTGGAAATATTACCGAACACAGCATTATCCCCATACTCCTTTGATGGGACTTCTATGAACATTCCAACGTTGTTGCGAGGTATGAATTTCAGTAAGATTTCCTTCTTGGATGCATTTTCAATCTTTAAAAACCGCTCATTATACCTTTGTAGAAAATGTGGTGAGAAATGAACAAGTGTTTTGGTGTTAGTGACCATGATTCCGTGATAACCATCATCATCCACATAGGTGATAACGTATACTATAATCATTTCAGTCACAAAATGTTCCACAAAAACGAACCAATGGTTTTTTCTTGGAGATTCATAATTGAAGGTACTTCTGAAGTATTTCTTCCCAGATTTTATAGCGGGTCGCCTAAGTGACGGAGCAAGATAATCGGCTTTTCTTGTCACACTGTTGTAATCCAATAGCACCTCCTTGCCAATTTCCTCCAATGTCATGGTTGGTAGAATCATAATGATATGGATTTTAAGTTTTTATGCAAGATTAAAAAATTATGGTTTATATTTCCGCCAAACCAATAACTAATTTAAAGAAGGGTCTGTCTGATCATTAAGTAGGCTGTTCAATTACGCTTCATCTGAACACAAACCACAAAATATATCAACTTAATATACTATCATTCAAGCTGTTAATACTCTTTAATGATCAACTAAATATTCGTATACATTCTGTCAAAATTATCTCTGGAAGTTTGATCATTAGCCAAAG
The DNA here is from genome assembly GCA_022709695.1 of Bacteroidota bacterium. Taxonomy (GTDB): domain Bacteria; phylum Bacteroidota; class Bacteroidia; order Bacteroidales; family SKPS01; genus SKPS01. The sequence goes on from JAKLII010000001.1 coordinate 591,487, forward strand.
ACAGTAGATATTGGTCAAAATCATTTATTACATCTTTCAATAACTTTGAAGGACTTATTCTTATCTCATCCCCATCAAACTCAATATCTTGATTATATCTATTGTTTATAATAATTCTTCCTCCAACCATTCCATTATGGAATAATCCACATCTTGCTTCTGTGTAAAAATCTGATAGTTGAAAATCATTAAACATATTTGGGTAAAGCCTGTTCATTGCTGATATAAAAAAAGCACGACTATGTCTATTACTGCTTCTACCACTTCTGTATTGTTCAACACCTTCCAAATAGGAAAGGCAAATCATTAAAACAATAAAGCCCTTATTCTTATTGTTATATCTAATCAAATTTTTAGCAGGGAGTAAAAACCATTCCTTAACCTGTCTTTCGTAGATTCTTATCTTAGCATCTACATCATATGGTTCTATTGGTTGATTGTTCCTATGATCTAAAATGATTGGATTGCCATTATTATCCAACCATCCGACCATATCGGGTGCAATTGTTATTGGCTCTCTTCGTAGTTTTTTAGGCATGATTTGTTTTCTTTTTAATATTAAGCATTGGTCTGTACCATCTTTTGCTGAGGGAACCTGCATGTAGCAGCCTCAATAACCATGGATAGAAAGGATGCCAGTTCCCTTGCCTGTTTGGGCATCTGTGGCGGAAAGTTTCCAGATTCATTCAGAAAATGTGTGATGTCTGTAATGTACATGTTGTTATGTTATTTATTCTTGATAGGACTTTCATTGGCATCAATAGCGTTTATCTTTTTTTGGATTTCTAGAATTCTCCAGTGCCAGATAAAGTCTATTGCTTTGGGGTCATCCTTTATTATTTCAATAGATTTCTGGTAACTTTTCTTTGCCAATTCATCGTATCCATCAATTCTGTATGATTCTGCCTTATAAAAGTGAATTTCCCAATGCCCATCATTACCAAAGGCTTCAAGAATCTTGGTGAATCGACTCCTCATACTATCAGCCCATTCATTCCTGTTACAATTAATGATATCCCCGATGGTGAATGAAGCCGTTGTTCTGATAGTTCTGAGCATTTCCTCCGAATATTTTGAACTACCTTCTGGCATTACTTTTTTAAAGTATTGATCAGCAGTTGATGGAGTTGGATAGATTATTCCTTCTTTTAATTTCATTCGAGCGGTGGTCACATCAACAATATCATTTAAAACTCGTCTTAAATCAGCATCACCCCTAACGACAACATCAGTTTTTAAAGTTAAGGTGTCTGTTGAACAATCAGACAAGTTCATGCTAATCAGTTGTTCTGAAACATTAATTATGTAAATAGGAAAAGTAGGGGTTGTAGCATCATTGTCTTCAGGTACTAAGAAAACAAAAACAGGAACTGGTTGCTTACCCCAATATTCAAGATGGGAACGATTAAATGAAAATATAGCCGTTCCATCCTGATTTATAGTGATATAGGATGCACCACCGTGTTTAACTTGCACCCAAAAATGAAGAAATGGGGCGTTGCCTTTATCTAGCAATTCGCAATACAAGTCAATGCCAATGTCGGTTCCATTGAATGCGGGTCTTACATAACAAAACTTCGATAGCTGGTACATTACAAATGCTTCACCTACATTACCCTTTAACTGGTTTTGGGTTGCCATTATTGAATTTTGTTCCAATTGTTTTTAAAGCCGTCCTTGTTTATCGAAGACAAATCCAAGATGCCCCGAGTTTTATATTGCTTGATCAGTTCCTTTACTTCATGCCCAAAAGCAATAAAATATTCTGGAGTACCCATTGTGTCTCCATTCAGATTTACAAATACATAGTACATGTTTTCATCAACTTTATCTTTCATCATTGGCCAGCCAACATTTTTTTTCTTATAAATTGCTTTTACCTGAATGACAAATTGCTTCCCAGTTTTCTCGGCTAAAATGTCAATTGCTTTTGCATTGCCCATCGTGATACCCACGCTATAGCCTCGTCTTAACAGTTCTGCTGCCACAAAATACTCACCTGATAGACCTGTGCTGCTTGCTTGTATCTCTGCCATGTTCTTGAATTTATGCCTCAACTGGTTCTTTCCTCAACGCCTCTCTCAAAACCTGTTGCAGTAGTTTTTCATTTTGTGTTTCACTTTGTTTGATGCTTGTTTCCAAATCATTGCAATACTGCATGAGTTCATCTAATTTTTGAACGATGCGGTTTTGTTCTGCTAATGGTGGAAGTGGAATTAACAAGTTTCTCATATGTTCCCTTGTTATGTTTTTCATTGACGGACTTGAGCCTGTTCCCATCAAAGCATAATAACCTCTTGCATGTTTAGTAAAGTTGTTACACAAATTAATATAATCAGTAGAAACAAAATCTGAAAACCTAAATCTTATCGTTTTATCACTTAATAATAGGTTTTTTGAAATGTTTTTGACAACTACACTTTTGCCAACCAACTCGGATGTATTAGCTCTTGAAATCAAGAAATCTCCAATATTAATTTTTGCTGAAATGTCATCAGGTTGAGTTTTTGAATACACTTTATTTTTTTCTTCTAAAAAAACATCCCATGATACAGCACTAACTTTTATTACGCCCCATTCACCATTTGAAACTGGTACTTCTTCACACTTAAAACTACTTCCAGCCGCAGAAAATAGAGACAAATCCCCCAATCTGCACCACATCCAATTTTCAGGAATTTCATAAGGAATTTCTTTGGGTTTGATGGATGCTAATACCTTTTCTTTCTTGAGCTTCTTTTCAGCTATCAGTTTTTGTTTCTCTGCTTTTATCTTCTTTAGCAATTCACTTGCTGGCTCGTCATTAAGGTTCTGGTCAACCAATTTGCCCTGCACCGCATCTTGCAATAATTGCTGGCGGAGTTTCTTTATTAAGGTGAGTTGGTGGTTGAGTTCGATGGAAATTTCCAATAGATTATTTTTCCCCCTTGACAATTGGTGAACGATATCCTCTTGCTCTTCAATATCGGGAAATGGAATTTCAATTTCTAATATTTCTCTTTCGTGTATTGATTTTTGAGCTGAACCAGTTGTTTGAATTTTATTTAGTTCATCATAAAAATAAGGTGACTTCAAGATAAACTTTAGGTATTCTAAATTTATTCCTTCAATTGAAAACATTGGCATATTTTCCGTTGCAATGCAGCCGTCAACTTCGATAGGTGCTATTCCTATTGAACCATCTTGAACACCTTGCCTTACGAACATTAATGTATTTGGGAACTTTTTAAGGTCGATTTGAAATTGTCTTTTACGCCCAATTTCTCTTCCCATTTTAGTTCCTCTAAAAGTTACGCCATCATATTTTGATATTGTAACTTGTTTATAATCAACATTATCTTGTACCAAATGTTCTATTCGGTATTGTTTTAAAATTTGTTTAAGCTTTACTTTCTTCCAACTCATTTTACAGCTTGTTTAAGTTGGTTCAATAATTTATGGCTTTTCTCAAAAGAGGCACTTAGCATTTCCATTAGTTCAGCACTGTTGTATTCTTTTTCTTCTTCGGGTTTAGTTGGGTTCTTAATATCTAAATCGTATCCTCTTTCAATAATGGTTTTGATGTTTACTTTCCAAGCAATGTCACTTTCTTGGCGGTTGTTCCACCAAAGCTTAATGGGGTCAAATTCCTTTGCCTGAATTGGTCTTGTTTTATTATATGCTTTGTAGCCTTCGGGCATTCGGTGTTCATAGAACCAAATGTCTTTGGTGGGCTTGCCTTTGTCAAAAAACAACAGGTTGGTGGCTACCGTTGCATAGGGTTGAAAGACAGAATTGGGTAAACGAATAATGGTGTGCAGGTTGCAATCTTCTAATAATTTTTTGCGAATGCGTTGTTTTACACCATCTCCAGTTAAACTGCCATCAGGCAAAACGATTCCAGCTCGTCCGTCTTTCTTTAATAAATGAATCATCAAAATTAAAAACAGGTCGGCACTTTCCTTGGTGCGGAAGGTTTGTGGAAAGTTGGTTTCATTGTTGTTGGCTACAATGCCACCAAATGGCGGGTTTGCCAATATTACATTTACACGGTGCCTTTCGGTAAAGTTGCTTAACGGTTGGTCTAAAGCATCGCCAAATTTTATGTTTGGTATTTCTATGTCGTGCAGAATCAAATTGGTGGTTGCCAACAAGTAAGGTAGTGGTTTGTATTCCCAGCCTGCAATGTTTTGTTCAATGCTTTTGCGCTGTTCGACATTTTGGGCTTGTTTCTTCAAATGCTCAATGGCACAAGTTAAGTAGCCACCAGTTCCGCAAGCAGGGTCAAGAATTTTTTCATCCAGTTGTGGGTTGATTATTTCGGTAATGAATTGCGTAATAGCCCTTGGCGTGTAAAATTCACCACTTTTACCTGCATTTTGCAATTCCTTTAAAATGGTTTCATACAGTTCACCAAAAGTGTGGCGGTCTTTGGCGATGTTAAAATCAATTTCGTTTAGCTTGTTCAACACCTTGCGTATGTTGATTCCGCTTTTCATGTAGTTGTTGTTGCCTTCAAATACCTCACGGACTATAACTGCCCGTTGGTTACCAGTGCTTAAGTCTATATTTCGGAGGGCAGGAAACAATTGTCTGTCCACAAACTCCAACAGGTCATCGCCCGTCATGCCTTCATCATCACCTGCCCAATTGCCCTTTTCTTTTACCCAGTGAAATCTGTCGGGGATGGGTGATTTGTAGCTATCATCAAGCAACTCAAGTTCTTTATCTTTATCTGAAAATATTTTTAAAAATAGCATCCAGCCCAATTGTTCAATGCGTTGTGCATCGCCATTCAAGCCTGTGTCCTGCCACATGATGTTCTGAATACTTTTTATTATGCCTGATATGTTACTCATTCTTTCTTATGCTGTTTTATAAAGTTCTATTTCTAATTCTTTTACTGCTTGCAAATACACTTCTTTGCTCCCAAACTCTTGTATTATCTCGGTTGGCGAACCAAATGAATCAAACGGATTTACCCGTAAAACCTCAATGTTTTCTATATTGGTAATGCCTTCGTCAGCATACTTGTCTAACAATGCTTCCAATACTTTTTGGGCTTGGTCACCGTATTTAGTAAAGTAGTTTCGCTTCTTTACGTTGTTAGCTCTTTCCTTTCTTGTTAACGGCGGTTGATCAAAGGCTACGTGACAAATCAAATCGAACAAATCCACTTCTTTGTTTACGGCATCATACAAGGCTTCCACCATTACGCCTTGTTCCTGTAATTCAGCAATAATGGCTTCTTTGCGGTCGGTGTTGTTCCATTTGGTTAAAAAGTCGTCAAGTGAAGCAAATTTTTCTTTGATGATTTCTCTAGTGTGGTCTTTTAAACTGGTTGTGATTGGTTTTCCATGATGATCAAAGTACATTTCACGGCTTATCAAAACCGAAACATCAATACCGTTTACATAAACTTTCTCTCTTTTGGTATACGGTTCACTTACCATCCCACCATCCCCCAATTTTGAACCATCAGGATAACGTATTTGCGGTTGGTCAAAGATAATTTCTTCACCTGAGTTATCGTCTAAAACGGCAACTGAGCTATCTTCTTCTTCTATTACTACCGTTGACAAATCTTCGTCTTGCGAAACTGGTTTTACACGAAGTGGATCACCATCAAAGTCCTTATCAGCAAACAAGTCTGTGGCGTTCCTAAAATCTAGAATTGTGAAATACAGTTTGCCAAATTCTTCATTAATTCGGGTACCACGTCCTATAATCTGTTTGAACTTGGTCATTGAAATGATGTTGGCATCCAACACAATTACCTTACAGGTTTGCGCATCAACGCCAGTTGTCATCAATTCGGAGGTGGTAGCTACAACAGGATATTTCTCTTCTGGATTGATGAAATTGTCTAGTTCTCGTTTTCCTTCTTCATTGTCGCCAGTTATTTGCATCACGTATTTGTAATTCTCAGCCACCAAATCAGCATTTTGTTTGGCGATGGCTGTTCTCATCCGTTCAGCGTGGTCAATGTCAACACAAAACACAATGGTTTTTGCAAATCGGTCATAGCCTTTCAAAAACTCTGTAAGTTTTTTTGCAACCAATTCTGTACGCTCTTCAATCACTAAAGTGCGATCAAAGTCTTTGCGATTATAAACACGGTCTTCCACTATGTTTCCGTCCTTGTCGGTTTTACCTTGGTCTGGTCGCCAACCTTCGGCATCAACATTCAACCCTACTCTAATCACACGATAGGGGGCGAGGAACCCATCGTCAATGCCCTGTTTCAATGAATAAGTATAAACAGGATCACCAAAATATTCGATATTGCTTGTTTCTTTAGTTTCCTTTGGTGTGGCTGTTAACCCTATATGGGTAGCCTTTTTGAAGTAGGTTAAAATTTCTCTCCAGCTGCTATCTTCTTTGGCACTGCCCCTGTGGCATTCATCAATAACAATCAGGTCAAAAAAATCAGGCGAAAACTGTTTATACACATTTGCTTCTTCTTCTGAACCAGATAAGCCTTGATACAAAGCCAAATATATTTCATAGCTCTTATCGATTTGACGATGTTTCACAACAGTCATTTTATCTTTAAAGTGCTTAAAATCACCTCTGCGGGTTTGGTCTATCAAAGCGTTTCGGTCAGCTAAAAACAGAATACGCTTTTTTTCGCCACTTTTCCAAAGGCGGTGTATGATTTGAAAAGCCGTATAGGTTTTGCCAGTACCAGTTGCCATCACCAAAATAATTCGGTTTTGTCCGTTAGCAATAGCTTCAACAGTTCTGTTTACTGCAATTTGTTGATAGTATCTGGGTTTGCGGTTTGTGCCGTCAAAGTAGTAATCTTGGGATGCAAGCTTTTCAGCCTTGGGCGTTGTAATGCCTTTGTATTTCTTATACTTCTCCCAAAGCTGTTCAGGAGAAGGGAAGTCATCTAACCCAAATTCAGTTTCTATAGCTCCGTCTGTTGCAGTGCGATCGTGAAAGATAAAACCGTCACCGTTACTACTGAAAACACAAGGTATGTCAAGTATATGCGCATAGTCCAAAGCCTGCTGTATGCCAGCTCTAACAGAATGTTTGTTGTCCTTCGCCTCAATAATTGCAATAGGAATGTTGGGCTTATAATACAGGATATAGTCAGCACGTTTTTGGTTTCCTCTTGCTGTAAGTTTTCCTCTTACATAAATTTTTCCGTCGGTGAATGAAACTTCTTCTAATAGCTGCGTGTGTTTATTCCATCCCGCTTTCTCAACCGCAGGAGTTATAAACTTTGTGCATATGTCCCGTTCAGAAAGTGTTTTTTTATCTAACATTTATATCTCTATATTCCTTCAGGATTGTCCATTTTCATTTTTTGTTCTGCCGCCATCCAACTTCTTGCTATCCTTATCAGCAATTTACCCATCACTATGTACAAAGATAGGACAAAAAATATGCAGTCTACTTTGAGATAGATTTTTTTAGCAAGCAGTTATAATGATGGTTAACAAAGGCTTGCATAGCGCCTATGGCATACTGCCGTTTGGCACCAACTGCCAAATTTTCCCAAAATTTTTCAAATTCCTCGGTGTTTTCATTTGGGGGTCAAATCCCTTTACCATCGGCAAGCATATCAGATTGAGCCATTATGTTTTCTATAACATTGATATATAACACTATATCATTCCACATTGACAATAGCATGGCATACTTGTTCCTCGGTGTTCTGTGATGGTCTTTTAATCCTACTAATCTACTAATTTGGTAGGCTAATGCATTCTTTTTTTAAAATATTTTTGAAAATTATTGACTTTTTTAGGTTTACGCAGATATTTATAAATGTAGGGGCAACCAATTTGCCACCCATAAGAACAAAAAAAACAAGCCAATATGCCAATGCATAACCTGATCGCCTACGGCGTCGAATCGATACAGAGCAGCGATAACCATACGCTGGTGAACTATACCTTCCCCATTACAGATGATCCTATGCTCGAAAGAGCGAAGGCAGTTCGCAAATGCCTTTTTGAGCGGGAAAAACTCAACCTAGGTCTGGATAAAGTGTTCGAGTTCCATCGCCGTGTCAGACTCTATCTTGAATATTCATCCGATTTCGCTACCTGCAAACGCGTGTACCTACTGGATGGTGATCCCGATATTGATCATATTCTTGACAACCTGCATGCCGAATATGTAGAATATGAACTATCCGAACGAAAACAAGATGTTAAGGAACCGATTGAATTGGTGGATCAGGACGGTTACACATGCAAAATTGTTGTGGCAGATGACTTTTACAAACTGATTTATTTTTACACCCTTGCCAATCATGTATGACCTGACACTATTGCTGATTTTGATATATTGTGGTGTCCATCTTTGGGTCAATCATAAACAATCTCATCGGCAACCTGAAGGGGCAGATTCGAGAAAACATGAACCGTGGCATCTGTCCTGATGGTTCGGGCTCTTCCGATGGCTTGTATCAATTGGGCTTCAATCAATGACAATTGGATTTTTCTTAACTCTTCATCATTAAACGACATAAACATGAACCGAATTCCGTTCCATTCCGTTATCTGATCGGTCATTCTTGTATCACGTTTGCTCATTTCCATTCCAGTAGCCTCCGCAAACAGATAATAGGCAACAGGATTAATATGAGGTGTCCCCAGCACCGCAATATCCTGACCCGACAGAGTATCACGACCCTCAAGATTGCCAAAATGCATTTGCAGATCATGGTCATTGAATAGGTCTGAAAACCGCTTGAAGGTGATGACAGGCATACCATCCACCTTTTGCTTCAAATCGTTGATGTTGCTGTGCTGTAACGAACTGCGACTGAATGACTTCGATACATGTTGTACCACTTTACCCTGATTTTGCACATTGCCCAGATCTATTACCTGCAATTGGTCACCGAACAACTGCCGATAGATAGGAACAGAAGCAGTGGCGGACAGGATGATGCACTTCTTGTCTGACGGGTACCTGCGTTTAATGTAATGGATCCTCCCTTTCTTCCTTGGATCCGTCATGAAGTAATCGGAGGTAAAGAAATTGATCAGGTCGGTGGTAACGTTACTGTTCATCGCTGTCATCTCAGCCAGTAACCCAATGTCTATATCAAAGTTGGGTGTGGGCTTGATCTGACCCGAACCTATTTTCTGCAAATATTTCAACGCCTCATCAACTCCCTTTAGATTCATATACAGGTTGGCACCATACAAATGGGACTGGTTGAAGTTTTTTATTGCCAGCATCGAATTTAAAGGATCTTCATCAAAAATAAGTGTATCATGTTGAAAATCATGAAATATTGCGCGCTCATGAGTGGTCAGCACACTTTGGTTTGATTTGTAACTTCTGTTTAATTCGTTTAGATAGTTCATGGCAGCATCAGAATCCATCTGTGTATATTTGCTGGTAAAGTTTCGGCTGATTTCTTTTAATAATTGGTACACCCTATCATTCAGACCGACCGAATAGTAACGATTTATCTTATTGTTAATCATATTGTTACTGAATACTGGCAATTCTGGGGTCATCATATAATCCACTTTCATCCGTTGTGCCACTTCATTCTTGAGGGCATGGGTGGGCAAGGCAATGGTTACACGTTCTTCATTTTCCAACTCCTTGGTTTTTCCAATGCCAGTTGCACCTATAATTAGATATACCTTCTTTTCGTTGCTGTTTTTTATTATCTGAAAATGTTCATGCAAACTATGCTGTGCCACATTCAGACTGATCTTGGGCTGCCTGTAGATCACCTCGATTTGACCTTTTGGGTGCCGTACAGACGATATCAGGTTCGAAAATTGATGGTCTTCCTCATAGGGCGAGAAGTTCGCTAGATTCATGGGGAGATAGCCGACCTTTTTAACATATGGAAGGATATTGCGATTGTTCTGCGTGTAAGCCGTCATACCCATATCATCATATCGATCCATGGTGCTCTTCATTAATTTTTCTCCACCTTTAATCCAAATCAGGTTGGTGGCTATACCGAACAGTTGGTTATGATGGAGCCATTTACCTTCCACAAAATCCCGAAATATTCTTACCTGCTTGTTACATTTATCGAAATCGAATTTGTTCTTTTTTAATCTGGTTAAATAATCATAATTGCAGTTTGGGGGCTGACATGACTGGATATTTGCAGAATTTCGTGTATTCCTATATGTATAGTATAGGGATACCCCTTTTTCTGCAATTTTTCTGGTTTGATTTCCATCCATGCTTATCTTGTTTATCTGGATAAAATCAACCAGTTGATTTACAGTAACAGGCGCGGCGGCGGGTATTTCACCTGTCAGCCCCCCATGAAAAATTCTGGACAAGTTCTTGCAGGATGGATCGGCATCTGGGAATACTTTCAGCAAGCCGTTAATGATGGATTGTGCAAGTTGTTTATCTGTAATGGGCTGTTCCAGCAGTAATACAACCCTAAACCTGCGATGCTCTATCGTATCACGAAAGGTGGCATAGACGATATTCGGTGTGATGTCAAATTCCCGTAACTTTTCCATAACCTCCTCAGGTGTTATACCAGAATCGAAATCCAGCGCAAAAGCACTTTGTTTGATCCAATTATCCATTTTTGCCCTTCTATTGAATACCGCTGGAATCCAAGTGAAACTATTGGGACTGGTAACATAATAAAGTAGTTGTTCCACCGTAGGCATGTCCGTTTTAAATCCATCATAGATTTGCGAAAGTGCTTTCTTGCCGACGGGTTTGGTTTTCTGTTGCTTGTAATAGATTGTTATTTCATATTTGCGTTCCATATGTGATACATTTATATATAAATAGATGCTTATTTTAGAAAAACTCAATAATTGATAAAAAAAAGTGAAAAAATGTGTGTCAAATGTGACTTTTAACTGATTGGCAGATATTTATATAAAACAACCAACCATGAAAGTCAAAGAAATTAAGGACAGATTCCTTCATGTAAGGATCGATCCTACCGAAGAAATGCGAATAAAAAAACTGGTGGGCTTGACACGAAGGAAAAGGTCAGACCTTATACGTCAGGCGATGTACCACTACCTGCAATCACAGTTCCCAGAATGTCTGGTCTAAGTACTAATGGTGCTGTTATTCATAGCATTGAAGATTTATGCTGCCCAATCTGTATCCCACAGAAGGGTTTATTTATATAGGGCTTGCCAACAGAATGGCACCCCATCAATGAATAGAACAGTGCTGTCCGTGGTTTTACCCCACCGTTTCAATCCAATTATAACAAAAATAATAAATAAAAGTGGAAAAAACAACCACCAACCCAATTTTATTGAAAAAAAACAATTTAAAAAAATATGTATGGTACAAAACACGAACCTCACCTATGTGTAACTATCTCATTTATTTAAAACATATTTTTTTTAATTCACAGGACAGGATTATACCATAATATAAGAGTATTCAAAATGGCAACCAAATCCCATGTTTGTCTTCATACATTGCTCGAAAGAGATTTGCAATAGCCTCTTTAGACAAATGCTCCCGTTTTCCTTCAGGAACCGTTGGGATGCCCCCAAAATTTCCATCATCGACCCATCTTCTGAGAGTTTGTCTGGTAATAACCAATAATTTGGCTGCTTCTGAGAAGTTATACGATTGCTTGTCTAATTGTCTGATAAAATCCTTTACAGCGGGATGGTCTAAATCCATTGCGTATTCAGGAAGGTTTGCAATATCTTCCTCAACCTCTTTCTTCATCTTATATAATGCATCACCATATTTTATTACCCCATCAAGAGCATCATTCAACGAAGTGATGAAATTTTCCATCCCTTGACGCACCTTTTGTATTCTTGACAGAAATTCCTTCTTATCGATATTTGAACCATATGCATAGGTTATCAGATATGAAACCAGTTTGTTCCGATTGACATCTAAAGGCTTATCGCTATGCAATATCCAATCAGTCAATCCAAGGATAAAGGCACTTGGCGGATTATTCTCGGCAAATTCGCGCCAATACGGTTCAAATTCCTTATTCATATTGTTGGGGGTCTATTAAAGGTTTCTTTGATGTAGGTAGGGTCTGTCTCACGAATATCAGCAAGGTATTCCTGTAATGTTGATAATTTACTATGACCTGTGTATTTCATAATTTCATTTAATGGCGTGATTTTCACAAGATTGGTAATAAATGTGGCTCTGGCACTATGCATATGAATGCATTCCCACCTCTTAAGATACTGCCTAGTCTTTTTATCCTCAATGAGTGTGATGTCATTAAACATCCCAGTTAATCTTAATGCTTCTTTAATATATATGTTTGCATTTACCTGAGATAATCGCACTGAACAAAGGTTATTTGTCTTTTTTAATATTTCCATTGCAGTATCGTGCAAAGGTATTTCAACCATTACTGAACTAGTATTTCTTGTTTTACTTGGTACAAACCTATAAAATGGCACCTTTCCCCGATAGATGATATGTGCTGGTGAAAAATTTGAAAGGTCTTTCCATCGCATTCCCGTAAGGCAGGCAAAGACAAAAAGCAGTTTAATTTTATTATGTTGTTCATTTTCAAACTTATAATCCAACAAGGCATATATTTCATCAACTTGAAGAGATACTTTATAAACCTTGGGCTTTCTGATCTCGGATTTTTTATAATCACTTACAATGGCAGAATAGTCAGCCATCTCATTCTTAATTAGGTATTTGTGAAATTCACCCAAAATATCAAACCTCTTCTTGATCGTAGATTGTTTCATCCCCCCTCGGGTTTTAAACGTATATACACCATTGGTGGTCTGTTTTGTTTTTGGTCGATCAGCCATTAGCCAATAATGTAAATCTATCAGTAGTGGTTCATTGATGTTATCCAACAACAATTCCATTTCTTTATCAATTTGATAATCAATAATCAGGTTTCGAAAGGAAGTATAATCCTTTAAACTGATGATCTTGTCATATGCTAGGTATTTTTTCCTTTTCATTTCATAGAACTGCTCATACATATCCAGAAATTTAGCGGAGAATTTCAACTCCGTATCAGTTTTTGCCTGATTCATTTTAATCTTCAGTTCATTGCCTGATAGTTCTTTGCCCTTTGCAAATTCACTTTCTAAAATGCTGTTTGCCCTATTTAATATTTTCCTAATCTCTTGGTTCATTAAAGCAGAACCTTCAACATAACCTTTAACGCTGGATGTCCTATAATCCCAATCCTGAAACTTATTGCCAGTTTTTGTTTTGTCTTTGCCAATAGTAATGCCAGTCGGGAATCTCATGGTGGAACCCATTCTTGAGTAATAGACTACAACGGAACCGTTATTAACGGTCAGGCTGGCAAATTTCATATGGCAACATTCTTATTTCGACCTACAAAAGTTACATTATAACTGCTGTAAAGATATAAAACAGAATGACAGATGGCAAAAAGTTGTAGCAAGATTGTAGCAAAAAGTATGTAACAACGTTCTTTTCTGGATGCCTTTTTAACATATACAATGTTATATGATGTTTCTGTAATGCCCTATAGCACGATATTATGCAACACATTTAACATATTTCATTCTTATATGTGATATGCCATATATTTCTGCCACCCCGACAAAAGAGAATCCTGTCATACCCCATTGACATTTCACCCTTAGATTCCTTACCTTTGAGGCTGACCAACAAACAGCCAATATGAAACGCATCACATTAATAATGGTACTGCTGATCACTGTAGGAGTTTTGCAGGCACAGAAGGTTTACACAGTTCAATATCAGAGTCAGGCAGACATAAAGGTATTTGTGGTACAGTACGAGAGTCAGGCTGACCTGAAAGTATATAGGGTGCAATATGAGAGTCAGGCTGGTCAGAACAACGGCAAGTGGTACTTTGTGCCCTATGAAAGCCAGGCCAAAAAGAAGATCTTCTTTGTGGAATACGAAAGCCAGGCAGACCTGAAAATCTATTTTGTTGAATATGAGAGTCAGGCTGGATGGAGAAACCTCCAGAAGAAGCACCTGATGTACTGACCGACTGGCATCTTCCTCACAATACCATAAGGAAAATGCACGCAGGTATGGCACCAGATACTGTCAGCAGTATGTCGCTACTGTTTGCATACCTCCCGCGATATACATCTTTGCCGTTATAGGTGTACAGGATGTCACTGCTGTTGGCATATCTTCCCTTGTGGATACGGTGCCATTAAGGGCATCGCTGGTGCTGCCGTTCCTGAAATCCAGATGCTGGAACTGGGGGGCGGTGATATGGAATGACCAGAATATTATGTTGTTAGTTGAGACTTGAAATGCAAGTTGCTTAAAATTAAATGTGTTCAGTTCACTGATTTTCTATACTTTTATGTTATATTTGTTAATACACAATAACACCAGATTCAAATGTGTTCTGTTATGTATCTGAAAGCCACATGAATCAAATTAAAACAACCAAAAATGAAAAAAATAATCATTGCAGCCATTTTTTGTTTAATGACGCTCGGAACACAAGCACAGTATTTCTTTGAAGGTTCCAATGGTTTATATGGGCTTAAAGATAATAGTGGCAAAGAAATTATTCCGCCAAAATATAATTATGTAAGAAATTTCTATGAAGGTTTGGCTGGAGTAAAACTAGGTGACAAATGGGGATTTATTGACACAACTGGCAATGAAATTGTTACGCCCAAATATGACTATACATATGGTTTTTCCGAAGGTATGGCTGCTGTACAACTAGGTCGTAAATGGGGATTTATTGATACAGCAGGTAAAGAAATTGTTCCGCCAAGGTATGATTATGCAGGTGACTTTTACGAAGGTATTGCTCAAGTAAAATTAGATGGAAAATATGGATTTATTGACAAAACAGGCAAAGAAAATATTTCGCCAAAATATAATGATATAGGTGATTTTAAGGAAGGTATGGCTCCAGTACAATTAGGTGAAAAATGGGGATTTATTAATACAACAGGCAAAGAAATTATTCCGCCAAAATATAATGATGCTGGATGGTTTTTCGACGGTATGGCTGCGGTCAAACTAGGTGACAAATGGGGATATATTGACAAAACAGGTAAGGAAATTGTACCACCAAAATATGATGATGTAGAAAGATTTTCCGAAGGCATGTCAGGAGTAAAATTAGGTGACAAATGGGGATTTATTGACAGTACAGGCAAAGAAATTGTTCCACCAAAATATGAAAAGGCATATGATTTTTCCGAAGGTATGGCTGGAGTAAAATTAGATGGAAAATATGGATTTATTGACAAAACAGGCAAAGAAATTATTCCGCCAAAATATGACAGGGTAAATTATTTTATGGAAGGTATGGCTGGAGTAAAATTAGGTGAAAAATGGGGATATATTGACAAAACAGGCAAAGTAACTGTTCCACCAAAATATGATAGGGTAAATTATTTTATGGAAGGTATGGCTGGAGTGATAGTTGATGAGAAATGGGGATTTATTGATATAGCAGGCAAGGAAATTATTCCACTAAAATATGATTATGCAGGAGCCTTTAACGAAGGTATGGCTAGCGTAGAATTAGGTGGCAAATGGGGATTTATTGACAAAACAGGCAAAGAAATTATTCCGTCAAAATATGATTATGCAGATAAATTTTTCGATGGTTTGGCTAGAGTACAATTAGGTGGCAAATGGGGATTTATTGATACAGCAGGCAAAGAAATCGTTCCACCAAAATATGATTATGCTGGAAGTTTTTGGGAAGGCAAAGCCTACGTAGAAGAAAATGGGGTTGGCTTGCATATTGACAAGACAGGAAAACGAATACAGTAAATGGGAGATTCACATTTGAGTATGATTGCTGAATGGCTATTTCGACAATAAACCAGCCCATAACAGATAAACATGTCCGTTAGGTAAGGCAAGCCTGTACATAGGAGAATAGCCGCCCAGTATCATCAACTCCTGCATAAAACATCACACCCCCACCCCATTCCCATTCACTCTCAACCCCAACTTCCTGATCTTGGTAATATTATTGGGGTGCACACATTCTACCTGTGCTGCTTCCTTGGCTTTCAGCCCCTGCATCAAGTACCGCAACGGCTTCTGGTTCTTCGGTTTGGAAAAAAAATTGATGTGGATCTTCCATAGTGCCATTCTTACGCCCTTTGTAAACATCTTTAAGTTTTGCCAGTTGGATTCCTTCCAGTTGACGTTCCTTAATCTGATTTTTCTCCAATTCGCCTGCAATACCCAAAATGCTGCACAGTTTGGTGTACCCGAGAACTGTATTCTGCATAAAATATCTACCTTTATGTGATTGACATTGGGTTTTTTGCGTCGTACCTTTAGGGCTCGAAACATAAACCCATGATCATGAAAAAGATCTGTCTGTTCTTTTTTACATCGTGCTTCTTGTTTTTTTCACTAACAGCAATAGCTCAGATTCCGTCCTATGTGCCCACAAATGGGCTCGTCGGATGGTGGGGGTTTAACGGCAATGCCAATGACTACAGCAGCACAGGCAACCACGGGACAGTTTTTGGCGGCGTTTCTCCAACCACGAACAGGCTGAATGCATCAAATGCCGCATATTACTTCGACGGTACCGGATTCATTACATTATCTTCATGTCCGACAACCGGTACTGGGGATTTTACTATTTCAGCCTGGCTTGTTTCACCAGATTCTACTTATGACAGGAATTCAATTCTGAATTATGGATCATTCGTTACACGCGGACAGGTTATGTTTGCAGTTCAAATGCCAGAGGGATGGCTTTATTCAGATTTATGCAATGTAGTAGGGCCGAATTCAACTGTTCTGGTGAATGATAACACCTGGCACATGGCAACCATCAGAAACCTGTCCGGAGTGTTCCAGATTTTCGTGGACGGGGATACAAGCGGCCAGCCAAGAACCATGTCCCCCAATATCGTATCCTGTGAGCAGAAGGATATTGGCAGGATAATCAAAAAAAACTATACGGATACCTTATACTATACGGGCAAGCTGGACGATGTGGGCATCTGGAACCGTGCGCTGTCACAGGCAGAAATTACAGCCCTGTATACAGGTGTACCAGTATCGGTAACAAATGCCGGATTATCAGCATCGTTGAAAATATTCCCCAATCCAGCCTCCGGCATGCTTCAGATCACCTCTGAACAGCCCATGTCTGGTAGCATTGAACTGCTGCACATCGACGGTCAAAAGGTGATGGAACGTTCTGTTGCAGACCAGCTATCAGCCTTAATGGATGTGTCCCATCTGGCCAATGGTATTTATCTTCTCAGGATGAAAAATGACAATGCTGTGATCCTGAAGAAGGTGGCGATACGGCATTAGCAACGTTAAACTTACGCTTCCAGGGGGAGTCAAACCGTTTGATCTTAAAAAATGATCACGATGAAAAGACTTTCCTGTGCGATGTTCATTCTGATTTTGCTGGTTTGTTTTGATGGAACGGTCCGTTCACAACCCATCGCCGGAATGGAACTGTCGCTTAAATCTCTGGGAGTATCAAATTATCAGGTAAAGTACACCTATTACCGCGACTGCGGGGCTGTGAATCCTCCACAAACGGTGCCCATTCAGTTCCAGTGTCCATCCAATCCAACCCTGAATTTCAACATCAACTCTGTACCCCTGGTCAGCAGCCAGGAGGTGACACCGGCATGTACGGGTGTGCTCACAAGATGTACCGGGGGCAGCTACGAAGGCTATCAGGCCAATGCATACCAAACAATGGTGACGCTGGCGCCCTGCAGCAACTGGATTGCAAGCACTTCTTCCTGTTGCAGGGCAAGTTCCCAGACCATACAAATCAGCGGTACATGGGGTTACATCGAAACGAGGCTCAATAATCTGGATGCTCCCTACAATAGCTCACCGGTGTTCAGCAACAATCCGATAAACATCATGTGCACCGGCCAGGAGAGTGTCATCAACCACGGGGCGCTGGATCCTGACGGTGATTCGCTCTCCTACGCTTTTGCCAATCCATTCACCAGCTCCGGTACAAGCTTTGTGAACTGGTACCCTCCCTATACAGCTTCTCAGCCCATAACATCCAATCCTCCGGTATCCCTGCATCCCATTACAGGTGAGTTAAGGATAAAACCCACCATGAACATCGAATCGCTGATGCTGCTGAAGGTGGACCAGTGGCGTGATCTGAACGGAGTACCCACCCTTGTGGGCACAACCTACCGCGATATCAAACTGACTTCCATCTCATGCAATAACCAGCTCCCGGTCCTTGGGGGGATGAGCGCTGTAACTTCTGCCGGATACAGTCCTTCTGATACCATTTTCCTCAAAGATGTATGTATAGGGGATACGGTCTCATTTACCATCCATGGCTTTGATGGAGATACTGCAAATTCCTCCATTCCCGGCAACCGTGAAAAATTCCATATCTCCTGGAATCAGGGAATTCCCCAGGCCAGCTTCCAGGTGTCCGGTCAGGACTCAGATTCAGCCTTTGCCCTGTTTACATGGGTTACAGCTCCCGCTACCAGGGGGATGAAATGCTTCACTGCAACCATTCACGATTTCGCTTGCCCGTACCATGGGGTTCAGACCTACACCTACTGCCTGATTTTGCGTGGGATAGCAGCCACACTCACCCCTGACACCGCAGTTTGCCAGGGCGAACAGGTTACGTTCCATGTAGCTACCGATCCGCCTGCAGCTGATTTTCTCTGGAGCATCGACGGGGTACCGGTTTTAACACCTGCGCCATCCAATACCCTGTTTATCAACACATCAGGCATGTTGCCCGGATTACATACCATTTATGTGGAAGCCATAGATGGCAATCCAGCCCAGGTGTGTACGGGAAAAGCCCTGTCGCAACTAAGGATTTATCCGCCACCTACGGTTTTTCTGGGGAATGACACCCTGCTTGCCGCAGGATCCGGTATCCTGCTTGATGCCGGTTCCGGATTCAGCAGCTATCTCTGGAGTAACGGTTCCAGCGGTCAGTTCTGCCAGCTGTCCGGTACCGATACAGGAGCAGCCACCAAAACCATCTGGGTGATGGTAACCGATGCACATGGCTGCAGTGCTGCCGACACCATCCTGGTAACCTTTGTCAGTGGGTTGGATGACCCCCTGTCCCATGATTACATACAGCTTTTCCCCAACCCATCGGAAGGGGATATTTATCTGAATATGAATAATATACCATCAGGAGACTATCTGGTGGAAATTTACTCGTCAGAAGGCAGGCTGATGCTGACAAACAGGGTCAACCTTCCCGGCGACCAGAACAGGATAAACATCAGACTCAGCCATCTGACAGATGGATTCTATCACCTTATTGTCAAAGGTTCTTATCTGGTGTACTCAGGTAAACTGATCCTGAGAAACGCCTGCAAACAGTAAAGCCGAAGAAATCACAGCATTGACTCTGTTCCCTGAACCCAACTTTACCCATCCATTTCACGGATGTATTTTTGCTTCCGATGAGTGGTGCCGGGCATCTTTTCATATCCTGTATATCTTGCTTTTACGTCCGGACAGATAAAAATGTGTGCGTTTTGCGTATTGAGTGGGTTTCCTCAATCTCATCAATTCCTCAGCACCAGGAGTTTTCGTGTGATGGTTCCGGCAGGTGAGGATATCCGGACCAGGTATAGTCCGGGCCTTAAGGAGGATAGATCGAGGTGCAGGTGACCCGATGTGGCATGTTCGGGAGGTATCTCTTCAATCGCTTGTCCGCGGGTATTAAGCAACCTGATGTTCGCATCGGGAAAATCGCCGGGACTGAAGTCAAGGGTTACTGAACCAACTGCCGGATTAGGCGAGATCAGTATGTTTTTTTCTGCCGGCAGGGGGACGATTCCGGTGGTAACTCCCGCACAGGAAGTATCCGAAACACAGCCGTTGGAGGCCACCAGGCAAATGTTGTACTGGCCATGTTCCGCATAGGTATGCACAGGGTTGGGTTGCTTGCTGTAGGTGCCGTCGCCGAAAAGCCAGAGATAATGATAAGCCTGTTGTGAGGTGTTCTGGCAGGTTACCGTTAATCCTGATACCGAGGTGGAAAATGAGGCATTTGGTTGCAGGGTCTGTCCGACGCAGAAATACTTGTTCCTGATTATCGTTCCAACCTGCGTATTGCTGCTTTTCAGGATGCCCTCAGCCCTCCATACCCCCTGGGGATCGGATGCCGATATTTTCGCACTCCGGTACATATAATAGCTGGCATAGAACTGCGCAGGGCTTGCCTTCGAAGGCCCGTAAAACAAGGTTCCGTCGGGTCTGAAAACTTTCAGCTGAAAAGTGTCGCCGGGAAAAAAGCTCCTGAGGAAGGTATAAAATTTAATACTGTCGCCCGGCAAAAACTGATCTGCCTCCCAGGTGATTTCAGCATCGTTCAGACCATTTCCCCAGTCGACAAGCCTGGTGTGTGTGGTAATACTGAGGATATCGGTGTCGTAATAAGGGCGTTGCTGGGCCCACCAGCTGGCCTGTATTCCCGCATTGCACGGGCCGTAAAACGGATCCAGCCAGGTATTGGTACTGTCTCTGATCTCGAAATGGAGGTGAGGCCCTGAGGAGACACCCGAACTTCCCACAAATCCGATGAATTCACCTGTATAAACCGTATCACCGATATTCTTTGCCGTAAGAGAGAATTTCTTCATGTGGAGATACACCGCTCTGGAACCATCGGCAGGATGCCACAGGATGATGGTGTTTGAGGATGAATCGGGGGCATTATAGTTCCGGTCGTAATGGCCATCCTCCCTGAAGACAATCACTCCCGTGGCTGCTGCTACCACAGATACCCTCTGATCATCCATCATCTTCCATTTGAAAGGGCTTATGGCCATATCCGTACCTCTGTGTCCCCCGTTGCTTTTATCATAAGTCCTGGTGCCGCAGTTGTAATCCTGCAGTACTCCATACACAGAATCGTGATCCGCAAAGCTGCTGATCAGGGTAGATACGAAGTATTGGTTTTGTGGTGCTTCATATACAGGAGCATTCAGAAGTGTAGCCGCTGAGGTGCTCAAACCCTTCGTGACTTTCAACCCCAGGCTATCAATGTGCGATTGTGCCACCTTAAGCATCCTCACCTCCTCAGCGTATTGAAAATCCTGAAGGGGAACCTGTGCTTCCGATTCCGGCAATGCATATAAAAGCATGAGGATCAGAAGACAAAAAAAGCATCGGGTATTCATCAGATTACATGTTTTAAGGCTATTCCATGGCAGGGAAGATACAAAGATACCAGAAAACGGATCTTGAGTGGGGTTTCACCAGATAATCCTGTGAGACAGGTGGAAATTCCTCTGAATCACCATGGGATTCCCAGCCTCTTCCTTCCTATAACCTTATGAACCTGAACGTACAGGCCTGTCCGGTTACATGCCGGGTTACCCTGAGCAGAAGCAGGCCGGGTTTGAGGTCTGTCAGGTTCAAAACCAATTCTTCACCGTTGTGGTGTTCTACGGTTCTCAGGGTTCTTCCGGCAGGATCGCAGATTTCGAGGGTGTAGTCGTCACCCGGAACAAACCCGTCGAGGGTGATCCGGTCACCGGCAGGAACGGGGAACATCCTTATGTTTTCCAACCGGCTGTATTCATCAACCCCACTAAGGGTAACCTGGTAGCAGGACGACATGGCGCTGCAGCCGTTCTGTGTAACGATGCATGCATAGAGTCCGGATACAGAAGGGGTAAATGTGGCCAGTGTGGCACCGGTTACATTGATACTTTGTGTGCAGTTGTACCATTGAAAAGTGGCATTGGCAGCCTGTGCTGAAAGGGTATTGCCGCTTTTAGTCACGGTGGTATCAACAACCACCTGAAGAAGGGTAATGATGATCACGCTGTCGCACCCCTGAACGTTCACCAGGGTATCGTAAACCACACCCGCCTGGCTGTACCATGTTCCTCCCACATTCACACTGTCGCCATGGCAGAAGTATATATCAGCGGTTGAGGATGAGCCGAAAGGTTGTGCAGGGAAGAGTATATTCTGTTTGAAGGTACTGGTTACATTGTGCACAGTACCCGGAGACCCTGGTTGTGCAGCCACACCACCGTAGGGGCCACCTATTCCCCCCGTCACATCAATCGTTCCGGTAGTCACTGATGATGCCCCGTGAAACAGTTTCACCCGACCGCCACCACCGCCGCCACCGCTGTCGTTGGCAGTGGATGTACCGGCGGAGCCTTGCCCCCCTTTGGCTGAGAGCGTTCCTGTCAGGCTTAGGTTTTCGGATTTGATCATAATACCACCTCCCGCACCGCCGCCTCCCCCTCTGCTGCCACCGGGTAAAATGCCTGAATTACCATCCATGTTGATGGTTCCGGTGATGGTAGCCATTCGGGAGAAAATTTTAAAGCTTCCCCCGCCATTACCTCCGGCAGTGTTGTCGGATGTACCGCCGGCTGAACCCATGTCGAGGTCGGTGCCTGAAGAAGTACCACTCGCCAAACCACCTGCTCCGGGAGTATCGCCGGTATCATATCCGCCAAGTCCTCCGGCTCCTCCATAACCCCCACCGCCACATCCGGAATTGGAAGAAATGCCCCCACCCCCGGGGCCACCACCAATCCCTGCTGTAGCGGGGGCTGCATAACCGCAACCTGTGCCGGTAACCGTTCCGTTGATGATGACCTTTTCCGCTATCACTGTTAGGGGTTGTCCTGACAGAATATTCAATGAGTGACCTGCATTCACCGCCAGCCAGCCATACTGTTTGATACCACTGACAGTGGTGTTCCCGGTGGTGATCAGCGCATTCGGAAAGGTAGCATTGAAATCTGATTGTCCGGGAGCCAGCGAATCCCCAAAATACATCCACAGCTCCAGCGAGTCATCTGCCAGCAGTTGCGGTATCTTTACCCAGATGATGGTGCTGTCGGTGTTCATCCCCGATTCTATCCAGTACGGGTTAAAAACGTTGGGGCACCCGGCAGAGAACCGGATGTCGTCACCATCAGTCTGCATACTTCCTGCAGCAACGAAAGCCTGGGTGTTGATCCGGAACATAGCCGGAAAATCATCGTGGTTCAGGCCATAGGGTTCCACCACCACCAGCTTCATGCACCAGGAGGGCATGTACTGAGCGTTGCTGCCTTTGGGGAAGAATGCACAAATCAAGAAAGCGGGGAGCAGCATCCCCAGGGTAAAACGGAAGGACTTTTTCATGGCACCAGGGTTAAATTTGACGGATGTATTGTAATCATTAAGAAACCCTCAGGATCAGAGATGTAAAGGTAATATGCATATTTTATAAATTCAATTATATGCTGAAATAATTTTTCATGATACCTCTTTGCAGTTTCCACAGGTTGTAGGGGTTCGTTTTAGTAAAAGTATCCGTACTTTAGCACCACCAACCCATCCATGATGCCAGTCGCAGTCAGGAGATATGATTTTAATCCTATGGCCATGAGAAGCCTCTCTGTGAATCTGTTGAAAGTACACAGGGAGCCTGGGTTCTTTGGTAATAATCTGACAAATAAAGGGTTAAACGGGTATTCTGCTTTGTTTTTCTCCACGGCCGCAGGCCGCGTAGCTGCTCCGCGACTGCGTCCGGAGCGGTTGAATTACAAATGCATTAATCACGCATGAGATGAAAAAACACCTTTTGATCCATTTGTTTTTGATTTCTTTTTTACCTTTACGTTCATATGCCTGGCAATATGAAAAAGCAATGCCAATGAATACCTATTTAAATAAACTCCTGATTATTATTGTGTTATTTGGGATCAATGTCAAGAAGGGCAACACCCAGAATGATACCATACAGCTTTTTGACACCTGCATTGTATTCAGAGGTGAGGTTTACAACAGAATGAATGATGGGAAGAAATATGGAAAATGGATTGACTTTATCATAGATACTTCGGAAATATCAATGTCGTTAGGAAGTGGATATAATATTGAACTCTCCAAAGGAGTGCATACTTATATCAATCAAACAGTAGAATACCGACCACTTAGATCCTCTGAGAAGGAGGGTGAAATTTATTGCCTTTCGGATAGAACCGACACAACATCACAAGACATCAAACACCACATCACCAATGTGATAATCCGCAGCAAAGTGCCGCCAGACAATTATGTAATCAATCAAATTGTTGATTACGGAAAGGATAAGAATAAAACCAATTCTTCTACAAAGGCCGCCGATGAAATTAAAAATGTTCTACTTCAGGTATTTGCATGGGCTGATTCAAAAGATGCCATTGAATTACTTCCGGCTGTTTCTGATCTTCAGGATAGTATATATACCGGTTTCGACTTTGATCTGCACCGAAAGAACATCGAGGCTCTGATGAAAACAAACCTGTTTTCAATTGAATTCATAGAAAACTACAACCAGATCATTCTGAGTCTGGATAAGGGATTAAAGGAAAAAATGTATAATGAATGGTATATTGGGGATTTGCCTACCTTCATTTTTGCAAATGGGATAAATCCTTGGTGTATGTGTCAGACCCTTACCTCTGATGCAGTTGGTGACCTTGAGATAATCAACATCAATGATACTTGTTCAGAACTTATATGGAGGTGGCCTTCAGGATATGACTGGTTAGATTTTAAAATTAAGACAAGAAAAGAAAACGGAGTTTGGAAGATTTCCTACCTGCAGGGATTTGATTTTACCGAATCGATTAGAAAGGATGGATAATAATATGTACTTCTATCTAACGGATCCCTAAAAATCCTGCTTTACATATCAATTAAACTTACTAATTTGTTATACATCAAGGTTAGTCATACAGATCATTGTTGTTTGACTACCAATCTTGTAATTACACCGTTCTTTGTCCTGATATTCAAGAAATAGATACCTGAAGGGAATTCACACAGGTTAATACTTGAATTATCTGTACGAAGAATATGCTGCCCGTATTGATTTGTTACATCAATAAATACAATACCCTGAAGATCAACATGTACAAGTGAATTTGTCGGATTCGGAAACACTATTGGTTTGCGGATTTGCTGAGTATCCGTCAAATTTGATGTATTACAGGTAATCGCAAAATCCAGATTGCTGATTGTTGTTGAATCATTTTGCAGGTATAATGGGTAGAAGGTTGGAATGGTGGGGGATATCTGATTACAATTTCTGGCAAGAGCGATTCGAACATTGTACGAACCTGTGTCACATTTAAAACTGTAATAGCCTTCAGAATCGGTAATTTCATATTCTACCTCATCTTCCAGATATACCAGTACACCCTCGGCTTCCATGTCATTAGCGTCAAAAACTCCATTATTATTCATGTCATGATAAACTCTGCCAGTGATGTGGTTGGTTTCATTGGGAATCTTATAAATCAAATACGATATGCCGAATGGAGGAGGAATGATAACATTGTTGTTTATTGTGATGGTATCCGGCACATAACATGTAAGAAATTTATCGCGGCGACTATTTATATTCAATGATTTGACACCAAAATAGTTTGATACACCTCTCACAATCTCATCAATTGATTCGATTTTGCCAACAGAATCAAGCTCATATAGGCTGATACTGTTAATTATCATGTCGTTAATCGTATCATTGGAAAGTGTAACATAAGACACGTCAGAAGATGCAGGATCTATGTTATGTGACATATCATGAGGCACATCGTAGTAAGCTTTAAATGGCTTATCTGTAAGGTGAATCCAGTTTAAGGTAAAGTCAGTATTGAAATTGGCAAAGAATTTTTTTGAATTATTTAACCCAAGATTGATATTTGGACCAAAAAAAGAACCGTTACCCACAAGATTGCCGGAAAGCACGATTTTATTGTCATGACCATAGAGGATCTTGGTTGAGTAGTTACCACCTTTACTACGGTGAGCATTCTTAACCCAAATGAAATTTCCCATTTTGTCATATTTGGCAACAAATATGTCATTCTCAATGGCATACAATGTCTGGGTCTGAAATTGACAATACTTGGTATACATACCGGTAATGTAAACATTACCAGAAGTATCCACACAAATGGAGCTACCCTCATCATTATCCAGGTTATTTCCGCTTACGTTAGTTCCAGCCTTTCGTGCCCATGCAAATGTGCCAGCACTATCAAATTTCGCTAAAAATATCTCATTGCCTCCGTTATGATTTGTTGGTGACAAAGTATCATTTCCAAAGTAGACCTTTCCTTTAAAGAAACCTGTAACAAAAACATTTCCGTGATTATCAGTTTCAAAATCTTTGGGAGCGAAAAAATCATCGCTGTCAAAACAAGCAATCCAATTGATACTCCCACCCTTAGTGATATTCAACAAAAAGTGAGGATCTTGATGTCCCGGTGGTACACATCCAAATGCATATCCACTACCCAAAACGATCATATTGCCTTGCTTATCAGGCTTTATTAACAGGCCAGCCTCAAAAGTAATATTGGATGTATCTTCCAGAATCCATTGCAGAGCCCCAAGTGAATCTAGCTTAAAAATAAAGATTCTTTGCGCTGTAGTCAGGTTCTTTATTGAGTCATTCCCGAAATAAACTACCCCTGTGTAATTTCCGGTAATGTATATGTTATCAGATGAATCCAGACAAGCATTGCTTAAGAACAGACCAGGCTTTGCGCGAATCGTATGCAAAATTAATCCATTACTCTGGGCAAGTGATCCGAAAGAAAATATAACCCAAAAAATGAACAGAAGTTTGATTTTCATATAAATACTGGATTCCATTATTTTACGAATCCTGGCTCCCCGATCTCGCACAACAAATGTAATGAATATTTTATAAAAGTACTAATGATACAGAGAATCGGCCAGTTTGAAAGAGATGATTGCCGAACCCGCCACCAGTTTGGGCAAGCCACAGTGCATATCTTTTACAAACCTTACAAACTCTTTCGTAGCTTTGATCCGGTTATCAATAGTAATTTTACCCGAGCAACCAATCGCCCCTTAAACTCATCATCAATACAAACCACCAAAATTCCCTTTATGAAAAAGCCGCTCCTTTCTGCTTTTCTGTTTCTTCTGGCAACCGGGCTGTTAGCCCAGGGATCGCCCGAAAACACCCCTTCCCGCTGGCAGCACCGGCTGCAGCTGGAGGCCGGATTTTCGTTCCCTTCGGGCTCCATCAGCGAGAACCTGGCCATCCGGCAGAATATCAGCTCGTATTATGTGTACCAGTCGTCGCAGGGATCGGTGTACTGCGACCTCAGCAGCTTCAACACCGCCCTGAAATGGGGGATGTATAACCCTGCCCTGAAACTTGGTTTTGCTGCAGGAATGAGGTATTCCACCTTCAATACGCTGATAAGTGGTTACACCTCCAATAATGCCAATTTCTTCTACATCAGGTATTCCACCAGCGGCACCGACACCAAATTTGCCCGCATAAAGTCGATTTCAGAATCTTCGAAGCTGATTGGAATACCCATTGAGGCAACCTATTTCCCTTTCAGCACCTGCTATTTGCAGTGCTTTCTGAAAGCAGGGATCGAGCCGGCCAGTTTCCGTATCAGCCACCTTACGGATATCGAATTTGAAAACCCCGACATGGAGGCTGTTGAAGAGGAAGTGGCAGCCACCTTCAACACACCGGTATCCACCTTCTGCTCCACTTTCTATACTTCGGTCGGATTTACGATCGCCGGGGAGACCAAACCGGGCTTTACTTTCGAGTGGGTCCTTCCGTCGGTGTTTATTTCACAGAAAAATTTCAACCTGGCCGATGTAAACCGGGCCTTCACAGGTATCAGGGCTTCCATGCATATCCCGGTGCGCTGATCCCATCCATAACCTATTCAAAACCGATACCCATGAAAAATCTCATCCTTATAGTACTGGCCGCCCTGACTGCAACGCTCTCATCCTGCAGCAAAGACGAAGCATTTGACCTGTCGGAAACCATCTTTATCGAAGACTCCTATTACCCTGGCCTCCCCATTTACAGCGAGTGGGGCTACAACACTTTCGGGGCCTATATCGACAGGGCGCCGTTTGTTTCCAATACCTCCGATCTTCCGGTGAAAATCTATGTGAATGGCGATACCATGCATTTTATCCTGAAGGGAAGGGTAGACGGTACCGAAGCTGTGCTCACTTTCCATCTGCAAGGCTATTCGCCCGCCACCAATTTCGATCTGGTGTCGCTCGACAAAACCTTCATCAACCTGAAGGATCCCGGCCGGTCGGCCACCCTGAAAATCGGCAACGTAACTACCGAGCTCACCATCATTGAGGGTGAGCTGGAATTCAAACGGGTGCAGCGGCTGATCCTCGACAACGAACCCACACGGGTCATCATGTCAGGGTATTTCCAGCTGAAGACGTTCCTGAACGGTGAGCCGGCTGCCATCTCCAACGGCCGCTTCGACCTGGGGATCGGTTACGGGAACTTCTTTAATTTCTGACATTCAACCACTTTCTTTCTGTGGATATCAGCGAAATTTCAGCGGATTTCTGCGAGAAATAAAATGGAACACGGATGACGCTGATTAAACTGATTTTCGCTGATTTAATTTATCGTGATTAAATGCTGATCGTTTGTTGTGTTTAAGAAAATCAGAAACATCAGGATAACTTCTTGCCATCTATTCACTTCAAGTCTGCGGATATCAGCGGAATTTCAGCGGATTTCTGCGAGAAATGAAATGGAACACGGATGACGCTGATAAAACTGATTTTCGCTGATTTTTTTTTTTTGAACCAAGAAGTCCCCAAATAACTGTGGATTAAATTTTTATCAGTCGTAAACACACCTTCTGATCTCCATCAAAAAGACATAAAAGATAGCTTCCGGGAGAGAGGAAAGAAACATCGAGGGAGCCATGGTTGGTTACACCCGTTTGAAGCACTCGTCCCATCAGGTTGTACAACCGGTAAGGAAGCTCTTCTGCAGGTACCGGAGTAATGTGGATAAAATCGCTGGATGGATTGGGAAAAATTTCAATGAAAGATCCGGCATTGCGGATGTCTGCGATATCTGTCCCGAAATCGAAAGAGATATCATCTATATATAAAACAGTAGGGGCTACTGTACTGGTGGAAGCTGAGACCATCACCACCACCGAATCGGGGACCATTGCACTGCGGTAGTTGAAAGGGATCCGGAAGGTTGACCAGACGGAAGCGGGTGCCAGTTCATTGGCAGAGAGGGCAGTAGCAATGGTATCGATGTTGCCTGCTATAGGGTCCCACCGCTTCAGGAGTGCTTCAACCCTGCCGAAGTCAGGGCCAGGAGCCAGGCTGTCATAGAATTTATAGCTGCCGCAAATGTATGCCGGGCGGTAGGGGAACGGAGAACCGCATAGCCGGTAGTCCATGAAGCCTGCAGCATCGGAATAAAACTGCTCTCCGTTTACGATAAAGCTGGTAAACTGGCCTCCGCCGGGGTACTTCAATTCCTGCAAGTTGTTCAGCATCAGGGAATGCAGGTAGTGTTGTGGAGTGGTATCCAGATAGTTGACCAGCACGGTTTTGACCAGGAAATGGTGATTCCCTGATAACGGAGGGTAAAAGGTATTGGGGGTATAAGGCACCACCGTATCATTGGAAAAATACACGGCATCGGAGGTGATCCATTGATACACCCGGTCGATGCCACCGATGTAGATGGAGTCGAAGGAGGCGTTGGGGATGTTCTGAGCCGGGAGGCTAGCCAAACCCAATACGCTGAATATCAGTACTAATAATAATTGCTTTGACTCTCGCAACATAATGCTGTATCACGATTTGTTGATGGTAAAGATACAACAGAAACAGGATCAGATCATTTCTTCATGATTTCCATCTAACCAGTTAGAATTTCTTAGCTATGTAATTTTTTAAAAGTACTTATGTTCCTGGATGCTGCAAGGAAAAATTTTTCTCGCAGAAAAACGCTGAAATCTCGCAGATGCTTCGACAAGCTCAGCACAAGTGCCGCTGAAAGAAGAATCTGCTGATTTCTGTGTGTTTTCTGCGGATTTCTGCGTGAAACTGAATACCATGAGATTGCCCTGGCAAAAAAAAACCGCCCTGCTCCAGAAAAGAGCAAGGCGGCTTCAAAAGTCATTCAGGTAAAAAAATTAGCGTGTCAGAATATACACGGCATGCACTATTCCCGGCACATACCCGAGGCAGCACCACAGCACATTGAACAGGGTGGGCATTCCCCAGTTGGTGTAAAGACCCACGGCGAGGGGCGGGAAAATCACGGCTAGCACAAACAGCCCTATCGGAGGGGTGATGGCGCCGTTTTTATGGGCATTCATCACATCCGCCAGAGCCATTTCGATGAGGCGGTTCATTTCCCCTTGTGAAAGACCTTGCATCTCAGTGCGCAACACATCGGCATCGAAGGTTTCCATTGAGGCAGCAACGGCAAACACATGCTCGGCAGTGGGATTCAGCGGCACCACCGGATTGGCTGAGTAGCCCTGGAATGCAAGGAGCAGACCTGCAACTAAAAAGATCAGTTTTTTCATAATGCTTGGGGTTTAGTGAATGATTAAGGAAAGGATGTTAATTAGAAATTAGAAATTAGAAATTAGAAATGTAAGACGATGTCAAATTTAAACAAATTCAGGAAACGTGTCAATAGTTTTCAGCAAGGTTTATGTCTTTTTGTTTGGTTAGTTTTTCTTGATAAATTTCCGGTTCATCAGTCCATTTTGGCTTACAACACTTAGCAGATAAAATCCGTCGGGCAGGTCTGAGATATCGATATTCAAAGCTCCGGTCATGTCTGTGACGATCTCTTTCAGTTCGGTTCCCTGAAGGTTGGTAACGGTAATGGTTCCGGATTCCGCAGGAGCATTCCCGAAATTGATGACAAGCCGGTCCCTTGCCGGGTTCGGCATTACAGAGACCACATCCGTGGCAGAAGGGAACCGGATACCGGTAGCCGGTCCATTATAGGTAGGCTCGTAGGCAAGTCCGTTGATCATTTCGTCGTAAGTCATGGGCGTCAGGGTAGTACAAAGGGGCAGCGTGGTGGCATCGTTCTTATTCAGCCGGTAGAGCTGGGGACCGGCCATACCCATACCCAGGGCAGAAATACACAGCCCCTGGCCATCATCGAAAGTTGCAAGACCGAAGAGATACGGAGTATAAAACGGCAGGGTGATGGTTCCCACCAGAGTTACGCTGAAGGGATTCAGAACGATCCGCTTCAGTTTGTTAAGGTCGCACACCGCATATAGCGTGTCGTCCATAAAAGCAAGGTCACCCTGGGTTTTGCCAATCGAGCCCAGGAGTGTGTGCTGGCCGCTGCCGATATGGTAGCGATACAGGTCACCGGTTGAATTGTTATATACCAGGTAGAGATTACCGCTTTTATCGCTGGTGAGGGCATTCCCGGTATAGGTCGTTGAAGTTATCAGCGTGGTGGATGCAGCATTCGTATCCAGTACATACAGTTTTCCGTTTGTCGCTCCTGCCTGGAGGATCCCATAGATCTTGCTGCCCGACAAAGCAATATCGTCCAGTGAGGTAACACCCGTGAGGCTCATCACGTGCTGGCAATTGCAGGAAGCCGGATCTATCAGGTAAAGATTTCCGTAATTGGTAATGGCGAAAATCTGTTGCGCTTCCGCAGGTTTCTGCAGGAATGGCGTCACAAGCAGTAGAAGGCATAGGTAAACAAGCGTTTTCATCCTGATGGAATTTAAAATGAGTACTTACATTGTAACAGTTCTGACTGCTAATATCATACAAAGTTGAAAAAATATCAGATACAAAACAATAATATACAATGAATACTTCAGCGAAAAGACCAGGGTTTGACAGGCGGCGAAAAGATGCTATTTTTGCCGCCTGAAAGCATTCAAAATTTTATGATATGTCGCAGATCATTTTTATCACGCTCCTGATTATCACCCTTTCAGTGTTCAGCTGGTCGGCCTGGAGGATTTACCGTTTCTTCAGGCTTACCCGTCCTGCCTATCCGGTAAGGGATATCGGCAAACGGATCCGGCTCACCATCGTGAATGCCATTTTTCAGGAGCGGATCTTCCGCAACCGGATCGCCGGGTTTATGCATGCCATGGTATTCTGGGGTTTCTGTATTATATTGCTGGGCAGCATCGAGATGGTGATTGACGGGGTGGCAGGAACGGACAGGGCTTTGTCATTCCTGGGCCCCGTGTATGATGTGATCATGGCGCTGGGGGATATTTTTGCCTATGTCATCGCCTTGTTTATTGTGATCTTCATCGTGCGCCGGAGCATCCTCAACATCCCCCGTCTACATGGTCGGGAGCTCACCCACACCAACCATACCGATGCCTTTCTTGCCCTCAGTCTCATTCTAGTACTGATGCTCACCCTGGCAGGACTCAACATCTTTTATATCGCCGGACATGAGGAATACACCGGGTCGTTCCCGGTAAGCGCGTTGTTTGCCCCGCTTTACACAAACACCAACCCTGTGATCGTAAAATGGCTCCACGATGCTTTCTGGTGGAGTCACATTCTGCTCATATTCCTCTTCGCCAACATCCTCCCCTACTCCAAACATTTTCACATCTTTATGTCGGTGCCCAACGTTTTCTTCAGCCGGTTGTCGCCGCTGGGAAAGATGTACACCATGGAGGATATCACCCGCGAGGTGAAGCTGATGATGGATCCCGCAACTGCCTTTGCTGCTGCCCCATCGGACCAGCCACCGGCACGGTTTGGCATCCTGGACATTGAGGATGTGACCTGGAAGAACTACATCGACTCGCTTGCCTGCACCCAGTGCGGCAGGTGTACCTCGGTGTGCCCGGCTGCCATCACAGGCAAGATGCTGTCGCCCAGAAAGATGATCATGGACATCCGTCGCAGGATGAAGGAGAAAGGGCCCCATCTGGTAAAGGAGGGAAAGGATTTTAGCGACCAGAAAGCGCTGATCCGCAGCTATATTTCTGAAGAGGAGATCTGGGCCTGCACCACCTGCAACGCCTGCGCCAGAGAGTGCCCCCTGAATATCGACCATCCCACTTTCATCCTCGACCTGAGACGTTACCTGGTGATGGAGGAGTCGAAAGCTCCTGCACCCCTCAATGCCATGTTCTCATATATCGAAAACAACGGTGCCCCGTGGCAGGTATCTCAGCAGGACCGGATGAAGTGGGTGGAGTAAAAAATGTGAAAATGTGAAAATGTGAAAATGTGAAAATGTGAAAATGCTGAGCGAAGCCGAGCGCAGCGAGTCCCGGGAGCGAAGCGATCCGGGATGAAAATGTGAAAAATGTGAAAATGCTGAGCGAAGCCGAGCGCAGCGAGTCCCGGGAGCGAAGCGATCCGGGATGAAAATGTGAAAATGTGAAAAATGTGAAAATGCTGAGCGAAGCCGAGCGCAGCGAGTCCCGGGAGCGAAGCGATCCGGGATGGAAATGTGGGAATGTAAGACTTTGAACAATTGAACGTTTGAACACTTGATCACTTTTCTTTGAACTTTGATCTTTGAACCTTGAACCTATGAATACTGACGAAAAAACGACCCTCAACGTGCCTGTGATGGCGAATATTTTTGCTGAAGGGCGAAAGCCTGAATACCTTTTTTGGGTAGGATGTGCCGGAGCCATCGACTTCAGGTACATGAAGGTAACCCGCGCCTTTGCCGCCATCCTGAACCATCTGGAGGTAGATTATGCTGTACTTGGGACCGAGGAGACCTGTACCGGTGATCCGGCGCGCAGGGCCGGCAACGAGATGCTGTTCCAGATGCAGGCGATGATGCTGATAGAGACCTTCAAAGCCTATGAGGTGCAGAAGATCATCACGATTTGTCCGCATTGTTTCAATATTCTGAAACATGAGTACCCCGATCTCGGAGGCGAGTATGAAGTGATCCATTACACGGAATTTCTGGCGGAGCAGCTGAATTCCGGAAGACTGAAGCTGAATACGGCAAAGCTGGCCGGAAAAAAAGCCACCTTCCACGACCCCTGCTATCTGGGTCGCATCAACAACATTTTCGAAGCCCCGCGGCAGTTACTGGAGGCGATGGGACTGAAACTCGCCGAGATGCCGCGCAACCGCTCCTTTGCGCTTTGCTGTGGCGCCGGTGGCGCGCAGTTTTTCAAGGATGCCGAAAAGGGCGACAAGGAGGTGTTTATCGAACGTACCGAAGAGGCGCTGGAAACGGGTGCCGGCATCATCGGTACTTCATGCCCCTTCTGTATGACGATGCTCACCGACGGCATCAAATATAAAAACCGCGAAGAGGATGTCCAGAACCTCGACCTCGCGGAGCTCGTAGCGATGGCGATGATTTAATCCCGGGTCTAACTGAGGGGAACAGGAGTGTAATTCCCCCCCAACCCACTTCGTGGGTTGGGGGCACAGGGGCGCATTTTACCCCGGATGCGATCCGGGGCTATCATAATTTAACCCACTTCGTGGGTTTGCATTGGAATGCAAAAAAATCCTGCTTCAGTCCCTTTTCAGGACTGAAGCAGGATCTGCACTGGAGAATTTGGGCGTTTACTTCGCTTTCACCTCCCTGATGGCGGCGATCATTTCGGGGAGAACGGTTTTAAAGTCCCCCACGATGCCATAATCAGCCACATCAAAGATGGGAGCATCCTTGTCGTTGTTGACGGCCACGATGTGTTTTGAGGAGGATATACCCCCCACATGCTGGATGGCACCCGAGATGCCGCATGCGATGTACAATACAGGGGCGATGATTTTTCCGGTTTGTCCCACATGCTCGCTGTGAGGCCTCCAGCCTTCGTCCGATACCGGCCGTGAGCATCCAGTGGCAGCGCCGAGGAGTTCCGCCAGCTCTTCGATAAGCCCGAAATTCTCAGGGCCTTTCAACCCCCTGCCACCCGAAACCACGATTTCGGCATCGGTAAGGAGGACTTTCCCGGTTTGCTTTTTCACTTCCACCAGACTGATGGCGGATTTGGCTGCCTCCACCCCGAATTCCTCAACTACGGCAGCTCCGGTGCCGGGTTCAGCCACCCCGAAGGAGTTCTGTGAGAGGGTAAGCACCTTAACGGGAGTGGTTACTTTGGTGGCGGCAAACGCCTTTCCGGTGAACACCATCTTCTTCACTACCAACGGGTCGAAGGAGGTGGGGAGTGCAACCACACCGGTCACCAGGCCTGCCTTAAGGCGTGCAGCCACGGCCGGAGCAAGGGCGCTGCCGTTGATGCTTCCTGGGAAAAGGATCACGGTGGCCTGCTCTTTTTCCACAGCCGCCACAATGATCTTCGCAAAGGCCTTGATGTCCAGAATATTGAAATCGGGATTGGATTTTAACACCTTCACAGCGCCATACTGACCCAGTTTTACAAGCTCATCTGTCTGCACGCATCCGATGGCAATGGCCACCACATGGGTATTCATGGCTTTGGCCATCTCCGCTGCATAGCTCAACAATTCCAGGGTAGCTTTCCTGAACAGGCCGTCTCTGTTTTCTGCATATACGAGTACTGACATATCTTTCTTTCTTTTTGGTAATGACTAAATCAATTTTGCCTCATTGTGCAGCACATCCACCAGTGCCTTCACCTCATCGGCTGCAAACTTCCGGCACGCTCCCCTGGATTTTGGCAGCTCAAACTCCACATTTTCGGTGAGGCATCCGGTGTCCACCGGTGGCACCACCTGCAACGGTTTTGTGCGGGCCATCATGATACCACGCATGGCGGGGATCCGCGGCTCAATGGCGATCCCCTTCTGCACAACTGCCAGGAAAGGGAGCTCCGCTTCGAGGGTCTCGGTACCGCCGTCGATTTCGCGACCTGCGATGATCTTTCCACCATCAAGTGCCATCGACGACACCGACGACAAGGTGTTGTAATCGAGCAGGGCAGCCAGCATACCGCCCACCGACGCGCCGTTGTAGTCGGCTGAGTCGCGGCCGGTCATTACTATTTCAAACCCTCCGCTTTTCACCACTTCGGCCAGCTGCACAGCCACATACCAGGCATCGGTTGCAGGTGCATCCACGCGGATGGCGTTGTCTGCTCCCACAGCCAGGGCTTTCCGGATGGTAGGCTCAGCCTGCGCAGCGCCCACGGTGGCCACGGTAACGGCTTCCACAGCACCCCCGGATGCTTCCTTTATTTCCAGCGCCCGTGTAAGGGCCAGTTCATCCCACGGATTGATAATCCATTGTATCCCCGCAGTGTCCAACGCTTTGTTCCCGTCAGTAAACCTGATTTTGGTGGTTGTGTCCGGGACTTCACTGATACAAACTAAAATCTTCATACATCAATAATATTAATAATTAAAAGGATTATTTCAATAACGACCTGGATATCACGATCTTCTGCACTTCGGAGGTGCCTTCATAGATCTGCGTGAGTTTGGCCTCACGCATGAGCCTCTCCACGTGATACTCTTTCACATAGCCGTAGCCTCCGTGAATCTGCACCGCCTCGGTGGTTACTTCCATGGCGATATCGGCTGCGTATTGTTTGGCATAGGCGCTCATGATGCCGTAATTCAGATGTTCATCCTTCATCCATGCAGCTTTCAGACAAAGGTTACGGGCATTTTCGACCTTCACGGCCATATCGGCCAGCTTGAAAGCGATGGCCTGGTGGTTACAGATTTCGGTACCGAACGCTTTGCGCTCTTTTGAGTATTTAATGGCTCTCTCCAATGCGCCGGAGGCGATGCCCAACGCCTGGGAGGCGATCCCGATTCTGCCGCCATCGAGGGTTTTCATGGCGAAGGTAAAGCCAAAGCCATCCTCCCCGATCCGGTTTTCCTTCGGCACTTTCACATCGGTAAACATCACCGAATGGGTGTCGGAGCTCCGCATCCCCATCTTGTCTTCGTGAGGTCCGAGGGTGATTCCGGGCCAGGATTTTTCCACAATAAATGCATTGATCCCCTTGTGCCCTTTTTCGGGATTGGTGTGGGCAATCACCAGATAGGTTGAAGCAGAATTGGCATTGGTGATCCAGTTCTTGGTGCCGTTGAGCAGGTAATAATCACCCATATCCACAGCAGTGGTGCGTTGTTTCGTAGCATCTGAACCAGCTTCGGGTTCCGAAAGGAGAAATGCACCGATTTTTTCGCCACGGGCAAGCGGTTTCAGATATTTCTGCTTTTGCTCCTCGGTCCCAAAGGTTTCCAGACCCCAGTTAACCAATGAGTTACACACCGACATCATTACTGCGGTGGAAGAATCGATTTTCGAAATCTCTTCCATGGCAAGCACATAGGAGATGGTATCCATTCCACCACCGTCGTATTCGGGAGAGGTCATCATCCCGAGAAACCCCAGCTCGGCAAGCTTTTTCACCTGTTCAGCCGGGAATCTGGAGTTGGCATCCCGCTCAATAATATCGGGCAGCAGTTCGCGTTCGGCGAAATCTTTGGCTGCCTGTTGAATCATCTTCTGTTCTTCGGTAAATTCAAAGTTCATGATTTTCAGTATTTAATGAGTAATTGATTGGTTTGATGGTTCAGTTTGGCAGTACAAATCTAGTAAATTTCCCGGAAATCTGAACACTGCTACACGTAAAGTTCCCATTTATGAAATTTAAGCCCTTGCGCCTTCCATCTTACCGGTTTCAGGATTTATCAGCCTTGTAATTTCTTCACAAGCACTTATATTCCTGATTTCTGTGAGAAATTTTTCATCAAACTAATTTCAGGCCTTGTTAGCTATTTAATGTTATCATAAGCACTTGTTTTTCCAAATTCTGCGCGAAATACATGTCATTTCAAGGTATGCATAATGAAGTCTTTCATCAGCAAAAAAACCTTTTCAGGGGCTTCGTGATGCGGTATATGCCCACAGTCCTGCAGGTGGTTGATCTGCACCGGGCCGCTGCAATGGCGAAGTTTCAGCACCAATTGCTCCACGGATCCGTACTGGTCAGTGGACCCCTGGATGGCCAGAAGCGGCGCCTTCACTGCCGGCAGCCTTTCCACGATACTCCACTCACCGGCCTGTTGCGACAGCCAGAGTCCTGTCCAGCCGTGAAAAAGGTCATCAACCTTGCTGCCGTAGTACTGGGCAAGCAGCTGACGGAGTTTACCCTTGCCGTAAAGTGCTGTTAGCGAACGCACTCCCTGCAGGGTGATCGCTTCTCCGATCACATGGTCACTTTCAGAGATTACTGCCAACGTTTTATCGGGAAAGAATGATGCAAAAAGCAGCGCAATTGTGCCACCGTCGCTGTGGCCCACCGGGATGATTTTTTCCTGAACCCCCATATTTTCCAAGAGTTCCGGCAGAAAATCCCTTGCTTCGGAATGCATGTAGTCGGGTGGATTGATGCCGGTTTTCCGTTCCGATTTTCCATAACCCCACCGGTCGTACACCAGGGCAGGCATACCACAGGCCTCCGACAGCCTGAGGGGAAAGTCGCGCCACTGCAGGGTACATCCCAGTCCTTCGTGCAGAAACACCAGCCAGGGAATCCCCGGTGCAGCGCTTTGTCCGTTCAGGATCTGAGAATACAGCTGCCTGCCACCGATGACCGGGTAGTATTCCTGCATGGTAATGTCCTAAAATGCATGATCAGGCAGCATTTGCAACGCCTGCCTGTATTCCGTGATGATCTCCTCCATGATGTCCGAAACCGGTTTTATTTCCCGGATCAGGGCAGAGGCCTGTCCGATTTCGAGCTCCCCTTCCACCATATCTCCTTCAAACATCCCGAGGCCAGCCCTCCCTTTTGCGAGCAGCGCTTCCAGCTCAGAGGCCGGGGCACCGTTCTGCTCCAGTTCAGATACTTTTCTGAAAAATTCATTCTTGAGTAGCCGCACGGGAACCAGCTTTTTCAGTGAAAGCATCGTATCCCCTTCTGATGCTTCTGCGATTTTTTGTTTGAAGGATGGATGCGCTGATGACTCTTCGGAGGCAGCGAATCGGCTGCCGATCTGCACGCCGTCGGCACCCAGGGCCATTGCGGCCAGCATCCCCCTGCCGGTGGCAATGCCCCCCGCTGCAATCAGCGGAAGCTGCGTCACCCGCCGCACCAATGGTATGAGCACCAGCGTGGTAGTCTCCTCACGCCCGTTGTGCCCGCCGGCTTCAAACCCTTCGGCCACGATGGCATCCACACCCGCTTCGGTGCACTTGAGGGCTCCTTTGGTATTGGCCACCACATGGGCCACCCTGATGCCGTTTTCCTGAAGTAACTTCGTATATTTCACAGGGTTGCCGGCAGAAGTAAACACCGCCGGAACCTGCTCTTCGATACAAATCCTGATAAAGGCCTCAGAATGGCCAAACAGGAGCGGAATATTTACCCCGAAGGGGCTTTTGGTGGCATCCCTGCATTTATGGATATGTTCCCTCAGCAGCTCCGGATGCATCGAACCGGAGCCTATCAGCCCCAGTCCTCCGGCATTGCTCACGGCGGCAGCGAGCTTCCACCCGCTGCACCAGATCATGCCCCCCTGTACCACCGGGTACCGGATGCCAAACAGCTCAGTGATCCGGTTCATACGTTCGTTTTGCGGTACACCATGGAAACCAGGGTCTTGTCATCACCGCCCATATTTACCGATAGTCCATAGGGGCGATCGGCAGGGATGGTAATCTGGTTATTGACTGCCTTTCCGGTAAGCTGTTCCCAGATGGTGACTGCCTGGTGTACGCCTGTGGCTCCGGTAGGATGCCCCCAGCCGATGAGTCCGCCAGTGGTGTTGAACGGTACTTTACCGTTGCGGGCCGTGTTCCCTTCGAGGATAAAATCGGCCCCTTTCCCATGCTCGGCAAAGCCTATCGCCTCAGCAGCCATGATACCCGCAATCGAGAAGCAGTCGTGGCACTCCACCGTAGCCAGGTCATCACGGCTGATACCGGCCATTTCCAGCGCCTTCTTCACAGCTACCGCAGTGGTATCCAGTCGTGTAAGGTCAGCAGGAGCGGCAGTAAGGTCGTTTTCGGCCATCCCCAGCCCCACAATCTCCACGGCTTCGCTGAGGGGAATTCCGCAACGCCTCAGCCCTTCTTCGGAAACAATGGCTGCTCCGGAAGCACCATCGGAGACTTTGGAACAGTCGAATACATTGATGTTCTCTGTGAAGGTGATGGGATTGGGTTTGAGCATGCCTGCACCCATCAGGTCGGGGCTTGTGTTATGGTATTCCTGGGCGGTAGGACAAAGCCTGGCATTTTCAATGGCATTCCTGTACCATGTGGCCATCGCTTCCCGGGTTTTTTCGTAGCCAAATTTCTGGTAATAGGCTCCTGCCCTGTCGCTGAACTTACCGGGGAAGAAGTGGGCATGACCGGTTTTGCGCTCCTTGTACCATCCGGCAGCGGCCAGTATATCAGCGCCATACACCGCTTTCACGGAGTTCTGCACCTCTACTCCGATCACCAGCACCACATCAGCCGTTTCCGCCAGCACCGATTTGATGGCGGTAGCCACAGCGAGTGCACCGGTGCCACAAGCCCCTTCGACCCGCACACAGGGTTTGTATTTCAACCCTTCGTCCACGAACGGGAAGAAGCCTGCCAGGTTGGCCTGCTTATTATACCGTGAGGCGATGAAATTGCCTACCACACACTCATCCACGTTGGCGGCGCCCCCGATCTGCTTCAACACTCCCTGTCCGGCTTCCTTCATATACTCTTCCAGTCCCGGCCTCGGTTTTTTGGGATGAAATTCTTTTCTGCCACTGCCCATCGCGATGGTATTGTATCCTGCAACCAGATATATCTTTTTTCTGAGTTTCATTGTTTTTCCTCCGGGTTTTAGTTGATGTAATCGTTGATGGGGCCAAAGGCATGGAAAAATCCGGTGAGCAGCACCGTGTTCACGTCGTCGGGGTGGTGGGCTACTCTGTCATTCACCAGATTCCGGCCTATTTCGCGTGACCGTTTGAGGTAATCGACTGCCAGACTTGCACCCAGCGTGTTCATCTGCTGCATATTGGCAAAGTAGGTACGGAATTTAGCATCCTTTCCGCGATCGCCCACGATGTTTTTCCAGGGGGCATGCCCTTCGGGTAGCGGACCAAGTTTCTCGTCGCACTTTGCACCGAAGACTGCAATATCCACATAGGCACCCCTTTCCACATCCCAGATGGCCACTGGCCGTCCCTTGTCGTACTTCAGGAAACCGTCCTTCTGGGAGCCATCGAAGTTCTGTCCACCCTTCACCCCCGTCTCCATCATACGGTCGAGGAGCGGGCTGTAAATATCCTCTTTCTCCATATAGGGGTTCATCACCTTCATAATAAACTGGCATACATCGATACCCACATAATCGATCAGCTGAAAGATCCCCATAGGACGGATCATGAAATCCTGGCTCACCCGGTTCACCATATACACCGCTTCGGCAAATGAAACCTCCGGCATCAGCCGGTCAAGCAGGCTCATGCCATACAGGGCATCGCGCATAAAGTGGCCGTTGCCTATAAATCCTGCGACATCGTGGGATGGCACCTCCACCTTGCGCATGCTTTTAATGAACTGCGTAACAAATTCCGACAGCTCCGGTCTGGAGTTTTCGGCACGGATCACCTCTACCAGTTTTTGCACCGCCGGAGGGTTGTAGAAGTGTACTCCGAGGATTCTGCCATTCAGTCCGGCCTGTTTATCAAGGTGCCCGATGGGGATGGAGCTGGTGTTTGTGAAGAACCAGGGTTCAACCTTGCTGTTCTGGTTGATCTGGCTGAAAAGCTTCACCTTCAGCTCCGGGTTTTCACTGGCGGCCTCAAAAACGATGTTTACTTCATATGCCGATTCGAGGGTGGTAACCGGACGGACGATAAGCATGGCATCTTTGATATACTCATCGATGATCTCAGCATTGTCGATCAGGTCTTCGCGGTCGGCGTAGAATGCCCGCAACTGGTTGATCTTCTTCTCCGCGGCCTTCAGGATCTGCACCTGGAGGTATTTCATCAACCCGGTAAGGGCAGTCTGGCTGACATCGAGGGCATAGATGATGAACTCTTTCCCGCGGTTTTCGGGTTTCAGCTTCAGGTCGATCATCTCGAGGGTAGTGAGGAGCAGGATGCCGCTGCCCATTTTACCGGCTGCTCCCAGCACGAGTACTTTCTGGAGTCGTTCTTCGTAGGTCATTAGTGTAATTATTAATAGAAGTTAGAAATTAGAAATTAGAAAATTAGTTAGGAGTTAGGAGTTAGGAGTTAGGAGTTGGAACTTTGAACTTTGAACTTTGATCATTGAACCTTGAATATCTATACTTTACAAACGTTACAAACTTTATAAACTTTACAAACTAATTCTGCCATGAGGGCTTTCTTTTTTCGAGGAAGGCGCGCATTCCTTCTTCCCCTTCGTTGCCGAAGAGGGAGCCGAATTCTCTGGATTCGAGGGTGCAGCCTGCATCGAAGTGGGAGAGCATCCCTTCCCGGGTCACCCGCTTCACCTTTTTCACCGCTTCGGGACCTTTAGAGGCGATGCGTTTTGCGATGCTGAGGCATTCCTCCATCAGTGCTTCCGGCTCCACCACTTTCTGCACCAGTCCGATCCTGAGGGCTTCAGCTGCGGGGATCATGTCAGCGGTAAGCAGCAGGTACAGGGCGTCGGCAATGCCCACAAAACGGGGCAGGCGCTGGGTTCCGGCATATCCCGGGATGAGCCCCAGGTTCACTTCCGGCTGTCCGAATTTTGCCAGGGTGCTGGCAATCCTGAAGTCGCAGGCCATGGCCAGCTCGCAGCCACCGCCCAGGGCAAAGCCATTCACGGCAGCAATTACCGGGATGGAGAGGGCTTCAAGGGCCGCAAAAGCCTGTTGCCCCTTTTTCGAGAAAGCGATCCCCTGCGGGCCGTCCATCTCCACCATTTCGGAGATATCGGCGCCTGCCACGAATGCTTTGCCTTCGCCGGTGATAATGAGCACTTTGGCTTCAACATTGCCGGCAAGATCCTTCAGGTAGTGGTTTAGTTCCTCAAAGAATTTCGAGTTGAGGGCGTTCAGTGCTTCAGGGCGGCTGATCGTGAGAACAGCAATCCCGTTTTCCAGTGCGGGTTTAAGGATGGTGTAACTCATAGGTGTATGTTTTAGTGAATGATGTATAAAGTTTATTCTCAAACCTTTATGCCAAGTTTTTCCCGTCCCGTGTATTCCTTCACCTCCAGTTCACCGGTAAGCACAAGCCAGGCATTCATGGCCAGCGCCTCCATTTCCCCTTCACCCGGGTATACTTTCACCGGACCGATGTGACTCACCCTTTCGGTAATCTGATCGACAATGATTTCGCTGTACGCAATGCCACCCGTCAGAAGTATGCCGTCCACGGCACCTTTCAGCACGGCGCTGAGCCCTGAAATCTCTTTAGCCACCTGATAGGCCATGGCATCATAAACAAGCCTGGCATAGCTGTCTCCATGTTCAATCCTTTTTTCAATCTCCAGCGCATCGTTTGTTCCAAGATAGGCCGACAGTCCACCTTTCCCCTTAATCTTCTTCATTATCTCCTGTTTTGAATACTGGCCTGAAAAACAAAGCTCCACCAGTTGTCCGGCTGGCACACCGCCGCTTCGCTCGGGCGACATGGGGCCATCGCCGTGAAGGCCGTTGTTTACATCGATCACACTGCCACCTGAATGGGCGCCTACAGAGATCCCACCGCCCATGTGGGCAACAATCACATTGACCTCATCGTACCGTTTCCCGATTTCTCCGGCATACCTGCGGGCGATGGCCTTCTGGTTGAGGGCATGCAGGAAGCTCTTCCGGGGCAACTCCGGCATGCCCGAAATCTTAGCGATCTCTTCCATCTCATCCACGCAGGTGGGGTCCACAATCATGGCCAGCACGTGATCGTTGATCTCCTTTGCCAGAGACCAGGCAATCACGCCACCCAGGTTCGACTCATGCTCCCCCATGGGATTTCTGAGGTCGTGGAGCATCTCCTCGTTCACACGGTAGGCTCCCCCTTCGATCGGGCGGAGCAATCCGCCCCTGCCCACCACAATGGTAAAGGAGCTGAGCGGATACCCTGAGGCATTGAGAACCTCACGGATCATGGCGGTGCGGTAGTCCACCTGATCGATGATCTTTTCGAAACCGGCCAGTACCTGCTGCTCGTGCTTTACATTGGTGAGCATCACGCTCTTGTTCCGGTTGTACACGGCAATTTTGGTAGAGGTAGAACCCGGATTGATCACCAGAATATACTGATCCATAGTACTCTGTGGAATTAATTGGCATTACGGTTCTGACAAAAATAGGAAATTATTCTGAAATACCACAGACCTGATTCAGCCCCTGAGAATTATTTTGGTACTATACTGAATTTAGCAAGTGATTTTTCAGAAATCCACTATATGGGTTGAACAGAAATATCCCCGGATCGCATCGGAGGAATCATGCGCCCACATCGCCCTCCAACCCACGAAGTGGGTTTAACAGAAATAGCCCCGGATCGCATCCGGGGTGAACGGCGCCACCATCGCACTCCAACCCACGAAGTGGGTTGAATAAGAGCACATTGAAAAAACCATGAACCACATGAAAAAAGTTCTTTATCTCATTTCTCCGTT
Organism: Bacteroidota bacterium; assembly: GCA_022709695.1. GTDB lineage: Bacteria > Bacteroidota > Bacteroidia > Bacteroidales > SKPS01 > SKPS01. The sequence goes on from JAKLII010000001.1 coordinate 635,723, forward strand.
TTTCAGAATTCAAGCATCAACACAAGCAATTATTTCAGGTATGAAAGCTTATATACAACATCTATTTCAATGGGTTTGGAGCACAAACATGCATCACCCAACCCTGCGGGCTGAAGGTCAGGAGCAACTGTTTGCTTATATTGCAGGATTGCTAAGAAAAAAGAGTTGCTTTGTTTATGCTGTGAATGGCACCAACGACCATATTCATGTAGTTACTTCCCTGCACCCTTCTCAAAATATCTCATCAATTATAAAAGACATAAAATTATCTACAACGGATTATATCCGCAGAACCGGAATGATGCCAGATTTTGATGGTTGGCAGATGGGCTATGGTAGCTTTACCTATTCGGGATCAGCCTTAAAGAATCTTACGAGATACGTTGTAACTCAGAAAGAACATCACAGAATCAAAACCTTTACGGAGGAGTTTATGGATTTGCTTAAAGAACATGGGGTTGATTATGACGAAAGATATCTCTGGTAATATTTGATTCTTGATATTTTCATTTATTCAAAGAAACAATATTGAAGATTCTTATTCAACCCACTTCGTGGGTTGGCCGGGAATCGCGCCCTGTTTCCCCGGGTACAACCCGGGGCTATTCCTATTCAACCCACATCGTGGGTTGGCCGGAAATCGCACCCTGTTTCCCCGGGTACAACCCAGGGCTATTCTTTTTCAACCCACTTCGTGGGTTGGTGGGGGAATTACGCCCTGTTTCCCCGGGTACTACCCGGGGCTATTATTATTGAACTCTGCAAGCGGGGTTTTATTCATCCACATCGCCCTCCAACCCACGAAGTGGGTGGAACAACTTTGCCTGATTTTATTTGTTCAAAATGAACAATGGTAGTATATTTACGCCACAAATGACCTAAAACCATTATTAAAACCACTGCCTAACCCATGATACCACAGGAACTCTACAAACCCCGGAACCACATCAGGGTGCTTACTGCCACTTCACTTTTCGACGGTCATGACGCCTCCATCAATGTAATGCGCCGCATCATCCAGGCCACCGGTGCCGAAGTGATCCATCTGGGGCACAACCGTTCGGTGCAGGAGATCGTGGATTGCGCCATCCAGGAAGATGTGCAGGCGGTTGCCATCACCTCTTACCAGGGGGGGCATATCGAGTTCTTCAAATACATGTACGACAGCTTCCGCGATCAGGGATTCGGGCATATCAAAATTTTTGGCGGAGGGGGTGGTGTGATCCTGCCCGACGAGATCACGGAACTGGAGACCTATGGCATCGAAAAGATCTACTCGCCCGATGATGGCAGGGCCATGGGCCTGCAGGGAATGATCAACGACCTGCTGATGAAGTCCGATTTCCCTCGGGGCGGCAAACTGCCGGTGACGCTGGAGGATGTGCGCCATCAGGACTTCAAGGCCATCTCGATGATGATCTCCGCCATCGAAAACTATCCGGAGAAGAATGCGGACCTCATCCGGGAGATTGAACATGAGGCCGCTGCATCTCCCGTCACGGTGCTGGGGATCACCGGTACCGGAGGATCGGGCAAATCGTCGCTGGTGGATGAATTTATCCTGCGGTTTCTTGCCGACTTCCCTGAGAAGAAACTCGGGCTGATCTGCGTGGACCCCTCGAAGCGGAAAACCGGCGGGGCGCTGCTGGGCGACCGCATCCGGATGAATGCCATCCACAACCCGCAGGTGTTTGTGCGCTCCATGGCCACGCGGCAGTCAAACCTGGCCCTGTCGAACTACGTGCGTGAAGCCCTCAATATAATGAAGGTGGCCGGCTTCGACCTGGTGATCCTCGAAACCTCCGGCATCGGGCAGTCTGACACCGAGATCGTGGAACACAGCGACCTGTGCCTCTATGTGATGACCCCCGAATTCGGCGCTGCCTCCCAGCTCGAGAAGATCGACATGCTGGAGTATGCCCACATCATCGCCCTCAACAAGTTCGACAAGCGGGGGGGCATGGATGCCCTGCGCGACGTGAAAAAACAGTACCAGCGCAACCACAAGTTGTTCGACATCCCGTTCGAGGAGATGCCCGTTTTCGGCACCATCGCCTCACAGTACAATGATGGCGGTGTGAACATGTTCTATTCGGCTCTGCTGAAGATTCTCGACAAACACCGGCCCGGTGCCTTTGTTCCGAAAAGTCACCCCGTTGGGGAAATCCCCGACAAAATCCATATCATCCCGCCCCGCAGGGTGCGGTACCTGTCGGAAATTGCCGATACCGTAAGGGAATACAACGCCCGCACCGAACAACAGGCAAATCTGGCGCAACAGGTGTATTCGCTGCAGCAGAGTATCGACCTGCTGGGAGCAGACCCGGGAGCAGCAGAAACCACAGCCCTGCTGAAACAGCGTAAAGAGGCACTCTGGCATGAGCTGGAGGAGGGCAACCGGAAGATTCTGGAACAATGGCCCGAAAAGGCTGCTGCCTACCGGAAAGAGTACTTCACCTTCAGTGTACGCGACAAGGAGATCAGGATTAAAACCCACACCAAAACGCTGTCGCACCTTGAGATTCCGAAGATCGTAACCCCGCGGTACAAAGGGTGGGGCGACATCCTGAAATGGAACCTCATGGAGAATGTCCCCGGGGAGTTTCCCTTTGTGGCGGGTGTATTCCCGTTCAAGCGTGAAGGGGAGGATCCAACCCGGATGTTCGCCGGCGAAGGAGGCCCTGAACGGACTAACAAACGGTTCCATTACCTTTCGGCCGGGATGCCTGCGAAGCGCCTCTCCACAGCTTTTGACTCGGTAACGCTGTACGGCAACGACCCCCATATCCGGCCCGATATCTACGGGAAGATCGGCAACTCCGGGGTGTCGATCTGCTGCCTCGACGACGCCAAGAAACTCTACTCCGGTTTCAACCTCTGCGATCCGGCCACTTCGGTCTCCATGACCATCAACGGGCCTGCACCTATGCTGGTGGGCTTCTTTATGAATGCCGCCATCGACCAGCAGTGCGAGCTCTATATCAGGGAACAGGGTCTGGAGGAGGAAGTTAACCGGAAGATCGAAGCGATATATGCGGAGCGCGGCATTCCCTGTCCGGTGTACCAGGGGGATCTTCCTGCCGGCAACAACGGACTGGGGCTGATGCTGCTGGGAGTTACCGGAGATCAGGTGCTGCCCCGCGATGTGTACGACAAAATCAAAGCCTGTACCCTTTCGACCGTGAGGGGAACCGTGCAGGCCGACATCCTGAAAGAGGACCAGGGGCAAAACACCTGCATCTTTTCCACCGACTTCGCCCTGAAACTGATGGGGGATGTGCAGGAATACTTCATCGGCAACGACGTCAGAAATTTCTACTCGGTTTCCATCTCGGGGTACCACATCGCCGAAGCGGGGGCAAATCCCATCTCCCAGCTCGCCTTCACCCTGGCCAACGGCTTTACCTATGTGGAATATTACCTGGCCAGAGGGATGGATATCAACAAGTTCGCCTCCAACCTCAGCTTCTTCTTCTCTAACGGGATCGATATCGAATTTTCGGTGATCGGCAGAGTCGCCAGGAGCATCTGGTCCAAGGCCATCAAGCACAAATACCACGGCAACGCCCGTTCGCAGCAGCTGAAATACCACATCCAGACGTCAGGCCGCTCGCTGCACGCGCAGGAGATCGACTTCAACGACATCCGCACCACGCTGCAGGCACTGTACGCCATTTACGACAACTGCAACTCGCTGCATACCAATGCCTACGACGAGGCCATCACCACCCCTACCGAGGAGTCGGTACGGCGGGCCATGGCCATTCAGCTCATCATCAACCACGAGCTGGGGCTGGCAAAAAACCAGAACCCGCTGCAGGGCTCTTTCATCATCGAGGAACTCACCGAACTGGTGGAAGAGGCTGTGATGGCCGAATTCGACCGGCTGTCGGAGCGGGGCGGCGTGCTGGGCGCCATGGAGACCGCCTACCAGCGCGGAAAGATCCAGGAAGAATCGCTCTACTACGAGAACCTGAAACACACCGGCGAGTTGCCGATCATGGGGGTGAATACCTTCCTTTCGTCGCAGGGCTCCCCCACCGTATTGCCGGGAGAGGTGATACGTTCCACCCAAACAGAGAAAGACTACCAGATCGAAATGCTGGAGCGGCTGCACCGGTTCCACGCTGACAAGAGCCCAGCAGCCATTGAAGCACTGAAGCAGGGCGCCCTGCACAACCACAATGTCTTTGAACAACTGATGGAGGCCAGCAAGTGGTGCTCCCTGGGACAGATCACCCGGGCACTTTTTGAGGTGGGAGGTCAGTACAGAAGGAATATGTAATCAATTCCTAATTCATCCCGGATGACGCTTCAAATGACCCTGTAGTGGAATCAGGGTTCTGCCGGTGCCAATATCTTTGCTATTTTTGAAGTAAATTACTCCTTCCATGAAATCAATGATATTGGTCATATTGGCATTTTTCTGCAGCGCTGGCGTCTTCGGTCAAATCCATTTTGCTTCCGGAGGATTGCAGATAGGCATTAATAATAAAGGGGAGGTCACAAACATTAGCCATAGCGCAGGCTACAATTATGTTCCTGAAAAGAACCCGGGTTTTCTTCTCAGAATCCGAAGTATATCCAACGAAATATTGAATCCTTTGTCGGTTAAAATACAGGGTTCAATACTGACATTTGCTTTTAAAGATGGGATTGAGATCAGGGTAGAGGCCAGGGCTGTATCAGCAGAACCTTCCGGTTATCTTCGTTTTGAAGTCGTAAAGATCCGGAAACCGGAGCGCATCTACGGCATTTTGTGGGGGCCGTTCAACACTTCCATCAGCGGAACCATCGGCGAAGTGGTGGGGGTTGTCCGTGACCAGAATTTTGCCATTGGCCTGAGATCGTTGAATACCAAAACCATTGGCGGAAAATTGATGAATGATGCCGGAGCTACGGCAGGTTACGCCGGAATCACCGGTTCAACGGCCACCAAAGAAACATTTGGTTCAGCGCTTCAGGCTTTTTGTCTGAACCACGCGCTGCCACGCCGGATCGATGTTCCATATTTTCCATCTGCCGACATTCCTCCCATCGAAGGATATGACATGGTGGGAACTGCCATTGCGATATTCGGAACACAACCCGGAAATGCACTGCAGGCTATTGGCCAGATCAGCAGATCCGAAGGGCTCCCCTATTCGCTGATGGGAAATGAATGGGTACGTACGTCACCCCTGCGTGGCAGCCCCTACCTGATCACCGGATTTACCGAAGCCAATTTTGATGAGATGCTTGCACTCACCGAAAGGCTGGGGTTCTATTGCATTTATCACGAAAATCCATTCGAAACATGGGGGCATTTCGGTCTGATGAAGGAGGATTTTCCCAATGGCAGGGATGGCATGAAGGCTTGCGTTGGAAAAGCCAAGGCCAAAGGGATACAGGTAGGTGTGCATACCCTTACGAATTTTATCACTACCAATGATCCTTTTGTGACTACTCCGGCAAATACAGGTCTGATGACCTATGGAGGTACCCTTATTACCGGATCTGTGGATGAAAAAGCCACGAGAATTCCCATTGAAGACACCACTTTCTTTACCCGTGCCTCTTCACTGAATGCTGTGCTGATCGGGAACGAGATCATTCGTTACCGGGAGGTTTCCAGGCAAAGACCATTCGAACTGATGGATTGTGTGAGAGGAGCTTACACCACGCAGGCAGTTGCTCATGCAAAGGGTGAGAAAATTAAAAAACTGATGGATCATCCATACAATACTTTCTTCCCTGACTGGAAATTGCAGGATTCTATGATACAAAATCTTGCGGATTTCTTTAACCAGACCGGCGTGTCGCAACTCGATTTCGATGGACATGAAGGTGCGCTTTACACTGGTTACGGCGATTACGGAACCAATTATTATGCATCAGAATTTCTTAAAAAGGTAAACCACAACGTGATAAATGGTTCTAGTATTATCAATCATTTTTACTGGAACAATAACAGCTACATCAACTGGGGAGAACCCTGGTATGGCTCCTTCCGCCAAAGTCAGCAGGAGCACAGGTTCAATCTGCAGCCGTTTTTCGGGCGCAATTACATGCCGAATATGCTGGGATGGTTTCTGTTAACTCCTTCCACATCGGTTGAGGATGTGGAGTGGATGATGTCGGTAGCAGCAGGATATCGTGCCGGTTACGCCCTGGTAGTGAGTTATAAAACGTACACCACTAACCCCGACATGGATCGGATCATTGAAACGATTGTGCGCTGGGAAGAGGCGAAAAAACTGAATATCTTTTCAGAAACGCAACAGCAACTTTTGAAAGACACCCTTTATGATTTTCATCTCGAAAAATACGCTGATCATCAATGGGCGTTGCACTATTACGACAAAATCTATTTCAGACACACAGCATCCGAAAAACAACCGGGAGAACCGGCAACCACTACATGGGAATTTGAAAACCGCGGTTCTGAACAACCGATTCATCTGCAGTTGCAGATGTTTGGCGAAAACGGGCCGGCAGAGAATATCAGGATTGAACTGGACAATTATTTCTCTTTTCCCATTCCGGAAAAACTCAGGAAAGGAGAATCCATTGTCTGGGATGGTTCATCGCAGCTGAAAATGTACAGTGAGAAAGGCAGATTTCTTAAAACCATTCCCATAGCCAGCGGCATTCCACCTCTGAGTAAAGGAATCCATCTTATCAAGGTTCAAACAAACCCCATGGAAGGTGATGATTCTTATTTACAGGGAATAGTAAAGCTGAAAGGGAAAAGCGAGGAAATTTCCCGGTAATATTTTTTGTGGCGGCTTTTTACCACCTCTGTGAGAAAAGCCATCAGCAAAATCCCGAAATTCCCTATCTTTGAACCTTGATCTTTGATCTTTGATCCTGGAACAGAATCCTCAAACAACCAAAAACCCATGGTAAAATTATCCCTCATCATACTCTCCTGCCTTTTGATGGGCTTTTCAAATGGTAGCCAGATTACCTTAACCATCCTCATCAAGAACCTCGACAGCAATGCCGGGAGCGTCGTGCTGGATTTCAGGGACGGCAATGACAAACCGGTGAAGGGGTTTTCGGGTACGATTGTCAACAAACAATCTTGTATCAGGGTGGCAGGATTGCGCCCCGGGAAATACGCCTTCCGGTATTTTCACGACAGGAACAACAATAAAAAGATGGATACCAACCGGATAGGCATCCCCACCGAAGGGTATGGCTTTTCGAACAACGCCAAAGGAAGGTTCGGGCCGCCGGTGTTTAAGGATATGGTTTTTGAGGTAACCAAAGATGCCACCGTAATCAGTACCCCGGTGTATTTCTGATGACTGCAGATAGATCCTTCCGGAGGATCTGCAGAACCACACTGAAATAAACTGTCTCCAGATGTATCATCAGCATACCGCACCGGTTTCAATGCAGGCCAAAATCATCTGCCAATTGATGAGGTGGACAGGGATGAAGAGGCGTACTGAAAAGAAGATGCAGTTTGGCCTGTTTGTGAAACATCCGGCAGAACCTCCGAAATCACTTCGGAAGAACTTTTCCGTGCGGGTGTCGGAACTCTGCGGCAGGAAAGTCTGGACTGTTTCACCACTACAGGGTAATGCAGATCTTGTGATGCTCTATTTGCATGGCGGGGCCTATATGGCTAATATCAACCGGCAGCACTGGGATCTGATCGGGCAACTCATCCTCAAAACCCGGGCTGTTCTGATCGTACCGGATTACCCCCTTGCCCCGGAAGCCACATACAAAGAAGCCTATCTCTTTATGGATCAATTGTATGAGTCGCTTCTGGCCTCGTATCCCGCATCGCGCATGATCTTCTGCGGCGACTCGGCTGGTGGCGGCCTGGCACTTGGATTTTCACAGCACCTCAAAAACGTTAACCGCAAACTGTCTGAACAGCTCATCCTGTTTTCGCCGTGGTTAGACCTGCGTATGAGCCATCCGGATTTAGAAGATTACGCAGCAGCGGATCCCATCCTGACCATCGAAGGGCTGAAAAGTGCCGCAGAAAAATATGCCGGGGATACAGACCTGCACGACTTCAGAGTGAGTCCGATCTGTGGAACCTTCGACGGATTGTGCAGGATCTCTGTTTTTACCGGCACCAACGACCTCCTGCATGCCGATGCCAAAAAACTAAAACAGCTTCTGGATCAGCAGAATATCTCCTTCAACTATTTCGAATATCCGGGCATGTTTCACGATTGGGTCATTATTACTAGCCTGAAGGAGTCGCAGGATGTAATCAACAAGGTAAAGGGCTTGGTGCGATAAGTTCAACCCTCCCGGGACAATTCTCTCATTCTGGTTGTAACTTTGATGACCGGTAAGTCCGGAAACAATCAATATGAGTTCATTGTGGAAACAACCATTAAAAAGCACCTGCCATGAAACCGGATTTGTTTTTGTCAAATGCAATATTCCTGATAATAAAATCCTTCCTTCAGGTTTCCGGATTTAAACAACTGGCGGTTATCTGCTTTCTGCTTTTATGTTCTGAAGGAGGGTATGCCCGAAACAACGGTAACAGTTGTGCTGCCTATCCGGGAAGCTTTGATGCTTGTTTACATACTGCCGGGGATTCAGTTCCAACTGTTTGGAGACCCTGCATCTCTCCTTTCATCGAGCTGCTGGGCAAAGGATTTTTCTCCCTGAATGTTGATTTCAGAAGAAAAGAATCGCATTCCTTCAGCATCGGGGTGGCCGGAATTGAAGAGGGATGGTCTCCCAATGTCATGTATTACCATTTTTCAGGCAAAAGACATCGCTTTGAAGCAGGCGGAGGGCTGAGCGGAAATTTCCAGGATGGATCGGCGGTAAATATGGTGGTACATGGAGTGGTCGGATATCGCTATCAGAAAAAGAAAGGATTGCTGTTTCGTGCCGGATTTACTCCGATGTTGATTGTTCCATTTTCAGCAGAAAGCAAAATAGCATTTATCCCCTGGGCTGGTGTTAGCCTGGGGTATTGCTTCTGATACAAAACTTTATAGTGAAGAAAAAGAATCTGGCTCCTTTAGAAGCAATGGTAGCACCGTATGATAATGGAGCGTTGCCATTTTCAACTTTAATGCCTGGAGATGGTAAAACATCTGGATAGTTGTTGAAATACAACCATCTGTGGTATAAATACAACTGAAAGTAGATAAAACAATTTGTATTATGCCCGCATGTCACTGTAATTTTAGCTCATCAAAACAAACAACAAATCACGATGCTAAACGCAAAAGACATTGGCGCCAGAATTACGGAAGCACGCAGGAAAAAGACCTTTTCTCAAGCCGGACTGGCTCAGCAGATATCGATAAGTCCGCAGGCTGTCGGGAAATGGGAACGGGGCGAATCGTTACCTGATATCATCACGCTGGCGCGGCTGGCAGAAATTCTGGGAGTTGACCTCACCTATTTTTCAGGAAACACTCAACCTGCGGAAGCGGAGAGGAATAATCCAGACGAAGTACCAGAAAAAGCCGAACAGAGGGCTGACAAAAATCAGACAAGGCCAGGGTGGGATATGTCGGCCTTATGCCTCACCGACAGCGATTTTTCAGGGTTGAACAACCTGCATAAGAAACTCAGTTCATCCAATATGCAGCGGTGCCAGTTTGTGGGTTCGGAGATGTCGGGGCTCATCCTGCGCAACAACCATGTAAATCAGTGCGACTTCTCGCAATCCGACCTGAGCAACAGCAGGATTGATCATTCGATGCTACACAAAAATACCTTCCTGAACTGCTCGCTGAGAAACGCTGAAATCACAAAGAGCTATACCGAAGGGTGTGATTTTTCAGGATCAGATTTCTCTGAAGCTCAATTCAAATCGGGTGGCTTCGGGAAAAATACCATGGAAAACGTAAAGCTGAATGGCACAGGTTTCATAGAAATGGCTATTCAGGATATTGTTTTTAGCGGCACCCTCGAAGACTGCCGTTTTGAGAATTGTGCATTTCAACGTGTTAGCTTTCAGAACGCAGAGATTCTCAATACCTTCTTCAAAAACAACCGGAAAATCAAACAGGTAAAACTCATCAACTGCAGGGCGGATAGGCTGACCTATGCGTTCCTGAAGAATAACCGGGCTGATATGTCCGGGATCATTCTGATATAGGCACCCTTCTCTCAGCATTCTCTATCCCGTATCGCTCCGCTCCCGGGACTTCGCTTCGCTCAGCTTCCCCGACCTTCTTTTTTGGGCAAAAGCCCATTTTTCTTTGCCTTGCCTTGATCCCCGGCCTGAAGGCCGGGGCAACTGATGGTTTATTGAGCTGGAGACTTCAATTCGCTCGGTCTCCTAAACCTCCTCAACCTCCTCAACTTCCTCAACCTCCTCAACTTCCTCAACTATTCAAACTAAACCTCCACCCGCAATACCACTCACGCTCTAGGGTATCGGGGGGACAGGCGAGGCATTCGGTGGTGATGCGGGAATCGATGGTTTCGGCGAAGCTTCGGTATTCGATGATGCCTGCCGATTTGCAGGGGTAATCTTCCATCCCCTTGCGCCTGCGGGCGGCCTGCACCCTGCACTCTATCATCCTGAACACGAAGCTGTTTTCGGTTTCTTCGGTGATATCCTGCTTGTTTACGGCGGCATAGAGGCGGTATTGCAGTGCCTGCTTCAGCCCCTCCAGTCCCGGCTTCTCCGGCAGGTTCAGCATCCGTTTCACCGACCATGCCTCCAGGGGTGAAAACTGTCCCCAGCAGGAGTCGTTGCAGCGCTTGGCATCGAACATCCCGTATTTCTTCTCCACCGCCTGAAACCATACGCCATCGTTGGCCAGCCAGCTGACAGCAACCCCTTCCTTCATTGCCTCCAGATCTTCATCGGGCATCTGCAGCAGGGGTGCAGGGAGGTTCTCCTCCACCTCAAACTGCATGATCTTCGCCAGCCGCTTCAGGTGGATGTGGTAGCTGGTATCGCACACCTCCTTCATGATCTCCATTGCTTTTTCACGCCCGAACTGGTGCGACACCTCGGCATACCACATCGCATGGTGCATCAGGGTGCGGTGCAGATAATCGAGAATCAGGACTACGGTTTCCTTTTTATCAGACATATTCCTTTATTTCGGCATCACCGGCAAGCACATGGGCAGCGCTGGTAAACAGCCCCTCCATCTCCCGTTCGCCGGGATATACTTTCACGTCGGCAATGAATTTCACCCTGCGGGTGATCTCACGGATGATATAGTCGCTGTAGGCGAGCCCGCCGGTGATCAGGATGCCGTCGACGTTGCCCTCGAGCACCGTGGCCAGGGCTCCCACCTCTTTGGCCACCTGGTAGGCGAGCGCATTGTAAATCAGCGTGGCTTCTTCGTCACCCTCCAGCACGCGCTGCTCTACCAGTTTTGCGTCCTTCGTCCCCATGTAGGCTTTCATTCCGCCATGATGGGTGATGATATCAAGCAATTCTTCTCTGGTATATTTGCCTGAGAAACAAAGCTCTATGAGCTGTCCTACCGGCAAGCTTCCGGTGCGTGCCGACGACATGGGGCCATCGCCGTGCAGCCCGTTGTTCACGTCGATGATTCTTCCGCAGCAGTGAGCACCCACCGAAATTCCGGAGCCCATGTGCACCACGATGAATTTTCCCTCTTCGTAAGTCTTTCCGATCATGGAGGCATAATGGCGTGCCACGGTGCGCTGGCTGAGGGTATGCATGATGCTGATGCGGTTGATGCCCGGCAATCCGGATACCTTGGCAATATCAGTCATCTCGTCGGTGCAGGCTGGATCTACCGTTATGGCTTTCACCCCATTCCCGATCAACGCAGCGATGTCATAGGCAATCAGCGCCCCTAGGTTCGATTCATGCTCGGCCATCGGATGGTGCAGGTCTTCGATCATCTTCTCATTCACCGAATAGATGCCGCCCGGAATGGGTTTCAGTACCCCCCCGCGGCACACCACAATCCCGATATCGGCCAGGTTGATGTGGGCACGCTCAAGTTCAGTGAGTACTGCTGATTTGCGCAATTCAAACTGCCCCATCACCCCGTTGCACTGCTGGAGATCCTCTTCTCTGTGGCGTATGTTAATCAGAAACAGGGCTTCACGATTGTTTCGCACAGAAACCAGGGTAGTCTGTGATACCGTTTTCAGGACAAGAATCAGGTTCTTCATAGGGTGATGGTTTGTGATTTATAGTGTAACAAAATTAACAATATCCCGGAACAGGCAAATGCGGTTTGCAAATTATCCGTTAAACACCATTCGTGCGGCATTGTTCTGAGAATTGGGACTTATGTTACAGGATTGCATTTATTTTGCCAGCCAAGAGCTATCATACTGATAATCAAACGGATAATATCAGCCTTGTATATCCTGAAAAATTTCTATCTTTGCCCCCCGAATGATAAACCAACCAAAATACTGAACATGAAAAGCGGAGAATTTCTGGCCAAAAACATCCTGCCCGAAGAGGCATTCATTCCCGAAGCGTTTAACGAAGAACAACTGATGATTGCCGATACCATAAAGGCATTCATTGATACTGAAGTATATCCGAACCTCGACAAGCTCGACAAGGGGGACCGCAGCCTGATGGCCGGCACCCTGAAGAAAGCCGGCGAACTTGGGCTGATGGGAATAGCCTTGCCTGAGGAACTGGGTGGTTTCGGACAGGATTTCGTTACCCAGATGCTTGCTGCCGAGATGGTTGGGGCCGGCTATTCGTTCTCAGTTTCCTTCATGTGCCATACCGGTATCGGAACCATGCCCATCATGTATTACGGCAACCAGGATCAGCGTGAGCGTTACGTTACCAGACTCGCCACCGGTGAACTGCTGGGCGCATACTGCCTTACCGAACCGGGTGCCGGAAGTGACGCCAATTCAGGAAAAACCAATGCCAAATTGAGTGAAGACGGCAAACACTATATCCTGAACGGACAGAAGATGTGGATCACCAACGGTGGGTTCTGCGACACCCAGGTGGTGTTTGCAAAAATCGACAACGACCGCATCCTCAGTGCCTTCATCGTGGAAACCGCCTGGCCGGGTGTTGTGATTGGGCCGGATGAGGTGAAGATGGGGATCAAAGGCTCTTCCACCACCCAGATCTATTACAATGACGTGAAGGTTCCGGTAGAGAACCTGATCGGGAAGCGGGGCGACGGCTTCCGCATTGCCCTGAGCATTCTGCACATGGGCCGTATGAAGCTGGGTGCCAACGTAATCGGTGCTGCCAAAACCACCATTACCCAGGCTGTGCAGTACGCCAATGAAAGAAAACAGTTTGGCACCCAGATCGCCAACTTTGGCGCCATCAAGTACAAACTGGCCGAAATGGTGATCCGGGCCTTTGCGCACGAATCGGCCATATACAGGGTAAGTAAGGATGTGGATGTGCTGCTTGACGAATACAAGCAGACCATGGAAGATTACGGCAAAGCAGCGATCGAAGCCATCAGCCATTATGCCGTGGAAGATGCCATTCTGAAGGTTTATGGATCGGAGATGCTTGATTACGTGGTGGATGAAGGGGTTCAGATCCACGGCGGCATGGGGTACTCAGCCGAAATGCGCGTGGAGCGCGGCTACCGTGACTCCCGTATCAACCGGATTTTTGAGGGCACCAACGAAATCAACCGCCTGCTGGTGGTGGAAAGTTCCATTAAATACGCCAAAAAGGGGCAATACGACCTGTTTGGCGAAGGGGAAAAGGTATATGCCGGACTGGATGCATTGAAGCCGGTGGAGCAGGGAGAAATGTTCGAAACCATGTTTGCTGCGGTACAGAATTTCAAGAAAGCCATTCAACTGTTGATGCATTGCTTCACCACGGCAGTAAAAGGGTACAGCGCCGAACAGGAAATACAGAACAACCTGGCCGACATGATCATGGAATTGTACATCACCGAATCGATGGCTCTCAGGGTTGCCAGGCTGGCCGGACTGAAAACAGCTGAAATGTTTGAGGTGTACAAAGCCATGCTGGTGGTGAAGGTATGGGATGCCGCCGCAGTGATCCGGAAAAAGGGAACCGATGCCATTGCATCCTTTGCCGATGGGGAAGAAGCAACGAAGCTCATCAGGGCCGTTGAGACCCTTACCAGGCTGCCGCTGGTGAACGTGCGCGACGCCCGCAGGAAAATTGCCGACACCCTTATCAGCGAGAACAAATATTGCTTCTGATACCTCTTGAAAAGCTGGGCTGATATCTCCTGGACCAGGGCAGTAGTTTCGGAAAATCTGAAGATTGCCGAAAGCGCTTACCTCCTGAAATTTCCGAGAACATTTGATTTTCAGGCCGGGCAGGTTGTGGCACTGGGCACAGATCCAGACCTTGCCCCCAGGTTGTACAGCATCGCCAGTGGCGAGCAGGATCCTTTTGTTGACATCCTCTTTACTGAAAAATCGGGTGGCTCACTAACCCCAATGCTTTCGAGATTAAAACCGGGCGACAGCCTGATGGTTTCGAAACCCTTCGGTACCTTCACAAAAATTCAGCCCGGATCAGTGCTGGTAGCTGCTGGAACAGGACTGGCCCCTTTTATGTCGGTTTTAAAATCCGGAAAAGCCCGGGGTGCAACGGTAATCCATGGCGCAAGCTATCCGGAGTTCTTCTATTTCGATGAGTATCTGGAAGAGACTTTGAAAGAAAAGTACCTTCGGTGCTGCTCAAGGGTAGCAGGTGGCGACTGGTTTCATGGCCGGGTAACTGCCTTCATCGAACAGTGGAAAGGCCTCGATCCCGGCAGGAAACATTACCTCTGCGGCAGCGCCGAAATGGTGGTACAAACCCGCGATAGGCTGATATCCAGGGGGGTGCCGTTTAAAAACATCGATGCTGAAATCTTTTTCTGATACACAAACCGATGCCTGAAACCGGAAAACCCAATGTCCTGAAACCCCTTTTCGGAATGACCCTGGAGGAGCTTTCGGCGTTGGTAAAGGAGGAGGGGCTTCCCGGCTTCACCGCCAGGCAGATCGCAGACTGGCTCTACCGAAAAGAGATCCGTGAGATTTCGGAAATGACCAACCTGCCGGTCAGGGCCCGTGAAATGCTGTCAGAAAAATACAGGTTCGGCACATCGGAACCGGTTAAAGTATCCGCATCTGCCGATGGCACCCGCAAGTACCTGTTCGGTGCCGGAAACATGAAGTTCATCGAAACCGCTTATATCCCCGACCGCGACCGGGCTACGCTGTGCGTTTCTTCGCAGGTGGGCTGCAAAATGGGGTGCCTGTTCTGCATGACCGGCAAGCAGGGCTTTCAGGGTAACCTTACGGCCGGTGAAATTGTGAACCAGCTTTGCAGCATCCCCGAATGGCATCAGGTGACCAACATTGTATACATGGGGATGGGTGAACCGTTCGACAATCTGGAGCAGGTGCTCAAATCGCTGGAAATCCTTACCGCCCCCTGGGGGATGGCCATGAGCCCGCGCCGGATCACCGTTTCCACCATTGGCATCATCCCGGGAATGCGGGAATTTCTCGAAAAAAGCCAGTGCCATCTGGCAGTGAGTCTGCACACCCCGTTTGATGCCGAGCGGCGCAATCTCATGCCGGTGCAGAATGTATATCCGGTGCAGGAGGTGGTGGATGAGATCCGCAGGCACGACTTCTCGGGGCAGCGCAGGGTGTCGTTCGAATACATCATGTTCGACGGATTAAACGACACCCCAGACCATGTTAAGGAGCTTGCCCGCATGCTGCACGGACTCCCCTGCCGTGTGAACCTCATCCGCTTTCACCCCATCCCCGGCACTCCCCTTACCGGCACCCCCGACCAACGCATCACCGAGTTCCGCGATGCCCTCACCGCCAAAGGGGTTTTTACTACCATCCGCGCCTCCCGCGGGCTCGACATCCAGGCCGCCTGCGGGCTGCTGTCGACGATGAATTAGTGCGTTATTTTTCGTGCACAAGCATAACTACGCGGAAACCCACCCGGGGATCGGGTAAAGTGAATGACTGACTCTGGTCTGTGGTGCATTCTAATAAAAAATTATCCCAGCTGCCACCTTTGAGCATACCTTCACGGGTCATCTCGGCCACATTGCCGATCGCATCATATATACCCAGCGTGTTGGGTTTGTAGTGCCCGCAGATTGTAGTATGGAATCCTCCGTCGCTTGTATAATCAGTACTGCCTGTGATGGAACTGGTGATCTTGATATTTGTCAGGAAGGCTTTTCCCTCAGGGTCAGTATAAGGCAGATCGCCGTACCAGGGCAGGTTGTGCCCCGGCAGGGGTGCTGCCAGCCTTTTCCACTCCACCTCCGAAGGGAGCCGGAAGGTTACAGCCTTGAATTCCCTTTTTGGCCGGCTGTTGTATCGTTCAGTAAGCCATTTACAATAAGCCTCGGCAGCCTTTTGGGAGATGTTCACCACCGGGTACCGGTCATATGCCGGATGGGAGTGGTAGTTTGCCCTCATGGGCTCATTGTATGCATAGGCAAACTTCTTATCCCACTGGGCAGAGTCATACAGGCAGACCGCATACAGGTCATTATTGCCAATGGTTTTCAATGAAGAGAGAAACTCCCGGTATTCCATGTTGGTAACCTCATACTTAGCAGCAAACAATGAATCGTTGAGCTTTACATATTCTGCAAATTCCTTATTCACATCAGGTACATGCAAGGATGTTAATGTAAATGCAACTACCGGAAGAGCCAGCAACCAAAGCTTTGTTTTCATTTTATTGATATTATGGTTCATTTATAAATTCGTTAACAAACGGTTGAAATACCATTCTATTGCTGATGGAAGCATCTGATTTACTTTACCAGATTTAATCCTTTTCTGCACAGAAGGAACCACTTTGAAAATACAGCAAAGCCGGTATGCTACTGCTTTCCGTTCTTCTTTCCCAACCTGACGAAAAGCAGGTAGAATGGAATCCCCAATGCCATAAGTGACAATCCGATAGCAGCTTCGCGGGGTTTGGCAACGATGGTATTGATGGTCAGGGCAATACAGAAGAGAACAAAGAATGCCGGAACCATAGGATAGCCCCACACTTTGTAAGGACGCTCAAGGTTGGGTTCCCGGATACGCATCACGAATACTCCGGCGGCCGAGGCGCCGTAAAAGATGAAGGCAGCGAAAATCAGGGTGTCGGTGAGCTGATCGAAATTACCTGACAGCACCAGGATGCAAGCCCAGATTCCCTGAAACCACAGCGCTTGTCCCGGTACTCTGGCCTTGTTGATCTCGGCGGCTCTGCGGAAAAAGAGACCCTCACCGGCCATGGCGTAGTAAATCCGTGAACTGCTGAGTACCGTAGCATGGGCACACCCCAGGGTGGTGATCAGGATCAGCAGAGAGATGGCCAGTGCCCCGCCCGGACCACCAATGGCACGCATCACCTCCACGGCGGCAATCTGATTCTGCGAGTGGTAAATAGCGGAAAGTTCCTCTGTCGACAGTACCGACAAATAAGCCGTATTTACCAGCAGGTAAATGGCAATCACACCGAAAAGTCCGAACATAAGGCTGAGCGGAACATTCCGGTTGGGATTTTTAATCTCACCAGCCACAAACCCTACAGAGTTCCACCCTTCGTAGGCCCAAAAGGCGGCCAGCATGGCAGAGAACATCGCCCCAAATCCAGCCGCTTTGAAGGAAGGGGTTACCTCAAACACCTGCTGTATCTCTGATTTGGGGGATGAGAGTCCGAAGACCGTGATGATCAGCAGGCAAACACTCACAAGGATCAACAATAAAGTGCTGAATCTCATTCCGGTACGGATTCCCAATGTATTAAACCAGGTAAGGGCTGCAATCAGTGCAATGGCCAGTAGTTTCACGTTGAAGCCGGCAAAGGGGTAGAATACCCCACCGATGCTGAAATCTGCCATCGATGGCCAGATTTCCGGCAGTTGCGCAACACTGTTCACCGACTGGGCAAACACATACGCCAGCGAAGCCACCGAGGCTGTGCGTATGGTGGTAAAGCTGGCCCAGCCGTACATGAAGGAGACGAAACGGTTGTAGATCCTCTTAAAATAGACAAACTCACCCCCGGTATCGGCCAGCATCCCAGCCAGTTCAGCGTTGCTCAGGGCCCCAAACAGGGTGATGATCCCACCCAGCACCCAGCAAACCAGTACCAGCAGCGCAGAGTCGAGCTCAGAAGCCATAGGGGCGACTTTCTTGTATACGCCGGAACCGATGATGTTGCCAATAACAACCACAACGGCCAGCTTTACGCCCAGAGAGCGGTCCAAAGTATGGTTTTTGGGAAACGATTGAGGCATGAGTAATTTGTAATTAGAAATTAGAAATTAGAAATTAGAAATTATGAATTATGAATTAGGAGTTAGGAGTTAGGAGTTAGGAGTTAGGAGTTAGGAGTTAAAAACCAATGGTTGAACGTTTGAACATTTGAACACTTGAACATTTGAATGTTTGAACATTTGAATACTTGAACATTGATCCTTGAACATTGATCCTTGATCTGGCTGATGAACCCCGCTTGCGGGGTGATATGATTATAGATGATGTTTCAGGAATCCGGCAATTTCATTCATGGCATCGGTGGCTTCGGGAAACATAGGGGCAAGCAGCGGATAGCAATGTACCTGCCGGCGTCCTTCGGTAAACCGCACCTCCACACCGGCTTCGGCTGCTTTCCGGGCAAAACCTGCCCCGTCGTCATACAGTTCATCGTCGCTACCTGCATTGATGAGAAGGGGCGGCAATCCGGCAGGATCGCCAAACAGGGGTGAGATGTAGGGATCTTCGGGGTTATGATCTCCGCAATAGTGCTTGCTGAACACGAACCAGGAGTCGAGCGGTGCCAGGGAATAGCGATTTCTGGTGTGGTACGAATCGCCGGAGCAGGTAAGGTCCGTCCATGGACTCATCGCAACTGCTGCTACCGGCAGTGGGATGCCCAGATCTTTGATTTTCAGCAGCGAAGCCAGCACGAGTCCTCCGCCTGCCGACTCCCCTACCCATGCGATCCGGTGGTTTTCAAAACCGTTCTGGAGTAGCCACCGGTATACGGCCACGGTATCATCAAGAGCGGCCGGATAGGGGTGTTCGGGGGCCAGGCGGTATTCAAAAAGAAGGCATGTAAACCCCGTGGTTGCGGCAAACTTTGAGACGATCGCCCGGTGGTCGCTGCAGGAGCCTGACACATAGCCTCCGCCGTGGACGTACAGGACGAGTTTTGCAGGATCAGCACCCGCGGGTTGCAGCCACTCAGCTTCCATCCCGGCAATGGTTTCGCGGCGGGCAGTGATTCCGGGAGGCAGCTTGGCCATGCGGGCAGCCCCTTTTTCGCATTGCTCCCTAAAAGCAGCAATCGAAGTGTTCATATCGAACCGCTCCTTCCGTTTTTTTCCGGAAAGAAGATGTCGGTTCCGTAACAGGAAATTGATCAGGATGCTGCGTGTACTCATAGTTCCGAACTGTTGCAGGATGAATTTGCAACATTACGGAATAATTCATTGTGCATTGGCCTGCATGGTAAAATCGAATTTGCGGTAGGTTGAATTGGATTCACCCCAGATATGCAGCGCGATGGTTTTGTTGTCGAGCGTACCCGCCATCTGAGTGCCTTTGCCAATGGGAAAAGGAGACGTGATGATGATACCGGCCACATCTTCCCAGGCCCAGAGAATATTCCCGGCTGCTGCCTCAGGAAGATGCATGTCGGATAAAGTGCCTGTAAGCTGGTTGTTGCCATAGGCAAGGTCCCAGTACTGCAGCAGCAGCTTTCCGGTGCTGGTGATAAAAAGCATGGCCGAAATGATGTCGATATGCCCCTCTTCATCCGTAGTGAGATCCCTGTCGGGGCCAATCACCAGACTAAAAGCATTGGTCTCCCTGTTGTTTCCCTCTTTGAGGTAAGGGCCTGTGATGGCAACCACCGGGAACTGGTACGTTTTTTCTTCGATAAACACATCCGTTCCCGACACAATGTCATAATCGTAATACCGGATGGTCATGTTTCCGGTACCCTTATAAACCGTTTCGGTGGTTCCAGGCTGGTTGTTCTGATCTTTGTCGTTACACGAAAGAGAAACTCCAATCGATGTAATCAGGATCATCAACACTATTTTGGTTTTCATCGTGCTGAAGATTGGTTGATACAAAAATACTAAATTCATTACCAGATGTTTAGTTCTCTCCGAAAATCATTTTTTTTCACAGAAGCCCAAACCATCAGAGCTTTAAGTCTTTTTTTCAGCTTGATATTTCTCTCGCTGAAAGGCGCTGAAATTCTGCGGATTTCTGCGTGAAATTTTTCTCGCTGAAATTCGCGGAAATTTCGCTGATATGCGCTGAAAGATTATCTGCGGATTTCTGCGTGAAATTTTTCTCGCTGAAATACGCTGAAATTTCGCTGATGCTTCGACAAGCTCAGCACAAGTGCCGCTGAAAAAATCTGCGGATTTCAGCGTGCTTTCTGCGGATTTCTGCGTGAAATTTTTCTCGCTGAAATGCGCTGATGAAGAAACAACATCGGCGAAAACCCTTGCGCTTCTGCAGATTTTATGAATGACCGGAACAAGACGTGCGGGACTATGCCTAAAACCGGTTCATCATCTTCCCGGAGTTTCAGCATTCGTTTTCTTCACCAGGAAATGGGGCCGTTTCTTCACCTGCATGTAGATTTTCCCGATATACTCGCCAATAATACCCAGCAGGATCATATTCACGCCACCGATAAACAGGATACTGAGGATCACGGAAGTCCAGCCCCGTACGGTCTGGTCGGTGAACAGCGCCATACCCAGGGCAAAAAGGGCGTATACGGCCGAAAATGCCGCCAGAAGCATACCCAGCACGATGGCAAATTTAAGGGGTTTGATGGAAAAGGAGGTAACACCGTCGAGGGCCAGGTTGACCATTTTCCGGAACGAGTACTTTGTTTTCCCCGACAGCCGTGCATTGGGCGTATAGGGGATGCCAATCTGCCGGTACCCGATCCAGTTGATCATACCCCGGTAAAAGAGGTGATATTCCGTGATATCGTGCACCAGCACATCCACAATTTTCCGGTCGATCAGCCGGAAGTCGGCGGCTCCCTTCTGCACATGCACTTCCGAAAGTCCGTTGATCAGTTTATAGAACAGGGATGAGGTAAACCGTTTGAACCAGGGGAGTTTTGCCACATCCTGCCGAAGGGTAAACACGATGTCGTACCCCTCCTTCCACAGGCGTATCATATCGGGCAGCAGTTCCGGCGGGTGCTGCATATCGGCATCCAGGCTGATGACACAATCGCAGGTGGCGTATTCCAGTCCGGCCCGCAAGGCGCTCTGGTGCCCGAAGTTCCGGGAGAAGGAGACATATTTCACCGCAGGATCTTCAGCGGCCAATGCTTCAATAACAGCCAGGGTATCATCGGTGCTGCAGTCGTCGACAAACACAAATTCAATCCGGTAGTCCTCAAGTATTTGCTTTAATGCATGATACAATTTACTAACGTTGCCTTCTTCATTGTAACATGGCACAATCAGGCTGATCCTTTTTGTATTCTTGTCTTCCATAGCGTAGAATGAGAGACCAAAGATAGTATTGTTTGTTTGTTTATTTGTTTCGTTTTTGAGTTGTCCAGTGTTCAAATGCTGAGCCTCTCCGAAAACCACTTTTTTTTATTTTCCCGCATGACTAGTTCCGATTTATCGGAATTTCGGTGATTATCGCAGATATATGTCGTTGTAATTAGGCATTTTTCGTTCTGCGCAGATCAGCGAGATCAGCGGGCCATTTTCTCAGATTGGGCCCAAGGGTTCAAGTATTCACAAGTTAAATCGTTCTCTCGTATAGTCGTTCTCTCGCATAGTCGTTCATTCGAACAAGCATAGGAATACAAGAAAGTTTGTTAATTTTGCAGCCGAAATCCGGTCCCGTAGCTCAGTTGGATAGAGCAACAGCCTTCTAAGCTGTGGGTCACAGGTTCGAATCCTGTCGGGATCGCAAACATAATCAATAAGTAATTGATTATCAGTGGGAACAATACGGATGATATCCGAATTGTTCCCACTTTTGTTCCCACATTGTTGGTTTTTTGGTTTTCGATTACTGCTTCTTTCGATTCACCCTCTCCTTACTTGTACCAACTCCGGGTATCTGCCCAGCAGTTTCTGATGAGTGCATACCATATTAGTATGCAGGTCAATGATCAGGCATGTTTCACTGCAGAAGAAAAACCATCCATGGCGGGTCGGGTCGCAAAACGGGATCGGGGGAACCTGGAGGGGTAGCTGTGGTGGATTAGTAACCCCCTATGTGTAATCGAGAACTATCAAATTGAATCATAAACCGGGTGCAACCACTGCCACTACTTCAGCCTCAGCTGATACCGCCCCTTGATGTTATGAGAGTAGTAGCTCCCGAATGAGCTTGCTTCCTTGAATCCCTTCCAGAAGGAAAGGGGTAGATCCTGATGAATGTATTCAGATCCAGTGGTGGAGATGATCAGAAATCCTTTCTGGCGGTCGCAACTATAGTAGGAAGCTCCTGTGATCCATGAGCTGGAGGTGGTGTTAACACTTTCTTTAAAGGGAAAGGTTGCTGCCTTTACCTTTCTGAGAGCTTCCTGATAGTCAGAGAAAGTTTCCGGCAAGGTGTTGCAGGTGTATTCAGCAGATGCGGTGGTGACTGATGCCTGGAGGTTTATTGTAGGCTCGTTCCCTCGTGGATGGTAATTTGCAAAGAAGCCAATGGCAAGTACAAGGGTTAGGGTCTGAAGAAGAAGTTACATGGGTTAATTGCTTAATGGTGGCTTGTTGCAGGGTTCATCTCATGTCAAAAATAGGGTAAAGATGAATTGGCAAACCAGTTGGCATTTGCTTTTTATACAAGGGACATGTATCTTGCACGGACTAATAATATATGACTATCGGTTAATATGAATACAATCTTTGTAGTTGATTGTAGTACAAGCAATTAGAATCCTATCACATGCACTTTCAGAAGTGACCCCGGATTAATGGCAACTGCTACTTTTTGGCAATGGTATCGGATTTAAGATCATCAGTCACGATCATTTTCACATACCTGAATCATGGTTCGCTTTTTATGCTTCTCCGGAGCCGTGAGAGGATAGACCGTTGAAGACATTACCAGGACTTTTATTG
>JAKLII010000010.1 GCA_022709695.1 Bacteroidota bacterium
CGCTTCAAATTGACATGCACCCTTGACCTTTTGCACCCTGGCTCAATGGAGGTGGCGCATAAACAATTTCATTATCCACCTTAATCTATTGCGTTATGAAAAAGCAGAATGAGTTTACCAATTGCGTTACCGAAATCCGTGCAACCTGGTCGAGAAGAGTACCATTGTGTGAACAGCCTGTGGTTAAAAGTTCCGGTGCTGTGCATGAATACCTGATGAATGTGTTCGAAGACCTTGACTATGATGAGAAATTCTACATTGTGCACCTGTCAAGGGCCAACCGGATCATCGGCCATTCACACATCTCAACAGGGGGGCTGTCCGGTACCGTTGTGGATCCGAAGAAGGTATTCCAGAATGCACTCAAGGCAAATGCCTGCGGACTGATCCTCGCACATAACCATCCTTCGGGCAACCTGCAACCCTCCGAGGCTGACAAGAAGCTGACCCAGAGGTTGGTTACAGTAGGGAAATTGCTGGAGATAGAGATTCTGGATCACCTGATTATGGCACAGGATGGTTATTTCAGCTTTGCAGACCATGGGTTGATTCCGGGGAATTGACTCTAGTTTCTGAGAATGGCACGCGGGCTCAGTGAACCGTGCTTTTGTCCTTTCGATTTGCCTCAACCCTCTGTTTTTTTGCCAAAACCTTTCCCTATGGACGATGATGCAATCAACCTGTACGAAGCCATCCGGTGGATGGAAGCGCAAAAAGAGCCCTTCCGGGTGGAGTTCATCACCACCAGCCTTTCCAAAGGCACCGGTGGTCAGGTGAAGGTGATCGACCGTGCTTTGTGTGGCGCCATCCGTGCCAACGTGCACAAGGAACATATGATCGGGCTGGTGGACCTGCAAAGCGATGACGCCACACCCATCCACACCTATATCTATTCACTCTGTTATATCAACGGCAAACGCGTGGAGCTATGAAAAGAAGTCCGGGAATCATCCAGGGAGAAAACCACGTTGCCATCCTGCCCGGCTCGCAGGCGCTCTATTCATCCACCGCGCCGGTATCGCTTTACAACCCGCGGGAATCGGTATCGATACACCCGGCAAGCTTCGCATCCTACTTCTCGCAGGAGCCCTTTGAAGGGGAATACTTGCAGATCGGCTCGTACCGCATCGTGCCCAACGGCCCCGATAACCTCTTCCCGCTGAACTTCAAGCACCTGATCGATTCCAACGACAAGCTCCACTCGATGCTGCGCCAGAAGATCGACCTGATGATGACCGGCGGGTATTACCTCTACCTGGAGCAGATGCAGGGGGGTAAGGTGGTGCAGCAGGAGATCCTGGACAACGAGATTGAGGACTGGCTGGAATCGTTCGGGTTTTTCAACTACCTGCTGGAGCAGGTTGTGGATTTTACCTACATCGAAAACAACGCAAGCCTGATGGTGTGCAACAAGGCAAGGAGGTTCTCCTCTATGCAAAGCCAGGTAAAGATCTCTGCCCTGCAGTACCTTCCGGCGGAGGATATGCGGATGGGCTGGAGCGACCTCTTAAGCCACCGTACCCCGCAGCATTACTACCGGGGCAACTGGCTGTATCCCTCTACCATCGTGCAATACCCCGCTTACGACCGCTCCAGCCCTTTCCGGTTCAACTCCAGCGTCTTCTTTGTGAAGATGCCCACCTTCGGCTCGAAGCACTACGGCAGGCCACCGTTCATCGGCATCAGCTCCTACCTGGAGCTCAAAGCCCTGATCCTGGCATGGCAGAAAGACAACCTGAAGAACACGCAGTTCAAATGGCATGTGGAGAGCTCGTTCGATTTCTGGGAGACCGTTGCCAGGCATCGGGGCTGGGAGATGAACGGCCCGGAGATCCTGAAATATGAGCAGGAGATCCTGCAGCAGATCGACACCTTTCTGCGCTCGGAGACTGCCGAGAACGCCCAGAAGCGTTTCCATACCAAGTTCGGCACCACCCAGTTCGGCAGCGACAAGGTGTCGGGCTGGAAAATCACCGCCCTGGAGGACAACACCCTGAAGAACTCCGAGGCATACATCAAAGCTGGTGAACAGATTGATGCCTCCATCATTGCCTCGGTACATCTGGATCCTTCGCTGTCGAACATCCAGCAGCAGGGGAAGCTCTCCTCAGGGCTGGATAAGCTGATAGCGTTCAACATCCATCAGCTCACCGCCACCCCCTTGCCCCGCCGGCTGATCCTTTCGCCGGTGAACGAGGCAATACGGGTGAACTTCTGGAAAGAGGGGTACCGCCCGAAGCTTGGCTTCAGGCAGATGCAGATGAACTACCAGGAGAAGGGGGCTGCCACCACCACAAACCCACAGGAGGAGTAACCGATGATCAGCAACACCCAGGAGCTGCAGCAGCACATCCGGCTGATCAGCCAAAACGATTTCGACAACATCCGCCCCTCGCTGAAACGGGCTGAACGGTACGTTTCCCGTGTGACCGGGCAGCGCACCTGGGAGGCAGCCCTGACACATTACCGCTCCGAAGACTACGGCAATGTGCACACTCAGGGGTACCAGCCCAAAGACGAAACCTCGGGGCTGATGGACCAACTCGTGGATCGCATCCAGGATCCGCTGGTGCATTACGCCTACTATCTGTGGTCGCCCCAGGCAAACGTGATCCTGTCGGATTCGGGGTACCAGGTGGTATGGAGCGAATCCATGCGGCCGGCGCAGGAGTGGCAGATCAGGAAGGCAGAGCAATCGCTGCTGGATACCGCCCATGAGTTCATGGACGACCTGGTGGAGTTCCTGGACCGGCACATCGATGCCTTTGAATTCTGGGGAGGCTCCGAGGAGCAGGCATCCTGCCACGAGCTGCTGATCCGATCAGCGCGGGAGTTCTCGCTCCAGATCCCCATCAACGACTCCCGGCGGGTGTTCATCGAGCTGAAACCCCATATCCAGCGGTCTGAACACAGCTACATCCTTCCTATTATCGGGCGGGAGCAGTTCGACCTGCTGAAAGAGCGACAGAAAGACGGAGAACTCACCCCGGAGGATGAAACCATGCTGGGGCTTATCCGTCCACCCCTGGCACACATGGCACTGTGGCATGCAAGCGCCATGCTGCCTGTGGATATCCTGCCCGGAAACCTTACCGGAAGCAGTAGCACCAACACCCCAAAGAATCAGCCCGCCCATACCCAACTGCTGAACACCTTTGCCGCCCACCTGAAATCCACCGGCGAGGAGCTGCTGAAGCAGCTCAGCCTTTTTGTACAGGCACTGCATGCAGTGCCTCCTACGGAATCCACCGGCAAAACCATCATTGTCACCGACAAATGCTTCTCCCTATGAAATCCATCTCCGTAAACGGCAATACCCGGATGGTACCGGAGCAGCTTTCGGAGCTTACCCCGCAAGAGCTCCGGTGGCTGATGCGGCACATTATATATGGTATGGATGCCGGCCTCATGAAGCTGCAGTTTCTCTGCCGCTACTTCAGGCTCCCCTTGCGCAGGATCAACAGGTTACGACAGAAGATCACCAGAGCAATAGATCCCATCGAGCGTGCCCTGCTGCAGGAGCACTACCTGGAATGCAACAGCAAGATTTTCCTGCTGACCGAGCAGTTTAACTTCCTTTTGCACGACCGCACCCTGTTGCACAACCCCATGCCGGTAATCCGCTTCCCGTGGTGGAGATTCCGGAAGCTGCTGGGCCCGGCGGATGAGCTGAAAAACATCACCATCTGGGAGTTCGCCCTGACAGAACGTGCCTTGTCGAACTTCCTTGCCACCGACCGTGAAGAATACCTCGACCAGATGATGGCGATACTTTACCGCCGCTGTTCCTTTCGCCGAAGGGTGGCATCCTTGTTTTGGCACCAGACTGACCTGCGGGTTCCCTTCTGCGACCAGGTGCATATTCATCCTATCCGCAGGATCAGAAACCTGCCCCTGGAGGTGAAGCTTTTGGTATCGGTATTCTTTGCCTCGGTGGTGATGAGCTTCAAAGAGCCGCACCGGTTCCCCAATGTCTATCACCAGCAGAAGGAGAAGCAATCACCCGGCACCCGGGAGCTCTCGTGGGCTGATGTGATCATGGAACTCAGCGGCCCGATCCCCGGCAAGGAGGCATCCACCGCAGCCACCAACCTCTACACCTTCCTGCATCGCCTCGAGCTGAACGCCGTGAAGCTGCAGAAGATCCGTCTCATCCACACCCCCGAAACCCTATGAATGTAATCACCTACGAAGAGTACTTCCGGAAGTTCGTTATTGCGGGCATTGCCGGCAGCATGTACCACATCGACCTGCTGGACCTGGACACCGCTGCCGGGGATCTGCGCAGTGGCCGCTATACCCCCGACCACCTCATCCTGGAATCTTTCACCGTAAACACCGACCTCCAGCATGCCGACCAGATCTTCGACCAGTTTCTGGGGGCTGTTCTGATCCTCGCCCCATCCAACATCCGCACCCTGAACCAGCAAGCCAAAACCCAACTGCTGAACACCACCTTTGAGTCCATTGCCCTGATCAAACGCTCGATGATCCAGGATAAATACAGCGGCTGCCACCTGATGGAAGGCCTTGTGGTGCAAAGCATGGTCACCGAGAAGGTGGGGCCGGTGCTGGACGGGTTTTTTGGCTGGCGGCTGCAGTTTCAGGTGAATATCGATCAAAACATGGAGCTATGAAACAACTCCCCGGAGCCGTTGCCCTGATGCTGCTTTTCCTTGCAGGATTCATAACCGGCGGGATCGTGTGCAACAGGATGCAACCCAATCCTGTAAGTGACACCACCTACATCACCCACATTGTGCCCGGTGATTCGGTGCCGGTGCATATCCTTACCAAAGTGCCGGTGGTAACGGCGCTGGATACCATTCCAACGCGCATACCCACCGGACTGCAGGACACTTTTTTAATCGTATCCGACTACCTGGCAACACGGTACTACCAGGATACTCTGGTGCAGCCCGGCAACTTTTTGGCGGTGATCCGGGACAGCGTTGCCGAAAACCGCATCACCTACCGCTCGGTGGACCACCAGAACCTCAGGCAGCAGGAGATCCACACCACCCGCATAACCAGCGGCGAAGCAGGAACAAAGCGCTTTTCACTGGGGGGCGGCATCCTGGCGGGTTCGCAGGGATGGTTTGCGGGTCCCATCCTGCAAATGACCGATCACAAACACAACACCTTCACCATCCAGGCATACACCGGAGGCAACGCCCCATTGCTGATCGGGGTAGCTTACACCTTCCGGTTGCCTGCCAAACCCTTTATCCGATGAAAAACATGCTTCTTGCTTCGCAATCTTTTTTCCACGAAACCAATCCCTGGGCTGTATTCCTGGGGCTGTGCATCGCCGTATTCTGCTCCATCCAGGTGGTGTTTTACGGCGTGGTGCTGGTGGTGCTGCTGAACTTCATATCCGGGGTATGGAAGAGCGCCGTGATCAATGGCAGGTTCACCCTCCTTGCCACCGGACTCTACAAGATGGTGATGAAGGTGGGCGGGTATGGCATTGCCATCGCCACCTTCGGCATCGCCGACGTGCTGATCCTGCAGATCACCAACCAGGAGTACCGCGTCACCCTTTCGATGGTCATCGCCGGAATCATCATCCTGTACGAAGGCAAATCGGTGACCGACAACCTGTATGCCCTCACCGGCAACAGGATCTTCAGGCAGATCAACAAGTCGGTCTCCGAAGCATTCCAGCGGCGCATCGACCTGGAGATAGACCAGAAGGTAAGCCAGCCGGTGGTCGTGGAGCCGCCCACCCGGAAGGATACCCAGGAACCCATTGAAAAGAACAACGACTATGGCTACACAGATCACACCACAGGCAATTAAGGCAGCCGCGGAAGCCTGGGTAAAGAAGGCAGGCGGCACAGCGCTGGGGCACGAGAAAACATTCCGCTTTATGCTCGATCACATCACCGCCATCCGGCAGCCCGCAACTGCCAAAGCCCCAACCCCGCAGGAGGCATTTGTGAAGCGATACCTGCCTTATGCCCGCAAGACGGAGGTTGCCACGGGCATTTCTGCCATCTTCATAGTAGCCCAGGCAGCCCTGGAGAGCGGCTGGGGCAGGAGCAGCATCGGCAACAACGTGTTCGGGATCACCGCCGGAACCCACTGGACCGGAAAAAAGCAACTGCGTTCCACAATCGAGTACCACGACACCAAAACGGTACAATACCCAGAGGTGATCTCCATCACCTGGGATGCAGCCCGCAAGAAGTACAAGTACCTGGTAAAACGCTACTTTCGCGACTACGACAGCATCGAAGAGGCGTTCCTCGACCACGCTAAAATCTTATCCCTGCCGCATTTCGCCCACGCCCAGCCACATAAAGGCAACCCCAAAGCCTTCGCCCAGGCACTCCAGGCAGGCTCAAAAAAGTACGCCACCAGCCCGAAATACGCGGAAGTACTGGAAAAAGTGATTGAGATGGTGGAGGGGGTGGTTATTCAATAAGGAGCCTGGCCTAATTTGCTGTTAAGTTGCTGTGTTTGCTGAAACTTTTTCTTATGTTGACAATATTCACAACATATTTCCTGTGCACTATTGTTAGCAAACTATTTATTTGGTCGCTATATAGAATTTTGTAATTTTGATCTGATTGTAAGATACCTAATATTTTCTCGTATCGGTATTAGTTATGTCTTATGCTATATTGGCTTAACTGTAATACCCCAAATGACCAAACTCGAAAATATCACCAAAGGCACCTACCTTAATGGCGTAATCCCCAACCAAATGGTTGAAGTGATTGATGCTGTGTGGCATGGTACTGACGTGATTGAAATAACTTTTAAGGATAGCCTTGGCAATCCTAACAATGAAATCCTCTATCGGGACAATGAACCCAATCTTGAAATTCTAACCGCTTCAGCTCCCTGGAGCTTCAATGCATCTTCCGAAAAATTCAAGCTCGTTTCCGAAGCATACCGTATTCGGTTGGCTTACATTTTTGATCCAATGATGGCCATTCACACCTCCATGATTGAGCCATTGCCTCACCAGATCACTGCCGTTTACGACAGCATGTTACCTCGGCAACCGCTACGCTATGTATTGGCAGACGATCCGGGGGCAGGTAAAACCATCATGGCCGGATTACTCATTAAAGAACTGGCTATTCGTGGAGATGTGAAAAGATGCCTTATTGTTTGTCCAGGAGTACTTGCTGAACAATGGCAGGATGAACTCTTTCAGAAATTTCAACTACCATTTGAAATCCTTACCAACGATAAAACCAATTCTTCCAAAACAGGCAATTGGTTTAATGAAGAAAATTTTGTGATTGCTCGACTCGATAAACTGAGCCGGGATGAAGATTTGCAGGAAAAGCTGAAGGTAACCGATTGGGATTTGGTTATTGTGGATGAAGCGCACAAAATGTCTGCTTCATTCTTTGGTGGTGAAGTTAAATACACCAAACGCTACCGATTAGGGCAATTGCTTTCAAGGCAAACAAGGCACTTCCTGCTCATGACAGCAACGCCACACAATGGCAAGGAAGAAGATTTTCAATTGTTCCTGGCATTGATTGATGGAGACCGTTTTGAAGGCAGATTCCGTGATGGCGTTCACACCGTAGATGTGTCCGACATCATGCGCAGGTTGTTGAAGGAGCAGTTGGTGAAATTTGATGGTAAACCGCTTTTCCCTGAAAGGATTGCTATAACGGTTCCTTACCAGCTTACACCGGATGAAGAACGACTCTACGTAGAAGTGACCAACTATGTGCGGGAGCAATTCAACAGAGCCGACAATTTGGAATCCGGAAGACGTGGCTCAGTTGGTTTTGCTTTGACCATCCTGCAACGAAGACTTGCATCTTCCCCCGAAGCGATTTATCAATCATTGCGCAGAAGAAAGGAACGCCTTCAGGCAAGGCTGGAAGAAGAAAGACTTTTCCAAAGGGTAGAACTTCGCCCTGAGCAACTTCCTGATGTTGATGATGACGAAGACTTTGAAGATTATTTAAATGACCAGTCTTCAGATGAGCAGGACCAAGTAGAGAATGAATTTGTAGACCGTGCAACCACAGCACGAACCATTCAGGAACTTGAAGCTGAAATCAATACACTAAAGCAGTTAGAAGAACTGGCCTTTACCGTGAAACGGTCGGGCACTGATAAAAAATGGGAACAACTCTCCAACATCCTTATCGAAAACGAATGGATGTTTGATGATGCAGGCAACAGAAGAAAACTGGTCATCTTCACCGAGCACCGGGACACCTTGAATTATCTCGCACTGAAAATCAGGACGCTTTTAGGTAGTCAGGATGCGGTGGTTACAATACAAGGTGGAATGAATCGTGAAGACCGCAGAAAAGCCCAGGAACAATTCACGCAGGACGTGAATGTATCTGTACTGATCGCAACGGATGCAGCCGGTGAAGGTATCAACCTGCAACGGGCACACTTGATGGTAAACTACGATTTGCCTTGGAACCCCAACCGACTGGAACAAAGGTTTGGCCGTATTCACCGGATTGGACAAACTGAAGTATGCCGCCTCTGGAACATCATTGCACACCAAACCCGTGAAGGTGAAGTGTGGCAGCGATTGTTTGATAAATTGGAAATAGAACGGGAAGCATTGGGCGGACAGGTGTTTGACGTGTTGGGTGAAATGACTTTTGAAAACAAAAGCCTGAGAGATTTATTGATTGAAGCCATCCGCTATGGAAGCGATCCGGAGCGAAAAGCATTTTTAGACAGAGTATTGGATGAAGCATTAGACCATGCTAAGCTTGAAAAGCTTTTGCAGGAAAGGTCACTTCATGCCATCACCATGACCAAGTCAAGTGTGCAGGAAATCAGGGAAGAAATGGACAGGGCTGCGGCCAGAAAACTCCAACCCCACTTCATTGCTGATTTCTTTTTGACTGCTTTCAAGGCATTGGGCGGTTCGGTTACAGAAAAGGAAAAAGGAAGATATCAGGTGCTTCATGTGCCTGCAGCCATACGCAACAGAGACCGCATCATTGGCACACGCGAACCCATTCTCAAAAGCTATGAGCGCATCACATTCCACAAAGAATTGGTATCGGTGCAAGGCAAGCCTTTGGCTGCCTTTGTTTGCCCCGGTCATCCTTTGTTGGATGCCACCATTGATTTGCTGCTCGAATCAAAAATAGGCTTGCTTAAACAAGGTTCTGTCTTGATTGATGAACTCCACCCCGACAGTGAACCACGAGTGCTTTTCTATCTGGAAAACAGTGTGCAGGATGCACGCCAGTTGGAAACAGGTGGCCGAAGAACCATCAGCAGAGAAGTGCATTTTGTAGAACTGAATGGGCAAGGGCAAATCATGCAAGCAGGCTATGCGCCGTATTTGGATTACCACCAAGCTTCCGAAGAAGAAATCAATGAAGTGCTGTCCAAAGCAGATACCCTGCCCTGGTTGAAGCAAAACATGGAAGACAAAATCAAGTCCTTCGCTATCACCACCATTGCAAAAGAACACCTTGAGCGGGTGAAAAAGAACCGACAGTATTTGGTGGAGAAAACCAAAAATGCCGTACATGAAAGATTGACCAACGAAATACGCTATTGGGACCACCGTGCCCGTGACCTGCGTATGCAGGAAGAATCAGGCAGACCCAATGCAAAACTCAATTCCAACGAAGCACGCAAGCGGGCTGATGAACTGCAAACCCGTATGCAAAAGCGAATGCAGGAACTGGATGAAGAAAGTAAAATTTCTTCCAAACCACCTGTGGTGATTGGTGGTGTATTGGTAATACCGGCCAATATGCTTACTAACCAAGTAAAAGAAGATTACAAAAGCCAGGGCTTTGCTTCACCCGAAGAAAAAGCAGCAGTAGAAAAAGCAGGTATGCAAGCAGTGTTTGAGGTGGAGATGGAATTGAGCAATGCCGCCAAAGACCGCAGCAAAGAAAAGATCGGCTACGACATTGAAAGTCTTTGCAGTCAAACAGGCAACCTCCGTTTCATTGAAGTGAAAGGCAGAAGAAAAGATGCCACCACAGTAACCATCACTAAAAATGAAATCATTTACGGACTCAATTTGCCGGAGCAATTTATATTGGCTTTGGCCTTTGTAGATGGCAAGCGGGTGGAAGTATATTATGTGCAGAATGCCTTCCGCTTTGAACCTGATTTTGGAGTAACCTCAATCAATTTTAATGTGAAAGACTTATTGACCAAAATGGTTCACCGCAGAACCATTACACTTGATTAGACAGCATGGGAAAGAAATTAATAGAAGTAGCCTTACCACTCGACATCATCAATGATGCCTCGGCTTATGATAAAATGCCGGGTATTGGGGCACATCCTAAGGGCATACACCATTGGTGGGCAAGGCTTCCCTTGCCTTCAGCAAGAGCCATCTTATTTGCATCCTTGGTAGATGATCCTTCGGCTCATCCTGACAAATTCCCAACAGAAGAAGTACAGGTTGCAGAGCGGGAAAGATTATTTGAAATCATCCGCAAGCTTTGCCAGAAGAAGATTCACACCAGGCAGGAAGTATTTGAAGAAGCCCATCAGGAGATACTGAAACATTGCAACGGAAAGTTGCCTACAGTACTCGATCCCTTTGCTGGGGGCGGTTCTATTCCATTAGAAGGTATGCGTTTAGGTCTGCCTGTTCAGGCATCTGACTTGAATCCTGTTGCCGTGCTTATCAACAAAGCCCAATTGGAGATTCTACCAGAATTTGCAAACCAAATACCTATCAATCCCTCGATAAAAGGTAAGGAAGCATTTATCGAATGGAAACTTGGGAAGGGACTGGCTGAAGATCTTCGGTACTATGGCAATTGGATTAACGAAGAAGCCAAAAAGCGAATTGGTAATCTTTATCCAAAAGCTAAGCACGGAAGCAAAGAAAACAATGTAGTTGCTTGGATATGGTCAAGGACTGTTAAATGTCCAAATCCTGCATGTGGCTGTGACATGCCATTGGTTCGTTCATTTATTTTAAGTAAGAAAAAACCAAATTTTTACAGCCGCCCGATTATTGAAAGAACATCCAATGGCAATAAGATTACAGGCTATGAAGTATTACTAGGCACTCCTGAAATTACAGGAACAACAAATAGAAGTGGAGTAACTTGCGTTTGCTGTAATGAGCTAGCTAAGCTTCAATACGTAAGAGAAGAAGGCAGAGCTGGACACTTAAAGGAAGTAATGATTGCAACTGTAATCAATTTCGGAAGGGGTAAAACTTACATAAGTCCGCCAAACACTGCCAATATTGAATATGATACCTCACTTATTAAGTGGAAGCCCGAAACAAAATTTCCTGAAGGATTTACAAGAGACTTTAAAACACCCAACTACGGCCTATTGCACCATTGGCAAGTATTTACAAACCGACAGCTAATTGGTATAAACACTTTGTTTGAATTAGTTGATCAAGTTTACGATCAAGTAAGTATTTCAGTCCAAAATAAGGAATATGCCAAAGCACTTATTACAATGTTAAAAATGTCAATTGATAGGGTTGTTGACTTTAATAATTCATTATGCCGTTGGAATAACGGTAATGAGAAAATCATGAATCTTTTTGGTCGGCAAGCCATTCCTATGGTTTGGGATTTTGGGGAAGCGAATTTACTTGGAGATACGGTAGGAGCGTGGAAAACTTGTTATGAGTATGTAGCTGATTGCGTTGAAGTAATTTTAACTACCACATCAAGTAAGCAGAAAGCCAAACAGTTCAACGCAGCAAAATATAATTTTACGGAGCTGTCATACCTTGTAAGCACTGACCCACCTTACTATGATAATATTGGTTACTCTGATTTATCGGACTTCTTTTATGTATGGCTTCGACAGGGACTCAAAGATATTTACCCTGATTTGCTCAGTACAGTTTTGGTGCCTAAAATGGAAGAATTAGTTGCTTCTGATTTTAGGTATGGAAGCAAGGAAGCTGCAAAAGACCATTTCGAAGGTGGTTTTAAGGATGCATTTGGCAACCTAAAAAATGGCTTAGACCCACGTTTCCCTTTGACGGTTTATTATGCATTCAAACAAGATGAAGACGAAGACAGTAGTGAACCTGATGATGAAAATCCAAATGGTATTAGCCTTACAACAGGTTGGGAGACTTTGTTGGAAAGTTTGGTTTCAACCGGATTTCAAATCATGGCAACATGGCCAATCAAAGCTTCACAAAAGTGGCGGATGGTGGCAATGGGCACAAATTCCCTCACCAGCTATATTGTGTTGGCTTGTCGCCCAAGACCAGAGAATGCTGCTTCCATTACCAGACGTGAGTACTTGCAAATTCTGAAGAAAGAGCTACCCAACGCCATTGAAGTATTGCAGAAAAGTAATCTTGCACCTGTGGATATGGCTCAGGCCACTATTGGTCCAGGTATGGGAATCTATTCCCGTTACGATAAAATCATGGAGCAAGATGGAACACCGATGAGTGTCCGAACAGCACTATCGTTAATTAATAAAGCCCTCGGTGAAATTTTAGCAGAGCAGGAAGGTGATTTTGATACCGAAACCAGATGGGCTTTAGCATGGTTTGAGCAAAACGAATTTTCTACCGGAGAATTTGGAGATGCCAATGCACTAGCATTGGCAAAAAATACCGCAGTAAATGCCTTAGGGCATTCGGGCATCGTCAAGTCTGGTGGTGGTAAAGTCCAACTCATTCCCAGAGCAGAGTTGTCATCAACATGGGATCCAACAACAGACAACCGCGTAGTAGTATGGGAAATAACCCAACACCTCATTAAGCAATTGCAGGAGCGTGGCGAATTGGGTGCTGCCAAATTGTATAAAAAACTTGGCCCATCAGCAGACATTGCAAGAGAACTTGCTTATCATCTGTTTACTATATCTGAGAAAAAAGGATGGGCACAGGAAGCTCAGGCATACAACAGTTTGGTTCTTTCCTGGAATCAGATTGTGGCAGAATCATTCAACATCAAAGACCCAATCGGGACTCAAACCAAAATAGAGTTTTAGTTATGGCACTAAGTAACCTTGAACGAGTCAATAAAGGACTCGAACTTCTAAGAACAGGTCTTTTTACATTTGTTTTAAGGGAAATGAAAGAAGTCCACAAAGCTTATTGGCAAGAAGCCGCTGTTTCTTCTTTTCCGGAAGATCACTACTCAAGGGATCTAAGTCCTGAGCAATGGGATGTACAGGCTTTATTGGCCATTATGTGGAAGAATTGGAATGGTACGTTCAACCGTACACTGGGATTCGGTGAACGCTCTATCGTAAGCGAACTAATGGAAATACGAAAGCGTGTAGCCCATCAAAACACTACGAATAAATTTGATACCGATGATGCATTCCGAGCATTAGACAATGTTGAAAGGTTGCTGAGTGCAATAGCCGCACCAGAGGCAGAGGAAGCCGATAATCAGAAGAACGAGTTGCTCCGGGTTCGTTATGAAGAAAATACACGAAAGAAGACAAGAGCCATTGAAGCCAAATCATTGGTGGGCACATCAGCAGTTGGCCTAAAGCCCTGGCGTCAGGTAATCACCCCCCACCCGGATGTGGCCTCAGGCAGATTTCAGCAAGCCGAATTTGCGGCAGACCTGTGGCGTGTGTATCAGGATGGCGAAAGTGCAGGTGAATACGGTAAGCCCGTTGACTTCTTCAACAGAACATATCTCACCCAAGGTATTAGAAAACTTTTAATCAATACCTTAAAGCGATTGAATGGAGATGGCGGTGATCCGGTCATAAACCTGCAAACCAATTTCGGTGGTGGTAAAACCCACTCATTGTTGGCTATTTACCATTTGTGTTCAGGTGCAAACTTCAGTTCGGTAAGAGACTTGGAGAGCTTCTTCCGTGAAATGGGCGACCTGCAGCCACCAGCAAAAGTGAACAAAGCTGTATTGGTTGGAAATAGAATTGCTCCGGGAGTAACCCACACCAAACCAGACGGAACAAAAGTTCATACCCTTTGGGGTGAAATGGCCTGGCAATTAGGTGGTAAAGCTGGCTACGCCATGCTTCAGGAAGCAGATGAAAAAGCAGCAAATCCCGGTGACCAGTTAGTGCCCTTATTGAAGAAGTTTGCGCCATGCGTGGTGCTCATTGACGAATGGGTGGCTTATACCCGTCAGCTCAAAGAAGATGGCAATGACAGTGGTGGAACTTATGGAACGCAGATGTCATTTGCACAGGCTCTTTGTGAAGCAGCCAAAACTGTAAACAATGCCTTGGTGGTTGTCAGTTTACCTGCCTCCGATATTGAAATGGGTGGGGAAAAAGGCCGTCAGTCTGCTGCCGAGTTAGGCAACATCATTGGCCGTATTGAATCCCCCTGGTCTGCTGCCACTACCGAAGAATCATTTGAGATAGTTACCCGAAGGTTATTCTCACCCATTGCAACCAAGGAACAGTTTGCTGAAAGAGATGCTTCTTCAAGGGCTTTCGGGGAATTTTATCGCAATAACAGAGCAGATTTTCCTAACGAAACTCAGGACAGTAGCTATGAAAAACGCATTCGGGATTTCTATCCCATCCATCCTGAATTATTTGATGAATTGGCAGAACGCTGGGCAAGCATACCACAATTTCAAAAGACCCGGGGTATACTCCGATTGATGGCGAAAATTATTCATTTCTTGTGGGAGAATAATGACCAAAGCCCATTAATTTTACCTGCCAATATTCCCTTGGATAGTTCTGAAATTCAGTCTGAATTGATGCGGTATTTAACACCACCTTGGAGTGCAGTAATTGGGAAAGACGTGGATGGAATTCACTCATTGCCAAAGCAATTGGATAGCGAATTACCCAACATTGGCAGATATAGTGGTTCACGGAGAGTAGCAAGAACCTTGTTCTTTGGAACCGCTCCCACCTTTGATGCTGCGAACAAAGGCATTGATGAACAACGAATAAAGTTAGGCAGCATTTTGCCGGGAGAAAATATTCCAACCTTTTCTGATGCGTTACGTCATTTAGTTGATAAAGGCACCTATGTTTATGCTGCGAATAAAACCTATTGGTACAGTACCCAAAACAACGTAAACAGAACGGCAGAAGAAAGAGCAGCACACATTCAGGAAGATAAGGTTGAAGAAGAAATACGAACCTTGCTTACTCAGCAACTCCATTCCTCAGGCAGTCAGATAAAGCGAATCCACTTCATGCCTCAAAACTCCAGTGATGTGCCGGACGACCTGGATATGAAATTAGTGGTATTGGGTATCAAACATCCTCATGTATCAAGAGATGGGAATAGCACTGCTTTTCAAAAGGCAAAAGAGATACTTAGCATTAGAGGTAATTCGCAAAGACTGTATCGCAACACATTGATTTTTCTTACACCGGACAAAACCAG
Source organism: Bacteroidota bacterium (assembly GCA_022709695.1). Classification (GTDB taxonomy): domain Bacteria; phylum Bacteroidota; class Bacteroidia; order Bacteroidales; family SKPS01; genus SKPS01. The sequence continues at coordinate 15,278 of JAKLII010000010.1, forward strand.
ATTGGAAGAATTAAAGCAAGCAGTGAAAGCCTATTTAGCATGGAAATCCATTGTGGATGATAAAGTGGCTTTGAACCTAGATGCCTATCAATCCAATCAAGCAGAAGGGAAACGCAGATCTGGATTAGATACCATCAAGCTTCGCTTACCGGAAACTTTTGTTTGGATTCTTACTCCATACCAGGAAGTAGGAAGTTCTGATGTACAGTGGGATGAGTCAAAAATGAATGGTTCAAATCAGGAAGCATACCTGAGCCGAGTGCTGAAGAAGCTAACATCTCAAAGCCAGTTGTATAATGATTTTGCATCTTCTGAGCTTAGAATCAACTTGGACAGAATACCGCTTTGGCGTGGGAATAACGTTCCAGTGCGTCAGCTTCGGGAAGACTTTGCTAAGTACCTCTACTTACCCAAGCTATCATCCGCTCACTTACTCCAGCAGGCCATTGAATCAGGTTTATGCTTGGTGTCATGGCAAAAAGATTCCTTTGCATTTGCAGAGTCTTTTGATGAAGAAAACCAACGGTATAGGGGATTGCGTGTAGGTACATCCTTTATGGTCGCTTTAGATGGCAATGGATTGCTTGTTAAATCAGATATTGCAGAATCCCAACTGTTGAAAGAACGTGCAGAAGCAGAAACCCCGAGGGGAGCTGATAAAACATACCCTCCACCACCCAGTCCGGATAACGAAAGCGGGTTCGGAGAAGATGAAGTAAAGGAAGGCGAACCTAAAACGGCCAGGAAAACAAGATTCTTTGGAAATATCGAAACTGATTCTCTTCGCTTCTTCCGTTCTACAGACGATATCGAAAAGGAAATGCTGAAACATCTCAATACAACTGTTGGCACCAAAGTTACAATCATCATTCACATTGAAGCACACAATGAGATGGGCTTCGATGCAGAAACCGAAAGAACACTTCGTGAGAATGGAAGAACACTTGGTTTTCAGGCAATTGAGTTTGAGTAGTTAAGTATTAAATTGTGTAATATACAAAGACTTTTCATCATGGAAATAGATTATCCTGAAACCTTCTCCATTGACGAATTCGATGAAGAATACCTTTGGAAGTATACAGATTTATACAAGTTAATGGATTTGATCAAAAATCACAAGATTCACTTTGCAAGATTAGATCACTTTGAAGACGGACTTGAGGGTTTAATTGGTAGAGAACTCTCATTGTGGGCATTTGTCCATGGTATTTCTTTTTCAGAAGGAAATATAGATCCAGGGATGTCTCAAGTAGAACAAATCAAAGCAATTACGAATAATGATTCTATGCGAGGAGGATGGGATTTATTTAAATCCAATTTACAACGAAGTCAATTTGCAAGCTGCTGGTTTCTTGGTAAAAAAGAATCAATGGCAATGTGGAAGATTCACTCGCTGAGCAATGGCATAGCGCTTAGATTTAATGCAAAACAATTTATTGAAACAGTGATTGCATCAGCAAAGAGGTCAAAACAAAAAGATTTTTGTAGATTATATTTTGGGGAGGTTAATTACAAAGACCATTGGCCATTGAAGCGATTTACCATATTTGATAAGGAAAATATAGGGTTGAAAAAGGATGCCGCTTATGATTTTGAGAAAGAATTCAGATTTGTGGCTGTTATTCCCAAAAGCACAGTAGGTAAACATGAATATCTGAAATTGCCAATAGGATCTTTAAAATCAATGGATGTTAAGATTATTGCGAATCCCTTCATGGAAAATTGGCAATATAATGTTTTGCAAAGTCTCCTTAAAAAGCATAAAATCGACGAAAAGCTAGTTAAATCAACAATTCTAATCAATCTTTAAATTAACATGGATCAGGAAATAGAACTATTTCGTCAATATCGAAACGCCCAGGACAACTACACCTTATCTTCACGAATTTTCAAACGATCCTTAGTCTCTTTTTATCAATAATTGCAGACATTGTAGTATATCGATTGTCCTTTCTCTAACCTGAATCCAACCCCATCTTCGCCCCATGAACCAGGCGAAGATGGCGTTTATCAGCGAGGTGCTTTCCCGGCATGGGCAGCAGTTACAGCACAAAATTATTGCATCCATCACCTCCGAGGGGTTGAGCGACCCTTCCGGCGGGATCTCTTTGTACCTTTCTCCGGGAGGGGCGCAACCCTCCTTCCGGATCACCCTGCCGGTGCTGAGGAGGTTTCAGGATATGGGTGCCCCGCTGCAGAAGAACCGCCTGCAGCCGGAAAATATCCTTGCAAACGGAGAAGCTTACCGGGGTAAGAGGCACAGGAAGTTCCCGGTGTACAATAAAAATGTGTGGGGCAGCCTGAACGACCTTTCGCGCGACCTGATGTACGGCATGAAAGAGGAGGTGATCTCCACCCTTCAAAACAACCTGCAACGCTGAGGGGTATGGCAAGGAAGATCCACAGCGAAGAGATCCACCTCGACATCGTGATCGGTGGCAGCAAAGGGCAGGCGCAGCTCAGCAAGCTGGAACAGGAAGCCAGGGAGGTGAACCAGCAGATCAAGCTGCTGAACAAGGAGATCAGCAAATCCAAAGACAAAGATTCAGAAGCCCACCAGGCGATGGTTGCCAACCGAAAGGAACTCGGCGAGCAGCTCAGGGCAAACAAGATGCAGCAGGCAACCCTTCGCCGGGAGCTGGGGCTGTCGGGGCTCACCTACAAGCAGCTCGGCCAGGAGGCAAAACGGGTGTCGATGCAGCTCTCCAACGCCACCTATGGCACCGAACAGTGGAAGAAACTCAACGCCGAACTCATCCGCATCAAAGCACGGATGTCGGAGGTGAGAGGTGGCGCCGAACATACCGGCATGAGCCTGGGCAATATGGCAAACGGGTTCAACAAGTATTTCCTGATGGTCTCCACCTTTGTGATGAGTCTCACCGGCCTGGTGGCGGGCATCCGTAAAGCCTACATGGCATTTGCCGATTTCGATGACAAGCTCGCCGATGTGATGAAGACCACAGGGCTGTCGAAGGAGCAGGTGAAGGAGCTGAACCAGCACCTGGAGAAGATCGACACCCGCTCCTCGCAGGAGGACCTGCTGAACCTCGCCAGGATTGCAGGGAAGCTGGGGATCAATGCCAGCGAAGATGTGCTGCAGTTCGTCAACGCCGCCGATAAAATCAACGTTGCCCTGAGCGAAGATTTAGGGGGCGATGCCGAAGAGGCAATCCGCCAGCTCGGGAAGATCGTGGACATCTTTAAACTCAAAGACCAGTTCGGGATGGAGCAGAGCCTGCTGAAGGTGGGTTCCGCCATCAATTCACTGGGGGCGGCAAGCACCGCCAATGAGCCCTACCTGGTGGAGTTCAGCAAAAGGATGGCAGGGGTTGCCCCCTCGGTGGGGATCACCATCCAGAACGTGCTGGGTCTGGCTGCCACGCTGGACCAGTTGGGCCAGACCAGCGAGGTCTCTTCCACGGTGATCTCCCAGATCCTGCCCAAGATGTTCAAAGACACCGCCACCTTTGCCGGCATCGCCCGCATGAGCCTTGCGGACTTCACCGAACTGCTAAACACCGATGCCAACGAAGCACTGCTTCGGGTGCTGGGCGGCCTGAAGGGGAACGAACAGGGGTTCAGCCAGCTGGTGGCATCCCTGGGGGACATAGGTCTGGAGGGGAAAAGGACGATCTCGGTGCTGGGGGTGCTGGCAAACAACACCGACCTGGTGCGGTCGCAGCAGGCGTATGCCAATCAGGAGTTCGAGAAGGGCACCTCGATTCTGGAGGAGTTCAATGTAAAGAACAACACCGCCAGGGCATCGCTGGACAAAGCCATCAAGTCGATCCAGAAGACCTGGAGAGAGCTGGGGGAGAAACTGCAGCCCGCCCTGTCGCACGTGATCAGCAAAGGAACCGCCCTGGTGAGGTCGCTTTCCTCTGTGGTGGACTTCTTCATCCGCTACGGCGTGGTGATCCGTTCTACCCTGGCAGCGCTTGCTTCCTTCATCATCACCATCAAAGCCTACGGTTTGGCTGTGGCAGCAGCCACCCGGGCAAAGGCTGTATGGTCCACCGTGGTGCAGCTCTTCTCCGGGAAGATCAATGTGGCATCCAGGGCGATGCAATTCTTCAACACCGTTTCCAAAGCCAACGTAATTGGAGCCGTGGTAGGGCTGATAATGGGGCTGGTAACCGCCCTTTCGATGCTCAAACCCCGCTACGACGAGGCTGCCTCGTCGCAGAAAGCCCTGAACGACATTTCGAAAGAGGGCAACAAGAAACTTTTGGAGGAGAAGCAACAGGTAGAAACCCTGCTGAAGATTGCCAGGGATGAAGCCCGCAGCAAGGAGGAACGGCTGTTAGCCATCCGCAGGCTCAACACCATCTCACCGGAATACCTGGGAAACCTGAAGTTCGAGACGATCCACACCGATCAGGCAACCCAGGCCACAGAAAAATACATCGAGGTACTGAACCTGAAATACAAGGTGCAGGCAGCCGAAGAGAAAGTGGTGGATCTGAACCGGCAGCTTTTAGACCTGGAGATAGGGAAAGGGGATGTCGCCATCAACGGCTGGCAGAAGGCATGGAACCTGATCAAAGCCGGGGGAAACTTCACCACGGCACAGATCTATAACCTGAACAATGAATCCACAAAACTGGGAGTCACCTACCAGGATGTCACCAAGCAGATAGAGACCCTCAACGAATTCATCCTCCGCAACAAGCAGCTCGAGGTGAAGCCCGTTTCGCAGCAGCCTGAAGGAGAAGAGGACGACCTGCCTGCACCAGGGGCAGACCTGTCGGAGGAATTGAAACAGAAGCAGGAGCAGCTTGAGCGGGAATCGGAAAAGATCCTGCAGGCATACCAGGCGCTCTATGACGAGCTTTCGCTGGTAGAGCTCACCGAGCATGAGAAATCCACCCGGCTGCTGGAGCGGGAGTATGCCAAACGCAAAGCCCTGTTGGATGAAGCCCTTGCAAAAGGCATCATCTCGCAGGCAGAATACCAGGAATCCCTGCGCCTGCTCGACACAGACCGAATTGCCCGGCAGGCGGAATTAGACCAGAAAGAGCTGCAGCGAATCCAGGGGCTCGATGCCGAGAAATTGCAGAAAGAGAAACAACATCAGGAGCAGGTTTTTCAGCTTCGCCAGCAGTATGGCTTGGTGGAATGGCAGGAACTGTTGCAGCGGGAGTTGGCGCTGCTGGAAGAGCAGCTATCGCAGAAACTCCTTTCCGAAGCCCAGTACCAGCAAGCCCGCAGGAGCATCCTGGACAAATATGCCCGGGTAGATGCCCCCGATGAGAAAAAGCTTGCCGGGGAGGATGCCCTGGAGAATCTGAATAGTTGGGCAGAAACCCAGATGGCAGCCACCGAGGCAGCTTACCGAAACAACGAGATCGGTTTCGATCTGCACCAGAAACGGTTGTCAGCCATTCAGCAGCAGTATGAGGAGAGCCGGAATCAGGTGTTGTCGCAGGCGCTGGATGCCTCCCTGCAAATCTATGGCAATATGTTCGGGTCGCTGGCAGCGTTTTTTGAGCAGGGGAGCGATGAGTACAAGATGTTTGCCTCGTTTCAGGTGGCACTCGACACCATCTCGGCAGCGATGGCAGCCTACAAGGCAACGGCAGGCATCCCGGTGGTGGGTCCGGCTCTGGCACCCATCGCCGCAGCTACGGCGGCAGGGTTCGGGCTGCAGAAAATCGTGGAGATCAACAGTACCAGGGTGCCTCAATACCTCTATGGCAACTACGAGGTGCTGGGAGAGCAGACCGGCAGGCGTTACCAGGCGCGTTACCGGGGAAAGCCCAAAACCGGGTTGGTACAATCCCCCAGCCTTTTCCTTGCAGGTGATGACCCTTATCGCCTGAGCGAAATGATCATCAGCGGCCCCGACTTGCAGCATCCGGTGATTGCTGACTACGCCAGGGCAATCCTGAACATCAAAGCCAACCGCGATCCCGGTTTTGTGCCGGCACAGGAACCCTCCCCGGGTTTACGCCATATGGCAACGGCTCCTTCCGCACCTCAGTCAGTGCAAACCCCCGTTGCGGGCAGTGATGAAGCGCTCATGGTGCTGCACACCATAGCGGAACTGCTCCGTCAACCCACCCGCGCCAGGGTCGTGTTCAGCGACCTGGAGCTGGCACAGCACAAAATGGAGCAGATCAGGAAGGATGTTGCAAGGGGGTAGTTCCATAGCCGAAAATTACTGTCCTTTCCTTACAAGCCAGCACCATTGATCTTTGCCCATTATGGCACTGGTCAAGATCCTTCAACCCCCCACCGTGGTGCTTTCGGGCAACCCGGTGGTGTTTGCCTTTGAGGCAACCGGCCGCTACGAGGTGCCGGGAAGCTGCGGGGTGTTTTACCTCTCCCTGCAGTCGTTTCCCTCTGTGGGCAGTTCATTTGTATTGAATTACAATGGATCAGACCACCTTTTTTGGTTTGTAACAACGCCCGGAAGTGATCCGGGAGAGCTTCCCGCCAGCTATAGCGGCATGGGTGGAGCTGCAACCTTTTCGATGTACCTCATGCAGGTTTTATCTGAGCTGCAGAAGCATTTCCACCTGTCGAAAGATTTTGAGATCACCCTCACCGGCCTTCCGGTCAACCCACTGTTTTGCTTCAGCGCAAAGTTGCCCGGATCCAGCTACAACATTACCCTGGGATCCAACCCCACAGCCCCGGTAAACACCGATCCGTTGCTGAACACCCCGGGCATAGAACCGGTGCTGCACCCGTTTTACAGCGGTTATATCCAGATTTATGCAAATGGGCAGCAGATAGGGGAAGACCTGGCGGCACCCGATGAAGACTCTGTAATCTGGGTAAACCTTTCAGCATACCTTCAGGCACATGCCGGTAGCTCGTTCACCTGGCCCCCTGCCGGGTTCATCACCCTGCGCAGCGACCTGCTCCTGCGTTACCACATCCGGTATGCAGAGCGCTATGGGATCCCTGCCCGGATCAAAAAGCTGCAATCCACCGCCGGGATCACCACCCTGGCACTTCCCGGAGGGGTTGGGTTTATGCAGCAGGCGATGTTCAGCCAGATGCAGAACCACTGGTTCAGCACCCTGCAGTACACCAAACAGTTCCTCACATGGGCACCCCGGCACAGGCACATCAAAACCCATCAGGCAGAAAAACTGTTTTTCCTATACACCCAACCTGCTGCCACCCTGCAGCTTCGGGCTCGTATCACCTGGTTCGACACCCAGTCGCAGATGGCACCGTTAACCGTGGTGGTAGCCTCGGTGCAGGTTTCCCAATACCAGATCCTGGAGATCAGCTTCAGCTTCGACCAGCTCGGCTTTGCCCAACTGCAACCCCAAAGAAGGGTGCAGAAGTTTGAGCTGTACCTGTCGGATACTTCCGGAACAGCCATTTCAGAGAAGCGCCACTACAACCTCGATTACCGCTCTGAGCCACACACCCATGCGTTCGTCTGGAGGAACTCCTTCGGGATGTACGACACAGAACTGCTGTATGGCAGCTACCAGGAATCGGTGACGCTGGAGAAGAAGATCTTTTCCGTGGTTAACCGCTTTGTGTTTAATATCCTTGCCCCGCAAACCCAGGTGCTGGAATCTACCCTGGTGGAGAAAGTGGAAGCCTCCAGCGGCTGGTTCGAAGACGCCGAAAAAGTCCATTGGCTGAAAGAGCTCCTGCTGAGCAAAGAGGTGTACGAGGTGGTGGACGGAGTGCTGCATCCGGTGGTGATCACCTCCGGAGATGTGTTTGTGGGTACCCGGGGAATCTCCCTGCACAACATCGCTTTTTCCTATACCCGTGCCTTCACCGATGAGCATTTCTCTAAAGGCTCCTTCGTCACAGCCACCTTCCTCGAAAGTTTCAACAACGCATTCAACACCGAATAACCATGTATATCCCCGTGCAACCCATCCGCGAGAAGCTCTCCGCAGCGTTCGATGAATTTCAGAAGAAGTTCTCCCCCGAACTTCTGTATCAGGTGCTTACAGATCTCTGCCTGATTGCAGAATCCACACCCAGGAGCTGCCCGGAGATCACCACCCTGCTGGGAGAGGCTGACGGTTCGCTTGAGTATATGCACCTGGAAGATATCTCAACGGGAGCAACCATCCTGGTGCAGTATCGGGGATCGCTGTTGCAATATACCCTCACAAACCAGTCGATGGAAACCATTGCCCCCTATATCATCCGGTCGTATTACTCAACACCGGAAGCGCCCCGGGCATGGGTGCGGGAGGCAGCGATCTTTGGCACTTTCACCGCCGGTGACCTTACAGAAGATTTCTCGCTGGTGGTAGAACACAACCTCGGGTTCCCCTTTTTCGGGGTGCTGCTATTCGACCATCAGAACCAGCGGGTGCAACCTTTGGGGTATGGTCCGCTGGAAGAAAACCCTTCCACCCACCTGAAAGTTCGCCTGGGGCAGGCCTTCGAAGGCACCTGGAAACTGCTGATCACCTATTAATGTCCTTTTATTCCCGATTCATTCCACACAAATTTGTAATAACAACCCCCTTAAGATGGAATTCAAAAAGATCAACATCGGCATCAGACCCAACGACGGCACCGGCGACTGCCTTCGCGATGGGGGCGATAAGATCAACAAGAATTTCGAAGCCATCGATGAGAATATCAATGCTTTGTACATCCGCCTGAACCGGATGAACACCGAGCGGGAGATCACCCGGGAGGATGCCGGCACCCGTGGCGACCTCTACCTGGGAAACGACTATGCCTATTTCTGCGTGGAGAGTGGAGAGGCAGGGCAGGCAACCTGGAAGAAAGTACCCTTAACCCTATTAACCTGATGAGCAAACAAAAAATCAACCAGATCCAGCAACAGATCCAGAAGCTTCAAGATCAGCAGGGCAGCCTGCAACAGGAGATCCAGGACATTGAATCCCAACGCCTGCATCATGTGGAGGATACCCGGGGGCAGATTGATGCCCTTTGCCGGGATCAATACTTCTGCGGGGTAATCCTCACCCCCCGTGACATCATCTCCGTTGTGGCACTTGCCCTGGAGAGCCGTGAAAACGTGATGATCAGTTTCAACCTTTACCCGCTTGAAGATCAGGATATCACCATTGTCCGGAAGATCGAGCCCCAGCAACCAACCGAATAAAACAACCCCAAAACCAACCTTTTTATGGCACAATATGATTTGCACCTAACCCAAAATATCCATGCTTCAGGCGTTGAGTTCGCCGAGAAGGTGGTTAACCTTTTGAAAGGCTCCCTGCTTTCTGCCGTCGCCGACGGAACCCCCACCGTGCTGACGGTGGGCAACCTCGGCCAGATCCTGGAGGCAGACCCCACGTCCCCCACAGGATTGAAATGGGTGAACAAGGATGCCGGCCACACCCAGAACACCGACACCGGAACCACCCAGCAGTCGTTCGACCTGTTGAGCGGTGGAACCGGCATCAAGCTGAAGGTAAACGGAGGCGTGCTGGAAGTGCGCAACCTTGCCGACAGCCAGTACGTGAGTTTCAAAGCCAAAGAGGGCAGCTTCGATGATGTCAACATCACCAACGCACCCTCCTCCAACAGCCACGCCACCAACAAATCCTACGTGGATGGCCTGGTGAACTCCCTGTTGGCTGCCAACAACGCCATGGTGTTCAAAGGCACCATCGGCACAGGCGGCACCATGACCAAGGCTGCCTTCGAGGCATTGCAGACCTACCAGGTAGGATGGACCTACCGTGTGGTAGAGAAAACCACCATCCGCAACCAGGGGTGCGAGATCGGCGACTTCTTTGTTGCCCTTGCCCCAAGGTCGGGCTCCGGTTCCACCGACGCCGACTGGTGCGTATGGCAGGGCAACCTCGATGGCGTGGTGGTAGGCCCCGCTGCCTCCAGCGACTCGTACCCGGCACTTTTCGATGGTGCCACCGGAAAGCTGCTGAAACAGGGGAGTGCTCCGTTGGGAAGCGCTGCCTATGCCGATGCTGCCGGCTTCGCCAGCGCCGCACAGGGCGCATTGGCAGATGGTGCCATCCAGAAAACCGTGCTGGGCGCCAACACCATCATCTACGCCACCACGGCATCCACTCCGGTTGCCCTCACCATAGGGGCTTCCACCTTCGTGGGACGGAAAGCCACCGGCAACATCTCCGCGATGAGTGCCACCGAAGCCCGGGTCATCCTGAACGTAGCCGATGGCGCCACCGCCAATACCAAAGCCACCGGGGCAGAGATCGACACCGGCACCGACGATGTGAAGTTTGCCACGCCTTATGCCATTGCCCAGAGCAAGGTGGTCAAAGGCCCGGTTAGCTCGGTCGCCAACCGCATTGCCGTATTCAGCAACACCACCGGAAAGCTGCTGGCAGACGGCGGAAAGGTGATCAGCGACCTGAAAGGGAACTGGGTAGCCGCTCCTGCGAGCAAAACTGCCTCTGGAACGGCAGGAGAGTTTGCCTATGACAACAACTATTTTTACCTGTGTGTGGATTCCAACATCTGGGCACGGACTCCCATTGCCCGAAACTGGTAATCCATGGCAACAGGAGACCTGGTAGTTCATGAATTGGAGGACGGGGGCGGCTTCATGGAGAAGACCGTCCCTTCGCACGGGAGTATTCTCCTGGGCAGCACCGTTACAGACACCCCGTATGAGATTCAACCGGAAGATATTGGCACCCTGGTCATCTGTGACAATCCGGCTGATATCAGCATCGTAATCCCGGAAGCGATCCTGAAAGCAGGAAAGGTGGTGGGGTTTCTGCCGATCGGAGACGGAAAAGCGACGCTGGAAGTGAGCAACACCAACACCCAGGTAATCAATAATGCATGCAACTCAGCAGGCACCGACTGCATCCTTGCCCTGTTGTGCCTGGATGACACCCCCAATGCAGAAGTGTATAAAGCGATAGGAGGAATAGCATGAGTCTTTTATTGAACCTTGCCTTACTGCAGCAACAGGCAAACATCCGTATGGTGCCCAAGCCGGGATTCACTACCCAGTGGACCGTATCCGGAGATACAATCGCCCGCACCATCACCCTGCCTCTAACCGATCATGGCACCTACAACTGCACCGTGTATTGGGGCGATGGAAGCTCAGTGCAACTCACCGCTTACAACGATGACAACAGGATACACACCTACCAGGCAAATGGAACCTACCAGCTGGAGATCATTGGGGAGTGCCCCGGATGGAGCTTCAATAACGCCGGGGACAGGCTCAAAATCAGCAACATCATCCATTGGGGAGATGCCTCAAAGTTCGGAGGATTTGCGTACCTGGACAATGGATTCAACGGCTGTTCCAACCTTATTTCCCATGGCGCCGGTGCCATCCTGCGCAAAGCATCCTGCACCTCGCTGCAGTTCCTGTTTATGGGCACTGGGATTTCAACACTGCAAAGCTCATTGCTCTCAAACTGTGCCCCGGTACTCAATCTCCAGGGCTTTGCTGCCAACTGCCCAATCCTGGAAAGCATCTCCGATGACCTTTTCAGGGGTTGCACCAGCGCCACCAACTTCAGCCAGGTGTTGTACTGGAACCAGAAGCTGGAGCTCAAACCCTACATTTTCTACGAGAGCGGTCAGCAAAGCACCGTGTTTGCCAGCCGGGACATGGTATTCACCTTCGGTTTCCGGCTTACCAGCCCCAGCGCTTTTATCGGGGTCAAAGGAACCGCTCCCGAACTGTGGAACTGCACCTTTAAAAGCGTGTCCACCTACCGGTGTTTCGCCAACCACGCCACCACCACCTTGAACAACTACGCCAGTATTCCTGCCAATTGGAAATAGCCTGAAAACCCTCATCATCAACCCCGCAAGGTATGGCAGAACAAGAAGCCTTCGCTCCATTTGATTCCCTGGAAATCACCTTTGACTCCACCGAAATCACATGGGATTCCTGCCACCACGCCAAAGGTCAGCAACTGAAGAAGGAGGGTGTTATCACCGGAGGGCTGGATCTGGTGCTGACAACTCAGGATGAATTCCACAGGGAGATGCGGCTGGATATGTTCCCCGATACCCATATCTCGCTTAAAATCCTGAACCCCCTGTTCCAGGAGATGGGTTCCCACTCAACACCCTTCACACTGCCCACCTCCAAAAACAACCTCATTGCCTTTGGGTTCCCCAACCGTGTGGAAGGGTATTTTGCCAGCCGGCAGCAAGCGTATCCCATCCGCATCTTTCACCAGGGGATCCAGATCCTTACCGGAACCCTTACCATCACCTCTTCCGACAAAAGCAACATTGAGTGTTACTTCAAATCCGGCAACGGAAACTTCTGGTCCGACATCCGGGAGAAAAGCCTGAAAGACATAGATCTGGGCAAAAGCCCGGTGTATCCCCAGATGTATGACCGGTACAACTTTGCATCCCAAAGCCTCTGGTCGAAGTACCCGCAGTATCCGTTTGCCTGCTATCCCATCATCAACGAAAAGCTGGCAGAGGATACCGGCATCGAAGGGATCTACCAGGACAAGAAGGTGATCAACCACTTTTACCATGACCTCCAGACCCAGGAGCAGGGGGTTGAAGGAGCCATCATCCCGCAGCTCTATGTGGCATATATCCTCGAGAGGCTGTTTGCCACCTTCGGGTATTCGGTCGAAGAGAATGTGTTTACGACCCATCCGGAGCTTTCCACCCTAACGCTTTATAATTCCTATACCTACTTCACAGCCTTTGTAGCCGATCCACCTGCACAGTTTGATTATGCCAACCATGTGCAGGATTACCCCATCCCGGACTTTCTGAATGTACTTGAAGTGATGTTTGGTACAAAGTTATTTGTCAATGATTTAACCAAGACAATCCGGTTTGTTTTTGTCAGGGAACTGCTTACCCGGCCATCCGGCAGGTTGCTGAAAAAGATCACCTCATCCATCACCCTGGAAACGGTGCCGGGATACGACAGCGTGGAATTCAACTTCAATGGCGACGATGTGGTTACCGAAGAAGATACCATCAAGGATATCGATAACCACCCGATGGATCCTCCGGTGATGTACATTGCAGACCTGCCAAACCCCACCACGATTTTCTCCACCCGGTATGTCATCACCGAGGACAAGTACTACATCGCCATGAAGTCTCAGGCTCCACCGCTGGTAAACTGGGAACTCTATTCATACAACCTTCGCAAGAGTTCCACCCAGCCGGGGCAGAACCCCTGGAAGATCGAGTGCCCGGGGTTTACCCTGCCCATGTACCTGGGTTATGACAATTTCTACACTGCAGCGCCGTATTGGGATGTTGCCCACTGGCCACTGGCTGCCCATCCGGGGGTGGGGAACTTCTCCTTTGCGCCGGATAAGGAGGGGAAAGATTCATTTACCCCAAGGTTCCTCTTTTACCGGGGAATGCAGAGCGGAGCTCCACTGGCAACCTGGGATGTATATGACAAAAAGCCAGTCCCGGTGCAGCCCCACCTTCCGGTAAAGATCCCGGAGGCAACTGTAGCCTTGCAATGGGAGGGAGCCTATGGCTTGAAGGAGAACTTTTACCGGGAGTATATCCAATGGATGCTCTCCGGCCACGACAAGCTGGAATTCAACGCCTATCTGAACATCGTGGAGATAGCCCAACTGGACTTCACCCAATCCTATGCCCTGGAAGGCAACATTCCCCTGCTGATCGAAAGCGTCGAAGTGAGCCTTGCCCCAACCGGAATGTTTGCCTCGAAGATCGTAGGGCACAGGATTTAGTAGTTAGGTGGCTAGTAAAGGCAGATAATAATTGAAATTTTATATCTCTGATTATCTGTTCTTTAAACTTCGCAGGCAAAAATAAATTTGACAAATGTCAATTTACGTAATAGATTGCCATAAAAACAACGTATTTAAATACCATACAACAACAATAAACAATTATATCATGAAGAAGAAATTTGACAATGAGTTCCAGGAACAGATGGAGAACCAACTGATCCGCTTCAAAGAAGAAAACCAATACCTGCCTTCGAAATCACCTAAAAAGGCATGTTTCTACAGTGAACTGAGCGACAACCTTTACCCTCCTGTCAAACATGGTTTTCTGCAGTACATTTTACAATATGGCATGCCCTTACACGATTATGTGAATCATGTCAGATCATCACAAGCCTACTGCATCAACATACTCTATCCAATGGTAGCATTATATCCAGATGCTCTTTTGGAAGTTTTAAGCCAGAAGACGGGAAAACACTTGTCGAAGATTCTATTTTATGAATTTGAGTATTCCCCGGAAACCAATATCCTTGGAGAATGGAAGAGCGACGACAACCGGCCGGAAGAATACATCACTGCCGTTGATCTGAGGATTGATACCATGGACTCTGAAGGTCATACGGTAATTTTCCTGATAGAAGTTAAATTTACCGAGGCTGATTTTACAAGCTGCGGTGGATTCAACTCAACCGGCAATATCGATAAAACAAGGGAGGTTTGCGAGGATTCATCCAAGCTACTTACAGACTTTCATCTATGCTATCTGAATGGAGCAAAACTAAAACGCACCTACTTTGATAGTGATTTCAACCCTTCTATGTCATTCAAAAATAGCGTATTTCAAAAGCAATGCCCCTTTGCAAACAACCACCAATGCCTGAGAAATCACACACTTGCACGTAAGCTGTCTCAGACCCATCCAACCTATTTCGTGCTGTTGCATCACGAATCGAATGAATCCATCATGCAATGGTGGAACAAGTATAAGAACATTCTTAATGACGATAAAGACCTTTTGGAACTTACCGGCAGGGAGCTTGTCCAAAAATCAGGGAATAGGTTATTCGAGAAGTACTATAATGATAGATACACGCTGAAAATTTAGAAATCAAACACCTTCATTTGATCGCGGCGAAGCTGATCACTGACATGGGCATACACCATCGTCTGGGTGATGGCAGCATGCCCCAGGAGCTTCTGCAGCGTTGCCAGGTCATTGGTTTTTTCGTAGAAAAGGGTTGCAAAGGTATGCCTGGCAACGTGAAAGTGCAGGCTTTTGCGGATGCCCAGCTTCCCGGCGATCTCCTTGAGGTACTCATTGTTTTTCTGGTCACTGATCATCTGAAACACATACGGGTCTTTGGGCCGGCGTTGCGCCTGGTCAATAAGCCACAGCGCTGTCTGACCCAGTGGAATCACCACCGTTTCCCCTGAAGTGCGCTGCGTCTTGTAAGGCATTATATATATGGTATCCTCTGCGAGGTGATCCCAGCGCAGCCGTTTTACGTCTGAAATCCGCAAGCCCGTGAAACAGGAAAACAGGAATGGGTGCAGCACCTTTTTATACCGTTCAGGCGCATCAGGATCCTTGAATACCTCCATCATTTTATTCCGTTCCTGCTCTTTCAGGTACACCAGGGATGGCTTCCCTTTCCGGATTTTGATGAATTCAAAAGGATTGGATTCCAGCAGCTCCCTTCGGAGGGCTATCTTGATGTAGGTCTTAAGGACTTTCATTGCCGCCCCGATCGTAGATTGATTGTTGAGGAGTTTATCCCGAAGGAACACCTGGAACCGGCTGACCAAATCCGGAGTGATGTCGTTGAAGAGTATGGAGAGCTTGAATTGCTTGAGTTTGCTGGCAACGGCTTTGTGGTGGTTGTAGGTGCCTTGTGAAATTTCACCTCTGCGGTTGTCAATCTCCTTAAACATCCAACCCAGAAAGTCACCGGAACCACCAAAGCCTGTGTATTCAGCCACCAGAAGCTCGGGCGTCAATTCCTTCTTTTTAAGCATAAATCTCTTCCTGATTTCGAAAATATCTGCGCGCACCTGGTCAAGCATCATATTCAGGCTTTTGGCATCAGGATGGGACTCTTTTACTGTCTGATCTTTCTCGTCATAAAAGGAGGTCTCCAGGTACATATCGATGGGCAGTTTTACTATTTTGCCCTGAAGGAATACCTGTGCGTAAAAACTGCAGGTGCCATCCTTTCTGAGGTAGTCTTTTTTCTGCTTAATTAGTACTTTACTCATCTTTTCGGGAAGTTTTCGGGAAGTCCGTCACCACTGGGTTACAGACGATCCGGGTTAAAAAATATGATTTATTTTATTGATTTTCAGTTTATTAGCGAGCAAAAAAAAGAGAGGGATAGAACCAAAATTACTTTGGTTGCATCCCTCTGATTTACTGTTACTTACGATAAAAAAAGAACAAAAATGTGATCCCGCTGGGATTCGAACCCAGGACCCACGGCTTAAAAGGCCGTTGCTCTACCTGCTGAGCTACGGAATCAGCAGCCTGAAATTTGGAGGTGCAAAATTACAGCTTTTTTGCTAAAAGCCAACTTCACCGTAATAATTATTTTTTCAGCCCGCAGGCTATGGGTATCCTTACACATGCTTTAATGATCCTTCATCCATCCATTTTCGGGTAAATTATCGAAAAAACGAAAAAAAAATTTGCAGTTTACCGTTTTGTTGTATTTTTAGCACATCAATACAATCAGACATACAACCACATGGAAGAAATTAATCTGACCATACGTCCCCTGGCAGGATTCGGCGATCTGAACTTCGGAATGAGCATGAATGCAATTGTTGATCTGCTGGGACAACCTGAAGATTCTGAAGTACTTAACGATGGAGATGACGAAGTAGAAACCCTGATCTGGAATTACTGGGCATTGGGGATCACCCTCTTTATCGAAGGCCCGGATAATTCGGTGCTCTCAAACTGCGAAACCGAAAACCCAAACGCGGTACTGTTCGGCGAAAAGGTCTTCGGACTGGGTGAAAAGGAAATTATAGCCCTTATGCAGGAAAACGGTTTCAGCGATTACGAAACGGAAATCGAAACCTGGGGTGAAAAACGGCTCTCATTCGAAGATGCCCAAACCGATTTTTACTTCGACGCTGGCAAGCTGGTTACCGTTAACTGGGGAATCGTTGTCAATAACCAGGGTGAAATCATCTGACATATTACAGGTTATCTTCCCCTGTTCCGGGGGTGAAACCGGTTGATGGTCTCCTGCAGGTACTCCTTATCCAGATGTGTATACACTTCCGTTGTGGTGATGGATTCATGACCCAGCATCTCCTGTACGGCCCGCAGATCGGCACCCCCTTCCACCAAATGGGTGGCAAAGGAATGGCGTAAGGTGTGAGGACTCACCTCTTTGTGAATCCCTGCCATCCTGGCCAGCCTCTTGATCAGCAAAAACACACTGACCCTGCTCAGCGACTTTCCGAATTTATTGAGATACAACAGGTGCTGATACCCCTTTACCGGATTGGCAAGTTTACGGAATTCATTTATATATATGGTATTATACCGGATTGCTGCACTGCCCACAGGAACAAGCCGCTCCTTGTTGCCTTTACCCACAACCCTGATAAACCCTTCCCTGAATTTCAGGTTCTGTAACTGCAGGTTTACCAGCTCGCTTACCCGTAAACCGCAACCGTAAAGTGTCTCAACAATCGCCCTGTCGCGGTGACCTTCCGATTTGCTCAGGTCAATCATGCCAAGCATCCGTTCAACCTCTTCCACCGAAAGCACCTCCGGAAGCTTCATCCCTATCCGTGGTAGATCAATCAGGCTCGAGGGATTCTCGGTAATCAGCTTCTCACTCTGCAGATATGAAAAGAAACATTTGAATCCGGATGTGATACGGGCCTGTGACCGTGCCGACAACCCCCGTTCACGGCAATGCTGCAAAAACTGCCGTAATTCTTCAACCCCGACACTGGACGGCATCACCCCTCCGGAATTCTGCTGCAGAAAACCTGTCAGCAGATCCAGATCATGCAGGTAAGCCTGCACCGTATTTTGTGCAAGCCCACGCTCCAGACGGAGGTATTGGCTGAATCCCCGTCGTGCTGATAACCAGTCCATAAACCGTTGTTGATTGAGCAAATCTATGAATAAAAGTTAAGAAAGTTTAGAAAGTTTAGGAAGTTGAGAATTTTTTATGCGTTGAGAGGTTTTTTGGGGGTTGGTCAGAAGATTTTTTTTGATGATCGGGTTTCAAATCAAAATTTTGTCTATTTTTGCACCCCTAAACAGAGACACAGGTAATCATCATGGCCAAGAAACAGAAAGACGTAAGGCATCAGATCATTCTGGAATGTACCGAGCATAAGCAGAGCGGAATGCCTGGAACCTCCAGGTATATATCCATGAAAAACAAAAAGAACACGCCCGAAAGACTCGAGCTGAAAAAGTATAACCCGATCCTGAAGAAAGTTACTGTTCACAGGGAAATCAAATAGTTTACACTATGGCAAAGAAAGTAGTTGCAACCCTTCAGACCAAGGGCAAAAGTATGGCCAAGGTTATCCGTATGGTGAAATCACCCGGAAGCGCTTCATACGCATTCAAGGAAAATATTGTCCCGGTTGATGCTGTGGAGGAATTCCTGAAAAAACAGTAATCCATGCGTACATCTGGAGGTAACTTCTTCCGTTACGGGGGAAGTTATCTTTTTTTTAGCCTGTACGTTCAACCGATAACCTGATTAATGCCCATGGGACTCTTCAGAATATTTTCAAGAGATGATCAGAAAAACCTCGATCAGGGGCTGACCAAAACCCGGGAATCGGTGTTTTCACGCATTTCACGTGCCCTCATCGGTAAATCCAGAGTGGACGACGATGTACTCGATGAGCTGGAAGAGATTCTGATCTCCTCGGATGTGGGGGTTGAAACCACCCTGAGGATTATTACCAGAATCCAGGAACGGATCGCCCGCGACAAATACCTTGGAACCTCCGAACTGAACACCATTTTGCGCGAAGAGATCATCGGACTGCTTCTCGACAACCGGATGGAGGAATCGGATGATTTTGTACTTCCTGAAGGCATCCGTCCCTATGTGATGATGGTGGTTGGCGTGAATGGGGTCGGGAAAACCACCACCATCGGAAAACTTGCATGGCAGTATAAAGAACGTGGTTATTCGGTACTGCTTGGGGCAGCCGATACGTTCAGGGCTGCGGCAGTGGACCAGCTTTCCATCTGGTCTGAAAGGGCCGGCGTTCCGATCATCAGGCAAAAAATGGGTTCCGACCCGGCCTCGGTAGCCTTTGACACGCTGCAGTCTGCCATCAGCCAGCAAGCCGACCTGGTGATTATCGATACCGCCGGAAGGCTCCATAATAAGGTAAACCTGATGAATGAACTTTCAAAAATCCGTAAGGTGATGCAGAAAGTCATTCCGGATGCCCCGCACGAAGTGCTTCTGGTGCTTGACGCCAGTACCGGGCAGAATGCCATTGAACAGGCCAGGCAGTTCACCGCCGCCACAGATGTAAACGCCCTGGCACTCACCAAACTCGACGGCACCGCCAAAGGGGGTGTTGTGATCGGCATTTCCGACCAGTTCAGGATTCCGGTCAGGTATATTGGCATTGGCGAAAAAATCAAAGATCTTCAGGTGTTCAACCGCCGCCGGTTCGTTGAGTCGATCTTTGCAGGGTAATCCCATGGCTTCCAAATCGGTTAATATCATCTCCCTCGGTTGCTCAAAGAATCTGGTCGACAGTGAACGGGTTATGCAACAGCTCCGGCTCAGTGGATGGGACGTCAAGTTCGAATCCGATGACCCTGCATCCGTGGTGCTTATCAATACCTGCGGTTTTATTGCCGATGCCAAAGAGGAGTCGGTGGACACCATCCTGCAGGCCCTCGAAGCCAAAAAGAAAGGGAAATACGGCAAAGTAATCGTATTTGGTTGCCTTACCCAGCGGTACCGCGTGGCCCTGAAAACAGAATTACCCGAAGTGGATGGCATTTTTGGAGTGGATGAACTGCCGGATATTCTTGCCAGACTCTCAACCCCCTATGATCATAAAAACCATTTTCAAAGGTATCAGACCACCCCATCCCATTATGCCTACCTCAAAATCAGCGAAGGCTGTAATCGTCGCTGCGCTTTCTGTATCATCCCCTCCATCCGGGGTAATCTTACCTCACAGCCGGTGGAAACACTGGTAAAGGAAGCGGAATTTCTCAGTAGCAATGGCGTTAAAGAGCTGATTCTCATTGCTCAGGATCTTACGGCCTATGGAAAGGACCTGCGACTGCATGACCCGTTGGTACATCTGATCAAAGCGCTCGAAAGGGTTGAGGGTATTGAATGGATCAGGCTGCATTATGCCTATCCTGCCCGGTTCCCGGATGGACTTATCAGGCTGATGGCTGAATCGGAAAAAGTACTCCCCTATCTCGATATCCCTTTCCAGCATGCTTCTGATCCGATCCTCCGGAAGATGCAAAGGGGGCACACAGCTACCGGCGATAAAAAACTGATCGGAAAACTCAGAAGCCAGATCCCGGGCCTGGCCCTCAGAACCACCCTTATTACCGGTTTCCCGGGAGAAACCCCCAAAGATTTTCTTTTATTGAAGGAATTTGTGGAAGAAATGCGGTTTGAGCGGCTTGGAATTTTTACCTATTCCGAAGAGGAAGGAACTCCTGCAGCAGGTATGCAGGATGATGTTCCCGAAGAAGTCAAGGCTGCCCGGGCGGCTGAAATCATGGCCATTCAGGAAACCATAAGCCTTGAAAACAATACCGGCCTGATCGGAAAGGAAATCACAGTGATCATCGACCGGGAAGAACAGGAAATGATGGCAGGGCGCACCCAACACGATTCTCCTGAAGTGGATCAGGAAGTATACATCTCTGACCCCGGAAGCTGCAAACCGGGCGATATCATACAATTGAAGGTAACGGATGCCGGAAACTTTGAGCTCTATGGTTGTCCGGCATGATACGAAGGGTGCCGATCTGTACGCGTAACCAATACATCCGTCAGCTCAATCACCTCCGCCCTGCACTCACTGCAAACTGCCAGATGATTCATTAACCCCGGCAATCCGTTCCGGTCAGAAAACCTGCCGGTACACAGAAACTCCGCTACCATCGCCAGCTCCATCATATCGGGATGGGAGCTGTCATTGCCTTGTCGTCCCATGGGTATGATTGTTTGTTCCTATCTGATCCCGTCATGAATCCAGTCCCTGCGGTTTTCCCATATACTATCAACACCTTTGAAATCAGGCACATAATTCCCGGCATACACTTCTGTAAAGTATCGCTCCACAAGAATCTGCAGGGTATCGCAGCAATAGGCAGCCCTTGGGGGATTGCCATTCAGCAGTCTGATGACCTCAGCGCTCTTATAATTAAACCACTTACGCAAAGTATCCGGATGCGATACTTTCCCTTCCCCTATGGCAAACAAGGGGAATATCAGTGAATACACATCCTTATCCTTAAGTCTTGTATCAGTATTTAACTGATTGAGAATTTGCTCACTGATGTAATCCATGGCGTCTTTCCTGTAGGCCTCAAGATCAGTCCGTTCAAGCCTGATCCTGTACAACAGCTTCATCAGCAGCAGTAACTTGTGCCGCTTATGCCCCATCAGGATGAGGATTTTATCGAACCTGCTGAACTCATCCAGCATTACCAGGCGGGCATACACCGGTACCTGGTATTCGGGTTCACACACCATGTGGCAACGCATTAACTCGTCCCTGCGGTGCAACGACCGGATGTATTCCTTTATCACATTCCTGCAAATCGCTGAAAGATATGTTTTTACAAGGACATTGCCGCTAAACTGACGGGTTATCTTTCCAATATGCAGGCAAAATCTCTCGTTGATAATCTGCACCATTTCACGGCAATCCTCAAACGGAAAATACCCTGCCCGTGCATACTTTCTGGCAATAAGTTCAAACAGGGGCTGGTATTTCAGCAACAGGTCATAAGGGCGGTCCCTCAGCAACAAAACATCCAGTTGATCGTCCTGCATAGCAATTTCAGTTTAGGTTAATGCAGCAGAAAGATACCAGTGTGCATAAGATTCTGAAAGTGTGCTAAAGGACTACGATTCTTCCGGTAACCTTTCTCAGGATGCTAATATATAATCAAGATAATCCTAATTCCAAATTAATCCAATTAGATATTATCCATACCTCAACAACGGCGGGCATTTCCGCCATTTAAAAAGTTATTAACAATAAATTGTTAACGGGGGATTTCCACCTTAAACACCAGAGGTTGAAGCACTTTCACCTGTTCGGTCCTGCTTTTGCCCATAAGGCGGTTTCTGAACTGGAGTACCGGTTCTTCAACCCCTTCCTGTTCAGATGCTTCGATTATGGCCTGGTAGATATAATCGCTTTTCACAGCAAAACCCACTCCCTCTTTCTGGGTATTTTTTCCTGAGATAAGCCCGAGGAAATTCCCATGGGCATCGAACAGGGGACCGCCGCTGTTGCCGGGGTTTACTGGAATACTGACCTGGTAGGATGTGGTATCGTTGTAATAGCCGCTCACAGAGCTGATGGAACCCTCTCCGAAAACGATTTCCTGCTTGCTGTATCCCAGAGTAAACACATATTCAGCAATATCCCCCGATCGGGCAGGTTTTGCATAGGGCAGCTTTCCGAACCCTGAAAAGCCAGGGTCATCGATTTTCAGCAGGGCTATGTCTGTTGTTTCGTTCTTGTAGATAATCCGTGCCTTGTACCTCACAAGGGTATCCTGGAAGTTGGTCACCCACACGGAATCCAGATTGCGGATCACGTGCACGTTGGTGGCAAGGATACCGTTGGAACTCACCACAAATGAACTCCCTGTGAAGGGAACCTGGCGCTGGCCTTTGGTAAGCTCCTTCCTGATGTACTCCTGCTCACTCGAAATCCCCTGCACTTCGTTTCTCAGCTCCAGGTAGGCGTTGTCTTTGTGGTGCCCGAGATTACCAGAAAAATAGAGCCCTGCTAAGGTCACCATCAATGCTGCGGAAGCTGCGACAGCCAGACTCCTCCTGATGTATAAACGGTAACGCTGTCCGAGCATTTCTGTGAGTTCCCGTGAGGAGGCCATCTCGGCATGGATGGTCTGCAGCTTTTTTCGGAGGCTTTTTCTGGTGTAGGTTTTCTGAAGGTTCCGAAGTATCCCTGCAAACGCCTCGTAACGGGCTTTGAGTTCACCACTCCGGGCAAGATCCGCTTCAAAACGGCTCCGCTCCTCCGCCTCCATCAGTCCCATATAATAATGGTCAAAATCTTCTTCTGTCCAACCTTTCATTTCCATACAATCTCTGTTTCATTCATTCTCCCAACTTCTCAAAAATCCTCTTCAGCCTCATCAGGCATTTGTATTTCTGGTTCTTGGCATTGTCGGCATTGGTATAACCCAACTGTGCGGCAATCTCTTCCATACTCAGCTTTTCGTGATAATATGCCTTCAGGATGGTTTTACACGGTTCTCCAATCAGCTCAAGGCTCGATTGCAGGTTTTCAAACTCCCTCTCTCTTGCAACAATCACCTGCATCTCTTCCCCCTCCTCATCCACCGGATCCATACCGGAGGGCTCAAACGAAAACCGCCTCCGCTCCTTAAGGTTTGCCAGCCACAGATTCCGTGCAACCGCATACAGAAATGTTCCTGCTGATGCACTCAGTGTAAAGCTCCCCTCCTGAAGCTTCTCATACAGAATGATGAATGCCTGCTGATAGATTTCTGCGGCATCATCCTCATCTCCCATGTTGGTCTTTACAAAATGCAATACCGACGGATAATGAGCCCTGTACAACTTCCCCACAGCAATATTGTCACCTGAACGTACCTTCTCAAGGATCTGCTTCTCCTCCTTCGGTTCCCACTGCTCCTTCATCTGGCTTTATTTATTGACTTTGATCAGAAAAGTAACCCAAATAACTGTTATATTATTGATTTTCATTGATATAACAATCCACAGAATTTTTTTTCAAAATTATGCATTTTTTTGGGTTACCTTTTCATCCAGGAGCAATGAATGAATGTAAAGATCTTTTATACTTTTAACCAAACACCAAAATCGAAATGAAAAAAGTAATCGTTTCATTAGCAGTTGCAACTGTTTTCGCAATGTCTTTCGTGGCTTGCCAGCCTAAAACCGAAACCGAAGAACCCGCTCAGGATACTGTAGCAGTTGAACAACCGGTGGTTGAAGAACCCGTTGCTGAAACTCCTGCTGAACCTGTTGCAGAAGAAACTCCTGCTCAGTAATTTTCAAAAAAGGGTTGCCTGTTCTGCAAGCAACCCTTTCCTTCGCAAACCCGTCTTCTTACAGACATATTTTTCAGTTCTTTAATTTTCAGTAATTAATTGGTTTTACAGCAGAACAGGCAGGTTGCTTTAGCATACCTGCCTGAACTGTTTATGAAGGTCAGGTAAAATGGAAGTGCCGGCAAGTTTTATAGATTGCTGCAGGTTTTCAGCGTTTGCAGAATAACCCGGGTGATGGTCGCCATATTGCCATAGTCAAGTTTGTCCCAGGTATCCCTGGGGGTGTGGTAATCTGGATGAAGACCGGTAAAATAGACCAGGATCGGAATGCCGGCATCAGCAAAATGCTTGTGATCAGAGCTGAATTTATAGGTAATGCGTGTGAGCAGTCCCGGTGTGCGATCGATTCTGAACCCCTTTGCGCCCTTTGCAGCTATCTTACTCTCCTTCAACCCTTTTCTGGCTTCTTTCCCCTTATGCAACACATACACACCCGATTTCCCGGCTTCACGGTATTTGGGCTGATCTGTCATATTCCCTGCCATCGCCCTGATCATTCCATACTTATCACTCCTTCCGATCATATCCAGATTAATGTTCAGCAGTGTGCTGCTGCGGGGAAACCCGGGTCGGTTTACGAAATATTCTGAACCCAGTAATCCCAGCTCCTCTGCCGAGAAAGCCACAAACAGAATGGTGCATTCAGGCGGATTTCCCTTTCTGGCATCCGATGCTATTGCCGAGGCCAGTTCAATAAGGGCCGCAGTGCCAGAGGCGTTGTCATCAGCTCCGGGGTGTATCTTCTGATCTTCCTTGCCCACATGATCATAATGGGCAGTAACAATAATATACTCTTCAGGCCGGGCTTTCCCTTCTACCTTTGCTGCAACGTTTTCTGTGAGCAATAGTTTGGTTTCGGGGTAAAGAACCCTTGACTGAAATACATCAGGAATCGATATGATGCTTTTATGTTGCTTAAGGGTCTGGTCCCAGGCTTCCCGAACTGCTGCCGAAGTACCTGTAATCCGCATAAAATCACTTTCATACATCAGTACAGCGTTCCAGGGGAATGTAACCTCCCTCAGCATGGTTTCCAGTCTGTGCTTTGGGGGTTGATTTGCCAGTTTCCAGCTACCGAGGCGGTTGGAATACTGAACCTGAGAACGGTACATGCCACTTTTACTTATCAGCAGGATGAAATGTCTGAAACCCCTTGATGCATAATGGGTAATCAAATCCCTGGCCTGTTCCGGATTTTTGGGCACCAGTACCAGCGCCGACACATAGGCATCTCCGGTCCATTGGGTTAGTTGTCTGTCTCCTGCATATTTCATCTCCAGCTGATCAGGCCATGGGGAATTGTTGCCCCCAATGAACCAGGATTCTGTAACCTTTCCGGACCTTTCCATACGAACTTTTGGAGGGTATATCTTATACAGGGTAAACGGCTGGAAATAACCACTGTCGCCCGCAGGAGACAAGCCCGCTTCCATGAATTGCCGTTCGATGTAGCGTGCCGCTTCCTTCTGCCCTTCGGTGCCACTGCCTCTTCCCTCCAGCTTCATCGATGCCAGGAATGACACATGCTCCTTTAGCCTGGCAATCAGCATTGTATCCTGCCCGTACAGGGCACAGCATTCCGGTAATCCTGCCATCACAACTGCCGCTATAGCAACCCAAAAAGTTTTTATTCTCATAACATCATTTCCCGGTAAAACATCCTTACAAGTTAGTCCGATCCTTAATCATTATTTTGTATTGACCATCTTACATCCGTTTTTGTTACATTTGCCTCCGGAAATGTAAAACCACAGCCGGAAATCATCCGTCTACACTCAAACAAAGGTTATAAATTTATCAAATCCTTCAACTATAAAACCGGAATTCTATGAAAAATACTCCGTTTACCAGATTTCATGAAGCCATGGGCGCCAAAATGGTACCCTTTGCAGGATTCAATATGCCCATCCAGTACGAAGGGCTCACCCTGGAACACGAAACCGTTCGTACCGGTGTGGGTGTCTTTGATGTATCACACATGGGGGAGTTCTGGGTACAGGGACCCAGGGCCTTTGCCCTTGTGCAGAAACTCACCACCAACAATGTAGCCGCCCTCACCGACGGCAAGGTGCAATACACCTGCTTCCCCAATGGCCGAGGGGGTATTGTGGATGACCTGCTGGTGTACCGCATCCACGCTGAGAAATACCTGCTGGTAGTGAATGCTGCCAACATCGATAAAGACTGGGAATGGTGCCTCCGGCATGCTACCTCCATAGGAATGGAACCCGGCAAAGATTTGTGGAACGCATCCGGAGATACCGCCCAGCTTGCCGTACAGGGGCCCAAAGCGATGGAACTGGTGCAGGAGTTTGTGGCAGAGAACATCATGGATATGGAGTATTACACCTTCCGGTACGTTACGGTAGCAGGAATTCCTGATGTGCTCGTATCAACCACCGGTTATACTGGTGCAGGCGGGGTTGAAATCTATATGACCAATGACCAGGCAGAAGCCATCTGGAATACGCTCTTTGCCGCCGGCAGGAAGTATGGCCTTAAGCCCATCGGACTGGGTGCAAGGGATACCCTGCGCCTTGAGATGGGTTTCTGCCTGTATGGCAACGATATCGATGATGACCATTCCCCGATTGAAGCAGGCCTTGGATGGATCACAAAATTCACCGATGGCAATGATTTCATCGACCGTGAACGGCTGGAGAAACAGAAGAAAGAAGGGGTTTCGCGAATGCTTCGTGGTTTTGAAATGATCGACAAGGGTATTCCGCGGCAACACTACGAAATCTGCGATGCTGAAGGCAATCCTATCGGTGAGGTTACCTCAGGTACCATGGCCCCCTCACTGAAAAAAGCCATCGGTATGGGGTATGTGCCCACAGCATGCAGTGCCATCGGTTCCCGTATCTATATCAGGATCAGGGAGAAATTGCTTGCTGCAGAAATCGTTAAGCTTCCCTTCTTCAAAGGGTGATGCCAGATGAATCTGGAAGTTTGCTTCTCTCCGGCGTTTTATAACCTCTATCAAAACCCAAACGCGGCAACGGTAGTGGTGGATGTATTCAGAGCCACCACTGCCATATGCACAGCCTTCGATTACGGGGTAAAATCCATCATTCCTGTTACCACACTGGAAGAGGCACAATTCTATCAGGATCAGGGATATCTGATCGCAGCCGAAAGAAATGGCATCAAACCCGATTTCGCCGATTTTGGAAACTCTCCCTTTAACTTCATGCAGGAAGGCCTGGAGGGAAAAACCATTGTGTACAGTACTACCAACGGCACCCAGGCTATTCAGATGGCAGGTGCTTCCGGACATACTGTAATCGGTGCGTTCATCAATATCTCAGCTGTGGCTGAGTACCTTACAACACTGAACAAGGATGTGATTATCCTCTGTGCCGGATGGAAAGACCGGTTCAGCCTCGAAGACGCCATCTGCAGCGGAGCACTTGCCACAAAACTCCTTGAATCCGGGGCATTTACCTCAACCTGCGATTCAGTAACGGCATCCATTGATCTGTGGAGGATTGCCTCCATGAACCTGATGGAATACCACCGGAAATTTGCCCACACCCACCGGCTTAAAAACCTTATGCTGGATGATGTGATCGAATTCTGCCTGTCACCTGACCAAACCCGAACAGTACCCTTGTACCGGAACGGCGTGATCACCGATTACCGGAACCTGTAGCAGACCCATCGTATGAACCCACACCTATAAATCTTAACAATATGAAAAACAACTGGTTAATTATGGCATTAATTCCTGTTTCCCTCCTGCTTTCGTGTAAGCAAAAGGAAGTAAAAGAACCTGAACCCCAAAAACCGGCAGAAATCGAATATCTGGTAGAACGGTTTGGCGATGCCAATATCATGCGGTATACCATACCGGGCTGGGACAGTCTTACACTCAATCAAAAAAAGCTGATCTATTATCTGAGTCAGGCTGCTGTGGCAGGCCGTGATATGATTTACGATCAGAACTACCGGCACAATCTGGTCATCAGAGAAGTGCTTGAGACGATCTATGAGAAATATACCGGTGACCGGAACACCAAGGAATTCGGAGAGTTTGTCGTATACCTGAAGCAGGTTTGGTTCTCCAACGGGATCCATCACCATTCGAGTGCCGACAAACATACCCCCGGCTTTGATGAGGCATACTTCAGGCAACTCATTGCCCAAAGTAAAGATGCCGTCTGGCCGGTGAAAGAAGGCCAGACAGCGGAACAGCTGGTGGATATGCTTGTACCCATCCTGTTTGATCCTGCTGTGGACGCCAAACGGATATCCCTCGATCCTTCAAAGGATTTGCTGCTCTCCTCAGCCAACAACTTTTACGAAGGGGTAACCGAAAAAGAAGCAGCTGCCTTTTACAAAAAGATGGCGGTCAGGAATGATCCGCGCCCTGTATCATACGGCCTCAACAGCAAGCTGGTGAAAAGGAACGGTAAGGTTCAGGAGGATGTGTACAAGGTTGGCGGGCTCTATTCACCGGCCCTCGAAAAGGTGGTGTACTGGCTTGAGCAGGCCCTGCCTTTTACCGAAAATGATGCCCAGAAGACATCCCTTGAAAAGCTCATCGCCTATTATAAAACCGGTGATTTGCGTACTTTCGACGAATTCAACGTACTATGGGTTGAAAACACGGAACCTGTGGTCGATTTTGTGAACGGCTTTACTGAAGTGTATGGTGACCCCCTGGGTATGAAAGCCACCTGGGAATCCGTGGTGAACTTCAAGGACTTTGCTGCCTCGGAGCGCACCAAAAAGATATCAGAGAACGCCCAGTGGTTCGAGGATAATTCCCCGGTTAACGCCAGGTTCAAGAAGAAAGAGGTTAAAGGGGTGAGTGCCAAGGTAATTACTGTAGCTCATCTGGGTGGTGACTGTTATCCCAACACTCCGATCGGAATCAACCTGCCCAATGCTGACTGGATCCGTAAGGAACATGGCTCGAAATCAGTAACCATGGACAATATCACCTATGCCTACGATCAGGTAAAGCAGAAAGAGGGCGCCACACAGGAGTTCTCCTGGGACGAGAAGGAGACAAACCTTGTGAAACAATTCGGATACCTCGCAGGAAACCTCCATACCGACCTGCACGAATGTCTGGGACATGGTTCAGGACAACTCCTGCCCAACGTAAGTTCCGAAGCACTTAAAAACTACACTTCTGTACTGGAAGAGACACGTGCCGATCTGTTTGCCCTGTATTATCTGATGGATCCCAAAATGGTAGATCTGGGCCTGATGCCTTCACTGGATGGTGCCAAAGCCGAATATATCTCATACATCCGGAATGGAATGATGACCCAGTTGCGCCGAATAAAACCCGGAAAGGATATCGAACAGGCTCACATGCGTAACCGTCAGCTCATTGCCAAATGGGCATTCGAAAAAGGGGCAGGCGCAAATGTAATTGAGAAAAAGACCCGTGATGGAAAAACCTTCTTTGTGATCAACGATTTCGACGCCCTTCGGAAGATTTTCGGAGAGATGCTGGCAGAGGTACAAAGGATCAAATCGGAAGGAGACTTCAAAGCAGGAAAGGAACTGGTGGAGAAATATGCTGTTAAGGTGGATCCTGAACTTCATAAGGAGGTTCTGGACCGGTTTGAGAAGTTGAATATGGCTGCCTATGGCGGGTTCGTTAATCCGGTATTTGTGTTGATAAAGAATGACAAGGGAGAAATCACCGATATTAAAGTTGAATATACCGAAGGGTACGTTGAACAGAACCTGAGGTATTCGAAGGAGTTTTCGTTTTTGTAGAAGACTTTCCCTTCAGTAACAAGAGGAGGCTGTCTGAATCAGGCAACCTCCTATATAACGCAACCCATCAACATGGAGAAACACAAAGAGCGCCTCTCTTGAGACGCTCTTGTTTTTACCTGTTGTGCGTTGCCGGAGCATACGGATTTGCAGGTGAATGATTGCGTTGTATAACTCTATTTGTCCTTCTTGGCATTGAAACCCATTGAGAAGCCAAAACGAGCTCCGTCGTTTGAGGGGATAAAGAAAGTATTGATGGGAATATTGAGGCGGCCTGATTTCATGGTCCAGCCGGCTGCCAGCACAAATCCCGACTGCACATAGTAATCGCCCCGGCTGTCCATACGGGTTACGATCGGATAGGGGTTGGCAATGGTTAAAGGCCATTCGTTTTCACGGTGCCAGGTACCATTTTCGTAATATCCCTTTGCCTTTCTTGCAATGTTGATGGTCGGGCCAAAAGCAAACTCAACCCCGATGCGGTTGTTTCTGAGGCCGTGCAAAATCGTCAGGGAAGGGATGAACATACCCTGATCCAATCCTGTAATAAGCGGCAGGAATTCAACCAATGCCTGGTAGTTGCCCTCATTGAGGTATTGCTTTTCAAATTGCCACCCAAACTGAAACATCATCGGGATTTTATCGAAACCACCGCTCTGGGTGGGTGCTTTCAGAATCTTTGCGGTTTCACCCGAATAAAACACCATGCCAAACCTGGTTCCTGAAAGATTCACTTTGGTCTGGTTGGGGTTGTTGATCATCGTTTCGTAATTGAACTCTTTGGTAAGCTGCTCCAACAGTACGGGGTCATTGGCCAATCCAAAAAGCTCACGTACCGAAAGCTTAAACATCGTCTGGATTTCAAGCGGAAGGTTCAGAAACTCCCTGATGTAGGTTTTTGTAATAGCGTCCTTGTTCACGTCAATCAGGCGCAGGGTGATGATGATGGTTTCTGCGTACTTTTCCACTGATCCACCAAGGATAAAATCGGTGCCGATGATTTTCCCGTATTCGACGAGGCAAATCTTTCCGTAGCAATCGGTCAGGTCGAGATTGTGCTTTTTGAGCAGGTAAGCCACATCGTAACGGTCGGTTACCTGGAAGGTGTCCAGTTTGTCTACTTCAATTCTGACAATATTTCCCAGCTGTTCAGGGGTGAGATTGATCCCCTGTGCATCGATGTTCAGAACGGTGAGTTTTGGTTTCTGAATCTGCGCATTTACAGATACTGCAGCCAATAAAAAAACCAGCATGGTGATCAGGCTGGCTGCTTTGGGTCCTGAGGTTGTGATGTTCGTCTTCATAATGTTACGGTTTTGGGTTAGTGATGCAGCAAAAGTATCCAACAGTACCCCCGGAAGTCAAACGGACAAATGCAACCCACAGGGTTGCCGGAGGGGAAAATTGCAGTTCAATCCCAAAAATGAACCCTACAGTGCGGGCTATTTGCATTTTTTGCAAATTGATGTATCTTTACTTGCAATTTTTGCAAAAACTTTTTGATGCAGGTGAGGCTTTTAATGAAAACCACCATTTATTATGGATGAGCAACAGGAGATGAAGTTGCAGGTTAAATTCCTGAATCTGATTAAGCGGAAGATTGGTCCTGAAAATTCTGCTGTATATGAACTCTCTGAATTACTTGGCGTTAGCATCGACAGCATCTATCGCCGGATGCGGGGTGAGACCGATTTGTCTTTTGAGGAAATTATGTTGCTCACCAGGAAGTACAGTGTATCTATGGACATGCTGGGGGATTCAGCCCCCGGGATGGTAGCTTTTCATTACTCCATGCTTGATAATCCCGATCATTTCAGAAGGCACTGGATCGCGATGCTGAATGATCTGCAGCAGATCAGGGCATCGGTACGTGGCGAGGTGATCTATGCAGCCATTGACATTCCGATTTTCCACCATTTCAGGTATCCGGCACTGATGAATTTCAAGCTATTCTACTGGCAGCGGGAGGTGATCAGTGATCCTGCCCTGAAGGACCAGAAGTTTAGTGAAGAGCTGGTTGATCCGGCTATTCAGCAGGTCGCATCAGGGATTTATGAAGCATATTCAAGGATTCCGTCATCAGAAATCTGGACTGAAGAAACGCTGAACAGTACGGTGAAGCAGATCAGGTTTTATTACGACAGCGGGTTATTTGCCAGCCGTGAAGATGCTATCCGGGTCACAAATGAGCTGATCAGTGAGTTTGACTATCTGGAAAAACAGATTGAGCATGGCAACAAGGCTGATTTACTGGCTTCTGAACCACAGCGAGAAGGGAACTTCTCCTTTTATGTAAGTGATATTGAGATAGGATCAAACACCGTCCTCACCCGAAGGGATGGAGGGGATTCGATCTACATGGGGTTTCAGACTTTCAACACCATCATCACCACCAACAGCCGGTTTTGCTCTGATACCGAATTGTGGCTCAAAAACCTGATCAGGAAGAGCAACCTGATAAGCGGGGTGTCTGCAAAGCAACGGTATCAGTTTTTCCAGTCGCAGCGGAACAAGGTAAACCGGCTCAGGGAGTATATTCTGCGTGAAGGGTAAAAAGGCTGCCGGTTCCCGGTGAATTTTGCAAGTAGTGATTCAGGTTTGTTTGGGTTCCGGACAGCCTCATTTATTTCCTGAGCAATTCCGCCAGTTGGTCAAGGGTAACAGATTGCTGGGTGCTGTTATGCATATTTTTAATGGTATAGGTGCCCATCTCACGCTCAGTTTCACCGGCAAGGACCGCATAGGGGATTTTTCTTGCATCGGCATAGGCTATCTGTTTTTTCAGCTTTGCTGCTTCCGGATACATTTCCGAAGGAATTCCATGGCTGCGAAGGTATTCAAGCGCTTTAAGACTGTACAATTCATCGGCTCCGCCAAAATTGACGAAGAGCACCTTTGGTCCGTCGATCTGGCCTTCGGGGAAAAGGTGAAGCTCCTGCATAACATCAAAGATTCTGTCGGCACCAAAGGATATTCCGACACCTGAAAGGCCGGGCATTCCAAAAATACCTGTAAGGTCATCGTACCTTCCGCCGCCGCATAAGGATCCGAACTGCAGGTCACGGGCTACCACCTCAATGATGGTTCCGGTATAGTAGTTCAGTCCTCTCGCAAGGGTGATATCTGGTTCAACTGCATTACCGGGGGTAACTGTATCCAGCAAACTGAAGAGTTTCTCCATCTCCTCCAGGCCAAGCCGGCCAGATTCTGAACCATGGAACAGTTCCCTTAGCTTTGAAATGAGCTGGTCGGGTTTGTCCCCGGATTGCAGTAGGCTGATCAGCAGAACTTCTTTATCGGGATGGATGCCAAGGGCCCGCAACTCATTGATCACAGCCTCCAAGCCCACCTTATCAAGTTTATCAAGGGCTATGGTAAACCCGGTAAACCGGTCACCCAGGCCAACAGCTTCCGCCAGTCCCATGAGAACTTTCCTGTTATTAAGACGGATGGTAACCTTGATGCCGAGCCGTGAAAATACAGCGTCGATGATCTGAATCAGTTCCAGTTCATTGGTCAGAGAGGTGCTGCCAATCACATCGGCATCGCACTGGTAGAATTCACGGTACCTCCCTTTCTGAGGGCGGTCGGCACGCCATACCGGCTGTATCTGATAACGTTTAAAGGGAAGCGTGATTTCATTGCGATGTTGGACCACATAGCGTGCAAAGGGTACGGTGAGATCGTACCTGAGTCCTTTTTCGGCGATGAGGGGTGAAAGTTTCTGGCTGGTGAT
The DNA here is from genome assembly GCA_022709695.1 of Bacteroidota bacterium. Lineage (GTDB taxonomy): Bacteria > Bacteroidota > Bacteroidia > Bacteroidales > SKPS01 > SKPS01. The sequence continues at coordinate 48,738 of JAKLII010000010.1, forward strand.
ATCCGGCAGATCATCTCTGTTGGTACCATCGAGGAAATCACCGGAATTCAAAATTTTAAACAGAAGTTTATCTCCTTCCGCTCCATATTTTCCGGTAAGGGTTTCCATCAGTTCCATGGCGGGGGTTTCCAGAGGCTGGTACCCGTACAAATCGTATACGCTTCGGATGGTATTGAAAATCATGGAACGCTTATTCACCACATCAGGGCTGAAGTCACGGGTTCCTTTGGGAATGGAGGGCTTATAGGACATAAAAGGGTAGTTTGTCAGGCAAAGGTAGCAGATTTCTTTCCAGCATTTCTCAGCGAAACCACCAATACTCCCCCGATTACTATAGCCATACCAATTATTTTCAGGAAAGGAAACGATTCACCAAGAAACAAAAAAGCAAACAGGGCAGTAAACACGGGGATGAGGTTTGAGTAGATACTTGAACGGTTAACCCCCAGTGACCGGATGGCATAGGTAAAGAAGAGGAATGCCAGCGTTGAACCGAATACAGCCAGAGCGAGCAGATTTCTCCAGATTCTCGGGTCGGTGGATATGGAATTCATGTCAGGATAATCGAGCAGAAAGAAGAGTGGGATGAAATAGAAGATTCCAAAGAGATTCTGCACTGTAACGATCATGAATGAGTTATAGGATGCAGTAAGCTTTTTCACGGTCAGGGCATTGGCAATGGCAGCCACCACTGCCACAAACAACATGATCACCCCAACCAGGCTGGTTTCTCCTGCATTTCCTTCAGCAAACACGATCAGGACCACTCCGGTAAAGGATGCCAGAAATCCCAGAAGGTTTTTCCATCCCAGCTTTTCCCGGTAAACGAGCCAGGTCCCTGCCGGTGTAAAGACAGGAATTGTGGAAATAATAATGGAACCCAATGCAGAAGAAACATAGGATAATCCGTAGGTTTCTCCAAGAAAGTAGAGAAATGGCTGAAAAAATGCAGAAAGTGCGAAGAGCCTGATATCTTTTAGGTGGATCTTCTGATACTTTCCCGTGATGATGATGATTACCCATAGCAGCAGCGATGAAAGCACCAGGCGGATCAGGAGGATGGAAACCGGGTTAAAAGCCCTGAGGGCAATTTTTACCCACACAAAAGTCATCCCCCAGAAAGCCATGGCCAGCAACACTGCAAACACAGGCCTGAGGTTATGACTACTGCCCTGGCTCTGCATCGTATTCAGGATTAAACCAATCGTGGATCATCTGATCATGCCGGTGATCATCTTCCCGGTAGAAAAATTCATTTTTAAATCTGTTATACCGGTAGTCTTTGGCATATTCCTGAAAACCAAGTGCAATATCTTCGATTCCTTCAAGGATATATCTGATTTCGGCATCGGTCATCGTAGGATGAATGGACATCCGAACCCAACCCGGTTTTTCCGAGAGGTCGCCATGGGTGATTTTTTCGGTAATATTTCTTGACTTCTCATAGGAGACATCGAGCAGATAATGACCGTAGGTTCCGGCACAGGCACAACCGCCCCGGACCTGTATCCCATGGCGGTCGTTCAGGAGCCGCACCAGGAGGTTATAATGCAGGCCATCAATATAGAACGATATTGAACCCAGACGATTTTCATGTTCATCAGCAAGAATATGAAGCCCCGGGATCCGGCGTAATGCCGGAAATAATATCCGGAGCATCTCCTCTTCCCTTTTTCTTATTGCCTCCACCCCCATCCGGTTTTTCAGGTCAATGGCCAGCGCAACGCGAATGGCCTGAAGAAACCCCGGAGTTCCGCCGTCTTCGCGGGTTTCGATATCGTCGATGTATTTATACTCGCCCCAGGGGTTGGTCCAGTCGACCGTACCCCCTCCGGGTTGATCGGGCGCCGGGCTGTTGTAGAGCCTTGAGTCGAACACAAGCACTCCGGAAGAGCCGGGGCCACCGAGAAATTTATGCGGTGAAAACATCACGGCATCGAGTTTTTCCATCGGATCTTCAGGGTGCATATTGATATCGACATAGGGTGCACTGGCTGCGAAGTCGATAAAGCAATAGCCACCATGCTCGTGCATGATCCGTGCAAGTTCGTGGTAGGGTGTTATGATACCGGTAACGTTGGAACAGGCTGTAAATGAACCTATTTTCAGGGCTCTGTCCTGATATCTGGCCAGTTCCCGCCGGAGGATTCCGGGATCCACAAGCAATTTGTCTCCCGGTTCCAGAACCACCACATCGGCAATGGTTTCAAACCAGCTGGTATGGTTCGAATGGTGTTCCATGTGCGTAAGGAAAACCACTGGTTTTTCCACCTCATGGAGACAGGGAAGATTCTGAATCTTTGAACAGCCACGCAACCCAAGCATTCGCTGAAGCTTGTTCACAACAGCCGTCATACCGCTTCCGGAAGTGATGATCACATCATGGGCATCAGCATTCATGTGCTGTTTGATAAGCCTGTGGGCGTGATGATACGCCTTGGTCATCAGGGTGCCGGTTTCACTGGTTTCGGTGTGGGTATTGCCCACCCAGGGGCCTATCACTTCTGATATCTGCCTCTCAACAGGACCGTAAAGCCTGCCACTGGCAATCCAGTCGGCATACACCAGGGGCTTTTGTCCGTACGGAGTATCGAAGACCGCATCCACACCTATAATATGCTTCCGGAATTGATTGAAATATTGCTCCATAGGTTCCGTTTATCGGCGGCAAAGGTACGGAAATCCTGTGGCAACTTCTTAACAATACCTTCTTCTGTGTGTTGATGAATTATCCGAAATTTGCCCAAAAATCAACCCCATGAACCTGATGGATTTACGGAGGGCATCCCTCCTTTTGCTGATGCACATTTTTGCCATTGGGATTATTCCTGCCCAAAGCAACCTTGCAGACTCCACAGCGGTAAAGGATACCATATTATATTTTGCCGGAGGTATTTCGTACCACCCACCGGAATTCAAACCTATAAAGCAGGCAAAAAATCCGAAGAATATTATTTTTCTGATCGGAGACGGGATGGGTTTATCCCACATCACTGCTGCAAGGGTGGCCAACGGTGGAAAGTTATACCTGGATCAGTTTCCCGTTACGGGACTGAACACCACTTTTTCGGCAAGCGATTTTGTGACGGATTCGGGTGCCGGGGGAACAGCGCTGGCCACTGGGGAAAAAACCCTTAACGGAGCTATTGGCGTTGACCGCGATTCAGTGATTATACCAAATATCCGTGAGGTATTATCGGGCAGTGGCAAAAGTACCGGTGTTGTGGTAACCTGTGCAGTAACCCATGCCACTCCTGCTGCGTTTGTGGCACACCAGCCCAGCCGGGAGATGAAGGATGAGATTGCCATGGATTTTATGCGCTCAGGCATTGATCTTTTTATGGGTGGCGGTCTTGAAAATTTTATCGTAAGAGGGGATTCTGCAAATCTGCTGGAGCCATTGGTGAAACTTGGTTATTTCATTGATACCCAGACCGTGGCACCCCAACCCTCCATCCGGATATCCAGACTCGCGCAGCAGCAGAAGGTGGCAGGGCTTTATGCAGCAGGGCATATGGAAACCTTCACCGGAGGGAGGGGCAATTATTTGCCGGAGGCCACCCAGGCTGCCATTGAGGTGCTGAAAAAGAATCCCTATGGATTTTTTCTGATGGTGGAGGGATCACAGATAGATTGGGGCGGGCATGCCAATCATACAGGATACATCATCACCGAGACGATGGATTTTGATCGTGCGGTTGGGGAAGCCCTCAGGTTTGCCGCAGCCGATGGCCAAACTTTGGTGGTAGTAACGGCCGACCACGAAACAGGAGGGATGGCACTTATGAACGGAAACTATCAGACCGGTATGGTGAGGGCAGCCTACACCACCGGGGATCACAGCGGAACAATGGTGCCGGTATTTGCCTTCGGACCGGGATCAGAGCTGTTCAGAGGGATTTATGATAATACCGATGTGCCCAGAAAGATTCTGGAAGCTATGAAACTCAGCTTCCCGAAGCCCTGATTTCAACCTCCTGTTGACCGGAACCCAGAGATGGCCTCTTTTACTTCAGTTTCATGGAAAGGATGTACTGCTTCACCGAAGCAATACGACGGGGATCCAGGTAGTATGCCATATCGGGCATTTCGGGAAGAAATATTTCAAACAGTATAAATTCTGATGCCATTTTATTCCCCATGGCAGCTTTGAACCCATTAAGCCCGGGATCGGCATTTGCTTCCTTCTGAAAGGTATTCATTGAGGTAAGCAGGCATGAGAGGCATTCCCTCTCCCTGAAATAGTCTTCGTCGCCCTTGATGTTCCTTCCCGGTACAAATCCGGGTTCATACTGCCAAACCGCTTTGCACACCGCATACCCCATCCAGGGTTTCCAGTAACTCACCACCACCTCCCCTTCATTGAGCAAAACCGAGTATTGCGGGGTAAACACCCAGTTATCGAGGACCATACCTCCTTTTTCCGCAAACCGTTTAACATCCCTGATGATTTCAGGATGGTTGCGGTTCAGGATCCAGGCGTGGCAGATGGCATCGAGGGCTGAATCGGGGTTATTGAGCTTGTCCCAGGCTGTGGCTGCAGTCCAGTATGCAATATAATCAATGGGGTTATGGGCTGTGGCCACCGAACAGGCTTCGATGGCGTCAAAAGGCTTTCCCAAAAGATTGAGGGTATACCCCTTTCCGGTATATGCCGGGCTGAAGTTGGGATCCATGGTAATAGCCTCTTCAAAGATCGCAAGGGCTGTGTCGGGTTCTTCCAGCTCAATGGCTTCCCAGCCAAGGTCGTACAGCTCTTTCACCTCCGGTAACACATCAAACGGAACCACCTCCTTCCTGCCCAGTGAATCTTTCAGCCGGTAATAACTGTAATTGATACGGGAGGCATCGTGCGTTGACCCGACCGGGCTCTTCAGGGCATCGAACCGGTACCTGATCTGGGAACCCCCTGCAATCTTCAGGAAATCGGGCAGATCAAGCAGTGGCTGGGAGGTGGCGGAGAAGCTCCACACAAAAAAGATAACAAGCCATATTGCGATAAACGAGCACTTTTTCATTCTTTGGATTTTTAAACTAATGTACGCTAACGGATTTGATTACCTGCTCGCCCAGCTCTGTATTTATTTCATTCATAATCAGGCTTTTCTGATAACCTATTTCCTGCCGGAGGGCAGCTCCGGAGATATAGAGGGTCAGATGTCCGTTGTGAAAGGTTGCTTTCGACAGGGAATTTTTACCCATGTGTTCAAACATGGAACGGCAAATGGCCAGAATCCTTGCTTCCATCACTTTATCTTCAAGATGGTAGGTCTTCAGAAACGCCCTGATGGCATCACCTGCTGAAATGAAGTTGTGTCGCATGGGGTTATAGCCTGGCAATATTTCCGTTGTCGATCTGAATAATATCGGTCTGGGCCGCAATACCTGAGAAGATTGTATGGATGCGGCTGGCATTGGTATCGGTGATGAGGATCTGACCGAAGTCATCGGAATTCACCATTTCCATCAATCGCTCGATCCGGTTGCGGTCGAGTTTGTCAAATACGTCATCGAGGAGGAGGATGGGCTTTATACCCAGTGCATGATGCAGAAACCGGAACTGGGCAAGTTTCAGGGCAAGGATAAAGCTTTTCTGTTGTCCCTGGGATCCAAAGCGCTTCACATTGACCCCGGAAATTGACAGGGTAAGATCATCTTTATGCACACCGGCTGATGAGTACCGCAGGATGCGGTCTTTTTCGAGTGATCCTGCAAGGATATCCCTGTAGACGGGGGCTGATTGGAGTTGGGACACATAGGTAATGGCAGAAGGTTCTGCATCTCCTGCAAGTTGCCGGTACAGTGAATAGAAAACCGGAATAAAGTCTTCGATGAACCGGCTTCTGGTTTCAAAGATCCGGGTTCCCGGATTGATCATCTGTTCATCCCACGGTTCCAGCAGTGCAGCCGAAAAGCGATTCTCAGCCGCCATCTGCCGCAGCAGGGCATTGCGCTGCATCAGTGCCCGGTTGTAGTGGATAAGGTCATCAAGGTAGGTCCTATCGTACTGGCTTATCACCACATCCAGATACCTGCGGCGCTCTTCGCTTCCACCGTCAATCAGTACATGATCGTAAGGGGAAACCATTACCGACGGTATCTTCCCGATGTGGTCTGCCAGACGGTCGACTTCTTTGCCATTGACCCTGAAAAGTTTCCTCTGGCTTTTTCTTACCACACAATGCACCGATTCGGGAGCATTCCCGGATGGTGACCTGAACTTTCCCAGAATGGAGAACTGTTCGTTGCCATGGGTGATATTCTGAGAATCAGCGGCGTTAAAATAGCTCTTACAAAACGAGAGGTAGTGTACTGCGTCGAGGATATTGGTTTTCCCAGCCCCATTGTTCCCCACAAGGCTGGTAATTTTCTCAGGAAAAGTTGCCTGTGCAGCGCTGTAGTTTTTAAACCACTGAAGTGAGAGGTGATACAAATGCATAATCGGGCCGGAGTTTCCGGCTCAAAGATACGAAAAACGGGAGGAACAGAAAGTATCAGTCTTCAGTTTCAGGTGCAGGCACCTCCGGGTCAGTATAGCTCTCAGGTGGGGATCCGGGAACATTTTTCTTCAGAACAGGTTTTCTTCGTGGAGGTGGTTCTTCACGTGGATTTGCCTTTTTCACCACAATCACGGCTTCCTGAAAAGTTGTTTCATTCAGATTTGCAATGGCAAGCTCAGCGGCATCTTCTGAGGCCATTTCAATAAAACCATAGCCTTTGGATAATCCTGAGGCCCGATCCTGGATGATCTTAACCGACAACACCTCCCCATAGGCCTCAAACAACCTCTTGAGGTCATCAGGGGTAGTCTTCCGGTTCATTTTTGCGACAAATAGGTTCATAGAACAATGGATTTGAGATGTAAAGATACAACTATTATTTTGAATTCGTATAAATTAGCATGCTTTTTTTTAAAAGGACGCTGAAAGTTTATGTCGGATCAAACAGGATGTTAAATTTGCCACACATATTATATATCTATATAGTCACATCAATCTTTGAATTATGCGAAATCTGGTACAGTTGATTTTTCTGGTATTTGTGCCGGTACTACTGATCGGGCTTTTGATCTATGACATTCAGAACCTGCCCGGGTACAACAATCTCCCGGAGTTACAGGAGAAATATGGAGAAAAGAAGAGTGATGTTACAGATCACACAAGATTTGAAGAGTTAAAAGGGCCTTTCAGAGATGCGCATGCGATTACAGCGGCCTGTATAAAATGCCATCAGGAGCGGGGTCATCAATTACTGAAGAGCCATCACTTCACATGGGAGAAAGAGGAGTACATCGAAGGGCGGGGGGTGGTTTACCACGGAAAGAAAAATGCCCTGAACAACTTTTGTACAGGGATTGCCGGAAGTGAGATGTCATGTAACCGGTGTCATGCTGGTTACGGGTATTCAGACAAAAACTTTGATTTCACCAATCCTGAAAATATTGATTGTCTTGTATGCCATGACAACTCGCTTACCTATGAAAAGGCAAAGGGCAAAGCAGGTTATCCGATTGATGGAATTGATTATCAGCAAGTATTTGCCCGTTTGTCAACACCCAAAAAGGCCAACTGTGGCACATGCCATTTTAACAGTGCCGGGGGCAATAATGTAAAGCACGGGGACCTTGAGAACGCCATTCTGGTATCCGGAAAGGATGTGGATGTGCACATGGGAAATGATGGTCTGAATATGGAGTGCACAGATTGCCACCAGACAAAGGAACATGTGATGAAGGGGAGATATTACGGTTTATCTTCAACCAACCAGCGCAGAGCATTGTGTGAGGATTGCCACACGGCATATCCCCACAAGGATGGTTTACTGAATGAACACACCCTGAAAGTAAGCTGCAAAACCTGTCATATTCCCACCTACGCCAAGGTAAATCCCACGAAGATGAGCTGGGACTGGTCCACAGCCACCACAAAACTGGATGAAAAGGGGCAGGGTGTAACGATCTACGACTCATCGGGGGTAATGATATATCTTACTGATAAAGGGAGTTTTACATGGGAAAAGCATGCTACCCCGGAGTACCGGTTTTTCAACGGGACTGCCGATCATCATTTCCTCACGGATACCATCAGGCAAGTACCGGTTCAGATTAACCGCCTGAATGGGTCGTATGCTGATCCTCAGTCAAAAATTATCCCCCTGAAGATACACCGTGGTTCGCAACCTTTTGATTCTGTGTACAACACCATAGTGCAGGCAAAACTCTGGGATCCTGAAAAAGGGAAGGGTGCTCTTTGGGTGGATTACGACTGGGATGCTGCCTTGAAAGCGGGGATGGAGTATCTGGAGCTGCCCTTTAGCGGGAAGTATGGTTTTGTGAGAACCGAGATGTACTTACCCATCAGCCACATGGTATCAGATGCCGACAGTGCCTTAAGCTGTAAGGATTGCCACATCCCTGAAACAGGCAGGCTGGCTGGCCTTGGAGGCTTTTATATGCCCGGCAGGGACCACCATGCCGGTGCTGATGGATTCGGGAGATTTGTCATTCTGGTATCGTTGCTGGGGGTACTCAGCCACGCCTCATTCAGAATCCTTTCGCGCAAAAGAAGAATTGCTGCCGCTGCCCACTAAGAATAACCTAAAAAATCACTCCATATGACACAAAAAAGCGTATATATCTACCGGTTGTTCGAGAGGATCTGGCACTGGACCCAAGCTTTACTGATATTCATCCTGGTGTTCACCGGTTTTGAGGTGCACAGTTCATATACCCTGATTGGTTTCGAACAGGCAGTAAGGATTCACAATGTTGCAGCCATTTCACTTATTATCCTGATCATTTTTGCCATCTTCTGGCATTTTACCACCGGCGAATGGAGGCAATACATCCCTACCACCAAAAACCTGAGGGCACAGGTTGAGTATTACATTACCGGGATTTTTCGCAATGCCCCCCACCCCACCCGCAAAACCATCCTGAGCAAACTTAATCCTTTGCAGCGACTGGTGTATCTGGGGCTTAAAGTGGTACTTATCCCCCTTATGGTAGCCTCTGGGCTTCTGTATCTGTTTTACAGGTATTCAGAGCGGGGCAGAATTGCCACCCTTGGTACCGATAATCTGGAGGGCATTGCGGTATGGCATACCATCGGTGCATTCCTGCTGGTGGCCTTTGTAATTGTACATTTGTATCTGATCACCACCGGCCGCACCGTAACTTCAAATCTGAAGGCGATGATTACGGGGTATGAAGAGCTTGAGGATGAAAATGGGCCGGATCAAAAGCCGGCAGAAACCCCCGAAGATGCAGGTAAATCATAATAAACATCTGTCAAAATAGATTTTTATGAATACAAAATCAACCACTTACATCAATCCCTACCTGGGTGGTTTTCTGCTTGGGCTGGTATTGCTGGCTGCCTTTCTTATTGGTGGCCACGGACTGGGATCGAGCGGTGCCTTTAAAAACATGGTGATCAAAGCCACAGCAGCAGCGGCACCTGCCTTTGCATCAGCCAGGAGCTTTTTCAATCCGGAAACAGGCAGTATCTGGCATGCCTGGGTATTTGTAATGTTTCTTGGGGTTGTGCTTGGAGGTTTTATTTCAGGAGCAGCTTCCGGTAGACTGAAATTCACCATTGAGCGCGGCCCGCGTATCAAGCCGGCAACAAGACTGGTTTTTGCTGTGATCGGGGGCATGCTGTTCGGTTTCGGGGCACAACTCGGCAAGGGATGTACCAGTGGGGCAGCATTAAGCGGGATGGCGGTACTGTCCACCAGCGGCATCATCACCATGATGGCGATTTTCGGAACCGGGTACGCCATTGCAGCTTTTTTCAGAAAACTCTGGGTATAAACATCAATATTAAGAATCATGACACCATTATATCCATTGGGCATCATTGATCAGGGATGGTACTTGCTTATCATCTTTTTCGTCGGCCTGTTTTTCGGGCTGGTGCTGGAACAATCGGGCTTTTCGTCATCTCGCAAACTGGCCGGAGTTTTTTACGGTTACGATTTCGTGGTACTCAAGGTATTTTTCACTGCAGGCATTACAGCCATGTCGGGCCTTGTGATCCTGGGGTATCTGGGTATAGTTGACCTGTCACTTATCACGGTCAATTCCAATTTTCTGGTAAGTGCGGTTACCGGTGGAGTCATCATGGGATTTGGATTTGTCCTGGGTGGTTTCTGTCCGGGCACCTCGGTAACAGGTGCGGTGATCGGAAAGATAGATGCGATGTTTTTCATCGGGGGTATCTTTATTGGGATCTTCATATTCGGGGCTTTCGATACCACCTTCAACAAGCTTTTTACCGGCTATTACTTCGACCATGAAATGCTTTCTACCACCCTGGGAATATCGAAGCATCTGATGGTTTTTCTGTTTATCCTGATGGCTTTGGGTGCATTTATTGTGGCAACCTATTTTGAGAGGAAGAGCACCAAAGGGCTGAAACCTACCCATAAAATCTATCCCCGTCTTGGTGCTGAATTTCTGATGGCGGTACTGATCGGCGTGATTATCCTCTTTCTGCCACAACAGAAGGCAAAAGGGCTTATGCAGTCGACCGAAAAAGAGGTAATGCAATCCCTGGCCGATCCTTCCCTGGTGATGGATGCAGACGAACTGGCCTACATCATCCTGAATAATCCAAAGAAAGCTACCCTGGTAGACCTTCGTACGGCACAGGAATACAACCGGTTCAGTCTTCCGGGTTCGGTTCACATTCCTGTAGCCGATGTGATGATACGGGAGCACCGGGAATTGTGGAATGACCCTCTGAAAAAGAAAGTGCTGATCACCAACGGAGGGATTGAAGCGGCAGAGGTTCAAACCTTGCTATTGCGCAAAGGTTACAGCGGGGTATGCGTTCTTGACGGTGGACTGAACCGGTTTACTGAAGTGATATTCAAAGAGAATGAAGCACCTGAAGGAACACGTGGCATCGCTGAACTCAGCCGTTACCGTTTCAGAAAGAGGGCAGCATCGCTTTTCGGCGGAGAAGCCGGAGAGCTGAACCTTCCTCAGTCGACCAGAAAAACTGCCGCGCCGGTCCTTTCGGCCAAACCCACATCAGGAGGTTGTTAATCAGTAAATTAAGAAAATCGAATTACTATGGAGCAGACCCATTTTACTCCCCTTCGGCTTGGTCTATTGATCATGCTGGGAATTCTGGTTTCCGGATCCCTTCTGTTCAGGTTCTGGCCGGGCAGGTATGCAGAACCGTCGGGCCAGTCGCTTGAAAACATTGCAAAAGTAAATACACTCACTCCCGATGCCTTCCTGAAGCTTGCGAAAGAAGCCAACAGGAAACTGATAATCGTGGACATCCGTTCTGCAGAGGATTATGCTGCAGGCCACCTGGATGGCGCGGTGCATATGGAGCAGGGGGAACTAAATGGCCGTAAGGCCATCAGGAAGCTCAGGAAGAAAGAGGTATTGCTTTACGGAGACCAGGGTAGTGACGCTGCCGCTGTAGCTGAGTTGCTTCGGATGACCGGGATCAGTGCACTGGCTGCCGACCGGGGGTATGCAGCACTTACAGAATCCCTGAAGAGCGGCAAACCCGTGAAGCCTGCAGAAGCTGAGGCCTACCCTTACAAGTCATTTTTCAAGGCACTGGAAAATGCACCAGCCCCTGTGGTTGAGGTCAAAGTTCCGGTACCAAAGCCCGGCGGATGCTGACGTGATGTAATCTCCGCACAATCACGATTTTGCCGGAGACCTTTTCACCCGGTTGTTGAAGATCAGGAAAGCCAGCACCGTTACGAGGCCAATGGCCCCGAAAATCCACCATATCCTATAAGGCTCGTAACGCATGAACAGGTATTGTTTCAGCTCGGCTGATGTCATCTGCAAATGAAACATTCCCGCTTTCAGGATATCGGTTTTTTCCATTCCCTCAACCGAAATACCCCTAAGGGTTAATTCATTTCCGGTAAACCTGTAGATATCAGACAAAGAACCGTAGAGTTTTCCGTAGAGAAATCCTCCGGCAAAACTCCCGATGGCAAGTGGAAGGAAGCTGAATCCCATATATACGCCCACCTTTTCCGGAGGTGCGATAATGCTGACATATTCCTGTGTGCGGGGTGAGCTGATCATCTCGCCAAACGCAAAAATCACAATGGCCACCACAATGATCCACCCGTTCATTCCCATGCTCATGGCCGACATTGCCAGGGCAGAAACCAGAATTCCAACCGTAATGGAACGGATGGGGGCAACCCCTTTTACCAGGCTCGACATCAGCACCTGGAAGAATACGATGCTTGCAGCACCAAGGTTTTGTATCATTTCGGGGCGGATTATCCCCACACCATCCTGTGTTTTTCCAAAGGCAAAGGCAATCCAGCGGGCAGAATCGTAAATCACGGTGGTATCCATCCATTGGGTAATGTACACCGGCATCGTATAAAAAATCTGCATATACATCATCCAGAAACCCGACATGATCAGGATGAATGTCAGGAACTTAAGATCTGAAAGCACCATAAAAAAGTTGCGGAATATTTCTTTGACTTTCTTCCCTACCGGAACAGCGGAGGGATCGGTTTTTCTTCCCGGTTCACGGTACAGGAAGATTACCGGAATGAAGTTTATGGCGATAATGGTTGCCGACATCACAAAGACATACTGCCATTGAATATCGCGGAGCTTGGATGCCACAAATGGTCCGATAAAGGCGCCGATATTGACGATCATGTAGAATATCCCGAACCCTACCGTTCTGTTGGAGTTGTTGGTGGATTTGGAAACTGTACCTACGATCACCGGTTTGAAAAAGGCAGCGCCAATCCCAACCAGCAGAAATGCCAGAAAAATACCATGGTACGAGGTGTATTGCCCCATCAGCAGATATCCCGAAGTAAGCACAGCAAATGCAATGAGCAGAATTTTCCGGTATCCGAGCCGGTCGGCAATGGCGCCTGCCAGGGTTGGGAGAAAATATATCGTAAAGGTCACCACCCCCATCAGGGTACCGCTTTGTTCACTTGAGAATCCCAGGCCTCCGTTGGCTTCCGGGTCAGTCAGGTAGACAGACAGCACTGCAAAAACCCCGTAATAGGCCCAACGCTCGAAGAGTTCCATTACATTGGCGACCCAGAAGACCAGCGGAAACCGTTTCTGCCTGACATGTTCGGAGGAATGGTTCATGTATCTGAAATATTGATGGTTATACAATTAAAACCTGTCTGGTACGGGGACAAAGATACACAGCAATCGTTCACCTTGTACGGACACTTTTCCCGGCCGGCAATCATGCATTATTCCTTGTACCGCAGGTAGGGCCAGAGGTTTTCACTGACAGCGAAACCAGGTGGAAGGGCAGCACGAAGTTCCTGTTCGCTCCGGATGGGCTTTTTGCGGGCCAGCTCTGTAATCAGGTACGCCAGTTTGGGTGAAATATACGGATGCGCAGAGAGTTCCTTCACTGTCAGACGATTGATATCCAGCCTGATGATTTCTGACTCAGAAACCGACAACCGTTTTTCAAGCTTATCCACCAGCTCCGGCTGCATCCCAAACACCTCCTTTAGCTGACCTACAGAATGAAATCCTCCAAGGCTTCTGCGGTAATTCACAATTCTGCGGGCCAGCACACTGCCGATTCCTGGCAGTGCCTGAAGCGCAGTGGTATCGGCAAGGTTCAGGTTCTCAGTCTGAAAATGAGGTTTATTCTGAACCATTGAGGGTTGATCCGGTGATCTGGTCACCCGGGTTATCCGGATCCAGGGTTCTACCCTGGTGTAGAAATCTTCGCTGATCACGAAGCTTTTCTTTAGGTCAGACGGGACTTTAAACGGGGTACGGGAAGCTGTGAACCGGGTGATGGCTGCTGCCTGTTTCGGGGAAAGCCCCAAAAGCTCCCACTCAGCTGCCGTTATGGTATTGGGATCGAAATAAAACAGGGAATCTTTACTTTTGCGGGAACCGCCATTCCCGGATGGTTTTCCGGGGTAATTTGTCCGGGCGTCCAGTTGCTGGTCAGCCTGTGCTGCCAGGCGGGTGATAGTGACAAGGTCCGGTGCTGACGGTTTCAGGGAAACGTACACATGCAGCACCGTTACCCCTGCTATCATCAGCAGGAGCAGCCAGATACCACGTCGTTCGGCCTTGTTGAAAGCCAGGAGGTCTTTCCAGTTTTCCAATAGCAGGATTTTCGGGATCGGATTACCGCAATAATTCAGATCACATTACCCTGTATAGTTGATTCAAAAGGGAAAAAAGGAGATTTATCTGTATCTTTTGATTTCTCCTGTTTTTACCCGGTGCAGGTAGCTCTTCAGGTCGCAGTATACTTCGGGGGCGAGGATGTAGAGCCCCAGGATGTTGGGAAATGCCATCACAAAGATCATCATATCGGAAAAATCAATCACGGCGCTCATAGTGGAGGAGCACCCCACGATGATGAAGCCCAGGAAGACGACCTGGTACACATATTTGGCGATTTTCCGGCTTCCGAACACTTTTTCCGACCAGCCCCCGAAGAGGTAGTCGAAGCCTTTGAGACCGTAGTATGACCATGAGATCATGGTAGAGAATGCAAACAGGAATACTGCAACTGTAAGGAGGTATGGGAACCAGCTGATCGTATGCTGAAAGGCATCAGAGGTGAGCTTAACACCGCCAGACGTCGATACATCACCGCCGAAGTTATGATGCTCGCCGGTAATTACGATCACCAGGGCAGTCATGGTGCATATTACTACCGTATCGATAAATGGCTCCAGCAGGGCCACAATACCTTCGGTAATGGGCTCCTTGGTTTTAACTGCTGAGTGCGCAATAGAGGCCGAGCCAATCCCGGCTTCATTGGAGAAGGCAGCCCGCCTGAATCCCATGATAAGTACTCCGATCAACCCCCCTTTGGCGGCATCGGCATTGAAGGCGCCGTTCCAGATCTCCACAAATGCTGCCGGAATATTTGCGTAGTTGAGGGCAATTACCACGAGGGAAGCACCCACGTATAGAATCGCCATGAAAGGGACCATTTTATCCGTAACATTGGCGATACTTTTAATCCCTCCGATGATCACAACACCGGTAAGGATGGCCAGCATGATTCCGAACCAAAAACCATTTCCCTCTAGCATGGGGATGAAGTTTGCCAGCTGGGCATAGGCCTGGTTGGCCTGGAACATATTTCCACCCCCGAAAGAACCACCAATTACCATGATGGCAAAGAAAGCGGCAAGGATTTTTCCGAACACTGCCATTCCCTTTCCCCTTTTTGCCAATCCTTTGCTCAGGTAATACATCGGGCCACCGGATACCTCTCCGTTCTTATCAATATTACGGTATTTCACCCCCAGGGTGCATTCGGTGAATTTGGAAGCCATCCCCATCAATCCGGCAATGATCATCCATATCGTAGCCCCCGGTCCGCCTACGGCAATGGCTACTGCCACGCCGGCAATATTTCCCAAACCAACGGTCCCGGAGAGTGCCGTTGCAAGAGCCTGAAAATGGTTCACCTCACCGGCATCCTTAGGATTATCGTATTTACCCCTGATGAGGGTAATGGCATGTCCGAAACCGCGGAAATTGATAAAACGCATGAATACTGTGAAAAACAGAGCTCCTGCAATAAGCCACAGGATGATTATAGGGATATGATTTTCCACCGGCTGTCCATCCGCATTCAGCACGGGATTCCCCTGGTCATCCCGTATCACCGGATCATACATGCCAAATTCCTTAAACGGATCAAAGAAAAGCACCTTATCCATGCTGCGGACCGCCGGTTCAAACCGGTCGTTGATCCGTTCGCTGATGGTTCGGGACGGGGGAGCCGGTTCAGCCAGTGTGGTGTCCGATGGATTCAGTACCGGATTTTGTGCGGTTCCGGTCGATATAACAAACAGTAAACCAATCAGAAAGGTGAAATATTTCATTTTTTGGGATGGGTTAACGTCGGAAGCGAGGACAAACCTGCAAATTTTTTCCGAGACTTCCAAGAAAAAGTCAGGATTCCACAGCTGTAACCGAAGCGGCTGCCGAAAGGAGGTGGTGCCCGAACCGGCATTCGAGGCAGCGTTTCTGGCGGCAATATTCGTTGAGCAGCTCAAGAAGACCCTGCGTTTCAAGGGCTGAATCGGCGTTAATCCCAAGGCTCTCCCAGATTCTGACAGCCCGGTGTTTTTCAGGAGGAAGCTCTGCCATGAAATCCATCAACCCTGAAATAAAGGTATGGTTGCGGTAGGTTTGTCCATACCGTACAAGACTCACCATCAACCCGTTGATCACGTTCCTTTCGATGCTTTCTCTTCCAATGGCAACCGGGAGCCCGCGGCATGATTTTCCGAAGTGATAATGCTTTTGCCAGTAGGGTGAAACTTCCTGATGCACAGCCTTTTTCATCCACATCCGTACCTCATTCAGCGACAGGGGATTCACTGCCAGAAATCCGGGCAGCAGGGCAGACAGCTGGGCGATGCGGATGGTGGGGAAATTGGCGGGGCGGGTACGCAGGAATTTCCAGTGATGGGGTTCCATCGGTTGCATCGGGTGGGCGTACCGGATATTTTGCCATACTTCGGTCAGTTTCGTGCGATAGGCATCCGGCGGTTCTTCACCGGTCTCCTCCAGCAGGCCTGCCTGCCCCAGAAGAAGTGCTTCCAGGCTAAAAGGTTCGGAAGAGTATTTCCTGATAAGGGGGAGCGGTGTCCGCAGCGCCAGCATTTCGAAGATATCGTCGTTTACTTTATGGCCGAAGCTTCTGGCGAAGGTAATCCAGAGGAGTGCGAGCCAGTCGTTTTCAACCCTTTCCAGCAGATATGGGAGCTCAGCCGCCCTTCTGATCATCCGTTGCATACCCAGACTAACGATCCACTGGGCTGGCATGGGAGAGGGTCCGGATACCCGGAGCAGATCAGCACAGGGTACCGGGGCAGGAGATGCCATAAACTGCAGGTAACGGGTGTAGAGGGAGGAGTCAATGCGGTCCTTCAGTTCGAGCACGGCCAGGGTGGTTTGGTCGCGCATCAGGATCTCCCTGTCATGGCGAAATACCACATGCAGGATTACGGCATCATACTGCGGATCTTTATGATGGCCATGGAGAATCCAGTCGGTGGAACGGAGATGGATCTCCACATGTCCTACCCAGAGGGTATCACCGATACGGATCCGCGCTCCCAGAAAATCGGGACCCGCATCAGTGTTGGGAATACCGGGTGAATCGACCGAAAACGGGCGGCTATCCGTTAAAGTGAAGGGGCCGCCATACAACCTGAAATGCCAGAGCCAGGCAATGAAATCTTCTTTCATGATTCTTTTTACAGATATATGATTGAAAACCAAAAAAAGGAGATTCCGGTGCAAAAAAGATTGAGGAGTTGCAGAGGAAACCGATTTTTATGTATCTTTGTAAACCAACCTAACAGCATGCCGGATGCATCCGCTCACAGCCCGAATCCTGGAATTGGAAGCCGGAATCCTAAGGCTGACAGAAGCAAACCGGAAGTTGCGGAAGCAACTGGAGATGATGCAGGAAAAGTGCGAAAGCCAGCTTTCGCAGGTACCGGAAGCCGGTGGGGAGGAGAAAAATACAGAGGATACAATACTAACCTATAAACCTGAAACGTTCATTCAACATAAAGAAGAACAGATACAAACAAAGCAAATTATTAACGAGATGATGCGGGAGATAGACAGATGCTTGTTGTTGTTGGAAAAATAGATCCGGAAGTGAGGATATACCATGGATGAAATCCCGATAGCTATACACATTGCAGGAAGGCAGTACAGATTAAGAGCAGATGAGCAGGAGAAAGAACAGATAGAAGAAGCGGCAAGGCGTATCAACAGATCCATCAGATTGCATGCAGAGCATTTTGCTTACAAGGACAATCAGGATCTGCTGGCGATGGTAAGTCTGCAGCAAACACTGGCGATTGTGCAATGTGAACATACCCTGGATGGGGTTGAGCGCAGAACAGAGCTTCTGTTTTCAGAAGCCTGTGAACCGGAGAAAGAAGATGACAACGCATAGTACGTTCTTTGAAAGATATTTACCCGCGATAATTCAATACAGTTTATAAACTCAACAGTATAAACATTAGAGGAAAGCTCAGTCGTGCCGATGGAAGGCCTCAACCGTGCATGCACGGATTCACCTGAGGGTGGACAGTGGACTCCAAAGGATGAAGGCTCCTCTAAGCTGATTAATTGGGGTTTATTAAGACTCCGGAATTATTCGCGGGTATTTTTTTTTCTCTCGCTCCATCATAACAAAATGGAGGACAAATGAATACACTATGGATTGTAATTGCCCTGCTGGGGGGACTGGCAGGAGGTGGAATATCAACGGCGACCTTTCTGCGGAAGTCGGCGTTAAAGAAGAGCAAACAGATACTGAAGGAGGCCCATGCTGAGGCAGAGGTACTGAAAAAAGACAAGATACTGGAGGCCAGGGAGAAATTCCTGCAGATGAAGTCGGAGCACGACCAGTATGTAAACGAGAAGAACCTGGCAATTCAGCAGAACGAGGCAAGGCTGAAACAGAAAGAAGCCGGTTTGAACCTGCGCATCGAGGAGCTGGCGAAGAAACAGAAGGAGATCACTACCGTAAGGGAGAACCTGAACAATCAGCTTGAAGTGATTGACAAACGCCAGGCTGACCTCGAGAAACTGCACAAGCAGCAGGTGGTACAGCTGGAAACCATCAGCGGGTTGTCGGCCCAGGAGGCGAAGCAGCAGCTGGTGGATGCCCTCCAGGGTGAAGCGAAGTCGGAAGCTTCGGTACAGATCCGTGAGATCCTGGAAGAGGCCAAGATGACGGCCAACCGTGAGGCCAAGAAGATTGTAATTGAAACCATCCAGCGTACGGCTACCGAGCATGCGATCGAGAATTCGGTTTCGGTATTCAACATCGAGAACGATGAGATCAAAGGGCGTGTGATCGGGCGTGAAGGGCGTAATATCCGTGCCCTGGAGGCGGCCACGGGCATCGAGATCATAGTGGACGACACCCCCGAAGCCATCATCCTGTCGGGTTTTGATCCGGTACGCAGGGAGATTGCCCGGCTTTCGCTGCACAAACTGGTAACCGACGGCCGTATCCATCCGGCCAGGATCGAAGAGGTAGTGGCAAAGACCAAAAAGCTGGTGGAGCAGGAGATCATTGAGGCCGGCAAGCGTGCCACCATCGATCTGGGCATCCACAACATGCACCACGAGCTGATCAGGATGGTAGGGCGGATGAAGTACCGTTCCTCTTATGGCCAGAACCTTTTGCAACACTCGAAGGAGGTGGCCCGCCTCTGCGCCACCATGGCCGCGGAGCTGGGACTCAATCCCAAGCTTGCCAAGCGGGCAGGGCTGCTGCACGACATCGGCAAGGTGCCCGACAACGAGCCGGAGCTGCCGCACGCACTGCTGGGAATGAAACTGGCAGAGAAGTTCAAGGAGCATCCTGAAGTGTGCAATGCCATCGGTTCTCACCACGAAGAGGTGGAGATGAACACCCTACTGGCGCCGATTGTACAGGTATGTGATGCCATTTCTGGGGCACGTCCGGGGGCACGGCGCGAGGTGGTGGAAGCCTATATCAACCGCCTGAAACAGCTCGAGGAACTGGCCATGCAGCACCCCGGGGTGGTAAAGACCTACGCCATCCAGGCCGGACGTGAACTGCGCGTAATCGTGGGTGCCGAAAAGGTATCGGACGACGAGGCTGCTTCGATCTCCTTGGATCTCTCGAAGAAGATCCAGGAAGAGATGACCTACCCGGGGCAGATCAAGATCACCGTGATCCGTGAAACACGGGCGGTGGCGTATGCGAAATAGAGATTACAAATAATCCTCCTGACTGACAGCGTGGCCGGTAAACGGCGCCACGGCACGGTGGAAGATGCCATGTACCCAGGCGATGGCCATGCCGTAGTTGGTTACTGGCACGCCGGCTTCGATGGCAGGGCGGATACGCCCAAACACCTGTTTCCGGGTAAGCACACAACCCCCGCACTGCACCACGAGCGCATAATCACGGATATCAGCGGGCAGGTCAGACATCCCAGTAACCACTTCGAAATGAAGCTTTTTGCCGGTATATTGCGTGAGCCACCTCGGGATTTTCATCCTTCCGATGTCGTCGCAGCTCACATGGTGGGTGCATGATTCGAGGATGAGTACTTTATCACCGTCCTTCAGGGTGCCAATGGCCGGGGTACCTTTGACATAGGTATCGAAATCCCCTTTGTGGCGTGCCAGCATGATGCTGAAGCTGGTGAGTGGTATCTCCTTCGGGATGCTGGCATCGGCCTTGAGAAACACCTGGCTGTCGGTGATCACCAGTTTGGGCAGCGGGTTCATCTTGCGGATGAAGGCATCTGCTTCGCGCTCCTTGAGTACCACTGCAATACAGTCATTGTCGAGGATATCGCGGATGGCCTGTACCTGGGGCAGGATCATCCTCCCTTCCGGTGCCTCGATATCAATAGGGGTGATAAGGAGCACCACATCGCCGTATGAGAGAAGATCGCCCAGCAGTGAGCGGGAGCGATAGGCAGACTCGGGCATCCGGTCGCGGATCAGGCGAATCAGATCCCCCACCCCGCTTCGGTTCAGCGCTGAAAACCCCAGTACTTTTTCGCCGGTCTGTTCCAGCACCCTCTGCTGTAGAGTTTCATCGGCGGCTGCCAAATCCGATTTGTTGTGTACCACCAGAAAGGGGATCTCCTTGTCGCGAAACTTCGCCACCAGGTCGTGTTCATGGGCCCCGAAAATGTTGTCTGCCACCACCAGAATGGCAAAGTCGATCGTGCGCAGGGTGTTGAGGGTAGCTGCCACCCGCTTCTTACCCAGTTCCCCTTCATCGTCGATGCCGGCGGTGTCCACCAGGATCACCGGTCCGATGCCGGGGATCTCCATCGATTTTTTCACAGGGTCGGTGGTGGTACCGGCATGATCTGAAACAATCGCAATCTCCTGATTTGCCAGGGCATTGATCAGGCTGCTCTTGCCGTTGTTTCTGCGGCCAAAAATCCCGATATGGGGTTTGGTATCTTTTCCTTTCATCTATTCCTTCAGGTCTTTGAGTGAAAATCCCAGTTTCAGCAATTCGCGCGGAGCCATCACCGCTTTGATCCTTTCATCGGAAACCATTTGCAGATGCTGGTTTGCTGCAAATACATCCACCTGATGTTCTTTCATCCTGCGGGCCAGTTCAGAGGCTTTATGGTAACCGATAAGGGGAATGAGGGCGGTGGTGATGGCAGCATTATGGTAAAGCTGATTTTCCGAATCCGCAACATTGATCGTGATCCCCTCCACAAGGTTTGCCCTGAGGGTATTGCAGGCCCCTTGCAGCAACTGCAGGGAATTGAGGAGTGCATCACCGATGATGGGGAGGTATGCATTGAGTTCGAGGCAGCCCTGTGCGCTGAGGGAGGTGATGGTGCTGTCGTTGGCATACACCCGGTGAGATATACTGATCACATACTCAGGGATTACCGGGTTTATTTTTCCGGGCATGATGGAGCTTCCCACCTGACGATGGGGGATGGAGAGCCCCCCGTGGCTGAGGTCGGAAGCCAGGAGCCGCAGGTCGCCTGCCATTTTTTCGAGGTTTACCGCGAGGGCTTTCATCACGGCGTGCACCTCCACCAGGGCATCAAGGTTGGCGGTATTGTCGGGCAGGTTTTCGGCCCGGGCCACCGGCAGGCCGGTAAGTTCCCGCAGGGTATTGACCACCTCCATAATGAAGAATCTTGGAACAGCCATCCCCGTACCGATGGCGCCACCCCCCAGGTTCACCACTTTTATCCGCTCGAAGGATTTCGACACCCTCCACCAGTCGCGGGAGAGGGCATCGGAAAATGTGCTGAAGAGGATCCCGAAGGAGGAGGGTACGGCGGCCTGCATCTGGGTATATCCAACCCGCAGGGCATCGCGGTATTCTTTTTCCTTCGCTTCGATGGCGAAACGGAGGCCGTTGATGGAGGCTTCAAGGGTTTCCAGTTCCCGCATCGCGGCTATCTTGAGGGCTGCAGGCACCACATCGTTGGTACTCTGATAGACATTAGCATGCTCCACCGGGTCGGGGAACGGGGCTCCCCTCCCCTGCCCTGTCAGGATCTGCCGGGCACGGTTGGCAATGATCTCATTGACATTCATGTTGATGCTGGTCCCGGCTCCTCCGCTGATGGCCGGCACGATGCAATGGGCATAATGGTCGCCTTTCGCTACCTCACCTGCCGCGTCGCACAGGGCCGCAATCCAGTCGGCCGGCATCATCCGGTCGGCAAAAGAGGCAAATTCCACCTGCTCCAATGCCGCATTTCTGAAGGCATCATACGTAAGGTAAGCAGCCTTTTTCACCACGCCCATTGCCTTGTACCAGGCTGGGTTAAAGGGCTGATTACAAGGGAAGTTCCCCTTAGCCCGAAGGGCATGGATGCCATACAGGGCATCGGAAGGCACCTCCATTTCACCCAGGTAGTCTTGCTCTATTCTGAAAGTCATACGTGCATATTTGTGTCAAAAGTACTCAAACAGACGCACTGCTGCAACCGGTTTTTGGTGTAACTTCGCAGGCTGATCCCGAAAAATAAACCCATGGAACAGGAAAAAGTTCTGATAGAGCGGTGTTGGGAGGATCCGGCACTGATACATGAAGCTTCTGTGAAGGAGGCCATCCGGTGGACCATCGCGCAACTCGACGCCGGAAAACTGCGGGTGGCGGAGCCCACACCGGGAGGCTGGGTGGTGCAGGAGTGGGTAAAGAAGGCGATCCTGCTGTATTTCAGAGTCTCTGAGATGAAGGTATTTCGGGCAGGAGATCTTACATTTCACGACCGCATACCCCTCAAAGGGGATTACCAGCACCTGGGGGTGAGGGTGGTACCACATGCCGTAGCCCGTTACGGAGCCTATCTGGCACCGGGAGTAATCATGATGCCTTCGTATGTAAACATCGGCGCCTATGTGGATGCAGGCACGATGGTCGACACCTGGGCTACCGTGGGTTCGTGTGCACAGATTGGGAAAAACGTTCACCTGAGCGGAGGCGTGGGGATCGGCGGGGTGCTGGAGCCGTTGCAGGCAGCTCCCGTGATTGTGGAAGATAACTGCTTCATCGGCTCACGGAGCATCATCGTGGAAGGGGCTATTGTGGAGACCGGAGCCGTGATCGGCGCCAATGTGGTGATTACGGGATCAACACGCATCATTGAGGTAACCGGAGTAAAAGAAGTGGTATATCGCGGAAGGGTACCGGCCGGCAGTGTGGTGATCCCGGGGACCTATCCGAAAAGTTTCGCTTCAGGAACGTATCAGGTAGCGTGTGCCCTGATCATCGGAAAACGGAACCCTTCAACAGACCTGAAGACTTCTCTTAATGAGGTGCTGCGGGAATACCAGATATCCGTCTGAAATGGAAAATGCCAGATTCCTTGTGATTCAGACCGCCTCCATCGGAGATGCCATACTGGTTACCCCGGTGCTGGAAGCACTCCACTCCCATTTTCCGGAAGCCTCCATCGGGATCCTGGTAAAAAGCGGGATGGAAGGACTTTTTACCGAACACCCTTATATATCCAAAATTCATATCTGGAATAAAAAGCAGCATAAATACAGGAATCTTTTCCGGTTGATCCGGGAGATCAGAAAGGAGCATTACAATCTGATTATCAATGCACAGCGTTTCTTCAGTACCGGTATGATTGCAGTGCTCTCGGGCGCGGGAGCCACGGTGGGATTCGATAAAAATCCATGGTCCAGGTTCTTTACGCGACGCATTCCCCATCAGATCGGAGACGCTGCCGTGCATGAAACCGACCGCAACTTATCCCTCATCGCCCATCTGGGCATCAAACCCATCTTTCCGGTGCGCCTGTATCCTGATAAGGCATCGGTAAAAAACACCCTTAAGTTCAAGGAGCAGCCCTACATCACCGTTTCCCCCGCTTCGCTCTGGCCTACCAAACAGCTTCCGGAGGAGACGTGGACAGCATTTCTGCAAAAACTTTCACCCGGCTTCAGGTGTTATATCCTTGGAAGCAAAGCCGACTCTGCTTTGGCGCAGCGCATCATGAAAGGATCAGTAAACGAGGCGGTTATAGACCTCACCGGGAAGCTCTCGCTGCTGGAATCTGCAGCCCTGATGCAGGATGCAGTGATGAATTACAGCAACGACTCAGCCCCCATGCACCTGGCATCGGCGGTGAATGCTCCCGTAACTGCCATCTTTTGTTCAACGGTACCCGCCTTCGGATTCGGGCCTCGTTCTCAGACATCTCATATTGTTGAATGTCAGGAAGATTTATCGTGCAGACCCTGTGGACTGCATGGCAGAAAGCGGTGTCCTGAAAAACATTATAAATGTGGCAAAAATATTGATCCTCAAATTCTTACAGATATTTTACACCACTATGCAGGAAGAAGTTAAAAAGGCAGTTGCCGTACTGAAAAAGGGTGGGGTCATCCTGTACCCTACCGACACCATTTGGGGAATCGGCTGTGATGCCCGGAACCGCAAGGCCATTGCCAGGATTTTTCATCTGAAGAGGCGTGATCCTTCGAAGCAGATGATTGTGCTGGCCACCTCCCTTGAGCAGGTTGCAGCCTATGTGGAGAAAATACCGGAGGTTGTTCCCGACCTGCTGCGAACCTACAACAGACCCCTTACGATCATATACCCCGGAGCAGTGAACCTGCCCGACAACCTGATCGGGCAGGACGGCACCATCGCCATCAGGGTTGTAAGGAACACCCTCTGTGAAGCGATTATAGAATCTCTTGGAAATCCAATTGTTTCCACTTCAGCCAATCTTTCCGGAAATATTACCCCACTTACCTTTGCGATGATCGAACCTGAGATTATCAAAGGGGTGGATTATGTGGTGCAGGTCCGGCAGGAGGAGGTCACTGAGGTGAAACCTTCCACCATTATTAAGGTTGAAGCAAACAACCTCATCACCATTATCAGGGAATGACTGCCGGTTTGCCACATCAGGACTTTTCAGAACACCTTGATCATGAGATATTCCGGATCATTGCCGGGGCATCTGAGGATCTTGGGCAGAAAAGCTATGTAATCGGTGGGTTTGTGCGCGACATATTATTGTATCAGAACAGAAAGGACATTGATGTGGTGACCCTTGGGAGCGGGATTGCCCTGGCACGCAGGGTGGCAGATCTCTCCGGCAGAAAACCCAAAGTAGTTGTTTACAAGCATTTTGGCACAGCCATGCTGCGATATGATGATTTTATGGTGGAATTCGTAGGGGCACGCAGGGAGTCGTACCGCCACGACAGCCGCAAGCCGGTGGTAGAAGACGGCACCCTGGAGGAGGATCAGTTGCGGCGCGATTTTACCATCAATGCCATGGGAATCAGTCTGAACCGCGAAGACTTCGGTACCCTGAGCGATCCCTTCAACGGACTTGGGGACCTGGAGGCAGGGCTGATCCGTACACCACGGGACCCGGAGATCACCTTTTCCGACGATCCACTGCGGATTTTCCGGGCCATCAGATTTGCCTCCCAACTGGGATTCAGCATAGAAGAGGAGACCTTCAATGCCATTGAAAATCAGCGCGAAAGGATCTCGATCCTCTCGGCTGAGCGCATTGCCGAAGAATTCAACAAAATGATGCTCACCCCCCGCCCCTCCTTTGCCTTCAACCTCCTTGATTCTGCAGGGATCCTCGACAAGGTACTGCCGGAGCTTACCGCCATGAAAGGGGTTGAGAACGTGAATGGTATCAGGCACAAGGACAACTACCTGCACACCCTTGAGGTACTGGATAATCTGGCCATGGAGAGCGATGACCTGTGGCTGAGGTGGGCTGCCCTGCTGCATGATATTGCAAAGCCCGCCACAAAGAAATTTCAGCCCGGCACCGGATGGACGTTCCACGGGCATGAAGTGCTGGGGGTAAAAACAGCGCACAGGATCTTCTCAAGACTCAAACTGCCGCTTAACGAACCGCTCCGGTTTGTGCAGAAAATGATCCAGCTCCACCTGAGGCCCATAGCCCTGGTGGAGAGCCATGTTACCGATTCAGCAGTGCGGCGCCTTTTGTTTGAAGCAGGTGATGATATCGACAAGCTGATGCAGTTGTGCAAAGCTGATATCACCTCGAAAAATGAACAGAAAAGAACACGCTATACCCGTAATTTCGAGATCGTTGAGGAGAAACTGAAAGAGATTGAGGAGAAGGACCGGCTGCGCAACTGGCAGCCACCGGTGACCGGAGAGATGATCATGGAGGCATTCGGTATTGCCCCTTCGAAAGAGGTAGGAATCATAAAAACCGCCATCCGTGAAGCTATCCTCGACGGGATCATCCCAAACCGGTTTGAGGAGGCGTATGCGCTGATGCTGGAAGAGGGTAAGAAATTGGGGTTATGAAAAAGTTCCTGGTGATGATCTGCGGGCCTACCGCGGTGGGCAAAACCGAAGTGGCCATTGAGGTGGCTAAGCATTTCGGCACGGAGATCATTTCGGCTGATTCGAGGCAGGTCTACCGGGAAATGCGGATAGGCACCGCAGCACCTGACGCGCACCAACGGGATGCTGTTCCCCATCATCTGATCGGACACATCTCAGTAACAGATCCTTATAATGTTTCCAGATATGAGGGTGAGGTGATGTCGCTGCTGGAAGGGCTTTTTTCTACCCGGCAAATGGTTATTCTTGCAGGTGGATCAGGGCTTTATCTTGATGTGATCTCCAGGGGGATTGATGACCTTCCGGACATTGATCCTGCATTACGGAGAAATCTGCGACAAAAATATGAGGAGCGTGGCATCGTATGGCTGCAGGAGGAGGTAGCGCGTCTGGATCCTGACTATTTCGGGCGGGTGGACCGGATGAATCCCAGCCGCCTGCTGCGGGCTCTGGAGGTTTTTGAAACCTGCGGGCAGCCTTTCAGTACATTGCGGATTTCGAAGGAGGTACAAAGGCCTTTCAGCATCATCAAAGTGGGATTAACCCTTCCGCGGGAGGTGCTGAACCAACGGATTGACATGCGGGTTGAGCGCATGATCGGGGATGGACTGGTAGAAGAATACAGAACTCTTTTTCCTTTTCGTGAACTAAATGCGCTGAATACGGTTGGATACAAGGAGATCTTCACATTTCTTGATGACCGGTGCACCCTGGAACAGGCCGTTGAAAAAATCAAAACCAATACCAGGCGGTATGCCAAACGGCAGATGACCTGGTTTAAAAGGGATCAGGGCATCAGATGGTTTTCTCCGGATGATACCGGCATCCTCATCAGGTACCTGACAGATCAGATTCAATGCAAAGAAAGCCAATGATCATAGAGATAGACCACAAATCGGGATTTTGTTTCGGGGTTGTGAAAGCCATCGCGGCAGCGGAGGAGGGCATTGCCTCTGAAGAGCCCATCCAGTGTCTCGGAGATATCGTTCATAACAGCCATGAGGTTAAGAGGCTGTCCGACAGGGGATTACAGGTGATCACCCGCGATGATATGCAGAAAATGGAAGGTACCAGGGTGATGATCCGTGCGCACGGGGAACCCCCTGAAACCTACGAACTCGCCCGTAAGCAGAATATTCGTGTCATTGACGCTACCTGTCCGATTGTGCTGAAGCTCCAGCAACGGGTCAAGAAAGGGGCTCAGGAGATGCAGGAGGCTGAAGGATACGTGTATATTCTTGGAAAAGAGGGACATGCGGAAGTTGTAGGACTGATGGGCCAGACGGGCAGAAGGGCAAGGGTAATTCAGAATGTGGACGACCTGAAAGATGCCGACTTCAGCAGGCCATCGCGGTTATATGCCCAGACTACCGAGGATCCTGAGAAACTGAAAACTGTGGCTGCCTATATCGAGGATAGATACCGTGCAGCCGGATATGACCCTGCAACCATGTTCAAAGCGCATGATACGATCTGCCGTCAGGTATCGAACCGTGGTATTGAGATCAGGGAGTTTGCCGGGCGTTTTGACCTGGTGATTTTTGTAAGTGATCCGAAAAGCTCCAACGGGAAGCAGCTGTTTGAGATATGCCTGAAAACCAATCGGCGAAGCTATTTTGTAACCGGGCCTGAAGATCTTAAGAAAGAGTGGTTTACCAATACAGAGCGGGTGGGGATCTGTGGCGCCACCTCCACCCCGCAATGGGTGATGGAAGCAGTGAGGGACCGGATCAGGGAGATGTCGTAATCCCGGATCCTGCTTTAAATAACAATTTTTGTGTCAGATAATTTCCTATCTTTGCACCCCCATTTGAAGGGGTAATAAAATCAGTATAAACCGCCCGGGGCAAAAAGTGCATCAGGCACCACCATCAGGGCAAAAAAAAACAAGGTTATGACAGAAGAAATGCAAAATGAGATGATTCCTGAAGAACAGGAAGTTAATCAACCGGCTGAGGAGCAGGTTGAGGAAGTTGAGAATGTTGAGAAGGTTGAGGAAGTTGAGGAAGTTGAGAGCGTTGAGGCTGAGGCAGAAGTTGAAGCTGAGGTTGAAGCCGAGATTGAAGCTGAGGTTGAAGCTGAACCGGAAGCTGAGGTTGAAGCCGAACCGGAAGTTGAGGTTGAAGCCGTTGTGGAAGAGGTAGTTGAGCCGGAAGTACAGGAGCCGGTGATTGAGAAGGCTCCGGAAGTTGTGGTACAAGCAGCACCGGTAGCAGCAGCGCCCAAAAAGCACGTGTTGAGCGAGCCGGGAGAATTCGACTGGGATTCCGTTGACAAGCGCAAGGAGAAGTATGATGAAAGCCAGCGTAACAACCTGGAGAACCTGTATGGCAATACCCTGAAGTCCATCAATGAACAGCAGGTTATTGACGGCATCGTGGTAGCCAAGAATGCCCGCGAGGTTGTTGTGAATATCGGATACAAGTCGGATGGTGTGATCAGCCTTGCCGAATTGCGTTACCGCGATGTGATCAACCTTGGAGATGCCATTGAAGTATATGTTGAAAACCAGGAGGACCCGAACGGTCAGCTGGTCCTTTCCCATAAAAAAGCACGTGTTCTGAGGTCATGGGAGCGTATCAACCAGGCCATGGAGCAGGATGAAATCATCAACGGATACGTGAAATGCCGCACCAAAGGTGGTCTTATTGTAGATGTATTTGGTATTGAGGCTTTCCTTCCGGGTTCGCAGATCGATGTGAAACCCATCCGCGACTATGATATCTATGTAGGTAAGACCATGGAATTCAAGGTGGTGAAAATCAACCATGAATACAAAAACGTGGTGGTATCGCACAAAGCCCTCATCCAGGATGAACTTGAAAAACAAAAAGCCGAAATTATTGCCAGGCTTGAGAAAGGGCAGATCCTCGAAGGTACTGTCAAGAATATCACCACTTATGGGGTATTCATCGACCTGGGCGGCGTAGACGGACTTATCCACATCACCGACCTGAGCTGGGGCCGTATCAACCACCCTGAAGAGATTGTGACACTGGATGAGAAGATCAAGGTAGTTATCCTTGATTTCGACGACAATAAGAAACGTATTGCCCTGGGCCTCAAACAGCTCACCCCGCACCCGTGGAACAGCCTGAGCGAAGGGCTGCAGGTAGGCGACAAAGTGAAGGGCAAAGTGGTTGTGATCGCCGATTACGGCGCATTTGTGGAAATTGCCCCCGGTGTGGAAGGGCTGATCCACGTATCGGAAATGTCATGGTCGCAGCATCTGCGCACCGCACAGGATTTCCTGAAGGTAGGTGACGAAATTGAAGCCGTAATTCTTACCCTTGACCGTGAAGAGCGTAAAATGTCGCTGGGTATCAAGCAGCTGATCCCCGATCCGTGGGAAAACATCGTTGCCAAATATCCGGTGCATTCGAAGCACCAGGCTATCGTGCGGAACTTCACCAACTTCGGTATTTTTGTGGAACTTGAAGAGGGCGTTGACGGCCTGATCCATATCTCTGACCTTTCATGGAGCAAAAAGATCAAGCATCCGGCAGAATTCACCAAAATCGGAGAAACCCTCGAAGTACTCGTACTTGAGGTGGATCTTGAAAACCGCAGGCTCAGCCTTGGCCACAAACAACTCGAAGAGAATCCCTGGGATGTGTTCGAAACCGTTTTCACTGTTGATTCGATCCATCGTGGTACCGTGATGAGCAGCATGGAAAAGGGTGCCATCATTGCCTTACCTTACGGTGTGGAAGGCTTTGCCCCGCTGCGCCATTTGCAGAAAGAGGACAACTCCATCGCCCGCGTGGATGAAGCCCTTGATTTCAAGGTGATTGAATTCTCAAAGGAAAACAAGAAGATCATTGTTTCCCATTCCAAAACTTTTCAGGACAAACTGATTCAGCAGAAGGAAGAAGAAAAACAGGAAGAAGCCAAGCGTGAACAGAGCACCAGCAAGGCAGTTAAGAAAATAAAGGAAAACCTTGAAAAAACCACCCTTGGTGACCTCAGCGTTCTTGCTGACCTGAAAGAAGAGATGATGGAAGGAGAGGTTGCTGATGCAAAAGCCAAGCTCGAGGAGATGGAAAAGAAACAAAAGGCACGTCAGACCAAACCCAAGGCAGAGAAACACACCGAAGGTGAAGAGGGAAGTGAAGAGGTAGCCGAAAAAGCTCCCAAGGCAAAAGGTGGCAAGAAGAAGAAGGAAGAAACTCCTGAAGCTGAAGCACCTAAGGCTGCTGAAGCTCCCGAAGCACCTGAAGTATCCGGTGAAACCGCTGAAGCGCAGCCGGAAGCATAATCAACGGTGTAAGCATAATACAGGAAGGGCGTCTGGATTCAGGCGCCCGTTTTTTATGTTCAAGGAACTTTGATCAAAGATCAAAGATCAAAGATCAAAGATGTAAGTTACAGGTCCCGGATCAGAACTCACTCATCACTAATAACTTATAACTAGCTCCTGTCCCCTGTCCCCTGTCCCCTACCGAAGCATTGAACCAAGCACACCGATTTGTGCGGGGGTGAAGAGATACCCCTCGCGGGTGAGTTTTTCAATGGTTTCATCGAATTTTCTGAGATCCGGATTCAGGATGTAGGTGCGGACCAGGGTTTCCTGCAGACTTTTCTGATCCCCCAGCTTCCTGTAGGTAATCAGCAGACCGAGGTTTATACTCAGATCCTCAGGCCCTTTGGCAAGAGCCTGCTTAAAAGCTGCCAGCGCTTCTGCATAAGCTCCCTGCTCCCACAACGCATAACCCAGGTTCGCAAAGGCGTTCTGATCCGGAGCAGTGATGGCAATCACCTGCCTGTACCGCTCGACCGCTTTATTGGCATTGCCATCCATGAGGGCAGAGAGGGCTCCCATGCGCAGGTACTGTTGATTTCCGGGTTCTTTCAGCAGCAGTTCGTTGAAAATGGTTGCGGCGCGGTGATATTCCCCTGACAGCAGACTGGCCAGTCCCCACTGGAAACGGGTACGCGCCAGGGTATCCCCCAAAGAGACCAGCAGGTCAAGGTCTTTGAGGGCGGCCCTGAAATTACCGGTTTCAGATAGGGACACTGCCCTGTACCTCAATACCATTGTATCTTTTGGAGAGATGCTGAGGCAGCTGTCGAAATCGGTAAGTGCCCTCTGATGCTCCCCCATGGAGGCCAGGGTGATGCCACGGTTCAGAATAGCTTCCCGGAGATCGGGTTTTATGGCAAGTGCCTGGTCGTAGCTTGCAACCGCCTCCTCTTTCATGCCGGCATAGAACTTAGCCCCCCCAAGGTAGGTGTGGGCAAAGGCTGAACGGGGATTGGTTTTTACGGCATACTCCCAGAATTTCAGGGGATCAGAAAAGTTCTTTGAGAATTGCACGTTGATGACCAGCCAGACAATCCCCACCATGAGCATCAGGTAGCGGAGAGGGGTGCCGAAAAGGCGCTCCTCATATCGTTTAATCATCATAAATATAAGCAGCAGAATGCCCACCAAGGGAAGGTAGCTGCGGTGAATTACATAATCGTAAATGTATCCTGACCAGTCGGGATTGTACAGCATGGCAGGCAGACTGAAAAGCAGGAACCAGGAGAAAAAAGCTACAGAGTCTATCCTGTTGATCTTCAATCTAAAGAGAAGCCAGATTATCGCCCCTAGGATTACGATGCCCACCAGGGTAGCTATCAAATTGTAGAAAGGCAGGGCTGCCAGGGGCCATGGGATGAAGAACTTCAGCAACACCTCAGGCAACACCGGCAGGTTATGGAGCAGCCCTTTGAGGGCAAACCCCTCCCCTTTTACAGAGGCAACTGCACCGGCACGCATCACCAGAAATACTGCGGTAAGCACCACATAACCGGCCGCGGTAAGGTAGTGCCATCTCTTCAGTTTAAGCCTGCCTTCGTTTCGTATCAGCAGCAGCAGCGCTACCGGGGCAATCATCACCGCAGATTCCTTGGCCAGCAGGGCCAGAAAAAACGACAGCAGGTGCAGGATCAGGAAACGATGGCGGCGCGTGGAGAGGAAATCAAGGAAAAAGAGGAGGGAGAGAAGCGAGAAAACCGCCAGCAGCAGATCGCCGCGTGCGGGGAGCCAGCACACCGTGAAGGCGAACACCGGATGTATGGCCAGCACCAGACTGCCCAAAAGGGAGATCCGTGCCGAAAACCCCAGACGTTTCATCAGCAGGTACAACAGGAAGGAAGCCAGAAAATGCAGCAACATGCTCGTGAAATGGAACACGCCCGGATGGTCATATCCACCCAGGGCTGCATCCATCATGAACGTCACATTCTGGAGCGGCCTGTATAGCTCCATGCTCTTTGACCTGAACTCGGCATCGCGCAGGAAAGCCTGACCGGTATTGGAGATTTCGGATACAAAGACCTGGTTTCGGAGCAGGATGGTATCATCGTCGAACCAGGTAAAACCAAACTGAAGTGTATGGCCATACAGCAGGAGCACCACGACGGCCAGGATCAGGGCAACCCCACCGGTTCCGGGAAACCGCTTCGCTGCAGGTTCAGGTTTCTGAGGCCGGGGCTTCTTCGGGTCCGGAAGCTTTGCTGCCGGGATTTTTGGTTTATTCATGGAACCAAAAATAGCGAATTACTTCCGGGGAAATAGAGGTTTTTTACCACTGAGATCATGAGGACACGGAGGAGATTTTTGCACTGCTTCCAAAATTCGACGAGCTGTTGTGAAATCGATTCCCTCGGTGTGTATTTTCTTTCTCGCAGAAATACGGTGAAATTGCTCCGATTTTATTAGTGGCCGTGTTTATTGGTTTATTAACACATTCAATGCTTTTAAGGTAATCCATTTGGATGATTCTCCCTTTGTCTCGATGTTTTTTATCATCCTGCCATTGAAAGTGTTTTCCAAATTCCACCTCTTTTCTTTATTTTGTTTTGATATCAGTTTATCGATAGCATCATTCATACGTGAATCATTGATACCAAGCTCCACCAGTATTTCCAGAATTTCCAATATATCGCTTTGATACATATGAGGAAATCCCAATCTGAGCCATCCGGGTTTTGAGATGGATTTCAGGTCATGGCTTTTCCTGTAAATATGATGAATAAGAATGAATTCGGAAAGAGTCTCTATTTTATCTGTTACCGATTTACTCCTTTTTTCTTTGGGAATTGCAGAAAGCGCCTTTAAAGATTTGACCACCCCCATATGACATGTGTGCCTACCCCAACACATTTCGTATTTATCGTATGGCCACTCTTTGGGTGTTTCAGAAATTCCATCATCACTTCTTTGATACCTGCAAATCCATCCGATACCTTTTTGTACCCGTTCATCACTCAAATATCCAAGCTTGATCAGACTCCATAGCATATTTCCTGTTAAACATGGAATTACTTCACTATGCCGGCCACCTCCCATCTTTGAACTTCTATTCATCGAGAAACCGTAACTTTCATTATCCTGCGAATTGTCAAGGATGAACTCACATGCTTTTTTAATACGTATATCATTTGCATCAGCCCCCATTTCTGCCAATATGATCAATTGCCAGACTGTGCCTTTATACTTATCCGGATAGAATTTCTGAAGATCGCCCCAATATCCGGCTTCATTTTGTTTATCAAGTAATGCCGGAACAATTCCAATATGCATAATGTCTCTTCTGGCATCCAGAACATCATGATCGCTCTCACTCTTTTTTAAAAGCTTTGTTAAAGTAAAATACCTGATTGATGGATTTTCTTGTTCCAATAGCCATTCTATTGTATCAGCATCAATATATTGTTCAAGTTTCATGACAAGCCATTTTATATTCGTTTTTTCCGGGAATGCTTCTGTTTAAGGATACTCAAAACCAAATCTATATCTAACAAGTTTATCATTCCGAAATTCGTACTCCGCATAGTATGATGGATAGTTAAATCTTTGTAAGAAGGTCGAATGTTCAAAGTCGTCAATGCGATACTTGATAATTTCTTTTGTCTTGCTATTACTTACTTTTTTAAAACAGTCACCAAGGATAGAAATTACTTCTGACTTTGAAAGACCGAGTGTAATACCATTATTTGTCTGGAAGATAGTGGCCGATAATTTGATGGCACTGTCTGAATTCGAATATTTTTTTACCTGAAATTCTGAAAATTCGTTGCGAACACCTCCATAGTGAAAAAACAAAGTCAAGGTTTGCTCTCTATCCTGTGTGCAAAAATCTTCATGTGGCAGATCAATATCATCCTCGATAGGAGAAAATTTGTCTCCGACCTGTCTTATTGAACTTTGTCTGTCGTTAAGAATAATGTCATATACAGAAGTGTCGGGGTTGGAAAGTTGGCATGGGTAAGTGCTGTCTACGGTCAAAGTGATTTTTTGAGAGATAATTGTCTGGCTGGGAGTTGTTACAACACTGTCAAGGTGCTTTGTGATGTCATGCGGTTCTTTGTCCTTCGAAGTCTGACTTTGATAACATGAAACCAAAGTCAGACATAATAATATGAACCACTGTCTTTTTAGCATTGATGACAACTCGTTTGTATCTGTACCTCAAAACTTCCATCAGGTCATTATACTCTCCGTTCAGAAGAGCAGCCAGTCCAACTTTTGTCTGATTAACCCAACTTTAGGTGTTGTTTCATAGGTACATCCATAGGTCAAAGATACAGCATCCATCAATACTTTCACAAGCGATTCTGAAGAAGGTTATGAAACGGGCCATTGCCTATTCTGGCAGATAGTCATACATTTGTATGATTGGAACCACAGGAAAACACATGGGAAAGCTGTTGATAGCCTTGAGCTGATCAGTTTCTCCATCAAGAGCCGAAAATTTACGTTAAAATAGGTAAGGGATGTTAATCCATAGAATATCCGGCCTGCTGACTACCACAGAGTGAATCAGATCAGAGTATTAGCTTCATAACAGGAACAAATCATGACCCCGATATCGTTTCAGAAAGAGCGCCTCACCATGGCATCAACCGGGCGGAAAAGATTCTGGCTTGGTGTGGTGGAGTGGGTTTCAGTCCGGGAGAACGGTTCCGCTTGACACCATCATACTTCAGAAATTGGTAATACACAACCTAAAATCGGGACACCGGGATTATGGACAGAATTTATGCGTTCCGTTTTGTTATTACGCTACGCCCGGTTTGATCGCGGACCAGATCAGGAGGCATGTTCCGGGATCTCCTGAACGGGTTGAATTGCTGGCCATTCTGGAGGTATATCAGGAAATTCTGAAAACACCACCCTATGATTGGAAACAACGCCGTACGTATACCCGAAGGGCTTTGCAAGAATATTCAGCAAGCAGTCATATAATTGAATTTCAGCTTAAAAACCAAGTGGAGGCGTTGCAGAAGGATTACCAGGAGTGAAGCTCAGGATTGAGGATGTTGAGTTGTTTGTTCGTTTAGTTGTTTAGTCGTGTTGCCGTTTTGTTGTTTGCAATGTAGAATTTGAATGCGATCTCCGGGTGGTTTGTGCAATCAGGTTTTTGGTAAACCCATGAGAATGATGCACATGAGTAATCTACGCAATGAGTTGAAATAAAGTGGAATACCTTTATTCAACCCCTTTCGGGGTTGTCGTTAATGCCCCCCTTCATTACCCCTGGTACCACCCGGGGCTATAATTTTTGAACCCCGCAAGCGGGGTTATATACATCCACAATAACCAAAAAACCCACGAAGTGGGTTGAATAACCATAGCCCCGGATCGCATCCGGGGAGATAATGCGCTCCCATCGCCTTACAACCCACGCAGTGGGTTGAATAACATGTCCCGTAATCGAACTACAATGTCCTTCAACAAGATATGGTAATTCAAGGAGATATTGTATCTCGATAAATCCAAAACTAAAAATGTTTTTGTTCTTGGATTCATCGTAAAAATGAATAGCTGGGATTGCTACCTTTGGTCTATGATTCTGATCGCTGACGCCGGAAACACCAAGACCGCCTGGGCACTGGCAGGTGCAGGGAAGCATCCCCTGTTTCACCGCTCTTCGGGCATATCCCCGTACTTTGATGCACCGGAAAAAATCACAACCCTGGCACTCGAAGCAGGGGAATCCCTCGGCTGCCCGTCCGTGGCCTCCGTGCGGTATTACGGATCAGGGTGCAGCAGGCCCGACATGCAGGGGAAGGTGGAAAAAGCGCTGAAAGCTGCATTTCCGGACGCTGATATCCTGGTACAGGACGACCTCACCGGCGCCGGGATGGCGCTTTTCGGGCCGGGCTCCGGGATTGCCTGTATCCTGGGAACAGGCTCCAATGCAGGGGTTTACCAATCCGGAACCATCACGGAGCGGCCGGTGTCGCTGGGCTATCTCCTGGGCGATGAAGGGAGCGGCGCCCACATCGGATTCGGTTTTCTGAAGCTGCTCCTTTCCGGTGCTCTGGATCAACCCCTGTCCCAACGCTTTTACCAGCAGCACGAAACCAATCCGGATCAGCTTCTAAGCCATCTGTACCAGGCTCCCAAACCGCAGGCGTTCGCAGCCTCCGTGATACCCTTCATTGCTGGCTGCAGCGAAGTACCTGTGATCAACTCCCTGATCAGGAGATCATTCAAAGAATTCGTGGATATAATGGTGGTCCCGCTCCTGCAAAGTCATCAGGGATTGCATGCCGGTTTCTGCGGAAGCATCCCTTCCCTTTTCCAACCGATCCTGAAGGGATGCATGGATGAACAGGGGATCCCGCTCTCAGGCATCATCCCTGACCCCATTACAGCCCTTGCGGCACATTTCAGCCAATAAACTGCTGAATATTATTGTATTATGACCTTTTGGGTAAAGGTCTTGTCACCGGATTGAAGCCGGAGCAGATAGATCCCTGCAGCCAGCTCGCCGGCCCGGATTTCAACCTGCCGGGAACCTGTAACGATCTGCCGCCGGTACACTACCCTTCCCGTGAGTTCAGCAAGGGTAACCCAACCGGATTCCTCACCGGCACCTGCCGGCAGTTCTGCCACAAAGCTACCTCCTGACGGATTGGGGAAGACGCGCAAAGAACCATCGGCAGCAGCCTCATGAAGCCCGGCCATCGAAATGGTAACACTTTTGGTTACGGAATCGATACCGCAGACATTGTCGACCTTCAGCTGAACCGGAAATATTCCTGTGGTGCTGTAGTTGTGAACCGGAGCCGGTGCTACAGAGAACATCCCGTCGCCAAAGCTCCAGAGATTGGCGCCCTTGTTTTGTGTCAGGTCACTGAAAGTCACCTTGGTATCGGAAACCACAAAGGAAAAATCGGCCACCGGGGGGGCATCGGACACAAACACCTCCACAGGCACCTTGGGGCTGACACAGGGATAATCGCTGATTTTCCAGCTATAGAAGAAATAGTAGTAGCCGGTGGGATTGGTGGTGGCGGAGCTGCCTGTGATGGTGGCCAGGTTCCCGATCTGATAGGGATAGGTGCAACCCCCATCGTTGCGGTAGAGATTCGGGGAGGCGGGACCCACCAGACGGAACGAATTTCCCATCGGCACATCGAAATTCAGGTTTACGGTATTGCTACCCTGCACCAGATTGACCGTAAGGGTTTTCATGACAACACCTGAGCTGTTTTGTAATTCGATGGTACGGTTTCCGGCTGCACCGGCATACATCAGCACGCTTTTGAGGATGAAAGGCTTAAGGGCATCGAACACCAGATAGTGTTTGACGGAAGCCGTAAAATAGGCGCCACCGCCGGAATTGTTGGGCTTCCCTCCGGTTAACACCGGTTTTTCCACCAGCTCTTCCACCCACCAGGTAGCTGTTTGCTGGATCACAGGAGTGGTAAACGCAGAACCTGTAAACAAAGGGGTTGACGACGAGGGGGAATCATACCATTTAGTGATCGTGGTGGTATCGGTATTGGTCAGGATGGCATTACCTGAAATACAAACCGCTCCATTGGCCACATCAGGCCAGGGAATTTCCACTTTTACCACGGCAAATTTCAGGATGGTATCTGTGCCGAATGCATTGGAAGTGATCAGGGTAACATCATAGATGCCGTTTTGCTGGTAAGTATGGGTCACAACCTTGGTGTTGGCTGTATTGCCGTCGCCCAGTTGCCACAGCCAGCTGCTGGGGCCGTTGGTGGAGACATCCATAAAGGTAACCTGGCCATCACAGGTGACGGTGTCTGAGACGATAAAGTTGGCCACCGGAGCCGCGGTGGGGTAGTTGCACTGCCAGCCCAGCAGGAATCCCGGGCGCACCAGTCCCTCATCAGTCTTCTGGCGCAGGGTAATGCTTCCGGTAGTGGAGGTGATGGTGCCACCGTTGGGGAGGCTGGTACCATCAAATTGCCCGATCAGGGGTGAAGTTATGGTACTCCCGTCATAGATATAAAGATAATCATAACCTGCTTCAAAATCAAACATCTGGAAGTTGAGGGTAACCGACATGGCTCCCGGAGGACTGATCACAAAACGACCATCGGTATTATCCTGATAATCGCCGCTGCCACCGCTGTCCGTCAGAAAACCCTGGCAATCGGTTTTGGTGGTGGTGCCTGTGGCAGGCACATTATACACACAGGGATTGGCTGAGCTGATGGAGATATAGTTGGTTTTCACCATGGTATCTGCACCACAGGTACCTCCGTCAACGATCAGGGTAACAGTGTAAGTTCCCATGGCATTGTAGGTAACCGTTGGATTCAGCGCTGTACTGGTATTGCCATTCCCGAAATTCCAATGATAATTCAATCCATTGTTGCTCAGGTTTGTAAAATTCACAGTCGCCGGTGTTGCACAGAACTGCGTCATGGGAACGGAGAAATCGCTGTTGACGCCGGGCACATAGGCAGAACCCACCCCGATGGCATAGAAGGCATTGGTGGTGGAGGCTACCTTCTGGGAGCAGGGACCGAAAAGGTCAATGGCAGACTGGATCGAGAAATACCGTGCATCTGCGTAGTTGCTGTTGTTTGTCAGATACACTGTAAGGGTTCTGAAAGCAATGGCCACTGCACTGTCGGTTGAAATGGCCGTTACGCTGTAGGGATTCCCCTTGTCGTTCGTACCTGATCCTCCTACAGAGAGAAGGTAGAACCAATACGCCAGGGGTCCGCAGTTGGTATGTACACCGCCGTTGTCGCCGGTACCTGTATACCAGTATGTGCCCTGGTAGCAGTTTGGCAGACCTTTGGACTTGGGATTTGAGATGGAACGGATGGTACTTCCGATATTTTCACCCATCAGCCAGTTGGCCATGGTGGGTTTGGCAAACCATTCCACCGCGCAGCCGAAAATATCACTGTACCCTTCGCTCAGTGCGCCGGACTCATCCTGATAGGTCAGATCAGCCGTGAAGGAGGTAAGTCCATGGGTGATTTCGTGAGCCGTGATATCAAGTGCCGTGAGGGGCCCCATAGAGGAACCATTCCCGTCGCCATAGGTCATGCGCTGGCCATCCCAGAAGGCATTGGCGTAATTGTTATCGTAGTGCACATAGCTCATCAGCTTGAATCCCTGGTTGTTGATACTGTTGCGATTATGTTTCAGCCAGAAATAGTCGTAGGTGGATTCCGATCCCCAGTGGGCGTCAGTGGCCACTTCATCGAGGTTGGCGTTGGCATTGTTCCAGTAATTATCGGCATCGGTAAAATCCACGGCGCTGCCGTAGCTGGTACTTTCCTGCATATTGTAGGTCTCAATGCCGTTACCCCGGGAGGTTTCGCGCAGACGATAGGTGGTTCCGGTCGAGTCGGTGGTGATGGTGCGGGTTCCGCTGTATTTGGTAACCGCGGTGGCGGTGACATCGGTTTCATGGATCAGGTCATGTTCAAACAAGATCTCTCCGCTGGAGGCATCCACAAACACTTCAGCACGGTACAACGGCTTATCGGCATATACATTAAACACCCAGGTATAGCGGAAGGAACCTTCCTGACGGTCTTTCCAAATCATCACCTGACCTTTTGGAAAATAGGTGGCTTCCGGGTTTCCTGTCTGGTATTTCAGCAGTGTTTCCTCTTCGGGCATCTGCCATTTGTAACGGACCGCACCGATATGCTGCAGCGCAAACTGCAAAGCTGCTGACTCACCGAGGGCCACTCCATTTGCCACACTCACCTTCGCAGGGATCTCGCCGTTGAAGGAGTACACCATCCCCTGCCTGGTGTGAAGCACCAACACAGCCTCGAACACCGGAATGCCACCCAGGGTGAATGCCATACGTTTATGCACATCTCCCCTGAAATCGGTTTCCTCAGAAATCAGACTTAATCCGGAGCCATTCTGCAAGCTGAACTGACGGCTGAACCATTCGCCGAAAGTGCCTTCCGGAATCTCATTGCCCGGTGCAAACTGCACATAGGATGGGTACTGAGCTCCCTCTTTTGTCCAGATTTTTGCAGCCCCATCAACGCGTGAAGATGCATTGGATCCGGAATATTCCTGTGCAGGAAGCACAAGCCAGAGCCCTGCCAGCAAAGAAAACAGAAGTCTACGGAGAAAGTTAGTGTACATCGATTTAGGTATTTGTACAAGATACAAAATTAGAGCATTTTTGTTTACGCGAAACAGCACAAAATATGAAACAAAATCTTTCAGCAACCGGGAGGACGAATCCGGTGCTTTTACTGGCAGTAGCTTTCATTGAAGGAGGTACGGTGATGGCAGCCGAGCTCCTCGGTGCCAAAATGCTTGCTCCGTTTTTCGGCACCACCATCTATGCCTGGGCTGCGGTACTGGCCGTTACCCTGTCGGGGCTCGCCGCCGGGTACTATACCGGTGGATTTTTCACCCGAAAGTACCGTGCCGACAGGATCCTGAGAATCATCCTGATCATAGCCGGGCTGCTGATGATTCTGATGCCGGTTTGGGGGGTATGGATCATGACAGCCGTGACGCATATGGACCTGCTGCCCGGACTCCTCATTTCGCTGATGCTGTTTGTTTTCCCGCCGGTATTCTTCTTCGGGATGGTGAGCCCGCTGATCGTGCACATTCTGGTGCAGCACATTGACCAGACGGGAAGTACGGCCGGAAAGGTGTACGCCATCTCAACCGTAGGCGGAGTACTGAACACCCTGCTGCTGGGATTTTACCTCATCCCCACCTTTGGCATCAAAGGGCCCGCAATGGCCTATGGTGCCCTTGTTTTGTTGTCGGTGCTGCTGATTTTACCGAAAAAGATCAGGCCTTCGATGGTACTTCTGGTGGTGGCTGCGGCCCTGATCTCTATGGGGGCGCAGGCCGGCAAAGGGAAGGAAGATTCTGTTCGTTTCTCTGTGCTGTACGCCTCCGAAGGGATCCTGGGGCAGGTGAAAGTGGTGGATATCAAAGAGATGGCTTTGAATGGGAAGCCCATGGAACCCCGTGGCCTCCTGGTGAACAACACCTGGCAAACGCTGTTCAACAAAACCGATAACGAAAACCTGCTCGATTATGTGTATTTCATCGAACCGATCCTGAGCAGTTTTTCGGGCAAGCAGGGAAATGCCCTGCTGGTTGGGCTTGGCGGTGGAATGCTCGCCCGAGAGATGACGAAAACCGGGATGGATGTGGAGGTGGTGGAGATCGACGGGAGGCTGAAAACCCTGGCCCGGCGGTTTTTTAGCCTCGATCCGGCAATGGAGATCATCATCGACGACGGACGGCACTACATCAACCAGACAAAAAAAGAATACCGCCTCATGGTACTGGATGCTTTCCTTGGGGAGAATGCCCCCTGGCACCTGCTCACAAAGGAGTGCTTCGAAACCATCGGAAGCAGGCTTACCCCTGACGGGATGCTGATAATCGAGTTTTTCGGGTACATCCGGGGGGAGAAGGGCCTGGGTGCAAGGTCGGTGCTTAAAACCCTGCAAAAGAGCGGGTTTCAGGTTCAGCTGATCGGCACCCGCAAAGGGGATGCCCCCGATCGCAACCTCATATTCGTGGCTACAAAAACACCCTTTCTCTTCGAAAACCTGCTGTACAAACCAAAGCCGCACTCACAGGAACCCATCAATGACCTGCGTGAATTTCTGGTGGATGTTCCCGACAGTGCGTTGCAGGATGCTGAACTGCTTACGGATAATCACCCCTCACTGGAGAAGATGCTTGGTAAGCCGGCCCTGCAATGGCGAAGGGATCTCAATGCCGTGCTGCGGGACTTGCTGATAGAGGATGAGCTTCCTATTTTTTATTAATGTGAAAATGTGGAAATGTGGAAATATGAAAATGTGGAAATTCTAAGTGTTCCTCAGTGCCCTAAGTGCCTTTGTGGTAAAGAAGAACCTTGACCGCTACCTTGGCCTTAGCCTCCCAGTACTGTCCGGATACTGAAGTAGTTGGGGGCTCCGGCCAGGTGTTGTCGGCTGCGGCTGAAGTCGAACTGGTATTTTCCAAGTTTCAGTCCCAGTCCCCAGGTAAATCCGGCAAGCCCCATTTTCGTCTGCACCCCTGATTCCTGTCGGGTGCGGTAGTCGTATCCCAGTCTGACACGGAGCAGGTTACCGGGCATCAATTCAATACCTCCGGTTACATGGCGCATGGCTTTGTCGAGAAAATCCACCGTTTTGCTCTCCTCAATCACCTTTCCGGTGATGGGATCCACCGTATAATCGGGATTCAGCGGATCGTTGTAGGTCAGGTCCCATTGATTCAGCGTATTCAGGAGGACATAGAACCGTACCGGCGCATGTTTCAGTTTACGGCTGATGCCTGCTGCTACTTCGAACGGGAGCGGCTCATTTTCATCGCCAAAGCGGATGATCTGGCGGCCCACATTCCGCACCACAAGTGAAGCGTCAAAGAGCCCCGAAGGGCTGTGGTAATGTCCTGATACATCAACCCCAAGGGCTACCGAAGACCACACATCGTAATCGGAAATCATCACATTGAGGGCAGCACCCATGCGGATATCCCTGAAAATGCTTCTGCCCCACCCAGCGGTAATCACAATGTCGGATGCCGTGAAACTACCGCCGGCATTGCCGGCATCATCGGTGCGGTCGAATGTGCCATAGTTTAAGTAGCGAATCCCGCCCACAAAGCTCCCGTACCGCTCAAAAGTCCTTCCGTACACCACATTACCGGCATTGATCCCTGCGGGATAGTTGAGAAAAGTGAATCCCAGTGCATTGTGGAGATCGGTATCGATAGTGGCAGGGTTGTGCAATGCAAGAAGGACATCC
Organism: Bacteroidota bacterium; assembly: GCA_022709695.1. Taxonomy (GTDB): domain Bacteria; phylum Bacteroidota; class Bacteroidia; order Bacteroidales; family SKPS01; genus SKPS01. The sequence continues at coordinate 92,150 of JAKLII010000010.1, forward strand.
TTATCCTGAAGCGGGAGAAAATTACCCCCGAAAGAGGCAACCCGTGGGGAGACAGCGAGGTTCATCACCTGAAAAATATGATTTGAGCTGCTCTGTGCATGGAGCGTACAATTGAGGCAGAACAGGCCAGCCGCTATGATGAGGATATGCTTCATTCCTGATATGTATGAGGGCTACAACGAAGATAAAGCCGATTTATTTCAGAACGTGAATGTAAACAAATTGTTCTGGTGGTCAATTCACCTTTGCACAAAAAAAATCCGGGAGAATTCCCATCCTCCCGGCCACACACTATGAGTTGTTAACCTAAACTATATGGTCCTCTGTTGCTTAATCAGAGTACACCCTGATCGAGCATGGAGTTGGCCACTTTCAGGAATCCGGCGATGTTGGCACCCTTCGGGTAGTTCACATAGCCATCCTCATCCTTTCCGTATTCAACACATGCATGATGGATGTTGACCATAATTTCCTTCAGTCTCATATCTACCTCTGCAGCTGACCAGTTCAGCTTGAGGGAGTTCTGGGACATCTCGAGACCTGAGGTAGCTACGCCTCCGGCGTTGGCTGCCTTGCCAGGTGCGAATAATATTTTGTTGGAGAGAAATACTTCCACTGCTTCGGGAGTTGAAGGCATATTGGCACCTTCACACACGCACATCACACCATTTTTCACCAGCATCTCTGCATCTTCCTTGTTCAGCTCGTTCTGGGTAGCACACGGAAGGGCGATGTCGCACTTCACTTCCCACGGACGTTTGCCGGGAACGAACTTGGCGCTCGGGAATTCGTAAGAGAAGGGTTTCACGATGTCTTCGTTGGAAGCTCTCAGTTCGAGCATATAGTTGATTTTTTCCCCGCTGATACCTTCCGGATCGTACACATATCCGTCGGGACCGCTGATGGTAACCACTTTACCACCCAGTTCGGTAGCTTTCTGTGCAGCACCCCAGGCCACATTCCCAAAACCTGAAATGGCAACGGTCTTCCCTTCGAAAGACTGGCCACGGGTTTTCAGCATCTCCTGTGCAAAATATACGTTACCGAAACCGGTGGCTTCCGGACGGACCAGTGATCCACCCCAGTTGCGGCCTTTGCCGGTAAGCACACCTACGTGTTCGTGGGTAAGTTTCTTGTACATGCCAAAAAGATATCCGATCTCCTTGCCACCTACACCTATATCACCAGCCGGTACATCGGTTTCAGGGCCTATAAGTTTCCAGAGCTCCAGCATAAACGACTGGCAGAAGCGCATGATCTCGTGGTCACTCTTGCCCTTTGGATTAAAATCGGAACCGCCTTTGGCACCGCCCATCGGAAGGGTAGTAAGGCTGTTCTTGAAAATTTGCTCAAAACCCAGGAATTTAAGAATACTCAGGTTTACACTCGGGTGGAAACGAAGTCCTCCCTTGTAGGGTCCGATGGCGTTGTTGAACTGAATACGATAACCACGGTTTACACATACCTCTCCTTTGTCGGTCACCCAGGGAACTTTAAATATCAATACCCTGTCGGGCTCAATGATCCGCTCAATGATGCCGGCAGCTTCGAACTGAGGATTCTCGTTTACCACATCCTCGATTGATTCCAATACCTCGTGCACCGCCTGGAGAAATTCAACTTCACCGGGGTTTTTCTTTTCGAGGTCGTTCATGATTTTTTCAACGTTCATCGCAAAAGCTTTTTAGTGTTTGTATAAGTGTTTGATCAAAATCGGACGATGCAAAAGTACCCCATCCCCCGAAAACCACCATAGGATTGCACGGAGAAAAAGGACGTTTTCACGTTGATAAAAATCAACCAGACGGATGATTTTCGTCAATTTTCACCCTTCTTTGCTTTGTTGTCGGCGATAATAGCGTAATTTTGGCAACCGAAAATTCAACCCGTATGCGCCAGGAGAAAGAGCCTGAAAAGATTACCGACCTTATTGAATCGCTGACAGAGCGGCGCAAGGAGCTGAGCTGTATCTATCAGGTGAACGATCTGCTGCGGGATTATACGGTTGATCTGCAAGGGGTGTTTATAGAGCTCTCAAAGATTTTGCCTGATGCCTGGAGGTATGCCGATATCTGCAGGGCTTGTGTGATGTATGAAGGTGAACAGTTTGAATATGAACCCTTTGTAAAAACCAAACTGAAACAGACAGCACCCATTACCCTTGAAGATCATATCGTTGGAGAGATCCAGATTTACTATATCAAGCCGGTAACCAACGAAAAAGGGATTTTCCTGAAAGAGGAGCAGCGGTTGCTTAATACCGTTGCCGACAAACTCAGTGGCTTTATCCTGCTCAAACGGCTGAAAGAGACGGTCAACCGACAGCAGGAATCACCCGCTCCGGTTCCTCCTGATCAGCAGTACACCGTGAACAAATGGCTATCGGGGATCGGACTGACTGAAGATCAGATCATAAGGTGCACCCGTGTAAAGATCGACTTCCGCAAAGGGGAAACCATCTGCAAGCAGGGAGCTCTTAACGCCTACATCATGATTTTTGCCGAGGGGATGGCGAAGGCCTATCTCGAAGGCTATCAGGAGAAAGGGCTCAATTTTAAGGTTATACAACCATTCGATTTAATAGGTCTTACCTCGGTGAAAGGTACCAACTGCTACCGGTACTCGGTATCCGGAATCACACCATGTAAAGTGTACCTGGTGGATAAAGAGGAGTTCCTTTCCATGGCCGCCTCCAATAGAGTGCTGCAGGAATATCTGCTGGAATTCTACTGCAACCTTGCAGGTGATATGCTGAACCGTTTGAATTGTGTGGCCAACAAACAGGCACCGGGCAGGGTGGCCGATGTGCTGCTGTACCTGGCGAATGATGTGTTTAAAAGCCCCTATATCCCCAACGTGATCAGCCGGAAAGACATCGCTGAGCTCGCAGGTATGTCCACGGAAAGTGCCGTAAGGATCCTCTCCGAGCTAAAAAGCGACGGTATCATCAAAATCGTGAAAGACGGCATCGAGCTGATCCGTCCCGAACTGATCCGTACGATCTCAATCGCAGGCTGAGCCAGGTTTGAACAACACTCCCCGGTTTCTTTTTCCGTCGATCCGTATCACAATTTCTTCGTCGAAACGGATATGGCGCAGAAATTCATCCTCGTACACCGATGGCATGGCATTGAGGAAATCCACATCATAAACTCCTTCATTTATGTATGGGTTAATGGTAAAATACCCCACATGGAAAGAGGTAAGGTTCTGAAAAAAGTGTGTACCCTGACTGGGGTCGATGCGGTAGTTTTCAAGGCCGGATTCCACAATGAGCCTTGCTGCTGAGATCTGGGGCCATTTCACCGGGATACCAAGCCAGGGATCCGAGGAGCCCCAGCGGCCGGGTCCAACCAGCACAAAATTGAGTTTTTCATTGAGGAACTTCAGGTTCAGATCCCCTACCCTGTGGGCAATCTCCTGGGTGTTGGCGGGGTTAAAGGTCTCGGGCTTCACATACACCAGATCATGCAACCCTTTGATCTCGCCATTGCCCAAAGCCTGCTCCGACCACAGGATCACCTGATCAGCCTTTACTTCATCAAGATGGATCCTGGAAGCGTCCTTATGCTCAACGATCGGCCTGATCTGCAGAAAGCTGAAAACCCGCGGCTGGCCTTTCGGTACATCGAGGTTCACCGCAAACTCAATCTCTATCGGCTTATTCATGGCCCTCGACCCGGTAACCAGCAGGTCATGAAGGATCTCAGCCAAAGGGAACTGCTTGTGCTTCAGAATATTGGCATAGGTTATTACCTTCTTACCCTTGTGATAGGTTCCCTCCTTTAACGTATTGTTCTGAAAGTCGTAGGTGGAAGACGCAAACTTCAATACCCCGTCAGGCTCAGCATCGGCCACCGGACTTTTTATCAGGTTTACGGCATCGTTGGTGCTGGGATGGAAACTGGAGGCTTTCAGGTCGAGGGCGTAAAAGAACTTCTGGGTTTCGCGCAGGGCGGTTTGCGGATTGGTAAGCTGGATAATACGGTCGGGGTGTGCCGGTGAAAAACGCAGGGTAATGCCCCCGTCAACTATGTACTTGCCCAATCCCAGGGCGATGTCGGCAATGCCTTCTTCTGCCTTTTCGGGCGGTATGGGGTAGAAGTTGATACTCCGGGCTACCCCTGAAATAGTGGGGTAAAACCGCTCATTGTACTGCTTACCGGTAACTTCCTGCAGCACAATCGCCATTTTTTCCTGGTCGATCACATTCCGTGTAGCCTCCATGTATGCTTTGGAATCCTTGTAAAACACTGAGGCATACACGCATTTGATGGCATGGCTCAGCATCTCGATCATCAACCGCTCGTTCCGCTCCACCTTGGGAATCATAAAGGTGTTGTAAATACCCGCAAATGGCTGATAATGTGAATCCTCCAATAAACTTGATGAACGGATGGCTATCGGATTCTTCACCACATTGATAAAAGCCAGCAGATCCTCATGGATGCGATACGGAAGTCGTGCATCCACAAAAGCCTCCATTATCTGCTCATCCGACCGATCCGACATGGCGATATAATGGAGGTTGTTATCCTCCATAAAATCATCAAATACATCGGTACTCAGTACCACGGTACGGGGAATGGTAATAATGGTATCAGGGTACTTTTCCGTAAGATTATGGCGTTTCAGCATCGAATCCACAAAGGCAAGTCCGCGGGCCTTTCCTCCCAGCCCCCCTTCCCCGATGCGGGTGAAAATCAGGTACTCATCAAACCGGTCACGGTTGTAATCTGCAATGATGCCCCTCCCTTTGTTGCGCCTGAAATTCGCAATGGCATCAAAAAGAAACCGGCGTATTTCATCAAGGTCTTCAAAATCTTCGGAGTTGAGTTTCTTGAACAACTGGGCCAACGGAAACAATGCTCTGGCATTGAGCCACTTACTGAAGTGATTCCGCTTGATGTGGTACTCCAGCGAATCGTCGGGAATTTCAAAGAGTTTCTGCTGCAAAGTCTGCAGGTCGCTCCCCCGGTTGATCTCCTCCATAGTTGCCGGGTTCAGAAATACAAAGTCGCCAAACGCAAAGTATTTGATGATGAACTGTTTAAGGTCCTGTGAGAGGGTCTTGGAGTTTTTGTGCAGAAAGCCCACTTTCAGTTCACGGGCAATTTCTTCATTTTCAGCATCCGACGACTGAAGCAGGATGGGCATAAACGGATCATCCCCCTTCACCTTCTGACTCAACAGAATACCGGCCTGTTTGAACTGCACCCCTCCCTTCTTGTAGGAGATATCGGAAATGATTCCCAACAGGTTATCCTTGTATTTGATGTAGTATTTCAACGCCTGTTCGTAGGTCTTTGCCAGAAGGATTTTTGGCCGGCCCCGCATCCTGAGCATCTTAAGGTGTTCATTCAGTCCCTCCTGCATGAACTCTTTGCTCTGATTGAAAATAATCTTGTAGATCGTGGGGAGGTAGCTGGAATAAAATCGTATTGAGTCTTCCACAAGAATGATCACCTGTACGCCCACCGCCTGCACATCATGTTCAACATTCATCTGATCCTCAATCAGTTTAATGATTGCCAGCAGAAGGTCTGCATTCCCAAGCCAGCAGAACACATGATCGACTCCGGTAAGATCCTCCTGATCAAGCTTTACCGATACTTCCCTCGAAAATGGGGTAAGTACAACAATGGGAATCTTTGGGTATCTGGCTTTGATGTCGCGGGTAAGCTGAAAAGGATCCAGATCCTGGATACTCAGCATATTGATTATCAGGTCGATTTGCCCTTCCGACAGAATTTGGTATGCCTCCGTGGAAGAACTTGCCTGAACAAACTGGGGCGGGTACCGGAGGTTAAGCGAAACATACTCGTTGAAAATCTGCTCGTCAATCCTGCCATCCTCCTCCAGCATAAAAGCATCGTAATTACTACAGAGAATCAATACGTTGTTGATCCTGCGGTTCATCAGTTTGTTGAAGGGGGTGTCAGCAAAGTAGAAGTCCTTCTTGATTTTTTGTATTCTGTCGGAATCGGGCATTGTATTTAGTTGGGAGTTAGGAGTTAGGAGTTAGGAGTTAGGAGTATAATTAATACATTGATTAAATGACATTTAACTTGAATATTGATTTTTTTGAGCGCTGATGTAAATATACAGATTTCAACATAATCTCAACCAAAGATACCGTTACCTGTCCGGAAGCAGCCGATGGCAGATTGAGGCTTGCATCAGATTTCCTGCCGGAGTACTTTTACCACGCAGCAACCTTTTCGTTCTTCACTTCATTCTTAGTTGTATGAGAGAGGGGCAGTGGCAACAAAACTCCTTTCGCAATGGTTTTTATGGTTATTCCGAACCGGGGGCGGTGCAAACTGCTCCCGGTTTTGTTTTACCGGAATTCAAAACTGCCCACATTGATCCGGGCGTCAACCTCATCCAGCCGGATGGTCACTACCTTTTGCCTGCCGTTCTGTTTTCCATAATGTGTATAAAAGGCCAGGTGGAGGTTCGAAGGTACCAGCTGATCCTGAGATGAGGATCCGTACCAATGGGCCTGAACCAGATAGGTTCCCTTAACGGCTTTACGGATCATAAACTCCTCAGGGCCAAAACCCTGTGTTACATCATGGGTAATTTTTCCTCCGGCAGCCGTAAGAGTATTGCTGTAGGAACAGGTTTCGCCGCGCGGATCAGTAACCCAGAGATCCATGTCGGAATCATCAAGATCCCATGAAAGGACCACCCGCACGTCAACCGGTTCCCTGCGGATAAGACGCTTGTCAATATCCCCCCGCGGGGTTTTCGGATGGACCGAAAGGATCTTGTTGATATCATTCATCACAATCAGTTTCAACGAGGCACACCTGAAATCCTCCTCCCCGGTGATGATTTTGTAAAGGGTCTTAACGGCCTCTCCGTATTTTCCTCCTGCCTCCAGTGCCAATCCGAGATCTCTGAGCGACTGAGGATCTTCTCCCCTGATATTCAGCACTTTTCTAAACATAAAAATAGCTTCCTGAGGCTGCCGGTAGTCCAACAGTTTGTTGCCCAGGGTACGCAGCAACTCGGGTGACTCAAGGCCTATTTCCGCCAGATTGGAGATCACCCTGATTGCCAGTCCGGTCATCTTCTGCTGGTGGAAGTATTCAGCCACATCGTTATAAAAGGCAGGGGTGGCATTGTAGGTTTGCTTTAGCCGCAGATAGGTGTGGTACCTCTCCCCTGCCTTTGCACTGCGCAACTTTTTCAGATAGGGTGCATCCGGATTCCAGGGCTTAAGCTCAATGGAGGATGAAGCGAATGCAGGAGGGTCGTCACTTGCGTCAGTTTCGGATGTAACGGAAAAAGTTCCCGTTGTAAAGGCCAGCGAATTGTCAACTGCCTGCACAGTAGCATTAGAACTGGTATATGAATTCAGTGTAAACGGAACAGCAAAGCCAGCAGAAAGACGAAGGGTTTCATCCCTCCGGGCATTAGCATCCCATGTATAAGTGGTTGCTCCCTGCGGTGCGATCCCGGTATGCAATACCGAATCAGCAGTCCGGTGAACATCCGTATGAAGGGTATCAACTGGAGATGCAGGTTGCGGAACGGGTTCAGGTTCAGGTTCGGGGATCGGTGCCGGGTTAAATTCTTCATTCCACCATTCGGTTTGCTGGTCCATTTCCTTCACCAGGTTTTCGATCCGGTTTTTCACCGCTTCATCCTCAGCAGCTTCTCCCACCACCAGCAGCCGGAAATATTCAGCCTTATATTTCTTCGCCAGATCCGGAGGAGGTACTATTTTATACCGGATGTAATCGGCAAGTTCCTCCAATACAATCAGCGAGGTAAAGGGAGTTACAAACCCGTATTGCTTTGCTGCCTCCACAATTTTAGTCCGGTTCGCCTCAGCATTCCACAGCAGCTCCTTCAGCATCTTTCCGGCCCAGATCCGCTTCAGAAGCACCGGATCATCCTTCTTATCCGCATGCACGGTAATGTATTCGGTATGTTCAACCTTGCTTCCGAATCCAAAATTCAACCTTATTTTCAGTGATTCGCCCTCCATAACTCCTGCCATCGACAAGGTGTGGTCAACAGGTGCTGAACCGGAAGGGAACAGCGACAATGCCATGCCATCCACAATTTCTGAAGAAATGAGGCGTAACACCCTGTGGGTCAGCTTCTCTACTACTTCTTCGATCCCGGCTTCCAACAGATTGCTACACGATCCTCCGGTGCCGGCAGACCATTGGTTCAACAGGGCATAGTCTGCCACTTTTGAAGCACACAGGGTATGAACCGGTACTTTAAATCCAGGGGTTCCTGCCTCCCGGAAATTGAAAATTCCGTCAGAAAACAGGAGCGCCTCATCACAATCCGGCGACAGCCATGCCGGATCAGGTGAAGCCGAAGCACCGTCGTATTCCAGGGAGTCTATCCTTTGCAACAAAGCATCAGCACTTCCCTTTTGTATTCTGAATTGTTGCGCATCTTCCCTGAAAACATGGAATGGAATCAGGGTAATCGTCACATCCTGGTATTGTTGTAGCAGTGATTTGAGGATCGATCTCTCCTTTGCGTGGTCCCGCTGATTTCCGGAGCCCGAAACATCCCACAGCAATGTGATATGCTGCGGCTTCTTTGAGGCACCGGTGATCGCAGGTGCCGGCAAACTGATATAAAACCAGGCCGAATCGGAACGAGCAGTACCTGCAGTCCACGTCTGATAGGCCAACGGTTTGGTTGTACCAGTTACAGAGCGGTGATTTCCGGTATCCCGAAATTGCCACCATACCAGCGATCCTACTGATATTACAGTGACTCCTGCCAGGGCTCCGGCAACCCATCTTCTACGACGATAAAACAAGAGGACTGCAATGCCTCCACCTCCCAATAATACAAGGCCCGGAATCCATAATCCTGATATCCGGGATCTGCTAACCGGTTCTTTCCGGTTAATACCTTCTGCAGTTACAGCCGTGGGGTCTCTGGGAAGGATCAATGCCACCGAACGGTCCGGTACGTAATTCTTCTTGTCGATTTCGGCTACCAGCGACCCGTCAATCTGCCTGAAATCAAGCCCCTTCATTGCTTCAGGCGCATCGGCCGCAATTACGGATCGTTTGATTACCTGAACCCTGAGTGCAAACCGTTCCACCTTATCTTTAATCTGAAGGGGGAGTGTATAGTAATCCTCATGCTTTCCGGGCGTGAGCTCCTGTTCCACAGTGATGGTGATCCGGCGTGTACCATTGGGGGGCAACGGGTAAATCCTTGCCCGGTAATTGTTACCAGCCGTTGCTTCCAGCAGGCCGGGATCCACCTTCCGCCTCACGATAGCCTCGAAAACAGCCCTCCCTTTCTCCTTTTCCACGATAACCCCATCGCGCATTTTCCCGTCGATATCAAGGGCAAACCCCGCTACCGACTGCCCTTCCGCCAACGGGAATTCAAATGACCCTTCCAGAATCAACGGATTGTTGTTGACCCACTCCATATCCATGATGGTGATGGCTACCTGCCCAATAATCCGGATATCAACCGATAACTTCTTCAGCTTCATGGGGTTGATTTTCTGTCGATTCTGCTCTGTAACCCTGATTTGTGGAATTACAGGCACAACCGTCTGGGAGCGTGTGCCAAACGGAGAACACACCAGAACAAACAGAAAATACAACGCTGACCGGCTGCACAAATCGGAGGTAACTTTTCTCATAGCATTTGTAATTGGTTTAATTGAGAAATCAGTATGGGTGCAGCAACCGGTTTCCGATCACAAATGTAAGGGTGCATACAATGCATCAGGTCGTTCAACGCCGGCTGTTTAAGAACTTTTAAGAAGTATTGTGAAATTTTAAGAAGGAAAAATGGCGTACGTTTGTCAAATCATTTTGTGTCTTCAATGTATTTACTGTGAAAAATCTATATCTTATTATTTTTCTGATTACTACCCTTATTTCTCTGCCAGGGATAGGGGTCTCTCAGAGCTGCCCCAAAGGAGTAAGGTACAATTGTGTGTATGGCTGTGGCAGGTATACCGACAATAACGGTGACGGCTTTTGCGATTATTCATTTGTTTCGGTTCCGGAAAAGCAGGAGCCCCCAAAACCACCCGCTAAGGATTCCATTGCTTCAAAAACCATTGATACACCTGCAGTTGCCTATAAAGCAGAGGGTGCTGGCAAGGTCACGGAACAGGCTCAACCATCGGGTAGAGAAGGCACGGAACCTAAGGGGCAGTTCAGAAGCCGTGGTGGGGAGAAGCCGGCCCGATCAGCGGTTGATCCGGCCACCACGCTGCCCGGCAGCACCCAACAGCAGGGGGTTGTGGTGTCTCCGCCACTGGTCTCGCAGTATGTCCCGGGACACCATGAGCCGGTGTACGATCTGATCTTTGTATCAGCCATCACCCTGGGGCTCTATTTCACCACCCTGATCCTGTACCGCCGCAAAGTGATCACCCGCATCCATCACCGCAAATTCTGGAACCTGATGCTGCTGCTCACATTTCTGGTAAGCTGCCTGTTCGGGTTTTTCCTGGTGATTCAAATCAACTACGATGTAGCCATGAATGCATACAAAACCCTGCTCTACTGGCATGTGGAGATCGGTATCGCCATGACCCTGGTGGCGGTGGTTCACATCCTGTGGCACCTCACCTACTTTAAGAATCTGGTAGCAAAAAAATGGTAAAACTGCAGATATGGAGGTCCTGTTCATCGTAATCGGTATAGTTTGTATAATTCTGGGAATTCTGGGCTGCTTTCTGCCGGTGATTCCCGGACCACCCATTGCCTGGGTGGCCATGCTGTTGCTGCAGATCACCGAAAAGGAAAACCGGCCTTTCACCATTAACACGCTGGTCATCTGGGGTGCTGTGGTCATCATTGTAACCGTACTCGACTATGTGGTTCCCATCTGGGGCACCAAAAAATTCGGCGGCAGCAAATACGGAACCTGGGGAAGCACCATTGGCCTCATTATCGGGCTTTTCTTCGCCCCATATGGTATAATCATCGGTCCGTTTGCCGGTGCCGTGGCGGGCGAACTCATCGGTGGCATGTCATCCAAACAGGCCTTCAGGGCCGGAGTGGGCTCGTTTCTGGGTTTTCTTACCGGCGTTTTCCTTAAGCTGGCAGTTACCGTCTGGATGGGAGTGCTGTTTTTCAGGGCAGCATGGGGGCAAATCTCAACAATGATTAATTAGAAATTAGAAATCAGGAGTCCCTTTCACCCGGGGAACGATGGATTGGATTCCGGATCATTGACCCGATAGGGGAAAATACGATTGCCGCCCAATCCGGCAACAATCATCAGGCAGGATGGTGAATTGGTAGCCGATGAATAAAAAAATCATCTGGAAGCCGGATTGATTCGGTGCAGGGGATGATTGCCCCTTCCGGTTGAAAAAAAAAAACTTTCCGCTTCATAGTATCACAGATCGCATTAAATTTACCGGTGCATTGTGCTACTCAAAAGCTCATTGCCGTGAAAATGATTCTATTTGTATGACAACAACTTAGATCAAGATGGATGCATACATTTATTTATCGGCCACCCCTGAAGCCCTGATTGCCTCCATGCTTTCGCCTGAAGAATTCGGCGCGTACCTGTCGATGGGCACCAAAAAGAGGAACCGGGGCCAGGCAATTTTCTTTGAAGTCGATCCGCAGCAGATCAGCGGGCTGATCGACGGGGACTATATCCGGAAAAGGTGCACCGCGAAACCGGATGGAAGGCCGAAAAGCTCGGTGTACCTTTCGGTGTACCGGGTCCTGGAAGCCATCCCGGTTTCCGCGCTCAGGAGCCTGTACCTGACCACTGACAACGGCTATACGCTGGAACTCCGGCAAGCGCCATACGGTGCTGACAGGGAGCAAAAGGAAAGGCTGCACCTGTACCAGGAACTGCTGCCCGTTACACCCCTGGTGGCCTCCGGCCTTGGGCCCCCTGCATTCCTGAAAAAGCTTACCGACGGATCCATCCCCATCGTGCTCCCCAAACTGTTCTTCGTAGACCTGAAAATGGGGGAACTGGCGGCCAATCCGCTCAGGGGCTCCGCCGAACACCTTCCGTATTCCAACATCGGGCACCTGAGGGATTGCCTCGAGATCCTGAAAACCGAGGATCAAAAACAGATGAAAACCGTACGCAGGTATTTTTCGGGCTCATTGCTGTACCGGACCATCGGCCTGGGATTTTTCGTCGGCTCGGGCGACAACCTGGTCTTCTACCCTTATCCAAACATGAAGGAGCTTGAGAGCATTCATTACGATTTCTTCAGATCCATTTAACGCTTAATCTGGTAATTATAATTAATTATGATAAGTTTACCGGGAGCTTCCCCATTTGAAGTGCTGGCAATCTGGTGTGTGCTGGTGATTGCCTTTTTCGGACTGGCCTATGCCATGCTGCTTCGCAGGCAGGTAATGGCGTGTGATAAGGGTTCTGCCAAGATGCAGGAGGTATGGAACGGCATCCGGTCAGGGGCCGATGCCTACCTGAAACGCCAGTTGAGGACCATCATCCCGTTGATCCTCGTGTTCACGGTGGTCTTGTTCTTTTCGGTGTACGTCGTCCCCCCGACAGCGGAATCAAGGCTTCGGTTTGAGGGTTATTCAGACCAGTCGCTGAAACTGATCATCGGAGCCGGAAGGGCTGTGGCCTTTATCATGGGCTCTGTTTTCTCCCTGATGGTGGGACAGTTTGGCATGCGGATGGCAGTTCAGGCCAACGTTCGGGTCGCATCGGCATCGGGGAGGAGTTTTACCGAAGCCCTTAAGATTGCCTACCGGGCCGGCACTGTGACCGGAATGCTTACCGACGGGCTGGGTTTGCTGGGCGGAACCCTCATTTTTATCATCTTCGGCGTGGCTTCACCCGATACCCTGCTGGGGTTCGGTTTCGGGGGGACCCTGCTTGCCCTCTTCATGCGGGTGGGTGGTGGCATCTACACCAAGGCCGCCGATGTGGGCGCCGACCTGGTGGGCAAGGTGGAGGCGGGCCTGCCCGAAGACGATGAACGGAATGCCGCTGTGGTGGCCGATCTCGTGGGCGACAACGTGGGGGATTGCGCGGGGATGGCCGCCGACATCTTCGAATCCTACGAGGTCACCATCGTCTCCACCCTGATCCTGGGGGTGGTGCTGTTCACCCAGACCCATGAACTCTCATGGATCATTTTCCCCCTGCTGGTCAGGGGCATTGGCGTGCTGTCTTCCATCATCGGCACCTACCTGGTCAGGGGAGGACGGCAAGGGAAAAACCACAATGCCCTGAAATCTATCAACAAGGGTTTTTATTCCTCCGCAGCCATCAGCGTTTTCTCTTTCGGGTTGATTTCGTACTTTTACCTGAATGATTGGCGTTCATTCTTCTCCGTGGTGGCAGGGATCCTGCTGGCCATCGTTCTGGACGAGATCACCAAGCGTTTCACCGACGGCAGGTTCAGACCCGTGAAAGATATTGCCAGGAGTTCCAGGACCGGATCCGCAACCCTGATCCTGAAAGGGTTGAGTTACGGTTTTGAAGTCACCGTGTGGCAAACCCTGGTGATTGCCATAACGATCTTCCTTTCTATCCTGATCTATCATGGGCAGCCAGTCGTGTATGTCCTTTACGGAGTGGCCATGACCGGCATCGGGATGCTTACACTGACCGGGAACAATGTAGCCATGGATGCGTTTGGACCCATTGCCGACAATGCGAACGGCATCGGTGAGTTGTCGCATCTGGACAAGGATGCCCGGAAGATCATGGATTCGCTCGATGCCACGGGCAACACTACCAAGGCGATCACCAAGGGGGTGGCCATCGGTTCGGCGGTCATCGCCGCTGTGGCGCTGTTCGGGTCCTTTATCACGGATGTGAGCAAGGTGCAGATTCAGATGGGCATAGAGCAGTCGGCTCAACTCATCGAAACGGGCATCCGGATCTCGGTACCAGTGGTCTTCATCGGGCTGCTGATCGGTGGAACCATCCCATTCCTCTTCTCCTCCCTGACGATCAATGCCGTTACCCGGGCGGCATCCCAGATCGTGGAGGAAGTACGGAGGCAGTTCAGGATCCCCGGGATCATTGAACGCAAGGTAAAGCCCGATTACCAGAGGGCAGTGGACATCTGTACCGTGTCGGCCCAGCGCGAGCTGGTCCCGTTGGCGCTGATCTCCGTCTTGTCGCCCATCATCATCGGGAGCCTCCTGGGGGTTGAAGCGCTGGGGGGATTCCTGGCAGGGGTGATCCTTTCAGGCCAGCTGCTAGCCGTCTTTATGGCGGATGCAGGGGGTGCCTGGGACAATGCCAAGAAAACCATCGAAGACGGCCTGTACGGCGGTAAAGGCTCCGAAGCCCACCATGCCGCCGTAGTTGGCGATACGGTGGGGGATCCGCTCAAAGACACCGCAGGCCCGGCGCTGAACCCCATGATCAAGGTCATCAACCTTGTCTCGCTGCTGGCAGCCCCTGTCATCATGACGTTCCGGAAGCCCGGGCATCTTTCGGCCGGACTGGTCATTACAGGTGTTATTTGCCTGGTCTTGGTCATTGGCGCCATTGCATATTCCAAAAGGTCATCGGAAACCAAACCGGTGCGGGAGATCTGAACATCCCTGAAGTCATTTGCGTAGCCTGACCTTTACCTGATAAATAGCACAATAGTAGGGAGTTAGGAGTTAGGAGTTAGGAGTTAGGAGTTAGGAGTTAGGAGTTAGGAGTTGGGAGTTAGAAATTAGAAATCAATCCTCAAGATTCGTGCATTTGATGAAAAAAAATAGCACACTGATCATTCGGATTTAACTGATTTTCATTGATTGTTTTACAACATTGGATCATAGGAACACAGGTTTTCCCTATGTGTATGGTCTCAAATGTTTCTCTGCGTTTCCTCTGCGAACCTGCGCGAAAAAAGCTCAAGGCCAAAGTAAAAAGCACAAAAGATCTGCGGAAATCTGCGAAATCCGCGGGCCAAAAAAGCACACTGATCAGACAGATTAAGATGATTTCCACTGATTTAAGAACTATAGGAAAATCAACTCCGTGTTCCTCAGTGCCCTATGTGCCTCAGTGGTAAATAAACCTTTGATTTTCAATAAAATAATGAATCGGCACAACCTACTTTAGTATAATCACTTTAACCCAAACAGCATCTTTCCCCGGAATTTCAACTCGCAGCAGATACATGCCATCGGGAAGGTCAGATAAATGAATGGCGCTGCCCGAATTCATCCATCCGCTGGTCACTATATGTCCCTGCAGATTAAGAAGTTGAAATTGAAAGAAATCCGGATTCCTATCTGAAAATACAATGCTGATCTCCTCCACAGCGGGGTTTGGATACACCAACACCCTGTCATTTGCAGCAGGCACCTCAATATGCACCGTATTCAGCGCCAGCGCAATGGCATCGGTAAGGGTAACCTTCCCCATTCCCCAGCTTGTGCTGCCCGGCCACGTGATTACACCGGTTTTGGAATCCTGCCTTGCCGTATTCTTCAGTACCTCTTTCACCTGACTTGCGGTGAGGTTCGGATTGGCTTCGAGCACCAGGGCGGCTGCCCCTGCCACCGCCGGCGACGACATCGAGGTGCCGGAGAAGGCAGAGAAATGGTAGGTGCGCCCATTAAACTGCACCTGAGCCGAGGAGGTAAATTGAGCTGTGGTATAAGAGTTTATGGAGGATATCACGTTCACCCCGGGAGCCGAAAGATCGGGCTTCATCCGTTCATCGTACGTGGGGCCGATGCTCGAAAAACCAGCCTTCGAACCGGGCAGTACCGTGCCACCGGTAAGCACCGTTTCCGACTGATGGGCTGACACGGTAATAACCCCTTCGGTGCAGGCAGGTTCCCCCAGGGAATATTGTGAATCCCCCGCTACGCCTCCGTTCCCGAAGGCATAAAATGGCTGTCCCCAGTTTCCCACGCCGTTGCTCAGCTCCACCACATTCCAGTAATGTACCCTGCCGGTTGGTGCGAAACTGCTCAGCACCACCCGCAGGGCACTGCTGCGGTTCTTCACCCGGAGCTGCATGGTGGGCCTCTGGTTCAGCGGATGGGCATCGTCGATGGTGAAATTGTAAAACACCGTGTCGGTCCCAATCACCATGATGGTATCAAAAAATCCCGTATTGGCCTGGGTATGATACACATCTGAGATACCAGCCAAAGCCCCTGATGCATTATACACCTCAAGGCGCACCCCAAAGGGCTTGCCGGGCTCACCCCACATCGAGATGCACTGTCCCCACATGGCCGGGTGGAGCGAATAGCCGTAGAAAATGATGCGTGACCTGATGCTGTCGTTGCTGAAGTCCTTTTTGATGTGCAGGTTTACATCGCCGTTGTTGCCTGCGGAGGTAGCGAACACCACCCCCTGACTGCTCAGCTGGTCGATGGCCTGGCTCAGCAGCGAGGTGCCGTCCATGGTGCCCATGTAGTATAAGCCCCAGCTAGTGTTCACCACCAGCCGTTTCCCGTCGGAATCTGCGATGGACTTCATCCAGTTGAACGCATCGATCGCCGCACCTGCATCCAGCTGCTGTGAGGCAAAGAGATATCCGGCTTCAAAGGCAACCCCCCGGTATTTGGTTCCGGCACCGCTGCCTGCTGCAATGCCGGCCACATGGCTCCCGTGGGTGGCGTAATCGTAGTAGGTGCCTGCGGTATCGCACAACGCTGCGGCCAGTGCCTGCGGGGTGTTGTATTCCACGCCATAGTTCATACCAGAAGGTGGAGTTCCTGCGATTTTAAACTGATCCCACGCTGCCCTTATCCTGCTGACCGTAAGGTTGGTATCCATAAACATCGGATGGTTGTAATCGAAGCCCCAGTCGCTGATACCGATCAGTACCCCTTTGCCGGTGTACCCCTGCGGGAGGTCAATGCCGACCCACACGCTATCGGCACGTACATCGCCGGCAAGTTTATTCAGATGGGGCTGAATTCTCGCAGCGATTTCAAGGTATTGTACATGGGGTATCTGAAGTTCAGGATGGATTTTGTGCAGCGGGATTTTTACCGTAGCTACCTCTCCCACCCTGGATCCCAGAAACCCTGTTCCGGCAAGGTCACGCTCCGAGAAATCCTGATCCACCCGTGCAACCGCCGACAGGCAGAATTCCCCTTTCACCGGATATATGGGAAGATTTCCAAGGTTTACCGAAATCCATTCCCTGTCCGGAGTAATCCCCTTAACGGCTTCTGCAATCCGCCCGAACTGGTGGCGGGTTTCGGAGCTTGGCCGGGTTTGGGCTGTGAGACTTGAAGCAACAGCCAGATACATCACAATCAACACAATATATCTTTTCATGGAATCAGATTAAGGTGGTAAAAGTACGGTTTTAATGGCACTCATGAAACCGGCTATCTCTCAGCATTCTTAGCTCTTTTCAAGAAATAATTAAGCATTCGGAAAACATTAATTCGTGCATCCGTGGCTGAATCAATAGAACGCTGATGACACTGATTTAAATGATTTTTACTGATTTTTTACCACAATAGAATTATAGGTAACATAGGTCTTTTCTATGTGTCTTTCTTCCTATGTGGTATATGCAATAGCTGATGGAAACAGAAATCAAACTATCTTTGGAACTGTACAGAAATCCCTGAACCCGGGACAATGTCCCGGGCAAGTATATGTTGCGCCTACGGCGCTTAATTGAACGATCAATGAAACCGTTAAACCCATTGGAGATTCTGCAGCAAAAGGCCCTCGACATCCGGCGGGATGTGTTGCTGAGCCTGTCAGAGGCCGGCTCGGGGCATACCGGCGGCAGTCTGGGCATGGCCGATGTTTTTGCTATACTCTATTTTCACCAATTGAAATACAAACCCACCGAACCTCTCTGGGAGGGGCGGGACCGGCTGGTGTTGTCAATCGGTCATATTGCCCCGGTGCTCTATGCCACCCTGGCTCATGCGGGATTTTTCCCCAAAGAGGAGCTTTGTACCTTGCGAAAGCTGGGCAGCCGGCTGCAGGGGCATCCGGGGCGTGACCACGGCCTGCCCGGACTGGAGCTCTCGGCTGGCTCCCTGGGGCAGGGACTCAGTGTGGGGGTAGGTATGGCGCTGGCAGCACGGTTAAAAAATGCCAATCATAAGGTAGTTGTGATATGCGGCGATGGCGAACTGCAGGAGGGGAGCATCTGGGAGGCAGCCATGAGTGCCGCCCACCACCGGCTCGACAACCTGGTGGTGGTGGTGGACCGGAACGGTTTGCAGATCGACGGCAAAACCGTGGATGTGATGAACCCCGAACCCCTTAAGGAGAAATGGGAAGCCTTCGGCTGGCGGGTCATGGAAACCAACGGCAACAGCATCCCTGACCTGATGAATGCCTTTGAAGCCCTGTGGATCCCTGCAGGAAAACCTTCGTGCCTGCTGGCCCGTACCACCATGGGAAAAGGGGTTGCCTCGATTGAAGGGGATTACCGCTGGCATGGCAAAGCCCCCGATGCACAGGAACTGGTATCATTTTTAAACCAATTGCAGTGATGGAACCATTTTACAGCAGCCGGGGGTTCAAAGCCACCAAAGAGGGATTTGCAGAAGGACTGGAACAGATGGGCATTCTGTACCCAAAAATCGTCGGTTTGGGCGCAGATATTACAGCTTCCGTCGGAATGGACCGATTCGCCCGCAGCTTTCCGGAACGGTTCTTCAGCCTGGGGATCGCCGAGCAGAACTGCATTGGGGTGGCTGCCGGACTGGCACTCGAAGGGCTACTTCCGGTGTTCAGTACCTACGGGGTATTTTCAGCGCTCCGCACCACTGATCAGATCCGTATATCGCTCTGCTACAATAATCTGCATGTTATCATCGGCGGGGCGCATGCGGGCATCTCGGTGGGCCCCGATGGAGCTACCCATCAGGCACTGGAGGACATCGCCGTGATGCGGGTAATGCCCAATATGACCGTGTTGTCGCCGTGCGATGCCACCCAGACCGCCCTGGCGCTAAAGGCGGCCGTGGAGCAATGCAACGGGCCGGTGTACCTCCGCTACGGACGTTCGCCGGTGCCTGATTTCACTCCTCCCGATCTTGCTTTCAGGGTGGGAAAAGGGCAGATCCTGCATGAGGGGAACGATGCCTGCATCCTCGCTACCGGCCATCTCGTGTGGGAAGCATTGCAGGCATCCTATGCGCTGGCACAGCAGAATATAGCTTGCCGGGTGGTAAACCTGCACACCATCAAGCCAATAGACACAGAACTGATAGCCGGATGCACCGCCAGATTTCCCTTCCTGGTCACCGCCGAAGAGCACCAGAGATCCGGCGGTCTCGGATCGGCTGTGGCAGAAGTGGTTACCGGATGCCCCAACCCGGTTCCGGTAGTGCGCATCGGAATGGAGGACCGTTTCGGGGAATCCGGAAGCCCCGAAGAGCTGATGGAGAAATACGGGCTAACAGCTAGGCACCTGATACTTGCCGTGAGGAAGATGTTGAGGTAGATAGATGTTAGCGGGCAGGAATAGAATTACGGTAAATTGTACCTTTGCAGTATGAAATTACTGCAATTATCACGCACCGGAAACCTGATTCTGGGCTTCTCATTTATTTTGATTTTTCTGGTACTGATCATGGTTTGCTGCGGAGGACGTCATGGCGGTGTGTCGGGGCAAACCTCAGTTGACCAGGAGCATGCGGTGCTGCTGCCCGGCGACGACCGGCATGATACCGCTCAGGTTATCGCCTACCTGATGGGAAAATTCAACCCGGCCACCCACCCTCTGTTTCAGAAGGCCGGAAAACCGCATACCAGCCTCACCGATGCCTGGCTCCGGGCAGAAACCCTGCAGGCTTTTGGCAAGATGCAGAAAGCTGCCGGAAAGGATGGCATTACCCTTTCCATTGTCTCGGCAACCCGCAATTTTGATACACAAAAAGGGATCTGGGAAGCCAAATGGAGCGGCAAACGACTGGTGGAAGGGAAAGACCTCTCCCTGGTGACAGACCGGGTGGAGCGGGCCCGCATCATCCTGCGGTACAGCTCGATGCCCGGCACAAGCCGTCACCATTGGGGTACAGACATAGATATCAACTCAGTAGAGCCTTCCTATTTTAAAACCCCGCTAGGAAAAAAAGTGTACAACTGGCTTGCCGCACACGGAGCCACATACGGTTTTTGTCAGCCCTATACCCCAAAAGGAGAGAAACGGCCCACCGGTTACGAAGAGGAGCCCTGGCACTGGTCGTACACCCCTTTGTCTTCCGTGTTTCTGGAGAAATACAGCCAGCTGATCACCCATCAGATGCTTTCGGATTTCGAAGGGCATGAGACCGCCGACTCCCTGCAGGTGATCCCAAACTATGTATACGGCATCAATCCGGCATGCAGGTGAAGGAATTTTTATAGCTTTGCATCCGTTCCGAATCTTACCGGAAAAGTATAACCCATCAGGATAAAAACGCATGAAGATCGCCGTAGTTGGAACCGGATATGTAGGCCTTGTAACCGGGGCTTGTTTTGCAGAAGTAGGCATTGAGGTGATTTGTGTCGATATTGATAAAGAAAAGATCGACAAACTCAAACATGGAATTATCCCCATCTATGAGCCGGGGCTCGATAAAATTGTAAAGAGCAACTTCGAGAAGGGCAGGCTCTCTTTCAGCACCGATCTGGTACCCAACCTGCCAGGCTGCGAAGTGGTATTCAGCGCTGTGGGTACCCCCCCCGACGAAGACGGGAGCGCCGACCTGAGTTACGTACTTGAAGTAGCCCGGCAGGTGGGAAGGAATATGGAAGATTACCTGCTGATTGTCACCAAAAGCACCGTTCCGGTAGGTACTGCCGCCAAAGTGAAGGAAGCCATCAAAAAGGAGCTGGCACAGCGTGGAGTGGATATTCCGTTTGATATCGCTTCCAATCCCGAATTTCTGAAAGAGGGGGATGCGGTAAACGACTTCCTGAAACCGGACAGGATCGTAGTGGGGACTGAGTCGGCAAGAGCACGGGAAATCATGGAGCGGTTGTATAAACCTTTCACCGAAAACGGCCATCCTGTGATCTTTATGGATGTGCCTTCGGCCGAGATGACGAAATACGCTGCCAACGCCATGCTGGCTACCCGCATCAGCTTTATGAACGACCTGGCCAACCTGTGTGAACGCCTGGGAGCTGATATTAACCTCGTACGCGAAGGGATCGGAAGCGACCGGCGCATCGGAAAGAAATTCATCAATGCCGGCATCGGGTACGGGGGATCCTGCTTCCCGAAGGATGTAAAAGCACTGATACGTACTGCCGCTGAGAACCAATATGAGCTGAAAATTCTCAGGGCCGTTGAAGAGGTGAACGACCGCCAGAAATCGGTTATGTTCGATAAAATAAAGCAATATTTCGACGGAAACCTGGTAGGCAGGACCGTTGCCATGTGGGGACTGGCCTTCAAGCCGGAAACCGACGACATGCGTGAAGCCCCGTCGCTGGTGATGATCGAAAAACTGCACGAAGCCGGATGCAGGATACAGGCATACGATCCGGTGGCTTACGAAGAGGCTGGACGTAAGTTTGGCAATATCATCCGAATCCATCATGATCCTTATGAAGCACTAGAGGGTGCCGACTGCCTGCTGATCGTAACAGAATGGAAGGAATTCAGCATTCCCAAATTCGATGTGATCATGGAAAAATTGTCCACTCCTGCTATCTTTGACGGAAGGAACATGTATGACAAAGATGAACTAAAGGCGCTCGGATTCGATTATTTCTGCATCGGAGTAAACACAAGCAAATAATCAAATGGCCCGTATACTGATTACCGGAAGCAGGGGACAACTGGGGAGGGCCATACTGGACCTGGCCCACCTGCATCCCAGCCACACTTTTACCGGTGTTGACATCGGGGATTTGGATCTATGCGACGAAAAAGGGGTTGCCTTGCTGCTGAAAGCAGAAAAACCGGATGTGGTGGTGAACTGTGCCGCCTATACAGCGGTTGATCTGGCAGAGGACGAACCTGAAAAAGCCTGGGCCATTAATGCCGAAGCCGTTAAAACCATTGCTTCACTGTCGGCAGAGACAGGTTTCTTACTGATCCACGTATCCACCGACTATGTATTCAGCGGCCTTGTGCCGGTTCCCTATCATGAGGAGGCCTCCACTTCTCCACTTTCGGTGTACGGCCAGAGTAAGCTGGAGGGCGAAATTGCCATCCTGTACGGTTGTCCCGCTGCCTACATCATACGCACCTCCTGGCTTTACTATCCTGGCGGAAAGAACTTCGTGAACACGATCATCCGGCATGCCACCCAGCGAAAGGAACTGAAGGTGGTTTACGACCAGACCGGCTCTCCTACCCATGCCGGCGATCTGGCTGCAGCCATCCTCACGATGATCAATCACCCGCGGAAGCCCGACGGGGTAGAACTGTACCATTATGCCAACCACGGCGTGCTCTCGTGGTACGATTTTGCCAAAGCCATCACCGAGGAGGCCGGACTGGAGACCACCATCGTGCCGGTTCTCACAGCCAGTCTGAATCAAAAAGCCATACGGCCGGCTTACAGTGTGCTGAACACGGCCAAAATCAGGGAGGTCTTCGGCGTAGAGATCCCTTACTGGCGCGACAGCCTGCGGAAGTATCTGCAACCTGTAAAATCCTGAAATCAACCTTGAACCACATGGATACACTGCACATCGACCCTGCTATTATCGAAAAGGCAAAACGCTGGACCACAGAAGTTTTCGATCCGGAAACCCGAAGCGCAGTTCAGGCGATGCTCAATAACCCCGGTGAGGAGCTCGTGGATGCTTTTTACCAGGATCTGGAATTCGGTACCGGTGGCATGCGTGGCATTATGGGCCCGGGTACCAACCGGATGAACCGGTACACCATCGGAATGTCGACTCAGGGACTTGCCAACTACCTGAAAATGAACTTTCCGGGAAAATCACTGAAGGTAGCGATTGCCTACGACTGCCGGAACAATTCACCGGAATTTGCCCGGATATGTGCCAACGTGCTTACCGGAAACGGAATGGAGGTACTACTGTTCGAAAGCCTGCGCCCTACCCCGGAACTGTCGTTTGCCATCATGCATTACGGGTGCACCAGCGGCATTATGATCACCGCTTCGCACAATCCCAAAGAGTACAATGGATTTAAGGTATACTGGAACGACGGCGCCCAGCTGGTCCCCCCCCATGATGTGAAGGTGGTGGAACACGCCCGAAGCATCCGGAGTGTGGAAGAAGTGATTTGGGAAGGGGACGCTGCCAGGGTGCGCATCCTGGGGCATGAGACCGATAAAGCCTACATCGACATGGTGTGCAGTCTGGGTTTGGTGAGCCGTGCAATGATGGAACAATACGGAGATATGCCTGTGGTGTATTCCCCCCTGCATGGTACCGGAACCCGCATTGCTCCAGAAGCCCTTCGTGCCTTTGGGTTTAAAAACATATACACCGTTGCAAGTCAGTCGGTTCCTGACGGAAATTTCCCAACCGTTGTATCGCCGAATCCCGAAGAAGGGGAAGCCCTTACCCTGGCCATTGCCCTGGCGGAAGAGAAAGGGGCCGATCTGGTACTGGCCACCGACCCCGACAGCGACCGCGTGGGGATCGCCATCCGCGATAACAGCGGAAAATTCAGGCTGATGAACGGAAACCAGACTGCGGTGATCATCCTGTATTACCTGCTGGAGCAATGGAAATCCAATGGAAAACTCAATGGAAAGCAGTATCTGGTTAAAACCATTGTTACCACTTACCTGATCGACAAGATCGCTGAATATTATGGCGTGGAGTGCTTCAATGTGCTCACCGGATTCAAATATATTGCCGAGGTGATCCGTGATCTGGAAGGAGTAAAGCAATATATTGCCGGAGGTGAGGAGAGCTATGGACTGATGATCGGCGATCAGGTACGCGACAAGGATGCCATCAGTGCCTGTTGCATCATTGCAGAGGCCGCCATTTGGGCACGGAGCCGGTCGATGACCCTTTACCAGATGCTGCAGTCGGTGCATGCGAAATTTGGCCTGTTCCAGGAGCATCTGATCTCCATTACCAAAAAGGGGAAGAGCGGAGCCGATGAGATCAAAGCCATGATGGAGCGGTTCCGGAACCAACCCCCCGATAAACTGGCAGGTGCTGCAGTGGCAGAGGTGCGGGATTTCAGAACCGGCATCATCACTTCCATCGCAACAGGGGCTTCCAGACCCACAGGACTCGCCTCGTCAAATGTACTGCAACTGCAGCTTTCTGATGGATCCCTGATTACCATGCGCCCCTCGGGGACTGAACCCAAAATCAAGTTTTACTTCAGTGTGAATGGCACCTGGAATCAGCAAACCGAATCCTATGAGGATGCAGTAGCCCGGTTGAAGGATTACATAAAACAGATTATCAAAGACCTGAATATCTGAACCAAAAAACACAACCATCATTGGACATTAAAAAAAACACAGGGATTATGGCAATGCTGGCGATGCTCATCAGCTTTTTTGCATGCGATGAGGATATGTATTATGAGCCAAGCAACTACCCCCATAAAATGATCTTCAAAGGGGTGGTGTACAATACAGAATTCACTCCTGTGGAAGGGATCCGGATCACCTTTTCCACACCGGATAACCTGAACCACGATACCGTATATTCGGATTCGACCGGAGTCTGGTACCTTAAACGAACCCTGGAGTTTGCCGGGCCCAACAAGGTCAGGGTACGGGATATTGACCAGGGGGCGCATGGAGGCACTTTCCTTCCGCTCGACTCCACGTTTTACATCACCAAAAACCAGTACGACAGCAACCTGGTAATAATGGATTTCAAGCTGTTACAGTAAAAAGCCCTTTACCATGAACCATTCAGATACAGAGTTGACATCCACCAAGGTTCTGGAATTCCTCACCATAGCCAACGAATTTGCACGTATCACCGAAGAGGCTGCCACATACCCCGGTGAGCATGTGAAGTCGTTCCTTCAGCGGATATTACCGCTCCTGTACCTGAAGGCAAGCCTGCTGCCTGATGTGGAGCCTTCGGATCCTGAACAGAATGAGCGTTTTGTCACCGAAGAAACCTGGGAAAACTGCCTTAACCGGTACAGGGAGATCTTCGGAGAAGAGGATTCGTACTGGGATATTGAGGATTCGTGCAGTGATGAGCCTGAACCGGTAAAAAGGAGCCTGGCAGAGGATCTTGCGGATATCTACCAGGAAACCAAAGATTTTGTGCAATTGTACCAGAAACCCCTTACCGCTTCCCGTGAAAATGCAGTAGCTTCCTGTAAATTATACTTCGAGGAGCAATGGGGCGTAAAGGCGCTGAGGGCTGCTTCCAGGATTCATCATATTTTACATTTCGTACACCACGCATAAACCCGGATCATTTTCGTTAGTCAGAGGTCAAATCAGCAGAAAGAAGGATTCAAAACCCAAGGCAGTATGAAACAGATTCTGATCGTTTTAACCGTATTGATGCAGTTAAGTTTAGCCCAGTGCCAGCCATCGGGACGAAAGATTGAGATTGAGATCAAAGGAATCTCCGATACCGTTTTATACCTGGTGCATTATTATGGCAATTCCAACAGTATTGCCGACACTGCATTCCGCGACAAGTCGGGAAAATACACTTTCGCCGGCAAAACATCCCTTGCCCAGGGGGTTTACATCGTGGTGGATGAAACCAAATCAAAGCCCTATTTCGAATTTCTGGTAGACAAGAACCAGCATTTCAAGATGAAGACCGATACAGTAGCTGCCTTTGACAACCTGGAAATTACAAATTCACCGGTGAATGAGCTGTTCAAAGCCTATTCAAATTATGTGAGGGATTCCAGAAAGGAGGCTGATGCAATCAGGGAAAAAATCAATGCCCTGAAAGAGGAAGATGCAGAGAAAAACCATGCTGCCATAAAGGATCTGGAGTTGCAGTTCAGGGAGGTAGACAAGCGTGTCAAGGCCTACCAGCGTGAACTTGCCGATAAGGATCCCGGATCCATGCTGGCGGTTCTGCTGAACCTGCAGTGGGAACCGGAAGGGCCAAACCTTGAAAATGCCACCCGGCAGGATAGTCTGAATGCTTACTACTACACAAAATCCCATTACTGGGATAAGATCAACTTTGCAGATGACCGGTATGTCAGAACCCCGATTTTTCATGAAAAGCTAAAAACCTTTATGACGGTACTGGTGGTGCAACACCCTGACAGTGTGATTATGGAGGGGGAAAAGATCATTGCGCAAACGGTGCCTGCACCGGAACTGTACAAATTCGTGGTTTGGTATATGGGGAATATGACAGAACGTTCGAACGTAATGGGGATGGAAAAGGCATTTGTCCACTTTGCCAGGGAATATTACCTGAAAGGGAAGACCTGGTGGGCCAGTGAACCCGTACTCAAGAAGATGGATGAACGGGTCAGGGTACTGGAAAGGACCCTGATCGGGGTGGTAGCTCCGGAGCTGCAGATGTGGGATACCAACAAAGTGGTTACCTCACTGCAAAGGGTGAAATCGGACTTCACCATTCTCGTTTTCTGGGATTACGACTGCGGGCACTGTGCCAAAGTAATGCCGGTACTGCGGGATTATTACCACGAAGTGAAAAAGGAGGGGGTTGAGGTATTTGCCGTATGCACCAAAACCGATCTCGACAAATGGAAGAAAGCCATTCAGGACAAACAGCTCGACTGGATCAACGTGAACGGGGGATATTCCATAAACCGTTACGACACTCTATACGACATTATGGCCACTCCTGTGATTTTCCTGCTCGACAGGGAGAAAAAAATCCTTGCCAAGAAAATCGAGGTTGAGCAACTGAAAGAGATCCTGAAGATCGAGATGGATCGCAGGAATCAGGAGGCTGATAAACCGCGGAATTAGGGCTTGGTATCCTGAAAGGTATACACGTTTTCAGGCTCATTTGAAGGGGCATAGCTCATAAAATGCTCCTCGATCTTCTTGAATTTATAGGAAAGGATGGTACCGCTGATATCCACCATCATACTGTCTCCTGAGGGGTACCACTGATAAGTGCCGCTGTAGTCGGGCATAAAGGGGTGATCTACCGTAAAAGTTCCTGTGGTTGAGTCGTTGGGAGTAAAATAGTGGTCGCCCCGCGACTGGTTCTGGTTATACCACATCTTCTTGTACAGCAGGTGGTACCGGCCCAGGGGATCATTCGTGGTGGTGTCATCATCCTTCTTACAGGTAGTAAAAACTGCCAGACTACCAAGTACCAGAAACATCCAGATCATTTTTTTCATAGGACAAACAGTTGATTAATTGATATTTAATAATTTATTCTTACGGATTTTCATCAGAAAAGGACCATTGAAATGATCTTTTTCCGATACAAAAATACATTTATTACGATACGGAAGGTTAAATCCTGCCCAATTATCGGGTCTGATGTTCAGGACGCAGCAGGTCGTTCACGGTTTTCACAGGATTAAAGGTTATCAGGGGCACTTCCACAAACAGTGTAAGCCAGTTAGCCATGGCACCATTCCAGAGACCGGGCAGTTCCAGGGCTTTCAGCACTTTTCCCTGATGCGATTTGACGGAGATAAAGGAGGTATCGGGATCCACGAAACGGGTAAGGTCGAATTTTTTCCCTTTATAATCGCGGACGCCGCATACCAGATCTACAGGATTAAAATGTGTAGCCGCCAGGGCAATCTGTTTTTGCTTCGGGTCATCCATCTGAATCTGAGCCGATTCAATAATCTGCAGGGATACTTCATCACCTTTTCTTACCCAGAAGGGTCCTCCACCCGGTTCTCCGGTATTTCTCACCATGCCACATACACGGATGGGGCGGTTCAGAAAATCCTGCAGCTTTACCAACAACTTTGGTTCTTCAGGGTTAAAGGATACCGAAAACTGTTCCCTGATAAATCCGGTGATTTCAGCAAGGGTCTTAGCCTTGACGGTTCCTTTTGAAAGCAGGGTGAGGTAGTGATGTACCTTCTCCTGCAGCTCAATCAGCACACCTCCCAGCAGCATCCGCCATGCAACATTCTCTTTCTCAATCGGCTCGATTGCCACATTATCAATGTTTTTAATAAATATCAAATCGGCGTCGATGCTGTTAAGGTTGTGAATCAGAGCTCCGTGACCACCTGGCCTGAACAGGAAATTCCCTTTATGGTCTGTAAATGGTTCATTTTGTTCATCCACTGCAATGGTATCGGTATGGGGGGACTGCACAGACCAGGTAATCCTGTATTCCCGGTGGTATTTGCTTCTGTACACAGGTAGCTTTTTCTTCATCAGCTTCTGGAAAGGCCCCAGATGATGCGGCGATACCGTAAAGTGGATACAGTAGGGACCGGCGGCATCGCGGGTAAGCCAGGCGATTTCGGGCAAGTGCTCCTCAAAGGCGTACCTGGTATGAAAGCCATAGTTATGGAAGGTGAGCATAGCCTTTGGAAGAGAGCCGTAGTTCAATCCGTTTGACAGAAGCAAAGACCTTACAATCTGATAGATATCAGATACTTTCCTGGGGGACTCAGCTCCCGGATGCCGGTAAGCAACCACTTCCATTAGTTCCCTGAAGAACGCAAACCGGGAGAGGTTTGAGGCAAATTTCTTTACCGGTTCAGATAAATGCTCAAAATTGAGTTCATCAGGAGCGGTATGATCTGCAAGTTCATACAGATCCTTGAACATCCGGGTCGCTGCACCGGATGCGGGTACAAACTTCATTACCTGCTTACCGGCAACCTTTTCCAGATAGAGTTCCTGAAAATGGGCCTGCTGTACCGCATCTGTCCGGATAATACCATCATCAGCAATGGCCGGTCGATCGAGTCTGGAATATACCATTCCTGTTTTAAACCGGTCGAGTTGCTGCTCAATCTCCTTAGGGGTGATGCCCCTCTCCCTGATCTGCTGTTTCTGCCTGGTAGTGAATGACATGGCAAACTGGTTTATGGTTTGAAATCCGCATCTAAGTTAACAACGTTTCGACCCTTTTGATGCACCCCCGGTAATAACTTTTTACCGAAAGGTTATTTTTTTTTGATTCCTTGATCATAAAAAAAATTATACTACCTTTGCGCTCCCGTTCTGTAACAGAAATGGTGTATTGAAAATTGCCAGGCCCAGGTGGCGGAAATGGTAGACGCGCATGGTTGAGGGCCATGTTCTCGCAAGGGAGTGCAAGTTCGATTCTTGTCCTGGGCACTGCAACATCAACACATCATTCGACAAAATGCCCAGATGGCGGAATTGGTAGACGCGCTAGTTTCAGGGACTAGTGTTCGCAAGGACGTGCAGGTTCGAGTCCTGTTCTGGGCACAAAAAAGGAGGGTTTTCATCAGAAAGCCCTCCTTTTATCTTATAACCCTGTGCCTTTTACTTCCTTACCACCATTTTCCGGGTAATACGCTGACCCATATATTCCAGGGTGTAGTAATATACCCCCTGCGACAGGTGGTTCACATTCAGCTCAAAGGTATGTTCTCCTGCAGGTTTCTGAAGAACCTCACGATACATAACCTTCCCGGGAAGATCGGAGATCAGAATCTGAACCTCGCCACTTTCAGGGATCATAAAAGGAATCAACGTGTTTCCGGATGCCGGGTTGGGAATATTCTGCCCAACTGCAAAGCCATTCCGATCCAACTCATCTGCCCCGATGCAGAGTACGCCGATGTAGGTCTTGCAGGCTTTGTTGTTGGAAATCATCACGTCACCGGTGAGGTTGGTTTCTACGCAAACCTGCTGTGCGCCCAGGTTGGGCGGGAACTGATCGGGCAGCAGATAATCGGCAGAGTCACCTGAAAGCATATTGCCTGTCCATGTCCCGGTCATTACCAGACCTCCATTTAAGAAGGTATATTTCACCGGAATGCTGGTCTGGGTGTTTTGACCAAAATTCCTTATCCGCACAATCATGTCCTTCTTGTACCAGGGATGGGTGGCCGGCTCATAAAAACAGATCTGCCCCAGTGAGTCTGTCCATGGTGCCAGAATCATTGATACCCCCACATCATGATAAGCCGGCAAGGCATTGTAGTTCTTGCATGACTGGTCGTTGGCAGGGAATGCATCACCCGGAAGCTGGGTTGCTGCACAAATGTCATAGGCAGTTCCGGGGATCGTCAGGGGCAGCACAAAGGCATAAGTGGTTGAAGCCCCTCCGGCTAAACTACCGGTCCAGGTTTCTGTTGAAACATTCACACCATTCAGCTTCAGTACCAACGGTATCATTACCTGGGCATTGGTGCCGAAGTTTTTGATCGTCACATCCACATTCACCTGGCTACCAGCCGCGGTATCATTCACAGGATGATTGATCATGGTGATTCCCACATCGTTTGGCACCGTGGGGAGGGCGACCCTGAAATCATCAATAGCCCATCCATCATAGGTGTTCAACGACGCATTTGAATAGAACCGGAAGCGGAATTGAACCAGGTTATTCTGGTTAAACGTATTCGGATCGAGTTTGTACTTAGAATTGACCCATCCAGTGTTTGTACTACTGAAGAAGTGGACACCGTTCTGAACTACGTTGTACCAGTTTGTCCCGTATGGATCCTGGTAAAAACCAAGATTCACCCAGGTAGATCCGCTGTCTTTGCTGTACTGAACCTGACAATAATCTGAATTTGCCTGCACATCCACCCAGTGCCAGAATTCGATGTAAGCGGTATCGATTCCGCTCAGGCTGCTGAAATCGAAATAGGGTGAGATCAGGAATTCATTGGCATTGTTGGGATATTGGCCGCTGAGGTTGGTGGCCCATACATTGGGAATAGAATGGGCATTGTTGATGGTGGTTGCCGTTGGTATTCCCCGCTGCCACAGGGTTCCCGGAGTAGCCCAGTAGTTGGAGGTTTGATCGAAGTTGTCGCTCCAGCCGGGTGTTACCACAGGCATCACCACATAATTCATCAGCAGGGTATCATTGGTATGGTCAGCATCCGTGGCAAGATCCACATATACCTTGATGGGATGCGTTCCGGCGGTCAGATTAACCGGAGCAGCAAACATGTACGTACCCAATGCATTGGGTGCCAGAGTACCTGACCAGGCATAGGTTACCGGGGTGCCGGTTCCAATGATGTAGCCCAGATCCATGGCAGAGATGGTATCTGCACCCAGATTTCTGAACTGCACCTCGATGTTGAACGGTGATCCGGCCGGGCCATATGACATTGACGGGCTGATGAATGCATGCATTGCAGCGTCTTTGGCATTGGGGGCAAACTCATCAGCTCCGATATCGGGTGCTGTAGTACTGCGTGGTTCACCGTCAATATCCACCATGATGGCAGGATAGGGTTTCCCTGCTGCGTTCAGTGCCGGCGACATCACATGGAGGTTGCTGGGTGTAATGAACATCGGGTCAACTGATACAGAGTTGGAATCCTTTGCACTAACGGCCTGAAGTGCGGCCAGATTAGCCATATTTCCGCCCCAGTAAACAAAATTAGCCGTATTGGTGTAATAGTTATTGTTATCGCTGGCTACAACCTGGGCCGGTGTATTGAAATAGGCTGCATACCCTCCGCCGGTGTTGACAAAAATGTTGTTATAGAATTTCTGTCCCATGGAATTGGAGGCCGTATTGTATTGGTAAAGAGCCCGTCCCGAAGCTCCGGTTCCTGTAATGTTAAAGGTGTTGAACACATACTCGGTTCCATTGCTATAGTATGCATACAAACCATAATTGGTACCTGAACCACCGAGGATGCTTACGAAATTGTTGGCGACAATCCCATACCCTGATGGATTTGCATTGTAGGAGTAGTAGTTGCAGTAATAATCCCTGATCCCGTATGATGCGGAGGAAGAATTCGTGGTAATTTCAACCCTGTTGCCGGTAATCCTGTATGCATTGTTACCATAATAGAAGCTGATACCGTAATTGTAATCATAGCCGGGGCCAAAAACCCTGTTGTTTACAATCTGCACGGAATCAGTGTAATAGGCATAAATAGGATAGTAATAGGTGCCACTCACCTCATTGCCGGAAATAACATTCCCTTTGATCCAGCTGGTTGAACCGCTGCCGTACACATAAATACCGTAATAACCACCCTGTACCTTGCAGTTGATCACGTCATTGTAATGATTCAGCGTACCACCTGTGATGCTGATGGAACGGATGGTGGAGGTACTTATTGCAGGTGAGGTTACTACACAATTGGTGATCCTGTTGTACAGGGATCCGTTCATGATATTAACCCCATACGCGTTTGTGGTGCCAGTAGCATTGATGGTAAGGCTTTTGAAAGTGATATAGCTTGCCCCTGACAGGTTCACGGTTCCTGGATATGTGGCATCCCCAACTGCCGAAGTGATGATCACGCTCGTGCTGTCACCTGTGGCCGACTGGAATGTAATGGTATTGGCTGCTGACACACCCGGCACATAGCCCATAATGATCTTCTCGTTGTAGGTTCCCGGTGCCACATTGAATATTACCGCACTATCAACCCCACAGGATATCAACCCATTGATGGCACTGGCAAATGAGCTGAAATCCGCCCCTGTAGCGCCGATGGTATAGATGCCTTTCAGGGCCGAAGCACAGGCAACCAGGTTTTTGGTAAGGGTATCGTTATACGGGAACATGTCAGGCTGGCCGTTTGGCAGGCTTACCCATACCTTCAGGTCCGCCGGGCCGGCGGCGAAATTGTATGACCCGATGGTAACGTTAGCTTGCGTGGTATTGGTGAGCAAACTGCCTGTCCAGCTGTAAGGGGTTTGCAACACGCCATTTACCTGCCAGTTCACCTGTGCCGACGTCATAGTCAGCAATCCCCCGTTCTTGATGGTAACCACAACCGGATTCAGGCCAACGGTTACGGGGGAATTCGGTGCAGTGATCGCTACGAGCCCGGCATCGTTATTCAAGGGATCAAACTCATCAGCCCCAATGTCAGGTGCGGTAGCACTTCTGGGTTGTCCGTCGAAGTCTGTGGTAACATACCCCAGCGGTTTGGCAGCAGCGTTCAGGGATACTTCTGAAGTATGAAGGTTGAAAACAGAAGGATAGCTAGGATTGACCGAAATACTGTTGGTCTCCTTGCCACTTACAATCTTCAGTGCAGCCAGATCTGCCACATTGCCCCCCCAGTATGCCAGGGTTGAAGCCGTTGAAAAGAAATTGTTATAGTCTGTGGAATCGATGGCTGTTGAGGCGGCTATATAGTACACCACTCCGCCACCTTGCATCATAATATTGTTATTCAGGTACTTGTGTGCCCCACCTGAGGTCTGGTAAATACCACGTGAGGCGGTGCTCTGATCAGCAATATGGATACTGTTGAATACAACTCTTACATCAGTACATGTTGTAAGATACATACCATAGGTCGTACCTGTTCCATTCTGCTTGCTGAGGAAATTGTTGGCGATCAGGCCAGGTGTACCGGAGGCAGCATTGAAATAACTGGCATACAGGCAATACCCGTAACTTGAATTGGAAAGCTGTACATCATTGGACAACACCTGCGACCTGTCATTATAACCGGTATAGATCCCATATGAATAGGTGTTCACTGCTGTTGCCAGATAATTACCTGAAATCACTGCTGAATCCTGGTAGTAGGAATAGATTCCATACAGGTAGAAACCTGTCAGGCGGTTTCCGGCTACTATGTTGCCCTTGGATTTGGAGGTAGAAGAGGATCCGTACACATAGATCGCCTGGTAACTGCCCTGGATGTTGTTGTTCAACACCTGGTTGTATTCACAACCGGTGTAAATGTACACTCCGTTTGCATAACTGCTGCTCACCGGATTACCGATGATCAGACAGTTTTCAATGATATTGTTACTGGAATTGCTAAGCAGCTCAAAACCACGGCTATAGGTGGCAGTAGGTGATGACCTGATCGTCATCTTCCTGAACCTGAACCAGCTTGCACCCGTAAGTCGCACCACAAAATTATCCGTGGTTGAGGAGGCATTGTACTGCAGGGATACCTGGGTGCTGTCGTTGGCAGCGCTCTGGAAGGTTACCGTGGCGTTGGGCCCCATACCGGGTATTGCCGTAATGTTCAGCTGTGTTGCATAGGTACCGTTGGCTACGTTAAAGATCACATGGCCGCAGATACCGGTATTCACAAGGGCATTCAGGGCATCTGTAAAGGTTGGAAAATCGGATGCAGCAGTCCCGAGGGTATAGGTACCATTCAGGCAGGCATTAAACGTATGGGTGATGGTATCGTTGGTATTCACTGTATCGGCAATCCCGTTCGGAAGAGATGTCCAGACCTTTATCGTATGTACACCTCCGGGATAGGATTCGTTGCCTAGGATTACCGGGGAGCTTACCCCATTGTAAGGCAGATTGATACCTGTAAGCGCATAAGGGGTCTTCAGTACACCATCCACACTGTAATTGATCTGTGCGGATGTAAGGTTGGAGGTTCCGTAATTCTTCACTGTCACTTCAACTGGGGTCAGGGTATTGGACGTTACGCTCGGTCCGGGGGAAATGATGCTGCCGGCACCGGCATCCACAGGCGGGGGCATGGCCGTATTCACCACAACAGGTACCCTCACGCTGGGGCATCCGACTCCACCCACCACATACGTCACATCGATCCTGGCAATGTTAGAAGATACCTCAAGACCGATGGTTCCTGATGCGGCTGGTCCTGATACGAGCGGGCTCTGGTACACCAGTCTTGTCAGCACTACAGGGATCCCTCCGATCGATGATGCTACCTGGGGCGACCCATAGGAATTGTTCATGGTGGTACCCGATGAATTGCAGGCGCCAATAATTCCAATCTCATCACCAGCCTGTATCACAATATTCACTGGCTGTGGTACATTGAAGGGTGCATTGGTGATCATGGCAAGTGTTGTGAAGGGGCTTCCGTTAGGGTAAACCACCGGATAACCGGAAAATTTCACCACCTGGATGTATTGGTTACCTGCAGTAACTGTATTGGGTACCATCAACTCAGTAATAATCATGTTCACCGGAGCAGTAAAATGGAACCCTCGTGTCTGGGCAGCAGCATAATTACTTGACTGCGTGCCGGTATAGAGTGATACCGGTGCGCCCATGGCCGATCCTGCCTGAGCCCAGAAGGTTGTGGTATCAAACAGGGGTTGTGTAATATAGGTATATCCGGTATCGAGCTTAACCGTCGAAGTGTCAGTAGCATACCACTCTACCGGCATCGGGCTTTGTGCTGTAAGCGTTGCCTGGGCACCGTAGGCGATGTTTACAGGTGTTGTTACCACAGGCGGCAGGGGCGTTTGCTTTGATTCCACCTGATATAAAGCAGTTGTATCGTTCTGTTGATACGGGTCGCCCGAAAGGGTGGCGAACCCATAGAAATCATAGGTGCTGTCGGTCACCGGAGCAGCCATATTCAGGGTGTTGGCGAAAGTATGCAGATAAGTAGCCCCCGGCAGAATGGTATTGGTTACCGTTTCTGTTACCAGAACAGAGGTTCCTGCAATCCGGTAACCCATGGTAAGCACAACCGGTGGCTGAATGGTATCGGATCCGAGGTTCTTCACCTCCAGTTTAATCGTTTCATTCCCAAGCGCACATCCCGACTGCGGGCTCTGGAAACCTACCGCCACAATATCCCGGGTGGGTGGGTCAGTAACCTCAAATTCAATCATAAAGCGGCCATTCTGCGTGATTTCAGTAAGGGCGCCTCCGGTAATGGCACTGCCGTAAAAGGTTTCCGGCCTGACCGGGAACTCAGTCTGGCACCCGAGTGGGTTGTACCCTGCGGCATTGGCTACCTGGGCGATTCCCACCAGGATGGTGTCGTTGGATATAGTGGCAGATGATACATTAGTGATCGGGAACTCAACCATGGTATTCAGGTCACCGGTTGCAATCGTTTTCTGGGCACTTGTGGCAATGATGTTTCCGGTTTTTGTAACCACAACCCCATACAGGGTTTTCCCAACAGTTGTGCTACCCACAATTCTGGCTTTTATCATATCAATGGATTTGAGCCCGTTCAACGGGTACTTCGCCAGCAGGAGGCCTCCTGCGGTGTTGTATCCTACCGATTGGGTTGACGGGAGGGTATCTGCCCAGGAAATGATGGTATCCGTAACCATCTGGTGGTAAATCCTTACATTATTGGTGGTATCATCATCTGTGGGCAGTGTTACAGTAACTGTCTGATAACCAAGATTCATGGTTGCTGGCAGTGCCGGGAAGAACAGGGAAACCCGTTGCCCGGTTTTCAGGGTGTCGATCACATGGGTGTTGGTGATGGCATTCGCCCCTGCAATGGTAAGGGTAACAGGATAATTCACCTGATCGCTACTGCCGGAGTTTTCCACCACCACATTCACCTGGTGGGGTAAACTAACCTGCTTTGACAATTTTCCGTAGGTGTACAACCCCACCACTTCTACTTCGTTGGCAGGTGGGGTGAATTCGTCCGCTCCGATATCAGGGGTGGTAGTACTGCGCAATTCACCATCAATATCATCGGTTATGGTCGCTATCGGCATTCCTTTATCATTGATATCAATATTGTTCTTGATATGGAGATTATTATTAGATAAGAATTTGGGATAGACAGAAACCGAGTTGGCATCCTTCCCCGAAAGGGTTTTCCAGGCAGCCAGACTGGTTACATTGGCTCCCCAATACCCCAGATTGGTACCGGTGCTGAAGAAGTTGTTGTAATTGGAAATGGCTATGGCCGTGGTAGTGGCCACATAGGCTGCATATCCTCCGGCGGGATTACTGAAGATGTTGTTCTGAAGGTATTGGGCAGAGCCACCTGAAAGATAAAAGGCATAGCTGTTGGAAGGGGTTGCAACCTGAGTAACATTCACTGAATTATGATAGTAGTTCACATAATTTGAATAGTAGGAGTAGATGGCATAAATGGTTCCGGTACTGGCTGCTGTCTGGCTCACAAAATTATTGGCGACGAGGGTCAGGTTTGTGCTGCTCGATCCACTGTTGGCATAATAAATATCCAAGCCATAATTGGTGGATGCTCCACTCATCTTCACGTTATTGCCGGTATAGATGCCATAATCACCATAGGAAGTATACAAACCGTAGCTTGTGGATGTACCTGCAATGGTCAGGTCATTGTTTTTAAATCGCGGATAATCATTGTAATAGAGATATGCCCCATATACAGTACCCGATGTACTGCCGTTAACCATCGTATTGTTATTGATCTGCAGACTATCGGAATAATAGCCATACACACCATAATAATAGAAGTCCGAAATGATGTTGCCCTCAATTACATTGCCCTTTTCCAGAACGGTACTGGATGAACCATAGAGGTACACCCCATAGTACCCGTTGAGCAGTCTGTTATTCAGAATTTTATTATACTGTTCCATGATTGCTCCTGACGTTGAATACACCGGAGCGGCAGAAGATGCAGTGCCTGCCGGGACCTGGATCACACAATTGCTGAATTCATTATAGCTGGATCCATTGGTAAGCACAACCCCATAACCCTGGGATGCATGGGTGGCCACAATACTCATCTTGCTGAATTTTATGTAAGTGGCTCCATTCAACCTCACCACATAATTTCCGGCAGGGGCATTGGCAGTGAGGATGACAGCGGTGCTATCACCGGCTGCAGAGACAAAGGTGATGGTATTCACGGCAGATGATCCGGGAACCGGGTTAATGGAGATTTGTTCGTTATAGGTGCCTGAGGCTACACTGAAGATCACCGGGCCACAAATACCCCCGCTGTTTAACTGGTTCACTGCTGCGGTGAAACTGGGGAAATCTGCACCTGTTCCACCGATCGTATAGGTACCGCCCTGCAGCGCAGTGCTGAAACCTGTCTTTAACAGCGTATCATTCAGAGGATTGCCATCTAAAAGTCCGTTTGGTGACGTTGTCCAGAATTTCAGGTCATATAACTGACCGATATTGAATACATAGGACCCGATGGTCAGATCCTTGGTGGCATTGAAGAGGATGGTATCCTGGATATTTACCGGGGTTTGCAAAACTCCGTTTACACTCCAGTTAACGGTAAAGGTCTTCAGAGAGTCTGTTCCGAAATTCTTGATTTTAACCATAATGGCTGAAGTATCTCCCGGACAGGCGATTACAGGTGAAACCAGCGCTACCACACCGGCATCGTTGGCGATGAGGATAAATTCATCGGCTCCGATATCCGGGGTAAGGGTATCGCGGAGATTACCGTCGATATCTGTTGGAACCGACAAAAGCGGTATTGCGGCAGCATTCAGCGAAGGGTTGTTCACATGGAGATCTGTTTGCGCAAGATACCCCGGGTCGACCGAAACCGCATTGGCATCCTTGCCGCTGGCGGTTTTCCATGCGGTAAGATTTGCCTGGTTTGCCCCCCAGTATCCAAGGTTTGCCCCTGTGGTATAGTAATTATTGTAATTCATTGCCCCTACCCCGGCTGTGGTAGCTATATACATAGTATAGCCACCGGAGAAATTGCCGATGTTATTGTTGATGAAGCTATAGGCAGATCCGCCCGTCTGATAAATCCCCCTGGTGGCGGTACCGCTGCCATAAATGGCGATCGAATTGTTATAAATGTTAATGTAGGTACAAGTGTTCAGATAGAGGCCATAGACGGTATTGGAAGTACCTCCCAGCTGGGTAATCATATTGTTGGACACGAGGAGCGAATCCACGGAGGTACCGTCGCAGCTTGTAATGTACAGGGGATAACAGGTGCTTGTGGTGTTGCAGACCATCCGGTTTCCTGTGATTTTTAACCCATTATCGTTTCCGCTGGAGTAAATAGCATAGATGGTGGATAGGTTGGTAATCTCGATGTCATTACCCGAGATCTCAAGACCATTCAATCCACTTGAGGTATATACACCATAACAGCCCGAAGCAGGGCCATTGATTCTGATGATATTGTTCTGAATTTTAGAACCGTTACTGGCGTAGGCAGCATAAATCGCATAATTGGTGGTTAAAGCATTGGGATTGAGGACTGAATTTCCTTTAATCAGCACCGAATCATTATAATAGGTATAAATCCCATAGTAATAGAAATTCTCAACCACATTCCCCTCAATGATATTTCCGATTTTCTTCATGGTTGAGGAGCCATAAATGTACATTCCATAATACCCACCGGTGATTCGGTTATTTCTGATGATATTGTAGTTGTCGGAATGGGTGGTATAACTGTAAAAACCCGCATACGAGGAGGAGGTAACCGCCGGCATCACGATATTGCAGTTGGATACTTCATTATAGGCAGCACCACCGGTAAATTCCACAACCCGGCCCAGGGTAAGGCCGGTAGCTTCGATCGTGAGTTTTTTGAATGAGACATACTTTGCACCGTTGAAACGGACGGTCCAGTTATCGCCTGTGGCAGCAAAGGTGATGATTACTGAAAGGCTGTCACCGTTTGCCGACTGGAATACAATGTTGTTGGTGGCAGATGTGCCTGGAATATCAGGGATGGTCATCTGGCCCGGATAGGTCCCCGGGGCTATATTAAACACCACCGGGCCGGCAATACCGCATTGCAGCATGGCACTCAAAGCAGTCTGAGGCGAGGGGTAATCGCCGCTCGGTCCAACGGTATAGGTACCTGAAAGCTGCCCTGCACATACCAGGATGCTATTCTGCATGGTATCATTGGTGAGTTGCTGATCCAGGCTGTCGTTCGGCATGCTGGTCCACACTTTTATCGTGTGGCCACCCACCGGGAAAGCGTAGTTTCCAATGGTGAGAATGGATGAAACCTGGTCTTCAAACAGGGTCCCGGTCCACAGGTATGGTGTTTGAGCCACACCATCCACCGACCAGCCTACACTCACCTTGGTAAGGGTATCCACCGAAAAATTCTTGATTCTTACTTTAACCGGAATTGCCGAGGTAGTATAAATCGTTGCGGCAGGCTCCACAAAATGGGATACCCCGGCGTCGTAATCCAAAGGCACGGTAGCCAAAGGGGCAAATACCTGAATTTCACGGTGGTTAGGATTACTGCTTCCTGCTACGGTATTGAATCTCAGCTTTGTGGTGGTATGAGGTGCCGTAAACATAATCGAATCTTCAGAAGTGCTACCGGAATAGGAATGGATGTTCACATAGGTAGAACCATCCCACTTCTGCACCGTGCAGGAGGTCATCGGGCGGTCGGCTTTCCAGAATTTGATTTTGTTGAAAGTGGTTGGGTTCACCCAGGTATATTCGATCCAGCCGTTGGTTGAGACCCAGCCCCATGGAAGGGTGGATGGTGTCGCCGGGATAACGTCATCGTTATAATTCTGCGGACCATAGCTGGTGGCCCCTCCCCCGCTATGGGTTGATACGGCAGTTAACGCCACATTATTGCCGGCTCCCAGCCCTTTTTTGATATAGAACCAATAGGCTGAAGTCTGGCCTTTATTGGCACTTACCGTGGAATCGATGGCAAAGACATAGTAATTTACCTTATTGGTGTATGTAAAACTCGGAATGGTAGCCATATAGGTGTTTCCGGTTGTGTTCACCATGGTTAAGGTATCAGGGGTACCACCGTTTACGTCATACACCACTTTGGCAACCGCCACACCGGAAGTATCGGTAATGGTAGCCAGAATATCGTAGGGTCCGGTGGTGTACACTGTGTCCTGAATGATTGGGGTTAGCATAGTAATGGTAGGTGGCTGGAGCTCAGATACCGCAGTGGAAACCTTGATATCATCCACTACCCAGCCCCAGTTTTCGAACTGGGTCTGGTTGTTCATGTCCCGCAGCACAAATCTTACCTTCACCTGAGCAGCATTTGCTGCCAGGGCAGAAATATCAAACAACTCAGTTTGCCACCAGGTGTTCTGGGGAGGTGAGGGATTGCCCGGCATCCAGGTGGTATAGGTGGTGGCTGAAAACTTGTCACCAGTTGCCACTCCGAATCCTCCCGATCCAAGATACTGATTGCCTGTGAGTTTTGTCCATGTAACCCCGTTATCCGCTGATACGTAGACTTCACCTGCGTCGAAGAATTCAATCTTACAAATGTGGCTGAACTCCAGCATTACATTGGAGTTTCCCACCGTGCTGAAGCTATTGGTAGTCATGGCTGATGAGTCGCCGGCATTGATAATGTGTGCCGAATAGCTCTTGACACCGGTATTATAGAAAGCGGTGTTCACGGCCCAGTTCTGTGTACCTCCGGTAGTAACAGCCGGGGTACCCTCAAAACCTTCCTGATAGGCAATATTCTGGGCATTTCCGTTCCATGCCCCAAGGAAAACCAGGACAGACAAAAGCAGGGTAAACCTTTTCATGATTATATATTTTGATGAATAATTCAGCAATATGCTCCAAAAATAAGCAAAATCAGGATGGAAAGTTCCATTTTCCAGAAAAAAAATCATTTTTTTTCTAAATGTTTAGTAAAAATAAAGGTAACCATAAAAAGATCAACCATAAAAGAAGAGGCTGCCTGCAGATGAGACAGCCTCTTCCGGATGGAAAGCAAATAAAAGGCCGGCTATCTGCTGATCACCATCTTTTTACTGATCTTTAAGCCATTGTATTCGATTTGATAATGGTAGATCCCGGCAGGCAGATGGTGTATATCCACTTCCATCTGATGGCTGCCCGGTTCAGCAAAGAGTTGCCTGTGGATGATCTCCTGTCCGATAGAATTACTGAGCCTGAAACTGATCATCCCGCTTTCAGGAATCCGGTAAGGGATTACAGTGAATCCGCTGGTAGGATTGGGGACATTCTGCCCTACCGAAAATCCGTCCCCTTCCATTTCATCCACCCCGATGCAGAGTCGCCCGATATAGGTCTGGCAGGCCTTGTTGTTGGTCACTACCAGGTCCCCGGTCAGGTTGGTTTCCACACAGAGCTGCTGTG
>JAKLII010000011.1 GCA_022709695.1 Bacteroidota bacterium
AGCGCGCCCTCCTCGAAGCGATGCAGGAGAAATCGGTGACTGTGGCCGGGGAATCGTACCGCCTCCCCGATCCCTTCTTCGTGCTTGCCACCCAGAACCCCATCGAGCAGGAGGGCACCTACCCCCTCCCTGAGGCCCAGCTCGACCGCTTTATGTTCAACATCTGGCTCGACTACCCCTCCAGGGCACAGGAGATCGATATCGTGAAAAACACCACCGTGAACCTCGATATTGAACTGCGCAAGGTGATGAATGCCGCCGAGATCGTAGCCTTCCAGAATCTCATCCGCAAGGTCCCCGTGCCCGATAACGTGTATGCCTTTGCTGTGGGACTCTCCGCCATGTCGCGCCCCGGATACCCCGACGCCCACAAGATGGCCTCCGAGTACCTCGCCTGGGGCGCAGGCCCCCGCTCATCACAGTTCCTTATCCTCGGTGCCAAGTGCAACGCCGCCATGAACGGCAAATTCGCCCCCGACATCGAAGATGTGAAATCAGTAGCAGTGCCCGTGATGCGCCACCGCCTCGTCCGCAACTACAAGGCCGAAGCCGAAGGCATCCGCACGGAAGATATCATCGAAACCCTGATGAAGGCGTAGAAATGTTGAGATGTTTAGTTGTTTAGTCGTTTAGTTGTTTGGCAATTCCTGAACTTTTTTACCACTGAGGCACAGAGAACACGGAGGAGCACTAAGTTTACAAAATATGATCTGCTGCAGCGCAGCTTTTGTTGCTGCAGCGCAACAATGAAAAAAATCCTCAGTGTCACTTAGTGTTCTCCGTGCCTCCGTGGTAAAAGAAAACAAAGCAATGAAAAAGAACCTCCTCCTGATCACCACCGCCCTCCTCTTCCTCGCCACCGGCCTCTACCTCGGCAGCACCCTCTTCAGGCAATCCGCCCCTGCAGACCCCTGCCCCGGTGCGGAACCCTTCCATGCCTTCCTGAAACAGTTCAACGACGACATACGGTACCAGCAGGAGCGTACCCTCTTCCCGCTCCCCTACATCACCCTCCCCGATGACGACACGGCCAGCCCCGACACCTTCCTCATCGAACGCCGCAACTGGATCCCCATCAACCTCTTCGACTCCGCTGGTACCATCGCCACCATCTTCAACCCCCGGATCCCCAACCCCGGCAGCAAAAACAGCTCCGACAGCATCCCCGACCCCTGCCGCTATATCGTAACCCTCGAAGGCATCCACCACGGCCAGCAAATGACCCTCTACTTCGCCCTGAAGGAAAACCGCTGGCACCTCGAAGCGTTTGAGGACTACAGCCTGTAAGTGTTTGTTGTTTGTTGTTTGGTGTTTGTTGTTCGTTCCCGAATTCTTACTCCCCTCTCCTTGAGGAGAGGGGTAGGGGGTGAGGTGCTTTTATTCGAGAGAGGGGTAGGGTGGTCCCTGAGCGCAGTCGAAGGGTGGTCCCTGAGCGCAGTCGAAGGGGTGAGGTGCAGGTTCTCATCCCCTCAGCACTCCTGTCCCCTTTTTACTTTTTACTTTTGCCTTTTACCTTTTGCCTTTCACCTTCTTAACCACAGAGTTACGCAGAGTTCTGCACAGAGTACCACAGAGTTAATAACTCCCGCTATCGCAATTACCCTGATTTTCTACCTAAACCCCCGGTCAAACTACCCAACAGAGACCAATAACAGCCCTGCCCCAAACAAACTCTGTGTAACTCTGTGAACCACTCTGTGTCCTCTGTGGTAAAAGAATCCAGTATCTGATAATCTAAGTTTAAAAAATAAAAAATATCTGATAATTGTGATTTGATAAAATAGTATTATCTTTGTCTAAAAGATACCACACCATGAATTTGTACCCCAGAGCGCTCTATTTGAATCTTCTGAACTATCTGAAAGATAAATGCTTCCTGATCATCACCGGT
The DNA here is from genome assembly GCA_022709695.1 of Bacteroidota bacterium. Classification (GTDB taxonomy): domain Bacteria; phylum Bacteroidota; class Bacteroidia; order Bacteroidales; family SKPS01; genus SKPS01. The sequence goes on from JAKLII010000011.1 coordinate 1,892, forward strand.
GCCCGGCAAACCGGAAAAACTTCCTTGCTGTATATGATCAGAGACCACCTCACCCTACAAAAAGAGCAGGTGGTCTATCTCACCCTGGAAGATCCTCTGCTTCTCAATGCACTGAATCAGCATCCTGCCAATCTTCTCAACTTCATACATACATCACCTGACACCAGACTGGTGGTGTTGATGGATGAAATCCAGTATCTGAAAGATCCTTCCGGTTTCCTCAAATACATATACGACCTGCATGCCCCGAAACTCAAAATCATTGCCACCGGGAGCAGCGCCTTCTACATCGACAAAAAATTTACGGATTCTCTTGCCGGCAGAAAGATGCTATTCGAATTGTTTACCCTCGACTTTGATGAATACCTGATGTTTCAAACCGGAGGCGAATCTCTGACGAGAGAGCTTACTCAGATACGAAACTCCCCAGCCTACCGATCCAACATGCGATTGGATCTGCAGCGCCATCTTGAAGAATACCTGACATGGGGCGGGTACCCTGCAGTGGTAATAGAACAGGATAAAGCCGGAAAGACGAACCTCCTGAGGGAGCTTACAGGTTCCTTCCTGAAACGGGATGTGGACGAATCAAACATCCGCGACCATGAAAGATTCTACCAGCTCCTGCTGCTGATGGCACAGCAAACCGGAGCTCTGGTGAACCGGAACGAGCTCTCCAGAACCCTGGGCATCTCTGTAACGGCCGTGGAAAACTACCTTTATGTATTAAGGAAATGCTACCATCTGGCCTTGGTGAAACCTTTCGCCCGCAACCTCCGGAAAGAAATCGTGCAGATGCACAAACTCTATTTCAACGACCTTGGCTTCAGAAACGTGCTTATGCGGCAATTCTCGCCGGTATCCCTCAGACCCGACCTGGGGATGCTGCTCGAAAACTATGTGTACATCAGGCTTAGAACCCTGTATGGCAGCGACATGATCCGCTTCTGGCGCACCGCCGACCAGCACGAGGTCGATTTCATCATCACCACAACCCCCGATAATGGATGGTCTCTGGAGGTTAAAACCGATTACCGCCGTTTCGAACCAAACAAATACCGCCGCTTCACCGATACCTACCCCCAATACCCCCTGCACTGCCGCGCCCTCAATGCCCCCAACAATCCCACGGACATCCTCGCCCTATAAAACTGCCACCCCGCAAGCGGGGTTCCTAAACCCGTTCAATGATCAAAGATCAATGTTCAACTGACCATTAACCATTAACAATTCATAACTCCTAACTCCTAACTCCTAACTATACCATAATATATAGCCCCCCCACCGTAACCTTTCCCAATCCCCCCTCGTTTAACAGCCGACCCTGTTGTTGAAAACTCGGGAAATAACTCACAAAAAAAAAGTTTCAAACCTGTTTGTTTTTGAAATATATGCTGTATTTTAGCAATTCCGATGGAATAGTCTTTCGGAAGGGAAACCAATATAGATTCTATGGATAAAACAATAACGTTTATCCTTGATTTATTGTGTTTTAGCCCACAGCACCCCCTTTGGAGCGGTGCCTGTTCTGCTTTTGTGTTTTTGCCACTTATACCCTGTTCTTACGTGAGTAATCTTCAAACCATAACCTTTTATGAAAGAATTTAATGTCGTCTTCGCTGATGTAACCGGGAATCCTGAACAGGATTTGCTGAAAGATGCATTTCAGGATCTGCCTTTTCAACAGATACCTGCTACACGCTCAAACAACTCAAAATCAATTTATATGAAAAAGTTTACGCTGTTTTTGTTTGCCATGTTTATCGGCGTGGTTAGTGTTTTTGCAGCTACACCTGACATCGGTTCTATCACCCATTATGTATCAACGAGTGGAAGTGATGCCGTTAACGATGGTTCATCCAGTTCCCCTTGGGCAACCATTTCGTGGGCCGTAGCTCATTCCTTTCCTGGCGATACCATTAAAGTACTGGGTGGAATCTACACTGAAAGTTTCCTGGTCGTTGGGGAGGGCATTATTCTGGCTGCAGGAGCTAGTCCTGATTGTGTTACTGTTAGTGACCTTACAATGTCTGGGACAGAAACGCTCGAGATCGAACTCTTTGGTCCGACCATCTGTACGCAATATGACAGCTGGACAGTTACCAATACGGCCGACATAGGCGGAGCTGACCTTGATCTTAAGCTTTTCTATGCCCCCGCTCCTGGTGCCACATTTACAATTCTTACGGCTGGTACATTATCCTCAAATCAATTCGCGGATGGTACGTTGGTTACCGCTACCTACAATTCAATCGACTACGATTTCAGCATTACTTATAATGCTGGTGCGTCAGGTTCAATCGTGCTCACCAGCCTCTCTACTCCCCCTGCCTTAACAGCTTGTCCGGGAAATATCTCCACCACGGCAGATGCTGGAAATTGTAGTGCTGTGGTAAATTATACCGTTACTGCAAGCGGTTACCCGGCTCCAACATACTCTTATGTGTTTACTGGCAACACTACCGGATCTGGAAGCGGTACGGGCAGCGGATTATCCTTTAATGTTGGTACCACAGCTGTTGATGTCACCGCCACCAACGACCACGGACAGGTGACCTGTACCTTTACCATTATAGTTACCGACGATGAGAATCCATCGGTCACCTGCCCTGCCAACATCAATGCCAATACATCAACCGGAAGCTGTAATACACTTGTATACTGGGCAGTTCCTGTTACCGCCGATAACTGCGGAGTTGCATCTTCCGTGGCTACCGGTAACAATGGAGCGGTAATCGTACCCGGATCTCCGGTATCAGCATTGGTAAACAAAGGGGTTACTACCATTACCTATACGGTAACAGATGTGAATTCGAATGTAACCACCTGCAATTTTACGGTGACAGTAACAGATGTCGAACCACCTGTAATTACCTACTCAACCTCACCTTACGTTGCTTGCCCTCCGAACGTTACAGTAAATAATCTTACCGATTTTTGTTACAACTATGCCGGCTGGACCGCCCCAACCCCCAGCGATAACTGCCCCGGAGTTTCCATGTCCAGCAACTATTTCCCTACCGGATCAACAACTCCAACGCAGTTCCCGATCGGCAACACTTTAGTAAGATATACAGCCATCGATGCAGCAGGCAACAGCAGCACCTGCACCTTTACGGTCACAGTATTGGATAATCAGTTTCCTGAGATTACCTGCCCGGTCGGTCAAACTAAAAATACTGACCTGAACCAATGCAATTATACTACTATAGGTACTGAGTTTGATCCCACAGTTGCCGATGATAACTGCCCGAACCCGGTATTAACCTATACCCTCAGCGGTGCAACCACTGCTGGTCCAGTTACAGCATCTACCCTTGCGGGAGTCGACTTCCTTAAAGGCATAACTACTGTAACCTGGAGAATCACCGATGCCAGCGCCAACTTCACTGAGTGCAGTTTTACGGTAACGGTAAGTGACATTGAAGCCCCCAGACTTACAACCTCCTCCTTTACCGATGCCAATGTATACGATGCCTGCATTGCAGATGCAGCATCTACGGTTCCTGCTTTCAATCAAACGAACGCCAGAGTCGGGTATGAAGATAATTGCACATCAAATGCAAACCTCAATTGTGTGCTCACCGGTACTGCAGTAACAGGAGATAATTGTAATTGGACAGTAACCTATACATACAATGTAGTTGACGAAGTCGGTAACTCTTACACAGGTCGTACATACAGCCATAACGGCGGTGATAACTCCGGGCCAAACCTTGTGTTAAATCCGCCTGCACCAGTCACTGGTATAAATACATGCCTTCCAACGCAGGCCGAAGCCGATGCAGCATTTGATGCAACCTATGCTGCCAGTTTCTATTCCGATTGCTCAGGAGGTGTTACTGCAACTCTGGATCTGGCTACCATAACAGGTACCGACTGCAGTTGGTCTGTCGATTATATGTTTAGCGTCACCGATGCATGTGGAAACACAAGAGCAGAGCAGACCTATATCCGTACTGGTGCTGACCTGACACTCCCAACCGCATCCACATTCGGATTTGGCGGCTATTATTCCCCGGCTAACTGGGCCTCTTCAACCAATGGTAACGGATACACTAACTCTGCTGGAGCACCTGCTTCAATTACTATTGTGGGATCAAACAATTCTTACCTGTCCACTCCCACCTTAACAAATTTCTCAATACCTGTGACCGTTGCTGGAACCATAAGTTTTGACTGGAATTACCAGTCGAATAACTCCGCTTCATACTGGGATCAATTCGGGTATACTCTGAATGGCACATTTTATAAATTGACATCCGATGCAGGGCCTTATACTGGTTCAACAACCCAAAATGGCAGTACCTCGATCTCTGTCAATATCGGCGATGTATTTGGTTTTCGAATTCATTCTGTTGATGATGCAGCAGGAAATGCCTATACCACCGTCACCAATTTCACCCATCCGGTTACTCCCATTACCTTCAGCAATGTTAATGCCTGCAGTGCGGATGCACTTACAGCCGCTCCATTTAACGGCCCCCTGATTGTAACCGGATATGCCGATAATTGTACCGGAGCTCTGACCGCAGTTAAAACGGGTGAGGCACTGACTGGCACCGACTGCAACTGGACCATCACCTATACCTATAATATAATGGATGCCTGCGGCAACTCCATCACTGGCGAGACCTATACCCACAGTGGAAGTGATCAGACGGCACCGACAGGAACAGCTCCTGTAGCCCAAACAGGAACGAATGCTTGCTACGCTAATGCCTTGACAGCAGCACCCTTCAATGCAACCCTTGCAGCAGCCGGATATACAGATAACTGCGGTGGAGTGGTAACTGCAACTAAGACCGGTGAATCTCTTGTTGGAGACAACTGTGCATGGACCATCACATACACATTCACTGTAACTGATGAATGTGGAAACCCATTAACTTCACAGACCTATACCCACAGTGGAAGTGATCAGACGGCACCGACAGGAACAGCTCCTGTAGCACAAACGGGTACAAATGCCTGCTACGCAAATGCTTTGACGGCAGCACCCTTTAATGCAACCCTTGCAGCAGCCGGATATACAGACAATTGCGGTGGAGTAGTAACGGCCACAGAAACCAACGCTTCTTTAAGTGGCGATGATTGCAGCTGGACCATCACATACACATTCACTGTAACTGATGAATGTGGAAACCCATTAACTTCACAGACCTATACCCACAGTGGAAGTGATCAGACGGCACCGACAGGAACAGCTCCTGTAGCACAAACGGGTACAAATGCCTGCTACGCAAATGCTTTGACGGCAGCACCCTTTAATGCAACCCTTGCAGCAGCCGGATATACAGACAATTGCGGTGGAGTAGTAACGGCCACAGAAACCAACGCTTCTTTAAGTGGCGATGATTGCAGCTGGACCATCACATACACATTCACTGTAACTGATGAATGTGGAAACCCATTAACTTCACAGACCTATACCCACAGTGGAAGTGATCAGACGGCACCGACAGGAACAGCTCCTGTAGCACAAACTGGTACAAATGCCTGCTACGCAAATGCTTTGACGGCAGCACCCTTTAATGCAACCCTTGCAGCAGCCGGATATACAGACAATTGCGGTGGAGTAGTAACTGCAACAAAAACCGGTGAAACTCTTACTGGAGACAATTGTGCATGGACCATCACCTATACGTTCACTGTAACTGATGAATGTGGCAACCCATTAGCTTCACAGACCTATACCCATAGTGGCTCCGACCAAACCGCCCCCACTCTTAAGGACAACTTAGTCGATTGCATAACCCTCAATGATCTTAACAACAACGAATGCCTGGCCGTTGCTGCCACATTCGATTACACTACACTGTATGGCCCGGTTGCTGCTCTATACGAAGACAACTGCGGCGGATCGGTTACCGTTACCCTGATCAATACCTATGATGATGAACTTATTGGTGGCAATACCGATTGTGACTGGTGGTTCGCTTACGAATATAAGATTTTCGACCAGTGCGGTAATTCTACTACCTGTATGGTGGTTCGTACCGGAGGTGATACTGAAACTCCTGCTATTGCCGGCCCCACCGGAACCCTTACCAAAAATACCGACCCGGGCTTGTGTACGTATGCCACTGTTGGCAATGAATTCGACCTTACCTCAATTACCGACAATTGTACAGTAACCCCAACCACAGCCTACTCAATTAACGGTGCCCCATATGTTACGGCAACTACCCTCAGTGGATATGTGTTCAGTAAAGGCATCACCACAGTTACCTGGCGTGCTACTGACAATTGCAATAACACTGCATACTGGCCTGCGTTTAACGTGGAAGTGAAAGATCTGGAACTGCCTGTAGTGGCTTGCCCACCGAGCCAGAGCGTATTTACCGGCCCGCTGAGCTGCAACATCCAGGTTTCCTGGACAGAACCGGTTCCAACCGATAACTGCCCTGGGGTTAGCCTGAGTGTCAGCACCAATCCTTTCACCGCCCTCGCCGGTACAGCACCCGTAATTGGCCTGTTCGAAAAGGGGATCAACTATGTTACCTATACGGCTACCGATGCCTCCGGTAATACATCCAGCTGTACCTTCACAATCACAGTGGTTGATAACGTGATTCCGAAACTTGAGAACTGCCCCGGCAATATCCAGGTGTTTACAGCTCCCAACCTGTGTGAAAGTGCTCCTGTGAGCTGGACTCCGCCTACCCCAAGCGACAACTGCCCGGGCTGGCTCATGACCACCACCCATAATCCCAATTCTGTATTCCAGCTGGGTGTTACTACGGTTACCTATACCAATACCGATGCTGTAGGCCTGACTACTACCTGCTCCTTTAATGTTACAGTTGCGGACAACCAGCCGCCGTTTGTTACCGCTGCAACCGATATTACGGCCTATACCAACGCCAACGGCAACCTCAACGATTGTATTTCCGAAGTCGCCGTTCCCGATGCAGTGTATGGCGATAACTGCGCAGTTACCCTTACCTGGGCAATGACAGGTGCAGTTACTGCCTCAGGAACCGGACAGATTGGAACCTACAACTTCCCGAAGGGCATTACTACCATTACCTACACCGTAACTGAGAACTATAACCCCAGCCCGTTCCCGGTGAAGACCGCCACCGACGTGATGACCGTTACCGTGATCGACAACGAAATCCCGAGGCTCACCGGTACCCAGTTCACTGATCCTACCAACTGGGATGGCTGTCTTGCCACTGCCGAAACCCACGTTCCGGCTTTCAACCAGGCAAGTGCTATCATCGGCTTTGAAGATAACTGTACCGCCAATGGCAATCTCGTAGCTCAGTGGACCGCTACCAACGTAACCGGTACTAACTGCAACTGGACCGTAACCTATGTGTATGATGTGATCGACGAATCCGGAAACATACTGGCCAGTCAGTCATATAGCCACAGCGGAAGTGATCAGACGGATCCTGTATGGGTTGTAGCACCCTCTGACAAGACCGTTGAATGTGACGGTGCCGGCAATGTAGCCGATCTGAATGCATGGCTTGCCAGCTTCAGTGGAAGTGATGTATGTGGAAGCACACCTACCGTTACCCATAACTTCACTGCATTAAGTGATGATTGCGGAGCAACAGGGAAAGCCACAGTAACCTTTACACTTACAGATGAATGTGGTAACTTCATTACACAGGATGCAACCTTCACCATTGAAGACACCACCGATCCTTACTGGGTTGTAGCACCTTCTGACAAGACCGTAGAATGTGACGGTGCCGGCAACTTAGCCGATCTGAATGCATGGCTTGCCAGCTTCAGTGGCACGGATGTTTGCGGTGGAAGCGCAGTTGTAACCCATAACTTCACAGCATTAAGTGATGATTGCGGAGCAACAGGAGCAGCCACGGTAACCTTTACACTGACCGATCCGTGTGGCAATGATATCACGATGGATGCAACCTTCACCATTGAAGACACCACCGATCCTTACTGGGTTGTAGCACCTTCTGACAAGACCGTTGAATGTGACGGTGCCGGCAACGTAGCCGATCTGAATGCATGGCTTGCCAGCTTCAGTGGCACGGATGTTTGCGGTGGAAGCGCAGTTGTAACCAATAACTTCACAGCACTTAGTGACCTTTGCGGAGCAACAGGATCAGCCACGGTAACCTTTACACTGACCGATCCGTGTGGCAATGATATCACGATGGATGCCACCTTCACTATCGAAGACACCACACCTGCTTCCTTCTTAACTGTTCCCGGCAACATTGCAGTGAACTCAGGTACCACATTCTGCGGTGCTACTGTAGACTGGTGGATCCCGACCTTCAGCGATGTTTGCGGTACTTCCGCTATTACCAATGTTACCTACCTGCCATCGATCTCCAACTTCATCAACCTCGGTGGCGGCCATATGATGGCAACCTTCGATAAGGGCATTACAACCGTTACCTATTATGTGAGTGATGATTGTGGCAATGTGACCACTACCAGCTTTACCGTTACCGTTACCGACGTTACCCCGCCGATTATCCACAGCACCATAACGGTGGTGAATGGACAGAATGCAGTTGGACAGTGTGGTAACCAGGTATTCTGGTACCAGCCCATTACCGCTACCGACAACTGTCCGGGCGTTCAGCTTACCTCTACCCACTACCCGGGCGCATGGTTCCCCGTAGGTACTACCCTGGTAACCTATACCGCAACCGATGCAGCAAACCTAACTACTACCTATTCATTTAATGTAGTGGTGGCCGATACCTCGAAACCAGTACTTGCCGGTACACTGCCCGGTGGCGCTGTGGGTAATGTTTGCTTCAGCGCGCTGCCTGCCGCTCCTGCCGAAGCCGCTATTGCAGCTCTCTATACTGACAACTGCGGACCGGTGAACGCAATCCTGCTCAGCAGCAACATCTCCGGAGATGACTGCAGCTGGACTGCCATTTACACCTATTCGGTCGATGACAGCCATGGCAACTACGCCAACAACGCTGTAATCACCTATACCGGTGGCGATACGGAAGCTCCTTCACTGGTGAATGTTAACACCACCTGTGCAAGCCTCAATATTTCCGCTCAGGATGAGTGCCTCGCCATTGCAACAGCATGGGATGCCACCCAGCTCGAAACCGCTGTGGCAGCCCTGTACAAGGACAATTGTGATCCTGCTGTTACCGCTACCCTCATCGGTACGGTTGCAGGCGCCAACAACACGAACTGCAGCTGGATCTTCACCTATACCTATAGGATTGAAGACAATTGCCAGAACTTTATTACCTGTGAAGTTACCCGCGAAGGTGGCAACAAGCAGCTCCCGACCCTGGTGAATGTACCTGCGGATGTAACTGCTAACTGCGATAATATCCCGATGCCTGCCAATGTTACTGCTACCGATTACTGCGGTGTTGCCGCTACGGTAACCCTGACACAGGCCAGCACACAGGGAACCGATCCTGAACTTTGCAGCTACTACAGCTATACCATCACCAATACCTGGCTCGCTGTTGACGAATGCGGAAACTCCAAAACAGCTCAGCAGGTGATTACGGTAATTGATATTACCAAACCTGTACTTGTAGGCGTACCTGCAAATACCACCGTAAACTGTCATGAAGTACCGCAACCGGCGCCTGTTACGGCAACCGACAACTGCGATGCTACGCCTGCTGTGGTACTCAATGAGATCAGTACACAGGATCCGAATGTGGCCAACTGCGGACATTATACCTATGTGATCGAGCGTACCTGGACTGCCACCGATGCCTGTGGCAACAACGCCAGCACTACCCAGATCATCAACGTACAGGATGTAACGGCACCCGTCTTCGTGGTACCTGGTCCTGTAACGATCCAGAAGGATAACCTGTGCCAGTACAATGCAAATCCGAATGTTACCGGTGTACCGACCCAGATCGTGGAAGCCTGTGATCAGAACCCTGCAGTTACCTACACCGATGCATTGTCTGTGGGTTCATGTGCCCATGAAACCGTCATAACACGTACATGGACGGTAACAGATGCCTGTAACAATGCAACCAGTCAGGATCAGATCATTACTGTTCAGGATAAGATTGCTCCGGTACTCACTATCCCGGCCGATGCTGTCGTTCAGAAGGGTGCACTCTGTGTCTATGACGCCTCTCCGGCTGTAACCGGATATGCTACCGCTACCGACAACTGTGATGCAGCCCCGGTGGTTACCTTCAGCGATGTGATGTTTACCGGCCAGTGCCCGAACGATGATATCATCACCCGTACCTGGCTGGCAGTGGATGCCTGTGGTAATTCCACAACGGGCGTTCAGTACATCCTGGTTGAAGACAATGTGGCTCCGGTGCTGGTAGGTGTACCTGCCGATGTAACGGTAGCCTGTGATGCAGTTCCGGCACCTGCCAACGTAACCGCCACCGACAATTGCGACCCGATGCCGATGGTATCCTTCACGGAAGTAAGTTCGCAGAACCCCGATCTGTCGGTATGCGGACATTACACCTATACCATTACCCGCACCTGGACTGCAACTGATGCCTGTGGCAATTCCACATCATCTACCCAGACGATCCAGGTTGAGGATATTGTGGCTCCGACCTTTACGGTGCCGCAGGATATTACCATCTACAAGGATGCTCAGTGCGGATATGATGCCAACACCCAGATCACCGGTTACCCGACCCAAATCAGCGACAACTGTATGGCCCAGCCTTTGGTGAGCTTCAGCGACGCAACAGCTCCTGGTAGCTGTGTCGGTGAAACCATCATCACACGCACATGGACTGTTACGGATGCCTGTCAGAACGCAACAAGTCTGGATCAGATCATCACAGTGAAGGATGTTACAGCTCCTGTACTCGCTGGCGTTCCGCAGGATGTGACTGTTGATTGTGATAACATACCGGTAGCCGCACAGGTAACCGTAACCGACAACTGTGATCCATATCCGGTTCTTAACTACAACGAGTACACTACCAAGGGCACAGATCCTGCACTCTGCAGCTACTACAACTACACCCTTACCCGCGTTTGGGATGCAGAAGACGATTGCGGCAACGTAACCTCTTCCACCCAGATCATTACGGTACATGATGTAACGGCACCGCAGATTACAGCACCGCAGGCCGCCACCATTTACAAGGATGCAAATTGCAATCACGATGCTGATCCGATGTACACCGGAAGTCCGGTTGTAAGTGATAACTGCATGGCAACCCCGACCGTTACTTTCAATGATCAGGTTGTTGCTGGACAGTGTGTGGGTCAGCTGATCATAACCCGTACATGGATGGCCACGGATGCTTGTGGAAACTCTGCAACTGATATTCAGTATATTACGGTTCTTGATCTGATTGCACCGATACTTACCGGAACACTGCCAGGGGGCAATGTGGGTAATGTATGCAAGGCCAATGCTCCTGTGGCACCTGCCACTACTGTGATCGAGGCTGAATACACGGATAATTGCAGCAATGTTACAGCTACCCTGATCAGCTCCTCTCTGGTGGGCACCGACGCAGGCTGGACTGCAACCTATGAATATGTTGTAAGTGACGATTGCGGCAATACCACTACTGCGGTAGTTGTGTACACCGGCGCCGATTCCGAGGCTCCTGTGATCACCTGTCCGCAGGATATCACCCAGGATGCCGATCAGGGAGTATGCGAAGCCTATCTGCAGATAGTGGATGCCACGGCAACTGATAACTGCTCTGTCGCCTCTATCGTTGGTGTCAGAAGTGATGCCCTCGCATTGAATGCTGCATATCCGGTAGGAATTACTACGATTACATGGACTGCAACGGATGCTGCTGGCAACAGCGCCTCCTGTGTACAAACCATCACTATCGAAGACAACGAACTGCCCACCATCACCTGTCCGCAGGTGGCTCAGGAATACTTCCTGAACGACGGCTGCTACTACTATGCTGACGATGCCCTGAACGTTAGTGCTACCATGGTGAGCGATAACTGTGGTATCGACATGATTGTTCACAATTATCCGAACGCAGTTTCTGCATACACCCTAGATGGCGCATGGTTCCCGATCGGTACCACTACCGTGACCTGGACCGTTTACGACATCCACGGCAACAGTGCAACATGCAGTTATGATGTGGTGGTCAAGGGATACACCCTCGACGGTAACTTCAGCTACTACAGAGTTAACTTCAGCCCGGCTACCATGCCGCTCGATAACATCACCGTCAACCTGAAGGATGGCAGCAACAACGTTATTGCCACCACCCTTACCGATGCAACCGGTTACTACAAGTTCACCGATCTCTGTCTGGGTGAGTACTTCGTTGATGCAACCAGCACCAAGCCTCACGGAAGCATCCAGGCTACTGACGCCGTTCAGGCCTTCTTCTGGGGTGTTACACCTACTCCGATCGAAAAGGTACGTTTCCGCGCAGGAGATGTTGACAACAGCAACTTCATCGATCCGGGTGATGCTATCAACATGCTCAACTACTTCCTTACCGGTGGTGTGCCGCAATGGACTACCATCTGGAAATTCTGGCAGGCAGGCGATAACGTAGCAGTGAACTTCCCGAGCCCGGCACTTAATGTTCCTTATCCGACAGTAGTTGTTACCGGCGATCTGAATGTGAACTTCTACGGAATGCTCAATGGCGACTTCAACGGTAGCTATCAGCCGGTACCCGGTCTGAAATCCACCGGATCTGTCATCCTGCACCAGGGCGAAACCATCGGAGTGAAAGCCGGTCAGAAATTCACCTTACCGGTGGAAGCCAAAATGGATCTGGATGTTACCGCCATCACGCTGGCCATGAACTACCCGGCCGATAAGGTTACCGTCAAGAACGTAACCCTTGCCGGCAGCAATACCCCGGTGAAATTCAGCACCAAGAACGGTGAACTCCGTATCGCTTATACAACCCTCCTGCCGATGGTAGTGAAAAATGGTGAAACCATGCTCACCCTCCACCTGGAAGCTTCTTCCAGCCTCAAGAAGGGCGAACAGATCATCTTCACTCTTACCCAGAACCCGGATCTCGAACTGGCAGATGCTATGTATCAGGTAATCCCGGGTGCTGAGCTCACCATCAGCAAGGTTGAATCCACTACCGGCATCACCGAAAAACCGGCCGACAACCTGCTGACCCTCACCAACTACCCGAACCCGTTTGTCAACAACACCACATTCGCCTATAACCTCCCGGTGAGCGGCAAGGTGAACCTGGTGGTCTATGACATGGTGGGTCGCAAAGTGGCTGAACTGATCGACGAAAACCAGGTAGCCGGAAGCTACACCCTCCCTGTGGATACCCGCGACCTGAGGCCCGGTGCCTATACCGCCAGCCTGAGAGTGGAAACCACCGACGGTGCACTGCTTACCCGCACCATCCGCGTCATCAGCCATAAATAACCCGTAAACAACCTTCCCCGCGAAGCCCCGGCTCTTTCCAGAGACCGGGGCTTCTGCTGTAATAATGTCACCCCGCAAGCGGAGTTACGAAGCCACATAACATACAAATATTCAAATGGTTCAATTGACAATTGACAATTGACAATTGTTAACTCAGCACTCCTGTCTCCTGTCCCCTTTGCACTGTCCCCTTTAAACTCCTGCTGTAACCAAATCTCAGTTGTATCGTTAAACGATTCAGAGCCGATTTCAAAGGAGGATCATTCCCTCCCGTGAAACCGTTTGTGCTGTTAAAAGAATGGTTAATAAACTGAAAAAAATTTTTTTGTTTTGGGAAAAAATGATGTACTTTTATGCTGCCGTTAAACTACGCCTTATGTAAAACATAAAGAGTGTACTATATGGATATAGACTTTACGCTAATCCCTGATTTAGAAACAGTTAAATTACATATCAAAGCAATTTCAGGATGAGCCGGAAGGTTTCATTCTGTATTGCCATTTTGCCCGTTAATGACGAAAAATTGAAATAAAACAATAAACCTATGAACGCAAGACTTGTACCCCCAATGGTTGAGGCCATTTTTCAGAGGAAGGAAAAAATAGTAACCCGCCCGCTTTTTTCGGGCATTATACACACAATTATGGTAAGAAGATTTATGCTTTTGGTGTGGGCGACCCTGTTTGCCCTCCCCTTCGTCATTGCACAGAGCGCTCCTGTCACCAAACTGAAGGATGTCGTCGTGGTTCCCTCCCCGCCAACACCCATTGCAGTAGATCTGGAGGTTACGGGCTTTACAACCCAGGTTTCGTCAGCTACGCTGAAGTTTACGTATAACCCGGCTGTCCTGACCTATTTGGGTGTATATACCCCCAATCCTGTGCTACCTGGTATGATGCTGGTTGGAAACCCGATACCCGGTGAGATCACCCTGACCTACTTTGACCCTATGCTTACCGGGGTGAACCTTCCAGCCAGTTCTGTGTTGGTTTCGCTGCAGTTTACCTACAACGGGGGCATCAGTAACCTGAACTGGGATCTCTCCTCTCCAACCAACAACGAATGGACGGATCTCACTTTAAATCCGATGAACGATGTGCCCGAAAGCAGCTATTATCTCAATGGCATTGTGAGAGATGCACTATCAGCATCCTCCTCTTCACCGATTACCTATGCTGCTCAGGTGTTTTCTGTCCCGGGCCCGATCCTCTTCCCCATTACTGTTGATAACCTCAGCTATTGCGATGCCATCTCACTTACCCTCGATTACAATCCTGCCCATCTTACCTATACCGGAATTACCAATGTCCACCCGGCACTTGCAGGTGGTACCATGTCTTCGGCTTCGGGCGGAAAATTCTACTTTGCATGGACATCCTCAGGTACTCCAATCACCAGTGTGTTGCCAAACGGCACCAAGCTCTTCGACATTCAGTTCACTTCACTCCCCGGGACCTCATACCTGACATGGGATAATGACCCGAATACGGATTGTGAATATCAGGATGTTCTCAGCCAGACTCCATATCCCGATGTACCCACTCCCGCTTTCTACAAAGACGGATTTGTATCCAACCTTGCATCTACCTATACCTTCTCCCATGTAATCTGTAAAGGGGCCAACGACGGAACCATCACCTTCAACGCTACCGGCGGATCCTTAACCTATGAATACAGCATCGACAATGGTGCAACCTGGTCCCCCAGCCCGGCGTTCACCGGTCTGTCCCCAATGACCTATCCCCTTCTGGTGCGTGATGCCTCCTTCCCGCTGGTGGTTCTCAATCTGGGATCTGTTACCATACAGGAACCTGCTGTCGCACTTTATGTAAATACCTTTGAATCACACAGGGTTCGCTGCAAGGGTGAACAAAACGGACAAGCTACCATCAACGCATTTGGCGGATGGGGTAATTATACCTACAGCATCGATGGCATCACCTGGCATACCCTGAATATCTTTGATGCGCTCTTCCCGGGCACCTATACCCTTTATGCAAAGGACTACCTCGGTTGTATAGCCTCAGGTCTTGTACAGATCATCGAACCTACCATTGCCCTCACCGCAAGTGGTGTGGAATCCAAGAAAGTAACCTGCTACGGCGGTTCCAATGGAGAGATTACCCTCACCGGATACGACGGATGGGGTACCTACAATTACAGCAAGGACGATGTTACCTATCAGGTGAGCAATGTGCTTACAGGTTTCATCGCTGGTACCTACACCGTATACGTGAAAGATAAAGGAGGCTGCGTGGTTCCTGTTGTGGTTACCGTTACCCAGCCCGCTGCCCCGCTTGCCATCACAGCGGTTAATTCAAAACTGGTCAGTTGCTACGGGTATTCCGACGGAGAAATCACAGCAACAGCTACCGGTGGCTGGGGTTCCTATCAGTACAGCATCGACAATGGCACCACCTGGCAGGTAAGCAACCTGTTCACGGGTCTGGCTGCCGGCCCTTACACCATTCTGGTAAAAGACTTTGAAGGTTGTATCGTGATGTCATCAGTTACCATGGTTGTCCAGCCCGACCAGCTGGAAGGTGTCCTCAGCGGTACCACTACAGTGTGTTATGGCACCAATGCAACGGTTACCGTTACCATCGCCGGCGGAACTCCCCCCTATACCTTTGTGGTTACTGACGGGGTTACCCCCATTACCGTTACCAACCACCCCACCACGGTGTATACCTTTACCCAGGCCTATACCCAGCCCACCACATGGACGTGGGTGAGCCTTACCGATGCCAACAGCTGCTCCAGCACTCTCAGCGGAAATGCCGTGATCAGCATCTTCCCGCTCCCTGTTGTCAGCGATGCAACCTTACTTACTTCGGTTGATCAAACCAACTGGTCCAATGTGGGTGGAACTTTCCCCGCTTTCACGATGTGCATCGATCCGGTAATTCCTTACCATTATTTGGATATCAACACCTTAACAGTCG
This sequence comes from Bacteroidota bacterium, assembly GCA_022709695.1. Classification (GTDB taxonomy): domain Bacteria; phylum Bacteroidota; class Bacteroidia; order Bacteroidales; family SKPS01; genus SKPS01. Next base: position 18,161 of record JAKLII010000011.1, read on the forward strand.
GACCCAACGGACTGCTTACCGGCAGTTTTACGCAGAATGCTTTCTACCTGAACACAGGTTCTGTACCCGGTAACTTCATCAGCTACTGGGCTGCCAAGGGTGTTGTTTCCGGTGCAACCGGCTGGCAGGGTGTAATGTGGAACATTATCAACGGCACCGCCCCAATGTTCTATATCAATTACACTGGCAGTGATTATACCCTCATCGATGGTCTGCAGTGGCAGGCATTTGGTAACCCGGGCACTCTCCGCATTACCGGAGATTATCCTCAGGGTTCCTATACGTTCAATGGTACTGTTACCGATATCAATGGTTGCATATCTGTACCATTCAATATTGGCCTGCAGATGAACTCCAGCCCTGTGGTAACCGATGTTACACTTACCACATCTGTTGATCAGATTAACTGGAGTAGTGTGGGTGGTACGTTCAGCTCCGGATACGAAATGTGTATTGATCCTGTGATCCCTTACCACTATATGGATATCAATACATTTACGGTCGGAATTAATAGTTTACTTGCCAATAGCTTTACGCAGAATGCCTTCTATCTGAATACAGGTACTTTACCCGGCAACTTTTACAACTACTGGGCTGCCAAGGGTGTGGTTACAGGAGCCACCGGATGGCAGGGGGTGATGTGGAACATCATCAACGGAACCTCCCCGATGTTCTATGTAAATTATGATGGCAGTGATTATACCCTGATTGATGGTCTGCAATACGATGCGTTTAATGTTACCAGCACGCTTCGTATCTCCGGTGATTATCCACAGGGCAATTATATCTTTAGCGGTTCTGTGACGGATGCAAATGGTTGTGCTTCATCACCTTTCAGCATCAATCTGCAGCTGAATTCAAGTCCTGTTGTTGCCGACGTTACCCTCATTACCTCAGTTGACCAAACCAACTGGAGTGCTGTGGGTGGCAGCTTTACAGGCGGCTACACCATGTGTATCGACCCGGTGATCAACTACCATTATCTCGATATCAATACCTTATCAGTAGGTGTTAATACCTTGATGACCAACAACCTGCCGCAAAACGCCTTTTATCTGAATACCGCTACGGTACCGGGCAATTTCTACAGCTACTGGGCTGCCAAGGGTGTTGTTTCCGGCGCTACCGGATGGCAGGGTGTGATGTGGAATATTATCAACGGAACTGCCCCGATGTTCTATATCAACTATGACGGAAGTGATTATTCCCTCATTGATGGATTACAGTATCAGATGGGTGGCGGCACACCGGTGCTGCGTATTTCCGGTGATTACCCGCAGGGAAATTATGGATTTACCGGTACAGTTGCTGATATCAACGGATGTGTATCCTCTCCGTTCAGCATTACCCTGCAGATGAACTCCAGCCCTGTGGTTACGGATGTTACCATGCAGGAGTCAGAAGATCTTTTAAACTGGAACCCTGTAAACGGCACATTTGCAGGTGGATATACCCTATGTCTGGATGCAATGGCACAATACCATTACCTTGATATCAACACTTTGTCAGTAGGTGTTAACGGACTTCTTCAGAATTCATTCTCCCAGAATGCATTTTATCTGGATCCAACATCTGTACCCGGAAACTTCTACAGCTACTGGGCTGCCAAGGGTGTTGTAAGCGGTGCTACCGGCTGGCAGGGAGTTATGTGGAATATCATCGACGGCACAGCCCCGATGTTCTACATCAACTACGATGGCAGTGACTATACCCTCATCGATGGTTTGCAATATCAATTCGGAGCACTTGTTTCTACCCTCAGGGTGTCAGGCGACTATCCGGTTGGAACCTATACCTTCAAGGGAACGGTAACCGATGCCAACGGTTGTGCTTCAAGTCCCTTCGCTATCGATATTACATTTAATCATAAGCCTCTGGTCAGTTTCGGATTCAATGGTGTGGAAGCCGGCCATAATGCAACCTTCCAGTATTGCTATGATACACCTGTAGGCGTTACCCTGTATAATATATATGATGGTGTAGCTCCTTTCAGTGTAACGTATGAAGTGAATGGCGTTAACTCAACGGTTACAGGGCTTAATATTGGCAGTGTAGTATTCCCGTCGCAGATTCTTGCTCCCAACACCTACAGTATTGTTGTTACCAATATTACAGATGCTAACGGATGCAGCGCTGGCCCAGCTTTCCTTGCCCTCTGCCAGGCAACTGTGATTATCCACGATGAGCCGATGATCAGCTTTGGTTTCAATGGTGTGGAAGCAGGTCATAATGCCACTTTCGAATACTGCTATGATCAGCCGGTTGGTGTTACCCTGTATGCACAATACGGTGGAACCGCTCCTTACAGCGTTACCTATACGGTGAATGGTGGAACGCCGGTAACCGTAACCGGACTGAATGTGGGAGATCCCATTATCGCACCGCAGACTTATACTGCCGGCATGTATAGTGTTGTTGTTACCAATATTACCGATGTATATGGTTGCGTTGCAAGCCCTGCATTCCTTGCTCTTTGTCAGGCCCTTGTTACCATCAACCCGGAACCTGCTGTTGGATTCTCCTTCAACGGAAATCTTGCAGGCACCGGTACCATATTCAATTTCTGCTACAGTGACCTCGTAACGGTTAAACTCTCTGATATATGGTCAGGTACAGCACCTTTTGATGTAGCCTGGACCGTAAATGGCGTTCCTGCATCTGCCACGGGTCTGAATCTGAACGACAACCTCTTCAGTAACTATCTCACTGCAGGTACCTATGTGGTTCAGATCACCAGCATTATTGATGCAAAGGGTTGTTCACCTGCCTCTTATGTGCCTTACACGGCTACCGTGAACATCCATAAAATCAATGTAAGCGGTTACTTTAAGTACCACAACCTCGCAGAAACTCCGCTCAACAATGTTACCGTAAACCTGAAGCAGGGTACCAGCACCCTCTATACGATGCCTACTGACCAAACCGGCTATTATGAATTCCAGGGAGTATGCCCGGGTACATACAGTATTGAAGCTACAACCATTAAACCTGTAATTGGTGCTATCAACTCAACCGATGCTATTCAGGTCAATATCTGGGGTGCTACTCCTGTTCCTATCGAAAAGGTCAGGTACCGTGCAGGTGATGTGAATGCACCGTTCAACTTCCTGGATCCGGGCGACGCCCTTTCTATCCTCAGCTATTTTGTGAACAACGGTACGCCTGCTTTCAGCCCATCATGGGTATTCTGGCAGGCCAATGACATCACAGCTGTGAATGGAACGGTTCTGACTCCGCTTCCGGTGCTCAATGTGGGATTTGCCAATATCATTCAGGATTTCTACGGGCTCGTAAACGGTGATTTCAACAGAAGCTTTACTCCGGGCAATGCCAAAAGCAACGGACAGATCAATCTGCAGCAGGTATCTTCGCTGAAACTTGAGCAGGCCAGCACCATTGATGTTCCTGTAACCGCCGGAATGAACATGAACCTTACCGCTATTTCCATGATCCTTAACTATCCTTCCGATAAAGTTGAGATTGTTGATGTAGCCCTTGGAAACATGGCTGCTCCGGTGCTTTGGAAAGCTGTCAACGGCGAACTCAGAATCGGCTACGCCAATGTTGCTCCGGTGTGGTTCCAGAATGGAGAAACGGTTCTTACCATTAAAGTGAAAGCTACCGGACTGAAAACCGGTGATGTGATTACCTTCACACTCACGCCCTCCAACCTCAATGAAATTGCCGATGCCACCGCAGAGGTGATACCGGGTGCATTGCTGAACATCTCTGCTATCGAAGGAACAGTTGGCATTCCTGGAAATACCGGGAATGAGCTTCTGTCCATCAGTGCATGGCCAAACCCGTTCGGCATCTCTTCAAAAATCAACTATACCCTTCCGGAATACGGTCATGTCGCACTCGAGGTGTTTGACCTCACCGGAAGAAAGGTAATGACCCTGGTGGATCAGATGCAGCAGGCTGGTGTCTTTACGGTATCCCTCGATGCCGTGAACCTTCCCGCCGGCGTATACAATACCCGCCTTACCCTTGTTACTTCCGAAGGACAGGTTGACAAATCGGTACGCATGATCCGCAACAAATAATCCACCTAACCAATACCTAACCAGCAATTACCAAACTCTATGTATATGAAAAAGCAATTTTTGTTGATGTTTGCACTGCTCCTGGCAGTGACACAAATGATGGCTGTCGGTGTCATCACAGTGGGCAGCTCAGGTGCCACCTACACCGATCTCCAGACTGCTGTTACCAATGCAGCTACCGGCGATGAAATTCACATCATCACTCCGGGGGTGTATCCGGGCGTTGTGCTGAATTCTGCCAAGAACCTCACCGTGAAAAACATGGCTTCGGGTACGGTTGAAATCCAGGGTGCTTCACCTGCACTCACCGTTTCTGCCGGATTTATCAGCTTCAGCGGTGTAAGTTTTTATACCGCCACAAACGACCCTACTATTCTGATCACCGGTGGTAAACTCGAACTGCGTTACTGCGTGGTGAGCGAATCTGCCGGGTTCAACCAGGCAGGCGTATATCTCTCTGGTGGTGAACTTGATGCAGGTACTCTTACCACCCCGGGCCATAACAGCTTCGGAGTAAATGGTGCAGGCAAGGCTGTTGTAAACAACGGAGGTATTGCCAATGCCATCAGGAACTATTGGGGCAGTGACTTCTATATGCAGATTGCACCCACAATTCAGGGCAATGTAGCCTGGGATCCATGGTGTAATTCCACCTTCACCAACTGCAACCTCTCTGTATATGGTGGCCCGATTACCACCATCCCCAAGATTGTAATTCCCTGCGGAACTGCAACTACAGTGGATGTCCCTGTGTACGCTGACCAGTTTGCCAATATCGACGCTATCTCCCTTACTATTGATTACTGGCCGGGTACCATCCAGTTCACAGGTTATACTGCTGATGTGGCCTTCCCGGGCATGACCGTCATTGCCAACAATACTACCGGAAAAGCTATCATTGGATGGTTTGGATCCATGGTGGCATCGTTCCCCAACAATGTACCTATGGTGGTGCTCCACTTTAACTACAGTGGCGGTTCGAGCTACCTGAATTTTAATGACGCCAACATTGTGGATTGTGAATACCAGAATGCCCTTATCCAGTATCCTTATGCCGACGAAGTGTATAACGACGGTTGGGTTACCGATCTCGGAGGAATGGTGTTAGGCAGTACCAATGTGATCTGTTACGGAACGCAATCCGGAACCATCTCAATTACAGGTGCAAGCTGTGGATCTGGTCTGTATGAATACAGCATCGATGGCGGTGCAACCTGGCAGTCCACCAACACCTACAATGTGTATGCAGGTACCTATAACGTATGGATTCGCGATGCAAACTTCCCCACTGTGAAGATTCAGCTGAATCCTGCACTGGTAATTCAACAACCGGCTGCTCCTTTTTCACTTACCGCATACTGGACCAAAAGGGTTCGCTGCAAGGGTGAATCCAACGGCGAAGCCACTGCTTTTCCGGTTGGCGGATGGGGTGGATACTCCTACCTGTGGAGCGATCCTATGGCACAAACCACAGCCAAAGCTGTTGGCCTTGCTGCCGGTTGGTACACCGTTACGGTAACGGATGCCGGCGGATGTTCCATTACGCTTCCGGTGAATGTGATTGAACCACTACAACCTTTCCAGGCCTCGGTTACTCCGATTCCAGTTTCTTGTAAAGGAAGTGCTACTGGTGGCTTTACGGTGAATGCAGCCAACGGATGGGGATACTATATGTACTCCATCGATATGATCAATTATTGGAGTTATCTTACCAGCAACACCGTAACAGGTTTACCCGCTGGTAATTATACGATACACATTTTTGATGATGAGCGTTGCGAACTGTTCCTCCCCCTCACCATTCCTGAACCTGCAGTGGCTCTTACCGCCAATGCAGTGGTTACGCAGAATGTAAGTTGCTATGGCTTTGCGGATGGTGTTATCACAGCTTCGGCAAATGGCGGATGGAGCGGATATCAGTTCAGTATCGATAATGGTGCAACCTGGCAACCCAGCCCTGTTTTCAGTGGACTTATTGCAGGAACCTATACCGTTATGGTGAAAGACCTCTATAACTGTATCATCACCCTGTCACCCCTTACCGTTACCCAACCTCCGTATTTCGGAACTACTATTTCTGGCAACAACACCATTTGTTACGGGTTCTCAACCCCGCTCACCTTCAGTTCAACGGGTGGTGTTGCTCCCTACACCCTGGTATACACTGATGGTGCAACTAATTATACAGTGGGTTCCATTGCCGCGTTCCCGGTAGTTATCAATGTTTCACCCGGCACTACCACTACCTATGCACTGGTCTCTGTAACCGATGCCAATGGATGTCCGAGCCTCGTGAGCGGCAGTGCCCTGATCAACGTTAACCCTCTTCCGCAGTTGGGTTTCTCCTTTAACGGCAACCTCGCTGGCACCGGTACTGTTTTCGATTACTGCTACAATGAAACGGTAACCGTAAATCTGTCCAATATATGGGTGGGTACCGCTCCTTTCAATATTGCATGGACTGTTAACGGAACTCCGAACAGTGCAACAGGTGTAAACCTGAATGATATTCTTTTCAGCTCAACCCTTGCACCGGGAAGCTATGTGGTGCAAATTACCTCCATTGTGGATGCCAACGGATGTTCCCCGGTATCCTATGTCCCCTATACGGCAACAGCAGTAGTTCATCCTGAACCTGCAGTTGGATTCTCAATCAACGGCGTTCTGGCAGGTACCGGTTCAATCTATAACTTCTGCTACAATGAAACGGTTACCGCAACCCTTTCAAACAACTGGGTTGGCACAGCTCCCTACACCATTGCCTGGACTGTAAATGGTACACCGGCAAGTGCAACCGGCGTAAATGTAAATGACATCCTATTCAGCAACATTCTTGCTCCTGGGCAGTATGTGGTACAGGTAACCAGCATCATCGATGCCAACGGTTGTTCACCTGCTTCGTATGCACCTTATACTCTTACTGTAAATGTGCATCCGGAACCTGCAATTGGATTTTCAATCAACGGCGTTCTGGCAGGTACCGGTTCAGTCTATAACTTCTGCTACAATGAAACGGTAACGGCAACCCTCTCAAACAACTGGGTTGGCACTGCTCCATTCAATATCGCATGGACTGTAAATGGTGTTCCGGCAAGTGCAACCGGTGTCAATGTTTCTGACATCCTTTTCAGCAGTATTATGGCTCCCGGGCAGTATGTGGTACAGGTAACCAGTATCATAGATGCCAATGGTTGCTCACCTGCATCCTACGCACCGTATACCCTTACTGTAAATGTACATCCGAAACCTGCTGTTACCGATGTGCAGTTAAGTACCTCTGTGGATCTGATAAACTGGAGCTCGGTTGGCGGTTCTTTCAGCACCAATTATGTAATGTGTATCGACCCTGTGATTCCTTTCCATTATATGGATATCAATACCTTTACCATGGGTGCAAATCCGCTGATGCAGAACAACCTGAATCCTTTCTACCTGAACACTTCATCACTTCCAACAGGATTCTATGCTTACTGGGCCGCCAAGGGCGTTGTTTATGGAGCTACCGGTTGGCAGGGCATCATGTGGGATATCATCAACGGTAATGCCCCGATGCTCTACATTAATTATAATGGTAGCGATTATACGCTGATCGATGGATTGCAGTATCTTGCCGGATCTGGCATGAATGCACTTCGCATCTCCGGGGATTATCCTCAGGGTCTTTATACCTTTACAGGTAGTGTGACCGACATCAATGGTTGTGTTTCTGATCCATTCAGTATCAGCATTCAGCTGAATTCCAGTCCTGTGGTTACCGATGTTACGCTTCAGGCTTCAGAAGACCTTCTTTCATGGAATCCGGTTGCAGGAACCTTCACATATGGATATGAGTTGTGCCTCGACAAGATGGCACCTTATCATTATCTTGACATCAATACCTTAAATGTAGGTGTCAATTCGTTGCTCACCACTGGTTTTACCCAGAATGCCTTCTATCTGAATACAGGATCTGTTCCTGGTAATTTCTACGCATACTGGGCTGCCAAGGGTGTGGTTTCAGGTGCAACCGGCTGGCAGGGTGTAATGTGGAACATCATTAACGGTGTTGCTCCAATGTATTATATCAACTATGACGGCGTTGATTATACCCTTGTGGATGGACTTCAGTATCAGATCGGTTCCGGTGTAAACCCGCTGCGTATTTCCGGCGATTATCCTGCTGGCAATTACATCTTTACAGGTACTGTTGCTGATGTGAACGGATGCGTATCCTCACCATTCTCTATCCAGATGGCACTAAAAGAAAAGCCAATGATCAGTTTTGGATTTAACAATGTTGAAGCCGGGCATAACGCCAGTTTCGAATATTGTTATGACCAACCTGTTGAGGTTAAGCTTTTTGCCCAATATGCTGGTGTAGCCCCTTATTCAGTAACCTATACCATCAATGGTGGCACACCGGTTACCGTTACCGGTCTGTATGTGAATGATGTTATTGTGCCTTCTCAGATCTATCCTGCCGGTACCTATAATATCGTTGTTACCAATATTACCAGTGCCAATGGCTGTAATGCAAGCCCTGCCTTCCTCGCGCTGTGCCAGGCTACTGTAACCATCAATCCTGAACCCGCAGTGGGCTTCTCCTTCAATGGTGTACTCGCTGCTACCGGAACCATCTTCGATTATTGCTACACTACTCCGGTAACGGTTACCTTAAGCCATATCTGGGCAGGGTATGCTCCGTTCACCGTTACCTATACAGTTGACAACGGAAGCGGTCCTGTAACCAGCACCGTTACCGGTCTTAACCTGGGTGGAACCCTTTTCTCAGGATTGCTTGCCCCCGGTACCTATCAGATCAATGTGACTGGTATTGTGGATGCCAAAGGTTGCTCACCAGCCAACTATCAGCCATATACAGCTACAGTTAATATCTACAAAGTTGATCTCGATGGCTATTACACCTATCATAATACAGCCAACACCCCGCTCAATAACATTACGGTGAATATCAGCGGTCCGGCCGGTAATTATACAGCCATAACAGATGCAACTGGCTATTACAAGTTCCAGGGAATTTGCCCGGGTACCTACGAAGTGATCTCAACCACCATCAAACCTGTGGGTAGCATCAACTCAACAGATGCTGTTCAGGTGAATTCCTGGGGAGTGAATTATGCCACCAATCCGATTGAAAAAGTACGTTTCAAGGCTGGTGACGTCGCTCTGAATTATGGATTTATGGATATGGGTGATGCGATCTCTATTCTGATCTATTTTACCAATGGCGGCTCTCCGGCCTTCAGCCCGAACTGGGTATTCTGGCCAACCAACGATATCACCCAAAGCAATCCTACAACCCTTACTGCCAATCCTTATATCACCGTTGGCAATATCAACCTTGCTCAGGATTTCTACGGAATGGTATCAGCCGATTTCAACCGCAGCTTCACCCCTGGTAATGCCAAACTGGGTAACACCATGAATCTGAACCATCAGGGATCAGTCCTGGTTGAAAAATCACAGGAGCTGCTGATTCCGGTAACCGTGGAAAGTGCCATGAATATAACCGCTGCCTCGCTCATCCTGAACTATCCTGCAGATAAGCTGGAAATTCTGGGAGTTGAAATGCAGGGAACCAATGCACCGGTGATGTTTACCGCTCTGAACGGAACCCTCAGAATTGGTTATGCCGATCTGAACGCACTTCACCTCAATGCCGGCGATGTCCTCCTTACCCTCAGGGTCCGCACTACCCAGAATCTGGTGGATGGTGATATTCTTAGAATTACTATGACATCCGACCCGCTTAATGAGCTTGCTGATGCTTCGTTTGAACCAGTTCCCGGCGCCGTTATCAACATCCCGGTCCTGGAGTACACAACCGGCATCAATAACACACCTTCCGAAGGAACCATCACCCTCAGCAACAGACCCAATCCGTTCAACGGAACCACTACCCTTAATTATCTGATTCCTGCTGCCGGAAACGTTGAAATTACACTGTTCGATCTTTACGGACGTATCATATCAACGGTTGAAAACAGCTGGATGAGCGCCGGACAACACCAGACCATGCTCGATATCAGTCACCTGAACAGCGGTGTATATATGGTGGCTCTGAGATTCTCTGATGGATCTGCGGAGCAGGTTCGTTCCCTGCGGATCATAAACCAGCACTGATCATACAGTGAATAAAAGGGGGAGGGGGAATAACCCTCCCCTTTTCTTTTATATAGGGTTCATTAACATTTATTTGTGAGTAATTCTTTAAGAGGTATTAATTTTTTGTATTTTTATGTCTGACCTTTAGGGTGCCTCCCCATCAGGCGGTTGTATTTCGTGTTCATAAATTCCAGTGGCTATGAAAAAGATTACTATTCTGATGATTGTGTTTTATTGTTTTGTCTCTCTGACTGTTGTGGGACAGAATGCACCAATAACCACAATCCCCCATCTTTCTACCACAGATACTGTGGCGATGGTTCCCCTGTATGTGAACAATTATAACCTGATTGCCGGCACCCGTTATGAAATCGTTTACGATACAAATATAGTTTTTGTGAGGGATATCATTTCAGGGCCTCTCAATTCACTGGTCTACCACCCTTCTCTGGGTGGTTTTAAAACACAAAACCTAACTATTCCCGGCAAAATTATTCTCAGCTGGTTTACATTTCCCACCTCTGCGGCTACCTTGCCCAATGGCAGTATGTGGGTACAGATCCGGTTTGTAAAGAAGAGCAATGGGTATACCCCAATTACCATCATGGACGATCAGGATGGCAATGCATCAAGTCACCGCAATCAGCAAAATGCACTGTTAAACGACATACCCACTTCTACCTACTATATATCCGGTTCACTTAATTTTATTTCGGACACACAGGCCCCGAGAACCTACCTGGGTTCACTGGCCAATCAATGCCCCGGTCCTGTATCCATACCTGTTACGGTGCAGGATTTCAATGCCATCGGAAAGCTGAACCTGAGGGTACAGTATAACAATGCGGCACTCTCCTTTACCTCCATTACCAATAACTCCTCTTTCCCTTACCTGACAGCAACCCCTGGATCAGGAATTATTGATATCAGCGGGGTTGACAGTTCAACGGCAGGTAAAACCCTGGCAGACAATATGGTACTTTTTACCCTGAATTTCAACTACCTGGGTGGGTATTCTGCCTTAACGTTTGTGGATAACGGAACCTCATGCCAATATACAGGCAAATATCCGGCATTCAGCATCAAGGGGGATCTGCCTTACAGCAGTTATTATTTCAATGGGGCTGTTTCGTGTGTAACCACTCCACCCCAGTGGACCACTCAGGCCGGAGCACTGAATGCCTCATTGGCATGCAACGATGCCTCCGCCCTGGCGGCTGCGCTCGCTTTGTCACCGGCTGCTACGGCTGCCTGCGGCATGACGGTTACGATTGATCTTGAGTCTGATGTTACGACCCCGGGTCCCTGTCAGGGGGTTTACACCCGTACCCGAAAATGGTCGGCCACAGACGAGTGCAACAATGTGGCGGTTACAGAATACACCCAGGTGATCACGGTCACTATCACAATTCCCCCTGTGGCACCCGCCCCCGGAAGCAGTACGGTACAGTGTCCTGCCCAGGCAGTCACCCCGGTTACTCCTGCAGTTAATGACCAATGTGGTAATCCGATCACCCCGCAACTGGTTTCCGTGGTCAACAGCCCCAATCCCATCGTGTGCAATGGTACCAGGACCTATACCTACCGTTATACGGATTGTCTCAATAATCAGATCAACTGGACCTACACCTATACGATTCAGATGACTACACCGGCAGTAGCTCCTTCCAATGGCTCCGGCAATGTGCAATGCCTGGCTCAGGCAACACCACCTGTGTTGCCGGTGGTGACGGATATTTGTAACCGGACAGTGACGCCTGTATTATTGGGTATCGTGGACAACATGGCACCGGATGGTTGCTCAGGAACCAGAATATACAGCTACCAGTATACCGATTGTTCAGGAAGCAATTTCACCTGGACCTATACCTATACCATCCAGATGACTACACCTCCGGTGGCTCCCGCAAACGGCAGCAGCACCGTACAGTGCCTGGCAGATGCGGTTTCCCCTTCCGTTCCCCAGATTCAGGATTATTGCGGCAACACCATGACAGGCTCTCTGGTGAATGTGGTTTATGTGCCACCCACCATCTCCTGCAACGGAACCAAAACCTATCTGTTCGTCTTTACAGATTGTGCAAATAACCAGGTAAATTGGAGCTATACTTATACCATTTTGCGATCCATACCACCTGCTCCGGTAGGTGCTCCCGTGCCTTCCCAGGCCACAGTTGAATGTTTTGCATCAGTACATGCTCCGTCCCAGTTACCGGTGGTGATGGATGCATGCGGAAATACCCTGACGGCCTCAGGTCCTGTAACCGGAGGAACCTACAACGGTTGTGAAGGTACCATCACCTATACCTATACCTACACGGATTGCGCATCGCTGCAGTATGTATGGACCTATACCTGGACCATAGACCGGACCCAGATACCCCTTCAGGTTGGAGGACCTGTATCCAATAGTTCCACAGTGCAGTGTATCACTGATGCTGTCCCACCCCAGAATCTTCCTGTAGTATATGATGTATGTGGCAATCTGCTGCTTCCGTCAGGCCCGGCTACCGGTGGCAATTATAATGGCTGTGAAGGTACCTATACATATACATATAGCTATACGGATTGTTCCGGCCTTATCATGTACTGGACATACACCTATACCATTGACCGCACGACACCTCCGTCAGAGACAGGTACTCCTGTGCCCTCATTCAGCATGGTCAGCTGTCCTGGCAATGCGATACCTCCGACCCAGCTTCCAGTCGTTAAGGATGTGTGTGGCAATACGCTTACCCCTGGCCAACCTTCTTCGGGAGGCAACTATTCCGGTTGTGAAGGGACCATTACATACACTTACCGATATACGGATTGCTCTGGTTTGTGGTTCGATTGGACCTACACATGGAATGTCATGAGAACAGGCACCAATCCGCCTGCAGAAGCAGGTACCCCAATGCCTGTAAGTTCTACTGTGGCCTGTATCAATGACGCGGTACCACCCCAGTTGCCGCTGGTGAAAGATGAATGTGGACTAACGCTGACTCCCGGCAACCCGGTTATCGGGGGATCGTGGAATGGATGTGAAGGTTCACGCACCTATACCTATACGTTTACCGATTGTAAGAATCTTACATTCGTTTGGACCTATACATACACGATTGAATACGAAGATTTTAATTTACCCCCCAATGGAGGTTCCACCGTAAGTTGCCCTGATGCCACCGACCAGGTGCCTGTACCTCCGGTGATCACGGATCATTGCGGTATTGCCCTGCAGCCATCTTCCCCGGTAGTCTCCGCAAAACCAGGGTGTAACGGTACCCGCACCTATACCTGGACCTACACCGATTGTGAAGGGAACAGCCATGACTGGGTATACACCTATGTGATACTTTACAGTGGTGCCCTTACACCACCCCAGAATGGCAGCACCACGGTAAGCTGCCCGTCTGAGGCCGTTGATCCGGGCCCACCCGCTGCAATCACCGATGCTTGCGGCCGAACGGTCCTCCCTGTCCTTATTGTACCCACACCAACCCTTCCCAACTGCGAAGGTCAGGTGGTCTATACCTACCGTTATACAGCCTGCGACAATACCACCATCGCCGACTGGACCTTCACCTATACCATTGATTACAGCGGTGGCCTTTTCCCGCCCCAAAGCGGCGGTACCACGGTAAGCTGCCCGTCTCAGGCTGTTGATCCCGGCCCACCCGCGACAATCACCGACGCCTGCGGACGCCAGGTCCTTCCCGTTCTCGTCGTCCCCGCACCAACTGCACCCAACTGCGAAGGGCAAATGGTATACACGTACCGCTATACAGCCTGCGACAATACCACCACCGCCGACTGGACCTATACCTACACCATCGACTACAGCGGTGGCCTTACCCCGCCACAGAGCGCCTCTGCTACCGTAAGCTGTCCTTCCCAGGCAGTTGATCCGGGGCCACCCGCCGCTATTACTGACGCCTGCGGCCGACAGGTCCTCCCCGCTCTCGTTGTCCCCGCACCAGCTGCACCCAACTGCGAAGGGCAAATGGTTTACACCTACCGCTACACTGCCTGCGACAATACCACCACTGCCGACTGGACCTTTACCTACACCATTGACTACAGCGGTGCCCTGACCCCGCCACAAAATGGTGCAGCCACGGTAAGTTGTCCTTCCCAGGCCGTTGATCCCGGTCCACCGGCAGCAATCACCGACGCCTGCGGCCGCCAGGTCCTCCCTGTCCTCGTAGTCCCCGTTCCAACCGCACCCAACTGCGAAGGGCAAATGGTATACACATACCGTTACACCGCATGCGACAACATCACCACTGCAGACTGGACTTTCACGTACACCATTGACTACAATGGTGGCCTTACCCCACCACAAAATGGCTCCGCCACGGTGAGCTGCCCTTCCCAGGCTGTTGATCTGGGCCCTCCTGCGCCAATCACCGACGCCTGCGGCCGTCAGGTCTTCCCTGTCCTTGTAGCCCCCACTCCAGCCGCACCCAACTGTGAAGGGCAGATGGTATATACCTACCGCTACACTGCTTGCGATAACACGACCACCGCCGACTGGACTTTTACCTACACCATAGACTACAATGGTGGCCTTACCCCGCCACAGAACGGATCCGCCACGGTGAGCTGCCCCTCCCAGGCTCTTGATCCCGGTCCGCCTGCCGCCATTTCCGACGCATGTGGCCGATCGGTCCTCCCGGTCCTCCTGGTTCCCGCACCATCCGCTCCCAACTGCGAAGGGCAGATGGTTTACACATATCGCTATACCGCCTGCGATAACACCACCACTGCCGACTGGACATTCACCTATACCGTCGATTACAGCGGCGGCCTCACCCCACCGCAAAACGGCAGCGCTATCGTCAGCTGCCCTTCACAGGCTGTTGTACCCGCACCCCCGGCATCCATCACCGACGCCTGTGGCCGCACGGTCCTTCCGGTACTCGTCGTTCCCGCGCCAACCCCGCCAACCTGCGAAGGGCAAGTCGTTTACACCTATCGCTATACCGCCTGCGACAACACCACCACTGCCGACTGGACCTTCACTTATACCATTGATATGACAATCCCCCCGGTAGTCCCGGGTTCCGGGTCTGCTTCGGTTGAATGCCTTAGTCAGGCAATCCCTCCGGTTACCCCGGTTGTCCATGATCAATGCGGAGCTGTTGTTCAGCCGGTCCTTCAAAGCATGGTCGATAATCCAAATCCGCTGATATGTAAAGGTACCCGTACCTATACATACAGCTATACGGATTGTGCCCAGCAAACCGTCCTCTGGACCTATACCTATACCATCATACGGCAGCAGATACCTTCCGTTCCCCCCAACGGCGGATCTTCAGTACCATCTGTAGTACAGGCAGTACCCCCTGTTGTACCAGCGGTGACAAGTTCCTGTGGAGAAATACTTACCCCTCAGCTAACCGGAATGGTCGATAATCCGGATCCGATTGTTTCTGCCGGTACACGGATGTATGTGTATAAGTTCACTGACTGTGCAGGTAACTTCAATTTCTGGCTGTACACCTATACCATCGATCCGACCATGGCGCCACCACTTCCGTCCAACGGATCTTCAATAGTAAGCTGCCCGAATGATGCCACTACTCCGGTGCCACCAGCCTATACGGATGCATGTAACCAGCCTGTATTGCCTGTTCTTCAGGGATATACCGATAATCCTAACCCCTTGGTATGTCAGGGATCCAGGGTGTACACCTTCTTATATACGGATTGCAACCAGTTTACCCAGGTCTGGACTTATACCTATACCATCGACTACAGTGGTGGCCTCATCCCACCGCAAAACGGCAGTGCTACCGTCAGCTGCCCTGCCCAGGCTGTGGATCCGGGCCCACCGGCTGCCATCACCGACGCATGCGGCAGAACGGTCCTCCCTGTCCTCATGGTCCCCACACCATCCGCACCAAACTGCGAAGGGCAAATGGTTTACACATACCGCTACACCGCCTGCGACAACACCACCACTGCCGACTGGACCTTTACTTATACCATCGATTACAGCGGTGGCCTCACCCCGCCACAAAACGGTGCTGCAACGGTAAGCTGTCCTGCCCAGGCTGTGGATCCGGGCTCACCGGCTGCCATCACCGACGCATGCGGCAGAACGGTCCTCCCTGTCCTCATGGTCCCCACACCTTCCGCACCTAATTGCGAAGGACAAATGATATACACCTACCGCTACACCGCCTGCGACAACACAACCAAGGCTGACTGGACCTTTACTTATACCATCGATTATAGCGGTGGCCTCACCCCACCACAAAACGGCGCAGCCACCGTAAGCTGCCCTTCACAGGCAGTTGATCCCGGCCCACCGGCCGCCATTACAGACGCCTGCGGCCGCACTGTCCTCCCAGTCCTCATCGTCCCCACGCCAACCCCGCCAGCCTGTGAAGGGCAAGTCGTTTACACCTATCGCTATACCGCCTGCGACAACACCACCACTGCCGACTGGACCTTCACTTATACCATCGACTACAGCGGCGGCCTTACCCCGCCACAAAACGGCGCAGCCACAGTAAGCTGCCCTGCTCAGGCAGTTGATCCCGGCCCACCGGCAGCCATTACAGATGCCTGCGGCCGCCAGGTTCTCCCTGTCCTCGTAGTCCCCACTCCAACTGCACCCAACTGTGAAGGGCAATTGGTATACACCTACCGCTACACCGCCTGCGACAACACCACCACGGCAGACTGGACCTTCACTTATACCATAGACTACAGCGGTGGCCTAACCCCACCACAAAACGGCGCAGCTACCGTAAGCTGTCCTGCCCAGGCAGTTGATCCCGGCCCACCGGCTGCCATTACAGATGCCTGCGGCCGTCAGGTTCTCCCTGTCCTCGTAATCCCCACGCCCTCAGCACCCAACTGTGAAGGGCAGTTGGTATACACCTACCGTTACACCGCCTGCGACAATACCACCACTGCCGACTGGACCTTCACTTATACCATTGATTACAGTGGAAACCTTACCCCACCACAAAACGGCGCAGCCACAGTAAGCTGTCCTTCACAGGCAGTTGATCCCGGCCCACCGGCCGCCATTACCGACGCCTGCGGCCGCACTGTCCTCCCAGTCCTCATCGTCCCCGCGCCAACCCTGCCAGCCTGTGATGGGCAAGTCGTTTACACCTATCGCTATACCGCCTGCGACAACATCACCACTGCAGACTGGACCTTCACTTATACCATTGACTACAGCAGTGGCTTAACCCCGCCACAAAACGGCGCAGCCACAGTAAGCTGTCCTTCACAGGCAGTTGATCCCGGCCCACCGGCCTCCATCACCGACGCCTGTGGCCGCACGGTCCTCCCTGTCCTCGTAGTTCCCGCTCCATCTGCACCTAACTGCGAAGGGCAAGTCGTTTACACCTATCACTATACCGCCTGCGACAACACCACCACCGCCGACTGGAACTTCACTTATACCATAGACTACAGCAGTGGCCTGACCCCGCCACAAAACGGTGCAACAACGGTAAGCTGCCCTTCGCAGGCAGTTGTACCTGCACCCCCTGCACCCATTACAGATGCCTGTGGCCGCACGGTTCTCCCTGTCCTCGTAATCCCCACGCCCTCAGCACCCAACTGTGAAGGGCAGTTGGTATACACCTATCGTTACACTGCATGCGACGGCACCACCATTGCTGACTGGACTTTCACCTACACCATAGACTACAGCGGTGGCCTCATCCCACCGCAAAATGGCACAGCCACAGTAAACTGTCCTTCACAGGCAGTTGTACCGGCACCCCCTGCACCCATTGCAGATGCCTGTGGCCGTATGGTTCTCCCTGTACTCGTACTCCCCACGCCAACCCAACCAACCTGTGAAGGGCAAGTCGTATACACATACCGCTACACCGCCTGCGATAACACCACCACTGCCGACTGGACTTTCACTTATACCATTGATTACAGTGGAAACCTTACACCACCACAAAATGGCTCAGCCACAGTAAGCTGTCCTGCCCAGGCAGTTGATCCCGGCCCACCGGCCGCCATTACAGATGCCTGCGGCCGCACTGTCCTCCCGGTCCTCATCGTCCCCACGCCAACCCCGCCAGCCTGTGAAGGGCAAGTCGTTTACACCTATCGCTATACCGCCTGCGACAACACCACCACTGCAGACTGGATATTCACCTATACCATCGACTACAGCGATGGCCTTACCCCTCCGCAAAACGGCGCAGCAACGGTAAGCTGTCCTTCGCAGGCAGTTGATCCCGGCCCACCGGCCTCCATCACCGACGCCTGTGGCCGCACGGTCCTCCCTGTCCTCGTAGTTCCCGCTCCATCTGCACCTAACTGCGAAGGGCAAGTCGTTTACACCTATCGCTATACCGCCTGCGACAACACTACTACTGCCGACTGGACCTTTACTTACACCATCGATTACAACGGTGGACTCACCCCACCTCAAAACGGCGCATCAACGGTAACCTGTCCTTCACAGGCAGTTGATCCGGGCCCACCAGCTGCGATCACCGACGCCTGCGGCCGCACAGTCCTCCCTGTCCTCGTAGTCCCCACTCCAACTGCACCCAACTGCGAAGGGCAGATGGTGTACACCTACCGCTATACTGCCTGCGACAACACCACCACTGCCGACTGGACATTTACCTATACCATTGACTACAGCGGAAGCCTTACCCCACCACAAAACGGCGCAGCCACAGTAAGCTGTCCTTCACAGGCAGTTGACCCCGGCCCACCGGCCGCCATTACAGATGCCTGCGGCCGCACTGTCCTCCCGGTCCTCATCGTCCCCACGCCAACCCCGCCAGCATGTGAAGGGCAAGTCGTTTACACCTATCGCTATACCGCCTGCGACAACACCACCACTGCCGACTGGACTTTTACCTATACCATAGACCTGAATACTCCGCCCCAGGTTCCTGCCAATGGTACCGCTTTTGTAAACTCGGTATTTCTGGCAATCTCCCCATCAACCCCGCAAGTGGTTGATGCCTGTGGCAATACCCTCACTGCAGTACTCGTTTCCATTGTTGACCAGCCCGATCCGATCGTTACAACTGGCACACGGGAATATACCTACAGTTATACTGATTGTGCAGGAAATTTTTCAACCTGGAAATTCATTTATACAGTGTTACCCGGAGTTACTCCGGTTTTCCCAACTGACGGCGCTGCCGTGGTACAGTGCCCTTCCAATGCTACTATTCCTGCCGCACCAGTATATGTGGATCAATGCTATCAGATTGTCACACCAGTCTTCCTGGGATATGCAGATTCACCGAATCCGATTGTATGCGAGGGAACACGCACCTATTCTTTCAGTTATACCGATTGTGCAAATCAGATCCAAATCTGGAAATTTATCTATACCATTGATCTCACAACCCCTCCTGTGGTTCCCTCCAATGGCACTGCCACCGTTAATTGTCTTTTTGCAGCTGTTACCCCCTCTGTTCCTGTAGTTACCGACTATTGTGGACGCGTTGTAACCCCTACCCTGATAAGTGTGGTTAACACGCCACAACCTTTAACCTGTGAAGGAACAAGGGTTTATACTTATTCTTATAAAGACTGTGCACTCAATACTTCCACATGGAAGTTTACCTATACCATCGACAGGAGCACTCCTCCTGCACCTGCCGGAACACCTGTGCCTTCATCTGCCGTAATCTCATGCGCATCTCAGGCTATACCCCCATCTCAGCTACCTGTTATCAAGGATGCCTGCAACAGCACACTGGTACCTTCAGGCCCGGTTGTCGGAGGCAGCTATAATGGTTGTGAAGGAACGATTACCTATACCTACTCCTACACGGATTGTGCTGGTTTGCTGTATAATTGGACGTACACCTATACGGTTTCAAGGAATAATCCACCGGTATTGCCTCTGAATGGAGCGTCTGTGGTTCAATGCCTGGCGGATGCTGTTACTCCGGTTGCTCCCGGCGCTGTGGATGAGTGCAACAACCCGGTACAGCCCCAACTGATCTCTGTGGTCGATAATCCATTGCCACTTTCATGTGAAGGCACCAGAACCTATACTTTTGCCTACACCGACTGTTCGCAGAATACTTCATACTGGAGCCATACCTATACGATTGACATTTCAACTGCACCTCAGGTGCCTGTTTCTGGTTATGCAACCGTCCCGGTGGTTTCACTTGCCATACTACCAATACCTCCGGTGGTGAATGATGCCTGTGGAAATTCAGTCACAGCTCAGATGGTGTCAGTTACCGACAACCCAAATCCCCTTGTAAATGCAGGTACACGTATCTATCTTTTTTCCTATACCGATTGTGGGGGTAATTCAGCAACCTGGTCATTTACCTACACCATTGATCCAACGCTTATTAATCCTTTCCCGCAGAATGGAGGGTCTGTTGTACAGTGTATAAATGATGCAATACCACCGCAGGCGCCTGCCTATACCGACTACTGCGGTTTTCCGGTGATACCGGTATTTACCGGATATTCAGATTCACCGGCACCACTAACCTGTGAGGGAACCAGGGTCTACTCCTATCAGTATACCGATTGTTTAAACCAAACCTACATCTGGCAATACACCTACACGGTTGATCTGACATCTCCACCGGTGGTACCGGCCAACGGATCATCCGTGGTTGAATGTATGGCAGATGCGATACTGCCCCCAACCCCTGCAGTAACGGATTATTGTGGCAACCCGATCCAGCCTGTATTAATCAGTACGGTTGATGTTCCGGATCCATTATCCTGTTTCGGCAGCCGGACCTATACATTCCAATACACCGACTGTTCTCAGAATTCTGTGCAATGGACTTATACCTATACGGTTTCACGCACTACTCCTCCGGGCCAAGCAGGTTCTCCGGTACAGAACACATCCCTGGTATCATGTGTCGCGCAGGCTCAGCCGCCTGTTAACCTGCCCGTTGTTCTGGATGCCTGCGGAAACACCCTTACCCCATCAGGACCTGTTTCAGGAGGTAACTACAACGGATGTGAAGGCACTATTATCTATACCTATACTTACAGCGATTGTGCTGCCTTGCAATACGTCTGGGAATATACCTATACGGTTGATTTGACCAATCCTCCGGTTGTGCCTGCCAATGGCAGCGCAAGTGTGGAATGCCTTTCAGCTGCAATTCCTCCGGCGGTACCCGTTGTTACTGATGCATGCGGGAATACCCTTACAGCCTCACTGGTAAATATGGTCACAGTGCCTGCCTCCCTGACCTGTCAGGGTACGGTAGACTATTCCTATCTCTTTTCCGATTGTGCTCAGAATAGCGTGGTATGGCATTTTACCTATACTGTCAACAGGATTACTCCGCCTTCCATATCAGGACTACAGGTAGTTGACCATGCCACAGTCAGCTGCCTTACTGATGCCATTCCACCACAGGTATTACCCTCGGTTACGGATGTTTGCGGAAATGTCCTGATTCCGGGAGCCCCTGTTATTGGTGGAACCGGTACCCCCTGTGGCGGAACAGTTACCTACGCATATCCCTATGCTGACTGCCAGGGGCTTATTTTTACATGGGTGTTTACCTACACAGTAAGCGATCAGATTGCCCCGATTGTCACATGCGTCGCTCCACAGCAGCGCAATGCTGGCGCAGGCCAGAACTTCTATACTGCTGTCGGAACTGAATTTGACCCGGTATCATTTACTGACAATTGCGGTTCTGTGCAGATATCGAATAACCTTAACGGGCTAACATCCCTTGCCGGATATCAGTTCGCGACGGGTCAGACGATGGTTGTATGGACCGCCACTGATCAGTGTGGCAATACCTCAACATGCAGTTTTACGGTTGATGTAAGCACATCACTCTATAGCGGATGCATTGAACCAAAAGTATTTATGCAGGGTCCTTATGATGTAAGCACCGGATTAATGTGGGATAGCCTCAGGGTAATGAACTTCATTCCGTTAACCGATCCATACGGTTTACCTCCCTATAATACCACATTTGTCCATGCCGGTGGTGGGGGAGGAGAGACCATTGCCAATCCGGCAGTTGTATTGGGTGTTACCGGAAGCAATGCCATTGTGGATTGGGTCTTTATTGAGCTCCGCTCTGCCGCCGACAGCACTCAGGTGGTTTATACCCGCTCTGCTTTACTCCAGCGCGATGGTGATATAGTTGATATGGATGGCATCAGCCCTCTCTGTTTTACCAATCTTCAGACGAATCAGTTCTATGTGGTCGTCCGTCACAGAAATCACCTGGGTGTAATGACGGCATCACCTGTAACATTGTCTTCTCAACCTGTGGCTGTCGATTTCAGATATGGACAACAGCAGGAGTATTCATTTGGTACTGCCCTTGGGAATGGCATTGATTATACCGGTCTTGCACAGAAAACAGTTGCTACTGGCGTACGTGCCCTTTGGGCCGGCAATGCATTAATTGATCAGAAACTTAAATACCAGGGAAGCGGATCCGACAGAAATGCCATCCTTTCGCAGGTATTATCCCATCCTAACAATACGTATCTGGTGTACAACTATGCTTTTGGCTTCGGCTATTTTTCCGGAGATAATAACATGGACGGGAAAGTGAAATACCAGGGGGCCGGTAACGATGCCACCATAATCCTGAGCAATGTGCTGAATTTCCTGCCGGGGAACACAGCGTCATTTGATTTCCTGTATCAGCAGTTGCCACAGTAATGGCATAGCCTACCACAAAAGCCCGGCTATCATCACATGAAGCCGGGCTTTTTTGTGATGGGTACAGGGAGCCGGAATACACGGAAGTAATAGCACCACGATCCTGTTTGACATGGAGGTTATCACATTGAAACCTTGTGAAGGAATGGCCGTATAAAATTGCATATCTTCTGTTTTACCATGCTTATTATGGCTTCAAAATAAATATTCAAACAGTGTCAATATTAAATTCTTTTCCTGCATTTTGTGAACAACTGGAGGCAAGATCCAGTGATTATTTTGGATTCTAACAGCCGCATCACGAATAAGATATTATAAATCAATGAAATATATCATGCGAGTTGTTTCCAGATCTAAATCTGCCAGCTTGTTGAAAGAATTGAAGGAAATTTTTTTTTTATTTGAGTAAAAATGATGTACTTTTATGCTCCGAATAAAGGGTTTCCTTTTTCGGGACTTTGTTAAAAAACCATATGGCATTAGAAGAAACTCTAATCCTTGAATATCAGTGTAATGTGTTGGAAGGGAATTCCACTTCTCAACACATTGGGCTGTTTGGTTTCCGGCTGTCTGAAGTATCATTCAGCGGTAACCTGAAGGATTTTTCCTTCCTGATCCCTTTTGGCAAACCTTTTTAACCGAACCAAATCAACAGTAGCATATCAGAAAAATCCAAATATTCAGTATTATGAAAAGACAATTACTTGTTTTATTTGCAATGTTCTTCGTTGTTACAAGTGCGTGGGCTGCCATATTGCAGGTAGGAACCAGTTATCCCTACAGCGATGTACAGTCAGCTCTGGCAGTGGCCGCAGATGGTGATGAGATTCATGTGATGACCGCCGGCACCTACCCGGGTTTCGCATTTTCTTCGACGGGAACCATTAAGGTGAAGAATATGTCTTCCGGCACAGTGGACTTTTATCCCGGAAGCAGCAATCCTACCATTTCAGTTACCTCAGGGAAATTGGTTCTCAGAGGCTGCATGGTTCATGAATCCGGCTCAGCAGCCACAAGCGGAATCATGGTTACTGGTGGTGAACTGGATGCCGGAACAGCGATGGATCATGGTATGAATTCGTTCGTCGTTCTGGGTACCGGAAAAGGTGTCACAAATGCTGGTGGCATTGCAAATGCTATTGGTAATTTCTGGGGATCGACTGATTTCTGGTATGTCAGTTCATTCATCAATGGTACTGTGGCTTTCGACCCCTGGTGCAACAGCGATTTTACAGTATGTAATTTCTCAACCTCTGGTGGTCCTGTTACCAGTATTCCGGATGTAATCGCTTGTGCTCCTTATGCTTATGTTCCAATTCACGTATCAAGTTTTACCAACGTGGATGCCATTTCGCTTACCCTGAATTATGATCCTGCTATCCTGAGTTTTGTGGGATTTACTTCCAATCCGAACTTCCCCGGGATGTTTGCCAACTCTCCTGTTCCGGGTACAGTAATCATAGGATGGTTTGGCCTGGGAACTCCGGTCACCCTTCCAGGCCCTCAGGATCTGATTACTACATTGCAGTTTGCCTATAGTGGCGGATACAGTGCAGTAACTTTCAATGATACAGATCCAACCTGGTGCGAGTATTCAAACTTCCTGATCAACGGACCTTACAACGACCTGCCCTTTTCCGGCTTTTATGATAATGGCACAGTTACCGAACTTACTGCCCCAATCGCCGGGCCGGATGTTACCGAATGCCAGCAAATCCCGACACAGACCCTTACTGCCACCGCAACTCCGGTTGCCCCTGGTAACAGTATAGTATGGTATGATGCTCAGGTTGGCGGCAACGTTGTTTCATCTCCAACCCTGAGTGCTCCCGGCACCGTTACCTATTGGGCCGCTAATTCCAATGGTTCCTGTATAAGTGTTGGCAGAGTTCCTGTTACCCTCCATATGGATCCGATAAACCTTGCCTCGATTTACTATGATAACGGAATGGGCTATCCCGAGTTCTGCTCCAATGGCACGGTTGCCAATGTAATTCATTCAGGTACCCTGAATGGCACCTATTCCGCAGCACCTGCCGGCCTGACCATTAACCCGGCAACAGGACAGGTTGATATTACCACCAGCACCCCTGGTACATATACCGTATCTTACTATATGGCTCCAGTTGGACAGTGCCCAGGTGTTACAACCACCACCTCCATCACCATAACCCAGATTCCCACCATTACTACTTTCAACTATCCGGGAACACCGTTCTGTTTTGACGGACCTACTGTGATGCCGAATCTGGTGGCTTCGAATATGAATGGATATTTCTCTCTTGTTAACCCGATTTCTGGTCTGGCACTGAATTCTTCAAACGGCCAGGTTACGTTGGGTGGTCTCTCCCAGGCCAATACCTATTCCGTTCAGTATACCATACCTGCTGCTTTTGGTTGTCCTGATGTGGCTATGGTTACCCAGCTAACCGTGCTTCCCGAGCTTCAACTTTCTGTAACTCCCCAGCACGTAACCTGTTTTGGCTATAGCAATGGAGCAGTGACAGTATATGCTACCGGTGGTGCCGGTGGATATCAGTATCTCTGGAGCGACCCCGCAGGTCAAACTACAGCCACTGCAACAGGTTTATATGCAGGAACCTATTCTGTGACCGTTACTGATGCAAATGGATGTACTGCTACAGGTTCTGCTGTGGTTACTGAACCAACACAGGTTACAGCAACTATAACCGCTTACAGTAATGTTACCTGTTTCGGTTTCAACAATGGTACCGCAACGGTGTATGCAACCGGTGGAACTGTAACTTCCGGATACAGCTATTACTGGACACCTTCGGGACAGACTACTGCCACGGCTGTAAATCTCGGACCTGTTACCCATATGGTTGCTGTATATGATGACAATATGTGTATAGCTACAGCTTCGGTTACCCTTACCGAACCTGCAGAAGTGCTGCCCCCGACAAACCCGGGACATATTACTGTATGCGGAACCCTGCCGGTTACCCAAACCATCACAGCAACCGCAACAGTTCCTGCCGGACATTCAATTGTATGGTATGACCTGCCGGTGGGAGGCAATGTGGTTCCATCACCAACCCTCAGCACAGTTGGTTCAGTTACCTATTATGCTGAAGCAGTAAATAACACAACCCAGTGTGCCAGTTTGACAAGGCTCCCTGTGAACCTGCAGATTGATCAGCCTTCTTCAGCCATTATTGCTTACCTTGGAGATCCTTACTGCTCTATCGATGGTATTGCCACCGTTACCCGTACCGGAACACCGGGTGGTTATCCAGGCGGTACCCCAGGTGGTACTTACTTTGCTTTCCAGCCTGGTATTGTAATTAACCCTGCTACCGGTGATATCGATCTCGCTGCCAGCGTTCCGGGAACCTATACCATCGGTTACGTGATGCCCGCTAACGGAACCTGTCCTTCTACTATTACCACAGCTCCGATTACCATCGAGCTGTATCCGAATGCTTCAATCTCCTATGCAACACCTTTCTGCTTTGCTGCCGGTGTTCAGATGCCGACCATCACAGGTACACAAGGTGGACTTTTCTCCTATTTCCAGTATCCGCTTCTTTCGCTCAATACCGTTACCGGAGCAATCAATCTTCAGGGCGCAAGCTACCCGGGGAACTACACCGTATTCTATTCCTTCGCTGCTACTGTTGCCTGTCCTCAATACAATACCTCCACACCGGTTGTTGTGCTGCCGCCCATGCAGGTGGTTACCAACCAGATCACAAAGGAATCCTGCTTTGGAGCTAACGACGGTGCTATCGATATTACGGTTACGAGTACCAATCTGCCTTTGAATTATGTTTGGACTGGTCCCACTACCATTGGTAATGTTGAAGATCCGATTGGCCTGGCACCTGGCACATACAGTGTTACAGTTACTGACTTCTACGGATGCACAGCAACAGAAACCTTTACAGTACCCGGACCTGCACAGCTTGGTGGTACAGTATCCTATACCAATGTAACCTGTAACGGGGCAAATGATGGTACCATAACCGTCTCCAACCCGATTGGCGGATGGGGCACTTATGAATTTACCGTGGATGGTGGTATGTCCTGGTCTTCTTCACCACTCTTTACCGGCCTTGCACCCAATATCTATAATGTGATGATCAGAGATGCTGCCAACCCCTGGTGTATCGAAGATCTTGATGGTGTTTCCAATACTACTATTACCGAACCATTGCCTGTAACTGCAACCTTTACCTATGTTAATTTAGACTGTTACAATGCTGCCAACGGATCCGTCACTTTCCTGAATCCTACCGGTGGCTATGGCACTTATGAGTTCAGCATCGATGGTGGCTACACATGGCAGAGCAATCCTCAGTTTACCCAGCTTGCATCCGGATGGTATCTCCTGATGGTGCGTGATGCGCTTTATGTAAATTGTGTCACCAATCTCGGCAAAATTGAAATTACCCAGCCAGGCATTCTTAATGCTTTGGTTACCAAGCTGGATGTGACCTGTTTTGGCGCCGGAGATGGTGTAATCTATATCAATAATCCTACTGGTGGTTTTGGTACCTATGAGTATTCCATCGATGGTGGTGCCAACTGGCAATCTGTCGTTCCTTTCTTAGGACTCGCACCGGCCACCTATAATGTCCTGATACGTGATGCAGCTGTTACCTGGTGTGTAATTGACCTGGACGGCGTATCCAATACCGTAATTACTGAACCAGCTAAACTTACGGCTACCGTTACTCCTACCAATATTACCTGTAATGGTGCCGGGGACGGAATGATCAGTATCACAAATGCTAACGGTGGATATGGCTCATATGAGTTCTCAATCGATGGTGGACTCACCTGGGGACCTGGAACGATTTATTCAGGGCTTGCTGCCGGTAATTATCAGGTGCAGATTCGTGATGTCGTTTATACCTATTGCCTCGAAATCCTGGCAAATGTAACGATCATTGATCCTGCCATGGTTACTGCTACTGTGGTTGTTACCAATGTTAGCTGCTACGGCTCCAATGATGGCATCATCACACTGGCTAACCCAACAGGTGGTTGGGGAACCTATGAATTCAGCAAGGATGGTGGATTGAACTGGCAAACCAGCAATGTATTTACAGGTCTGATGCCGGGTAACTACGATATGTGGATCCGCGATGCAGTGAACACCTATTGTAAGGCCGATCTCGACGGAGTAGGTGTAACCACAACCGTTACCGAGCCTCAGCCCCTTATGTATGGCATTTCCAGTCCTGTTTATATTGGCGGAACAAATGTTTCCTGCTACGGTGCTGCTGATGGATCCATTCTGGTCAGCGTAACCGGAGGTACCCAGCCTTACCAGTATGGTTGGACAGGCCCTGTTGCCATCGGCAATACAGGTACGCCTGCAGGTCTTACTGCCGGTTTGTATACAGTCCTGGTTACAGATGCCAACGGATGTACCGTTACTACCTCTATTACCCTCACAGAACCATATCCTTACCAGATCCAGGGAACTTACTATCCGGTAAGCTGTCCGGGTGGAAATGATGGAAGTCTTGATATTTATGTAATGGGTAGCACTGCACCATACAATTACAGCTGGTCAGGTCCTACACCCATCGGAAATGTAGCAATGGCCAATGGATTGACAGCCGGTCTCTATACGGTTGTTGTTACTGATGCCAATGGCTGTTCTGCAACCTACAGTATTACTGTTACCACCATTCCGGATGTTACTCCCCCGTCATTTGTATGTCCGCAGCCTATTGCTGTTTACAATAACCCGGGCTACTGCTATGCCACAACCAGCAACCCTGTACCTGTTGCATACGACAATTGTGATCCTGCACCCGTTGTAATCGGAGTAAGAAGTGACATGCTGTCACTCACTGATCCTTATCCTGTTGGCCTCACCACAGTGATCTGGACCGCTTATGATATCAATGGCAATTCTTCTACCTGCTCGCAGACTGTAACGGTTACTGACCTTGAACTACCTGCTATTACATGTCCTCAGGATATCAACACTATCTATCAGCCGGGTGCCTGCAGTGCTCAGGTGAACGTTGGAACCCCGATTGTTTCTGATAATTGTGCAGTGCTTTCGGTTACCGGTGTAAGAAGTGACCTGCTGCCTCTGACGGATCCCTATCCTTCCGGCATTACTACCATTACATGGACTGTTACTGACATCCATTTCAATGTAAACAGTTGTATTCAGACTATAACAGTTACCCCGACGGAGCTCCTGATGCTCTATAACTTCAACTATGCATCTGTTTATCCTATCATGCCGGATTATATTGCTCCGTTCCTCACCGGGTACTGCACATCATTTGAGCCTTTCCTGCTTACCCCGACAGGCACAACCACTGGCAATCTTGCCTTCGTAAGTGATATCAATCTCGCTAATAACAACGGGCTGGCAACCGCACTGTCGAATGGTAATAATGTGAGGTATTTCGAATTCAGGGTAGCTGGAGACAGCCTTTACAAATACCGCGATTACAAACTCTACCTGCAGGGTCGTCGTCAGGCACAGGCCGCTACGCAGATTGCAGCTTACTACAGTTTCGATAATATAACCTACCATCCGGGCGACAGTATGCAGCTCTCGATAGCCGACACCTGGTTCCAGGGAATCATTAACCTTTCAACCCTTGATACCATTAACTACAGCAAGGTTCTTTATCTGAGGCTTTATATGAATGGTACCAATGTGGTATCAGGTCAGACCCGTCTCGATATCGACAACTTCCAGCTCACTGCTGTGAATGGCCCGCTGGCTCGTCCTGATTTTGCATCTGTTCAGAAGAATGGTACGGTTACCATCGATGTACTTGCCAATGACTATTATGGTTGCAATGGCCAGGCTGCCCTTATTCCGATTATAGGTGTTGATGTGGCCCTTAACGGAACTTCGACCCAGAACCCCAATGGTACCTTTACCTATACACCAGACCCGAATTATCTCGGCCCTGATTTCTTCACTTACAAGATCTGTGACGGACTTGGCAAATGTGATACGGCAATTGTAAGAGTAAATGTAGTTACCGACGATCTTTACCTTATCGGGAAAGTATTCCTGCAGGGTGCTTACAATACAACCACGGGACTTATGAACGACAATCTCAGAAGTCTGAACTACCTGCCCACAACTGAGCCTTTCTCGTCAGCACCTTATGATGCTTCCTTTACCCACTTTGGTAATGGCGGCGGTGAGACTGTTAACCCGGCTGTATTCAATGTAACCGGTAACAATGCCATTGTGGATTGGGTCTTCGTTGAACTTCGTGATAAAACCAACTCTTCACTGGTTGTTTCTACCCGCGCAGCACTTGTACAGAGCGATGGCGATATCGTGGATGTGGATGGCGTGAGTCCTGTGAAATTCTCGCAGTTGCCCGACAATACCTACTTTGTGGCTGTGCGTCATCGTAACCACCTTGGTGTGATGGGTGCCAACACTTTTGTCCTGACCAACACCGGTACTGTGGTGAACTTTACCAATGGCTCTGTTCCGGAATACAACATCGGTATCCAGAACAATATCAATTACGCCACACTTGCCCAGAAAGATTTGAACCCGGGCGTAAGAGGTCTGCATGCAGGTAATGCCGCCAACGACCATAAGGTAAAATACCAGGGTGTGAACAGCGACAGAACCCGCATTCTGTATGAATTGCTGAACTTCCCGGGAAATACCCTGTATGAGTACAACTACAATTTTGCACTGGGTTATTTCAGTGGTGACATCAATATGGATGGTCAGGTGAAATACCAGGGTGTTAACAGTGACAACAACTATCTGCTAAGCCTTATCCTGAACTATCAACCGGGAACAACATCAGTATTTGACTTTTTCCTGGAACAACTACCGTAATACAAATAGAACATATCCGGGCAGTCATTGTGCTGCCCGGATAATGTTCTGAAACTTTTTGATACAGGAAACGTTAAAGAGTTCAACAACAAGACTGAAGAAGAAATTATTAAACCAAATCTTATAGTATCATGAAAAAAACTTTATTGCTTGTAAGCCTGATGTTCCTGGTGATCGCCGGATTTGCACAGGTTCCCCAAATGCGTACCAATTTGCGGTACAACACTTCACTGTGCCGTTATGAGGTATACGTAAGACCCTCACTGAATTATTCGAACTTTAACATGGGTGGCTCTCAGATTGTGATTGCGGTGCCTCACAACACCATTGTGAACTATACCGTATCACGAAGAAATGCATTTACCATCCTGTCTGTTGCTCCAAGTGGTGACCAGTGGTCAATTACTGCCTATGCTGACAAGGACCTTATCCCTTCCTACACCGCTTCGTTTGACTACTATGCAGTTGACCATTCAGGTGGAAATCTCGGGAATGTAACAGCCAATACTGAAATCCTCCTTTTTACCTTTAAACTGGGGAATAACTGTATCGACGGGCTCAGACTATGGGAAGGTGTGGGTGTTGCCAACGGTGGTGTTGGCGCAATTCCCAATGCCTTTAACGACCCCAAGTACCCCACAGGTGGTGGTGACTTTGAGACCAACTTCAGTGAGGCACTGACCCTTACCGAAACATGGGTAGGTAATTACAACAATACAGGTACTGTGTTGCCAAAACCATCTCTGAACATTACCTATGTGTGTGATGCTCCCATTCTTGGATATGCCACAATTACTGCAAATATTACCAGTGGTGCAGCCTGTACCCCTTTAACCTATACATGGTCAGGTGGTGGCACATGGCTTGTTCCTCCAACTACAACCAACCAGGGTATCGGAATGCCTCCTTATGGCACCTACAGCGTTGCAACTACCGACAATAATGGTTGTGCTGCCACTACTTCACTTACCCTTAGCCCGAGTTGTTCCCAACCGCTTCCGGTTGAGTTGATTCGTTTCACAGTTAAGAAGGATGGAAGCAATGCACAGCTCGAATGGGCTACTGCCACGGAAATGAATAACAATTACTTTGATGTGGAGCACTCCGTCAACGGAGAAAATTTCTCAAAGATTGGCAGGGTCTATTCCAAGAATGGCAACAGCACCTCCGTGCAGAACTACGATTTCATGCACCGGAGCACTGTTAAGGGGATCAACTACTACAGGCTGAAACAGGTGGATTATGACGGAGCATTTGAATATACCGATATCCGTTCCATCGTTTTTGGCAATGCCAATGGACTTACTATTTATCCGAATCCTACCAGCAGCATCCTGAATGTGAAGATCCCTGCCGGTATGGATGAGAATTCAGTGATTGAGATCGTTAATGCAGCAGGTCAGGTGGTTCGTTCGCTCAGCAATGCCAACCTCACCTCAAATGTACTCGAACTCAATGTGAATGATCTGGCCCTTGGGTACTATTTCATTCAGATCAGGACATCTGCAGATCTTTTCCGCGAACAATTCGTGATTACTCGATAATCAGGAATTCCGTTTAAAGATACATGTAAGGGCTGTTCATCAGAGCAGCCCTTATTTTTTATGGTTTATCTCTAAGCCATGAACCAATTACTTCCCTGATTAGCGGATAGGTACTGGGGAGTACCTGTCGGTTTATGAAGTAGCTATCGGCCCATCTGACACAAAGGATATCCTCGGCAGGTTGTGGCATCAGCCATGTTTCATCTTTCACTGACATTTTATACCATTGGGTTTCTTTATGGCACCATTGGTTGTTTTCGATGTACAGATGATGAGTGATAACAGGCTGGCTGTTGGTAATGCCGCACAACACCCCGGTTTCCTCATAGGTTTCCCGGACAGCACAATCCGGATATGTTTCCTTTTCCTCTTTTTTCCCCTTTGGCAGATCCCATAACCCCCTCCTGAAAATCACCAGTATTTCTCTGTTTCGGTTGGAGACAAGACCCCCTGCGGCTGGAACAAAGCGGCAGCTTTGCAGAAGTTCCGAGAATGCTTTTCTGGGATCCGCTGTATAAATAAGCAGGTTATTCAGTAACTTATTGCTGCCTGGTATAATGAATTCAGACAATCTTCGTTTGACCTCCCCGGGATCGGCAGAGTTGAGAACGGCAGCTGAGGGCAGATGGCCTTCGGATGGATCCCTGAATTGAAGCAATGTTTGGTTAACGAAAATCTTATACATTTGCAACATGGAACAGATAAAAGAGAGAGCGCTTAAAACGGCTGGTTTCTTATTGCAAATTAAAGCAATTAAGTTAAATGCTTCAACCCCTTTCACATGGGCTTCTGGCTGGAAATCACCGATCTACTGTGATAACAGGAAAACCTTGTCGTATCCGCAGATTCGTACCTATTTGCGGCAGGAGATGGTAAAAGTGATTGAGGATGAATTCGGGGATGTGGATTTAATTGCGGGTGTCGCAACCGGAGGTATTGCCCTCGGAGCTTTGGTGGCGCAGGAATTAGGACTTCCCTTTGCATACGTGCGGGGAGCAGAAAAAAAGCATGGCCTGGGGAACCAGATAGAGGGTGTTGTGAACCAGGGACAATCGGTTGTGGTGATCGAGGACCTGATCAGTACCGGGGGAAGCAGCCTTTCGGCCGTTACCGCCCTAAGGAATGCCGGATGTCAGGTGAAGGGGATGGTCGCTATATTCTCCTATGCCTTTCCGCAGGCAGAGAAAGCTTTCAGAGACGCCAACTGCAAGCTGTGTACCCTCAGCGATTACCCATCATTAATCGAACAGGCTATTTCCTCAGAATATATTGGAAGCGATCAGCTTGAAACCCTGGAAGCATGGCGCAAAGCCCCGGAAAAATGGGGAGTCTGATGCCGGATGAAGAAATTTTCCAGTAACCCCTTGCCTTCAAAAGAGTGCCTGAGCAGTCTGACCGACTGGTGCTCAGATTTTAGGAATATCATTACCCTGTTACCCGACCAGGTTTCAAACCGCACTGCAGACAGGGATTCATGTGCATTTTCAATTCCCGGAATGGCTGATCTTGCCTTGCATTATGCTGAACGTAACCCCGGGGGATTGATCAGGATGGTCCCTGATAAATCCCCTTTCCCTTTTGAGCTGCGAATTGAGATTTCTGAAGCTGGTACACCCGAAGGATCTGCACGGGTACAAACCTTTCTTGAAGCTGATCTGAACCCGATGCTGGCCATGCTGGCCGGCCGCCCCCTGCAGCATCTTGTGGATGAGATCAACAGAAAACTTGCCGGGCTGAGTATTCACCAGCCAGGGTAAACCACCTCCTTATAGCCGAATTTCAGCTCCTCTGACGATGTTTTGATCACCAGCAGGCCTTCGGTCGTTGTTCCGGTAATAGTGCCGGAAATCGGCCCGAATTGGCCTGTAAACCTACTTTCAACCCCTTTCATGTACAAATGCTCATCGTACAGTTGATGGATCTTATCAAAACCTGTAATCAGGTCATTGGCAGATCTCTGCAGGCACTCGTGCAACAACCACCGGATTTCGTCCGGAGCATGTGCTTTTCCGGTTTCCATCAGAAAAGAGGTGGCATTGGTAAGGCTTGACGGGAATTGGTCTTCGTTTATATTGAGCCCTATTCCGATAATACTTTGCAGAATCCGGGAACCGGCGATTTTGTTCTCAATGAGGATGCCGGCGATCTTTTTATGATTGACCAGCAGGTCATTAGGCCATTTGATCTCAACGATATGTGGCTTTGGCAGAACTATGCTGACGCATTGCTGCAGGGCGAGGGCAACCATTCGGGAAAGATGGAACTGCAAATCAGGCGCAATATCGGGCTTGTTGATAATCAGGCTCATGAGCAGGTTGCAACTCCGGTTGCTGTGCCAGCTGTTCCGTCCGTGACCCCTTCCGGCAGTCTGGAAATCCGTTGTAATATAAAGCCCATGCTTCTGAATCAGGAAAGAGCGATCCCTGATGAGATCATCAGCGAGCGTATTGGTGGATTTGCATTCCGGGGTGTGCAGCCGGTTCTGCATTGAAGGGAGATATACCATTGGGTTGAAAGATCAGTGCTGGTATGTCAAAATTAGTAATTTTGCCGTAAAGTTAAAAGATGCGCAGAAAACAGACCCCACAGATTCCGGAGAAGCCTGCAGTTACAGCGGAAATGCTCGCTGGCACCATAGCAGAAGCCATGTCGGCAAAAAAAGGCGTAGACATTTTAATCCTGGATATGCGCAGATTGCCGAACAGAGTAGCTGAGTTTTTTGTTATATGCGGAGCAACATCGGTTACACAGGCAGAGGCATTGGCAGATCATATAGAAGTATTTGCAAGAGCTGAGTGCGGAATGAAACCGGTACATGTGGAAGGACTTCAGCAGCGGCAGTGGGTATTGCTCGACTATTTCGATGTAGTGGCACATATCTTTACCGGGCCATCCCGCTCCTTTTTCAGGCTGGAAGAGTTGTGGGCAGATGCTGAAGTAACGAGGATGGAAGCGTAACAAGAATCATTAATGTGAAAATGGAAAAAAACGGGAATGAAAAGCCGGATCCCAGATCCGGAAATGGAAATACAACAAAGAACAAGAGATTGTTCTGGATCTATGGTATCATTGTATTTGCACTGCTGATCCTGACCTCCATCAGGTGGGGCGGAGAACTGAAGGAGATCACATGGCTTGAGTTTGAACGGGAGAT
Source organism: Bacteroidota bacterium (assembly GCA_022709695.1). Classification (GTDB taxonomy): domain Bacteria; phylum Bacteroidota; class Bacteroidia; order Bacteroidales; family SKPS01; genus SKPS01. The sequence goes on from JAKLII010000011.1 coordinate 53,469, forward strand.
GTTGCTGAAGCATCATGTGGAAAAGGTTGTGGTGGTTAACCAGAAAACGGTGGAGGTATATATCCGGAAAGACAGCCTGAAAAACCCCCTCCATTCGGAGAAATACAAGGTGAATAAGCGTGGATTCAACGATGCTGACAATCCGGGTCCCCATTATTCACTGCCTGTGGTTACCATTGAGCAGTTTGAAAAACGTTTCGATGCGTTGCAGGAGAAATTGCTGGCACAGGATACCACCGGGCTTTGGCAGCGGATGCAGCGTGATTCCGCCAGTTTCAGCGAGCAGCTGTACCGCGATTCGGTTGAGCAGGTTCGTTCCAATGTGAACGTTCCGGTTACCATCGAGGAACGGCGTGACTGGGGAAGGGAGCTGAGCTGGCTGATCCCTCTGGTGCTGGTTGTGGTTGTCTGGATCTTTCTGATGCGGATGATGGGCAGGGGAGGCCCTGGCGGAGGCCAGATTTTCAACATCGGAAAATCCAAGGCACAGCTGTTCGATCGCGACACGATGGTGAAAGTAAATTTTTCCGATGTGGCAGGGTTGGAAGAAGCCAAAGTGGAGATCATGGAGATTGTGGATTTTCTGAAAAACCCCAAGCGCTATACCAATCTCGGAGGCAAGATTCCCAAAGGGGCACTTCTGGTGGGCCCTCCGGGTACAGGAAAAACCCTCCTGGCAAAAGCAGTGGCAGGTGAAGCACAGGTACCCTTCTTTTCCATTTCAGGGTCCGATTTTGTGGAGATGTTTGTGGGTGTCGGTGCCTCAAGGGTTCGCGACCTGTTCAGGCAGGCAAAGGAAAAATCTCCCTGTATCATCTTTATTGATGAGATTGACGCCATTGGCCGGGCACGTGGAAAAAATGCCATCACAGGAGCCAATGATGAACGGGAGAATACCCTGAATCAGCTTCTTACCGAAATGGATGGTTTTTCCACCAATTCCGGTGTGATCATTCTGGCTGCCACCAACCGTGCCGACATTCTCGACCGGGCGTTGCTCAGGGCAGGGCGTTTCGACCGGCAGATTCATGTAGAGCTGCCGGACCTGGTAGAGCGGAATGCCATTTTCAGGGTGCATATGAAGCCTTTAAAAGTGCATGAAGATGTTTCTGTGGATTTCCTGGCCCGTCAGACCCCCGGTTTTTCAGGAGCAGACATTGCCAATGTGTGCAACGAATCCGCGCTGATTGCAGCCCGTAAAGGGAAGCAGATCATTGAGAAACAGGATTTCATGGATGCCATCGACCGGATCATCGGAGGACTGGAGAAGCGCAATAAAATCATTTCAAAAGGCGAAAAGCGGGTGATAGCTTTTCACGAAGCCGGCCATGCGGCAATCAGCTGGCTGGTGGAACATGCCAATCCGCTCGTTAAGGTCACCATCATTCCGCGTGGCAAAGCGCTGGGTGCTGCCTGGTATCTGCCTGAAGAACGGCAGATCACCACTTTTGAGCAGATGATCGATGAGATCACTGCAGCGCTGGGTGGCAGGGCTGCGGAGGAGGTTGTATTTGGGAAAGTGTCCACCGGGGCACTCAACGACCTGGAAAAAGTGACCAAACAGGCCTATGCCATGGTGGCGTGGTTCGGATTAAACCGGGAGATCGGCAATATCTCCTACTACGACAGCACCGGGCAGCAGGAATACAGTTTTAACCGCCCATACAGTGAAAAAACAGCTGAAGCGATCGACCGTGAAGTGAAGAACCTGGTGGAGTCGGCTTATGCAAGGGCATTGGAAATCCTCAGGGAAAACCGTGCGAACCTGGAGAAGCTGGCAGAGGTGCTGCTTGAGAAGGAGGTGATTTTCAGTGAAGATCTTGAGCGTATTTTTGGGAAAAGCCGCTATCAGCGTGAAAAAGAAGAGACCCCGCAGGAAATCAACGGAAACGGAGACAGGCCGGTAAACAACCCCGAAACCGGAGGCATTGAACCTAAAAGTATTACATCCGCTCCGGAGGATCATGAAAATTCTCCGGAACCGGATAATGGCCAATAAACCTTCCTCATGAAAGAGACTACCCCCCGGGAAAAGGTGCTGAAAAACATCAGGAATGCCCTGATGCATAAAAACGAGAACCCCTTTCTCGATGCACAGATCCATGCCGACATGTATGCACCGGTGGATTCCGTTACGGATGTGGCTTTTGCCCAGTCATTTACTGCAGCAGGAGGTGTTTTTTTCTATTGTGAGGATGAAAAAGCGATGGTAATGCAGCTCGCTACCCTTGCCCGTGAACGTAACTGGAAATCTGTTTTTACCTTTATCCCTGAACTTGTTGATATTCTGAATCTGATAAAGCTGAATCCTGTAAGCGATCCTGCCCTGCCTGACGAATTGCAGGCGGGAATCACCTTCTGCGAATCGCTGATCGCCCGTACCGGAACCATCGTTGTGTCGTCCTTTGCCAGCAGCGGCAGGCGTATGGTGGTCCATCCCGAGGCGCATATCGTGATCGGATACGCTTCGCAGGTTGTCCAGGATATCCAGCATGCCCTTGATGATCTTAAAAACCGTTACGGGGATGCACTCCCTTCGTTCATCTCCCTGATTACCGGACCCAGCCGGACTGCAGATATTGAGAAAACTCTTGTGATGGGTGCACATGGCCCCAGAGAGCTTATGCTGTTTTTTATTGATGATCGCCCTGACCGGGAGGAAGAATCCGCCCATCCGTGAAAACCTTGTTTATCAGATCTCTGAGCGGGTTGGTGTATGTGGCCTCACTGCTGATCCCACTGTTGTTTGTTTACCCGTTGTGGCCGTGGGTATTGCTGGTGTATGCGGGGTTTATCATGCAGGAGGTTTACAGCCTGAGCCGGAAAGCCGGTTTGCCGTTATCGGGCCTTGCCGGAAGTGTTACCCTGAGTATCGGGTGGGGTGCTGTTCCGCTGATTCTGCTGGGATTCCTGCCAGATCTTTATGATTCAGGGATTTGTGGGCAAGACGATCGGGAATTTGTACTGTCAATGCTGGTACTTGTCTGGACCTCCGACACCTTTGCGTATCTGACAGGAAAGTTCCTGGGAAGGCACAAGCTCGCCCCCAAAATCTCCCCTTTGAAAACAATAGAAGGGTTTTTGGGAGGGATGGTATTTTCCTCCCTTGCAGCAATTTTGCTGGCAATGTTTCTGCTGCCTGAGGTACAGGTTTGGTTTTGGCCGGCAGCTGTGTTGCTGGTTACAGTTGCGGGCACCACGGGTGATCTTTTACAGTCGTGGTTGAAACGCAGGGCAGGGGTTAAGGATTCCGGCAGGCTCATGCCCGGCCATGGAGGTTTTTTCGATCGCTTCGACAGCCTCCTGCTGGTCATTCCTTTCTGGCTGCTGCTTATGGCATTAACCTGTAGCTGAAATCCTTCTGTTTCAGTTGTTTATGTGAGGTGAAATGCCGGTACCCGGTTATCTGAAAAATGAGAAATGTACTTTCCCGTAATGCCGCAGTTCCCTGAAATGTTTGTGGGGGCTGAAATCATATGTGCGGCCGTGTTCCAGGATAAACCATCCGTCAGGTGCAACGATCTGGTGGTCAAAGACCAGATCGGGCAGCGCAGCTATGCCCGGGTGGTCATAGGGTGGATCTGCAAAAATGATATCTGCTTTATGCATGGTTGATTTCAGAAACCTGAACGCATCTCCCCTGATCACTGACAACGTGTTCATCCCCAACTGTTCTGCCGTGTTTTTAATGAACATGACACATCTGGGGTTCTCTTCCACTACAATCACTTTTGAGGCTCCCCTGCTGCAAAATTCGTAGGAGATGAAACCGGTGCCCCCAAAGAGGTCAATTACGATAGCTCCTTCAGTTTCGGCGCGGGTTTGCAGGAGGTTGAACAGTGCCTCGCGGGCCATGTCGGTGGTGGGCCTTACAGGCAGGTTTCCCGGCGGAGTTACCCGTCGTCCTCCGAATGTCCCGCCAATGATCCTCAAAATACAGGCTGTAAGATATCGGCAAACAGATTCCGGTTAAAGCCGGCCGGAGCATCAGGCCATTTGTCAGGCGGCAGGGGGACCACAGAGGGGGTAGCCCCGAAGTATGTAAGGGCCCTGCTGATTTTTTCCATCAGGTCAGGGTCGGTTCCGGCATATACAAACACATGGTTTTTCAGGGCTGCTTCTGCGACCCGGGAAATACCCGCCAGAAAATACCTGATCTCTTCAGTGGTCTCCGCCGGGAAAGTGTTGTGCAGCACCAGCGTTCCCGATTTCCATACCCTCACGAACATTTGCCGGTCACTAGGCATCAGATCAATAATCGGATCCGGATTTTGGCCGGTGTTGTTGACGGGATCCGGCGTCCTGAAGGAGAACGGGTGGGTGAGTAAAATATCGGATGCAATGGATTGGAGCCGGTTATACTCCATAAGCGGGAAGGGGAATACCACCCTGTTGCCGGAAATGGCATGAGTTGGGCAAATGAGGGTATGGTGTTCAGGTACAGGGCCAAATGTGAGGGAATACCATTTTTCTGCATCCTCATCAGTGGTCATGAGATCGGCCGGGATCAGGGTTGCTTCCTTTTTCCAAACGATGCCTTTGACTGAGGCCAGGGGAATATTCCTTTGGGATACATTGGAGAGCCAGCGGAAAAAGGTTGCAAGGGAATAAAAACCATCGCGGATGCCCGAAGCTTGCTGTGACAGGAGAATTTTCCCACCGGCAACTTCAGAAACCAGGTAATGGAAATGGCTTGGGCCTGCAGAAAAAGCTACTTCAACACCCTCATGCGGGAATTCTGTGAATCCGGGGTGCAGAAAGGCTTCATCAGCAGGGAAAGGGAGAATCATTCCGGGTCAGTGATTATTCCCAGTTGCCGTCAATAATGGGCTCAGAAAGGGAGCCAACCTGCAGGGAAATCACTTTGTCCTGTTTGATATACTCTTCTTTCAGCCCCTGAAGGTAAATATTTTTATCAGCAACCACCTCAAACACAGGCACCATGATCCCGCTCCGGTTTATCATATCGGCTTTCATTGAGAAAGTAGTTCTCGGATTTGAGTATGGGATATAGGGCAGGTTGGCAGGATTGAAGTTATATACATTCTTAAAAATCGAATCCTTCACATTCTTATACGTGGTATCAATGATGATATAGCCTCTCCGGATCAGTTCTGTCTCCGGAAGGGAATCACGGAGCAGCAATGGGGTGTTGTTCACCTTCCTGAGCAGTTTTAGCTTGCCATTGTTGATAAAATTGATCAGTGTATCGAAATCGCCGGTGTATCTCTTGTGTACACTTTTATAGGCTTCCTGGGCATCACGGATGTGGATCAGCTTCTCTTTAATAAGCTCACTCCGGCGTTTGTATTCGTTTTCGAACTTAATGGGCTCATTGATGGAACTGAAACTCAACCAGAACATCACCAGGGTCAGGGGCAGCAAAGCCAGCATCAGAATTTTGTACAACCCCAGCGGAAGGCGGTTGTAACCGATCATAATCAACAGGGTTATGGTCCCAACCAGAATAAGGCCCAGTCCACCCAGAAGGAAATAGATGGTCTGTGAATTCAGGATACCAAATATAACTACAAGCAATCCCAGGCCAACAAAAACGGCCGGAAATAAAATCTTGAAAATCAAATCCTTGATGGTATTCATCTTTGTAAGTTTAGATTTATGAACGATTGGACCAGCAGCTTATTACTGTGCTGCAAAAGTAAAAAATTATCCACATCCATCATGAAATAAACTTAAAGAACAGGAATGTTTGAAGTGATTGTGATGAACCTGTCTTTTCGGTCAGCTTTTCCATAATGGGAGCGAAGAAATGGTTTTGGTGTTTCCTGTTTCAAAGTCAATGGATGCTGCATAATGGGTAATGCCGTTGGTAACAAAGACTACAGGCACCCGGAAGGCAAGGTTATACCGTGCTGCCTGTTCAAGAACTTTCATGTCCATTTTCACGGATGGTGCCTTGCATTCCACCAGGATCGCCGGTTTTAAATGGTGGTCGTACACAACAATATCGGCACGTTTTGCCAGCCGGTTCACTTTCAGGCTGCATTCAATGGCCATATGTGAAAGCGGGTAGCCAAGATTTTCGGAAAGATACCGGATTACATGCTGCCTGACCCATTCCTCAGGGGTTGCCACAACCCATTTTTTCCGGACAGGATCAAACAGGTGGGGTTTGTTCCGGAGTTGTACAACCTCAGGTTCGTACGGAGGAAAATTCAATACAGGGTACATGTAGCGAAAGTAGGACTTTTTACAATGAACTGAAAAATCCGCTGAAGCTATACAGGGTGATTGGCACAGGTAAGGAAAAAATTGGTAGGTTTGCCATGCGGTACATCCTTATGAGGTATCGGGTATCCAGGAAATATGTCGGACTATTTGCGCATCATACAACAAATCAAAAGCCGGGTTTTACGTCCGGTATATCTTCTGTTCGGAGAGGAGCCATACTACATTGATCTGATTGCAGAAGCAGTGGAGGCCAGTGTGCTTGATGAGAGCGAAAAAGAGTTCAACCAGCAAATCTTCTATGGCTACGATACCGAAGCAAAGCAGGTGATTGCAGCAGCAAAGAGGTACCCGATGATGGCCAACCACCAGGTGGTAATCGTGAGGGAAGCGCACATGATGAAGGACTTCGAACAGCTGCAGCCCTATTTCGAATCACCTCAGCCGAGTACTGTGCTGGTGGTTTGCTATAAATACAAGAAAATCGACAAGCGCAAGGCTATCTACAAGGCAGCTGAGCGCACTGGAATAGCCTATGAGTCGGCAAAGCTGCGCGATTATCAGCTGCCCGGCTGGATTGCCGGTGCAGCCAGGGAGAAGGGATACCGGATTCAGGACCGGGAGGCACTTTTACTTGCAGAAAATCTTGGCAACGACCTGATGAAGATCAGCAATGAGCTTGAAAAGCTGTGCCTTTCCATCCCTCAGGGTGCTGTGATTACACCCGATATCATTGAGCGGAATATTGGGATCAGTAAGGAATATAATTTTTTCGAGCTGCAATCTGCCATTGCCAGAAAAGATGTAACCAAAGCCACCAGAATCGCACTTCACATGGCTGAAAACCCAAAGGAGAGTCCACTCATCGGAATCATTGCCGTGCTGTACGCTTTCTTCAGCAAGCTGCTCAAGCTCCATTTTGCAGACCCCAAAGCCTCTCAGCAGGCTTTGGCATCACAGCTGGGGGTACATCCCTTTTTTCTGACTGAGTACAAGGAAGCTGCCAGGCATTTCCCGGCCCGGAAAAATGTTGAAATTATTGAACTGCTCAGGACCTATGATCTGAAGGCAAAAGGGCTTGATGCGGGCATAGCTTCCCCGTCGGCACTGCTCAGGGAGCTTGTGTTCAGGATCCTGCACTGACCGTTACCTGATTCATAACCCCCTTTGCTGGGTTTGAACCCCTTTGCCTTTTATGAAAAGATTAAACCTGTATCTTTACAGCCATTTTGTGGAGATGCAATTACGATCACAATACAGACTGCTTATGTGGATAAAGTGGTGGCGCCTTTCTTTAGCCCTGATGGTGCTTATGACTGCAACGCCTGCCGTTCAGGCTCAGAAATACGGAGACCTCAGGGGATTTGTGGTGAACAAGGGATCGGGGGAACCCCTGTTGTATGCCAATGTGGTATTACAAAGCACCGGCACCGGAACCATGACGGATAACAACGGTTACTTTATCATTTCAGGACTGAATCCGGGTGAATATACCGTAATGGTTACCTATATCGGTTTTGATTCCGTTCAGCAGAAAGTAACCATAAAACCGGGTGAAATTACCACCATCAAGGCCCAGCTCAACCAGATTACCCGACAGCTAGACCGGTTTACAGTATCGGCAGAGCGGCAGAGTGACCTGACCGAAACCAAGACCTCTGTGATCAAGGTCACCCCGAAACAGATCGAAAAGATTCCTGCTGTTGGCGGCCAGGCCGACCTGGCCCAGTACCTCCAGATTTTACCCGGCGTCGTATCCACCGGCGACCAGGGGGGAAAACTGTATATCAGGGGAGGATCCCCCATTCAGAATAAAGTGGTGCTCGATGGAATGGTGGTGTATAATCCCTTTCACACCATCGGGTTGTTCAGCGTGTTCGACAATGATATCCTCAAATCAGCAGATATTTACACGGGAGGCTTTAACGCCGACCATGGCGGGCGGATCTCTTCGGTAATGGATATCAAAACCAGGGATGGCAACAAACGGCACCAGTCGGGCGGTCTCAGCGCGAGCACCTTCGGAACCAAACTCCTGCTTGAAGGGCCCATAAAATCTAAGGAAAAGGCTGAAAGCTCCACCTCCTATATTGTTTCGTTCAAGAACTCCTACCTGGAACAAACCTCGAAGTTTTTATATGATTATGTCAACCAGCAGGATGGGCTGCCGTTCAATTATTTTGACCTGTACAGTAAGGTAAGCATCCAGGCCGACAATGGCAGCAAAATCAGTTTCTTTGGATTTAATTTCTCAGACAGGGTCAACTATCAGGCAGTGTCGGAGTACAAATGGGATACATGGGGGTTCGGAACCAATTTCATGCTGATACCGGCTGCATCACCTGTGCTGATCGAGGGTAATTTCGCCTACTCCAACTACACCACTTCCCTCGAAGATCAGACCTCCCTCCCGAAATACAGCATGATTGATGGTTTTAACTTCGGCCTTCATTACAGCAGTGCCCAGGGGAAAAATAAAAACCAGATTGGCATTGAGATGCTGGGCTTCAAGACGGTTTTTGAGCTTACCAACGCCGCCAACCGCACCATCGACCAGACGGAAAACACCACCGAAATCGCATTTTACTGGAAATACAAACTTACACTCGGAAAATTTATCCTTGAGCCGGGCATCCGTGGCCATTATTACGCCTCCTTGTCGGAGTTTTCGCCTGAACCCCGCTTCTCCATGAAGTACCGGATCAACGACTTTATCAGGCTGAAGGCTGCTACCGGGCTTTATTCTCAGAATCTCATTGCCGCCAATTCCGACCGGGATGTCGTAAACCTGTTCTATGGCTTTCTTTCGGGCACTGAAAACCTGCAGGACGAATTCAACGGGAAACCTGTTACCTCTTACCTCCAGAAGGCACGCCACCTGATCCTGGGCTTTGAAGCAGATTTCAACCGGAATGCTTCCATCAATGTGGAGGCCTACCTGAACCGCTTTACACAGCTTACCTCTCTGAATCGCAATAAGATCTATGACGACAGGAATCCTGACTATGCCGATTACCCTGACTTTCTGAAAAAGGACTTAATTGTGGAACAGGGATCAGCGCAGGGGGTGGATGTGGCTTTTCGATATGACCGTGTGAACTTTAACATCTGGGCTGTTTACTCACTTGGATTTATCAGCAGGGAAGAGGACCTGAACGGGTTCCTGTTCTCCTATACCCCGCATTACGACAGGCGGCACAATGTGAATCTGGTGGGATCCTACAGCTTCGGAAAAACCCTGCAATACGAGGCAAGCATGCGATGGAACTACGGTTCGGGATTTCCTTTTACCCCTACCGCTGGTTTCTACGAAGCCCTTTCGTTTCAAACCGGTATCAACACCGATTACATCCACCAGAACGGGCAACTCGGGTATTACTATGGTGAGCTCAACAGCAGGCGGCTTCCGGATTACCATCGGATGGATGTGACAATTAAGCGCAGCTTCGTGTTTTCTGCACGCAACCTGCTCGATGTGGTCTTATCTGTCACCAATGTATATAGCCGGAAGAACATTTTCTACTTCGACAGGATTAAATACGAGCGTGTAAATCAGTTGCCCTTCCTTCCGAGCCTCGGGTTGAACTGGAAATTCTGAGTACATTCTGTCAGGCAGATTCCCCGGCAGGTGCCAGCCGTCATTCTTTCTTTCCGGTAAATTCCTCAAACCATTCCCTGAACTGATTTGAAGGGGTACGTGCCCCGTAGGTGTGGATCTTTCCTTTAGGATCAATCAGGATGAAGAATGGGTAATTCCTGATCTGGTACCGGTCGGTCAGGTCAAAATCATGGTTGAAATGCAGGGTAACCCACGGGAACCGGTAACCATTCAGGTTCCTGGCCATTTTTCCGCTGTCGGGGTCCAGCCCCACTGCCAGCACCTGAAGGGAGTCGCTCAGATCCTGATAATAGCTTTCCAGCATTTTCATCTCCGACAAGCAGGGAACGCAATTGCTGGTAAAGAATACCAGCAGGAGATATTTGCCGCTGTACCGGCCGATGGTGACCTTGATTCCGGCTGAATCTATGAGGTTCAGTTCCGGGGCTGTACTGCCCGGTTCGAACCGCGTGAATGACACCAGCAGGTTCCTGGCAATGGTACGGTGTTCGGGAAACTTGCTTCCGGAAGCGATGTAGCTCAGGATTTTCTGAATGTTCTCCCTGCTGAAATCACGGTCATAGTATATCTCCCCCAGTCCTTTCAGCATCACCGCTTCTCTGAGCTGTTCGTTCCGGAGGATGGTATCCCGCCCGATCATCTCCGAAAGTGCAAAATAACTCCCTTTCTCATTGATGACATCCCTGAGCTCAGTGTAGCTGTAATTTTTGAGCCTCGTGGTGAGGTAATTGTCAAAAACCTGGTTGAAGAACTCCATGTAATCAGGATGGTGATAGAGGATATCCCGGTCTTTCAGCCATAGCTCCCAGGTCTGTTCGGGAGTGATTTTGTAGCTGCCCAGCTTCAGCATGGCGATTTTATAATCCACCATCTCACGGATGAAAGGGTGGCTGATGGATCCGTATTTCAGGAAAAAGCTGTCGATAAAACCATTGACGACATCTGTTCTCTTTTTGTACACATCCATGTAGTGTTTAGCCAGAAAATGGCTGTAGTCCCTGTTGATCTGCTGCATCAGGATATTGGGGTCCCCGTCTGCGTTTTCTTCGTTCAGCGTGTATGTAAGCGGCTCATTCTGAAGGAAGAGATTCCTGGTTTCAAGCCACTGAAGTGGAGGATAATCGTTGAATCTGAGGGTATATTGTTTCCCCGGCTCGAGCAGAATGGTGGCTCTGGCATTTCCGATATCGATCATCGCGAAGGTTTGCAATCCGGGCTGGAAAATCAGGTTAAACCTGCCGGCACTGTCGATCACTCCTGAAGCTACTTTCTTTTCTGTATAGCTGATCTGATCATCCCATACGATAAGCCGGGCTGGGTACCCGGATGCCCCCTGAATGGTTCCCTGTATGGCTGCCGGTTTCTGGGCCATCACCATCAGGCTGGAAAGGCAGAGGAACAGGGTGGCCGCAACAGGTGATTTCACGAACGGGTAACGCATAAATCCGGGCAGGTATTTTCTGGATGCAGGTTCTATAGGGTCATTAAGCCTTTCAGTGCTTCGGGCACAAAGGGATCAGGGTTGCCGCCATGTTTGATGATGTCTCTGACAATGGAGGAGTTGAGTGCAGTAAATTCCGGCGTGGAGAGGAAAAACAGGGTTTCTATCTCAGGGAATAAAATCTTGTTGATCTGTCCGATGCTCCGTTCAAACTCAAAATCAGCAGAAGTCCGGATACCCCTGAGGATATACCGTGCCCTGATAGACTTGCAGAAATCAACGGTAAGGCCGCTGTAACGCTCCACCACGACCTTCGGTTCACCTGCGAAAGTTTTTCTGATCCACTCCATTCTGAGGTCAGATGGAAACATCGATCGCTTTTCGGCATTTTCTCCTATGGCCACCACGATACGGTCGAACAGTGGGAGCGCCCGCTGTATCACATTCTCGTGCCCGCGGGTGACAGGGTCAAATGACCCCGGGAATACTGCAGTTTTCAGTTCCATATGGCAGGATTGGATGATCAGCAAATGTAAGGGATAATTTCAAACTACCTTTCCTCAGGGTTCTCATTTCCAAAAATTGACGTTCAGTTTGCAATAGTAATGATCATAAAGGGATTTTTATACCTTTATACCCCTTTTTACATTTGATCATTATCCGTTGTTATTCTCATAAAATCAATTATTTATCATGAAAAACCTTTTGGCTCTGATCGCCCTGATGCTATTCATGTCGCTTCCTTTGGCGACTGTTGCACAATATGATGAAGAAGGGAATGCAATACAGTTCACATCCGATACAGGGCTGCCACTGGTGTATAAACTCCAGAACGGACTAACGGTTATCCTGTATCCCGATCGCTCCCTGCCGCAGGTAACAGGTATGGTGGTTACCCTGGCCGGAGGGAAGAATGACCTCCCGGATGCCACCGGTATGGCCCATTACATGGAGCATATGCTCTTCAAGGGAACCACCAAGATCGGCACAACCGACTGGGCGCGGGAATCGGTACACATCGAGAATATTTACCATCTGTACGACAGCCTTTCCCTTGTGAAGGACCCGGAACAGCGCAAGGCCATCCAGAAGCTGATCAATGAGGAGTCGCTCAAGGCCAATGAATATGCCATCCCCAATGAGCTTGACAGGATCCTGAAAGAGATGGGCTCTACCAATATCAATGCTGGTACCGGTCCCGATCATACGGTGTATTACAATGTTTTTCCGCCCCATCAGATGGCAAAATGGCTCGAGGTCTACAGCCACAGGTTTATGAGCCCTGTGTTCAGATCCTTTCAGTCGGAACTGGAAGTGGTATATGAAGAGAAGAATATGTATTCCGACATGTTCTTTATGAATCTGTTTGAGGAGTTTAACAAGAGCTTTTATAAAGTCCATCCCTATGGGCAGCAACCTCTGATTGGTACGATGGAACATCTTAAAAACCCGTCACTTACCAAGATGCAGGCATTCTATGACCAGTGGTATGTTGCCAACAATATGGGGCTCATTCTTGCCGGCGATTTCGATGTGGTGGAGGTAATGCCAATGATTCAGAACACATTCGGTAACCTCCGGCAGAAACCGATTCCCGATAAGATCACCTGGGTGGAAAATCCCTTCAGCGGCAGGGAATTCAAAGAGGTGAAAATGTCTCCTGTGAAAATCGGATTGCTGGGTTTCAGGGTTCCTCCCAAAGGGCATCCCGACGAACTGATCCTGGAGGTTGCAGGACAAATCCTCTCAAATGGCAACAGCACCGGATTGCTTGATAAACTCTCCATCGACAATAAGCTTCTGCAGGCTGCCTGCCAGAATATGCATTATCTGGATTACGGTACAGGCATGATCATCTTTATCCCCAAAATTGCAGGACAGTCGCTGGAGGATGCCGAGAAACTGGTGCTTGACCAGCTCGCCCTCCTGAAAAGGGGAGAGTTTAGTGACACTCTGCTGGAATCCATCAAACTGAATCTTTATAAGGATAAAGTGATGGCACTGGAATCTGCTTCCAGTATCGCCTATAAACTGCTGGATGTTTTTGCCGGCAGCGGCGATTATGCAACCATCTGGCAGGAGCCTTTCAGGGTAAGGGATATCACTCGCGAAGAAATCATACGGGTGGCCAATGAATACTATGGCGATAATTTCCTCGCATTTTACTCAAAGATGGGCTTCCCGAAAAAGCCAAAAATTGAAAAACCGGGCTTTGAACCTGTTAAGCAGAAGCAGGAAGCAGTTTCTGAGTACTACAAAAGGATCAGCGAAATGGAAACCGGTGAACCTGCCTATAAGTTTGTGAATTTCAGGGAGGATATCCTTCGTTATACCAAAGATAACGGAGTGCAGGTGTTTGCTGTGAAGAATACCAAAAACGACATCTTCTCGATGACCATCCGGTATGGGATCGGTACCGGTAAGATGCCGGTGCTGAAGTACGCTGCCAGTATGATGAATTATGCAGGAACTAAAGAAATGCCTGTGGATCAGTTTAAGCTGCGGATGGCCATGCTCGGCTGTGCCTACAGCTTCTCAGCCGATGACAGTTATATGAACCTCTATATCGACGGACCCGAAGAGAACTTTGGAAGTGCCCTCGGTTTGATGAGCCAGATGATGCAGAACCCGGTTCTTGACCAGAAGAAGCTGGCTACCCTGTACGACGGTGAGAAGGCAGGAAGAAAGATGGAGCGATCTGAACCTGATATGCTGGCTGATGCACTGGTGGAGTATGTGTTGTATGGCGAAAAATCCAGCTACCTCGACCGGCTTACCATGAAGCAGATCAAAGCATTGAAATCCGATACCCTGGTCGCTGCATTTTCCCGGGCAATTACCTACGCACCTGAGATTCATTATGTGGGTGTGCGCTCCCTGGATGACCTGATACGGCTTACGGATCAGTATAAAATTGCAGCTGATTTCCCGGTTCAGTCAACAGCCCCTTTCTATCGCGCACCCAAGCTCTTTCTGGCCAATGAGGTGTATGTGGCCCACAAGAAAAAAGCCACACAGAGCAAAATATTCTTCCATGCTGCACCCAATGAGTACAATCCGATGGATATTGCACTCTACAGGGCATTCAATACCTATTTTGGCGGTGATTTCTCCGGAATCGTGCTCCAGGAGATCCGCGAGTACCGCTCCATGGCATACTCTGCCGGTGGCTCTCTGGTGCAACCTCCTGTAAAGGGGAATCGCCTGTTGCTGAAAGGATTTGTGGGTACCCAGTCGGATAAGACCAATGAGGCGGTGGATGTGTTTATGGATCTGGTGAGGAATATGCCCCAGAAACCCGAACGCATGGTCATGATAAACCGCTATATTGTCTCCTCAACCGTAACGGCCCAGCCCAACTTCAGAAGCCTGTCACAGAATTATGTATCCTGGGTTCATAGAGGATTTGACCGTGATCCCTCTGAAATCATCCTGAAAGGAATTCAGAATATGGATCACAGCGCTGTATTTGACTACCAGAAGCAGAACCTGCGGGATACCCCCGTTACCATTATGATTGCAGGTAATTCAAAAAGGTTTGATACCAAGGCGCTTACGAAATACGGGAAGGTGACGGTTGTGAAAGAAAAATCGTTATTTTCCAGATAATGGATTTTTCCCGGGCATCGCTGGCCTGAGAAGATCGTCCTAAAAATCTGTTCATGAAGCAGGTTTTATGTATGGCAAATTGATGAACGAAGAAGAACAGTATGCAGGTTGAAATCTTTATCCCCTGTTTTGTAGACCAGATCTATCCCGGAACTGCGAAAAATCTGGTGCGGCTGCTTGAAAAGATCGGGCTTGAGGTGCTGTACAACCCTGAACAGACCTGTTGCGGCCAGATGGCATTCAATAGCGGCTATTGGGATGAGTCGCGCGTGCTCGCTGAAAAACTGGTAAAGGAACTCTCCGCCTCCGGGAAACCGGTTATTGCCCCTTCAGCATCCTGCATGGGCATGATCAGGAACTATTATCCCGGGTTCTTCCATAACTCCTCACTCCATCTTCAGTATAAAAATCTGCATCCCAATTTGTTTGAGGTCACCGATTATCTGGTCAATGTGATGAATATCACCGATGTGGGAGCTGTATTTCCGCATCGCGTAACTTATCATGATGCCTGCGCAGCCCTGCGGGAATATGGGATCAGGGAAGAGCCCAGAAAACTGCTGGCGAACGTGGAGGGCCTGACCCTGATTGAAATGGAAGAGTCAGATACCTGCTGTGGTTTCGGGGGTACCTTTGCGGTGAAAAATGAACCGATATCTGTGGCTATGGGACAGCAGAAAGTTGAGTTTGCCATGGCCACCGGAGCCGAGTATATTGTTTCCACAGAAGCCTCCTGCCTGATGCACCTCCAGGGGATCATCGACAAACAGAACCTTCCGATTAAAACCATCCACATCGTGGATGTGCTGACTTCTGGCTGGTAACCGGTTTTACAATCATTTACAACTTTTTTACAACCCTTTTTCCTCTCCGGGGCTGAGAGGCATTGTCTTTGGCATTGCTTCACCGAACACTTAATATGGAGGACAGTACCATGAAAACAAGACTTTTACTCCTGGCCGCAGCCCTGATCTTTTCCGGGCGCCTTTTCGGATCCGGCGAATTCCATCTCTCGATGAAAGACCGTTCCGAATTTTATGTTTTTTTCGATGGGGAGATCTTTGATCCCAATGGCTCTGTGCTTCGCCTCTATGATGTGATACCCGGTCTCCATACGGTGGATGTGTACCGGTATATCCGCAATGCCAAGGGGTATGCCACCAAATATGCCGAGCTGGTGTACAGGGGCACCTACCGCACTGAGGCTAAAGCCGGTGTTGAAGTCGTGATCACCCCCGATGGCCGGCTGATTACCAAAAGCAGATGGGCCCTGACACCGCCACCTCCCAAAGGGCATAATGGTGCCGGCAAAGGTAACAACAGTTATCATGGAACAGGTGGGAAAGGCAGTGGCAGCACAGGTTACAACAGCCATTACGGCGCAAAGGCGATGAGTACCCATGAGTTCGGCAGCCTCGTGGCGACCATCCGCTCCGCTTCGTTCGAGCAGACAAAGCTCACCATCGCCAAAGATGCCATCGCCCGGTCCCTGGTCACTTCCGATATGGTTTATCAGATCATGATGCTCTTCAGTTTCGAAGCCACCAAGCTCGAGTTTGCCAAATGGGCTTACGCCTACACGACAGATCCCCACCTGTACTATCTGGTAAACAGGGCTTTCAGTTTCGATTCAAGCAAAACAGAACTTTCAAGGTGGATCTCATTAAATGGCTAAGCCGGAAGACAGATTAAGCAAAAGGAGCGCCCATACCGGGGCGCTTTTTTATTTGCCGGGGTTTTCCGATGATTCTGTTATTTTTGTCGTTGAAACGATATGTCAAACCACGATTTTTCAGGGAGGATTGCCGGTGAGCTGAACCTCACCGTGCACCATGTGGCAAATGTGCTGAAGTTGTTTGCTGAAGGTGCAACAGTTCCCTTCATTGCACGCTACCGCAAGGAGATGACCGGATCGATGGACGAAGAATCTGTGATCCGCATCCGCGATCTGAATGAGCGCTACCAGGAGCTCGAAAAGCGCAGGGAGGTGGTGCTGAAGAGCCTGGAAGGGCAGGGCGTACTTACCGAAGCATTGCGCCAGTCGGTACTGGGATGCAACACCCTGGCGGACCTGGAAGACGTGTATCTTCCGTACAGGCCCAAAAGGGTTACCCGTGCTGAGATTGCCCGCGGGCGGGGACTGCTGCCCCTGGCAAAAACCCTGATGGAGCAGGGGCTGATACCCCTTCAGGCCGAGGCTGCCAAATATGTAAATGCGGAGCGTGGGGTTGCCACGGTTGAGGAGGCGCTGGCAGGTGCCCGTGACATCATTGCAGCATGGATCAATGAAAACAAGGTATGCAGGGCAAAAATCCGCAGGCTCTTTGAGACGGAATCCCGGATCTTCTCGGCAGTGGTGAAGGGAAAAGAGCAGGAAGGGGATAAATACCGCGATTATTTCCGGTGGGATGAGTTGCTGCACAAGGCCCCTTCGCACCGGTTGCTGGCGATGTTCAGGGGGGAGCAGGAGGGCTTTCTGAAACTTGTGATTGCACCACCGGAGGAAGCAGCAAAGCGGATTCTCGAAGGGGTGGTGGTGAAGAATGATTTCGATGCAGGGCAGCAGGTTGCCCTGGCGGCGGCCGACAGCTACAAAAGGCTGATAGCCCCTTCGATGGAGACCGAGATGCGGGCTGCAGCCCGGGAGAGGGCAGATGCCTATGCCATCAGGGTTTTTGCCGACAATGTACGGCAGTTGCTGATGGCCCCGCCGCTGGGACAGAAGCGGGTGCTGGCAATTGACCCGGGGTTTCGCACCGGTTGCAAGGTGGTGTGCCTGGATGCACAGGGGAACCTGCTGCATAACACTACCATCTATCCCCATCTGCCACAGAGGGAACACGCACTGGCCGCGGCAAAAATCAAGGCGCTGGTGAGCCAGTATAAGATTGAAGCCATCGCCGTTGGGAACGGAACGGCCGGACGGGAGACCGAGTCGCTGGTGCGGGGTATCCGTTTCGACCGGGAGGTGGTGCTGATTATGGTAAACGAGAGCGGTGCATCGGTGTACTCCGCCTCCAAAGTGGCACGTGCCGAATTTCCAACCTACGATATCACGGTACGGGGAGCGGTTTCCATCGGCCGGCGGTTGCAGGATCCCCTGGCTGAGCTGGTGAAAATCGAGCCCAAATCGATCGGTGTGGGGCAGTACCAGCATGATGTAAACCAGAAACTGCTGGAACGGTCGCTCGAAGATACCGTGGTGAGCTGTGTGAACCAGGTGGGGGTGGATGTGAACACCGCCAGTATGCAGCTCCTTACCTATGTGTCGGGAGTGGGCCCGGTGCTGGCAGGCAACATTGTGGAGCACCGGAAAAAAATCGGGACATTCAGCTCACGTGAGCAACTGAAGGAGGTACCACGCCTGGGGCCGAAAGCCTTCGAGCAGGCGGCCGGCTTTCTGAGGATCCGGAGCGGAGCCAACCCCCTCGACAACACCGCAGTACACCCCGAAGCCTATCCGGTGGTATTGCGTATGGCACAGCAGAGCGGGCTTGACCCGGCAGGACTGATCGCTGACCGCGATGCCCGAAAATCCATTGTGGCGGAATCATTTGTGAATACACGGTTCGGACTGCCTACCATCATAGATATCCTGAAAGAACTCGACAAGCCCGGAAGGGACCCCAGAATGCATTTTGAACTGGTGGAGTTTAATCCCGATGTGAAAACCATCCACGACCTCAAACCCGGCATGGTGCTCACGGGCATCGTTACCAATATCGCAGCATTCGGGGCATTTGTGGATATCGGGGTGCATCAGGACGGGCTGATCCACATATCACAGGTAGCCGATGAATTCGTGAGTGATATCGGGAAGTACCTGCACCTCCACCAAAAGGTCACGGTAAAGGTGCTCCAGGTGGAGCCTGAAAGGAAGAGAATTCAGCTTACCCTTAAAGCCTGATCATAATGCGGGGGTTTTGTATCTTTATCCCCCCAATGATACTGCAACCGTTCAGGATGCGTTACCATTGTTAAACCCATATTGCATGCGAAAAGTCACATTCTGTCTGCTGCTTTTGATCCTTCTGGTATCGGGCCTGCACGCATCCGGACAGAAGATCAGAGGGGGCTTCGTGTTCGGCTTCAATGTGTCGCAGGTGGATGGGGATGAGATTTACGGTTACAGGAAATATGGGTTCCACGGGGGAGCTGCCGGCACGGTGCCCCTGAAAAAGAACTTCCTGCTTACCCTCGAAACCCTCTACGCACAGAAAGGGGCAAACCAGCCCCGGAACATTTCGAGCTACAGGAAGTACCGCCTGGAGCTTGAGTACGTGGAGGTTCCTTTTTATCTGCAATACAACGACCGGGACATTTTTACCGTGGGAGCCGGATTTGCTTTTGCTAAACTGGTGGGGGTTAAAGAGTGGGAGAAAGGGATTCGTACCTCTGCCACCCTTCTGGGGTCTGGTGCGGTATATGATCGCAACGATTATCTGGCCCTTGTCGACGTGAAATTCAGGATCTGGCAGAGGCTGAGTATGAATGTGAGATTCCAGTATTCGATGGATAAAATCAGGGTTGCCACCTTTACCGATGATTTCAGCCAGCGTGAATGGCAGAGGAAACAATACAACAATCTGGTTACCTTCAGATTGGCGTATATGTTCAATGAGCCGCTTCCCCCGAAGGAAGGATAAAGGCAAAAGGCAAAAGTAAAAAGTAAAAAGTGGGGTTACTTCTGCTTTATTTGTTCGGCGTAAAAGGCATGTACCTCTTCCACAAACTTTCTGGCCAGCGGACCCGACATCGGGTGGTTGAGGCCGAGCCGTTCGGGGTGCCATTGCACCGCCATCAGAAACGGGAACCCGGAATTTCCGTCGGGTTCGATGGCTTCTATGAGTGAATCGGGCGACCAGCCTGTTGCTTTGAGGCCCGGGGCCAGCACTTCGATGCCCTGGTGGTGCACCGAATTCACCTCGTGGGTGGCCTGGCCGGTGAGCAATCGGATGGCAGAACCTTCGGCCAGGGTAACGGGATGGAAATTTTCGTAGTCTCGTTCTGCATTGCGGTGGGTTACCGTAGTGTCGAACCGGGTGGGGATATCGGGATAGAGAGAGCCGCCATGAAAAACATTGATCACCTGCAGGCCACGGCAGATGCCGAATACAGGCATTTTCAGCTCCCGGGCCCGTTTCAGCAGGGCCATCTCAAGGGTGTCCCGGTATCCGTCGATTTCGCAAACTACCGTGTCTTCAAACTGGTCATAGTAGCCAGGGTGAACGTCAGCACCGCCGTTCATCAGCAGTCCGCTGCATTTCTCCAGCATAATCAGAGCTGAATCCATCGGGATGTGGTACATGTCTACCAGTACGATGTTGGAGTCGACACCCTGTAACCACGCTTTGTAGGCGGCGTAATTTTCCGTGTCCCTGTACTTGGCGATGGCCACGTAAATGCTGGTGTCCTTTTCTGACTGACAGGTCCAGAAGGCCAGGCCGGTGATGACGAGAACTACGGTGATCAGTCGAACAAGGCGTTTGTCCATAAGAGGCTGATTTGGCGGTGCAAAGTTACAATTCTTTACGGAGTGTCAAGCAAAAAGGTAAAAATCACGGGTCAGATCCAGATATTCCTCCGACCAGCTGTTGTCGGAGCGGCGGATGTTGATGCTGGTTTCACGGGTTTTGCCGGTATGATCCGTGCGGTAACAAGCCATCATTCTAACGGCTGCCGATTCAGATTTATGATGTACGGCAACGAGAATTTCGGCATACAGCCCTGCCAACAGGGCCCTTTCGTTGAATACGGGGAAGCTTTCAGCCGGCAGGATCAGGCAGAATTGTCCGTGGGGAGCGAGAAGTTTTCGGGCCGATTGCGCCAGCTCAGTGAAATTCAGGGAGGTATCGTGGCGGGCATCATTTAGCTTTTTGTCGTTGCTTTTAAGTGATTCCTGGAAGAAGGGAGGGTTGCTCACAACCAGATGGTATTGCCCCGGGTGTTCGCCGGCAAAGGTTCTTACGTCGGCATGCACCACCTGAACCCCGGAGGCAAAGGGGCTTTGAAGCACGTTTGTTTGTGCCTGTGCTGCTGCCTCCGCATCGATCTCCACGCCGGTGATGTGCAGGCTGGGATGGCGCTGTGCAAGCATGAGGCTGATGATGCCCGATCCACATCCGATGTCAAGCACCCGACCGGAGTGGGGCAGGGGAGCCCATGCACCGAGCAGCACAGCATCGGTGCCGGTTTTCATGCCACAGCCGGTGTCGTCGACGGCAAATTGCTTAAAGCGGAAAACCCCCATGGTCACTAAGGGTTGAGGTACATATCTATCAGCCCTTCAGGGGCTTCGATGTGGATCCGCCGTTTTTTATGATCGGTCCTGCGGATGATTCCGGGGTCCATGGGGATCAGGATCTCTTTCCCGTGAGAGGTTACCACCAGCAGGGGTTGTTCTTCACGGCTCCACACCTCCTTCACGGTGCCAATGGTTCCATGGGTTTTGTCCACAACTTCGTATCCTTCCGGATCTTCAGCGGTGTAAGCAGCTTTTTTCGCGGCAGCAAGGTCTTTCCGCAGCAGCCACACCGTGGCCTGGAGCAGCCGTTCCAGCACCGGCGGGGCTGAGTCGGCCAGCAGCACCACAAAGGCACCCGCGCCCTGCCTTCTGGCTGAGAGAACCAAAAAAGGAACCAGTCTCCCTTGTATTTCAACGAAGACTGATTCCGGTAACTTTTTCAGATGTGCAAATTCTTCTGCTGATTTCAGCAACACTTCACCTTCGAAGCCCCATTTGCGGGTTATGGTACCTGCCTCAACGGCCTGGTCGCGGGGGATCATCGCGGGAAGTTGCAGAGAAGATTATTCTGCCGGCTCTTCAGCAGGGGCATCAGCAGCTTCCTGTGGTTCGGCAGGAGCTTCTTCTGCGGGGGCAGGTGCCGTTTCGGCCATGATTTTGGCAGCGCGCTTCTCGGCTACCCTGGCCGCAATGGCTTCGTTCACCTTGATTTCGCTTTCCAGCGCTTTCTTCTTCTTGTTCTTTTTGTCGAGCTCTTCCTGTTTCACCTTCTGCAGGATGGTCTCCTCCTTGGTTTTGAGCCAGGTCTGGAATTTCTCTTCAGCCTGCTCCGGCGTCATGGCACCCTTCTGCACACCCTTCAGCAGGTGGTTTTTATGCATCACCCCCTTGTACGAAAGGATTGCACGGGCGGTGTCGGTGGGCTGGGCTCCGTTCTGTAACCACTGCAGGGCCTTGTCGAAATCGATTTCGATGGTGGCCGGTTTGGTCAGTGGATTGTAACTGCCAATCTTTTCAATAAACTTTCCGTCTCGTGGTGCACGACCATCCGCAATAATAATGTGGTAAAAGGGCTGTCCCTTCTTACCTCTTCTCTGTAACCTGATTTTTGTTGGCATACCGGTTTGTGTTAGTTGGTATTAATTCTCCCATCAAATGGGGGTGCAAAGGTAGGGATTCTTTTTTTGATTACCAAGGTTTTTCTTTAACCACAAAGGCACTAAGGGCACGGAGGAACACGGAGAGAGTTCTTTCGTGATTTTTAAAATCAGTGAAAATCAAAAAAAAATCCGCGTTACTTATACTGAGCGCAGCCGAAGTATCTGCGTTCTTTTTTTACCCGCTGATTCCGCAGATATTAAAACCAAATAAGACATATAAGAAAATATTAGGTTTCATATAAGCTTATATGCCTTCGTAAATAATCTTATATGTTAAAATTCAACACATTTACACATTTACATCCCGGATCGCTTCGCTCCCGGGACTTCGCTTTGCTCAGCATTTTCACATTGGTCCCTGACCCGCAGATCCCACGGATTTTCTCAGCTTTTTCACTTTTTCCTTTTTCCTTTTGCCCTTAGTCTTTCATAAGTTATCAACATTCACCCCCGGCAGCGAGAAACCTTTTATTTTTAGCCTTGCAAATATCCCACGGAAAAACACCTTACTGCATGTCTCAATTTGTTCATCTGCACGTTCATACACAATATTCGCTCCTCGACGGGGCCTCCGGGATTTCCTCGCTGGTTTCCCGTGCAAAGGAGTTGGGGATGCCGGCGCTCGCCATCACCGACCATGGCAATATGTTTGGCGCCATCCATTTTCTGAGCGAGGCAATAAAGCAGGAAATAAAGCCTATTCTTGGCTGCGAAGTCTACGTAGCCGAGGGTGATCGTACCCGCCGGGGGGGCAGGGACGACCGCAGCGGTCACCACCTGATTCTGCTCGCCAAAAACAAGGAAGGATACCACAACCTGGCAAAGCTGGTCTCAAAGGGGTATCTGGAGGGATTTTACTACACCCCGCGTGTCGACAAGCAGCTGATCCGTGAGCATTCTGAAGGGCTTATCGCCCTGTCGGCCTGCCTGGGGGGAGAGCTTCCGCAAGCCATCATGAAGTCGGGATACGAAGCCGGGCTGGCCATCGCCCGCGAGTTTCAGGAGATTTTCGGGGAGGACTATTACCTCGAGCTCCAGAACCACGGGATCCCCGAACAGCAGGAGGTGAACCCTGTGATTGACGCCATTGCCGCCGAAACCGGAATCCGCATGGTGGCTACCAACGACGTGCATTTTATCAGGGCCGAAGACTACGATGCCCATAAAATCCTCATCTGCCTCAACACCGGTAAGGATTATGACGATGCCGACGCACTCCACTACACCGGGCAGGAGTACCTGAAGTCGGCCGGTGAGATCGAAAAGCTGTTCCCCGGAATGCCGGAGGTGCTGGAGAACACCCTGGAGATTGCCAATAAGGTTGAAGTGTTCGATCTGAAAAGGGATGTGATCCTGCCGGTATTTCCGCTGCCGGAGGGTTTTGCGGATGCCGATGCCTACCTCAGTCACCTCACCTACGAAGGGGCTGCAGCGAAATATGGTGCTTTAAACGAAGAGGTCAAGCAGCGGCTGGTTTATGAGCTGGATGTGATCCGGGGGATGGGGTATGCCGGCTATTTCCTGATTGTACAGGATTTTATTGCAGAGGCCCGCCGCAGGGGAACCCTGGTGGGACCCGGCAGGGGTTCTGCAGCAGGCTCTGCCGTGGCCTACTGCATCGGCATCACCAATATCGACCCCATAAAATACAGGCTGCTCTTCGAGCGGTTCCTGAACCCGGAGCGTATGTCGATGCCCGATATCGATGTGGATTTTGATGATTACGGCCGCGATGATATCATCCGCTATGTACAGGACAAATACGGCGAAGACCATGTGGCACAGATTGTTACATTTGGAAGGATGGCAGCCAAATCGGCCATCCGCGATGTGGCCCGGGTGCTGAAGCTCCCACTGCCCGAGGCAGACCGCCTGGCGAAAATGGTGCCCGATGGCCCGAAAGTCACCCTGGAGTCGGCCCTGCGCGATTCGCCCGACCTGATGCAGGAACTGAAGGAGGGGGAGGAGAAGGTGCAGAAAACCCTCCGGTTTGCCCAGACCCTCGAAGGCTCCGTGCGGCAGACCGGCACCCATGCCTGTGGCGTGATCATCGGCCCCGAACCCCTGATTGAACACATCCCCCTCTGCACCCAGAAGGAGTCAAGCATCATGGTTACCCAGTACGACGGGAAGCTGATTGAAGGGGTGGGGATGCTGAAAATGGACTTCCTGGGCCTCAGCACCCTGTCTATGATCAAGGACGCGCTGGTGGCCATCGAGGAGCGGCATGGGATAAAAATCGACATCGATACCATCCCGCTGGATGACGAAAAGACCTTTGCCCTCTTCAGAAGGGGCGATACCATGGGGCTTTTCCAGTTTGAATCGGAGGGGATGCAGATGTACCTCAAAGACCTTCAGCCCGAAGGGATCGAAGACCTGATCGCCATGAATGCCCTCTACCGCCCGGGCCCGATGGATTACATCCCGGTGTATATCGACCGGAAGCACGGAAAGGCGAAAGTGGAATACCCCCACGAGATGCTGAGCGGGATCCTTGACTATACCTACGGCATTATGGTGTACCAGGAACAGATCATGCAGGCGGCCCAGATTATGGGGGGGTTCTCGCCCGGGAAAGCCGATAATCTGCGGAAAGCCATGGGGAAAAAGGAGATTCAGATCATGCTTCAGCAGAGGTTGGATTTTATTGAAGGGGCTGAAGCCAGGGGAATTGACCGGAACAAGGCCACAGAGGTCTTCGACACCATGGCCAAATTTGCAGAATATGGCTTCAACAGATCCCATTCTGCCGCTTACTCATTGCTGGCTTACCAGACAGGCTATCTGAAAGCCCACTACCCCTCTGAGTACATGGCCGCCGTGCTCACGCACCACCTGAGCGACATCAAAAAAATCACCCTTTACATCGATGCCTGCCGGCAAAGCGGCATCAATGTGCTGGGGCCCGACGTCAACCACAGTGGCATCCGGTTCTCCACCAACGAAAAGGGGGAGATCCTGTTCGGCCTCGGAGCGGTGAAGGGTGTGGGTGAAATCGCTGCACAGGCGATCATACAGGAACGCCGGAGCCGGGGAGCCTTCGCCTCGGTGTTCGACTTCATCAAGCGTGTGCCCCTGAAGACCGTGAACAAACGATGCCTCGAGGCGATGGCCATGGCCGGGGTTTTCGACAGCCTGGGAACCCACCGCGCCCAGTTTTTCCATTCCGAAGGGGTGGATGGCACCACCTTCATCGAAAAACTCATCCGTTTCGGGGGGCTGGCCCAGCAGCACAGGGAAACGGCACAGCAATCCCTTTTCGGCGACGATGAAGCGGCTGCAATCCCCGATCCGTTGCTCCCCAGCTGCAACCCCTGGTCCCCCCTCCAGCAACTCAGTAACGAAAAGGAGGTGATCGGATTCTATGTGTCCGGACACCCCCTCGACCAGTATAAGCTGGAAATCAGGACCTTTGTGCGGAATAACACCGATGAGGTGAAAAACGACATGAAACGCTTCATGCAGCGTGAGTTCACCCTCGGGGTGATCGTGAATGAGGTGGCCCACCGGTATTCGAAAACCGGAAGACCCTTTGGAAACCTTACCCTCGAAGACTATCAGGGTACATTTTCCCTGAGCCTGTATGGCGAGGATTACCTGAAATGGAAACATCTGATGGTGAAGGGTGAGTTCCTCTTTATCAAAGGGGATGTGACACAGCGCCATGCAGGATCTGAAGAGTACTTTTACCGGATCAGGGATGTGAAGCTCCTGTCGGAGGTGCTGAATCATTACGTAAAAGGGATCATTTTGTCGGTGGATTTGAAGCAAACCACTGCAGATGAACATCTTGCTGCTCAATTGCTGAAACTCATCCGGGCGCACCCGGGCAACTGCAAAATCAAGATGTTTGTGAGAAATGAAGAGGAAACGATGATGTTTTTCCTTCCGAAACGGTATGTGAATCCCTTTGATTTCCTGCGGAATATCAAGGATGTTCCTGGGGTCGTTTATGCATTGGAGGATAAATAACCAAAGTTTATCCTTTCAGCCGTGAACAAAATGTTCTGAAAAATTGTAAGTTTGCAGAAACCTATAATTACACGCATAATGGCATTAGAAATCAACGATGCGAATTTTGAAGAACTGGTGGTAAAATCGGATAAACCGGTAATAATCGACTTCTGGGCAGTCTGGTGCGGCCCATGCCGTATGATTGCACCCCTGATTGAAGAGATGGCCAGGGAGTATGAAGGGAAAGCGGTGATCGGGAAGCTTGACGTTGACAGCAACCCCAACGTGACCACGAAATTTGGCGTCCGCAATATCCCCACAGTGCTCTTCCTGAAAAACGGTCAGGTAGTCGACAAGCAGGTGGGCGCCGTACCCAAATCGGTACTGGTGCAAAAGCTGGAAGCACTTCTCTGATTGATGTGAATACTGTAACTATTTCAGGATGAGCCGGATTATTCCATCAGGAACCGGTATCACGCTATTTCCTTTTGTCTATGCCTATTGTTGAACAAAAGTATATCGACCCGTTCAGCCCGCTGGAGATTCTTGCACGGCAGGTGGTGGAGGGGTTTATAACGGGGCTGCACAAGAGCCCGTTTCATGGATTCTCTGTTGAATTTGCCGAGCACAGGCTTTACAATCCCGGTGAATCCACACGTCATATCGACTGGAAGCTTTACGGCAAAACCGAAAAGCTGTTTGTGAAGCGGTACGAAGAGGAGACCAACCTCCGGTGCCAGTTGATCATCGACAACAGCTCTTCGATGTATTTTCCGGTAATTGATAAGGTTACCGTTGAGAATCCCAATAAAGCCACCTTCTCGGTGTATTGTGCTGCTGCCATCATGCACATGCTCCGGCAGCAGCGGGATGCCGCCGGGCTCTCCCTTTTCAGCAGTGGAATTGAACTGCAAACCCGTTGCCGGTCGAGCAACGTGCACTATAAATTCCTCTATTCGGAGCTGGAGAAGCTGTTGGATCAGTATCAGCCGGAACAGAAACGGTTAACCTCTGCCGCAAAGGCGCTCCATGAGATCGCCGAGGCCATTCACCGCAGGTCGCTGGTGGTGCTGTTCAGTGATATGTTTGATACGGAGGCAGATCCCGCAGAACTTTTCGATGCCCTGCAGCACCTGCGGTACAACAAACACGAGGTGATTTTCTTCCATGTGGTGGATCAGCCCGGAGAAATAGAGTTTGATTACGACAACCGCCCCCACCGGTTCATCGACATGGAGAGCGGGGAGGTGGTGCGGCTCAATCCCAATGAAATCAGAGAAGAATACAAGGCACGTCTCACCTCATTCCAGAAGGAGCTGAAGGTACGGTGCGACCAGTACCACATTGATTTCGTGGAGGCCAATATCCGTATGGGCTTCCGGCAGGTGCTGCTGCCTTACCTCGTGAAGAGGCAAAAGATGAAGTAGGTACCCGGCATTTCAGTTCCGGGTGATCAAACTTTAGGAGGTTTTTATTGTTCATTTGAAAAAACAATTGAACCATGAAAACACTTCTTGCTCTTTTAGCGACTATTTTATTGCCATATACCCTTTTGGCACAACCGTTTAAGCTAGACTCCCTGCCCTATGCCTACGATGCGCTGGCACCCCATCTGGATGCCCGTACGATGGAGATCCACCATACGAAGCATCACCAGGCGTATGTGAACAACCTGAACAAAGCAATTGCCGGTACCCCTCTGGAGAAGATGACCCTGACCGAACTGATGCTGAATATCAGCAGGATGGGAGATGCCATCCGGAACAACGGGGGCGGGCATTACAACCACGACCTGTTCTGGAAGATCCTTTCGCCGAAACCAGCATTGATGCCGAAAGGTGATCTTATGTCCGCAATCACTGCCCAGTACGGCACCCTTGATTCCCTGAAGCGTGAAATCAACCGGGCAGCGATGGGGCAGTTCGGCTCGGGTTGGGCATGGCTTGTGCTTACCCCCGATCGTCGCCTGGCGGTGGTATCAACACCAAACCAGGACAATCCGCTGATGGATGTGGCGAAAGTGCATGGCATCCCGATCCTCGGGATTGACGTGTGGGAGCATGCGTACTACCTGAATTATCAGAACCGCAGGGCAGATTACCTCACAGCTGTGTGGAATGTGATCGACTGGTCGGTGGTGGCAGAGAACTATGCAAAAGCACTCAAATCACCTATTCTGGACATGCTGAAATAGCAGGAGCCTCTACCGTAAAACCTTGTACTGAAGCCCTTTCTCATCGAGCTTTTGTTTGATGGTTTCGAGCTGACTGGTATCCTGCAGGTTAAAAGTGATGGTGGCCAGCACATACCCCACCGGTACCGATGTCATTGACCGGTCGTGGGAGATGTCGTGGATGTTGGCCCTCAGTTTTTCGAGGATCGAGATGATGGATTTGAGCTCCCCGGCCAGGTCCGGGATTAATACGGCGATGCGGGCCCTGAGCTGTTCGTCCATCATCCCCTTTTCCATCACCTGCTGCAGCAATCCCATGTTGATGTTTCCACCGCTGATGATGGGAACCACATTTCCTTCGAGATATTTTGATTTCTTGTAGATTACAGCGGCCAGTGAGGCTGCGCCTGAGGGTTCTGCCAGCATTTTGGCCCGCTGCAGCAGCAGGTAGGAGGTGCGGGCGATTTCGGCGTCGTTCACCACAACCACTTCATCCACATACTTTTTTACAGCCTCGAAGGTTAGGGTGCCCGGGGTCTTCACCGCGATGCCATCGGCAATGGTGTGCAGATGCTTCATGGTGGTGATCGCCTTCTTCTCCAGCGAAAGGCTCATCGACTGGCTCCCGTCGGCTTCCACTCCGATGATCCTGATATCGGGGTTGAGCTGCCGGATGGCAATGGCGATGCCCGCGATAAGGCCACCCCCTCCGATCGGAACTACGATGGCATGGATGTCTTCGAGCTGTGAAAATACCTCCAGGCCGATGGTTCCCTGCCCTGCGATGATGAGCGGGTCGTTGAAGGGGTGAACAAACGTTCCGCCATTTTTTTCGATGTCCTCCATGGCAGCAGAAAAAGCGTCATCAAATGTTTCCCCTGTTAGGATCACCTCAGCGCCGTAGGCCCGGGTGGCAATCACCTTGAGGGGCGGGGTGAAAACCGGCATGAACACTTTGCTTTTTACACCGAATTTCGAGGCAGCATAGGCCACACCCTGTGCGTGGTTACCTGCAGAGGCACAAACCACACCCCGCAGCATCTCATCCTCCGTAAGGCTGCTGACCCTGTTCAGTGCCCCCCGTACTTTGAAGGAACCGGTCGACTGCAGGTTCTCGAGTTTCATATACACATTGGCCCCCGACATGGCCGAGAAAGTCTTGCTGTGCTCGAGGGGTGTGGCTTTGATATAGCTTTTCAGCACGGTCTGTGCCCTGATCATATCCGATAGGTGGGGAAGTTCTTGTGCGGTCATGGGTCTGGTTATTTAGAATGGTACAAAATTACGGTTTAATGATGATCATTGTGTTGCCGGTCGAACAGAATGCTGATTTCTTTGGTATTTTTAACACTGACAAAAAATCGAAATTATTCATACAAACACACAGAAAATCAATCACTATGGAAAATTCATTGAAAGGAACACGCACAGAGCAGAACCTGCTGAAGGCATTTGCAGGGGAATCCCAGGCCCGCAACCGGTACGAGATGTTTGCCAAAGCAGCCCGCAAAGAGGGGTACGAGCAGATCGCCAACCTATTTCAGGAGACCGCCAACCAGGAGAAAGAACACGCCAAGCGCTTCTTCGGCTTTCTCGAAGGGGGCATGGTAGAGTTTACCGCCATGTTTCCTGCCGGTATCGTGGGTACTACAGCAGAAAACCTGAAGGCTGCCGCTGAAGGGGAAAACGAGGAGTGGACCGATCTGTATCCCCATTTTGCCGAGATCGCAGCAGAAGAGGGATTTAAAGCCGTAGCCACCGCCTTTAAACTCATTGCGAAGGTGGAGGAGGAGCATGAGAAGCGTTATCTGAAGCTATTGCAGAACATCTCAGAGGACAAGGTATTTATGCGTGATGGCAAGGTATGGTGGCAGTGCATCAACTGCGGCTATGTGTATGAATCGGCAAAGGCACTGGAGAACTGCCCTGCCTGCCTCCATCCGAAGGCCTTCATGCAGCTCAAACCGGAGAATTATTAGCCGGCATAATCCGTGTTCTGTTTCTTTGAGCTCGCTGACTTTCAATCTGTCATTTATTCTCAGATTGCATTCTGGGATGAATAGTTGTATTTTTGTGCGGTAGTAAGAAATTAATGCAATTCTCATGAAACACATCATATTGTGGGTTTTTGTGTTGATTGCCATGCCTTTGTCCTCCCAGAAACCTGTTTGGGAATGGGCAAGAACCACCGGTGGGCCAGGGAAATCCTTCTTTAATGGTGTCAATGCAAGCCCTGATGGGTATATCTATGTAACAGGCGGTTATGGTGATGGATTTATCACCTTTGGTGCTGATACTTTGCAACCATGCGGTGTTCAGTGGGCAGATGTATTCTTAGCTAAGATAAACTCTTCGGGCAATGTGTTGTGGGTAAAGACTTTTTGTGGATATGGACATGAATTTGGTAACCAGCTTGCTTTCGACAAGGGGGGCAATTTGTATCTTACCGGGGTGTTCGCAAGCCCTTATCTGGTTTTTGGTAGTGATACTTTGATTAATTTGCCGGGTACTTCATCACCTGACTATGGTTACCAGTTCATTGTTAAGCTGGATTCTGCAGGCAACTATCAATGGGGAAAGGTTATCGGAGGGATGCGTCTCATGGGATATTACATTGATGTAGCAGAAGATCATGAGGATAATCTATTGGTTAGTGGAATATTCTCTACCCCTTAGTTGTGTTTGGGAGCGACACCCTGATCAATATGGGAAACACAGACCTTTTTCTGGCCAAGTATGATACCAATGGTAATCTGCTGTGGGCCAGATCTGTCGGAGGAGCAGGTTACGAGGGCTCAAAATCGATTGATATCGATGAAACAGGTCATGTGTTGATTGTGGGCTTTTTTACAAGCAGCCCTGCCTGGTTCGATACGGTGGCTTTGTTTAATCCGGCAACCACTGGATTGGGAATTTTACAATCTTTCTTTTTGGCCAAATACGATCCGGCCGGCAACTTGGTATGGGTAAAAGCAGAGGGTGGCCCTGGCAGCTCAGGCGGGGCACAGGTCGCGGCTCATCCTTCCGGAGGCTCAGTGGTTGCCGGTGGGATCCTTGCCCCTTCCGGTTTAGTTGGAAATGTGGTGTTAGCACCAGTGGGGGAGTCTTGTGCCTTTTTTGCAAAACATGATCTCTCGGGGAATGTGCAATGGGTGCAATCGGTTGGAGGTACACTGAGCATCAGTAAAGACGGGGGAACCAATGTTGCGGTTGATCAGAACGGTGATATCATTGCTACAGGTTCGTATTACGGGCCTGCTTTGATCATTGGCATGGATACTTTGCAAAACGCCAACTACTTACAAGGTTATGATATTTTCATCGTAAAATACAATGCTTCCGGTATTCCCCAGTGGGCGGCTTCTGTTGCGGGCAGTGGAAATGAACATATTGAAGATCTTTGTGTTGACTTTTCGATGAGCACTTACATAGCAGGATTATATGGTTGTCAGATGCTTATAATAGGGCAAGACACCCTTGTGAACAACCAGCAGCACAAGGGGTATATTGCAAGACTAAGCGAAACCACAGATATTACCGATCCAAAAATAGAATTGTCTGAAATTCAGGTATATCCCAATCCTTTTACCGAACAGGTTTTTGTAGTACTGCCCAAAGGGTTGCCTGAGGTTGTTTGGGAACTGTACGATCTGCATGGAAGGTTATTGTTTCATGGGAGACTCCTGGAAACAAACCGCATTTTTCTGCATGATTTACCAGCAGGGGTTTATGTGTTATCGTTGGCCGATCAAAAAATGGCAGTGACCCAAAAGCTGATCAAAACCAGATAAGGATAATAGAAAAGCCCGCCCTTAAAGTTACTTTCTGTTGGTTTGCCTATGCATGTTTCCTTAGGGGCGGGCTTTCACCGTTGTTTAAATTGCCGGAAGCAAAAAAGGAGTGGTTTATTGAATGATCAGTTTGCCCGATTTCAAGGTTTTATTTTGATCCACCACCCTGTAGAAGTAAAATCCTTTATCCAACAGATTAACGGGAAGCTCGGTAATGGTATTGCTGTTAACAGCACTTCTGCCCATCAGCTTGCCGGTATAAGCATAGATTTCAATGAAACATCCCGATGGCATCGCTGTTCCTTCTGTTACCACAAATAGCATGTCAGTAGCTGGGTTCGGATACACATAAATCGTAGATTCCGGGTTTTCTTTCAGATCGGAAGTGCTCATCTGCTTTATGGTGGCATTTGCACTGCTTACCTGTATCAATGAGTCGATGAGGTAAATGCCAAGCATGCTTCTGGGGCTCTGTCGTTTACTGAACCACATAGCAACATAGGAATCATAGCCACATAGAAAAAGCTATGATCCTATGTTGCCTATGATGCAATGTGGTAAAAGAAAATCAGTGCAAATCTTAATGAATCCGCGTCATCGGTGTTTTATTTTAACATTCAGACATTAAAACCATATAAGACATATAAGAAAATATAAGGTTTCATATAAGCTTAAATGTCTTAAATGACTTCTTAAATGATCTTATAGGTTAAAAATCAACACATTTACACATTTCCACATCATTCCTTCACCACTTTTTTGGTGATTACAATTCCTTTTTCTGTGGTGACTTTTAGGATATACATTCCTGGTTTCAAGTCCGAAACATCCAAAGTAACGAGTTGGATTTCGGGTCTGAGAGTTGCCATGAGTTTTCCCTGCAGGTTATACATTTCGGCCTTTGAAATCCTATCGTGCAGGAGGTTTAAGCTCAGATAAAGAACCTCATGTGCAGGATTTGGATATACGATCATTGGCTCGTATTTCAACAGATTCAACTCCTCCATACCAATATGCATCAGGGTATCGATACAGCCGGGCATTACACAGCCAATGCTGTCGGTTTTTGCCAGCCAGGCACCGGCACCAACACCCGTAATCAGAAAACCCTCCGATTCGGCTTTCCTTAGATTGTATAAAAATTCACCCCAATACGGAACCCAACGGCTCCAAATTTCATTGCCCAAAGTGTCGGAGCAAAACAGGTACACTCCCGAAAAACCATTGACCTGAGAGGCAATTACAATATTCCCGGCTTCATCTTCAACAATCCCCATGGGTGCTGCTGATGCCAGATATAAGCCATTAGGATGCAGGTATTTTCCATGATATGCCTGCAAAACAATATTTCCATTTAAATCCATTCTTCCGAAGTGGATATAACCCCATCCCACCGGATAGGTGGAATCACCATCGGTAGTAGCAAACAGAAAACCGCCATTTTTACTTTGGTTAACACAAAGCTTATTGATAATGAAATCAAGAGTCTTGTCAAATATCTGAGTCCAGGATAAATCCAAACTGCTGTCAAGCTTGAGTAAATAGTATTTTCTGTTAAAGTGGGCAGACCAGGTTGGGTCATTCTTAAACTCATTATGACCTGCAAGCAAATACCCCCCATCCTCGGTTTTCACAATGCCACTGCACATTACAGCGGTTTTATGTCCTCCTCCTACAAAGAATCGCTTCATGTTAATAATGTTGGCATTGCTTTCGAATTGCACAATGGTTACAAAAGTGGTGTCCCCATAATACAGGCTGTCATAACCAAAATGTCGGCTTTCGGAAACAGTATAGGCCTGGGTGGTAAACCGGCCGTCGGCCTCAGGCAGCAGGTCCACAGACCAGATCAGTCCGCCAAGGGAGTCGGGCAGTTCCACAATCTTACTCCAGATGAGGTTTCCTGCGGTATCGAGCTTGATAAAAAAAGTTTTTTCATCTAAAAAAATCTGAGTACTGTCAAATGAGACATATTCACCCATTGAAAGCAAATTTCCGTCTGAAAGCATGATCAGGTTATGCATATAGGTCCGGAATTGGTTGAATTCTCCTAAAGAATCTTTCCGAACCCACACTTGATTCCCAGTTTGGTCGAGTTTCATGATAAAAGGTTTCCAGATGCTGGTTTTCACCGCACCGGGCAGCTTGTCGCGGTACTCACCGTTCAGGTAAATGTACCCATCCATCTCCAGGGCATCCGTGCCATACACATTTACGTCGTAATTCGACAGGGTAAAATATTTATGGATGACGTAGGAGATCTGCAAGGTTTGTTTTCCGGAGCCCGGCGCGAAGAAAGGAATTTTTTGCGATGGCAGTTGTTGTGGGTATCCATCGCCCTGGCTTAGCTTACCAGGCTGAATATAGGGTGAAGGCACCCGGACCTGTGCGTGTAAACCTATGGAAATCAAAAAGAAGAACAGAGTAAAGAGTATCTTTTGCATGGTAAAAAGTATAAGGGCGGGGACTGTTCCACAGCCCCCGCCGGAGGAATGTTTATTTGCGTATTACAAGTTTTTCGATGCCAACCGGTTTTCCCTGATTGAATATGGTAATCAGGTAAACTCCATTGGCAAGGCTGTTTACATCCAGTTCAGTACTGGTTCCCTGAATAGATTGCCGGATCAGTATCCTTCCGGTGAGAGATCCCTCACAGAAATTTCAGTTCCGGGTACATCGGTAATTATGGAGACTATGGGGGTTGTACCTGCTGGGTTGGGAAAAACAGTTGGCTTGCTCAGGATTGGTTCCTTCGGTGTTTTCCCGATTCTTGGCAAATAAGAAGTAAGATCGGATGAAATCAGACCAAAGGAGTACCCCAGATAGGCCTCCAGGATTGACAATGCCACACTGGATGCCACGGTGGTTCCAAATGCCATGTCGATCAGCTGGTTGATATCATCCTGTTGCAATTGGGTGAAATCTCCTCCGTAGGTGAAGTACACCAGATCAAGGAGTTCGAAAAGGATATCACAGGCATCTGTTTCAAAAGTATCGGTGGCTATCTGGTACAGCACCTGTTTGTAGGTATCCACATTCGATGGATCCAATACTTCATAATAGTGCAATATCAGTGAAAAGATGCTTTGAAAATCACCATCACTATCAAGAGCACCGATGATACCATTCACATCAATCAGGGTGGTGTCGGCATCAAGATAATAGTTGTGCAGCTCATTTCTGGCCTTTCTCAGCTCTTTTTTATTATAGGCTACCTCCATTTCATACATTTCGTATTGGGTAAGGGAATCGGCTGCCAGAAAGATGGCATTCAGGCTCTGTTGCGAAAGGGTGTCGGTTCGGTTTGCCAGTGCATCCCTTACGGCACCGTTTTTAATACCATAGGGGTTTTGAAGCAGGATATCGGCCACAAAAACAGCCGGCATGGCCTCTTTTGCCGCCATAATGGCAAGTACATCATAGCTTGGGTTTTGCGACATAAACTCAGCATAGGCATAGATGTAATTGGTTGAATCGAACGTGTTGGCAATATTCAGCATATAGGCATGATTGCTACCGTTTGCGTAATTCTAAAAATCTCCAAGGGCTGCCACATAATCTGAGGCAGTACTGAAAATGTTCCCCACAATGGCAGGCAATTCTGGGTATTGGGATGGAATTCTCGATTCGCAGTGGGGGTAGAGGTCCTGATCATCTGTAATCCAAGAATGCTGAGTAGGTTGCACATGGTTAGGTATCCCGAAATTGTTCTGGTTTCCGGTGTAGTATTCGATATAATACCAGGGAGAGCCTGAGGTAAATTTGGGTTCCATGTATACGATATCGCTAAGGTTCCATGGATTTTGCCCCTGGTGGTTGTTAAAGAAGTCCCGTTCAGAGCCGGTGGCCAGAGGGTAGGGTCTTTCAATGATATTAAATGCCGGAGAGGTGGAATACCCGGTCATGGACCCACCCTGCATTCTTGCCACACCATACACCGGATCATTTAGCCCGGCCGGTTCCACAGAGGCGCTCAGGGCAAAAAAGTCATCGGTTTTTATTGGGACCAGAGTGTTGCAAAAGCATCGAAGGCCGTCATCATCAGGTTGGGTAGGGTGTTCTATTCCTCTGTTTTTGTTTAGGGCCTGGATACTGTAGTAACAATCGGTAACTGTATTGCGATACAGTTCGTTTGATTGGCTACCGGAGTTCACTACAACGATACCGTAAGTATTTTCAAAGTTACCTTTATTGTTGCTTACTTCGATCTCATTCCCTTCTACCTGAAAACCAGAGCATCCGTTAAGATGTATACCATACTGTTTAGGAGAGGTGCAAGGTGAGCTTTGGCAGTCAATTGCCAATTGAATCTGATTGTTGAAAAGATCCAGGTTTCTTGCAGCAATAGCCTGAATGCCAACTCTTTCTATTTGCGGGTAATATACATTCTGAAAGATACCATCTCTTACGGTTACTTTAATTGTGGGCAGGTACCCATTGTCGATATAGACCCCTTTGGTGCAATCTAAAAATTGGTTTTTAATAGGTGTATAGGGGGGAGTAGTATTGGGACTGCTTTTTATGATGGCAGAAGAGCCAATAATATGGATTCCGGTGAAAAAATAGTCAGGATAGGCAACGTTATCGAATGTACATCCCAATACCTGAATGTTGTTAACCCGGTACATATATACTCCGATAGTACTGGCATTATATCCGCCAATGAATTCAGTCTCTATGATACGGCTTTTATCGTTTACATAATTTCCGGTAAGGTCTGTAGGTCGGTAATTCGAGAACCAGACACCTGTCTCGAAGCCTTCGATTACACATCTGTCCAGAATAATATAACCACCGGTTCGGGTATAAGGATTGCTGTACCAGTTATTCACAGGATAACTGGCATTCAGAATATAGCATTCTGTTAATCTGAGTTTAGGTTGGGCGGGTGATCCAAGCTGGGGATAGGCATCCCCCAAGCCATCCATGGAAATACCATACCACAGACCTGTTGAACTGATGAAATTCACCCCTCCTGCCCGAAGGGACCCATCGGGTCGAATAATGATTCTGTTTGTGCCTGAATTCACAAAATCGACGGTTACGCCAGGATCAATACGTAATTCGGCACCATTCCAAATCCAGAGATTTCCATTAATCGTCTGGTCTGAACTCCATGTGGTATTTGAATAAATGTATACATCCTGTGCATTGACAAATATAACAGAAAAGAGAAGAAATATCAACAAATTTAGTTTTTTCATTTGATTTGAGTTTGCGTTTGTTTTTACAAGAACAGAATGATTATCAAGAAATTTGTTTAAGAGGCCACCCTGGGTTTTGGGTGGCTATTTCGCTCCCAGTCATTCTTCCCCAGCCAAAAGATGGAAATCGGATAAAGACATTGAACCCCGGTCAGCCTGTTAGCTTGTTGGGTTACGTTCATTTGTTCAAACCCACTTATTACGACAACAATAGATCTGCAGAAATGCATTAAACATGTATTGAAAAGCATCTGAAATTAAAGCGCCATTTTCAATCCCGGGAATGAGTTTCAACCAACAAATGATCGGGAATGATTCCTGTGACCTCAAAATATTAAAATCGTGTGTATAATTGAAAAGGTAAAGATAATATAAAATTAACTCATTCCGACATAAAAATGAAAATATAGTTGAAATATGTTATGC
Source organism: Bacteroidota bacterium (assembly GCA_022709695.1). GTDB lineage: Bacteria > Bacteroidota > Bacteroidia > Bacteroidales > SKPS01 > SKPS01. The sequence goes on from JAKLII010000011.1 coordinate 91,282, forward strand.
GATTAGAAAAGAACATATTAATTCGACAGAAATACCCTCATTCGTGTATTGCTGGCAATGAGGAGAATAGAAAGCGGATAACGCTGATTCTTATGATCTTATATGATTATTTCTGGATGAATTAAAATGCCAGGATGTTTTCTGGGCTCTGTCGTTTTCTGAACCACATAGCAACATAGGAATCATAGCCACATAGAAGAAAACTATGATCCTATGTTGCCTATGATCCAATGTGGTAAAAGAAAATCAGTGCAAATCTTAATGAATCCGCGTCACTTGTACTGAGCGCAGTCGAAGTATCCGCGTTCTATATCTCAGCCCGCAAATAGCCCTTCAGAATGCCGTAACCTTCCCGAACCGGTAGGTTCCGCGGTCGAGACGGTCCGCCACCCGGAAGTCGATATACAGCCTTCCCTCCGGGTCTTTCCCCGTTTCCAGCCGGAAGGTGCCCCACCTTGAAGGGGAGTGAACGCACAGGAAACTCCCGTCTCTCATGGGTTTCAGCACGGAACGCATCCCCGGGTGATGTTCATAGGTAACCTGCAGCCCCTCCTGTGTGGCTGTAATCTCAATCTTGCCGTACAGGTCATTGCTCCAGGTTCCTGAATACTCCTTTGCGGTTAATCCTCCGGGAAAGGTGTCGGTTGTGGCCTCCAGCCACCTGCTTTCGGTGAGCGCTTTGGCGTCGGCCCTGTTCCTGAAGATTTTCAGGTATTCGCCGGAGTAGTTGCGGTAGGGCAGTCCCAGGAAGGCATCGGTAATTTCCCATTTCAGGGCTTCGTAAAACCAGTTTTCGTCGGTGTTGGTCAGGATCACGATCCCCAGTCCGAGCTCCGGCATAAAGGAAACGCTGCTCACAAAGCCCCAGATGCCGCCACTGTGCGACACCACCTCTTTCCCCTCATAGTCTTCGAGGCTCCACCCCAGTCCATACAGCTCGTAATGGGTGGAATTGTAGATGTGCTGGTTCCTGCCGATGAGGGTAACCGGGGTTCTGGTTTTTTCGATCACTGCTGCAGGAATCACCCGGGCACCCCCGAAGGTGCCTTCGTTCAGCTGTGCGATGAGCCAGTGCGACAGGTCGTTTGCCGTGGATGACATCCCGGCTGCCGCGCCGATCAGGTCGATGTTGGTATGGGGAAATTTTTTCATCGCTCCGTTTTCCAGGGTATGCCCCCAGGCAACATTTCGCTGGCTGGCAAGATCTTTCGAGGTCAGCAGGGTGCGATCCATCTCCAGGGGATCCAGGATTTTGCGCTGCAGACAGGTTTCCCAACCCATTCCGCTGATGTTGCGAATGCATTCACCTGCAAAGAAGTAGCCGATGTTGGAGTAGCCGTATTTCTCGCGGATCCCATACGGAGGCTTCATCAAGGCGTAAGAGGCATAGATATCTTCCGGCCTGAGGGTGGAATAGAAATAGAGCCAGTCGCCCTGGAAGGTGGAATAACCCAGGTTATGAGCCAGCAAATCCCTCAGGGTGGCCTGTCGTGTGGTTGCCGGATCGTACAGGCTGAACTCCGGAAGCCATTTCGTTACCTTGTCGCTGAGGCTGCAGAGGCTGTCGTATTCCAGCATGGCCATGGTGGTGCCTGTGAAGGCTTTCACGTTGGAGGCAATCATGAACAGGGTGTGTGCGTCAACCGGTTGTGTGCCACCAGCTTCGGTAACACCATACCCTTTGCTTACCACTACGTGGTCGCCCTTCACAATGGCAACTGCTGCCCCGGGGATGTTCCACTCAACCAGAGCGCGGTTGATATAGCCATCGAGGCTGTCGGTGATAAAGGCTGGAAGGGTGGAAGACTGTGCTGCAGAGAATTGGGGAACAACAGCTAATGCTGCGAGGCAAATGAACGGAAGCAGTTTATTTCGCATGGTGTTTCGGTTTTTCCAGTTCGCCGGCCATCTTCATGGCTTTTTCCACTGCAAAGTCGAAGTGGCTGAAAATATTTGCTTTACCCACCATAAATGCCAGCCGGCTCTTCTCCAGTTCCTCCAGCACCTCGGGTCGTACCCCTGAGAGCAGCACCTTCTTCCCGGAGGATTGCAGGTCGCGGATGATCTCCCTGAAGTTCTGGATGCCAGTGGTATCGATAAACGACACATGGCGCATGCGAATGATGATGATTTTTGAGGATTCGCGGGTATTTTTCAGCACCTCGCGGTATTTGCGGGCGGCAGCAAAGAAAAACGGCCCGCTGATTTCGTACACCTCGATGCTGTCGGGGACGAAGGAGTAGTTCTCGATCATGTCGGCGTCGGTATCCGCCTTGATCACTTCGCTCGATGTCGACATCCGCTGCATGAACAGCAGGGCAGAGATCACGATGCCCACCTGGATGGCAACCGACAGGTCCACCAGTACGGTGAGGAAAAACGTGGTGAGCAGGATGGCGATGTCGTATTTTGAACCGCGGAGGATGGCCCTGAAGCTGCGCCATTCGCTCATGTCGTAGGATATCACGATCAGGATGCCGGCCAGACAGGGCATAGGGATGAGTTTGGCGTAGTTTCCCAGGAACAGCATGATCATCAATATGGTGATGGCGTGTGTTATACCGGCAATGGGGCTTCTGCCGCCTGTTTTAATGTTGGTAACGGTACGTGCGATGGCCCCGGTGGCGGGGATCCCTCCGGCAATGGGAGAGATGATGTTGGCGATACCCTGGGCGATGAGCTCGGTGTTGGAGCGGTGGTTGGCGCCTATCATCCCGTCGGCCACCACGGCCGAAAGCAACGATTCGATGGCTCCCAGGAACGCGATGGTAAATGCCGGGGCGAAGTATTTCGGGATATTGGAAGGATCGATTGCCGGAATTTCAAAGGAAAAATCAGAAGGGATGGATCCGAAAACGGTTTCGATGGTGGCTACCGGCAGTTTCATGAGGCTTACCAGCAGTGTGGTGACAATCAGGGCGATAAAGGCTCCGGGGATTTTTCCGGTGAAGCGTTTTGCCAGCATAACGATCAGAATGGTCAGGGCAGTAATTCCAAGGGACCAGAGGTTTACCGGCCCCTGATGGCTGAAATAGACCCCCCATTTCTCCAGAAATCCTGCCGGCATCCCGGTGATGCCTAATCCGAGGGCATCGTTCACCTGGGTTGAGAAAATGATCAAGGCAATGCCACTGGTAAAGCCCACAATCAGCGGAAAAGGGATGAATTTCAGCACAGAACCGAGCCGCAGCAATCAGAATCCGATCAGGATTACCCCTGCCAGCAGGGTCGATATCAGCAGCCCCTCCATGCCATATTGTGCCACCACGCCGTACACCACCACAATGAACGCACCGGTGGGGCCACCGACCTGCACCCGGCTCCCCCCCAGGAAGGAGATGATAAAACCTGCCACCACGGCCGTGATGAGCCCTTTTTCGGGCGACACCCCAGAGGCAACGGCAAATGCGATGGCCAGCGGAAGGGCCACAATACCCACCACCACGCCGGCAATCAGGTCATTGCGCAGCTGGTCACGGCTGTAGTCATGCCTGAGTACTGTGAAAAATTTGGGAAGAAATACCGGATCTTTCATAACCTGAACTATTAATGAGGCACCCCTTCGGGTTCAATATGAATGGTAGAGGTGATATGAAGTTGTTCTTTGAGCGATGTTTCCACCGATGTGGCAAGGCAATGGGCTGTTTTTACATCGGATGCAGGATGTACCCTGATGTGAAAGGTGAGTTCACGGTGTGTGCCGTAGTTGTGAATGTGAAAATGATGGGGTTGAAGGTCGCTGCCGGCGGTTTCGTTGGCGATGCGCGTGATCTCCCGGATGAGCTCTTCCCCGGGCTCTTCTCCCAGAAGGTTGCTGATGGCATCGCGGATGATGTCGAAAGTGGTGTAAAAGAGCATCAGGGCGATAATGGCACCGGCTACACTGTCGATCCACCAGAACTGGTGGCGGAACATCAGTCCGATCAGCAGCACCACCGAGGAAAGGGCATCGCTGCGGTGGTGCCAGCCATCGGCCCGGATGGCCACATTGCTGGTTTTCCGGGCATAGTAAAATGCCAGTTGTGCCAGACCCTCCTTCACTACCACCGAAATGATGGTAACCACAATGGCAATGGTGCCGAAGTGCGCTACCTCACGTGCCATAAACCTTTCATACGATGCCACCAGAAAGCTCCAGGCAATGATGCCAAGAATAAATCCGATAAGGATTGCCGTCACCTGTTCCCACCTTCTATGACCAAAAGGATGTTCCTTGTCAGGTTTGCGGGATGAAAGCCTGATGCCGAACAGGAGTACAACAGAGCTGATGGTGTCTGAAAGGGTATGCCAGGCATCCGCAATCAGGGCTATGGATCCGGAGATTATACCTGCCCAGTATTTGATGACAAACAGCAGTGTATTTACCACTATTGAAATAATACCTTCCAGATATCCGTACCGGGTTCTTTGGTCCATCGGGAACAGATTTAATGGGCAAAGATAGGGGATAATCCCCGTAAGCCCCCTCCGTTCCCCGATCTTTTTGTAATTTCGCGGGCTGTAAAAACGAAAATATTTCATGGATATCCCTGCCAAATACAACCCTACCGATATTGAAGACCGATGGTATTCCTATTGGAACACAATGGGCTACTTCAGATCTGTTCCCGATCACCGGGAGCCCTATACCATTGTGATTCCTCCACCCAATGTAACCGGGGTGCTGCACATGGGGCACATGCTCAACAACACCATTCAGGACATCCTCGTGCGCCGCGCCAGGATGCAGGGTTACAACACCTGCTGGGTGCCGGGCACCGATCATGCCTCCATCGCTACGGAGGCCAAGGTGGTGGCTAAGCTCAGGGATGAGGGGATCGATAAGGCAACCCTTACCCGGGAGCAGTTCCTGGAGCATGCATGGGAGTGGAAGGAAAAACATGGCGGTATCATCCTCGAGCAGCTCAAAAAGCTGGGAGCCTCCTGCGACTGGGAACGCACGAATTTTACCATGGACCCCCATTACTACGAATCGGTATTGGACGTGTTCATCGATCTTTTTGAGAAGGGTTTGATATACAGAGGCGTACGCATGGTAAACTGGGATCCGAAAGCCCTTACCGCAGTGTCTGACGAGGAGGTGATCTATAAGGAGGTGCAGTCGAAGCTGTGGTATGTACGCTACCCGGTTCAAAATACGGATAACGAATGGATTACCATAGCCACCACCCGTCCCGAAACGATCCTGGGCGATACCGCAGTGTGCGTGCACCCTGAGGACCCGCGCTACACCCACCTGGTGGGGAAAACGGTGCTGGTGCCACTGGTAAACCGGCCGGTGCCGGTAATTGCCGATCCTTATGTAGACCGTGAATTTGGCACCGGATGCCTCAAGATCACTCCTGCCCACGACATCAACGACTATGAGATCGGCATTAAGCATCACCTGCCGGTAATCGATATCTTTAATCCCGATGGAACCCTGTGCGAAAAAGCAGAGCTCTTTATCGGGATGGATCGTTTTGAAGCGCGGCGCGCAGTGGCTGATGCACTGGAAAAAGCCGGTCATCTGGTGAATGTGGAGGATTACCTCAACAAGGTGGGCTGCTCGGAGCGCACCGATGAGGTGATTGAGCCCAAGCTTTCGATGCAGTGGTTCTTCCGGATGGGAGAGATCTCAAAACCGGCCCTCACCGCTGTGATGGACGATCTGGTGCAGTTTCATCCGGCAAAGTTTAAAAACATCTACCGCCACTGGATGGAGAACATCCGCGACTGGTGCATCTCCAGGCAGTTGTGGTGGGGGCAGCGCATTCCGGTGTTCTACGCCCCTGACGGGACGATGGTGGCAGCCAAAACGGCAGAAGAGGCGGTGCAGAAAGCCGAAACCCTTCTGGGTAGGAAAGTGGAGCTCTCTGAGCTGGAACAGGATCCCGACGTGCTGGACACCTGGTTCTCGTCGTGGCTCTGGCCCATCGCCGTGTTCGATGGCATCAGGAAGCCCGATAATGCCGATATCCGGTACTATTACCCCACCAACGACCTGATCACCGCCCCGGAAATCCTGTTCTTCTGGGTGGCCCGTATGATCATGGCCGGCTATCTGTACCGGGATGATATCCCTTTTAAAAACGTGTACCTCACGGGGATTGTCCGCGACAAACTGGGGCGGAAGATGTCGAAGCAGCTGGGTAACTCACCGGATCCGATCCTGCTGATGGAAAAATACGGGGCCGACGGTGTGCGGGCCGGTATGCTGTTCACCTCCCCGGCAGGTAACGACCTCCCCTTCGATGAAGGGTTATGCGAACAGGGGCGCAACTTCTGCAACAAGATCTGGAATGCCCTCCGCCTGGTAAATGGCTGGACGGAGGACCCCTCGCTTTCCCAACCCGGTTATGCCGCAGCGGCGGTACAGTGGTTTGAAGCCCGCCTATCGCAGGCAATGGCTTCCATCGAAGACCTGTATGGCAAATACAGGCTTTCGGAGGCTTTGATGACGGTGTACAAACTCATCTGGGACGACTTCTGCTCGTGGTACCTCGAGATGGTGAAACCCGCCTACCAGCAGCCCACCGACTCCGTAACCCTCAGCGCAACGACCCGCTTTTTCGGGGAGCTGATGAAGATACTGCATCCGTTCATGCCCTTCATCTCCGAGGAGATCTGGCACCGCCTTGCTGAGCGTAACGCCGGGGAGGACCTGATCATCACCCCGATGCCGGAAGCCGGGCCCTTCGATGAACAGCTGCTGGCCGGGTTCAGCCTGGCATCTGAGGTCATTATGGCCATCCGCACCTACCGGCAGGATAAAGGGATTCCGCAGAAGGATGCCCTGGCCATGTACGTTACCGGTGAGCTTCCTGAAATGTTTGTGCCCGTCATCCGGAAGATGGGGAACCTCTCGCTGCTGGAAACGGTTGCTCAAAAGCCTGCCGGAACCCTGGCAGTGATGGTGGGCACCCTCGAATGTGCATTTCCGCTGGGTGATGGGGTGGATGCCGCAGAAGAGATTGACCGCCTCGAAAAGGAGCTGGAGTACAACCTTGGATTTCTGAAATCGGTGGAGGGGAAGCTGAAGAACGAAAAGTTCATGGCTTCGGCCCCGCAGAAGGTGATCGACACCGAACTGAAAAAACAGGCCGATACTCTCGAGAAAATCAAAGCCCTGCGGGCGCAGATCGATCTGCTGAGGTAGTTTTTGATTTTTTTTACCACAAAGGCACTGAGGACACGGAGGAACACTGAGAAGAGGTCAGAAAACCCAGGTTCCTATGTGGTAAAGAAATCAGTGAAAATCTTAATAAATCCGAGTCATCGGTGTTCTCTTGTCAAAGCGAAGTGCTTTTCAACCTTCTGCTACTCTATGACAGCAATCCAAACAACTAAACAACTCAACAACTCAACCAATAAACATATTCCCTATCTTTGGCACAATGATTGCCAAGTCGGCGCCTTCATTATTAACCCTAAACTCTCATTTTATGAAAGCAAAAATTACAATGATGGCTGTGGTTGCAGCCTTGATTCTTTGTGTTTCGGTTCCTGCCAAAGCACAGTTTTCCGACGGGAAAGCCACAGCTGGTATCAATGTGGGCGCCAGTCTCATCAGCATGCTCTTCAGGGCAGTGGATCTTTCAGAAACAGGGACCTTTGAAACCAGTGCTACACCACCTGTTCAGCTATCATTTGACTATAAAGTCGGCAGAAAATTCAGCGTAGGTGCTGCTTTTTCCTTCTCCCACATCAGCGCCGATTACAATGACCCAACCCTGACACCTGTTACCGACACCATGCTGCAGAATTTCAGCCTGACACTGAACCGCATCAGTTTTGCCGCAAGAGGGCTCTGGTATTACACCGACAATGACAAACTTGATCTCTATTCAGGGCTGAGAGTTGGCTTGAATATGTGGCCCCTGAAGCTGTCATCAACCGATCCTGATATTGATGTTGCCGATGCAAATCCTTTCTCAGAAGGATTGTTTGCAAATCCGGTTTACCCGGCATTCCAGTTCATCGTTTTCGGTGGTACGGCATTCGTTACCGACAATATCGGTATCAACTGGGAGCTGTGCGCAGGCCAGCCTTACTTTGCCGCTATTGGCGCCAGGTATCGCTTTAATTAGCCGTCAGAGGGCATAGGTAATCCCCAGCATACCATTAAAACGCTGTGCCGGGTAATACTGCCAGCGGTAGTATTTTGAGGCCGACAGATTGTTGAGCCTGATAAACCCTGAAAGAAGTTTCGAATACCGGTACTCTGCACCGAGGCTGATATCGAAAAGGTCTTTCAGGGTTTCTGTTTTTTCCACGCCGTTTTCGAATTCCTGTACCCGTATCCCGCTCAGGTATTGCATCGAAACGTAGGCAATGATCTTGTCCTGCAGGTTGTAACGGGCATCGAGCCCGGTGGTGAGGGCAGGTTTATGCCAGGCATACCCGGTGGTAACCATATTGTAATCCTGGAACTTCACCAGCCCCGTGATCATCAGCTTCTCTGCTACCTTGACCCCCAGTTCGGCTTTAAGGGTGAGGATGGTACCATCATCGTACACCACTGCGAAGCGGTTTCTGAAGGGGAAGGTGGTATCGGCAGTGAACATCGGCATATTCTTCACGCTTTCTGACGAGACCAGAGCATTGAAATTCACCCTTGGGCCAATGGCGGTATTGATCCCCCCGAAAGCGCGGAGGGTGGTGGTCTTGTTCAGCAGCAGAGGATTGCTCACTACGAACGGATTTTCAGTGGCCAGTGTTCTGAAGCTTATATGTTCAATTCCCCCGTCAAGTCCGCCGGTGATCAGAAACTGTTGCTCTTTCAGCGAAATCTTCAGGAGTATATCCGGAAATACCCTGAGCTTACCGTTGTTATCACTCTCATACGCTGCCGTTAAACCGGCTTTCAGCTCCATCTCTTTTACCCGGGTGCTCATGAACGGATTAACGGTCACCAGGTAAGTCTGTGCCGGCCATAACACGGTATCTTCACCTGCTGTGGCATGGTAGAATGCTCCTGACAGGTTTACCCCTGCCACCTGAAAAGGGCTGAATTTGAACCACTCCACCTCTTTGTTGAGATTCCCGGTGAGTCCGGCACCATGCTCAGTGGTTGGGTACAGGTCGTTGATCATCTGCCAAGAAAGGCCGAAGGCATGGTTCAGACGGCTGCTGCCGCGGTAGTTGCTGCGAAGGGACGCACTGAAGGAGGCTGTATGAAACCGCTGACGGATCGAATCGCGGCTCATGGTGTCGTTTACCAGGGTGTCGGGACGGCCGTAGTAATGCACCACATCGCGCCCGTAGCTTCCCCTGAAATCGTAAATATGCTCATCCCCGAACAATGAGGCATTTGCATCCACCCCGTTCTCGCTGTATCCCTGATATGCGTAATCTTTGATGTTCCCCAGCGACGAAAGGTGCTTGTAATGGATGCCGTAGCTGTGCTGCCTCGACCTGAGGCTGTTGTAAAACACTTCGAAATAGGGGGTTGTATAGTTCCCGAAACCGGTTTTCATAAAGAACCGGTAGAGCTGTTCCTGGGGCATTCCGCTCATCTTTGCCGCCTTGATGGGCGCCACTTCGATGTCGGTTTCCAGTTTTACCGGTGAGATTTCATACCTGAGCACCTCTTTTGTGGTGAGGCCGGTATCTGTTACCGCCGGATTGAGGTTGATCTTGTTCGCATCATCCACCATGGGATTGTAGCTTTTGATGACCTTCACCTCCTCCCGGTGAATGTCCCCCTGCCCCATGACCGCCACGGGGATTGCGAACAGGGTCATGATCAGTGCAGTTATCGTATTTTTCATAGGAGTGACTTTATCGGTGGCTGTTGTTGATTCGGGGATTATAATCCTGGGTTTTGGGTGTCCGGCTCTTCTATCTTCAGTTCAATTTCCTCTTCAGCCTTTTTCTGCTCCATCAGTTTTTCCTGTTCGGCAATGGACTTCAGGCGGGCTTTGGCATCATTCACAAGATCTTCCCCTTCGTAGTTGTCGATGATGCTTTGCAGGGTATGCTTGGCCTGGAAGGTATTGTCCGTTTTTACATAGATGTCGGCGAGCAGGATAAAGGCTCTGGCGATCCAGTAGTCGTAGGAGGAGAAGTCGTTGATCAGCTCAAAGATCTCCTTCTCGGCAGTTTCATAATTCTGCATTTCAAAATGGATCAGGGCAATCTGGTATTTCGCTTCGGCAGCCATCTCATTTCGGGTCCTTTTCAGTACGGTTTCGAAGCAGTTCAGTGCTTCAATCATACTGTCAACGGCCATGAGGGACTTCCCCTGGATGAGCCAGGCTTCGGTGGTAACCTCCTCGGTATGCTGTTTCTCTTTGATGATGCGTGCGGTGATGGCAGCCGCTCTGGCATGTTTGCCCTGCTGGTGGTAGCAGCGCATCTGTCCGATACGGGCCTGCTGCAGGTAATTCGGGTTTTCGGCATTCTGTTCCAGCCTCACGTAGTTTTCCAGAGCCCCCTGACAATTGTTGTTCATCAGATGGATGGAGGCCGCTCTGAGGAGGGCAATTTCGGTGAACTTGGTGCGGTGCTGGCTGGTAACGAAGTTGTAATCCTCAAGCGCTGTATTATAATTTTTGGCAGCCAGCTCAATCTCGGCACGGTAAAACCGGGCGTCGATGACAAACACCCCTTCGGGGAACTGTTTGATGTAATTGTTGAATGCGGGCAGGGCCTTTTCATTGTTGCCATCGAGGTAATATCTTTCGGCCGGCCGGTAGGCGAGGGTGTCTTTCTCGGTATCGGTTACGGAATAAGAGGTCCCCTTTACGTATTCATAGAAGATGTCGACCTGGTCGTTTTCGGTGTAGATATCCCTGATCAGCAGCAGGGCTTCCTTCGATTCCGGGGTGCCACGGTACTCCTTGAATACCCGGTCGAGGTTTTTCAGGGCCAGCTCCTCTTTCCCCATGTTGTTGTAAATCTGTCCTATTTTCAGCAGCACCTCCCGTTCGTAACTGCTTTTCGGATATTCGGAAAGGAGCCGGTTGTATGCTTCCAGCCCTTTCGGCAGGTTATCCAGGATCACATAGGTATTGCCGAGCTCATACAGGGCATCATCGCGGTAGGGGGAACTCTTGTGCTGCCCCGCAAACGATTCGAGCAATGAGGCTTTTTGCTGGAATTTCCCCATGGCGCCAAAGGAGAGGGCTTCCTGGTAGGCCGGATAGTCGCTGCTGGCTCCCTTGATTTCACCGGCCTGCTGATAGAAGGCCGAAGCATTGGTGAAATCCTTCTTCATGAAATAGCAGTCGGCAGCCCGCATGGTCGCATCCTGCACGATATCAGGCCTGTTCCCCTCTGGTTTAATCAGGAAGCGCCTAAAGGCAATCAGGGCGGCATCATACTCTTTCACCTTGAAGTGGGTGTATCCGATGCTGTAATTGGCCATATTGAATTCCGGCATGTCGAAAGCCCCAGGAGCTGCCTGGAAGCGGTTGAAATAATCGCGGGCATTTTCCCACGATTCCAGGCGGTACCATGCCTCGCCCATCCAGTACAGGGTCAGGGCGGTAATATTTTTATTGATGCGGTAGTCGAGGGATTTGGTAAAGATGTCGATCGCATCCGCATAGTTGTTGTCGTTGAAGAGCTCAACCCCGCGCAGCCAGGTGATTTTCTGGTATGCCTCCTTCATCTTCGGGTTACTGTCCCTGATCTTTTCCACGGAAGCGAGGGCGCTCTTGTAGTTCCTCGTGGAGAGGTACAGGTTCACCAGCATCGACTGGGCTTCCGGCACTTTAGGGCTGGAGGGGTAATCCCCGAGAAACTGTTCAAAGGCTTTGATGGCCTGGTTATAAGGGTTGATGGCCAGATCGTACGAGAGCTTGGCGTAATTGAACAGGGCATCTTCGGTTACTTTGGGATCGAGCCCGATCTTGTATGCCTCATAAAAGGCGTTCATGGCAAAGCGCTTCTCCTGCGTCTGGATGTAGCAGTCGGCCAGGTGGTAGAAGGCGTTTTGCGCCAGGGTGTCTTTGGCTGTGGCCGCTTTCTGGAACATCTCCCCGGCGCTTGCAAAATCTTCTGTTTTATAATACACATAGCCGATCTGGTAGGCATCGGTCCGGTCGATGTTCCCCTGGTTCTCCTTCAGGTAAATTTCGATGTATCCCAGCGCCTCTTCGTAGCGGTTGAGCTTGTAGTAGGCGTCTGCCATCAGGCGGGCGATGGTGCCCAGCCGTTTGGTGGTTTTGCGGTCGATGAGCGGGGTGATCTTCGCCGGCATCTCGGCATAGCGTTTCTGGGCGTAGAGGATCTGAGCCATGTAATAGGGGATCAGGGGTTTGAAGTCGGGGTGCTCCCTGATCGCCTCAAAATGTTTCAGAGCTTCATTGTAGTCCCCGTCGAGATAGCACACGTGGGCATAGTAATAGGTGGCATAGCTCTTAAACTTCGAATCCCGCTCCTTGAGCACCTTAAAGGCCTGTTTTGCCTGATCGTATTTCCCTGTTTCGAACCACGAATAGCCTGCAGCAAAGTAGTACTCGTCCTGTTGTTTCTGCGAGAGGATGGCCGGGTTCACCCGTGTAAATGCCTCGGAGGCTTTTTTGTACGATTTCCGGTCGTAATACATCTTCCCCAGGTGGTACCAGGCGGCGGGTACCCGGGCATGTCCGGGCTGACTTTCGATAAAGGAGATCAGTCGGTCTTCGGCATCGGGATGTTTAAGCTCAAAGGCAGATGCACCGGCGTAGTATTCGGCGTCGGCACGCAGCAGCGACTGGCGGTCGGGGATCTGGTCTATCACCTGCACAAACAGCTCCTTGGCGGCTGCATATTTCTGTTTCTCAAAGAGCTCGACCCCAAGCCTGAAAGTATTGGCGGGATCGTCGTAGAACAGGGTGCGCTGGGCGGCCAGCGGACTTGCGGCCAGGGCCGTCAGGCACCACAGGATCAGGAGGTTCCTGATCAGAAGGGGTATAGGTTTCATGAGGCTGGATTTCATGGCTTTTTACATGTTACAGGACATTTTGCCCGTGCAGATACGTTCCGTCGGTATTAAACGGATAAAGTTAATCCGGATTGTACGATGCGGGATGCCCCGGTTCGCCGTTTTTTCAACACCGGATATTTAACAATAAAAAAGCCGGGACGAGCCCGGCAGCCTGTTGCTGTAAGCAGGATTCTGTTCCCCGCACATGCGGGGTTTCTGTCATTTCTCTGGGACCCGGATCACTCCGGGCCTCAAGCAGCCTACCCACCGGAGTCGGACGAGCAGCCCTTATGCGGTGCCGAAGCAACGCAGTTCCGGTATATTTGGCCTTGCAACCCATAAGGTTTACCCGCCCCGGTGGTCACCCGCCGGGGCCGTGAGCTCTTACCTCACGTTTTCACCCTTACCCCACCGAAGTGTGGCGGTAATTTTCTGTGGCACTGGCTGTAACCCTGTTTCCGGGGCCCCTTCCCGTTAGGAAGTATGGTGCTCTGTGTTGTCCCGACTTTCCTCTGCCGGCTTTACGGCAGCGACAGAACGCAACAAGCCGTTGCAAAGATACGACAATACGGCGGGGTTGTTACCTGAGTACGAACTTGCGGGTGTGGATTTTCCCGCCGGCGGTGGTGAGCTTCAGCACATACACCCCTGCCGGCAGCGCCTGCACGTCGATTTGTCCCTGCATGGAGGCTGCACGGGATTGGATGATCTCCCGGCCCGAAAGGTCGAACAGCGTGAGCCCGGTGGGTTCCTGCTCACCTGCGAGGCTGTAATGGAGGGTATGGCTGCCATCGCCCCACACTGTGAACTGCCGGTCGTCCATGGGCAGCTCCACGCCAATGGATCCGTAGTGGAGGGTGAGGCTGTCGATATGCATCTTGCTGCCCACCACAGCCACCTCATTTCCTACCGCCGAGCAGGAGATGATGATGTTCATCGAATCGGGGTTCTGGGCAGTGCTCCACTGGATGGGAACAGAAAACGGCTGCCATGTGGTGTCGGTGTCGGGGAACCATTTCAGCCCTGCACCGATGGTGTCGCGCGTGGTACCATTCCACTTCGAGAAGCCCAGGGCTACCATCCCGCTGTCGCCCGCGGCAGGCTCCGTTTTGATGAATCCACTCAGGGCCGATGGCATACCGGTGAAAGGGATGCCTCCTTCAACGGATCCGGTATAGGTGGTGGTATTCATTACCACGGTACCCAGGGTAAGGATGCCCGGGATGGTGGGCGTTGCCACCAGCAGGTTGAAAAGTTTCGTCTCGAGCAGCGGATTGTAGATTCCCGATTTGGGGGCCACAGAGTCTTTGAATACCGTTTGGATGATAAAAATTGAAACCTGAAAGTTGGTACCATCCCAGCTGGTGGGCTTGTTGCCGGTCCATTGTTCGAAATTGCTGTTGGGAAGCTGTGACTGTCCGAAGACCGTGGTCTGCATGCCTGTGGCCACTGCCACCAGCAGCGTCAAACGCAGAAAAAGAGTGTTGAGGTTCCTCATAGTACGTGTTTTTGGTTATAGGTTGTTTTTGGTGTGATAAAATTCGATTACCGTGGCGCCCACCCCATACTTATGGAGCGGGGCGTCGTACATATGGGCAAAATCGATTTCGGCCACCTCCTTCTGTATCTCTGCCTTCAGGATCCCGGCTCCCACGCCATGGATCACAATCAGCTTTGGCGTTTTCTCTGCGATGGCGCTGTTGAGGGCTTTGCGGAAGTAGGAGAGCTGGAAGTTCAGGGCTTCCATCGGGGTGAGTTCCTTATGATCCCCTGTAAGTGCCTGAATATGAAGATCTACCTCGGCCTCGCCTGAGGATTTCGTGTGTCGTTTGATAAATGGTTGAGGTTGAGGTTGAGATTGAGGCTGAGATTGAGGCTGAGCGAAGCCGAGCGTAGCGAGTCCCGAGAGCGAAGCGATTCGGGATTGAGGTTGGGGAGTGGTTCCACCGGGTGTTTTGGTGGTTGCAGCGTTGCCAGATTCCGTGGTTTTTGAGGGAGGATTTCCGGGCTGCAGCTGGGTGGCTGGTTTTACCAGGAAAGGGATCACCCTGTGGGGATCGAGGTTGGTGTTTTCGTAACCATCGGCACGCACAAACTTCATGGGTTTGATGGAGTACGAAGCATGTACCGGCAGCGGCAGGTGGACTGTGGTGGCAGGCTGTGCCATCAGCTGGATCACCCCCTGCAGCCAGCTTTCCAGTGCCGGTCGCGTGACCTGTTCCAGGATTACCGACTGTTTTGGAGGCAACGTAACCTGCTTCCGGAAGTGCAGCTCCCCGGCTTTCCTCAGATAGAGCTGTACCAGAAGCGGGAGTGGGGTAAAATTCACCAGCAGCACCTCCAGGTCGCCCATGGTAAGGATGCGCTGGTCCATGGGTCGGAATGCCAGGTAAAGTCCCTGTTCGAGCTGCCGCCCTTCGAAGCTGCCGGGCACAATCGACTGCTGAAGCCCGGAACGGGTGGCAGCAGGTTCCGCAACCGGTTTGGAAGGGTTTGCCCGCGTTTCGCCCCTGAAAATGTTGGCCGAAGGATCCTGCACGGCGCCGGTATGGATGATTTCATGCTCCATCACCGGGATGCCAAACCCATCTTCGATGGTAACCTCCACCATGTCTTTGCCCAATATGCGGGTCACCACGCCGCCTCCCTTGCTGTTGAGGAACTTAACGGTATCGCCTGTTTTGAATTTCATTGCTGCAAAGATACAACAAAGAGGCATGCCTTGTTCTACCGACATTTAGTCCCTGACGGGACAGGAATGAGGAGGTTGAGATTTTACCTCAATCCCAATTTTATTACTTTAATAGCCTGATGGATTCCGCTTTTATCATTTGGATGTATTATTTTATTGATATTCAGGGTTTTTTAACCACAGAGGCACTGAGGGCACAGAGGAACACGGAGAAGATTTTGGAATCGCATTTTATCAGTGAAAATCTTATAAATCAGCGTTATCAGTGTTCTGTTTTTTAACGTTCCCGCAGATCGCGCAGATGTTCGCAGATCTTTTTTCCGCTGGCCCGCAGATGCAGAAGAATTTGATCCTGTTTCAGCATTAAATCTTATCTTTCCGCCTTCAATTTTTATCACTATGCGCAAAATCGGAATCATTGGCGGAACGGGGCTCGAGAAGCTGAGCCTGTTCGAAAATCCGCAGGATATTTTCATCGATACCCCATACGGCGATCCCTCTTCACCGCTCCTTACCGGCACCCTGGCAGGCCGTGAAGTGGCCATCCTGAGCCGCCACGGCAGGGAACACACCCTGCCCCCCACCCAGATCAACAACCGGGCGAACATCTTTGCCCTGAAGGAGTATGGCTGCGATGCCATCCTGGCGGTTACTGCCTGCGGAAGCCTGCGGGAACCCATCGGCCGCGGACACCTGGTGATCCTGGATCAATTCATCGATTTCACCAAACACCGTATCTCCACCTTCTTCGAGACCTTCGAAGGGGGCGTCCTGAAACATACCCCCATGGCAGATCCATTCGATGAGGAGCTGCGGAGCGCCCTTGTTAGGCAGGCGGAAATTCTCGGCATCACCTTTCATCCAACCGGCACTGTTGTTACCATCGAAGGGCCCCGGTTCAGCTCCCGCGCCGAGTCGCTGATGTTCCGGAGCTGGGGTGCAGATGTGATCAACATGAGCACCGCTCCCGAAGTAATCCTGGCCAATGAAGCCGGAATCCCCTATGCTGCCATTGCCATGAGCACCGACTACGACTGCTGGAAGACCGACGAAGCCCCCGTGAGCTGGGAGGATGTGCTGGAAGTGTTCCGCAATAATGTGTCGAAAGTTACCACCCTGCTCCTCGAAACGCTGAAAGTACTTTAAAATCAAGGCTATGAAAAGAGCTTTCCTGTTGACTGTCCTGTTGTTTGCGCTATTCCTCAACCTGCGCAGCCAGGCCGATTCGTCGCTGTATCATGCGCTGCCACACCTTACTCCGGTGTCGCAGGGGAAAACCGGCACCTGCTGGGCCTTTGCGGCCACCTCCCTCATCGAATCCGAAATTCTGCGAACTTCCGGCAGGGAGGTCAGGCTTTCGGTGATGTTTTTCGTGTACCACGAATACCTCGACCGGGTGGCGGCCTGGGCTGAGAAAAAAGGAGAGGTATATGTGGAGGAAGGATCGGAGTCGAATGGGGTGCTCAGGCTCATGAAGGCGCATGGCGCCATACCGTATGCAGCCTTTACGGGCAGGGATTCTACTGAGACCTACGACCATTCGGCACTGATTAGGGAATTGCTAGAGATGCTGGAAAAAGCAAAGGCAAAACAGGCTTTCAATCAGGAGAAAATCGTAAAAAAAGCCCGTGCGATTCTGAACAAATACATCGGTATACCTCCTGAAACATTTTTATACGAGGGTGTTACATATACACCCCAATCGTTTATGCAGTCGCTGGGCATCCGGCCAAACGACTATTTCAGTTTCATGTCCACCACTTCATTGCCCTACAATCAAATGGGGGAACTGGTGGAGCCCGACAACTGGTGGCACAATGCTGATTATTACAATGTTACCCCTGATGAGTTTCTGCTGATTTTACGGGAGTCGATCCAGAAAGGATTTTCTGTCTGCATCTGCGGTGATGTGTCGGAACCGGGTCTGAACGCGGAGCTGGAAACGGGTGTCATCGTTCCGTACGACCTGCCGGAAGGGTACTTCTCGGCCGAAGCGCGCGAACTGAGGATGAAAAACGGTTCCACTACAGACGACCACTGCATGCATGCGGTGGGGGTATGGCAGGATGAAGACGGAAAATACTGGTTTATGGTGAAAGACAGCGGCCGGGGTGGTTTCAAAGGGAAGCACACCGGATACAGGTTTATCCGCGAGGACTACATCAAACTGAAAATGATGAACCTGTTGCTTTACAAATACGGGGCTTCAACAGTGCTCGACCGTATCATCAAATAAACCCGGAAGGATCATTAATTTTTCACGATCCGTGCCGTACCGGTCAAGCCCGAGGGCAGCACCATCTGCAATACATAGATCCCGGAAGGCAGGGATGAGATATCCAGGTGGTAACTGTTTCCTGCAAAGCTGTACGCACCCTGCATTACGGTTTTTCCTGCCAGGTCGGCGATCCGGTACATGCCACCGGTTCCGTTTTGGCCTTCGGTATGGCTGATCCTGATTTTACCGGAAGTGGGATTGGGATGTATCGACAGAGCAGTGGTGACAGCCTCCGGGTTTTGCACCGAGGCCAGGTTCAGAAAATGGTCCCTGTACGCTACCGTAGAGATGGGGTTCATCCCTCCGCGGTTGGTAACGGTGAGCAGCGGTGCCCTGTGCCCGTTGGCCAGCCATTTGTATTCGGTGGTTACTGTAGTGGTGGGTGGAATCGGGAAAGGGAGCGAGTCGGACTGGAGCGAATCCCGTGAGGTGATCACCGACATGATCCGCAGGGTCTGGAAGGTGCCGAAAGGGGTGATGAGGGTACCCCAGCCATCTACCATGTTTACCCGTTTCGACTGGTTACTGAGGCTGAACAGGGTGGGAATGGCCACCGTATACCCGAACTGACAGGAATCTTTGTCCTGGAAATTCAGTGGGAAACGGTACCAGTAATCGGGCGACGAATAGAGGGTTGGCAGGGGGATCCCCGAAAACTGGGCGGCAAACCCTACCTGTGTAAATGCAGAGGTGGTTTCCTTGAAGAAATCGTACACATTGGTCAGGCTGAAAGTGGACATACTGAAGGATTCACCTTTCAGGGCGATGCTTGCGGTGGCCAGAAAAGTGGGATAATACAGGATGGGGGTCGACATCACACTGACAAATGTATCCAGATACTGGCTGGCAGGCATCAGGGTGCTGAAATCCCAGGTATGGTTTGCACCGGTGGCCGCAAAATTTTTCCCCAATACGGAAGCCGGGGTCGCCTGGCTCATGCGGAGGGTGTCGCCCGTATTGGGCATATCGGCGGCAGTGATGGTGATCTGGGCATGCGCGGCGGATACCACCATCAGCATCAGGTACAAGTAGAGCAGAAATTTTTTCATGGAGTTGATTTTGTTTACAAAGATAACCTCGGATCGTAAAGAATGTTCAGTGCATTGATAAATCTTTGGCTGCCGATACCTCTGACAATTTTATATGGAAATTTCAGATAATCAAGGCGTTGCCTGTACAGATCGAAGAGTTGCTGCCGTTCGTTCGGGTTTTCACGCAGCGGATCCTCTTCCCAGGGGAGGTCGATGTCGCAAAGCAGGTAGAAATCAACGGGTTGGGTCTTCACCATCGATTCAACCTCAGGGTGTTGAATGCCATATTTGAACTCCAGCCAGATGCTGATGACCAGCAGCTCGGTATCTGCGATCACCCATTCGTGATGATGCCCTGAAGCTTCTGTGATCCGCTTATACTGTTCCCTCCCGATGGCTGCCACATCTTCCTGAGTATAGGGGCGATCCAGCTTATCCATATATTCCCGGGCATATTCTCCGATGAGGGGTGCCCTGAAATGCGCTGCCAGATAGCCGGCAAGAAGGGATTTGCCTGTGGATTCCGGCCCTGTGATACCAATGAGTTTCAAGGTATTCTGCTGATTAGGTTTTTCCGCCAGTGAAGATAGCCCACTACAGCCATGATCCCCAGCACCAGGTAGAGTGCCATGGTAGGGTACAGTCCCTGAGAGGCATAGATGATCGTGCAAAGGGTGTCGTTAACGATCCACACCAGCCAGTTCTCCAGATATTTGCGGGCGGCCATCCAGGTGGCCACCAGTCCCATGGCGGTGGTGATGCCGTCCCACCAGGGGATGGGATTGTCGGTATGGCTGAAAAGGGCCCCGAAGAGGACTGAACCGCCGGCTATCAGGGCGATCAGCAAAGGCCACCCTCTTGCAGGGGTGTGGGTAACAACCGGGGCAGCCTGTTCCTTTTTCTTCCCGATCCCGAGCCAGAAAAACCATCCGTAAACGCTCATCAGCAGATAGATGCCCTGCAATCCTGCTGCACCGTAAAAACGGCTTTTGAAGAACACCCACACGTACAGCCCGGCATTGACGATCCCTGCCACCCAGCACCAGGGGTTTTCACGAATGGCCAAGACCACATAGATGATTCCGAACAGAAATCCCAGTAGTTCAATCGAATGGGTTTGCAGATAGCCGGTGAGGGTTTCCATCATAGCCGGCAAAAGTAATCATTCCGGTCTGAATGGCGCTGTTATCGCATGATCATTACAGTACCCTTGCGGAAATTGGTCTGGTTACCGCCGGGATAGAAGAGGTAGAAATAGGTTCCGTTGGGCTGTTCGCCGCCATCCCAATCGTTGCGGTAATCGTTGCTCTCATACACCACCACACCATTCCGGTCGGTAATCACAAGCCGGTTATGGTCGTAGCTTTCGGCCCCCGAGACTATGAACCGGTCGTTTCTGCCGTCGCCATTCGGGGTAAAGATATTGGGGATGATGATGCTGCAGTCGGAAACCTGAATGGTAATTTCATCTGAATGGAGCTGACAACCTGTAACTTCCACCCTGATCTTATACAAACCGGGTTTGTCCTGGCTGAACATATACTGGCCTGAATTTCCGGCCTGCACGGGTGTCCATTGGATTTTGAAACGGTCATCCACATTCTTCAGGTTTAGGGTTACCTTATCGCCTGTGCAGATGTTACGGTCTGAGCCGAGGTGCACGAGCGGTTTAGGCAGAACGGTCACTTCAAAGGTATCGGTGGTGGAACAGTTACCGCCGGCCACCTGCACACGTACCCAGTATTTGCCGGAAATGGTAACGGCAATCTCCGGTGCAGATTCTCCCGATGACCACTGATAGATCCAGTTGGGGTTTCTGGGGCCGGTTTTCAGGACGGCCTTTTCATAGGCACAGATTTTCCGGTCGCCGGTAAGTGCAGGAGCTTCCGTTACGGTGATTCCGGCATTTACCACTGCAGCAATACCGTTGAAGTCGCGGTCACGCACAATGAGCGACAGGCGATGGACGCCGGCAGCCATCGACTGGGTGCTGAGGAGGAGCGTGGCGCCCTGGGTGGCAGTCATGGGCCGGCTGTCGAGCAGCCATTCATGGGTGTACTCAGCAGGGTTGAAGGGGGTTGTGTACCGGAGCAGGGTGCCACGGCAAACGAGGGTGTCGTTAAAGGGCCAGCTTCCTGTTCCGGAGGAAGATTTTTCTGCAGCACCGGTATTGCGTGCCGGAATGGGCAATCCTGTTTCCTTTACGGTTGCTGATCCCATATGCTGGCCGCCATGGGCCTTGCCTGTGGAAGAGGTGCCGTTGAAGGGATCAGAAATGGAGCCCTGTGGGGTAGCCGGTCTGGTAAAATCTGTGGTTTCAGATTGATCTGTATTTGTAACTGGCTGATCTGAAAGAGAATGGTCGTGTTGCTGCAGGTGTTTTTCAGATGCTTTTTCAGAAGGGATGTCATTGCGGTATTCCTGCACCACGGGAATGATCACCCGTGTAACGAGGGCGTAAGTGAAACCTGCCAGCAGTAAAATGGCTGCGGCAGCGGCAACCGCCCTGAGCCGGTAGGGGATAAACCTGAAAGTCCGGGGGAGCTGTGCAATGTGCTGTGATTCAGCATCTATACGGTCCATCACCCGATCGTGCAGGGTATCAAAATACCCCTCCGGAGCGGAAAAGGGAACACGCCTGCCGGCTGCTTCGATGATCTCCGGCAAGGGTTCCTGATCGGGGTGTATGTGATGGTTCGTTTTCAAGGTATTCACTGACTGTTCTGTTAGATAGAAATATGGCTGCCGGGTTTAATCTTCACGCAGAAATTTCTCGATTTTTTTTACGGCGAAATGGTACGATGCTTTCAAAGCCCCTTCGGAGGTGTTCAACACTTCCGACATCTGCTCATACGGCATCTCTTCAAAGTAGCGCAGGTGAAACACTACTCTTTGTTTCTCGGGAAGGGTAAGGATGGCTTTCTGGAGTTTCTCCTCAACTTCAGTTGCCTGCAGGTGGCTGTGCTCATGCACCTGGTTGGCCAGATGTTCATGAAACGCCTCGTGCGAAAGGGCGAGGTCCCTCTTTTTCTGGTTCAGGAAAGTGATGGATTCATTGGTGGCAATGCGGTACAGCCATGAATAGAGGGCACAGTTCTCTTTAAACCCTGCCAGTCCTCTCCATGCTTTTACCAGTACATTCTGCAGTACATCATCGGTATCATCGTGGTCGATGACCATCTTCCGGATGATCCAGTAAAGCCTTCGCTGGTATTGATTTACGAGGATGGAGAACCCTTTGCGCCGTGTAGCTTCATCCTGGAAGAGATCGAGGATCTCACGGTCGCTGTAGTTTTCCATCAGAATTCTTACTTTCTTGTCATCCTTTTCGCCCGATGGCTTTACGGGCAGCCTCCATCACAGCCTGAGCAGTGAGCCCGTATTTCTCCATGAGGGCATCAGGGGTTCCGCTTTCTCCGAAGCGGTCATCCACAGCTACCATCTCAACCGGAGCGGGCCGGGCCTCTGAAAGAAACCGGCATATGGATTCACCCATGCCGCCGTTTTTCAGATGCTCCTCTGCCGTCACCGCACACCGTGTTTTGGCAACAGAGGTAATGACTGCCTCCTGATCCAAAGGTTTAATGGTGTGAATATTTATTACCTCTGCCGAAATCCCCTGATCCTGCAACATCCTGGCAGCTTCCAGGGCAGGCCATACCAGGTGCCCGGTAGCAAATACGGTCACATCGGTCCCTTCGGTGAGCTTCAGCGCTTTTCCGATGACAAATACCTGATCGGCTGGGGTGAAGTTGGGCACTGCCGGACGGCCAAACCGGAGGTAAACCGGCCCATTCCACTGGGCGATGGCTTTGGTGGCGGCAAAGGTCTGGTTGTAATCGCAGGGGTTGATGACGGTCATCCCGGGCAGCATCTTCATCAGTCCGATGTCCTCCATGATTTGGTGGGTGGCTCCGTCTTCACCCAGTGTGATGCCTGCATGGGAAGCACAGATTTTTACATTCTTCCCCGAATAGGCCACCGATTGCCGGATCTGGTCGTACACCCTGCCGGTGGAGAAGTTGGCAAAGGTGCCTGTAAACGGGATCATCCCGGCGGTAGCCATCCCGGCAGCCATCCCGATCATGTGGGCTTCCGCGATGCCTGTCTGGAAGAACCTTTCCGGAAAGGCCTTGGCAAA
The DNA here is from genome assembly GCA_022709695.1 of Bacteroidota bacterium. GTDB lineage: Bacteria > Bacteroidota > Bacteroidia > Bacteroidales > SKPS01 > SKPS01. The sequence goes on from JAKLII010000011.1 coordinate 114,319, forward strand.
GGCATCCATCTTCAGCGATCCGGTGAGGTCAGCACACAGTGCCACCACCTTCGGGTTCTCTTTTCCAAGCTCCAACAGGGCAGCTCCGAAACCACTCCGGGTATCTTTCTTTTCGGTAAATGTGAACATAGGGATTCAGGTTGATAGATATCGGTTTATTGGGTAATCTGAATTCTCAGGCTTTCACCCGATTTGATCATAAATTCCTTTTCCAGGGTTTGGAATGAACGGGTAGCGAACCTTGATCTGAAAATGATCCGGTAGCTTCCGGGCTGCAGGATCAGCGTCTCCTGCAGGGCGTTGCTGTTGAGGTTCTGGATCCATTCAAGGGTTTTGCCGTTATCCACATACAGTGATCCAAACCCTTTAACGGGATAGGTGATCTGTGCCAGGCCCGGCACGGGGATGATCACCTCGGTGGTTTTGCTCTGGCTGATCTCCACATCCCGGATTTTCAGCCGGGGGAGGGTGAGCACCTCAAGGTCGTATTTTCCGGTGATATATTTCTCCGGCTCCCTGAATCCCTGCACGTGCAGGGTGGTGCTTTCTCCCTGTTTCCTCACAATACACTGCAGGTCTTTGTACAGGTTGTCCTGCCCGCCTACCTTCAGCGCCAGGTACCCCTGTGGTGCGTCGATGCCGATAACGGTATGTTTCCCCGGGGTAAGCCTGATGCTGTCTTTGCGAACCGGTGGCAGGGTGTGTACCACGATATCGTAAATTGACAGAGGGTCAATCACCAGGGTGTCAGGGACACCACGGGTTGTCATGGTATGAACGAAGTTATACCGGATCTGACCGTTGTAGTGATCATAAAAGGTCATGTTCACGTTTGTTTCGGTAGGCTTCTCATACTGATCGAGCAGGTTCACCTGCATGGTGGTGGAGTTGAGCGCCTGGGCGATCACTACATTCAGGGCGGTACGAAAGGCTTTTTCGCTGGTAGCATCGAAATATTGCCCCACACACTCGAAGTCGGCGCTGAAATCCCGTCCGACACCGATGATGAAGGGCTTCAGGATGATACCGTTTTTCTGCAACTCACGTGAAACGGCGCAGGGGTCTCCGGAGCACTCTTCGATGCCGTCTGTGATCAGCACAACGATATTCCGGCAATGGCTGCAGCGCGGGAAATCGGTGGCGCAGGCCTCCAGGGTGCGGGCAATGGGAGTGGTCCCTTTGGGCACAACCTGGTTGATCTTCTGTTTGATTTTATTTACGTTCGACGGGCCGAAAGATACCTCCAGCCGGGTGTCGTCGCAATCCTGTGGCGGGTACGATTTCTGGTGGCCGTAAATCCTCAGGGCGTATTCTACATTAGGGGTGGATTCGATGCTGTCCAGAAGCTCAGACATCATCCTCTTGGCAATGTTGATCTTCCGGTCACTCTGCCACAACCCGAACATCGAATTGCTGGCATCAAAAACGAACAGAATGCGGGTAAGGGTTGGATCCTGATCAGCAGATTTCCGTGAACCCTGGGCCCATACCGGGGTATGTATTGCCAGGACAAGCAGGATGCACAAGGCTGTTTTCAGGGTTCTTTCCATTTGGATCCGGTTACTGAATCGAACGAAATCCAGCGGTTTTCAGTATGTGTCTGGATAATCCCCCAGCGTTTCCGGAATTTGTGTGAGGGCATTGGCCAGTTGCTCATCATTGGGAGCCACACCGTGCCAGTGGTGTGTTCCCATCATGAAGTCCACCCCGGATCCCATTTCTGTATGGGCAATCACCACGATGGGTTGCCCTTTTCCTGTGGCTGCCACAGCCTTTTCAAGAGTTTCAACCACTGCATCCATCTGGTTTCCTTTGCATTCCAGCACATGCCAGCCAAACGCACTCCACTTGAGGGGCAGATCCCCCAGGGAAACTACTGTGTCTGTCGGGCCATCGATCTGTTTTTTGTTGTAGTCCACAATGGCAATCAGGTTGTCAATCTTTTTAGCTCCTGCGTACATGGCAGCTTCCCAGATCTGCCCTTCCTGGAGCTCACCATCCCCATGCATACAAAACACAAGTCTGCTTTCCCCTTTCAGCTTCCGGGCTGCAGCCATGCCTGTGGCTGCCGACAGCCCCTGTCCCAGCGATCCGCTTGCCATCCGGATTCCGGGCAATCCTTCTGCCGGAGTAGGGTGCCCCTGCAGACGCGTTGCGAGTTTCCGGAACGTTGCCAGTTCCTTAAGCGGAAAAAACCCGTAACGGGCAAGGACACTGTACCATGCCGGAGAGATATGGCCATTGGACAAAAAGAACACGTCTTCTCCGTCTCCATCCATCCTGAATCGTGATGCGTCAGGTTGCATAATCCTGAAATAGAGTGCGGTAAGAAGATCGGTACAACCCAGAGATCCACCGGGGTGCCCTGACTTTGCCCCGTGTACCATCCGCAGGATATCACGCCTTACCTGCGATGCAATTTGCTCCAGTTGCTCAATGCTGTATGTCATGGGTGTGTTTGAAAGATTTATGATGAAATGATGGTATTCCCGTTTTGCAAATGTACATGATATACTGAAGTTTCTGCAGGGATTATATGCTGTTTATCAAAACGATTTCAACAAAAAAGGGGCTGCCCCTTGCGGAACAGCCCCGGTTTGCTGGTTTTACAAAATGGCTACTGCAGGATCAGTTTGATGGCCCTGGTAGCTCTGTCGTTCGTAAGTTTCACGGTATAAACCCCTGCCGGCTGGCGGCTCAGATCGACTGATTTGGTATAAGACTCCAGATCATCAAACTGAAGGGTCTCGCTGCTGAGAAGTTGTCCGATTTCATTGTAGATGCTCATCTTAGCAGTGCCGGTGAAATTATTCAGGATCAGGTTGAAAGCACCTGAGGAGGGATTTGGATAAACGGTTACAGACGGCTCGGCAGCAGTGCTGCCAACTTTGCATACCTGTACGATCACCTGAATGACGGCTGTGGTGCTGCATCCCTGAGCGTTTGTAGCCGTAACCGAGATGTTGTGTGTACCGGCTCCCAGGATGGCACCGTCCACTACAATCGATTGGGTAGTTGCACCTGTCGACCATTGGTAGCTTGTGGCGCCGGAGTCTGCTGTAAGGGTGGTAGTCTGATTATTGCAAACAGTGGTGGTCTGGGGCAGTGTCAGTGCAGGCCCGGCCAGTACTGCAATTGAATGATTTGCGGTGGTCACGCAACCAAATCCATTGGTATAATGGTAGGTGATGGTGTGTGTACCTGCGCCGGCAACTCCGGGATTGAAGAGGTTCCCCGTCATGCCCGGTCCGGTATAGGTACCTGCTGGGGTGGCAGGGCTTCCGGATATGATCACCGGCGCACCGCTCTGGCAGACCGTGGCAGGCCCGATCAGTGTTGATGCCGAAACAGGACGAATGTAGATCACTGCCTTGATGGTTCTTGAACATCCTGTCACAGGATCGGTATAGGCATAGAAGAGGTTGTAACCACCCACACCGGCAACTGCAGGATCCAGTACATTACCGGTAAGGCCGTTTCCACTAAAGGTAAAGGTACCTCCGGCCGGTGTTGCGTTCAGTGTCAACGGTCCCTGATTGATACAGTAGGAGGAGGGAACATTCACAAACGATAACACCGGAAGCGGATTAACGGTAACCTGCTGGCTGGCCGTGCTGGTGCATCCGTTAAGGCTGAGGGTATAGGTGATGGTATGGGTGCCCGCACCTGCCGATAGCGGGGAGAAGCTGGCAAGACCTGCTCCCGGGCCGCTGAAATAACCGCCTGCCGGGGTGCCTGTGAGGGTTACCGTAGGCTCGTTGATGCAGTAGCTGGAGGCGAGGCCGGTGAATGATACCACCGGTGCCGGAATTACATTCAGGGTTCTGGTGGCAGATTTGGTACATCCGTTGGCATTGGTGTAGGTATAGGTGATGATATGGGTGCCCACACCTGCCAGGGCCGGATGGAACACATTGCCAATCATGCCGTTACCGGTGAAGGTGCCACCTGCAGGATTACCGGCCAGTGTAACTGGTACAGCATTGTCGCAATGGTTGGTCTTTACATAACTGATGGTAACCGATGGGAGAGCATACACCTGGATGGTTGTGGTGAGTGTGCCGCCACATCCGCTGGTATTGGTCAGGCTGTAGCTTAATGTATGGATGCCTGTGCCGGCAAGGTTCGGGAAGAATATGCCGTTCACCACTCCCGGACCGGCGAAGGTTCCGCCTGCCGGAATAGCGGCAAGGGTTACCGGTGCTGCATCAATACAAACACCTGCAGGAATCTGGAAGGTGGCGGTCGGCAGTGCAGTTACCGTTACTGTTGCAGAGGCCACATTGGTGCATTGGTTCACATCCTTGTAGGTATAGTTGATCGTATGAGTACCCAGCCCTGCAAGAGTGGGGTTGAAGTAAATACCATACTGGATACCGGGGCCGTTGAAATAGCCGCCGGCCGGGCTTCCGGTAAGCAGTGCCGGTCCGTCGTTGATGCAATAGGTAGCATTGAGGCCGCTGAAAGATACCACCAGAAGGGGAATTACCTGGGTGTTCCTGGTCATTGCGTTGGTACAACCTGCTGCTGAGGTAAAGGAATAGGTAATCGTATGATTGCCCACGCCTGCTGCAGCAGGAGTGAATACATTACCTGTAATTCCAGCCCCGCTGAAGGTACCGCCGGCAGGCGCGAACGTGAGGTTCACCGGCAGGGCCGATACACAATAGGAGGGATTCAGTCCACTGAAGCTTACGGCAGGTACAGAACTAACCACAGTGGATTGGGTAACCGAGTTTTTGCAGAATCCTGGTCCGCTTACAGTGTACCAGATTACCCTGGTACCGGTGCTGGAAGTGGCAGGATTGAAGGTGTTACCCACAATGCCGGGTCCGCTGAAAGTACCGCCAGCCGGGCTGCCCGTTAGTGTAGCAATGGCATCGTTGGTGCAATAGGTGGGTGCAAGACCGGTAAAGGAAACCGGTGTCGGAGGCAGTACCACGGTACTCAGTGTAGTGGTACCCCAGCAGCTGTTGCCATCCTGTGCCCAATAGGTGATGTTGTGGGTGCCAACACCTGCCACCGAAGGCACGAACTTCGCACCGTTCATCCCGTTACCACTGAAAATACCTCCGGAGGGAGTTCCTGTGAGCGTCACTGCAGCACCATTTACGCAATAATCGGGTGCCAGATTGGTGATGTTGACTGCAGGTGCATATACTGTTGTCTGCTGGGTGATGGTGCTGAGGCATCCGTACTGATCTGAAAAAGTGTAAATGATGGTATGAACACCTACACCTGCCATGGCCGGGTTAAAAGTATTGCCTGCCATGCCGGGGCCTGCAAAGGTTCCACCGGAAGGTATACCGCTCAGGATTACAGCATTTCCACTGGCACAATACAAAGGTGCAAGGTTGTTGATGGTGCCCGCGGTCACAGGCCTTACATGAACACTCTTTGTGATGGTATTGTCGCATCCATTGCTTCCGGTGATGGTGTATGAAATATTCACAACGCCTGGTCCACCTGCCTGAGCAGGATCAAATACATTTCCTGTAACCCCCGGGCCAGAGAAGAGGCCGCCGGCAGGTATACCGGTAAGGGTGATCGGTGAGCCATTTAAACAGGCATTGGCAGGCAGCCCTGTGAAATCAACATTCGGGAGCGGCAGAACGTTTACCACAACCTGATCTGCCGCAATACCGCAATTACTCACAACAATCACACTATAGGTGGTAGTTACCGCCGGTGATGCAATCGGATCGGAAATATTCGGGTTGCTGAGTCCTGTGGAGGGTACCCAGGCATAGGTAGTACCACCTGATGCCTGCAACTGGGTGCCCTGACCTTTGCAGATCGTAACATCCAGACCAGCGTTGGCAACCGGAGTGGAGGTGGTATTCACCACAACTGCATCACTGGAGGAACATCCGTACAGGTCGGTTACTACCACTGTATAGGTAGTTGTGGCAGTTGGGTTGGTGGCAGGGTTGGCGATGTTTGGATTGCTCACCAGAGCGGCAGGTGACCACAGGTACTGGTAAGGAGGAGCTCCTGCGCTGGCCGAAGCACTGAGATTGACCTGGAATCCTGTACATACACTCTGATCCTGACCTGCGTCAGCAATGGGAAGGGCACGTACATTAACACCCAGTGAGGTGGATGCTACGCAATTGTTGGCCTGTGTCACCTGATAGGTAACTGTATGCCCGCCTACACCCACAACCGCAGGATCAAGCTGTAAAGCAGGAACACCATTTATGGTGAAGACTCCTCCGGCAGGATTGCCTGTGAGGGTAACCGGAGCGGCGCTCACACAATAGTTGGCATTAAGTCCGGTAATGGCCGGAACAGGATTCGGGAGTACCGTAACCACCGTTTGGGCGGTGCTGACACATGAGGTGGCAGGATTGGTTACGGTAACGGTATAGGTTGTTGTAACCACCGGTGCCGCAACAGGATTGGCCACAGACGTGCTGCTGAGGGTAGCACCGTTGTTCCAGTTGTAGGTATAGGTACCGGCTGGCATTACCTGAACATTAAGCTGTGTATTCGATCCCTGGCACATATCGGTGGCCGGATTCAGGGTAAGGGCTGGCAGCGGGTTCACCATTATCGTGGTGCTTCCGGTTCTCTTGCAGCCCCTGATGTCGGTTACCGTCACCGTAAAGGTAGTGGTGTTTACCGGTGTTGCGATCGGGTTGCTGATGGTGGCACTGTTCAGCAAGGTGCCGTTGTTCCAGAGGAACGAATATCCGCCGCCGCCACCAAACGGAGTGACGCCGAGCTGGGTGGATGCACCGATACAGATGCTGGTATTGCTGCTCATCACCAGATTTGGCAATGCATATACCTGAATGGTCTGGGTGATGCTGTTGGTACAGTTGTTCCCGTCCGTATAGGTATAAGTAAGCGTATGAATACCAGCTCCTGCAGCGTTCGGATCAAACATTCCGGCACTTACTCCCGGTCCGCTGTAGATTCCTCCTGCAGGGGTTGCGTTGGTGAGGGCAAATGGTGCCTCCGTGATGCAAACTCCTGCCAGGGTTGGGAAGGAAAGCGGTGTCAGGGCATGTACCTGGATATTGTGGGTGGCAAAGTTGGTGCAGTTGTTTCCGTCGGTATAGGTATAGGTCAGCGTTTTTAATCCTGCTCCTGCAGCATTTGGATTAAAGGTTCCTGCAGTAACACCGGGCCCACTGTAGGTGCCACCCAGTGGTGATCCACCGGAAAGGCTTATCTGCGAGGCATTTACGCATATCTGGGTTAGGGTTGTAAATGTAACCACTGGTAAACCATCCACGACAGTTGCCATGGTTTTGCTGTTGGTACATCCATTACCATCCGTGTAGGTGTAGGTAATCTGGTGATTGCCAACGCCGGCTGCTGACGGTAAAAACTGGTTACCGCTGATCCCCGGTCCGCTGAAGGTCCCCCCTGCCGGGTTATCGGTGAGATTGGCTATCGGTGCATTGATGCAATATTGGGGATCCAGACCTGTGAAAGTTACCAAAGGCAGAGGATTCACCGAGGTAGTGGCAGATGTGCCGTTTGTACACTGGTTCTGATCGGTATAGGTATAGGTAATGGTATATGGGCCACCTACTCCTGACCCTGAGGGAACAAACTGGTTGCCGGTGATACCCGGTCCGGCGAATGTGCCTCCTGCAGGGGTACCGGTGAGCAAGGCTGCCGGGGCATCCACACAATAGGCAGAATTTAATCCGGTGAAGCTCACAACGGGCAGCAGGTTCACTGTAACCGGGACACTACCTGTATTCTGACATAGATTTCCATCGGTTACCGTAACGGTATAGGTCGTATTCACGAGCGGGGAGGCGATGGGATAGGCAATCGCAGGATTGTTCAGAGAAGCTGCGTTGTTCCACTGATAGATAAACCCTCCGGCACCTGATGCAGATACCGAAATGGGAGCTGACAAACCTGCGCAGATCACCGCTGCCGGACTCATCGACAGTACCGGAAGGGCAAACACCTCGGTGAACTGTGTGCTGCTGCTGGTGCAACTGTTGCCATCGGTATAGGTATAGGTGATGGGATAGATGCCAGCTCCAGCTGCAGTGGGACTGAAGGAGTTGCCCGAAATGCCATTGCCGCTGAAAGTGCCTCCTGCAGGGGTTCCGGTGAGAGCAGAGGCTGCATCACTGGCACAATAGGTTGCATTGAGACCTGTGTAGGAAACCACAGGCACCGGATGAATTGTAACATCCTGGGTGGTAACGCTTGTGCAGGCAACGCCATCAGAATACGTATAGGTAATGGTGTATGGACCTCCAACGCCAGCAAGTGCAGGGCTGAAGGTATTTCCTGAAATGCCCTGACCCGAGAAAATTCCTCCGGTTGGTGTGCCTACAAGTGTAGCAGCAGGCTCATTCAGGCAGAAAGCCGGCTTAAGCCCGGTAAAGGAGGCAACCAGCTGTTGAACTACACTTGTCTGTAAACTGAAGGTGGCTGTGCAGTTATTGCCATCGGTATAGGTGTATGTGATGGTGTACGGTCCGCCCACTCCTGCCAGCACCGGGTCGAAGGTGTTGCCCACAATGCCGGGCCCGGTGAAAGTACCGCCTGCCGGGGTTCCGGTAAGGTTGGAAATGGGTGCGGTGATACAATAGAGGTTGTTAAGCCCTGTGAAGGATACTACCGGCAATGAGTTTATGGTGACTTGTGCAGAGAAACTGTTGGTGCAATTATTCCCGTCGGTGTAAGTGTAGGTAATGGTGTGCGTTCCTGTGCCGGCATTCATAGGATTGAATGTGCTGCCGCTGATGCCAGGGCCGCTGAAGGTGCCACCTGCCGGTGTGCCAGCCAGGGTAGCCGTAGCTGCATCCACGCAGTAGGCCTGCCCAAGACCGGTATACGATACCAGCGGTAACGGATTTACCGATACCTGTTTGGAAATGGACCAAATGCAGTTATTGCCATCAGTATAGGTGTAGGTGATGGTGTAAGGACCACCCACTCCGGCCACTACCGGATCGAAGGTGTTACCCACAATGCCGGGGCCACTGAAAGTTCCCCCTGCCGGTGTTCCTGCCAGCAAGGCCACAGGTGCATCGATACAATAGGCTGCATTCAACCCTGTGAAATCAACTATAACGGCCGGGTAAACGGTAATAACCACTTCATCTGTGGCGATACAGTTGTTGTTGTCGGTAACGGTTACTGTATAGGTGGTAGTAACCACCGGATTAGCCACAGGGTTCTTGATACCGGTAGCCGACAGTCCGGCAGCCGGGCTCCATGCATATTGGTTAGTTCCTCCACCTCCTATACCGTTGGCATCGAGCTGGGTGGATTGTCCTTCACAAATGGCTGCATCCTGTCCGGCATCAGCGCTCAAAACCGGGAAGGTGGTAACAGTGCTGCTTACGGAACCTTCACATCCGAATTGATTGGTTACAGTAACGGTGTAAAGGGCGGTAGCGTTGCCTCCGAGCACACTTCCGTCCACCAGCAGGGTTTGCCCTGTGGATTGGTTCGACCACAGATAGCTGCTGTAACCGGCACCTGCATCAAGGGTGGTGGTGGCATAGGCACAAATGGGCGAGTTGTTGCCTGTGATAACAGGAGCGGGCGCCGGGTGGATATCGACTGTTACCGAAACCGTGGAAGTGTTGGTGCAGTTGGCATCGGAAACCGAGGTTACTGTATAGGTGGTAGCAATTGTTGGGGATGCCACATAGGTCCAGGGGCTGGTCATGATGCCCGGGATCACTGCAGGACCGGTTCCGTCATTTACAGTCAGTGACCAGGGTGGGGTTCCGGTCAGATCCACTGTCAGGGTCTTGCTGTCGCCCGGGCAGATGTATTCGGTAGCTGCCAGGGTGGTGGTGGCCGTGGGCAGGGGATTTACGGTTATGGCAGCAGAGCCGGTGGTGGTACATTGGTTCTGGCTTACAGATGAATATGTGTAGGAATAGCTTCCCGATCCATTCAATGCATACACCACAGGGGCCTCACCTCCGGTGTAAGGAAGGGTGGCAGCAGCATCGGTGTACAGCCCTGTGATTGGCGACCAGTTTTTCGTAACCGGCTGGGGAATCCCGAACTGCATATTGGGCCTGAGGGTACTGAGGGTCCCCGTTGCTAACGGGCAATGATCTGTATTGTCAGCATTGCTGGTAATCACACTGTTGAACGGGGTGTTGGTTCTGTTTACTGATGCATTGTAGGTGTAAATATCACCGGTATTGTTCGGGTCATTGGCATAGCAGATATCCACGAGCAGGTTCGAGATGCCGTCCCAAACAAACGGAGTTATAAAGTTGTGGGTGTTCCAGCCTGTAACCGGGTAGTAATCCTGAGGGCCAAATACTGTAATCAATCCTGCCGTTTCATAGGTAGTGGTCAGGACGGAAACAATTGTGTGGGCAAGTTTGATGGTGTAATTCACATGAACCCCTGATCCGTTAAGGTTTGCCACATCAAATCCAATTGAAGGGATGGGGGTCCCCGGCTGGATGCCCGCAGCTGTGAGTTCTGAGGCTAAAATCAGATATTGCTGCCTGGAGGTTTCAAACCACGCCCCATATGGGGTTGGATAGTTTTGATTGGTATTTTGATCGGTTCCGGCACCAACAGTCGGGAATGGAACTATTCCTCCTGCAGCAGTAAGCTGCAGGATCGTTCCCTGGCAGACATCTGCCATATTGGGTGTAATGGTAATTGCTGAAGGATCAGGGCTGATGGCTACCGGAACTGCCGCTGAAATGTTCTGACATTGGGTAACACCATCGGTCACTTGCACCGAATAATTTCCGGCAAGGGTTAGCTGATAGTCAAATGCAATGGCATTAAGAATATCCGTTCCGTTCAGTTTCCACTGATAGGCAGGAGAAGTGGCGTTCGTAACCGAAACAAGGGTATGGGGGGCGCAAACCGGGCCTGCCGGGGCGGGATCAATGGCAATGGTGGGCAGCAGGTTCACGGTGAGTGTTGCCGGACTGCTCATGACCGGAGTACCACAGGATGCGCTCACAAGCACTTCATAAGTGCCGGCAGAAGCTGGTGTTATAGCATTCAGAATGAGGCTGGGGGTGAGTGCACTTGGATTTAACAATCCGTCAATAGGGATGCTGTTGAAATACCACTGGTAGGTAATTCCCGGGCCTGTGGCGGTTACATTGAAGGATGCGTTCCCTCCATCACAGCCAGGCGTTGAAACGGGCTGTACAGTGATGGCAGGACCGGCCTGAACCGTCACTGTGATGTTTCCGGTGGCTGAACATCCGTCGCCGGTAACGAGCACCGAATACTGGGTTGTATTCAGCATGGCCGTGGCCAGCGAGTTTTGCAGGGCTTCCTGCCCGGTAATATAATCCAATGGCGACCACAGATAACTCCAGGTGGGTGTAAGGCCTGCCTGAGTGGCCACCACATTGAGCTGAGCATTGTCGCCGGGGCACACAAACATC
>JAKLII010000012.1 GCA_022709695.1 Bacteroidota bacterium
ACCAGGGACAAACCCATACCATCAGCACCATTTCCGGCACCGGTATCGACATGAGCTTTCAGTGGGATCTGAACGGAAACATGAAAGTACATACCGACAACCTCAATAGCCTCAACCGCTATCTGTGTTGGGACGAAGAAAACCGGCTGATGGCGGTAAAGGACAATAACTACCTGAGCGCGTATGTGTACGATGCCGCCGGCGAACGCGTCTGGAAACTCACCGGCGAAGTTACGCAAATGAAAATCAGCGGGGTAGGCACCATTGATGTGGCCAGCCTCGATAACAAAACGCTGTATGTGAGCCCTTACGTGGTGTACAACGAACAAGGCTATTCAAAGCATTATTACGCAGGTGCAGAAAGGGTGAGTTCCCGTATTGGTGGCGGAACGATGTACGGTTTACAAGATCCCATCACCGATACGGTTACTCCTATCACCGACGAATATTCAGAGCTTTCAACCCGGCTATGGGAAATGCTTGAGCGAAGCTTTTCGGAGTGTCTTGATCTGATGACCGAGTACATCACTTACGAGCCACACCTGGAATCGGTCCAGGCATCCGCCAGCCAGAACTACGCGGAGGACAACTGGTACATCTATCATTCAGATCATCTGGGCAGCAGCAGCTTCCTCACCGATGCCTCCGGAGACCCAACGCAACATTTGCAGTATTTGCCTTTCGGCGAAAACTACATAGAGCAGAGAGCCACCACAGACTACTACACCCCCTACACCTTCTCGGCCAAAGAACGCGACCCCGAAACCGGCTACAGCTACTTTGGCGCCCGCTACTACGATCCGAATGTAAGTGTTTGGTTGAGTGTGGATCCGCTAGCGGATAAGTATCCCAGTATGAGTGCTTTTATGTATTGTGCTGGTAACTCGTTAAAATATATCGATCCAGATGGACGGCTGATCTGGGATCCTGTGAAAAGAGAACCAGTAATCGTGAGCTATGACGATGATGGAAATGTGACCTACAAACTCGCAAGTGGGGGCGAAGTATCGAAACGATTCATGAAGAAATCTGCACCAATCATTAATGCAATGGCAACTACCGATATTGGTAAAGAAAGGATTAGGAGATTGCAAGAAATTCCGACAAGAATTAAACTAAAACTTTGTAAAGGAACACCTGGGTTTGATCCTTATGGAATGAACAAACCGGGCCTTTTTAAAATCAAGAAAGAAGGTCAAAAATTCTATAGAAAAAATACCATAAAAATATTTAGTGAAGTTATTAAGGATCCTGAAGCTCGGTGGGGTGGTATTGGCGATATTTTTAACAAACAGTTGATGTCTTTAGAAGAAGGCATAGGAGCTGCTGCAACTCATGAAACTGGTCATTTGGAACCTGATAATATCAAATTAGCACCTAATGATCCGAATTCCGAAAAACAGCCTACGGAGTTTGAACAAGAATTTTTTCGACAATATCGAAAATCAAAGAATGCAAAAGCTGATGAATTCATCGAAAACACTAAAATATTGAATAATAATGAAAAATAATAATATTCTGCTCAAGACCTATTTAGTATCTTGTCTGTTACTATTAAGCTCCTATTCAATAGGACAGAGAACTCATGAATACTATGTTACGGGTGAAATTCATTGTACTTATCAGTTAAAAGATGGAAATAAGCACGGAAAATATCGCGAATATTTTAAGAGTGGCCATTTAAGCGTTAAAGGATATTTTTTTAAAGGAAACGAGATAGGTATTTGGAAGTACTATTACGATAACAACCTTTTAAAAGCTAAAGTATGGTATTGGTTAAATGGAGAAATGATTAGAAAAATAACATATCAAGAAACTTATAGGTGAATAAGTATAGAAAACGCGTTTGAACTCCGAAACCTACACCTTTGAGATGAGAGGGGCCTACGATAGCTGGAACCGCGTACTCAACATCACCTACCCCGACAGCGAGGTGGTGCATTACGATTACGATGCCGCAGGGCAGCTGCAGAGCATGTATGGCGTTAAGGATCAGCAAACTGTGCCCATCATAGATTTTATCGGGTACGATGCCATGGGGAGCCGCAGCCGCATCGAGTATGGCAACGGCACCTTCACCGATTACACCTACGATGGCTACCGCCAGCGCCTCTCGCAACTGAAAACCACCAGTGGAACCAAGCAGTTCATGGATCTGCACTACAGCTACGACAAGGAGAACAACATCCTGGGCATCGAAAACATCGCAGCAGCCGTAAACGGCCTGGGTGGCGTGTATAAAAATGAGTATTCCTACGATGATATGTATCGCCTAACCAATGCAAACGGTACCTTTACAGACAAGGACAGCACCAGTTTTCCGTTTACCCTTGAAATGAGCTACACCGCCACGGGCAATATTGCCACCAAAAACGTAACGGCCGATATACTTTCAGCTGACAATACGGTTTCACAGGTGGCGTATCAGGGCAACTACAGCTACACCCCCGGAAAGCCACACGCCATAGAGTATATCAATGGCACCGATATAGACCAGGCATTTACCTGGGATCTGAACGGCAATCTCAGTACACATACCGACAACATCAAAAGCCTCAACCGCTATTTGTGCTGGGACGAAGAAAACAGGTTAATGGCGGTAAAAGACAATAACTACCTGAGCGCGTATGTGTACGATGCAGCCGGCGAACGCGTTTGGAAACTCACCGGCGAGGTTACCCAGATGAAAATCAGCGGTGTAGGCACTATTGATGTGGCTAACCTCAGCAATAAAACGCTGTATGTGAGTCCGTATGTGGTGTACAACCAACAGGGCTACAGCAAGCACTACTATGCCGGAGCAGAAAGAGTAAGCTCCCGCATTGGTGGCGGCACGATGTACGGCTTGCAAGATCCCATAACCGACACAGTTTCACCCATCACCGACGAATATTCAGAGCTTTCAACCCGGCTGTGGGAAATGCTTGAACGAAGCTTCACAGATTGCCTTGATCTGATGACCGAATACATCACCTACGAGCCGCAACTGGAATCCGTCCAGGCATCCGCCAGCCAGAATAATGCGGAAAACAACTGGTATATCTACCACAGCGATCATCTGGGTTCATCTTCCTTTTTAACCGATGCCTCCGGTACACCAACCCAGCACCTCCAATACCTGCCCTTCGGCGAAAACTACATAGAGCAAAGGGTAACAACGGATTACTACACCCCCTATACCTTCTCTGCAAAAGAGCGTGACCTGGAAACCGGCTACTCCTACTTCGGTGCGCGGTACTATGATCCGAATGTAAGTGTTTGGCTATCTGTGGATCCGATGGCAGGGAAGTTTCCAGGGTGGACTCCATATAGGTATGGATTAAATAATCCATTGAACCACATTGATCATAAGGGAAACATTGAATGGCCTCTTGCTGGGACTACCGCTGTAAATAAACGAGACACAAAGGATGGAGGTTGGAGTTTGAAAAACACTGTTGTACGTACATCCACCTATTTGGACACCAACAGACCTCCAAAGTCATCAAATCCACATTGCGGCATTGATTACCGGGCAAAAACCGGTACTACTTTTTATTCATTAGGAGATGGAAAAGTTACTGCAATTGGCAACTCAACAGCAGGCGGGAACTATATTACCGTTGAATATGCCAATGGTGATCAAGTTACCTTTCGACATATTGAGGGCACTATAGACGGGTTGGCAGTTGGCAGCAATGTATTGGAAGGCCAGCCATTAGGAACAACAGGAAGTACCGGAACCAAAGACGCTCATTTGCATATTGATGCAAAAGATAGTAATGGCAATCGCATCAACCCGGAGAATAGAAATTATGGATCAGTCACAAATGAAGAGTTTTTTAATCGATTTGGTGGAGATTATCTAAAATTAGCTGAATATAAGAAGCAAAAACAACAAATGGATTCTGATATTAGAAAAGGTTTTGTCAGCCCAACAATTGCAAAGCCTGATGCTACGGGGGTAGACCCAGCTTATCCTGCATCACAAATGGAAATTCAAGAATAATTAAGACTAAGGTAAAATGAGGAAAATGTTGCTAGTAATATCTTGCCCTATATTTCTAATTGGCTGTGTGAAACAGGTTGATACTATTTCTGAAGATATTAAACCTGATCAACCAAACCTAACAAGTGACACTGTGGGGATTAAAGAACCTCGTTTGGATTCTGAAAATTTTGATAACAAAACAGTTGATTTCGGTTTTTCCAAATGGCTTTTAGGTAAGAAGATTTCAGAATTAAGTCAAATAAGCTTTCCATCTGGAGTATCTTTACATGATACAGTATTTGAATCTGAGGATGAATCAACCTGGACAGGCGTATTTGTGCACATGAATTCAGAACCAATATTGTTATTAGAAACCTCATGGATGGATACCAAAAAGATACAAAGAGTCACTATACTTTCGGATAAAATCATCACTCCAGACTCAATAAGGATAGGAGATCAATTTAGAACAATTAAAAAAGGATTTAGAAAGACGATTCCCTCAATGCCTGATGGTTATTTTGCACTTTATGGAAAACATTCAAGCAATATTTTATATTTCTTTGATATTCAAAACGAAGTTGAATTAAAGGAAAGGAGGATTGAGTTTGATCAAATCCCAGAGAATCTTAAAGTTACAGAAATTCTTCTAGAAATGAATTGAGTTATAGTTTCTCTGAAAATTTTAGAGATCAAACTTATTAACAACGAACGTACCTTTGTAATGCCTGGTGGCTCAGAAACCGGAAAGAATATCGAACACGAAGCGAAGCGGAGCGCAGCGAATCCCGAGAGCGACCAATTCATATCTTGTGTCCGGAAGTAACTGCTTCCACAACATCAAGGGACGGTTTCAGCTACCGCTGAGGTATTGGTGGAAAAACAACCAGCCATCCTTCAAATTTTCTATCTCTCGGTTATGCATGGGGGGTTACTACTCCACTGTAGCCACCCCATCAGGTTCCCCCGATCCGGTTTCGCGACCCGACCCGGCCTTGGTTGGTTTTTCTTCTGCATTGAAGCAAACCTGATCTTTGACCTGCATACTAATATGGTATGCACTCATCAGAAACTGCTGGGCAGATACCCGGGTTGGTACAACTGAAGAGAGGATGCATTGAAAGAGGAGCTAATCGAAAACCAAAAAAGCAACGATGTGGTAACAAAAGTGGGAACAATTCGGACATTATCCGGATTGTTCCCACTGATAATCAATTACATATTGATTGTGATTGCGATCCTGACAGGATTGCATATGAACAGCGCCCCACCTGATGAGATCGAAACCGTATATTCTTTTTGTGAGTCCATCGGGCTACCCACAACCTTTGAAGATATCGGGCTCCTTAACCCCTCCATGGAAATGTTGAGAATTGCAGCCATAAAAGCCTGCGCTCCGGAAGAGTGCATCCATCACGAAATGATGAAGATAACTCCTGAAATGGTGCTTGATGCAATGATTGTTGTTAACGCAATGGGAGTTCAAAGAAAGTTGAAAAGATAATTGAGGCCCGTCCGTTCAGGTTCAGAAATTCAGGGCATCTCCCCGGCAATTGCCGGGCAATTTCAGAAAATGATTATATCTGTTACTGAAATTACCTATCTTTGCAGAGCGAATCCGCTGACAAGCGGACAGATTTCCGGGGCTGACTGGTTTTGACAGCACGTAAGCGGAACTGTAAGCATGCCGGGCGGTGATGGCGTGGCCCGTTAACAACTGCTATCGACACATAAACGGCGAATATAACTACGCTCTTGCTGCTTAATCGAATCGAGTAGATGAAGCTTAATCCTGACCCGGCGGGTTGGGACGAGACACTCCGCGGACGGTTCAGGCCTGGTTCCAATCCGGTCACGGGGTGCGCGCAATTCCGGGCAATCTGCTTCTCCTGTCCCGCGAAAGCAGATCATCAGGGACTAAGGGTTTGAGAGGGTGCCTTTTCCCATTCAACCCCCGACAATCAATAAAAGGATACGCATGTAGAAAGCACTTCAGCTGCTTGTTTGGACCCGGGTTCGAATCCCGGCAGCTCCACACAGAAAAACCGCCGAAAGGCGGCTTTTTTTTTGAAGACCAAAAAAACAGATACTTACCTGAACTTCCGGCACTGCACGGGCTTTCTCAAACTCCTCTTGTAGCGCGGCCGCTTATCTGCATCATGAAATTTATACACCACCATTACTGTATAGGTGTAATAGCCGTCGGGGAAATGGTTGAGGATGGCACGGTCTGTCAGAAATTTGTCGCGGTACGCTACGCCATGATCAATATAATCGGTGGTTGAAATGGTATACCTGGCAGCTATATAAGCTCCCAAATTGCTGGAGAACATAAAGCGGATCCCTGCTTCGAAAGGCATTATACCGACCACCGACGGAACCAGATCGAGGCTGTCAATAGGGGTTTCAAAGATACCATCCCTGACTACGATGGGCACTTTATCGGCATCATTGCCATCTTCTGTACTGGACCGGATCGTTCCATCCGACCAGAAGTGGTAAGGATTACCAAAAGGATCCTGCAGGTCAGCATAGGATTCAAAATTGAGGAGCCCTACCCCCATATTTACGTATGGACGCATCTGAATGCGATGGGTACAGGAAGTAAGCGGAGAAAATACGTAAGAACAGGAAAGATCGAATGAACGGATGTCAGACCTGAAATCCATATAGGAGAAGCGTCCGGATAATCTCTCAGCAAGTGTAGCTTTGGCCATGGTGCCCCTGAATATCCACCTGGTCGAAAATTTTCCCTCCATCAGTAGTGAATACCCGAGTGTGGGCAACCCGATCTGCCTGCTGCCGTAATCACCATCCATGTTAATCAGGCCGGTTCCGGCGCCGATGTACAACCCCCGGTAGTACCTTGAAGCGGACCATTTATGATAGCTATTATTAAAAATCTGCCCCGAAAGATCCGTTTGATTGCAGAGTGCAAACAATAACAGCAATCCAATATGTATTCTAATACTCCTCAAAATCAACCTGTTAATTACTGCCGAGGCAAATTTCCAACCATTTTGATATTGCTGTTTATACGGCAAGTAGGGCTTCAGGTTGCAAATTTAAGGAATAATTAAATGATTCTGTTAACGAGTTGTTAATTTTTAAAAAAAAATTTATTTTTTGATCCTGATCCGCGCATCCACAGCCTTCACAGCGCGTTGGGTACCCAGCAGTGGATTCAGGTCCATCTCCTGAATTTCAGGCGCATGGGTCAGAAGTGCTGATAATCGGTGCACTGTCTCCGCGAAAGCCTCCAGGTTCACCCCTTCCTGACCACGTACACCCTCGATGAGCGGATAGCTTTTCAACCCTTTAATCATCTGCAGGATTTCGTTTTTATCCAGCGGTACCAGGCCGGCTTTCACATCCTTCAGAACCTCGATAAAGATGCCACCCATTCCAACCATGATCATATGTCCGAAATCCCCTTCGGCAGTGGCACCGGCAAACAGTTCAACCCCTTTGAGCATGGGTTGCAGCAGGATGGCCCACGTATCACTGATCCGGATCATTCTGTCGAACTCGCGGGCCACCGTTTCCTCATCTTTTATATTGAGCACCACACCTCCCACATCCGACTTATGCACCGGGCCAACCACTTTCATTACCACCGGAAATCCAAGTTTACGGGCAGCCTCAACAGCTGCTTCCCTGGTGGTAACCACCGCTTCACCTGCACGGTCGATACCGGCTGCATCCAGCAACCCCTGCACGGCAGCAGGTTCCAGATATCCTTCCTCTGAAGAGTCGATGATACTGCGGATCATTCCAATGTCGGCTGAGGCTGTACACACCTTTTCACGCACAGGGGCAGGTGTTTCCGCTACCTTGCAAAGGGCACTGCCCAGCAAACCTTCGTCGGGGAAGTTGATGCCCCCATCCTTTACAAATGCCTTAACCTCTTCGGATGCTACCAGTACAGACGGTAGCACTGCAAAAATGGGTTTAGCCGCTGTACGCATCTTCTCACGAAGCACTTTATAGGCATCAAAAACAGGGAACAAACCCGGGGTGCCAAAAATGACCACCATCGCATCAATCCCATCGAATTTCTGGTCGGCATAATCGATAATGGTACCCAGTTGTTCAGCAGTTCCGGTGGCCAGAAAATCGATCGGATTGGCCACGGATGAGCCCGGGAACAATTTTGTAAGCAGCTCATTTGCCGCTTCTCCATGGATATGAGGCACCTCCAGTCCCCCGTTGGCAAGGGTATCGGTCAGCATCACAGCCGGGCCTCCGGCATGGGTTATCACTGCAACCCGCTTCCCTTTCATCACAGGATGACAGAGTACAGCTGCCACGGTGGTAAGCTCATCCCGCCCGGAACAGCGGATGATGCCGGCTTTCCGGAACAGTGCCTCCACCGGTACATCCGGATTGGCCAGCGCACCTGTATGGGAGGATGCAGCCCGTTGACCTGCATCAGAGGTACCAGCCTTGATGGCAGCCATCCTGCAACCCTTCCGGATCAGGCTCGATGCATGTTTCAGCAGCATCCGGGGTTTGCGCACATTCTCCATATACAGGAGCTTTACCGGTGCACTGATCCCCGGTTCATAGGTTTCATCCAGGTGTTTCAGCACATCTTCAACCCCCATCTGGGCTGAATTGCCCACCGAAAACACATTCGCAAAGGTGAGCCCTTTCTGAAGGCCCGATTCCATAATAAAGACTGCGGTTGCCCCCGAACTGGAGATGAAATCACATCCCCCGGAATGGAATTCCGGAATTGGAAGGGTGAAAACCGATTTATGATGGTCTGTAATGATACCTGTACAGTTCGGACCTATCAGGGAACCGTTCACATCGTTGATCAGCTGAACAATCTGCTGTTCGATGATTTTTCCGTCGGCACTCTCTTCACTGAAACCGGCGGATATGATGATGAATGCCCTGGTATTCTTGTTTTTTGTCAGAAAATCAACTGTTTGCACAGTATGCTTTGCTGCGATGGCAATCACTGCCAGATCGGTTTCAGGAAGATCCTGCAGATTCCTGTAACTCCGGATTCCCTGCACCACATCCTCTTTGGGGTTGTTTACATACAAATGCCCCTGGTAACCTCCATCGATAATATTCTTCAGAATTTTACCCCCCGGTTTGGAGGTGTCATTGGAAGCCCCCACCACCACAATGCTGCGGGGGTTCATCAGTTGTTCGTTGATCATGGTTGCCGCTATTTATAATTGGCGGCAAATATAGGGTTTCTAGCCGAAATCAATATACCTCCCGGATACCCATCTGTCGGTAATTCCGGCCTTAAGCCAGCCACTCACCTCTTCTGAAACATACGCCTCGTCGTTGAGAGAGAGTGCTCCCACAATCGGGAAAGAGGTACCCGGTCCGGAACGGACATTGAGGCTGGCAGAGGTAACCCGCCCTTTTCGCACAGGGATTGTGTATCTTCCTGATACCCAGTGGTCGGCGGAGCCGGAGATTTTCAGCCATGCATCCTGCTCTGCATACACCCTGATCACTGCGCCCCTTACCAGAGATTCACGCCGGTCAGCTTTGGGGAAATCCGTTGCAGGTCCTGTTCTTACGTTCAGATTATCAGCGGTAACCACTGCATATCTGAGCACAGCGATAACCCCTCCCGTTCCGGGAGCCGATCCGGAAAGCCAGTTTGTCACCAAAGGCAAAAAACCACTGTCGCAATGGTGTGGTTTATTGCCGCCAAAAAAGGATGACCCCGGGCAGGATTTGTTGTTATGTGTGCCATCATTGCGCTCACCGGTGGTAAGGTTGTACCAGTGGTGGTAAATTACCGAATGGTTGGTGACGGGGAGGTTGAATTTTCTGAGCAGGATGGCCGTCATCGCCACAATTGCGTCGCGGTGGGCTGCCGTCATCTGATCCTTACGGGTATCGAAATTCCCCAGATGCTCTATGCAAATCCCGGTGGCATTCTGCCCTTTGATCCCTGCAGGGATCACTTCCAGCGATCTGCCGGTAAGTATGGTGCCATCGGGAAATGTTGTAAAATGCTGGGCAATGTCGCTCCACCCGTTGTGGTTCATGTGGTAATCCCGCATAGCCTTCTGACGTTCAAAATGGTTGGATTTATTAAAATGCTGATAAGAAGGACTATAGGTATGATGTTGCTGGATGCGGTCGATGGTTCTTCCAACCCTAAGATTGGTAATCCATTGCTCAAACTCCTGGATGTTCATTTTGGTAAACCCGTACTTTGATTCCATAGATATGTCAGATTAAGTGAGATTTTGGATATTTTCGCTATCCAAAACTAGCATAAATGTCAATGCAAAGAATTAATATTTTTTTATGGCTATCCTTGTTGGCCTTACTGCAATTGTCGTCCTGCAAATCTGCAGGTGATAAGCAACCTGTCTACAAAGATGCATCACAGCCTGTATCGAAGCGTGTGGATGACCTGTTATCGCGGATGACCCCGGAGGAAAAATTCTGGCAGTTGTACATGATACCGGGAGATCTTTCGGACGGGAAGGAGCTGTACAAGCATGGTATCTTCGGGTTTCAGGTATCGGTTAAAGCCAGGGGAAACGGGGGGCAGGAGCAGATGCTGGATTACAGCGGTGCGGGCAATGCAGAGGAAACCGCATTGCTGATCAATGAGATACAGCGCTATTTTACAGAAGAGACCCGGCTTGGTATTCCGGTGATTCCCTTTGACGAAGCCCTGCATGGCCTGGTGCGGGAAGGGGCAACGGTTTTTCCCCAGGCCATTGGGTTGGCGGCCACATGGAATACCTCATTGATGGAAGAAGTAGCAGCCTCTGTGGCAAAAGAGGCAGGCAGCAGGGGAATACGACAGATTCTTTCACCGGTTCTGGATATTGCCAGGGATGTGCGCTGGGGGCGGGTAGAAGAGACCTACGGGGAGGATCCCTATCTGGTGAGCAGGATGGGGGTTGCCTTTATTTCTGCTTTTGAAAGGCAGGGCATCGTGGCAACACCCAAACATTTCATAGCCAATTCGGGGGATGGCGGTCGAGACAGCTATCCGGTTGAATTTGCCGACCGTACCATGGAAGAGGTATATTTTGTGCCTTACCGGGCAGCCTTTCAGGAGGCGGGTGCCCGTTCTGTAATGGCGTCCTACAATTCATTTGACGGCAGGCCCTGCACCGCCAACCGCAGGTTACTAACGGATATTCTGAGGGATGAATGGGGATTTGATGGTGTTGTGATTTCAGATGCCGGTGCCACCGGAGGCTCCAATGTACTGCATTTCATCACGGCTACATATCCCGAAAGCACCCGTGAAGCACTGGAGAGCGGGCTGGATGTGATATTCCAGACCTCCAGGGATCATTACATGCTCTTTTTCGAGGCATTTAAAAAAGGCATGGTAAAGATGGATGCCATCGATCAGGCGGTCCGCAGGGTGCTTACCCTCAAATTTGAACTCGGGCTTTTTGAGAACCCTTATGTGGATCCGGCAGAGGCTGCCCGCTGGAATGGCACGGTTGAGCACAGGGCCCTGGCAGAAGAAGCTGCAAGGGAGTCGATCGTGCTGCTGAAAAACGACAACGCCATCCTGCCGCTGGATAAGGACATCCGGTCCATTGCACTGATCGGTGCCGATGCTGTGGAGGCCAGACTGGGGGGGTACTCGGGTCCGGGGAATGCTCCGGAAAACATTCTGCAGGGGATGAAGAAGATATTCCCGGCCCCGGTACAGATTACTTATGCAAAAGGTTGTGGCAGAGAAGATGTACTGCTGAAAGTTATTCCGGATTCCTGTTTATCCTATGACGACTCAGGAACCACAAAACCCGGAGTGCTCGGAACCTATTTCAACAATCCCCATCTGGAGGGGAAAGCCGTTCTGCAAAGAAGTGATTCACAGATTGATTTTAGCTGGACCCTTTTCTCCCCGGACCCTGAAAAATTACCCTACGACTGGTACTCCGTGCGCTGGGCCGCAAAGCTGAGGGCCCCTGCATCAGGAACCGTGCAGATAGGCATCACCGGCGACGACGGTTACCGCCTTTGGCTCGACGGGAAGCTGATCATCGACAACTGGCGCAAGCAAACCCATCGGACTCTAACCGTACCGGTAAAGCTGGAAAAGGGCAAGATGTATGATCTGAAGCTCGAATACTATGAAACCTCCGGTAATGCAAGGATCAGACTGGTTTGGGACCAGGGAGTTGAAAACCCATCAGAAAAGGAAATTGCTGAGGCGGTTGCCCTTGCCCGTAAATGCGATGTGGCGGTGATTGTGGCGGGGATAGAAGAAGGGGAATTCCGCGACCGGGCTTTGCTTTCCCTGCCGGGAAGACAGGAGGAGCTTATCCGGGCAGTTGCTTCCACCGGAAAACCGGTGGTGGTGGTGCTGATCGGAGGGAGTGCCGTAACCATGGAGCGGTGGATCGGCCATGCCAGCGCCATTGTGCAGGCATGGTATCCGGGCGAGGCCGGAGGCAGTGCAGTGGCTTCGGTGCTTTCAGGTGCTTACAATCCCGCCGGAAGACTTCCCTTTACATGGCCGCATCACGAAGGGCAGCTCCCCCTCTTCTACAATCATAAACCCACCGGAAGAGGTGATGATTACATGAACCTTACCGGTAAGCCGCTCTTTCCGTTTGGCTATGGCCTCAGCTACAGCACATTTTCGTACAGCAACCTTAGCATCAGCAAAACGCAGTTTCATCCTGATGAATCCGTTGAAGTTGCCTGTACCGTCACCAACACCGGAAATTCAGATGGGGACGAAGTGGTGCAGCTTTATGTCAAAGACTTGTATGCCAGCGTTGTAAGACCTGTCATTGAACTGAAGGGATTTAAAAGAATCCATCTGAAAGCAGGCACATCCGCTAAGGTGACTTTCCGGCTCACCCCTGATCATCTTGCTTTCCCTGATATCCACATGAACCGGAAGACAGAGCCGGGAACCTACAGGGTGATGATCGGCTCTTCTTCGATCGATATCCGGTTGAGGGGAGAGATCCTTTGTGTTCAGTGATCATTGTATAATTTTCAGTGCATCAGGGCGGTTTGCCAGAAGCACCGTCCTGAACTTCACCGCGGCCCCGTCCTTCACCATATCAACAGGGTAGTTACTGTTAATTTCTGCCTGAATCAGGTCTCCGGGCTCCATCAGGTCCACATCCAGCGCAGGTCTTGATTCAGGGACCGAACGTTCGTACATGGTATAGGGAAACCTGAAAGCCAGCGTATCACCCGGCCGGAAGGCACTGCCGGGAGAGGAGCCCAGAACCTCTGCCAGGCCATCGTAACTGCTTTTCTGACCATACTGGTTTTCGTAATAATCGCCCTTCGTAATGAGCCGCAGTGTAAGCCGCTCCTCCTCTTTCGGATCCATAATGAAAACTGCCGGAAGAGGCATGGTGTAAAAAACTTCAATGGATCCTCCCGGTGGATTCCAGAAGAGTGAAGAATCCCCATCCTGGCGGGGTTCATAGATCATGGAAATCAGGTAGCGGGCTTCGCGCAGCCAGGGAAAGAAATGGGTGGCCGACCAGTCGGAAAACGGAGCATAGAAATCATTGATGGTCTGGTAGCTGACCAGTGAATCGCCGGGAGAAAGCCTGATCCAGGTTACATCCACAGGGGGCAGTCCGGCATCCGTCTGGAACAGCTCCTCCTCCTCCAGCACATTTCCATCCTCATCATGGAGCCTGAACCTGAGCTGCCTGAATCCGCTGTTCTGCTGCACCGGCCAAAGGATCGTTTTCACTTCACCGGTTTTATTCAGCACTTTTACCTTAACAGTAAGCATCGTCATTTGCCCGGGTACCACGCTGATGGTATCCTGAAGACTCTGTAAACTGATTTCAATCTCCTCCTGCCTGATCCAACGCTGCTTACACTGAAAATAATATTGAATACAAGTTTGGTGTATCTGACCCAGAACTCCGGGAGCGGGTTGAAAAGACTTTAAAAATACCCTGTCGATTTGTCCCGAACGTTTCATCAGGTGCCCTATGCATCCAAGCCTCAGTACCTTTCCCATGCTGAGCGTAAGCATATACTCGCGGGGACCCTGACTGGTGAGAAACCTGATCCCGATGTCATACCATCCCGGGTAAATGCAAATATGGGTTGCACAAGTGTCTCCGGCAGCGATGTCAACCGTGGCAAAGGAATTCAGCCAGGCCAAAATATCTGCAAAAGCCTGGTGCATGTCGTTGCCATAGCGGAATGAGGATTCCTGCACCCGGCTAAAGATCAACTCCTGAACCTGTGTGAAATCTCCTGAGGTAACCGCTATGTCGAAAGCGGTGGAATTTCGCATCTGACGGATATCCCTGTTTAGCGTCTGGGTGAACTGCATCTTTCCTTCCGGCATCAGAGCCGCTTCCAGGAAATCAGCAGGTTCGGTTTTCCCGTTGATTTCAGCAACCTCATGAAAACCGGTCCGGGACAAGAAAACAATCCATTCAGAACCGGGAGGAAAAGTTGCCGGATCCGGTGCTTCGTACCCATGGTGCACAAACCAGAAAGAAGCAAGCCGGGTCGTATCGCGGTTCTTATGGACCTCCAGGGGCACAAAGTTCACCTGGTACCATGTGGTCCCCAGATCATGCGAAAAGCCGGACGGAATCAGATCCCCCGTGATCCTGATATGTGCAATGTAATCAGCATTTATGTAAAGAGGCTCCCACGGACCAGCCGCGAAAGCCTGAAAGAAACAAACCATCATGAATCCGGAAAACCAAACCTTTTTCATAGGAAAACGTTTCAGTGCTGTACAACTGCCGGTAAAGATAGTTCAGTCAGATTTGCCGGCAGGATGTTTTTTAAATGGATTATGTGACAACGAAACCATACCCCTTCACAAACCAGGGCCTTTTTATGGTCATAATCCTGTTTGCAACCCTATTGTTTGCAGACGGGACCACCCTCATTGCATCCACCACGAAGAAGGATGTGAAAAAAGAAGGCCAGGTGATTCCGGCTGATATTCAGTCGTTGATCAGGGATGCCCGGTTTTTCTATTACCAGCTTGGCAATCTGTACAAAGCCGACAGCCTGATGGAGGTAGCCATCCGGAAGGCAGAAACCAGCTACGACGCCTATCAGATCCTGTTCTGCATCAATGCCTATTTCGCAATGAACGAGCTGGATTATGCTGGGACCAATACCGGAGATTATGCAAAAAGGGCAGAGTCACTTGTACTGCAGATCCGGGATTTAAAAATGGAGTGGCAGACATGGTTGCACCTGAGCTTTGTTTACCAGTATCAATTTGAATTTGACAAAGCAATGACCTCTTGCTATAAGTCTCTTTCGAACGCTGAAAAAGCAGGGGACCTGGAACTGAAAGCACGAAGCTACCTGAGAATAGGCCAACTCCTTCAGGAACAGAATCAGCCACTGGAGGGCTTCCGATTTCTGCTGAATGCACTTACCATTGCCCAATCTCTGAAAAAAGAGGAACTACTGAGACAATGTTTCAGCTCTCTTTCTATATTTTACAGCAGGAACAGAATCTATGAAAAAGCGGTCGAATACCGGAAAAAGGAAATCGAGCTATTGAAAAAACACCAACCTATTGACTCTATTGCTCTTATGTGGTCATGGACGTATCTAGAGGAGATCAATTTCGATTTTCTGAATCGGCTGAACGATGATAAAATTGCTGAAATACTGCGGTTCAGTATCAGGCATCGTAATGCCTACCTGAAACAGCACGTGCTGGCCATGTACCGGATGTACCTGATGAACAATGAAAAGTTTGCAAGACTGCAGAAGCTTTATGGTGAAGAGTATCCGGAAGAAATGGAATATCTAGCGCTGAATAATCCATCCCTCCATTTCAGAATTCTGGCGATTTTTTCTGAGCTTGAAAATCGGCATGATTCAGCTTTGTATTATTATCAGCAAGCGGAAAAACTGCTCGAAAGGTCTTCCAATTCTGTGATGTTGTCCAACTTTTACATCCGGTTCGGAGCATATCTGCACAGAAATGGCAAATCATCGGAAGCCATAGATAAGTACACCAAAGCATTTACGCTTGCCGAAGAAGACGAGTATTTCGACTATGCCCTGAAAGCAGGAAATGCTTTAATTCCGCTGCTGAAAGATCAGGGCAATTTTAAGGCAGCTCTCCTATACTCCGAAAAAAACCGATCCATAACCGACAGTCTCGCCACCATGAACAGGAAAGACGAGATGCTTTCACTCGAGATCAGAAATGAGGAGCAGAACAGGGAGATGTCTGCAAAGGAAGAGGCACTGGCCACCCAACGGCGGAACAATATCCAGTATTCCCTGATTGTGCTGATGATCCTGGGGATGTTTGTAATCCTGATTCTGGTAGGCAGCTTCAGGATTCATTCCGGGGTCATCCATTTCCTCAGTTTCTTCTCCTTCATCTTTCTCTTTGAATTCATTATTCTGCTGGCAGACCAGTATATTCATCACGCTACGCATGGTGAGCCCCTCAAGGTCATCGGTATTAAGATTATTTTAATTGCGATACTGCTACCGCTCCACCACTATATCGAAAAAAAGGTGACGCATTACCTGGTGCATCGGAAACTTCTTGTAATGGAGCGGAGTACTGTAAGGAGGTTCATGGCAAGAGCCTACCAAACCCTCAAGGAGATATGGGCTGGCCATACAAGTCCGCCACCCTCAGAATCACCA
This sequence comes from Bacteroidota bacterium, assembly GCA_022709695.1. Classification (GTDB taxonomy): domain Bacteria; phylum Bacteroidota; class Bacteroidia; order Bacteroidales; family SKPS01; genus SKPS01. The sequence continues at coordinate 16,583 of JAKLII010000012.1, forward strand.
CACTGATACAACCCCAACTTCTTCGGGATCGGCCGGTTCAGAGTTATCGCAGTAACGGGGGCATAAGCCGGCAGATTGCACTGGCGCTGAAATAATTAGATCAGAGATATCTCTCCCTTCCATAGTTGTGGCACAAATCAGGGTTATTACTTCCGCTGCTTTATGTTTGGCTCCGAAATAGATTCTAAAGCCTCCTATATTGTCCGATCCTGACATTTCCATCATGGTGGCAAATTGCTGTCTGGAAACAACCATTCCCTTCATGATTCCGCTGGAAAGGACATTCTGCATCTGATACCCTGAAATAAGTTGACGGGCAGTTTCAACAGATACCGGTTCACCTAAAGAATACTCAGGGTAACTGGTGTCAGCAGGTTCCAGAAGGGGACTTTGTTCATCGCAGTACCTTGGGCAAAGACCTGCTGTACCCAGCTTGGCTTTCAGGATCTTGTCGTACTCATTTCTTTTCTCAGCATTTACAGCTGCTGCAATCAGGAATGTATCCTTGGAACCCTCCTGCTGTCCGAAATAAAACCTTACCGCCTGGGCATCAGGAAAAGCTTCAAAAAGTTGCTCCATCATTTTCAGATGGCATTGGGATATTGAGTATCCCCTGATGATCAGATTCTCTTCAGATTGAGCAGATTGCTGATAATTCTTCAGCATCAGCTCAGCTTCGTCCTGGTTAATGGATTCAAAACAATAATCCTGGTCCAGTGGCTGGTAATAATAAACCACATAGGCTACGATCCCAACCATCAGCAATAATCCAAAAATGAAAGCCCATAGCGAGCGCTTTTTTCTCGCCTGCGGTACAAGATTTACATTTTCCATAGGAGATTTTTTGGGGTTTAACAAACAAAGTTACATCAGAAAACAACGAATTGAAACTCAGTGGTTATCTTTGCCCTGAAATTTTTCAGGATTCTATATTTTTCAATACTTCCGGCAAATATCCCAATCCCTTGAACTCAAACACACCCTTGCTTGAAGAGGCGCTGGAGGCTTCATTTGCAGCTTCCGTTAAGATCCTTGAGGTGTACCACGGAAAACGTATGAAGGTACGTCTGAAACGGGATCTTTCCCCGGTGACCCTTGCCGACCGGCTGGCTCACGAAGTGATTCTGCGACACCTGAAAGAAACCGGCATACCGGTTCTCAGTGAAGAGGGATTAAAAATTCCCTGGGAGGTCAGATCGGGATGGGAGCGTTTCTGGATGGTGGACCCTTTGGACGGCACCAAGGAGTTCATCAAGCGAAACGGTGAATTTACGGTAAATATCGCGCTAATTGAAGAGCAACGGCCTGTACTCGGCGTAATTATGGCACCAGTAACCGGTGATTGCTGGTTTGCTGCACAGGAAGCGGGTGCCCGGTATGTCAGGGGACCTGTAACCGGAAGCAGCCTGGAAAATATCGGACGATCTGTTCCCCTTCCCCTTCCACCACAGCAGCGCCCTTACCGGGTAATCGCCAGCCGGAGCCACATGAACACTGAAACCTCCTCATATATCAGTGAAAAAACCCGTGGGTTATCTCATTTTGAATCGGTGAATCGGGGCAGCAGCCTGAAATTGTGTATGATAGCAGAGGGAAGCGCCGATTTGTACCCACGTTTCGCCCCCACGATGGAGTGGGATACTGCCGCCGGAGATGCCATCGTAACACTGGCCGGAGGAAGGATCGTGAAGGCGGAGGATGACAAACCCCTCCTTTACAACAAACCCGATTTGCATAATCCCTGGTTTATCGTAACGACAAACCTGTAATTTTTTCTCAGATTTCAGGCAGGCAAACGGGCTGGTAAGGACAATAGCGGCACCGGGCCGGATCATCGGTCTGGCGAAACGGGACTGCAGGATCCAGGAGCTCCGTGCAAAGATTGGCAAGGGCCTCCTGAAAATCAGCCAGGATCGCTTTAAAATCCTGCGATGAAATACCCGACAGTTCCGGAATCCCGAATGCATAATCTTTGCTGCTGCGAAGGGGGAAAATCGCCGCCGTAAGTGTGGCATCAGGGTGATGATGGCTGTACATCCACACATACATCATCAGCTGGAAAACCTTTTCCTTTGCAGGATCGGTAAACAGATCCTGAATGGAGGGCATCTTCAGTTCCGAGGAATCCACCTTGCCGGTTTTGTAATCACTGATTCTTGTGATACCGTCCACCTGATCAACCCGATCGGCTAACCCTCTGAAAGTGACTTTTCTGGTACCGGCCAAAAGATGATGTTCCATGTATAATTCGAGGCTCAGCAGTGCCGGAGGGTTCCCCTGGCAATGCAATGCCTCTTTTCGGAGAAACGTCTGCACCATAAAGGCAGCCATTTCGCGGGAAATTACATTTAATCCCCTGATATTCTTTTCACTCCCAAGAAGTTTGCTAAAACATTTTCCAACTATGGCATCAGCCCGGGTGATAGCATGGTCGTAAAATGCTTTATCCGGAACACCCGGATTGCCGGAGGTACTCAGCAAGGGTGTGTAGATATCCTTCAAGGCCTCATGCACCAGGGTTCCGAACTCCTTCTGGTCAAGGGAATCCACGAACGATTCAGGTTCACGGATACCTGCCACATAGGAGAAGAAAAACTTCAGGGGGCATTGTATGTAACTGATCAGTTGCGATGGAGAAAGGAGGCGGGCCTCCATACGTTGCAGGAGGGTATCGTACACTGCCGGAGTTTTGGCAATGGTCACAGGCGGGGCTGAACCGGCCAGTCGGAGCGGGTCCGAAGGAAAGGTATGATGGCAGGAAATCAGGGGATTGGCCGGTACCAGTTCCTGCTCAACCTGCCGGATGAAGCGGCTCATCTCACCCGATTGTTCCGAAGAGAGGTCGGTGTTGTAGATGATATCGACCCTTTTTGCCCTCTGCAGCAGATGATAGAAATGGTACGCTGCAATGGCATCCTGATGCCTTACCCCGGGAAGGCCATGAAATACCCTGAGGTCGGAGGGGATCAGGGACAAGGGTTTTCGGGCAGGGGGGAGGATTTTTTCGTTGGCAGAAAGGAGGATCACATGCCGGAAATCAAGGTTGCGGGTTTCGAGCAGCCCCATGATCTGCACTCCTTCGAGTGGTTCACCTGTAAAAGGAACGGATGCTCCCTGCAGAAGGCGCATGAGTAGGTGGCGCAATATGGCAAATCCTTCAGCAGCATCAGGTTCGGGATCCAATATGCCATGCACCGCTTTCAGAATACGCAGTGTTTCCAGAAGTGCCCCTTTGTCGAATGGCCTCTCTTTGGTCCGGGGGTTACTGAGAATCAAACGGATGGATGCCTCCATTTTTTCCACAAACTGCACCGGTGAAGATACAGGAGCTAGGTAATGCTTCAGGCCTGAGGCCGAAGCCGGATACACTTCAGTGAGAATCTGATACAGGTCGTTTGCTGTAATGTACCTTCGCCTGAATGCCGGTAGGGGGTCGGTATTCGGGTTACTTTCGGGTGCCAGCATCAGATTGAACCAGGGATGGCGGAGAAGCGGAACCAGAGAGGCTACCCGGATCCATTCTCCCCGATAATTGGGTGCCGGTGCAAAAAGCTGCAGATTCAGCCTGAGCCAGGACCAGGCAGGGGTATGGCCAAAAGGCAGCCCCATGGTTACGTTAAACCGCTCCACTACCGGAGGCAGCGAGTTGAGCACCGGAAGGAGCAGGGTTTCATCGGGAAGCACCAGGGCAGTCTGGTGGTTGTTGCTGCCTGCCTGGCCAAGGATTTCTCCTGCCAGCCGGGCCTGGGCGCGGTTGCCATGAACCCCGTAAATCCGGATCTCCTTTGCCCCTGATGAAAGCTCCTCTCCTATCCACTGCACATCTGCCTCAGGATTCCTTTCTTGCCAGCCCCTGATGAACATCCCGGCTTCCTGCAAGGGATCCTGCACGTACCATTTGTCGGCATCCCACAGCAGGCGGGCGATGCCTGCATCCTTCAGCGTTTTCACGATTTGCTCCTCAGCCGGTGAAAAGGCATTGAACCCTGCAAACACCAGTTGCTTCCCGGCAAACAGCTCCTGCAGCTGGGTTTTATCATCGGCCAGCATCCTGAAAGCAAGCCCCTGCCAGGCCATCCCGGCAGCCAGCATCCGCTCCCGGAGGGCGTTGTACCATGGCAGCAGGTGATCGTAAAATGCCAGGTATTGCAGCTCAAAGCCGGAGAGTCCTTCCTGCCGGCCAGGCTCCCAGAACTGCAGCTCCTTTGCATCACGGAGGTTGGCAAACACCTGCACCGGGTTTGCCAGAAACAGATCTACATCGTTGAAATCGCGCAACGCAATGGGAGCCCACCCGCTGAACTGCTCAAAAGTCATCGTTGTTTCAGGGGTGGATCTGCAGATCTCCCACAGGTTCAGGGTCAGGGCAAGCTCATCGGCAGGTTCAAGTCCCAGGGCGCTAAATACAAACTCCTCCATCGTACTTACCTCCGGAGCCCATACCGGTTTGCCGGCCGCCACCGCCCACTCTCGGAAAAGGAAAAGGCGGGCCCGCTTACCCGGAAGGATAATGCGCAAATGTTCAGAGTTATCTGTACCACTCCGAAAAAGTTCAGATACAAGTGCTGAAAGAAAACCTCCTGATTCTGGCATTTTACCGGTAAGCGGTGTTTGTCGATTTCAAAGATAAAATAATAAATGACATCATAGGATTAACCAACCCCGATGGACTTTATCTTCTCAATGGTACCCAAGTCTGCCCAGAGATCTTCATCATGGAGGTAAGGCACAACAGGGTCACCGGCAGCCGCAGCCCGGAGGTAGAATTCAACCAGCCCGAAACGGCTGGAGGATGGGAAATGACGAAAAATGGCAGGGCTCACGATCTGGATGCCACTGAAGGCCACAGGAGTACATTTATCCGAAGGGTTCTTCACCCATTCATGTTTCCCGTCGGCGGTAATACGGCCTGCCAGCTTCCCCCCGGCATCGAACAGAAGTTTCCGTTTGGTTTCACGGTTCCGTACTGCCAGGGTGGCAATAGCCCCGGTCTGCTGGTGGTACTGCAGCATCGCAAAAGGATCGGTACCGGACCAGACATCCACATTGTGCACCAGAAAAGGCTGGCCATCATCAAAGTGGGCGGCTGCCCTCTTTAGCGCCCCGCCCGTGTCGAGCAGGGCATCGCGTTCATCCGAGAAAGCAATGGAAATCCCAGGTACCGTCAGCTGCTCCAGATACTGTTGCAGCACATCGGCGTGGTGGTGCAGATTCACCACAAATTCATGTATCCCTTTACATGCAAGCCTCTCCAGAAGATGCAGAATCATAGGTTTGCCGGCTACTGGCACCAGAGCTTTGGGAATTTTTTCCGTATAGGGCATTAAACGGGTACCCAGTCCGGCTGCGAGAATCAGTGCCTTCATGTCCCCTTCATTTTTTTGGGTTTGCACAGTTTCTCCTCCTTCTTTGCCAGCCGTCCGCATTTGTTACATTCGAACTTTGCCTCAGAGGGTTTTGATGATTTGTCGGTTTTGCAGTTCTTTGGCATCAGACCGTATTGGATGTCACTCCTCAAAAGTATAAAAATCAGAGCATCCTGTGGATCAGATTCAGCATCAGACCACCCCTGTTTTTCAATAAACGCTGGTTCAGTTCCTCAGCGCAAAACACCGAGCGGTGTTTGCCGCCGGTACATCCAAAGTTTACCTGCAAATGGGTAAAACCCCTCTTGAGGTAATTTTCTGCAGCCTGCCGAACCAGTGCTTCGCAATGCGACAGAAATTCAGACACTTCGGGTTTACCGGAAAGCCATTCTGCCACCTGCGGATCCCTGCCGGTAAAAGGTCGCAGTACAGGGTCGCGGTAGGGATTGGGAAGAGCGCGGCAGTCGAAAATAAAACCGCCTCCGTTGCCGGTTGGATCCGGAGGGAGGCCATGCATGAACGAGAAGCTCTGGATGGTAATCGTAAGCCCTTCAGTTGTATGCCCGGTTTTGGAATGGTGTTGGGACGCCTCTCTCAGCAAGGCAGTCAGGTGGGGCAATTCCGCACCTGCCGGCAGTGTTTCCAGCAAGCCAAGGGTATTCTGCAAGGCAGCCGGAATGGGTTTGATGAATGCCTCCTTCCGTTCGAAGAGCCCGCGGAACCCGTAGGCGCCCAGGGTCTGGAGCAGGCGCAGCAGGGCAAATCCCCTGATCTGCTGAGCCATACTGCCTGCATCCACAGCAACATACTCCTGCAATGCATCAATGTACTGCAGGATCAGGCTTTCGCGTACCTCAGCGGGTAGCTGCAGCCGCGATTGATACAGCAGAGAGGCGGCATCATAGGCCAGCGGCCCCTGCCGTCCCCCCTGGTAGTCGATAAACCAGGGCATACCATCGCGAATCATGATATTCCTCGACTGGAAATCGCGGTACATGAAACCTGCGATATAATCGCCAAAGAGATGTTCAAGCAGGGCATTGAATTCGTCATCCAGCACGGCTTCATCGGGTTCCAGCCCACTGAGGCGAAGGAACATATACTTGAAATAGAGCAGGTCGCGGAGCGCTCCCTTCCGGTCGAATGGGGTACCGGGATAGCAGCGGCCGAAATCGAGCCCGGTGACCCCCTTCACCTGAAACTGCACCAGCCAGTGCATCACCTGCTTCATCAGCGGGAGATGTTCTGCGGCATGTTCACCGGAAAGCAGATCAAAGAGTGATACATCTCCCAGATCCTCCTGCAGGTAACATCCCGAGGATGGGTCGTAGGCCAGTACCCGGGGAACGGGCAATCCGTGCGAAAGAAAATGGTTGGTGAGGTACATGAAGGCCTCATTTTCGGCATGGTTGGGATTGACGGCACCGATAAGACTGCCGTTTGCGGAAAGCAACCGGTAGTAGCGCCTGCCGGAACCGGAACCGGTGGGTAAAGGGATCAAGCCCTCGACGGCCTTATAGCCTGTGTCCCGGGCAAGTTTCAGCAGCAATGGGGTTGGATCAGCAAGGGGGTATATCATATTCGATTGGCGTAAATTAACCACTTTTCCGGATCAGGACCAATCTTATGGTCACGATTCCCTGACTGAAATCTGCAACCCCTGATTGATTTCTGTTTTCATGACCCTTGATTGAAAACTTTCTGTGGTTCAAAGATAGGTCAAAATAGATATATCCCACCGGCAGCAATTGATTATGGGTAACAGCCGGTCAGGTCAGATATTCTGTTATGACCAGTTGACAACAGGTTTTAGCACCTCTGTGAGTATCACATCAGTACCATCCGGCCTTGCTGTGAATATCTTTCAGTTTCCGGCTTGGTCATGCTGTCTTTTAGTTGTATAATTGCCGGAACACCAAATCAGGACAAAGGGTCAAATGTTAAGGGCAGAATATATAGCTCCCGGCAAGGAGGTTTCCTTTCTTGTGAACCGGTATGCGGTTCTTAGCGCACAGGGTACAGGTGATCATTTGGATGACCGCTTTATCCCCGACGGACTTGCCGGAATAGTAGTTCATTACAGCGGTCAGTTTACCCTGGTTAATGAAGGCCAGTTCAGAGCGCTGCCCGGATTATTTCTTACGAAACCGGTCAATTCTTCATTGCAGATTCGTGTCACACCCCCTGTTGATTCGATGATAATCATCTGTTATGCATCGGTTTTTTCAAAATTTTTTGGTATTGATATGAATTTCGGATCAGGGGTGATCTATGAACCGTTAAGGGGGCCCTTACTGGGTGTTATTCAATACGAATTGCTGAAGCCGGCCCAACCCAAAAGCCGGATCAGCGCATTTGAATCTTTTGTGAAACAAATAAACAAATCAAACCCTTACCACCCTGACATACTCGACAGTATTTATCTGGAAATACTGAAAAGTAAAGGAACTGAACCCATAGGAGAGCTGAGTTCAAAGTACCATATGCATCCGAGAACTCTCCGGAGAAATTTTCACAAAAGGATTGGGATATCCCCCAAAGACCTTGCGGAAATTGTCAGAGTACACAATATCTGGAGCAGGGTGATCGAAAATCCTGATATGGATGCTTTTGATGCGGTTTGTGAAGGCGGGTTTTATGACAAGCCGCACTTCATTCGGATTTTCAAGAAAATAGTGGGGGAAACCCCCTATGCTTTCTTTCAGCGTAATCATGAAGTTGCCACAGCGTTATCAGCTAAAAATCCCCAATACCTTTAGCTGCCAAAGCGTTGGAATTACCTTCTGAAGCTAAACCTGTACACCAGTTCTGACTCTCCTCCATCCTGATTGGATGGTAGTTCCACAGTACCTGAACCTGAAAGTTGTGTATCGGAGCTGGTTCCTTTAAAAGGGCCCAGTGTGGCATTCAGAAATATGGTATTTGCAGTCTGAAAGGTTTGCCTTGTGTTGATTCCATCACATGTTCCAGTAGCTGTTTCCTGAATGGATACATCAGTGTTCTTCTCAAATACCGAGGTTGCTTTGATAATCAGCAGATAAGTACTGTCATCCTGAAATCTGATTTCAATCCGAGCATCGTTAGTTTGGTCCTCAGCTGACTTGCTTTCTTCGGAAACACGTGATGCAACAAATCGTTGTGAAGTTGTTCTGGTCCATATTCTGCCGCCAATGCGCCCTGATTTGCATGTATAACAATCGTTTTCCTCATGCTCCTCAATAAGTTCATCCATTTCGCTCTGAAGATCAGCAATTGCAGCTCCCCGGCCAATCCTGTTTATTTCCCACTTTGTCTTTTGTGTTCCGGATTTTTCATAGGTATTGATGCTGAAGCCTTCACACATTTGTTTCCTGTTTGGATCGTAAACAAAAACCGGTGTTTTTGTGGTATCGTTAAAATGCTGAATATCGGTCTGATCAAGAAAAAGCGTACCAGTAAAAGGGCAAAATTCATTTGCGCTCAAATCATCAACCAACTTTAGAGCCACTTCCCTGGCCACTGCGGTCTGATCCATATTTCTCCCAAGCAAACTAGCCTCTCCGACAACTTTTACGGGTCTGCGTGAAATTACTTTTGCAGACACAAAGGATGCTCCGGATTCAAATGAATTCAATTCAATTTTCAGGAGATAATCGTATTTACAAAGACTGCCAAACATCGCAGAGCCACCGCTACCATTGCCGGTTAATGCCTGTTGGTAATCGTTCCTCAGTTCATTCCTGAATGTACTTCTCGTCAATACTGTAACACATGAAAAGCTCATCTTCAGATTCAGGGCAAAAACCGATTCCAGTCTGTATTCCATTTCCTCTTGTTCTTCGGCATCCAGACCGGCAGGGACTGTTGCTTCAATATAAACGTTTTTTTGTTTTTGTGCAAAAGCCCTATTGCTTTGCATAAACCCTGCAAGCCCAAATATCAAACCGATGCAGCATAAATACCTGATCATCAATTAATAACAAATTTACAGTGAGGGAATAATGTCTTCAGCACATTGATCTGGTGTACGTCTAACGACATGCCTGAATAACCGAAAACGGAAAGACTTTTTAACCCTTCCAGGATTCCTGTCAGTCCAGTTGAAGGATAGGAATCAAGATAAAACTCTTTGAGTATTGGGGTTGAAGTTGCTATAGGAGAGAATTCGCGTTTGCCATTTTTTATCCAGTAAAACACTTCAAGCTCGGGAAATTTTGGCAGAACCAATGGCAATGTATGGGCTTCTTCAGGGGTAATTACGTGAAAACCTGATATTACCAAAGTTTTTAGTGGCAGTTTGCAGATTGTATCCAGAAGATTCTCCAGCCCGAACTGATTGGCATAAGGTCCGTACAACAACACCAAATCCCTGACATTTGGGTTTTGCAGCATTACACTGAGTTCCTGTACAGATGATTCTTCGTTAAAATCAATCACCACTAAATGAGGCATATCTGCCTGCGTCAATACGTATGAGTCCATCTTGTCTTCTTTATATTCTCTGATGATCTCATTCCTTACAGGTGCACTCAGGTCAACGGAAAGATTCTCTGCATCAGTTGCTTTTGCATCAAAGGCATCCAAAGCTATTTTGAACAGCCTATCCTGGAGCGCATCCTCATTTAAAATGGCTGAATCCTGAGCGGATGCTCCGGATGGGATAATGGTATCGGGCTTTTCCGGATTCTGTCCCAGCAACCGGGTAAGTGCTTCGATTTTCAAGCCAGCTGCTTTTGCTTCCGCATCATTGGTCCAGTTTGTTGATTGTATGATTTTGTTGATTTGCTCTGTGATTTCCGAATTGCTTAATTCACTTTTTACCTGGGCATATGAGATAGCTGCCGGATCAATCATCAGGAATAGCAAAAACCCGAAAAGTTTAGGCAAGCCAATCATTGGCAGAAACCTCCAGGCACTTCTGCAGATTGGTTTCTTCTTTTTATTCATTATGGATCCGGTAATCGAAAGATTTTTCAATTGCTTTCAGGTAAAGCCAGACCGGATCCAACTCCTTAGCCTTGAACTGATTTGATGCATCTTTGACAGGTATATTGCGCGCCAACAGGTCTTGTATAGCCGGGAATGCCTTCTCCAGTGCTTCCACTTGCCGTTTGATCAGTTCAAGTTGTCTTGGCGAGAACTTCCTGCAATAAGACTTTTCAGCCTCAATGATCCTCCGATACATAGCGTTATACTCATCTTCATACAGCAAATTCAAAGTGTCATAGAGGGGCCTGATTTTTAAAAGGTACCAGTCATCAGCTTCTTTTTCAAGTTTGTCAAGATCAATACCGACCGGTAACAGCAGTTCCTGAATCGTACTGAAATCAGCCCTGTTATCAGCAGCCTTCATTTGCTGTTGTTTTATTTTTTCCTGATCATCAGCAGTAGCAGATGTCATCGCCTTTGAAGCCACCATCTGAGCCATTTTCAAAGCATAAGCCTGTTGTTCTGCAGGGCTCATATCCTGTAACAAGGTATCAATTCCCAAACTGAGGTTAGCCTGCCTCCAGGCTTCGCTTTTCAGAGAATCTTCATTTATATTCAGAGATGTATCAGTGTACCAGGATTCTACCACCGACAATGCTTCAGAAATTTTATTTTTATAATTATTCATTTCCTCTGTGCTGCACTCGCAGACATTTGCCGGCAAGGGAATTTTGAATGTTGACACAGAGCCCTGTGCATGAATATCAGGGACAGCAAGCAGGAGACAAAATGGCAGTAAAATATTAACCATCAAACACAAAGGCTTTGTTCTTACTGATAATGACTCAGAAGTTCCTTTCATCGTAAAGGTTTTCATCTGATTAAATTTCATAAACCTGTCCGCCATTATCATTATAATTTAATAATTTCAACTCTTCGGTTTTTCGCCTTGTTTTGGGCATTGTTGTTGGCGGCTATCGGTTCAGCCTCTCCTTTACCTGCCGTTTCAATACGTGTTTCTGCGATTCCAAACTGTGATACGAGGTATTTTTTTACATTGGTCGCCCTCCTTGCGGAAAGCTCCAGGTTTGCATTGTCATTCCCATCACTGTCGGTATGTCCGGTGATTTTAATCCTGATTGCCGGATTTTCTATCAGCACACCGGCAATCTCCTTGATAGTAGCATGTGATTCCGGCTTAACAAGGTCTTTCCCTGAATCGAAAGTGATTCCATAGGTAACCATTTTCCCTTCTGTAAGGAGTTTATGCCTCATATCCGGTGATGCTGTTGTGACTTTGAATCCGGTAAGAAAAGGCTTGCCAATATTATCCCAGCCACTGAACCTGATACGATTGAATTTTACCCCTTTATGAATAACCGTAGGTGCATCAATAACCTTAGCTCCCTTGTGGTATATCCTTACCCGCCGGTCCTGCACCCAAATGATCACATGGTTAACCCGCTGTTCTTCCACTGCATTCTTTTGTGACTCAGCCGTATTCCAGTCCAGATCGTCTTTATACCCTTTTACCTCCCATCCATCATATTTCATCTGAAAGTGGAGACCGGCATCACCCGGATAGAGATTGTCATTTAATTCCTGATTTTCAATGTCGTTGTACAAGGTGAATTCGAAAGATGTAAAGTCCTGATCCGGAACCAGATCGAATTCGACAATGAAGTTCGCCGGGAAATCAATAGTTTTCATGAAGCAATACACTGCATCATCCCCATTCATGTGAAACCAGTTCCCAGTGGCAATATTGAGCGTTTTAACCTCACCACTCCCGTTGGTAGTCCAAAGCGACGGAAACTCGCCAATTTTATCCTGTGAAAAGTCTTCATAAACAAGAATCTGATCCCCGGGGATGAAGTCGTACTGGGTTGTGCTGATCAATGAGGTTTTTACCGAATCAGATGTATTGAGGCTTTTTTCAGATCCTTCATCATTCTCAGGGTCGTTACCCTTTTCCGGTTCTTCTTCGGTCCCATCTTCCTTCTTATCCTTCTTTACCATTTTTTCCAGTTCTTCCTCTGTTTTGTCCAACCCTTTGTCAATTGCACGGTCTACCCGTTCTTCGACCCGTTGTTTTGCCTTTTCCTTTAGTTTGGAAGGGACATTAATCTGACCATACAGTCCAAAAGGTAAAGTAAAGATTATCAGTACGAAAAGCGATATGTTTTTCATGATACCGGTTATTGGTGAGTTGGGCAAAAATACTGATGGTTCATCACCGGGCATTGTATAAAACGGACATTCCGGCTATGAAATAACAACCTCAGCCAGCCTGAATAAGTCAATTTCACAATATTATTGAACTATTTACTCTATCTTTGGAACCCAAACAAGCGAATCAAAACAGATATACCATGCAAAACGAAAAAGCACTTGACATTCTGAAGACGGCGATACTACTGGAGCGCCGCGGGAAGGCCTTTTACAGCCAGGTAGCTGCTACCACCAGGGTGCCTGAGGCACGTGAAGTTTTTACCATCATGGCCGAAGAGGAACAGGCCCATATCGATTTTCTGTCGGAACAGTATAAAAGCCTGTTAAACAACCAAACCTTCAGCAAACAGCGGCTGGCCGACAGCCATGCCAATGAAGCCATTGTAGAGAAGATTCTGAACGAAGGGATAAAGGGAAAAATAGAAGCTGCCAGCTACGAAGCCGCAGCCATCGGAGCGGCCATCAACATGGAGAGCAGTGCCATTCAGGTATACAGCGAGAGGGCTGCAGAAGCTACGGATCTGAACGAGAAAGAGTTATATGCATGGCTGGCCGACTGGGAGCAAAGTCACCTGAAGATGCTGAATGAGATGAACAAGCAATTGATGGAGAGTATCTGGTACGACAATCAGTTCTGGCCCTTTTAAACCTCCACCAGGGTTCCTGAACCTGTATACAGCAGGTACCCTTTTACGGATTCGTGCCCCATTTGTCGCAATTTCCTGCAGTAGGTTTCCACCTGCGTCCGGTGCGACGGACGGGGCTCGCCGGTTTTATAATCGATCACAGCCAGGAGGCCGGCAAGATGCACAACACGGTCGGGGCGGAGCTGGCGTCCTTCGGGTGTAAGCAGTGTAGCTTCGCGCCTGGTGCCGGTATCGGGTGTAAAGAATGGGGCAATCTTTTCATCCGTAAGCAGGGTAACGAGTTCTTTCAGCAGTAATTCCTTGTCCTCCCGAGTAATAAGACCCGCTTTCTCATACACCGTAAGGGTGTCAGGGAGTTGGGCAACCGAAGGTAAATCGGCCAGGATGGCATGCAGCAGAATGCCCCGGTTAAGAGGTGCAAATGTTTCATCATCCGGATCATCCCTCAGATAACCTGAACGTATGGAGATGCGGTTGCTCCAGTCCCGGGTGTTCCATTCCCGCGCCATCTGAGGGATTTCGGCAGCTACCGGGGGAGTTTTTTCAGGGATACCGGAAAAATCCGGACTTCCGTACTTCCAGGTCACGCAGTCGGTAGTTGCGCACAGGCCTGATGCAGAAAGGAATTCTGCCAGCATATCATAGAGGTACTCCCCGCCTGTAGATCTTCTGGAAGGGGGAGCCGCTATTACATACAGCAGATCGGCTGCCCGGGTAAAGGCCACATACACCAGGTTGGCAAGATCCTGCAGACGGGCAGTCTGTTCCTTTTGCCAAGATTGGGCGAAAGGGGTGTCTGCCAGATCGGATCCCCCTTCAAGCAGGAGTGCAGGAAGGCCATAAAAGATATCGGGATTGACATCACGAACCCACAGAAGCTGCCGTGATCCGGATGGCGGAACATTACTTTCAGATGCAAACGGATAGAATACCACCGGGAATTGCAACCCTTTGGACCGGTGGATGGTCATAATCTGCACTGCTTCACCGGTTTCGGGCAGGGGCAGGGAGGAGGGCAGCACCTGGTCGAGATGTTCTGCATATGCCACCAGATCGTTGCCGTAACGCCTCACAAAGGCACCCGTAAGGTCGAGCAGTTGCTGCACTGCGGGCGGAAAAGCGGTGGTGCCGAAAAAATCCCTGATGACCTGTTCGCAGAACTCATAGATCGGCATGCCACGGTAGTGCTCCAGGGTTCGTTGCAGTCCGCAATGGCCCAGGAGTACTGAGGTCCATGGCCACAGGCTGTTTTCTGCTTTAGAAGAATGCCGCATATCAGTCAGGGCCTCAAGATATTGCGTCTCACTGATCATTCCCAGTTGCCATAGCCGTGTAGCGAGCACCGTAGCCTGAATTTCATCGGTGCCATCCAGAAGAAGACCGGTGAGGGCACGCAGCGTTACAGCCTCCGGAAAACCCTGCAGTGGAAATGACTCCGCAGAAACCACCGGGATACCTGCTGCCACCAGGGCTGCTGCCACCATCCCGGCTTCGGTGTTGCGCCTCACCAGGACGCATAAATCGGCAGGTGACCAGGGTTGTCCCGGCAATCCCAACACCTCCTGAACCTTTTGCACCAGCACCCCGATCACCTGCTCACGGATATGGGCGATATTGGTTTTCGGTTCTTCCGCTACAAGGGTAACCTCTACTACACCAGCCGGATGGGTGCCACCGGGCTTCTGTTCATGGTGGCTGAAAATCTCCTTCAGGGCACCTGGATAACGCCCTGCAAGCCATGCAAAGAAGGTATTGTTGAAATGTATAATCTCCGGCGAAGACCTGAAATTGCGGTCCAGAAAGTGGTGTACGGAATACCGTTTCAGGGATGCCGATCGATCAGCCGCAGTTGTACCTCCCTCAGGATCAACGATATCAGGCAGTCTGACAAACTGCCACACATCGCCGTTACGCCACCGGTAAATGGCCTGCTTGGCATCACCCACCACCATGCTAACTCCGCCCCGCGACAGTGAATCCTCGACCAGGGGAAGCAGGTTATGCCACTGCATGGCCGAGGTATCCTGAAACTCATCGATCAGGTAATGGTCGTAACGTTCACTGGTACGTTCATAGATAAAAGGCACAGGCTGCCAGCGGATGATATTCCATATTAAACGGTTGAACTCATAAATCGGGATCAGGTTCTCGCGGTTCATGGTCACCTGCATCTGCTGCCGGATCTTTCGGCTTAATGATAGCCAGGTAAGGTTTTTTTGCAGAATCTGCCTTGCCGCAAAGAGTGGATAATGGGTGTCAATATCAGTACAGAGTTCCTCATAAATCCGAATAATTTCAGGAGCTAATGCATTGAGGGTTGCAGAGATACCGGTTGGGGTACCTTTTCTAACCATAGATCTTCCATCTTCAAGGAATTCACGGATGCGTTTATATTCCGATTGCCGATGAAAGATTTTCTTGTAGGTCTTCCCGCTTCTGAGATCGCTGAAAAAGGTGTACACCCCCCCCTTTGTACCATACATAAAATATTCGGACCCGATACCACAGTTCAGGATCAGGCTTTCGCCCCGGGTTGCCAGGCGGTTCCATCGCTCAAGGGTCTCAGCGATGGCCCTGCGGTTCCTGTCGGCAACCATCCCAAGATCTACCTGTGCCGAAGCCAGCTTTTCCAAAGGAGCCAGGCTCTCCTCTCCGGTGAGGAAACGAGCAAAAGTGGCCAGATCAGCATCCAGCTTCACCGTTTTGTCATCCTCCAGAAGAAGCCTGGTATAATACACCAGGGTACGGGTAAGTTCCGGATCATCACCGGTGGTTTCCAGGAGGTCGTCCACTGCCATTTGCACAAACTTCCCCGTTTCAAGCTGTACATCAAAGGAATAGGAAAGGTTCAGCTCAAGGGCAAAACTGCGGATAATGCGGTGCACAAAACTGTCGATGGTGCCGATGCTGAAATCGGAATAGTGATGCAGGATCTCGCGGTGCACCCTGCCGGCCCGTCTGCAGATCTCTTCCGGAGAAACGCCTGCTGCCCCGGCAATCAGGTCAATAAGATCGCGGTGGTAGGGCTCGGTTGGAACCCCATCCGAAAACAGGCGGAGGAGTTTCAGTACCCTTTCCTTCATCTCGCCTGCTGCTTTATTGGTAAAGGTGATGGCCAGCACATTCCGGAAATGGCTCCTCCCCGACAGCACCAGCTTCAGGTATTCGGCAGCCAGAGCCTGGGTTTTGCCACTGCCGGCGGAGGATCTGTAAATGAGAAATTCAGGGGTTGGCATGATCTGCAGGATAGAGGCATAAAAGTACAGATTTTTCAGAACAGCAGGAAAAGGTGTAATTTCGAGGCATGAAAAGTAACCACCGCACAGCCTTCAGAGAGTGGGGATTGTTGTTGATGCTGGGGATCATACTCCTGCTGGTATTGCAGTTTGGGATTGTATATCATACTGAATTTGAGCGCAATCTCACCGAAAAGTACCGGCAGCAGCTTACGGGTACAGCCGCCATGGCCCGGCAGGGTATTCTCGGATTTTTCGAAAAGTTCTCACAAAATCTGGTACAACTGTCCCACAACCCCGATATCATCCACCTGGCCCACACGGATGCAGCAGCTTCGGATGATCCCGGTACCGATGCCATGCGCAGCCTGTACAAGGTGCATCGCCACGAAGTGGATGCACTGATTCTGATGGATACTGCCGCAGGGGTGGTAAGGCGGATCGCAGCGGATACCATCACCCCCCATTTCATGATGTGTATCGGGAACCCGCTGGCAAATCCGCCTGTCCCTGCTGATTCTGTGTATGTTAGTGACGTATTCATGAACCACAGGAATGAAAAATCGGTGACTATCTCATGCCCGGTTTACGAAAATGGCATAAAAACCGGGATTCTCAGGTGGATGGTAACGATCGAATCGATCAGCCGGAGTTTTGCCGGACAGACGCAGGATAACCCCGGAATTGGTCACATCATCCTCGATGATGAGGGGAGACTTCTCACGGGTGAGGCATCTTATCATGGCTGGCTGTGCAGAAACCTTTGCAAATGCGGAAATATCAAACTTCCTGTGCCCCTGATTGATGGTTACGGAGAACTTTCTGAAAAGGGGAGCGGTAAAATCAGGCTCCTTCCGCTGGGTTGCGAGGTATATGCTGCATGGGATGGGTTTCTGGCGGGCCGGCATCCCTGGAAAATGGTGGTGATGATTCCCGCCGGAGAACTTGATCAGGCCATGTGGAAGCACGGATTGATCACCTATGGTATGACAGCATTGATACTGATCATTTTGCTGCTTATGGCGTGGTCGTTTTTTTCGGTAAGGATGAAAAAGGCGAAGCTGGAAACCGACACACGCTACCTTTCACAACTGGCAGAGGCAAACCGGCTGCTATCAGCCGAGAAGGAGGATCGTCTGCTAGCCCAGATCGGGGGGCAGGAAACCGAGAGAGAGCGTATCAGCCGGGAGTTGCACGACGGTCTCGGACAGGGCCTGCTGGCACTGAGGCTGAAGTTTAAATCGCTGCTTGCAAAAAAAGATCCCGGAACTGATGAGCTGGTTGGTATGGAATTGCTTCTGGATGAGATTGTTGAGGATATCAGGCGCATCTCTGCCGATCTTGCACCCTCAGGCCTGTATGAACTTGGAATCAGCAAGGCGCTGGAACATTACTGCAAACAGCTCTCTGAACGCACCGGCGTGGCAGTGGAGTATGTCAGTTTCAGTATGCCTCACATTGAGGATGACAGGATCCGGATTCACCTGTTCCGTATTGCCCAGGAAGCACTTTCGAATGCACTCAGGCATTCAGGAGCCACTGAAATCAATGTGCAGCTGCTTGGAAGAAAGGGGAAAATAACACTTCTGATACAGGATAATGGCAAAGGCTTCGTACCGGACATTTCCCCTTCGCCTGCGGGTAATGGATTGCGGAATATCAGGGACAGGGTTTCGATTCTTAAGGGCGAGTTACTTATCGATACCGCCCCGGGAGAAGGGTGTACCATACATATAAAAATACCGGTTCAAAATGGCTGAGCGAAAAATCAGGGTTATGCTGGTGGATGACCACCGCATTTTCAGAGAAGGAGTTGCATCACTGTTCGGAGCTGAAAGTGCAATTGAAATCTGCTGCATGGCTTCCAACGGAACTGAAGCACTGCGTCAGCTGCAAACGCATGAACCGGAAGTAGTGCTTCTCGATTTGACAATGCCTGAAATGGGAGGATTGCCTTTCCTCAAAGAGCTGAAAAAACTGAACAATCCGCCCAGAGTGCTGATTTTATCCATGCACTCCGAAGCAGCTTTTATTTCAGAAGCCATTGCATCCGGTGCCCATGGTTATGTATGCAAGGATGAAACCGACGGACCGGAACTTCAGGAAGCCATCCTTCAGGTTGCTTCCGGAGAAACCTGGTTTGGAAAATCGGTCCAGCAACTGATGCAACAACAGTTTCTGGCAGGAATCCAACCCAAAAAACATCAGATCAGTGAAAAACCCGGTCTGGAAGTGTTGTCGAAACGTGAAATAGAAATCCTGAGAATGGTGATGGAGGGGATGAGCAACCAGGAAATTGCAGATTTGACCTTTGTAAGTATACGTACTGTCGAAACCCACAAAAACAACATCATGACCAAACTGCAAATCAAGAATACGGTGGAGTTGGTGAAATATGCCATCAGGAACCGGTTTTTTGAGGTTTAAGTTGTGGTTGAGGCTGAGCGGAGCCGAGCGTAGCGAGTCCTGGGAACGAAGTGATTCGGGATTGAGATTGAGGTTTTTTAGTGTTTTTCAGAAGATTTTTTACGTGGTTTGCGTAGGGAGCCGGGGAGGCTCCTTTTTACTTTTGATCCGGGCTGCCGAAGTACTCAATACCCCGGGGAGGCCCTGCCATAAACCAAAAAGCATTAATTATGATGAAAATGACTCTGTACGTAAAAAAAGGGCTGCTGCTGCTGTGGATTCTTCTGGCAGCGGTTTTCGCTTCTGCACAGGACGCCACAGTGTATGGTAAAGTGCTGGACGCAAAAACAGGTACTCCGCTGATTGGAGCGGTAATTACATTTTCACCTGTTGCTGCTGAGACATCCACCAATTCGAAAGGGGTGTATGAGGCAGGAAAACTCGCAGCCGGGCAGTGCAGGATCACTGCAAGCCATGTGAATTATGACATCCGGGAGTTTCTTCTGACATTGGAACCAGGTGAACGGAGGCAGGTGGATTTCTACCTGGACCCCGCACCAAACATGCTCAAAATGGTGATTGTCAAAGAGAAATACATCCGGGAGATCCCTTACATCCAGCATACGCTGGTAAAATCAGACATAGAAATGATGCCTGTGAGGGATATCGGCGATCAGCTCCGTTTGCTTCCGAATGTCAGCGGCATCAAGAAAGGGGCCGTGAACATCGACCCTGTTGTACGTGGTTTCAAATTCTCCCAACTTACCATCCTCATGGACGGGGCCATCACCATTGAAGGGGGTTGCCCGAACCGTATGGATCCCACCACTTCACATATTGCGCTGGACGATATGTCGGAGATGCAGGTACTCAAAGGCCCCTTTGCACTGCGTTACGGTGCGGTGTTCGGGGGGGTGGTGAACCTGGTACCGGTAAAACCTGTCGCAAGTGATGTATTTGAAATTAAGGTAAAAGGTGTGAAAGCGTTCGAATCGAACTGGATGGGAAACCGTGAATATGTGAACGTGGCCGGTGGCAGCCAGCGGTACTATTTCCTGGTATCGGCCTACAACCAGAAATACGGCGATTATTCCGATGGTAACGGGGTGCGGTACCAAACTGATCACCATAAATTCGGATATAAGGGGGCCCTGGGCATCAGACCATTCCGCGGCCATGAACTGATGGTGAGCTGGAGCCAGAGCATGAGCAAGGGAATAATGTTCCCTGCCCTTCCGATGGACGACCGGAGTGATGACAGCCGGGTACTATCGGTGGATTATAAAGTCGGGAAGCTTAATGATCTTGTGAATTCTCTGGATCTGAAGGTTTACACTGCTTCCGTGGATCATGTAATGGATAACAAGCAAAAACCATTTTCAGACACTACCGCAGCTACCGCAACAATCCTGGCAGATGTGCAGGGGGGGAGATTTGAGGCAGGTCTCAATCTGGGTGGCGGTCACCTTTATGTCGGTGCAGACCAGAAAACCATTCAGAAAACTGGTGACCGGGTGAAGGTGATGATCATGCAAAATCCCATGAACGGTAAAGTCCCCGTGAAAACCGAGCAACTCTGGAACAACGCCGAAATAAACGATCTGGGGTTCTTTGCCGAATACAAAAAGAGGGTCAAACGACTTGACCTCATTGCCGCAGCCAGATTCGACATCAACGATGCCACCTCCGATTCCATCAGGTTGTACGGGATGGGGACACCACCACCGGTGCTGATAAAGATCGACACCACCGACAGCCACTTTACAGCATTCAGCTTCAGTGCAGGGGTTACCTACAATTTTAGTGAAAAGCTCAATCTGAGCCTGGCAGCAGGTCGCGGTACCCGCTTCCCGAATATGCTGGAGCGCTTTATTGTTTCACTGCCTGTGGGTTTCGATAATTTTGAATACATGGGGAATCCTTCCCTTAAACCCGAGATCAACAACGAAGCGGATCTCAACCTGCGCTTTACCCACCCCGTGTTCGGTGGTGCTGATTTAACCCTGTTCTATTCTTTCGTGCAGGACTATATCAGTGGACAAAGAATTCCGGTTTCGCAGCAGAAACCCCTCACCGACAACGTCCTTGGAGTGAAGAGGTTTGAGAATTTTGAGACTGCGGTTTTCTCCGGATTTGAATTCTCGCTGAAAACACCCGAAAAATACAACCTGGCCGGTGCTGTTACCGCTTCATACACCCAGGGAATCATAAAGAACGTTACCAAACCCCTCCTGGACTCCACCAAGCCACCCCTTCAGTCGGTGATTGGTGACACCATGCTTGCTGAAGACCCTGCCAGTGAGATACCACCCTTTGAAATGAACCTGATGGTGCGGTACCGCCTGTTCGGCGGAAAGGTTGTTCCCTCTGCCACCTGGCGGGTAGTCGCAGCACAGGAAAAAGTGTCAAAAGCCTATTTCGAACAAACCACCCCCGGTTTTAATATTATCGGGCTCCATGTGGCATACAGGCACAACGCGTACCTCACTGTTTCCGGAGGTGTTACCAACCTCCTGAATACAGCCTATTACGAGCACCTCAGCAGGCGGATCATCGGCAGCACCCTCAGTTTTTATGAACCCGGCCGGGTATTCTATATCAATGCGATTGTAACCATCTGACCATCAAAATATCACGACCATGAAAAAAATCATCATAACCCTTGCAGCCCTGCTGATCCTTGCCGGATGCAGCAAAGAGTACGAAGCCCGTAAGGTAACCTACCTGATCACAGGACTCGGACTCCCCTACAAAATGGCCTATATGAACGAAGCGGGCGAAACCGTGATGCAGAACGTCACTCCAGTAAATGACGGAGATATCTGGACTTATTCCTTCGATGGGAAACAGGGTGACATCGTGTACCTGTTTGCCGAATTCAAGGATGTGGAACTGGTGCCTACCAAATTTAAATTCAGAATACTGATTGACGGAAAAACCTACAAGGAGTCCTATGGCTATGATCAGACCATCAACGATACCCTCTTCAGGGTGAAACGGTCGGGGGTGGTTCCTTTCTGATGTGGAAATTGTATGCTAACCACTTGAATTTCAGCCTGCCCTCAGGGGCAGGCTTTTTCATTCCCCCTTTAAACCTACACCTCCCGCCAGAGTCTAAAAAAAAATAGATATTTTTGTCTCAAATCCGCACGAAATGAAAAAAGCAAACCTTTTAATGGTCCCCTTCCTGATGGTGCTCACCTTGTTGTGGGCATGCTGCAAAACCGATGACCCCGGAAAACCGGAACCCTCAGGCAAATTGATCTTTAACTTTCTTCATTACTGTGACGGAAGCCCGATGATCTTCGATACCACCATGTATGTAAACGAAGCCGGAAACCCTTACCAGGTTAATGAAATTCAGTATTTTATCACAGATATCACACTGCATGCGGCCGATGGGAAAAAAGTGGTGCTGAACAAGGAGAACGACATTTATTATGTGGATACGGACCTCCCGGGTACCCACAAGTGGCAGGTGGCCGACCCTGTTCCAGCCGGAACCTATACGGGTGTTTCTTTCACCTTTGGCATTCCACAGGCCAAGAACCAGTCGTTTATGTATGTCAATCCCCCTGAATCAAATATGGTATGGCCTGAATTTCTGGGCGGAGGATACCATTACATGAAACTGAACGGAAAATATGTCGATTCAGTGCTTCGTCCTTTCAACTTTCACCTGGGGATCGGGCAGATCTATCCTCCCAATTCCCACAACTACGATTCGATCATTGCATTCGTGCACAACGACTTTGAGGCCATTCTTCCAAACAGCGGGTTCACCATCACAAAGGATCAGGTTATCAACTTCGATATTGTTATGAATATTGATGAGTGGTTTAAGGATCCGCACACCTGGGATCATAAGTTGATGGGGAATTACACCATGGAGAATCAGGATGCCATGCAGAAGATGAAGGAAAACGGGTACAATGTATTTACTGCAGGAACCATAAGATAAAGGAGGTACACATGAACCGACAGAAATATATTTTTGGGATTTTTGGACTGGCACTCCTTGCGCTGGCAACCGGCTGTAAAGATGATCCTGATGTGATCTGGAAGCCGACACCCTACAATTTTGTGGTCCCTCCGGGGTTTCCCACCAAAATGAATATCCCAGACGACAACCCACTGACCGTGGAAGGTGTGGAACTGGGAAGGCATCTGTTTTACGATGGAAGGCTATCAGGCCGCACAGAGCCCGATTCACTGATGTCGTGTGCCACCTGTCACCGGCAATCGAGAGCGTTCGATATAGGCACGGACCATCCAAAGTATACCGACCCTGACGGGCGCCCCTGGGGACTTACCGGGAAAAAAACACCGCACGCCACACTCCCGCTTTTCAACCTGATCTGGAACAATGAAGGGTATCTGTGGAATGGCCTGATCAATGTGAACAATCCCAATCTCGGAAATGCAACGTATGGTGTACCTGCAACGCCGGAATATCACCTGAAAAACATCGAATCACTGGCCTGGATGGGGATTGCAGCCCCTCACGAGATGAACGGCCATCCCGACAAGACGGTCGCTCTGCTTAAAACCATTCCGATGTATCCTCCGATGTTCGAAGCAGCCTTTGGTACGCCCGACATAACCTATGACCGAATCTCCAAGGCTATCGCCCAGTTTGTCCGTACCATCATCTCCTACAACTCCAAGGCGCATCAGGTATTCCGCGGAGAAACCAGCTTCAGCACCGATGAGCGGCTGGGCTACATCCTCTTTACCACCGAAGAGGGGGCCGATTGCTTCCATTGTCATGGTTCACAGGGAGTTCCCCTTTTCACCACGCACCTCTTTTACAACAACGCCAAAGATACCTTATTCACCGGGCCGAATGCCGACCCCAGAGACCGGTACGCTGTTACCAAAGATCCCATGGACCTTGGAGCCTACAAAGCATCCACCCTCATCAATATTGAACATCAGGGGCCCTACATGCACGACGGGCGCTTCAGAACCCTGGACGACGTGCTGCAATTCTACAATTCAGGGCTCAAATATTCGGTGTATGCCCATCCCCTGATGCATAAGGTATTTCCTCCCTACAGCAGTGGCATGAACCTGAACCCGATACAGCTGGGGCGCCTGAAGTCATTTCTGCTGACGTTAACGGATCAGACTCTGCTTACCGAACCGAAATACAGCAATCCGAGACCCAACGATCCGTATTTTATCAACGTGGAACCGTGATCAGAAGGCCAACGCATGCGTTGGCCTTACCATTCATTCCTCCTCTTCCAGTTCCAGCCAGTAGATGATTTGTTCCATCAGTGCGGTTGCCCTGGCGTTATAGCGCTTCAGGCTGATATACAACGATACCAGCGGAAAGAGCAGGTACGGAACCTCCTCCTTCACATACGAGACCATACTCATTCTTTCTGCGATGAACACATACCCATACGCCAGCACCATTGCAACCACAATTCCCAGCACCACCGTTGTAAGCGCTGTGGCTGTAAGACCGGTTCCGATCTCCACTTTCAGATGGTTCTGAGCAGTGGCAATCCTACCTGAAAATTTCACAAGGTCCTCTCCCCCATTCTTCCGGTGTCCTGTCAACTCAAAAACATCCCCTTCGAACATACCGCTGAACATCACCGTTTTCGAGGTTTTTCTCATCGATGTTGTACGTTTTCCGAAGGAAACTTCCTGCTTTTGCTCCAGCAGCAGAAAAAACCGGTGCCTGAGTTCTGCTGCAGAGCCGGCCGAATGAAATGTGTATCGCTGAAATGGATATACCATGGTGTAAATTTGCTTGATCAGGTTGCAAAGTTGCAATAAAAACCCTTCTCCTTTGCTCGAAAAACAGGAAAACCCTACTTTAGCCCCGTGGAACACAAACAGGAAAACGGATTAATAGCCAGATTTCTGGAATGGCGTGTAAGAAGGATACCCGACCGTCAGTTCATTGGGATGGTGGCGGTGGTGGCAGGATTGGCTGCCGGATTGGCTGCTGTAATCCTGAAAAATGCCGTGCACTTCATCCGTATGGTCATTGTGGATGGACTTATCGCATCGTACCAACCCTATCTTTTCTTTCTTTTCCCCATGATCGGCATTGCCATCGCCCTTCTTTTCATCAGGTACGTAGTGGGGAAAAAGGTAAAACACGGTATTCCGAATATCCTCTATTCCATTGCCCAGACCGAGGGAAAGATTGACCGCCACAACATTTACTCCTCGGTGGTAACTTCCGCCCTTACTGTAGGGTTCGGGGGCTCTGTAGGGCTGGAGGGGCCCACTGTGTCCACCGGAGCTGCCATTGGCTCCAATTTGGGGCAGTTGCTCCGGCTCAACCAGAAGCAGATCAGCCTTTTAATAGCCTGTGCATGTGCAGGCGCCATTGCCTCTATCTTCAAGGCACCCATCGCAGCCATTGTTTTCGCCGTGGAAGTGATCATGATCGATCTTACCATGGCTTCCATTGTCCCACTGCTCATCGCATCGGTTTCCGGGGCGCTCACATCCTACCTGCTGCTCGGATCGGGTTATCTGTACGCATTTCAACTCACAGAGACCTTTTTGCTGCATGATATCCCCTTCTACATCGTACTTGGCATCGTTGCAGGACTTCTTTCGACCTATTTCACCCGGTTCTATATCGCTACCAACAGGCTTTTCAAAAAAATCAACGGTACCCGGAACCGGCTCCTGATCGGAGGGTTGCTCCTGGGAGGACTCATCTTTCTGATCCCGGCCTTTTACGGTGAAGGGTATGAGGCTGTAAACAACTGCCTTCGTGGCGATTACTCCTACATCTTCGACAATTCACTTTTTTCAAAATTCCAGGGTAACTTTTCTGCGATTCTCATTCTGCTTTCAGCCATTGTATTGCTGAAAGTCTTTGCTACTGCCATTACCTTCGGTGCCGGAGGTGTAGGTGGCGTTTTTGCCCCTGCCCTGTTCATCGGTGCCAATCTGGGTGTCCTGTTTTCCTTTCTGGCCCGGTCGTTCGGCTTTCAGCTCAACACCAGCAATTTCGCACTTCTGGCTATGGCCGGCATGATGGCAGGCGTGTTGCACGCACCGCTTACCGCCATTTTTATGATCGCTGAAATCACCGGGGGGTACAGCCTCTTTCTCCCCCTGATGATCGTGAGTACCATCGCATTTATCACTACCCGCTATTCAGTACCCAACTCTATTTATACCTACCAGCTCGCCGAACGCGGACAACTCCTTACCCACGACAAAGACCGGAACATGCTCAGGATGCTCAATGTCTCAGACCTGATCG
This sequence comes from Bacteroidota bacterium, assembly GCA_022709695.1. Classification (GTDB taxonomy): domain Bacteria; phylum Bacteroidota; class Bacteroidia; order Bacteroidales; family SKPS01; genus SKPS01. The sequence continues at coordinate 42,627 of JAKLII010000012.1, forward strand.
AAACCAACTTTCAGATCATCAGGCCCGAAATGACCCTTGGAGAACTGGTAAAAGTAATCGCAAAGTCGGAACGGAATGTTTTTCCGGTAACCGGACCGGACGGAACCTATCTGGGTATCATCTTCCTGAACGATGTGCGGGAAATTATTTTCGAACCCGAAAAATACCAGACCGTATTTGTGAAAGACCTCATGTTTATGCCAGAGGAGAGGGTGTCTCCCGATGACTCCATGGAGGTTGTAGCCCGCATCTTCCAGGAAACCGCTCATTACAACCTTCCGGTAGTGCGCAATGGAATCTATCTGGGGTTCGTGTCCCGAGCCAATGTGTTTTCGGCGTACCGGAAACTGTTAAAGGAGTATTCGGAATAACCGGTTAATAAGATCTTTAATTCATAAAATCAAAATATATACAAAGATATGGAAGAGAGAAAAATCCGCATGGAGAGAGGGTATCGAAACGATTTCACCATCCGCAGTGTTGTGGATGAAGAGGTGGATATCGTCCGGTATCTCTATCTGGAGAAAGAATATGATGAAAACGGTAACCTTTTAACTGAGAAAACCCTGGATGAAGAAGGCAATTACCAGGAGTTTACCACTTACGGGTATGATGAAAGGAACCGCAGGATCCTGGTGCAGAACCATTTTGATGAAGAGGAGATAACCGACACCACGCACTTCGAATTCGGGGAAGGGGAACAACCCGTAGGTGCCCGGAGGGTTTATGCTGACGGATCAGAGGATTCCATTCTGTACACTTATGATCCACAGGGAAATCTGATTGAACGGAAGGTGGTTAACGAAGACGGCGACATCGAGGAACTGGTGGTCAGAAGATACAATATGAACCACCAGGAGGTGTTTTATGAGAGAACAGAACAGGGAGAGGTTGTTTTCAGAGAAGAACAGGAATACAATACAGCAGGAAAGCCGGTTAGGGTGGTTTTGTGGGAGGGAGATACGGATCGCACTACAGAACACCGCGTTATTTATGATGATGACGGATACCAGAAACGGCTGGAGAAATACAACGATACAGGCAGGTTGGTTGCAGTAACGGAAATTCTCCGCCAGGAGGAAGGAAGACCCCTTGAAGTATCAGACCAGGCAGAAGGGGGAGCCAGCCGCACCCTGTTCACCTACGACGATCAGGGGAGGGCTGTGCTGCAGCAGGAATTCAATGCTGAGGATCTGATGATTAACGAAATTATCAGATCCTATGATGAGGCCGGTAACCTCATCACCACAGAGGTGACCTCGGATCGTCAGGGGCTTGGCATGAACATGCATTACAGGATCGATTATGAATATTTGTATTTCAGCGAATAATATGATGGTAGGTTGATCTTTTTTTTTCATCTTTGAAGCCCGAAGGCATAGCATCAGGAACAGGAATTTATCAGCATTAAATTTTATAACATGAAGGAATTCAATAGCATTCAGCCTCCAATCAGCAAGGATCTTGTGGAGGAGATCAGAAAAAAAATCCATATCGGCGAGATCGGATGGGCCTCTATACGGGAGATCAAAAAGCTGGCCGATGAAGTGGAAAAAGCTACCGGAATCAGTTTTATACGCATGGAGATGGGTGTACCGGGATTGCCCGCCACAGAGATAGGGGTTCGGGCTGAAATTAAAGCGTTGGAGCAGGGTGTGGCTGCCATCTATCCCGACATACACGGCATTCCGTCGCTTAAGGAAGAGATCAGCCGGTTTGTGAAGAACTTTCTGAATATCAGCGTGAGCCCTGAGGGATGTATCCCTACGGTAGGTTCTATGCAGGGAGCATTTGCCTCCTTCCTTACCGTGAACCGGTTGTACGAAAACAAGGGTACAACCCTTTTCATCGACCCCGGATTTCCGGTGCACAAACAGCAGCTAAGGGTGCTTAACCAACCCTTTGAATCGTTTGACGTATACAACTTCCGCGGCCGTAAGCTGCGCGCCAAGCTTGAATCGCTGCTCGATTTGGGGCAGATCAGTTCCATCCTTTACTCCAATCCCAACAACCCTTCCTGGATTTGCTTCACAGATGAGGAGCTCGCTATCATCGGCGATGTTGCCAATAAATACGGCATTATGGTGCTTGAGGACCTGGCCTATTTTGCCATGGACTTCCGTAAAGACCTGTCCCATCCAGGCATCCCGCCCTATCAGGCCACAGTTGCCCACTATACCGATAACTGGATTCAGTTCATCTCCAGTTCCAAGGCCTTCAGCTATGCCGGTCAGCGAATCGGCATGCTGGTCATCTCAGACCACCTGTTCAATGCCTCCTTCCCCAACCTGAAAAAATTCTATACCAGCGACCTTTTCGGTCATGCAATGATCTTCGGAACCGTCTACGCCCTCAGTTCAGGCACTTCCCATTCGGCACAATATGCCCTGGCTGCTATGCTCAAAGCGGTAAACGACGGAACCTATAATTTTGTCGAAGTTGTGAAGGAATATGGCGACAAGGCAAGAATCATGAAGAAGCTTTTCCTTGATAACGGGTTCTATCTGGTGTATGACAAGGATGAAGATGAACCTCTGGCTGATGGTTTTTACTTTACCATTGCCTATCCCGGTTTAAGCGGAACAGACCTCCTGAACAGGCTTTTCCATTACGGCATCAGTGCCATCTCCCTTTCCATCACCGGAAGTGAGCACACCGAAGGGCTCCGGGCCTGCGTATCACTGGTCCACCGCAACCAGTTCCCCGACCTTGAAGAGCGGCTGAAAAAATTCCACGCAGACCACAGTAAGTAATTGATAATTAGAAATTAGAAATTAGAAATTATAGTTTGAAGTGATAAAGGAGTTTACTCCCACTCTCCTCAAGGAGAGTGGGTTGGGGGGTGAGGTGGTTTCACAAAGGCATTTCTTTGCATTTGAACTATAACCAAAACCAAAAACTATGAAGAGAAATTTCTTTTGGATGTTGCTGCTGTTGCTTCCGGCATTACTTCCGGCCCAACAGGATCCCCAGGGGCAAAAATTCGGAATTACCCTTTCGGGGTATGTGAAATCCGATTTTATGCTCGACAGCCGGCAAACCTTTGCCCCCAGGGAAGGGCACTTTCTCCTGTGGCCCATGCCCATTGCTGCTGATGAATTTGGTGAGGATCTGAATGCAGGCTGGAATACCAATTTCCTGCCTGTACAATCGCAACTTTCGGTGAAAATCACGGCTCCCGACGTCTGCGGTGCGAAGGTTTCTGGTGTGCTGGAAGGGGACTTTTTCGGCACCACCAATGCCGATGTGAACCTGTTGCGGCTGCGGCATGCCTACTCAAAACTCAACTGGGAAAGGAGTGAGGTGCTGGTCGGACAATTCTGGCACCCCCTTTTCAACACCGCATGTTTCCCTGCCACCGTCTCCTTTAATACAGGAGCTCCGATCAGCCCGTTTTCAAGGGATCCACAGATCCGTGCCTCCTACTTCCTTGGCAAATTGCGGTTTACGGCTTCCGCCGTCGAGCAGCGCGACTATCCCTCATACGGTCCGGCAGGTGGCACCTCCACTTACCTGCGCAATGCCGGAATCCCGGAACTATACGGTGAAATCGTTTTCAGCGAAAAGAACAACACCAACAATACGGCTTTCACTTCCGGGATTATTTTCGGAACGAAAACCATTGTGCCCAGGACCGAATCGAAAATGGGCACCAAGACCTACAAGGTGAATGAGTCGGTAAGCAGCCTTGCGGCAAGTGCCTTTGTGAACCTGAAGCTGGCACCTGTAACCATAAAATTCACCGGGGCGTACGGTGAAAACCTGGCGGATGTGCTCTCCATCTCAGGCTATGCAGTAACCGGAGTTACCGATACCCTTACCGGGGCCCGCACCTATGCCCCCACTGCCAGTATGATTCTGTGGACTGACATCCACACCAACGGACCCACCTGGCAGGGAGGTCTGTATGCCGGCATCAACAGGAACCTGGGAACCACCGAAGTGATGGCTAACCCACAGGCTGACATGTACGGGCTTGGCTATAACAACAAATACGAAATTGCTGAAATACTGCGCATTGCCCCCAGACTCATCTATCAGCAGGGGAGATACCGGGTGGCGGCAGAACTTGAATACACCAGGGCTTCTTTCGGGACACCCAATACAGCAGGAGTGATCCTGCGCGACAACCACGGCCTGCCACTGAAGACGTACGAGGTCGAAAACCTGCGCCTTCTTCTGGCAGCCTATCTGTTCTTCTGATAGTTATAACCGGGTAATTTATAACCATTTTAAATTACCCGTTCCCTTGTATTTTATAGAGGTGTGATTAGGGTTTTTTCAGGCAAAAAACCCTAATTTCGCCGTTCACTAAATTTCAAAGTAACCTAACAGCAATACCATGGCAAAAGTAAGAGGCGCAATCGTCGTTGACGTCGAGAGGTGCAAAGGATGCTCTGTCTGCGTCCCTGCCTGCCCCCAGACCGTAATTGAGCTTGCGAGGGAGGTAAACGGAAAAGGATACCATTATGCCTATATGCAGAATCCTGAAGAGTGCACCGGTTGTGCGAACTGTGCAATCGTTTGCCCCGACGGGGTGATTACCGTGTATAAGGTTAAGGTGGAAAAAGGCTAATATTAAACCTACAGATAATGGCAAGAGAACTAAGGTTAATGAAAGGCAATGAAGCGATTGCCGAAGCTGCCATCCGCGCAGGTGTCGACGGATATTTCGGATATCCTATTACACCCCAGTCGGAGGTGCTCGAATACCTGATGGCTCAGAAGCCTTATGAAACGACCGGTATGGTGGTTTTACAGGCAGAGAGCGAAGTGGCAGCCATCAACATGATCTATGGAGGTGCAGGCTGCGGTAAAAAAGTGATGACCTCCTCCTCCAGTCCGGGCATCAGCCTGAAGCAGGAAGGGATCTCCTATATGGCGGGTGCTGAACTCCCCTGCCTGATTCTGAATGTAGTCCGCGGGGGCCCGGGGCTGGGTACCATACAGCCTTCACAATCCGACTACTTTCAGGCGGTTAAAGGGGGTGGGCATGGTGATTACCGGATGTTCGTGCTGGCTCCGGCCTCGGTGCAGGAGATGGCCGACTTCGTGGAACTCGGATACAATATGGCATTCAAATACCGCACTCCGGCAATGATCCTCTCCGACGGCGTGATCGGGCAGATGATGGAAAAGGTGGAACTCAGAGAATTTAAGCCCCGCTGGACACAGGAAGAGATTATTAAGAACTCCCCCTGGGCTACCACCGGCAAAACACCGGACCGCCCGAGAAATATCATCACATCCCTCGATCTTGACTCGTCAAAACAGGAAAAGCATGTGCTGCACCTCCGTGACAAGTATGCTGCCATGAAGCAGGATATCATGTTCGAGGAAATTGGCTGTGAGGATGCCGAATATATCCTTGCAGCATACGGTTCCAGCGCCCGTATCTGCCAGAAAGCCTGCGACATCGCCAGGGCACAGGGTATTAAAGTGGGATTGTTCAGATTAATAACCCTTTATCCATTCCCCGAAGAGCAAATCCGGGCACACAGCGAAAAGGTGAAAGGGATCCTCTCCGTAGAAATGAGCCTGGGTCAACTCGTTGAGGACATCAGGCTGGCGGTGGGATGCCGCACCAAAGTTGTACACTACGGACGTGTCGGGGGGATGATCCACTCGCCGGAAGAGGTGGTTAATGCATTGAAAACCCAAATCATCGGAGGCTAATATTATGGATATCAACACCATTATACAGGAAGAAAACCTGGTTTACCGGAAAACTCCGCTCCTTACCGAAAAGCCCCTCTCCTACTGCCCCGGCTGTGGCCATGGTACCTTTCACCGGCTTATTCTGGAGGTCATTGAAGAGTTGGGCATCCAGGATATCACCATCGGCATTGCACCTGTGGGCTGTTCGGTACTGGCATATGAATTTATGGATATCGACATGCAGCAGGCAGCACACGGACGGGCTCCCGCGCTGGCAACTGCCATCAAAAGGCTTCATCCTGACAAATATGTCTTCACTTATCAGGGCGACGGCGACCTGGCTGCCATCGGCACTGCCGAAACCATCCATGCCTGCAACCGCGGTGAAAACATCATCATCTTCTTCGTCAACAACGGCATTTATGGTATGACAGGCGGACAGATGGCCCCTACTACCATTGAGGGGATGCCTACTTCTACCTCACCCTATGGCCGCGACATTAAAATTATGGGAAATCCGCTGAAGATTACCGAATTGGTGGCCCAGCTACCCGGCACCCACTTCGTTACACGGCAATCGGTGCATACCCCACGCAACGTCCGCAGAACCAAAAAAGCCATTCAGCAGGCTTTTCAGGTGCAGAAAGAGAAAAAAGGACTTGCCTGGATCGAAGTGGTATCCAATTGCAACTCAGGATGGAAACTTACACCGGTTAAAGCGAATGAATGGATGGAAGAGCATATGTTCGCCTTCTATCCCCTCGGTGATTTGAAAGTAGATGGAAACCTGGTTAAATAAGCAGATATCAAACAACTGAAACCATGACAGAAGAAATTATCATTGCAGGTTTTGGCGGACAAGGAGTCCTGTCGATGGGGAAAATCCTGGCCTATTCCGGTATCATGCAAAACCAGGAAGTGAGCTGGATGCCCTCCTATGGCCCCGAAATGAGGGGAGGCACCGCCAACGTTACCGTTATCATTTCCGATGAAAGGATATCCTCACCTATCCTTACCAAATTCGATACGGCCATCATCCTGAACCAACAGTCGATGGACAAGTTCGAGAATTCGGTCAAGCCGGGCGGCGTATTGCTCTATGACCCCAACGGCATCACCAAACATCCTACCCGTACCGATATCAGCATCTACCAGATCGAAGGGGCGGAAGAGGCAAGCAGGATGGGCAATACCAAAACCTTCAACATGATTGTGCTGGGCGGATTCCTGAACCTGAAACCCATCGTGAAACTGGAAAATGTGGAAAAAGGGCTGGCCAAATCGCTGCCTGCGCGGCACCACACCCTCATCCCGATGAATATCGAAGCGATCAGGGTGGGGATGAATGCCGTCAAGCCCTTTCAGGTGAAGTGATGCCGCCAGGGAAAAAACTATTCCCTGATCAACCGCTTCACAACCCTCCCTTTTTCCGTTTGTATCGTAATCAGATACAGGCCTGCAGGAAAATCCGACAGCGAAATGGCAAACTCCTTTTCTCCGCTTCCGGCGACAGACCACAGTTTTCGTTGCCCGGTGAGAGTATGGATCTCTGCATAAACCACGGGTTCAGAGCATAACAGCCTTACCATTCCCCGGGTGGGGTTTGGCAGGAGATCCACAGCAATGGTTTGACCGGAAGGATCATTAACGGAGAGACTGTACTCAACCCATACCGAATCTTTTGCGCTGCATCCTGATGCGGAGAATACCTCTACTACCAGATATCCTTTACCGGAAGGAGCAAAGAAAGGGAAAATATCTCCCGCCGTACAGGAGATTACAGCCGTAGTATCTCCGTTTGACCAATGGTAACCCGCAAAACCGGAACCGGCATTCAGGTTCAGGGAATCCGACAACATGACGAATATAACCGTATCAATTCCAAGATCCACCACCGGGTTTGTATAGACATTGATATACGCGGTATCGCTGATCGCATAGCCGGACAGCCCCAGCACCATGCAGGTGTATTTTCCGGTAAGCAGTGTATCGGCGCAGTAGAGGGATAGCTTTGTGGCGTTCTGCCCCATGATCTGCGCCCCGTTCCTGTACCATGCGCAGCCTGTGCCGCCTCCGGTGGCGGCAACCTCCAGGATTAGCGAATCGCCCACGCACAGGTTCTGGCTCAGGGGTTGTTGGGTAATAAGTGGCGTTCCATCATGGTACAGTGCTACATAACTATCCTGCAATCCTTTACTGACCAGTGTATTGCTGTTACCGAACTGGGCTGTTCCGTTGTAGACGCCGGCGATGTAAACCAGTCCCTGTTTGTACACCTGTATCCCTTTGCCGTAATCGTTGTTGGTACCTCCGGCAAGTACAGCCCACAGGATGGATCCGGTGCGGGTATATTTCGCCAGCGAAACATCATCCACACCTGCACCGGTAAGCAGAATCGGGCCGAAGTTGCCCTGGTTCTTGATAAAGCCGGTAACATACACATTCCCTACGTTATCGCACGAAATCCCTATCCCCTTATCATCCGAAACACCGCCAAACGGCAGCGACCACTCGCAATTGCCGGCAGGATCGTAATAGGCTGCGAATCCGTCCTTGGCTCCATAACTGGTAATGGCAGGTGCCGGGGGGAAATTGACCGTAAGGAAGAATGAGCCCGTTACCGCAATGTGGTCGTATGCATCCACCTCGATGCCATTGCCGTAGTCATCGCTGGTACCTCCGGCATGGGTGGCCCAGATCCATGTGCCGGCCGGACTGCATTTGGCCAGAAACACATCGTTAACGCCATAGGTGATGATCTGATGGGTTCCAAACCATGCGGTATCCTTGAATGCTCCCGTTATGTAACTGTTGCCCTGGCTGTCGACCCCGACCGAGGAGGCCCAGGCGTTGTACTGGCCACCACCGTAGGTTGCCCATTGCAACTGCCCGGCAGCACTGTATTTTGCCAGAAATGCATTCTGAAGACCTGCCGAATGTATGGTGGTGTTGCCAAACTGCGCAGAATCTTCGTAGTGTCCTGTAACCAGCACATTGCCAAAGGGGTCAAATTCGATCCCTTTTCCCCGGATATTGCCCCCCGTAGCTGAACGGGCCCACAACAGCTGTCCGGCAGCATCGTACTTCGCGATAAAAAAACTCTCTTTCCCGGATATTCCCGGCAACACCACAGTATCGATTGTCAGGGTGCCTTTGTAATAACCGGTAACCGCTATATTCCCAGCATGGTCGGCGGCCACCGAAAGGGCTTCGGCATCCAGTGCGCTGCCCCCTTTTGCTGCCCAGATGAAGGTACCCGTTTTACTGTATTTTGCAATGTACATATCCATCATCCCGCTGCTCTTCAGAAAGCTGGTGCCGAACCAGGCAGTATCGCTGAACTTACCGCAGATGATCACATTCCCATCCGGATCCACTGCCGGAAGCTCTGCCTCATCGCGTCCCGTACCTCCGGAAGTCCTGGCCCACTGCCATCCGGTTACCTGACAATCAGCTGTATAGGCAAATCCGAAAATCAACCAAAAAACCCACAGGAGTTTAATTTTTGTATGCATGACAGATCATTTTTATTTCTTTTCAAATGTAGAAAACAATTATGTATAATGCAATATTCAATATGATATTTATTCCGTGAGAAAATCACTTCAGAATTGTACCCTGTCTGATAAAAAAGTAAGTTTGAAGGCTAAAATGAGACGTTATGAAAATCAACAGGAACCGTCTGCATGAAATTATTTTTGAAGCCGAAACCAGAGAGGGAAAGATGTTTGATTTGATCCTGATGGCTGCCATTCTGGTGAGTGTAGTGGTGGTCATCCTCGATTCGGTGGCTTCGGTCAGACTCAGGTATCATATGCTGTTCATCACCCTGGAGTATATTTTTACCGGTTTATTCACCATTGAATATGCACTGCGGATATACAGCGTCAAGTCGCCGGTCAGGTATATCACCAGTTTTTTCGGCATCATCGACCTCATTTCGATACTACCGACATTTCTGGCGATCCTGGTACCGGGAGCGCAGTCGCTGCTGGTTATCCGAATCTTCAGACTTCTGAGAATATTCAGGGTATTGAAGCTATCGAGGTACCACAAGGCCTCTTATTATCTGATCCGGTCATTGCAGGCATCGCGTCATAAAATATTCGTATTCCTTGCTACCGTTTTAACCATTGTGGTGATTATGGGGGCGTTGATGTACCTGATCGAAGGGGCTGATTCAGACTTTACAGATATCCCCACCGGCATCTACTGGGCTGTTGTAACCATAACCACTGTCGGATACGGTGATATTTCGCCGGTGACCGCATTGGGTCAGATGATGGCTTCGTTTCTGATGATCGTGGGTTATGCCATTATTGCCGTGCCAACCGGCATCATCACAGCCGAAATTGTGCGCACCGGAAAGTTCGACAATACCATATCCTGCCCCAACTGCAGCAAGGAGGGACACGACTCAATGGCTTCCTATTGCAAGTATTGCGGTCATAAGCTCTAAAAGGCGTATCTTTGCATCCCTAAAATCTTACAATTCATGAAGAAGAAGCTCCCTATTTTCGTTTTGGCAATCGTTGCCGGTATTATGATGCAATCGTGCGGTATGCTGAAATGCCCGAAGAAATCAGCCAGGTGTGGTTCCAAAACGGAATTTGCCACCCAGATGGACACCGTAAGCTATATGATAGGTCAGGAAATTGGTGCAAGTTTCAAAACCAATTTTATCGACATCAAAACCGCAGCACTGATCAAGGGGATCGAAGATGCCATACAGGGTAATGATTCCATGTTTTCAGCCGAAGTAAAAGACCAGGTGATGACCGCTTTCCAGTTCCAGCTGCAGCAGGCTGATTTTGAGCGGCGCGAGAAGGTTGCTTCTGCCAACCGGCAGGAAGAAACTGATTTTATGACTGCCAACCGGACCAAAGAGGGTGTAATGGAAACGGAATCGGGCATTCAGTATAAGGTAATCCGTCTGGGTGCAGGTGAAAAACCCGTTGCCACCGACACGGTACAGGTGCATTATGAAGGGCGGTTTGTGGATGGTGAGGTATTTGATGCTTCGCGCAATCACGGCACTGAACCCACCGAATTCCCCCTCAACCGCGTGATCCCCGGGTGGACCGAAGCATTGCAATTGATGCCGGTAGGATCCGTATTCGAAATATACCTTCCGGCCGGGCTTTCGTATGGCGAAAGGGGAAACGAAAGAATCCAGCCCAACAAAATGCTCATTTTTAAAGTAGAGCTGATCGGAATCAAGAGATAAAACAATATGGGAAGGTTCATCCCTTTTGAAAAACCTTTCAGCAGGAAGTGGTTTCGCTCTTACCTGCTGATTGTGCTGGGAACCTTTGCAGTGGCTGCCGGGTATGTGTTTTTCATATCCCCTCATAAAATCGTGCCCGGTGGCGTGTATGGCATCGCCATCATGATTCACTACACCCTGGGATTCCCGATTGGCGTTACAGCGCTGTTCTTCAATATTCCGCTTACAATACTGGGGATAAAGGTACTGGGACCCAGATTCGGTGTAAAAACTGTGGTCGGATTCATCCTTACCTCGGTATTTGTCGACGGGCTTTACTATCTCTGGGGAAATGCCGCCCTGGTTGAGGAAGATACGCTTCTGTCGTGCATCTTCGGGGGACTTCTCATCGGACTTGGCGTAGGGTTGGTTTTTAAGGCAAAAGCTTCGAGTGGCGGTACCGATCTTGTATCGATGATGCTGGGCAAAGTAACCAAAATGCCACTTGGACAACTCAGCATGATGGTGGATTCTACGATTGTGCTGGCCAGTTTGCTGGTGTTCGGCGACTGGAAAATCCCCCTCTATTCCTTCATCGTAATTTTCATCCTGGGGAAGGTGGTGGATGTAACGCTTCAGGGGATCAGCTATGACAAAACCCTGTTTATCATCTCTGATAAATACGAAGAGATCAGGGATAAGATCATCAACGACCTGAACCGTGGCGGTACCTTTATCCAGGGAGAAGGGATGTACAACGGAGCCCCAAAAAAGATCATTTATGTGGTGGTCAGCCGTCGCGAACTGGCGATGCTCGAGGAATTTATCAGCCAGATCGATCCGGGAGCCTTTTTAAGTGTGGTGGATGCCAATGAGATACTGGGAAAAGGTTTTAAATCGTTACATGAAAAAGTTACCGATTAACCCTCAGCCAATGAAAACCCGCAACTTTATTTTATGTGTGATCCTGATGACAATTTTACCACAATTATCTTATGCTCAGATGTTTAATCTGGGGATTAAAGGTGGCATAAACTCCAACATGCTCATCACACAAAGTGAGGACTTTACGGCGGGCAATGCAAAAATAGGATTTGTGGGTGGACTCTTTTTCAAGGTAAAATCAGGCATGCTCTCTTTTCAGCCTGAAGCCCTGTTTTCACATAAACAGGGGTTGTTCACCTACTCGGAAGTCAACAATGATGGGTTGGATACTTTTTTCCATGCCAGTTTCACCAATATTGATTTTCCCCTGCTGATTTCCGTTCACCCGTTTAAATATTTCAGGATCGGAACAGGTCCGGTGGTGAGTTATCCGTTCAGGGAGAAAATCACCTACACCACCACCCAGAACAACCAGTCGGTAACGATTGAAAAGGACTTCTTCAAAAACGCTGCCTACAGCTGGCAGATCAGTGCAGCTGTTGAGGCTGGCCGGTGGGTGTTTGAGGGAAGGTATGAAATCGGGATCGACAAACTCAATTACGACATCGATCTGCCTGGTCAGTCGGTAACGATAGACCCACAGCTCAAAGGCCGGACCTGGCAGTTTACCGTAGGATATAAGTTTATCAAACCCAGTTAAGAGCCAAAACCGGGGGCAACCCCCTTCTCTATCCAGCTGACAATCCGCTCCGAACCGGGATTCTCCCTGGAATAGGCAACACCCACAAGGTTTCCCTGCTCATCCACCAGGTACTTCTGGAAGTTCCATTTCACTTCGGTGTCCTGTACCCCGTTCAGTGACTTCCGGGTAAGCCAGGCATACAGCGGATCGATTTCCTCACCCTTAACCGAGATTTTCGACATCATCGGGAAGGTCACTTTGTATTTTGAAGAACAGAACTCTTTGATCTCAGCATCGGAGCCTGGCTCCTGCGACATAAAGTTATTGGCCGGAAAGCCGATGATGACGAAATTCTGATTGCGGTACTTTTCATACAACAGCTGTAAAGGCTCATACTGTGGCGTAAATCCGCATTTCGATGCCACATTCACAATCATCACTTTCTTCCCTTTCAGCTCTGACATATTGTAGGGTTTACCATCAATGTCATTGACAACAAAATCGTATAAACTTTTGGATTGCATAGCTGCTTTGGAAGCTGTGTTTTTACTTGATCCACAGGAATTAAACATAAACAAGCCTAACAAGGCTACCGTCAGGAACATCATTTTTTTCATAGGTATTGCATTTTTGTTTAACCAAAAACAAAAAAACCTTCACAATGTTCATGAACGACCCATAGGGTCAACGCATGCGTTGACCCTACCGGCATGCGTTGACCCTACGGGTTATTTGGCGTTACGGTTTGATTCCGTAAAAACACCGCACCGGGGAATCCACCTTTCCCTCCTTGACCAGGGCCTTGATCCCCTTTTCCACCTCTTTTTTGTCAATGCCGGATGCATCGGCGATTTCTCCTGCCTTCATGGGTTTACCGGAAGCAGCAAGGGTCTTCAACACAACTTCTTTGATTTCCATAATTTTTCGTTTTTTAAGGTTGGATTACAGGGTTACGAAGATACGTTATCTTTGCTGCCCCAACTCTGTTACTGCATGAAAAAGCTGGAACCAGCCGAAAAACGCACATTCCTGCTGCACTTCAGCTATTCACTTCTCGAAGGGGTGATTCTAGGGGTATTCTCCCTCAACGAGTTTATCTTCCTTACCTCGATGAAGGGTTCCAACTACCTGATGAGCTTCATCTTCACCTTCAGCATGGGGGTATTTGTATTTCTGATCATCTTCAATGAATTCATCCGCCGTAACCACAACAAGCGGAGGATGCTTCGGCGTACCGCACTCCTCACACGGATACCGATGCTGGCCATTGTCCTGTTCCCCGCGGCAGCTGAGGGATATACCCAGAACACCAGTGTGCATATGGCTTTTCTCGGAATATTCCTGGTGTATTACCTGGGCACCATGGTCATTTACCCCACCACCAACCTCCTTCTTCGCAACAGTTATTCCGGTCACAATTTCGGGTACCTGTTCAGCGTGGCCACCACCGGAAAGAATGTGGTGATGCTGATCACTGCCCTCATCTATGGCATGTTGCTCGACCTCCACCCCTTTGCCTTCGTGTATGCCTATCCGGTAACCGGGTTGCTCGGGATTACAGGGATCTTTCTGCTGGCCGGCATCAGCTACCTTCCGGCAGAGTTACCGGAGGACCGCAAGCCCTTTGGTGCCTCGCTGCGTGAGTCGGCCAGGCGCATGTGGCACACCCTCAAAACCAACCGCCCCTATCTGCATTACGAAATCGGATTCATGCTGTACGGATTCGCCTTCATGCTTTCTGTAAATGTGATACAGATCTTCTACAAGGATGTACTGGAGCTGAACAACCGCAGCGTGGCCTTTTACCGCAATGCCTACTACATTATCACGATCTTCCTGTTGCCCTGGTTTGGAAAGCTGATCGGAAAAATCGACCCAAGGAAGTTCTCGGCTATCACTTTCAGCACCATGCTGCTGTTCGTGGGATGTATCATGCTCACCGGCTGGTTCCCTTCCCATTTCACCATCGCAGGATACAAGATCTACTATATGATGCTGCCCTACATCCTGTTTCATTCGCTGTTTGCTTCCACCATGGGTATCCTCTGGACCATAGGATCGGCCTATTTCTGCCGGAATGAAGATGCGGGAGATTACCATGCGGTGCATCTTTCCCTTACCGGCATCAGGGGTTGGATCGCCCCTCTTTTCGGGATCTTTTTTTTAGAGCTCTCAGGATTTACTGCTACCTTTGCCCTCACCATGGGGCTGTTGCTGGCCGCAGTGATTATCATGCTATGGTCGGTAATGCACGATAAACAAACCCCCTGATACGTTGTTTAACCTGAAATCTTCAAGATACCCACATGAACCGATTTGGCACCTTAGTTCTCTTGATTCTCCTGGCAGTGTCAGCATCTGCCCAGAATGCCCGTATCACCCTTCAGATTGAAGGTCTGGAAGGGAAGCCCGTATTGTTGGAGTATTTCTCCGACAAAGCCATCCAGGTATTTGCCGGAACGGCTGATTTGCAGGGAAAAGTTGAAATCAATGCAGATTTGCCGGAATATGGTTTTTACAAATTCAACCTGGATAAAGGGAAAGAGTCATTTTTTATTGTGGCCGGCCCCGGTGACAAGATGACCCTTACAACCAGAATGGGCTCCATCAACCGGAGCATGAAGGTGGAAGGCTCCCCCGTAAATGCCCGCTGTATGGAGCTGAGGGCAAAAGCCGACAGCCTTGCGGACATGATGAAAAAACTCGATGCCGAACACCGCCAACTGAGTGCAACACCGGGAAATGAGTCACGACTGGGTGGTATTGTGCTGGAATACAACACCCTTCAGGGGGTTCGATCAAAACTGATCCGTTCCTATATGGAGGAGAACATGGAATCCCTCACCGTGCTCTTCTTCACCGAAGATGTGAAGATTGAAGATGCCCCCGAACTCTATGAAAAAATGCTGGATGCCCTGGTGAAAAAGTACCCGACCAACTATTTTGTCAGGGATCAGTACAACAAGATGCAGCGGGGACGTACCACCCGCATCGGGGCACTGGCACCCGATATCGCCCTTCCCACTCCTGCCGGAGATACCGTCCGGCTGAGCTCCCTCCGGGGTAAAGTGGTGCTCATCGACTTCTGGGCAGGCTGGTGTGGCCCCTGCCGTCGCGAAAACCCCAATCTGGTGGTGGTGTATAACAAATACAAAGACAAGGGTTTTGAAGTCTACGGAGTTTCCCTTGACCGCGACAGGGCTACCTGGTTAAAAGCCATCGAGGACGACAAACTTCCCTGGGTTACCGTAAGCGACCTGAAATACTGGCAGTGTGCACCGGCACAGGTGTACGGCGTCTCCAGCATCCCCCACCAGGTGCTCATCGACCGCGAAGGGCGCATCATAGCCAAAAACATCCGGGCGCATGACCTGGAGAGGATCCTGCCCGAATTTTTTGCCAACGAGAAATAACAAAGGAGCAGAGTCTTCCGCTGAAAGGTACTACACCAGTACGATACGCTCTTCCGGAATCAGTTCCATGCAGTTGTAGCGCAGGTACAGCTGTACAATCGTTGCCACGTCCTTCTGGCAATAGGTTACAATACGCTGCAAATCCTTCTCCTGCCAGTATACCCGGCTTACATCACTCCCCTTGATGTCGTCTTTGGGAGTGGGAATACCGAAAATAGCGGCCAGAAGCTCGAGCGAAGTGTAATGTTTGTAATCGCCAAATTTCCACAACTCCATGGTATCCAGGTGGTTTATCTCCCATGGTTTCTTGCCGGCGATATCCAGGATATCAGGCAGTGGGATGCCGTTGACAAGCATCCTGCGACACAGGAAGGGGAAGTCGAACTCTTTGCCGTTGTGTGCACACAGATGAGCCTTGTTGAATTTCTGCCTCAGAAGCTGACTGAACTTTTGAAGCAGTTCGCGTTCATCGTCGCCGGCAAAGGATTTTAACCTGAGGTATCCATCCACCACAATCCCCACCGAGATGCAGATGATTTTCCCGAATTCGGCGTAGATACCTGCCTTGTCGTACAACTCCTCCGGGGTTAACTCTCCACCGGCCGGTTGCAACCGCTCTGCCTTGTGGTCCCACAGTACCCTGAGCCTTTCAGGCATCTCTCCGTATGCAGGGTGTTGCGGTACCGTTTCAATGTCGAGGAACAGGATGTTGCCAACGTCGATCTTATCCATGTTTTCCTTTTTTTTAAGCGAAAATACATTCATTTACGTTTGGTTTTTCGGGTGATGGCAATTGACGGCTGCATCAGATATTCCGGGAGCAGGTCATAAATCTTTCAATCAACAGGTATAGTTGATCAGGATTAAAAAAAAGGATATGGATGCCCGGATATTTTTAAATCTGAACAAAACTTTAAGTGCCAGAGCGGTATTCTCGCATAAATATGTCCCAAATTTTGGTAAATCCTTCACCTATATAAATTGTTTTGAATTACTTTTACAGAAAGATTCTGGTTATGGATACGCTCGCGCTTAAGAGGGAACTTTTTAGGACAATTAATGAAATAGATGATGTGGAGTTGCTAAACGCAATTCAGACCCTGCTTAATTTCAGAAAGAAAATCAGGTATATTGACCTTTCGGAAGAAATGACAGAAGAGATTAGAATGGCTCAGGAGCAGGCAAGGCAAGGATTTGTCATATCGGAAAAGGATCTGGATTCAAAATTTAAGCAATGGCTGGGAGAAAAATAGTCTGGACTACCCACGCGGAATCAGAGCTTTTTAAAATCCTGGATTTCTTCACAGAAAGAAATGGTTCCAATAAATATTCCCGAAAACTCTTCAAGAGACTAAAAGGTAATCTAAAAATTATTTCACGAAATCCTGAAATTGGGATTCAAACGAAGGAACCATTGGTCAGGGGATTAATTGTTGATCAATTCATTATCTTCTATCAATTTGACAATCAACAGGTTGTCGTCTTGAAGCTTTGGAACTGCAGTCAAGATCCCGACAAGATTGGGTATGAAAGAAGGTAAACGCATGAACACAATCCCAAACCTGATTCCATTGCCAGTCATTGGTTTCAGAAAGGCTTGTGGAAATTTAGTCCTTATGCTGGCTCTGGTAGTTTTTTCACAGTGTTCTAAGGAGAAAGACGAAAGAAATCCGGCAGTGGAATTCATAAAACCATCTGAATATCAAGTGTATAACGATTCCGATACTATTGTAGTTGAAGCAAAGGTATTGGATGAAACACAACTGGTTTCGGTGCAGATTCAGCTTACGGACCCATCGTACCAGGTGAAGGGCAAGCTACTCAACATACCGGTGGGTTCCAATCCCATGAAGTTTTTGGCTGAGTATCCCTTGTCGGGGCTGCAGCTCACAACGGGTGATTATTACCTGCGGATCACCGCCTCCGATGGCGAAAATACCAAATACAAATACCGTCTGATTAAGATACAGTCCGATCCCCCCGTTCTCAGGCATATCCTGCTGATCACCGGATCGGGGCCGGGGTCATTTGCCCTCCAGCAGCTCGATTCTTCGTTGCAGCCGCCGCAGGTACTGCATTCCTGGACCCATCTATACGCTTCCTCGGCGGTTTCTGTGGCCAACCAACAACTCTATATTGCCGGCAAAGGATTTGGCGAGTGTTATGCCTTTGATCTTGAAGACAATACCATCGATTTCAACCTCCCTCAGATCGGCACCCCTTCCCTGGATTACCATGAACAGCTACTGGCACTGGGCGACCGCTTTTATCTGGGTCTTACCGATGGCTATGTGAAAGGGTACAATACCCTGGGAGCGCAGCACTTTGTGGCCACCATGGCTGCAGGCCGTAAACCCGGACTTATGGCGGGTCACACCGGACAGTATCTGGTGGTGGCAGAGGAGCAGCGCAATGGTACCGGCAGGTGGATTGCTGCTTATTTTCTGAACAGCGGTACCCTCTGGGGTGAATACAAACTCCCTGATGGGATGGAGATTACCGGAATGGCATCTGTGAATGCCGATGAAATGCTGCTGGCAGGAAACCTGAACGGAGTGGGGAGACTTTTGGTCTGGAACGTATCCGCCAACGCTTTCAGCACCCCCTGGATAGCAGCCTCCGGAACCATACAGTGCCTGCAGCCGTTGCCCAACGGACAGTTCCTGCTGGCGCATGAACAGTCGGTGCTGTGTTACGACCCTGTAGCAGAAACCGCTGTGGTATGCCTTTCAAAGCCCTCCATTACCCGTCTCCGTTTCGACGAAGCCACCGGAACCCTGTTCGGAGCACATCAGGATACCCTCACCGCCTGGCGCTGGCCCACCATGTCGGAAGCCTGGTCGTTTCCACTCACAGCACCCTTGCTCGATTTTCATCTGAGCTATTAGGGCAGACACAAAGCAACCACGTTAAATTTTTCAACCTCAGCAGCATGGATGTGGGATCTGTAACAACTTTATTAATCCCAGATCATTCTACCCACTCCAGATAGTTTTCCGGAGTAATCATCCGGAAAGAGCTTTCAGGATATGAGGTACGCCATGCCGAAGGGGGTTTGCTGTTTTTCCCCGGATTCCATTTTACCTCATATGCCTCAATCCTACCCGAGGACTCTTCAATCCAGTCAATTTCCTGCTGCTGATAAGTCCTCCAGAAATAATTATTGGTGTGTTTTCCGGTATATTGCTGATATTTGATCCTTTCCGTCAACACATAACTCTCCCACAGTTCACCCATATCATTCCGGATAGATAGCGGATTGAAATTATTGATCAGCGCATTCCTGATTCCATTATCGTAAAAATACCACCGGTGGCTTTTACTGATTTCTGACCTGAGGTTTCTTGAAAATCCTGAAATTCTGTAAATCACAAAAACCTTGGAAAGCAGGTCCAGATACTTTTCAACCGTGTTTCGGCTAAGCCCAAGTTGCCGTCCCAACTCCTCCAGCGATACCTCTTTCCCGGTTTGATAAGCGATCAGCCTGAGCAATTTTACCAGTTTATCAGAGTTTCTCACTCCGTCAAATTCAAGTATGTCTTTTAACAGATAAGCGTTTACCAACTCAAACAGGTACTCCGCTTTGGCGGTTAATCCCTGCAAACCGGTTAATTCAGGATAAGTTCCGTACACCAGCCTTTCTTCCAGCCTGGCCCTGGTCTCTATTCGGTTTTCATAGGGGGTAAGTTCCATCTGAGCAAATGGATACAGGTAAAAGGTGTATTTTCTGCCGGTAAGAGGTTCCCCAAGTTTATTGCTCAGATCGAAAACCGAAGATCCGGTAGCTATAATCTTTAATCCTTCCAGATGGTCCACCATCAATTTTAGGATGAGCCCGATATAAGGAACCTTTTGCGCTTCATCAATAATCAGGATTTTATGGTGGCCAACCAGGCTTCTGTAGTGTTCAACAGACCTTACAGCCAATTGTGATCTGGCAACAAGATCTTCTCCGTTCATCCATAGATAAGGTTCAGAAAAATCATTTCCGGCGATATTTTTCAGGAATAAGGTTTTGCCAACCCGTCTGGCGCCCAGTAATACCAAAACCTTG
Source organism: Bacteroidota bacterium (assembly GCA_022709695.1). Classification (GTDB taxonomy): domain Bacteria; phylum Bacteroidota; class Bacteroidia; order Bacteroidales; family SKPS01; genus SKPS01. Next base: position 62,525 of record JAKLII010000012.1, read on the forward strand.
TTGGGTAAAAGTCTGTCAAGAAACTGCTTCCTGATCGCTCTGTTGATAAAAGGGTTCATGTTTATCTCATGTATTGCGATACAAAGATAGTGCATCTTAATCAGAAAATGAAAATAAATGTATAAAATTCATCATTATAATGAAGAGATTAATATAAATATCATCAATGAAAGAACAAGGAAGATTTCATTTCACCACCCCATTCATTGCAAACAATCTGAAAACCGGGAAGTCTGCAGGATGTATGAAAGCAAGGTTCCTCTTTGGTTTTCGCACATCACTTTATGATCACATCACACAATTAGCTTTACCTTTGCCAGAACCCTGAACTAATGGAACCCTTCTCCCTCAAACTAACCAAAACCGCCGACGGCAGCCATACCCTGTTTGTCCCTGAGCTCAATGAGCATTATCACAGTGTAAACGGAGCAGTGGCCGAGTCGGAACATGTTTTCATCGGGGCAGGGCTGTCCTTTGCTACCCGGCAGTTTAAGGAGATCAGGGCGCTGGAAGTGGGATTCGGCACCGGGCTCAATGCCCTGCTGGCATTTGCGTTTGCCGAAGCCAACCATTTGCAGCTCAGCTACACCGGCCTGGAACCAAACCCGCCGGCAGCAGAAATTCTTGACAAACTCAATTACAGGGATCTGTCAATATTTCCTGCCATCCCTCTCTGGTGGCAAAGGATTCACTGCCTTGCGCCATGGGACACCACAACTGCCATGGGCGATCTGTGGAGCCTGACAAAATGCACCTCCGACCTTGAGGACTTTGGTGCACCCGAAGGATCCTTCAACCTGGTATTTTTCGATGCCTTTGCCCCACAGGTGCAGCCCGCCCTGTGGACTGCCGCGATGTTTCAGAAGATCGCCGGGATGCTGGAAACCGGTGGCATCCTGGTTACCTACTCCTCCAAAGGGGAGGTGCGGCGCAACCTTAAAACCGCCGGTTTTGTAGTGGAAAAAATTCCGGGCCCGGCCGGAAAAAGGGAAATGGTTCGGGCCATCAGACTACCTTTGCAGCATGGATAACCGGGAAAAATTTACCATCAGGGTGTATGGCATCGTGATCAACCGCCAAAACGAGGTTCTGGTTACCGATGAATACCACTTCAACCGGAGGATGACCAAATTTCCCGGTGGCGGGATGGAATACGGAGAAGGGACTCTTGATTGTCTGAAGCGTGAATTTCTGGAGGAGCTGGGACAGGAACCGGTAAACATCCGCCATTTCTACACCACTGATTTTTTTCAGCCCACAGCACTGGTGGATCCTCCCAGGCAGCTCATCAGCATCTATTACCTTGCCTCCCTGCCTGATCCTGAAGGCCTTGTTGTAAAGAAAAAGCCTTTCGACCTGCAGGAAGTGAACGGCACCCTGGTATTCCGATGGATTCCCCTCAGCAGGCTCATAGCTGAGGAGATGACCTTCCCTGTCGATAAGGTGGTGACGGCATTACTGCTGGAGCAATGGGCAGCCCAACAGATCAGTACACCGTAAACTGTTCGTCGCCCCGGGGTGGCACCTCCGTCTTTTCCACCTCCTCAACCCACGCCCACTGAGGGCCCTGCTCCACGAATTTTACAAACTGCGACAACTGGACCGGGCTCCCTTCTGCTTCAATCACCACGCTGCCATCGGATGCATTTTCCACGTACCCTTTGATGCCCAGCGTACATGCCGACCGCTGGGTGAAGAAACGGAAGCCAACCCCCTGCACCTTTCCGGTAATCCTGATTTTCAACCGTTTATTTTCGTTTCCTGTCATACTGGCAAATGAGTTGGTTTCAGGTTCAAAGATACGTTAACCTCCCGATGATCTGTACGCTTCTCCGATTTCTGTATTTTCGCCTCATGAATTCCCTGCACCGCGATATTCTGAAGCTCAGCATCCCCAATGTATTAAGCAACATTGCAGTGCCTCTGGCAGGGATGATCGATGTGGCGATCATGGGGCATCTGGGATCGGGTTTGTACATCGGAGCCATTGCTCTGGGAGCGATGATTTTCAATTTCCTGTACTGGGGTTTGGGGTTTCTGCGGATGGGTACCACCGGGTTGACAGCGCAGGCATACGGCGCCGGAGAAGGAAAGGAGATGGGGCTGGTGCTGGCCCGCGGGCTGCTGATCGCAGCCACAGGATCGGTGCTGCTCCTCATCCTGCAGCATCCCATCGGGCAACTGGCTTTCGGACTCATCCACGGCGAGCCGGCGGTGGAGCAGCAGGCAGCGGTGTATTTTTCGGTGAGGATCTGGGCTGCTCCTGCCACACTGATGCTGTACGTATTTTATGGATGGTTCATCGGGATGCAGAACAGTGTCATCCCGGCAGTAATAGCTGTACTGGCCAGTGTGGTGAATGCCGTAACGAGCTATCTGCTGGTATTTTATACCGGGATGAAAGCCGATGGGGTGGCGCTGGGTACCGTAATTTCGCAATATACGGCATTGCTTCTGGCTGCAACCTGCTGGTATGTGCGGTATCATCGTAAACTTCCTCCGGTCAGATGGAAGCAGGTGCTTGAACTAACACCCCTGGGGCGCATGATGCAGCTAAACGGCAACATTTTCATCAGAACCCTCTGCCTGATGGCAGTAATGACCTTTTTCACCTCCCGTTCGGCCGTGTATGGCACCGGAGTCCTGGCTGCCAACACCCTGCTGTTTCAGTTTTTTGTCTTTTTCAGCTACTTTGCCGATGGCTTTGCCTATGCCGGTGAAGCCCTTACAGGCAGGTTTATCGGGAGAGGCGACCGTGCGGAGTTGCTGAGGTCGGTTAGAGCGCTGTTCCTGTGGGGTGGAATCATCGCTGTTCTGTTCACCTCCGGATATCTGGGCTTCGGATCTTACCTTCCAGCCATCCTCACCAACGATTCCGAAACCAATGCCATCGCACGGCCATACCTGTTCTGGACGGTGCTGATCCCCGCCGTAAGCTTTGCAGCCTTCCTGTGGGATGGCATCTACATCGGTGCCACGGCAGGCCGCCAGATGCGCAATGTGATGCTGGCTGCCTCCGCAGGAGTTTTCTTTCCTGCCTATTTCCTGCTGGCACCTGCCATGGGGAACCATGCCCTATGGCTCGCCATGCTCCTCTTCCTGGCCACCCGCAGCCTGATGATGACACTGCTTTCAGGTAAAGTACTAAGGGGACAGGGGACAGTAGTTAGTTAGGAGTTAGAAGTGAGGAGTTAGGAGTTATTTTTTTCGGATTCTTATGACTGCTAACGACTAAACAACTAAACGAATAAACAACTCAACATTAGTGCATTGGTGGCAAAAAGCAGATCGCGGATGATTCTTACTGTTCATAAAACATAGCGGATTCTACCTGTTCAAGACTATTTAATTCATAAGCCAAAAGTCGTGTTCTTTCTCTATCAGCTCAATTTCTATTCTTTCTGATTCCTTTGCTTCATCCACCCCTGGCCCATACGCTTTGATCGGGCGATCGTTTATGTTTTCTTCCTTATAGATCTGACTGTAAAAATATCTGAAGAAGAACAGGTCGTCAAGAGTTCTGATATAGGAGGGCAAATTGGCACCGGAAATTCTCTGCTGCGCCAGGGTTTTCCTGATCCGTGGCAAATAAAGCCAGTACAGATCCGTGGTATCTCCACTTTGATAATTGACCCCTACCGGACATATTCCAATAATCCTGGATTCGCAAATATGACGTTTGTTGTCATAGAAGTGATCTTCAACAATCCTGTATCCTATGGTAATATTGCCGGAAAGTTCTTCAGGCCGGATGGATCGCATATGAGTGAAATCATCATCGGTGTATGGTTGAAACACCTGTGACTGAATGCCTTTTGCCAAAACAGTACTTAACCCATCCCCTTCAAGAAGCAGGGAGTTTCGCCCCAGTGGTAAAAATCTCCAGATTCTTTTCGCCCATACCACATCTTCTTCACTGATCCCGAAGTAGCTGATATAACCATCCTCATTGTATTTCAGGGTGGAGGTAGGTTTCTCTTTGGTTCCGGTCTTTTTGCCATCTTTTGAAAACACTGTACTATAATCAAAAGGGTTGATGTAGCGTCTTTGTAAAACCAAAACCCCCGAGGTATCCCAGACAGACCAGACACCTGTTCGGTAATTATGAGCCAGGGTTCCTTCTGCTTTCTTTTTAGCGTTAGGATAGAAGGAGATATATTTCCCGTCAAATTGTCCATCCAATGTCTCGTAACTGCAATTGTAGTTCGTGCATGCATACTCATGCTTATCTCTTTTAGCCCCACCCATTGAAAGAAAACAAAGGGCAAGAATAATGATTGCAATCTGTTTCATGGTAAGAAGGTTAATATGGTTGAGAATTATAACGTAAAGGTCCCGGGAATATTCTGAATGAGTCATATAAGGCATGCAAGGCTGTGTTCGACCCCCTACGGCAGGCTCAGGGCAGAGCCTTCGGGGTCTCAGATTCCAACATTCAATAAGGGAATGTAATCTGGACAATTTTGCAAGGAGGAGATGAAAAAAGCGTCCTGTAGCTGCAGAGCGGCACTGGCCGGAGCGGTGCCTTCGGGAGCCTCAGGCACCGCTTACAGAGAAATGAACCGATGGAATGAAGCTCCGGGCGCAGACGCGATGCAGCGATAAAATAAAAACATACCTTTGTCCTACCCCAGAACCACACCTACACGCTGCAGATGAACTTCGCGTACGACAGCTGGAACCGTCCTTCGACTGCGCTCAGGAACCGCATCAAAAGCATCACTTACCCCGATGGGGAGGTGGTGACGTATGTGGACCAGCAGCAGCCCCACACACTCCAGAGTGCGGGCAGCAGCAGTTTTGGCTGGGATTTCAACGGCAACATGGTAAGCCAGAACCAGCGCTATCTGTGCTGGGACGAAGAGAACCGGTTGGGCGCAGTACGCGATCCGGAGCATTTGTCGCTGTATCTGTACAATGCCGGCGGCGAGCGGGTATGGAAGTTCACCGGCGAAGTAGCCCAGATGACCCTCAGCGGCGAGATCCAGATAGACATGGCATACCTCACCAACAAAACGCTGTATGCCAGCAGCTTCTTCGTAGCCACCGACATGGGCTACACCAAGCACTTCTTTGCAGGTGCAGAGAGGGTTTGCTCCAAGTTAGGAGGTGGTATGGCACTGGCCCCCACCAGTGTTACAGACTCAATGGTTGATCCATTGGAAAGTGATTATGAAGAGATCAGCAACCAATTGTCAGTGTACCTGGAACGCTTTGCTAACTGTGCACCGAACGAATTGCAGGTGTATTTCGATCTCGACCCCGTGCTTTACGGCATTACCGGCGATATGCTCGAACGCAATGATTACGAAGAGCAACAATATTTCTTTCACCCCGATCACCTAGGTTCTTCCAGCTTTATCTCAGATGCCGCCGGCCAGGGCTACCAGCACCTCCAGTACATGCCTTTCGGAGAGACTTTTATTTCCCAAAAGGTCGATACCTGGGGCACCCCGTACCAGTTCTCGGCCAAAGAGAATGACGAGGAAACGGGCTACAGCTATTTTGGGGCAAGGTACTATAACAGTGATGTGAGTGTGTGGTTATCTGTGGATCCCATAGCGATCATGTATCCTGCGCTAAGTCCATTTATGTATGTTGGTGGAAATACAATCAACCAAATCGATCCGGATGGTAGATATTTCTTTGGCCTATTTGGCTCCACAAAAGCTCAGCGAAAAGCAGCAAGAGAATTAGTTGCCAAATCTGGCGGAACAATCCATGATTTTCATAAGAAAAGTATAAATGTTACTTACTCGAGTAAAGAGTCAAATAGCATTTCAAGTGATTATTATGGGGATGGCTATCGATACCATGTAGTAAGATTTGATAAAAGCGGACATCAATATGAGGCTGGTATTGCTATATATCCTGAACAGATCACAACAAATAGTACTGTTTCTGCAAGCATTGCAACAATTGGTGGTATGGCTGGTGGCATGCAACAGAGTTACAAATATGGCGATCATACAGTAAAATATGCTGAATATATTAATGGAAAGCTTCGTAGTGCAGATGTGCTTACAAGGTCAAATCAACTTCAAGCCACAAAAGTAATTAAAGGGTTAAAAGTAGCAGGTAAAGTTTGCACAATAGCAAGTGTTGCAGTCTCAACTGTACAATTCATCAATAGTGATGATCAATCAGGCGCTGATTATGCAAGACTGGCTGGCTCAATGATAATAACTGGTGTTGCCTTTATCCCTTTAGTTGGACCTGTTCTTTCTATTGGTTTGGGGGTTGCTGATAGCTTTGGAGCATTCGATGGTATATATAATCACTTTAACAGATGATAATTATGGATTTTCTTTATGTTATAATTGGATTAAGTATTCCTCTAATTTTTATGTTCAAAACCAATTGGTTAATGCAGGATGATTACCACTTTTGGCTGATACTGATTTATTGTATAGCGCTCTTCTTGCTAACTGAATATCTTCTTGCAGCAAATATTAATTTTACCTCGAAAGCAACGAATTCATTAAGAATGCCTTTGATTTCATTTTTAATATTCAGACTATTTCTAATAGTATTTAAAGGAGTATTTAGGCGTAATCCTCAGAATACTGCTTGGGAATTTCGGAAAATGCCGATTCAAGATATCTTTTTCTCATTTCTTTTCTGGATTATTGGTGTAGGTGGTCCAATTTTTATTGTTTTCTCAATCGATCTCAGAATTTTTAAATGATCATAGATGATCAAACAATAATATTTAATAAAAGTGACAGTACTTGTTACAAATACAATTAATTGTTCTTCCACCCTCCCCTCTCAGAGCCTGTCCCGGCCGAAGGACGGGAGGAGGGCTGGGGAGGGGTTTTTAGGTGCCGGAGGCGAAAGAGCCTGGAAGTTCACCGGCGAAGTAGCGCAGATGACCCTGAGCGGCAAGATCCAGATAGACATGGCCTATCTGAGCAACAAAACCCTTTACGCCAGCAGCTTCTTCGTAGCCACCGACATGGGCTACACCAAGCACTTCTTTGCAGGTGCAGAGAGGGTTTGCTCCAAGTTAGGAGGTGGTATGGCACTGGCCCCCACCAGTGTTACAGA
>JAKLII010000013.1 GCA_022709695.1 Bacteroidota bacterium
GCAAGGTACATATTGGTGCAGCCCGACCTTCGTGCCGTATGGGTAGTAACCAGGTCACACTTTCTTTTTCTTGTCTTAACCGTTAGCCCCCCCTGGATTTTCTCTATGTTTATCAAATCTGTTATCCCTGCTTTTTCTGCAACTACCTTGATACGCTCGTTTACTTTTTGCTCATAAGTTTTAGGAAGGGTGAAGTTATACCTCGCTAAGATTGCGAAAAGTGCCGGAGATACTGGTACAACCACGCGTGCACCCGTCTTCTTCTGAGTCAGGTCAATGACTTTGGCGCCATCATCATATTCCTTGTAATCTTCTTTCCTTATGCGTGAGTAATCACTGAATCTCATTGCTGTGTAAAATCCCACCAAAAATACATCTCTGGCAACCTGCAGTTCCTGATGAGAATCAAGGTCGATATGAAAAAGGAGGTCTATTTCACTATCTGTAAGGTAAATCGACTCTACTGGTACTTTTGTAACCCTGAATTTCTTGTCTTCTACTACCATATTATTATGCAGCCCCTCTTCAAGTGCAGCCCTCATGATCGTTTTCAGATGCTTGACGTATCTTCCTATTGCATTTGGTGTCAGATTCTTCTTCGTGAAGTAACCCGTATAGTCATAATAAAACTTCATTGTGATGTCAGAAAAGTTCACAGGATGTTTCTCGGCCTGGTATTGAAGGAAAACCCTATACCAGGACTTCAATATTTTACAGGTGCTTATTGCATACCTCTTCCCCCCTTGAATCAACCTTGTACCATTCTCAGCTTCATCAATGAAACGAGAAATGTACTCATTCAGGGTTTCTTTCTTCTTCCCCTAAGCCCTGCCGTGAAATTTATCAATCAGCTCTTTGAGTGTTTCTACTGAAGGGATTGATCCATCATTCCTCAAATCCAGCATTCCCTGCCTCAGGTAATCACTTAAAGCGTCCATTTTCTTTTTGGGCTTTATGGTCAGCTCCATATCAGCACCAGATCTGAAAGCACTCTTTTTCGGGTTCCATGTGCTTGTAAGAACCGAGATTCCTGACATAGCTTTAAGGTCGATATTCCTTCCATCCCTATACCTGACCTGCAGCTCGCCAGATTCATGTTTGTCTGATCTCAAATAGTACCTGATGGTTGCCATGGTTGTTTTCTTTTGATTTGACACAAAGGTAGTGCATTTTTACAATTGTTCCCACATTTGTTCCCACATATTTTTAACAGTATTTAGTCTTGTTTTGTCTCCCTTGTTATAGCTTTCACTCATATTAATCAATAATATCAATTGTTATGCATCGTGCATACATATATTTCCAGTTGTATTATGATCTGTAGAAATTGGCAGTTCGAATCCTGTCGGGATCGCAAAACAGCAAGAGTGTGGGTATTGAGCAACAGTGAGATACCACGCATTTTTTCTTATGTGCTCCATGGCAGGGTTAGTAGTTTGTCAGATGGGATTTACCCTTTGCCATCTTTTCGGATCAATGGTACTGGTGTCACAAGGAAGATAAATTACCAGGAAAGGGGTGATATCTATCGACTTTTTGATGGAGTACGCCGGAGGAGAAGAATCCACAGCACCACAACCGAATTCCCGCTGGCAAATGCTAATTGATATGTGCTTCTTATGCTTCATTAAAACTTTTTCCGTCGACCAACTGCACATACTGATGAAAAGAGTTAAGCTGAACAACCAGGTAACCAATAGGGATACGAGTAGGGTTACAAATATTTTAATTGCCGAAATAAACAGGTTATCCTGGTCAGAAAAGATTCTCTGGAAAACCAGAATCATCGCAAAGAAAACCATGAAAACTTTTACATACAATAAGTTATCCGCCAACTTCCTGTCATTGACTTCAATAATTCCTGCAAAGCCAAGAATGGTTGAAAGAAACACAAATGCAAGGATTAACCAGCCAAGTCTGAAAAGCATTCTTTGAATCTTAACCAGAAGCTTCATTCGAGACCCTTTGGTATAGGCAATATTGCTTTCAGTTGAAGGATCCGTTGACATTTTAAACAGAAATTTGTGGTTGTTCTCTTTTTACTAACTCAGCCTTCGCCATTTGTATTAAAGGCTCTGGCAAATGGGTTTTCCCGGCTGCAATTAGTTCCAATTCCTCCCGAGTCTTGCGTGTAAGGATCAAATCCCACTGGTAATTCCCCAGATCAATGATCGGTTGCCTTAAGCTTCTGTAAAAGAAGATCCTATGTCTGAAATAGGATATTAAAGTCCAAAGAAGCCATATTCCAAAAATGCTAAGCGTAATGATTACCAAACCCTGGAAGTCCTCGTATGCAGCTCCTGCGGGTCCAAGGAGCAGGATAATAAAAAGCCAGTAGATAAGTAACAAGATTCCTGATCGGGAGTAATCTGCCCAATACCCAACTGTTATGCTATTACCAGGCAACTTTTCCTGAATTGTGATCATTGCTTTTCGAATGGATATCCATAGATTCCAATTTAAATCATGAGGAATTCGGAAGCGATCATTGGTAATGGCAATCGAATTATCATCAACCTGCTTAAATTCATCACAATAGGTATCCTTCAGCCTCTGCATGAACCGGGCAATCATCTCCTCCCTGGATACCCCTGTAACCTCTTTGCTGAATCTGAACCGAAAGGGCGATTTCATCAAGATCGGTTTTAGCTAATGATTTTTCCAAAGGGTGCCAGCGCCAGGGCGGCCAGCTTGAAATGCTGCCTCGCAAAGGGGATTCCGATGATGGTGATGGCCAGCAGAATGCCGAAAGCGACGTGCGACAGTGCGATCCAGATTCCCCCGATCAGCAGCCAGATGATGTTCATCAGGATACTGAGGCAACCTGAATCTGCCGGTCTGGAGGTAATCTTTGCCCCGAAAGGCCATAGGGCGACAGATGCCAGTTTCAGGGTCTGGATCCCGAACGGAATCCCTATGATGGTGATCATCAGCAGGATGCTGGAGACAAAATACTCAATGGCGGTCACCAGTCCGCCAAAAATCAGCCAGAGGATGTTTCCAAGGAGTTTCATGATGGGGATCAACGATTTAAACCGTCGGAATGATCTCCTCCGGTTGTTCATTTCGGATACGAATGTAAGAAATTCCTGAATCACATGAGAATCTGACGGTTGAAAAAAAATTCCTCAAACACTTCGGATTCATGCAATTTCATCCTATATTTATAGTCCCGTTTCAGATAAGTCATTATCCTCATATAGGATAATATAATACACACGAACCAAAATTCTGAGACCATGAAAAAAATTGTACTGCTTGCTGCAACAATGCTGATGGCTACGGCATTATCAGCCCAGATCACCACCCGGGAAGATGCCCCTTCGGTGCTGCGTTTCGGGACCCGGCCCATGGCCGGGAACTATGGTGTATTCATTGGCCCATCCATCTTCGGGATCGTTGATCTGGTGAAATCCACGGAAAACGTGGGGCAAAACACCTTCTTGCTGGGCCTACCGATGATCAACGTAAAGTATTACAAAACAGATGATGTGGAATGGCGCCTGGGCATCCAGATGGCGAATGAAAAGACCCGTCTCGTGGGCGAACCCGACACCACGCTTCCCATCATTGGCAACCAGAAGGAGGTGCTGTCAGAATCGGTATTCCGGCTCACACCTGCCATCACCAGACACTTCAGCCGGAAAAACATCATGGATGTGTACATGGGGGGTGGCGTGATGCTGGGATTGAACGGCTACCGCGATGTGGTTGAATTCAACAACCTGAATTCCAGGGCTATAAGCCAGACTGTATTTGTGGGCGGCTTCAGCTTCATCATGGGTATGCAAGCCTTTATTGCCGATCTTCCCGTTGCTATCGGTATCGAATACGGGATTTCGGCCATGGGGCATTGCGGAATGCAGTACAAAGTGTCTGAGATGATCGGAGGGACGGAGCAACTGTATTACATGAATGACCTCAACGACCTGAATCAGTATTATAAACTGAGAGTAAAAAACTTTATGATGGGAAATGATATCAGGCTCACCCTGAGTTATTTCTTCTTCAGGTAAAGGGTGTTGCTGAACCTGAAATTTCATTTTGTTGAACCTTAAAACGTACTGACATGTCACTGCCGCATCATAAAATAGGTTTGATTACAGGACTCACAGCGCTGATGTTCTTCTCATCCTGTGCAGTCAGAAATGCAACCTCCATCGATAAGGAGAACTCCACCCTTACCCCCAACCGGGTTGAGGTGCACCTCACCCCCGACAACCTGGTATATCTGGGAGAAGTCAGCTTCGACGTTGATTACAGGATTTACCTGGGGTTTATCCGGCATATCGACAGCATCAACAGCATTCCTTACAACCGCCGGGAATCGATACGGGTAGCCCTTTCAGGCCCCACGGGGCTGAACCTGCCCCCTGTTCTTGAACAGGCATCCTATAAGCTCTACGAGAAATACCCGGATGCCGATTACTACATCATCAACCGGAACACCCGTTTCACCAGGCACATGTTCATGGGGATGTTTATCCATCAGGAAGCCACCGTAAAAGCCTTTAAAATCAAATACAGCCACTAAAGCATTATTATACATGGGTTTTTATCACCACCTGCCCGGAACCGCTACCCGGATCGTTATTCCCGTATTTCTTCTGCTCGGTTTGTGGTCGTGCCGTAAAGACCAGACTCCTCTGGCTGTTAAAATCACTGAAGCATCAGAGATTTGGGCTGTTTCAGGGGAATACCTCCCCTACCATATCGAATTCATCTGCGACGAGAAGGTGGATCACCTCAGGATTGAGCAATTCAACCCGAAGTACGGAACGGTGGTTGTGCTGGACACAACGCCTCCGGGCGGCATCTTCACCTGGTATTACCTGGTGCCATTCTGGGATGATGCTGCAGAGGCAACCCTCACTTTCACAGCTACTTCGGCCAGCTTCACCAACTCGGTGACCAGAACGGTGGTGGTTGTAAACCAGGAGGTCCCGCTCACAGAGGTCGCCGGAAACGCTTTCCATTCCAACCTGTCGGGGAAGCCCAATGCATTCCTGCTGCAGGGCTTCCAGGCAGTTTTTTACGACCAGCAATCGACCCAGAAACCCGACTTTGCCGATAACAGTACGGACAGTGTACACCACAACACCTTGTCGCGGGAATGGGTCTCCCCATCCGGACTCCTGTTCTGCAGGCTTAACGATTTCAACTACCCCCAGGCAACGGAAACCAGTGTGCAGTCGGCCTGGTCTATTGCTGCCAAACACGTTAAAATCAGCAATCTGACCAATGATGACATCCTGATTTTCGGAACCGCCACAAAAGCCAGGGGTGCTATCCGTTTTTCCCAGATCATTGATATGGACTCGACGCTGGACGACCGCTACATGTTCAACATCAAGATAGTGGAGTGAGATTGGAAGAAGAAATTAAAATTAAAAATTGGAATCAGAGTTGCTGCCAGGAGCTCTTTACCACATAGGCACATAGATAATTTCGGATCATAGGTTTCCCTCAAATGCTTGTATTCCTATCTGTTTCTATGTGGCAAAAAACCGAAATACAATACATTGCACGGGGTCGAATTGCAGTTTTATCCTCCGGCTGACCGGCCAGGTGAATCGCAGCGGCGAGCATGCATTTATTACCACCATTGCTTTTATTTCTTTTCTAATTCTTTAACCTGCTCTATTGCGTATTGTCTGGTGTGCTCGTCTCCGTGTTTAATTGTCAGTTCGTAATACTTTATGGCATTTTTTGTGTCGCCTTTTAGGTTGTATGCTTGTGCAATATTGCTTAAAACAATGTAGTCTTCCGGATTTATTTTTTCCGCCTTCAATAATTGCTCTAATGCTTTGTCATATTGATTTTGAAGCATGAGTACTACTGAAAGATTTGATAAACTCTCTATATGGTCGGGATAGTATTTAAGAACTGTCTCGGCAATTCTTTTCATGTTGTCAAGCAGGTCGTCATTTTCGGTATCGTAAAGTTGAATTTGATAATCCTGAATAGAATTAAGCATGAAGTTTTTCGGGTCGTTAAGTGGCTTACTGTCAGACCAGGTCCATTTGTTTTTGTTTATTTCTGAGAAGTCAATGGTTTTGATAATCTCCTTTGTAAAGTTCTCATAATCTTCAATCTGTCCAAACATGTAAATTTTCCCAAATCGCATATCAAGTCGGTTCGGATGTTTTTCAATTCCTTTGTTTATCCAGTCGAATCCTTTGCTTAAAAGGTCAGGATTATAGTATGTGTCACTATAGATAAACCCAACGGGTTCTTTTTTGGTTGTATCCTGGTCCATAATCTGCAGAACGTCCTTTCCTTCGGGATTCTGTCCAAGGGTAATGATTTCATTCCTGCTTAGATTTACATAATAGTTGAAGTAGGCGACATAAAGTTCCGGGTCGTTATTGTCTGTCTTTTCCCAATTCTGCAAAAGTTCTTTTTGTCCAACGGTATCATTTTTAGAATCCAGGTCACTGAATTGTTGCTTAAATGTCTGTCCATTCGCTTGATTAAAAATCAAAGCCAAACCGAAGATTAACATTGTTGTCTGTTTTTTCATCGTCGTCTTTTTTAGTATAGGTGGTAACGTGTTCATTTCTGTAACTCTATTTCTTCCAGATAGGTGGTGTACTGTGCCAATTCAGAAGAAAAAATAAACCATAGAATGTTTCCAAGGAGTTTCATAATGATCTGATGAGTTTAGACTATATCAAACATTCTGTTTCAGAATTCAGAGCATAAGAATACTTTAAAGCACGAATATAATGATTTATGCGAACTTTGCCTTTCTGATGTATATTTTGCCCTAAAATTGAATAATCTGCCATAAAGATGATCCAGGAGATACACCCCCATCGTTTCAATAACCATTATCAGCCGGGAAAACAACCGGAAGATCATGATTTTGTGCTATACTATCAGGACAAAACAGTTTTATTGAAGGATAAAGGACTCGAAGCAGAACTTCCCCGAACAAGGGATTTTGCTGAGATTCCCCCGGAACAGGAATTCATTTTTCTATTTACCCTTGACGAAACGCCTTGCTTCCTGACGTGGAACCTGCCGGACGGCATTGGCACTGGTCTGGTATTCAGAGATATTCATTTCTTCCGAAACACCTGGCAGAAAGAGATTGCGTGGGCCTGTCTGGCCGGGCTACATCTCAGGGACTGGTACTTTGCAAACCGGTACTGCGGGCAATGTGGCACTGCTACCTGCCATAAACCAGACGAAAGGGCCCTGGTGTGCCCGGCTTGCGGCGCCATTGCATATCCAAAGATTTCTCCGGCCATCATTGTGGCAATCCTTTGCGGCGACCATATCCTGCTGGCCCGGGGCAATGATTTTCCCGGTGCCTGGTATTCGCTGATTGCCGGTTATGCCGATATCGGCGAATCGCTGGAGGAGGCCCTTGTTCGTGAAGTAAGGGAAGAAACCGGGCTGGACGTGTGGAATATCCGTTATTACGGCAGCCAGCCATGGCCTCTGTCGGGATCGATGATGATTGGATTTACGGCAGAAGCGGATGACCGGCAAACCCTGCAAATCGACCACAAAGAACTGGCAGATGCTGCCTGGTTCCAAAAGGATGCCCTGCCCCACCACCCACCGGCGCTTAGCATCGCTGGCGAGATGATTGAAAAGTTTGAGCGGGGAAAATTATAATCAAACCGCAGCAATATGGAGGTTTACGGCTTGTGTTAGTTGAGATTGTTTTTTGCAATTTTGTCCTCAGATTGTCATTCACCTCACCCCCAACCCCTCTCCTAAAGGAGAGGGGAGTAACACCCTGAATCACAATATTTTCCCCTTCTCCTTGAGGAGAAGGGGAAAGGGGATGAGGTGCTTTGTGAAGTCATACAACCTTTAGCCAATTTGTTTAGCCCCATTTACCTGGGTCTTGGATCTGCGGGAAATAAAAAAAGTGATTCTCGGAGGGAGCTCAACTTTTGCCGGTTAAACCTGAAACCATGGGCACAGCATCACTCTATAATCCATTTCAGAGTTTTGGTGTATTCATTGAAAACACAACGGACAAAATAGACCCCCTTTGGGAGGGATTCTCCAGGTATAATTCCCTGGTTGGTACCTGCTTCCAAAGAGAGGGTCTGGGTAGAAATGATTCTCCCCTGACAATCCATTATTTGCAAAGAGGCTTGTACAGCGCATTGGGAATGAATGAGATAGTTGGCTGTGCCAGAAGACGGGTTAGGAAAGATCCTGCAACTGTAATCTTGCGTATCGCCAATTCCTTCCAATCCAATATTCCCGCAGTATTCATAGGCCCCGGCATCTGGTGGGCCGTTGAGGCATCGCTGGGTAAATCCGGCAGGATGAACATATACCAGATCCGGCACCAGCGAAATGGTTCCCAGGGAGCCGGGGGCCAGCGCCATATTGATGGCTGCCAGGCTCTGGGCCGTTAACCGGAAGTCGTACATCGCAGGATCGGAAAAAGCAAAATCCTGTATGCTGCTTGTGATGTTGGCTACAGTATCGGTGTTGGCCGGAAGGGTACCGGTATTGAAGTTTCCCACCCCCGCCAGGAGGTTGTTACGGGCTTTGAACAGATCAGCTGATGCATTGATGCTGAAGAAGTTGCAGACAGAGCGCTCATTTACCAGGGTATTGCTCACCACAACACACTGGTGCGGTGCGTTGTTGGAAAGATCTTCAGAACCGAATCCCACCATATTGTTGTTGGTAGCCGCAGGCCCCTGGTGAATCACATTGCCCATCAGCAGGGCGGTACCGCCGTTGGGCAGGTCGATGCAGCGGCTGGCAGTACCGGTAGCTTCGTTGGAGAAACGGTTATACAGGATCAGGTTCACATGGGCGCGGCTTTTCAGCTCATGCCCCACCAGCGCATGATGGCTGTAATTGTATTGAAAGATCAGTGTATCCACGTGGTTTATATACAGGTTGTGGGAGTAGCCATCACCGAATCCGTTCCAGGCAAACTCAGAATGTTCGATGCGGATTTTCTGTGTGGAGAGGGTGGATGTCAGAATTCCGTTTTCGTTGTGATGAAAGTAACACCGGATGATAGTCAGCCCCTGCCCCTCGAGACGGATGCCGGCACCATTCTGATCGGGCACAGTGCACCCGGAAAACTCCATATCTTCGACCACGCAGTTGTTGCCCGCGATCACCCAGATGGCTTTCTGCCCCCACGCATTTCCGTTTGCCTGCAGGTGCGCCATCCCTCCTACCCCTCGCAGGGTCAGGTTGTGGGTAGTCCAGCCGGCCACATCTCCCGGATAGGTTCCTGCATCAATCTCAACGGTATCACCAGAGCTCACCAGCCCTGCCACCAGACTGGGAATTGTGTAGCATCGCGATGGCCCTACCTGCCAGAGAGTGGCGAAAGTAGGGGTAGCAAGCAAAAAAACGAGGATCCAGGTCAGGGCAAAATGGCAATTTTTCACAGGCAATAATGTTGACTTGTTGATGGGAGGTTCAAAGATAGGCAAATAGGAACATTAGGGGACAGGGGACAGGAATACAGTGTGAGGAACAGTGTGAGTATTGAGGGGACAGGGGACAGGGGACAGTAGACAGTGAAGAGCAGAATCAGGATATTTGTGGATAGATCATTTTGAGATTCAAGCAGCGATCGGTACATTTGTAAGGACTAAGCAGCAAAGATGCATAGCAACTTAAAAACACCAGACATGAAAGCTACTGTTCTTCTGGCATTTTCGCTTATTTTGCTGAATACGCTGTTGTTTTCTCAGGAAAAGAATTACTCTGTGCTGAAAAGGAACGGCTTATATGCTGAAGTGTACTTGATCAGGCACGATTTCAGCTCCGGATGGGCATCCCTGAATTATGAAAGGAGTTTGGGAGAAAAAAGAAGACTTCATTTTCGCGTTGGAGTTTATCCGGATTTTAAGTCAACTGTATCTTTTCCGCTCACCATTTCCTGGATTACCACACCCCTGTGCCAGCATCATGTTGAATTTGGGATCGGTGCAGTATACAGAGTGGAGCATTACATTGATCCTTATGGGTACACAGAAAGAGAATGGTTTCACGACATGCCGGCTGTTATGATTCCTTTGATGTACCGGTACCAGAAAGCAGCCGGTTTTTATGCCAGGGCAGGCGTCAATCTGTTTGTGAGCTGGCCAACCATTCTATCTCCCTCTGTGAGTGCAGGTTGCAGATTCTGAGGAAAACTTACCCTTGAACATTAAAGCACCAGCTCCGCGATGACGATATTGTGGTCCGACACCAGGACCCCGTTTTGCTCAGGGCATAATGTCCTGTATCGCTTCACTTTAAATTGGCCGGTGACAAAAATGTAATCGATCAGGCAATACTGGTCGGTGGGTATTTTTCTGAATCCCTGGTAAGTGTACGGAACGGCATTCACCTTACGGGCGATGGTTCTGGAATCGGTGAAGCTTTGGGTCATGATCGCATACGCCTCGGAGGTAGGGGTTGCGTTAAAATCACCGGTGATGATCACCGGGCAGTTTACAGCTTTTTGCAGGGCTTTTTGCACCAGCAGTTCGGCACTTTTTTGATGCGCCACTTTTCCGATATGGTCGAAGTGGGTATTGAAAAAGCAGAACCGTGTTTTGGTTTTGATATCCTCCAGCATTACCCAGGTGACAATCCGCGTACAGACGGCATCCCAGCCGAGTGCTCCCACAGCGAGTGTATCGGGTGCGAGTACAAATGTATTGCCTTCAATCAGCGCAAACCGGTCTTTCCGGTAGAAGATGGCCGCATACTCCCCTTTCTCCTCAAAATCCTCACGACCCACACCATAATGGTTATAATCGGGTAAGATCCGTTGAAGATCCAGCAACTGGGTATGTAATACTTCCTGGAACCCGATCACGTCAGGATGTTCAGCTTTCAGGGCCTGTTCTACCAAAGGGACACGGTATTTCCATTCATTCTCCCCGTCGGCACTGGTAGCCATCCTGATGTTGAAAGTGGCGGTTTTAATTTTCTGCGCGGACAATGAGGCAGTGCAAAAAAATATGAGGGCTATGAACAGGGAAGTTTTGATAAGGTATTTCATGATTGCTTGCGGGTTGTGGATTACCTGCGGTGATCCCTGAGGGGGGAGGCGTCCATCTGAAAAACCCTTCGCCACTCACTGCGTTCGTGGCTTGTTTTTTCATTTCCGAAAACCCTGCAAGCAAGCTTGCGGGTTTTCTTCAATGTAAAAAACCCGCTTTCGCGGGCTTTTTCAGCTGGGCGGAGAGAGGGGGATTCGAACCCCCGGTACCCTTACGAGTACGACAGTTTAGCAAACTGTTGGTTTCAGCCACTCACCCATCTCTCCGGGTGATTGATAAAGAGCGTGTTTTGCGTCAGTTTAGCATCCGCCGGTTGGCGGATCAGCCACTCACCCATCTCTTCGGGTGTGCTTCTGAAGCGGTGCAAAAATAAGCACCTTTTAACAACTGTGCAAGACTATTTTACCTACTTTCACCCACCCAAATCAAATCACGATTATGCCTATGTGTAAAAATCTTGTTACCAAATCATTAGTAGTATTATTTTTCATTACCACCCTTGCCGTTCAGGCCCAGAATCCCATTATGCTGAAATCAGGGAACAGGGTTCCTGAGGCAAACCTTGAAAGCTGGGTCAGCAGTTACTCGCTCCAGCACGAAAAGAGCTTTAATGGAGTATTTTTCAAGATATTGCAATTCAATATATTACCCAACCAGACTACCGTTGATGCACTGGCACAGGGAGGTGTCAGGCTGCTGTCGTACCTTTCTGTAAACGGATATATCGTTTCCCTGATGAACGGTGTTAACCCGGGGATTCTCCTTAACCGGGATATCGTTGCCATAACAGACCTGCTTCCTGAGGAGCGCGTTGCCCCAACGATCCTGCAAAAGGAGATCCCTGTTCATGCCTTACGGGGCTCAGACCGGATTGAAGTGGTAATTACCCTTTTCCCGGGCGTTTCGACGATGAACGCCACTGCTGCACTTACGCTGCCCGGCAGGGAGGTGATCCGCATAAGTGGTATGGGCAGATTGATTTATCTGGAGCTACCCCTAGGTGAGGTCACCCTGCTGGCTGAGTACCCGTTCGTACAGTTCATTGAGCCGTGCGATCCGCCAGCAGAACCCGACAACAACAAGGGGCGCACCCTGCACCGTGCCACCAGTTCGTTCAACCCTTCGACAGGGGTAAATGATTACGACGGCACCGATGTAACGGTGATGCTCAACGACGATGGATATATCGGAGATCATATTGATTTTCAGGGACGTATTCCCACCCAATTCACCTATAGCACAGGCGCTGATCATGGCGACCACTGTGCAGGCACCATTCTCGGAGCCGGCAATCTGAATCCGCTGGCCATGGGAATGGCGCCTGCAGCGGAACTGGTGGTGTACAGTGCCACCAATTATCCGGGATTCGACAGTATCTATAATCAGTATCAGACGCTGGGTATCAGGATCACATCCACTTCATACAGCGATGGTTGCAATGCAGGATATACCAACCGTGCGGCCATGCTCGATGAACAGATCCGCACCATGCCGGAGCTGATGCATGTTTTTTCTGCCGGCAACAACGGTACCCAAAACTGCACCTACGGAGCCGGTTCAGGCTGGGGAAATATCACCGGCGGGCACAAGATGGCCAAGAATGCCATTGCCGTAGCCAATCTGAATTACCGGGATGAACTTGCCTCCAGCAGCAGCCGCGGCCCCGCCCACGATGGCAGGATCAAGCCGGATGTAAGTGCACAGGGCACCAATGTGTTTTCAACTTCTGAAAACAACACCTACACCACAAAATCGGGTACTTCCATGGCCTGTCCCGGTGTGGCAGGAACGCTGGCAACCCTTTACGATGCCTACCAGCGGCATCATACCGGCACACCGCATGGTATTCTGATGAAGGGGATTCTAATGAACAGCGCTGACGATTTAGGTGTTGCCGGACCCGATTTTAAGTTTGGCTACGGCAGGATCAACGCCAGGAGGGCAGCTGTCATCATTGAAGACACCCTTTTCAAAACAGATCTGATCAGTACCGGCGACAGCGTGCTGTACACTTTTACAGTACCTGCAGGGACAGCCGAGGCGCGGTTTATGCTCAGCTGGGCCGATTACGAGGCTGCAGTAAATGCCACAAAGACCCTGGTCAATAATCTGGATCTGGTGATCACAGGCCCCGATTCCACCTGGCTCCCCTGGGTGCTGAACCATCTGCCGAATGCCACCACGCTCAATGCTCCGGCTACCCGCAAGACCGATACCCTCAACAATGCCGAACAGGTTACCATTGCATTTCCCACTCCCGGAACCTATCAGGTAAAAATTTACGGAACGTCGGTACCAATGGGGCCACAGCGGTTTTTCCTGAACTGGATCATCTCGGACAGTGAGTTCATGATGACCTGGCCCCAGGGCGGATCGCAGTTTGTGCCGGGAGACACCACCATCCTTAGGTGGGATGCCACGTCAGGGTCACAGACGTTTTCACTGCACTACACCACCAACGGAGGGTCGACCTGGGATCCCATCAGCACCACCATTCCGGCCGAAAGCCGTTATTTTACCTGGAGCATACCCTCCCTGGCTACCGGCAACGTGAAGGTACGACTCACGAGAGGCACCGAAACCTTTATCACAGATCTGTTCAGCATCATCGGAGTGCCGCAGAACCTGGCTGTTAACTGGGTATGCGCTGATTCCATGAATCTTTCATGGAGTGCCGTTACAGGTGCTACCGGATATACGGTATACAGGCTGGGCAATAAGTACATGGATTCTCTGACCACCATCAGCACCAACAGTGCAGTGCTTGTGGGAATTCCATTCAACACTGCAGAATGGTTTTCTGTAAGTGCCAGAGGTCCCCTGAATGCCCTGGGACGCAGATCCAATGCTCTTTTAAGGAACCCCGGACTGGTGAATTGTGTGTATTCATTCGATGTGGCCGTTCAGGAGATCACAGAACCGAAACCTGTGATTCTGTCTTCCTGCCAGACAGCTCCCGCCATGACGGTAAAATGCATCATCAGAAATTCCGGCGCAACAACGGTAAGCAATATCCCTGTCAGGTACCGGTTAAACCAGGGCAGCATTATCAGTGAAACGTTTACAGGGACCATTAACCCGGGAGGCACCGCCACCCATACCTTTGCCACACCTGTTACTCCTGTCGGCTCAGGTAACCAGAATATCGTTGTCTGGACACAACTTCCGTCTGACCAGCTGAAAGCCAACGATACCCTTACCAGCTCCATAAAGATTGCCTCATTCCCTTCGGTCCAGGTACCCTTTACCGAAACTTTTGAAACCTTCACCCTGTGCACCACAGCCAACAACTGCGAAAACAACTTCTGCACCCTTTCCGCCGGCTGGCTGAATGCCGACAACACTCTTTTCGACCATACCGACTGGCTGGCCTTTCGGGGAACTACCCCTTCGGGCAATACAGGGCCCTCAGGAGACCATACGCTGGGCACTACATCCGGGAAATATCTGTATGTAGAATCCTCCTACTGTTTTCAGAAAACAAGTATGGTGATAACCCCCTGTATTGATCTGACCTCCAATACCTTACCTGTTCTGTCATTTTGGTATCACATGTATGGGACCGGTATGGGTTCTCTTCATGTAGATATTCTGGACAATGGGATCTGGACGGAAAACATCATTTTACCCATACAGGGCAACCAGGGCAGTTCGTGGAGGAATGTGCTGGTACCTCTTGACAGTTACACCGGCAGAATGATCAACATCAGATTCAGAGCCATCACCGGGGCTGACTATATGAGTGATATGTGTTTGGATGATATCGGGGTGGTCGAAACAGTAGGCATGGATGAAACATCCGGAAATGACCTCTTTTCGCTGTATCCTAATCCTGCGATGGATTTGGTGAGAATTACAGGCCTAACCCCGTTAAACGGGGTAGTGGGGGTTGATCTTCTGAATCTCAGCCACCAACTGCTTTACAGCCAATCGGGGTCAATTCCGAAAGGGATATTCAATATTGAATTACCTTTGAACCAGATTGCCCCGGGAATCTACATGATCCGGATCAACCTTCCTGACCGTCAAATCGTTAGGAAGCTTATCGTGAACAGGAAACCTTAATTTGATGCATCCCTTCTGGCCTTTCTAACTTTAACCTAAACAAAATCGCAAAAAAATGAAAATTCCGGCTATGGTTTTGTTGCTCGCAGCCTCTACCCTCCTGTTTTGGGGTTGCCCTCTTGAATCGCCTTATGAGCTTGGCTCAGCCATGCTCGAAACCCATGATGCCAAAGTGCTCGGTAAATGGCAAAACATGACCGACTCTGCAAACAGGGTGCTCCTGGTGCAGAAATATGATGAACCGGAATACAAAGCCTGGGTGCAGGTTGCCGTACTTTCCAAACCGGAACAGCAAGCCTCCGATGCGCTTGATGAAATTTATGACTGCCGCTTTGCCAAGGTAGGAAGCATGAATTACATCATCCTGTATTACGATGATGAAGAACTCACCGACTATGAAGAACACTACTACTATAATTATAAGCTGATCGACAACGATAATGTAGTGTTAAAAGAGGTAAATCCGGATTATACCATGGAAACAAAGCCCACCTCTGATGAAGAGCTCAGGCTGTTTTTCCTGAACAACCAGTCGAAACCGGGGTTCTTCGTAAATGAGAAGAAATATAAAAGAATTAAGGGATAAATGGCATTCGGTCTGGATGCCATTGATCCCTTAATGCTGATGACTGTCAGGTTTCCGGAGTATTATCCGGTTGAAAGCCCGGGGCTTTCAATGCATCCTTTGCCTAAATCCGCTTCCCGAGTTTACTCACAAAACTGATCGTAGGAATAACAAACCGGTTCCAATCGCCAAGGTTGTAACTGATATACACGTTATCTCCCTTGTATTCGGAACCGAGTGCCTCTCTGAACCGCAGGACATAGGTAAGCCCGAATTGCCAGGCACTTACATTTCTGGACTTATTGATAAAACGGAAACCTGACATTCCTGCCACAAAATGGTTATTTAGACTTAAATCCTTCATATAGTCGTACTGCCATGGACTGGGCTCAGTGCCAAAATATGCGGTAGCCGATTCATTCACATTCAGATAGTAGTTCTCCGTTACAAAATAGAGGTAGTCTGACATCCTTGCCATTACGCCCACATTGAACAACGGCTTGCTTACCGGTTTGTCGACACTGCCACCACCAAAGTAGAAATGCCCCAGCCCAATGGTAACATTATTGAACTGATCTCCGTAGGTATAGGTACCATAACCCAGATTCCCGAAGAAATCGGTGCCCCAGGTGCCGATAAAAAACAGGGTTCCGATGGAGACCGCGTGCTTTCCCTTCAATGGAAAGGAATATTTGGGCGTAACGTAAAACGGCAGCAGTGCAGGGGTAGTCCCCATCCCTACCGAGAAGTGGTCTGTGATACCGTACTGGAGATCATGGGTGGCAAAATACACCGTATTGTAGTAGAGTTCACCCCTTCGCAGGTTGAAGGATGAAGGGGAGAAAAAGTACCGGGTAGTGTGATGGTTGAAAGGAACCGTGAACCGGTCATCGGTAAAACGCACATCATCATCGGGGGCACCTGAAACATTTGCCAGTTGGGGGTTTTCGATGATCTCCACAATGGCATACGCAAGCAGGGTTACCCGCTCTTCTTCAGAAAGACTGAAGAATTTACTCAGCCACGACTTGGTGCCGATCACCTTCTTGTTGCAGTCGTAAAGGCTCAGGGTTACCTTGTTCAGATTCCCGTTCAACTCAGCATATACGTAATCGCAACGCTTCTTGTAATCGAGTGTCATTACAATCTCGATATCGCTTGCAGCCAGCTTCGAAATCAACATGGTTTCCCCGGAATTAGAGAGCAGATCCTCGGTATCGTCCCACAACATCAAGGTCTTGTTTTGTGCTGTAGAATACTGGGAAACTGCCACCAGTACTGTGACAGCAGCCATCAACCTGAAAAGTTTCTTCATGGGTTTGTGGTTTTTATTTGTAATTGTAGTACAGTGATTTTAAATAAACAGTGATGATTTGTTATTGTTCAGGGATGCGTCCGGGCTATATTTTCTGCTCAACTATCGCAATTATTTCCTTTTCCAAAGATACAGCCTTTTCAAAGATTTTCTTACCCTCCGACATCGCTTTTTCAATAAACGCGGCATCACTGAATCCGGCGGAATTCACCCTGACATTCAGCCAGGCACCCTGGATAGCAGTTCGGGCACATAAAGCCCCTACACCGGCATCGGTTACCGAGTTTGGATTTCCGTTTTCCACCATTGCCTTAATGATCTCAAATGCTTCAAAAGTGGTCTTCATCACCTGCAGGGGAATTTCAATCGCATATCGGGTAGCATTATCCATGGCAGCTTTCCTGGCAGCCTTCTCAGCGTCACTCCCCTTTGGAAGGCCCATGGCTTCCATGATCCGGTTGAATGCCCTGGTGTCTTCATCCACCAGAAACAGTAACTCATCCTTAATCTTCTGACCTTTTTCCGCCCAGGCCGAAAACTCTTCCCAGCGATGATCCCAACCCCGCTTGTGGGATGAGAGATTAGCGACCATAACCCCAAGGGAGACGCCAAGGGCACCGGTATAGGCAGAAATGGATCCTCCGCCCGGGGCTGGAGATTCACTCGCCGTTTCATTGGCAAAAGCGCGCAGGTCCATGCTCACCAAACGGGGAAAAGAAGTCTCGTCTTCGAGCAGATATTCAATAATCTTTTCCTTCGGATTAAAAGGTTTCAGTTCGTTCAATCCCATACTCAGAACTGCTATTCTGATGATCTCTTCCTCTGATAACCCTGCAGAACGCTGTTGTTTGGCCAGGAAGTACCGTCCTGCATCAAGCATTGCCTTTTTCGGGATCAGCCCCACCAGTTCCGAACCGGTAACCCTGATACCCCGCTCTGCTGCCTTCCTGCATACTTCATCAAACGCCACATGGACCGGAGTAATACTGATATTGGTCAGATTCATGGAGATTTGGGCCACGCCATATTCTTCGATGAACCAGCCGATGGCTTTAACCGATTTAAGGGTCCCCGGCACCGAAACGGGTTCACCATGCTCATCCCTGACAATTTTTCCCGTTACCGGATCCCCTTCCCGCAGAATACGCCCCTTCTCCCGCACATCAAATGCGATGGAGTTGGCGCGTCGCGTGGAAGTGGTGTTGAGGTTGATGTTGAAAGCCACCAGAAAATCCCTTGCACCTACGTTGGTGGCTCCGGTGCGCGGGTTGAATCTGGCCGGGCCGAAATCGGGTTGCCATTCCGGCTTTTTCAGTTTTTCTTCCAATCCCTCATATTCACCGCTGCGGATATTGGCCAGGTTTTTCCGCTCAGGGGTGAAGGCAGCACTTTCGTAACAATAGATTGGAAAGTTAAGCTCATCGCCCAGTCTTTTTGCCAGTTTGCGGGCATACACCACCGTTTCCTCCATCGTGATGTTTGCCACTGGAACCAACGGGCATACATCGGTGGCTCCCATCCTGGGATGCTCACCGGTGTGTTTGCTCATATCGATCAGCTCCGATGCCTTCTTTACCGCCAGGAATGCCGCCTCAAGAACGGGTTCAGGCTCACCGACAAAGGTCACTACTGTACGGTTGGTAGCAGCCCCCGGATCTACGTCCAGCAGCTTCACCCCTTCCACACTTTCAATCTGATCGGTAATCTGTTTGATGATGGCCATATCCCGGCCTTCACTGAAATTGGGTACACATTCGATGATTTGTTGCATATATTTGGTTTTTGGTGAATTCAGAGTTAGGAGTTAGGAGTTAGGAGTTAGGAGTTAGGGGTTTGGAGTTAGAAGTTAGAATTTAGGGATAACAAAAAGTAGAAATTACTTTATTTGTTATTTGTGATGTACTTCATGGTTTTATGGGTTGATCCGGAAAGGATTTTGGAATGGCATCTTTCTTCATGGTTGCAATAATGCTTGCAGTAATTTTTACAAGCTCATTGCAGTCATGCAATAGCGAATCAGCAAGTTTTAGTTCAAGGATATCTGAATCTTTCAGTAACCTTATCCAGTATCTGGTTTCACGAGATTCTTTGTGAGCAATATTAATCTTCATATAGAAATCTTTTCTGCTTTGGGCACCCAACCCCTCCTCAACGTTCGCACCTATAGATGTTCCGCTCCTTAGCAGCTGTCTGGCAATGTCATATTGCTTATTCTCCTTAAGATGCAGAAACAGCTTCACAATCCGTAAAGCGAACAAATATGATTTCTCCTGTAGAATGCTCTTTGACATAAGACTGTTCAAATCACTCTGTAACAATACTTCAACTCCTAACTCCCAACTCCTAACTTATAAGGGTTTTCCAAACCTTGTTATCCCCATAGGCATAGGGCATATAGGCAAGATTAGGGACTGGTTTCGTGATGATGAGGCTGGCTCTTTTGCCCCGGGTTATGGATCCCAGCTCCTGTTCAACTCCCATGGCATAAGCACTGTTGATGGTAATTGCGTTGAATGCCTCATCGGGGGTGAGCCTGAGTTTAATACATCCAAAGGACCAGATGAGCTGCATATTTCCGGAAGGTGAAGAACCCGGATTAAAATCGCTGGCCATGGCTAGCGGGAGCCCTGCTTCGATCATTTTGCGGGCCGGTGGATCTACCATCCCCAGAAAAAATGCTGCCCCGGGCAGCAGGGTGGGCATGGTCCGGCTCCCCCTGAGCGCCCTGATTTCGGCATCACCGGTGTATTCCATGTGGTCAACCGAGAGAGCCTTGTATTTTACACCCGTCTGTATTCCCCCTGAAAAACCGAGCTCATTGGCATGGATCTTTGGGATAAGGCCGTACTTCCCTGCCACACTCAGGATTCTTTCGGTTTGGGGTACCGTGAAGAAACCCTTGTCGCAAAATACATCTACATAGTCTGCGAGATTTTCTTCTGCAACTGCAGGAATCATCTCATTAACAATAACTTCCACATATTTATCAGGGTTTCCCCTGTATTCCTGCGGAATGGCATGCGCCCCCAGGAAGGTAGCCTTAATGGTAAGGGGGCTCATCATTTTCATTTGTTTAATCACCCGCAGCATTTTCAGCTCCGATGCCGTATTCAGGCCGTAACCGCTTTTAATCTCGACTGCACCTGTGCCATAGGATTGAATCAGATCCAGCCTTTCCAGCGACTGCTGCAACAGCTTCTCCCCGCTGATTTCAGCCATGCGGGCAGCTGAATTCAGGATGCCTCCGCCCCTTTTGGCAATCTCTTCATAGCTGAGCCCTTTGATCTTATCCACATATTCAATCTCCCGTGTACCTGCAAATACCAGATGGGTATGGGAGTCGCAGAAAGCGGGCATCACAATCCGTCCGCTGCAGTCTTGCGAAATGGCATCCTCTGGTCGAGGCGGAAGTGAATCCATTGATCCATAATCTGAAATCATTCCGTCTTCCATCAGGAGCCAGGCATTTTCAATTGTAT
This sequence comes from Bacteroidota bacterium, assembly GCA_022709695.1. Classification (GTDB taxonomy): domain Bacteria; phylum Bacteroidota; class Bacteroidia; order Bacteroidales; family SKPS01; genus SKPS01. Next base: position 20,428 of record JAKLII010000013.1, read on the forward strand.
TGACAACCGCCATGGACTCACCTGCAAGAAAGGGTGAACCATCTTCTATAATGCCTGCCAGCAGGCCAATGTGTGTTAAAAGACTCCTGTTTGCCATCTGATCCGGTTTACCCCGCGAAAGTACTAAAATTGGCAGGAGCGGCCAAAGAGTGGCTCCATTTTCAAATAATAGCTACCTTTGTGGTCCAAACATACATCAGTTTAATAAACTTCAGGATTTATGGGCAGAGGCATTCAGCGTGTTTTCGGGATTCTTTCGGTTGTTCTGATCTTTACTTTCACAGTACAGGGGGCCATTGTGGACACAGCCACAGCATCCCGTGTTGCCACGGGATTTTTAAGGGCAGCTTCTCCACATCTCATCCCAGAAAGTGGCAGGCTCACCCTGGAGAAGACCTATTCCGGCTCTGGAAGTCCGGCCATCTATGTTTTTAATGCCGGCACAGCAGGATTTATCCTTTTATCGGCTGAAGACCTTGTGTACCCTGTGCTGGGCTATTCGGGCGAAGGGGCTTTCGATTCGTCTGATATACCTCCGGCACTGAATGAATGGATAGATGGGCTGGTGTCCCAGATTGCGCTCCTGAGGGACAAAGAGCTGCCGGGTGATCCCGTTGCACTTGAAATGTGGAGGGCATTGCGACAGCGATCCAATGAAGGTTTCAGCATGCCGGAATCAGGTTCGGTAGAGCCACTTATCACTGCCCAATGGAATCAGGGGGCGATGTACAATACCTACTGCCCCCCTGACGGTATGGGACCTGCGGGCAGAGCACTGGTGGGTTGTGTTGCCGTTGCCATGGGGCAGGTTTGCCATTACTACCGGTATCCACAAACGGGCACAGGCTCTTCATCCTATAATCATGGCACCTATGGTTATCTCAATGCCAATTATGGCGCCACCACCTACCGATGGGACGAAATGGGAAACACCGCCACCGGAAAAAGCCACCTGGCCATTGCAGAAATGTTGTACCACATGGGGGTATCGGTAGATATGAATTACGGCCCAAACGCCTCCGGTGCCTACAGCTCAGATGCCGCCAGTGCCCTCCGGAATTATTTTGGATATGATCCTTCACTTACCCTGGTGTATAAAGGAAGCTATTCTGACATTGCCTGGAAGAACCTGCTGAAATCCAACCTCGATGCAGGACATCCCATGTATTACCACGGGTATGGGTCAGGAGGGCATGCCTTCAATGTAGACGGTTACCAGAATGATGATTTTTTCCATTTCAACTGGGGATGGGGTGGATCCTACAACGGATATTTCTATCTCACAAGTCTTACACCGGGCGGGAACGACTTCTCGAACGGGCAGGGGGCTATTATCAATTTCAAACCACCTGCTTCTCAGTATCCTTCCTACTGCAATCAGCCAAGGGTGATTACCGGACTTGGGGGCACCCTCGAGGACGGCAGCGGTCCAGTCCTGTCTTACCAGTCACAGACCAGCTGTACCTGGCTGCTTCAACCTGCAGGGCTCATCGACCGGATTACCCTCAGCTGCCTGCGGTTTCAAACGGAAAATGGCAATGACCTCCTGCAGATATTTGACGGCAGCAGTGATGCTGCGCCTTTATTGGCGTCATTTTCGGGGGACACCATCTGGCCTGATGTAACTTCCTCCGGATCAACCCTTTTTCTGAAGTTCACCTCCAATGCCACCGTCAACCAGCAGGGCTGGCTCATTGAATATGAGGCTTTCCCACAGATCTTCTGTACAAATCTGCAGGTATTCAACAGCCCATCCGGCAGTTTCGACGACGGGAGCGGATCCAATCCCTACAACAACGGCTCAAACTGCAAATACCTCATCAGCCCGGGCGGAGGCCTGAAAAACATCACCATCAGCTTTAATTACTTTTCACTGGAAGATGGAGTGGATTTTCTCAGGGTTTATGATCCCACCACCACACCCTCCACATTGCTGGGGATGTACACAGGCAATTCACTGCCACCGGACGTAACCGTATACAACGGTCAGGCAATGCTGATCTTTTTTACGGATCAGAACAACAATGACTTAGGATGGGAGGTGAACTATACCTCCACCATTGGGCTTCAGGAACCGGATCCAGCCGTTATTACCATCTCCCCCAACCCATCCGGCAGCGGGATTGTGGTGCTGTCTCATCCGGGCATTGAAACCCCGGCGCACCTGGAATTGCACGATGCAGCAGGCCGAAGATTCGGGCATATTTCCACGATCAGGCTACAACCTTTTAAAACCATGCTTGACCTTGGTGACATTCCGAACGGGGTATATTTTCTAAAAATATCGTTACAGGACTCGGTAATTACACGTAAGCTTATTCTGAACCGGTAAAGATGTCGGGTAATACCATAGGAAAAATTTTTCGGCTGACTACCTTTGGCGAATCCCATGGACCGGCAACAGGAGGGGTTATTGACGGATGCCCTGCCGGCATTCGACTGGATACAGAAGCCATCTGCCGGGAAGTGGAGAACCGCAGGGCGGTAAAGGCCAGGCACAGCACCAGTCGGCTCGAGGATGACCAGGTGCAGTATTTTTCAGGAATCTTCGAAGGGGTAACCACGGGTGCCCCGATCGGCTTTCTGATTCCCAACCAAAAGCAGGATCCTGATGCCTACAATGCCCTGAAAACCACCTACCGTCCCGGGCATGGTGATTTTTCATGGCACCGGAAGTACGGCATCTATGATTATCGGGGTGGGGGCCGTTACTCTGCGAGGGAAACTCTGGCAAGGGTAGTGGCCGGTGCGATAGCCCGCCAGTTGCTTCAACTGCAGGGTATTGAGATTCAGGGGTGGGTCTCTGCCATCGGAAAAGTAGTGATGGACGGTTTTGGACCCTATCCGAAAGAGGATGTCCTCTCTTCTGAACTAAGGTGCCCAGATCCGGAATATGCCGTAAGGATGTCGCGTGAACTGGCAGAAGCCATTTCCGAAGGTGACACGCTGGGAGGTTCGGTAACGGTAAGGGTTGAAGGGCTGATGGCAGGCCTGGGAGAGCCGGTTTTCGAAAAGATCGAAGCGCTGCTGGCATTTGCTGTCATGAGCATTCCGGCAGTGAAAGCCTTTGAGCTTGGCGACGGATTTACAGGCACCACGCTTCGCGGCTCACAGCAGAATGATCCATTTACCAGACGCAACGAAGGCACAATCGGACTGACCTCGAACCATGCAGGCGGCACCCTGGGCGGCCTTACTTCAGGCAGCCCGCTGGTATTCCGGGTAGGATTCAAACCTGTATCCTCCATAAAAAAACGTCAGCAGACGGTATCTCACGAAGGGGAGCCGGTGGCGCTGGATCTCTCTTCAGGTCGCCATGACGTATGTGTGGTGCCCCGTGCCGTGGCTGTGGTGGAAGCCATGACTGCCATTACCCTGGCCGATCTGTGGCTGCAGAATCGTTGCAGCCGTCTTGCCCCTGAGCAATTCTGACACCATGAGGATTTATCACCTGAGGCTACGGATCTTCGGTATGGCATTGCTGGCAGGCATGACCCTCCTGAACATGAAGGCAGTCAGTGCGCAGGAGTCGTGTTCAGGAACCGAAATCAAGAAAGCGAAAAAGAGCTACGACAAAGCCATGGAGGCCATGCGCGACAGGAAAACTTCCGCTGCTGAAGCGCTGCTCAAAGAAGCCCTGGAACAGGATGATGAATATGCAGACGCGCTGTGGCGGCTGGGCCAGATTTATTACAACCGTAAACAGTCGCGGGAAGCTGAGGAGTATCTTCTGAAGCTGGTGGGCGCATGCCCGGAGTACAATGCCGAATCCTGGCTGATGCTGGGTAAAATCTATTACGGCAGGGAAGATTATCTGAAAGCCATTCCCTATCTTGAAAATTTCACCAAAGACGTGGAAAAGATCAAAAGCGACCGAGATTACGATGACGGCGTATACCTCCTCGATCAGGCGAAGTTTCTGGCCAGGGTGCTTCAAAACCAGGTGCCGTTTGCCCCGTTCAAGGTGATGGACATCTCAACCCCGGACGACGAATATCTGGTTACCATTTCACCTGATGGGGAGATGGCGTTGTTTACGCGCAGGGTGAAATCCGGCACTACCGCCGGTGCTGCCAACTGGGGTTCGGGATCGTACCGGGAGATTTTTATGCAGTCTTTTCTCGCCGGCGATCGTTTCGACAAAGGGGATCCCATGCCCTCCCCCTTTAACCTGTCCGGCAATGAAGGCGGGGCCACGGTAACCGGAAGAAATGACGAGCTGTTTTTTACCATCTGCAGCAATTTCAAAACCGACAGCCTCATTTTCAACAACTGCGATATTTATTATTCCAGGCTGATGTACGATCAGTGGACACCCCTCGAAAAACTGGGGCCGGATATCAATTCCGACCTTAGCTGGGAATCGCAGCCTTCGGTGAGTTCCGACGGAAAAACCCTCTATTTTGCATCCGACAGACCCGGTGGATTTGGAGGCAGTGACCTGTGGATAACCCGAAAGGGCGCCGATGGTCAGTGGAGCCCTCCGGTAAACATGGGCCCACAGATCAACACCCCCGGAAATGAGAAAACCCCGTTTATCCATACCGATAGCCAGACGCTCTATTTCAGTTCCTCCGACAGAACCGAAACGGATAACACCTACTTTCCCGGACACCCGGGATTGGGTGGCTACGACATTTTCTTCTCCCGGGCCAAAGAAGGGGTGTGGGGAAAACCGGTGAATATCGGATATCCCGTCAATTCATCTGCTGATGATCTGGGTTTCTTCGTAAGCACCGATGGATCAACCGGATATTTTTCATCCAACAAAATTGAAGGAAGCGGTGGATACGATTTATATGGATTTGACCTGTATCCTGAAGCCCGGCCCGCAAAAGTACTGTTTATCAAAGGCACTGTCAGCGAAGAACAGAATGAACCCCTTTCGGAGACCCGCATCGAATTGAAGAACGTGGAAACGGGGCAGGTTCAGGAAGTGGAGGTTGACACCCTTAGCGGAAAATATGTAGCCACCACCATTTTTGATTTCGATTACATCCTCACCGTAAAAAAACCGGAACACATTTATCAGAGCAGGTATCTGGCGCGCGACAGCAGTCAGTTTCAGGCACCGGCCACCATCGATATCGAACTCGAAAAGGTGGAAACCGGGAAATCGTATGAACTCCACGATATCTTCTATGCAACCAATTCAGCAGAACTCAGCAGGAATTCACTGTTCATCCTCAGGGAGTTTGTCGGATTTTTGGAGGACAACCCTGAAATACGGGTGGATATTCAGGGGCATACCGATGATATCGGAGAGGAAGGTTTCAATCTGGAGCTTTCACGCCGCAGGGCCATGGCGGTGTATGAATACCTGGTCAGCCAGGGGATCCCGGACAGCCGGTTGTCGTGGCAGGGCTTTGGAGAGACACGGCCGGTTTCGGACAACAGTACCGATGAGGGGAGAGCCAGAAACCGGCGCACCGAATTTGTAATCACAGGCAGCTGATCCGCCTGCCCTGCTGCTATCGGACCTTCCTGAACAGCTTGTCCCAGCGGATCTTACCGTTTAGCCAGCCTTTGTTTTTATCCAGTGATGCCCAAACGAAGACAGCCTTGCCAACCACATGGTCCTCGGGTACAAATCCCCAGTAACGGCTGTCGAGTGAATTGTGACGGTTATCGCCCATCATCCAGTAGTAATTCATTTTAAAGGTATAATGGGTTGCCGGCTGATCATTCAGGTACACCTTCCCGTCACGGCTCTCAAGTTTGTTTCCTTCGTACACCACAATGGCTCTGCGGTACAGGGAGAGGTTCTGCGGTGTGAGTTCAATCCTGTCGCCGGCTTTGGGGATATACAACGGACCAAAGTTATCAAGGCTCCAGTGAAAATTGAGCGTGTCCTGCGGGAAGATGGCATTTCCGGGCTGCTGCGGATACATATCGATACTGCTGATGCCCGGGATTCTGGAGCTCCTGATTTTCTCAGCAATGGCTGGCGTGGTATGCACGATGTAACCGTGCATAAACTGACCAATGTCGGTGATATTGTACTTCTCCCACAACTGGTCGAGATAGGCTGATCCATCCACGGTGATCATATAGCTGTACTGTACACCCTGAGGGGTAGCTGTCTTTACTCCATTGATATAGATCTCCCTGTTTTTGATTTCGAGGGTATCCCCTGCAATGGCAACGCAGCGCTTGATATAATTTTCGCGTTTGTCAACCGGACGGGCGATGATGCGGTCTCCAAACTGCTGGTAGAGCAGCTGGCGTCCCATCCCCGGCTGATATTCGGAGCCAAAACGCGCTTTGGCCATGATCTCGGCATCCATCAGCGCAATATAATAGTTGGTGGCATCTTCCCCAAGGATTACGGTATCGCCTGAGGGATAGTTAAACACCACGGCATCTCCCCGTTTTACCTTGCCAAGGCCCCTGAAACGGTGGTAGGGCAGTTTAATGGCTTCGCTGTACGACTTGCCTCCGATCACCGGCATGGTATGATGGGTAAAGGGAACGGTAAGCGGGGTATTGGGAGCCTTTGGTCCGTAGGCATACTTGCTTACAAACAGGAAATCGCCCACCAGCAGGGAACCTTCCATAGATGACGTGGGGATGGTATATGCCTCAATCAGAAAAGTTCTGATGATCAGAGCAGCTACAACCGCAAAAATGATGGCATCTGCCCATTCGCGGGCTTTGCTTTTCTTGAAGGGTGGAAGCTTGTCGGGATGGGTGTATGCTTCTTTGGTGGATAAGCCCAGGTACGGGATGTATGCGAAAGCCAGCAACACCGCCGCTCCCTGTTCCCACATCCTGTATTTCCTGAAGGTTTTGGCCGTTTCCACGAGCATCAGCATCACCATAAATACACTGATAAACGGAATGGCCAGAAAAACAAACCACCACACCGGCTTTTTAATGATGCGGAGCCATACATAGAGGTTATACACCGGAATCAGCACTGCCCATGAAGGTTTTCCGGCCTTTTTGAAAACGAACCACAGGCCTGCCAGTATACCGGCGGCGTAAATCAGAAGTACAATAGTTGCAGAAAGCATAGTTTTAAGAATTGATGATGCAAAGAAACCGATTTATTCAGGGGGTGAGGCCTCTTCTCCGTTAAAAGTTGTTAATCAGCAATGTGGGCTGTATAAAACATCCTCCATCGTGAAGATCCCTTTCCGTCCGGCGATCCATCGGGCAGCGGTAAGTGCCCCTTCTGCCAGACCGTTCCGGTTAAAAGCTTCATGCCGGATTTCGATCTGGTCCGACGGGCCATTGTACACTATGGAGTGGATACCGGCAACCTCCCCTTCACGTACAGAGGTTACCGGTATCATCTTTTCATCCTTTCCGGTGCCTGCTGTAATCCAACCCTGGTACTCCGGCAATTCCTTCAGCATGGAAGCGGCAAGTGTTTTGGCGGTGCCACTCGGGGCATCGAGTTTATGGATATGGTGCGTTTCAGACAGCGCCGGTTTGTATTCGGGATGGGAATTCATGAGTCTTGCCAGAAAGGCATTGAGGCTGAAAAAGAGGTTCATCCCAATGCTGAAATTGGATGAAACCAGCAGTGCAGAGCCATGGGCTTTCACCTCTTCTTCTACCCAGTTGCGCTCCTTCTCCCATCCGGTTGTGCCACATACCGTTGGTATCCCCATATCAGAGAGGCGGATCAGGTTTCCGGGTGCCACAGCAGGAAAGGTGAACTCTACTGCTGCGTCACAGGTTTTCAGGAGGCTTCCCTTTGTCAGCCAATCATCCTCATTATCAACAACAACCTGCACCTGAAAGCCAAACCCTGAAGCCAGTTCTTCAATTTTCCGGCCCATTTTCCCATACCCTATGATTGCCAGATTCTTCATGATCAATAAGGAATTGTAAGTTTGAATGAAAGCATGGCAACCGGCTGACCTGCACCTTTGGTACAGGAGGGCCTGTACCAAAGTGCCGGTGCAGCCTGCGCAACCATATCCCTTGATACCCTGAAATTATACAGATGCCCGTCGACGGTGGCATCAAGCACCTGCAACAGGTATACTGCCGTGGTAAGAATTACAGACAGCTCCAGATTCCGCCGGTAGCTGTCGCGGTATACCTTGAGTTGTTCCCCGTCCAGATAAGGGAAGTCATCGATTGTTGCCGGGTCATCATCATTGCGGTAAATGTATGCTTTCCGGAATTTTGAATAGTCGCTGTAATTGGTGTGGATCAGATACCCTCCCACAGCCCCTGCCCCATAGATGAGCGGCATCTTCCAGTACTTTTTGTTGTAGAATTGCCCGGCACCCGGCAAACATGCCGACAGCAGGGCTGCTTTTCGCGGGGAATGCAGTGTATCGCGGTCCTTAGAGGCATAAGATGAAAACTCTTTGCTGAAAGCAATGCCGAACCGCTGTGAAGGAGCATAGGCCCCGGATCTGTCAGGGATCAGGCATCCTGTAAGGCAAACCCCGATCATCAGCCACCTGAAAAAATCCATGATCAGCGCTCTCTTTTGAGAATCCCCAGCAAACGTTCAAAATCATCGTCTGATGCAAATGGGATGATGATCGTCCCTTTTCCTTTGTGGTTCCTTTTCAGTTCCACTTTTGCCTGAAAGGCTTCGGCCAGTTGCTGGCGTGCGGCAGAAAAGTGGTCGGGGATGAAGTTGATCTTTTTCCGGGGCCTGGGTTTTTCGGCACCCTGAACCTGGGAATCCCTGGCCATCTCTTCCACATCCCTTACCGACAGGTCATTCTCAATCACCTGCTGCAGGATACTGAGCTGAAGTTCTTTAAGTTCCACATTGATCAGGGCACGTGCATGCCCCATGGTGATCTGCCCGTCGCGCAGTGCAATCTGCAACTCGGCAGGCAGCTTTAACAGCCTTACATAGTTGGCGATGGTAGCCCTTTTTTGCCCCACATGTTCGCTGAGCTGCTCCTGGGTGAGGCTGCATTCGTCCATCAGGCGCTGGTAACTGATGGCCACTTCGATGGGATTGAGGTTGGCGCGCTGGATGTTTTCCACCAGCGCCATCTCGAGCATCTGATGGTCTTTTGCAATGCGGATAAAGGCAGGGATGGTCTGCAGGCCTGCCATCTGTGCAGCCCTGAAGCGGCGTTCGCCGGAGATGAGCTGGTAGCGGCCGTTGTCGAGCCTGCGAACCGTAACGGGCTGAATAATGCCCTGACGGGTTATCGACTCAGCAAGCTCCTGCAGCGACTCAGCCTCAAAATCCTGACGTGGCTGATAAGGATTTGCTTCGATATGTTTCAGGGAGATACTTGCCACCGCTCCGGCCATATACCTGCCAGATTCCACATCCTTGTCAAGCAGGTCCGATTCCGGAGTCTCGAGCAGCGCACTCAGCCCCCGTCCCAGTCCCGATTTCTTTGCATTCATACCTGATCCCCCCTTTGATTCATGATTTCAGGCACCTTCCCATTTCTGATCAGGATCTCCCTGGCCAGGTTCAGGTAATTAATAGCCCCTTTGCTCTCTATATCGTGCATAATGATCGTCTCCCCGAAACTGGGCGCCTCGCTCAGCTTTGTGTTCCGGTGGATGATGGTGTCAAAAACCATCTGCCGGAAATGGGTGCGAACCTCATCCACCACCTGTTTCCCCAACCGGAGGCGGCTGTCGTACATCGTAAGCAGGATCCCTTCAATTTCCAGGGTGGTGTTCAGGCGCGACTGCACAATCCTGATGGTGTTCAGCAACTTCCCCAGGCCTTCCAGGGCAAAATATTCACATTGAACCGGAATGATCACCGAATCGGCTGCGGTAAGGGCATTAACGGTGATGAGTCCGAGTGACGGTGAACAGTCGATCACAATGAATTCATAATCATCCCTAAGCCGCTCGGTAAGCCCGCGCATCATCTGCTCCCTGTCGGGCTCGTTGATCATTTCAATCTCGGCGCCCACCAGATCAATATGGGCCGGGATCAGGTCCATATTCGGCGTGGCTGTGTGGTGTATAATCTCCCTCGGATCGGCATTGCCAATCATACAGTCGTAAATACTGGCATTAACCACCTTCGGATTTTCCCCAACCCCTGATGTGGCATTGGCCTGTGGGTCGGCATCTATCAGCAATGTTTTAAATTCAAGTACTGCCAGAGCTGCACATAAATTGATGGCAGTTGTGGTCTTCCCCACTCCACCCTTCTGATTGGCAATGGCTATCACCTTTCCCATATCTCACTATCTCCTGATTTTTCAGTCCGGAGAACCCCCTGCTGATGGTGTATCCAACTACACAGGTGTACCGGCAATGGTTGTTACAAAGCCTGTCGTGTTAATCCCTGTGCGGGGCCGGCTCTTCACCCCCGAGGTCATCAAAAAAAGTGTCAGCATCGTCGTCATAGCTCCTGGGAATCCGCTCTTCCACATGCTGCTCATTCCGGATATAGGAAATGGCATCACTGAGCCCCTCCATGAACTTCTCAAAATCCTCCTTGTACAGGAAAAGCTTGTGCTTCTCGTACGAGAATTTTCCGTCGTCGTTCTGAAACCTGCGCTTGCTCTCGGTGATGGTCAGATAATAGTCATCACCCCTGGTCGATTTCACATCAAAGAAGTAGGTACGCTTCCCCGCACGCACTGCTTTCGAGTAAATTTCATTTCTTTCAAAACTATCTTCCATTATTCCCACAGTTGGTTTTTTGCCCTAAACATCAACAGGCAAATGTATGAAATATTTTTTTTGTGATACAACAGCAAGAGAAGTTAACAATTCGGGAACCTGTTTGTAAAATCGCTACCTTTGCAGCGCTAAGTTCTTATACCAACCGATTGATATGCTCACCAGAAGAGACATCAGGATTAAAGTAATGCAGGCGCTTTACGCCTTCTATCTTTCTGAAAACAACAGGCCCGACCAGGGGGAAAAGCAGCTCGCAGATTCTCTTGAAAAAATCTATCAGCTCTATATCCGGCAGCTCTCCTTTTTGGATGAGGTTGTTAAGTTTGCCGAAAAGCGTATCGACGAGAACCGGCAGAAACTCCTCCCTACTCCCGAGGATCTGAACCCCAATACACGGTTTGTGGAAAATAAAATCATCGACTCCCTCCGTGCAAACCGTGATTATCAGAATTTTTCCGAAAAAATCAGGATCAACTGGTCGCTGCAGGAAGAGATGATCCGCAAGTTTTACAATGAGCTGCGGAGCACGGATGAATTCAGGAAGTATATGGAAAAAGCTTCCGTTACCTTTGATGATGACCGGGAATTGCTGCTTTTTATGGTAAGGAACATGATGGTATCCTTCGAGATCCTTCAGTACCATTATGAGGAGATGAATATCCACTGGGTGGATGATTACGACACGGTGCTGCAGATGCTGGAAAGAACCCTGAAGGGGTGGAAAGAGAAGCAGGACCCGACCACACACCTGCCTGCCTTGTACAAGCAGGTACTGGAAGGGGAAGATGACGATTACCGCTTCGCCATGGACCTGTTTAGAAAAGTGCTGCTTCATTCTTCAAAATATGATGCCATCATTGAAAAGAAAATCAGCAACTGGGAATTCGACCGGGTTGCCAAAGTGGATATCCTGCTCCTGAGAATGGCCGTATGCGAGTTCCTGGAGTTCCCCACCATCCCGGTGAAGGTAACCATCAATGAGTATATCGATATCTCCAAGATATTCAGTTCGCCCAAAAGCAAGCTTTTTATCAACGGCATGCTTGATAAGCTTGCGCTCCATTTCAGGGAAGAGGGCACCCTGAAAAAGAGCGGAAGAGGTTTGATAGACAACTGACCGGACTATGGGAAAAACTGTTATCTTTGGCACCTGTTTTCAACAGAATGTAAAACCTTAAGATGTACGCTGAAAAATGAATAGCAAACATCACGTTTCAACGATCCTGTGGTCTGTAATGATCATTCTGGTCATCCTCTCAGGTTCATGCAAACGGAACAGCAAAGACGGGAATTCCCTGCTTCCGTCGGATCTGATCACAAACCCCGGCAGCGGAGAGGAAGGCCGCAGCAGGATGCCTGAGATCTCTTTCGTAAAGACCGAACACGACTTCGGCACCATCAAGGAGGGGCAGAAGGTGTTCTGGAACTTCCGGTTTAAAAATACCGGCAATGCCGACCTTATCCTCAACCGGGTCAAGGCCGACTGCGGATGCACCGTTCCTGAGTACCCCAAAACACCGATTGCCCCGGGAGAGGAAGGGAAAATAAAGGTTACCTTCGACGCCAAAGGGAGAATGGGAACCCAGGTAAAAAACGTAACCGTGCTCTCAAACAGCGAAAGATCAACCATCGTGCTTACCATCACGGCCCTTGTGGAAAAAAGTAATTGATATCTATTCATCTAATAACCAACAACATGAACCTATTATTCTTATTGCTCCAGGCAGCACAGCAGAAAAAACCGGGCGGCGGTTACGAAACCATTCTGATGTTTGCCCTTCTGATTGTGGTATTCTACTTTTTCTTTATCCGCCCGCAGACCAGGAAGAACAAAGAGATGCGCAAGTACCGCGAGTCGATCCAGAAAGGCGACAAAGTGGTTACCATCGGTGGAATTCATGGCAAAATCAATGAGATCAGGGAAACCACCTTTGTTCTGGAGATGATCGACAAGACCCATATTGAGGTTGAAAAATCGGCCATCACCAACGACTCGGCTGCCGGCCGGGAACAGATGGCGCAAAAGAAGTAAAAGGGTGCTTCGGCCATAGCTCTCATGGGCTCCCCATCGGTACGCATCACATCCAGAAGAATCCTGCTCTATATCAAACGGAATCGCAGGCAGGTGCTCAGTTTTCTGATGTTCCTGGCACTGAGTGCATTGCTGTGGTTCAGCATTAAGCTCAACCGGCAGTATGTGCATACGGTAACGTATGAAGTGAATTTCAACGGTATGGATGCACGGGATGAGATCGTAGCTTTGCAGCCACCGCTCATCAAGCTCGAAATCAACACCCACGGGTACGAGATCCTGTTTTTCCGTTTCTCCAGGACCCCGGTGGTAACCCTCGACCTCGACCAGACGATTCTTAGAGAGACCGCACAGCCGGGGGTCTTCTACCTCACGGCTCAATCGCTTGTGGCCAGGATTTCGAGTCAGCTTCCGCTTTCATCCTCGGTATTGTCCGTAAAGCCTGATACGCTCTTTTTCAGGATCTCCAGGATTCAGTCGCGTATGGTGCCTGTAGTTCCCGTGCTTTCCTCCGGTTTTAAACCCGCCACTGACCTCCACGACACCCTGCATATTACACCCGACTCAGTGCTGATCAGCGGCGATGAGGCCCGTATAGGTCAAACCTCTTTCATCAAAACCTCCCCTGTAACCCTTCCAACTGGAGAGGGCGCATTCCGGGTAACAGCTGCCCTTATAAATCCGTACCCTGAACACCTCCGGCTGGAGACCGACCGGGTGGAGATTTCAGGGGCTGTATCGAAGTTCGTGGAAAAGAGTTTTATGGCACAGGTAATCACCTCCGATACCGTGATCACGGCAGGCGTATTGAAAAACCAGACGGTAGAGGTGCATTGCCAGATCCCGGCCGAAGAGATCTCCGTTTTCAATCCGCTGTCGGTTGAAGTAGTTGCCGCCAGGCTGGTGAAGGAGGGGAGTTCCCTTTTTGCCATTCTCGAAGCCCGTGGCCCTGCCTACGTAAAAAAAATCAGGCTGATACCGGAAAGGATCCTGGTGGAACCCGTTTCCGATTAGGGTCCGCAGCCAAAACCTCCTTCAAAGACCCGGGCATGAAAACCATCGGAATCACAGGCAATATCGGATCGGGTAAAAGCTATGTGGCTGCCATTATTGAAAAAATGGGGTATCCGGTATATAAGGCTGATAAGGAAGCCAACAGGCTGATGCAGGATCCGGAGGTGATCATGCAGCTGGCAGACCGGTTTGGGATGGATATTTTAACCCCCGATGGCCTCCCCGACCGAAAAAAGATCGCTGCGCTGGTATTCAGCAACCCCGACATCCTGCAATGGCTCAACCGCCTGATCCACCCCAGGGTGATGCAGGACTGGCAAAAATGGCTCGGGAAGCATGCAACCTCCCCTTTATGTTTTATGGAATCGGCCATTCTCTTTGAACACGATCTGCATCAGCATTTCGATTTCATGGTGATGGTCACTGCTCCGGAACCGATGAGAATCAGGCGGGTTATGGATCGCGACGGCGTGGATGCGGCTTCTGTACAACGAAGGATGGAACACCAATGGCCCGAAGAAAAGAAGGTGGCGATGGCTGACTTTGTGGTTATGAATGATGATCATTCGATGCTGCTGCCACAGGTGGTTCAACTGATGAACTTTCTACAGAAGGAACCTGTCTGAGAAAAGAATTGGCACCTTGATCCAGGCTTTATAAATCCGTAACCACTTCCCAGCCTCCAGACCAAAAAAAAAGAGGGCGCCATTTGAGTACGCCCTGCTTTTATTGAAGAAAAACTTTCAGTTTAATTCTTGATGCATCTCACGGAGAGCCCTGAACCCTGGTTGAAAATGTCGCGGTACATCGCCGGGAATGCCGTTGACATCCCACGGATCCATGCCATATCGGTACCTTCAGGACTTGCAGTCCACCAGTACCCGTCATCGCCCAGGAAGATGCATGTCTCGTCGTATGAACGGAATCCGCCCGGCAGTGCAGTAAATCCGGTGGTGTTGGTTCCGTTGCCCGATCCCCAGCCTGATGTGCTCTTGAGCTGAGACCCCTGATCGGTTCCCCGCCAGGTCTTGTTATTTGCATCAGCATCGGTCATACCCAGGAATTTTTCGAGCGTTTTCCAGTCATCATCGGTAGGCACCCGCCACCCTGAGGGGCAAAGCTTTCCGGAAGTGACTGCCACATAGTTGTAAAGAGCGCCATAAGTTTTCTTATAGGTCTCGTTGTTGTCGTACCACCCATGTCCGGCGGTTAAGGTCTCGCCTCAGGAACCGGTAAGGGGCGGTGGGAAGCCCGGGATCGTTGTCCCATCCGTAAACTTGGTTGTGCGCAGGTTTTCAGCCATCCAGGTCTGTGTGCCGATTTTTACAGTCTTGTAACTGTTTCCATCCACATCACTGACAGGGTCACTCTCATCCACGCCGTCCTTTTTACAGGAACTGAGCATGAGCAGCAAACTGCCTGCAGCCACCATAAATAACATCAGATAGTTTCTCTTCATATAGCTTGGTTTGGGTTCTTGCAAAACCGATTTAGCCAATTAGACGTGCAATATACAAATAAGTTTAATACCGTGAGCAATTTCTGCTGTTTTTTTTCTAACAATGAATTCCGGGTCCCTAACAATTAGTTATTCCCGCAGAATCCGGAAACATAAGTGCTTATGATATAATTAAATAGCTAACAGATCCTGAATTAGTTAGATAGAAAATCTCTCGCGGAAATCCGCCGAAAGTACGCTGAAATCCGCAGAATCCTCTTTCAGCGCCCTTCAGCGAAATTTCAGCGCTTTTCTGCGAGAAAGTTTTTTTCAGAATCCAGGAACATAAGTGCATATACTAAAACAAGATAGCTGAAGATCGAGAATTTTTCAGACCGAATTGACGCAGCAAATGATCAGATTAAGTGCAGCGATATATATCTGCGGGAATCTGAAAGAAGATTGTTTCCGGAGTGACCTCTTTATAAAAATCTTTCGTGTATCTTTGTCTTCGGTGGTGTAAACGCCACAAACCTTCAAGAGAGAACGGAACTGGTGTTTCATCCGGTCTTCAAAACCGGAAGCAGACGGATAAAACCGGCTGTGGCAGGTTCGATTCCTGCTCTCTCTGCCAGTCAACCTGATGGTTTGTATGATAAAACATCGAATATGAGTGGAGTACCGGAGGCTTACAAAAGCCTTCCCGCTGTGGACAAGCTGCTGGCATCACCTGCCATCAGAGCTGCTGTACAACGGCATGGCCGTGAACTGATGACCTGGTGCATCAGGCAAACCCTCTCCGAAATCAGGAAAAAACCACCTACTGAAGGCATTCCATCTTTTGATGAGGTAATACATACTGCTGTGGCTTTTGCAGATTCCTTTGCCGGCGGACACCTGAGCAGGGTGCTCAATGCCACCGGTATTGTTCTCCACACCAACCTCGGGCGCTCCCCATTCAGCCGGAAGATGCTGGAGGAAGCCTTCAAAAAGCTGGAAGGGTACAACAACCTGGAACTGGATCTCTCCACAGGCCGCAGAGGCAGCCGCAATGTGCATCCGCGCAGATTGCTCACCTATATCACCGGCGCCGAAGAGGTGCTGGTGGTGAACAACGCTGCCGCAGCCGTCATGCTTATCCTGAGAACCTTCGCCAAAAACAGGGAGGTGGTCATCTCAAGAGGCGAACTCATTGAAATCGGCGGCTCCTTCCGGATCCCGGAGATCATGGCTGCCTCCGACTGCCGCATGGTGGAGGTGGGTACCACCAACAAAACCAGAGTCAGCGACTACGAAAATGCCATCTGCAAAGAGACCGCACTCCTCTTCAAGGCGCATACCTCCAATTTCATGCTGAAAGGGTTTACCGAAGAGACATCCCTGCAAGACGTTTCAGCGCTGGCGAAGAAATTCAGGCTGCCGGTCCTGTATGATCTGGGATCGGGGATGATCAGACCCTCAGGAATCCCTTTGCTCACCGGTGAACCTACTGTAAAAGAGGCACTGGCAGCCGGTGCCGATGTGGTGTGTTTCAGCGGCGACAAGCTGTTCGGCGGCCCGCAGGCCGGTATCATTGCAGGCCGTAAACGGTATATCGACAAACTGGCCAGAGAGCCCATGTTCCGTGCACTCAGGGTGTGCAAAACCACCCTCGCATTGCTGGAACAGGCATGCCTGCAACATATCAACCCGGAGAGGCTCCGGCTCGAAAACCCTGTTTTCAGGGCCGTTACCGCCGACAGGGAAATGCTCCGCCAGAAGGCCGTTTCTTTATTTCAAAGACTTCAGGATCATACAATTCCCTGCGAAACAGTTGATTCCTCCGGACAGATCGGAGGGGGATCCTTCCCGGATACCTCCATCCCCGGCTTCGGGGTGATGCTTACTTTCGGGAATTCGGCCAAAGAACGGATGGCCTATGCTGCTGATATGTTTCATCTGCTGCTATCCCGGCCGCTTCCGGTGCTGGGAATCCTGCGCAAGGGAAACCTGGTATTTGACATGCTGACGCTTGGGGATGAAGATCTGGAAAAAGTGGCCGATGCCATCGTGCAATGCCATTCGCTGATGCAGAACTCCGCATCAGAAATCCACCCAATGGAGCAGAAAAAGGGATAGCATGGAGAAGCACCTGATCATCGGTACCGCAGGGCACATCGACCATGGGAAAACTTCGCTGGTGAAGATGCTCACCGGCATCGACTGCGACACCCACAAAGAGGAGAAACAGCGGGGCATTACCATTAACCTCGGTTTCGCCTGGGCAGACCTGCCGGGAGGCCATACCGCCGGTATTATTGACGTGCCCGGGCACAAGGACTTCATCAGCACCATGATCGGGGGTGCCAGCGGCATCGATATGGTACTGCTGGTAATCGCCGCCGACTGCGGTATCATGCCCCAAACCCTGGAACACCTGCAGATTGTCACCTCTCTGGGGATTCAAAAAGGGGTTGTTGCCCTCTCAAGGGCCGACCTTGCCGACGAAGAACTGCTGCTGATGGCTGAGGCGGAAATCACCGACCTGCTGGAAGATACCCCCCTGAAAGGATCCCCGGTCATCGCGGTTTCTTCGTTGACCGGCACCGGCAAGAAAGCCCTGCTGGAAGCCCTCGCCCGCGTCGCAGCGGAAATCCCCTCCAGAGATCCCGGCCCCCTGTTCCGGATGTATATCGACAGAATTTTTACCGTGAAAGGCTTTGGCAGCGTAGTGACCGGTACCGTCATCAATGGCAGGCTCAAGGCAGGGGAAGAACTGTTTATCCTCCCCGGAAATACCGGAAGCATTAAAGTGCGTTCGCTCGAACGGCACCACAAGCCCGCTGCAGAAGTGGTGGCAGGCGACAGGGCCGCCATCAACCTCACCGGTCTGAAGCGCGAAGACTTCGACCGCGGAATGATCCTGTGCAGCAAGCCACTTGACCCGTGCGTGATGATGGATGCCGAAATCAGTCTCTTTCAGCATGCCCCTTCGCTCCCGGTATGGTTTCATGCCATGTTCATTGCAGGCACCTTCGAATGCCAGGTCAAAGTACACCTGCTGAACCACGATTCGGTGAAAGGCGGGGAAACGGCCCTGGTGCAGATCCATCTCGGGAAACCGGCCGTCCTGCTGGCAAAAGACCGGTTTATCCTGCGGAATACCGCAGAAGATGAAACCATCGGAGGGGGTACAGTGCTGGAAACCAATCCGCTGCACCACCGCAAACGAAGCGAAAACCTGATCCTGGAACTGGACCGGCTGCGCGAGGGGCTGATGGGCACTGCAAGTCTGCGCGAACTGATCCATCAGGAACTGAAGAAGGAATTTGCCCCGATGACACCGGAAGAGCTGGCTGCACGCCTGCATGTTACTTCTGATGAGGTGCTTCGTGAGACAGCAGAGGACCACCCGGGGTTTCTGGTGTACCGCGATGGGGAGGTGCTTTTACTGGTAAATACCCATTGCGATGCCCGGCACAGAAGTACCCTTCTGAAAGCGCTTGCCGGGTATCATGAGAAGAATCCCCTGTCCGCCGGAGGGATGCAGGTGCAGGAACTTGCGGGGAAAACCGGACTGGCAAAACATCCCCGGGGCAAGTCCTGGCTGTCTATGCTGCTGCAAAAGATGCAGCAGGAGGGAAAAACCGACACCTTTCAGGACACATGGATCCTTGCCGGACATACGGTACAGATAGATCCCAAAACCACTGCGGAAATTGAATGGCTTGAAAACGAATTACTTGCATACGGCGACCAGAAACCCTCCCTGGCTGAACTGGAAGAAAAGGCGGCTGAGAAAAAGATCTCCCGCGCCCAAATAAAATCCTACCTGAACCGCCTCTCCGACGAGGGCAGGATCGCCTACTGCCAGGGGGATTTTCTGCATACCACCATCCTGAACCGGTACCGGGAACTGCTGCTGCAAAAGCTGTCCGTAAATCCGCAGGGGATGGATATCAATACCTTTAAGGAATTGATTCCGGGTTCGAAAAAATTCAGGGCCCTGCTGGTGGATTTTCTGGAAGCAGAGAAATCGATACGGCTTGAAACCGGCCACGAGACAGAAACACGATTGTACATTCATCAGAAAAAACTATAAAAAATGAAGACCGTAAACGCACAGGGAATGCCCTGCCCGCTCCCGCTGGTGATGACCCGCAAAGCACTTGAGACCCTGGAAAAGGGAGAATCCCTGGAAATACTCATCGACAGCGAAAATGCCAGGAACAACGTTACCCGTTTCCTGCAGGATCATCAGATGACCGTGCAAACCTCGCAGGATGGGAAAATGTACCGGCTGCTGGTGGAGCAGCCCCTGAAAATGGGAGAGGATGTGAGACCCGAGGACTACTGCACGACATAACACATTGTTATTAAATATCTTATGGAAACATTTGATTTGTCAGAATACGCAGCCGGAGGGGGATGCTCCGCCAAACTGCCGGCTGCCGAGCTCCAGCGGGTAATGGCGGACCTGCCCTGTACACCCCATCCCGATCTGCTGGTGGGTACCGAAACCCACGACGACGCAGGGGTACTCCGCATCCGTGACGATCTGGCCCTGATACAGACCACGGACTTCTTTCCGCCGGTGTGTGCCGATCCGTTCACCTTTGGCCAGATCGCCGCGACCAATGCCCTAAGTGATGTCTATGCCATGGGCGGGGAAGCCCTTTCGGCGCTGAACATCGTGGCATGGCCCGCAGGAAAACCGCTTACCGCATTGCGCGAGATCCTCCGTGGCGGCATTGAGAAGGTGAAGGAAGCCGGGGTGGTGATGATGGGCGGCCATACCATCCAGGATAAAATCCCCAAATACGGACTGGCGGTTACAGGCACCATCCATCCGGATCACATCATCACCAATGCAGCAGCACAACCGGGTGATATACTAGTGCTTACAAAGCCCATTGGTACAGGAACCATCCTGGCCGGACACCGGATCGGGGAAGCAAGTCCGCAGCAATACCAGACGGTGCTGGAGAGCATGATGCAGCTCAACCGGAATGCCGTTTCGGTAATGCATTATTATGGTGTAAAATGCGCCACCGACATCACCGGATTCGGGCTGGCAGGGCATGCTCTGAAAATGGCCGGGGCTTCCGGGGTAACTGTGCAGATCTATCCTGAAAAAGTGCCGGTATTTGATGGGGTCATGTACCTCCTGAAACTTGGGTGTATCCCGGGTGCTGCTTTCCGCAATCTCGATTTTGTGGGTGAACAGATGGAGTGCGCTTCCGGGGTTTCCTACGAAAGCAAAATGCTGACCATGGATGCCCAGACTTCGGGCGGATTGCTGATCTGCTGCCCTCCGGAACATGCAGGCCAACTGGTGCAGGATATGATCCGTGCCGGGTTCCCGCACACCGCTATCATTGGCGATGTAACGGCATCCGGTAGCTTAGGACTGATGATCTGCTGAAAGCTGATACCCTGAAATAATCTCAGCGGATTTCTGGTTGAAATTTTTCTCTCGCTGAAATTCGCTGAAACATCGCAGAATAACGCAGAAAAACATCTCTGGGGATTTCTACCTGATGCCAAAAGAGCCGTTTAGTGGATCATAATCATGTATTTTTATAATATTTTTATGATTATAATCTTCAAATATGCTATATTTGCAAAAAATACTGTCGGTAATGATACAACGTACCCTCTTCAACCAGATCCGGAATCAAATCTTCAAGGGGAAAACCATTATGATCTCAGGCCCCAGACAATCGGGCAAAACCACGCTGCTGGAGATGCTTGCTGAAACATTGCCGGAACCCTGTCTGATGCTGAATTGCGATGAACCTGACATTCGAAAGGAATTGACAGATGCAACCTCAACCCGGCTCAATAGCAGGTTTGCCAAATCACGGATCGTTATGATTGATGAGGCGCAAAGGGTGAAAAACATCGGATTGACGCTCAAGCTGATTCACGACAAAATCCCTGCAGTTCAACTTATTGTCACAGGTTCATCATCGCTTGAACTTACCGGAGCGACGGGAGAACCTCTGACTGGGCGAAAGATCGAATTCAGGCTGTTGCCTCTTTCTACTGAAGAGTTGATAAACCATACAGATGGCATTACAGAAGAGAGGCTACTTAACACCAGGCTGGTGTTTGGAATGTATCCTGACGCTGTAACACAGACCGCAGATGCCAGGAGAACCCTGAAGAATCTTACAGAAAGCTATTTGTACAAAGATGTTTTTTCTTTTCAGGACATACGAAAACCAGAAATGATTGAAACCCTGCTGGAAGCCATTGCACTTCAGACCGGTAACGAAGTTTCCTATACTGAGCTGGCATCTCTGGTGGGGATTGATCAGATAACGATACGTCGGTACATTGATCTGCTTGAAAAATCGTTTGTAGTATTCCGGCTTCGTGCCCTTGCCAGGAATGTAAGAACCGAGATTAGAAAAACCCGGAAAATATATTTCTATGACACCGGGATTCGCAATGCAATTCTTAACAACTTCAGCGATCCGTCCCTCAGATCGGATAAAGGTGCTTTATGGGAAAATTTTCTGGTAAGTGAAAGGATGAAGTTCCTGAATAACCATCAATTGGACAGGAAACAGTATTTCTGGCGTACTGCCCAGCAACAGGAAATTGATTACATCGAAGAACAGGATGGAAAGCTGTTTGCCTGGGAATTCAAATGGCAGGAAGGTGCCAGATATAAAATCCCTATGACTTTTACAAAGGGTTATCCGGAAGCATTAAGTGGCCGGATCGACCGGTTGAATTACATGGAATTTCTTACCTTGAGCAATATTGAGGATGTTTAGGTGTTTAGGAGGTTGAGGATGTTTGTTTTAATATGAAACATGAAACCTGGAACCTGGGACATTTCAGCATCACTTCAGGTTCAGAAACCTCCTGAAATCGGCATCCAGCGTTTTGAAGTCGTAGATGATTACATCGGCTTCGGTGTTGCTTTTATAATGCACCAGAGGATTCAGGTGCCGCTCCTCCGGAGTGAAGTACTTTTTGTACACCTGCGCTTCGTCGATCCACACAAACTCCGGAGGTATTTTATACCCGGCAATAAGCTGCTCCACAAAAGCAGTGTCTGATCCGATGAAGAGGTAATGGATGTTCTGTGCCCGGAATGCTTTCTCATTCCGTTGCCATGAACCAAAAAGGTATTCCAGGCAATGGACGCAGGTTTTATCAAAACCCACCATAATCACCTTGCTTCCTTCAGGTATTTCCATCGCATTGAAGTAAAATAAGAGACGGTCGTTATAGGCAATTTTCCTATCAGCCGATGATGTTTGAGTATCATTATTTTTTACCAGATAATGTTGTTTAATATATTCAATTGAGCGACATGTAGGAATCCCAGGACTGACATGGTAATATACACCAGTATGGTTGGTCGGGGAAATAGATAGAAATCCGTCTTCATCAAAGTAAAAAGGAGAATAATTTGTATCATTTAATTGACACAACTTCTCAGAACCAAACAATTGGCAACCAATCAGATTAAAATGGTTGTCAAACAGCTGAATAATTTGGAACCATTTAAACAGATCAGATTCTGCAGAATTAATATGTCTTAAATACATATCCTCTTGGGGGCTATATTTAAAGCCCTGAAATGAATAGAACTCAGGAACACCAGGATCATCTAGTTCATTATTTCGAAATGGGAAACGTTCAGATGAATATACTTCTGTTGATCTATCGGTTTTTAAATTGTACAAATAGATCGAACCATAATTGTAAAAATGGTATTCCAGTAATGAGTCGTGTACGAGGAATATCATTAAGTTTTTTCCATCGGCATTTTCAGATTTAAATCTCTTTCCAATTAGGCTCTCAGGTAGTGTTATGTTTAACATTTTTAAACTTTTATCTTGCAGATTATATTCGCACACCATACTTATTTTTAGTTTTTTATGTCTTTTACTCTCCAATTTTGGCAAATAAATCTCAAAAGGAATATATAGTTTTGATTGTTGAATTAAATTATTATCGATATATCCGGAACTTATCAGTACTAAAGGGTCCCTCTGACCTTTAAATATATAGGGAACATTCTCTAATGAATACTCATCCAGCACCTCCCCTTTCGCGTTACACAAAAGAAAATCACAGAACTTATTATCATCTTTCGAGTTCGCAAAAACCATCTCGCGATCATAAAACAGAAAAATTTAATCGGAGTTGTGAAAATATAGTAGGTCAACCAAATATCCGCTATGGAGTGGCAAATGAAATCGGGTTACCATTTGGGTTGTATAGTTGCAAATAATAACGGAATCCAGTGAGGAATTAATGAAAACAGAATAGAATTCATTTCCAATTCTTCGATAATTTGAATGAGCTGCATTAAGTGATTCATTGGAGGGAGGCTCCCATGAAATTGACCTGGAGGTTATTTCAGACTTTATTTCGATGTTCTCAAGAACAGGTAATGCCGTTTTATCAAGATGTTTTGGATTAGAACATGAAAAATGGAATAACCCATTTAGCAGAATTAAATACAAACAATAATTATTGTGGAGCATAATAGGTAATTTCATAGCTTTTGGTTAACAGGGGAATCCGAGTTTCGGATTCCCCATTGGTTAATTAATTCTTTTTCATATAATTTCCACAATTAGCGTATGATCCTCCCGCAGCAGGGCAATACATTATCCCACATTCAGAACCTGTATCAAAGCATATAACATTCTTCTTAATCACCCAATGACCATTTTCATATACCACAATCGTTTCTTCACGACCTTTCTGATTAAGTTCACCATGAATGATTTCTTCAGGATTAACAGGCTCTTGCCATAGGTCTGGATCTATCCAATAGCAATAGTCATCAACATAGTAAACCTCCCCGGGTATCCATAATTCCGAACTAAGTATCAACTTGTTTTGAGCTATCTCCGGGACTTCTTTTTTGCAGCTCATAACCGGAAGAAGTAGTATCAATACCAAAGCCAACATCCAATTTCTTTTCATAATCGTATGTTTTTCACAATTAACCATTTACAATTAACCATTTCTTTGAATTGTACGCTTACAACCCCTCCCCACAACCTACCGGTACCCGGCAGATCTACACGGAAGAGGCTACCTGAAATAAACCTGTTGGTTCCGGTTTCAAAGATCGTTTTGGCAGTATGGCAGGCAGAGAATCCCGTTGAATGCAGTGGAGAGCAACGATGTGGCAGTATGAAACAACTGGCATTTATCAGGTCAATCCTGCATAACCACCTGATTACCTGTCTTTTACCCCCCCCATTAACACTAAACACCAGTGTATCAATCCTCTGTGAAGAGAATCAGGCATAGTCCCGAACAGCTTTGAAATCCGGTGTTTGGTCTTCATGAGCAGAAGAGGAATAAGCTTTGGTGAACAAATATAAAAATTCTTATCGTATATATGCAAATTTTTAATAAAATTTTCCTAAGAAAAGCTAACTATTTCACAATGATTAAAATCTCTGCGGATTTCCGCGTAATTTCTGCGGATTTCCGCGAGAAAAAAACTTCGTAATCCACAAGGCCTGAAATCGGTATCTTTGCCCCATGGACCGGAGAACCAAAAAGGAGTTGCCTTTGCTGCAGCAGGTTGCTATCACGGGCGTGGCTGCCGAAGGGAAAGCCATTGCCCGGGTGAACGATAAAGTGCTGTTTGTCCCCTTCGGTGCCCCGGGCGATGTGGCCGACATCCGCATCAAACTGAAGAAGAAGCATTACATGGAGGGGGAGATCGTCAAGCTCCATACCCCCGGCCCGCTGCGCACTGAACCTTTCTGCGAACATTTCGGTACCTGTGGAGGCTGCAAATGGCAGCACCTCCCCTATCCCGCCCAGGTGGAATTCAAACGGCAGCAGGTGGTGGATGCTCTGGAACGGATCGGAGGCTTCAAAGGAATCATGGTGGAGCCCGTAATTTCCTCTCCTATAGATCGTTATTACCGCAACAAGCTGGAGTATACCTTTACCAGCCGCCGGTGGCTGACCCCTGAGGAACTCGGATCCGGTGACAACCGCCCTGAAGTGGATTTTTCAGGCCTGGGTTTCCACCTGCCCGGGCAGTTTGACCGTGTGATGGACATCCGGCAGTGCTTTCTGCAGCCCGAACCCAGCAACGCCATCCGCCAGTGGACCGGTGAAACCTGCCGGCGCCTCAGGATCCCCTTTTACAACCACCGCACCAAAGAGGGGGTGCTCCGCAACCTCATCATCCGCAACAACACCCGCGGCGAATTTATGGTGGTGCTGATCGTGAAAGAGGAACACCCACACCTGGCAGAAGTACTTCAGGGACTGCAGGATACGTTTCCACAGATCGCATCGCTGCACCTGGCTGTCAATCCGAAACGCAACGACGACCTGGGAGATATCGACGTACGGTGCATATCAGGAGAACCCTGGCTGACCGATGCGATGGATGACCTGGAGTTCCGCATCGGGCCCAAATCGTTCTACCAGACCAACGCCTCACAGGTCATCCACCTGTACCGCAAAGCCATCGGGCTGGCAGGCCTGCAGGGGTACGAGACCGTGTACGATCTCTATACGGGCACGGGCACCATTGCCCTGTTTGCTGCCCGCCACGCAGCCAAAGTGATTGGGATCGAGTATGTGGATAAAGCGATCGAAGACGCAAAGGAGAATGCCCGGTTCAACCAAATCGGAAATACAGAATTCTTTGCCGGCGACATTACCCGGGTGATGGACGACCGCTTCATCGAGATGCACGGCAACCCGCATGTGATCCTCACCGACCCGCCCCGTGGTGGCATGCACCCCGATGTGGTGAAGAAAATGCTGGAAATGCGCCCCAACCGCATCGTTTACGTCAGCTGCAACCCCGCCACCCAAGCCCGTGATGCCGCAATGCTGTCTCACCATTACCAGATCACTGCCGTGCAGCCCGTGGATATGTTCCCGCATACGCACCATATCGAGAGTGTGATGCTGCTGGAAAGGAGCACATAGGGGACAGGAGTGCATAGGGGACAGGGGACAGGAGTGCATAGGGGACAGAGGACAGGGGACAGGGAAGAATTTGCTTTGATTTTCCGGGTTTATTGTTTGAAAAATCTGCGGGTTTCAGCGAGAAATTAATCGCTGACATCCACAAAAACCCAGCTAGAAAATCTCCCGCAAATTCACAGACCATATTCAGGGCTGGATTTCCTTGCCTAGGTAGGTGAACGTTCTGGTTAGGTCGCCATTGGTGATGGTAAAGCTATGGTCATCATCAAAATAGTTGCACTCACCGGGCAGGGGTACTACAAGGTATTTATCTGTAAGACAGTTAATCAGGCCCCACTTCCCGTCCAGGGTTTGCACCAGAACATTCAGGGGTGCATCATCGTTGGAATTCACCTGCGTAAATTTTGCGGTGCTGTTTTTAAAAACATTGGTTTTGCCATTCAGCATCCAATAACCGACGCGATACGTGCTGTCGTCCGCATTCCCCTTTTCCATTCTTCCCAGCAGTAGGTCGGGAGTTTCGTAAAAGGCATAAATACTCCGGAGGTATTTTCCTCCATCATAGACCTGATTCAGCAAAAGCTTTCCATTGGCATCAAATAACCCAACCCTTTCAGGCAGGGGCTCATCCATGCTTTCGTAATCATCCTCTTCTTCCTCATTGTCAACCTCTCCAGCTTCGATTTTCCGGATTTCTTCTATGGCGAGAAAACCCGCCAGCTTTTCTTGGGTTGCATTGGTCCCGAAATATATCGGTTGGTAATAACCCTTGTACAGACAAGGAATCAGCGTTTTCTGGGTTTTTATGTTGATAAGACCCGATTTTCCGTCTTTGATAACAGTAACAAATGGCTCATACATGGCATTTATACCGGAGTAAATCACCGGAATAACCTGCAACTTCTTTCTCAGGTCAAACAGACCAAACTTCTTCTGATTCTGCAGGATAACGAAATCGTCAGCCCTTCGACCGAGGTTATCATACACCACCGGAATGATAAGGCTTTTACCTTTCACAGAATAAAGGCCCCACTTCCCGGCATTTCCCACTTCGCAATAGAGCATTTCTTCCTGCTCATAGAGATAGGCATCTTCAGCAATGGTATCAAACTGGATGGGGATGACCTGTACCCCCTTAAGGTTTAGCAGACCCATTTTCGACTTCGACTTCACCAGAAAGTATTGGTAGGAGTCAAGCAGAAACATCTCCGGCTCAAAATCTGGTGTAAGCACCATCCCTTTTTTGGTGATCAATCCATAAAGCCCATCCTTTTTCACCATGGTAACGTTTTGTACAAACGGAAGCAGGATATCTTCATAGGTTGGTACCACCACAATCTTTCCGGTGGAATCGACAATGCCGGTAAGCCAGGTGAGCTTTTTGGCCTTATTGAGCACTTTGAGCTCCTGATCTTTAAAAGGGCCTCCCTTAACGCTGAAAATCAGCGCATAACCGTCTGATAGCTTAGCTTCAAAATTCTCATACTTCGCAGGAAGTACAATCAGTCCAGCCTGATTCTTCAACCCGTACAAAGTAATGCTGTCTTTAGTTTCTTCAAAAGGAACCAACCCGTAATCTTTCCACGATTTCTGACCCATCAGGGAAACAGTAAGCATAAGCATAAATGCCAACATAAATTGCCTGATCATAAAAAAATTGATTAAGGTAAATATTGCCTGAGGCCGGGAGTTGAGAGCAACTCCTTTGCGGAGGTTAAGGCAAAGGTAATGGGATAATCAGTATTCTTTCTTCTTCTCAGAAAGAATTCCGGATTTTCTCTCTTCCTAACCGTTTGAGTGTGCGATAGTGGGATCGGAAAGCCTCCCCGAAGGTGTTGTACACATAGTAGGGCATGCCGAATTCACGGGTAGTGGCTTCCACGATAGCCGACAGTGCCGGGTAATGCACATGGCATACCCTGGGAAACAGGTGGTGTTCGACCTGGTAGTTCAGCCCACCCACATACCAGGTAATCAGACGGTTGCTTTTTGAAAAGTCGGCAGCAGAACGGAGCTGGTGCAACACCATCGAGCGCTCAACATGTCTTTCGGCGTCCGGTAGAGTCTGTTCAGGCCCATCCACTACATGGGCCATCTGAAAGATCAGGCTCATGATCACGCCCGACACCAGATGCATCAGCAAAAATCCCAGGACCACCTGATACCAGGTGAGTGGCGAGAAAAGGAGTGGAAACCCGAAAATAATGCCGAAGTACAGTATTTTCGACAGGATGAGCCAGCGCATGGACCGGTCGAAGATATGCTGTGAGATATTGGTGACACCCCGCTCCCGGTACTCTTTCCGTTTCCGCACATCGCCAACCACCATCGATATCGACATTAATGCATACAGGAACCAGCCATAGATGTGCTGATACCGGTGGTACCGGCGCAGGGGCGCGGCGTAGGCAAACCTGAGGATTGCGCGGCTGTTGATGTCCTCATCGCTGCCATAGATATTGGTGTATACATGGTGCAGCTTGTTGTGCTTGATTTTCCAGTTGTAGGCATCGGCTCCAAGGATGAAGATCATCATCCCCATAATCCTGTTCACTTCAGGATTATCCGAATAGGCATAATGGTTGGCATCGTGCATCACCGACATGCCGATTCCTGCCAGCCCGACCCCCATGATGGCGTACATCACCATGCACAGCCAGACAGGAAACCCTCCCGCAACGATCCCCACAAACGGAAGGATGTACATGGCTAACATCGCAGCCGATTTCAGGTGCATGATGCGGTTTCCGTACCTAGAAATCCCGTTGTCCCTGAAATAGGCATCTGCCCTGCCCTTCAGTGCATGGGTGAATTCAGCGTCGAGATGCTGGTTAAAGGTGATCCGGTAATCCATAAAATATAGTATTGGTTAGGGATGCCACAATGGTCAAAGATAAACCAATATCAGCCCGAAAATACAAACCCGGAGATTTTGAAGAAGATTGCTGAAAGATACTGTATAAAACAAGCCTAAGAGATCAGGGTCCTGAGGGCTTCGGCCAGCTTCTTCCCGGTCAGCCCCTTCCCTTCAACGGTCAGATCAGCCTGCAGGTACCAAGCCTCACGCTCCATCAGATGGGAAGCCACAAACTCCTGAAGATTATCGAGATGAGGTGTGAGCAGCGGCCTTGTCGGAGCCAGTATCTTAAGCCGGGATGCCAGCACTTCGGTAGGGAGCCGGAGATACACCACCCTGCCATGAGACTTCATGAACCTGAGATTCTCCTCAGAGCAGTAAGTGCCTCCCCCGGTAGCAATGATGGTATCAACCCCAGGCAAGGTTTCCATCAGCACACTACGCTCCTTCTGCCGAAAATAATCTTCCCCCTTTTGGCTGAATAACTCAGAAATGCTCATGCCGGCATCCTCTTCAATCAATTCATCCAGATCCATGAAGCCGTACCCCAGCCTCCTGGCTGCCAGTTTCCCGTAACGGCTCTTTCCGCTACCCATGTATCCGGTGAGGTAGATGATCATAAGTAGGAGTTAGGAGTTAGGAGTTAGGAGTTAGGAGTTAGGAGTTAGGAGTTAGGAGTTAGGAGTTAGGAGTTAGGAGTTAGGAGTTAGGAGTTAGGAGTTAGGAGTTAGGAGTTAGGAGTTAGGAGTTAGGAGTT
>JAKLII010000014.1 GCA_022709695.1 Bacteroidota bacterium
CAGTACCCGGGTTGAAGGTGTTGCCTGTAATACCGGGGCCACTGAAGGTACCTCCTGCAGGAATACCGGTAAGGGTTACCACAGGATCGTTGGAGCAATAGGTGGCGGCAAGCCCGGTGAAGGAAACAGCAGTAAGAGGATTAATGGTAATATTGGCACTTGTGGTTCCTACGCATCCATACTGGTCGGTAAAGGTGTATGTGATGGTATGATTGCCAACACCTGCCACAGAAGGAACAAACAGACTGCCGTTCATGCCGTTACCGGTGAAGATACCACCGGCAGGGCTGCCGGTAAGGTTAACCGGTAAGCTGTTTACACAGTAAACGGGATTGAGGCCTGTCAGAGTTGGTGCCGGCTGTGCGACGGTGGTTTGTTTGGTGATGAAATTCACACATCCATATTGATCCTCAAAGTGATACAATATAGTATGGGTGCCTAACCCGGCGTTGATAGGGTCGAAAACGTTTCCGGTAATTCCCGGACCTGTAAAGTACCCCCCTGCAGGGGTACCCGTCAGGATAGAGGAACCTCCGTTCAGGCAGTAGCTGGCATTTAGTCCGGTGAAATTCACCACCGGAAGCGGACGTACTGTAGTCTGCGTCGTGATGGCATTGGTGCAGTTGTTACCATCGGTATAGGTATAGCTGATAGTATAAGGACCACCAACACCTGCCACTGCAGCATTAAACAGATTACTTGTTATCCCAGGTCCTGTAAAAGTTCCGCCAGCAGGAGCACCGGTAAGAATTACAACTGGAGCATCTATACAAACATTCGAAGGAAGTCCAATGATGGTTAGAATCGGCAGCTGGTTTACCGTAACAACAACATCGTCTGTGGCCACGCCACAGATACTGGATGCGGTAACGGTATAGGTGGTGGTTACGGCTGGTGAGGCAATCGGGTCTGCAATGTTCGGATCACTCAAACCTGCTGCCGGGCTCCATGAATACACATTGCCTCCGGTGGCAATCAGCTGTGTCGATTGACCGTAGCAGATCGTCACATCACTTCCGGCATTGGCAACCGGAATGGCAGTGGAGAATATGGAAACATCATCCGTTCCCTGGCATCCGTATTGGTCTGTAACCATCACAGTATACGTAATATCCACATTGGTGGTGGCAATCGGGTTGTTGATATTCGGATTGTTGAGTCCTGTAACAGGCGACCATGCATACACGTAGGGAGAGGTTCCGCCGGTAGCGGATGCATTCAGCAGTACCGGCAATCCGGCACAGGTGTTCTGGTCGGCACCGGCATTGGCAACCGGCAGGGGACGTACTGTGAAGCTCTGGGTAGCGCTGTTCTGGCAGTTGTTCGGATGGGTAAACCAATAGACAACCTGATGTCCGCCCAAGGCCAGGGTTGAAGCATCCAGCGTGGTAACCGCCACATTGTCGATGAAGAATTGTCCGCCCGCCGGAGTGCCTGAAAGCACCACAGCAGGTGCATCCTTGCAGTAGTTGGCATTTACGCCATTTATCACGGGAGCGGGATTGGGTAGTACGGTAACCACCATGGAACCTGTTTTCTGGCATGAGGTAGCAGTGTTGGTTACCGTAACGGTGTAGGTTGTGGTAACCGTTGGGTTTGCCAAAGGCCAGCTGATGGTTGCATTGTTCAGGGTAGAAGCATTGTCCCACAGGAAACTGTAGCCTGCCAGATTACCATCAACTCCTATCTGGGCAGAACCACCCAAACATAGATCAACAGCTGCAGGATTCATGATAAACACCGGCAGCGGGTTCACCGTTATCGCAACGGTTCCGGTCTGAGTACAAAGGTTCACGTCGGTAACCACAACCGTATAGGTGGTGGTTGCACCCGGGGTGGCAACCGGATTGGCGATGTTTGGATCGCTGAGGGAGACTGCGTTGTTCCATACATAGGTAAATCCACCAGCACCGGTAGCGGTAGCAGAGATGTTTGTGGAGGTACCTTCGCAGATCACCGCGGCGGGGCTCATGGTAAGCACCGGAAGTGCAAACACCTCAATGGTCTGGGTGATGGTGTTGGTGCAAACGTTGCCATCAGTATAGGTATAGGTAAGGGTATGAATGCCCACGCCTGCTGTGGCCGGGTTGAAGATGTTGCTGGAAACTCCCGGGCCGCTGTAGGTTCCTCCTGCCGGCAGAGCTGTATTCATGGCAAACGGTGCTGCATCCACACACACTCCGGCAAGTGCCGGGAAGGTGAGCGGCGTAAGGGCATTCACCAGGATGGAAGCGGTGGCGGAATTGGTGCAATTGTTCCCGTCGGTATAGGTATAGGTAAGCAAATGTGAACCTGCACCGGCGCTGGCAGGATAGAAAACACTGGTGACAGTTGCCGGTCCGGTATAAATGCCTCCAACCGGGGTTCCGCCATACATGGGGAATGGCACAGCATTCTCGCAAACAGGAGCCGGGGTTGCAAAGCTTACCAACGGCAGATCATATACTACCGTGCTGATGGTGGTGCTGTTGGAACAGCCGTTGCCATCGGTATAGGAGAACATAAGGGTGTGGTTACCTGCGAGTGCCAGAGCGGGAACAAACTGACTACCTGTCACACCCGGGCCGCTCCATACGCCACCTGCAGGGGTACCCACCAGGGTTACAGCACCTGCATCAATGCAATAGCTGGTTGCAATCGGGGTAACATTGAGCACCGGCAACGGATTTACGGTTACATTCTGCGAGGTGCTGTTGGTGCATGAGTTCCCGTCGGTATAGGTGTAGGTTATGGAATGAGTACCTGTACCGGCCACCGATGGGGTAAAAGTGGTGCCTGTAATACCTGCTCCGCTGAAGGTGCCGCCTGCCGGGCTGCCGGTAAGGGTAGCTGCTGCTGCATCAATACAATAGGCAGCATTCAGGCCGGAGAATGATACCACAGGAAGTACATATACGGAAACTTGTCCGGTGGTGCTGTTGACACAACCGTTTCCATCAGTGTAAACATAGGTAATGGTGTAAGGCCCACCCACTCCTGCAGCTGCAGGGTTGAACGTGACGAAAGTGCTGCCTGCGATACCCGGACCGCTGAAATTGCCGCCAGCAGGAATGCCGGTGAGGGAGGATATGCCTGCATCAACACAATAAGCATTGTTGAGGCCAGTGAAGGAAACCAATGGCAACGCATTGACAGTCACCGGCTTGGTGATAACCCATACACAGTTATTCACATCGGTATAGGTATAAGTGATGGTGTAAGGGCCACCCACGGTTGCCAGGGCAGGATCGAAAGTATTCCCTGCAATGCCGGGACCACTGAAGGTGCCGCCGGCAGGGCTGCCTGTGAGGGTAGCCACCGGTGCATCAATACAATAGTCTGGGTTCAGTCCGGTGAAATCAACCACGACAGAAGGATATACAGTAACCACAACATCATCAATTGCTGTGCAGTTGTTATTGTCAGTTACAGTTACGGTATAGGTGGTGGTAACAGCAGGTGTAGCCACCGGGTTTTTGATATTTACTGCAGATAATCCTGCGGCCGGGCTCCAGTCGTACTGGATATAGGTTCCGCTTCCACCAATGCCATTGGCATCAAGCGGGGTTGAGCTGCCCGGGCAGACGGAAACATCGGTACCGGCATTTGCCGTAAAGGTTGGGTAGGTAGTAATGGTCGTTGAAGCAGTGGCTTCGCATCCGAAGGTATTGGTTACGGTTACGGAGTAGTTAGCTGTTGCATTTCCGCCAAGCACATTGCCATCGACCAGCAATGTTTGTGCTGTTGAATTGTCAGACCACTTATAGGTAGTGTAACCTGAACCAGCATCCAGGGTGGTGGTGCTGTTGGCACACAAGGGGGTTACAACGCCGGTCAGTACAACGGGCGCGGGTAACGGATCAACAATCACCTGGACTGATAAGTTGCTGGTATTTGTGCAGTTGGCATCCTGAACCTGTGTTACGGTATAAGTGGTATTGACGGTCGGGGATGCCGGGAAAGTCCATGGCGAAGTCAGGATACCCGGAATTACCGCCGAACCGGTACCGTCATTAACGGTAAGAGTCCAGGGTGCTGTTCCGGTGAGGTCTACCGTGAGCGGAATGGTTTCGCCAAGGCAGATGTGTTCAGTGGCATTCAGGGTGGTAGTGGCTGTTGGCAGCGGGTTCACCGTAACGGTCACGTTCTGTGAATTGATACAATTATTAGCACCTGTTGCAGTTACCGTAAAAGTAGTTGTGGATGAAAGCGGGTTTGTTGCTGTTGCAGGCAACAAGGGCGAAACTACAGAAGCAGCAGGGGTCCAGGCAAATCCTGATGTCTGGGGTGGTGGGAGGAAAGTGTAAATTGTGCCTGGAACCGGTTGGCCGGCATTATTGTCATTGGGTGCAGAGATGCTCGATGTTCCTGTGGCAAGGGTAATACTTTGATATTTTGCAGTGTTGCTGCCAGTAATCCCTGCTGATGATGACATTGCACCAGCTCCCATTGTGCCATACATGAATTCAATCTTGTTGGAGGTTTCGTACAGCCAAAGCTGGAACGTAGAATTTGCAGGCCCCGTAGTGTTTCTGGGAATGGTCACAAACCATTGAACGATAAAAATCCGGTTGGGGGCACTGCCGGTAACCAGGGTTTTTACATTGCCATCGGTTCCGGTGGCCACATCATCCCAATATGGATAGATCTTGGGAATATTGGTAGAAGAGGTAACGCTGTTGGAATATTGGCTGGCTGCAGTGGTGTTTCCAAGCAATAACCAACCATCCGGTGACACCGAATAATTGGTATAATCTACCCCTTCAAAGTTGAATGTAAACCCAATGGGCGCTGCAGCAGGGGTAGGTGTATCATCATTGCCTGAAGTAAGTACTGATGTTGCACCTGTCATAAGATCTAATACGGCACCGGTTCCAGCCGAGAACAGGTATTTGTCAGCGGTTTGTTCTGTAACAACAGCAGCAGAAAGGTTAGCGGTTTCTCCGGGGCAGATAGAGCCAGGGGTAGCTGTGACTGCTGAAAATACCGGCATCGGGTTCAGTAAAGCCATGGTGTTGCTTACCAATGAGGTACAGCCGTTTAACACGGTTTTGAAGGTATAGGTGCCAGCAGCAGCCAGGGCTGCATTTGCAATCGTTGGGTTCTGAATCGTGGAGGTAAACCCGTTGGGTCCAGTCCATAGGAATTCATTTCCAATATCTGTGGTCCCGGTCAGCATTATTGTGGTGTTTTCACAAATGGGCGTGTTATTGGCAGCAAGGGCAGTAGGAACGGGTTTAACTGTTAAAACTACCATATTACTGGATACAGGTGCGCCGCAGGATGCACTAACAACCACATCATAGGCTCCTGCATCGGCAGTAGTTGCTCCATTAATCACAAGGGTAGTTGTTGTAGCGGAAGGATTTAAAAGCGGGTCAATATTCATCCCGAATTTTCTCCACTGGTAGGTTAACCCAGGTCCCGTAGCAGCTACTGAAAAAGTTGCATTTTCTCCATTGCAGATGGCAAGGCTTACAGGATGGGTGGTAATGGATGCACCTGTAACAATACTAACCGATGTGCTGGCAGAAGTAAAACATCCTGTGCTGTTACTGACAGTAACAGTATATGTCGTAGGCACAGAAACGTTCACTGCGGTGGGGTTTTGAACAGATGAAGTAAAACCAGGAGGTACTGAGGTCCATGAGTAGCTTGCAGAGGATCCTAATGAAGTAAGGGAAATATTGTCGATAGAACCGGCAGGTGCTGTACCGCCTGACCCATCATTCTTCCAGGCAAATATCAGACGGAAGGTCGTTCCGGCCAAGGCATTCGGAAGGGTTAAAATTGCATTTTGAACCGTAGTTTGTAAATGGTAGCTTCCAACAAAGGTTGCTCCGGCGATTCCAGACGGAACGTTGGATGTCCCTGAACCCGGATAAGTGGTAGTAGCCACAGGTACTACCGAGGTGGGAGCAGTAAAGACCTGAATCAGATCCCATGATGATTCTCCGTTGCACATCCAGTCGAATTTCAGCTTGATATCCGTGTCACCGGATTGAATCGTGATGTCACGGTAGAAATAATTCAGAGCAATTGATGAATTGGAGAAGTTGTTGGTTACACCATTGTCATTTGAAATATAAGCACTCCGGTTGATGAAGGATGCATTGGTAACACCTGTGCCAACTAACCAGGGATTGTTGGATGAATTTGAAACCGTCCAGCCATTGGAGGTAAAATCAGTCCCGGATTCAAATCCGCCATCGCCGTTAGGATCAATATAGGTTTGTATGTTTTGAGAGGTACTGAACAGATTGATGGGAATCCCTATGCAGGTTTCATTTGTGCTGGCAGTTGCCGTTACATTGGCTGGAGCAGCCTTCACAACTACAATGGTTGAACCTGTAGTAGGACAACCGTTTTCTGTTGCGGTAAAATAGTATGTCCCTGCACTGAGGTTGGTAGCAACAGGAATTGTTGGGTTTTGGAGTGCAGAAGAGAAGTTGTCAGGACCTGTCCAGCTGAAAGTGGTTCCGATGTCGGTGGTTCCTGTGAATACAATAGGATCGCCCGGGCAGACAGGGGAGTTGCTTGTTGCCACAGCAGTGGGATTGGGCTTGGTGCTGACTATAACTTCCGGGGTGGTGTAAGTAAGTCCACTGTAAGAACAGGTGATGGTGCAAATAAAGTAGGTCGGAGCTGTAATGAGGCCGGTTGCCTGGGTGGGATTGATTCCAAGGTTGGTGTAAGGGCCTCCGGGAGTTGCTGAGGTCCCCCATTGATATGAGATTCCCATATCAGTATAGGTTGTGCTTAACCCCAGGGTAGTTCCGGTGTTGAAACAGATAGCACCTGCACCGGTAATGGTGGAGGGCGCAGGAGTGCCAGCACAGGCTGGAACCTGGATGCCGTTGAATTCATCGGCACCAATGTCAGTACCTGTTAAGCTTGCACCTGAATATCCGGAGCTTCCGAATCGGATCTCGTTGTCAAAATCAGTATCTATACCAGTAATGGGTTGTCCATACCCTTCTGCAAGGGTCATTACATTGGTCAGCATATGAAGATTGTAAGGCGCTGCAGTGCTGACAAACGGGGGATTCTCTGTATAGGAGCTCTGATCTTTCCCAACCATTACTGCTTTATAATCTGTATAAGTAGCGTAGCCCGTGGTTCCATTGTAGAAAATCAGGTTTTTGGCTCCCGGAGTACCGCAATAGTAAATATTATTATTGGTGGTGGGTGCAATACCGGCATAACTGGTGCTGTTGTACCAGAAGGCTGCAGCCCTGGTGCCTGTGGTTATGTCTGTATTGTTAACAAAAAGATTGTTACGGGAGTTCAGCACTGCGCTGCTGGTGGCATAAAGGGCAGCAGAGGTGTTTCCAGTACTGGCACTTACATAGTTCAGCAGAACGCTGTTGTAGAATACATTGCATGCCGAATTCTCTGCACGGATACCTGAAACGGCAGGTGCTGTACCAGAAGTGTTGGGGGCACGGAAATCGTATACCATATTATTGGATACATTGTATGTGTTTCCTGTGCCAGACATGAAGATGCCATAAATGATATTGCCCGAGGTGCCTGAGTTGTAAAAATCATGCACTTTGTTTTTGTAGATATTAACATTGCTGTTGGAATAGCTGCAGTAAATCCCGTTGGAGGTTCCGGATCCCGCATTGGTCAGGCCGAAGATCTCATTGTTGTATACATTCAGACCGACACCGGTTCCGCCATACAACCTCATGCTGTTGATGTTGCCACTTACGTTGGCACTGATCTCTTTGAGGGTGTTGTTGTTGATGGTATTGGCAGAACCGATGGCCGATTCAAGATTGATTCCCACAGGATCTCCGGCGCCGGTAGTGATGCGCCGTATGGTGTTTCCGGTGATCTGGGTGTTGTTGGAGTTGATGGCATAAATCCCTACAGTTGTAGGATATGTGCTATAGGATCCGTTGAGACTGTCAATGGTAGTATTGAAAATCTCCAGTTCATCCTGGTAATTTGCATATACTCCAATAACGGAGGCAGTCGTGGCAAGGAATCCCAGCCCTTTGATGGTGCTTTCTCCGGATAGTTCAGTGCCGATTTCGTTACCAATATTTTTATAGGTTGAAGTCCCCAGCAGATAGTATCCCTGGGCAGCATCCAGAATGGTATTGTTGTAGAATTTGTTGTAGTTGTTTGATCCCGAAGCTGCTGAGGCTGAACTGCTGAGCAATCGGATCCCTCTGGAGGTGGTGTTTAACCGGTTAAGATCAACCAATCCGTTTTTAAAAACATTGAAGGAGCAGCCATCTGTAGCAGAACCGTTCAGGTGGAGACCGAACTCGAGATAATCAGCGGAAGAACTGCCTGCATCCAGAATATTGATGCCGTCGAAAGTGATATAATCCGATTCGAACAGCCAGATCCCTGCATCATTGTTTGATGAAGTTCCTGTGATGTTCAGGGTGGGGTTGGCACCTGCCCCAAACTTTTGGAAGGTAACAGTATTGGTTCCTGTGGTGGTTTTGTTGGTGATCTTGATGCCGTAATTATTAGGCGATGCTGCACAAACCATATTCCAGCTTTGCCCGGCAATGACATTAAATACCACCGGGCCTGTCAATCCGGCTCCATTCAGCATAGTGGCTGCATCAGTGAAATTATTAAAGTTGGTCCCACCTGTGGGTAAAGTATTGTCAATGGTATAAATACCGGACATGGCAGGCATTCTGACAAAGTAGTACATGTTTGTCGGAGGGGTAGCAGCGAAAGGCGGGTTTGGTGTGAATCCCCCGGCACCGTTGCCAGGCATCACACTGATATTGAAAGTTGGTGCGTTATCCTGAGCAACCAGGAAATAATATATTGTATCGCCCGGGACAGAACCAGCACCAATACTGAAAGAGTATTGGTTATTGCCCAATGAAACCCCCTGAACTGCGTTCTGTGCCCCAAGCAGTCCGATGCTCCAGTAAGCCATTGGAAGTCCGGTGCCTGAAGCAGGGATGCCTGAAATGTCTGTAATGGTGGCAATCAGGTTGCTGATTTGATACCCTGAGGGTGGAAGCATTGTATAGGTAATAATTGGTCCCAACAAATCAAGAACTGTAAAGCTCCCTTCATCTGCGCCGATATCAGGTGTTGAGCTATTCCTTGGATCTCCGTCAAAATCTGTTGTAATTCCGGCAATGACTTTGCCACCGCTTTCACATTGGGTTGGCAGACTCGGTGATAAATGCAGGTCGTATGGAGCTGCACCAACGTTTAAAAAGGGTGGGAGTTCAGAAACGGAATAGCTTTCCCTTGGGATCATGCGTGTCTTGTAATTTCCAATGGTCTGATCGCTGTTTGTGCCATCAAAGAATATCAGATTGAAGGGTCCTGGGGCATTGGCGAAGTAACAATTGTTATTTGTATTGGCCGAAAGATTGGTATAGGTAGTGGATGAATACCTGAAAGCAACGGTATTTCCGCCTGTAGGTCCTGGAATTGAAGTATTTACAATAATATTATTGGCAAGGGTGGTTGTTGGAGAAGAGCTGACATAAATTCCCGAAGATCCGAAAGTTGTGGTAGAAGAACTGGTAGCGTTTAAAAATACGGTATTGTAATAGATATTCTGCGAAGTGCCTCCGGTGATGTTGATCCCGATTGCACCGTTTGCACTGCTGGATGATGTGGGGTTAATCCCAGAGATGAAGTTGTTGTAAATATTGCTGCTTGGCCCCGAAAAGGTAATACCGGTGGCAACAGTTGAGGCACCAGTAGTTGTAAGGTTGAATATCGTATTGTTATAAAAGTTAAGGGGGGAGCCATAACTACTGGAATATCCATTAACTGCCCCACCAGAGGTGAGGTTGTAAATCTGATTGTTATAAACATTTTTTGTTCCTGAAGCAGTACTGATTTGGATTCCTGTAGTTGTCCCAGTTCCATTATGTGAAAGATTGAAAATCTGGTTACTATGGTATGTTTCTGATGCAGGTGAGCCAACATTGTAATAGCCGTATAAAGATGAAGACCCACCCGTGATGGAGTTAAAGCTGATAATATTCTGATAAAAGTTTACTGTGGCTGTTGTCGCCTGACAACCGTATAAGATGCCACTTGTTCCTGTTTTGCTGTTATTTGAAATGTTATTGCCATAAATATTCAGTGGATTGGTTCCCATGGATGCGCTGTTGTAAATACCAATGAACGCACCTGTGCCGGACAATACGTTGTTGTTTACATTGTTGTTGAAGATATTTACAGTTGCAGCCGTTGCAGAATTGACAATGGCATGGAATAGCCCACTTGTTGCCGTGGGGTAGGTGCAGTTACTCACAGTATTGTCACTGATGATAACTGTATTTCCGGCAGCTGTGCTTCCCACAGAATTGCTGATGCCATACAGGGCACTTGAAGTAGCCCCCCCTGTTACAGTCACATTATTCCCCGTGATAGTTATGTTCTTGCTTGCAGCAGTTGAACAGAAGATACCGTATAAGGTTGTGGTTGTCCCCGTGCCACTGACAATCGTGTTGTTCGAAACAAGAAGTTCGCCGTTGTATATGGTATAAATTCCGTACGAGGTTGATCCGGCCCCTCCGTAATTACTGATCTGGTTACCAGTTACTGAATTGTTCAGATTATAATATGATGTTGAATTATAGCCATTTAGTGAAATCGCGATATATACATTGCTGATTGTATTATTCAGAAATGAACAGTTCGACATTGCATCACTGACTGCTGTGAGAGTAAGCGAGGTAGTTGCTGTGGCAATATGATTCCCCGAATAGATCCCGATCGCAGTGGTGTTGGCCTTGTTTAGGGTGATATTACAGTTTTTGATGGTTACATACTGGCATCCGTCAAATGGAGCGGTATTCTGCTTTTTTACCAGGGCATAGCCCCAGTCGGTGCGGTTGGTGGTGTTTGCTGCATTCTCCTGCAGGTCGATGGCGTCGAAGGTGATGTAGTCACCACCTGCAATGATAATCATACCGTCATAGGCGGTCGCAGCGGTCCAGGCAAAAGCGGTAATCACCGGGTTTGCACCGGCACCACTTTTCTGGAAAACAATCGGGTTGGCTGCTGTGCCGGTAGCCGTGATGGTTCCGGCCGTGGCTGAACTGAGGGTCTCCGTATGCCCCGCAGCCACATTGAAAGTGACACCACCAGGCCCGACCCCCATGAGGTTCAGGTCGGCAATGGCTAACTCAACCGTGGCATAGTCGCCTCCGGTTCCAACGGTTTTTGGACCCGTAAGCTGGGCGGAGACAGCCATCGGTAGGATGGCAACACAGAAAAGCACCAGACCAGTGGTCAGATTCCTGATTCCGGTCGAAGAAAACGTACAAGTTTTCATAATGGTTAGGTTTAGGTTTGTATTGTGAATTGTTAATTCTGCATGAAAAGCTGGTCGAACAACCCCCGGATTTCCCCGGAAATCATCTATGCTGCAAAGCCAAATCACACCCGCTGAAGTATCAGTGGGAATGTGGTATTGGTCTGTAAATAAATGAGTTGGAAAGAATCAGGGGTCGAAGTTCCGCCATAGGCATCTCTGTTTTTTGTGATCACTTTGGGCTCAACAATTTTATACATTAAATTCTGTTCGTGCAAGCCACATCAACATTTTTTTGTTAAAAACTTTTATGCATCACACAACGGTTGCAAATGAATTGTTACTCACCACAATGACGATACCTGCCATTTCATCCGGATTCCCTACCTTTGCCCCAACGTTAATCAGACCATTGTGAATTAACTCATTTTCATATTGACAAATTAACAATCAGCACATCAGCACATCAGCACATCAGCACATCAGCACATCAGCACATCAGCACATTAACATTATCCACCATGGCTCTTCAATGCGGCATCGTCGGACTGGCCAACACCGGCAAAACCACCATTTTTAACTGTATCTCCAATACCAAAGGGGAGACTTCGGCCTATGCCTTCAGCTCATCCAAATCCAATATCGGGCAGATCTTGGTGCCCGATCAGCGGTTGTTTGAACTGGAAAAATACCAGAAGACCGAAAAAATTGTGCACACTACTGTTGAGATAGTGGATATCCCGGGATTAGCAAAAGGGTCATCCAGGGGTGAGGGGGTCGGGAACAGCTTTCTCTCCGATATCAGGAATACCGATGCCATCATCCATGTGCTCAGGTGTTTCGATGACCCTTCGTTGCCACACATGGAGGGGAGTGTTGATCCGGTGCGCGATTTGGAGCTGGTGGATTTTGAGCTGCAGGTGAAGGACCTGGAGCTTGTGGAGCGGAAGATGCACCGCCTTGATAAGATGGTAAGGGCGGGGGAGAAGTCGGCGAAGCACGGGTATGATGTGCTGGCCCTTTACAAGAAACACCTCGAAGACCTGCAGCCGGCACGTACGGCCCCGGTGAAGGAGGAGGACCACGAATGGGTGAAGGACATCCAGCTGCTCAGCATGAAACCGGTGATGTATGTGTGCAACGTGGATGACGCCTCTGCCACCACAGGGAACCATTATGTCGAAAAGGTACACGCCGCACTGGAAGGTACCGGTGCTGAGGTGCTCATCATTGCCGGATTGCTTGAGTCGGAAATCGCTGAGCTTGAGGATCCTGCTGATCAGCAAGCTTTTCTGGAAGATGCAGGATTGTCGGAACCGGGGGTCAATAAACTGGTGAGGGCTGCCTACGACATCCTCCGCCTGAAAACCTTCTTCACGGTGGGCCCCAAGGAGATCCGTGCATGGACGATCCGTGAGGGGATGACGGCTCCGCAGGCAGCCGGAGTAATCCATTCAGACCTAGAAAGGGGATTCATCCGGGCCGAGGTGATGAAATACCATGACTTTATCACCCTGGGATCGGAACAGGCGGTAAAAAACGCCGGAAAATTTGCCGTGGAAGGGAAAAACTATATCGTGCAGGATGGGGATATCCTGCATATCCGTTTCAATGTATAAAAGGGTCTACCTGCAGTGCCGGGTACGGTCGCTGATATTATGATACCCCAGTCGTTCAGCCTCTT
This sequence comes from Bacteroidota bacterium, assembly GCA_022709695.1. Lineage (GTDB taxonomy): Bacteria > Bacteroidota > Bacteroidia > Bacteroidales > SKPS01 > SKPS01. Next base: position 12,936 of record JAKLII010000014.1, read on the forward strand.
TCCAGTTTTCACACGCCTTCTGTTGGTTGTCGAGATAGAACCATGCCAGACCCCTGCTGTACCATGCCGGTGCAAATTGCGCATTCAGAAGAATCGCCTTGTCGAAATACTCCAGCGCCTCCCGGTGTTTTTCTGCGGTTAAACGACTGTTGCCCAAGAGATACCAGGCTTCAAAGTTCTCTGCATCCTTTTTTGTCGCCTCTTCAAACTTACGTGCCGCTTCGGAATTCTGCCCCATCGACTGCAACCGCTTACCCTCTTTCACCAGCGCTTTTGCAGCTTCTTCCCTGTTTCCACAGGCTACTAAGGTTATAAGTATCAATAAGGTTGTAATTGTAAAAAGTGCTCGTATTTTGTTCATATACATTTCTTTATCTGTTAAAAACGGAGGCTGGCACACGGATCGTACGAATACTACTGATTTCCACAAATTTTTCTGCTTTAAATGTTTCACCATTCTATTCCCCTATGCCCCATATTACAAATAACAAATTACTAATTTCTAATTTCTAATTTCTAATTATAACTCCTAACTCCTAACTCCTAACTCCTAACGCACACCTAATATATTCTTTCCCTTCTCAGCCATGCCCTGTACTTCGCCGCATTCTGCATATGCTGCTTACCGGTTACGGCAAAGGTATGCCTTGAATTATAGCCCGGTTCTGCGCAAAAGTACAGGTACTGGTGTTCTTCATATGCCAGCACCCGATCAATCGTTTCAGGTTCAGGGGCGCAGATCACACCCGGAGGAAGGCCTTCGGTGTAATAGGTGTTATACGGCGAAGCGTAAACCAGCTGCTCGTGCCTGATGCGGCGCAGCCCCGGCTGTCCGACAGCAAATTTCACGGTGGGATCTGCCTGCAGCTTCATCCCGGTTTTCAGCCTGTTGATATAAACGCCCGCTATCCTGGACATCTCATCGGTATGGTTGGTTTCTTTCTGGACGATGGATGCGATGATAAGCACCTGATCCCGGGTAAGGTTGCGTTCAGCAAGCTTCCTGTTGCGCTCATCGGTCCAGAATTTCTCCGATTCACTCACCAGCCTGGCTATGAGTTTCTCAGGGCTGATGGTCCAGTAGATCTCATAGGTATTGGGCAAAAAGTGCCCCAGCAGCATTTCGGGTTTGATGGTCATGCTGTCTTCGAGCCCGGGGTCTTTCATGGCTTCGAGCATCTGCAGCGAATCGAAATGAAAGGCTTTTCCCGCTATACCGGCGAACTCCTCAGGCAGGTCTATGTTGTTGAAGGTGAACCTCACAGGTTCCTGCAACCCGTTCCGCAGCTTCTGCAGTATGCGGTAATTGCTCATTCCCGGAAGAAGCCTGTATCTCCCTGGTCTCAGGAGATCCCCGGAGCCTGACCAATCCGCAACCATCTTAAAGGTGAAGTCGCTGCGCAGTACGGAGTTACGCTCCAGCGATGCTGTCACATCGTCCATGGTGTGCCGGGGAGCAACGAACAGCCATTCCCGGTCATCCGGAATATTTCTTTTCACATTAGGGGCCAGTAAAAAAAAGGCCCCGGTTGCGGCCACGGCCAGACAAAGGGCTAAAGCCGCCAAAATATAGATCCACAGTTTTTTATATAGTTTTCCCATTTCCAAAACCCGGGACGTTGTCCCTAGCTAATTTTTGTACCCGGGACGTTGTCCCGGGCAATTTTCTGTCGCGCCTGCGGCGCTGGTTGTCAAAACGACTAAGCGAATGAACAACTAAACGAATAAACAACTCAACCACCCAACAGTTTCTGCATAAAGACCTCGTCCACCCAATTGCCCTCCTCGCGGAGCCATTCCCTCTTTCGTCCGGTTTCCACGAAGCCCGCACGGCTGAAAAGCTTAATGCTTCTGGCGTTACTTGCTGATATTTTGCACCACAGCTGATGCAGCTCCAGCTCCTGCCGGCACCAGTGGGTAATCAGCCCGAGCATTTCCGTGGCATATCCCGTGCTTCGGTGGGCTTTGTCGGTAAGGATACCCACACCTGCCCGGCGGTGCCGCGCATCGATATCAAACAGGTCGATATGGCCTACGGGAACGGGATTTTCACGGGTCTCTGCCATGAACCGGACCTGTTTGGCCACAAAAGGATCCTGATCGGAGGAGAGGATATACTGTTCGATAGCGTAAATGGATACCGGTGTTCTTACAAGGCTGAAAATTTGAACCTCAGGGTCGTTTTCCCATAGGTAGATCACCGGAATATCATCAAATTCCGGGGCCCGAAGCCTCAATTTCATTCCATCTATCATAAAACGTCCGTATTTCCGTAAAACGATTCCACTGCCGGCCCTGACAGTCTGATATCTGTAAATCGGTTTCCGGTTTTTTTAAACCTGACCTGCAGCAATCCACCCTGCGTTTGAATTTCCCGGGTATGGGATCCATCGGGTTTATGCAGGGCATAGAAGATCGCTGTGGCAGTGGCACCGGTACCACACGACAGGGTTTCCTGTTCAACACCCCGTTCGTAGGTACGTATTCTGATCTGATTACCTGATATTTCTGTAAAATTCACATTACACCCACCGGGCATAAAACGTGGATCATGGCGCAACTTTTTCCCCTCCATATATACATCCACTTCAGAAACCTTATCCACCTTCACGATATGATGCGGTGAGCCCGTATTGATCAGGTCGGGATTGGGCACCTCCACATCCGACATGGCGAGTTCCACAAAATAATTCGGGTGTCCGGCTTCCACCAGCGATGCAGTGTGCAATCCATCACTCGCAGCAAATACCAGCGGGTTGCCCCTGATGCCCAGGGCAGCGGCAAAGGCTGCAAAAGCCCTTCCACCGTTGCCGCAGAAGGTTGCCTCACCACCGTCGCTGTTGAAATAGCGCATCTTCAACGCCCCTTTTCCCTCTGTTTCCAGCAAAATCAATCCGTCGGCGCCAATACCAAACCTCCGGTCGCACAGGCGTAACACCATCTCCTTTGAGGGGATGAAACCACCCTTCCGGTTGTCGATCATCACAAAATCGTTCCCTGTGGCCTGGTATTTCCGGAAAGCAATCTCCATCAGAGGGTTATTTTTTCGGGATCAGAGGGAGGAAGTCACTGGCCTCCCGAAGGGTGTAATTGTACTGAGGTGTCTGAAGCACCAGGGTTCCTTCACCTGAAAGCAGCTTGTAGCTTTGTTCGGGAGGCAGGCCGTACAATACAATTTTATCCCTGATGATCTTGTATCCTTTGTAGTTGAGCGGGTTCTGCCAGAATTCCAGGATATACTCCCTGAATCCTTCCGCAGGTTTAACGCCTGTGAGGGCTGTCAGGAGCGAGTCTGAGCCAGTGTTGCCCCCTTTGGTGGCAGCCGGCTCACCGGAATCGGTAACCTTGATCTTCCGGATGGCCAGCAGCTCTTCCCGGGCAATGGCACCTGGTCCTGTGGCGTCAATGGTGATCAGGGTGTCGTCTGGATTGATCTCTGCCGAAAGCTCATCCGCCTGCTGATCCTGACCCGTAGCGGATCCGGCGTCGCTGACCCGACCGGTACGATATCTCCCTGATTTGGCGTTCCTTGGTGAGGAATCAGCAATGCTGGTGGTGTCAGAATCCTGTTTAAACAAGGTTGACAGGCCTGAGATGGAATAGTTCTGCAGGAGCAGGGCGGCCCCAAAGCCAAGCACAATGCCGGCAAATAATCCTGTAAAAAGATACAGGCCTCTGTGGGTTCCCGGTCGGTTTGGCTGTGTCATTTTGTCAGATGTTTTCCGCCGTAAAAATACGGATAAAGTTGATATGAAAACAATGCTCTTTTCCTGCTGCCTGTTGACTTTGCTTAACAATTTTTAACAAGACCCTTTAAACGAATGGCCTTTGGTTTGCGTTTCAGAAGAGCCTTTTAAAAAAAAGGCATAATGACAGAAGTTTAAAACAAAACCTATACGCTATGAAAACAATGCTGAAACGGGAAATCCTGATCGTGGCCCTGGTGGCCGCAGTGATAGGAGGTCTGGCTGCCTCCGCTTCATTCTGGGCATTTACAGGTAAACAGAAAAGGTATGTGAATTTCGGGGATGACGCTGTGCAGGCCCGGTATGCCTCCCTGCGGGCATTGCAGGAATCTCCCGACTTCGTCGAAGCGGCTGAGCTTACCGTGCATTCGGTGGTACACATCAAAACCTTTTACATGCAGAAAAGCAGCGTGTACGATAACTTCTTCGGCTTTCAGGATTTTTTCGGGTTTGATCCTTTTCCAAGAAGGGCTTATCCGGTCCAGGCCTCAGGCTCGGGTGTGATTGTTTCATCCGACGGTTACATCGTCACCAACAACCACGTGGTACAGGATGCAAACCAGATTGAAGTGACCCTGAACGACAAGCGTACCTATCAGGCAAAGATTATCGGCAGGGATCCATCCACTGATCTTGCCCTGATAAAAATTGATGCTGAAAAATTGCCGTTCATCCTGTTTGGTAATTCTGATGAACTCAGGGTTGGTGAGTGGGTGCTTGCCGTTGGGAATCCTTTTAATCTGAATTCAACCGTAACAGCCGGTATTGTCAGTGCCAAGGCAAGGAATATCAATATACTGGGGGATAAAAGCGCCATCGAATCCTTTATCCAGACCGATGCTGCCGTGAACAGCGGCAACAGTGGCGGGGCCCTGGTAAATACCAGCGGTGAACTGGTGGGTGTTAATGCCGCCATTGCCTCCAATACGGGAGCCTACACGGGATATTCATTCGCGATTCCTGTAAATATCGTGAGGAAAGTCATTGCTGATCTCAAGGAATTTGGTGAAGTGCAAAGGGCAGTGATTGGTGCCAGTGTAATGGAAGTGGACAGCAAGCTTGCGGATGAGAAGGGGTTGTCGAAGATCAGGGGCGTGTACATCGCCGGCGTGAGCGAAAAAGGGGCTGCGGCACTTGCAGGGCTGGAGACCGGCGATGTGATTATTGAGGTGAACGGCGTGAAGGTAAACAGCAAAAGTGAGCTGCTGGAAATAATCGGAAGGCAGCGACCCGGTGATAAGATAAAGCTTGTTGTGGACCGCAGTGGCCGCGAAAAACCCTTTACGGTTACCCTTCTGAACGCCAAAGGGAATACCGATGTGGTAACCCGCGAATCACAGGACATTACCTCACTGCTGGGGGGCGGATTTGCCGCAGCATCTGCCGAAGAGCTGGAGAGACTGGGGTTGCAGTATGGGGTGAAGGTGGTAAGCCTGGAGGCAGGTAAGCTGATTTCCAGTGGCATACGGGAAGGATTCATCATTACCAGTATCGACAACCAGCCGATGAAATCGGTGGATGACCTGGTGAACTATCTGAATACCAAAAAAGGTGGCGTCCTGATTGAAGGGGTATATCCGAACGGGATGAGGGCGTATTACGGCTTTGGACTGTAATATACGGGTTGGGTCAGAAGAAATGAACAAACCTGTTGATAAATTGTATCCTTGGTAAAGCAACCCTGCAGTAAAAAGATTTGTCATATCTGTTAAACCGGGATGGTTTTTCAGAGTCATACCCAAGATTAGGGGGAAACAATATGAGGCAGCTTAAAATCAGCAAATCGATCACCAACCGGGATACGGCATCCCTTGATAAGTACCTGCAGGAGATTGGCCGGGAGGAGCTTATCACGGTAGATGAGGAGGTTGAGCTGGCACGGCGTATCCGTCAGGGCGACCAGAAAGCGCTCGACCGCCTGTGCAAGGCCAACCTGCGGTTTGTGGTATCCGTGGCCAAGCAATACCAGAATCAGGGGCTGAGCCTGCCGGATCTGATCAACGAGGGAAACCTCGGGTTGATTAAAGCTGCACAGCGTTTTGATGAAACCCGCGGATTCAAGTTTATCTCCTATGCGGTTTGGTGGATCCGGCAGTCGATCCTGCAGGCCCTTGCCGAGCAATCCCGTATCGTCAGGCTCCCGCTGAACCAGGTGGGATCCTTAAACAGGATCTCCAAACAGTCCTCCATCCTGGAGCAGAAACTCGAACGCCTCCCTTCTGAGGATGAGCTTGCCGAAGCGCTGGACCTCCCCAAGGAGAAAGTGTCGAAGGCGATGGGAATCCACATGAAGCATGTTTCGATGGATGCCCCTATCGGCGGTGAGGAGATGACCATGTTCGACATCATGGCCAACCCCGATACCCCCGAAACGGACGACAACCTTATCAGGGAATCACTGCTGCAGGAGATACACCGTTCCCTTGAGTCATTATCGGAGAAGGAACGCGAGATCCTCAGGATGTATTACGGAATTGGACAGTCCTATGCCCTTACCCTCGACGAGATCGGAGCCAAATTCGACCTTACCCGCGAAAGGGTGCGGCAGATCAAGGAGAAAGCACTGCGCCGCCTCAAGCACAAATCGCGCAGCAAGCTCCTCAGAGCTTACCTGGGGCAATAATTACCTCCTGAAGGTCAGTTCTCCTCATCATAGGTGTAGGAGTGCATTACCTTGTCGGCATACGACAGCAAAAGCGCCGAGATGATAAACACCACATGGATGATGATCTGAAGGATCGCTTACTCCATGGATACATTCTGTAAGTCAATGAAGGTTTTGAGCAGGTGTACACCGGAGATGCTTACCAGTGCTACAATCAGCTTGATTTTTAGAACTTGACCGCATACGTCAGCGTCGCGACGATGAGTCCGATGTACACCGGCAACTGAAGCCAGCGGCTGAAAAAGATGAATTTCTCCAGATGGTTTTCCAGTCTTTTCATAATGAATCAATGCTTATCATTTTCTTATTCTGATAATGAAACCAACATTCTAATGAGTTGTATTTCAGTATATCGCTTTCTTCGAAAATCAGCGGGATTCCGGTAAACCGGAACAAGTCCTGCGGGCATTTCTTTTCAGAGTGGGTTCATCTTTGTTAACAGCTATGGAATAACATGCATAATATCAGCAACATGTCATCTTTTCTTTAACAGAAAGAACTCTTTACGCGCCATGGTGCCCGACTGTAGCAAAACTGCATCGTTGGTTTCAATGTGGGTCAGGGAGAGCCCCTGGTTTAGCCAATGGTCTTTTGGTTCCCTTCTCAGGGGGCCATTAATTCAGCAAGAGGTCTCCTCCAGAGCTCATTTCCGCGATATATGGCAAAGAGGTCTTTACCGGAGATGAAAATTCTACTCACCGGGAATATCTCACGGTCCTGGATGTATCCTGGCGGAAGGCCTGTATTTGCTGTTTTCCAGGTTTTACCACCATCGGCTGATTTCATGATACCCACAGGCTCATAAAGTTCCGGGGTAATGAAAAGCATTTTACCGCTATTGGCAATCCCACCGATATAATTAGTATTCAGTGATTTCCAGGTGGAGCCGCTATCGGAGGACATAATAACCGACTGGTAGCAACAATTGGCCAGAACATATTTGCCGGCTGCCTGGATGCTTACTCCGTCACCCGGTGACTCCTGGCTATTCCAAGCGTACATTTCCTGATCCGGATTTCCGGGGTCAAATAAAATCTCATCCCAGGTCTCTCCCTGATCGACAGAGCGGTACAAACTGCCACCCACAGAAACAAATAATCCGATTTCATTTACGGCAAAATCGCTTATGCCATCTGTGACAGAATCCCATCGGACAGTCTGAGAGTTCCATCGATACAAGATCTGGTCGCTACCTGAACCAAAAACCACCTTTTGGTTGCTGCTCAGTCGGAAATCCTTTGGGTCTGCAATACCCCTGGTGGCCTCATTCCAGCAAACCCCTTTGTCAACTGAACGATAAACTCCAGTGGTGCCACACGTGGCGATGATATCGGAACCAGCAGCTACCAAATAATAAAAATTCGGATAATACCCAAACTCCCCCTTCTTAACCGACGTGTCTGTTTTCAATCCCTTATTGGATTCCTTAAAGGTTATTCCATTATCTGATGAAACCAATACGCCTGATATTGCAGACGTAACCAGAATATTGCCTCCCATATAGCAGGCACAGGAAATGTAATCATTTGACTTTTCAGGCAACGACCAGATCTTTTTCCATTGAGCACTCAGCATCTGCGTCATCACTAAAAGAATGGCAATAATAACTACTCTTTTCATGGATGAAAAATGATTTATAAAGCGACTAAGTTGCAGGATACTATAACATTCTCATGACGCGTCATTACTCCGGGTCATTCGAATGGTTGATGCAAAAATAGAGGTTGTATTGATTTCTCCAAAACAGATGCATGGAAAAAATGAGAAACAGAAAATGCCACGATATGCCGTTATCATGGCACGCCCTACTCTTTTCTGACCGGAGAAAAGGTTTTGCAGTTTATCTGGGAGATCTACAGCAGCTTAGCCTGACTCATGGGTTTGGGTGCTTTTACCACTAAAATTCTGGCTGAAGCAACGGAACTGTTTGACAGACAATGAACAATATCCTTCGGACTCTCAACAAGATGGTCTTTTTGCACCGTTATGGTTTCATCGCCAACACGCACATCCACAGCCCCTTCCAGGATGTAGAAAAATACATCCACCGGGGTGATATGGGGCTTGAGTGATTCGCCGGGCTGCAGGGTGATGTGCATCGCCTGGGCGCTGGCATGATCGTACAGTTTCCTTACATCCACTTTGTGTGGCGTCTCTTGGATTTCCTGGTTGGCAACGTTTACGATTTTCATGATCTTTCAGATTGGAGGTTTCTTATTCTAACATTCCGGAAACAAAAGAGTTTGCTTCGGCAGCAAGCTTCGTCCATAATGTACTGTGCTGTTCCGGAACCTGCACCCATTCTTTCATGGGGCGGTTCTTGCCCGAGGGGTCAAATAGTTTTGCACCGTTTAGTTGTAAGGCTTCATGGTGCGGGATGCCTGTGAGCTTGAAAACCATCTCGTTTTCAAAAAAGCAGACAAAGGCCTTGCCTCCAGTCTTAAAACAGGGTTTTCCAAACATCTGGCCCTGCGCTGCACCCTTCAGATTATTTCCGATTGCGGAAAAAAGTTCGTATGCTGTTGTATTTGACATAGTGCACAACTATCGAATCATTTGTATTTGTCGTTTAATCCTATCCCCTGCATTATGCCGGGCATTATCTTTTCCAGTCGCCTATTCCTTGTTTGCTCCTGCTTCGCTTCCAGCAGGTACACGATATACTCCTTCTGTTTTCCCGGACTCAGTTTCTTAAATCCTGCACTCAGGCGGTCATCATTGCGGATAGCTTCTTCAAGGAGCACTGGCAGTTCCAAAGGCTGAAATTTTTCAGGTTTGATTTTCAGCCCTTTTCTCTCCACTTCAATAGCTTCTTGAATGTACGCCAGAATTTTCGCTTCATCAATTTCTTTGGCAGAACTAAACCGCCACTGCCGGAGCGACTTGGTTTTACCCTCCTGTGCGCTGACGAGCAGCTTGTCTTTGTCAGTTAAAAACACCCCATTGTAGAACCACAGGGCAAAATAGTTCCTGAACCCCCCATAGCTCAGTACATTTCTGCCGTTCCAGGTGAAGACTTCAGCTCCCCATTTAATGGTTCTGAACAGAGGGGTTTTTTGTATGATCGATCTCAGAAGCATCAGTTCCGTGATCCACTTTTCTTCATTCTGCATGTCCTGTTTGTAAATTCGATTGGGATTACTTTTGCAAATGAAAATGGTATTCAGAAGGAGGGCAATTTGTTTCAGGTTAATGCCCTGAAGCTTCATGAAACGTGCTTGTGCCCCCAACCACTGGTAAAGTTAATCGGGTGGCATTCAGGTCAATGGTGAGCATGGTTCCCGGTTCAGGTCGGAGGGTAAATTCGTTATCGCTGGAGAAGATCATCAACCCGATTTGCTGCCCTTTCCGGATCACCTGATCGTCAGGCATCAGGGGGAATGTCATGGTATAATAGGCTCCTGGCTGCAATTTTTCGCTTTCGGTCAGCGAGCGATGGTTCTGCGGGTCGGCCCAACCGCGTGTAATGATGTTGTCGTACACGGCCACTCCTTTGCCCTCTTCCCAGGGGAGTGATACCAGCCATACCGAAAGGTTTGCTGCCGGTTTGCTGCAAGCGAGCCGGATGGTGACTTCAGGGGTGCCTGAAATCCGGAGGTCTTCGCGCAGGGGTGCCGTAACAAAAAGCACCCTGTGGCCGGCATTTGTGCTGTCGGCCAAAAGGTTTCCCGGTACCGTTGCGTCGTCGGTAAACGACATATCAGGCTGCGCTTCAGGTTTTTCGGTAATGAGTACACCCTCCTGACCGGCGGACTTTTTCGGGTACAGCGTAACCATTTCTGCCTCGGGATCCGGGTAACTGCTGTATGCGGTGGGAAGGGTGTTCCCTTCTCGCACAATCCACACCGGGGCATCCCCTTCCACGCCATTCTCAACGCCATGCAGGTACCGGGTAAACCAGCGGTTCATCATCTGCATGGGGGGATCCCCTCCATGATCAGCCTGGTGGTAGTACAATTGCACCGGGATGCCAAGCTCCCTTGCGGCTGCATAAAACCGGTAGCTTTGATCCGGCATCACATTCCAGTCGTTGAATCCGTGCGACATCAGCATAGCGGCTTTCATGTTTCCGATCTGGTTCAGATAATCACGGCTTTCCCAGAAAGCATTGTAATCGCCTGTAATTCTGTCCTGGTACTTCATCAGCAGGCTGTCCCTGACCCTCTGGTTGTTCCCTTTTCGCTTGGTTTTATCCCCGCTGTTGATAAAATCATACATCACATCCACATCTTCGCCGGGGTACCCTCCGGGTGATTTTACCAGTCCGTTCGACCTGTAATAATGATACCATGAAGATACCGGAGCTACGGGGATAATCGCTTCAAGGCCTTCGACCCCTGTGGTGGCAGCCGCCAGGCAGAGGGTGCCATCGTAGGAGGTCCCTGTCATTCCCACTTTACCGCTGCACCAGTAAGCCTTAACCTCCGTGGTTCCGGTCCGGGTGGTAAAGCCCGTACCCCTTCCGCACAGCCAGTCGATCACCGCCCTGGGAGCCAGCGACTCGTTCTCCCCTCCGATAGTGGGGGCCCCGTCTGACAACCCTGTGCCCGGAGAGGAGGAATACACCATAATATACCCTCTGGGCACCCAGGTGCGGTCGTAGAACATGGTCATCATGGGTCGATTGCCATTGGTTTTCGGGTCTTTATGCTTGTGGGGCACGGGCATCTCCCCGATTTCATGGTCAATATTCCAGAAGTGCTTTTTCTTCTGGGTCATCATATCCAGTAGCTTCAGGCCGTAGTAGGGGCTCGACATGTAGATTGCCGGAAGTTTCAGGTCGGAGGAATCGGTTTGCCGGGGCCTGGTGACGAATACATGCATCCGGTCGGGTTTCCCGTCGAGGTCAGAATCGAACGGGGCTTCAACCCAGAGCTCCTCTCTGATCCATTCTGACGGATTGCTGAATTCGGGCACCACCTGTGCCTCGCCGTTTATGAAGATCGGCCTCGGTTTCTTCGGGCCGGTGGCAGAGGTATCCTGAGCGAATGCAACAGACAGACTGCACAAAAACAGGATCAGAAATACGTTGTATTTGAGATTTGCAGAAATTCTCATGCTTATAAATTGTTAAATATCAGATGATAAATAGAATCAGAAGATATATCCAAATCCGAAGCCAATGCCTGCCGTACTGAGACTCCACCGGAAAAAGCGGTTCTTCTCAGGATTTTGTTTTCGGAATCCCAGCGAAATCACAGGCATGGCATAACTGTACTCGAATCCGGGATCGCTTTTTTCAAACAGGGCCGTCCCCCCCAGTTTCAGCTCAAAGAATTTATCTTTCCGGCCTGCCAGAAGGGTGAATGCAAGGTGTGGCCCCATACCGGGATCATCCAGGCCCCCGGACCAATGCTGAACCGCAAAGGTATATCCGGCTGTTAACCCGAGCCGTACCTTTGAGGTCTCCGAGGGCCTCCACAAATGCTCGTAGCTCAGGTTCGCCACCGATGCCAGCAGCAAAGTGGAAGCATACACCGACACCGACGACTGCTGTTTGGGATAGTTGTCTGTCTGGGCTCTCAGTCCTTGTGGTGCAAGCAGCATCATAGGGACTATGATTACAGGCAGGGTGAAAATTGCACTATAAGAGCGATGATGATTATTCATACAGTCTTTTATTATAAAGATAACTTATTCAGGTATAATCTATTGAATGATGATTTTTTTTGTAACATTTCCTTGGTTGGAAGATATTCTGCACATGTACACACCCTTGGGTTGATCCGACAAATCGATGGTGGTTTTTTCGGTGTCAGGTTCGCATTCTAAAATCATTTCTCCAAGCAGATTGAAAATTATTACAATACTTTGGTGCTTATCATACCGGGTATTGAGGATGGTAAGTTGTCCGTTTGTCGGATTTGGGTAAATGGAAACATCAACTTCATTGAAATTTTTATGCATGCCAATTGAATACAAGTTGCAGGCAAATTCCTCAATAGTAACAGAATTGGTAGTTGCCCTGATCTTTACCCAACCGAAAAGGGTATCATTGGGGATTACTACCCGAACTCCGACATAATAGTCTCCCTGGGTTGTATCCATCATGCTACCGCAACCATATCCGTAAATCCATGGCTTATTAACACTGCCTCTGCTATATCCCATATATACTTTTGAGGGATACCAGAATGCGTTATTGCTGATGGTGTCGTATTTTGAAAAAGATTTTGCCATCGCTTCGAGGTAGTACAGATGATACTGAAGTGTGCTGTCGAAAATGGCAAAACAAGAGTCAAATCCTTCAAGGGCAAAACCTGTCTGATTCATTGATATTACAAAGCTTCCGGAGTTTCCATCCCAGTTGGTGACTTCACGCTGAGCACCGAAAATAAGGTCGTTTATGCCATCGTTGTTAATATCGAGAGAATAGGTAACAGTGCCACCAGACCCGGATGCAAACCCCAGGCTTTTATCTGGCACAAAGTCATAGAAATAATCCTGGTTTCCGTGTATGCCGGCAAGGATGTGTTGCCCTGAAATTGTGAAGGATAAAACCAGCAAGGGTAATAGGATGATTAAAGATCTTCTGTTCATGCTGTAAAAATAACGATTAATCTGTATATTCCCTCAATTCCACATTTGCACATATCACACATTTCTACATTTCCACATTTCCATATTCTCACATTTTCATATTTCCATCCCGGATCGCTTCGCTCCCGGGACTTCGCTTTGCTCAGCATTTCCATCCCGGATCGCTTCGCTCCCGGGACTTCACTACGCTCAGCATTTTCACATTTACACATTTCCACATCTTCCCATTGGCACATTATCTCTCTTTTGCTTTACTTTGCACCTGAAAACAAAATCGTATGCCGAACGCCAGGTATATCTTCGTAACCGGTGGGGTAACCTCATCGCTGGGCAAGGGGATTGTATCCTCTTCGCTGGCCACGCTCTTACAGTCGCGGGGGTTTTCTGTGACCATCCAGAAGCTGGACCCGTATATCAATGTGGATCCGGGCACCCTCAATCCCTATGAGCACGGAGAGTGCTATGTAACCGAGGATGGTGCCGAAACCGACCTTGACCTGGGGCATTACGAACGTTTCCTGAACGTACCCACCTCCCAGGCAAACAACGTTACTACAGGCAGGATCTACCAGACGGTGATCAACAAGGAGCGGAAAGGGGATTATCTCGGGGAAACGGTGCAGGTGATCCCGCACATCACCGATGAGATCAAACGGTGCATCCGGCTGCTGGGGGATACGGGCCGTTACGACTTTGTGATTACAGAAATCGGGGGTACGGTGGGCGATATCGAGTCGCTGCCCTACATCGAATCGGTGCGACAGATGAAATGGGAGCATCCCGACATGACCTTGGTGGTGCACCTCACCCTTATTCCCTACCTGTCAGCTGCCGGTGAGCTGAAAACCAAGCCCACCCAGCACTCGGTAAAGGCGCTGCTGGAGCTGGGAGTGCAGCCCGACATTCTTGTCTGCCGCACCGAGAAACCCCTGAATGCCGGCCTCCGCAATAAAATTGCCCTCTTCTGCAACGTTTCCACTTCGGCAGTCATCGAATGTATCGACACCCATACCATTTATAATGTCCCCCTGCTGATGCGGGATGAGAAGCTCGACCAGCAGGTGCTCCGGAAATTGCACATCCCCATCGAAGGGGAGCCTGACCTCACCAAATGGGAGAAGTTTGTGGACAGGATGCGCAACCCCAAAGGGGAGGTTACCATTGCACTGGTGGGTAAGTATGTGGAGCTTAAGGATTCGTACAAGTCTATCATCGAGTCGCTGCACCATGCAGGCGTGGAGAATGAACTGAAGGTAAAGATCAGGATGGTCCATTCAGAATCGGTGGAACAGGACAAAGCAAAAGAACTTCTTGCTGGCGTGCAGGGTATCCTTGTGGCCCCTGGTTTTGGCAGCCGCGGGATAGAAGGGAAGATAGAAGCGATCAGGTATGCCCGTGAGAACCACATACCGTTTCTGGGTATCTGCCTGGGGATGCAGTGCGCTGTGATTGAATTTGCCCGCAACGTGCTGAAAATGAAAGATGCCCATTCAACGGAAATGAATCCCGAAACCCCCTGGCCGGTGATTGACCTGATGGAGGAACAAAAGAAGGTTGAAGGGCTGGGCGGCACTATGCGGCTCGGGGCCTACCGATGCGATCTTGTGGAAAATACCCTTACGGCTAAGGCATACGGCAGGGAAACCATCCGCGAAAGGCATCGCCACCGCTATGAATTCAACAACCTGTACCTCGACCAGTTCATTCAGGCAGGTATGGTCCCGGCCGGGATCAACCCCGAACAGAATCTTGTGGAAATTGTGGAGCTGAAGGACCATCCATGGTTTGTGGGGGTGCAGTTTCACCCTGAGTATAAAAGCACGGTGGCGGCACCCCACCCGGTATTTGTGGCATTTGTAACCGCTGTGGGGTCAACGCATGCGTTGACCATCTGAAAAAATTGATTTCTCATACGATATGAATAAAAGTACAATCATTGGGCTGGTGCTGATCTTCGGGATCATGATGGGGTATTTTTACCTGATGCAGCCTTCGAAGGAGGAGATTCAGAAAGAGAAGGCGCGTCAGGATTCGCTGATCACGGCCCGTAAAAAGGAGGCTGCATATCGCGACTCACTGATCCGCATTGAACGGGACAGCATTGCCCAGTTGCCCGATTCCCTCAGGCCCAAAATGGATGTCACCCCTGCAAGGCCCGCAGGCACCTTGTCGCCGCAGGATCTGGCTGCCCCGTTCGGACATGCCCTTCAGGCCGATACCTCCAACTGGTGGATCGAGAGTGATGTGCTCCGGATCAGGCTGTCTGCCAAAGGGGGGCGCCCTGCCGATGTGGAACTGACGCAGTACAAGACCTTCGATACCTTGCCACTCATGCTCTTCAGGGAGAAGGGGAGTACTTTCTCCCTCAGTTTCTTCCAGGAACGTCAGCGCGTTGAAACCGGCAAATGCCATTTTACCCCTGTGTGGTACGACAACACCACAGAAGGCACCGACAGCATCGTGATGAAGGGGGACCGGCTGAAATTCGGGATGCGCCTGTATATGTTTGATTCCGTGAGTGACGGTGCCCAAAATCCGTATATAGAATTCGTATATACCCTTACGAGGGGATCGTACATGGTGGGTTTTGAGGTAGTGATGAAAGGGATGCAGGATTATGTGGCTCCGCAGACCGAGCAACTGGACCTCGCCTGGACCGCTGAGCTGCAGAAGCAGGAGAAGACCACCAACGTAATGAACGGATCCACGGTATATTATGCCCATGCCGACCGCGAAGTGGAATATCTGTCAGAATCCAAGGATGATGAGATGTCGGTACCGACAAAGGTCAAATGGCTGTCGTTTAAACAGGCATTTTTTACTGCCGTATTAATTGCCGGTGACCATTTTACCCAGGCTGAGGCTTCGGTTTCTACCGACAAGAAAAGCAGGGATCCGAGGTATGTCCGGTCAGTAAACGCTACTTTGGGAGTGCCATATACCAGAGCTGAGGAGACCCGCATTCCGCTGCAGTTCTATTTCGGGCCCAACAAGTTCAAAACGCTGAAGCAGTATGATCTGGGCATGGAGCGGCAGATACCCCTCGGATGGTCGTTCTTCCTGATGCACTGGATCAACCGTTTTGCCGTGCTTCCGGTATTCAACTGGCTCGAAAACACCGGAATGAATTATGGTATCATCATTCTGATCCTTACACTCCTGCTAAAGCTTGCACTTTTCCCCATCGCCTATAAAACCTATGTTTCTTCGGCCAAAATGCGTGCTCTGAAACCTGAGGTGGATGAAATCACCAAAAAATTCCCGAAGAAGGAGGATGCCATGAAGAAGCAGCAGGCGACCATGGCGCTGTATAAGTCGGTGGGGGTGAACCCTATGGCCGGATGTGTGCCCCAGCTGCTGCAGTTTCCGATCCTGCTGGCCATGTTCCGGTTCTTCCCGGCTTCCTTCGAGCTGCGGCAGCAGTCATTCCTCTGGGCCACTGACCTTTCCAGCTACGACTCGATCCTGAACCTCCCCTTCAAAATACCGGGCTACGGCGACCACGTAAGCCTCTTTACCCTGCTGATGACCATTTCCACCATCATCTATACACGCATCAACAACCAGATGATGTCGGGGACACAACAGATGCCCGGGATGAAACTGATGATGTACCTGATGCCCATCATGTTCCTGGGGATCTTCAACAGTTATTCATCCGGCCTCAGCTACTACTACCTGCTGGCCAACCTCATCACCTTTGCCCAGATCTTCATCATCCGGCGGTTTGTGGATGAGAACAAACTCAGGGCTCAGCTCCAGGCCAACAAGCAGAAGCCGGTGAAGAAGTCACGGTTTCAGCAGCGCCTCGAAGAGGCTGCCAAACAGCGTGGATACAAACCGGTGAAGAAGTAATTCTACAGTTCAAACCGGGGATTCACAATATTGTTGTAGATCGATCCAAAGCGGTAGGAGAGGCCGAAACTCAGGTTGCCGTTGTATCTGGAGCGCATCGCTTTTTTCTGAAGCAGAATTTCCTCTTCGGTAGCCCCTTTTTTTGGCAGGCTGATCTGATCGCGGGTGATGGAGGCTCCTCCGGAAAGATTGTAGGATAACCCTTTTATAATTCTGATACTCAGATTGAAATTGCCGCTCAGGTTGTATTTTGCAAAATCAGGGACCAGGGATGAATAGCCTGCACTGGCGCCGATATTTCCCCAGGAGCGGATGAGGTAGTACCGGAGATATAGTGATTGCCTGAGGAAGAGTTCCCGGGTTTTGTTGTAAATAGTGGTGTCAACATAAACGTTCAAACGGGGTCCGATGCTGTAATTAAAGCCGAGGCGGCGCTCGTTCGACTGGCTGTAAGGATAGATATTGTACTCAATGGCTGGCTGCAGGTAGAGGTTGAGTTTGATGTTTGAATAGGTAGAGGCGCTGGCTCCGGCCATTTCACCCAGCGACCAGTGGTCGCTGATGGCCAGGACACTTCTGTTGTGTGCTCCCCACGACCGGGTGATGTTACGGTACGAACGGTCGTCGGCAAGGATGTAATTGGATTCATTGTAATTATTGCTGAACCAGAACTGATGTTTCCAGCGGTCTTTGATCTGGGAAACATTGAAATTCGACCAGATATTCAGGTTCTGGTAAGTTTCCTGAAATGACATCCAACCATTTACCGCAGTATAGAACACCCATCCGTTCCAGGGATCGGTGGGCCCGGCAGGCAGGGTATCACTGCCCGGTTCGTAGGTTATGGATAATCTGTCTTTGTATGGGGTGTTGATCAGAAAAGGTATAAGACCCAGAGACAGGTTTTGTACAAATTTCTTTCTGATTTCGTCAGAAGTTTCATCCGGGTATGTGAAGAAACTGAGTTCGTCTTTCCGCGAGGCAAATGTGTACTGCCCTATAAATGAAATGGTATATTGCATCCCACCAGAACCGGTACTTTTTCGGGTAACCATGATATGCAGATCCGCATCCATTGGGTCGTTCACATAATTCACATAGGGAATCTGCCTCCGGATATAGGTGAGTTCAAACCAGGGAGCATCCAGAAAAACTTTAATTGTCAGATCTTTATAAGATTGCTGAGCGTGCACAGCAGTCGGATGTGTCCCGCAAAACAGCACGATTATCAGCAGAAAAAATCCGGTATGTATCGATTTCATAGAATGATTACCATTTGCGCCCACAAATGTAATACATGCCGGTTGAGCGAGGCGGTTAGCCTGGCAATTATTTATTCATAGTGTATTGCGGAGTGCAAAGAAGGTATGTATGGCCTCTTTCTGTTGCTCCCCAAGGCGGAAGCTGATGCATTGGGTTAAATATCTAATTGCCTCGTTATCATTGAGTTGTGAATTTAACAAGGCGCTCACGGCGTCAGGAATGTGGGCTACTCCCCAGGCCAGCGCTTCGTTGATCATCATTCTGGAAGCCAGCGGCACCCGTTCGCGGGTAAGCCAGCAGGCAAATACTGCCGGAAGCCCTGTCATTTGCTGCCAGGCGGAGGCAAGATCGACAACGTATGGATATTCTGATGCCAGGCCGAAAGTTTTGTCCCCGATGAGCACCATACCGGTGTGGGGTTCCGTTTTGTAACCGTGTTGAACCGTCAGGGGTTTGAGCTCCGGGCTGATATGCCAGTGATGTTTGCACAGAATGGAGGTCATCAGCACCGATGTCCGTGATTCAGTATCCAGGAAAATGGTACTGAGCTGATCTACCGGCTCATGGCTCAGCAACAGCACGCTCTCCACCGCGTTTTCGGCTCCGATGCACCATTCGCAGCACATCAGGTCCAGGTCCCTGTCGTCCATGGCCCCCACCGGCACCAGTGCAATGTCGGCGTCTCCTGAAATCCATGCCTCCGCACACATTGCCGGGGGCAGCAGGGTGAGTTCCGTGCTTCCGGCCATACCCGGGAAATAGTTGAGCCCGAAGATGAAAGGGATCGTATTGGTGTACGATACAGCCGTAATTCTGATTTTATCCCCTTGTTTCACGCCTCAAAGCTACCTCTATTCATCAAAATCAGCAAATCTTGGTAGCTTTGTCCGGAAATTTTTAATTGGATGAAGCGATCCACCCGGCTCATTTACCGTAAGGTGCTGTACATAGGGCTGCCGATTGTTCTGGGAAGTGTTGCCCAGAACATCATCCTCTTCACCGATACCGCCTTTCTGGGAAGGGTAGGAGAGATACAGCTCGGGGCTTCTGCCATCGGGGGTATCTTCTACCTTGCCTTTGTGATGCTGGCCTTTGGCTTTGGGATCGGGGCACAGATCATTATGGCCCGCCGCTTTGGCGAAGGGGACCTGAAGGGGCTGGGAAACACCTATAGCCATGCCTTCTTTTTTCTCCTGATCTTTTCCGGGATTGTGTTTCTCCTGTTCAGGGAGTTTTCACCCTGGCTGCTGAACCACTACCTCGCCTCCGGCGCGGTGAAGGAAGAAAGCCTTAAGTTTCTGAATTACAGGATGTATGGTTTCTTTTTTGCCTATATCAACGTCACTTACAGGGCTTTCTACATTGCCATCGGACGGACCATGATCATCACCTGGACCACAGTCATTATGACCATGGTCAATGTGGTGCTCGACTACGGCCTTATTTTCGGCCGCCTGGGATTGCCTGAAATGGGTATCGAAGGGGCAGCGCTTGCATCGGTAATTGCTGAATTTTCCACCACCCTGGTGGCCACCCTGTACACCCTGAAGCTTGGCAATTTCAAACGGTACTTTCTGCTGCAACCGGCCAATCTCTCGTTCCGCCGGTTTGTTCCGGTTTTCCGGATTGCCTCACCCATGATGCTTACCAACTTCTTCTCCCTGTTTGTCTGGTTTTTCTTTTTCATGATCATTGAAAAGCTGGGAGAGACAGAACTGGCAGTATCACAGCTGGTAAGGTCTGTGTATATTATTCTGCTGTTGCCGGTCTGGGGGTTCTCGTCCGCCACCAACACCATGGTGAGCTATTACATCGGACGTGGCCGCAGCGAAAGGGTCCGGGGATTGGTACAGCGTGTGGCAGTTCTTTCGGCAATGTCGGTAGCGGTTGTGGTTTGTCTGGTGCAGCTTGCCCCAAGTGTGGTGCTGCGGATTTATACCGATCAATGGCACCTGATTCAGGGCACCGTTCCGGTCCTTCGGGTGATCTCCGGGGCAGCCATATGCCTGGCTGTTGCTTTCACCCTGTTCAACGGGGTGTCTGGTACCGGTAAAACCGTCATTGCGCTGGTCATCGAAGTCCTGACCCTGTGCCTGTACCTGGGATTTGCCTGGATGATGGCCCATTGGTTCGATGGAACCGTTGCCATGGTTTGGTCGGCAGAATATCTCTATGCTGTGCTTCTGGCCACCATTTCATGGCTCTACCTCAGGTACGGCAACTGGCGCAGGGCAATTGTATGATGCATTTCAGCGCCTCCCTGAAAAACATTAACTTTGCATCAACAGAATCATACATTATGAACCACGATGTACTGAATACAATCTCACCGGTGGACGGTCGCTATGCCGGGGCCACGGAACCTCTCCGGAATTTTTTTTCGGGAAAGGCATTGATCCTGTACCGTGTTCGGGTTGAGGCCGCCTATTTCGCTGCCCTGTGCAGGTTGCCTTTGCCGCAGCTTGCAAAAGTGCCTGAAGATGATCTCGCCGTTGCAGAGCGTTTAGCCAGGGACTTTTCCGACCATGATGCACTCCGTGTGAAGGAGATTGAGGCAGTTACCAATCACGATGTGAAGGCGGTGGAGTATTTTATCCGTGAAAAGATATCAGGCACGCCACTTGAGCCATTCAGTGAATTTGTCCATTTCGGGCTTACCTCCCAGGATATCAACAACACCGCCATGCCCATGATGGTTCGGGATGCCACTGTCATGGTGATGATCCCTCTGCTGGAAACACTTCTCGCAAAGCTGGAAAACCTTGCCGGTGAATGGAGTGCCATCCCGATGCTTGCATATACGCACGGGCAACCCGCCTCCCCCACGCACCTGGGGAAGGAGATATACGTGTTCGCCGACCGGTTAAAGCCGATGCTGGAGGAAGTTAAAGGGTTCAGCCACTCCGGAAAATTCGGCGGTGCTACCGGTAATTTCAACGCACACAAAGCAGCCTATCCGGAGATCGACTGGGTGAGGTTTGGCAACGATTTTCTGTCGTCGGCACTCGGATTGGAAAGGCAGGCGGTAACCACCCAGATAGAGCACTATGACGGATGGGCTTCCCTGTTCAGCCTTTTTATGCGCATCAACACCGTGCTCACCGATCTGAACCGTGACCTCTGGACCTATATCTCAATGCAGGTTTTTACCCAGAAGCTGAAGGCAGGCGAAGTGGGGTCCTCGGCGATGCCCCATAAGGTAAATCCTATCGATTTCGAAAACTCAGAAGGTAACCTGGGGGTTGCCAATGCCCTTTTTGCGCACCTTGCCTCAAAACTTCCGGTGAGCAGGCTCCAGCGCGACCTTACCGACTCCACGGTTACCCGCACCATCGGGGTGCCTTTTGCCCATACCCTCATCGCCTGGAAGAGCCTGATGCGCGGACTTGACAAGCTGGTGGTGAATGAGCCCCATATGGCTGAAGTGCTTGACCACCACTGGGAGGTGCTTGCTGAGCCCATTCAGACCATACTCCGGCGCGAAGGCGTCCGTAACCCTTACGAAAAGCTGAAGGAACTCACCCGTGGTAACCGGCATATTACACGGGAGGTACTGCACGCCTTCATCGATACCCTTGATGTGCCTGATGCCGTAAAAGGGGAGCTCAAAGCCCTGACGCCGGGCAATTATACCGGATATGACCACGCCACCCTAAAACGGAAATAGCCACATGATGAAGGATTTTCTCCATGTGTTCTCCTACCTGGGCAATTACCGCCGGCTGATCATACTGCACGTGGCGTATACCCTGGCTTTTGTCATCTTTTCGGTGTTCACCTTTGCCATGGTAATCCCTTTCCTGAAGATCACCTTCGGGATGCAGGGCATTCCGGCTGAAGCACCGGCACCGGCTTTCACCATGGCCGCCATTGAGCAATCCATCGGATACTATCTTGGAGGGTATATCCTGCAGCATGGCAGAATTTCGGCGCTGGTATTGATCCTTGGCCTGCTGCTGGTTACCTCTTTCTTCAGGACGCTGTTTACCTACCTTGCCATGCGGGTTCTGGCCCCTATCCGCAACGGGGTGGTGCGCGATATCAGGAACAAGCTGTTTAACAAGATATTGCAGCTTCCTCTGGGATATTTTTCCGAAGAGCGCAAAGGGGATCTTATAACCCGTATGTCTGGTGATGTACAGGAGATTGAGACTTCGGTTTTGAGCGCCCTGGATGCCATTCTCCGTTCCCCGATCCAGATGATCATCTACCTGGCAGTGATGCTGTTCATGAGCTGGCAGCTTACGATCGTTGCACTGGTGCTTCTTCCGGTGGCAGGCTATTTTATCGGTCTGCTGGGAAGGTCCCTCCGGAAGACCTCTTTTGAGGCACAGACAAGGCTTGGAACGCTGATGTCGGTGATCGAAGAGACCCTGGGCGGTATGCGTGTGATCAAGGCATTCGTGGCCGAAGAGCGCATCAGCAGCTTCTTCTCCGACCAGAATGAGTCCTATACCCGAATCATGAACCGGATTTATCGCAGGCGCTATCTTGCCGCTCCCCTCACTGAATTTCTGGGAATGGTAGCCATCGCCGGCATTATCGGATTCGGTGGTGTCCTGATCATAGGCCAGAGTGGTGCGATCACGGCAGAAACCTTTATCGCCTATATTGTGATCTTTTCACAGATCATCCCTCCGGCAAAGACCTTCACAACAGCCCAGTACAGCATCAGAAAGGGGATGGCCTCCTCCGACCGTGTGCGGGAGGTTCTCGAGGCAGTCAATCCGATCAAAAGCACCTCGGGGGCCACGTCGATAAATGGCTTTAATGATTCTGTTGAATATAGAAATGTCAGCTTCAGGTATGGCGAAGAACCGGTGATCAGGGGAGTGAGTTTTACCATTAAGCGCGGACAAACTGTAGCGCTTGTCGGGCCTTCGGGATCCGGAAAAACCACCATTGCTGACCTTTTGCCCAGATTTTACGATGTGCAGGAAGGGGCCGTCCTCATCGATGGCATCCCGGTGAAGGAACTTCAGATTGATCAGTTGCGCGGTTTGATGGGCAATGTGAGCCAGGAACCGATCCTCTTCAATGATACCATCGCCAGCAACATCGCCTTCGGAATGCAGGATGCCACCATGGAGCAGATCATGGAGGCAGCAAAGGTTGCCAATGCCCACGATTTTATCATGCAGACCGAAGAGGCATACAACACCAATATCGGCGACCGGGGGGTGAAACTCTCCGGTGGTCAGCGTCAGCGCCTGAGCATTGCCCGGGCTGTGCTCAAAAACCCCCCGATCCTGATCCTCGACGAAGCCACTTCTTCCCTCGACACCGAATCGGAGCGGCTGGTGCAGGATGCCCTGGATAACCTGATGAAAGAGCGCACCTCCCTGGTGATCGCACACCGCCTTTCAACCGTCCGTAACGCTGATCTGATCCTGGTTCTTCAGGATGGAATTGTGGTGGAACAGGGTACCCACAGTGAACTTATCGGCCAGGATGGACTGTATGCCAGATTGTACAATATGCAAACCTTCAGGGAGATATGAAAATCAGCGGTTTCTCCATGGCCAGAAATGCCCATAAGCTCTATTATCCCATCAGGGAGGTGGTGCTTTCGGCCCTGCCGCTGGTAGATGAATTCGTGGTGGCACTGGGGGCAGGCGACCCGGATGACCGTTCGGCTGATCTGCTGGGTGCCATCCGGAACGACAAACTGAAGATCGTCCCCACCACCTGGGATATTGGCAAATACCCGCGCGGGATGGAGAATGCCCATCAGACTGATATCGCAAAGAGCCATTGTTCAGGCGACTGGCTCCTCTACCTGCAAGCAGATGAGGTGATCCACGAAGAGGATTATCCACTCATCCGTTCCTTCTGTGAGAAGTACCTTCATGACAAAAGCGTTGAGGGGTTTCTGTTTAAATACCACCATTTCTGGGGCGACTTTGACCATTGCCACAATGCCCATTCATGGTACAAGCGGGAGATCCGGATCATCCGGAACGATCCCGCTATCCACAGCTGGGAGTCTGCCCAGTCATTCCGGCGCATCCCCGTCTTCGACGGGCTAAACTACCGCCAGCAGGAGGGCACCCATAAGATCAGGGTAATCGAAACGCCGGCCCGTATCTTCCATTATGGCTGGGTGCGCCCTCCTGAACTGATGCGGAAAAAGACCCAGGCACTCGATACCATTCACAAGGGAGCAGATAAAGTGGCAGAAATGACGGCCCAAAAGCACTATGAGTTCGACTATGGACCATTGGGGCGGATACCCCGCTACCCCGGCACCCATCCTGCCGTAATGAAGGAATGGATCAGCCGGCTCAACTGGACAGATCAGCTCGATTACGGAAGAAATTACCCGGTGAACCGGAGACCGCATCGCCATGAAAAATTCAAATACCGGTTGCTTTCATGGCTTGAAAATCACCTGTTGGGCGGAAGGACCCTGGGCGGATTTAAAAATTTTGTTCGGATCGGTACATTTAACACCTGAAAACTGCCATGATCATTCTCTCGGTTACCGATCTCACATTGCCCATCGCAAGTCCGGTGCTCAGGTTTCTGATCATCCTGCTGATTATCCTGTTTGCCCCGATCATCCTCAACAAGCTGAAGATACCCCATCTGCTGGGCCTCATCATCGCCGGTGCAGTAGTGGGGCCAAACGGTTTCAACCTTATGTTGCGCGACAGCAGTATCGTGATGTCAGGTACGGCAGGCCTCCTCTATATCATGTTCCTTGCAGGTCTGGAGATTGATCTTCAGCGGTTTAAGAAAAATAGTCTGAAAAGCCTGTATTTTGGGATGCTTACCTTCCTGATTCCCATGGGCCTTGGGATGCTGGCAGGTATTTATCTGCTCGGTTTTCGGCTGGATACCTCCATCCTGCTGGCGAGCATGTTCGCTTCTCACACCCTGATCGCCTATCCGATCATCAGCAAGTACGGGCTGACAAAAAACAGGGCCGTCAGTATTGCGGTCGGAGGAACACTTATCACCGACACACTGGCACTGCTGGTACTTGCAGTAATTGTGGGTATGGCAAACGGAAAGGTGGATCATGCGTTCTGGATAAACCTGTCGGTATCAGTGCTGGTATTCGGGCTTCTGGTTATTGTGCTGTTTCCCGTTATTGCACGGTGGTTCTTCAAGCACTTTGAAGATAAGGTAACCCAATACATCTTTGTGCTGGTAATGGTTTTTCTGGGGGCAGTACTGGCTGAACTCGCAGGTATTGAAGGGATTATCGGCGCATTCCTCGCAGGCCTCGCCCTTAACCGGCTGATCCCTTCCACCTCTGCCCTGATGAGCCGGGTTGAGTTTGTGGGGAATGCCATCTTCATCCCCTTCTTTCTGATCGGGGTAGGGATGCTTGTGGATTACAGGGCATTTTTCAGAGACTGGAATACACTGTTCGTGGCAGCCGTCATGACCCTGGTAGCTATCATCGCCAAATTCCTGGCTGCCTGGATCACCCAGAAATCGTTCCGGATGTCAGCGGATGAAAGAAAGCTGATCTTTGGACTTAGTAATGCTCAGGCTGCCGCAACCCTGGCAGCGGTACTGGTCGGATACAATGTGATTCTTGGGTACGATGCGCTTGGTCAGCCGGTAAGGCTGCTGGGCGACAGCATCCTCAACGGCACCATTGTGATGATCCTGGTCACCTGCACGATCGCATCCTTCTCGGCACAGAGAGGCTCCAGACGCCTGGCGATGAAAGAGCGTGAGGAGGAGGATGCCCGTGATGAAGCAAAGGCTCCCCGTGAAAAAATCCTGGTGCCTCTTTACTATCCTGATAATGTGCAGGAAATGGTGAACCTGGGCGTAGTGATGAAATCACGGCGCAGCAGGGAATCCCTCCTGGGGCTTCATGTGATTGCCGAAACCGGCAAAGAACAGAATGCTGAGAAGAAAGCCAGCCAGCTCCTTGAGGAAGCACAAAAGAATGCAGCAGCCACCGACCACCGGATGGAAACCCTTGTGCGGTATGATGAGCATGTGGTCAACGGCATTTCGGGAGTAGTAAAGGAACACAAGGTTACCGATATCATTCTGGGGCTCCACCGTGATAAAGGAGCTTCAACCTCCTTCCTGGGGCACCTAACGGAAGGAATCCTGGTAAAATGCAATGCGACAACTTTTGTATATAAGCCGGTTCAACCCCTCACCACCATTAAAAGACATATTGTGGTGATACCGGATAATGCTGAAAAAGAGATCGGATTTCCCTACTGGCTGATGAAGATCTGGAACCTGGCCTCCAATGCCGGTGCACGGCTCTCGTTCTATGCACCGGACCCTGTCATTGGCCTTATCCGCGACCTCCACAAAAAATATCCGGTGCAGGCCGATTTCATTCCCTTTTCCGACTGGGACGACTTTCTCATCATCGCCCGTGATGTGAGGCCCGATGATAACCTGATCATCATCCTCAGCCGGAAAAACCATCCTTCCTATCGTTCAAACATGGCCAATATCCCTCTGTACCTCAACAAATATTTCCGAAACAACAGTTTCGTACTGATATTTCCCATGCAGGAGAACTTCAGTCAGAAACTCTCAGTGGATTTTAAAAATCCATCACTGGTAGAACCCATCGAAAAGCTCGACGATATTGGCAAAACGCTGTTCAGGCTGTTCCGTAAAAGATAATATCTTTGCCGGACAATCCAATGAGATCTATTGTACCATCAATCATTAACCCAAATGGACCTGACAAAAATTCTTTCCATCGGCGGTAAATCCGGCCTCTATAAAATGGTTGGCAAAACAAAAACCGGATTTGTAGTGGAACCGGTGGCAGGCGGTGCACGTATGCCGGCTTTCCCTTCCCAGCAAATCAGCATCCTCGAAGAGATCTCCATCTATACGGTCGAAAAGGATTTGCCCCTGAAGGAGGTGTTTAAAAAGATACATGACAGGGAACAGGGGGGCAAAGCCCCTGATCATGCGGCTGATGCAGCGACCATTGTCAGTTACTTCAGCGAGGTCTTACCCGAGTATGATCCCGATCTCGTAAGAACTTCCGACATGCGGAAAGTATTCCGATGGTATAACGAACTGCTAGAAGCGGGAATCCTGTCGTTTGAGGAAGAAGAAAACAACCTGGAGCAATTGAGTGATGAGAAGTCCTGACAGAAACCGAATATCAGAATATTGTTTTAATCCACCTCACCCCCAACCCCTCTCCTCAAGGAGAGGGGAGTTATAACTCTTAACTCCTAACTCCTAACTCCTAACTCCTAACTCCTAACTCCTAACTAACATCCATGCCCAGGAAAACCATTTCCACTTTTTCTGTCTCTGAAGTGATTCACCTCAGCCCGGATACCTTTGTGATGCATTTGCAGGGGGTTCCGCCATTGCCGGAGGTTTTTGCCGGACAGTTTGCCGAGGTGGAAGTACCCGGAAGCCCAGATGTATTCCTTCGTCGTCCCCTCTCGATCCATGCAGCCGACAGGGAGAGAGGGATGTTGAGCTTCTATGTTAAAACGGTTGGGAAGGGTACCCGCCGATTGTCGGAACTTCTGCCCGGCGAGAAAGTCTCGGTGGTGTATCCCCTTGGAAATCAATTTACATTGCTGAATTCAGGGAAAGTCCTGCTGGTGGCCGGTGGTACCGGAGTGGCCCCGATGCTTATGCTGGCGCAAAGCCTCAAGGGAGCCGGTGCTGAACCCACCCTGCTGATAGGCGGACGTTCTGCCTCCGATATCCATGTCACAGAGGCCTACCATGAAGCAGCTGAAGTTCTGGTAACCACTGAAGATGGCTCAGCAGGGATCATGGGCAGGGTTACCGATCATCCTGTGTTAAAGGAAAATTTTGATTTTGTCCGGATCTGTACCTGTGGGCCTGATCCCATGATGAAAGCCCTGGCAGTTATTGCCAGGGAGAAACATGTAATTTGTGAAGCTTCACTCGAAAACACCATGGCCTGTGGCTTTGGCGCCTGCCTGTGCTGCGTGGTAAAAACTACCGAAGGGCATAAATGTGTGTGTACCGAAGGCCCTGTTTTCGATACACGTAACCTGGAAAACTGGTAAAGGATGGCAAAGGCAGATTTAACCGTAAATATCGGCGGACTGGAACTGAAAAACCCGGTGATGACCGCCTCCGGGACCTTTGGCTATGGCCATGAATTCGATGATTTTATCGATGTAAATGCCCTCGGCGGCATCGTGGTGAAAGGTACCACCCTCGAACACCGTGAAGGGAACAATTACCCGCGCATGGCTGAAACGCCTGCCGGGATGCTCAACTCCGTGGGGTTGCAGAACAGGGGAGCCGCATACTTTGCCGAACATATCTATCCGAAAATACGGCATTATGCCACAAGGATTTTTGTCAATGTCTCCGGATCCAGGATAGAAGACTATGTAAAGGTGGCAGAAATGATGAATGACCTTGAGGATATTCCGGGTATTGAGCTCAACATCAGCTGCCCCAATGTGAAAGAGGGCGGCATGGCCTTCGGCACCTCATGCCCCTCTGCCCGTGAAGTGACCAAAGCGGTTCGCGAAGTGTACCACAAGCACCTGATGGTGAAGCTTTCGCCCAATGTTACCAGCATCGTGGAAATTGCAAAAGCAGTGGAAGGTGAGGGGGCTGACTCTCTGTCGCTCATCAATACCCTGCTCGGTATCGCCATCAATGCCGAAACACGGCGGCCGGTGCTCAGCACCATTACCGGAGGCCTCTCAGGACCCGCTATCAAACCCATCGCCCTGCGCATGGTGTGGCAGGTCTCCAAAGGGGTGAAAATCCCGATCATCGGCATGGGGGGCATCATGAATGCCACCGATGCTATCGAATTTTTCCTGGCAGGAGCAACTGCCGTGCAGGTGGGTACGGCCAACTTCATCGACCCCGCCGTTACCGTTAAAATCCTTGATGGCATAGCCGAATACCTGAATCGTCACAACATCCACTCCGTCCGCGACCTCACCGGAGCCATGGAATGTTGCTGAACTTGTTGAATATCAGTTGGTTTTTAAGGTTGCTTCAGGATGATCTTTTATTGCAACGGGGTACAATTCCGCTGAATCCATCGTATCTTTGCATTCTCATGTATCACCTCTTCCAGACCCGGTTCTTATATATTGCTGTGCCAATCATAAGGCAATAGATTCTTTGTCTGGTTTTTACCATCCTGTTTGTTGATTCCGGTTTCTCTTTCTCTTGTATTGATCATACCCCTTCCACTGGAAGTTAATATTAGGAGAGAATGTTATGAACCCTGTGATTTTCTTTTACCGCCATCTGAAGTGGCCTGTCGCTGTCGTTGGCCATATCAGAACTTTTCCCATTGCAGTTTTTGGTGTTATCATCTTTAATTTGCTGGATTGCAATGTTTTGCCGGCACAAATCACCACTGCTTTACATCTGCCTCAAAGCAGCAATATCAGTGATTATACCAACCCGATCTCATTCGAAAACCTGTCAGGTATGCCTGTACTGGTTTATCTGAAAGGAACCATTGAAGAGACTTCTACCGGTATGGTCGCTTCCGGTTCAACCGGCCTCTATACCATCCAGCCGGGTTTTTCTATGCCCCATTATACGGAATTTGGCAATATTACCGTCGATTTTGTAAACCCCTCCCTGAAAGCTTATGTGGTTCAGTCGAATATGATACCGCCGGGAAATTATACCGTCTGTTTGTGGGCATATGATGCCATGACAGGAAACGAAATCTGTAAATTCTGTGCTCCTCAGGATATCATCCGGCCTTCGGCCCCCATGCTGATCCACCCGATGAAAGGACAGCAGGTTCTGGAACCTGCTCCTGTGTTTTCATGGTTTCCTCCATCCCCGGTCCCGATGGTAGACATCCTTTATACCTATAAGTTGGTCGAAATGTTTGAGGGTCAAACGCCGACTGAAGCGATGTCTTCAAATCCCCCTATCCTGGTGAAATATGATATTCTGGGCTGTTTGTTGCCATATTCATTTGAATTTCCGATACTTATGATTGGCGGTCATTACGCCTGGCAGGTTCAGGCTCATACCATCGAAGGTTTAACGGTGGGAGAAAATGACGGATATAGCGAAGTATGGGATTTTGACTATCAGCACGGTCCACAGATAGGTGATCCGACGGTTCCCGTAACCATGGCTCCCGTATGCAAAGTGGTGGATAAAAAAATCGTCGATCCGAAAATGGATGGCGGCTTGCTGAAACAGTATTCGGTCACGAATCAGAAGATCCGGCGTGATGATTTCATCCCTCTGGGTGCTGAAGGTAAGGATTACGATCAATTGGAGATTAATTGCCTGCCTTATTCAGATTGTATGGATGCACCCAGCAAAAAGGTGATCAGCCTTAACGGACGTGTAAAATTCTCATGGGAAATTGTTGAGGGAGAAGGTAATTTCGTCAGGTTGGGTTGCCTTCCGGAACTCACGAAGGACGAAGGAAATGTTGTGATATTCCAACCCCCTTTTGTACCTGTACCCGGTAACCAAAAATCACCTTCCAGGGTTAAAACGGTAATTCTGCTTAAAATCATTGATGACAACCCGACACAACCAGGCGACCCTGATGTGGAGAGACGGATAACCATCATCACAGAAAGAAAGAAAGGCGATGATGGAATTGAGGATTACTATTTTGTCACCGTAAAATCCGATCCCTATTCCTTGCCTTCACCTCCGGTTATTAAACCTGAAATCGGAGATTGCAAGCCGGTAGGTCCGGTTTGGGATCAGAAGGATGATCTGGCATTACCAAATGCTGTACCTCCGGCTGTGGCCGATAATGACAAAATGGTGGTGGGGCAGTGGATCCGGCTAAGTGCCGAAGATCAAAGGGATGGTGACAAGGTGGTAATAAATTGCGAATCACTGGATTGTGAAGATTCTGAATACGAGGGTGTATATGAAGACAATGTCGATTGGAAATGGACTATTCTGGGCGAACAATGCGGCACTTTTGTAACCGGTATTTCCAGTCGTTCAAAAAATGCGACCGGACGATACGTGATTTATGAAGCTCCTTCTGAAATTTCTGAATCGAAGAAATTTCTGGAGGTAAAAATTAAAATTGAGGTGAACAATCCGGACCTGCTGAAAAAAGAAGATACCAAACCAGCTGCCGGAGAATACAATCTGAAGGTGTACAAGGCCGGCATTGAACTGGCCCGGACTCCTGCCGGCTGGCTTCCTGAAAAGGACAATTCCATCGATCTTGTTTCAAAGCTTAGGTACCATGATGGGGATCAATGGCAGGATGCCCTGGCTCACATGTGCAGGATACATTTTTTTGAGCTCAGCAATGTATCTGCCTATCCGGGATATTGCACCAATGCTCCGGATTTAAAGGAAGCGAACATGTGTTTCGACCTGAGGATGAAAAATGAAAACAACCACGAAGCTTTTACGAGTAATGCCAAACAGGACAGACCTACCAGCACGGGATGCAAAAATTACAGGCAATATCTGGTAGAAGCCAGAACAAAGAAACCAGTGAGGGAATATGCCATCAGGGTCTATTCCGAAGATTACGGTGCTTATGGGACCCTGCTATCCCTGGGGAATATCAATGTCCATAATCCTGAAAAGCAGATGTCGGCAACCCCTGTTTATAGGTCTATCCCTCAAAGTGTGCAGGATCATCCGGAAAATCGTCAGCGAAAAACTGTTTACAAAGATAACCGTATCACGATTCCCCGGGACATTGATGAGAACCGGATAGCAGACAATGGGTGGCGTGCATCCGTTGGAAATGCCCAGCAAAAAGATCCTTCTGATCCTGAACGGGATGATGATGAAACACCAAAATTGGATAATTTCAAATCGGATGGTTATACTGCCCTGGAGGAGTACCGCGGATTCATGGTGATCAAGCCGGATTTGCGGCATGTCAGGACAGATTTGAGACAAAAGGATCTCTTTATCTGGAATGAAGGTGGGTTTGATCTCAGCAGATTCAGAGATCAGACCGAAATTGTAGTTCATGAAGTGGATCAGAAAAACCTCCTCCTTAAAAATCAGGTCCATTATTGCAATTTCAACTCTCCGACTTTCAAAACATACAGGCAAGCCGGGCTAAAAATTAAAACAGCGCAATTGGATGGATTACTTGGCAAGGCAGTAACACTTACCAATGAACCGGCACCCCCCAATTGGGTATATGAGGTGCGGATTAACAAAAACGCAATCGAACAGCTGGAACATGTAAAATTTGGCTTCCTGACATACGAAGACAAGAGTCAGAGTGTTGTTGCCCATGAACTTGGGCATGCCATCAATGCACCTCATCACGGAGAAAAAACAAACAATTCCAACGACATTAAGCATGGCCCCCGCAGTGGAGATGTCGGGTGTATCATGCGGTACGACAACCAAACCGTTCTTACCTGTCAGAACCTGGCGCCGACAGAAATAATCTATAAGGGAAAAACCAAAAAAGCTTTCGTCGAACCTGTTGGTACCAAATTTTGCACTACATCTGATGGGACAGGCTACAATAGCAATGACAGCTGCTTTGGCGATTGTGCAGGTGGCAGAGGCAAATGCAGGGAAAAATTGCGCGTTTCAGGAAGAGATAATAATTATCCAAAATACCACTAAGATGAGCATAAAATGGCTGGTTTTTGTCATTGGGATGCTGGCAGCTGTTCCCCTGAGTTCTCAGATTCATTTGTACCTGCTGGTGAATTCAACGACACAGGATACCATGTGCCCGGGTGAACCGGTAGTGCTGGATATCAGTATTTCCAATGCGAATGCTGAATACCGGGAAATGTGCAATCAGGCAATCCTGAAAAATCTTGAGGGTCTGAGGAAACAATTGGCAGACCAAACCATCAGTAAAGAATACTTCGATAAGGAGGAGGCTATTCTGATCAGCAGTATTCACCCTGTCTCCGGAATCCCCGTGTCAATCTCATCATTGATCGCTTCTGCAAAAGTCATCATGAACGGTGATACGTTGCAAAAAAACAGCTATATTGTTTGTGATCCGGGTTCTTTCATGGGTGATACAGTGTTACTCGATGCAAAGCAGCGCATCCATCTGACTTTTGGGTTTACTTCTGAAGCTACCCAAAAATGGAGCAGGGATGTAAGGCGGTTCAGGGTATCCCTGGACAGTATGGAATCCAATGTGGCTGAAGTTACTGTGCTGAAGAAATTACCCTCCTCCATGCTGCCGGCTGACAGATTGATAAAAGCAGGATATTTTTCGCTTCGCTGCGGTAATCCTCAGGATGCAGTTCAGATAGCTGACAGGATTCTTGCTTCGGATCCCCACCATCTGGCTGCCCTGATACTGAAAGCCGATGCTGATCTGGCATTGCAGTTGCCCGATCACGCACTGGAAGTTTATCAGCATGCTCTTGAGATGTTTTACCTGAAGTATCCGGATGAGTATGAACCCCCCGATTATCTGTTGCAGCAGATAAGGGCACTTGAGATCCTGAAGTCTGACAGATAAGGCCTCTAAAATCCACAGGAATACAACCTCTTAAAAAATAACTTCATTCCTGTGCAGTCCGGTTGCTTCCCTTTTTGACCGGATGATCGTAGTTTATATTTTCACAAACCTCCCGGACGAAGTTTTCCCTGAACGGGTTACCACCCTGTAGGTATACTGCCCGGAAGGGTAAAGGCTGGTTTTGAGTACTATCGGTTCCCCGGCCTGCACATGCAGTCGCTCCAGCAATGAACCGTTACGCCCGAAAACAGAAATCTCAGCCGTTTCAGACAACGGTTCATCCATCAGAATTCTTATGTCAGCATTTCCGGGATTGGGGGCAGCTTGTGACGAGAAACTGCCGGCAGTGGCCTCTTCCACATTCCCCATACATTCCCTGAGATAGATGGTCAGGTCATCGATCATCCAGCCCTGCGTTGAATCCTGCGCTTCAACAGAGTTCGCAGTAAACCGCAACTCAAGCTTATCCGTAAACACATCCCCGGGATCTCCTTTCACCCCTATCATCCAGAGCCATTCAAATGAAGCCAGCTTCCATCCCCAGGAGCTGCCGGTGTATGCCGGGATGCCCCCGGGAATGGTATCCCCTGCAATATAATCGGGGTCCGGATTGGCAAAAATCGGTAGTGAATCCAGGGCAACATTCACCCACGGGGTCCATTGCCCGGTGAAGTATTCATTATACCGGATATCAATATAACCCCCTGCCAGCAAAGAGTCGAACGCATACCTGTGCCTGAATGTAATCCATCCATCGCCGATACAGCCAAAAAACATGTTTGAATCGGGTGCGAGGTGTAAGGTAAATGAAGATATGTTTCCCGGAGGAAAAACATCCAGGGTGTCCGTCACCAGGGCATTGGGGGCACTCCAGGCACTGTTGAAAAGCGTCTTTGACGGTGCCCCCACCTGCCAGCGGTTGTCCGGCTGGGTGGTGTCAATGCTGAGATAGGCAGGAAAACCCGTGTCGAACCGCAGCGTGTCGTTGAAGAGTACTTGCTGTGAAAAACCTGTGAATGCGAAACTTAAAAAAAATCCCGCGATCAGGTGCTTTTTCATGGCTTATTTCTTCGACAGAACGGTAACCGACCCGTGGTTGATGGTTTCTTTGCCATCGTTCACATACAGCACGTAGAAATATACGCCGTCCGGGTGTTTGTCAGCAGCCCAGGCTTCAGTAGTGGAGTAG
>JAKLII010000015.1 GCA_022709695.1 Bacteroidota bacterium
TCACCGAGCTCATGGCTGAGACAGTGCCCAGATCGTTACACCATTCGTGCAGGTCGGAACTTACCCGACAAGGAATTTCGCTACCTTAGGACCGTTATAGTTACGGCCGCCGTTTACTGGGGCTTCATTTCAAAGCTTCTCCCCGACGAATCGGGAATGACATCTCCACTTAACCTTCCAGCACCGGGCAGGTGTCAGGCCTTATACTTCATCTTACGATTTTGCAAAGCCATGTGTTTTTGCTAAACAGTCGCCTGGGCCATTTCTCTGCGGCCACGCTCACGCGTGGCGTCCTTTATCCCGAAGTTACAGGACTAATTTGCCTAGTTCCTTAGCCATGAATCACTCGAGCACCTATGGATACTCTCCTCGACCACCTGTGTCGGTTATGGTACGGGTGGCAATTACCTGAAGCTTAGAGGGTTTTCTTGGGAGTCTGATTAGGGTCACTATCCGCTTGTCGCGAGGACTCGCGGTACTATCAGGTTTCAGCAGAACGGGTGGATTTGCCTGCCCGCTCTATACCTAAGCCCTTCAACGTACTATTCCGTCAGTACGCGGACCTTTCACTTCTCCGTCACCTCATCGCAGTAATTGTCAGTACCGGAATATTAACCGGTTGTCCATCGACTACCCCTTTCGGGTTCGCCTTAGGCCCCGACTAACCCTGATCCGATTAGCGTTGATCAGGAAACCTTGGTCTTTCGGTGTGCAGGTTTCTCGCCTGCATTATCGTTACTTATGCCTACATTTGCTCTTCCAGGTGCTCCAGCACGTCTTACGACGCACCTTCGGCGCAGCTGGAATGCTCCCCTACCACCCGCTTTACAGCGGATCCATAGCTTCGGTAATATGCTTAATGCCCGATTATTATCCATGCCCGACCGCTCGACTAGTGAGCTGTTACGCACTCTTTAAATGAATGGCTGCTTCCAAGCCAACATCCTAGCTGTCAATGCAGTCAGACCTCGTTAATTCAACTTAGCATATATTTGGGGACCTTAGCTGATGGTCTGGGTTCTTTCCCTCTCGGCGGCGGACCTTAGCACCCGTCGCCTGACTCCCGGAAATATGTCGTAGCATTCGGAGTTTGTCAGGATTTGGTAGGCGGTGAAGCCCCCTAGTCCAATCAGTAGCTCTACCTCTACGACACTCGTTCCGAGGCTGTACCTAAATACATTTCGGGGAGTACGAGCTATCTCTCAGTTTGATTAGCCTTTCACCCCTACCCACAACTCATCCAAAGACTTTTCAACGTCAACTGGTTCGGTCCTCCAGTCCGTGTTACCGGACCTTCAACCTGGTCATGGGTAGATCACAAAGTTTCGCGTCTACCCCCACTAACTAAGCGCCCTGTTCAGACTTGCTTTCGCTTCGGCTTCCCCCGTCAACGGGGTTAACCTTGCTAGTGAGGAGTAACTCGTAGGCTCATTATGCAAAAGGCACGCTGTCATCCCGCAGATGCGGGACTCCAACCGTTTGTAGGCGCACGGTTTCAGGTTCTATTTCACTCTTCTGTTCGAAGTACTTTTCACCTTTCCCTCACGGTACTGGTTCACTATCGGTCTCTCAGTAGTATTTAGCCTTGCCAGATGGTGCTGGCAGATTCCCACAGGATTTCTCCGGTCCCGCGGTACTCAGGATACTGCTAGGTAGTCAGTCGGTTTCGTTTACGGGACTATCACCCGCTATGGTGTGCCTTTCCAGAGCACTTCAACTACCAACTAACAGTCCACGTTGCAGTCCTACAACCCCAATGCTGCCGTAACAGGATTGGTTTGGGCTGTTCCCCGTTCGCTCGCCACTACTTAGGGAATCACTATTGTTTTCTCTTCCTCCGGGTACTTAGATGTTTCAGTTCCCCGGGTTAGCATCCCGATCAACGGGATATCACGTCTTCAACGTGATGGGTTGCCCCATTCGGAAATCTCCGGATCAAAGGTTGTTTGCACCTCCCCGAAGCTTATCGCAGCTTACCACGTCCTTCATCGCCTCTGAGAGCCAAGGCATCCTCCGTACGCCCTTAATTACTTTCTTGTACGATATACGATGATTTTCTTTCCAAAGTATTTTCACTCATGATGTCAAAGAACTTAAGGGTTTTGCAAGGCTTTCAGCACAGATCACCAGATGCTTGCAGCACCCTTCGCAGAATATAAAGGAGTCGAACCTTTCTCTTTCGGCAGCTTTGATGCTCCCGAACGCTTTCCCGTTAAGCTATATTCCTTGTTAAGTTATGTAAAGAACAAGTGGTTGTGTGGAGAATAAGGGGCTCGAACCCTTGACCTCTAGAATGCAAATCTAGCGCTCTAGCCAACTGAGCTAATTCCCCGTTTTGGAGGGAACGTCACCCCGAGGATGGTCCCTGGTAGTCCCGAGCAGACTTGAACTGCTGACCCCTACATTATCAGTGTAGTGCTCTAACCAACTGAGCTACGGGACTAAAGATACCATTGCTCCCGGGAGAGCATTTCACTCAACCACTAGAAAAAAATGAAGCAACAAAAAGGTAGCAAATATCAACGTAATAGAATCTCCAGAAAGGAGGTATTCCAGCCACACCTTCCGGTACGGCTACCTTGTTACGACTTAGCCCCAGTCACTGGTTTTACCCTAGGCCGCTCCTTGCGGTTACGGACTTTAGGTACCCCCAACTTCCATGGCTTGACGGGCGGTGTGTACAAGGCCCGGGAACGTATTCACCGCGCCAAGGCTGATGCGCGATTACTAGCGAATCCAACTTCACGGAGTCGAGTTGCAGACTCCGATCCGAACTGAGACCGGTTTTTGAGATTTGCATCCAGTCACCTGGTAGCTGCCCTCTGTACCGGCCATTGTAGCACGTGTGTAGCCCTAGGCATAAGGGCCGTGCTGATTTGACGTCATCCCCACCTTCCTCACTACTTGCGTAGGCAGTTTTCCTAGAGTTCCCGGCATTACCCGATGGCAACTAAGAATAGGGGTTGCGCTCGTTATAGGACTTAACCTGACACCTCACGGCACGAGCTGACGACAACCATGCAGCACCTTGTAGTCCGTCTTTCGAAATCCACCTTTCGGCAGAGGTCGTTCTACATTTAAGCCTAGGTAAGGTTCCTCGCGTATCATCGAATTAAACCACATGCTCCTCCGCTTGTGCGGGCCCCCGTCAATTCCTTTGAGTTTCAACCTTGCGATCGTACTCCCCAGGTGGATCACTTATCACTTTCGCTTAGCCACTGACAGTATATCGCCAACAGCGAGTGATCATCGTTTACAGCGTGGACTACCAGGGTATCTAATCCTGTTTGATCCCCACGCTTTCGTGCATGAGCGTCAGTATCAGCTTAGTGAGCTGCCTTCGCGATCGGAGTTCTGTGTCATATCTATGCATTTCACCGCTACACGACACATTCCGCCCACTTCAACTGAACTCAAGAACAACAGTATCAATGGCAATTCTACAGTTGAGCTGTAGGCTTTCACCACTGACTTAATGTTCCGCCTGCGCACCCTTTAAACCCAATAAATCCGGATAACGCTTGCATCCTCCGTATTACCGCGGCTGCTGGCACGGAGTTAGCCGATGCTTATTCCTGCGGTACCGTCAGCCCCGATCACGATCGGGGGGTTCTTCCCGCAGAAAAGCAGTTTACAACCCATAGGGCCGTCATTCCTGCACGCGGCATGGCTGGGTCAGACTTGCGTCCATTGCCCAATATTCCCTACTGCTGCCTCCCGTAGGAGTCTGGTCCGTGTCTCAGTACCAGTGTGGGGGATCATCCTCTCAGAACCCCTAGACATCGTAGCCTTGGTGGGCCGTTACCTCACCAACTAGCTAATGTCACGCATGCCCATCTATAACCGTCGGAGCTTTAATCCCAGTGAGATGCCTCACCGGAATGTTATGGGGAATTAATCCCGATTTCTCGGGGCTATGCCCCAGTTATAGGTAGGTTGCATACGCGTTACGCACCCGTGCGCCGGTCGCCACCAGATATTGCTATCCGTGCTGCCCCTCGACTTGCATGTATTAAGCCTGCCGCTAGCGTTCATCCTGAGCCAGGATCAAACTCTTCATTGTATAAAGATTTTGAATGCTCTAAGATCTATTACTCTCTGAATTGACTTCAGGGATATTTGCTTACCTTTATTTGTTGCTTCAATACCTTCAAAGAACTTCTGCCCCTCTTCCCACTTCTCTCTCCCGCTGAGGCTATCTGTTATTTCTAACTTCAAGAACTGTTTCCCGTTTTTCAGAACAAAAAGGAGCGCAAAGGTACAACAGGTTTTTTTATCCACCAAATAAACTTTTCAACAATTTCCCAACCTGCCTGTCACCTCAAAGAACCCTTACGAATGCTTCCGTAAAAACGGACTGCAAAGATACATACTTTTTGGGTTCCGCAATGGGTATCGGTAACTTTTTTTCAACTTTTTTTCTTTCGCCTCAAAACCAAGCCCTTCTACCCCTCAATCCCTTGTCTGATCACGATTTCAATGTACCTTCGCTAAAAGCGGGTGCAAAGGTATGAACTTTATTCTGATTCCCGCAAGCTTTTTGTGAAAAATTTTGCAATTATTTTTTATCTCCTTAAAGATCAGGAGATACTTATACGTATCATGCGTGGTCTCGGTTTCAGATCCTGCCCAGAATCTCCAGCGTAAGGCGCCAGAACCGGTCAACAGAGGCAATCTCCAGCCGCTCATCCGGCGAATGTGCCCCCTTGATCGTGGGGCCGTATGAGATCATATCCATCCCCGGGTACTTCTCGCCGATCACCCCGCACTCCAGCCCGGCATGAATCGCCAGCACCTTCGGGTCACCTCCAAACAGATCGCGGTAGGCCTCTTCCGACACCTTCAGCACCGCGCTGGCAGGATTTGGTGTCCATCCCGGATAGCCGTCCGAATGGCGGTACCGCCCCCCCGCCAGGGCAAATACCCTCCCCACCATCGTGCAGATGTCCTCCTTGGCACTCTCTACCGAAGAGCGCTGACTTGTGGTTACCATAATATATAGGGGGTCCATCTTTAATGATGCCAGGTTGGTGGAGGTCTCCACAAAGTTGGGGATCTCACGCGACCATTCGATCACGCCGTGCGGACATGCATACATTGCCCCGAGAAGACGCTCCTGGAGGTCAGTTGTTAACACCTTTGCCGGCATATCGGCGGGCTCCATCCTGATTTTCAGGTCCGGTTCAGTGGCATGCAGCTCATCGATGATGGCAGCCGCAAACAAGGGGAACCACTGCCGCGTTTCTGCTACACGGTCGGCAGGTATCACCACCACAGCTTCCCCTTCCCTGGCAATGGCGTTGCGCAGGTTGCCGGCATCGATGCGCGACACCCTTAATCCATACAGCACTGCACCGTGCCACAGGATCCGGTTCAGGACCTTCACGGCATTGCCGCGCCCCTTGTGAATATCGTCGCCACTGTGCCCTCCGGTGAGCCCTGAAACCAGCACCCGGAACGCCTTATAGCCCGCAGGAGCCGCTTCGGTCTGCAGGTCAAATTCGGCTACGGTATCCTTGCCGCCGGCACAGCCGATGAAAATCTCCCCTTCATCCTCCGAGTCGAGGTTCAGCAGAATTCTGCCGTGCAATTGTCCGGGCTGCAGCGCAAAAGCACCCGAAAGGCCGGTCTCCTCATCTACCGTAAAGAGGCATTCGAGCGGTCCGTGCGGAATGTCATCCGCTGCCAGAATCGCGAGCTGCGCAGCCATCCCGATGCCATCGTCGGCACCCAGCGTGGTGCCGGTAGCCTTCACCCAGCCACCTTCGATGCGGGGAAGAATGGGATCATTGTCGAAATCGTGCTGTATATCATTGTTCTTTTCACATACCATATCCATGTGACTCTGCAGAATCACCACGGGTTTGTGCCCCATCCCTGCCGTGGCCGGCTTGCGGATGATCACGTTGCCGATGTCGTCGACTTTGGTTTCAAGATTGTGCTCCTCACCAAAGGCTCTGAGGTACTCAATGATCTTCCCTTCCCGCTTCGAAGGTCGGGGAATGGTAAGGATCTCTGCAAAATAGCGCCATACCGGGGCAGGACCGAGGGTGAGGATTTCATCGTATTTCATAGGGTTGAGGGGTTGAAGTTAGGAGTTAGGAGTTAGGAGTTAGGAGTTAGGAGTTAGGAGTTAGGAGTTAGGAGTTAGGAGTTAGGAGTTATAAGTTATAAGTTATAAGTTGAAAATAAAACACTTGAACATTTGAACACTTGAACATTTGAACATTGATCCTTGATCTTTGATCCCTGATCATGCTGCTTACTGCTGCGAAGGTACGGATTTCAGAGTTTGGTGCACCTTTTCTGCCCGTTGCGGAGTGAAAAAATAACGCATCTGCTTAACAGATTGGTAATAATTCACTTAATTTTGTACAGAAAGCAAGGTGCTGTCAGTAAATCCCTTACGCCATGAGAAGAATCCTTTTGCTGTGTTCTCTGATGTTGATGTTGTCAGGTGCAGTACTCAGCCAGTCCTCCACCATGACCATACGGGAAGTGTTCGATTTCCAGCCGGGGGATATTTTCCATTTAAAGAAGTTCTATCCCAGTTATCAACCGGCATATTTTGG
The DNA here is from genome assembly GCA_022709695.1 of Bacteroidota bacterium. Classification (GTDB taxonomy): domain Bacteria; phylum Bacteroidota; class Bacteroidia; order Bacteroidales; family SKPS01; genus SKPS01. The sequence goes on from JAKLII010000015.1 coordinate 6,573, forward strand.
AGCCATCCGTTATGAAATTACATCAAGAACTGTGTCGCCAGGAAATGACACCGTTTGTTATACAGAGCAACACTTCGACTATGATGCCGAACATCAGGGTACTTTGCATATTAATTATTCTTTTCAAAATTACTCCAAACTGGTATGCTATACCAACCTTGATTCAATGATCCATACCCTTGTTGATACCTCATACCTGCTAAATTCTGTTTTTCATCCCTTTGTCGACACAACCTTCGTTGATCATCTGCTTTGCGATTCATTGATCTATCTTTACAATGCCGCGTATGGTGGTGACTTTGAACCACTTTATAAAAATGCCGCCTATGGAAAAGGGTTGGGGATGACCTATTATGAATATACTGACCTGTGGTCGTTGCCGTCAATTCATGTGGGTCGGCAAATGATATATGCAAAAAAGGGTCCTGTTCCCTGCGGGCAGCCCGACAATACCACCCAGGATATTGCAGAGGAGACCGGAGGATCAATTGTGGTTGATTGTTATCCCAATCCGGCCACTACACAGCTTACACTTGAATTTTCCGGAGATCTGCTGCTCTGCAACAAAGAAATCAAGCTGATTAACCCATGGGGCCAGGTATTGCTTCATGAGGACTTTGCTGATGGAATCACCATAGGGCATCTGGATATCAGCCATTTGCCATCAGGGACCTATTTTATGCATGTGTCCGGGCCAGGATTCCATCCGGTTGTAAGGAAGGTGATGAAATAATACTATCTTTGCGTATATTTTCGCAACGAAATTATTCGCAATGAAAACAGAGAATCCTTTCAAATTTGGGACGGTGGCTCACGGACCCTACTTTACCAACAGATCCAGCGAGTTACAATTTGTTGCAGCAGCACTCAATGGGGCAAATCATCTGGTTGTCATCAGCCCCCGCAGATATGGGAAAACCAGTATGATACACCAGGCTCTGCAATTGACTGACAGACCAAAAATTGAACTGGATCTGATGATGGTAACAAGCACAACCGATTTTGCAGCTCAGCTTCTCAAACAAGTATACAAGATATATCCCTTCCAGCGAATAAAGGGATTTATACAACAGTTTAAGGTGATTCCTGTCATCAATCTCAACCCGGTTACAAATACGGTAGAGATCACCTTCTCGGCTGAGGCTGCGGGCAAACCAGTACTCGATGATGTGCTTAACCTGATTGAAAATCTGGCGTCTGCCGATAAAAGATCGATCGTAGTGTTGGATGAGTTTCAGGAGATCCATCACCTTGACAGGAAACTTGCTCCCGGGATGCGATCTGTGATGCAGCACCACAAAAACATTAATTACATCCTGATGGGATCTCAGGAATCAATGATGCGGGAGATCTTCGAACAGAAAAAATCACCTTTCTACCACTTTGGACTGATGATGAACCTGGACAGAATACCACATGATGAGTTTGAAAGCTACCTTTCAAAGGGGTTAGAACAGTTCACCCCTCAATCATCAGATCTGGCCAGATCGATTCTGGAAAAGACAGGTAGTCATCCCTATTACACCCAACAACTTGGGTGGTTTGTATGGGAACAGCTCAGAAATTATCCGGATCATCCTGATCCGGTGAATTCTGCCATAGAAAATATCGAGGCTATGCATGATCTGGATTATGAAAGAATGTGGAACAATCTGAATAAAACGGATCAAAAACTGATTCTGGGGTTAATTCATGAAAACACGCCACTGCTTTCCGGGCAGAATCTGGTGAAATACGGCATAGGTGCATCCAGCACCGCATTCAGCGCTATCAAGCGATTGATGCACAAAGGCTATATCATTAAAGCCGGCCAGCAATACGTGCCAGAAGACCCCTTCTTCGCAGGATGGCTTTTAAAGAAACGGGGCGAAAGCATTATTTGAAGATTATATATTGTTCTGATTACTGAAGGGACTATTGGGGATTTCATTCTGTGTCCTTCAATCCACAAAGCTTCTGATAGGAATATTTCTGAAGAATACCGTTATTTTTGCGTGAACTAACCAGAGGAATTCATGGAACTACGTTTAGCAAAAGACCTATTTGATCAGATCAGCAACATATTCAGAGCCATGGGGGCCAGTGAAGGTGCTGCAGCGCTTATCGCTGATGTGCTGGTGCGTGCAGAGCTCCGTAGCATCCCTTCGCACGGGGTGATGCGGGTGAAGGACTACTACGATCTTTGGAAAGCCGGCCGGCTGAACATCACCCCGAAACCGGAGGTGGTGCACGAAACCCTGACTACTGCGGTGGTGGATGGCGACAACGGAATGGGGATGATCCCCGGGGTGATGGCAATGGAACTCGCCATCGAAAAGGCAAAACATGCCGGCACCGGCTGGGTGGCGGTGCGCAACTCAAACCACTACGGAATAGCCGCTTACTACAGCATGATGGCGCTGGAGCACGATATGATCGGCATCTCCATGACCAACGCCAACCCGTTGGTGGCGCCTACTTTTTCCGTTTCCAGATTGCTGGGTACAAATCCGCTGGCGGTGGCCATACCGGCCGGCGAAGAACCTCCATTTGTGGCCGACTTCGCCAGCACCCCCATCGCCCGGGGCAAGCTGGCGATGATGGAGAAAAAGGGAGAAGATGCACCCCATGGTTTTGTGCAGGATGCCTCCGGCCTCCCCTCCACCGATCCGGCCATCATCACCCGTGGCGGTGCCATCGTTCCGCTGGGTAGCGATCGTGAACACGGCAGCCATAAAGGGTATTGTCTCGGAGCCATCATCGACATCCTTTCGGCTGTGCTTCCCGGCGCCAACTTTGGTCCCTTCGTGCCGCCCCAGGTGAGCTACCTGCAGCCCAGGCCAGATGCACCGGGCAAAGGGCTGGGGCATTTCTTCGGAGCCATGCGGATAGATGCCTTTCAGCAGCCGGAGGACTTTAAGCGCATGATGGACTTGTGGATCAGAACGTTTCGAGATGCCACCCCGGCCACCGGCCAGGAAAGGGTGTATATCCCGGGAGATATTGAGCGTGAATCGGAGGAGCGGCTGATGCGAGAGGGTGTTCTGCTGAATGAGAAGGTGATGCAGGATTTGCAGTGGGTTGCCGGGGAATTGATGTGCTGATGAAGGAGGAAGGCAAAGGGCAAAAGGCAAAAGGCAAAAGTAAAAATACCAATGGCTAACGGCTAATAGGCAACAGCCGTCTATTCCGCAATCAACGGACCCCTTTAATTCTTTCAATCATCGCCACGGGATCTGGGGCTTTAAACACGGCATTGCCGGCCACCAGCACGTTGGCGCCGGCCTGTTGAAGCAGGGGGGCATTCTGTTCGTTCACGCCCCCGTCGATTTCGATCAGCGTTTTCAGTCCTGCCTCATCAATCATCCGGCGCAGCATCCTGATTTTCCCGTAGGTGGTTTCGATGAAAGACTGTCCGCCGTAACCCGGATTCACCGACATCAGCAATACAAAATCCACATACGGCAGGATGGGCTCCAGCACCGAAACGGGGGTATGGGGATTGAGCACCACCCCCGATTTCATCCCCAAACTCCTGATTTGTGCCACGGTGCGATGGAGATGGACAGCCCCTTCATAATGCACCGACAGCAGATTGGCGCCGGCTTTCCGGAAAACCTCCAGATACCGCTCCGGTTTTTCAATCATCAGGTGTACGTCGAGGGGTTTCTTTGCGATTTTTGCCACCGCTTCAATCACCGGCATTCCGAAAGAGATGTTGGGCACGAAGTGGCCATCCATAATGTCGAGATGGATCCAGTCGGCATGGCTGCGGTTGAGCATTTCGATGTCGCGGCCCAGGTTGAGGAAGTCGGCCGAAAGGATGGAGGGGGCAATCATTACCGGTTGTTTCATGGCGGAGGTGTTAGATGATTCCATCGGTGAGGTAAAGGTACAGCGAAATCGGCATACAAAAAAACCGGCAGTGAAATCCTCTGCCGGTTATCGGTTTTGTGTTCATTGGGGCTTATCCCAGGTAGGTTTTCAGGATCTTGCTGCGGGAGGTATGTTTGAGCCTCCGGATCGCTTTCTCCTTGATCTGGCGCACACGCTCACGGGTGAGGTCGAACTTCTCGCCGATCTCCTCCAGTGTCATGGGGTGATGGCCGTCGAGGCCGAAGTAAAGTTTCACCACATCGGCTTCGCGCGGGGTGAGGGTAGCGATGGCGCGGTTGATCTCCTTGCGCAGCGATTCGTAGATGAGTCCGGTTTCGGGGGTGGGCCCTTCGTTGCGGATCACATCGTACATGGTGGTCTCTTCATCCTGGATGAGCGGGGCGTCCATGGATACGTGCCGGCCTGAGTTCTTGAGTGACTCTTTTACCTCATTTTCAGGGATATCGAGCAGGTCAGCGATCTCTTCGTGGTTTGGGGCACGTTCGTGCTCCTGCTCCAGCTGGGCATATGCCTTGTTGATCTTGTTGATGGAGCCGATCTTGTTGAGCGGAAGCCTGACGATCCGGCTCTGTTCTGCCAGGGCCTGCAGGATCGACTGGCGGATCCACCATACGGCGTAGGAGATGAATTTGAAGCCCCTGGTTTCGTCGAATCGCTGAGCGGCCTTGATGAGTCCGAGGTTCCCTTCGTTGATCAGGTCGGGCAGGCTGAGGCCCTGGTTCTGGTATTGCTTGCTCACCGACACCACAAAGCGCAGGTTGGCTTTGGTGAGTTTCTCCAGGGCCTTCTGGTCGCCCTGTTTGATGCGCTGGGCAAGCTCCACCTCCTCTTCGGCTGAGATCAGTTCCACCCTGCCGATCTCCTGGAGGTATTTATCGAGGGATGCGGTTTCGCGGTTGGTAACCTGTTTGGTAATCTTTAACTGCCTCATGAATCTGCAAAAATTAAAAACTGGTTTTACAATGGCCTTATGCGGGAACTACTTTTTACGCACAACAGGGTTAATTGTTACGGTTTCCGCCATCCTGCTGCTGTGGCCGCGGAATGAGCGCCTTGCGTGAAAGCTTGAGCTTACCTGACTTGGTGTCGATATCGATCAGTTTCACCTCGATCTTTTCGCCGCTCTTCAGCACATCTTCCACTCTTTCGATCCGTTTCCAGTCGATTTCAGAGATATGCAACAGTCCTTCCTTGCCGGGCATGATTTCGATAAAGGCACCAAACTGCACAATATTTTTCACGGTTCCGAGGTACACCTCGCCGATTTCAGGAACAGCCACAATGGCGCGAATCCGGCGCTTGGCAGCCTCGATCCCTTCGCGGTCGTCGGAGGCGATATCGATCACACCAAAATCACCGATCTCCTCGATGACGATAACGGTGTTGGTTTCACGCTGCATCTCCTGGATGATCTTGCCGCCCGGGCCGATGATGGCTCCGATGAATTCCTTCGGCACCGAGATCTTTTCGATCCTGGGTACGTGGGGTTTGTAATCTTCGCGGGGTTCGGCGATGGTCTGGTTCATGATGCCCAGGATGTGCATTCTTCCTCTGTTGGCCTGTTCAAGCGCCTGGCTGAGCACCTCATACGAGAGCCCGTCGACCTTGATGTCCATCTGACAAGCGGTAACACCGTCGGCAGTTCCGGTTACCTTGAAATCCATATCGCCGAGGTGGTCTTCATCACCCAGAATGTCTGAGAGCACTGCAAAATTCCCGGTTTTGGAATCGGAGATCAATCCCATGGCGATACCTGACACCGGTTTGGTGATTTTCACACCGGCATCCATCAGCGCCAGGGAACCGGCACACACCGTTGCCATGGAGGATGAACCGTTGGACTCGAGGATATCGGAGACGATGCGGATGGTATAGGGGTTTTGTTCCCCTTGCGGAATCATCGGTTTGAGGGCACGGAGGGCAAGGTTTCCGTGGCCGATTTCGCGGCGGCTGGTGAAGCTCCGTTTGATCTCGCCGGTGCTGAAGCCCGGGAAGTTGTAATGCAGGATGAAGTTAAGCTTGTCTTCGATCACAGCCCCGTCGATCACCTGCTCGTTGAGTTTGGTGCCGAGGGTAACGGTGGTCAGCGACTGCGTTTCGCCACGGGTGAAGATGGAGGAGCCATGGGCGGCGGGGAGGTAATCCACCTCGGCCCAGATGGGTCTGATCTCATCCAGGGCGCGGCCATCAAGGCGCTTCCTTTCCTTCAGTACGAAAGAACGTACGGCTTCTTTTTCGATATCGTGGTAGTACCGCTTGATAAGGGGTGCTTTTTCAGCAGTGTAATCCGGCTCAAGCGCGGCGACAAATTCGTCCAGTACGGCAGAGAACTTATCCCTGCGATCGTGTTTCGAAACGGTACATTCGGCAGCTACAGCATAGGCCTTGTCCAACAGCTCTTTCCACATCCGGTCTTTCAGCTCCTCGTCGTTGTTCTCGTGGCAATAGGTACGTTTTCCTTTGTAGCCCGGGAGCATAGCCACGAGGTCGAGCTGTGCCTGGCACTGGATTTTGATAGCATCGTGGGCTACCTTGAGGGCTTCAATCATAACCTCTTCCGATACCTCTTTCATCTCACCTTCCACCATCATGATATTTTCGATCGTGGCGGCTACAATGAGGTCCAGGTCGGCATCGGGGATGTCAGCCAGCGGGGGGTTAACGCAGAATTTCCCGTTGATGCGGGCTACGCGCACTTCGGAGATGGGGCCGTTGAAGGGCACATCCGAGATGGTGAGGGCAGCAGATGCGGCCAGCGCTGCAAGGGCATCGGGGGCATCCTTCTTGTCGGCCGAGATCAGGGAGATCATCACCTGGGTTTCAGCGTGGTAATCATCGGGGAACAGCGGGCGGAGTGCGCGGTCGACCAGGCGGGAGATGAGGATTTCATACTCCGACGGACGGGCTTCACGCTTGAAGAAACCACCGGGGAAACGCCCTGCGGCGGCATATTTTTCCTGATAATCGACAGAAAGGGGCATGAAATCAACATTCTCTGCTGCGGTTTGTGCAGAAACCACGGTAGCGAGAAGCATGGTGTTCCCCTGGCGGACCACTACGGAACCGTCGGCCTGTTTGGCCAGCTTTCCGGTTTCAATCGAAATTTCCCGGCCATCGCCCAGGTCGAACCTTTTGATGTATGATGGAATTGTCATAATACAGTTTTGTTTTGTTGTTATTTGGAGAATACCTCCGGTTTATATGCCAAAAAAAGGCAATTGGTGTAATTGCCTTTCGGTAAAATTTTCAGGAAAACAAAGTTACTTCCTAAGATTCAGGGTCCTGATGATAGCCCTGTAACGCTCGATGTCGATCTCCTTCAGATAATCGAGCATACGCCTGCGCTTACCTACCAGTTTGATCAGGGAACGCTCGGTAGCCACATCCTTGCGGTTGGTTTTCAGGTGCTCTGTCAGGTGCTTGATCCTGAAGGTAAACATGGCGATCTGTCCTTCAGGGGATCCGGTGTCAAACTCAGATTTTCCGAACTCGGTAAAAAACTCTCTCTTCTTTTCAGCTGTTAAATACATATCTTTGTCGTTTGTTGCTGGAAATGTTTCCCGTTTTTGGGACTGCAAAAATAGATATTTTTTCAACACGGAGAAGTGCATTGTTTAATTATTGTGTAAAATTTTTCAGATGGCGAATATTATCGTAACCGGAGCAGGCTCCGGCATCGGCAGGGAGCTGTGCCGGTATCTTCTGGAATCCGGGGCCCATACGGTGACCGGGATCTCCCGGAGCAGGGCAGTTCCTGCTGAGATTCAGGCTGCTGTTTGCGCCGAAGGTGCAGTGTACCATCATTATCCGATGGATATCACCCGGTATAGTGACATCCGGGCTTTCCGGGAGTGGCTGGTCGCCAGCCATATTGTCCCCGACGGGCTGGTGAACAACGCAGGGATGATGCTACGCAGGCCTTTTGAGGAAATTACACCAAAGGAAGCTGAGGAGGTATTGCAGGTAAACTTCCTTGCACCGTTTATGCTGATACAGGATTTGCTTCCTCTGATGCCCCGGGGCAGTCATGTGGTCAACATCACCAGCATGGGCGGGGTGAACGGGAGTGTCAAGTTCTCCGGACTGAGCATCTACAGTGCATCCAAAGGGGCGCTGTCGGTACTTACCGAGGTGCTGGCTGAGGAGCTGAAAGAGAGAGACATCAGGGTAAATGCCCTTGCCCTGGGTGCGGTGCAAACCCCGATGCTGGAGAAGACCTTTCCCGGATACCAGGCACCGGTGCTCCCCCGGGAAATGGCAAAATATACCGGCGATTTTGTGCTCACCGGCCATCGGTTTTTCAACGGGAAAGTGTTACAGGTGGCAGTCACAACCCCGTAGGGTCAACGCATGCATTGACCATTGTTTGATTGATACTAATACGCTAATCTATAATTATAAATGGATATTATTGAACACCCGGGAGTTGTTGTGGCAGCAGGCCGCGATCTGGTAAAAGTTAAGATCCTGCAGGTATCGGCCTGCGCAGGCTGCCATGCCAAAGGGGCATGCACCATGGCCGATATGGAGGAGAAGATCATTGATGTGGAGGATTTTGGCGGAAGGCAGTACAAAGCCGGTGATCATGTTACCCTGCAGATGGGAAAGGGGAGCGGAAACAGAGCCATTGTCATGGGCTATCTGGTTCCTTTTCTGTTGATGGTGGCTGCATTGATTACAGGCAGTTACTTCATCCATGAGGAGGGAATCCTTGCCCTGGTATCCATATCGGTCCTGATCCCCTATTTTGTGATCCTGTACCTCAGGCGCGATAAAATGAAAGGGAAATTTGTGATCCGCATCAAGTCCTGATACAGTCAGATGATCGGATTTTCGTTACCATTTTTCTAAATCCTGATTCCTTTTCTTCACCCGATTTGTTCCGGTTTTGTGGCTGAAATGAAGATATTGTATTGTACCCAATATTTAGAAAATATCTAAACAATGCATTAAAAATCACTATATCAATCTCTTAATTGATTTAGTAGTAAATCGCTTATGTATCACTAATTTTTTATTATACTGATACAGAATAACATGAGATTATTTCAAAGAAATCAGCACATTACATGAAATTGATGTTTCTTTTTACTTTTGCGACCATTAAAAAGCAAACAGGAAAGGAGACTATCCGTGACCAATATTATTGTACCTGCTGTAGTATCGCTGGGGTCGATAGGACTTGGGGCCGCAGTGATTTTATACTTTGTAGCACAGAAATTCAAAGTAATTGAAGATCCGCGCATTGACGAAGTGGAGGAGAATTTGCCCGGTGCCAATTGTGGAGGTTGCGGGTATGCAGGATGCAGGGCCTTTGCCGAGACTTTGGTAAAGGGGGCAGACCAGGGTGACATTTCGGCACTCAATTGCCCGGCCGGCGGCAACGAAACCATGGCCAATGTGGCCAAAATTCTTGGTATGGTAGCCGAAGCCAAGGATCCCCAGATCGCGGTGCTTCGCTGTTCCGGATCCCGCGCAAATGCCCCTCAGAAGGTGCGTTACGATGGCCCCCAGACCTGCCAGTTTGCCCATGCGCTTTCGAGCGGCGAATCGGGATGCCCGAACGGATGCCTTGGACTTGGCGACTGCGTTGTCACTTGTTTGTTTGATGCGATGTACATGGATGAGGAGACAGGCCTGCCGGTGATCATCGAAGACAAATGCGTGGCTTGTGGTGCCTGCGTGAAAGCCTGCCCGAGGGTCATCATTGAATTGCGTGATAAAGGAAAGAAGAGCAAGCGGATTTATGTAAGCTGCATGAATACGGAGAAAGGCGCCCTTTCACGGAAAAACTGCACGGTATCCTGCATCGGCTGCGGCAAATGTGTAAAGGTCTGTCCGCACGATGCCATCACCATGGAGAACAACATTGCGTACATTGATGATGTGAAGTGTAAGCTGTGCCGCAAGTGTGTTCCGGAATGCCCCACAGCGGCCATTCTGGAGCTCAATTTCCCGCCGCGTAAAGAGAAGACAGAAGGTGAACCCACCCCTGCAGAAGCCTGACATCACACAAATTTCAACCTAAAAAACCAACAGGAGGAAAGCATCTTGAAAACTTTCACCTTTACACTCGGAGGTATTCATCCTGAAGAGAATAAGATCTCGGAACACAGCCCGGTTGAGCGGCTTGAGATCCCCGGACAATTGTTTGTACCGATCACCCAGCACCTCGGGGCACCGGCAAAAGTACTGGTAAACAAGGGCGATCAGGTAAAAACCGGACAGCTGATTGCCAGGGGCGAAGCCTTCATCTCAGCCAACATCCATGCACCGGGTACGGGCAAGGTATCGAAAATCGATGTGCACCCTGACCAGAGCGGATACCGCAAAACCATGGTGGTGATCGATGTGGACGAAACTGAAGTCTGGGAAGACGGGATTGACACCGGTACATCGATCATCAGAAGCATTCCTTATGCAAAGGAAGAGATTATTCAGAAGATCAAGGAGATGGGCATCGTCGGACTGGGAGGTGCGACCTTTCCCACCCATGTTAAACTGATGATTCCGGATGGTAAAAAGGTAGAAACGCTGATTATCAACGGAGTAGAATGCGAGCCCTATCTTACCTCCGACCACCGCGTGATGCTGGAGCGTGCTGAAGAGATGCTGGTAGGTGTTCAGATCCTGATGAAGGGGCTTGGTGTGAACCGGGCCGTCATCGGCATCGAGAAGAACAAACCCGACGCCATCGCCCATCTGAGTACGATGGCAGCCGGATTCCCCGGCATCGAGGTGGCTCCGCTCATGGTAAAATACCCGCAGGGGGCTGAGAAGCAACTGATCAAATCGATCCTGAACCGCGAAGTGCCTTCAGGGAAGCTTCCGCTGGATGTGGGATGCGTGGTAAGCAACGCGGGCACTGCCCTTGCCGTGTACGAAGCGGTGCAAAAGAACAAACCGTTGATCGAGCGTGTAGTAACGGTAACCGGAAAGAACGTAAAGCACCCGTGTAACCTATTGGTGAGGGTAGGCACCCCCATTCAGGCGCTTATCGACAAGGCAGGCGGGCTTCCGGAAAATTCCGGCAAGGTGATCAGCGGCGGCCCGATGATGGGAAAAGCCCTGAATACCCTTGAGGCACCGGTGACAAAGGGAACTTCCGGAATCCTGGTGATGCAGCAGGGAGAGTCGTTACGCAAGGAGGTACAGAACTGCATCCGGTGTGCCAAATGCACCCAGGTTTGTCCGATGGGCCTGGAGCCCTACCTGCTGGCACAGGAGGCCAAACTCGAAAAGTGGGATATGGCGGAGGCCGACAAGGTTATGGACTGCATCGAGTGCGGCTCATGCCTGTACACCTGCCCGTCGGGAAGACCGCTCCTCGACTACATCCGCGTCGGAAAAAGCAAAGTGGGGAATATTATCAGAACAAGAAAGAACTAACCAATTCACGATATGAGCTTACTAACATTATCGGGTTCACCGCACCTCCAGACCGACCGCAGCGTAAGGGGCATCATGTTCGATGTGGTCATCGCCCTGATACCTGCTCTGCTGGTCTCGATGTGGTTTTTCGGACTGGGTGCCCTTAAAGTTACCCTGGTTGCCGTGATCGCCTGTGTCTTCTTCGAATGGCTGATTACCAAATACCTGCTAAAGGCTGCATCTACGGTGGGCGACGGATCTGCCATCGTTACCGGAATCCTGCTGGCCTTTAACCTCCCATCCAACCTGCCTGCCTGGATCATCATCGTCGGAGCGCTGGTATCCATCGGTGTCGCCAAAATGTCGTTTGGCGGACTGGGGAAAAACCCGTTCAATCCGGCCTTGGTAGGTCGTGTGTTCCTGCTGATCTCATTTCCGGTGGATATGACCAGCTGGCCGGTGCCGCGCTTTGAAGGGTATATGAGCCTGGGGGGCATCACCGATGCCATTACGGGGCCTACCCCGCTGGCGCTGCTTAAAGCCGAAAAGCTGGCTGAACTCCCGGGTTATGTGGATGTGCTTCTGGGGAACATGGGGGGATGTCTGGGTGAAGTCTCTGCTGCAGCCCTCCTGCTGGGAGCCCTGTACATGCTGTACCGCAAAGTGATCACATGGCACATCCCGGTGTCATACCTCGGTGCAGTGGTGCTCTTTTCAGGAATCCTGTGGCTCGTGAATCCGGGAATCTATGTTGACCCTCTGTTCCATCTGATGACCGGCGGCATCATGCTGGGAGCCTTTTATATGGCTACCGACATGGTGACTTCTCCCATGTCGAAAAAAGGGATGCTGCTTTTTGGCTTTGGCTGCGGTATCCTCACGATCCTCATCAGGGTATTCGGCGCCTATCCCGAAGGGGTATCGTTCGCCATCCTGATCATGAATGCTTTCGTTCCGCTTATCAACAAATATATGAAACCCAAACGATTCGGGGAGGCAGTGCAAAATGGCTAAAACAGAATCCACATTTACCAACATGGTCGCCACCATGGTGATCATCATGGTGCTGGCAGGGCTCTCGCTGGCAGGGGTGGTAAACCTCACCGCAGATGCCATCGCTAAATCGGAAAAGGAGAAGATGGAGTCAGCGCTGAAAGAGGTTCTCCCACCCTTTGACAATGATATTGCGGCTACCCGGAAGGAGGTCAAGGTCAATGAGAAAGACAAACTGGTACTCTACTTTGCAAAAAAAGGCGGGGAAGATGTTGGAGTAGCAATCGAAACATTCACCAACAAGGGGTTCAGCGGCAACTTCAGAATCATGGTGGGATTTCGTCCTGATGGCACCATCATCAACACCTCGGTACTGGAACATCATGAAACCCCCGGACTGGGCGACAAGATGGATGTAAAAAAATCGAAGTTTCCGAATCAGTTCAAGGACAAATCTCCGGCAGATTTTAAGCTGCAGGTAAAAAAAGACGGTGGTTCGGTGGATGCCATCACTGCCGCTACCATCTCCTCCCGTGCATTCTGTGATGCGGTGCAGCGGGCCTATGATGAATTTGTTAAACAAGGAGGGAAACAACAATGAATCAGTGGAAAAACTTTACCAAAGGATTCCTCAGGGAGAACCCGGTTCTCGTACTTATTTTAGGTACCTGCCCCACACTTGCAACTTCAACCTCGGTTTCCAATGGGTTGGGTATGGGACTGGCTTTAACGTTCGTGCTGGTAATGTCAAATCTTGTCATTGCCTCCATCAAAAACCTCATTCCGGGCAAAGTCAGGATCCCTGCCTTTATCCTGGTCATTGCTACCTTCGTAACTATCGTCGATTATGTGCTTAAGGGTTACGTACCCGCCCTTCACAAGGAACTCGGGGTTTTTATCCCCCTGATCGTGGTGAACTGCATTGTGCTGGGACGTGCTGAAGCCTATGCCAGCAAGAACAGTGTCCTCTCCTCCATCATCGATGGATTTGGGATGGGCTTTGGATTCACCCTGGCGTTGATGACCCTCGGGGGGATCCGTGAGATCCTGGGAGCCGGAACCTTCTTCGGCATGAAAGTTCCCATTTTCCCGGCCGATATGCAGGGAAATCCCAAAACCATCCTTATCTTCATCCTTGCCCCCGGAGCCTTTCTGGTATACGGCTATCTTGTGGCACTGACCAACCGTTTGAAAAACAAACTTAACTAGTAATTGCAACGGCCATGGAATATATCATCATTTTCATCGGATCTGCCTTTGTAAGCAACATTGTGCTTGCCCAGTTCCTGGGCATCTGCCCGTTTCTCGGGGTGTCGACCAAGGTGGGCACCGCTGTGGGTATGGGTACCGCCGTGATTTTTGTTATGACGCTGGCTACCATCGTCACCTGGCTGATCTATTACTACCTGCTGGTGCCGTTTCACATCGAATTCCTCCAAACCATCAGCTTTATATTCATAATTGCTGCCCTGGTACAAATGGTTGAAATCATCCTGAAAAAATCGGTTCCCAGCCTGTACCAGGCACTGGGGATTTACCTTCCGCTCATCACCACCAACTGTGCTGTGCTCGGGATCGCCATCCTTACCATCACCAAGGAATACAACCTCATGCAGGGGGTGGTCTACACCATCTCCATCGCCGTCGGATTTACCTTCGCCATCATCCTGTTTGCCGGTATCCGCGAGCAGCTTGAACTGACCGAAGTACCCAAGGGGATGCGTGGTATTCCTATTGCCCTGATCATCACCGGAATACTCTCCCTGGCATTTATGGGGTTCGCAAATTTGGTCTAGAGTCGGCAGTCGACAGTCGGGAGTTTTGAGTTATGAGTTATAAGTTATGAATGACGCCCATCCTGTCATCAGTCTGAAAGATGCATCGATTTTCATCCACAACATCCTGATATTAAGCGATGTGAATCTGTCGCTGCAGCCGGGGGAGTTCCGGTACCTGATTGGCAGAACCGGAAGCGGCAAGAGCAGCCTTATCAAAACGTTGTACGGCGAACTGCCACTGCAGCAGGGGGATGGCGAGGTGGCAGGTTTCGACCTGAAGAAACTGAGGACCCGGCAGATTCCTTATCTGCGCAGAAAACTCGGGATCGTATTCCAGGATTTTCACCTGCTGATGGACCGCAATATCAAGGAAAATCTGCTGTTTGTGCTCAGGGCAACCGGATGGGACGACAAAAGGCTGATGGAGAACCGGATAGAGAAGGTACTCGACAGCGTGGGACTGAAAACCAAAGGTTTCAAGCGGCCGCACCAGCTCTCAGGGGGAGAGCAGCAACGGGTGGTGATTGCCAGGGCATTGCTCAACGAACCGGAAATCATCCTGGCCGACGAACCCACAGGCAACCTCGACCCACAGACCTCAGACGAGATCATGACCTTGCTTTCCGATATTCATAAACAGGGAAAAGCCATCCTAATGGCAACCCACAACTATTCGCTTATCCGGAAGTTCCCTTCCAGCATCCTCAAAGTTGATAAGGATGGAGTGAGTGAAGTGGGGGCTGAAGTGCTGATGTGATGATTTGACGAAGATGGAATGTAATGCCTGAAATGTAAAACACTCAGCATATTGCAGTTCGAAATCGAAGCAGAATTACAGCTTTACAAATTTTTGATTGAAGTACAGTCCGTTGGCACTCCCTAGTGTTAATAGGTATAAGCCCGATGGCAATGACTGAATTCCAATATGAATCACCTTGTTATCTGAATTTACTCTTTGGCTCAACATTACTCTTCCCTGCAGATCCGTAACAATCACTTGGTATTCAGTCTTAACATCATTCAATAATTTGATCATCAGGTAATCCGATACAGGGTTAGGAATAACAGAGAATTCATTTGACCGGGTATTGTTTACAACACCAACACCGCCACTGTAATAGTAATTAGACCGAGTCAGCAGGATTGAGGCAGAATAAGCTGTATCTACATAGCGAATAACAGTTGGTCTGTGCAATCTGAAAAGCTTATCCAAGACAGAGGGAACATCTGATTTTGGCATTGCAGTCGTTGTTGCTAAAATCCCATCGTAAACCGTATTGTAGGTGTATATGGGATCCCAGCTCTGCTGTGAAAAGGCGAAATAGGTCATGTCAGTGATATTGCCAACACTATCATAACAATAACCCCATCCACTGTAAGGTGTATTTCCCATTATATACTGTTCAAAATATAGGCTTCCGACAGAATCATAAAAGTAATTGTATTGTCCCTCCACATTTCCTATCCAATCTTTCTGAATTGCACTTAAAAGCTTACCGGAATTTAAATCATATGTGTATAAAGAGTAAGAATATAGAGTTAGATTTCCCTGATTATCCGGAAGATATAAAGAGTCAGCAATCAGTTCTTGTTGTGTATTGTAAACCCAAACCCGTTTTTCTTCAAAGGAATAGGTCGTCTGACCTAATACCATCTTATAGTTAATCTGACTTCGTAGTTTCCCTGAAGCCGTGTAACTACATTTATAAGAATATCCGGCAGAATCCGCAGGAGTCGCAAAGAATATGATTGTGGATGTAGAGTCCAAGTCAGCACCAATATAAAAACATCTCTTAACCGTTTTTACTGCAGGGGAAAGAAAATGAATAATGACAGAGGAATCCAGGAGACCGTTGGGTTTATAATAGTGAGTGGTTTCATTATCTATAGGTGTGACAGAACTTTTCCCAGTATGCTGTATCTCCTTAATCGTCCTTCCTAGTACATCGTATTGATAAGAATAAAAACCGTCCTCACCCCCGGCACAAACTCTGGTATGAACGATACTGTCAAGTTTCTCAGTGAAAAGAACCTGTGAAAATTGGGCATCAACCATACTAAAAGCCAGTAAGAATAGTATAAGACAGATCGCCTTCATTGGATTTTCCCATTTGATTCTATGCGAAATTAGATAAAATATCCGGTTTAAATGTTGCATAAGAAATACTTACTGAAAAGTTGTTGCTTCCAATGGTCAGATCTTTTTCAATGCGCAAATAAGACAAACCTGTTTTTAGGATTTCAGCAAATCAATGATCTTCAACGCATTGCCAGTATTGGAAAACCTCGCCTCCAACACAGTATTCCTTTTAGTCGCTTCATCCGCAGTAAACTCCATCTCCTGAACCGATTGCAGCAGGCTGCGTAGTTCTCCGGTGGTTTTGCCGACGTGGCACAGGGATTCCAGTCCGGTGCCCTCCACCATCATGGGGTTTACGATCGCAAACCTGCCCTGGAAAAGCGCTGCCAGCAGTTTCAGTTTCAGCCCGGTGGGTTGGGAAGTAATGAGCAGATGCCCGTGTGCCGCACTGATAAGCTGTTGCATCCCGGAGGGCGACGGGTTGGAGATGAGTTCCACGGCAGGATATTTTTCGATTTCCCGCATCAGGAATCCCGGGGGATTCATCCCTGCCACCTTCAGCGGGAGCCCATTCGATCCGGCAAAAACCGGAAGAAGGTCCATCACGGCCCGGTAGTTTTCAGCTATATCGAGTTTGCCGTGGTACAGGAAAAATTCTCCCCGGCCCGGCTGCGAAAGCACCGTATCGTACTGGTGAAAAGCGTAGATGCCGCATACTTTGCCGGAACCAAACCGGTCGCTGAAATATTTTTCGTCGTTGGGTGATATGGCCAGGATCTTCTCTGCACGCGCCAGCAGCACTTCGTACCGCCTCAGCCGGAACGCCTCCAGCCGGAAAAACCATCGTTTGAGGAGATTTCGCTCACCCGCTGCCAGATGACTGTAATAGTCGTGTTCCACATTGGTGGTGCGCACCAGGATTTTTCGGTCTGCAAAACGGCTGTCGGTGAGGAAATACGACGTGTGCAACCCTTCGCAGAGAATGGGATCCGTATCTTCCAGAAGGCGCTTAACCAATGCCTCCGAGACCCTGCTCCTCACGATATAGGGCTCCGGTGAAAGTTGTGAAAGAAGTCCGGTCTTACGGGGGTAATAATGGACTTCGGCACAAACCTCCCTAAGTTCCGGCGCTTCGGATCTGCCATACTGAAAACAATGGAGGACCACTTCAACACCTGCCTGGTGGAGTGCTTTCAGTTTGTAGTACACATCGATCACTCCACCGTAATCCGCAGGCCAGGGCACATCAAAACTGATCACATGGAGTTTTCGGGGGGTCATCTGTCAGATGGAATTACCTCATTTACAAACCTATTCAGGACGGCCCGTTCATTCTCCCAGCAAAGCACTCCGGCAGCTTTCACCAGGTTCTCTTTCCAGGTTTCCCTCTGTTTTTCATCAAACAACAACGTTCTCATTGTCCCGGCAAGTATTTCGGGCTGGAGGCTGTCTGTTACAATTCCTACTCCGTACTGATCAATGATCCTTTTGACCTCCGGCAGGTTGGTACCAATTACCGGAATGCCTGCATGGATATAGTCGAACAATTTGTTTGGCAGCGAAAACCTGTAATTGATGTTGGTGTCTTTGTCCAGCGTAAGGCCTCCATCGGCCACTCTCGTATACATCTTCAACCGCTCCATCGGCACCCTGGGGACAAACATCACTTTATCAGCCAGGTTCCGCTGAAGTACCTCGTCTTTCAACTGCGAAATCACATCCCCGTCGCCCACAAACAGCAATAGCACCCCTTCAAGGTGCTGCATGGCTTCCACCGCCTCCTCCGCTCCACGCTGGATGTTGATGCCAGATCCCTGCAGGATCAGAATCTTCCGGTCTTCCGGCAATCCCAGGTTGGTTCGCGAAAGGGTAAAATGATCGTTGATTTCTCTTTCCGGTATATTTCGCACCACCGTGGTATCGATACCATATTCGTCGTGATACAGCTGCGCAATGGAATCATTTACCGTGATCATCTTCCCCAGTCGTGGCAGCATCCAGCGCTCAAGCGTTTTCCAGGTTCGCCAGGCAAAGGATCCCCTTACAAGCTCCGGCACTCCTGTGAAATACTCGTGTGCGTCGTAGATCAGGGGTTTTCGTCTGAACCGGCTCATCAGAAAATTGGGGAGCAGCGTGTCGAGATCGTTGCTAAAATACAGATCGGCACTATGGAACATAAGCCACAGGAAAAGACGCAGATTGAAACAGGCATAAAACAGGGGCCCCCGCTCAAACAGCAGCTTCATTCTGTGCACGGCATAGGGGCGCTCATCCATCGGCAGGCTTTTGCGCCGGCGGCGCCCCACCAGCAGCACCCCGAAGCCCATATCCGTCAGCACCATGCATGTGCGGTGTACCCTCCGGTCGGTAACAAGATCATTAATAACGGAGACGATAACACGACGCTGATTCATTGTGCAAAGCTAGGGAATTAGGTGGAAGTTAGGAGTTAGAAGTTATGAATTATGAGTTATAAGTTGATTTTAACCCCGAAGGGGTGATATTATTATAGGTTTAGGAAGTTGAGAATATTTTGCTCCCCTCCCCTCTCAGGGGAGGGGCTGGGGGTGGGGTTTTGTTGGGATAAGATATTTGTTTTACTCAACAGATTGAGTAAATTTGCTCAGTATATTGAGTAAAATCGAAATCATGTTTGAAAGATCTGTTTTACAGCTACTTAGAGGTCGTATCTTAGAACCCAGAAGATATATCCAGGTGCTGATGGGTCCGAGACAAGTGGGTAAAACCACCCTGATTACACAGATGATGCAGAAAAAGGAGTTTCCAATGGTATACCATGCTGCGGATGGTGTTCCCGCCGGCAATACCCAATGGCTGGAGCAAATCTGGGAAGCCGGGCGTCTGGAGCTTAAGACCCAAAACCTCCCATCACTGGTGCTGGTAGTAGATGAAATCCAAAAACTGCATCAATGGAGCGAAACCGTTAAAAGACTTTGGGACGAAGACAGTCGGGAAGGGAGAAACCTGAAAGTCATTTTGTTGGGCTCCTCACAGATCCTGGTACAAAAAGGGCTTTCGGAGTCGCTGGGCGGCAGGTTTGAAGTGATCAGGATGGGTCATTGGAGCTATCAGGAAATGCGCGATGCCTTCGGAATAGATCCGCGGCAATATGCATGGTTCGGTGGATATCCGGGAAGCATCCCGCTGATGGAAGATGAATCACGCTGGAGGAACTATATCCGTGACTCTCTGGTTGAAACCGCCATTTCACGTGATATTTTCCAGATGACCAGGATCGACAAACCGGTTTTATTGCGGAATCTGTTTGAACTGGGCTGCAGTTATTCAGGACAGGTTCTTTCCTACACAAAAATACTTGGTCAGTTAAAAGAAGCTGGCAACTCAACCACACTGGCCCATTACCTGCGTTTGCTGGATACTGCAGGATTGCTCGGTGGATTGGAAAAATATTCCGATAAAACAGTTCGGCAAAGATCTTCCAGCCCAAAATTTCAGGTTCACAACCCGGCATTGAGAACCATAAGGACTCCTCAAAAATTTCAGGATTCACTGGCAGATCCTCAGGAATGGGGCAGAATTGTAGAAGGCGTGGTTGGCGCCGGGCTTCTCAACGAGGCATTAACCAGGGATTTCAGGATTTATTACTGGCGCGAAGGTGACCATGAAGTAGACTTTGTGATAGAATACCAGGAAAAGATTGCAGCGCTTGAGGTTAAGAGCAGCCATGTTCGAAAACTCCCGGGATTAAAAAAGTTCAGGGATCGCTATCCATCCTGCAAATCATACATCATCGGGCGGGACGGCATTCCATGGGAAGAGTTCCTGCTGTTGAACCCTCTGGACTTATTGTAGCATTGTTCTTATCAATCAATAGATTATCAAAGTCCTTTGATATGCAAATCGAAACTTCCAAATCGCTCCAACCCTTCAACACCTTTGGGATCCGGGCAACCGCAGCATACTATGTTGCCATTGAAGATGTGCCTGCCCTGCAGTTATTTCTGAAATCGGACTACCCGGAACCTGACAACATGCTCGTATTGGGTGGCGGCAGCAACCTGCTTTTCACCGGCGATTTCGACGGACTTGTGCTGCACATGCTGAACAAAGGGATCGAAATCATCTCAGAGGATGAAAACGGAATAGAGGTGCGGGTGCAGGCCGGCGAAGTGTGGGACGATTTTGTCACCTGGTGCACGGAGCGTAATCTCTATGGCGTTGAAAACCTGGTGGCCATTCCGGGTTCGGTGGGAGCCGCTCCGGTGCAGAACATCGGGGCTTACGGGGCTGAGGTAAAGGATGTGATCGCATCTGTGGATACCGTGACAATAGAGGATGGAGACCTCAGAACCCTGACGGCTGCTGCCTGCGGATTCGGCTACCGCTCCAGTATTTTCAAACGGGAATTGCGGGGCCGTGCTATCATCACCTCGGTGGTCTTCCGGTTGCAGAAAAGCGGTGTCCTCAACACCGGTTACGGTGACGTACAGAAGATGCTAAGCGAGCGGGGGATTACCGATCCGCGTCCGGCAGACATAGCCGCTGTGATCCGGTCGATCCGCAGCGCCAAACTCCCCGATCCGGCGATAACCGGCAATGCAGGCAGCTTCTTTAAAAACCCGGTCATCGGGGAAGTGGAGGCAAAGGCCCTCCGGGCATCACACCCCGGTCTTCCCTGCTGGCCGCAACCCGACGGCACGGTTAAATTGGCAGCCGGCTGGCTGATCGAGCAATGCAGATTAAAAGGCTTCAGAATGGGGAATGCCGCGGTTCACGACCGGCAGGCGCTGGTGCTGGTGAACGCCGGTGGAGCCACCGGGTATGAGGTAATGGCCCTGGCAAACCACATCATCAAAACAGTATGGCTTCAGTTTGGGATCAGGCTCGAACCCGAGGTGAACATCCTCTGATCAGAGGGGGTGCACCGTCCCGCATCTTGAGCATTTCAGCTCCTTTCCACTGAATCCTGGGGGAATTTTAAACTTCAGCCCACAGCTGCAATCCAGGAACCTGAAGCCGTTGGCGGCCATCACCAGGTTGCCAGCCGATCGTTTGAATGCTTTTGAACCCTGCGTAGCGGCAGGGGCATCGAAGGGCAGCCCGGCAGGTTCCGGGATGAGTGCTTCCCCTTTCTGCCTGAAAGCCATTGTTTCGGTCTCTGCCAGGGCAGAGCCGGGCATAAGCCTCGCATTGCGCCCCGTTACCTGCTGCCAGGTCTCCTGGTAGTTGATGTAAGAAGCGCCCGACAGGGCCCTGAGGATGCGGATGCGCTCCTCAATGGGTGGGTGGGTGGAGCTGAGGTTGCGCATGCGCTGCCCCTTGGCTTTCAAGGGGTTGGCAATGTACATGGGGGCTGTTACCTTGTTGGCTGATTCGAGGTCGGCGGTGGAACCGGAGATCTTTTCGAGGGCCGAAGCCAGCCCTTCGGGATACCGGGTGAGTTTTACGGCAGAGGCATCGGCCAGGTACTCCCGCTTGCGCGAGACGGCGAAATAGAGGAGCTGAGCTGCAATGGGCGCCAGGATGGCAAACAGCAGTGCCACGGCCATGATGATGAGCTGTCCGGCTCCGTTGTCCTTGGAGGAGCCCCGGTAACGCCCCATCGACGAATAGAACATCCCCCTCATGAACACCTGGCTGATGAGGACGATGCTGCCCAGCATGATGCCGGCAAAGGTCATAAACCGGATATCGCGGTTCACGATGTGCGACATCTCGTGGGCCACCACCCCCTGCAGCTCATCGCGGTTTGCAACAGCCAGCAACCCGGCGGTTACGGCGATGGCGCTGTTCTCCGGGTTACGGCCGGTGGCAAAGGCATTGAGGGCATCCGACTGGATAATATACACCTCCGGCATCTTCTTCAGTCCGGCGGACATCTGCATCTCCTCCACCACGTTGAACAGACGGGGATGCACACTGCGTTCGACCTTCACGGCATTGCTGGAGGCCAGCAGGATGGAGCTCCCGCTGTAGATTCCCACCAGGGTCATGACCAGCCAGATGAGGGTTGCTATGATGATGCCGGTGTAACCCGTCTCCGGACCCCCAAGTGCGGTACCAATCACGAAACCCAGAAGCAGCAGGATCACCCCCATCATTACAAACAGGACCAGCGACTTACGGCGGTTGGCACGGATGAGTTCCCACATAAACAGTTAGGAGTTAGGAGTTAGGAGTTAGGAGTTGTTTTAACCCCGCTTGCGGGGTGATATTATTATAGCTGAGGAGGTTGAGAGTTTTAACTCCCCCTCTCTTTCAGGAGAGGGGGTTGGGGGGTGAGGTTTCTTGTAGGTTAGGTGTTGGGGGTGGGGTTTGTTTTGGGCGAGTTGAGAATCAGAACGCTACCTTCGGGACTTCGCGTTCCTGGGGGATGTCGATTTCGAAGAACTCCTCCTGTTTGAACCCGAACATATTGGCTATGATGTTGGAGGGGAACATCTGGATTTTGTTGTTCAGTGCCAGCACGCTGTCGTTGTATGCCTGCCGGCTGTAGGAGATTTTATTTTCTGTAGAAGTGAGTTCCTCCTGTAACGCCAGGAAGTTTTGGTTGGCCTTGAGGTCGGGATAGTTTTCAACGGCCACATTGAGTTGCCCCAGGGCCTGTCCCAGCATCCCTTCGGCAGCTGCTTTTTCGCCTACGGTACCGGCAGCCATAGCCTTGGCGCGGTATTCCGTGATCTTCTCGAACGTCTCCCGTTCGTGTTTCATGTATCCCTTCACCGTTTCGATAAGGTTGGGGATGAGGTCGTGGCGCCGTTTGAGCTGGACGTCGATCTGTGCCCAGGCATTTTTTACCTGGTTGCGGAGGCGCACCAGGGCGTTGTACATCCCGATGAAATACAGCACCGTCAGGCCAATGAAGGCAAGGATGATGATTGTGAGCTTCATGATGTTTGTTGTTTGTTGTTCGTTGTTTGTTGTTCGTTGTTCGTTGTTTGTTGTTCGTTGTTTGTTGTTAAAGAGGGCGGGGGGGTGTGATTGTGGTGCGAAGGTAATGTAAATATGCCAAACCAAAGCACTCCGGAGGAGTGCGATATTTGTAGCAGGCATGCCATATTTGTTGCAATATAGGCAGAGGCTGTTCGTGTTGTTCAAATACCGATATTTGCATAGAATCAATAGAGGCAATTATAGAATGTCCAGAGGTTTTGTAAAGGAAGATGACCAGGAGGAGGTCCCGATGGTGGCGCCGAGGGCGTTTCTGCCGCCGGGTGTGCCGAATTATGTGACCCGCACGGGGCTGGAAGCGCTGCTGACCGAACGGGAAGCGCTGCTGAAAGAGAAGGAAGATCTCCGCATCACCACCGAAAAGGAGCGCCGCCTTGCCGTAAACCACATCCATGCCCGCCTGAAACTGCTCGACGAACGGATCGCCTCGGCAAAACCCATCGACCCCGGATCGCCCCCGCCAGCAGAGGTGAAATTCGGCGCCTCGGTTACCATCCGGCTGGTAAAGACCGGAGAGGCACAAACCATTCAGATCGTGGGTGTGGATGAAGCCGACGTGCCCCGCGGAAAAATCTCCTTTATCTCACCCCTCGCCAGGGCCCTCATCAACAAAAAACCAGGGGAAAAAGCGGTCTGGAAAGTGCCCGGCGAAGAACGGGTGTTCGAGATTCTGGAAATAACCTACCGGTAACAACTAACTAATTGTAACTAACATTTTGTTACTAACATTTTGTTACTTATCTTTGCCAAAAATATATGGCAATGAAATCCGTCAATCCATTTCCGATCAATCAATACCTGGGGCCATACTATTTCTGCGACAGGGAGGAAGAGACCTCCCGGCTGATTTCCAACCTGGTGAATGGAAATTCTACCACACTGATTGCGCACAGGCGAATTGGCAAAACAGGGTTGATACATCATGTTTTTCATAAACTACCCAAGGGGTGGCAGGGGATCTATATCGACATTCAGGAAACCGAAAACCTGTTTGATTTTTTAAACCTGCTTGCTACCGGGCTCGCCAGGGCAATCCCACAAAAAACCCGTACTGGAACCAGATTCTGGGGATTTCTTGCTTCTTTACGTCCGGTTTTCAGTTTTGATGGACTTTCAGGGCAACCACAGGTGTCTTTCGATATTAAATCCACAGACCCCCAGAAAGATCTGGAATCAATCCTGAAAGTGCTGGATGGACTGGGTGAAAAATTTGTAATTGCCATTGATGAATTTCAGCAGATTATTCAGTATCCGGAAACGAATACGGATACCTGGCTCAGATCAAAGATGCAGCAACTGCATAATGTTTTCTTTATATTTTCCGGAAGTCAGCAACACCTGATGACTGAGTTATTCTCTTCTCCTGACAGACCCTTTTACAGAAGTACACTTTTTATGAAACTGGATAAGTTACCTGGAGATGTATATGCAAAATTTATCAGAAAGAAATTTCAGGAAAATAAAAAAAGCATTGATTTGCCGGTTATCAAAGAGATGCTTGAATGGACCAACCACCATACATTTTACGTTCAGCAACTGTGCAACAGGGTTTTTGCCCAAACCACCGATGTGGCAACACCGGAACTCTGGCGACAGGTGGCAGGGTCAATTCTGGCAGAGCAGGAGATTGTGTTTTTTACGATAAGGAATCTGCTGACAAAGCATCAATGGAGATTACTCAAGGCTATAGCAGCAGATCATAAGGTGTATCAGCCTACAGCAGGAAATTTTATATCCCGCAACGAACTGGGATCATCGGCCGCGGTGCTGCGATCCCTCAATGTGCTCATCACCAACGAACTGGTCATGCATGATTTCGATAAGGACGGGAACTCTTTCTATGCTGTGTATGATGTTTATTTGCAGCGATGGGTGGAAATGAACCGTTTATAAAACAGCAGGCTATGTGGATTTAATCCCTGAATCCATAAACATCTCCCTGAGCAGCTGCGCTACAGGATTACCTGAAGCGGTGCTTCCGATCACTTTATGCAGTTCGCCGGCATCGAACCACAGGCCATGTCCGTTGGGACATTGGTCGAGGAGAGTATGCCTGCCGGAGTCATCGTGATGCATTTTTCGCATTGTTTTGCGGCAAATGGGGCAGCGGCGTCTCTTTTCACCGGTTTCGGCGATTATCAGTTCAATGGGTGTACTGCCGTCAAGCAGCAGCTCCAACTCCCCGGCATCGAGCCAGATGCCTCCGCAGCTGTGGCAATGGTCAATCTCAACACCATCCAGTTCCTGGATGATCATTTCGTTTTTACAGTTCGGACATTGCATGGGGTTAATGTGAAAATGTGGAAATGTGGAAATGTGGAAATGTGAAAATGTGGAAGGGGGCTGTTGGTGTTACATAGCTGCAAAAATATGAAAATGTTCACCGGGTTCTGCTTTCAGAAAACCACAATTTCATCCACAAACAGCCAGGAGGGATCTCCTTCGCCGGCATGGCCCGGGGGGCATGGCCCGGGCGACGGAACTTTCACGCGGATGGATCGGACTGATCGGGTTCCGGTTTTAAAGACCCATGCGGTGACCTTTCCCCCGGTATTCTTACCTGCTGCTTTGGCAGCGGTATAATGTACCCCATCTGCAGAGACCTCCACCGTTACAGATTTGGGGAGAAAAATCCATGAGTCTTCATCCCTGAGGCAGCGCACCACGATGGTATCGGCTCTAACCGGTTCTTCCCACCGAAGGGTGGCATCCAGGTCTTTGTAGAAACCCAGCCAGTCGCCGCAGCGGAAATCGTCGGTTCCGAGCACGCCGTCGCACAGCGCTTTTACCCCGCCGGCGGAGTATTTCTCTTCGGGAAGGTTCACCAGCACCGGGGTCAGGCCTGCCCCTTTATGCACCCACAGCGGCTTTTCGAACAGGTTTTCGAGTGGCATATTCCCCATCCATGCCCTTATCAGCAGGCGTGACCTGCCATCAGGCACCGGATCTTTCAGGGTGCCGGAACTCCTTTGCGGGATATCACCGCTGGTGGTCAGATGGAGCTCCACATCCGGATGGGCAGCCATGGTCACATAGCATTTGCCCTCTTTCCTTTCAAGAGACAACCCATGGATGGCAAACACCCTGAACTGCAGGTCGGTCTTCAGGTTTTTCTCCGGGGAGGTAAACACATTGGTAACGGAGCAGGGGATGGTCATGCTGGTCAATCCGGCCATAGCGTTTTTCCGGGCACTTACTTCAACGGCAATGGTGGTGCGGGGTGGCAGAATTACTTCGCTGCTGATCCTGAAGGGGGCATCGCTTTTATCGGGGACAAGGCGCAATTCGAGGTCGGAAGTATTGCGCAGCACCAGGGAACCCCTGCCGCTTTCTCCGACCGGCACCACGGAGGTAACCACCTGAAGTGCCCCGGCTACCAGGGGTGCGGCAAATTCTTCGCGGGCATAGAGTTGCGATTTATGCCACACCGCCGTACGCCTTGCTTTCAGCGCCTCCCTGATCCCTTCGGTGGTGCGCGAGGTGGCAAACACCAGGGTAACCGGGCGGTGCCAGTCAGGATCCTGCAGTTTCATTTCGGAAGAGGGGCCATGAATATCGGAATTACCCAGCATGGTAAGGCCTGAATCGAGGGCATAACCAAAGGCTTCGGGGTAGTACCAATCCCAGTTTGCCACTTCGATTCCGTGCATATACCCCTTCTGCAGCAGTTCTTTGTGCATGGGATACCAGTACGGGGTGTCGGG
Source organism: Bacteroidota bacterium (assembly GCA_022709695.1). Lineage (GTDB taxonomy): Bacteria > Bacteroidota > Bacteroidia > Bacteroidales > SKPS01 > SKPS01. Next base: position 33,308 of record JAKLII010000015.1, read on the forward strand.
GGCTCCCTGACGCCAGCCGGGATGGTTCCAGAAGATGAAGGCCTCCTGCTTCGCTGCAGCCTCAATGGCATCCATGAACTTCTCCTGTGCAAGGGGATGTATATCATTAAGAAACAGTGCATTGAAATGTCCCGGGGGCATATTGCGTGTAATTTCGGCTCCACGGATGAGGATAATATTGTACTTCTCAGCCTGTTTGCGGGCGATTTCCCAGGAGGCATTCAGATCGGAGGTGATATACGGGGCATGGGGCCGATATTCGATATGGTCGGCGATGGCAATGGCATCGAGCCCCTCCGTCCAGGCTTCCGTTACACGCTCGGTGGGCCACACATACCCGTCGGAGAAACAGGTATGGACATGCAGGTCGCACTTCAGGGTTATAAATCCCGGAAGATCGGGGAAGTGAATCTCATTGCGGTTCTGGGCTACAAGCAGACCGGCATCCAGACAGGAGAGCAGAAAAAGGAGAACAGTCCATCGGGTTGGTTTCATGGGATCGGTTTTCGGCATGGCAATAGTAATCAATTCACGGGAATTTCAGATCAGGTTATGGCTACTTTTACGTTCAGGCCGGCTTAAACCTTTGGCAGTTTCTCTGGTCATAAGAGTTGTCGCTCAATTTTTATAACACGCCATTCCAATTTTTGCTAAATTTACCCACTCATAAATCAGAACCTATGAAAAAGTATTTGATTCCACTGTTAGCCCTCCTGGTATTTTGCAGTATTTCCCATACCCCTGTCAGGGCATCTCACCTGGCAGCCATGGACCTGACCCTCACCTGCATCGGAGGGAATGATTACATCGTAAAGTTTGTGTTTTACCGCGACTGCAGCGGGGCAACCGCCCCCACCAGTGTTGCACTCGCATTCCAGTGTTCCTCGAACCCCGCGTACAATTTTACACTGAACAACATTCCGTTGATGGCAGGAAGCGGGCAGGAGATCACCCAGAACTGCAATGCCATGCCCACCAAATGCGTGGGTGGCTCATTGTATGGGGTAAGAGAACATGCCTTTCAGGCGCAGGTTACCCTTCCTCCGTGCAACAGCTGGAAGGTGTACTGGCCGGGCACCAGCACCTTCTGTTGCCGAAACCCGTCGAATACCATCGTAAGCTCTTCCAGTCAGGGTGGTTATATAGAAGCGACCCTGAACAACCTGCAGACCCCCTGCAACAGCTCCCCGACCTTTACCAACAAGCCTGTAACCATGATGTGCCAGGGGCAAACCATGTGTTACAACCACGGAGCCCTTGACCCGGATGGCGACTCGCTTGTGTATTCCATGGATACGCCTAAAAACGGAGCCGGAACCTATGTTACCTGGATCCCCCCCTACACTGCCACACAGCCCCTCCCGTCAAATCCTCCCATTACCTGTGACCCCCTCACCGGCGACATCTGCATGACCCCCACCATGAACATCATTTCGCCGATGGCAGTGAAAGTGGAACAGTGGCGGCAGTTAAACGGGGTGCCCACCCTTATCGGTACAATTTTCAGGGACCTGCAGGTTAATGTGGTATCCTGCAATAATCAGCTGCCGGTATTGAGCGGCATGGACACCACAAATGCCAATGGCTATTCGGCCAATGATACCACATATGCCGTTGAGCTATGCCTCGGCAAAAGCATTTCGTTTACCATGTGGGGAAATGACCCCGATGTGTACAATCCTTCCACCACAGGCAGCCCTGAAAAATTCACCCTGACATGGAACAACGGGATTCCTTCAGGTCAGTTCCAGACCTTTTATCAGGGCACCGACTCTGCCAAGGCCACTTTTACCTGGACACCCAATGCCACCCATGTGAGTACCGTCCCGAAATGCTTCACCGTAATGATCAAGGACGGAGCATGTCCTTTCAACGGGCAGCAGACCTTCTCGTACTGTATTACCGTAAGGGGGATGAGCGTAAATATCGGCTCCGACACCACCCTCTGCAAAGGGGAATCGGTGAGGTTTACCGCCATATCAGACACCACCACCGTGAATTACATCTGGAAACTCGACGGGATACCCACCGGTGTGCCGCTCACTGACACCTTCTACATTGTAAACACTACCAACCTGGCTCCCGGTATGCACATCATCTCCATCGAAACCAACGACGGAGGTACCACCATCAAGTGCCCCGGTATTGACCAGGCCATTCTTACCGTAATCCCCATGCCCAAACCCGACCTTGGCAACGATACCGTTC
>JAKLII010000016.1 GCA_022709695.1 Bacteroidota bacterium
ACAGGCTGATCACTCCCAAGAGCTCACATCGACGGAGTGGTTTGGCACCTCGATGTCGGCTCGTCACATCCTGGGGCTGGAGAAGGTCCCAAGGGTTGGGCTGTTCGCCCATTAAAGTGGCACGCGAGCTGGGTTCAGAACGTCGCGAGACAGTTCGGTCCCTATCTGTTGTGGGCGTTAGAAGTTTGAGGGCTCCTGACTCTAGTACGAGAGGACCGAGTTGGACATACCTCTAGTGCACCTGTTGTGGCGCCAGCTGCATCGCAGGGTAGCTATGTATGGATGAGATAAGTGCTGAAAGCATCTAAGCACGAAGCTCAGCCCAAGATGAGACTTCTTTTAAGGGTCGTTAGAGATCATGACGTTGATAGGCTGCAGGTGTAAAGGTGGTAACATCAAAGCCGAGCAGTACTAATTACCCGTAGCTTTCTGTAAGATACCCGATGATTTTCAATTCAAAGTATTTTCCTCCTGAAGTCAAATCTTTCTCTTCGAAAGATTAAGATCTGATGGTGACTATTGCGGTGAGGTCCACCTCTTCCCATTCCGAACAGAGAAGTTAAGCCCACCTGCGCAGATGGTACTGCATTCGCGGGAGAGTATGTCGTCGCCAACTTTATTAAGCCCGGTGTTTCACCGGGCTTTTTTTTTGTCCTTTAGGGGAGAGTCCCGACTCGTCTTGCAGACGAGCCGGGATCCCTTCATGCAGGCGATCTGCTGCAGCCTGCGGCCTTGCACATCGCCGCACTCAGCGGATATGTCGTCGCCAACTTTATTAAGCCCGGTGTTTTCACCGGGTTTTTTTTGTCCTTAAGGGGAGAGTCCCGACTCGTCTTGCAGACGAGCCGGGATCCCTTCGTGCAGGCGATCTGCTGCGGTCTGCGGCCTTGCACCTCGCCGCACTCAGCGGATATGTCGTCGCCAACTTTATTAGAGGGTGTCTCAAAAGAGACGCTCTCTTTTTTTTTCTCCACGGCCGTGAGGCCGCGTAGCTGCTCCGCGACTGCGCCTGGAGCTTCATCCCTTGCGCCTTCGGCTCAGGAATGATCACGCCTGCGGCGTGACCGCTCCAGCCAAGGTCGCTCCGCAGCTACTGGTATTATTTTGCCGCTGTATTTACCTCCTGATAATCAGCTTTTGCGTTTCAAGCAATTGTCCTTCGCTCCTGAAAACCAGGATGTACAGCCCATCTTCCAAATGGTTGATGTCAAAACAATAGATCTGGCTTGTTAATGAATTGGAAATCAACAATCTTCCTGATAAGTCAAATAAGGATACCTCTATGCGATGGCTGATGTTTTCTGCCTGAATGGTAAGGTACCGGGCAGCAGGATTTGGAAAGACCCGGATCTTGTTAAACCGTTTGTATTCTTCCACGCCAAAGGTTCTGTCGCATACCAACAAACTATCAGGATAAATACCTGTACTGTCAGAATTAAAACAATTCAGGAAATCGCCTGACTCGTTTTTATCCCAGCGAAATTTACCAACTACTCCGAAGCTGCTTCCGATTCCTTCAATAATACGAACAAAAGCTGAGTCATTATAGATGCCATTGTACCTGTTGGCCAAATTCCAAACCCTGTGTGTGCGGTTATTCAGTACCAGCGAATCTGTTGAGATTACCACAAGTGAATCTTCATATAGGTTGTTATAGGTTTTAGGATAGTATGCGCCCGTTTCCAGAGATTTGAAATCATACAGCAAATACTCCGTCGTGTCCTTCAGTAGATATACCTTGCTATCAGAGGTATCATGCCTGATGATAGCGTATAGGTCATTATTTATGGTAGAATAGTATTGGGTGGGCCAAGTACCGCTTAAATTTACCGTTAACCGGACACCACTGCAAAAAAGTTTGTGGTAGGTTTTATTGCCTATTGTGACATCTGCTCCATAAGAGACCACAATGTCATCATCAATTATATTATCACTCGGCTTCCAAAAATGCCACTCAATCCAGTAAGGATTTTCTGCCGGATCAGGGAAGTTGATTTGTCCGGCGCCTGTGGCAGGATGCAACAAGAAAAATATAAACGAAAGGATGGAGATCCTGATCAATGCCTTGAATGAATGTCTGATCATAGAGGTGGTATTTAAAAGGCTTGCTGAAATCTTTAACTGCAACAGAGTTTTCACAATATTCTCCTGCTTTTATCGTAGGATTGACCATCAAAGATAACTCATTAACGGGCAAAGTCGACACCTGATTTTTGTTATTGCAAAAACTTAAGGATTACAACAGGAGCATACAGTTCATCTAATTGGTGTATTTTTGTGGTTGATCTTATCTGTATGATAAAGCTATTCCTTATCATCGTTTGTTTTTTAACCTGTATGGGGTCCCTGCAACTGAAGGCGCAGGACACTACCGTTTGTACACCGGAAAAGCCATGCAAGGCATTGGTAATCAATAATATATTAGCTGAATACCCCGATACCCTTCCTGTGGATACGGGTATCAGAAACTTTCATCAGTTACCCGCTTTCAACCATCTGGTCCATTTCCCTGCCCTCACCGGTCCCATCGGTCGCCCGGCGATGGATCTGTTTATGCACTTCGATCCGAAAACCTCCGGTTATATCTACAGGAATCCTTACAGCAACTACCAGCTGAACGCGGGGAATCTGGAGCTGATCCGTTCAGAAACCCCCTACAGTGAATGGTACTACCTGATCGGCGCCAACCGCGAACAGATCTTCAGGGCCATCCATGCCCAGGATGCCGGCAAAGGGCTGAATTTCGGGCTCGATGTGAAATTTATCAATGCCCTGGGCGCCTACCGGCACGAACATGCCAAAACCAACCATATCGGTCTGTACGCCCAGTACCGGAACCAGAAAATCCCCCTGAAGTCGCAGTTGTACTTTTTCTCCAACGGCATCACCCACGAAGAAAATGCCGGAATTTCTGATCCTTCCTATTTTGAAGATACCGTTAAAATCAACCGGCAGCTTGTCCCCATCTGGATCAGTTATGCCACCAATACCTATCGAAGCACCGAAGTGGTGTGGGTGAACGAGCTGAAATTCAATCGTTTTCACCTAAATCTAAAACACAAAACCGATTCAATCCCTGAACAGGATACAGTATCTTCACCTCTGATCCACAGCCTTACGCTTGACCTCCGGGCGCGCCGCGAATGGTTCATCTACCGCGATGCAGATCCTTTCAATCCCTGGTACACCACTACCCGTTACGATACCACCGTCACCTTCGACTCGCTCAGCTACAGCGCTTTGCTGGCCGATCTCTCCTACAGGGCCGATTTCAGGCAGGTGGCACAGCTCAGGGCAGGGATCAGGCTCCAGGGTTACCGGTATTTCGACACCCTGAACACGGAAGGCAGCGGCACTGCCTGGTCGCCCTATGCACGGCTGCAGATACGGTTGCTGAAAAGGATAAAGGCCGATGCATCCGTTTCACTGTGGTCGGATCCTGCATTCGGGCAGCGGCATGAGGTTTCTGCGGGCATTGCATGGGAGGCTTTGGGTCCCTGGGTTGCTGGCATACAGGCAGCAAGCTGGAGCGATTACCCTTTCAGGCAGGATATGGCCTGGGCATCCAACCATTTCGTATGGAACCAGCAGATGAACAACACCCGCTACCTCCAGGGCAAGGCATTTTTGCGCCATCGCGGAAAGTTCCCCCTCGACCTCTCCCTGGCAGCAACAAAGGTGAACGATATCATTTATTACAACCAGCAGGCGCTCCCCAATCAGTATCCTGGGGATATTTGGCTGCTCCAGATGCTGGCTTCCACCTCCGGAGAGGCAGGGCTGCTGGTGTACGATGGAAAAGTGGGGTTGCAGAAAAGCCTGGAGGAAACCAGCATCCTGAGGCCCCCTCTGTTGCTGGGGGAGGCAATGGCAGGCATCAGGTTCCGGTTGTTCAAAGGGAAAATCAACGCTATCGGCGGGGTAGTGGGGCATGCCCGTACTGCTGCCTATACCAACCAGTGGATGCCTGCTACCAGGGTGTTTTACCATACAACCCTTTATGAAATACCCGGTTATGTGTGGGCCGATCCCTTTATTACTTTCGTGCTGAAGAAAACCCGTTTCATGCTGAAATATGAGCATGCATCTGCGTGGCTGGCAGGGTTCGGGCAATATTCCCTCCCGGGGTATCCGATGTCCGATCCCGCCCTGAAATTCGCCGTAGCCTGGCGGTTTATGGATTAATCACAAAGGTCATTTCTGAATCAACCCGTTCACCATAAGCAGAATAGCTATGAGAGTGAAAGGATTGTATTTGAGGAGTACTATCAGAAAACAATCGCTCCAATGTTAAAAAAAATAAAGTAATAAGATTATCTGATCCATTTCCAGCCAATCTCAGCAATTCACAACCTTATTTCTGTATAACCTTAGTAGCCAGGGTGGTTTCGTTGATCCTTAACCTTATTACCTTATTTCTCGGTATGTTTCCCTTTTAAGTCGAAACTATTTGAGAAAAATGAGTTGAGGGCTAAAAACAACAATTCGCTTGTGCATTGCTCTCTGGAAAATAAGGTAATAAGGTTATTTGTTACAGGAGCCGTCCCTTTGCTACTAAGGTTGTGGGTTTAATAAGGTTTTGCATTGCATGGTTCTACCGGAATGGGATAATAAGCTGCTTTTGCCTGGTTGTGGCTGCTACCCATTGTAAAGGTTGTGGGTTTGATAAGGTTTTGAATTGCATAGTTTTATCGGAATGGGATAATAAGGTGCTTTTGCCTGGTTGTGGCTGCTACCCATTGTAAAGGTTGTGGGTTTGATAAGGTTTTGAATGGCATGGATGTACCTGAAATGGCACAAACAAGTACCACTAACCGGGGACAATACCAGATGCTCAGAAAGATGCCTAATTATCCCTGTCGGGAAAATTTTCCTTATCTTTTTGCCGGACGCGGTTTACAATCACGTAGATCAACATACCCAAACCACCGATCACTACGATGGCAGTGAAGAAGATCCCCAAAGCGATGGATAACATAATCCTGCTTTTATTCGGTTTTCTGCAGCTTCACTGCAGTTCCGTAGGCCAGCATCTCAGCAGCGCCCTGCATCACGGAGCTGGTCATAAACCGCACATTGATTACGGCATCGGCACCCAGCCGGATGGCATCGTCTGTCATCCGCTGCATGGCCTGTTCACGGCTTGTGGCCAGTAATTTGGTGTACTCTTCAATCTCTCCACCCACAATGTTTTTAAGTCCGGCCATGATATCCCGTCCAATATTTCTGGCGCGGATGGTGCTGCCCCGGCATACGCCAAGGATTTCTGCTACTTTGTATCCGGGAACAAAATCGGTGGTGGTGATCAACAGGTTTTGAGTGCTCATTGTGGAAATGTTAATAAATATTTTTCAGGAACAAATGTAATATCTTTTTATGTATTGAGTTTATTTGAAAATTAATTCTTAATCCCACAACACCATGAAAAGAATCGTATTAGCGTTGGTTGCATTTTGTGCATTTTTTTATGCTCAGGCTCAGACAGATCAGGGAACTGTACTGCTTTCCGGAGGCATTGGTTTTGCAGGTTCAGGTATCAGAACCGAAACCTTTACCGGTGATTCTCTTACCACAGATGATGGCCCTACGACCACTGAAATAAATTTTTATGCCATGCCAGGGTTTTTTGTAGCGGATTATATGGCATTAGGACTGGGTTTGGGGTATACATCTGAATCGGCGAAGTCGGTTACCGCTCCCAATACTTCGTTAAAGCTTACCACATCGATGTTCCAGATTTCCCCTACTTTGCGGTACTATGCCGAAATGGACCGGGAACTTTTTTTTCTGGGACAATTGCAGCTTGGGCTGGGTTTTGGCAGCGTAAACACAGAAACTACCACAGGGTCCACCACGGTAACCAATACTGATAAGCTGAACATGTTCACTTTTGGAATTACTCCGGGGTTTTCCTATATGTTCAGCGAGACGGTCTCTTTTGAGATGATGTTTGGCTTTATCGGATATGAGCAGGTTGCCATAAAAACCGATCTGCCAAAAGAAGGGGAGTATACCAAGGACATCACATCCGGATTTGGGTTGCAGGCAAGCCTGAGCGATCTGAGATTCGGAATCTCAATACATCTGTAATCAGGCCCTGAACCGGTCCTTAAGCCTGAGCATCACCTTCCGGGGGTAGATCATTGCGGAAAGAGCGATGCAGAGGATCTTTGTGCAATAATTCCGGGCAAACAGAAATCTCCTGTAGAGCAGAATATGATAGTAATACCGTTTTTGCTGCCAGGAGGTGGAGTGAAGGCCGAAGATCTGATCGCGCAGTAAAAAGGTTTTCCGTATCGTGAGGAAGCAGAGCCCAGCTGAAACACTGCCGGCATGGATCCGCATCCGGTTCAGGGGTTGTGGCAGATTGGCAAACCGGTAGCCATCCCTGATCATCCGGGCAAACACATCGTAGTCTTCTGCGGGAAAATGTTCCTGGAAATATTGGTATTGCTTGTAAACAGGTGCTTTCACCAGTACCGTGGGGTGCTGAATCCCGTGATCCCCCTGCCGGTATGCAGACAGGATGTCGTGGTGATGGGGCCTGAAGTTCGACGGAAAAATATCCCTGCCTGTTTCTCCGTGAAAATACATCACATTGCCACCCAGCACATCCACTTCAGGATGTTCCTCCATGTACCGGTACTGCCATTCCAGCCGCTGTGGGAGCAGGATGTCGTCGGGATCCACCCGCCCGATGTACCTGCCCGAAGCTGCGCTGATGCCTGCATTCAGGGCGTGGGCAAAACCACGGTTTTCGGTAAAGCGGATGGTGCGGAGCATGGGATTGCCGGCGTATGCTTCCAGTATCTCAGCAGACTGGTCAGTGGATCCATCATCCACGATGATCAGTTCGCGTGGCAGCAGGGTTGAGCCCAGCACACTACCGATCAGTGTATCCAGGTACCTGCCGTTGTTGTAATTGGCTACGACAATCGAAATATCTGCGGTTTGTTGTTCCACGTTGCCGGGCTCTCTGGGTGAGCCGCAAAAATAGATCACATTTATGAATATTTCATATTTTTTTATTTCCATAACAAAGAGATCTGTATCTTCGCAATACCCTTTTAATACATGCCAATCACCGGATTTCAGTGTGTTAATCCATTTGTGAAAGTCTGAAATAATTAAAAATTAATTGATTATGAAGAAACAGGTTGCCAAGAAGGATGAACAAATCCCGAAACAGGTTGTGTGGTTATTCGCCCTGATTTCTCTGGTATTTGTTCCGATGTTCTATTACGAACCCGCAGTGGACGTTTCACTGGTGCCGAAGTTTACGGTCTTATCAGGGTTGCTGACTGTGATGCTGATCATTCTTATGTTCAGAAAAAAGTGGCAATCCGGATTTGCATCCTGCTTAAGGGAATGGCCTGTGGCATTGTGGGGTGGTCTGGCATTGATCACGATGGTGTCTTTGTTCATTGCCGTCAATCCTGCAGAAGGAGCATTTGACCTGCTGAAGGTTTTTGGAATGCTGATATTTCTGATGGTGTTTATGGTGATCAGCGTGCAGGAGGGTGGGATCATGCCCTTTGCCATTTCGGCGCTGATCCTTTCATTTTTGTTTTCAGTTGTGGGGCTATACCAGTATAACGAGTTTGTTTTCAGGTCAATCGATCTTAGCAGCCTTTACAAGGTGAACGGACTCATGTCGCATAAAAATGTATTTTCCATTACCCTGTTCTTTACGATGCCGTGGGTGATATACCTGATGCTTACGGTTAAAGGATCCGGCAGGGTAATCTCTGCCATTGTGTTATTTCTGAACCTCCTGGTTCAGTTTCTGATTCAGACCCGTTCGGTATGGCTGGCCATTGTGGTGTTCGTACTGGTAATGGCTGCAGGCCTGTGGATGGCCACCGATCGATTCAAAAAGGGGGGCAGAACGTTTTACCGGCTTATTGGCATCACCGGGGGGATTCTGGTACTGGCATTCCTGATGGCATTTCTCACAAACCGGTATTCCATCAGTCACCCTGAAAAGCAACAACCTGTGGAAGTGAAGGAGAAGATGGAGGATCTGGACCAGCGGGTATCTTCCATCTTCAGCACAACCACCCAGAACCGGGTAAAAAGACTGGATATCTGGTCCCGGACCCTCGAGATGGTAGGTGACCATCCAGTTTTGGGCGTAGGGGCCGGTAACTGGAAGATTTTCATACCGGATTACTATATACCCGATCCGAACGAGAGCTTTTACCACAACTGGCGTCGCCCGCACAATGATTTTCTGTGGATAATGGCAGAAAAAGGGATTGTCGGGCTGATCCTCTATGCCGGTTTCTTTATCTCGCTTTTTGTCATTGCGCTGCGAACCCTGAAGAAAGAGATCCCTGCGGAGCGGAAAGTGCTGGTGGTACTGATGGCGGGTGGCCTGGCCGGATTTCTGGTGGATTCCATGTTCTCCTTCCCGTATGACCGGGTTGAGACGTTGTTGTATATGATGACTTTTGCCGGAATTCTGCTGGTGGTTCCCGGGGGGGCAAAAAAAGGTGAGGTTGCGACCTCCGGAAACCACCGGATTTTTCCTGTGGCAGCAGCCATTGTCATGGCCATATCCTTTTTCGTCAGTCTGCAGATGATACGGTCAGAGAAATACATCAAATTTGCCCACCAGGCCTTTGTATCCGGGCAATGGGATGTGGTGCAGGAAGCGGTTCGCCTGGCGGAGAGCCGTTATTGCAACCTCGATCCCGTGAATAACCCCTACGGGTGGTACCGGGGACATGCCCTGCTGGCTTCAGGGAAAACAGATGAGGCACAGGTTGAACTTGAGCGGGCACTCGAAAACAATCCGAATTCCGTGGCTACACTCGGAGATCTGGGAGTATTGCTCGTAATGAAGAAAGAGTACGCCCAGGCATTGAAATACCTGGACAAAGCGGTGAAAATATATCCACTAAACCGGGATGTATTGAAAGTGAGAGGGATGGCTCTTTTTGAACTGGGCAGGTACAAGGAATCGGTGGATTGTTATTACAAGTGTATTACCGACAAACCCAATCCCGAACTCGACTCTCTCATTGCCAGGGTTCATGAAAAACTCTACGGTGCCGGAAGTGAACACAATTAACTATTTGGTGCACAGGTAGATCTTTTCCCAGGGATCAAGCCCGAACAGGATTATCTCATCCGGTGTGTAATTTTTTCGGCAGTCGAAGGTATCCGCCGAAAATCCTGCCCGTTGAATGCGCTTTTCGATATCCCTTCCGTATCTTCTGTAATGATCTTGCTGACCATACAGCGTTTCCCGCTGTTCAGGGGTGGAGTTTCCGGAGTCCTCCAGGGTGGATTCCAGGTCATAGCTTACGGGAGCCTGGATCAACAGCAGGCCTGTGGATTTAAGAACCCGGTACAGTTCCCGGAGTGCCTGATGATCATCCGTCACATGCTCAAGCACATGGCTGCAGAGAATCATATCAAAAACGGAGTCCGGCCAGGGAAGGGCACACAGGTCTGCCTCAACGATATCACCGGGAAAATCTGTGTATTTCAATTGTTGCGGAAATTTGTCACACGGATAATAGTCGATAGAATCAGACTGGCTGAACAACCTGAAAAACGGAAGTTCAGGTGCGATCTCAAGTACTGATTTGTGCTGTCCATCAAATAGTTGTAGCTTTTTATGCAGATATAGCCACAACAACCGTTGCCGTTGCTGCGATTGACAGTTGGGACACCGGGCATGATCTGCCAACACCCTGACATTCCCTGCCTGATCCCCCGGCAACCTGCCCTGATATACCGGGGCAAATTCACTGAAATGGCTGCCGCACACAGGGCATATCACCCCTTCACCCTGATATTGGGCTATCTCCCTTTCGCGGATCACCTGCTGTATCTGCTTCTGATGACGCCTGACCAGAGAAGCTGCAGCTGTTCTGATTTGCTGTTCATGGGGATCAGAATCTTCCATGGCAATTAAGGGTTTTGATGCAGGTACCGGTACTTACGCCAGAGTTTCCTGAGGGGCATGAAGATACTCACAGCCCAGATGTGTTTCTTTAACCGCAGGGTGCTGAAGAGGGCAAAGGCCTTTATCTCTGATTTGCGGAGCTGCCATACACCGGCCCAATGGATCAGAAATACCTCACGCATTTCTCCTTTGCATTCGGTGGTATAACCTTTTTGCAGCCCTTTTTTGCCGTTACCGGCCCAGTACTCGACATAATTTTCGGGGAAGAGGCTGTTGCCGGCCAGGTTCCACAAACTGCTGCAGGTGAGGTCTGAAGTCACCATCAGGTAGTTGAGCAATGGCTGCTCCTTGCAGCTGAGTTCCATGTGCATTGCCAGAGGGACAGCTTCCTTTGCCCGCTCCGGCAGGTTGTGTAAAGGAATCCTGCCTCTTTCTGAAATGATAAAGCCGGTATTGGCTGAAAACCTGATCTGATCAGGGGTAAGGGTTCCAGTATGGTAGATTTCAGGTCTCCATACCCATTTTTCAGCTTCAGGGATATCAGACAATGATGTAACAAATCCGAATTGATCAGCAAGCCTGAAGGCAAAATCCAGAGGCTTCAGCACCGCCATATCCACATCGATGTAGATGAATTTATCAAACGGGCCGTGCCAGCAGGCAAGTTTACGGTAATGGCCTGTTACTGAAGGGTGAAACAGCAGGCTGATCTCATCGGCAAGTGCAAGAACTTCCGGGTTGTTGTAGATAGTGAAGCTGTAGGTTTTCTGCAGTTTCTCAAGTTCCGCGGTATCGGACCGGAAGGGGATCAGGCACAGCGGGATGTCGGGGTTGTGTTTCCTGAAGCTGTTCAGAAAGGCAACCGTAATATCCAGGATACGATCGTTTGCCAGAAAATAAACGCCGGTTGGGAGGCTCTCAGGGTGTCTGTCCTCAGGATAAGTTATTTGTGATGGTGGGGTTGTATTCAAAGCTTGATGATTACCACTGTTTAAAGTATCTGTTCCCCTTTATGTCGCTGCAGTTTCTGATGCAGTACCGATGCAATCTCCGTCAAATGGTCCCTTTTTGTAATCCCTTGATTTGTAGTATGTATTCTGCGTTGATACACAACATCATGAATATGAAAAATCCTGATGCCTGATTGTTCCATTCTTGAAAACCAATCTATTACCTCGGCAATGTTCAGTTTCTCGTTGAACCATCCAATCCTGTCGAAAGTAGTACGGCGCATCAGGATACAACCCAGGTGGTAACCGGGCATGATACGGAGTTCTTCTCTCAGCCGGGGGGTGTCGGGGCAGTCAGGGGAGATGAACTGTTCAACTGATCCTGCAGCAATTTCATACTCAGGGTGCTCTTCCAGTGCGTTCATCAACAGGGTGGTATGCTGTGGCATCCACAGGTCGTCGGCATCCAGAAAGGCGATATAGCTGCCCCCCGAAGCTTCGATGCCGGTGTTCCTTGCAGCCGCTGCCCCCCGGTTTTCCTGCTTCAGGATTCTCACCAGGGGCAAAAACCTTTCAGCCACTGCCAGCGACTGGTCCACTGAGCCATCATCCACTACGATCACCTCCCTGTAGCCTTCCTCCTGGCTGAGAACGCTGTGAAGGGCTTCGGCGAGGTATTTCTCACCATTATACACCGGAATGATGACACTTACATCCAGGGTAACTCCCTTTTCAGGGTAGGGATTTCTGACCCGGTCGAGGGAGCGTTTGAAGACCTTCAGGGTGTTAAGCTCCACCAGGGATCTGCCCCCGGTGATGTTTTCGCCATGCCGGCGGACAAACAGGGTTACCTCTTCCAGTTTTCTGATGGGGGCACGCATCTCCGAAGCCCTCTTGAACCAGTCGGCGTCTTCCCCGGTATAGGCAAACAGGGGGTCGAACATACCCACCACAGAGAAAATCGTTTTGCTATAAAGTCCGGCACCCAGATATCCGGGAAAGGATTCTCCCGGATTTCCAAGATATTCGTACTTGCCTGTCGCTGAATCTTTTTCGGTAAGCTGGGCATATCCATGGACGGCCAGGAGGGATGCATCAGCAAGAAGTTCGTCCATCAGGTGATGGAGGTTGTTATCCGGCCAAAGGTCATCCACATCCAGAAAAGCAATATAATCGCCGGTAGCCTCTCTGATTCCCCTGTTGCGTGCAGCAGTGGGGCCCTGGTTCTCCTGCCTGAAATAGCGGTAATCGGTTTTCAGTGAGGTAATTATTGCGGCAGACTGGTCGGTTGATCCGTCGTCCACAAAAATGATTTCCAGTGAAGGGTATTGCTGAGACCTGATGCAATTTACGGCTTCTTCGATAAACCTTTCGCCGTTGAACACAGGGATGATGATGCTGATGAGGGGCCTTTCGCCATGCTCGTTCTGTATGTGGGCCCGGATGTTTTCAACAGGAAGTGTTCCGGACAGGTAGCTTTTCAGCAGGGATGGGGTGGATGGCAGGTCTTTTCCGAGTGAAAGACTGAAGCATGGCAGTCTGGCAATCAGTTCGGAGATCATTTTCCGGGTGTATTCACCGGCATAGGGGAGCTGGGTCATGGTGGTGAAAGAGATGGCACCCAGGATGCTGGTATAGGGGATTTCAGAAAGCATGCTGGATGCCTCCCGGCAAATCTCCGGTTTCATAATGGCTTTCAGCGGCAGTGACCTGCAGAGCTGATTCCGGTATTCAGGATAGAGGTACAGCACCTTTTTATCGAAGGTGTCATCGGCTTCGGCTTCGCTGATGGATTTTTTCAGTTCAGGGAACCGATGGGTATCGGCAGGCAGAATCTTGGCGGTATTATAGAGTGTAAATACCTGAGGATAAGGGTCTTTCCTGACAATCAGATAATCATCCCCCATATACAGCATGCCTGCGGCAAGGCATGAAAGGGCGGTAGTGCTTTTGCCAACACCCCCTTTACCGGAAATCAGGACAGCCCCTTCGGGGGTTCCCACGGCAGCGGCATGGAGCAGTTGCCCCCCGTTGAGTTCCATCCACCACTGGAACAGCGACCGGAACGGTGCTGCAAAAACCCAGGGAGGCAGGAAACCGGCGTCTTTCACCCAGAAAAATCCGGTACGGGTTTCAAGGTCCATCATATTCAGCGAGAAGTCGCTGTAATGGAAAGCCATCCTGATCCGTTTGCTGTTGAACCCCCAGAAGTCGCCCCGTTCAGTGAAGGAGGCCCTGTCGCAGGGCGGGGGAAGCATTTCGGTATCAGTTGAGCGGGAATCCCAGACGCAGATCTCAAAACCCGCCTCCGGATCATCGGTACGTTCGAGGTGGCTCAGGGCACGGGTAAGGAGAGGGATGAGCGCATCTCCGGCAAAGGTCAGGCAAACGATGGTGCCTCCGATTTCGTAGTATCTTCTGATGGGGCTTTTTTGCCGGATGGCCGCGCTGAACCGGTCCATCCCCTGGTTGAAGTAGCTGATTTGCTCCGCTTCACTTTTCCGGGGCACCTCACTTCTGGGTTTGTCTATCGGGGTTGGTTCCATAAAGGCTTTTCTTGTCTGGGGTTCATTCTGGGGATATATGGGTAAGCACACCGTTGCTCAGCCGGTACAGATGATCGGCAAATCCGGCAACACTCTGATCGTGGCTGATCAGGAGGATGGAGGGGCCTGGATTTAATCCCCTGAGGTTATCCAGGATCTGGCTGATGGCAAAGGGGTCGAGGTGGTTGGTGGGTTCATCGAGGATCAGCAGCTTTGGATTCCGGTACAGGGCACGGGCTATGGCGATGCGTTGCCCTTCGCCTCCGCTCACCCGTAACCCCTCGTCACCCAGCCGGGTCGACCATCCGTCAGGAAGTGCTGAAAGGAAAGGTGCTGCCGAGGCCAGTGCGATAACCCGCTCTGCCTGAGCTGTATCCACTTCGTCTGAGCCATACACGATGTTTTCCAGGATCGTACCCGGCAACAGTTGCGGGTGCTGGGTTACGATGCCGATCTGTTGTCTGAACCATTCCTGATCCAGCAATCCCTGAGGATATCCTGAAATAAAAATCTCCCCCCGCGAGGGGGTCAAAAGTCCGGCCAGAAGGTTCAGCAGGGTAGTTTTTCCGGCTCCGTTCTCACCGGCAATCACGATACGCTCTCCTGGCCCGATGACCAGATCAATCTGCTTCAATACCTCTTTCTGTCCATACGAGAAGGCCACACCGCGCATCTCCACCTTTCCGGTAAATTCCGGCCTGAATTCTCCCGGCGCTCCTTCCTCCGGCTGGCTGGAGGCAATGGCATACAGGGTATTCAGTGACACATTTCCGGAGATCAGATCGGGCAGTGAACCCGTGATGGTATTTACATATTTGTTGAGATAGAGGGATGCCATGTAAAATGAGAAGAAATCACCGAGGGTCATCCGGTTCAGGGCTACGGAAATCCCTCCGGCCACGATGATCACAATGGCCGTGATACCGGTTAAGGATTCCTGTATCTGAAGGTTTAAAGAGTAAATGCCTGCCATCCGGTTGGTTTTCGACTGCAGATCCTGCAGGATCTTTTGTTGCCGGTCGGTTTCCTGTCGCTTCGCCGATTGCAGGATCGTAAGAGGCAGGTACCTGAGCACAAAGGCAATCCCTTTGCTGAACTCTTCAAAGGCTTTCTGGAATGTAAAAACCCGCTCCCTGATCTTTCTGCCCGTATAGCGGTTAGCGATGTAAAGCAGCGGGATGAAGAGAATGATAATCAGCACAAGATACCAGTTGATCATCAGGCAGATGATCAGAAGGGCAGTACCGATCAGCAGCGATGGCATCAGCCTGCTCAGGATAGCTGTCCCCAGATGGGCAATTCTCTCGGTATCCTGCACGACCCTCACATGCAGTCCGCGCAGGTCGGCATCCGTGTACTCAGTGTACGACATCCTGAAAAGCGACTTCACCAGTGATTCGCGAAGGGTATACACCCCCCGGCTGATCACCCTGATCTGGATATTACGAAGCCACCAGGCTACCAGCGACTGTAGTATCCTTAATATCAGAATGGTAAGCCCGATATATACCAAAAGCGCTGTGTCTCCTTCCGGTATGGCCCGGTCAAAGGCATATTTCACCAGAAAGAGTGCAGGCACAATCAGCAGGGTTTGCCCTGCTGTGGCCAGGGTAGTCCATAGAATTTTCCTGCGGTCAGGCCGGTAGAAGCTTCCGTAATACCGCCATGCCGGCGACGAAAAGCTGCCCAAAAGTCGTCTGACAGATCGCAGGGGCATTACTTCCGGGGAGTTTTCGGTTCTGGCCACCCTTTCTCATCCACATCATGGATCGGATCGAGCAGCAGCACATCCTGCATATCAGTATATCTGTGGAATACAGGAGGTTTGGCAGTCTCAGGAGCGAACAGATCCGAAGAAGCAAGGGATTTCAGACCGGCATCCGTATGGGTGAAAAGTGGTTCCTGCGATTCAAGAATAATCTCGTTGGTTTTCAATTCTGTGATAAAGGAATTGAGAACCTCTTCAAAGTCAGGCATGAGTGAACCGAAGGACTGGCTCATGATGGTCCGGATCTGGTCGTGGCTGGCGCCGGCCATGATCAGTTCCCAGATGGCAGGTCCTATGCCGGTAAAACTGTAATAGAACCCGTTTTTCAGGTTCATCACAATGGTCTCACCATCAATGGTTTCATGGACAATATAGGGGGCATTCAGTGTATAGTGCATTGTTACCGGTAATTATCAGTTATTAATTTTGTAAAGGATAAATGTCAGACCTGGTTTAAAGTGATTGGTTTAACAGAGTTTTCCGGCAAATAGGTGGGCCGCCCGGGTCTCAGACGGGTTCCGGGAAGCATTTCTGCAAGTCTGAGCAGCCCTGTTTTTAGTGGCGTTGTGTGTCTCCAGCCTAGTGCATCAAAGGCTTCGTCTGGGTCGCCGTAAAATTTCCCCACATCGTAGTTGCGTGAAGGGGTGATTTCGATCGGGGAATTACTGCCGGTGATTTCCAGGATCGTTTCTGCCAGTTCTCCCAGCGTAGTTGGAACACCGCTCACCAGATGAACCGGACTGGGAAGTGTTTTACCCGATTCCAGGAGTGAACAGCATCTGACAATACCCTCCACCACATCTTCCAGAAAGGTGAAATCGAAGGTGGAGGCTTCCCCGTCGACACGCAGGGGGCTGTTATGCAGCGCAGCATTGACAAAGGCCGGTATCACCCGGTCTTCATAGTCATTGAGGCCACCGAAAACATTTGAAAACCGCAGAATCACCGCCCGAAGTCCCTCGTTTTTCGATTGTTGCAGGATCATCTCCTCGCTTACCAGTTTGGTTTCCCCGTAAGTATTTATGGGTTGCAGCGGCCACGATTCTTTCACGGGCAATGGTTCTGCATTGCCGTACACTTCCCTGCTGCTGGCAAATATCAGCCACGGGGATTCCTGTTGTTTTCCAATGGCGCTCAACAGGTTTTGCATCCCTCCCACGTTGATATCCCTGCATAATTCCGGGAATTGTTCTCCATAGATTACCCTTGAAACTGCTGCAAGATGGACTACTCCCGCACATCCTTCCACTGCTTTCAGCACCGCTTCCCGGTTCCTGATATCACCGTACCCGTCACCTGTGGCATTCAGGTCGAACCCTTTGACCTTATAGCCGTTGTTTAGCAACACTTTACACAATGAAGAACCAATCAGCCCGCCGGAGCCGGTGACAAGAACCTGTTTTTTTGCGGAAGAAATCATATTCGACGGGATATTTGGCAAATTTAGCCGATTTTTACGCACTGAAAGGATTTACCTTTGAAGGCCGAAATATATTTTATATGTGGGTGATTCCGATGCTGATTTCTATTATGTTACAGGATGGAAACCATCATTCGGAAGGGACCATCGAAACCATTGCATAGTGCCATATCCATCAGAAAAACAGTTGGTGTTGCTGAAGTCAGCCCTGCTCACGGGGAGTGAAGCTTTGAAGGCCTGGGAAACCTGGAGCAGCTCATGGGACATGGAGGAGACCCTGGATCATGGTTCTTTCAGGCTCCTTCCGCTTTTGTACCGGAATCTGTCATCCCTCATGGTGAAACATCCCGGGATGACGGTGCTGAAAGGGATCTACAAGCAAGCCTGGTACCGGAACCAAAAGCTGTTCAGTGATGCTGCAGAGGTGATACGCAGGATTCAGGATGCTGGTGTGGAGGTAATGCTGCTCAAGGGCACAGCACTTTTACTGGAATATTACCGTGATATGGGGGTAAGGCCTATGGCGGATCTTGATATCATGATTCCGCGTCCACAGGCAGAGATGACCATTGCTGTGTTGCAGAGCCATGGCTGGGAGGCCGAATTCCCCCATTATCTTGCCTATAATATGAGGTATGGGCGAAGCATGATGTTCCGCAATGCGGAGGGGTTTGAATGCGACGTGCACTGGAGTCCCCTGTTCGAATCGGTAAGTGATACAGATGCGGATGATTTCTGGCGTGAAGCCGCAGATCTGAAATTCAAGGGCATGGACGTGAAAGCGCTTTGCTCCGCCGATGCTTTGCTTCATACCCTCGTGCATGGGCTGAAGTGGAATCCGGAGCCTCCGATCCGCTGGGTGGCTGATGCGGTAACCATACTCCGTGCAGCAGACCGGCCCATCGACTGGCAGCGCTTTGTGGCAAAAGTCCGGCAATACAAGGTGCTGATCCAGGTACGTAAGGCGCTTGTTTTTCTGCAGCAGGAATTTGCGGTTGCCATCCCCGACGCTGTGTTGCAGGAATTGGCAGCATCGCGCACCACCCTCGCTGAGCGGATGATTTACCGGTATGACTTTAAAAATCCCCGCCTTGAAGCCAATACCTTCCGCGAAAGAATGCAGCTGCTATGGATTATTTACCTCAGGCAGGCAGGCCGTATGAATATTGTAGCCCACGGATTCGGGTTTCTGGAGTTTTTGTTGTTCCGTACCCGTGGCAAGCGTCTGCTGGTTTTCTGGTATTATCTGGTGAGAAAGATCAGGTCTTTGGGGGGAAAGGGGAAAAGCGGCAGCCGGGTACGGCTCGTTGCCATTAACCTCTTGGTGCTGTTCGGTTTGATGTTGCTGACCGAGTTGGTTTTCCGGATCCGTGAACAGAGGGATGAACGCCGAAAGCCGGATATCAGTCTTGAACATGTGTACGAATCGGCTGGTCACCCCCTGCTGGGCTGGGTTCCGGTAGCAAACACAAGTCATGTGTGGTGCAAACAGGTGAACGGGGAGCTGCTGTATGCTGCCCGGGTTACCATCAACACCCGGGCCATGCGGATTTCCCCCCTGAGTACGGCCCCCGCCCCGCATGCGGTGCTCTTTTTTGGCAACTCATGCACCTTCGGCGAAGGAGTTGGCGACAGCCTGACCCTTCCCTTTCAGTTTGGTATGCGTTCATTGGCTGAATACCAGGTGTACAACTTCGGTGTTTCGGGTTATGGCCCGCACCACATGCTGGCTCAGCTGGAGTCGGGTATGGTGGACTCAGTGGTGGAGCAACCCGTTGATCACATCGTGCTTCAGATCCTGTACCCCGACCATGCATACAGGGTAGCTGGGTATTACGACTGGAATATTCACAGCCCAAGGTTTGAGATTGGCAAAGAGGGATATCCTGAACTGAAAGGCAGCTATGCCGACAGACTTAAAACCCCGGCAAACCAGGGCTGGTTCAGGAAGCGTACAGCGGTCGGACGGTATCTGGGCAGTTTTAACCCCCGCCTGAGCAACACCGAAAAAGACCTGTTTGCATCAGTGATTCTCAGGGCCAAACAGCTTGCTGACCAAAAATTCGGCAATCCCGGATTTCATGTGATTGTCTGGAACTGGGCAGCAGGCAGCAGCGACCGGGTTTTTGAAAAGATGCAGCAGCAGGGGATTCAACTGTATGACGCAAGGGACATATTTCCGGAGGATCCTGCCAGCCTGCAATACCGGCTGAGCCCTTACGACACCCATCCCAATGCCTCTGCCTATGGCATCATGGCCGTGTACCTTCAGAAAAAACTGCAGGATTATGTTCCTGAGGCTGTTTTGAAGAATCAACCATCTGAAAAACAACATGGTAATGGAAGGTAAGAGGCTTTTCCGTACCCGTTTTGACAAAACGCAGCACCGCGATGCAGGGCTGGCGCTGGTGTTGGTCTTACTGCTGGTTGGTATTTTTTCAGGCCATCCCCAATGGTATCTGCCATCTTTCATCCTTCTCGTTCTTGCCATGACCATTCCAATGGTCTTTTACCCTTTCTCGGTGTTTTGGTATGCCTTCTCCGATGTGATGGGGCATGTGATGTCTGCGGTAATCCTCACCCTTTTGTTCAGCCTGCTGATCGTTCCAACTGCCCTGTTGCGGAGGATGGCGGGGAAGGATGCGCTGCGCCTGAAGCTTTTCGGAAAACAGGCAGATACTGCATTTATCCACCGGGATATTACTTTTGCTAAATCGGATATTGAACATCCCTATTAAAAACGAGATGGAATTTCTAAAGGATCTGTGGGGTTTTTTCAGGAAGTACCGGAAATACTGGCTGGTTCCCCTGATCATCATGCTATTGCTGTTGGGTCTTATCATTATCCTTGCCGGTGGATCGGCAGTGGCACCCTTTATCTACACCCTTTTCTGATGACAGCTGCAGGCAACCCCAAAGCAATACTTGGCATTTCGGCCTTTTACCACGACAGCGCAGCGGCGTTGCTGGTGGATGGGGCCCTGGTGGCTGCCGCGCAGGAGGAGCGTTTTACCCGCAAAAAGTTCGACGCCTCTTTTCCGCGAAATGCGGTGAATTATGTGCTGCAGGAGGGTGGATTGACCTTGAAAGAGATCGATGCGGTGGTGTTTTATGAGAAACCGCTGCTGAAATTTGACCGGCTTCTGGAGACTTTTCATGCCTTCGCACCCAGGGGATGGCAGTTTTTTGTGAAGGCTATGCCGGTGTGGATCAGGGAGAAGCTGTTTATGAAGCGGATGCTCCGAAAGGAACTCCGGCATATTGGCAAGGATGTGCCACCCTTGCTGTTTCCTGAGCACCACCACTCTCATGCAGCCAGTGCATTTTTCCCTTCCCCCTTCCGGAAGGCAGCCATCCTCACCATTGACGGAGTAGGGGAGTGGGCAACGACCACCATTGGCATTGGAGACGGTAACCATATCACCCTGCTGAAGGAGCTGCGCTACCCCCATTCGGTGGGATTGCTCTATTCAGCATTTACCTGGTATCTGGGTTTCAGGGTGAACAGTGGCGAATACAAGCTGATGGGGCTTGCGCCCTACGGAGATCCTGAGGCCCGGGAGACCCTACGGTTTGCGGAACTGATTCGCACGAAACTCGTTGATATCAAAGGGGATGGCTCACTCTTCCTGAATATGGATTACTTCGCTTACGCCACACGGCTGCTGATGGTGTATCCGCGCAAATGGGAGGCCTTGTTCGGCATCCCGCCCAGGAAGCCGGAGTCGGAGATCAGCCAGGCACACATGAATCTGGCCCTTGCCATCCAGATGGTGACGGAGGAGATCATCCTGAAACTTGCTGCCACAGCCAGAGTGATCACCGGTTGCGAAAATCTGGTGATGGCGGGTGGGGTGGCGCTTAACAGCGTGGCCAACGGGAAACTTTTGCAGTCGGGATTGTTTGATGATATCTGGATCCAGCCCGCTGCCGGTGATGCAGGCGGTGCCCTGGGTGCAGCTTACGTAGGATGGCACACCTGGCTGGGTGAGGAGAGGGCCAGCATCCCAAAGCCTGATGCCATGCAGGGTGCTTTTCTGGGACCAGCGTTTGACGACCGGGAGATCCTGAAGCTGGCCCGACGCTACGGAGCTCCATGCCGGCAATTTGCCGACTTCGCGGAGCTGGCTGAAGCCTCTGCAGCAGCCATCGCCGATAGCAAAGTGTTAGGCTGGTTCCAGGGCAGGATGGAATACGGGCCACGGGCGCTGGGTAACCGGAGCATCCTCGCCGACCCCCGAAACCCTGAGATGCAGAAGACCCTGAACCTCAAAATCAAGTACCGCGAAGGGTTCAGGCCTTTTGCGCCATCCGTGGCCGAAGAGGAGGTCTCATCCTTTTTTTGCATGGATCACCCTTCACCCTATATGCTGCATGTGGTGCCGGTATCGGATCACCTCCTGACAAAAGCAGAGGAACACGATGCACCGGCCGAAATCCTGCATAGGCTTTACAGGCTCCGGTCGGAACTGCCGGCTGTAACCCATGTCGACTATTCGGCCCGGATTCAGACGGTAAGCCGGGATACCAATGAACGGTTCTGGGAGCTCATCATGGCGTTTAAAAAATGCTCCGGATACAGTGTGGTGATAAACACCAGCTTCAATGTAAGGGGCGAACCTATCGTCTGCACCCCCGAAGATGCTTTTCGCTGCTTCCTCCGGACTGAAATGGATGTGCTGGTGATGGGGAATGTTTGGTTCGATAAAACCGATATGGCTGATTTGATGGCAAGACTCCCCGATACAGGATCCTTTGGAACAGACTAATCCTGATTAAGGCACCTAAACGACTAAACGACTTAACCTCCTCAACCTCTGCTTTTTTTCACGCAAAGTTCGCGGAGGAGCAAAGGCCGCAAAGTTTCGTTGTTGTTTCTGCACTTCTGATCACTTCCGAAACCCAGCTCCAGGCATCAAACACCTGAGAGATACAGCTTGCATTCCACACAACATCCAATGCGCCCGTTTCTGATTCAGCAAATCATGATTCATTTCCTCGCAATCTGAGCAATTTCAAACCTTATTTCCCTATAACCTTAGTAGCCAGGGTGGTCCGTTTGATTATTAAGCCTTATTACCTTATTTTTCATGGTATATCTCCTTTTTTCTCGTTTGAAGCAACTATACGCAAAAAAGAGATGAAAGCTGAATACAACAATCTATATGTTCATTATGTGCTGACCGTGAAGGAGAGAGAGCCTTTGATCGATGCAATGCACCGAAAGAGAATCGAGAAATACATTACAGGAATAATTCGAAGATATAAGTGCAGATTGTATAGCATCTATGCCAATCCCGAACATATACATATTCTTGTTTCAAAAAGTCCGGAGATTTCTGATAATGAACTCATCTCAAGGGTAGCTAGTTCTACCGAAGAGTTCATCAACAGGGAGAAGTTGTTAAAAAGACCATTCAAATGGCAGGAAACATTTTCGGCTTTTTCTGTTTCAAAGCGTGATGTTAACAGGGTGTGTCAATATATCCAGAATCAACCCGTTCACCATAAGTTAAATAGCTATGCAAGTGAAAGGATTAGATTTGAGGAGTTTTATCAAAAAACGATCGCTCCAATGCTTGAAAAATAAGGTAATAAGGTTTGTTGTTGCGCGACTCCTCCTCTTGCTACTAAGGTTAAGTGTTTTATAAGGTTTTGAATAACAGAGACATATTGGGAATGGCAGTATTAAATACCATTGTACCGGGGGTAATGCAGGAAGATCTGAGAAAAGCCTGTTGTCTCTATAAGGGAAGCTTTCCCTGTCCTTTTGTCGTATGTGGTACGCAATCATATAGATGACCAAACCCAGACCTGACCACCAATTACGAGGATGCCTGTTATTAAAAGTTCTTGGGATACATCAACCTCCTTAGCATCCTCAACTTCCTAAACTTCTTTCACGCAAAGTTCGCGGAGGAGCAAAGGCCGCAAAGTTCTATTGTGATCTCTTTTTACATTGGCTGCATGATAAACCTAATCAAACAGCTAAACGACTAAACAAATAAACAACTTAACCTCCTAAACATCCTAAACCTCCTCAACTTTCCTCAACAAACCGGATCCCGAAGGTCTTCAGCTCCTCGAGGATGGGGTTGTACAGCTCGGGAATTACAGGGGTGTGCACACCGGTGAGGTTCAGTTTTCCCGTAAGGAGCAGTTTCACGGCAATGGCCACAGGGGTCCCCACGGTGATGGACATGGCGGTTTCCTCCTGATCTTTTCCGATTATCGCCATCGACGAGGTGATTTTCTTCTCCTCACCGCCGAGTTCGTAGATGAATTCGTGCTGCATCACAAGCATATCCTTGTCGCCGGGCTCCAGGGCCCACTTCTCTTCAAGCAGCTTCTGCAGGATCTGGGCCGGTGTGGCATTGGGCATTCCGACCTTCCGGTTTTCAAAAACACCGAGCCATGTGAGCTTCTGCATAATCTCCCCGTCAGGATCCAGATCCAGGTATTCGCACAGCTTCTGTTCCACCGGTTTTTCTGGATCGTACCGCAGGAACACGTTGATGAAATCGCGGTACGACATGTTCATGGAGTCTTCCAGGGTGTAAGTGTCGTCGGTGGCGCCGAGTTGTACAAACACATTCCATGCTTCGCAGTATCCCGGTCGCCGCATGGTGCCCCTGAACATGGTGGGGATTCCCTGCAGGTTGTAGGTTTCGCGGTACTTCAGGCTGTCGCGGTTCGGATAGATCTCAAATTCACCATAATCGAGTACGGTAGTATAGAGCAACCGGTCGAACAGTTTGTGGTAGGGGATGCATTTGTATTTGCCGTTTCGTATGAACTGCGATACCCCCTGCCCGGCCAGCACCACATTGCGGGGGTTCCAGGTGAATTTGTAGTGCCACGGATTGTTGTCGTATTCCTGAGCGATCAGTCCTCCGGTATTGGACTTGAATGAGACCATCTTCCCTCCCATGGCCCTGATCCTGTCGATCACCTGCATGGCCGACATATGGTCTATGCCAGGGTCCACCCCCAGCTCGTTCAGGAAGAGCAGTCCGGCAGCGCGGATATCATCAGCCATCAGTTTCATCTCCTTCGACACATAGCTGGCGGTTACCATATTCACACGGGCTTCCAGACAAGCTGCTGCCACCCTGGGATGGAAAGCGGCCGGCAGGAATGAAATCACTACATCGGCACCTGCTACTGTGGTTTTCAGGAGGTTGTCGTCGAAGATGTTAAATTGAAAGACCGAGGCCCGGGGATGCCCTTTCACCTTGCGCAAAGCGGTGGCGGTGTCCAGATCTCCGATGGCCAGATGCCAGTTGTGGATTTCGGAATGGTCTAACAGATATTTGATCAGATTGGTGGAAGAAAGCCCGGCACCTAAAAGCACGATACGTTTCATAGAAAACCTTTCATTGATAAAATTACTACCTGAACTGCCCAATACGGTTAGGCGGGGCGAAATTAGCAAAGAAAACCCAAAGGGTTTCCCTAGAATACAGGAATTCTTTCAACCAAATGCCTGTTTATTTCTGGATGGCGCAACCCAGAAAGGCCAGTTCTTTCCGGGATTTCTGGTAACATTTCAGCCATCCGTATTTCTCGCCTGACGGGGTTGTCATTTTCAGGCCGATATACCGTTCTGCCTCTGTAAGGTTGTGCCAGGGCCCGTTGGATCCCCAGAATGTAGCCGGTGGAACACACCACAGGTTGTGGGATACGTTTGGTTCCGACCATAAAGGTCCTTTGTCGATCCTTGCGTTCAGGAGCATGGTATCAACCCATTTTATGGTGGTGGTCTGACCCAGTCCGATCGGGACAACCTCTTTTTTGATCGCCACGCACAGGCCGTTTTTGAGTGTAAGGCTTGTAAAAGGATATTCTGTGGAGGAGCCTCCCGTGAAACTGTCATGAGGAAACACCTGCTGCTGGATGATGATGTCGAAAGCCCCGTCAGCATTAATGTCCAGTGAATCGCATCCAAAAAGGTATCCGGTCGAGTCAACGGTGAGGACAGGTTGTACCGGCGGATTGAATGCAGTGTATACCATCCCGGTATCGTGCACGCCGGCAAGAACCGGCGACTCAGGCGTTTTTTCCACCTTGTCGCAGGCAACACCAAAAAACAGCACCGGGAGCAGAAGAAGTAAAGTGACTCTCATGTATGTGTATTTCAGGATTTTTCAACCTCTGCCAACATGCAAAGATACGCAACAATCTATCTTTTCCGACTGCCAACTACCGACTACTGACTGCCGACTGCCGGCTGATCCCTAAATATACTTCTGAATATAGGTAAAATCGGGAGTAAGTTCTCCTTTGTAGAGGATCATCCCCCGCAGGATGGGATTGGGAAGGTCGAGGTGAAGGAAGGGTTTGGAGAAATCGGCCTTGGCAATCTCTTCCATGTAGGGCATCAGGGCGTCGCCGAAAGCAATGGAGGAGTCGCGGGGTAATTCGGTGGGCAGGATGTCAACGGTCATCATCTGCAGTCCGTGCCCTTCAAAACCACTCACAATCTGTTCGTTATCGGGGTTATAGACGAATACCGGATCTTCCACAGGGGCCGCTTTCACGGTGCTTTCGATGCTTCCGTTTACATCGCAGGTGATATCCCCGATCACTTTAAGCTTGGGTTCACCGGTCGCATAGAGATTTTTAAGGTCTTGCCGGGTAATGAGTTTCGGGTATTTCGCATCCCAGTACATGCCGTTCACCAGCACCGACAGGTGTGGCACATAATCATCAAACCGGCTGTGGTACTGCTCCGGATGGTGATAGTAGTGCTGCAGATCGAAGGGAACTTCAGGATCAAGGGGTTCCACCAGGTCTTTTTCCCTGAAGATGGTCTTGAAAACCACATTTTTGGGGAGTTCACCGGAGAGCCTCAGGGTAATCAGTTCTTCAGGAGAGATCTCCTTGACGGGAAGGAGATTGCAGATCTCCTGTGCCCCGTTGCTCACATTGCCATACCCTGTAAAGCCGAAAGTAAGGGGTTGTATCTCATCGGGGAGGCCGTTCTTCAGGATTTCGAATCCGATCTGGGAGATCTCTTTTCGTGCCTCCTGCATATTGGGGAAATTCACTGCCTGCTTCAGCCGTACAAAAGGGGTTTCAATTCCATGGTACCTGAGCCGTTGCCCGAGGCTCCACAGGGTGTTGATCATCCCTGCAATGCCCGCAAAGCGACCAAAGAAAATCAGCCGGCGCCCCAGCTCATCTTCGATCTTCTCGTAGTCGATGAGGTTGCATTTCAGCTCCATCAATTTGCGGAGCATGGGCATGTTGTAGGGTTGCCCCTTGATGACGTGGGAGAAGAAAATGTAGGTTTTGCCGGGTTCCAGGGATTCAATCGGGATCTCTTTCACCCCCATGATCACCGGGCATTCGGCAAGGCTGTCGCTAATGGTGGCGCCTGCGTTTACATACTCTTCGTGGGAGAACACCCTCTTGGGGGAATGCTGCACCACAAACCTGAGGTTGTCGTTTTTAACCAGTTTTGCGATGTGCCGGGGGGCAAGGGGAGCCCTTCTTTCGGCCGTGTATTTGTCCTCGTGACGTATTCCGATAAGATTCATTTTTGCTAACGATTTGAAGCGGCTAAAGTAGTGATATTGCCGCAAACCTTAGGCATTGGAATCTTCAATAAAAATAGAACACGGATTAAACGGATTATACAGTTCTTCACTGATTTTTTATCGCATAGAATCATAGAAATCATACGAAAACAGGATTCTTTCTATGCTCCAATGTGCCTATGTGGTAAAATATAAATCTGTATAAATCAATAGCATCTGTATAATCAGTGTGCTGTTTCATTTCAATATATCCCCCGTTATTCAATCATTATTCTGGTTGCAAAGCAGTTCTCTCCGCATTCAATATTCAGAAAGTAAGTACCCGGTGTCAATATTCTCAGATCCAGATCCAAAGGTTCTCCGGAGGTAAGCACCGGATTGCCGTTTAAGACCAGTTTCCCCTGCAGGTCGAATACCCTGAGGCTGCTGAATCCGCTCAGGGAACCCGGGTCCAGGGTAAAAATTCCGTTTCCCGGATTGGGGAAAACGCGTATATCTGCTGCCGGTGAATCCTGTTCCTCCACCGGGTTCAGAAACACACTGGCAATATTGGAGCTGCTGGTACAGGGGGTAATTCCCAGCGTGGAATCGCTGTAGGTATTGGCAGTAAGTACTTTATACCGCAGGGTTTGTCCCTGGTAGGTGGCGGTATCGGTGCAGGTAAGGGCCGATACGGTTTTGATCAGAATCCACTGACCTGGAGAACTCTCCCGATACACTTCGTACAGACCAGTATATCCTTTTGAAAGGTTAGTCAGAGTGGGTTGCCAGGATAAAAAAACCTTTTTTGCTTTTGGGACTCCTGTTGCCACTGTAACCTGTATGGCTCGTGCAGTAATGGATGGAGCAATTAGACCAGCCAATTGCTGAGTGTAATGGGCACTGACTTTGTAAAAAGCATCAGAGAGGTTGGCTCCGGCACCGGTATGTGTATAGGAAGTGGCTGAAGCGTTGGTGAGATTGCCAATGGTGACAAATGGCCCCGACACTGAACCGGAATGCTCGATGGTATACCCGGAAACCCAGCCTGCAGGCGCAACGGGGGGTGTCCACCGCAGGGTAACATCTCCGTTGGGGATTACATCCAGGCAGCGAATTTCAGCCTGAGGTCTCTCAACAGGAGGTTTAAGATTAATAGATAACATGATGTTCTTTGAAGACGGTACTGGACAAAAATTATCACTTGTTTTCAGATAGAAATGGTAAGTTTTTGGTTGCCAATATTCTCCAAGTCCATTGTCAAGGTGCTGCAAGGTTGTGTTCCAGGTAAAAACGGTCTGGAGGGGATTTATGCCTGACAGCGGATTCCCCTGGGTTGGAGAAGGATTAAATCCGGCACAAGGAGGAGTAGGGCACCCGGTTGGATTGATAAGGGAGTCGAATAAAGTACCTATTGCAGAAAAGCTAACTGTTTGGGGTGTGATTAAATCCGAACAGAAACCGAAGTCCCCAACAGTTATTGGAAATGTGTAAATGCTCCCTGCTATTACTGTGTCAGAGTGCCAATTTTGATAACCGGGCACTATTTGCTGTGGAATCAGAATAACCGGTGGATTGTTTATTCCACATGTAAGTATAACCACCTGCATCTCACGGTATATCTCAGCTATTTTAATTCCATTTCTCCATGAAGTTACCTTAATCACAGTTACAAATGAACCATTCGTATAGGATGTAAAAGAAACCAATCCTGTTTTTGGGTGAATCGTTGCAGGAATATTACTTGCATTGTGAAATACACCAGGTAATGGGGAGCCATAGGAGTAACCAGGGCTGTAAGCCTTGATGGTATCTTTAAGTCCACTATTCAAACTGATGTCCCACTGATATTGCAATGAGTCGTTTTCATCGTCGAAGGCTGATGGAGAATACTGGACAGGGTAACCTGAACATATTACCGTTGATGGTCGTTCAAGGAACCTGGGCGAATTATCATAACAGGTATTTAAGGTATTGTTGTTATAGGCATACATAACTGCTCTTAGTGTCCAGGACATCGCGAAAGCATTTATAATATTGGATGAGGGATTCCGGCAACAACTCATGTAAGAAAAAACCCATCCTTCTGCTGGAGGTTTGTTGGTAAGAGGCACCCCGCCGGGGAAAGCCAGATCCGATGTATATACATGCTCCTCAATGCGCCCTGAATTAACCGGGTTGCCAATTGTGTCGCAAAACAATACAGGTCCACCCGGACAACTGCAGGAGGGGGTAATATCGGTGACAGAGACTCTGGACATAGGAATCGAGCCTAAGCCGACATAAGTAGTACTAATATATTCAGTTTGAGAAAAGTTTTGTCCCGAACAATCACGATAAACTTTCATTACAAAACGAAAATTCCCCTGCTGTGTGCACTCCCAGGTAATTTCACCGCCCATGTAATGTGATGCGAATGAAGGGTTGTGAGCAAGCAGCATGCACCAGAACAGTGCAATTCCGGCGAGCAAAGATCTTTTCATAGTGTGTGGGTTTATGCTTCAAAGATAGGTATATCTTATTTGTAATTCGTACACAATCCGCAAAAAATAAATTCCGTATCTTTGCACCCGAAGAATGGGAATATTATATAAAGTATTGATAATCAACTAAAACAATTAAAAATGGACCACAAAAAGTATGTATATTATTTCGGCGGAAAGAAAGCCGAAGGGGAAGCTACCATGAAGAACCTGCTGGGTGGCAAGGGTGCCAACCTGGCCGAGATGGTGAACCTGGGGATGCCGGTTCCATCTGGTCTTACAATTACCACCGAAGCGTGCACCGATTACTACGCCAACGGATGCAAGCTGCCCGGGTCGCTGATGCCGGACGTGTGGGCTGGGATGAAAAAAGTGGAAACCGACATGGGAATGATCTACGGTGATGCCGAAAACCCTCTGTTGGTATCGTGCCGCTCAGGCGCCCGCGCCTCCATGCCCGGTATGATGGATACCGTGCTCAATGTTGGGCTTTGCACTGCTACCATCCCGGGACTGATTAAAAAGACCAATAACCCGCGCTTTGTGTACGATTCATACCGCCGGCTTATCATGATGTACGCCGACGTGGTGATGGAAAAGGCAGAAGGGATTGAGCTTCCGGAAGGGAAAAGTATCCGGAAGCAGCTTGATGATATGCTCGATAAATTCAAGCACCAAAAGGGGGTAAAATCCGATACTGAGCTTAATGCCGAAGATCTGAAGAAACTGGCAGAAGCCTTCAAGGTGCGGGTGAAAGAGGTGCTGGGCACCGAATTCCCTGACAATGCCAGGGAGCAGCTCGAAGGGGGCATCAAGGCGGTTTTCAAGAGCTGGAACGGAAAGAAAGCCGTATCGTACCGCCGCATCGAAGGGATTCCCGACGACTGGGGCACTGCCGTGAACGTACAGGCAATGGTATTCGGCAACATGGGCGACACCTCGGCAACCGGTGTGGCATTTACCCGTAACCCGGCCACCGGTGAAAACCTTTTCTATGGCGAATGGCTCATCAATGCCCAGGGCGAAGATGTGGTGGCCGGTATCCGTACCCCCAACCCCCTGAATGACGATACCAAAAACGACCAGAACAAGCACCTCCACTCCATGCAGGAGCTGATGCCCGAAACCTATGCCGAGCTCGACGACATCCGTTACCGCCTGGAACACAACTTTAAAGATATGCTCGATATCGAGTTTACCATCCAGGAAGGGAAGCTGTACATGCTCCAGTGCCGCACTGGAAAACGTACCGGTACCGCCGCGCTCAACATGGCCATGGACATGCTTGCCGAAGGGCTTATCGACGAAAAAACCGCTGTGATGCGTGTGGATCCTGCCCAGCTCGATGAACTGCTCCATCCGATCTGCGATCCGGCAGTGGAGAAAAATGCCACTCCGCTGGTGAAAGGGCTTCCGGCAGGTCCGGGTGCCGCCGTGGGGAAAGTGGTGTTTACCGCTGAAGACGCCGTACAGTGGAACCGTAAAGGAGAAAAAGTAATTCTGGTACGTGAGGAAACCAATCCCGAAGATGTGGAAGGGATGCGCGCAGCCAAAGGGATCCTTACTGCCCGTGGTGGCATGACCTCACACGCTGCCCTCGTGGCCCGCGGATGGGGGAAATGCTGCATCGTGGGTGCCGGCAGGCTCCATGTGAACACCGAAGCCAAAACCGCTAAGATTGAAGGAATGGACCATATTCTCCGTGAAGGGGATGTGATCACCCTCAACGGTACCAAAGGACATGTATACGAAGGTGCCCTTAAGCTGATGGATGCCTCTGAGAATCCGCGCTTCAAGACCTTTATGGAAATGGTGGACCGTTTCCGTACCATGGGCGTCAGAACCAACGCCGACACCCCGGCGGATGCAAGGGTGGCACGCGAATACGGCGCCGAAGGAATCGGCCTTTTCCGCACTGAACATATGTTCTATGGGGTAGGCTCCGACCAGCCCCTGTTCCTGCTCCGCAAGATGATCCTCAGCAATGGGATTAAGGAGCGCCGCAGTGCCCTCAGTGAACTCTTTCCCTTTGTGAAGAAGGATATCAAGGGTACCATGCTCGCCATGGACACCCTGCCGGTTACCTTCCGTCTGCTCGACCCGCCCCTGCACGAGTTTGTGCCGCAAAGCACTGAAAAACAGGTCGAACTGGCTGCAGCCCTGGGCATTACCCCGGAAGCAATTGCCAAGAGGGGTGAAGCACTCCACGAATCCAACCCGATGATGGGGCACCGCGGCGTACGCCTTGGCGTTACCTACCCCGAAATTACCGAGATGCAGGTGAAAGCCATCTTCGAAAGCACGGTTGAACTGATCCGCGAAGGCAAAACACCAAAGCCGGAGATCATGGTGCCCGTAACCTGCGATGTGTCGGAACTCGATTTCACAAAGGTGATCGTGGACAAGGTGTACGCTGAGGTTTGCAAAGCCATGGGTGTGGATGCCATCGATTACAAATACGGTACGATGATCGAAATCCCGCGCGCCTGCCTGCTGGCCGACCGCATAGCCCAGTCGGTGGAGTTCTTCTCCTTCGGCACCAACGACCTCACCCAGATGACCTTTGGCTTCAGCCGCGACGATATCGGAGGGTTTATGAACGATTACCTCGACGGAAAAATGCTGATGGCAGATCCGTTCCAGACCATTGATACCAACGGCGTTGGCCAGCTGGTGGAGATGGCCGTGGTGAAAGGTCGCCAGGCACGTCCCAACCTCAAAGTGGGGATTTGCGGCGAACAGGGCGGCGACCCCTCGTCGGTGGAGTTCTGCTATAAAACCGGACTTACCTACGTGAGCTGCTCACCGTTCCGCGTCCCCATCGCACGCCTCGCTGCAGCCCAGGCTGCGATCCGGGGGAAATAACCAACAACGCGTTTTAATCAATAAAACCGTAGGGGCAAGGCATGCCTTGCCCCTACGGTTTTATTGTAATGGCATGCCTTACCCCTATGGGATATTATCCATCTTGTATTCCAATAATTCCCGGCGGTTTCCGTTATCATGCATCATTCCGGGGGCATCGCACTTTTTTGTAGGTTTGCAACCGCATTTGAAAACGGGCAAAAACTGAAGCATTTTGAAGAAAGACGACGGAGGCATCTCTTTCCTTGTACTGCTGCTGATGGTAATAATGACCACAGCACCCTGTATGAAAGTTTTTGCCCAGAAACACGCATTCCTGAGCGGTGTCATTACCGATACAGCCGGAGTGCCTGTTGAAGGGGTTACGGTGGCTATTCCCAATACAGGCTGGATGACCTCATCCAACGCACAGGGCCATTACCGGCTCAAAACCCCGTACGACCAGCTCTTTACCGTTACCTTCGGGCATACCAGCTACAGCATGCAGTTTGCAGAGTTCACCCTGAAGCCCAACGAGGAGAAACAGTATGATGTACAGCTTTTACCCGGTTCCACCACTCTGAAGGTGTACAACGTTACCGCTGAGGCAGGCGATGAAGGGGGGTTGCGCAAAATCCCCGTGAAGGCCGCCGGTAATATTCCCTCCCTGTCGGGCAATGCCATCGAGGAGCTGATCAAGCGTACCGGTATGGGGGTGTACAGTCGTAATGAACTCAGCTCACAGTATTCGGTAAGGGGTGGTAACTACGATGAGAATATGGTGTATGTGAATGGCATCGAGGTGATAAGGCCATTGCTGGTGCGGTCGGGGCAACAGGAAGGGCTCAGTTTCGTGAATGCCGACCTTACCCAGTCGGTTTGGTTCTCAGCCGGAGGCTTTGGTGCCAGGTATGGTGATAAGATGTCCTCTGTACTCGATGCCACCTACCGCAGGCCGGATGCGTTTGCTGGTTCTGCCGAACTGTCGCTGCAGGGGGCAACCTTGTCAGTGCAGGATATAAGTCACGACAAAAACCTCACCTGGCTGCTGGGTGTGCGGCAGAAGTCGAACCGGTATGTGCTCGGCTCCCTGGAAACCTCCGGCGACTACCGCCCCTCTTTCACCGATATCCAGACCTATGTTACCTACCTGCTTCCCGACAAGCGGTCTACGGTCTCTTTCCTTGGAAACTATGCCCGCAACCGCTACGCGTTTACCCCTGAGAGTCGCGAAACCCGCTTTGGTACCTGGAACGAAGTGCTCCGGCTGAAGGTCTATTTTGAAGGGCAGGAGGTGGATATGTTCGAAAGTGGATTCGGGGCCCTCGATTTCACCTGGCGCCCAGCCGACAGCCTCACCTTTTCCCTGGTATTTTCTGCCTTCCGGTCCAATGAGTATGAAACATTCGATATTCTGGGGCAATACTGGCTTGATGAGCTCAATATCAATCTGGGCTCGGATGAGTTTGGCGATGTGGCATTCAACCGTGGGGTGGGGACCTTCCTGAACCATGCACGCAACTACCTGGAATCGGACATCGTGAACGCTGAGCTCAGAGGACAGTATACTACCCGTAAAAACTTCCTGTGGGAGTGGGGGGTAAAGCTCCAGCAGGAGGTGATCAGCGACCGCCTGCTGGAATGGTACCTGATTGACTCTGCCGGCTACAACCTGCCGCACCCGCCTGACAGTGTGGGATATACAGATCCAACGGCACAACCGGATCCCGATCTGGAGCTGTCGGAATACCTCAATTCTGATATCGATCTGAATACCCATCGTGTAACGGCTTATGTCCAGAATACCTGGAAAAGCCGCAGCCAGCCCGGTAAACCGTATGTGATGCTCAACACCGGCCTGCGGGCAAACTACTGGGACTACTCCGGTGAGCTGCTGGTAAGCCCCCGCGTAACCCTAACCCTCAAACCTGGTCGCCGCACCAACCTGCTCTACCGCTTTTCTGCAGGACTGTACTACCAGCCACCGTTTTACCGCGAGATGCGTGATCTCGACGGAACCCTGAACGAGCAGATCAAAGCCCAGCAGTCGACCCATTTTGTGGCTGGCGCCGAATGGGATCTCCGTTTCTGGCAGCGCCCGTTTAAGTTTGTGGGCGAGGTGTATTACAAGGATATGAAGAACCTGATACCCTACGAATTCGATAATATTAGAGTGCGCTACTTTTCGAGCCTTACCGCAAAGGGGTATGCCATGGGGATGGACCTGAAACTCAATGGCGAACTGGTCCCCGGCATCGAAAGCTGGGCCGGGGTTTCGCTGATGAGCACCAAGGAAAATATCGACGGGGATTATTATTTCGACTATTACAACCAATATGACAGCCTGATCATCTGGGACCAGACGGTTGACAAGGAGATTGCCTATTCTGTGAAAAGATACGCCGGTTATAAACCACGCCCCACAGACCAGCTGATAAACTTCAACCTCTTTTTTCAGGATTATCTCCCAAGTGTTCCTGATTTGAAAGCCCACCTGAACCTGGTTTGGGGTTCAAAAATCCCTTTTGGGAAGCCGAAGACCAAAAACTATAAGTATCCGGGGCGCTCTGCAGCATATCGAAGGGTGGATGTTGGTTTCTCCAAGGTAGTATTTACCCATGGCAAAGGCCCCTCAAAGCATTTCCCTTTCAGATACCTGGATAAAATCTGGATCTCCCTTGAAGTGTTTAATCTGCTGCAGTTCAGCAACACGCTGGGCTATACCTGGATTACCGATGTAAATAACCAGCAGTACGCGATTCCCTCACGGCTCACCCCCAGGCAGATCAATTTTAAGATCAAATTCGATTTCTGATAAAAAAAAGAGGGCATCTCACGTGAGACACCCTCTTTGGTATTGAAACTTATGGGGGGGTTATTTCTTCGACAGAACGGTAACCGACCCGTGGTTGATGGTTTCTTTGCCATCGTTCACATACAGCACGTAGAAATATACGCCGTCCGGGTGTTTGTCAGCAGCCCAGGCTTCAGTAGTGGAGTAG
>JAKLII010000017.1 GCA_022709695.1 Bacteroidota bacterium
TCACCCTGTGCAATAACCAACTTCCTTTCCTTTGGAACGGACAAGCATATCCTGCTGCAGGAACCTTTAGTGTAACCCTTACCAATCAGTTCGGTTGCGACTCCATCGCTACTCTGGTGCTTTCGGTTAATCCGGTTTCCTATTCATCAACAGCCCTTACTATTTGCGATAACCAGCTCCCACTCTCATGGAACTCCCTGATGATCAATACTGCTGGTACCTACATCGATACCCTTGTAAATCAGTATGGTTGCGACTCCATCGCTACTCTGGTGCTTTCGGTCAATCCGGTTACCTATTCCTCCACAAACCTTACCCTATGCGACAACCAGCTCCCCATCTCGTGGAACTCTTTCGTGATCAACACCGCTGGTACCTACTCCGATACCCTTGTTAATCAGTTCGGTTGCGACTCCATTGCCACCCTGATCTTTACCGTTAATCCGGTTACTGTCAATTACACATATGATACAATATGTTTTGAAAACCTTCCTTATATCTGGCATGGACAATCATTTTTAATATCAGGAACTTATACAGACACCTTAATTAATCAGTACGGATGTGATTCAATCACAATACTTCATCTATTAGTCCTATCAAAAGCATTTAGCATTTCGCAGATATCTATATGTGATAATCAAATCCCATTTACATGGAATGGCAACAATTATTATTCATCCGGCAACTATCTTACGCATTTAATCTCTTCAAATGGGTGTGATTCGACCGCAACTTTAATTCTATCAATCAACCAGGTTACCTCCAGTCTCACCTATGACACAATCTGTGACAATTCTTTGCCATATAATTGGCACAATACTCTATGTTATTCAACTGGGATCTATACAGTAATTCTTGTGAATGTTATGGGATGCGATTCTGTTGCCACATTAAACCTATTAGTAAAACCAACTTCACAAACCATTACGTATGATACGATATGCAACAACAATACTCCCTATCTCTGGAATGGAATGTCATACTGGATTAGCGGAACCTATCAGGTTATCCTGAGCAATCAATATGGATGTGATTCCTTGGCAATTCTGAAGCTTACCATAAATCCTGTTACAACCAGTATTTCCCAGGTAACAATCTGTGACAATCATCTGCCTTATGTATGGAATAGTCTCACACTTAATGCTACAGGAGTATACTCGATAACATTAAACAATTCTTTCGGATGCGATTCCACAGCAATCCTTCATTTGGTAGTTAATCCAACAAAAATCAACTTTACCAATGCTGCAATTTGTCAGGGAGACAGTATCTGGCTGGGAGGAGGATATCAAACAACTCCAGGGATATATTTAGATACCCAGGCAACCAGCCTGGGTTGTGATTCAATCATCAGTACGAATTTGGTTGTACACAATCATTCTTTCAACACTGTTCATGTAACTATATGTGAAGGTGAATCCTGGTGGGCTGGAGGTGCCTACCAGACAACCACATGGGTCTATTTCGATACACTTACTTCAGCAACAGGTTGTGATAGTATTTTAACAACCCTTCTGACTGTAAATCTCAGAACCTATGACACATGCAATATTACCATCTGTCAAGGTGACAGTATTTACGCAGGTGGAGCATATAGAACCATGCCTGGCAACTATCATGACACACTCGTCAATGTACAAGGATGCGACAGTATCAGAATCACACATCTGAATGTTAACCCGATAGTTATTAACACCATTCATCTCACAATATGTGAGGGGCAAAGCATCCACACTGGTGGTGGTTCTGTTCATTCGATATCGGGTGTGTATTATGACACCCTGGTATCTTCAACTAATTGCGATAGTATAGTAATCACCTATTTAACTGTTAACCCAAATAGTTATGTGTCAGAAGAACTTATCATCTGTGAAGGCGATTCTGTTATGATCCATGGCAAATGGGAATCAATAGCCGGGACATACAGAGACACAATGCAAAATCTATGGGGTTGCGATAGTATTATTGCAATAATACTGAAGGTTCAGCCTGCTCCAAATGCAAGTTTTAGTGCTGATCCTCAGGAAACTACCATAAAAACCCCAACCATAAACTTCATTAATGGCTCAACTGGCGCATCCACCTGGCTGTGGAATTTCGGTGATCCCATATCCGGAAATCTTAACTATTCCAACCTGAAATATCCGTCACATATCTATTCAGGATCAGGTATTTACAATGTTATATTAATTGCTATAAGTGACATTGGCTGCAGCGATACTACATCACTGGTTGTTAAACTTGAAGATGTTCCTCTGATATATGTCCCTAATGCATTTACACCTGATTTTGATGGACTTAATGATATTTTTATTCCAGTAGGTTATCAGAACAACTGGGAGTATTATGATTTCACAATTTTCAATAGGTTTGGACAGACTTTATTTTATACCAAAGACATCAACACAGGCTGGGATGGTACATTCAATGGAGAATTGAGTCCGCAGGGAGTTTACACCTGGATGGTAAGAATCAAACATCCTTCAATGGAAAGTACCACTACTCTGTCAGGTACTGTAACATTATTACGGTAAATCCTAACCCTTAATTCCTTCTGGTGGATGAAACATATAACTCCATGGTCTAGAAACTGAATCCTATGGCCCCGGCCATCCAGTATCCGTCAAACTCTCCCTGGGGATCCAGGTTCATAATCACCATCAGTGGTGAAATTCGTATAAACAGTCCCCGCCTGCCCGAAAATCTGTAACCAATTCTTCCCACGATCCAGCTGTCGGAATAACCAATACGGTTTGAAAAACCTGCCCCAAAATCGAGTGCATGCCGGCAGGATCCAAACCGCAGCCCCGCTTCGGCTGCCAAAATAAAATCCTGATGGGGGGTTGATTTAATGTCGATTAAGCTGGTACCCACTCTCAGAAAAGCCGCACTTATGGAAGACATGGGATACATCCGCTCATAATTAAGTGAATAAAACCCGGCATTGCCCATTAGTTCCAGGTAAACCGCATTCCGCCGGCAAAAAACCTCTTCTGATGGCAGGGTATCGTCAGATTGTCCAGCACCATGAAGGGATAACAAAACAAATCCGGTAAGCAACACTAGTGGAAAAGCCTTGTGATCTGTTTTCATTTGTCTGAAGTATTGATTTCCACGGGTACTACAACAACATGAGACATAGAGAAGAGTGACGGATAAACAACCTTCATCCTTAACAATCACAAAGGTACGATAAGAATGGGCGAATTATTCAGTTTGAATTTATTGCCCCTTTAACCAATGATAGAGGGTCATCAGGCGCCATGTCAGGATGGGACTCCCTTTTCCTGCCTGGTATGCTTTAATGGCATGATGGGCTTTTGCAGAGTCGATAAAAGGGTATGCACTGAAATCGATATCGAGCAGATGTTTCAAAGGTCCGCGCAGCCACTTGTTTTCACCCGGTGTAACAAATCCCTTTTTATCCTGCCGGGCCCGAATCTCCTCAGGTAAGATCCCTTTCATTGAATTCCGGAGAATCCGCTTGGTCTCTCCGGTGAATATTTTATCCTCAATGCTCAGTTGAAAGCAGAACTCCACCAGCCTGTGATCCAGGAACGGAACCCGCGATTCAATGCTGAAAGCCATAGAGTTGCGGTCTTCATAGTGCAGCAGTGTAGGCAGCGTGGCCGTGAAAACCTGGTGATAGAGATAGTTGTCGAATTTATGATGATACGGTCTTCCACGGAGATCAATTCCCGGATGGCTGAGTGAAGGGTGGAACACCTGGCTCAACATCCGGCGATAGGCCATACTGAAGTATGACTGCTCATCGACAGCAGCCATGAGCATACCCTTTGCAAACATGTACAACACTTCTTTTACCGGCAGTTTATGCCTGTTCCTATGCCACTGAAGCTGGCGGGCCAGGCTGACGCATTGGAGCCGTGATACCTTGTGCCAGATCAACCGGTCAAATGCATGCATATATCCCCCGAGATATTCGTCGGCTCCCTGTCCGTCCAGAAGTACCTTTGTGCCCCGGGATGCTGCCAGTTGCATCACAAAATACTGTGAAACGGGGCTAGATCCGGTCAAAGGCACCTCTACATGATCCTGGGTGGTCATATATGCCTCCAGAAGTTGATCCGGGGAAGGGCTGAAAGTGAACCACTGCACATTCGGATAGGATTCAGGGACCTTTGCCGCCCACGGACGTTCATCCACCTCCTGTATGCCATCATAAAATATGGTATAGGCATCCACAGGCTGACCGGAAAACAGACTGCCTACCACCGAAAGGATAGAAGAGCTGTCGAGGCCACCACTCAAACAGGTGCCAAGCTTCACGTCGCTTCGCATCTGCAGCTTCACGCTGTCACTGAACAACTCCAGAAACCGTTCAGTCTTTTCATGTTCAGGCAGGGTGATTTTCTGCGTCAGGTCAATGTCCCAATACCGGTGAACCGTGATATCCTTACCGTCAAATACAAGATTGGAACTGGCAGGCAGGCTTTTGATCTTTTGATAGTAGGTTTCATCCTGATACGATAACCAGCCCAGGTTCAATCCCCTGGCGATCTGCTGCTCATTCAGCTCACCTGTGAACAGGGGGCATTTTTTCAGGGCTTTGTATTCGGAAGCGAAGTAGAACCGGTCACCAGATACAATGTAGTTGAAAGGTTTGATCCCAAATCTGTCGCGCGAGCAGAACAACCTGCGCCGTTCCGGGTCCCAGATCACGAAAGCCCACATCCCGATGAATCTTTCCACACATGCTTCACCCCATGCCTGATAGGCAGCAACAGCCACCTCGGTATCCGACCGGGTGCTGAAATGCATGCCAAGGGCCTCCAACTCCTCCCGTATTTCGATATAGTTGTAAATCTCCCCATTCAGAATAATCTGCAGAGATCCATACCGGAAAGGATGATGAGCATCGGGCGTAAGATCGATAATACTTAGCCTGTTATGACCCAGAGCAACCGGAAGGTCCATGAAAATTCCCGTGTAATCCGGACCCCGGTACTTCATGGAATCCAGCATCCCTGTAATAATCCCTGTTGCCTGCTCGGAGGTAACCCGGGGATCATAAAATCCTGCTATTCCGCACACAGTGGAATGGTTGGCGTTCGGTACAAAAATCCTTTAATGCAGGCCAATGGCTATCGCAGATTAAAGCGTATCATATAGCCAACTCCGACAACGGTCTGGATAAGTTTCACTTTCGATTTTGCATCGATCTTCTTTCGCAGGAAATTGATGTATACATCCACCACGTTGCTTTCCCGCTCTGAACCAGGTTGCCAGAGTGTTTTTTCAATCTCAGCCCTTGTAACCACATGCCCTTTGTTCTGCAGCAACAAAGTCAGCAACTGAAACTCCTTGTTGGTGAGTTTGATCTCCCGCCCACCACGTTTGACGATTCTGGTTTCGAGGTTAACTTCCATGTCACCCAGCTCCATATAAAGATTGGAGACAGATTCTGTATTTCGTCTTACAAGCGCATGGATTCGTGCCACCAGTTCCGCAAAATCAAATGGTTTTATCAGATAATCATCTGCTCCTGCAGTCAAACCTGTCACTTTATCCTCCGTGGAAATGAGCGCTGAAAGCATAAGGATTGGTGTGGTGGTATCAACCGATCTGATCTTCCGGCACAGGTCTATTCCGTTAAGTTTGGGTAATAAAACATCAAGAATTATACAGTCATATGGATTGTCAGTGGCAAGTATCTCACCTTCCTTCCCGTCGCTGGCAATATCCACATGCATATCATTTTCGCTAAGCCCCTTCCGGATGAAGGTAGCAGCTTTGGTGTCGTCTTCGATCAATAAAATTCTTAATGTTGCTGACATATTCAACGGTTTTTTATGGTTTCCTCAGATCCTGAAATGCACCGGCCAGGTCGGTATTGACGTTGGGTTTTAGAATATACGGCTTCAAATGTAAGCCATTTTAAGATGAATTTTACATTTTAATAATAAAATTAAAAAAATATTTCTGTAATTTTTAATATACTGATTTACTTGAATATATGAATTTTTTTTGAAATTTTTGCACAGCATTATAAGTTTCCTCTACATTTGTCCACCATTTCTATATACTAAAGGCAGAAATCCATGGGTAAATTATATGACAGGTTGAGCAAAGACGTCAGGTTTGAAGAGGGGCTCAAGGCATGCATCAACTGTGGCACATGCACAGCCATATGCCCTGCGGCATCGTTTTACAACTATGACCCCAGAATCATTGCTGACCTCGTACAGACGAGGGATGATGCTGTAATCATTGCGCTTCTGAAAAGTGAAACGATCTGGTTCTGTGGCGAATGCATGTCGTGCAAAACCCGCTGCCCACGCAGCAATACCCCCGGCCTTATCGTAATCTCCCTCCGGAACCTGTCGATGGAGCTGGGGTATTTTGTTGAATCCGAGAAAGGGAGGCAACAGCTGGCCATTAAACGAACCATTGGTGAAAACATGCTGAAACATGGTTATTGCGTGCATGTGGATGAATTGGGTTCGGATATGCATCCTGAACAGGGGCCCGTATGGGACTGGATCAAAGAGAATACGGCAGAAGTTTATGCCCGCCTTGGAGGAAACTACAATAACCCCGGACCCGGAGCCCTGAGGAAAATTTCTGAGGAGTCCCTTGGGGAACTAAAGGCCATCTTTGAAGAAACCGGAGCTCTGAGACGATGGGAGAAAATCGAGAACTTTTCCGAAATGAAAGCTGCCGAAATGGGCCTTG
The DNA here is from genome assembly GCA_022709695.1 of Bacteroidota bacterium. Taxonomy (GTDB): domain Bacteria; phylum Bacteroidota; class Bacteroidia; order Bacteroidales; family SKPS01; genus SKPS01. The sequence goes on from JAKLII010000017.1 coordinate 6,700, forward strand.
AATTCAGCGAAGGAAAAGATGAGTACTTTCAATATGTGTATACCATCGATACAGTGGACCATCAATCATAACCCTATGCTGAAAGAAGGAAAAAAGTATATCTGGAAAGACTACCAGAAAGAAATTGCGGATAACCATTATTACTACGCCCGAAGTTGTATCCGGCAGAATTTTTTTCCCGGTTCTGAGGCAACTTTTCTCAGGATTCTGAAAAATGAGCTGAACAAGGATATTTTTGACGATCCTGAACATACAACCTGTACAGGAATCGGGTATCACTCGGATATCATTCCGCTCGAAACCACTATGACGGTAGTCGCGCGGCACTTTGCCCTGATGACTGCTGCCGGTTACAAAAACCTGGTTCCCTCCTGCATCACCTCCTTCGGGATCTATTCAGAAATTCTTGAAACCTGGCACGAATTCCCCGAAACACTCGAAAAAACACGTGAGCATTTGTTTAAGGCAACCGGCCGCGAATTCAATCTCCCTGAAAATGTGGTACATACCAGTGATATAATTTTTAAATTCAGGGATGAGATTGCAGCACGTGGCAGATTCAGACTGATCGACCAAAGCACAGGTCAACCCCTTAGAATCGTGGAGCATATCGGTTGCCATTATGCCCGGATGTTTCCGCACAAGGGAATCGGTGGTGCAGAATATCCTTATGTGCTTGCCGGGATGGTGGAATCATGGGGCGGAGAGGTGATTGACTACCCCGAAAGACGTCATTGCTGCGGATTCGGGTTCAGGCAATATCTTGTGCAGGCCAACCGCGGATACTCCCTGTCATGCTCCCGGAAAAAGTTTGAGTCCATGGAACCCTATAAACCCGACATGATCATCACCAATTGCCCCGGGTGCCCCTACTTTCTCGACCGGTGGCAATATGTGATTGCAGAGCAGGAGGGAAAGACCTATGGTGAAAACGGACAGGGAATTCCTGTTTTCACGTATGAGGAAGTGGCCGGACTGGTACTTGGATATGACCCCTGGGATCTTGGGCTTCAGGTTCATCAGATCAACGTGGAACCACTCCTTGATAAGATGGGCATTCCCTATAATCCTGATGAAAAATACGCAGGCCCGGATGGACAAGATCTGGGGCAACCGGCTGAATTAACCTGTATGCATAACCTATGAAAAACATTGTAGTAATCGGTGGGGGTATTGCAGGCATGGAAGCGTCTGCTTTTCTGGCAGCTAAAGGATACTCCGTTGATCTGATCGAAAAAAATGATACCCTGGGAGGTCGGCTGGCGAATTGGGACAGGTTGTTCCCCACCATGCGCCGGGGCAGCGAAGTGACTGAATTTCTGGCAGAAGGAGTCATGCAGGAAGCCGTGAAGGTACACCTTTCTGCAGACATCGTCAGGGTCGAAAGACACCATGACACTTTTTTGCTGGTGACCACCCAGGGAAACGAGCTTCATTGCGATGCGATCCTCCTTGCCACCGGATACGACCTGTTCGATGCCCGGAGAAAAGAGGAATACGGATACGGCATCTACGACAATGTAATCACCTCAGCCGACCTCGAACAAATCTTTTCCTCAGGCAGGGATATTCTAACCCAAAAGGGGAAAAAACCTTCCAGAGTCGGATTTGTGCATTGTGTCGGTTCACGTGATGAAAAAGCCGGACATACCTATTGCTCAAAAGTGTGCTGCGTTACCGGTGTAAAACAGGCCATCGAGGTGAAACAGCAGATACCGGACGCGGAGATTTTCAACTTCTACATGGATCTGAGAATGTACGGAATGCATTTCGAAGCCCTGTACAAGAAAGCCCAGGAGGATTTCAACGTACAGTTCGTCAGGGGAAGGTTATCGGAAGCTGCTGAAAATCTGGATGGATCCCTTGCCCTTAAAGTTGAAGATACGCTGGCCGGAAGACCTATGAAAATCAATGTGGATCTGCTGGTGCTCCTGGTGGGTTGTACCCCGTCCGAAGGCACCCGGAAAATGGCTTCCCTGCTGGGTTTAAAACTTGGTTTCAACGGTTTTTTCAAAACAACCGATCAGCATACCATGACCAACTACAGTGACATCCCGGGGGTATTCTTCGCAGGAACCTGTATCGGCCCGAATACCATTACCAATGCCATCACAGATGCCAGAGCAGCTGCCACTGCCATCGATATCTACCTGTCAGGCAATCAACTGGCAAACCGTAAAATGAAACCCCATGAAGAATTTTGGTTATACCCGTCACACTGACCGCCAGATTGATTTTGATGCCACTGATAAAAGGTTGTATCAGTTTGTATTCGACCTCGAACCCTCCATCAACCTGTGCATCTTCTGCGGAACCTGTGCTGCCACATGTTCCGCCGGTCATTTTACTACCCTGAGTTTCAGACGTATATCGCTCCTCCTCCGTCGGGGAATGAACGACATCGTAAAAAAAGAGATCGAGAACTGTATGCTCTGCGGAAAATGTCAGCTGGTTTGCCCGAAAGGGGTTAATACGCGGAACGTTATCCTCCAAATCGTAAAAGGCATCGAAAAGTATGAACTATAACCATTTTGTAATCCCTTTCGCTGCCGGTGCGCTGATCCTGTTTGCCATCCTGGTTGCAAGGTACGCCTACTGGATCGTGCAGATGCCACGTTCTGACCGCAGAAAAGCCTGGACGGGATTCTTCCGCCCCGCCTTTTTCAGGTCGCTGTGGGAGGTATTCCGCGAAAGCCTGATCCATAAAAAGGTCTTCAGGGTAAATGCCATGCTGGGCTGGATGCACATGAGCTTTGCTTTCGGATGGTTCCTGCTGATCATTTTCGGTACTATCGAAACAAAATTTCATAAACATAAGGTCTTTAACATGCCTTATGACCCGATCTTCCTGCGATATTTTGAGCATGATGAAAAGCAGTTCTTCTTCTCACAGGGATTCAGCTTCGTAATGGACTTCCTGCTTCTGATCCTGCTTGCCGCTACGTTCCTTGCCATATTTAAAAGGATCAGAAGCCGTTTTTTCGGGATGAAAAGGACCACCAGACTCATTCTGGGTGACCGCATCGCCCTCTATAGCCTCTGGTCTGTATTTCCTTTGCGGTTTCTTGCGGAAAGCTTTACCTCCGGGTTACATCATAACGGAGGATTTCTGACAGGTACCGCCGGGATTGCATTCAGCTCTTTCCTGCCTTTGCAGCAACTCGAACTTCCTGCCTGGTGGGCCTACTCCTCAGCACTGTTTGTTTTCTTCGTCTTTCTTCCTTTCTCCCGTTACAACCACATCCCCACAGAACTCTTTCTCATCTTTTTGCGCAATTGCGGCATAAAAACCAGCGGGCGATTTTCCGGATTCACCGAGTTTGAGATCTATTCCTGCTCCAGATGCGGGATCTGTATCGATAAATGCCAGCTGGCTGAGGTAAGGCCACAACAGACACAGGCCGTGTACTTTCTGCAGCAAATCCGGCGCAATATCCTGCAACCTCAAACTACCTTCAACTGCCTGCAATGCGGCAGGTGTACCGAATTCTGCCCCGTAGGCATCAAAGCCGATACCCTCCGGAGTATTAAAAGAACCGACTATAGCCTGGAGTACGGATTCAGTTACAAGTACGCCGAAGAAAAGATCCCTCCCCCTGCTCTGCCGGTGGATGTGGGCTATTTTGCCGGTTGTATGACCCACCTTACCCCCAGCATCAAGATTGCCATGGAAAACATCATGAAGAAAGCCGGGGTGCGGTACCACTTTATCGACCGTGATGGAACGGTATGCTGCGGCAGGCCCCTGAGCCTCTCGGGCAATGAGCGCCAGGCCAGGCTGCTCATGCGCGAAAACAAGTACATCATCCGTAACAGCGGCATCAAAACCCTGGTCACCTCATGCCCGATCTGCCTCAGGGTCTTCAGGGAATCGTATGACCTCGGCATCGAGGTGCTGCACCATTCCCAGTACCTCCTCAGACTGGCGGAAGAAGGAAAAATCAGTCTGAAACCCACAGACGCTGTCTTTGCCTACCACGATCCCTGTGACCTCGGACGCGGGCTGAAGATCTACGAAGAACCCCGGATGCTGATAGCCCGCTGCGGCGAACTTCTTCATACCCAACAGGAAAAAAATGAAGCCCTCTGCTGCGGAAACAGCCTTGCCGATTTTGTAACACCCGAGCCCAGGAAACAGGAAATGCGGGACCATACTTTGCAGGAACTCCTGCTCAATAATCCGGATGCCCTGATTACAGCATGCCCCCTGTGCAAAAAAAGCCTTACTTACGGAAGCAATGTACCGGTGAAAGATATAGCCGAGCTGGTGGCGGAAAACCAGTAATTTTGCCGGGATGAAAAGATTTCTTCTGTTTTTCCTGATGTTCTCCCCGGGAGTACTGTTTGCCCAGATTCCTGCCGGTTACTATGATGCCGCTGCCGGACTCCAGGGCGACACCCTCCGGCAGGTACTGCACCAGATCATCCGGAACCACTCCCAGCAAACCTACAGCTCCCTGTGGATCCATTTTCAGAAAACTGATAAAAAGTCAACCGGAGAAGTATGGGACATCTATTCCGATATACCCGGCGGAACCCCTGCCTATACCTACCAGTTCGTAACCAACCAGTGCGGCAGCTACAGCCAGGAGGGCGATTGCTACAACCGCGAACATACGGTCCCTTCAAGCTGGTTTAACGATGCCTACCCGATGTATTCAGATATCTTCCACCTCTACCCTACCGACGGTTTCGTAAACGGGAAGAGAAGCAATTATCCTTACGGTACGGTAAATGCACCCACATGGACCTCCACAAACGGCAGCAAACTGGGACCGTCTGCTTCACCAGGGTATACAGGAACCGTTTTTGAACCTATCGGCAGCTACAAGGGCGACCTCGCCAGAACCTATTTCTACATGCTGGTACGATACCTGGATGTAATGCAGGGATGGAGCAGCCCCATGTTTGCAGGCGACTCACTGACCACCTGGGCACGTAACATGTTGCTCCAGTGGCATTACCAGGATACCGTAAGCCAGAAAGAAATAAACCGGAACGATTCGGTCTATGCCATACAGGGAAACAGAAACCCATTTATCGATCATCCGGAATGGGTGGCAGCCATCTGGGATCATTCAGGCATTGGTTTGAATTCTCTGCCGGTGGTTCCCTCCTTTACCGTTTCAACATGGCCCGATAAAGTTCTTATTCATAACCCTGCCGGTGAATTGCTTACCATCAAACTGACAGGTCTCACCGGTACAACGATTTTCCAGGTCACATCGCCAGACAAGGAAATCACCCTCTCTCCAATAAGAGATAAGGGAGTCCACATACTGCTTGTGAACTCCCCCCGCGCTTCTCTGGCCCGAAAGATCTTCACTCCATAATGATTACCTGCTGATGATCAGCTGTTGCCTGATGGTTCTGTAATAGCTTATTGAATAAGGGTTTAAATACGAATTCAAAAGAATCCCCGGCTATCGTGATATCCCGGGGACAATCCCTGACCGGATATCCAAACACTACTAAAATGGATTGCATCGTTCTGCATTGTAAATGCAGGAAATCCTATTTTTGCCCAATGTTTCCCACCGGTATCCGCCCCTGCAATGTTCTTAAGTGTTTAAGTCTGGCACTTCTGATATCCGGCGCCCTGAAAACCCATGGACAGGATTCAGATACCATACCCTGCAATGATTCTGTTGCACCGTTGATTTACCGGATTCCACTGGCAGATACCATGTTCACATTTCACTGGCACAACCCCGAAGCCACTGAGCTGATGCTGCTGGTGATCCACGACGATGAAAACACCTCCTCCGAGGTGGGATACAGTTCAATGCACCAATATGGAGCTTCTCTGCTCGAAAAAAAATACAACCAACAGTATTTGTTCCGTATGAATTTCAACCGCGAAGAATACATGTTCAATCCCAACCGTATCTTCAACGCTTCCGGCTTAAGGAATAACATGCTTAAGATCGGAAACTATTCAGATACAGCACGATGGCTGATCGGGCAGGTAGCCTCCCAGGTAGCGGGTGCCTTTTTTCAGGATCAGAAATTCATTGTAGCGCTGCATAATAATAACGATCTGGGATTCAGCATTCTGTCATACATCACCGATACCACACTGATGAATCTGACAGACAGTATCTTCATAAATCCTGAAATCGACCCTGACGATTTTTTCTACGTAACCGACCCGGAACATTTCAGAATCCTCAGAAATGCCGGCTTCAATGTAGTGCTGCAATCATGCGATATGTCAACCGACGACGGGTCCCTCTCCTACTGGTGTGTAAGGAACCGCATCCCGTATGTGAATATCGAGGCTGAACATCTGCATCATACAGAACAGCTCTTTATGCTGGATGTATTATATGATCTGATAATCAGGAAGTAACATTTTTTTTTGATATATGCTGTAACACCTGAAAGGGGGTTGCCGTCATATGCCTGAAACAACAAATTACCCTGATAACTAAAAACTTAGAACCATGAAAAGCTTCATTGTATCCCTTCTGCTTATAGCTACCGTTTTACCTGCAATGGCATCCACAAATCCCGCTGAAGATGTGGATCATTTCATCCGCAGTGAAATCAGTTACCCAACCTTTGCCCTCAGAAACCAGGAGGAAGGATTTGTGATGGTAAACTTCTGCGTTGATACCCTGGGAAACATCACCGTTAAACTGGTGAATTCTGATAATCCGGTACTATCGGATTATGTGGTAAAAAAGATGGAAACTCTGAAAGTTCCCTGCACAAGTGATGAATGCCACGACTACAGTATCCGCATCGAGTTCCGGTTGAAATAAAACTGTAGTGCACAAAGTCCTCCCGGAAGGGTGGCAACCCAAATAAAATACGAAGGGGCAATGCATGCATTGCCCCTTCGTTTTGTGATCCCGCTGGGATTGCTGAACCAATACGCTGAAAGCCCCGCCTGTAAAGGGTTACAGGGGCTTTTTGGAAAGTACCCGGGAAGTTTTCGGGAAGCCAATTTTGCATAACATGCCCTTTTTTACTCATTTTTGTCATGGGTAAATACCTTATTCACTGCCCTTTTCGACCAGCTTTGTGACCAAAGAAAGCAGTTCATCGATCTGCTTTTCCTTGCGCTGAAGTGATGATTCCATACCATCAAGCTTCGCCTGGTGTTTCTCCAGACTGCCACGCAAATCGTCGATCTCATTGCGCAGCGCTTCGTTCGTTCGCCTCTCTGTCTCCAATTCCATAGTTCCTTCACCGGTTATTAGCCAACGTAGATTTAGCCAGGGAAAATTACTGGCTATCCCATGAATGACTTCATATCCTGGTTTGGCATCCTT
>JAKLII010000018.1 GCA_022709695.1 Bacteroidota bacterium
CACGAAGGTGAGGTCATCATCTTTAGTGAACCTGCGTATGAGGGTACCGTTGACCGAGTAGATGGAGATGGTGCACTCTTCTGGCAGGTTGGTGATTTTGATACGGTTGTCGAGCTGGTCGGTTTCGTAGGCCGAATAGGCGTAGTAGGGGTTGGGGACGGCACGGATCAGGTCGAGGGCTGTTTCTGCAGTGGGGTTCACGTTGGTCTGGGTGGCCAGGTCATCGGTTTTGAACTCATACATGGGGTAGTTGTCGTTCACCGGAGCAGCGGCGCCAGTGGTGGCAGCATAGTACTGCTTGTAGGGGCGTGTCACCCTGATTTTAACCGTACAGTCGGTGGGGATGTCCTTGGGATTGTTGAAGGAGAAGTCAGAGCTGAGCATGGGGATAGAAACCCACATGGCATCGGCATAGACCTTACGGATGTTGGTCTGGGATCCTGAGTTGAGCATATCGTAGATCACTTTTCCTTCGTCATAGGCGGGAACGGCATCGGCAGCATTGAAGTTGTGTCCGAAGACATACACGAAGTGTTTTCCGCCAAAGAGGATCTGCCCGGCAGATACCCCGAGGGTAGAGACATACTTGCTGGTGGGGTTCCAGATCATATCTTTCCCGTTTTCACCAGCCAGCCATGAATCTTCGGCGAAGGCCATGTTGAGGCGTTCACCGGTTTCCACGTTGATGGCATAACCCGGGAAGTATCCCATCCCGGTGAGCTGGGTTCCGTTGGCGGTAGCTTCGGGGGTTCCGGTGTTGCCGTCGCGGTCTTTGGAGGGAGCTTTTCTGAGGTACATTTTTTCAGCACCCCCTTCGGCCAGGGCAGGGTCTTCACAGGCTTCCAGCACGGCACAGCGGGTCCATTTTGATTTATCGGCGGTGAACACCACATTTACGCTGTAAAGGTTGTTGAGCATGTTCAGGGTTCCAAACTTGTTCCACTGGGGGCCGTTCTCATACTTCGATGCCATACGGTAGGGGGCCCAGGTGCCGTTGAGGATTTTTTCGAAATACTCACCGGGGTCTTTCCAGTTTTTGCCGTCGTTACCCGGTTCATAGTCGTTGTTGGTAGGTTCGGCATTGTCATCCAGGGTACCGGAGCGGATCCAGTTGAAGGCACCGGGCTGGTCGTAATCGGGAACGGAGGTGAGCCACCGTTTGGAGCTGTCGGCAAAAGTCATGGTAGCTTCCAGGAATCCGTTCTGGGAAACAGCATCCAGGTCGCCGGGTGAGCCGGTCTGCCCGATGGTGATGGCCAGGCCGTAATCGAGCAGCAGCTGCTCGTTGGCTACTTCAATGGTTTTCTGGGAAGCGATGGTGTCTTTCACATCGCCGTGCTCATAGTAGAGTGTCCAGCGGGTGGAACCGACCGGAAGGGTGTTGTCGAACTTCAGGGTGAACTTGCCGGGTTTCACGTTCAGCGGGTCCACCACTTTCACGTTGATGGGACCTTGCCCGTTCAGGTACACCGGATTCTCAATTCTATGGGGAGCTCCAGCCATGATTTTGTCGATGCTCCCTTTGGTCAGGTCTACGACCATTCCGCCGTTGCCGTTCCCTTCGATACGGGTGATGGAGGGGCCGTCGCCGTATTCAGATTTCAGCACTGTACCGCCCTTTTCAGGAGAGGGGATGTGCGGGATCGCCGGGATCGCCACGATGGAACCACCGGATTGGGTCTTACGGCTGGCCATGTACGGCATCTTCTGTCCGCGCAGGTATTCCGGCAGGGCAGGATCGATTTTGTAGGGCAGGAATTCGTTGTGGGCGTAAGCGATGGCAATGAAGTAGTACTTCTTGTTGTTGATCAGCTTCTTGTCCTTGGTGGCGAACTTGTCTTCGGAAATCCTGATGGAATGGAAGAGTCCCTGGTTGGCACCGTTCACTTTCTCGCGGGGGACGTGCAGTCCAAGGTAACCGTCGAATTCGTAATTGATGATCCTGGCAATGGAGTCTTTGATGTCGCACTGGGCCACCAGGCGCACCTTGTCGGCGTTGCCGGCTTCGATGTCAGAACCGGTTACAGTGGCATCTGCTACCTGATAGATCATGTAACCCTGAAATTTGTAGGTGGAGTCGCCCCTGTCCTGAGGCTTAATACTGTCCGAAAAAACAATGGAGGGATCATACATGGCGTAGTCCTCGTTGTAGTTGGGGTTGTTTTTCCGGTTCTTCCAGTACAGGATCAGTTCTTTGTCCAGCTCCTGAATGATCAGATCCGGTGCATCGGGCCCCTCCACAATCGCGAAGCAGTTATCGAACAGCCTCTGACATTTGTCGTCCACAATGCGCAGCAACTCCAGCGAAGCCAAGGCTCCTCCTGAGGTGGCACAGGCCCAGGGGACACCCGTGCTGATATAATTCACCCCTCCTGACTCCAGTGTAAAGGGCCCGGTCGACAACAAAAAGCGACGGTCGTAGGGTTGGTTTCCGGCTGTCTTTTCTGTCCAGAATTTGGGGCCGTTTGGAGGGATGCCTCCTGTACCCCAGTTGCATGGGTCAGAATCTCCGGGGTACATAAAGTCGCACTCTGGGCCGTAGGATCCCGGTGAACTCGCGTGGGCATTCCCGCCATAAATCATCTTGGTGCCATCTTTCCAGATACCGCGAAGAAATTTATAATATTCCACGGCAACCGATGGGTCTGTCATGTAGGCAGCACTTCCTGTTGCGTTATGGTATACAAAATGTCTTGCCCCCACTCGTTCATTATCCTGAATTCCATCTGAAAAATTCTGTCCGTTAATGCTTTCATCGCATAGTCCATTCTGGTTATCAATGCCATCTGCATCCATGTAAGGACCCTGGAAAAAGTCAACACCCACAGCCGGAGGATTGGAAATATAAGCCCATTTCTGCCCTGAACCATCAATATCAAAACCGTTATAACAGTATCCCAATCCCCGCTTTACATCACAACCTATATAGTCGTCAAAGCCATATCCAAGTTCAACATCTGAATAGCTTCCCATATAGGTATTGTTGATTCTGGAGGCCGACCGGTTGATAATCTCATAGGAATAAAAGGTGGCGTCGTTGAGTTCATTGCCGGTGGCAAAGGCAAAAGCCTGGGCACGTACCTCAATGCCCAGTGGTTCGCCCGCTGTTTCCGTATGAATGTTCCCTTTATCATTGAATACCCACCACAGGGTCTGGTCCCCCTTGAGCATCTGATCCATCAGCAATCCGTTTCTGGTGATTCCTGTTGCAGCTTCCTTCGTAGGATTCAGCGATTTGCAGGGCAGATTGAAGTTATACAAGGGATAGTCACCAAGCCTCCATTCATAAATTCCGTTTTCATTCCTGTCAAAGAAGGGAGCAAGATAGGGCGACTGCCCTTTGGCAACATCCCCCTGCCAGGGCCATTTCTGAATGATCGGCGGTGGCGATGGATAATCGAATGTGGGGATGAACTGCCCGGTCTCTTCATCCAGGTGCGACAGAAATTCAACTACCTCTGCACGGGTGATCTTGAAAATGCGGTCGTACGCAGAACAGCTTTCCTCATCGATAAAGGCGGTACCATCGATGGTGAGGGGGCCGGGCCAAAAGTCGTTTCCTACCTGCCGGTACCGGACGGCAGCCAGTTTGAGCTGCCCATTGTCATCTAATCCCCCGATCCACATAGAGTTGCTGAACATCGACATTTTCCCGGAGCCTTTGGGAACTTCGTACATCGGTTCTCCCTGCAGGTCCCACCACATATCGCCCCCCACATTGATGCGTGCCCGTACGTTGTTGATGTCCAGTATGGCATACCCTGTGGCAGGCATGCATCCGGCTGCAATCCTGGCATTTGCTGTATTTGGAGCCTTTTCCCTAAGCTCCGTTTGGGCCTGAAGATGTACCTGACCTGCCAAAACCGCGAAAAACAGAACCGGAAGGTGTAGCCGTAGATTCATCGCATGTGCATTTTGGTTTGGCCTGCATGAAAATTCGGTACAAGATACTACAAACACAGCAGAAATTACCGGCTTGTTCCTGAAAAATCAGTTTACGGCAGCAAGAATCGTTACAAACCCCGGAAACGGATTGTAAAAAGCTGGTTTCCTGTTAAAGGACGGGGGAAAAAGCATTTAAAGCTCTGCCCGGATGCGGGAAGCGATTCCCTCAAATTCTTCGGGAGAAAATTTCAGTTTGGGGCGGCTGAACTCCATGTCGGTAATGCCGTTGATCGGAATCAGATGGATATGGGCGTGGGGCACTTCGAGCCCGATCACTGTGATTCCGACACGGGCACAGGGGATTGCTTTCCCAAGGCCGTTGGCAACCTTCCGTGCAAACGCAAAAAGCCCTTCATACAATGGTGAGGGTAGATCGAAAATATAATCGGTCTCATGTTTGGGGATTACCAGGGTATGTCCTGGTGCCAGAGGATTGATGTCCAGAAATGCAAGGAACTGGTCATCTTCTGCGATTTTGTAACATGGGATTTCCCCGGCTGCAATTTTTGAAAAGATCGATGCCATCGTTATCGTGTAATTTCAAGAATTTCAAGTTCAATGATGCCGGCAGGGGCTGAGATTTTCGCACGCTCTCCCACCTTCTTCCCCAATAAGCCTTTGGCAATGGGTGAATTAACTGATACCTTGTTGAGTTTCAGGTCGGCTTCATTTTCCGGTACGATTGTGTACGCCATCTCTTTACCGGTTTTATGGTTCTTCAGTCTCACCGTGGACAGAAGCAAGACCTTCGATTCATCCATCTTTGATTCATCCAGGATCCTGGCATTGCTGATCAACTCCTGCAGTTTGGCAATCTTCATCTCCAGCATCCCCTGTGCATCCTTGGCTGCATCATATTCGGCATTTTCCGAAAGGTCTCCCTTATCACGTGCTTCTGCAATCTGATTGGAGATCAGGGGTCTTTGCACGTTCATCAGATGCTCGAGCTCATCTTTAAGCTTTTTAAACCCCTCTTTGGTGTAGTAGGTTACTTTGGCCATTATCTGTAGTCTTCTTATGGTTCAATGATAAAATGATATAACAGAAGAAGACCCTTGATGTAAGGGCCCTCTTCTGGATGATTTGTAAAATTTCTGCTAATATAGGCAGAAATTTTTAAAAATGCAAATATCAGATGCTGATTCTTGCTCCTACGGTATGGGTACCGCCAAACGGCTGGGAAGCCCTGTAAGAGTAATCCACAGAGAATGCAGTGCCTTTTTCCTTGTTTAACGGCACATTGACGGAGAATCCACCTGTGGGTCCGGTAAGGGCAGTAGTCCGATCAGCATCATTCAGGATACCTCTTTCATACACATACCCGCCACGGAGGTACAGGATATGGTTCCAGGAATATTCAACGCCAACCCCAATCTGGTCTTTGGTAAAAGAGTTGGAAGTGAAGTTTGCAGCAGCAGTAAGTTTGTGATCATTTCCGAAAAAGAAATCATAGGACCCCCCGATTTTGATGAGCGAAGGAAGTTCATATTCTTCCGAACGCTGTACAAAGGTAATCTGGTTGTCATCGGTGGTATTGATGAATCCCCTGATGGAAAGGCCATCACCGGAATAATGAATCCGGGGACCTACATTTTTCATGGAAATGCCGAATCTCATCTGTTCCATGGAACCGGTCACATACTGGATACCTGCATCCAGAGCAAGACCCTGGGCAGAAACGTCAGAAAGTGACTGATTGATGATACGTACTGTGGCACCGCCGTAGATGCTGTTCGAAAACGCCTTGGCATAAGAGATACCAATGTTCATGTATTTCGGGGAGAAATTACCGATACCTCCTTCAGGAAGATTGACCGTGGTGATTTCAATATCTCCGAAATTCATGGCCATTACGTTGATCCCCAGTACACCTTTGGTACCTCCGAGGCTTTGCGTAAACCCGAAATTGCTGATGGTGATGCCCGATCCTCTGAGCCATTGGCTCTGGGCGAACAGAAATTCGCTTTTCTTGGTAAAGGCGGTACCTGCCACATTCAGATACATGGCTTCGAGCCCTGTAATACAGGCCGAATTGGCGTCACCCCACCCCGAACTGCGGGCAAAAGGATTGATAAGCAACTCCATGGCTCCGGCCTGGCCGGCACGGTCGTCGTTACCGGCGTTCAGGTTATGTACCGGCAGTAAAAATGCACCTGCCAGAATCAAAGTGAACACGATTTTAATGGTTGTTTTCATATGCTGATAGTTATTGATTCATATCTGGGTTCACTTTGCATCAGAATGCGTTAAGGTCAACCGGTCTGAGGGTACCAAACCACTTGATGGTTTTCTCGCCAATGCCGGGGGCATTCACATGGATGATGTAGACGCCTCCTGCGATGGGGATGCCTGAGGTATTCTTCAGGTCCCATTCCACGAAGG
>JAKLII010000019.1 GCA_022709695.1 Bacteroidota bacterium
TCCTGTCTGAAGGCATCGATACCGGTGTGCTGAACGGAATAGAGGAGATTAAGATTGATCCCTTCTTTACAATCGGGATGCCACCGGTAATGGATGTGATGCCGGCACTGATCCTTTCATTCTGCATCGGCCTTGGAATCACATTCCTGAAAGGCGATGTCCTGCAGAAATCGTTTCTGGAGTTCAGGGAAATAATAACAATGATTATTAAAAACATTATAATCCCGTTTCTGCCTCTTTATATTTTCGGGATGTTTCTTTCAATGTCCGTATCGGGCCAGGTTTATTCTGTAATAATGCTGTTTCTGAAGGTCATACTGGTAATCTTCATTCTTCATGTATTGTTGCTGATAATGCAGTTCCTGGTTGCTGGAGCGATATCGGGGCGGAACCCCCTGAGAGCTCTGAAAGGGATGCTTCCGGCCTATGCCACCGCGCTGGGCACCTCCTCGTCGGCAGCCACAATACCTGTAACTCTCCAGTGTGCGATCAACAACAAGGTCAATCCGGCAATTGCTTCTTTCACAATACCCCTGTGCGCAACCATACATCTGGCAGGAAGTACCATGAAAATCACGGGATTCGCACTTGCAATCCAGTATTTTTTCGGGATGCCGGTCGATATAGTCACTTTCATCGGATTTATTTTCATGCTTGGAATAATTATGATTGCTGCTCCCGGCGTGCCCGGTGGCGCCATCATGGCGGCAGTCGGTATTCTCCAGAGTATTCTTGGCTTCAACGAGCAGATGATAGGATTGATGATTACACTTTACATCGCGATTGACAGTTTCGGTACGGCATGCAATGTGACCGGTGACGGTGCAATTGCCCTTATAGTGGATAAAATATCAGGAAAATCAGAAACGAAAACACAGTAAACAGAACTGATGAAGATTTTCACATACCTGATCCTGGCGGTCTTTGCCGCAATTCTGCCCTCATCCTGCAGCAATATTAAGCCGGGGAGTGACAAACCATACGTTGTGCTGGTTTCACTCGATGCCTTCCGCTGGGATTATGACTCGATACATGGCACACCTGTGCTTGATGACATCGCCAGGCAGGGGGTGATGGCAGAAAGGCTTATCCCCTCGTTCCCTACAAAAACCTTTCCGAACCACTATACTATAGCGACCGGACTGTTCCCGGATCATCACGGACTGGTAAACAACAGCTTTTATGCACCTGATCTTGATCTTGTCTACAGGATCGGTGACCGGAGCATGGTTTCCAACGGTGACTTTTACGGTGGTGAGCCTATGTGGGTTACTGCCCGCAAACAGGGAATGAAATCGGCATCGTTTTACTGGGTGGGCTCCGAAGCGCCGGTTCAGGGCATGCAGCCTGATTACTGGAAGCCATTTGATGAGGAGGTGCCCTTCAGCGACCGCGTTGACACCGTCCTGAAGTGGCTCGCACTGCCAAAGAACAGCAGGCCTCACCTGGTAACCCTCTATTTCGAGGAGCCCGATGCTGTAAGTCACTCGTATGGTCCCGCTTCGCCCGAAACCGGGGAAGTCGTCAGGAGTCTTGACAGCCTGCTGGGGGTGCTTCGAACTGGCCTGGCGAAGATACCACATGGCAAAAACATTAACCTGATTGTCCTTTCGGACCATGGTATGACGGAGGTGGACGACTCTCGCTACAACTACATCTTTGACACACTGCCTCAGGCGATGGTGAAGCGTATCTATGGAGGCAATCCTGTCTGGGCTGTTGAACCTTTCGAAGGGAAAACTGACAGCGTGCTTCTGCTGCTGAACATGCAGCGTGGAATGAAAGCATACGCGAAGGAGAATCTGCCGGCACACCTGAAATATGGTACACATCCGCGAATTCCGGAAATAGTGCTTATTGCCGATCCGGGCTGGACAGCAGGGCT
>JAKLII010000002.1 GCA_022709695.1 Bacteroidota bacterium
GTTCCATGTGGGGGAAGCTGCGTAGCCGATGCCCTGAGCGCGGTGCCTGAGGCTCCCGAAGGCACCGCAGCGAAAGCGAAGCCGATGGGTTCAAAGATCAAAGTTCAACGATCAAAGAAATGTTCCATGTTCCAGGCGATGCCCTGAGCAAAGCCGAAGGGTTCCATGTTCCATGTGAGGGAAGATGCGTAGCCGATGCCCTGAGCGCGGTGCCTGAGGCTCCCGAAGGCACCGCAGGGAAAGCGAAGCCGATGGGTTCAAAGATCAAGGTTCAAGGATCAAAGAAATGTTCCATGTTCCAGGATCCATGTGAGGAAAGCTGCGTAGCAGCGTACTATTTTCAGGTTCAAGGATCAAGGTTCAAGGATTAAAGAAATGTTCCGGGTTCCAGGTTCCATGTGGGGGAAGCTGCGTAGCCGATGCCCTGAGCGCGGTGCCTGAGGCTCCCGAAGGCACCGCAGCGAAAGCGAAGCCGATGGGTTCAAAGATCAAAGTTCAACGATCAAAGAAATGTTCCAGGTTCCAGGCGATGCCCTGAGCAAAGCCGAAGGGTTCCATGTTCCATGTGAGGATAGATGCGTAGCCGATGCCCTGAGCGCGGTGCCTGAGGCTCCCGAAGGCACCGCAGCGAAAGCGAAGCCGATGGGTTCAAGGATCAAAGTTCAAGGATCAAAGAAATGTTCCGGGTTCCATGTTCCATGTGAGGGAAGCTGCGTAGCAGCGCACTCTTTGTAGCCATGAGGGCCTGCCACACATCAAAAAGCTGCAGCGCAGCGTACCATTTTCAGGTTCAAGGATCAAGGTTCAAGGATCAAGGATCAAAGAAATGTTCCGGGTTCCATGTTCCATGTGAGGGAAGATGCGTAGCAGCGTACTATTTTCAGGTTCAAGGATCAAGGTTCAAGGATCAAAGAAATGTTCCGGGTTCCAGGTTCCATGTGGGGGAAGCTGCGTAGCCGATGCCCTGAGCGCGGTGCCTGAGGCTCCCGAAGGCACCGCAGCGAGAGAGTCACCAGAACGCGGTGCCTGAGGCTCCCGAAGGCACCGCAGCGAAAGCGAAGCCGATGGGTTCAAAGATCAAAGTTCAAGGATCAAAGAAATGTTCCAGGTTCCAGGCGATGCCCTGAGCAAAGCCGAAGGGTTCCATGTTCCATGTGAGGGAAGCTGCGTAGCAGCGCACTCTTTGTAGCCATGAGGGCCTGCCACACATCAAAAAGCTGCAGCGCAGCGTACCATTTTCAGGTTCAAGGATCAAGGTTCAAGGATCAAAGAAATGTTCCGGGTTCCATGTTCCATGTGAGGAAAGCTGCGTAGCAGCGTACCATTTTCAGGTTCAACGATCAAGGTTCAAGGATCAAAGAAATGTTCCAGGTTCCATGTTCCATGTGAGGGAAGCTGCGTAGCCGATGCCCTGAGCGCGGTGCCTGAGGCTCCCGAAGGCACCGCAACGAAAGAGTCACCAGAAAGCGGTGCCTTCGGGAACCTCAGGCACCGCAACGTAACATTTTCAGGTTCCGGGTGAAAAGGCCGTTGGCCGTTAGCTTTTTTTATTACCTTCGGGGCTAAAATTTTCGCCAATAGCCAACTAGCGACTCTGATTTATAATTACCATGTTCCCTCCCCCTTTTTTGCACAAATGGGGCATCCCATTCCTGATCATTGCTGCTGTAGGAATTTTCAACTGGCCCTATATCTTTGTCGATTATCTGTATTTCGATGACACCTACTGGTATTTCGTCGGTACCGAGGGACTGAAGTTTTCCGAATTCCCCCGGGGGCCACAAACCCAAATCTGCCTTTTACATGGGGTCAGAGACTGGTTTAATGCAGCTTGTATGGTGAAGGTTGGCGTTCCGGTTACCCGGGCAATCACTGTAGCCCTAATGGCTTTGACCTCACTGGTGATGTTCAGGATATACTGTAGGTTCAGCTTTCCTGTCCACATTGCCCTGCCTGCAGCCATTATCCCGAACATCCTGCCCGGATTAACAGGTATCCCCTTTGGCGTCAATGCCTCCTATGCTCCATGGTATCTCCTCCCCATTGCGATTTCTATCCTTCTGATTATAAAGTCATTCAATACCATCGGACTTAAAAGGTTCCTGCTGTACGGAGGGGCATTCCTGCTCTATGCTGCCGGACTCCATCTCAACCCGGCAGCAAACTTCATGATCCCGGTGGTACTGGCTACCTTTTTGTTTTTGCCTCAGCGGAAGCCCAAACAGCTGATTCTGGCAGCCCTGCCTTTCCTCTACCTGGGACTGTTTCAGCTATTCCTGCAATATCGGTATTCACATATTGAGGCAGTACAACTATCAAAGATCGAAATGATTACCCGATTCGGAAAGCTGATCAGACGCTCTGCTTTAATACCGCTTCCCATGATCTGGGATGCCATTCTCGTC
Source organism: Bacteroidota bacterium (assembly GCA_022709695.1). GTDB lineage: Bacteria > Bacteroidota > Bacteroidia > Bacteroidales > SKPS01 > SKPS01. Next base: position 2,406 of record JAKLII010000002.1, read on the forward strand.
TTAATCCTTTCTATATCTGGTGTTTTTGGAATATGCCACGGGCATAAGATAAAATTCCAGCCAAACTTACCGCACGCAACCAGGCTTGCACCAAGGCATACAAAACAGTTACTCCTTTGGGTTATCGCCTGGATAGCCGGAAACAGTTTCGTTTATATTGCCGTGTCTGCCTCTTTCAGGTCCAACGATTACTCCTATGTTTTTAATTTTGGAATGGTATTGCTTCAGGTAATCGGAGTGATTTTTATCCTTAGCCGTTTGTTTAAATCCAAAATCCCAACAGAAACCATCTGTCGGGCAGGGTGGATCATTCCTGTGGTTTTGGTGTTATGCACCGGAATAGCACGGCTAATGGTTTACGACTACCCTGAAACGTACACATCAAACCTGAGAAGTGAGCTGAAAAAACACATGATCCCCAAGGGCAGCCAAATAATTGTTATTGGGGGAAACCCTCCACATCCAGGTATTTTTAAAGCGAACTCAGGCTTTGTCAGATATCTTACAGGCAGAAACGACCTGACGGCATTGCTTGGCCCGGAGTCATTTCCTGGTGATGTGTTCGATCCCAGCTTATCCTGGGGGGGGACGATGACCGGTCTCGACTCTCTGAAGCCCACAGTGGCCTTTAGGGTCTTACACAAGAAACTGAAGAAAGTCCCGTACCTGCTTCAGGTAAAAAGACCCGACAGATTCAATGAGGCTGAATGTAAGTGGAGCCTTTGGAGCCTGTCGTCAGGTAAGCCTGCAAGGATCAGGGGTGGAAACGGGTTCGAAAGCCTTTTCGGTTCTCTTGAAACATTATCCCGTCATTTCCCCATGGATCAAATTGGCTTTGCTCCCGGACCTTACAGCAATGTTCCAGTGACTCCACAGACCGCTGATTCACTGATCAAAATACCGGGACTCCTGACATTTCCTGCCAGGGTAGAAGACTACTTCACCCTGCTGCAGGGATGGGTCCAAACCAGGTCTGATGGCTCCTGCCTTCAATTACTGGTTCGCACCGACCATATTCCTAAAGAACCATTCAATCTGCAATGCGCCGTCAATGATAGCCTGCATCAGATTTCCCTTTTCAGCTATACTTCACCCGGCGACCATTTCCTGATCAGGATTCCTTTGCCGGATGTGTCACCTGCCATCCTCACCACTCTGAATATCGGCTTTAGCAACAATACGGGCTATCCATGGAAACAATTGGAAATCAGGCAGAAATCAAAACAGGCTTCAAAAAGTCTGAAACTAGGATATAAACCTGCAGGCCTGCGTTAAGACTTCAGGAAACATGATGCGGGAATGGTTCCGCATGGACTTTCCGCTTCAACCAACCAACAGCTAAATCCAAAACCGCTTCTCCTGCACAACAACCAAACAACTCAATCCCGAATCGCTGCGCTCTCGGGACTTCGCTCCGCCTCCTCAACTTCCAAAACTTCCTCAACCTCCTCAACTTTTTTCCTATATTTGCCACATGAACCCGGTAAAAACGATACTGGTACCGGCCTGGTCGTTTCTGGTGCATATCATCCAGCACAGGCACCTGGTGGCATCCCTTACCCGCCGCGACTTTGAGCGCAAGTATGTGAAGAACTTCCTGGGGATGGTATGGGCGGTGATCGATCCTTTTGCCTTTGTGGTCATCCTCTATTTTGTGTTCGGCTCCAGGTTTGGCAACAAGATGGCCGATGGCGTGCCCTTTGTCGCCTACCTGCTGTGCGGCTACATCGCCTACGACCTTTTCTCCAACATCCAGCAGCTCACCCAGGTGGTGAAGGACTACAGCTTCCTGCTGAAGAAGGTGGAATTCAAAGTGGCGCTGCTCCCCATCGTGCGCATCAACTCGGGGCTGCTGGTGCACGCTGTGGTGTTGCTGGTAACCATCGTGATCCTGCTCGTAAACGGCATCTATCCCAACTGGTACTGGCTGCAGATGCTTTACTACATTGCTGCCCTGGGCGTATTCCTGCTGGGCACCGCCTGGTTCACCTCTTCGGTGTACCTGTTCTTCCCCGATATCGGCAACATCATCGGCATTATAATCCGTATCCTCTTCTTCTTCACCCCCATCTTCTGGACCCTGGAGGGGCTGAGCCCAAAGATGGCATTTGTGCTGAAGCTCAACCCGCTGTTTTACATCGTCCAGGGGTACCGCGACAGCCTGCTGTACAGCCGGGGGTTCTGGGAGATGCCCGACCTTACCCTGTTTTACTGGGGGCTCACCCTGGGGATGCTGCTGCTGGGGATGGTGGTGTTTAAAAAGCTGAGACCCCACTTTGCAGATGTAACCGATTGAGTTTTTGAATGAACGATTATGGCAGAGAAAGATACCGTAATACGGCTCACAGGGGTTTCGAAGATGTATAAGCTCTTCGGGAGCAAGACCGACCGGTTGAAGGAGGCGTTGCACCCGTTCAAGAAGAAATACCACAAACCCTTCTATGCCCTCAGGGATATCAACCTGGAGGTAAAGCGGGGTGAGATCCTGGGCATTGTGGGGGTAAACGGCAGTGGAAAATCTACCTTGTTAAAATTGATTTCAGGTATCATTCCGGCCACCCGGGGCAGTGTGGAGGTGAAAGGGCGCGTGGTGCCCCTGCTGGAGCTTGGGGCGGGCTTCAACCCCGAGTTTACCGGCCTCGAAAACATCTACTTCTACAACAGCATCCACGGGTACACCCGTAAGCAAACCGATGCCATCCTGAATGAAATCCTCGACTTTGCCGAGATCGGAGAATTCATCCACCAGCCGGTAAAAACCTACTCCAGTGGAATGAAAGCCCGTTTGGCCTTTGCCGTATCGGTAAACATCGACCCCGATATCCTGATCCTGGATGAGGTGCTCTCGGTGGGCGATGAACTCTTTCGCCGGAAATGCTACGCCCGGATGGAGCAGTTTTTTAAGGGGGGGAAAACGATATTGTTTGTGAGCCATTCGGTGCAGGCCATTAACCAGTTGTGCACCCGCAGCGTGCTGCTGAGCGGCGGACAGCTGATCCTGGAGGGGCCCACCAAACTGGTAACGGCGCAATACGAGCGTTACCTGTACGCCAAAAAGGAGATGATGGCCACGGTAAGGGAGGAGATTGTGGAGCTCAATAAAAACGAGGCATTAAAAGCGGCCGCCTATGCAGAGCTTGCTGCCGCCAAAGATACACCAACCGCACCCCCTCACCCCACCGACGAACCGGTGGTTACCGCAAACACCCCCGAAACTGCCCGGCAAGCCGCCAAAGAGCTCCTGAAACCCAAAGCGCAGTCCCTCCCGAATCTGATCCCTAAAAGTACTGTGGAATACAGGAATGCAGAGGTGGATATTTTTGAAATGTGTATTAAAACCGTAGATGGGTTAAAAGTTAATGTATTAATTCCAGGTGACAGATATGAGTATTCTTACAAGGTTAGTTTCAGACAAAATGCAAAAAATGTAGCCTTTGGAATGATGTTCAAAACCGAAAAGGGGTTGGATATCTGTGGAATGAATACTGAGAATATCCAAATGTTGGTTGAGCAAACAATTGCTGGGTCGATTTTTTTAGTTCGTTGGAGTTTTACTTGTAACTTACTTCAAGGCACTTATTATACAAATGCTGGTGTTTCAGAATATACTGCGGGTAAACATCGGTTTCTTAACAGAATAGTTGATGTGTTAGTGTTTAAAGTTCGGGAGCAAGCGCAACCGGTAAATTCAGGTATGGTATTTATGATCAGTGAAAAACCACAAATACAGATAATTAACTAATCAGTTATGCTTCAATGGGTGAAAATCTAATTTTTCTCATCTCCCAGCCCCGAGCTGGCTCCACTTTAACCCAGAAAATTCTGGGGAGTCACTCCATGATCCACACCCAATCGGAACCCTGGGTGATGTTGCACCCTTTACATTCCCTAAAACCTGATGGATTGGTGGCAGAGTATGATGCGCAACTTGCTGCAAAAGGATTGCAGGACTTCATCCAGGCACTTCCCGGTGGGCAGGAACAATATGGGCAACGGCTTTCGGAGATGTATGCAGGTTTTTATACCGATATTGCAAAAGCGGCTGGGAAAAGGTATTTTCTGGATAAAACCCCCAGATATTACCTGATCATACCTGAATTGATACAATGTTTTCCGGATGCAAAGTTCATCATTCTGTGGCGCAATCCACTGGCAGTGCTAGGTTCCATAATAAATACATGGACGAAACAGGATTGGTACCGGTTGTCTGAATTCAAGTATGATCTTTTGCGGGCCCCTGAGTTAATGTTGCAAGGGAAGGAGTTGTTAGGCGACAGAGCCTTCCATATCCAATACGAGCATATGTTGACAAACCCCGAGGTAACCTTTCAAGATACCTGTCGGTTTCTTGAGATTCCTTTTGAACCTTCGATGATTGATTATGGGAATTACGGCCACAATACCTGGCTGTATGGCGACAAAGGAACCGTTAACGAAAAGAGCCGCCCCGATCAATACCATGCCGGGCTATGGCAGACAACCCTCAATGACCCGCAGTATTGGCGATTGATGCACGAATATCTGGCAGCACTTGGCGGTGGAATGCTTGGAAATATGGGTTACTCTTACAATGAAATGGAGCAAACCCTGTTAGAAAACAAACCAAATGTTGACATCGAAAAATCCAGTGTATCCTTGCAACAACTCACCGACAACATCGTCCGCACCATGCTCGAATATAAAAGAGCGCTGGAGTTGATGAGACAAAGGGACACCCTTATTAAGCAAAAAGACCAGCTTATCCAACAGAAGAATGAAGAAATAAAGTCTAAGAGTGATGAGTTGAGGCAGAAAAATGAAGAAATAAACGAGAAAAATAATAGACTAAGATACAAAAGAAGAGTAATTGTAATGAAGAGTAAAGAGCTATTAACTGTTGAGCAGGAAATTTCCAGAATCGAAAAATCATTGTTTTACAAAATATGGGTATTGGCCTCTCGTATTATACAAAGAAAAAAAAATTAACATTGAGGACACCTAATTTCAACAACTAACATGAGAACACAAATCATCTATTAAAAAATATTTTACTTGGAACTATATACACCATTATTAGTGTGAAATGGAAAATATTTTAATCAAATTTTTTATACATGATAACCTTCTCTATTATTATACCAACATACAACAGTTCTAAATACATTGAAGGGTGCTTGAAAAGTGTATTTGCACAATCGTATAATGAGTATGAAATTATTATCGTGGATGGGGATTCTACTGATAATACAATAGAAATAATATCTAGATTTCAAGATGATCGGTTGAAATTGATAGTTGGTAAGGATAATGGAGTTTACGATGCCATGAACAAAGGAATTTCGATAATAAACGGGGATTGGTTATATTTCCTGGGTAGTGATGACAGGTTAAAGGATGAATTTGTTTTAGAAGATATAAATAAATATATTCTAAAATTCAAACCTAAATTTCTATATGGAAATGTAAATGTTATTGGTGATACCGATTGGGCAAAGGATGGAGACATTTATGATGGTGAATTTTCAAAAATGAAAATATTCCAAAAAAACATTTGTCATCAAGCAATTTTTTATCACAAACAACTATTCCATCGATTAGGAAAATTCAATATAAATTATAAAATCTGTGCAGATTGGGACATGAATTTAAGGTGTTTTGCAAATTTTAAACCATATTATATAAATAGAATTGTAGCAAATTTTTATGGTGGAAATACCAGTAGTTCGAATAATAAAGATCATGTATTTGGCGCAGATATATGGAAAAATATTTTAAAATATTTTTTAAGAAATCCAGGGTATTACAATTTACTATGGAAATACCGTAAGCTAATCTTAAAATCGTATATAAAAATTTAAAATCTGTATAGCTAAAATACAACACAACAATATTCTAAGCATGAATAAGAAAGCAAGGTTAATAGCGTTTTATCTACCCCAGTTTCATCCTATACCTGAAAATGATGAATGGTGGGGCAAAGGTTTTACTGAATGGACCAATGTTACGAAAGCTAAACCACTGTTTAAGAAGCATATTCAACCGAAACTTCCGGCTGATTTAGGATTTTATGATTTACGCATCCCAGAAGTAAGAGAGCTACAGGCACAGCTAGCTGCAAAACATGGAATTGAAGGATTTTGTTATTGGCATTACTGGTTAGGTGGCGGCAAAAGACTTTTGGAACGACCATTTCAAGAAGTTTTGGAATCAGGAAAACCAGACTTCCCCTTTTGTCTCGGCTGGGCTAATCATAGTTGGCAAGGCAAAGGTTGGATGGGTTCTGATGCTTGTTTTATTGAACAAAAATACTTAGGCAAAGAGGATGCTAAACTGCATTTTAAATTTCTGCTTAGAGCTTTTGAAGACAAACGTTACCTGAGGGTTAATGATAATCCTTTATTAGTCATCTACAGGCCCAATGAAATCCCTGATGGGAAAAATTATTTAAATTATTGGAGGGAACTTGCTCAATTCCATGGAATTGGAAATCTATTTATTATCGGAGATACTCCTCTATACAACAATGAACAGATTGGGCTTGATGGAGTATTATATTCTGGTCAGAGACACTTGAAAAATAGTGTTTGGGAGAAGCCAGGCTTGTTTGATTTAATTAGAGGCCAAAAAATAAAAAAGGTGTGTTATAAGGAGGTAATTCCACATTTGATTAAACCAGATGGCTACCAAGTCGGTGAATATCCGGTAATTATCCCTAATTGGGATACTACGCCTCGGCTAAACACAGATGCTATGATTTTTTACGATAATAACCCAGAATTATTTAGAGAACATGTAAAACAAATACTAGACAAAGTATCTAGCAGGTCATACTCTGAAAACATTATCTTTATCAGATCCTGGAATGAATGGGCTGAGGGTAACTACTTAGAACCTGATCAGGAATTTGGGGATGCATATCTCCGTGTTTTAAAACAAGAAATTGAGGCGAATCAATAAAAGAAAACATACAGTCTTCATAACAATAAACCACTTAGCAAGTTTATTCAATTAATCTTAAAATATGAATATAAAGGAATCCATAAAAAATATCGTAAAAAGAAACATATATGTTTATAAAACGGCATTAAAAATAATCATTGTAGCAAAAAAGGTTAAATCCAACATATCCTTTCCCTTTAAGTTCTTCCGAAAGGTTTTTGATGTTTTAGCTCAAAACATATCGTATACGTTTTACCATGGTTTGTCTCGAAGAAGATTTTTTACAAACATTGATATAAAGACAACAACAAGGATAGACTATTTGTCTTTTAGGGATTCAAGAAATAAAAAGCGACTATTGCTATCAGCGGTCAAACTCATTGTCAGAGCTCAACTGCGCATTGACCTGCCAAATCAGACTGACACCCTATTCATTAAATCCATGATTCGCCCAGATTACAACATCTTTTTTGAACGGGTGTATAACCAATGGCCGGGTGAAAAAGCAAAAACCGATATTGAGTTCCGGATGGGAGATCAATTTCTTGTGGTAAGATTGCTCAAGCTCCTGTTATACCTGCCTGTATTTATAAAAGTTTATGAGACGGGATTTTATGTTAGTTTTTACAGGTATTTAAGAGCTGTTACTTACCTGAGTGTTTTGCAGAATATGCATAAATGTCAGATTCGAAATCTTGTGGCATTCGCTGATATGCAGGGTGTTGAAAACATGCTGGTGCAATATTTTAAAAGCAAGGGTGCGCAAACAATTACACTGCAGCACGGTTTGTATGTGGACTATTCTTCATATGAGAACATCAACAAAGTGAATTACGAAAACGTTGTCAGTGACCATTTCCTTGCCTGGGGCAATGAAACCAGAGAGTTGATACAGAAGTATCATCCATCTGTTAAAATTACTGTATGCGGGAAACCCATTGATCTTACACCGCCCAAAGAAAAAGAGCACCATTTTACTCTTGTTTTTGATCAGAACATCTTTAAGGAACAAAACAGGGAACTGATAGCGATTGCAAACGAGATTGCAAGACACACAGGTTTGCAAATAAATGTCCGTTTGCATCCCTGGAACAACAAGGCAGAATATGAGTTTGATGAGGAGATTTGTGTTTTCGACCGTAGCATTGAAGCATCACAGTTCGTACTCGGGCATACCACCTCCATGATTTTTGAGTGTATGCGCAGTGGAATTCCGGCATATAAGTACCGTACAGAGATACCGGCCAATGTGATTGATGAACGGCTCAAATTCTCGGATGCCGATGAATTAATGCAGTGCCTGGAAAACACAAAGGACTTTGATTTTGTTGAAGCAGGCAAATACTACCTGCAATATGTGGGGGAAGAATCGCTGGAGCAATACCGAAGGTTTTTTGACCGGTTAATGGAAGACAGCATGTATAACCAAATACACTGAAATGAATAAACTGCCATTTGAAATACTGGATTGCACCCTGAGAGACGGTGGTTATTACACCCAATGGGATTTTAGCGATCAACTCGTAAATACCTACATGGAAGCCATGCAGCATATGCCTGTGGGTATCCTTGAAATTGGCTATCGCAGCCTGCCTCAGAAAGAATATTTTGGCAAATACTTTTATTTGCCGGAATATGTCATTGAGGAACTTGGCCCTTTGGCAGGCTCAAAGGAAATGTCCCTGATGTTCAATGAAAAGGATGTAAGGCCTAAAGATTTGTCCACTTTGCTCAAGGGACTGAAACCCTGGGTAAAGTTGATACGACTGGCAGTAGACCCAAACAATTTCGACAGGTCAGTAATATTGGCTGAAGCCATCAGGGAGCAGGGCTTTGATGTTGCCATGAACCTGATGTATATGTCGAAATTCGTGAATGACACAACATTTTTGGCTAAGTTGAACAGACTTAACGGGTTGGCAAGGTATCTGAATCTGGTGGATTCGTATGGCGGAATGTTGCCGGCGCAGGTGACAGAGCTTACCCACAAGGTGAAATCAAATTGTGACGTAACGGTTGGCTTCCATGGGCACAATAATCTTGAACTGGCATTTGCCAACACTCTGGCAGCACTGGAAGCAGGTTGCGGCATTGTGGATTCAACCATTCTGGGAATGGGGAGAGGAGCCGGAAACCTGAAAACAGAGCTTCTGCTTGCATTTCTTGCATCACAGGGACAGGCAGAATTCAATTTCAATAAACTGTCAACACTTGTAGAAGCCTGGCTGCCCATGTACAACCAACATGAATGGGGAACCAATCTCCCCTATATGGTATCCGGAGCCAACTCCCTTCCGCAAAAGGATGTAATGGAGTGGGTATCGCAACGTTTTTATTCCATCAATAGTATTATCAGGGCTTTGCATTACCAGAAAGAGGGTGATGCAGCAGAGCAGCCCTTACCGGTTTTTAAAGCGGAAGCAACCTATAAAAATATTATCATCATTGGTGGTGGTCCCAACAGTGTTGTACATGCAAGCGCTATTAAGCAATTTACAGAAAGCCTTGATAATGTGTGTATCATTCACGCCAGTGCCAAAAATGCAAAGAGTTATGAAGAACTATCCATCCCGCAGCATTTCTGTCTGGTAGGAAATGAAGGATACAGATTGGAAAGTGTTTTCAACAATCTCAGCAATTTTAATGGGAAATGTATCCTGCCTCCTTCGCCAAGAAAAATGGGCACCTACTTCCCGGATGTCATCAAAGATTTGGTATTTGAACTGGAAAAAGTTGATTTTACCGATAGATATCAGGATTCTCATACCGCCCTTGCCTTACAGATCGCTCTGATAAAAAAGGCTGAAAATGTGTACATTGCAGGCTATGATGGGTATAGCAGCGGGAGCATTACCCAGCGGGAACAAGGCTTGTTCAATGAAAATGAATACACCTTTTCCAAAATCAAAGGATTGGTGAATATCTTCAGTCTCACTCCCACCTTTTATTCCCTTCCCTTGAAGTCGGTTTATTCACTTCTGATCTGATTATTTATGGAAACAGGAACTAAAAAAGTCGTTGGAATCATTCCAGCCCGTTACAAATCAAGCAGGTTGCCGGGAAAGCCCCTTGTCCCTCTTTTGGGCAAACCTATGATCATTTGGGTAGCGGAAATCTGTGCAAAAGCACTTGGAGCAGATAATACCTACATTGCCACGGATGACTATAGAATTGAGGATGTAGTGCAGAAATATGGATTCCTGAGCATTATGACATCTCCTGATCATTTTACAGGCACAGACAGGTTGGTTGAAGTAGCTGAAAAAATTGATGCAGACATCTACATCAACATTCAGGGGGATGAGCCCACACTTGATATTGCTTCGATCTATAAAATCAGAGATGCCAAACTCAACAACGACGAAGCGGTGATAAACGGGATGGCTGAAATGCTTGATACAGAGGATCCCTCCAATGTAAACATCCCCAAAGTTATGTGTAACGAGCAAAATTTATTAATGTACATGTCTAGGCTTCCCGTTCCGGGCTACAAAAGTTCTGATAACAAGCCCGGCATCTATTACAAACAGATCTGCATTTATGCCTTTAACCGTGCACAATTATTTAGTTTTGGAAGGTACGGCAAAAAGGGAAGGGCGGAACAACACGAAGATATTGAGATACTGAGGTTTTTTGAGTTGGGAATTCCTGTACAGATGATTGAGGTTGAAGGCAATACATTTGCGGTAGATGTTCAGGAGGATATTCAGGTTGTTGAACGAAGATTACAAGAAATACATAATCTATGATTACCACCTTTGGAGAAATCATGTTGCGGATTCAGCCAGCAGAGAGCGGGGAGCGGATCAGGCAGGCGGCGTTGTTCAGAATTACTCCCGGAGGCAGTGAATCGAATGTAGCCATTGCACTGTCCAATCTGGGGCTGCACACCACCTTTGTTACAGCACTGCCAAACAATGAGTTGGCGCAAAGCATCATGGAACATTTGTGGCAATTTGGGGTGGACACACAATACATCATTCAGGAGGGTGAGCGGTTGGGACTCTACTTCACCGAAACGGGTATTGGCCCCAGAAACTCCTTTGTGGTTTACGACCGTGCCGAATCGGCCTTCAGCCGGGCAACCCCGGAAATGTTCCCTTTGCATGAAATGATGCACAAATCTAGCTGGTTTCACTTCTCGGGCATCTCCCCTGCTGTAAGTGAATCGGTTACCGAGATCCTGATGCAGGCAACCGCCGAGCCCCCGTGCCCCTATTCTGTAGATCTGAATTACAGGGAGAAGTTGTGGCAATGGGTGGAACACGACAAGGATGCCATACGTAATGTGATGACCGAACTGTGCGAAAACGCTACTATGATTGCCGGCAACGAAACCGATTTTCAGAACATTTTCGGTCTTAAATCCGCTGCATCCAATAAAGCCGATGCTTTCGCCGACATCGCCCAGCAGTGCTTTAACCTCTTTCCCAAAACTAAGTTCATTACCATCAGCGATCGCACTGCCATTTCAGCCACTACCAACCACTGGGGCGGATTTCTGTTTGTGCGTGACAACCCCGTTTTCGGCTTCTGTGGCAAGGAGTACACCATCGACCACATCTTAGATAGGGTGGGTACCGGCGACAGCTTTGTGGCCGGGATCATCTATGGGCTGGTAGACAATAAACAACAAGATTATCAGCAAGTAATAGATTTTGCCGTTGCCCTGTCGGCCCTCAACCACACCACCGTAGGGGACGCAAGCCGATTTTCGGTGGCCGATGTGCTGAAAACCATCGAAAGCAGTGGCTCCGGAAGGATTGTTCGATAAAAGAAACATGAAATACGCTGAAATATGAAACCAAAAACCGCTTTAATTTCGGGCATTACAGGGCAGGACGGAAGCTATCTGGCAGAGTTGCTGCTGGAGAAAGGGTACACCGTGCACGGCATCATCCGGCGCGCCAGCTCGTTCAACACCTTCAGGATCGACCACCTGTACAACAACCCCGAACTGCTCAACAAGCGTTTCTTCCTGCACTACGGCGACCTCACCGATTCCAGCAACCTCAACCGGCTCATCGAGAAATCGGAACCGGATGAGATCTACAACCTTGGTGCCCAGAGCCATGTGCAGGTATCATTTGAAGTGCCTGAATACACTGCCGAGGTGGATGGCATCGGCACCCTCAGGTTTCTGGATGCCATCAAGGAAAACGGGCTGAATACCAGGTTTTACCAGGCTTCAACCTCTGAACTCTATGGGCTGGTACAGGAGATCCCCCAAACCGAGAAAACACCGTTTTACCCGCGCAGCCCCTATGCTGCCGCAAAACTCTACGCCTACTGGATCGTGGTGAACTACCGTGAAGCCTATAACCTGTTCGCCTGCAACGGAATCCTATTCAACCACGAGAGTGAGCGGCGCGGAAAAACCTTCGTCACCCGCAAAATCAGCGTGGCTGTAGCCAATATTTTAACCGGACACCAGGGGCTTCTCCTGCTCGGGAATCTGGACGCCAAGCGCGACTGGGGCTATGCCCCCGAATATGTGGAGGGGATGTGGCGCATGATGCAGATGGACCATCCGGAAGATTTTGTGCTGGCCACCAACGAAACCCATACCGTACGCGAGTTTGTGGAAGAGGCGTTTAAGGTGCTGAACGAAGAGATCGTGTGGGAAGGGAGTGGCGTTAACGAGAAGGGAATCCTGAAATCCACAGGCAAACCAGTGGTGGGCATCGACCCGCGCTATTACCGTCCTACCGAGGTGGAATTGTTGCTGGGAGATTACTCGAAAGCCAAGCGTATTCTGGGCTGGAAGCCGAAGACCACCTTTAAGGAGCTGGTGCGGCTGATGGTGGAGGCGGACTATGAGAAGGCGACTTTACGATAGAACGAATGAACGAATGAACGAATGAACGATAGAACGATAGAACGAATGAACGAATGAACGAGGGAACGAGGGCAGATAAAATGATTTTGATATGGTGCTGATTAGGAAACATACGGATTTGAAGGTGTTTCAGCTTTCGTTTGAGGCGGGGATGGAGGTGTTTCATTTGACAAAGAAGTTCCCTAAGGAGGAGACCTATTCGCTCACTGATCAGATCCCCAGATCCTCGAGGTCGGTTTCCGGAAATATCGCAGAAGCCTTCCGCAAGAGAAAGTACCCAAAATCCTTTATTGCCAAGCTCTGTGATGCCGAAGGCGAAGCAGCCGAAACCCAGGTTTGGCTCGATTATGCACTCAAAACACAATGCATCACTACCATAGAACACAAAAATCTCATTGACAAATATGAACACATTATCGCCATGCTCATCAACATGGCCAACAAACCAGAAAACTGGACTCTTTAGCCGTCAATCGTAAAGTCGTAAAGTCGTTCATTCGTAAAGTCGTTCAATCGTAAAGTCGTAAAGTCGTTCAATCATAAAGTCGTAAAGTCGTTCAATCATAAAGTCGTAAAGTCGTTCAATCATAAAGTCGTAAAGTCGTTCAATCATAAAGTCGTAAAGTCGTTCAATCGTAAAGTCGTAAAGTCATGAACCAGGAACACAAAATCTACATCGCCGGTCACCTGGGAATGGTAGGCTCGGCCATCCACAGAAATCTGAAAGCCAAAGGATACACAAATTTTGTTCTTCGCACGCTGGAAGAGCTGGATTTAACCTGCCAGGATGCTGTAAACCGGTTTTTTGCAACAGAAAAGCCCGAATATGTGTTCATTGCGGCTGCAAAAGTGGGTGGTATCATTGCCAACAACACTTTCCGGGCGCAGTTCATCTATGAGAACCTGATGATTCAGAACAACATCATCCATGCAGCTTACAACAATGGCGTTCAAAAGCTCTTGTTTCTCGGCAGCAGCTGCATCTATCCGAAGGATGCTCCCCAGCCCCTCAAAGAGGAATATCTGCTCACCGGCCTGCTGGAACCCACCAACGAACCCTACGCCATCGCCAAGATCGCAGGCATCAAGATGGCGGAGAGCTATCACCGGCAATATGGCTGCGACTATATTTCGGTGATGCCCACCAACCTCTACGGTCCCAACGACAATTACGATCTGGACAAATCGCATGTGCTGCCGGCCCTCATCCGGAAATTTCATCTGGGCAGGTGCCTGGAGACCGGGAATTGGGATGGTATCCGAAAGGATTTTGCCACCCGCCCCATAGCATTCAAAGGGCAGCGATTGGATGAGGCCTCTGCTTACAACCTGCCGCAGGAGGATATCCTGAAGGTGCTGGCCCATTACGGCATCAGACCGCAAGCAAAGGAACACAGCAAGGTATCCATTACCCTCTGGGGAACCGGAAATGTATTCCGCGAGTTCCTGCATGTAGAAGATATGGCAGATGCCTGCGTGTTTCTGATGGAGCATCTGCCCGCCGAAAAACTTTATGGGACGTTAAAGCAAACCCATGTGAACATTGGCACCGGCATCGATCTTACCATCCGCGATCTGGCCTGTAAGGTAAAAGAGCTTACGGGGTTTTCGGGAGAGGTGAAGTGGGATACTGAAAAACCCGACGGAATGCTGAAAAAGCAACTGGATGTAAGCCTGCTGAAGAGCCTTGGCTGGCAGCCGGTGCTGGGGCTTGACGAAGGGCTCAGACAGGTTTACAAAGGTTTTTCAAAGTAAGCCGGCGATGGATGCATTATCACCATTGCCAATGGTTTCCATCATCACGCCGGTCCTGAACAACAGAAATGATCTGGAAGCCTGCATCCGGTCCGTTGCGGAACAGACCTATCGCCCAAAGGAGCACTGGATCATCGACGGGGGAAGTAACGACGGCACACTGGAACTGATTCAGCAGTATGCTTCAGAATGGCCTCATATCCATTGGATTTCGCAAAAAGATCAGGGCATCTATGATGCGATGAACCACGGAATTGAGCTTGCCGGAGGTGACTGGCTCCATTTCCTGGGCAGTGACGATCTGTTGTATAACCCTACAGTTCTGGAGGATATTTTTACAGATAAAAACCTCATTGCCTGTGATATCCTATATGGAAACATTATCCTCAGGAACTCCGGAAAAGTATTGGGCGAAGAGCTGGACCTTGAAAAGTTGAAAATCCAGTGCACACATCATCAGGCTACTTTCACCAGAAAAGAGGTATTTGACACCTTTGGAAAGTATAATACTGATTATAAAATTTGCGCCGACTGGGCCTATACCATTCAATGCTTCAGAACCCCCGGGCTGAAAATCAGGTATATTGACAAAATCATTGCAGTTTATTCTGATGAGGGATTCAGTAAGTCATCATTCGTGTTAAGCCCCAGGGCAAGGGACCGGATGTTCAAAGCTGATTTCGATATGTTATTCGAAAAATTTTCCTGCTCAGACCGATTCAGATTTTTCTGTGATAATTACCTGCCAAAATATTTGAATCCCTACAGGTACGCTGGATTCATAAGACGCAGGTTTTTCAGAAAAAAAACAAGAACTTTGTCTGATGCCTGAACCAATGGAATGCCCCACCCTCAGCATCGTAATGCCGGTGTACAATGCTTCGGAGTATATACGCCAGGCCATTGACAGCCTGTTGCAGCAGACATTTACTGATTTTGAGCTGATTGTAATTGACGACGGGTCCACGGATAATAGCCTGGAGATTGTAAAATCCTATGATGATCCGCGGATAAGGGTGTTACGAAATGAATGCAACAAAGGAATCGTATTTACCAGGAACAGGGGGTTACAGGAGATGCGCGGCAGGTACTATGCACCTTTTGATGCGGATGACATTGCCATGCCGCGGAAATACGAGAAGCAAATCGGGTTTATGGAAAAAAACCCTGCGTATGGTTTAACCGGCACCTGGGCACGACATATCGATTCAGAAGGTAAATTACTGAAAACGAAGTGGAAATTAGACGCAGATGCCTGTTTCATCCCCTCTGTTCAATTGTTCAGGGCGTACTTTATTCAATCTGCGGTGGTTTTCAGAAAAGAGGTTCTCGAAGCAATCGGTTATACGCCAGGATTTGAGATAGGTGAAGACTATCTGGTGTATTATCAGATTGCGCTTAAATTTCCCTGTGTGAACCTTCCTGAATACCTGATTCACTACCGTATCCACCCAGGCAGCATTACCCAGTCGAACCCTGCCCTGTACCGGGATCGTGAATTTCACCTGTACCGGATTATTTTTGGTACCCTTGAAACAGACATCACCCAAAGGGAGTTTGAGATCCTGATGTACATCAAATACCGTATGGCTGTTCCTTCTGTTCCCGTGCTTCGATCAGTAGAATCATTTTTACTGCAGGTACTGGAAGCCAATGATCGCTTAAAGGTGTTTGAAAAACCCTGTTTGACACATGTGGTCATGAACAGGTGGGCAAAAAGCTGTTTCAATGCCCGCAGGTTTCCTGTAAAAACCGCCTGGGTGTTTTTGCATTCCGGAATTCTATTCCGATATTTGAATGCTCTTCCCGAAATCAGGAGGGCAAGACGACATCGTTCCTTCCAATGAAATAAGCAAACGTTTTGAAAAACAAAAGCTCTTCTCCGGCCCACCACATGATACACGGCAGATACCTTTTCGTGCATCAGGGGTATGAGCTATATGGATCTGACCGAATGCTTATTTTGAGTATTAAAGCACTGTTATCTCACCAACCTGAAGCATCCGTGGATGTGATCCTGCCGTCTGAAGGAGCCCTTTCCACCGCACTGCAAGGCATTCCCGGCGTCAAGGTGCAGATCAGTAGCATCGGGGTAGTCAGGCGGTACGATCTGAAAAAATTCAGGCTGAAATTTCTGTGGAAGATTGTTACGTTTCCCCGGTTGATCCCTTTGATGAACCGTTATGACCGTGTGTACATCAACTCGGTTGTGGTTGCCGATTTCATTCTGGCTGCGAGGTTCACCAAAACCGGGTGCCTGGTGCACATCCACGAAATCCCATCGGCCACTGCCCGTCGTATTTTCAATCCATTGCTGGTATTTTCCAAAGCCAACCTTCTTTTTGTTTCGGAAGCATGCCGCAACGGTTACCGCATCCCCGCAAGCCAGCGCCGGCATATCATACCCAATGGATGTGCCCCGGTAGAGGTTGGTGTATCCCAACCTGATGGTAATGATGTATTGCATTTGCTGATGCTGGGCCGTATCAGCAAAGCCAAGGGGCATTGGCTGTTAACGGAAGCATTACGGATGTTACCCACTGAAATACAGCAGAATATCAGGGTAAAAATAGTAGGGGATGTTTTCGGCAATCAGCCGGAGTTGTTGTTATTGCTGAACCGTGAAATTGAATCAAGTGGGTTGAAACATCTGGTGTCACTGCAACCCTTCAGCCAGGAACCTGGTGCATTTTTCGGTTGGTGTGGTGCAGTGGTTGTGCCCTCCCTGATTCCTGAATCCTTCGGCCTGGTTGCCATCGAAGCCATGAGTGCCGGCAGGCCAGTGATCGCCGCCAACCACGGCGGGCTCACCGAAATTGTGGTGCACAACGAAACAGGACTGTTATTTGAACCCGGTAATCCGAAAGCGCTGGCAGAGGCAATAACCTTTGCCCTCCAACACCCCAATGCGATGAAAGAAATGGGTCTGGCAGGCAGAAAGCGTTACGAGGAGCACTTTACAGAAGAGATCTACATAAGGAATTTTCAGAAAATCATTTAGGAATTTATTCCGCAGAATTCCCATTGACCGGTTTTCCCTCCGTGTTCCTCCGTGTTCTCAGTGCCTCAGTGGTAGAAAGGTTCAAGTGTTTAAAAGGTTCAAAGATCAAGGATCAAGGATCAAAGAAATGGTAGATCATTCATAACTCATAACTTATAACTCATAACGTATAACGCCTCATTTCTAATTCTCCCAACTGCAGAATATTGACAAAATCTTGCATTCCATCTGAAAAATATGTATATTTGCACACATTTATCAATCATGACTGATAATCTTGCAAGAATAGCACGTTTCAATCTCTGGGATAACACCGTTCCGGAGGTGGGGTTTTTACGTACCGAATACCTGAAAACCTTCAGTGGATTTATGGGCAACAACCTGATCAAGGTGCTTACCGGTCAACGGCGTACCGGGAAGAGTTATCTTCTGCGCCAGGTTATGCTCCAACTGATTTCAGAAGGTATAAATGCCAGAAACATCCTTTATATAAATACGGAATTCGTTGAATTTAATTTCCTTAGGAATTACACAGACCTGGATGCATTGGTCCGGGAGTACAGGCAGCACTTCAGCCCAACCGGAAAAGTATACCTGTTTTTTGATGAGATACAATCTATTGAAGGCTGGGAGCGTGCAGTAAACAGTTATGCCCAGGATTTTACCACCTCTTACGAATTGTTTATCTCAGGATCGAATGCCAGAATGCTCGCCGGGGAGCTGGCCACTTTACTGTCAGGCAGATTTGTTCAATGGGAGGTCTTGCCGTTCAGCTTTCAGGAGTTTGCTGATTTCCATCACATCGATACTGACAAAAAGGGATTTCTCCAATACCTCCAAACCGGAGGATTGCCGGAACTGTACCACCTTCCAACCGAAGAGACCCGTCGGCACTATCTGGCAGCCCTCAAAGACACGATTCTTTTGCGGGATATTGTGGCCCGCTTCCAGATCAAAGACGTGGTACTGCTGGAGGATGTGTTTGCCTTTCTGGTGAATAATATCGGAAATCTCACTTCAATCGGTAATCTGATCAGCTATTTCGGCAGCCGGCGGCGGAAAACCAATTACGAAACAGTGGCTAACTATGTCGGCTACCTTACCGATACCTTCCTGCTGCACAAATCGGAACGCATTCAGATCAAAGCCAAAGAGCTTATGGGAGGTGCCTGCAAATACTATTTGAACGATCTTTCGTATCAGTATTACCTGTTTGGTCACTTCAAACATGGTTACGGCTATCTTCTGGAGAATTATGTTTACCTGGAGTTGCGACGACAGGGGTATGAGGTCCATACCGGTTACAGTCGCAGCAGAGAGGTGGATTTTGTGGCACGTAAAGGTGACCGCACCCTCTATATGCAGGTTGCCTGGAGCATCGCAGATGAAGCCACAGCCATACGTGAATATAACGTGCTCAATGGCATAATGGATCACCATGAGAAAATCCTTGTTACCGCCGACGACCTGAGGTTGCCAGATTACCGGGGCATCAGGCACCAGCTGGCCTGGGAGACGCTGGTGGGTAGTCGGGAGAATTAGCATAGGCGGTTTTTTCTCCGTGTTCCTCCGTGTTCTCAGTGCCTCCATGGTAAAAAGGTTCAAAGATCAAAGATCAAGGATCAAAGAAATGACAGATCATTCATAACTCATAACTTATAACTCATAACTGATCATGCATATATCTCAGATATTAAGTTATATGCAAAATTTCTCATCGTAACATAAAAATTATTACCTTAGCGCCCTTATGGAAACAAATAGCAACAAATGGGGATTTTACGGCCGGCGGGAGGAGCTCAATACGCTTACCAGCATCATGAACAGACAGCGATGGTTTTTTGTAAAGATCACCGGACGTCGTCGTATTGGGAAAACCACACTTATCCAGCACGCGTTGCAATCTTCGGATCGCCCGTTGAAATTGTACATACAAATACCTGATTCGGATGCATCAGGGGTGATTGCTGCGGCCAACAATTACCTCCGTTTGTTCGGGATCAGCAACAGGCAAATAAATAACCTGCTGGAATTTGCAGGATGTATTGGACAGCTTGTCGGAGAGGGCTATGTAGTTGTTTTGGATGAATTCCAATATTTCAACAGAAAGCACCTCTACGAATTCAACTCATTTCTGCAGCATGAAGTGGACCAGCTTGCCAACTCATCAGAAAACGTCAACGGGGGTTTGATCGTTCTGGGTTCTCTGCATGCCGAAATGGCGGCTCTTCTTGATGGTCGCAATGCCCCATTGTACAACAGGGTTACCGATAGTCTGGAACTACATCACCTGGATATGGAATCGCTGCTTGAGATGATGCACCTGAAAGGAAAAGTCAAGGCAGCGCATATGTTATTTTTGTGGAATCTTTTTGAAGGGGTGCCCAAGTTTTACCGTGATGCATTTGAACAGGGAGTGCTGGATGCCGAAAGGAAGCAGGTACTCAGCAAGATGTTTTTCTCAAGCTCTTCACCCCTGCGCAGTGAGGCCGACCATTGGTTTCTCAGTGAACTTCGGGGTAGGTATGATGCACTGCTTCAACTGATTGCAAATAAGCCCGGTTGTACTCATGCCGAAATTCAGGATGCTACCAGAAGTTATTACGGCGATGATACCCGGCAGATTGGTGCCTATCTGAAAATCCTGTCGGAGCGTTATCGCATGATTGAAAGGAAATTGCCCCTGTTTTCTTCGCCAAAAGCACGTGCAGGCAGATACTATATAAGTGACAATTTCCTGCGCAGTTGGCTATCGGCTCTTAAGCTGCCGGTCTCTGCTGTAAATTTCAGGCCGGTGGATGGTTTGGTTGAAATGGCAGATCGGGATCTGATGACCACAGAAGGTTTTGGCTTCGAAAAAATGGTGGGTAACATCTACGAAGAACTGAGCCGCAAGAACAAGGGAGATTTTCCTCTTACCCACAGGATCGCAGGATACTGGGACAGAAAAGATACTGAAATTGATCTGATTGCCATCAGTGATCTTTCAAAAACAATTCGTTTTGGTAGTTGCAAACGCAATGAATCAAAACTGGAGAAAAGCCTGCCAAACCTGCATAAATCCGCAGATACCTTTATCAAGGCCCACCGTCAGTTCGCAGATTACAAACAGGAATACCTGATGATCTCACCAGAAATTTCGAACGACACACGGCACAGGCTACAACAGAATGGTCTTATCGTACAGTCCCTGAGGGATTTATTGCAAGAGCTTTAGTTGATGAATCGGAAGTCGGGAGTCTTTTTCTCCGTGTTCCTCAGTGTTCTCAGTGCCTCCGTGGTAGAAAGGTTCGAGTGTTTATAAGGTTCAAAGATCAAAGATCAAGGATCAAAGAAATGATAAATCATTCATAACTCATAACTTATAACTCATTGGCGGCTTCGTAGCCCAAAAAGGCTGAAAACTAAACTCTCTAAACAACCAAACTACCTGAACTTCTTCTCAACATTACCATCAAACACTTGCATTCAATAGTAATAAACACTATCTTTGCAACATAATCCTAAACTGCCTGGTTATGATCAAAGCAAGTGTACTTTACGAGACGATTTCCAGACAGAAAGAGCAACTATTGCGGGCTGATATTGGGTATCTGCGTGAGGTTTTACCATCGCTGCCCAATGATTTACCCAACCATGCACTCATCATTTCAGGGATCAGGAGAAGCGGAAAAAGCACCCTGCAGCGGCAACTGATACATCAAAGCCACGCTCCGTTTCTATTTGTGAACTTCGACACACCGGCATTGCTCGGTTTCGATGTCCGGGATTTTCAGTTACTGGATGAACTGATGGGCACTCCGAAGCCAGAAATACTCTATTTCGATGAAATACAAAATGTTGAAGGATGGGAGGTGTACGTAAGAGAGAAACTTGATCAGGGATACAGGATCGTGGTAACCGGATCCAATGCTTCACTGCTTAGTCGTGAAATGGGGACAAGGCTCACAGGGCGTCACATCACCAGAGAACTTTTCCCGTTTTCATTCATGGAGTTTTGTGGGTTCAAAGAGATGGCTGTGGATTCGAAAGCGCTCGAGCAGTATTTAAGCACCGGGGGCTTCCCTGAATACCTTGAACGGCCTGAACCGGAGATCCTCTCTACACTGCTCAATGACATACTCTACCGGGATATTGCCGTCAGGTACCAGATACGAAATGTGAAATCGCTGCTGCAATTGGTTACCTTTCTGGCAACCAATACCGCAAAACCGGTTTCGGCCACTAAACTTACCAGAGTACTTGAACTGAAAAGCACCGCTACCATTCTGGAATACCTCAGCCATCTCGAAAATGCCTGGCTCATTCAGCTGCTGCCCAAATTCTCATTCTCTTACAAAGTGCAACTGGTCAATGCCCGTAAGGTCTACTTCGCCGATCCGGCGCTACAACAGGCCATTACCGGCAGCTTTTCCGATGATCATGGCAGAAGGCTTGAAACCATGGTGTTCTGGGAATTGCGCCGGAAACATGCCCGGTTGTACTACTTCAACGAAAGGGGTCACGAATGCGACTTTGTGGTAATGGATGGGAAACGCCCTGATGCATTGATCCAGGTGTGCCATACCCTTAACCACGACAATGAAACCCGTGAAGTTACCGGATTACTGGAAGCAATGAACCACATGAACCTCAATCAGGGGCTGCTGCTTACCTTTGACCAGAAAGACACCATTGTGCATGATAACAAAAGGATAGAGGTGCTTCCGGTATATGAATGGCTCCGGTAGGTGATCCCTGCATCGCAGAGGGAGTGATGAAGTATGAGGTATGAGCTGGAAAGGCGGATTTCATCGAAATCATTATAGTATTCCACATATATGAGTACATTTGTGGCTAACTGTATAATTCCTAAAAATCATGAAACATTCCTTTTACTTTCACAGGTTTATCGTTCTCATTGCCCTGATCTGCTTCGGTTATCACGTTGCCGATGCACAGTATACCCTGCAGGACCAGGATGTTACCCTCGACAGCCGCCACTTCATCACCGCCTGTTCGTACAATTTCACCACCAAGGCCATCATCATCCCCGATACCCTTCAGGGGGTTGCCATCAAAGGGATCGGCATCAGTGCCTTTGAAGGGAAGGGGATCACAAGCGTGGTGTTGCCCTCGGGGCTTGAAAAGATCGAAGGGACTGCCTTCAGGTCAAATGCACTTACCACCGTATCCTTTCCCGCAGGCCTCAGGTACCTTGGCCGGCACTCCTTCAGGGACAACCTACTGACCAGCGTGGTGCTGCCAAATTCGGTAGAGTTTGTGGGCAATGAGACGTTCAAGAACAACACCATCAGCAGTGCCACCTTGAGTAATTCACTCGTATACCTTGGTTATCAGGCTTTTGTGCAAAACCTCCTCTCCACCATTACCTTACCAGCCTCCCTGAATTATATCGGGGTGCAGGCCTTTATCAGCAATTCCATCACCAGCTTTGTGCTTCCGAACAACGCAAGGCCCGGTTTTCAGCACTGGAGGAACAGCAACGGCGACACCCTGAATCCTCTGACCACGGTAACCGCGCTGAATTTATCCTACACTGCCTCGATCCCCTACACCCTGCACGACACCGATGTTACCATGGAAAACGGCTACATCACCGGCTGCCGGTTCGGGATCGGGACCGTCCTCACGATCCCTTCCCAGCTGCAGGGTCAGAATGTGGTGGGTATTGCCGACATGAACGAGCAGGAGGCAGGGGTCTTTTCCTTCATGGGCATCCTGGATATCAGCCTTCCCGCCGGTTTCAGATACCTCGGCAAATTCTCCTTCAGCGACAACTCGTTTTATTTCGCCAACCTCACCTTTCCGAACTCCCTTGAACACATCGGGTATTTCTCATTTTACTGGAGCAACATCAGGAGCGTTACCATCCCCAATTCGGTAAAATTTATTGATGATCAGTCGTTTGCATGGAACCCCAACCTGATCACGTTACAACTTGGCAACTCGGTGGAATACATCGGAGAATATGCCTTTGTAAGGGGCGGCATCACCAGCCTTGCCATCCCCAATTCGGTTACCTATATCGGGCAATATGCCTTTGAATATAACGCGATATCAACCCTCACCCTCGGGAATTCGGTAAAATACATTCAGCAGGCTGCCTTCAATGTGAACAACATCGCGGCGGTCACGATCCCCGTCAGTGTAATCAGCATCGGAAAATACGCCTTCAAGAGCAATACACTTACGTCCTTTACCCTGCCGGCGGCCACCAAAACCGGTCATACCTTTCAGCACTGGGTCGACGAAAACAGTGTAACCCACAACGGGAATACCAGCGTAAGCAATTTCGACATCTACTACACCGCCCAGTTCAACATCAACAACGGGACTGCCATTTTCAACGTTTCCGATATAAATGGAGAACTGCCCCATGCAGAGGTTATTCTGAATGGCAGCAGCTATTACACAGGCTACGACGGCCAGGCTATTGTGGCCGGGCTTGCCAACGGCACCTACCCGTACCTGGTGAAGATGGAGGGGTATTATGATGCCACGGGGAGCGTGCTGATCAGCAACGGCCACGATATCAAAAACGTGATGCTGGCCAAACTTACCTGGCAGCATGTGGGGTTTTACGTGAAGGACCCTGCCAATAACCCCATCCACCCTGCTACGCTGGTGATCGACAGCACCACGCTGACCACCGACGCAAACGGATATGCCGAACTGCTGCTGGTAACGGGGTATACCTATCCTTACCATGCAGGTGCCCCCGGGTACTTCCCTGACAGCGGAAATGTGGTGATCGGAAGCAGCGACACCACCATCTACCTCACCCTGTTTGCCGACACCACCGCGGTACCGGAACATGACCATGCCCCGGCCCTGAAGCTCTATCCAAATCCGGTAACCGATGTACTCCAGGTACGCTTCACCGGGGGTGAGGGTCGCCTGCGGATGATCGAAGTGACCGGTTTGTCAGGCCAGGTTCTGAAGCGCTGGAGCACAAGCGATCAGGACCTCAGCATTGACATGACCGACCTGCGCCCGGGGATTTATTTTCTCATGATCTGTGACGGGCAATCGGGGATGCAGGGTTATACGGTTCTGAAGCGGTAGAAAGAGGGATAAGAAGTTAGAAGTTAGGAGTTAGAAGTTAGTAAGGGGGACTGACGACTGCTGATTTAACCACGGAGGCACAGAGGAGCACTAAGGTTTTTTCTCCGTGTTTCTTTATGGTGAAGAGGATCAGGTATCTGAGAAATTATCCTGAGTTTATTCATTCACTATGAAAGATAATAGTGTATTTTGTCATTACTGATGAATATTTTGTATCTTTGTGAAAATTTCACCACACATGAAAGCCATTCTGAAACAGGTAATCTATGACCAGCGGCAGATCACGTATTCCGCCACGATTCCGAGGGTATTACCACAGCATCTCACTAATGCCCCGGAGGTAATGATTATATCGGGAGTCAGAAGGTGTGGTAAATCCGTACTTCTGCATCAGATCAGGCAGCATCAGAAAGAGCAGGACTATTTCCTCAATTTCGATGATGACCGGTTAGCACGCTTCAGGGTTGAAAATTTCCAGGATCTGTATGAGGTATTCATTGAGCTTTTTGACGAACAGAAGACCTTCTACTTCGATGAAATACAGAATATTGAAGGTTGGGAGTTGTTCGTGCGAAGGCTGCACGATAAAAACTGCAAGGTGTTTATAACCGGATCCAATGCCAATATGCTGAGCCGGGAACTGGGTACCCATTTAACCGGAAGGTATCTTTCGCATAAGCTGTTTCCCTTCTCATTTCATGAATACCTGCAGCTCACTGAAAATGGAGATGCCGGAAAGGATTTAATCTCGACTACAGGGATTGCCATACTGACCCGCTTGTTCAATCAGTATATGGAGGAAGGTGGATTTCCCCAGTTTGTGCTAACCCATAATCATGAATTTTTTAAATCGTTATATGAGAGCATTTTATATAAAGATGTTCTGGTTCGGAACCGACTAACCAATGAGAAGGAGATGGTGGAACTGGTGTATTATCTGGCCAGTAACACAGCAACTTTATCATCCTATAGCTCACTGGCCAGAACCATAGGGGTAAAACACCCCCTGACTGTTAAGAATTACCTGGGTTTTCTGGAAAACACCTATATGTTATTTCAAGTACCGATGTTTGAGTATTCCGTAAGAAAACAAATGGCCAATGCCCGAAAAACCTACTTCATCGATCATGCCCTTGTGCAGAAAATAGGTTTCAGCTTTTCCGGAAATTCCGGCAGGTTGCTGGAGAATCTTGTTTTCGTTGAATTAAAACGCAGGGGGTATGAAGTGTTTTACCATTCCGGCAGAGGGGAGTGTGACTTTTTGCTTCGAAGGGATGGTCGTATTGTGCAGGCAATTCAAGTTTGCCTCACCCTCACCGACTCGACTCAGAAAAGGGAAATTTCAGGTCTGATGGAGGCTATGGAGCTGCACAGCCTGAGACAGGGTTTGTTGCTAACTTCACATCAGGAAGAGCAAATGGTAATAAAAGACAAGGAGATTCATGTGATCCCTGTATGGAAATGGCTGCTGGGCATGACGTAGCATTGATGTTTATTCTCCTTGATCCTATGTGCCCTTTGTGGTGAAAATGGCTGGTAATATCACAAATCTCTGCCAATTTTTATCTTAATTTACTAATCTTTCACTATTTTTTTGGTAATTTAAACATAATATTTGTACATTTGCCACATGAAACAGCTTATCAAAGATATCATTCTTGAGAACCAGCACATGGTATTCCCTGAGATGGTTGACCGGGAAACGGAGATCCCACTGGATCTGAAGGTGATTGTAAGCCTGGTGGGGCCCAGGCGCAGCGGCAAATCATGGCTGTTGTACCGTGCCATCAGGCAGTTGAAAGCGCGTGGAATGCCCGTATCGCATATTCTCTTCCTCAACTTCGAAGACGAGCGGCTGCCTTTACAGTCGGGGGATCTGGATCTGATCATTCAGTCTTACAATGAATTGTTTCCCGATATCCGGATGGAGGATGTGTGGATTTTCTTTGATGAGATCCAGAACGTACCGGGATGGGAGCTGTTTGTGCGGAGGCTCTTTGATACCCGGTCAAGACATCTTTTCATCACTGGTTCCAACGCCAGGCTACTCTCCACAGAGATCGCCACAGCGCTTCGCGGGCGAACCATCACCCTTACGGTTTACCCCTTTTCGTATGGGGAATATCTCAACGCTTTGGGCGTATCAACCTCTGCAAAAACACAAAAAGCCCGCAGCACACTGATCCATTATACTGCTCAGTTTATGTATCACGGCGGTTTTCCTGAAACCATTGGCATAGATGACCATTACAGGATCAGGATTCTGCAGGAATACTTTAATGTGATGATTTTCAGAGATATTGTTGAGAGGTACCAGGTAACCAACATCGACACGCTTCGGTTCTTTATCCGTAAAATCTTCGCAGGGGTCAGCAAACCCTTCTCAGTGAACAAAGCCTACAACGATTTGAAATCGATGGGTTACAAGATCAGCAACAAATATTTGTATGAATACCTCAGGTACTGCAACGATGTCTTCCTTTGCCAATCCGTTTCCGGGTACAATCATTCAGAGATCAAACAAGCCAAAAGTGAGAAGAAGGCCTACATCATCGACAGCGGACTTCTTGGGGCGATTCAGTTCTCCGTATCAAAAGATCACGGCAAGCTGTTTGAAAACATGGTATATATGGAGCTCTTGAAACAGGCATACACCCCCATGTACTTTAAAGGCAGATATGAGTGTGATTTTATGGTTGGAGGTGTTGTCGGGATGCAGGCACTCCAGGCCACCTGGTCGATGACCGATGGAACAACGCGGGATCGGGAATTCCGGGGACTCAAAGAGGCTTGCGATTATCTGGGTATATCACATGGGATCATCATCACCCCGGATCTGCGCGAAACAATTCAATATCAAGGCTTAACCATTGAGGTGTTTCCGTTTTACGAGCTGGCATTGAAGGGGCTGGAGGTCTGATAGCCGTTAGCTGTTGGTCCTTGGTTTTTTTTACCTTTGGAGCTGATTCATCCGCAAAAACAAAAAACTAAAAGCCAATAGCCAAAAGCTAAAAGCCATAAAATCATGCCCCCGGTTTTAAGCATCATGATGCCGGTATACAACGGTGCCCGCTACCTCAGGCCGGCGGTGGAAAGCCTGTTGCACCAGACTTTCACCGATTTTGAGCTGATTGTGGTGGATGACGGTTCCACCGACAACAGCATGGAGATCGTAGCGTCGTTCAGTGATCCAAGGATCAGGATCCTGAGGAACGGCGACAACCGGGGCATCGTGTACAGCCGTAACCGGGCCCTGGCTGAGGCGCGCGGGCGGTACCTCGCATCGTTCGACGCTGATGACATCGCCCATCCCCGCAAGTTTGAGCGCCAGATCAGGTTTCTGGAGGAGCATCCGGACTTCGGCATGGTGGGGTGCCGGGTGTACCATATCGATGCTGTGGGGGCGAGGCTGAAGAGCAGGTGGCGCCTGGGGGCAGGTGCTGCGATGATACCTGCGCTGCAGCTCTTCAGGGCCTATTTTATCCAGTCGGCCGTAGTGTACCGGCGTGAGGCCCTGCCGGAAGGGGGGTATGCCGAAGGGTTCGATATCGGGGAGGATTACAGGATGTATTATGATGTATCACAACGGTATAGAGCGATGAACCTGCCGGAATACCTGCTGTACTACCGGATCCATGATGAGAGCATTCAGCACAGGCGGCCTGATATGCTGGAGGCCTGTGAAACAAAACTTTACCAGTATATCTACACCCCGCTTCAGATCGACATCACCCATGAACGATTCAGGGTATTACAACACCTGAAGCACCGTAAACCGATGGGCTTGCAGCAATACCATGAAACCGGGGCATTCCTCCGGCTGATCCTCCGGCAAAACCGAATACATAGGATCTATCCGCAGAAGATCCTGTGGAAGGTGGTATTGAACCGCAGGGTGAAAGCCCTGTACAAGCTTTTATTGAGCTTTTTTCTTCCCCTTGACGATAAGGCCCACCAGGATTAGCACGGCCCCCACCACCAGGCCGGCGATCTGCACCAATCCGAAACCTTCTTTGGTATTGAGGCCGAACTGATCGAGAAAAACCGATCCCACCACAACGATGACACCCGCCAGGATAAACCAGAATTTTTTCATAGGATGATCCTCCGTAATTAATTTAACCCAAAGATACACATTTTTCCATCCGGCAAATTTTACCTATGTTTACGCGACGAAACCGGGGTTATTGCATGCAGGGTCAATGCATGCATTGACCCTACATTCATATTCGCATGAAAATCGGCATTCTGGGATCGCGCGGCATTCCGAACGCCTATGGCGGCTTCGAGCAATTTGCCGAATACCTGTCGATAGGGCTGGTGGAACGGGGAATGGAGGTGTGGGTGTACTGTTCCCATACCCATCCCTACCGGTTGCCCGAATACCGGGGGGTGCACCTGATCCACTGCAAAGACCCTGAAGAGCTGATGGGCACCGCAGGGCAGTTTCTGTATGATCTCCACTGCATCCTCGACAGCCGGAAGCGCGGTTTTGACGTGATCCTGCAGCTGGGCTACACCAGCAGCAGCATCTGGCACCGTTTGCTGCCCCGTAAAGCGTGCATTATCACCAACATGGACGGCCTGGAGTGGAAGCGGAGCAAGTACAGCCCCGGGGTGCGGAGGTTCCTGCGGTATGCCGAGAAACTGGCAGTGAAGAGCAGCGACAGGCTGGTGGCCGACTCCGAAGCCATTGCGGAGTATCTGTCCGGAACCTACGGAGTAGCCTCCACCTTTATCCCCTACGGCGCCGACATCCCGGAGATGCCCTCCGCAGAGGGGCTCAGGGATTGGGGCATTGAGTCCGGCAGGTATTATCTGCTCATCGCCAGGATGCAGCCCGACAACCACGTAGAGGAGGTGATCTGCGGGGTGCTTGGAAGCGGTACCCCCTACCCTTTGCTGGTGGTGGGCAACACCGGGAACCGGTATGCGCACTACCTGCAGCAGAAGTACCCTGATCCGCGGATCCGCTTCACCGGGGGGATCTATGACCCTGATGTGCTGAATGTGCTGCGTGCCCATTGCCTCCTCTATTTCCACGGCCATTCGGCCGGCGGCACCAACCCCTCACTGCTGGAGGCGATGGCGGCCTCTGCGCCTGTGTGCGCCCACGATAACCCGTTCAACCGTTCGGTGCTGGGGGAGGATGCGCTGTGGTTCACAGATGCAGAAGATATCAGCAGATGTATTCAGGATTTGCCAGCTGAAATGTGGTGGAAGTCTGCTATATCGAATAATATCAACAAGATAAATACCAAATATACCTGGAATGGGGTGATTGATAAATACAGGGATTTGTTTTTGGGTTGATTTTTTTACCACGGAGGCATGGAGGACACGGAGAACACGGAGGATATTAATTTTCAGGAAGTTTGGCGAATTGATCGGTTACCATTGAGACTATCTGGTTCCGGATTACCTCACAATGAAAATTAATCAAGAGCCCTTTCGCTCTGAGAGCCAACTTCAGATATGAGAGCAGTTGGGCTTTGTACAATGGTATCATTGTATCTACAGCTTTAATTTCCACAATGATCTGGTCTTCAACCAATAGATCTAATTTCAAATTTTTCCCGAGCTTCCTGCCTTTGTATATAATGGGTAGAATGACCTGAGATTTAACCTCCAGGCCATTATTTCTGATTTCTTCAAGCAGGCATTCATGATATACAGACTCCAGTAAACCCGGCCCAAGTTGCTTGTGCACTTCCATTGCAGCTCCAATAATTATAAATGAAATTTCATTGATCCTCTTTTTTGTCATCATCTGATTTCGTTTTTGTGTTCTCCGTGTTCTCTATGTCTCCGTGGTAAAATAAAATCATTCCGGAAACCAATCACTTTCCCATAGGTCTATAGTTGATTGAAACAGAAAAAAAGGAGAGCCGGAAATCATCATCCCGGAAAAAATCGTAATATCGCCTCCGATTAAAAGCACAGCATGCCTTACCGATATTCGCGCTATATTCCCCTCCTGTCCCTCGCCGGCGACTTTGTGCTGCTGAACCTGATGCTGGTCATCGGTTTCATCTGGCATAACGGCCTGGCCCACAGCACAGAACCATACCATTTTACCTTTTATCTGTACCTGAATTTGGTATGGGTTATCCTGGTATTTATCTTCCGGGCCCATACCGTAGACCGCAACATGCGCCCCAGGGTGTTTTTTATCACCTATGTTCAGATCATCATCTTCTTCTTTTTCTTCTTCCTGATGTTTTTCCAGGTGAGGGCATTTCAGTATTACCCGCGTGACTGGTGGAAATACATTTTCCCGGCTTTTTTCCTGGTGCTGATCACATGGAAAATGCTGCTGTATTATGGATTTATGATTTACCGGAGGCTGGGTTACAACTACCGGAACGTGATCATCATCGGCAACGACCCCAATGCCAGAGCATTGCAGCATTATTTCATCTCCAATCCCTGGCACGGGCTGCGGTATCAGGGTTATTTTTCTGACAGGGAGATTGTGGACGATGAGAGCAGGGTCAGTTTTATCGGAACCCTTCCGGAACTTGATGCTCATCTGAAATCGCAGAGAATTGATGAGGTTTTCATTGCCTGGAGCAGCATCCCCCGCGCCCGGCTGAACGAGATTTTTGAGGTGCTGGACAACTATCCTGTGAAGGTGCGGGTGATTCCCGACCTGCAGGACTTCTCCTTCCGGAGCGCCGAGATCGTTAATTACGGCGATCTGCCTGTGATCCAGATCCATCCGGGCCCATTGAGCATCTGGTACAACCGTGTGGTGAAACGGGTATTCGATGTGGTGGTATCGCTCCTGGCGATCGTACTGGTGCTGTCGTGGCTTACCCCGATCCTGTGGATCGCTTCCCTGCTGGGTTCCCGCGAAGGGGTGTTTTTCAGGCAGCGGCGCACGGCTGCCGATGGCAGAGAGTTTACCTGCCTGAAATACAGAAGCATGCGAAGCAATCCGGAGGCTGATGAGAAAGCCGCCTCAAAGGATGACAAGCGGATTACCCCTGTGGGGAGGTTTCTCCGCAAAACCAGCCTGGATGAATTCCCGCAGTTCTTCAACGTGCTCAGGGGTGAGATGTCGGTGGTGGGGCCCAGGCCGCACATGTTGAAGCACACCGAAGAGTACCGCAGGCTCATCAAGCGGTTCATGCTGCGGCATACGGTTAAGCCCGGCATCACCGGGCTGGCACAGGTGAGGGGTTACCGCGGCGAGATCACCTGTGTTGAAGATATCGCCAAAAGGGTGGAATACGATGTGAAATACATCGAGAACTGGTCGTTCAACCTCGATCTGCGGATCATCCTGCGTACCCTGCTGGTGCTGTTCAAAGGGCAGGAGAAGGCGTATTAGAAATGTGCAAATGTGGAAATGTGCAAATGTGGAAATATGAGATAATTTTCACATTCTCACATTTTTCACATTAATTCTGCTTGTCTTTTACCACTTCGATGAGCTCTGGGAGGTCCATGCCGAGGTCTTTGAGGTGCTGGAGGGTAGGTACGCCATTGCGGGTCCAGCCACGGCGTTTGTATACGGCATCGATCAGTTTCTCGAAGCGATCTTCGCGGTAGGCGCGCATGGCGGCCACTTTTTCGGGGGTCGACATCCCTACGGGGTTGATGCCCACCAGCTCCTTCAGTTGTTTGTCGTACCGTTCTGCCCGTGATTCGTACTCCTCAACAGTTACAGGGCCGGCAGCGCGGTAGGGCTGGCGGTCGTGGATGCGGAGGCCATATCCCCTGCGGATGTTGAAGATACGCTGGAAGTTGTACACCCTTTCGCTCTGGCGGATGAGTTCCTGCTTGTCGAAGGGTTTGCCTGTAACTGCCTTATAAAGCGTAACATAATTATCCACATGTTCCGGAACCTTGGCAGGCTCATCGGTTTCGGAGTTGGTTTCCGGTTCCACGTCGTTCCATGGGAGTTTGCAGAGGCCTACCAGTCCGAACCAGGTGCGGAACATCGGGAAGTAGTGCAGTGCCTCGGCTTTGTCTTCGAAGGTGGGAATCTGGTTGTTCACCATATCCATGAAGATGAGCCATGCTTCATCGTGTTGAGGTCCTTTGTTGGTCAGAGCAAATCCTCCCTGCTGTGCCAGCGATTCCTTGGAGACATATTCTGAGTACTCAAGCCCTTTGTTCTCCATACCGATATCCTGCAGAAAGCCGGGATCGCCCCATCCATTGGCGACGAACAGCGCTTTCATCTTACGCACGCCCAGGCCGGCCACCTTGCCGAATCCTTCGCCGCGTGCCAGCTGGTGCAGCAGCTCCATGGCCGAGTCGGCATTGCCGAAATTGAGCTTTAGCCCACCGGTGCGCTCTTCGTTGAGGATGCCATTTTCGTAACATTCCATGATGAAGGCGAGCAGCGTACCCCAGGTAATGGTACAGATGCCATAGGTATCGCAGTAGAAATTGGCCTCCACGATGTAATCGGGATTGAAGATACCGCAGTTGGAGCCAAGACCCCCGGCATTTTCATATTCCGGGCCATCCACAATCACCCGTTGCCCGGCGTAGGGGCCGGTACGGAGCAGATATTCATCCACCCCCTTGGCACAGGCCATGTTGCAGCCGATCCAGCAGCCATCGGGCACTCCCTGGGTGAACATTTTCTTCCACACATCGCCATGGATGGCGTCGGCATCCTTGTGGCTGCCGTATTTGTAATTGTGTACCGGAAGCAGGTCATAGTCGTTCATGATGTTCACCAGGTGAGCCGTACCCTTGGTACGCATCTCAGCCTGGCTGTCGTCGAGTTCACGCATCTCGCGGTTGAAACGTTTGCCACGCTCCATAATCGCGTCGAGATCCACGACGTTGTTCAGATTACCCTTTACCCCGTTGATTCTTGCCACAATGGCACGTACCCCCTTGTCGCGGAACACGGTACCAATCCCGCCACGGCCGGCCTGCTTCAGCCTCACCTTCTTCCGTTTTGAATCGAAGAAACTGAAGTTGAGCATCCCGATCAGGGAATGGTCGGCAGCAGCTCCCGAAGAGACTACCGATACGTTTTTCCGGCTGTTTTCATCCACAGCGTAAATCTCCGTAAGCACTTCAGCAAGTTCATGGCTGTCGACCGGATAATCGTCGGGGATCTCTTCGAAGCGGATCTTTCCTTCGATCCCGTCGATGAAGATGATCAGGTTTTTGTCGGTTTTATGCTGGAGCTCCAGTGCATCGAAACCACTGAATTTCAGGAAGGGACCGAAATATCCACCCACATTGCTGTCGATGGGGATGTCGGTCTGGGGTGAGATGGACACACAGATCGACTTACCGGTGCCCGAATACTGGGTGATGCCCGCAATGGGACCGGGACTGATAATGATCTCGTTTTCAGGATCATTCCAACGGGTATCGGGTTTTGTACCATCCCATAAAAGCTTCATCCCGTAACCCCGGCCACCGATAAATTTCTCCTTCATCAATGGGGGAACCTCACGGATGGAGGGCTCCAGGGTAGCCAGATTGATGTACAGGTACTTGTCGGTATAACCCCTGTCGACAGGCGTTATCGGATAACTCACCTCCTTGAGGAGGCGGTGCTTTGATCTGAGCGCTTCGATGTCCATGTGTTTATTGTTTGTTGTTCGTTGTTCGTTGTTTTTCATGCCCGGAGGCAAAAATAGGCTATTTGGATTTAGGGAAAAAGAGAAAACCTAAAAACCAGATATGCAAAGTAATACATATCGATTTTTATTTTCAGGTGGATATACTTTTAGGGTGGGTAAAAACGTATATTTACCATCGCTCCTTTCACCCTGTAATTTCCTGAAAATGAGAAGACGTATCCTGTTAATCGGCTTGCCGGCAGCCGTTATTCTGGCCGTTGCCGTGATTTTGATCGTAAGAGCCGGTGATCCGTTGAAGTTCCTGAAGCCTGATCCGGGTTTCAGAGAATATATCAATGGCTACACCTCGGGGGTCATCAGTACCCGCAGCGCCATCCGCATTCAGCTTACACAGCCCTATGCTGACAGCATAATGATGTCGAAGAAGATGGATCCTGCGTTGTTCAGGTTCGATCCCGGGCTGGAGGGTGAACTGGTATGGCTGGATACGCGCACACTGGAATTCAGGCCATCGGCACCGATGAAGCAAAACACTACCTACACAGGAATGTTCCGGTTGTCGGACCTGATGGAGGTGCCGCAGCCTTTCCGCGAGTTCACCTTTCAGTTTCACACCATCCGGCAGGATTATGTAGTTACGCTGAGCAGCCCCGGATTGGAGGGTGATAACGGGATGTTGTACCGGGTCACCGGGGAGGTGATCCTGGCGGATGCCGCCGAATTTGCACAGGTGAAGGAGATGCTGGAAGGTGAAGCAGACGGAAGCCGGGTAGAGATCAAATGGCCGGAGCAGGCCTCAGGGAAAAGGTTCAACTTCCGCATCGACAGTCTTTTAAGAAAGAAAGAGACCACCCTTCTGAAAATTTTCCACGACGGATCCCCGATCGGGGTGAAGAAAGATGGAACCACGGAGGCGCCGCTCCCCGGCACCACCGAATTCAGCGTGGTGGATGTGAGGGCAGTTAATGACCCTGATCCCTGTGCCGAAATCACTTTTTCCGATCTCCTGAATCCGGAGGATGATTTTGATGGATTGGTGAGGATCGGGGATCTGCGCAACCTCCGCTTCCGGGTCGAGGGGAACAGGCTCAGGGTATTCCCGTCGTACAACCCACCTTCTGAGGATATTACGCTGGTGGTAGAAGGGGGAATCAAAAACCTGGCTGGCAAAACACTGGGGAAGATGTTCTCGAGGCTGATCAATTTCAGCTCCATGAAACCCGCCATCAAACTGGTGGGAGAAGGCACCATCCTCCCGAGCACCAACGGGATGCTCTTCCCGTTCGACGCGGTGCATCTTTCGGCGGTGGACGTGAAGATCCAGAAGATCTATGAAAAGAATGTACCCCAGTTCCTGCAGGTGAACGATCTGGCAGGTTCGGAAGAGATGTACCGGGTGGCAACCACGGTTTTTAAAAAGAAAGTCGACCTGCGGATGACCACGCAGAGTGTGGCCGATTTCAGCCAGTGGAACCGTTATGCCCTGGATCTTACGAAATTCATCACCCCGGAGCGGGGAGCCATTTACCGCGTAATACTGAGTTTTAAACGGGAATATTCCACCTATCCCTGTGCCGGCAGTGAACAGCCCGACACGGAAGGCCTTACGAGGCTTGAAGAGCCTGAGGACGAAGAACTTTCCGAAGATGAAAGCTGGGATTATTCAGGATACTATGACTACGACTGGTATGATTACGAGGATTACGACTGGAGTGAACGTGAAAACCCCTGCAAC
The DNA here is from genome assembly GCA_022709695.1 of Bacteroidota bacterium. Lineage (GTDB taxonomy): Bacteria > Bacteroidota > Bacteroidia > Bacteroidales > SKPS01 > SKPS01. Next base: position 38,288 of record JAKLII010000002.1, read on the forward strand.
GGCTCCTATTACCGGTACAATGCTCAGGCAAAGAATATCCTGAGTTCCGACATCGGACTCCTGGCCAAGGCAGGTTCTGACGGGAAACTCATCTGCTTCACCACCGATCTGATCACAGCGCAGCCTTTGCCGGGACTGGAGCTGGAGGTGATGGATTACAGGATGCAGATCCTGGGGAAAGGGGTTGCCGACCAGGATGGCAAAGTGGAGTTTGTATTGCATAAAAAGCCGTTCCTTGTGGTTGCCCGCCGGGGCGAAGAGCGGGGATACCTGAAACTGGGAGATGGCAATTCGCTGTCGATGAGTCTTTTTGATGTGGATGGGGAGCAGGTGAAAAGGGGGATCAAGGGATTTCTCTATGCTGAGAGAAGTGTATGGCGGCCCGGCGATACGATGTACATCCATTTTATCCTGGAGAACAAACAGAAGCAGCTTCCGGAAAACATCCCCGTGATGTTTGAGCTGAGCGATCCGCAGGGAAATGTGATCAGGCGCAAGATATCCACCTCTTCCGTAAAAGGGATCTACCCGTTCCCGGTGTGGACCGAAGAGTCATCGGTTACCGGTAATTACCTTGGGAAGGTTACGTTAGGGAACATCACCTATACAAAATACTTCAAGGTAGAGACAGTAAAGCCCAACCGGCTGAAGATCGAGATGAAGTTTCCGGGCGACAGGCTTACTGCCTCGGGTGACCAGAAGGGGAAGCTTGAGGTGCGGTGGCTGCACGGTGCCATGGCGCCGGGGCTGAAGGCTGATGTGACCATGACCCTGGAGCGGGGTAATACCCGTTTTACCGGATTCGAAGGGTACACCTTTGACAATCCCACGGTAAGCTTTTTCTCAGAAACCAACACGATCTTTGAGGGGGCGCTGGATGGCGCCGGCAAGGCTGACATTGAACCCTCCATTGAGCTGGACGAGGGTGCCCCCGGGGTTATGAGGGCCACCTTCCGCACCAAGGTATTTGAGAACGGAGGGGATTTCAGCATCAACACCACTACAATTCCTTACTACCCTTACACCAGCTATGCCGGATTATGGGTTCCGAAAGGAACCGGATGGTGGGATATGCTGGAGTCGGGCAGGCAGCACCAGTTTCGTGTGGCCCAGGTATCCAGCGACGGCAAAGGGTTGTCGTCGAAGGTGAAGGTGGAGATCTTCCGGATCGACTGGAACTGGTGGTGGCATAACACCGAGCGCGACCTCCCCTATTTCCTGTCGAACAGCCAGGCGGTACCAGTATTTTCTTCCACCGTAGGCGTTACCGGAGGCAGGGGCTTGTTCAGCTGGGGCACCGGCAAGGAGGAGTGGGGCCGCTACTTCATCAGGGTCACAGATCCCCTGAGCGGCCATACCACCGGAAAGATGCTGTACTTCGACTATCCGGGCTGGGGGCGCCGCTCCGGGCAGGGGCGCGAAGGGGCTTCGATGCTCACCATCTCGGTCGACAAACCCCGCTACCAGACGGGTGAGACCGTTCATGTTACCATTCCCTCCTCACCTGCTGGCAAGGCCCTGGTGAGCATCGAAAACGGCACCGGGGTGATGAAGACCGAATGGATAAAGACCGACAGTGGCACCACCCGGTACAGTTTTGTGGTTACCCCTGAAATGTCGCCGAACGTATATGTGCACATCACCCTTCTGCAGCCTCACAGCCAGACCCTGAACGACATGCCGATACGGATGTACGGCGTGGTGCCGGTGATGGTGGAGAATTCCGGATCGCGCCTGAAACCAGAGATCTCGATGCCAGCCTCCTGGGAATCGGGGGCTGAGGTGTCAGTTACCGTGAAGGAGTCGCAGGGGAAACCCATGGCTTACACCCTTGCCATCGTAGATGAAGGTCTGCTCGATCTCACCAACTTCAAAACCCCGGATCCATGGACCTACTTCTACGGAAAAGAGGCCTTAGGGGTAAAAAGCTGGGATCTGTTTTCGGAGGTGATCGGGGCATGGACCGGAGGTTTCCCAAGGCTGCTCGCCATTGGTGGCGGCGACGCGCAGATCAACTACGACAAGCAGAAGACCCGCCGTTTCACCCCGGTGGTAAAGGTATTTGGTCCCGTGTTTCTCGAAGCCGGCAAGCGGCAGACCCATACCTTCAAGATGCCGCAGTACGTTGGGTCGGTGCGGGTGATGGTGGTTGCGGCATACGACGGGGCATACGGCAATGCAGAGAAGACCGCCGAGGTAAAGAGCCCGCTGATGGTGCTGGGCACCCTCCCAAGGGTGGCAGGGCCGGGAGAGACGGTATCGCTGCCTGTGAATGTGTTTGCCATGGAAAAGGAGATAAGAGAGGTAAAGGTGACTGTTACCCCCGGCGGCCTGTTCGAGCTGCAGAGTGCCGGAACCCAGACCCTGAATTTCTCCGCTGTGGGGGACCAGGTGACCCATTTCAACCTGAAGGTGAAAAATCAGGTGGGAAAAGCGTCGGTGGATATCGTGGCTACCAGTGGCAGCAAGAGCGCCAGGCACACCATCCACCTCGAGGTAAGGAATCCCAGTCTGCCGGAGGTACAGGTGAAGGAATTCACCATCGCCCCGGGGCAGTCGCTCACCGAGGAGCTGGCTTTCTCGGGCATTGCGGGCACCGCCACCGCCGACGTGGAGTTTTCTACCATCCCCTCCCTCAACCTGGGCCAGCGGCTCGATTACCTTATCCGCTACCCCCACGGGTGCCTTGAGCAGACGGTGTCGGCAGCCTTTCCGCAGCTCCTGCTGAAGGATGTGGTGTACCTCGACCAGCGCAGCCAGCGACAAACCGACGACCATGTGAAAGCAGCCCTCCAGAAACTGATCTCCTTTGTGCAGGATGACGGCTCCTTCGCCTACTGGCCTAACAGCACCTACCGGAACGACTGGGCCAACACCTGGACCGGCCACTTCATCATCGAGGCAGAACGCCGCGGGTTTGTGCTGCCGCAGGGGATGAAGCGGAACTGGATTTCGGCGCAGCGCCGCATCGTAAACAGCTGGCAACAATCCATTTCGTACCGCCAGGATGACCTGATGCAGGCCTACCGCCTGTATACCCTGGCGCTGGCGGGTGCCCCGGAGATGGGTGCCATGAACCGCCTGAAATCCCTCGTGAAGCTGAATCCCCAGGCCCGATGGAGGCTTGCAGCCGCCTATGCCCTGGCAGGGAAGGTAAAAACCGCCCAGGGGCTGATCCAGGGATTACCCACCACCGTGGCCCCCTATTATGAATATGGATACACCTTCGGAAGCCCCCTGCGCGACCGCGCCATGGCAGCCGAAACCATGGTGCTGCTCAGAAACTACAACGGTGCCTTCACTGAAGTGAAAGAGATCGTGAAGCAGCTGAACCAGGATGCCTATTACAACACCCAGGCTACCGCCTACGCCTTTGTGGCGATTTCGTCGTACTATAAAAACCAGCCCGGCTCATCCGGTATCTCCTGTAACTGGCAGTACCACGGGAAATCGTTTGATATAAAGACCGATAAAGCGGTATCGCGCACCCCGCTGGAGGGTTTCAGCGCCACCCCATCTGGCAAACTCCTGGTGAAAAACACCGGGAAATCACCGCTTACTCTGAAAGTCACCGTACGGGGCGTGCCGTTGCCGGGTACTGAAACCCCGTCGAACAAAAAAATCACCATGAAGATGGAGTACCTTACCATGGCCGGGCAGCCGCTGAACCCCGGAAAGATCACACAGGGGACAGACTTCATGGCGAAGGTTACCCTTACCAACACCACTGCCGAAAATATGCAGGAGCTGGCGCTGAGCCAGATATTCCCGTCGGGGTGGCAGATCCACAACAACCGCCTCTCAGGCGTTGCCGACGCCAGGGCCGGTGCTGATGCCCCCATGAACTACCAGGATATCCGGGATGACCGTGTGCTGACCTATTTCAACCTCGCCCCCGGAAAATCGAAAACCTTTACCGTAATGCTCAACGCTACCTACACCGGCAGGTTCTATCTGCCTTCCTGCCATTGTGAAGCTATGTATGTGCCCGATGCCTTTGCCCGCTCGGCAGGGCAGTGGGTGGAGGTGGTGAAGTAGGTTAGCGCTCGCTTCGCTCGCGCGTTCAAAGTTCAAGGATCAAGGATCAAAGAAATGTTCCGGGATCCAGGCGCTCGCTTCGCTCGCGCGTTCAAAGTTCAAGGATCAAGGATCAAAGAAATGTTTCGGGATCCTTGCGCTCGCTGGCGCGAGCGCGTTCCAGGTTCCAGGATCCAAGGGGTAGCGGCTCCGTAGGAGCGTAATATCGGTAGCAACGAGGGTGACCCCCAATAACCACAAAGCTCCGTAGGAGCGAAAGATTTTCTGCCGTCAAGGAAAGGGGTTATTGTACCTGGTGTGAGATTGGTATTGTGAAGTGTATTACCTTTGCTGCTCATGATGTTCCATGATTCAAAATTACAGCGATGAAACAAACCCTTTTGTTATTTGCAGCACTCCTCTCCCTGGCTGTTGCTCGGGCACAGGATGTGAAAGTAACCCAGATGGTACCTCTGCACTGCAAAACCGGTGAAAAATGTACCGTGGAGATTGAGATTGAAAAAAAGGGGGTTGAAGGATTTGCCCGGATCCAGCAGCCTCTGCCTGAAGGTTTCACCGCTACCCTTTTGCAGGACGGTGGGGCAGACTTCAGTTTTGACAAGCAGAAAGTCTCCTTTATCTGGCTGAACCTGCCTGCCACCCCGGTGATCAGGGTTTCATACCAGATCTCGGTAAGGGCCGACATCAGCGGTGCTTTTACCCTCACCGACGGAGTATTCTCCTTTATTCAGGATACCAAAATCCAGAAAACACCCATTCCGCCTGCCACAATGGAGGTAAATATGAAACCCGGTACTCCGGTGGCTGCCCAGCAGGAAGCCAGGCCCCTGGAGCCCGTGGTGGCTGCGCAGAAGCCGGCTGATCAGGACCCCTCAAAGGTAGCTGTTGACCGGAACGCACCGGCGGAGCCGGCTCCGCAGAAACCCGCTGAAAAAGCCGTAAAGGCTCCGGAGCCCAAAGCGGAACCGGTAGTGGTTCAACCGGTACCGGAGCCTGAACCCATGAAAGAGCCGGCAGTGGCTGAACCTCTGCCCGAGCCAAAACCCAAAGCAGAGCCCGCGGTAGTACAGCCCAAGCCGGAACCCAAAGCAGAACCCGTTACGGTACAACCGGCCCCCGAACCGAAACCAAAGGCTGAACCCGTTATGGTTAAGACCGAACCCCAGCCGAAAGTCAACACTGAACCTGCAGCTCCGGCCCCGAAAACCAGCACATCGCCCGGTGGCACTCCGGTGTACCGGGTACAGTTCTCAGCTTTAAAAACCTACAAGGATCCGGCAGTGGTGCAGAAGCAAATGGGGATTACGGAAGAGGTGTTCTATATATCGGTTGATGGGTGGTACAAATACAGCTTCGGTAAATGGAACCGTCGCGAAGATGCCGAAGCAGCATGCAGGGAATTCAACCAGAAAACCGGCAAAAAAACCTTCGTTGTAGTACAATAACCAAACACCCGACGGATTTGGAATCTGTTCAACACTTTGTGGTGCACCGAGCCAGCAGAATGGCCCTGCTTTTTCTGTTTATGTGGCTGATCACCCCTGCAATGCAGGCCCAGGATCCCGATACCACCGCCACAGAAGCGGAGTTGGAAACAGTAGTGGAACCGGAAGAAGACACCCTGGCTTGGGAAACTTCCAGAGTCACAAAACATCTGCAGATCGGGGCTTCGGCCGGTATCTCCACGCTGTTCGGTGAACTCAAAAACGATATGAACCCTTCCATTCCCCAGAGAATTGGCGGTTCGTTGTTTTTCAACTACGGGATCACCCCATCCCTGATGCTCGGAATGGCCGTAGTGCATGGAAGGGTATACGGACAGATCAGGTCCGATGCTTCTGATCCCCTGTTCACCAACCTCAATGTAAAAACCACCCTCATTGCCCCTCAGCTCCGGGCTACCTGGCATTTCGGTGGCATGTACCGCAACCAGATGCCCGGCCATTTTCAGCCCTGGATTTTTGCCGGGATCGAAGCCCTGTTCTTCAACCCATACAGCGATCTTACCACCGCTGAAGGAAAACCCTACTACTACTGGAGCGACGGCAGCATCCGCGACCTTCCGGAACTGCCCGACAATATCGGTACTGCCGGACATCTCGTGCGGGATTATTATTATGAATCTTTTCTCCGGGATGCCAACCTCGATGGCTTTGGGACCTACAAAGGATTCACCATGGCAGTTCCGGCTGGGGTCGGGCTCGATTTCAACCTGAACGAAACGGCTACCCTCACCCTTGGTGCATCTTTTCATTATACGTTCACCGACTACCTCGACGACATCACCCGGCGAAGCGGAGACACCGACCCCACCCGGGCCATCGGCAATAAACTGAACGATGCCTTCCTGATGATCAATGCCGGCATCACCTTTAAATACTATGAAACTGAGCCGGTAGAGTACAAATCACTCAATATCCCTCCCCCACCCCCGGCAGCCTTTATGCCCGTTGACTTCTACCCGTTTGATATGAATGGCGACCGAATCATCCAGAAAGAGGAGGTACTGGCTGCCATCCAGAAACTGTTTAATGAAGAAGAGGGGGTTGACCCTGAAATCATCAGCCTTCTGGTCGACTTTTACAACATCCAGTCGGCCGCACAGGACAAGATCCAATACTGATGAATTTTCGTTTACAATTCCCTGCAGATTCATGTCGTATGCTGTATCTTTGCCCTAATTAATCTCAGGACCATGAAAAAATTGTCACTGCTTGCTACCCTGCTGGGGCTGACCTTCCTGGCTTATTCACAGACCCCTCCGACCACTTTCGACCTGCGGAATGTATCGGGAATCAACTATGTAACGGCCGTAAAATCGCAGCAGGGGGGTACCTGCTGGACCCACGGAGCCATGGGCGCTATGGAGGGGAACCTGCTGAAAACCGGCAACTGGGCCGCTGCCGGTGAAACCGGTGAGCCCAATCTGGCAGAATACCACCTCGACTGGTGGAACGGATTCAACGAGCACTACAACAAGGATGTTACCCCATCAACCGGCACCGGGCTGACCGTGCATATGGGGGGAGACTACAGGGTTACTGCTGCCTACCTTTCACGCGGCGACGGCGCAGTGAGGGATGCCGACGGGCAATCGTACACCACGGCGCCTACATTTTATCAACCCTCTTACCACAAGTATTATCCCAGGCATATCGAATGGTACGGACTGAAGGGTTCAGGCCTTACAGGTATCGACATTATCAAACAGAAGGTGATGGATTACGGGGTGATGGGTACCTGCATGGACTACAACAGCTCCTTCATCAACGGAAGCTATGTTCACTATCAGCCACCCACCAATATCGAGGATCCGAACCATGCGGTGGCCATCATCGGGTGGGACGACAACAAAGTAACCCAAGCCCCCCTGCCCGGCGCCTGGCTGGTGAAAAACAGCTGGGGTGCAGGCTGGGGCAATGCCGGCTATTTCTGGATCTCATACTACGACAAACACTGCGGCCGGAATCCGGAGATGGGTGCGATCTCCTTCATTGATGTAATCCCTTTCCCTTACTACCAGGTGTATTACCATGATTACCACGGCTGGCGCGATACCCTGACAACCGCCAATGAAGCCTTTAACGCATTTACTGCCACCGACCATGAAAAGATCAGTGCGGTAAGTTTTTACACAGCTGCTGATACCATACATTACAGGGCCGCAGTATTCGGAACATTTTCAGGAGGGGTTCTTTCGGATACATTATCCTATAAGGAAGGGGTATTCAACCATTCCGGGTTTCATACAGTTGACCTGGACTCAGCCGTAAAGATCAATACAGGGCAAAATTTTTACGTCTATGTTATGTTCGATAAGGGTGGACATCCGTACGACCGCACTTCCGATGTGCCGGTGCTGCTTGGCGGAGATACCCGTACCTCCGTGCCCAGCAGTGCCAAACCGGGCGAAAGCTTCTTCAGGCAGAGCAGCGGTCAGTGGATAGATTTCTACACCCTGGATACCACCGCCAATTTCTGCATGAAGGCCCTTACATTAGGTCCGCTCCCCGCAAAACCTGGACAACCGGTGGGCGCCCTGCCGGTGTATTGCGATCCGGTGGACACCCTCCATCTGTCCATTCAGCCGGTAGCCGGTGCCAACACCATTGTTTGGGCCATGGATCCACCGGCTGCAGGTACCCTGATCCCACAGCAAACCTCTGCCAAAGTAGCTGTAAATCCTGCATACGAAGGAACAATCAGCATCAATGCAGCCGGGGCAAACACTCTGGGGTCGGGCAACTGGTCCGATACCCTGGAGGTGATGGCATTTCAGCCCATCCTTACCGGACCCATTACCGGACCTATTTATCCGCTTGTTATACAGTCTGTTACGTATGATGTTCCCTTCAAACAAGGGTATACCTACCAGTGGGATGCGACCAATGCCTTAACCATTCAGGGAAATGGCACACATACAGTGAACGTTTCGTGGGGTCCTGTGTCCCCTAACTTCCTGAAGGTAAGCACCATGAATGCATTCGGATGCAAGGGTGACACCTCTTCCCTCCAGGTGCATGTTCTGCTTGAAAGTATAGATGAAGCAGAAAGGGGTACGCTGAGCCTCTATCCCAATCCTGCATCACAATTCTGCACCATTTCAGGCTTGCCGGACGATCCTGCAAAATACCGGATCCGTATCACAGACCCTGCCGGAAGGGAATTCCCCACAGCAGTCACCACAAGGTCCCCGGAAGGGATCACCCTGAATCTTGCTGCTGTTCCCAACGGGGTATATCTACTAACCCTTTCAGACGGCTCGTTGAACCTTACAGCTCGCCTGGTGGTTCAGAAACCTTAAGCATCCATCAGAAGGATTATGCCATGAGGAATCACCCTTTCAGACCTTTAAGGCGGCAAACCCCTGATGCGGAAAACCCGGTTGTATGATCGGGCTGCAGGCCTTTTTGGCCTGATCAGGAGAACCCCCGCAGTGGTGCACTTCTGGAAGCCTGTTACAGCCATCGGGATGCTCGCGGTCTGGTTCTTCACTGCCCTGCCCGATCCCCTGTTCAGAACCACCTATTCGACTGTTGTGACCGATATCGACGGGCGGCTGCTCAGCGCACGGGTGGCCGGTGATGAGCAGTGGCGGTTCCCCATCCCGGATACCCTCCCTGAAAAATATCTGACAGCCCTGCTTATGTCGGAAGACAGGAACTTTCTTACCCACAAGGGTGTACACCTCCCTTCATTGGCCAGGGCTCTGTGGGAAAACCTCAGGGCAGGGAAGGTAAAAAGGGGTGGAAGTACCCTTACCATGCAGGTAATCAGGTTGTCGCAGGGGAATCCTCCGCGCACAATTCCGAACAAAATTGTCGAGATCATCCTTGCCCTGAGGCTTGAGGTGACCCACAGCAAGGAGGATATCCTGAGGCTGTACGCAGCCCATGCCCCTTTCGGCAGTAACGTGGTGGGGCTTGAGTCCGCCTCCTGGCGGTACTTCGGCAAGAGCAGCCACATGCTGAGCTGGGCCGAAGCAGCCACCCTGGCAGTGCTGCCCAACAGCCCCGGCATGATCTACCCCGGAAGAAACATGGAAAAGCTGCTGCAAAAGCGCAACCGCCTGCTGGTGCTGTTGCGCGAGTCCGGCAAAATATCGGAAGAAACCTGTGACCTTTCCATGTGGGAGCCCTTACCCACGGCACCCGAGGCCATCCCCAACCTGGCGCCCCATCTGCTCACCCGACTGGTTAAAGAGGGGCACCGGGGAGAGATTTGCCGCACTACCCTCAAACTCCCGCTGCAACAGATGGTGAAGGAGATTGTGGAAAGGCACCGGCAGAACCTTGAGGCCTCCTCAGTGAACAATCTGGCTGTGCTGGTGCTGGATACACGCACCGGAAGTACCCTGGCCTATGTGGGAAATGTGGGTGCAACCGGAAAAGAAACAGGAGAAGAGGTGGATATCATCCCTTCGCGAAGGAGCAGCGGAAGCATCCTGAAGCCCTTTCTGTATGCCATGATGCTGGACGACGGCCTGATCCTGCCGGGGATGCTTGTGAAGGATGTGCCGGTAGAAATCGGCAACTTCAGACCCGTGAACTACAGCAAGGCTTTCAGCGGCGCCATCCCCGCACGGCAGGCGCTGGCACGGTCGCTCAACATCCCGGCGGTGCTGATGCTCCGCGACTACGGCACGGCGCGCTTCTGCGACCGGATGCGCAGTATGGGTATGGGTACCCTCGAACGCCCTGCTTCGCACTACGGACTGTCGGTGATCCTGGGAGGTGCAGAAACCCGGTTGTGGGAACTCTGCGGCATGTATGCCTCCCTCGGCCGGATGTTGCTCACTTTTAGCAAAACCGACGGGCACTACCGGAAGGGAGATGTGAGAGCACCCATCCTGCTGGCCGACGCGTTGGAGCAAATCAAGTCCGACCCTCAGAAAGAGCTCAACAAGCCCGACAAACTTCATGCGTCGTCGGTGTGGCTGACCTTTGAAGCCATGAAGCAGGTAGCCCGGCCCGATGAGGAGGCCAATTGGATGTGGTTCTCGTCGATGCCGGTAATTGCCTGGAAAACAGGCACCTCTTTCGGAAACCGGGATGCATGGGCCATTGGTGTAAGCCCCGGGTATGTAGTAGGTGTGTGGGCCGGTAATGCCAATGGCGAAGGAAGACCCGGCCTTACCGGAACCACCTGTGCAGCCCCCGTGCTGTTCGACGTCTTCAGCCGGCTGCCACGCAGTGCATGGTTCGATACCCCCTGGGATGATATGGTGCCTGCCGTTGTCTGCAGGCAAAGCGGACACCCCGCCGGCCCGAATTGTACCGATACCGATACCCTGTTCATCCCGGATGTGAACCTGCAGGTACCACCCTGCCCGTACCACCAGCTGGTCCATCTCGACCCGTCAGGAAAATTCAGGGTCAATGCCTCCTGCGTCAGCACCTTCGAAATGGTACCACAGAGCTGGTTTGTACTGCCTCCGCTGATGGAGTTCTACTACAAACCCCTCAATCCCTTCTACCGTTCACTCCCGCCCTGGCGCCCCGATTGCCAGTCGGATGCCGAAAGCAGGCCTTCCATTGAGGTGGTATATCCGGTTGACCTCGGGGAAATTATCATTCCGACAGATATCTCCGGCAAAAAGGAAAAAGTGATTTTCGAGGTGGCGCACCGCCTGAAAAACAGCACCGTGTACTGGTACCTCGACGATTCCTTCATCGGTATCACACAGGGGGAACATAAATTCGGGCTCAACCCCGCACCCGGCTGGCATACCCTGGCTCTCACCGATCAGGAAGGAAACAGGACCCAGCGCAGATTCAGGATTGCCGAACCCCGTAAAGGGCGGTGATCTGCCGGATCAATGCACCTCTTTGCCCGGAACCAGGAATTTGTCACCGGTTTCACGGATGAGTTGCTCCTTCCACCAGTCAGGGAATTCAGGGTTCTTCGGAGACAGGGGAAAATCCCACCGGTTGCGTTTAAACACCCCGTTCTCCTCCTGCTTGACATTGCCATCCAGGTACTTCACCAGCAGGAAGTTACCAAATTCCCGCCACTCCTTCACCAGGTCATTGGCCAGGCTATGCGAGAACTGGGTCAGTAACTCCCTGGCCATCAGGGTGTCTTTCTGCAGGAGACTCATGGCGGCCACGTCCATGGCCGGGACCCATACTTCATAACGCTCTTCATACCCCTGCTGCTTCTTCCTGATATCTCCGATGCACCGGTCGTAAAACAGGTACGCCAGATGTGCCACCCGGTTGAAGGTCCAGAAGGCCGATTCGTCGGAATAGGTCAACAGATCGGCGGTGCCTTCGGCATAAGGTTCCGGCACCGAAAGCATCCCGCAGTAAAAGGGCACATGCACGGAAAATTCGGCGGCATCCACCCCGTACCAGAATACCCCGCCAATGGGGTCGGGCAACCATCCCCGCATCTGCGCCACCCACGAAAAAGCCGTTTGCTGGGTGGCAGTTACCCGCTCGTGGAAATAATTTCTCCCTTCATACTGCCATGTCATGGGGCGCCAGCGATACGGCATCCCCTGCAGTCCTGCCCCCATATCCTTTGTCATATCGAGCTCGGTACCCTCAAGGTGATTTCGCTTGAAATGAAACAGGTCGCGGGGGGTGAGTTTTCGGTTCGGCTTCACATACAATGGCATACGCGGCGATTTTACCTTACCGGTGGCGTAATCCCAGTAAGCGTCCATCCCGTCGCAGGCCTGGTCGAACATGGCCCAGACCCTCAGCTCACAAAACCGGGCAGCACTAAAGGTTAGCGGGGCATAGGTATCAGAAAAGCTGAAGTTGGATCCGTCACCCGTGTAATACCCTTTTGCCCTGGCAAAATCAATCACATCGGCGGCATACACCACTTCTACATCAGGATTATTGATCTTACTTATATTCAAACTACTGATGCTTGTGATTCCGTTTTCCATCGGGAAAGTGGTGATCCTGGCATGGTTGGCATGGGCGCTGATATACCCGTCGGGGATGCGGATGGCCACCCACACCGCCCCTTTGTTGCCATTCCAGGTATGCTTAGTCTTTTTGTCGGTTTTCATCTCCACCCCCTTGCCAATCAGCTCCAGGATCCAGGCTTCGTTGGGGTCGGCGATGGAATAGGACTCTCCGGAGCTGTAGTATCCAAACTGTTCAACCAGTTCAGCCATCACCCGAATTGCTTCCCGGGCAGTTTTTGAACGCTGGAGGGCCAGAAACATGATGCTTCCCCAGTCGATGATACCGGTGGTGTCTTCCAGTTCAGTCCTGCCGCCAAAGGTGCTCTCCCCTACCGACACCTGGTACTCGTTCATAAAGCCGATCACCTGATATGTTTCATGGGGCTGGGGGATTTGTCCCAGCGGCTTGCCCGAACTGCGGTCGTAAATGGTGAGCATGCTCCCCTCGGGCCAGGTGGTTCTGGGAAAGTAGTACAGGTTGCCATACCGCACATGGGAATCTCCGGCGTAACTGATCATGGTGGAGCCGTCGGCCGAAGCACCTTTGGTAACCAGATAGTTGGTGCAGGCTTGTGCAGCCACTCCGGATAAGATCAAAATAATGGAAATGAATACTTTATACGTTTTCATATTGGATTGATTTAATCTGGTGGAAAAATAGGAAGATTTTACGGAACCACAACCTGGCACTTCCGCGAATGCCCCGAAAATCTCAGATGTTTTTGCCGGCAAACAATCCGGGTTCATAGATAGATCATCAGGATTGGTATATTTTATTTTTATGCCTGTAAGAATCATGTGTAAGTCATCGTACTTTTGAAAAAAAAACCGGACTATGTTTCTCCTCGAATACCGCAGCAAATGGCACCGTATTCTGGTCCATGTGATTTTTTGGATCGTTTATGTAACCTTCTTCAGTGCCCTCACCTGGGTGAACGACAGACAACCCTTTTTTGTATTGTGGCTCAGGGCCTGGATGTTTCTGCCCATCGACATCACTGCCACCTATATCACCCTCTATTTTCTGATCCCCAGGTTTGTACTTCAACGCAAATACCTTGTATTCAGTTTATTATTTCTGATTCTAGGGTTTATGGTCATTTTCCTGAACCAGGCCGTAAGCTACTACATCTATATTCCTACGTTTCTACCTGACTGGCCCCGTAAGGGATTTTTCTATTTCAGCTTCTGGTATAACCTGGTTTCGACCTATGCAGTGGTAATTTTTGCTGCAGGGATCAAAATTGCCAAAATGTGGCTCAGTGAACAGAAAGCCAAGGCACAACTGGAAGCCAACCATGCCAAAAGCGAGATTGCCCTTCTGAAATATCAGCTCAATCCCCACTTCATCTTCAATACCCTCAACAACATCGATACCCTGATCCATAAAGACCCCGACAAGGCCTCCCGCTGCATCATGAAGCTTTCGGAGATCATGCGGTATGTTGCCTATGAGAGTGAAGAAGAGAAGGTTCCCCTTGCCAAAGAGGTTGAATACCTCCGGAGTTTCATCGAACTACAGCAGCTCAGGTTTGGCAGGGATCTGATCAGCTTTGAGGTGGAGATCAGGAATCCAGCCCGCACCATTGCCCCCATGCTCTTCATCCCGCTGGTGGAAAATGCCATCAAACACGGCGACCGGCAGAACGGAAGCCCTTCGGTGCGGGTTAAGCTTTTTGCTGATTACTCCATCGATTTTGTGGTGGAGAACACGGTGCCGTCCCAACCTGCCGCCAAGGACAAGGTGGGAGGTATCGGATTGAAAAACCTGAAACGCAGGCTCGAGCTCATCTACCCCGGCAATTACTCCTTTGATCTGGACATCACCGGCAACCGTTATATTGCTCATCTATGGATACGCTGAAAATCAGGTGCCTGGTGATTGATGATGAGCACCTGGCTGTAGAAAAGCTGGCAGGGTTTGTCAGGAAAACCCCTATGCTGGAACTTGCAGGTACCTTCACAAACCCTCTTGAGGCACTGGGATTTCTTAAAACCCATGCAGTAGACCTCATTTTTCTGGATATACAGATGGACGACATCACCGGCATCCAGCTGCTGGAAATCCTCAAGGAAAAGCCCTATATCATCCTTACCACTGCTTATTCAGAGTTTGCCCTCAAAGGTTACGAGCTCAATGTAACCGATTATCTGCTGAAACCCATCAGTTTTGAGCGGTTCCTGCAGGCAGTGGACAAGGTTTCCGATAAATTCTGGCCCCAGAAACCCCATCCGGTGGCAGAGGCAGTCCACACACCTGCCACACCAGAGCGTGAATTTATCCTGGTAAAGGCCGATTACATGATGCAGAAAGTGTGCTTCAGCGAGATCCTCTACATCGAAGGGATGAAAGACTACCTCGGGATCGTTACCACTGAAAAGAGGATCATGACCCTGATGAATTTCAGCACCCTCGAAAACCTTTTACCCGAACACGGATTCTGCAGGGTGCACAAATCCTTCATTATCGCCCTCTCCCGCATCGACCAGATCGAAAGAAACCACGTGATCATCCGCAAGCAGCGCATCCCAATCGGCGATTCCTACCGGAAGGCCTTTTTCGAACTGCTTAAGGCAAAGGGGATTATACAGTAATGTAGAAATGTGAAAATGTGGAAATGTGGAAATGCTGAGCGAAGCGAAGTCCCGGGAGCGAAGCGATCCGGGATGGAAATGTTCACCTCACCCCCTTCGACTCCGCTCAGGGCATCGCCTACGGAGCTTATTGTTTGTCGGGGCCCCCTCGATGCTACATAGGTTACGCTCCTACGGAGCTCTTTGGTTGTTATAGGCACCCTGAATGCTACAATATTACGCTCCTACGGAGCTGGTACCCCTTGAAACATGGAACCTGAACCGCGCACGCGCCAGCGAGCACTTTGAACATTGATCCTTGAACTTTGAACCGAGCTTGCGTCAGCGAGCGCTCCCCCCGCTTTTACCCTATCAACGCCCCTTTTTCATCTGCCAACGGGTTTGTCTGCCTTAAAGCATGAAGTATCCGGAGGCCGGCCAGATTGGTATATTTCATTTGGTGAACTGTAACTGCATGGGCCATCTTTGGTCGAAAATTGAATTAACCCCTTAAAAAAAGCGACCATGAAAAAGCTCATCCTCCTACTGGTTTTGATACTTCCGGGTATCCTGCCGGCTCAGACCACCTGGATTAAAAGAAGACAATTTCCTCAGGACAGGCCGGTAACCACCAACAGCACCCTGAAAGTGATGCATCCCAATACATCTGGTGGTGATGAACTGCAGCTGACGGGTAAGTCGGCATGGATAAAAAGGAGATACAACCCGCATGACACACGAGCCATCACCAACAGTACCCTTAAGGTTATGCAGGATGCCTCCGGTTCTGCTGAATTTCACCGGCTTGTTACCAAACCGCAGTTAGCCATGAAACAGGTTAAACCCTTCCCCTGGAAAGACCTGGTGACCCCTTCCATTCCCAAGCAATGCCTGGATTCCGTGGTAAATGAATCCTACAACAGCAGTATTCAAACCTGGCATAATGAGTTCAAAAAAATATACACCTACGATGTAAACGGTAATGTCACCAGCTATACCATTCATGCTATGGATGACCAGCTGGGATGCTGGGTGCCATCGGAAATGACCACCTATCAGTATGACAATCATAACAATCCCACCTTTATTATCAAGAAGGTATGGGATTACCTGGCCAAGAAATGGGTAAACGAGCTCAGGGAAGATATTACCTACAACGGCCAGGATCAGGTAACCGAACACCTCTACCACGAATGGAGTACAAACCTGAACGGCTGGATAGCCTCCATCCGGAATGAGACCGGATATGATCCCAACGGAAACATCAACCTTTATCTGCTTGAAATCTGGGATGTTAACCTGCATGAATGGATCCCCGATTTCAAGGAGACCTGGCAGTACAACAACGCCAATAATCCGGTCGACTACCACCTGTACCTGTGGGACAAAGTGCAGCATCAGTGGATCCTGAACAGTTTAGGTACCTATACCTACGATATATCGGGATATCTGACCACCTACGTATTCTCCTCCAGCGATCCCCAGACTACCATCCTCTCAAATGAATTTAAACACGAATATCAGTATGATCCCAATGGGTACATGGCAGAGGATATCTTTTCGGTGTGGGACCTCGGCACCCAGCAATGGTATCCTGAGTCGAAGGATGAGTTTGTATACCATCCGAATGGAAAACTGATGCAGTCCAACTATCTGCTGTGGAATGATTCGCTGCAGTGGGTCAATTCATGGAAAGAAGAGTACCTGTATTCACCCGCCTGGAAGCTGGCCGTATATACCTATTTCGAATGGCAGGGCAATCCCGGGCAATGGGTGTTATTTGAAAGGAAGGACATGCAGACCGACAATATGGGGAACCTTCTGCTACTGGAAGTGAAAAGTCTGGGTATCATCGGGCCACATCTGCTGGAAAACACCTGCCAGCAGGTATTCACCTATGACTATACCTATTCCCTTAATAATCTGACCTATCCAACATGGTTTATGGATGAGACCGTTCCATTCAACAATATGCTTACCGGGCGTACCTGGTATTGCTGGAACAAAAACCAGCAGGCATGGAACTACGGCGCCAGGGAAAGCATGTACTATTCACAGAACAAACCCATCGGGATACCTGAGACCGGAAATGCAGCCTCCGCCCGGGTATGGCCAAATCCTGCAGCCACAGAAGTCCATTTTGAGCTCAATGCCCTTCAGCTGCTGCCTGCCACCGTTGAACTGATGACCATGACCGGTGAGTTGGTATTGTCACAGGAGCTTTCGGAAGGCAACACGATTAATATCAGTCATTTGCCGTCGGGCACTTACCTGTACAATCTGCACAATCCCCAAAGTTCAGCCAAAGGAAAACTGGTAGTACAGCAGAACTAATCCCCGGTTCTTATCCATATGAAACCCTTCATTACTTTTTTGGCAATAGCATATTTCATCTCGTTATCATTCCAATCCCCGGCCACGGAAGGGACCCTCAGGGAGCCGGAGACCTCCGCCTCCCTGAGTGGTCGGGTTACCGACAGTGCCTCCGGATCCGGGATTGCCTATGCCAGCGTGTTGCTGTTCACCAGTGATTCAACGCTGGCTTATGGGACCATCACCGCCGAAAACGGCAACTTCAGACTCGAAGACCTGAAACCGGGAAAATACTACCTCGAAATCAGGTATGCCGGATACCGGCAGCTTGTGGTGCAGGATATCCGGATCGAAAAAGACAAAGGCACCGGCCAGCTGGGGGAAATCCATATCCAGCCTGAAGCCAGGATCCTGAGTCAGGTGCAGGTCAGCGGACAGATCAGCGGCTTGACCTACCATCCCGACAAACAGGTCATCAACGCTTCACAGGTGCCCGACGGGGGCGTTGGAACTGCCGCTTCGCTGCTCCAGAACAGCCCCTCCGTAACCGTGAACAACGACAACCAGGTGCTGCTGCGGGGGAGCAGCAGCTTCATGCTGCTGATCGACGGAAGAATCGTGATGCTGTCAGCTTCCGAGGTTCTTCAGCAAATCCCTGCCTCGCAGGTCGACCGGATTGAGATCATTACAAGCCCGTCGGCCAAACACGATGCCGAAGGGGGTGCCGGGATTATCCAGGTAATCCTGAAAAAAGACTTGGCCGGAAACACCTCCGGAATGGTAAACCTCAAAGCAGGTATGTACGACAAATACAACCTAGATGGCGGGTTCAGGATCAAACGGAAAAGGTTCAGCATGGATCTGAATGCCGGCTGGTATAACCATAAAGGATTCCCCCACAGTACCACAGAAAGGAGCTACCGGAACGGGAATCTGGAGAGGGTTGTGTCAGGGGATGGTAAAATCTTCCGGATCCGCGACGGAGCCTTTATCGGCACCTCCTTCGGGTGGGAACCATCAACCACAATACGTGTAAACCTGTGGGGAGATCTTTCATGGTTCGGATTTACCCGGTACACCGGTACATTGTATGAAGATTATACTTCCGGCTCAGATACATCCCTTTATTCGCTCAGCAATGATAAATTCATCCTCAACGGACTCACGGGCAACTATGGACTTTCTTGCCGTAAGATCCTGGATACCAACGATCATTATCTGGAAGCCAGTATCTACAGGACTTCCTGGCTGGGATATAACAACAACTACATCCACCGCTACCGGAGCAACTCCCAACGGTTGGAACTCGAAAAGACCCTGGGCAGAAGCTATGAGGAGGATAACCTGCAGGGAGATCTGCAGTCGAAAATCGACTATGTGAAACAATGGCCCGAAATCAGGCTTGAAACCGGAGTGATGGTAACCCTCAGGACCACCGATTGTGATTTTGAAACCCTGCTGCTCAATCCGGTTACAAACATCTGGCATCCCGACACAACTGGCAATGGCCTGCACGATTTTGACCAGACAAAGTATGCAGGCTATGGCCTTGTCTCAGGAAAAATCTCCGGACTGTCTGTCCAGGGAGGGCTCCGGGCTGAACACTATATCCGCGATTTTACCCTGCCCGAATCAGCATACACTAACCATTTTGAACATACCTACTGGTTTCCTTCCCTCCACCTGAGCTTTGAACTGCCCTGGAAGAGCCAGGTGCAGGCAGGCTTCAACCGCCGGATCAGCTATCCCAACGACTGGTCGCTCACCCCTAATCCATTCTTTTCGGATGGTTATACCTACCAGATCGGCAACCCTGAACTGCAGCCCGAACTTATCAGCAATGCCGAGGTCACATTGCAGCAATACTTTGGCAAACATGTGGTTAATTCAACCTTCTACTACCGCTACCATCAGGGACAGATTGTAAGGACTGTAGATCTTTCCAAAGCCCCCCTGATGTGGATGGGTTATGCCAACCTGCACCACAGCACCTTCTCGGGACTGGAAATCAATGGCAACGTACGCATATTCAAGAAGATATCCGTAAACAGCTCTGTCAACCTGTACCGGCAAACCACCGTGGTTCAGGTAGATACACCCTCCACCCCGGCGTATGTAAACACCTTCCAGATCAGGGCTATGCTCAATTACACCCCCTGGAAGAATACCAGGCTGCAGGCAGCACTCCAGTATTTCGGACCGGAACAGGAGGGCACCTCGAAAAGGCTTGCCATGTATAACGTAAGTCTGACCGCCCGTCAGGACCTCTTCGGGAAAAAACTCTCTGCTTCCCTGCAGGTATACGACCTGTTCCACACCATGGTGTACCGCTACTCCTTCAAATCAGGCGACGGAGCCTCCATCGTTACCTGGTGCCCCGAATATCCGCTGGTGACTCTGTCGCTCACCTGGCTGTTCAACGATTACAAACCGCAGCCGCAGCCCCCTTCAGGTCAGGATAATAACAGCGGCTTGCCCCTCTGACCCATCGTAATATCCCATCTTATTTTCTTAAAAAATCTTTAAACACCAAAAATTCCAGGTATGAAATCTATCTTTGCCCTGTTTCTTGTTATTTCACTTTCTCTCTCAACTATGGCCCAGCAAAATAAACTCACCCACGGGTTCAGACTCATCGAAAAGAGGTTTATCAAAGAGGTAAATGCCGACTGTTACTTCTTTGAGCACGAAAAAAGCGGAGCGAAAGTGCTGAAGATCGCTGCCCCCGACCCCAACAAAACCTTCTGTGTGGCTTTCCATACCATTCCCGAATCGGATGCCGGAACCCCCCACATTATGGAGCATTCTGTCCTGAACGGCTCCGAGACCTTCCCCGTAAAAAGCCCTTTCGATATTATTCTGAAAAGCTCCCTGAAAACCTTTGTAAACGCGTTCACCGGAAAGGACATGACCTACTATCCGGCAGCCAGCATGAACGAAAAGGACTACTTCAACCTGATGCATATTTATCTGGATGCAGTATTCAAACCTCTGATTTACAAGGATGAAAGAATCTTCCGGCAGGAAGGCTGGCATTATGAACTCAATGGACCCGAAGATCCGGTTCTGTACCGGGGTATTGTGTATGGTGAGATGAAAGGGGCTTACAGCAATCCGGTCCGCTATGTAAACTATCACATGTACCGGAACCTCTTCCCCAACAACGGATACGGGTATGAATCGGGCGGATACCCCGATGCGATTCCTGATCTCACCTGGGAGGATTTTAAAAACTACCACGCAAAGTATTACCATCCGGGCAACAGCTATATGGTGCTGTACGGGGATGCCGATCTGGACAGGGAGCTGGCGTTCATCAGTGAGAAATACCTGTCGGGATTCACCCGGAGCGATAAACCGGTTGTGGTACCTTTCCAGGCTCCATTCAAGGCGATGAAACGTGTGGAGGCCTATTATCCCGTTATGGAGGGTGCAGAAACCGGAAAGCAGACCTTTCTCTCCCTCTCGTTCGTTTTCGGCGAGGGGAAAGACCAGCTTACCGCCGACGCCATCTCATTGCTGGCCAGGCTTCTGATATCAGGTGAATCGGCACCGGTGCGGCTGGCGCTCCAGAAAGCGGGTATCGGATCCGATGTAAGCGCCGGGGTAACTTCTTACCAGCAGAACATTCTGCAGATCTTGGTGCGCAATGCAGAACCGCAGCAAGCCGATGCTTTTTACAAAATTGTGATGGATTGTCTGAAAGAGGCTGCAGAAAAGGGGATAGAAACCGGAAAAATGGAGGGATTCATCAACCGGTACGAGTTCTCCCTCCGCGAGGACAATGATGCCCAGAAAGGACTTACCCTGCTGCAGGAAGTGCTCCCGTCGTTTATGCTGGAAAACAATCCGATGCCGGGCCTGCAGTGGGAGGAACGGATCGGAAAACTCAGGGATGGGCTGAAATCTGACTGGTACAACCGGTTGCTGGAAAAAATGGTCATCACCAATCCGCATGCGCTGCTGCTGTCGGTGGCCCCCCAACCCGGGCTCGATGCCAAACAGAATCAGGCCGTTGAGGAAAAATTGGCACAGTACCGGGAAACGTTGTCGCAGGAACAAATTAACTCGCTGATGCAGGAGACCAAAGATCTTATTGTGTATCAGAACCTTGAGGATGACCCTGCTGCTAAAGCTACCCTGCCCACCCTTTCGCGCGAGGATATCAACCCCAAAGCATCGTACCATCAGGCCCTGCTGAAAAACGAAGGCAAAAACCAGGTGCTTCACTATGAAACGTTTACCAACAACGTGCTCTATACAAACCTGATGTTCGACCTCAGGGTGCTGGCAGAGGAGGATCTGCCCTACGCCTCACTGCTCTCCGAACTCCTCTCCTCCCTGAATACCACCAACTTCTCCTACGCGCTGCTCGACGAGGAGCTGAACAAACATACCGGGGGCTTCTCCGCATACCTGAACCGTTACCTGGAAAATCAGGACGACCACAGGATCATCCCCTTCTTTGTGGCATCGGCAAAAGCCACCGCCGGTAAAGCCGACAAGATGTTTACCCTCACGGAAGAGATTCTGCTGTGGTCGCTTTACAATGATCCGGAAAGGATCAAAACACTCATTACCAGGCATATGTCGCAGCTGGAGGCTAGCCTCAAAGCCGACGGATCCGGCATTTCCTCCACACGCCTCCGCTCCTACCATTCGGCCGATGGGGTGTTTGATGAAATTACAGGGGGATATGCCTATTACACGTTCATCAAGGAGCTCTCGGAATCACTCGACGAAAGGATGCCGGAGCTCATGCAGAGACTCACCACCACTGCCCGGAAATTGTTTGTCCGCGAGAACCTTACCATCGGAATTACCTGCAGCCGTGAGGATTACCCGGTATTCACCAGAAACCTGAACACCTTCATAACAAGCCTCCCCTCAGGAAAGCCTGTTAAGGAAACCTGGAAACTGAACCCTGAAATCCGGAACGAAGGATTCCTCACTGCCTCACGGGTGCAGTATGTAAATATGGGTGCCAACTTCCGCAAACTCGGGTATGCATGGGACGGCAGCCTGATGGTGCTGAACCTCATCCTCTCCCGCGACTACCTGAATCAGCAGATCAGGGTGGTTGGCGGAGCCTACGGGGGATACAGTACCATCACCTCCAACGGGAATATCAGCATGATCTCTTACCGTGATCCCAACTTCAGTAAAACACTGGAGACCTACCGGGCTACGGTGGATTTCCTGGAAAACTTCGAAGCGGATGAGAAAGCCATGACCCAGTACATCATCGGCACCATTGCCCGGCTCGACCAGCCACTGCGCGTTTCACAACAGGGCGACCGTGCTTTCCATAACTATTTTACCGGGTTGCAGGCATCAGATTATCAGAAAGAGCGGGATGAAGTTCTGAACACCACCGAGGAAGAAATCAAAGCGTATGCTGCGCTCCTCCGGAAGGTGACAGAACAGGATATGCAATGCACCTATGGCAATGCTGCCACCCTCGAAGCCGGAAAGGATCAGTTTAAAAACCTCATCCGGATCTGACAGGGAGAAATCAGCGGTTCCGGTGTGCCAAACGGCATCAAACAGCCTGTTTGTTAGGGAAAAAGAAATTTTATGATTACTTTTGCCCGGCGTTTGATAAACCGTATCCATGCAAAAATATTTTTGCAGAGATGCCGTTTGGCACACTGAACCGAAACTGATTCTATGCGTCTTAAAACCCTCAGATATTACCTTCCCCTCCTGCTGTTGTCGTTGCTGAGTCACCGTGCCGTTGCGCAGCGTGCCGTGGCCGAAAATCTGGAAACGTTCCTTTACCGCCCCTATTATTTTGGTTTCGTGGTGGGGTTTAACAGCATGAATTTCATGGTGCATCCTGAGAATGCATACTACACCAACGACTCCCTCTATACGGTTACTGCAAGGCCGGAGTATGGTGTACACTTCGGGATTCTGGCCAACAAACGGCTTGGCAACCACCTGCATGGCAGGCTTTCTACGGTTCTTGCCTTTGGCAGCAGGGAACTCGATTACCGGATCAAATACCTCGACAGTTCCTATGTGAATACCAAAATGGTGGAGTCCACCTTCCTCGAGTTTCCCCTGTCGCTGAAATACACCTCCAGGCGGGTGGGTAATTTCAGTGCCTATGTACTGGGAGGGGCCAAATACGGCATCGATCTGGCTTCCCAGGCCGATAAAAAGGAGCAGACCGAAGAACTGATCATCAAGCTGAAAAAACATGAGTTTTCGATGGAGATGGGTGTGGGGGTCGATTTCTACCTTCCCTTCTTTAAATTCGGCATCGAACTGAAACGCGCCTTCGGCGTGAATGATCTGCTGGTGAGGGAGCAGACCATATTCACCTCCGGCATGAAAAAAGTCAATTCCAAGATCTACCAGCTCTCTTTCACCTTCGAGGGCTGATTCTGCCTATGGTGAAGGAATTTGAAATGGCCGTAAGACCGGCCGATGCAACCAGCCTTACCTCGCTTAAAAAGGTTGTATGCCGCCACCTTTCCCTGGAGATGGACGCAATGAGCCATCTGGAGATCCTCCGCAGATCGGTCGACGCCCGGCGATCCCCGGTGTGGATCAGGCTGAAGCTGCGGGCATACACCCTTCCAGACCACCCCGAACCCCAGCTGTACAAACCGGCCTACCGCGATGTGTCAAAGGCTCCTGCAGTGGTCATCGCCGGCGCAGGGCCGGCCGGGCTGTTTGCTGCACTCCGGCTCCTCGAAGGGGGGATGAAACCGGTAATCCTCGACCGGGGGAAGAACGTCTCGGACCGTAAACCCGACATCGCCCGCATCCACCGCGAACACAAGGTGAATCCCGACTCAAACTATTGCTTCGGCGAAGGGGGTGCGGGTACCTTCAGCGACGGAAAGCTCTATACCCGCTCCACCAAACGGGGAAGCGTGGAGGATGTGCTCCGGAAAATGGTGTTCCATGGCGCCAACCCCGAAATCCTTATCGATACCCATCCCCACATCGGAAGCGACAGGCTGCTACCCCTGATAACCGCCATCCGGAATACCATTCTCGGGCACGGTGGAGAGATTCACTTCGGACACCGGGTGGCCGGTATCGAACACCACCAGGGAGCGGTAACTGCCTTTACCGACCAGCACGGAAACCGGTTTGCCGGAACAGCCTTCATCCTGGCAACCGGACATTCTGCCCGCGATATCTACCAGCTTTTTGCAGGGTACAACTGGCCCGTTGAGTTTAAGCCGTTTGCTTTGGGTGTAAGGGTTGAACATCCGCAGGCCCTCATCAATACCATCCAGTACCACCAGAAAAATCCCGATCCATACCTGCCCGCTGCTACCTACACCCTGAAAACACAGGCACAGGGTAAAGGGGTGTTTTCGTTCTGCATGTGCCCCGGAGGGATCATCGTACCCTCGGCCACACGACAGGAGCAGGTGGTGGTAAACGGTATGTCGAACTCGCGCCGGAACTCCCCGTTTGCCAATGCCGGGATCGTAACGGAGATCGGAGCCGAGGAAACAGCCGCATTCAGCCGGTTTGGCCCGCTGGCCGGACTGGCCTACCAGGAAACGGTGGAAGAACAAATGCGAATCGGGGGCATCCACTCACAAAAAGCTCCCGCCCAGCGCCTTACCGATTTCCTGAACCGGACACTATCCCATGACCTGCCCAAATCGTCGTACACCCCCGGACTGCAAAGTGCCCCGCTCCATGAACTGCTACCGGCACAGGTAACCGCAAGGCTCACAGAAGGGTTTCAGCGCTTCGGCCAGATGATGAAAGGATTCGTCACAAACGAGGCAGTGGTGGTGGGTACCGAATCACGTACCTCATCCCCCGTCAGGATCCCGAGGCATCAAGCAGACATGCACTATCCGTTGTTCGGCAACCTGTTCCCCTGCGGCGAAGGGGCCGGATATGCCGGCGGCATCGTGTCCTCGGCCATCGATGGCCAGAATGCAGCCCGCATGATCCTGTTGAAAAATGGCTTACTTTAGCAAAAAATACACAACGATGGAAACTCCAGGCAAAACGGAAAAAATCATTGCCCTTCTGCATGAAAAATCACAGGTGAAATTCCTGGTGAACGAAAACACCCAAAAGGTATTCAGGGAATTTAAAAACGCTGCACGTCAACTGTATCAGCAGGTAAAAAAGGATCTTCCAGGCATACACTTCAATATGTCGTGTGCTTTCCGCGACAAAGGGGATTTTGAAGCTGAACTGAAAATTGCCTCCGATCTCATCCTCTTCACGATGCATACCAACACTTTTCAGTTCCCCCGCGACCATGCCCTGATGCAGACCTCCTACATCAAGGAAGACCCCACCCGCTCATTCTGCGGGGTGATCTACATCTATAACTACCTGGCCGACAGCTTTAAATACAACCGCTTCAACGACGTAGGCTATCTTATTGGAAGAGTTTTCGTGAACAAGGACAACCATTTCTTCGTGGAAGGGAAAAGGGAGCTGGGATTTCTGTTCAACAACTTCAGCGGAGAGCCTCTGGATGCCGCCAAGGTACGCCAGATTGTAGAGTCGGCGGTGCTGTACAGCATCGACTTCGACCTGCTCACGCCAGCCTTCGACCAGGTGAAGGAGGTGAGCGTGCAGGATATGATGAACTACAGCTCAGCGCTCAGCCTGAAGACCGGCAAGCGCCTGGGCTTCCGCTTCGAAGCCGACCGCGACTAGCAGGTAAAAAATTTCAGACCACCGGAAATTTTTCTTGCACGTATGGTTTTTATGTGTACCTTTGCAGTCCCAAAAATCAATTCTGGTTCTTTACATCCCGGTCCATTCGTCTAGCCAGGTCAGGACGCCAGATTTTCATTCTGGTAACACGGGTTCAAATCCCGTATGGACTACGAAAAGCCCCGGTTTACGGGGCTTTTTTATTGCCTTTTTCAATGAAGAGCCTGCTGTTTTTTTTTGGCTTCATTTTTCTGGCAATTGGGTTAGGTGCAGTGCAATTCTTTGCCCGTAATAAAAACAAGGATGATTTTACCCCGTCTTCTCTCAGAACAATGCGCTCCGGGCAAAAAATGAGTCAAATGATCAATAATCCCTCATGCAACGCACAGAGTACCCGTTCTTCTTATTGATGTAGAACCTGTTGACAAGGCTGTAATAGTTGCTCAGCTGCCGGGACCAGGCGATTGTTGTAGAGTTGGCCGAAGACGACCACCAGTGACCGGCGAGGACAAGGAAGACGAAACTTCCATCGAGGTTGCGGCCGCCTCCCGGAAGAGCAGTAAACCCACTTACATTTGTGGCGCATGTGTTGGGAGAATACCAATGAGCGAGGCCCGCCTCTTTCATTTTTCCCCCTTCGTCTGTACCACGCAAACCTGTCGAACCTGCCTGTGCTTGCGACATACCTAAAAACATCTCCAGTGTCTGCCACTCAGGATCGGTTGGCACATGCCAGCCTGTGGGGCATAATCCGTTGGCATCATCCACAGCATACCAGTTGTACAAAGCGCCATACGTGGCGGCGTAAGAGGCAGAATCATTATTATACCAGCATATGGCACCGGTTGAAAGACCTGCCCAGGTAGTGTCATCGGTTATGTTCGGAATGACAGTGCCATTCTTGTAGTTTCTTGCCTTCAGGTTCTCCTGCATCCAGCATTGAGTGCCGATTTGTATGGTGTTGTAGATATTGCCGTTGTAGTCAGTCATCGTGGGCATGCCAGGGCAGGGTGAGGCTGGTATAGAACCTGGTGTGGTAAAAACCACCTGGTTCCCATAGGCCGTTCCAGCAATGTTGGTGGCATAAGCCCTGACATAGTAAGTAGTTGATGGGCTGATACATGTTATATTGGATGTGAATGATCCCGTACCGGTTCCGTTGCTGGTGGTGTTGTCAAAGATGTCGGGCGAAGGGCTGGTGCTCCAGCACACACCGCGTGCCGTCACCACAGCACCCCCATCAGCATATACGTTTCCTCCGGATACCGCAGATGTTGCCGTTATTGCACTGACCGAATCGGTAGAGATTGTGGGGGCTGAAGAACACATACTATCACTGAGGCAACGCACAGAGTAACCGTGCGTCCTATCGTGGAAAAACTTGTTGGCAGCGCTGTAATTGTAATACATTTCCCGGAGATGGGATTGTGTCATACCCTTGGCCGTAGACGTCCACCAGCCACCGAAACTGCCAATGCTGACGAAACACCCATCGCAGCTGACGCGGTGGCCTCCCGGAAGAGCAGTGAAACCGGTGGAGTTGGTGGCGCCGGTGTTGGGACTGATCCAGTGAATTGTACCTGTTTCCTTTAAAGGCCCGCCGGCAACACTTAATCCGCCAAGAAAGTCTGTAAGAATCGTCCATTCAGCATCGGTTGGCACATGCCAGCCTGTGGGGCATAATCCGTTGGTATCATCCACAGCGGGCCAGTTGTACAAAGCACCATAGGTGGCTGCGTAGATAGCTGAATCGTTGTTGTACCAACACCTGGCACCGGTTGAAAGCGCAACCCAGGCTAAGCTATCTGTAATATTGGGAATGGTTGTGCCATTCCTGTAATTCTGTACTTTCAGGTTCTCCTTCATCCAGCACTGGGTGCCTATCTGAACGGTATTGTAGATATTTCCGTTGATGTCCGTCACTGTCGGAGGGCAAGTACTGGAAACCACATTGATATGGTTGGCCTTTGTTAGTGTATCGTAACCTGATGCGTTTCCTGCGATCAGACTCACGCTGAAATTACCTGTGGTCATATAGATATAGATGTGGGATGGGTTCTGTAACACACTGCTGTCACCATCGCCGAAGTACCATTTCCAGGTTGTGGGTGAATGCAGTGACAAATCTGTGAATTGGACGGTATCATTTTGATGGATGACCGTATCGCTTGCAGAGAAATTGGCAACGGGTAGTGGTAACTGAGGCAAATACTGAAAGGTGTACAGGGTCGATTGTAAGGGCTGGGCATCAATGGTATCGGCTCCATTCGATGTGAAGCCGATGAACCTGAGGTTATCCCCCGTCGCCCAGGGGAAGGTTCCCTTTTCTTTTTTCATCCCTGCAGCACCTGACTGCCCTCCGGTATATTCAAGCTGGCATGTGCCGCCGGTCCGGTCAATGGAAATGAGATTCTGCACCTGTCTTTGGCGGGGTGTTTCAACCGACAGAACATAACAGTGTGCCTCTCCGGCATGAAAGAGGGCATGATGAATCCCCGGCTCCAACCGTTCAGAGAACCTCGCCACTTCCCGCCCCGACAGGTCGGACACCCTGATAGTCACAAGTTCCTGCCGGGCCAGATAGAACTGAATTGTTGTCGATGCATCAAAGGGATTCGGGGAAGGGGGGCATAGGACCAGTTCCCCGGCAGATTCCTGAAAGGGATGTTCTGTTCCGATGCTTTGCTGGAGGATAAGCACGGTATCATTGCCATAGAGGGCGGTATCACCCCCCTGCGTGAGGTTTTCAATGGAAATGCTGTCCAGCGGTTGATGGTTCCCGTTCAGGGTTGCCGTGAATGTGAGCAAGATGGTTTGCCCTGATACCTGACCGACACAGGCAAGAAACATCACGAAAAGAAGTGTGTAGGTTTTCATGGCAACCTGGTTTTTCAGGATTGAAATCATAATGCATGACGTGCCCGGTCATTTTTATCTGAATATGGGCAGAACCATTGTAGTTATGACAATAAAAAGCTCCGGACAGGTGTCTGAGTTGTTTTTTTTTCAGGATGATTAAATCAGGTAACAACTCCCTGATGAACCAGGTGGTATTTATACTACCTTAAACACCACCAGGGCATACAGGAAAAACCGG
Organism: Bacteroidota bacterium; assembly: GCA_022709695.1. Classification (GTDB taxonomy): domain Bacteria; phylum Bacteroidota; class Bacteroidia; order Bacteroidales; family SKPS01; genus SKPS01. The sequence continues at coordinate 67,396 of JAKLII010000002.1, forward strand.
ACGATGCGGCTGAGGCTGTCCTGCGGCAACGTAAACTTCATGCACAAGGATTTATTATTGTAACAGCAATATCCTGAATTTGTAAGATTTGCCCATGAAGTGTTATCCTTTGCCAATGGCATTCCAAAGGAATGTAATTTTTGTGGGAATGCAGATCCGGAATGCCATTTCAAAACCTATCCTCAGAATGTTTCAAATACCCAGGTCGAAAAAGGTAAATTCTACCGTATCTTTACTGTGATGTTTATATCGGTTGCAGAAACGGTTTCGAGGAAACCATCAGGTTTGATAATCTCATAATAACTTGATTATGAATAATTTACATTTCATTATTAAACCATTCGCTCTTTTTGCAGTATTTACTTCCTGCTTGATAGGCCTGATTTTCGAATCCGGATGCAAGAAAGATGATCAAAAACCCGCGTATGGAACTCCTGTTCTGGACATTGAAGGGAACTCTTATCAGACCGTAATAATCGGTAATCAGGTCTGGATGGCCGAAAATCTGATGACGTCAAAGTACAACGATGGAACGGACATTTCGTTCATAACGGAGACAGATGACTGGAAAGCCATGACGGAGGGGGGATTTTGCTGGTATGAGAACTCTGAATTAAACAAAAATGTTTACGGCTGCCTGTACAATTGGTATGCGGTTGAAACTGGCAAGTTGTGTCCGGCTGGATGGCATGTCCCTTCATACGGAGAGTGGAATGCCCTTATTGGTGAACTGAATGAGGATGAGAAACCTGCCAGCCATCTGAAGGAGGCCGGAACAGAACATTGGGCAAGCCCTAATAACGCTTCCAATTCCACGGGCTTTACAGCACTACCTGGAGGTTCACGTTACGGCGCAGATGGTGTATTTGGTAATATAACAAAATATGGCAACTGGTGGTCTTCTTCGTTAAATTCTACCGATATGGCCTGGCACATAACAATGGATAACTTCTTTGATGATTGTCGTTTGAATTCGGCCTATATCCTTTGTGGAATGTCTGTTCGTTGTATAAAAAACTGAATTTTTTATCACCTTATGGAGGAAACACCCATGCCATCGAATTTGCCCTTCCCTGGCGTATGTTTGTCTTAGCATATTTTATTCCGTTGAAAATAGTTCTTATCGAAATGATGATCTGAAAAAAACAAATTTCTAACTTCCTTTAAATATACTTATGCCGATTTAACCCTCCGGAAGGCTGAATGCAATTGGCATGGAATGGGGGTTATGAACGGGGAAATGATAAAGGAGACAACGATCCATCAAAGATCTTTGGTTTTGTGCGGGGATTTCATGCATCAAACTGACAACAAACTATGAATAAATTAAACTCTAGATCAGCAAGCCAAAATTGCCTGGGGCTTTCACTGGCTTTGGCTTTCCTGATCATGTTACCTGTCAGTTGCTCCAGGGAAAAAAAGGCGGACATCTCTTCAGCACAGATGCAGGATTTTGTGGTTCATATTGCAGAATACGCCAGACAATTTGATCCTGATTTTATCATTATTCCACAAAACGGAGTAGAATTGTGTTTCAACCACACCGACAGCAGCAGCGGGTTTCACAATCTCTACAGATCATCAATTGACGGACTTGGGATCGAAGAGTTGTTTTATAACGGGGATTATTCTCCAGACGAGGAACGGATCCGGCTGCTGCGGAAATGCCAGACTTCAAAAAAAATCTTGGTCTCAGAATATGTTTCAAACAGTACCCACCTGAAGGATGCCTACGCCAAGAACCAACAGGAGGGATTTATTTGCTTTGCCAGGACTGCCGGCAATTATCATTACCAGCAAATCCCTGATACAGTCCCTGGAGAGAACAGTTCAGACATCTCAACCCTTGCAGATGCCCAAAATTTCCTGTACCTGATAAGTACTGATCTCTTTGCCTCAAAACAAGCCATGCTGAATGCCATCAAGGCCACCAACTTTGACGTTATTCTGATTGACCTTTTCTTTGACGGGGAAGCACTGGACTCCACAGAAATTCAGCAGCTTAAAATAAAAAACAATGGGGGCCAACGGCTTGTGATTGCCTATGTGAGTGTGGGTTCGGCAGAGAACTTTCGGTACTACTGGCAGGATGGCTGGAGTTTGCATCACCCCTCATGGTTGAAAAAGAAGTATGAAGGATATGAAGATGAATATTGGGTTGAATTCTGGGAAAAAGATTGGCAGGACATCATCTATGGGAATGACGACTCCTACGTGAAACGAATCCTGAATGCTGGATTCGACGGAGCATATCTCGACAACGTAGAAGCGTATTACTTTTTATACTTTAATAATTAACGGTATATTTCAATTCACATCCGTCCAAAATAAATATTGAATCACACCTTTCCAAAACAAAGCTATCTTGAGAAAACTTACCCGGGTGCATTTAACCGTTTTGAGAACTACGATGGTTCTATGTATGCCAATTGGAGCAGCCTTCATTTATTTTTTTCTGGTTCCTTGACATTTCTTCATTTTTAAAGTATATTTACCTTCCTTTAAACTATCTGAACCTTTTTAAAGAGATAATCCGTTGTCTCCAATCAGTATGCGCCCTTGATTACCGAATTGCTCCATTGCCAAATCGACATTATCTATACCTGCTTTATCTAATCCCATTGGATTAAATTCTAATACCAATAATCAACACCTATTGCTCATGAAACTGCTATCTAACCGGATTCTGAAAGCTGGAAGTGCACTGATACTGTTCTTACTATTGTGGGGGGTTGGCTGTAAAGAAGACCCCCCTTTGCGAGATAAGTATCTTGGGAGCTTCAAAGTACATGAATATTGCGATGGGGATGAAGCAGATTATACAATCACCATTATTCCGTCAGGAGCTTCTGAAAATGCCGTAAACGTTACAAACATTTGGAATACAGGACAGACCGTAAGTGGGGAAGTAGTGACCAGCACCGGCAATTTGGTTATAAAGTATCAAAGCTGTGATGGATTTAAAATTTCTGGTGGGGGCTGGGTTGCTGAAAATCAATTGAATTTTAATGTAACCATTTTCCCTGATGGAGGCGGGTATTTTGATTGTACGATAACAGGCAATCGAATATAACTATCTTCTATGCATACAAAAATTTGTAAGGCTTGCTCATAGGTAAAAGTCAGTTTTTGCAAATAATCATCCCACAGTAAGGGATGATTTAGCAGATGTACAAAGATCAATGCGATAAAGGTAATGCCGCTAATGGAAACTAAAAATTCAAACTGAATGAAATCAATTTTGCTAACAGCCGCATTGTGTTTTTGGATTATTTTTCAGGCAGAGTTAACTGCCCAACCATTTCAGCTTACTTTTTCCGGTTCGGGGCTGAGCACGACCGTTACTTCTGTGGAGGTGCAAAACCTGACACAAGGTACTTCTTTGACCATAAATGGAAGTGACATTCTTGAGCTGCAGTCGTCGGTGGGGATGGAGGGACAATGGAAAGGACAGGAAGCCGGTCTGCATGTCTGGCCCAATCCTTCCGACGGAACCTTCTGGATTGGATATGATCATCCAACCAATGGCAGAGTAGTGATTGAGATTCTGGACATATCAGGAAAGCAGATCGTTAGCAGCTCGTTTGGCATCCCTGAGGGATACCACCTATTCCGCGCAACGGGTCTTCCCAATGGGTCTCAAGCTTTGCGCATCACATCAGACTATTCCATTCAAACCGGAAATCTGATTGTTATCGGCTCAAATGGAGGGTCTCCGATTCTGGAGCGCTCCTCCTCTTCTTCATCAGCTCAGGGTTTAAAAAAAATGCCATCCTTAACTGCAATAATACCAATGCCGTACAACTCCGGCGACAGATTGTTGCTTAAAGGTATTTCGGGCAATCATGCAAGGGTGCTGACACTAATTCCAACCCAGAGCCAATCGGTAAACTTTGAATTCATTTCCTGTACAGACACGGATGGAAACCACTACCCTGTGGTATCCATCGGAACCCAGACGTGGATGGCAGAGAACCTTAAAACCTCACGCTACAACAACGGCACCGCTATTCCGGTTGTGACGGACTCAACTGCCTGGGTAAGCCTGAGCACTGGCGCCTGCTGCTGGTACAACAACGACTCGGCAACATATGCGGCAACGTATGGCTCCCTGTATAACTGGCATGCGGTGAATAACGGGAATCTTTGTCCTACGGGGTGGCATGTGCCTACCGATGCTGAATGGACTGTCCTTACAGATTTTCTTGGCGGAGAGAGTGTTGCCGGCGGACCTCTGAAAGAAACCGATACATTGCATTGGAACAGCCCCAACACCGGCGCCACAAACTCCAGCGGTTTTACTGCTCTTCCGGGAGGCTACCGCAACTACGGCAATGGACATTTCAACCACGTTGGCTACCACGGTTACTGGTGGTCGTCTTCGGCCTACTTATCGACGTACGCCTGGTTCCGGAGACTGTACTACATTGGCAGCAATGTCACCAGGGACTTCTACAGTAAGACGTACGGGTTCTCTGTGCGTTGCATCAAAGGTGATCCGGTAGCACTTCCGCCTACTTCAGTTTTCACTGCAAATGATACCACTGTTATGGTAATTGATACTGTCTTCTTTACAGATCAGTCACTCAACAACCCCACTTCCTGGAAATGGTACTTTGGTGACGGTGATAGCAGCCAGATACAACACCCCCAGCATGTGTATCAGTTTGCCGGAACGTTCACGGTGGTACTCACCGTGACAAATCCGGCAGGTTCCAACACATTGATCAAACAGAATTATATCCAGGTAAGCGCACCACCGCAGACATTCCCGGTGTATGACGTTGATGGGAATGGGTATGACACGATCCATATTGGTACGCAGGTATGGATGAAACAAAATCTCAGGACCTCGAGGTTTGCAAACGGGAATCTGATTCCTGAAATTACAGCCAATGGTTCATGGCCGGGTAGTTATCCCCGAAGATGCTATTACAACAACGATTCCGCTGCCTACGCAGGCATTTATGGAACCTTGTACAACTGGTATGCCGTAGAGAATGGAAATCTGTGCCCCACAGGCTGGCATGTGCCGGAAGATGCTGAGTATGATGAATTGTCGGATATCATTGGAAGCAACGTGGGTGGCAGCCTAAAAGAAATCGGAACTCTCCATTGGAACAGCCCGAATACCCTTGCTACGAATTCTACGGGTTTTACGGCGCTTGCGGGTGGAGTGAGAGGGTACTCAACAGGAAATTTCGGCAACATGGGGGAACTATGCGTACTTTGGGCTGAGACGGAAGGGAGTACTTCAAATGCCTATACAAGATCTTTAAGTAATAGTTCATCACTATTTACAAGAATCAGTTATAGCAAAAAATATGGATTCTCGGTTCGTTGCCTGATGAACAGATTGCCCATCGTTTTAACCGATTCCGCAACCATGTTAACGTCTTCGGCATTCAAAATTCATAGTAAAGTTAGTAGTTCAGGCGGTACAACCGTTACATCAAGAGGAATATGCTATGGCACCAGCCCTAATCCGACCATTCTGAATAATTCTGTTCCATATGGTTCTGGCACGGGATCTTTTTCTCCCGTGGTAACCGGATTGGCATTGAACACAACCTATTACCTCAGAGGATATGCGACAAACTCAACTGGTACGGCCTATGGAAACCAGGTAACACTTACTACCCCACAAACTTACAAGGCATATGATTACGATGGAAATGCCTACGATACTGTGCAAATTGGCACCCAGGCCTGGCTCAGGCAAAATCTTAAAACAACCCATTTTGCCAATGGAGTTTATATCCCGAACATCACAGCAGATTCATCATGGTCAAATGCCACAAATGCAAGATGCTGGTATTTAAATGATTCTGCCACCATGGGAAATGTTTATGGAGCTTTGTACAACCGTTTTGTCATTACCTACGGTAATGTATGTCCTTATGGATATCATGTTCCAACAGATTCGGAATGGCAAACCCTGGAGACGCATCTGGGGATGTCTTCGTCTCAGGCCTCTTCCACTGGCTGGCGTGGAACCACACAGGGCGGACAAATGAAAGAATCCGGTTATGCCCATTGGGCAAGCCCCAATATCGGAGCAACCAACCTTTCCGGTTTTACGGCACTCCCCGGTGGATTCAGATCCAACTCCGGAACCTGGTTTTCTATATATGGAGAAGGCCGATGGTGGACATCCTCTTACCAGACTAGCCCAAATCTTTGGTACCGAGGTTTGAGTACTCTGTATAACACCGTATACCGGGGATACACCGATGCCACGAATGGGTATTCGGTCCGGTGTATTGAGGATTAGCAGACCAACGCACTATTCCAGTTCTTTTTCTATGGTTTGAACATAACACATGCTTGACTTTGGCTGAATTCTGGATTATATTTGTAGATGTATCATTTCTAATAGATTAGTCAGGAATAAGGCCTTAGTTTATGCAAGCACTGCTTATCCTGTCTCTTTGCGTAAAACTAAAATACCTAACCTAAAAAACAATCCAAATGAAGACAAAACTTATGCTGAGAAACTCAATGATGGTTTTGCTGTTAGTGCTCGCTTCATCCGTTTCTGAAAGTCAGAACCTAACTATTCATGGACTTTCAACAAATGGCAGTTTGGATCACTATGGATTTCAACATTTCACCAAGTCCGGAAGCACATCAATGTGCGGACTTGCATTCAGTCCTATCCAGGGTGGAGAAAAGGACAGAAAATTGGCATTGTCATTCAACCCCCTGGGATTCATACAGTTCGGACCAATTCTTAACTTCGAGTATGGTTTAAAAAGTCATATCGCTTTAAACGGACATCTGAGGTTTTCACCCCTTGGCGCGCTCTCCTATGCCATTCGGTCGGCTGATGGAGGAGTCGATGAATTGTCAGGCATTGCATTTGGGGGTGGACTCATCTATTTTACAGGTGAAAACAGGAGCAAAGCCTATGTGGGAATGCTTCTGGAATATGAAAAATCAACGGCAATATACCTTCAGGGTGATTCATGGGAATGGACCGAGAAGGAAAAAATCTTCGTATTCACCTTTAACGGGGGGTACCGTTTCCTGTTCTCTTCAGGTTTCTTTGTTAATACCGGTGCCTATCTGGGAGTATACCGGTCAAAATGGAACTGGTACTACACTGATAGTTCCAACGGCTACGGTAATTCAGGCTCCGATATTAAGCCCTTCGGCATGCTGGAACTTACCTTCGGATTATCGTTCTGAATATTTCAGTGACTTGATTTTCAACGGGAAATCATGAAGGTTTGTGGTAAGAAAAGATTGGAATTTTTATATAACGTCATGCTAGGATATGATTAGAGATGGCCCATTGGCATTTTAAGTATATTTTAACAATGGTTTTAATTGACTTATGTTTTTACGTATGCAAAAACCCAATTTAATAAAATCATAATATGAAAAGAAATATTTTTTTTGCAATCTTATTCATTGTTGTTGCGATAGCTAGTTGTGGTAAAGATGGCGTTGATGGAAAGGATGGTATTGATGGAAAAGATGGAAATGCCAATGTCGTAAGCTATATCTTATCTGATTCCATAAAATTGTTGTGGCAGAACAATGCAATTCATCTGCTGTATGATTCAACCTTTACCATTCCTGACAGTATAAGAAACGATGGAATAGTTCTGGTTTATTTGCAGTATGGTGTTACCTATCCCGGAAATTGGTATTTTTCACCTGGATTGGGCCCTTTAGGTTTATGGCAAACCAGATATTCAATTGGGGATAATGAGTTGACAATCCACATGCTAAATCCGGATGGTTCTGCTTGGTCAGGTGGGACACCTGAGGCTGTTACAAAAATCAAAGTCGTTCTGGTTCCTGCATCAAAGGTTTATCTCTTGGCAAAAATTAAAAAAGAGGCAGGATTGGGGTTGACCGATCATGAGATAATCAATTACTGATACTTTTTTAAACAGCAATTAGCCATGGGCGTTTTCAATAGTTAGATCGATCAGGAATCGCACTTCATTTCAGATCAGGAGAAAGAGGGTGTCTCAAAAGAGATGCTCTCTTTCAAAGAATTGAGGCGTCCGCAACTTCAACTCCTTTTTATCCCGAGCATAACCTGTTGCTTCAACAGTAACCTGCCTTAGTTTTTTTATACAACGCACAGAAAATCTGCAGCCTTTATCTCCGCAGTTTCTGCCGGTATAACTGCCGTTGTACTCCAGGCTCCGATACCAGGCGCCCATTAATGAATATTCGTCAATCGACCACCATAAACCATAATAACCTCTGAAAGCAAATGAACCATCGTCGGCACCACGACCACCTCCTGGAAGTGCTGTAAATCCACTGGAATTCGTGACACCCAGGTTGGGAGTAAACCAATGTAAAGTTCCCGACTCATTCAATTTGCCTCCCTCATCTGTTCCACGCCAATCGGTGGAATCTGCCTGTTGTTGTGTCATACCAGGGTTCACCTATATCACCTTAAACACCACCAGCCCATAGAGGAAGAACCGGACGATGCGGCTGATGGCCCAAAACAGGTATTTCCTGTAGTCGTATTCCATGATGCCGGCTGCCATGCTGGCCATGGAAAAGGGGAGCGGAAAAAATGCCGCAAACACAATGAGTACTGCCCCCCACCGCCGCAGGTTGGCAATGTGTTTTGCCATGGTGAGTTTGGTGTACCGGGTTACCGAAGGGATGGACAGGATCAGTTTTCCGATATAATACGATACCGAGCCTCCCATATACGCCAGGAGTGCCAGCCCGGTGAGGGCCACCCACGGGTGCGTCGTCTGTGATGCCCAGGCAATGAACAGCTCCGGAGGGATAAGCCCCAGAAACGACTCGGAAAGGAAGAAAATGGTATATACCAGAAACGCTGAAAAAGTGTCGGTGGCATTCTCCAGCAGCAGGTTCAGGTCGACGATGAAGCGGTCAACAAAAAAAATCGCCAGCAGGAGCCCCAGGATCGGCGGAATGGAGTTCTTCAGTGTAATCCAGATAAACCGGTAGAAACCGGTATACTTGTAATACTGATGCAGAAGCTGCAGCCTTGACTTCTTGCGCGTTCCCCTCAGTTTCATGCCTGCCACCTGGTTGTTATGGTCTGGTAACGTTACTGTTGAATACAATATTTCACTGAAATCTTAAGACTGCAAAATTACGATTCCCTTGGGCCTGCTTTTCCTGCTTTTTTCTTAAATAATGTGAAACCGGCACAGGTGTAAACCCAAATTGCACCAACACCAGGCTGTGAAAAAAAACACCCCGCTACATCGAATCATCACTCCTGGCAGTTGTAGCTTTGTGGTTGTCATGAAAAACCCCTGTTTCCTCATCCCCTTGCTGTTGCTCCTTGCCTTCCCGCTGCCCGGACAGGGCCAGGCCGAAAAAACCACCCATGCCGTCTATGAGGCCTACATCCGCAAATATGCCCCCATTGCTGTAAAACATATGCGGGAATATGGCATACCCGCCAGTATCACCCTGGCGCAGGGGCTGCTGGAATCGGGTGCCGGCACCTCCGACCTTGCCCGTACAGCCAACAACCATTTCGGCATCAAATGCCATAAAGACTGGAGCGGCGACACCTTTTACAAGGATGATGATACGAAAAACGAATGCTTCCGGAAATACAAAAACCCTGAGGAATCCTTCAGGGACCATGCCCTCTTCCTCACCACCCGGCAACGGTATGCCGATCTTTTCAAGCTGGATAAAACCGACTACAAGGGGTGGGCTAAAGGGCTCAAATCCGCCGGCTATGCTACCAATCCTGCCTATGCCGAAAAACTGATCGGGTTGATTGAGACGTACGAACTGTACCACTACGATAGCGCAAAAAGACAACGGTGGTGGGAGCGGCTGTTCAAAAAGGGGAAACCGGCAGCTCCGGATCCCCCTGCGTCCGTAAAAACAGCTTTCGGAACCGTACACAAGGTGAACGGAGCCGAATATCTGATAGCCAACCCCGGCGAAACCCTTCAGTCGCTCGCCGATTCGCTGGCCGTGAATGTCTGGACCCTTAGAAAATACAACGATCTGGGCAAGGAGCAGGACATCCGCCCGGGCGACAGGGTGTTTATCCAGTCGAAGAGAAAAAAAGGCGCCGTGGAGACCCACACGGTTCTGCCGGGGGAAACCCTCCATTCCATATCACAGCTTTACGGCATCAGGCTGAAGAGCCTCATCCGCCTCAATCATTCTGATCCTGGTGCAGTTCCTGAACCCGGTACTGTTCTACATTTAAGGTAGCAGAGGATCAGGTGGCTATCAGCCAGCCTTTTGCTTCAGGACTTTATCTGACGCCAGCTTCCCGGTGAGGATCGACATCGGTACCCCTCCCGGGCTGTAGACCCACTGCCCTGCCTGATAAACATGCGGAATGGGGGTTTGTACCGACCGGTCGGCGATCTGGATCCTGTCGATCACAGGCATCGATTCGGTAAAGGCCCATCCGGTAATACCCCCTTCTGAGCTCCCAACCCGGTGCTCAATGCTGAGAGGGGTGAAGGAAAATTGTCCACGGATGTGACCGGCCAACCCGGGATACACAGATCCGCTGATCACACGGATGATTCTTGCTTCAATTTCCTGAATAAACTCCGGGAGCCATCCGGCCTCCTCCACCTTTTTAAACAGAAGGTATTCAGCCAGTAAGCTGATAATTACTCCGGTCTTCCCCCCAGGGGCCATTACCGGATCTTTGAGGCAGGGGATGGAAATTTCAAAGGTATTCAACCGGATGTAACGGTCAAGCCAATCCAGGACCTCCTCGCGGGAGGTCTCCGTGAACCGCTCCAGCAGCACATCCAGCTCCCGGCGGTGGGTCTCACCAAGCCCTTCGGCTAAAGGGGTATAGAAGAAGTGGCCGTGGGCCTTCTCAGAAAAATATTCAGGAGGAAGATCAACCTGCAGGAACAGGGTGAATATCGAATCTCCCCCCCTGTGTTGTAAAAACCTGGCTTTGGTTTCTTCAGCCTTGTTTCTGACTTCAGGTGCAAGATGGTCAGTCTTCGAAATCGCATAAAACTTCTTCAGATCTGCTGCCCAGATCAGGTTATCATACCTGTAAATATTTCCCAGGTCATCCATTACAAAACGACTTGCAGGGTCCACCGATGTGACTCTCCTGCCGGTTTTAATCTCACCTCCCAGCATGCCGGTTTTTGCAGCCAGCGTCTCTGCCAGGGTTCCAACTCCCCCCTTCGGGTAGAAGTAATCGAGATAGAGCGAAAAGTAACTCAGGGCAAAAAAAGCAGGTGTGTTTTTGAAGAAATGCTGGGCAACCACATCCCGCAATGCCGGGTTTTTAATGATATCCTCCAGATAGGTCTCCACCGGGGTTTTCATCCGGTTGATCTTCCGTACGGTAAACAGGAATTTCGGGAACCAGGGGAGGATTTTTTTAAAGATGAAATCCAGGTCATGTTTCAGGTCTTTAAACACCGGGTTTTCAATGCCATAAAGCACATCCATGTGCTTCATGATACGGCGGATAATCCTGATCAGCGCATCGATATCGGCACCATCCTCCGGAAAATGCTTCTTTAACAAACCGGCATAATCCTTCAGGTTTTCAATGGTTTTTATGTGGATGATGTCCGGTCCGATCCCCAGCGAAACATAGCTTTTTACGGTTTCCAGTTCAGCTCCCAGATTTTTCAGCATGGGGAAAATGATCCCGGCATCCAGCAAAGCCCTTACACCGGCATCAAACCTGAAACCGTTCCGGTTGAATGTGTTCACCAGGCCACCGCACTTCTCATTCATCTCAATCAGCAAAACCTTCCGTCCCGCCTGGGCCTGAAATACAGCAGCGGTCAATCCGGCTATACCGCCACCGACTACAATGGTGCTGTAGCTGTTTTCCGCCATATTATTTTCCGGTGTTTTGAAGCGTATTTGATTCTGATCCGCTGAATCCCGTTTCTGAATCCAGGCCAGTCATGGCCAGGGTGATTTTCCAGAGTTTTTTGGCCACCTCACGGTCTGCGGCAGGAGGCGCAGGGTTCTCGCGTGTGGTAAGGTTAAAGAACTTACCGCTCACCTGGGATACTTCATCCGACACACCCAGGTAGTAGAGTGCATCAGCTGAAATCTCCGCCGGCTTAAGGGTCTTGTCGAAAATGTGCTTTTTAAACCAACGGTACAATCTGCCATTCTCCTGACCGGTGTCGGTTTTCACCTCTCCGGGATGCATGGTGTTGATGGTGACCCCTGTACCTTCAAACTGATCGTTGAAAATCAGCATCGATAGCAATTGTGCAGTCTTGGCTGATCCATAACTTTTCAGGCCTGAGTAACGTCGCTTCTCCCAGTGCAGGTCATCCGTATCCAGTCCCCACACCGCAAACCGATGCCCTTCGGAGCCGACCAGAATCACCCGTCCGCTTCCCTGTGCCTTAAACTTTTCCATCAGGCGGTGGGTCAGCACAAATGAGGCCAGGTAGTGCACCATGAAGGTCTTCTCGAATCCCTCAGGGGTCAGCTCCCTTTTGGTGAGATATACACCGGCATTGTGGATGATCACATCGATGGCTGCGGGCCATTGCCGCAGTTCTTCCGATACCCGGAAAACATCCTGAAGGTTCGAGAGATCTGCTATACGATAATCACACTTTACCCCGAAATCCGCCTCAATCTCCTGCCGGAGCCTTTCAGACTTTTCCTGATTCCGGTTGATGCACAACAGGTTAGCCCCCTGTGCAGCAAATTTTTTGGCTGTCACATAGCCTACCCCGGAGGTTGCTCCTGTAATCACCACAAGTTTCCCGTTAAAACGCTCCCGGCAAATGGCAGGAGCAGAACGGTTATTCCTGATCATGGCCATGATATCCGGCCATTGGTATTCCTTAAAGTACTTCCTGATATTTTGCTTCATATCATCAAAATCAGCCGAATTTTCGCTTCATGAATTTCCGGTACGCCTTCCCAAACCTTGGTATGTTATCGAAAATATCCCCCCATAGATCATAATAATCGCGCTGTTCGGCAATCTTTCCGTACTCGTTCAGGGTGAGCCTGCTGGCACCGTAAAGCACCGAACTGGGATTGCGCTTGTAACTGATCGTCATCTCCCATTCAATGAACAGAAACAAACCTTCCATCACAGCTCTCTTCACCTCCATATTCAGGGCTTTGGAGCGATTGGCAAGTCGTTCCGTCATCTCACGGAACGACTCAATACCCCGGATTTCCTGAATGGAATCGCGAAAAATCACTTCATCATCGTAATAGGGCAAAATATGTGACCAGTCCGGTTTTCCGGAGGTGTTATAGGTCTTCTCCCACAGGGACTTAATGGTGGTGGCACTCAAAACCACCTGACCATCAGATTTATCCACTAGTTCCTTATCTGTATGCTCCATTTAATCAGCCTTTTGCTAGTTTGGTATGGTTCCTCCGGATTTTCAGTGTGAAAAGTAAAGGTTTTTTTTCAATTGGAAATCATCCCCTAAACAACCTGAAAGGGGAGAAAGTTTTCACAGTGAACCATAAACCGGCAGATAAAACGCTGCATTCCTACCCAACAGATCACTACCTTCCCAAACGACCCGCCAGATATTCATCCGGCGTCATCACAGGCAGCGCTGAGCCTTTAAATCCATTGAAATCCCTTGTCAGAATGATATTGCAATGCGTGCTTAAAGCACAATAGTATTGAAGTGCATCCTCAAAATCCGTAAAGGTCGAATTGAGTGCCTTGTCAAGGATCAGATCAGTTAATTCCGCAATGTCAGTAAGTAATCTGAATTTCCGGAGCTTCTCCAGAGCTACCCTGGGTGATTCATACTTCGACAACAGATAATACAAGGTTGGGAAGGAAATGGCAGAAGTAACAAGTTGGACCTTGCTTCTGTCCGCAAGAGATGCAATCCTGGCAATGGATGCATAGAAGGAGATACGCTCGCCCAGTAAATCCAGCACCACGTTTGTGTCCAGAAAAACACGGTCTTTCATGAATGCCTCTCCTCTTTGTGTTTTCTGTATTCCTGCTTCGGATCAAGATCATCCGGGATATGTACACCGGATGATAAACTTTTTACAAAGGGGGTGATTTCCGGTTCCTCTACGGTTTGAACCTTCTCTTTATTTATAAGTGCATGAAGATATGCCTCGATCATTTTTGAGAGGCTCTTTTTACGCTTTGCCGCGTATTCTTTTGCCTTTGCAATGATCTCGGTGTCCAGCTTCAGGGTGAGCTTTGCATCCATCGCCTTTTCGCTTTATTTTTGTACGTACAAATATACAAAATTTATACGTAAATATGACAGTAGATCAAAAATATTCTGCCCAGACTCTCCATTTAAAAGAGCCACTTAAATCAAAGGGAAGAACCGCTCTCTTTTTTGGGTTTGGTACCGAATACCCAGTTAATGCCGGTCATGAGGGTAACCTTTTTGGCATCGAAAGGATAGGCAAAAGCCAGCGCATTGTCAGTCATCAGGTAATACTGCACAGGGCCCAGTTTCAGTGCCATCCCGGCGCCGAAATTCCGGTAACTGCCCTGTTCGATGTCATATATGGCTGTAAGGCTGAGGATTCTGCCGAAGCGGTGGTTGTAGGATAACGTCATCTTCGGGTACCAGCGTCCCTGATAAAAATAGTTGCGCCACAGAAATCCCACTGCGTCGTCGTTGGTGATGTATAGGGCTACCCCCAGATTGGCCGAGGGGTTGAGGCGCTGGGTATAGCTGTTCCTCAGGGTATCAACCGAGAAACTCTTCGTCAGTGAATCGAGCAGCATCTGCGGGTCAAAGGTCTCCGTGGAATCCCCGTTGATCATCCCTGTTACGTCGATGCCATTGAAATTGAAGGATCCTTTGCTCTGAAGGGAAAAGGGATTCCCTGCCCAGGTGATGCTCCCGATGTTGTTTACCGACCCGGAGATGAATATCTTCTTCAGCAGGGTATAGCTGAATCCTGCATCAATGGCATACCCCTGGTTTTTCAGGAGGTACTCAAGGCTCTTGTCAATCCATTCCTGTGTGGTGTACTGCCCGACATCGAAAGAGGTGATGGAATCGAAATTCACAAAGGGGGCGCTGGCACTGATTTTTGCATCCAGGTCCACCTCCATGGCAAAGGTAGTCGCATCGGTCGTGATGCCGGCCGTGAACTTCTCTGTATGGATATTAACCAATCCATTGATATGCCGGTACCTCGCACCAAGGGTCAGCCGTTTGGTGAGCTGAAGCGAATACCCGACCGATATCTCGTTGGTAAGGCTGAACTCCATTCCCATTCCATTGAAGCTGATGCGCTTCCCGAGGTAGTCTTCATGTCCGTTGCCTTTCCAGATCAATCCGAACAGGTCTTTCGGATAGTAGAACTCCTGTGTTACCACGGGGTTCATTGAAAAGGTGAAGTAATTCCGCTTCAGGAACCTGAATCCGAATGCCAGGGGCTGATAATTCAGGTTGGCGTAGAGGCTCCCCACCTGAGGCATCTGCTTCAGCATCCGGTCCATATCAATGGTAAAAGTCGTGTCGCTCCGCACTACCACATCGTTAAACGCAAATCCTGTATTTCCAACCTGAAGCTGCACCATGGAGAAGCCGGGCATCCCCATGAAAAACCTGGCATCAGGTTGCAGGGCCGGATTAACAAATGCACGTTGCGGAACACCGGTCATATAGTATAAGGTGGTGGAATGCTGCGCCGACAGCGTGCCGCATGTCATCAGAGCAATAAGTATCAGTATATTGAGTCTGTTTCTCATGAAGGATCCGTTTACAGGTTATTGGGATCAACCTTTAACTTTGCCTGGGCTCCAACGGACATTTTCAGGTAATTATCCGTATAGATTTTCACCACCTGGTTGCCGCCGCCACCAGTGTTGATGGTTCCTCCAAGCTGCAGGTACCGTGTTTTTCCATTGATGTTGGCAATGCGTGAAGCAGGCAGGCTGATATCGATGGTTTTCAGATTAGGTACCGTACTTTTATACGAAGGGGGTGGCCCCGGGGCAGCACCGGGAATCAGGGCTGTGGGGGCAGCGAACAAGCTGTCAAGGGCTGTAAAATTGGAATCGAGGAATACCACCTGCACGGCGGCTTCCACCGGGAAGGTGCTCTCAGCAAAGATTCTGAACATCACCCAGTCGATAAATTCAATCTCCTCATTCAACTCAAATTCAACTGTATCCTGTAGGGTGAAACCTGAAGCATACCCCTCCAGTGGGATCTCCACTTCGAGATTGACTTCGAAATGGCTGGAATCCAGTACAAAATTCTGCGGGAGGCCCGAAGGATTCAGCACCCCCTCAACGCCATAGATGATTTTCTGTGGCAACAGGTTCAGAAAAGCTGCCAGGTTGGAATTGGTTTTGTCCAGATACAGATCGGTGTTTACATGCTGCCCGATCTGGGTATAATTCGGGGCATTCAGGGAGAACGGAACCGGCAGGCCTGACCCCGAAAGCTGAACGGTATAAGGGGGCGTGATGGTGGAGGTCCCGATGAGCGGATCGATGGACAGATCAATTGGAATGCCGAAGGAATTGCGGATGTGAATTCCGATCCGCGGATCATTCACCCAAAAGTTGCCCCCCAGGCTCTTCTCAAAAATATTCAGGCTGATGGTATCCGAAAGCAATGCCATGGAACGGGTCTTTATCAGCCCGAACAAGGCACTGTATTCCAGATCGTGCTGAGATACATTCAGTTTGATTGAAAATGGTCCCGGACTGGGATTGTTGTCACCGTAAAGTCTTACGTCAAAGAAATAGAAGAGGTTGTTCTCATTGGTAACATTATCATACACAAAGGTATATTCAGAAAGATTGAGCTGTACGCTGGAAATAACCGGCAAAGTTCCCGTGTAAATGAGGTCAAATACCCTGCGAAACGGAATCCCCCCTTTGGTGATATACGGAGTGGTCATGATCACCTTGGCATTGTGGGGCATCATACTTTCAATACTGAGGTTAAAGGTCCCCCCCTTGAACCGGATACTGTCTACCTCATCGCCATTTGAATTCACAAACTTCTGCTTGAAGAAATAACTCAGGGTAATGCTGTCTCCCGGAGGTAAGCTCACTGGAAATAAAACATTTACCGTGGTATCCTTGGTCTGATCTCCAAACGTTATCAAACCGCCTGCGTATTCCGACAAAACCTGACTCTGATGATACAATGAGAGGGAACTGTCAGGATTTTGCTTCAGATAATCAATTTCACCCGTTTTCTTCAGCAGATCGTCAATGGTAAGTTTTGCCGTTGCCAGGGGCACTGCCAGATTGGGGTTCCACTCAGGAGCTTTGAATTTTCCGAATTCAAGATCCGGCGCGCACGATCCCAGGAAAAGCATCATACACATCACCACCAGTGGATAAATTCCCTTTGCAGGGCTGCGTGAAGTGCCAGTTTGTTTCATGACCGGAGAAATTTGCATGGGTAAAGTCCTGATATGACAATTTAAACTCAATCTTGTTTGTAAAAAGTATGTTAAACCTACAATCTTTCAAAACGAAGCACCCTCCCTTTTGCCAGCACTCCAAATCCTTCTGTTCCTGAAACCGATCTCCAGACCGAAAAATAATCGACACTGTATGAAGCGGGTTGCTTTTGTTTGTTTTCAGGTCTGATGATCATCAAAGGTTCGTGAGCGTTGCTTTTGCCTGTGAGAAGAACTCCTGAATGGTAAACGGCAGGTTTGACATCCAGTGACAAAGGTATGGTTAAAGGTGATTTGTGCAACGGCTTCAGACTGATATCAAAAACTGCCAGCTCTCCGGGTGTGGCAACCACCATTGCTCCGGAACCGGAGGCATCAAACACCAGCCACGACATAGGGTCAAATTTCAATGGAGCACCCTTTGCCGGGCTACCGTCGAGTCCAACCACCTGCAATGCTCCGGATCCATCGAGCCAGGCAAAAGCAGGCTGGCCGTCTTTGATAACAACCACAATATCTGATTGTTTACTCCTTGCAGCCGGTTGCTTTAACTGAAATTTCTCCTTCCCGCGCCTGTCAAGAAAATGAATATCCCCCTCCTGGCCTGTATGCATCAGAAAGTCGATACCCCCGGCCCGTAAGAATTCCGGCCTGAATCCCCCGCTGGCATATTCCGGGTAACTCCAGCCTGCCACCTGCCGGCCCGATAGATCTACATTGGCCAGATGCCCCCGGCTATCATAGTACAAACAGCGAAAATTGCCGTTCATCTCATAGTCGAATACCGACAATCCTGCTGCAAACGGAGTAGAGAGCTGCACAGGAAACCCGGGAACATACTTTCCGTCGATCTGAACCAGGTGAAGCATATTTTTGCTCATGAAGAGGCATTGCTGCCGGCCATTCTTGTAAAGGTCAATGGCATACAATCCCGATAAGGGGGGTTCCGTGGCATTCAGCTTCCATTCGATGCCGGCCTTTTCATTCAGCAGATAGAGGCTGCCCGATTCATCGGCACAAATCACTTTTCTGGTGTTGTCTCTGTAATCGCGGATAATCAGGGGTGCTGTAACCAGAGGTGCATCCACCAGTACCTCTCCCCCCCTGGCAGGCAGGCTAACTTCAGCATCCGAATGGATGGCGATATCGGTAAGCAGAGTGCCTCCCGATTTTGCAATACCCACAATCATACGGCCCGGAAGGTAAGGCAGGGTGGCCAGAAATCGATCCGCTTTCTCCGGCCGCATGACGGCTTTCAGATAACCCTCTCCTTCTGTACGGTTGAAATAGATCCTTCGGCTCATCTGTCCTTTCACTTGTTGAAAAAGTTCCCTGTAAGGATTCTGAACGCCCAGGATTCTGCCGGATGAATACTGATTGAGTATGGAGAGCATTACCTCCTGCGAGGGTGTAATCACCAGATAATCTTTGTACACCGAAACGAATGGATCGATAAACTGCCGGTAGGCCGGCCCGAAAAGGGCAGGAACCAGGTATTCGATACGGAGGGGATAGTAGGTAAATTCCTGATATTGCTGCCGTCCCAGGGTGTCGATAAAGGGGGACAGGTTCAGCAGTAGCTCATTTGCCCTGTATGACTGGAGCCATAAAACCGGCTGGGCCCCTTCGGTGGTGTCACGGGTAGAAACAAGCGCGTTCACCAGGGAAGCAGGCAAAAAGGAATCGATCCGTGCAATAATTTCCTGCAGGGTATCGGCAGCTATCGGATAGGCTGCACCCCCCTTCCCTTCGCGGAGGTAAAGGTATTGTTCCAGATATTGCTTCCGGTGTTCAACAAGGGAGTTTAACAGCATCTGGTCATAAAACAGCACGGAAGCCGGCATTACCTGGCCCGGGTCGTCTAGCTGGGTGTTGGCATCTGGAAGCACCTCCCTCAGTTTGCTTTCTGGTGCAACCGATCCTGTAAATCCCTGAAAACAAAGCAGTGAACCCGCTGTTTTCAGATCGAAGCCCCCCCAGTACCCCAAATCAGGAATCAGAGCCAGGGGTTCTTTTCTGTCCTCACGAATAAACCGGTTCATCCATGTATACATCCCCTCGTATGAAATAAAGACCCGCACCGCCCGGTTCTGGCTTTTTTCCAGCTGCTCCCTCACCTCCATAAAATTCTTGTCGTTCAGAATGTGGTTGCCCGATCCAATGGTATAATAGCCAAGTTCAAAGGCTTCACGGTCGGTTGCGCCGATGAGCATGCCATCCTTAATGGCCAGAAAGAGCTGCCCACCGTCAGGGAACACCCTTTCGTAAAACCTTAGTTCCAGCAATTTCTTTTCCTGATAGGAGGTCCAGTGCTTTCTGAAGAAATGATGCACCGCAGAAGGCCTTAAACCCTTTGGAAGCCTTACAGTAACCAGAAATGCCGGGCCATTCTCTTTGCGGGGTACAAGGCTTAAGGCAAAAGGTTCCTTTTGAACCCATCCGGCGATAGACTCATCCTCCTTCGAGAAATCAGATAACTCTCTGGCTATCAATCCTAAATGATCAGGCATTCCCGATACCTGAAAACCCTGTAACCACACCGGTTGGGATACGAGGGAGTCCAGAAATGCTCCAATCCCCTCCCCTTCTGCCACCATAAGGGCACTTTGCGGAACCCCCTTCAGTATCTCCTGGTCAGGATACCTGAATTTAAGATACAGGTATCGCCCGAAAAAGCTCAGCAGGACAAGGGCTGTAAGCATCATCGCAATACGCAGATATCTGCTGTTTATCCTTTTTTTGGGTGGTTCCACAGGTTCCATGGGATGATGATGTTCATTTATTCAAAAATCATAGATAACTGATGGTCTGTTCTGAAAGTCTTACGGTGATAGGGAGTTAACCCCAAAGATCTGACGGCCCTGATATGGGCCGGGGTTGGGTATCCTTTGTTACTGATCCACCCGTAAGAGGGATACTCAGCAGAGATTTTCTCCATATAGTGATCGCGGTATACCTTGGCAAGAATGCTGGCAGCCGATATCGGCAGATGTAAGGCATCACCTCCAATGTAACAGGTATGGGGAATATCCCGGTAACCTCTGAAACGGTTGCCATCGACCATGATAAAACCCGGTTGCAGTTTCAGCGCATCAAGTGCCCTGTGCATAGCCGTGATGGAGGCCTGCAGTACATTGATCCTGTCTATCTCCTCCGCATCTGCAACGCCAATACCCCAGGCTAAAGCATCCCGTTCAATATCGTGTACAAGCCTTTCCCTCTTATTTGCCGTAAGCTTCTTTGAATCTGTGATTTCCGCATGATGGTAACCCTCAGGAAATATCACTGCGGCAGCATATACCGGACCTGCCAGGCATCCTCTCCCTGCTTCATCACATCCCGCTGTGTAGACCTCCCTGTCAATTCCCATAATCTGTATCATTGAAGTCCGGCTATCCGGAATGCCGCAATACTAAGCAAAACAATCCATAACGCTGCATTGACAGCCTTTGGTTTTTTCGTCTGAAGCAGAAAATCGCACATCAAAGGTACCATTAACACGGAAATCAGTGTCAGTGCCGGAAAAAACATACCACCAGATACCAACAGCAGCAGAAAGGATGGAAGCAGCAGCCAGTAGAGGACTTTGTACTGCTGTCTTGTGGCAATTATTTGCTGGTCAATCCCTTTCATCGAAAATGGCAGCACTACAATGAGAAGCAGAATAAGCAGGATGACCTGCATAATTTCTGCAGTGCCCATGATGGCCGCCAGGTAGGTGGACATGTAAAGGAAGTTGGAGATGTACATACCCACAACCCCATAACCTCCCGGATCGAATGAAATATTCGCAATCCACTGTATTACAATAATATACAACCAAGGCAAGCCCATTCCGGTGAGCAACACAGCAAAAAAGGTACGATCATACAGCCGCAGTACAAGCAAAGCGATCAGGATAAACGGAAGCAACAAGACGAAACCGTAATACAGCAAAGATGCCACGGAGATCAATAATCCGGCATTGAACAGGTAAACACGGGTACGCTGGGATACCGACGCTTTCATGAGTGAGATCACCCCTGGCAGGAGAAATCCCAGTGCAGGTAAAACCGGGTGAAAGAGATTGTTTTGGGGTAACAGGAACAGGATCATGGCACCTGAAATCATGGGGACCAGTCTTGCACGCCTTCCGGGTGCCATGATGGTCCATAGGACAGAGCCCTGGTACAACAGGAAGAGGATGAAAAGATACCATACCATCATTTTGCCCCAAAGGGGAAATGATTCCAGTACACGGCAAATCCCTTTATAAAGTACCGATGAATCCTCCGGTTGCACAATAGCCAGACCATGCACAAGGAGTGCCGGTAATGGCAGTAGCAGCATTAATACCAGCCAGACGGTTTGCCCTGCGGGATATTTTCCTCTCAGGATCCTGATGAGCATTCGTGGGTGTATTTCATTTTACAGCACATCAGATCCAATATCGCTGCGAAAGTATC
The DNA here is from genome assembly GCA_022709695.1 of Bacteroidota bacterium. Taxonomy (GTDB): domain Bacteria; phylum Bacteroidota; class Bacteroidia; order Bacteroidales; family SKPS01; genus SKPS01. Next base: position 89,187 of record JAKLII010000002.1, read on the forward strand.
TTCCATCAAAACCAATCCTCTCAATAGCCTGATACGACTTATTCAGAGCCTCCTGCAGATCTGTTCCGAGGGAAGTTACTCCCAATACCCTTCCTCCTGCGGTTTTTATCTGTGAACCTTCCTGTCTGGTACCGGCATGAAAAATAAGGCTCCCTTCAACACCCTCCAGACCGGAGATCTCTATTCCCGTTGGATAGGAACCCGGATATCCACCCGATACAAGCATTACGGTTGCAGCCGCTTCCCGGCTGATTTTCAGCTCAGAGGAACCAAGTCTTCCCCGGGCCGCCTGCAGGAATAAGTCTCCAAGATCTGAAGATACCCTGGGCAGCACAGATTCTGCCTCAGGATCACCCAGCCTCACATTGTATTCGATCACATACGGGTCATCCCCGCAGATCATCAGCCCGAAAAAGATAAACCCAAGATAGGGAATGCCTTCCGATTCCAGTCCCGATAAGGTGGGCCGTATAATCTTTTCCTCCACCCGGTTCCGCAATGCTTCCGTGTAAAAAGGAACCGGTGATACAGTACCCATCCCTCCTGTGTTGAGCCCTGTATTCCCCTCCCCGATCCGTTTGTAGTCCTTGGCTTCCGGCAGCATTACATAACCTTTGCCATCGGTAAGGATGAACACCGATATCTCAATCCCTTCCAAAAACTCCTCAATAACGAGCGTGTTTCCTGCTTCGCCAAACTTACCCTGTTCCAGAATCAGTTCAGCTTCCCTGCAGGCCATCTCCAGGTCCGTGTGGATCAGTACCCCTTTACCGGCAGCAAGGCCGTCGGCCTTAAGCACATAGGGGGGCTTCAGAGATCTGAGAAAATCACTGGCTCTGGCACTCTCCCCCTTTGAAAAACTCCGGTAAGCCGCAGTAGGGATGCCATATTTCTGCATAAATTCCTTGGCAAATGCCTTGCTCCCCTCCAGTTTTGCCCCCGCTTTTCCGGGGCCAATGATCCCAATGCCCTGTGTGGCCTCATCTGATTCCAGAAAATCCCGTAACCCATGCACCAGAGGATCCTCAGGGCCTATGATCAGGAGGTTGATCCCATGCTGCACAATGGCGTCGCGGATTCCTTGGAAGTCATGAACACTCCCGCTCAGATTTACGCCACACTTTGCTGTTCCGGGATTTCCGGGCAAAATGTAAAGATCCTCCACTAAACCGCTCTGTGATAATTTCCAGGCAAGGGCATGCTCCCTGCCCCCGCTCCCCAGTATTAACGCTCTGATCATGAAATCTTTGGTAAGGACAACCATTCATTATTTGGCTTCTGAGGCTTCCCGCTCTTTTCTCAGCTTTTCGGTAGCTGTCCGGTGCTGTTCTTCAGCCTTTTTCAGCTGCTGCTCCATCTCATCCACAGATTTTTTCTGCTTGTCGTATTCTTCCTTTGAAATCTGTTTCTTCTGCTTCTTCTCCTCCAGCCGCTGCTTTGCCTGGTTTAATTTTTCCCTGGAAGCTTTATTGGCCTTATCAGCTTTTGCCAGATTCTGTTCAGCTTCATCAAGGGTTTCTTTCCTTGTTTTTGCCTTTGCCTCTGCTGCCCTGTTCTGTCCAAACTCCTTTCCCTGCAGGTCACCCTTGTTTTTTCCATAGGCATTCCCCTGTGCTGTATCACCCTTCTGGCCATGCATCTCTTTCCCTGCTGGCTTGTGGCCTGACTTTTCCTCCCCGGCCGGTTTACCCTTCTGTGGTTCCGCGGATGGTGCGGGCTTCTCCTTCTGCTTATCTGCCTTCTCCGTCTTGTCTTTCTGCTGGCGCTGCTCGGACTGCTGTTTTGGCTTATCCTGATTCTGTTTCTGGGCTGTGGCTACATTGGTCCATGCCAGCAGACTCATTACCCATACGGCTAAAATTACTGTTTTCATGGTGGTTAGTTGTTTAGTTCATTTAACAAACTGTCAGCCTGGTTTTCCAGATTTTCGGAACCCTCAAGGGTTTGTTTGGCCTCCTGACTTACTTCCTCCGTTGCCGGAGTTACTTCAGTTGCCTCTTCATCCGTTTTGCTCCCGTTGCAGGAAACAAAAACAGCAGTGAATACTGCCAAAAGAATTAACTTTTTCATTTTTGTAAGATTTTGTTAAACAATAAATTGACTCTAATTCCCTTTTTTCTAAAGATCCTCTGACCAGCATGGACCGTTGGATCTGATCTCTGACAAAAATAGGCAATTTCCGGGCTATCCGATAAGTCCGGCAAAAAGAATTATGTCCTTCAGTTCATCAGGCATCGCTTCAGGGGGTGTTCTGAAGAGCCCGAAAAAAGCTGAGCCACTGCCCGTCATACTGGCATACCAGGCTCCGGAGGCATAAAAGTCCTGCAATATCCGGGTTGCCTCAGGGTGCATTTTAAGGGCCACCCTTTCGAAGTCATTTCTCAGGAAAACCGGCCATCGATCTGCAGATAAATACGGAATTCCCCTCAATGGAAGAACAGGGCTGGCAGGATCTATTAACCTGAATGCTTCAGCAGTGGATATACTGAAGTGAGGCTTTGCAATGATCAGGTAGCTTCCATAAATCGGGTTATCAACAGGTTCCATGAGTTCGCCGCGACCGGTTGCCACAACCGGCCTGTTGCGGATAAAGAATGGGCAGTCACTGCCAAGCTCCAGCGCCAGTGCCTCAAGGTCTTCTGCAGTAAGACCGCAGTTAAACAGCCGGTTCAGGGCCGTAAGGGTAAAAGCCCCGTCAGCAGAGCCCCCGCCCATCCCCGAACCCGCGGGTATTTGCTTGTGCAGATGTATCTTTACAGGGCGAATACCAAACCCGGAAGCCATCAGCCTGTATGCTTTCACACAAAGATTCGCATCTTCGGAGCCCTGGATTGCAAGGCCTGTGCTTCTGAATTCAAACCCATCCGGAGCATGGGCAGATACCTCCAGAATGTCATACACCGGCACAGGTACCATTATGGTCTCAAGATTATGGTACCCGTCAGCACGCTTACCGGTAACGAATAAGCCAAGGTTGATCTTGGCATTGGGAAATACAATCATACCGCTGAATCTGCTGACAAAAATAATTAAAACCCCACCCCTTCACAAATGTAAGGTATAAGGAAATTTGGATATATTTGCTGAAACAACAAGCAGCATGCCTATCCTGAATGCCGTACTGTCATGGTTCATGAAGAAGAGAATGCACCAGATTGATCTCTTCCTCAAATACCCTGTTGAGGTTCAGCTTGAATGGATGAAAAAACTGATGCAAAGAGCCGCATTCACTGAATGGGGACAGAAATATGAATTCAGCTCCGTCGAAACCCCGGATACCTATAAGAACAGGGTTCCTCTGCAGGATTATAACCAGATACAACCTTACATCGACAGAATCAGAAAAGGTGAACAGAACATTCTCTGGCCTGCAAAAATTGTCTGGTTCGCCAGGTCATCCGGAACAACCGGCAGTAAGAGCAAATATATACCCGTCAGCAATGAAGCACTGGAAGAGTGCCACTTCAAGGGGGGCAAAGATCTGCTGAGCATCTATTGCAACAACAACCCCGACACCAGAATATTCGACGGAAAAACCCTTGGGCTGGGCGGTACACATGACTACAGCTCTGAAAAGCCGGGTCCCTATCATGGTGATGTCTCAGCTGTAATCATGCAGAATCTCCCGTTCTGGTTTGAACTGATCAGGACCCCGGACCTGACAACTGCCCTGATGGAGGACTGGGAGCAAAAACTGCTGCGGATTGCTGAAATCACCAGTCAGGAAAATGTTACCATCATTTCAGGGGTTCCAAGCTGGATGCTGCTGCTGTTGAATAAGGTGATGGAGATCAATGGAACAGACCTGATTGAGAAAATATGGCCTAACCTCGAAATGTTTGCCCATGGGGGTGTGAATTTTACTCCCTATAAGGATAAATTCAGGTCCATCTGCCCCGGAAGCATGAATTATATCGAAACCTACAACGCTTCAGAAGGATTCTTCGGTATTCAGGACAGTAACCAGGCAGATGATATGTTGCTGATGCTCGATTATGGTATCTTCTATGAATTCATCCCCCTTGATACAGCCAATGATGAATATCCTGATACCATCTGGCTCGATCAGGTCGAAACGGATGTGCCCTATGCGATGGTCATCACAACCAACTCAGGATTATGGAGATACCGGATCGGGGATGTGGTTACCTTCACTTCCCTGAATCCTTTCCGGATCAGGATCCTGGGGAGAACCAGAAGCTTCATCAATGCCTTCGGAGAAGAACTCATGGTGGAAAATGCAGAAAAAGCCATGAAAGCCGCATGCCTTGCCACCAATGCCTCAGTGATGGAATTTACGGCTGCTCCGGTTTACCTCAATGGCAATGAATCCGGTGCCCATCAGTGGATCATTGAGTTTAGCAAAGAACCCGCTGACCTCGGGAAATTTACCCTTGAACTTGACCGCTCACTGCAGAACCTGAACTCAGATTACGAAGCAAAAAGATATAAGGACCTGATCCTTGGACTACCACAGATCATCAAAGCACCCCAGGGTACCTTTTACCGGTGGATGAAACAAAAAGGGAAGCTGGGCGGACAGCACAAGGTTCCGCGGCTTCACAACAACAGACTCTATGTGGATGAAATCATTCATATGCTTGGTTAATGCTGTATGGCTCATCATGTGCCCCCTCAGGGTGATGCAGGATGATCTCACACTTGCGTTGAGAATCCCGCTGAACTTTGATTTTATTGCAGCAGACCATCTGGGTAACCTCTACACGATCAGGGGAAATACCCTTTCGAAATATAACGATAAAGGGGTAAAGACCGCTGAATTTACAGACCGGACCGTGATCAGTCTCTCTTCTGCGGATGTGTCAGACCCCCTGAAAATACTTCTCTTCTCCAAAGAAACATCAGAAATAAAAAGGGTTGACAATCAGCTTTCTCCACAGGGAAATACACTGAACCTTCATAACCTCGGACTGTTTGCCCCTACCCTTGTGTGCAATTCCTACGAAAACGGATGCTGGGTCCTCGACCAAACCCTGTTTGAACTTGTCCGGGTAAACCATCAGGGTATTATTGATCAGCGGACAGGCTCTCTTCTGAACCTTTCAACCAATCCTCCCCTCATCTCCCGGATTATTGAACATGACCGCTTCCTGTATGCCATTATCAGAAATTACGGCGTTTGGAAATTCGACCGTTATGGTAACTTTGCAGGCAGGATTCCATTACCCCCGGATTTTACCGACTGCTGGATCCTTCAAAACCGGATGGCATACACCCAAAACAACAACCTCGTGTTCTTCGACCCCGCCAGGAATGTTGGCAGGACTGTCGAAATCCCCGTTAAAAACCCGTCATCCGTTCAGCTGGATGCCAATAAATTGCTGATTTCCACCCCTGATACCCTGCTTGTCTATCAATTCAACAACCCCCAATGAACCCTCCCTTTCATATTGCAATTGCCGGAAATATAGGATCCGGAAAAACAACCCTTACAAGGCTCCTGGCAAAACACTTCAAATGGGATCCCCATTATGAAGATGTCGATAACAACCCCTATCTGGAGAACTTTTACGAAGACATGAGGCGCTGGTCGTTCAACCTCCAGATTTACTTCCTTACCCAGCGGTTTAAACAGATCATTGATATCAGAAAAGGGAAAAAAAGCATCGTGCAGGATCGCACGATTTATGAAGATGCCTTCATCTTTGCACCTAACCTCCACGAAATGGGGCTTATGCGAACCCAGGACTTCGAAAGCTACATCTCCCTGTTTGAATTGGTAAACCAGTTTATCCAGCCTCCTGATCTCCTTATCTACTTGAGAGCCAGTGTACCTACGCTGGTCAGGCAAATTCAGGCCCGGGGGCGGGAATATGAAAACTCCATCCGTATCGACTACCTGAAAAGCCTGAATGAGAAATATGAAAAATGGATCGAAAACTATACAGGCGGCAGGTTGATTATCTTTGAGGTGGATCAGCTGGATATTCCGGGAAAACCGGAACACCTTGGGGTTGTGATTGAAAAAATTCAGGCTGAACTGTTCGGACTGTTTGAAAAATGAAAGAGCCACTGCGTATCCTGGGAATCATTCCGGCCAGGTTTGCTTCAACCCGCTTTCCGGGCAAACCCCTTGCGGATATCCTCGGAAAATCGATGATTGAACGGGTGTACACTCAGGCCACAAAAGCGTCTGCATTGTCGGAAGTGGTGGTTGCCACCGACGACAAAAGGATTTTTACCCACGTGCAAAGCTTCGGCGGTAAAGGCGTTATGACTTCACACGATCACATGACCGGAACCGACCGCTGCCATGAGGTCATCACCCAGTTGCCCTGGAGTGCATTCGATGTGATTGTCAACATCCAGGGGGACGAGCCCCTTATCGACCCTGAACAGATCGACCTGCTCGCCTCACTCTTTCAGGATCCACAGGTGAAAATCGGAACACTGATCAGGCCCCTATCCAATCCTGAACATCTGGATAACCCCAATGTGGTGAAAGTGACCAGGGGGTTGAACCACCGTGCTGCATGGTTCTCCCGTTCCCCGATTCCGTTTATACGCAATTACCCGAAAAATGAATGGCTGAATCATCACCAATTCTATGAACATATCGGTATGTACGGTTTTACCCGGGATGCACTCACCAGAGTTGCTGCCCTCGGCCCAAGCATGAATGAGACCGCCGAGTCTCTTGAACAGCTTCGCTGGCTCGACCATGGTTTTGCCATTCATATCGCCATCTCCAACCACCTGTCATGCAGCGTTGATACCCCTGAAGACCTTGAAAAAGTAACCTCAATACTCAACCGTTAAGTTACCCTGCCTCCTTTACATCAGAAAAATACCCCGCAATGGAAATCACCAGGTATATCGCAGAAATGCTGTTCCTTCGCGAATCAGTAATACTTCCCGGCTTCGGGGAATTGAAAACCAGTGTAAAAAACCCCGGAATCCTTGCGGAAGGCAGCCTCACCCCTCCAGGGAAATCCGTTTCATTCAATCCGTCGGTGAAAGCCAACGACTATGTGCTTGCCCGTTTTATAGCAGAAAAAGAGGGTATTTCAATTTCTCAGGGAAATGAGAAGCTGAGAAACCTGGTAGTGGAAATGATGGAAACGCTTGAGAAGAATGGTGACTTCACCCTTGCAGGCATTGGCAGTTTTTCACTAGACGAACGTAACTCTTTGTCTTTCATGGCTGATCCGGAGGCAAACTTCGATCTGTCAACCTATGGCCTTGGAAGGATCAACCCGATAGAGCCCGCAGGCCAACCCGGTAGTGTATCCTCTAAAACCGTGACAGACAAAGAATCCCCCGAAACTCCTGCCGGCAGCGAACCTTTGTCTGAAGAAATTCCGGTAGCCCGGCAGCGAAAAAGACGCTGGATCTGGGTTTCCATCGTGGCAATCCTGATTGCCGGCGCTGGAACCATTGGTTACCTTTATCCTGATTACTTCACCTCGGCATGGTCACATATTTCCGAAAAACTGAACCTCAATCAGAATACCCCTGCAACTGAAACCCAGCCTGCTCCTGCTGATATCCCTGCCAGCAAACCTCAGGAAATGGAAAGCCCTGCAGATTCGACAGATGCCATCTCCCCTGATTCTGTTGAACCGGCATCTGATGCCGGGGTACAGGCACAGGCTGTCCAACCAGCAGGCACAGGTGACTTTATGATCGTGGCAGGCTGCTTCGGCAAAGAAGCCAATGCCGAAAAACTGGTAAACCAGCTTCGTGACAAAGGGTTTGCCAATGCTGCCATTGAAGGAAAAACCTCCTCCGGTCTCTTCAGGGTCTCTGCAGGATCCTTCGCCACACGCGAAGATGCAGAGAAAAGCCTGCAGGAAGCCCATGCCAGAAATGAACTGAAAAATGCCTGGGTTGGAAAGAAATAATACACCCCTGTTTGTGCTGAGGCAAATACACCTGCTTGTTTGCCTTGCCCTTTTCGCATACCTTAACCTGATTTCGTTGCCTCAGAGTCCGGCTCAGACAACAGATGACCGAGCAGATCAGGCAAATCAAAAAATAAGAAATCCGGTACGAGCCTTGAGTGATCATGACCTGCCTTCACCTGAGTTTCTCACAGACTCCGACAGCATCCCTTTCAGGCCAGGGTTCCGGATGGCAGCCCCGAAAACAGCCTTCAGACTCACCGGCGGTTACAGACGATATTACCTTAACTCCCCGATCATCTCAGAATGCCTATGTAACCTCCCCTTCACAAAGGATATGATCAGCCCCTTTTTCCTGAGGGTCTCCGCCGAAGCAAAGCTATACATGAAATATACCTTATCCGACTCCCTTTCCAATACCCTGAACTGCAACCTGAAAGCGCGCTCCGACAGGCATCTTCAGCGCCAGTGGGTAAATTACCTTTTGGGTAATTTTATACTCGGAACCGGACCGGAGAATGTGTTGTTTCCCCCGGAAACATCGGCAAGCCAAGCCATTAAAAAGTCAAGGCTGATGCGGAAAACCCTCAGGGAATACATGGCCGGCCGCAAAGACACCCTCTTCGACCCTTACCCCTTCCGCGCCCATTTCGGCCCTGTCGAAACCATCCTCATGACCTTACACCCAACTGGCATTGAACATTTTACAGGATCCTTTGAGGGCGCCATCCAAAAAACGTCCGACTCAACCTGGCGTATGACTGTTATCAATATCACCAGTGTGACCTCCGGTGACCTGTATTCAGCTTTTATAAAGCCCTCCTCCTGGCTGAAATCCTTCCCCAGATCCAAAGCACCACATCCCTATGGGAATATCATGCAGGTCTTCCAGCTTAACTTCAACGAACACGAACTAAGGAAACTTGCACGGTTATAAAATTGATCAGATCTTTACAGCCCGCAAACATCATCCGAAGGGTACGCTAACCTCTGAATCAGGTATGGGAAAAAAGAAAAAGCTGGCCAGATTTGCAGAAAACGAGACTTTCCCCAATATGTTCCAGTTGTCATTCGAAGAACTGGATTCTGCAGGTTTCCCCTTAAAAGGGCAATGGAAAGATCGCTTCTTTAAAAACCAGAACCCCCTGGTCCTTGAACTTGGATGCGGAAAAGGGGAATATTCGGTGGGCCTGGCCAGAGCATTTCCCGGGAAGAATTTTATTGGATTGGATATCAAAGGGGCCAGAATGTGGAAAGGGTGCAAAATCTCACAGGAAGAAAAAATGCCCAATGTGGCCTTTGTAAGGACCCGGATTGAGTTGATCTGTCATTTCTTTGACAAAGAAGAAGTTGACGAGATCTGGATCACATTTCCTGATCCCCAGCCCAGGCAATCAAGGGAGAAAAAACGCCTTACATCCCCCGTCTTCCTTGACCGGTACCGCCAACTCGGTTCCCGTAATTGCCTGATCCATCTTAAAACCGACAGCGATCTGCTTTTCGGATATACCATGCAGGTAATTGAAAACCAGCAACTGGAGATACACCAAAAGATCAATAACCTGTATAATGATCCCATGGATGGCCCTGTAAAAGAGATTAAAACACACTACGAAAAAATATGGCTGGAGCAGGGGCTCACAATCAAATATCTCTGCTTCTCACTTTTCTCAAACCATGCATGACCAGAATTTCTTCGAAAAAGTCTGGTGGGTAGCCGGTCAGATCCCCTATGGCAGGGTTACCAGCTATGGTGCCATTGCTTCCTTCCTTTCCGCTGGCAGCGCAGCAAGAATGGTAGGGTGGGCTATGAATGCCTCCCACACCTCCCGTATCCAAATCCCGGCTCATCGTGTGGTGAACCGGTCTGGAATGCTAACCGGGAAACACCATTTCGGACACCCCGACCTGATGCAGCAACTTCTTGAAAACGAAGGAATTTCTGTAGTCAATGACCGGATCGTTGACTTCAAACGCCTGTTCTGGAATCCTGCTGACCATCTGGTATTTCCTTTCTGAATATTTTGCCTTTCCGGAACTTATCCATATATTTGCACCGTCTGAGCTACTGATGATTAGTGATGAACAGGATCCATCCATTGATATGATGACACTGAATATTTTCGCATCTCTGAGATACCTGAATATTAAAAACCGGGATGAATTCTCCCGATCATAGCCCCTTCACCCTATTTTTCCTTTCTTTCATCACAAACATTAATTCAAAATTTAAAGTCAGATGGAACTTCCTTTCGCAGAATCGTACAAAATAAAAATGGTCGAGCAGATTCACCCATCAACCCGCGAGGATCGTGAGCGCTGGATCAGAGAAGCCAGATATAACCTCTTCAATCTTAAAAGCAATCAGGTATTCATTGACCTTCTTACCGATTCCGGTACCGGTGCCATGTCCGATAAACAGTGGTCGGAAATGATGATAGGAGATGAAAGCTATGCAGGTGCTTCCTCATATTTTAAACTCAAAGATGCTATCTCCAACATTACAGGCTTCCCGTATTTTTTACCTACCCATCAGGGCCGTGCCGCCGAAAATGTGCTTTTCTCCGCATTGATCAAAGAGGGTGACTTCGTCCCCGGAAATGCCCATTTTGATACCACCAAGGGGCATATTGAATTCAGAAAAGCCACCGCAGTGGATTGCACCATTGATGAAGCCTACGACACCTTTGTATATCACCCGTTTAAAGGGAATGTCGACCTTGGGAAACTCGAGGAAGCCATTCTGAAATATACCCCGTCCAAAATACCCGCACTGGTCATTACCATAACCTGTAATACCTCTGGTGGACAGCCGGTTTCCATGGAAAACCTGAGACAAACGTACCATCTTGCCAAAAAATATGACATTCCGGTGGTCTTCGACTCAGCCCGTTTTGCTGAAAATGCCTATTTCATCAAGATGCGTGAACCCGGTTATCAGGACAAGTCCATCCGCGAAATTGTGGCCGAGATGTTTTCCTATGCTGACATCATGACGATGAGCAGTAAGAAGGATGCCATCGTTAATATGGGTGGCTTCATTGCTATGCGAAGCGAGGAGCTTTATCGGAAAGCTACGGTCTTTAATATCGTATTTGAAGGCTATATTACCTATGGCGGAATGTCAGGCAGGGACATGAATGCCCTTGCTCAGGGACTCTATGAAGGAACCGAATTTGATTACCTCGACACCCGGATCAAACAGGTGGCATATCTTGGAACAAGGCTGAAAGAATACGGCGTTGAGATTCAGGAACCCTTTGGGGGCCATGCCATTTTTGTAAATGCCGGCTCCATGATGAAACACATTCCAAAAGATCAGTTTCAGGCACAAACCCTTGCCATTGAACTTTACCTCGAGAGTGGCGTCAGAGGTGTGGAGATCGGAACCCTGCTTGCGGACCGGGATCCCGTAACCCGTGAAAACCGCTACCCAAAGCTTGAACTCCTCAGACTCGCTATCCCAAGAAGGGTTTATACAAATAACCATATGGATTATATTGCTGTTGCCCTCGGAAATGTTGCTGCCAGAAAAAACAGCATCACCAAAGGATTCAGAATTCTGAGGGAAGCACCCATCATGAGGCACTTTACCGTTGAACTCGAAAGGGTCTGACCCCTCTTCCTACTTCAACTGTAATCATATCTCTGATATCCATCCCGTTCAACCACCAACCTTATAAGGCATGAATCCCACTGTCATGGGCGTTGTTGCTGCCGTTGTTTCGCTGCTGATCGCCTTCTCATTTTCATCCTTCTACTTTAAAACCGGATTCAGGGGACTTGCTTTAAAGGCCATTCCATTGTTTCTGATGGTATTTGCCGGCTTTACCGTGTTTGGATGGTTCATCGGGAATTTTGCAGGCAATCAGTTGGAATCCCTTGGAAAACAAGCCGGTGCCTCTCTGTTGTTGATCCTGGGTATCCGCTTTCTGATCAAAGGTATCACCACCAAAACAACCCGCAGATTGTTCGACATCGGGAAATCCAGGGTCCTTATCGGACTGCTGATCATGCTCAATCTGGATGTATTACTGATGTATACGGCTGTTTCCGTGGCATTTGACACACCGGCATTCCCCGTTGTGATCATTGGAACGGGTGGGGCTTTGGCCGGACTGATTTCCGGAACCGCCATCGGAAAAAGAACCGGGTTCCTGATGCCCAACCTTCTGGAAATCATCACCGCGCTCCTTCTGGGTGCGGCCGGAATCCTTATACTCCTGGGTTAAATGTAATCGCGCCAGTCAGTCTTGCGCGTAATTTTCAGATCCTGCAGAACGGATGACTTCACCTTAAGGGTCATCATATAGCTTTTTCTGGGGCCTAAAGGAATCCAGTCAAGGCTCATATCCCAGCAATGCAGATCACGCCATAAACGTAATCTTGTAAAAGAGAGTTCCATCAGCATGAAATCAATACCGGTCTCCACCTCGATCTTCCATTTCGGGGTCAGGTTAAAATCGCCCTGGATACCGAGCGTCTGTATGTGCTGACGATCACGGATACCCGGAACTTTCGTAAGTACACTGCTGTACCTGTAATTGTATGATAATGAGAATCTCCACGGATTAGTCCAGTCAATGTAGCTCTGCGGTTGGCCCGTCACTTCGGATACCTCTGCCTGGTCCTCTTCCGGTACCGATCCGCTTTGGTTGATTTGATCCTTTGAACTGAGCATATAGGAAAAACTTAACGTGATCTCAGAACTGGTCCTTCTGAAAATCCTGCCGTCACGTTCAAACTCAAACCGGTTGATGCGCCTTCCCAGAGTATCTACCTGGTAGGGATCCCAGGCTCCTGAAAAATTAATTCTCAGGTTCTTGAACAAGGTAGTATACCCACTCATGCTCAGTGGGCTCCAGTTCAGTGAGTCTTTGGCCAGGTCGTAACTGCCCGAAAAAGTAAGGTTTTCAATCAGGGTAATCTTACGGATTCCTGTGGTATCCCTGTTCGATTTTATCTTCATTTCCAGGTTGTTGCCCACATTAAAACCTACCCTTCCCGATCGTCCTGCGGTTGGAGTCCCATACACCAGAGATTCAAAGATGGAATACCGGTTCAATACCGGTCCGGTGGCCCCGGGTGTCTGATAATACCGGTAATACCCCCACCGCTGGGCCCCGAAATCAGGTGTATAGCTAAACGACATGGAAGGCGTAAGTACATGTCGCACTGTAGTAACCGGGCCGCGTGTAAAATCATAAAAGCCGTACATCCGGGTTCCCCAGTTCGAGGTAAAACCGTAATTTCTGGCCGCTTTGAAACCATATACCGTGTCGGTGTCAACATACCCGATGAGTGTATCTTCAGCCTGTATCAGCGTTCCGTTATTCCAGCTCTTTTCATAATGCCTGAAATACCACCGCTCTGTGTATTGAATGCTGTTGGTGACATTAAGCCATCCCCCGATATTGAAATTGCTCTGGACAGGTATGGAATGCTGAATGCCGTTGTTGAAGTCCCGCAACTGCACGTACCGCAGCATCGTATCAGTCGTTAACAGGGCATTCTGCGAAACCAGAGAGTAACTCAGGTTAATATCCTCGTACCAACGCGGTTTCCCGGTGGATTTCTTTCTTTTAAAAGGATAAATCCGCTGCATCGTCGATAAACTGAAATCGGGTGCTTTTACCTGAAACTCACGGGTCAGTGTGTTCTGACTATGGGTCATGGCAGCACTCAGGCTGAATAAACCCAGGAGCTGGGTGCTGTAACTGATGTTCGACGAATAGGTGTTCGTGAGATAGTCGGTGGTGGTGGTTGGATTGTAACTGTTGTAATTGGCGGATCCTACATTCACATTAGCGGAAAACCGGCGCGTTGGGTGCGCTCCGGGCTCCTGGGCATGGCTCCATTTGAAAAACATATTCTCTATCCGTTCGTAATCCGGCGAATCCTTGTCTGTAAGTTTCGTCACCGAATAGCTTGCACTCATCCGGCCCGAATACCGGTACCGCTTCTTGTATACAGACTCTGCTTTCAAACCCCAGCTCCCCCTCGAGTAGATATCACCCCTTAGTGCCAGATCCACATAATCATTAATGGCAAAGTAGTACCCCCCGTTTTCAAGAAAGAACCCGCGGTTGGCTGCTTCGCCATATCCCGGAATCAGAATCCCGCTGGTCTGCCCTTTCTTGTTCGGAAAGAAACCAAACGGAACAAACAATACCGTTGGGATTCCTTCAATCCGCAATATAGCTGGACCTGTGATGATCTTATCCTTTGGTATTACCTTCGCCTTCCGGAAATAGATATCGAAATGGGGATGTTCATGGTCATTGCAGGTGGTATACGATCCGGAACTGATGTTGATGTTGTCGTTCGACTGCTTCAGGATTGAATCACCAAGGATATATCCCTCCCCTTCATTGGTAACCACCCATCGGATAAATCCTTGTTTGGTTTTCATGTTGTAATACATCTCCTTAGCCATGAACTCCCGTTCCGCTTCCCTGAAAACCGGCTGATTGATCAATTTGCCGGTACTGTCCGTATACCCTCTGGCATACAATAAACTCTTGCTGAAATCAAATTCCAGATAACCACTCTCCTGCTCAATCTTTTGGTATTGTAAGGTCGCATTGCTGTAATTGCCGTACAAATGGGCTTTCTTTGTGTTAAAATCCATCCTGATGGAATCAGTGGCTTCATAAGTCACCGGGTACTGCAACTGCCCTGATGAAGAGGTTGATGGTATAGAATCCCGGATACCCGCAACAGTAGTATCTAAAGGCATCCTGTTCGCTGTATCAACCACCTGGGCGGCTGCATCATACACTCCTGCAATCGCAAGGAAGAGGATAATTACACAGGAAGTTGTTAATTTCTTGGTTAGCAATTGTATGGTGTTGCTTCAGGTTATTCTTGTATTTTGATCTACCTTAGTCCCTGCCTGTAACGACAATGTTTCCGCATCATTGTACCTTTTCAGGCAAATTAACGTTTGTAAATCGGTATTCATTTCAGAAAGACGTAACAAAAATAACCCAAAATGTCATACAGCCCCCGTTTCAGTTACAGCATACGGCTTCTTGCCATGATCACCCTGGCCATGCTGTATCATGATCTATGGCCGCAAACCGCTTCTCATCCGCCTGCCAAAACCTGGACGATCGTTATCGACCCGGGGCACGGAGGGACCGACCCGGGAGCGGTGAATGGGACTGTGAAAGAAAAAGATGTGAATCTGGCCATCGCGTTAAAACTGGGAAAACTCCTCACAGGCTTTGAAAACACCAAAGTGATCTATACTCGCGAAACGGATGTGGCTGTTGACCTCTACAAAAGGCCACAAATTGCAAATGACCACAAAGCCGACCTCTTTATTTCCGTTCATTGCAATTCCTCAGAGTCTGCAAAACCCTACGGAGCCGAAACATTCGTCATGGGACTCCATAGAAGCAAAGCCAACCTCGAAGTGGCACGAAAAGAAAATGCCGTCATCCTGCTCGAGGAGAATTATAGCCAGAAATATCAGGGCTTTGATCCTAATTCTCCCGAATCAGATATCATCTTCTCACTATACCAGAATGCATTCCTCGAACAAAGCGTCAATCTGGCATCCCTCATCCAGAAAGAGTTCAGAATCAATGCCCAGCGTTTCGACCGGGGGGTGAAACAGGCAGGATTTCTGGTACTTTACAAAACCAATATGCCTGGTATTCTTGTAGAAGCCGGGTTCCTGAGCAACGAAAACGAATGTAAATACCTGGCTTCCGATGCGGGAAAGGCTGCCATTGCCAGCGCTGTTTTTAATGCGGTATTAAACTATCGTGAAAAAATAGACGGCGTTCGTCCTCAACCTGTTAAATCCGGCCCTGCAAAAAAAACCACCGAACCCCAAACCAACACCCAAACCCAATCCCCTGTGGTTAAAACCGATCCTGCTGAACCTAAAATTGTACCCGATAGCCTTTCAACCCAAAAACCAGAAGTAAAAGAAACCGTAGTTCAGGAGAAAAAACCTGCTGCAAATACCCCTCCTGAAGTCCATTTTTCAGTGCAGTTCCTGACCTCCAGAACCATTCTCAAACCTAACGATCCTGCCCTTAAAGGTATCCCTGAGGTTCATTTCTATGAAGTGGATGGAACCTACCGTTATGTCTCAGGATATTTCACTAACCAGCCGGATGCCATCCGTCATAAAAATTCCATTCTTGAGGGTGGAGTGTATAAAGATGCTTTCATTGTCGCTTTTAATAAAGGAAAAAGGATTTCTCTGACGGAGGCCGGTACACTCCTGGGAAAACCCTGATGACTGATGATTGTATGGCCTTCTGATGTGAACGATATGTTCAATGTAAGGCATCGGTCAACATTTTCGCTGCAGAATGATTACCTTTGTAGAGAATTTTTTTGCTATGAGATTTTCCCGTGAAATAAGAATTGCCTTCCTGTTTCTGGCTGCCCTTGCCCTGTTGATCTGGGGTATAAACTTTATGAAAGGAAAGAATATTTTCAGGAAAGAAAGGACCTTCTTTGCTGTCTATGAGAGAACTGCAGGACTCGGGGTAAATAATCCGGTGCTGATAAACGGTCATCAGGTGGGGCTCGTACGGCAGATCAGCTTTATGGAAAACGACCCTCAGGCCCGGCTTCTGGTGAAAATCGGCATCAC
The DNA here is from genome assembly GCA_022709695.1 of Bacteroidota bacterium. Classification (GTDB taxonomy): domain Bacteria; phylum Bacteroidota; class Bacteroidia; order Bacteroidales; family SKPS01; genus SKPS01. The sequence goes on from JAKLII010000002.1 coordinate 105,672, forward strand.
CGATAAATTACCCATCCCCTCCGATTCAAGAGCAGTTATTGAGACAAACCTGCTGGGCTCCAATATGGTAAATATTCAGCTCGGCAGTTCGGCCAAAATGCTTAAAGCGAACGATACCCTTCTTTCCCAGGTAGCTACAACACTTCAGGAGCAATTCAGTATCGAAATGCTGCCGGTGAAGAAAAAAGCAGAAAACGTAATGCTTTCACTCGATACGGTGCTTACGGTAATCCGCTCGGTTTTTAATGCTGAAACACGTATGAACCTGACCCTGGCCATGGAAAACATCCGCCGGAGTATCGAAACCCTTCGCAACACAACCTATAATATTGACACTCTGGTATCTTCACAGCGCAACCGCCTTTCCCTCATCCTTTCAAACGTTGAGTCCATAACCTCCAATTTTGAAAACAACAACGAAACCCTGAACCGGATTATCACCAACATCGGTAATATATCAGATACTCTTGCAAGGGTAAAGATATCTTCAACCCTGATGAATGCTGACAAAGCAATCGCCGATTTTTCTCAGGTTGTGACCAAAATCAACGAAGGCGACGGAAGCCTCTCCATGTTGATCAACGATAAGCAACTCTACTATCAGCTGCAAAATGCCTCCACCGAAATGAAGGAACTGATCCGGGATATTAAATTGTACCCTGACAGATACCTCCATTTCAGTATCTTTGGAAGAAAAGGGAGTAAAAACCCCTTTACCCTCACCCCGGATTCTTTGCAGAATTAACCGGTTACTCGGCTTTGTGGTTCAGGTCGTAACGGGAAACCGGCCTTTCAGCCTCCCGAATCAGAAACCCTTTCAGGAATCTTTCAGTCTGGTTAAGCTCCTTTTCAGGGTAGGTAGTGCCACTCACACCCTTCAGATATACAATCGTCTCAATTTCACCTTTCAGAAACTCCATCCGCATCTGTTCCGATCTGGCCTTATCAATGCCAATCAACCCTCCGTTCTCTTCCCGTGCATAATATAAGGTTTCAGTCCCTCCATCCACAAACAACCTGTCCAGCTCACGATCCTTAAAAAATCCGGTAATCACATAACCCTTTACCTGGTTGTACCCCGGATCCCGATCCTCTGATATGATGAATCCATTCCCTGTCATCCGCATGCTGTCAAGTTTCTGGTTGACAAAATACAAGGTAATGGTATCAGCTGTAATCTGGGTTTTTTCATTCCAGATCACCGGCATAGCAAACATATACATCACCGAATCCGCAAAATGGTAGGCCATCGAATCACATACCCCCTGAAGGTCCGACCTGAAAAACCGTACATGATGATATCCAAAAAACTCTCTTCCATTCCGAAGGGTATCATACGTGATGTAGAGGGTGTCACTTTGCAGGACCAGTGTATCCTCCTTATCCCATACTTCTGCCCAGGCACTGTCGGTAAGCCAGGCATATCCCGAACTTCCAGCATATTCACCCAAATGCCCCCCCAGAATAACACTGCTGACAGTGTCCTGTATCTTCACATTTCTGAATGCCCTCGAGAATTCAAGGTTCCGGTCATAGGTAATACTGTCTCCTGATATCCGCGTATCCTTGTTTTGCATCCATGAATTCTTCCTGCAGATGGAAAAATCTCTCCTGGTATCATAGGTTCCCCGCTCTGTATAAATCAGGCTTTCATCACCCCTGATCAGTGTAGCTCCAAATACATCCGCGATTTCAGAAGGGGTATGATAATGGAGTGTATCGGTGTACAGGGTGAACTTTGGATGCATGAGAACCACATCATCTTCAAAGATAAATTGCTTCCGGTCAGCATAATAGGTTCCCTTTTTACTCGTAAGGGTATTGGTCCGGCTCACGATTTTACCTCCCTTATCATACCAGGCAATGTTGCGGTTGATGTCGTACGTCAGTTCATCTGTCGTAAGTGATACCTGAGGATCCACCAAAACAACATTCCGGAATGCGGTGGCCATCCCTGTGGATGGGAGGTATTTCAGAAAATCACAGTAGAGATTCAGGGTATCCGAATCCTGGATATGTACATTTGAAAATGCCTCTACAATATTGGTCTCCTCATAAAAATATGCTGAATCGCATAGCATAAGGGTTCCCTGATGCCTGAACTGCACCGAACCTATGGCTCTTCGAACCTTCCCGAAATTTACCTGATCATACTCAACATAATCAGAGTAAATCCATTCAACCCGCTTTTGTGCATATAGAGTGCCGGCAGCCCCGAAAACCCAAGCCAGAAAAAATAACCGAAATATCGCTCGAATCCGGTAATTCATTCTACTTTTTAACCACCAGCTTGCGGGTGAGGATCGTCTGCTGATTCCGTATCAGGGAGTAAAAATAGATACCGCTTTCAACAGTTGAAAGATCAAAGTCGATCAGTCCTTCACCCGGCGGAAGGGGAGCTTCACGAACCGTCCGACCGGCAAAATCCCTGAGAGTCAGCACCAGGGGATTTTTATCGTCTTGATGGGTATAGGCGAATGTAACTTTATCAGTGGCCGGATTTGGGTAAGCGGCTGTTATTTCCGGGACCACGGAGGGGAAGTCATTTACCCCTATTGTACCGGTAAAACGTACCGTAAAGGAGATCGTATCATTGGTATTGGCAACATTGAAGAAAGTGTACCTGATGATCGTAGTACCTGTGTTGTTCAGCGGATAATAATCACCTGTGAAACTTGTATCCCAGCCACCTCCGGCAGCAAGATTGACAGATCCTACAGATACCATCGTAGATCCACCATAGCAATTGCCTGCAAAGCAGAAAGTATTCGTGGAATTCAGTACCGTGTATATCTCATCTTTGCGAACTTTCACCTCAACCGCAGCCGAACTGTTGTTAATAACCTTCGCATCCACGATAATCACGGTGTCAATCTTGCCGGAAACATCAAGCGTGGTTCCATTGAGAACCGCATTCCCGTGAAAGGTTACACTCAGGCTTTGTGCACCGGCACCCAACGAAAGAACTGAAAAGATGGCTGTAAACAGAATGGATAGTTTTCTCATGCCTTAAAAATTTAGGGGCAATTTACTGCAAAAATTGTGCAAAAAATTCAGGAATTAATTGAGATCAATATGCTGAAGCCTTGACTGCACAATCTCATCTATCTCACTGTCAACCAATATTCTTCCGCAGTATTCGCAAACAATCACCTTTTTGTGCATCCTGATATCGAGGTGCCTTTGCGGTGGAATTTTATTAAAACATCCGCCACATGCATCACGCTCAATCTTCACCACGGCCAGTCCGTTCATGGCATTTTTTCTGATTCTTTTATAGGCCGTTAACAACCTCTCCTCAATCAGCTCGCTGTATTCCTGGGAATGCTTCATCAGAATCTCCTCTTCCCTGGCAGTCTCTGCCACAATCTCCGTGAGTTCCTTCTTCTTTACTGTCAGATCCTCCTGCCGTTCAAGAAGCTTCTTTTCCGACTCTTCAACAGCAGCTTTTTTAATTTCGAGTTCTGCACTGTGTTCCCGGATCTTCTTCTCCTGTAATTGAATTTCAAGTCCCTGAAATTCAATTTCTTTGGTTATTGAATCGTATTCCCGGTTGTTCCTCACGTTCATTTGCTGCTCTTCATACCGCTTGATCAGCTGCTCGCACTGTTTGATGGCCTCTCTGCGATCCTTGATCAAACCCTCTATCCGTTCAATATCTTCCCTGTGCCTTGCAAGCCTGGTCTCCAATCCGGCAATCTCATCCTCCAGATCTTCTACCTCCAGAGGTAGCTCCCCATGCACGGTCTTGATGCGGTCGATCTGCGAATCCACTTTCTGTAAACTGTATAACGCAATCAACCGGTCTTCTATTTTTACTTCCTTGCTCTGCGTGGTTTCTTCTTTGCTCATTGAATTATAGCTATTTATGATATATTATCGGGTTTCTGAGATGCGCTGAAATATGGCTCGCAAAAGTAGTGAATTTTTTTTGTACTGCTTCCGTAATAATACCTGTCATCAACAGCTCAGTTTCAAAGTGCCCTGCATCCACCAGTAAAAGACTTTTCCCGTAGTCGGTAAATGCATGGTATTTCAGGTCTGAAGTAATCAGGGCATCCATTCCGAGCCGGATAGCCTTTTCGATCAGAAAGGACCCTGATCCTCCACACACCCCAACCCTTTTTATTGCTTCACCTTCCCAGCGTGAGTACCTGATCCCTTCCGCACCCAGCTCCTGCTTGACTTTTTCGATGAATTCAATTACCGGAATTGGTGTTTCCAGTTCACCCCACATCCCGGCTCCCGTATAAGGATCACTGTTCATCATCTGGAATACCTCATACGCCACTTCCTCATACGGATGTGCCTTTCTCATGGCATTTACCACTTTTCCTGACAGGTACGAAGGAACCACCATCTCCACCCTGACTTCCCTTCCTGAATGGAACTCTCCGGGACTGCCAATGTAAGGATCTGAACCTTCAAGCGGTCGGTAGGTTCCGGTCCCTTCTGTGTTGAAACTGCACCGGTCATACTCCCCGATTCTGCCACCACCAGCCATGAACATGGCCTCACGGACTGAATCCGCAGCAGATTCGGGGCAATAGGTCACAACTTTGTGCAAAGAGCCATCCATCGGGGAAAGAACCGAAGGCTTTCTGATACCCAGTTTTCCCGCAAGATGATAGTTGAGCCCCCTGGGGGCATTGTCGAAGTTGGTGTGTAAAATGATAATGGCGATATGATGCCTGATGGCCATTATGACAGCCCGCTCCACTAAGGTAGACCCTGTAAGTCGCTTCAACCCTTTAAATATCAGCGGATGATGGGCAATCACCACATTGCATCCCTTTTTCACCGATTCCTCAATCGTCCCTTCGGTGATATCCAGGGTAACCAGCACACCGGTGACCTCCGTCTCAGGATCCCCTGTCTGGATACCCACATTGTCATAACTCTCCTGAAGCCCTGAAGGGGCAAGTGTTTCGATAAAATCAGCCAATTCACGTACAAGCATGGGGTCGCAGTTAGAATGGCATCAAAGATAACATATTGTTACTGATCATCAGGATGCCTGAATGGTAAACTTTATCTATATTTGCCTTGTAAACAGCATTTTCAATTTTTCGTCAGCCTAACAAAAGGATGATCCAATTAAGTTTATCAGGGAAAAGGGGATCCGTCTGGATTATTCCCGGCTGGATACTCTGGCCCTTTGCTCTGATGTACGGATTTGTCGTCAGAATCCGGAATTTATTATTTGACAAGCAGATAATCCGGCCTGCAAGATTTAATATACCGGTTATCCTGATCGGGAATCTGGCTGCGGGTGGAACCGGTAAGACACCCTGCGTCGATTACGTGGCGACACTTCTGGAAAAGGAGCTGAGGCTTGCTATCCTGAGCCGTGGATATGGGAGAAAAACAAAGGGATTTCATGTGGCAGAGACTACAAATACCTGGCAGGCTGTCGGCGATGAACCCCTGCAGCTCAAGCTGAAACATCCTGATGTCACTGTGGCGGTAAACGAAAACCGGGAAGAAGGTATCCGGAATCTCATCGGGGATCCGTTTCAGGCTCAGTGTATCCTTATGGATGACGGATTCCAGCATCGGTGGGTCGCACCGGGTTTAAGTATATTGCTTACAGATTACTCAAAACCCTATAGCTCAGATCATCTCCTGCCGATGGGATACCTGAGGGAGCACAGATCCGGGAGTAAACGTGCGGATATCATTGTGGTAACCAAAGCTCCGCCGGTAAGATCTCCGGTATCGGATAAGGCAATGATACGAAAACTTAAGCCCCTCCCCCACCAGCAGGTATTCTTTTCCTATCTGTTGTATGGTGATCTGATACCGGCCAATGAAGCTGCATCCCATTGGGGTCAAACTTCCGATGTACATACAGCTCTTTTAATTACAGGAATAGCGAACCCTGATCCTCTGGCCGACCATCTCAGACTCCTGTTTTCCAACCTTTCTCACCTTAGGTTTCCCGATCACCACCCCTTTTCTGAACGTGATGTAAAAAAGATTACAGAAGCCTTTCTTAATCTGTTTCAGAAATCCAAAGTTATTATCACCACTGAAAAGGACATTAGCCGGATGAAACATGGACACGCATTTGGAATGCTCAGGGATTTTCCGGTTTTTTACATTCCCGTTTCCATGGGATTCCATGAGAATTACCGGGGGCAACATTTTCACCAAACTATCCTGAACTATGTCAGAGAAAGCAAAAGCAGCGGCGGAGTTGATCAGTAAGAATCTCTCTTTAAAATATGATGCTGCTATCATTTTGGGCAGCGGCCTGAGCCATCTGGCCGATCAGATTAACATTATTGCTACCATTGCCTATTCCGAAATCCCCGGATTTCCCGAATCGACCGTACCAGGCCATGAAGGAAAGCTTGTTGCAGGAATACTTGCCGGAAAGACGATACTGGCCCTGAAAGGCCGGTTCCACTATTATGAGGGATATACCATGCAGGAAGTGGTATTTCCGATCAGGGTACTGCACCATTTAGGCATCAACACCCTCATCCTCTCCAATGCTGCAGGAGGAACCAATCCGGAATTCAGAATCGGCGATATCATGCTGATCCGTGACCATATCAATCTGATGGGTACAAATCCGCTGATCGGAAAAAACGATGAAACGCTCGGACCCAGGTTCCCGGATATGAGCCAGGTATACGACCCGGGCCTCCTTCAGGCGGCCCGGGAGGTTGCGATAGGTTCACACATATCACTGAAAGAAGGGATTTACGCAGCTGTAACCGGCCCGGTATATGAAACACCTGCTGAATACAGGTATATCCGGATCCTCGGAGCCGATGCTGTGGGAATGTCTACCGTACCGGAAGCCATTGCAGCCCGGCATTTGGGTATGCGACTGATGGCATTATCGGTTATTACCGACCTGGGTGTTGAAGGGAAAATTCAAAAGATAACCCACGAAGAAGTCCTTACGGCTGCTGCTGCCTCTGAACCTTTCATCACCACGATCATCAAAGGGGTATTAAAAGGAAATTCCTGAATATTAGGATTATACCTTATCGGTGCCTAGTAGGCCCTTGCAAATACAACCCGTTGTTTCGAAGGTTTGCCCGAATATACGCAGACCCCATCTTCCGGATCCCCTTCCAAAGGAATCAACCGGATCGTTGCCTTGGTTTCGGCTTTGATTTTCTCCTCCGTTTCAGGTGTCCCGTCCCAGTGGGCATACAGAAAACCTCCCTTGTTCTCCAGGGTTTCCTTGAATTCATTCCATGAATTGACTTTGTGGATATTGGCTTCCCTGAAGGCTTTTGCTTTTGCCAGAAGGTTGTCCTGAATCGTTTCGAGAAGTTGTTCGATATGGCCGGTGATCCCTTCCATCGGTAAAATCTCCTTGGTAAGTGTATCCCTTCGTGCAAGTTCCACGGTATGGTTCTCTAGGTCTTTTGGACCCAGTGCAATCCTCAGAGGTACACCCCTGAACTCATGCTCAGTGAATTTATATCCGGGTTTATGGGTATCACGGTCATCAAATTTGATGCGGATTCCACAGGCTTTGAAATCTTTCACCATTTTTTCTGCTACTGCTCTGATGGCTGAGAATTGCTCTTCATTTCTGAAGATCGGTACAATCACTACCTGTATCGGAGCTAGCCGGGGGGGCAATACAAGTCCGTGTTCATCGGAATGGGCCATGATCAGGGCTCCCATAAGACGGGTAGAAACCCCCCAGGAAGTAGCCCAGACATATTCCAGCTGATTCTGCCTGTTGAGGAACTTCACATCAAACGCTTTTGCAAAATTCTGCCCCAGAAAATGGGAAGTTCCGGCCTGAAGTGCTTTGCCATCCTGCATCAAGGCCTCAATACAGTAGGTGTCCTCAGCCCCGGCAAATTTTTCTGATTCGGTCTTTACACCTTTCAGAACCGGTATTGCCATCCATTTCTCCGCAAAATCCGCATAAATACCAAGCATCTGCCTGGTTTCCTCCACTGCCTCTTCACGGGTGGCGTGGGCTGTATGTCCTTCCTGCCATAGAAACTCAGCAGTGCGCAGGAAGAGGCGGGTACGCATCTCCCACCTGACCACATTGGCCCACTGATTAACAAGGATCGGTAAATCGCGGTAGGATTGAATCCATCCCCTGTAGGTATCCCAGATGATTGTCTCTGAGGTGGGGCGAACAATGAGCTCCTCTTCCAAACGGGCATCCGGATCTACAACGAGTCCGGTTTGGTCATCCGACTGTTTCAGACGGTAATGGGTCACAACGGCACACTCTTTGGCAAATCCTTCCACATGTTCCGCTTCGCGACTGAAAAACGATTTGGGGATAAAGATGGGAAAGTAGGCATTGCTATGCCCGGTCTCCTTAAACATGCCATCAAGGGTATCTCTTATCTTTTCCCAGATGGCATAACCGTAAGGTTTGATTACCATACAGCCTCTTACTGCACTGTTCTCCGCAAGATCGGCCTTCACTACCAGATCGTTATACCATTGGGAATAACTCTCTTCCTTCGATGATAAAATCTTCGCCATAGATGTTATGGTATAGTTATTGTTAATTTATTCGCGCTGCAAAAACGGCAAATTTACTATATTCAACGGTAACGAGAACAAAAACAAATCAATAATTCAGGAGGAATCCCCATGAAAACACTTATCACAATGACTGTTGCCTCCCTGTTGCTTTTCCTCACCTCCTGTAGCTCAACTTATCTGGCTACAGGAAGTGATGATGTGTATTATACTCCCAACAGGAATGCAGAAACCACCGTGACTATTGTATCACCATCCACCGGGCAGAACAGTTATGATGTAACCGAAGGATCAAAACAAGTCCAGAATGTTACCCCTGTTACATCCCCTGATCCGGAAAAGGATACGGTAGTAAGCGAGTATTATGTTGATGAAGAAGGCAATACCTATATAACCAACAATTACTACGGAGACGACTACGGCTACGACGATTATTACGACTATACCTACGCTTCCAGGATCCGCAGGTTCCACACAGGCTATTACACCGGTTTCGGATATTACCATAATTACTACACTGATCTGTATTGGTATACCTATGATCCTTTCTACTATGGAGTAAGCATTTATTACGGCTATCCCTGGTGGTACCCCTCCTATTACACCTGGTACAGGCCTTTTAACTGGTGCTGGGGATATGGGTACGGATACGGTTATTATCCCTTCTCGTATGGCTATTATCCCTGGTACTACGGACCCGGTTATGGATACGGCTATTATGCCGGGTACTGGGATGGCTATTACGACGGCTACTGGGGTAACTACTATAATTATTACTATAACAGTTACGACGGAACCAACGGTTATTACTACGGACCCCGCGATTATATCACTTCAGGCGATGGAACCGGAAGGAGTGACAATTCCTGGTTTGGATCAAAGTATGAACAGGCCATTGCATCTGAAATCCGGGCAGTTCCCGAAACATCTGTCGGAAACATCAGTGAATCTCAAACACCAAACGGAAATGGCGGAAATACTGTAAGAACGGATCCCTCCGTGATCAGTTCCCAGGAAGATAAAGCTCCCGGGAACCAAAATGTACGGCCAGCTGCAACGGCACAAACATCTGAAGCCAACCAGACTGAATCAGCTATGACCAACCAGCCGGCCGGTGAAACCCGCCAGGAAAAACCGCAGGGTGCACAGGCAGAGACAGCACCGGGAACCTCCCGTCAGGTTGCTACGACTCCAAATGCGCAGGAGCAGGCGCCTGCCGTCAGGCCTCAGTACCAGAGACCGGTTACCAATACACCCGTAAGAACCAGGACCTACACCCCTCCGGTGAGCAACAATCCAACGCCAACAAGGCAATATCCTGATCTTGGAAGGACAGAATCTGCAGGTGCATCACAGACTCCGGCTGCGAATCCTTCTCAAAGAGAACCACGTGCTGTTCAACCCGCTCAAAATGCACCAGCCACAACAAGGCCCGTCAGCACCGAACCGGTAAAACCCTATACAAAACCCAGAACCGAGAATGCTCCACCTACCTACCGTCAGCCTGGGACTACCCAGGAATATAAGGCTCCGGGCAGCAACCAGGGAAGAGTAACTCCACAAAATAATCAAAACAAAACCTACACCAGGCCTTCCGCCGGCAACGATCAGCATAGCACCTATGGCAGGCCTTCCGGTTCAACCCCGGCAACCCCGGCACCGTCCAGAACCCAGCAGGGATACAGGCAGGAAAGCAGACCATCCCAGCCATACAATCCACCTGCCGTAAGGTCCAGGTCTGAATCATCCCCATCCTCCGGCAGCGGTTCATCGCGTCCATCCGGATCCAGCTACCAAAGTTCTCCCCGTTCCTCCGGAAACACCTCCGGCAGCCACTATTCCTCAGGAAGCTCATCCCGGTCTTCAGGTAGCAGCTATTCTTCCGGAAGCTCTTCCCGGTCATCCGGCAGCAGCTATTCCTCAGGCAGCTCCTCCCGGTCATCCGGTAGCAGCTCCTCTCGTTCTGGCGGAAGCTCATCATCCTCCGGGCGCAGAAACTAATCCTGTTTCAGACTAATACAAACAATCAATCCTCATGAAGAATAAAGCTTTAATCATCGCCATGCTGGGTATGTTACCCCTTTTTACCTTTGCCCAGCTTCCGTTTGATGCCTTAAGATTTTCAATGACAGGCCCGGGAGGTACTGCCCGGTACCTCGCCACCGCCGGAGCCTTCGGAGCCATCGGGGCTGATTTTTCAACCCTCAGTGCCAATCCCGCCGGAATCGGGCTCTTCAGAACTACTGAATTTACCCTAACACCGGGATTAACCTATAATTCAGCCACTGCAAATTATGGTGGAATGCTCACCGAAGATGACAAATACAAGCTGAATATGCACAATGCCGGAGTGGTATTTGCTTTTGGGAACAGATCCGTTAAAAATGGTAGCTGGAAAAGATTTCAGTTTGGGTTTGGAATGAACCAGCTGGCTGATTTTTCAGGCAACACCACCATCGAAGGTGATAATCCGTATGGTTCAATCCTGATGGAGTATCAGAAAAAAGCTGCCGGAATTGCTCCTAAAAACCTTGATCTTTATGACACCAAGCTGGCATGGGACACTTACCTGTTTCCGGATACATTTTCAGGATCGAATGGAATGATCCAATATACCTCTGCCATTCCAAATGGTGGTGTAAGGCAAATGAAGTACATTGAAAGAAAGGGAGGTATGAACGAGGTTGTCCTGAGCCTGGGTGGAAACTATAACGACAGGATCTACCTGGGAGGCACCATTGGATTTCCCACCCTCCACTACCGGGAAGATGCCAGTTATCGTGAAGTGGATGCAGGAGATACCATTGCAACTTTCAAGTCATTGACCATCAATGATTACCTGAACACTTCGGGGAGTGGTATCAATTTCAAATTCGGAATCATTGCCAGGCCGTTCGACTGGATCAGGATCGGTGGCGCGATTCATACACCCACCTTTTTCAGTTTACACGATGAATACAGCAGGAGCATGAAGCACAGGAACGACGTTGGGCAGGAACTTTTTGCCAGCTCGCCGACAGGATACTATGATTACAGCCTTCGTACCCCTATGAAGGCCATTGTCAGCCTTGGTTTCATCATTGGTAAGTTTGGTTTTATAGGCATTGATTACGAAGCCGTCGACTATTCTGCCGCCAGGTTCGAGACCAAAAACGACCATTTTACTGATGTGAACAGGGTAATCCGCGAAGACTACCATGAAGCTTCCAACCTTAGAATCGGTGGTGAGTTAAACCTCAATCCCATCCGCCTGCGTGCCGGTTACGCTCTTTATGGTTCACCCTATACCAATGGACTCAACGATTTCGAAAAGAGCACCCTGGCATTTGGCCTTGGCTTCAAGGATAAGAACTACTTCCTGGATTTCTCCTGGGTGATGACCTCTTACGGTGAGAACTATTACCTGTATGATCCGGAGATGGTTTTACCTGCGCAGATCGACAATATGTCAACAGGTATGATCATGACGCTGGGATTTAAATTGTAAAAGCATCAGCTTACAAATAAAAAGAGCTGCCCCATTCCCGGAGCAGCTCTTTTCTTTTACTGATTTTGCGGATTATTTCACAGTGAACTTGATGGTGCGGGAGGTTCCGCCAAAATCGGCCCTTAAAATATACACTCCGGCAGGCAGGCTGGTCACATCAACCTGATGCTGATGTTCTCCAACGGGCATGGTTCCAAGTTCGGCCGAAGAGACTCTTTCGCCAAGGAGGTTGAGGACTTCCATCCTAACATTGCAGGATTTCACCAGCATAAACTCAATGTTGGTAACATTCTCGGCAGGGTTGGGATAGAGGGCAGCAAAGTCTCCGTTCAGCTGTTGCTCCTCGATAGCATCTACAAAACCAAGATGGTATTCAGCAGCATTTAAAATAGGCCTCTGGTTCGGATCAGAATTGTATTTCTGCACAAGGAAGACCACTTTCAGACGGTTGGGGTTGATCCCGGAAGGTACCGTATAGGTATACTGCTTATTGAAAATGTCATTTTTATTAACCGTTGCAGGAATTACGCCTGAGGTGCCCCACGGACCACCCAGCATTGCGCGTAATACATGCCTGTGCTTGTACCCAATAATGGGATTGCCGGCACCATAATAAGGGTGACCTGCAACGGTGTTGTAATAGTTTGCCTGATTATAGGCAGAACCGGTTCCGGTAACACTGTCCTCAACGATGTATGCATTTACCCTGAAATCTCCTGAAGCACCAGAATAGAATTTGGCGGACATTTCAATGGTGATCACCTTTCCGGCGCCATAGGTCGCAGTTCCGGTTACAAGAACAGGTACAATGTCATTCAGCCTTTCAGCGGTTTTTGCTGCCCAAACCGACCTTGACATCCCAACAGCTGCCTGATCAGGGAAAAGCACCCTGTCAACATAGCCGTTTGGATATCCCTGCGCATAGGCACTGTTTACGGCGTTGCCATCGGTAAACGCCATTCCGTCGCCATTATGAATAGCTACACCTATGGTTTTTCCGGGGTTATTGGCCAGAATGCCAGCCAGTACAACGGATCCATCAGGGCAATACTGGCACCATGCTCCGGTAGCCTGCTCAATTACAACTGTTTTTGCTACGATCGTATCGAAAATTGAAACCACCTTGCTCAGGGTGTCATTTGTGTTGTCAGCGTCCGTCTGTCCATTTGGACTTGCAGCCCAGACCTTGATGGTGAAGTTTCCGGTGGTTGAGGGGGTCCAGTTAATATTATGGGTAAAGGCATAGGTCTGATTGGTCGTAGTGGACAATCCTGTTACATTCTGGGTCTGGACAGGACCGTTATCGACCTGGTAGTTAAGGCTGACATCGTTCAGGGTGATCAGTCCCTTATTCTTGATTACACCCTTGATCTGCATCGGATTATTAACCACTGCATTGGTTGGGAAAGTAAGGCTCTCCATGGCTACATCGAATGAATCGGGCTGAATGGAAGCCAGGTCATAGCCAAAAAGGACGGCATTCTGAACGACACCGCCGAGTGTAACCGTACCAGGAATAAGATTGGGGGTGATAAACAGGCCACCACCACTGGTAGCTCCTGTGGGATTTACATCGTCGGCGGTGTAATGCATCAGACCTGTTGACAAACCAGTTGTCACACTAATCTGGTGGATTTCAGCAGGAAAACTTCCGCCGGTTATAATCCAAATGTATGGACCACCTGGAGTAACCGTATCGAACGCAGAACCAGCCATAGAGGTCTGGCCATGGACTGTAGAGAGAATAGTTTGCATCACAGCACCTGTAGTTTTATTGAGGAGCACCAGATTTGAGCCCCAGGCCCCTACCCAGAGCCCATCGTTGATCGGGTCGTAGCAGATGTTACGTGCAGTTACACCAGTTGCAGAAGAAGGGATTGTGATAGTACTCACCAATGTCTGAGTGCTAAAATCCATCTTATAGATGGCTGATGCATTGGCACCTCCGTAAAAATAGGTCCCGTCATATGCAAGATCCCTGATAGCAGAAACTCCGGTAATTTTGAAAGAAGATACGAGTACACCGGCGGTAGTATATTTCCAGATGGTATCGCCATTCCACTTTGTAACATAGATATGGGTTCCATCGGATTCAGCACCATAGGATCCACTTTGTGAGATCGTAGTATGGGCAAACTGTGCAACCCATGCTTTTGAGCTTACGGGTTTAATGCCATTGAAAGGCACATTGGAGGATTCAGACTGGGCATTCAGCAGCATGCCGAAAACCGTTACCAAGAGCAAGGTACATAGAATTCTTTTCATAGAACTTGTGTTGTTTTGGTTAATAAATGATTGTATTACTGAATAATGAGTTTTGATGATTCGGAGTGGTTAAAACCGGAGAGGCGAACAAAATACAAACCCTTAGCCAGGTTGGTCAGATCAAATTCATTTTGAAAAACCCCTACTGAAGTGGCATTTCTGGATAAGGTGCGGATGGTCTTTCCTGAAGAAGAGATCAGCTCCAACGTAACCATGCCCGGTTCTGCAACGAGGTACTGTACCTGGGTCGATTCTTTTGCAGGGTTCGGGAACAGTCCAAGGATATGTTTCTGTGAGGTGCTTTCATCAATGCTGTTGGTTTGGGTGGAAATGGCTGACTGCAACACCTTTTTGGTTGCATCATCCTGTACAAAAACCACCACCTGCAGGTTGCTGAAGTTTTCGATATTGTTGGTTGTGGGGAATGTATATGTACGTGTGATGGTTTTAAAAACCGCCTTCTGGAGCTGCCCGAGATTTACCCCTGCTGCATCAGGGATGAATTTGCGGAAGGTGTTGTAGAAGATGGTTTCACCGTTGGATCCCACATTGCCGGTTGTGGTTTTTTCCACTACGGCAACCCTCAATACCAGGGTACCGGAAGTATAATTCTCAAAGGGCAGCACCGATGCTGTTACCGAAAATGTGTTTCCAACCCTGGTGTGGGTAGGATTGAACATCATATAGGATTTGTCCCAGAGGTCATTATACTGGATTGTATCGATATAGGTAGGGTCAACGATGTTGCCGTTCACATACATATCCGGTAGTGAATCAACCTCGTAGTAGGTAGCCCGTGTACCCCCTTCGGCGGTATAGTAAGGATCGCCTGCATCGGGGTAGTTCATGGCGTATTTGATTAAGGCGTAATCATTCGGATATTTATCCAGAACGGATTTAAGGTTGATGTTGCCGTCTTTACAGGGGATGCAGGATGAAGAGGTAAACTCCTCAAAGAGCCGGAGCTTGGGAGTAAAGGCATTGGAAACCTCCACAATCTTGAACATGGTATCGTTGCTGTGATTTTCATCGCCACCCCCATTGATGTTGGAAGCCCAGTATTTAAAGTGGTACACTCCAGTATCAGGGGGCATCCAGATGCTGTCGTGGATAAACCACTCTTCACCATAGGCCGGAATGTCATAGGCAGCACCTGTAAGGTTACAGGTTTTCACAGGGCCATTGTTCACGCTGTAGTTCATATCATAACTGGTAACTGCAGTTCCGGTGTAATTTTTTACTTTTCCTTTCACATCAAAGGGGCCTGCATTGAGGATCACGAAGTTGCTCATCTGCAACCAGGAAACTCCAAGATCGCGGGAGGGGGGAGAGCCTTTGATGAATGTATAGTATTTATTATCTACGGCCGTTTTGCTTTGACCGGCCACGGTGCCAAGATTAGGGGAACCGTTAACCATGACAGCAGTAGTTCCGTTTATCTGTAACCCAATGGTCAGGGTAGGCTGGCAGAAGCCCTTGTCTGAACAACGCTGATCGACCACATAGATGTTGTTGGTAGTCTCCTCAAGCACGATACTGTAATAAAGATAGCACCACTGGGTATTATATCCAGGGATGTTATAGGTGTTGAACTGGATCCAGTGCTGCCGGTTGGGAGCGACCCCGAAGGTTTTGGTTACAATACGGTCGTTGCAGTTTGGTCCGCCGGTCCAGGAAACTCCCCATACGCAAACCGATTTGTCGGGGATCCCGGGATCCGGTAAAATGTTATTGGAGGAACCCGGAGGGCTTCCGGCAGTAGTTGTAAAGGTTAAAACCCCGGTATTTGATACCAGGTACTGGGTTACAGGAGCCCCGTTGAACTGGAAGGTAAAAGGGATGTTCTGCACGGCAGTCCATGCAGGAGAAGCATTCATAGGGTCAATATTCGTCCAGCCCGGCATCAGTCCGTCTCCGAAGGGTTCCTCGGTATTGGCATTCAGGTTACCGGGGTTACCGGATGGATTGATGTTTGCAGGAATGTAATAATACTGGGACCATACACTTCCCAACAGTAACACATTCATTGCCAGAAAAAGTAATAATCTTTTCATATTTCGGAAATTTTGGGGTGCAATGTACAAATAATACACATCAACGATACAAAAAAATCAAAATTAAAAAGCACTGTAAATCAATACATAATTTTAGCAAATGGGTTTAGTGACCCGGAAAGGAAACTGCACCCGTTTCATCATTCATTAAATCTCTATATTTGTCAGGAATTTCAAACCCGCTACCCTTAAAGAACAGAATAAAATGAGACAATCACTGTTTATGCTTATGGTGCTTTTAGTCTGGGCAGGTAACCTGAATGCCCAGGATACCACAAAAGTACAAACATCCGACATTCCCTCTGCGGAAATCCGAACCCTCGACGACAAAATTGTGAACGCGAGGGACATTTTAAATGACACTGTACCGATAGTTGTTTCATTCTGGGCAACATGGTGCAAACCCTGCATCAAGGAACTTACAGCGATCAATGATGAGATGGATACCTGGAAGGAGGAAGTTCCGTTCAGGATGGTGGCCGTATCCATTGATGATGCAAGAACAACCCACATGGTTAAGAACCTGGTAAACAGCAAGGGATGGACCTTTGAAGTGTACCTTGACCGCAACAGTGATCTTAAAAAGCTGATGAATGTAGCCCAGCCGCCCCACATCTTCATTATATACAAAGGGAGGATCGTATATCAGCACACCTCTTATGCAGAGGGAGATGAAGAAGCATTGTTTGAAGAGTTAAAGAAATATAGGTAGGACTTTTTTTTTATCAACCAAAATTCACTGATTTATGCCGGCAAGATACTGGATGGCACTGATATTTCTGATGGTATTTACATCGGGATTGAAAGCACAGTTAACAGGGGGAACCATCAAGGGGAGTTTTCAAACTGATTTTCAGTACTATCAGGATGATTCCATACTGGGAATCAATGATTCGACATTGCAGGGAAGGAGAACCGGATCGAACACCTTTCTGAATCTTACCTACAGCAGCAATAATTTAGAGGCCGGGTTAAGGATGGAGAGTTTCCTTCCGTCGATGACCGGATATGACCAGCGGTACACCGGGGCCGGCATTCCGTACAAGTATCTGAGGTTCCATGATGACATCTGGGATATAACAGCAGGTAACTTTTATGAGCAGTTCGGTAACGGGATGGTATTCAGAAGCTACCAGGACTGGACTCTTGGGATCGACAATTCCGTAGAGGGAATCCGGATCAAGAGCAAGCCCTTTAAAGGGGTGTTTATCACGGCTATATCCGGTGTACAACGGTATTACTGGGATCGGTGGGACAAGGATGATGACCGTGGGATCATTACAGGAGCAGATGCCGAAGTTGATCTGAATGATGCTCTTCCATTTTTTGGTAAGAAAGTCAAAGTGATTGCCGGGGGAAGTTTTATCACAAAAAGCCAGAAAGACAATCATCCCGTTTACAAGGTACCCAAACAGGTGGCCGCCTTTGCGGGGAGGCTGAATCTTTCTTATGGCCCGGTAACGCTTCTGGGTGAGTATGCCTATAAAATCAACGATCCATCGGCAGAAAACGGAATGATCTACAAACCAGGAGAGGCCATTTTCCTGCAGGCTTCCTATGCCGTTAAAGGATTTTCTTTCTCTGCCGGGGTAAAGCGGCTTGACAACATGGGTTTCAGGAGCGACCGTAATGCAGGATTGAATGATCTGACGATTAATTATCTGCCTTCCATTACCAAACAACACATTAACAGTTTGCCTGCAAAATATCCCTATGCCACTCAGGTTCAGGGAGAAATGGGATTTTCCCTCAACCTTGGTTACAAAATCAAAAAGGGGACATGGCTGGGGGGTAAATATGGCACTGACCTGTCGGCAACCTTTTCAAGACTCACAGATATCACCCGTCTTCCTTTAGACAGCATTACTCCGGTCGGACAGGCGGGCACCCTTGGATATACCACCGATTTTTTCAGGAGCGGTGAAAAATTCTTCGAAGATATCTCTCTTGAACTGCAGCGGAAAATCACCAAAGACCTGAAAATATCCTTTATCTATGCCTGGATATTTTACAATATCGGAGTAATTGAAGGGCATCTGGGCGAAGAGAATGTGGTTTCGCACAATGCGGTGGCAGATATCACCTGGAAAGTCACCTCCAGAAAAGCACTGCGGTTTGAAGTACAACACCTTCTTACCCATGAGGATGACGGTGACTGGATGGCAGGGCTGATAGAATTCACCCATCACGGATTTTTCGCCTCGGTGAGCGACCAGTGGAATTACGGCAACCCGGAGGCTTCAAAACAGATCCATTACCTGATGGTTGCATGCGGATTGTCCAAAGGTGCCACCCGGATTGCAGCCTCATACGGCAGGCAGAACGACGGGATTCTCTGCATTGGAGGCGTTTGCAGGTACGTTCCTGCTATCAGTGGTTTCTCAGTAACCCTTACTTCATCATTTTAAAAGACCGGATCGAAATTATGAAAATAAGAAATTCCATTTTTCTGACGTCAGGCCTGATGGCTGTTGGAATTGCAGTGTTCTTTATGGCATGTGAGGTACTGGATGCCCCCTACAAAAAGGACAATATAGTGATCCAGAGCGAACGGAAGGTGTTGCTTGAGGATTACACCAGCCATGAGTGTGTGAATTGCCCTACTGCCGGAAAGGTCTCTCATGAACTTCTGGATATATACGGAGACAATGTGGTGGTTATAGCTGTACATGCAGGGCAATTATCTAAGATACTGATACCTCCCTGTACCTATAATTTCACCACTGCTACGGGTGATCTCTGGTGTTCGTATTTTGAAGTGGAAAACCAGGGATTCCCCAATGGGCTTGTCAACCGGAAAGAGCGAAGTGGCAGCAAGATTATCCCTTACAACAACTGGTTTACGGTCGTAGCGGAGGAGCTGGCGCAACCAGCAGAGGCTGAATTATTGCTCGAAGCTGATTTCACTCCTTCCACGAGGGAAATCGAGGTGCAGTTTTCTTCCAACATCAAATCCCCGGTTCCGGGTGAAAAATATTATGTTACCATTGTCCTTACTGAGGACAGTATCATTAAACCACAGAAAAACAACAATGCCACTGTGGGTACAACACCTGTGATTATGGATTACAAGCACATGCATGTGCTCCGGACCAACATCACTGATCATTGGGGGCTGGAGGTTAATCCATCGATCATTGACACCCGGACTGTTAAAAGGACGCTGCCCGAAGGATACGATTATTTACCTGAGAAGTGTCATATCGTAGCCTTCATCAGCAATGCCAACAGGGAGGTGCTGCAGGCGGAGGAGATCAAACTTCTCCCGTAAGACAGGAACAGAAAGCTAAGGCCTGAAGCCGTTTACCTGATAATATTCATCTCCTCGATCAGGTTTTTGGCGCCGGCAAATTTATCGATCACAAATAGGACGTAGCGGATATCGCATACGATGGTTCGCTGCAATTTCGGGTCAAACTGCAGGTCGGAGCTCATTGCTTCGGAGTTACCATCGAATGCTGTACCGATAAGGTGGCCCTCGCCGTTGATCACCGGGCTGCCTGAGTTACCACCGGTGATATCGTTATCTGTGAGGAAGCATACCGGCATTCTGCCATCCAGCCCATAGACCCCAAAATCCTTCTTTGCAAAGAGCTCTTTGAGTTTTGGGTGTACGTCAAACTCCTCATCTCCGGGAACTTCTTTCTCCATTACCCCATCAAGGTAGGTAAGATAATGGTAATGCACGGCATCGCGGGGATCATAGGATAATACTTTTCCGTAGGTAACCCGCATGGAGGAGTTGGCATCGGGATAGTAGGGCCTGGTTTCATTCATTTCACGAATACCCTGAATATACAGACGGTTGGCATTGCGCAGTTTTTCATCGGTTTGGTGTTGCGCGGTGAGCACACCACGGTACATATCAAGCAGTTGCGACATTACCAGGTATGCAGGATCTCCGGTGAGTTTTTTCACAGACGGTTTTTTCAGGAATGCCTGGAAATCCTCTTTAGAGGCAAAGATTGATTTTTTGAAGACGGCATCCGCATATTTCTTCCAGTCGCCTTTGTACTTTTTATGCGCTTTCACAAGGAAGTCCGGTTTATAGTCGTCGGAAAGTCCGTTGAAGAGCTGTCCCATCATCGTGGCAAACAGGGCTTTTTCGATATTTACACTGAAGGCAGCGTACATTCCATCGGCCTGGGTTGACAGTGCCTGGGCAGCCTCTTTGGTGGATTTTCCTTCCTTGATGCTTCTGAGGAAAGAGGTGCTTTTATAGGCATTGAAAACCACCTTTGGATCTATGAATGATTCAAGAAAATATGCCAATACCTTTTCGTATTCATTCCGGGAGATGGTGCGGTAGGCTTCATTGATATCGGCAAGCACACTGCCGTAGGTTTTCTTTCTTTCCGGATCGGCATTCACCCATTCTGCGAATAACTTTTCCTGCTGTTGTTTCTGGTTCACCACGTCAAGGGCAATAAGTGCTTTACGCTGTTCGGCTGACTTTTTCCAGAAGTTACCGAGGTAGGCATAGGAATCAGCATACATGATTTTAAGTGCCTCATCTGCATCCATATAAGGTTTCATGGCATCCATCTTGGCCCGGCGGAGGTCACGGCCGGCGGGGTCTATCTGATCGATATTCAGTTGGATACCCTGGGAGGTACGGTAGCGGTCCGTAGCCCCCGGGAAGCCCCATATCATAGCAAAATCATTCTCATTCAATCCTTTAAGTGAAACCGGCAGGTAGTGTTTCGGGGTATAGGGGACATTTTCCTTTGCATAGGGAGCGGGTTTGCCATCGGGGCTGCAATAGACCCTGAAGAGGGTGAAATCACCGGTATGGCGGGGCCACATCCAGTTATCGGTATCTCCGCCAAATTTTCCGATTGAGGAAGGGGGGGCTCCCACCAGACGGACATCGAGAAAGACTTCATACACATAGAGGTAAAATTCACTTCCGGCGAACATCTCTTTTACTTCTGCCTCATAGTGGGTATCTTTAACGCTTTCTTCTTCAATAACTTCTATGTTGGCAGCAATTACAGAATCCCTTTCGGCCATTTTCATGGAGGGTGTAACACCTTTCAGCACCCTGGCGGTTACATCATCAATACGCACCAGAAAGGAGGCTGTCTTTTTGGGATTTGGGAGCTCTTCCGAGGTTGAGTAAGCCCAGAAACCATCCTTCAGGTAGTTGGCGGAGGGAGTTGAGTGGTCCTGGATTTCACCGTATCCGCAATGGTGGTTGGTGAGGAGGAGCCCTTTGGATGAGATTATTTCTCCGGTGCAGGAGCCACGGTCAAGAAGCACGATCGCATCTTTCAGGCTGCTCTTATTAACGGCGTACAGCTCTTCAGGGGTAAGTTTAAGGCCGAGGCGCTGCATCTCAGCATAATTCTTTGAGAGAAGGAGCGGGATCCACATTCCCTCATCTGCTTTCAGGCGTATAAAAGGAGCAGAGAGCAGGGATACCAGCAACAAGAGAACCGTTATTTTTTTCATATCAATCTGATTATAAATTAATTGAATTTTGATTCAGGGGTCAATATCCAGATAAGTTACGCTAATCCAAAGGTGGGCAAAGATAGGGAATCCTTTGCGAATGACAATTGTCGAAAAAAGGGATGAATAATATTTGCTTGGATGAAAAAGTGTTACTATTTTTGCAGCCCCAAATTCCCCAGTGGGAAAATAAGAGACAAAAACGAGCAAGATGAACACATTGAGTTACAAAACGAAGTCGGCGAACCAGTCGATGGTTGAAAAGGAGTGGTTGCTTATCGACGGAACCGATCAGGTGGTTGGGCGGCTGGCATCGAAGATTGCGCTGGTATTGCGTGGAAAACACAAGCCTTATTACACGCCTCACGTGGATTGCGGAGACAATGTAGTGGTTATCAATGCCGACAAGGTAATTTTTACCGGCAATAAGCTTACCGACAAAGAATACGTAAGATACAGCGGTTATCCGGGAGGACAGCGCACCAGGACTGCAGAGGAGATGTTCACCAAATTTCCCGAGCGTGTGCTTGAGAACGCGGTGAAGGGTATGCTGCCCAAGAACCGGTTGGGAGCGGATTTGTTCCGTAACCTTTATGTATATGCAGGTCCTGAGCACAAGCAGCAGGGACAACAGCCGAAGGTGTTTAATATCAATGAAATAAAATAAGAGATGGAAGTTATCAATACTTCAGGAAGAAGGAAGACTGCTGTTGCGAGAGTTTATCTGAAGCCGGGCAACGGTTCTATCACGGTAAACCGCAAGGATTACAAGGCCTATTTTACCACCGAGATGTTGCATTACACCATTGAACAGCCTTTCAAGCTCACCAACAATGAAGGCAAGTTTGACGTTTTGGTGAACGTAAAGGGAGGTGGATTCAAAGGGCAGGCAGAAGCAGTTCGTCTTGCCATTTCGAAGGCACTTACCGAGGTTGATCAGGAGAACAGGCCCATGTTGAAACCCGAAGGGCTGCTCAGGAGGGATCCCAGAATGGTTGAGCGTAAAAAACCGGGTCAGAAAAAGGCCAGGAAACGCTTCCAGTTCAGCAAACGATAATCATTACAGATATTGTTTAGTATCCAAATCGCTGAGACTCCTGCGGAAGGGCTACTCAGTGATTGTCTTTAGTGAAAGTAAACAAACCAACAACCCATGGAAAACAGAACCACATTTGAAGCGCTACTTGATGCCGGCGTACACTTCGGGCATCTCAAGAGGAAATGGAACCCGAACATGGCTCCCTACATTTTTATGGAGCGTAACGGTATCCACATCATCGACCTGCACAAAACCATGGCAAAGCTGGATGAAGCAGCTGCTGCCATGCGTCAGATTTCGAAATCGGGGAAAAGGGTACTTTTCGTTGCCACCAAAAAGCAGGCTAAGGAAATTGTTGCCGAGCGGGTAAAGAAGGTAAGCATGCCTTATGTTACTGAGCGCTGGCCGGGTGGTATGCTCACCAACTTTGCCACCATTCGCAAAGCGGTTAGGAAAATGACCTCGATCGACAAGCTGATGATCGACAAATCATGGAACAACATCTCCAAACGCGAGCGGCTTCAGATCACCCGTGAAAGGGCCAAGCTTGAGAAGAACCTTGGCAGTATTTCTGATCTGAACAGGTTGCCGTCGGCTATTTTTATCGTTGATATCATCAAAGAACACATTGCACTGGCAGAAGCCCGCAAGCTGGGAATTCCCACTTTTGCCATTGTTGACACCAATTCAGATCCCAACCAGGTGGATTTCCCCATTCCGGCCAATGATGATGCGGCAAAATCCATTGCACTGATTATTGACGTGATGGTGCAGGCGATAGAGGAAGGGGTGGCAGAGCGTAAGTTCAGCAGTGACCGGGGCATGGATGATGATCAGACGGATGAAATGGATGATATGCTGGATGATGAAGTGATCGAAGAGCATGAGGATTTCGGTGGCGATGAGGAAGAGAGTACCGATGAAACCACCGTTGAAGAGTAGGAAGTTTCAAATTTAAATTTCAGGAGATTATATACATGGCAAATATAACTGCAGCCGATATCAATAAATTACGGCAGATGACAGGAGCTGGCATGATGGATTGCAAAGCAGCTCTGATTGAGAACAATGGTGATTTCCAGCAGGCCATCGACTGGCTCAGAAAAAAAGGGCAGAAAGTGGCAGAGAAGCGTGCTGACCGTCAAGCGAACGAAGGGTTTATTTTTGCAAAAACAAGTGATGACCACACCTTTGGCGTGATCGTTATGCTGAATTGCGAAACCGATTTCGTGGCCAAGAACGACGATTTCAAAGCGCTGGGAATGAAAGCAGCTGAAGTGGCGCTGCAAAAGAAACCCGCAACACTCAACGAATTCATGGCACTTGATCTTGAAGGAAGATCGATCGCGGATCACATTGACGAACAAGTAGGCAAGATTGGTGAAAAAATCGGCTTCAATGCATATCATTGCATTTCAGCTCCCTCGGTATTTGCCTACAACCATCATGGAAACAGGATTGCTACCATCATCGGCCTGAATAAAGCCGGGATTGAAGGAATTGACGTACTTGGAAAAGAGGTTTGCATGCAGATTACTGCCATGAGCCCCATCGCCATCGACAAGGAAGATGTTGATGCTACCACCATCCAGCGTGAAATCGAAATCGGGATGGAACAAGCCAGGCTGGAAGGCAAGCCTGAGGCCATGCTTGAAAATATAGCCAAAGGGAAACTCAACAAATTCTTCAGAGAGCGCACCCTGCTGAACCAGGAATTCATCAAGGACGGGAAGAAGACTGTTGCCCAGGTGATCTCAGAGGTTGACAAAGACCTGAAGGTTACCACCTTCCATCGTATTGCACTGGGAGAATAAATACCCGGAATATTCCGGTAAAAAAGAAGCCATCCTGCTGATGGCTTCTTTTTTTTATGCAATTTTACCATGAAAAAGATACAACATGAAATACCGGAAGATACTATTGAAACTTAGCGGTGAATCGCTAATGGGAGAACAGGGTTACGGAATTGATCCCATACGTCTGGAATATTATGCTGATGAGATTGCCACTGCTGTGCAGGCAGGTTGCGAAACGGGGATCGTGATAGGAGGAGGGAATATTTTCAGGGGTTTGCAGGGGGCATCAGAAATCATGGACCGTGTACAGGGCGATTACATGGGAATGCTGGCCACGCTGATCAACAGTGTGGCCCTGAGATCGGCTCTCGAATCCCGGTCGATTCCCACTTTACTGCTCAGTGGCCTTCCGGTGGATGGGATTGCTGCCAAAGCCACAAGACCTGCTGCCATGGAGGCTTTTAAAGCCGGAAAGGTGGTGATTTTTGCCGGAGGGACCGGGAATCCGTTTTTCACCACTGATACGGCGGCAGCCCTCAGGGCAGCCGAAGCACATGCAGAAGTTCTGCTGAAAGGCACACGGGTGGATGGGGTCTATACTGATGACCCTGAAAAAAATCCTGCTGCGATAAAACTCACCCGGATTACCTTTAACGATGCGATCCAGAAAGGTTATAAAATACTGGACATCACTGCATTTACCATGTGCCGTGAAAATCATATCCCCATTATCGTATTTGATATCCAGAAGCCAGGAAACCTTTTAAAAGAACTCCTTGGGGAGCAGACCGGGACACTCGTTTCTGATTAACGATTGACAGATAGACCCTTAGCCAACTAACACCCCTTTGTTCAAAATATGAAATCTCAAGGGGGGCGATTTACATACTTATGTAGTAATTTCGGCGTTAGAAAACAAATCTACTAAGCTATGGGTATGTTGTTATTTGCAGTGATACAGGAAGTTGGTGCCGGAATGACTGCTCCGGTTCAGGACACCGTGCAGGAAGGCACCAAAAAGATGCTTTCGATGTGGGAACTGATACAGTATGGCGGCTGGGCATTCATGGGACCGCTTTTTCTTATGCTGGCATTGGCGGCGTTTATTCTCGTTGAGCGGTTCCTGACGATCAACAGGGCATCGAAAGAGGAGGGCCATTTCATGTTCAATATACGGGATCTGATTCATGACGGAAAGATTGAAGCGGCCCTGGCATTATGCCGGAAGAATGGAACCCCGATCAGCAGGATGGTGGAGAAGGGCATTAACCGGATTGGCAGGCCATTGAATGACATCAACGCAGCCATAGAAAATGTCGGGAAGCTGGAAGTATCCCGGCTGGAAAAGAACATTGCCACCCTTGCCACCATTTCGGGAAGTGCCCCGATGATAGGCTTTTTAGGGACGGTGGTTGGGATGGTAAAAGTATTTTTCAGGATCTCCAATGAAGGAAATCAGATCCGTGTCGACATCCTTTCTGAAGGGATGTACCAGGCTATGGTTACTACGGTTGCTGGTCTGATTGTAGGAATATTGGCATACATTTCCTATAATTTTCTGGTTGCCCGGATCGAAAAGGTGGTGTACATCATGGAGGCACGTGCCACAGAGTTTATGGATCTGTTACACGAACCGGCTGTATAAAACAGTGACCTATGGCAATCAAGACACGAAATAAGAGGGAAGTTTCGTTCAGCATGGCCTCCATGTCTGATCTGGTGTTTCTGCTGCTGATCTTTTTCATCCTGATATCCACCATGGTGAGTCCGAATGCCATTGATGTCAGCCTCCCCAGCAGCCAATCGAGGACGGTAAGTCCGAAAGGGCCGGTGGTTGCGGTGGATAAATTCAACAATTACTATTTTTCGAGCAATCCTGTTGACCTGAACACCTTGCAGACCTTGCTGGGATCGGAACTGTTGAAATATTCCCCGGATGAACCGACCGGAATAGAGTTGCAGGCAGACAAAGAAGCTTCGGTACAAGCCATTGTAAATGTGTACAATCTTGTCAGCATCCTGAATACCGCAAACAACACCAAGCATAAAGTAATTCTCAAGACTGCTCCATCCCAGAAGTAAAGGGGCAGAAAAGCAGATTTTGATGAAACTTTTCTATTTTAGAGGTGTATACCAAAATATATAAGACCACAGTAATCAGATTCCCAAATATGGCAGCATCATGGACCGAGAGGCAATCATAAGCAGGAACGACCGGATCAAAGGTATGATTGCAGCCATATTGGTGCTGTTGCTGGTATTTATGCTGAGTCTTTTCTTTGGGTTTCAATACCCGGATCCACCGATTCCGGATGAGGGCGTGGAGATTGAGATGGGCGGAAGCGGCAGCAGCGGCGGGATTGAGGGGCAGAACACGTTGCCTGAAACGGAACCGGTCAGCCGACCCAATCCTGAACAAGGTGAGCGCACCTATGTAACGGATAACCGTCCTGATAACCCGCCTGCACCTGTAGCCTCACCCACGGTGAAGCTTACGCAGACCGCTCCGGTTACACAGCCTGAAACGCCAAAACAAAAGGTTAACCCCAATGCCCTGTTTACCAAAAAGGGGACATCAGGATCCGGTGGCAGTGGAAGCAGCAGTGGAAGCGGGAAGGGCAGCGGAACCGGAACCAAGCCTGGTGACGGAACCGGAACGGGAAAAGGCAGCGGAACTGGTCCGAGTTTCAGCCTGACAGGCCGAACCCACAAGGAGTTGCCCCTACCCTCCTATAATTCAGACCGGCAGGGGAAAATCGTGATTGATGTAAATGTTGACCAGCAGGGCAATGTGGTTGATGCACAGTATAACTCGCGGTTATCTACCACTTCAGATCTTCAGTTAAAAGCCGCCGCCATTGAAGCAGCCAAAAGAAGCCGGTTTTCAGTGAATCTCGATGCTCCTGTTGTTCAAAGGGGTATGATTACCTATACCTTTATCAAACTGAATTAGCCTTTCCTGTGACCGGTGACAATCCTTTATTTGGTGCCGCAGCAGGCTTCAGGGCACGCCATTTAAGGTGTTTCACAATAACCGTCGGTTGTCAAACGTTCAGTTTTCCGGAGTGAATGGGTCTGTTGCCATGAATTACGAAGAAACGCTGCAGTATTTATATGACCGGTTGCCCATGTTTCAACGCATCGGGGCAGCTGCCTATAAAGCGAATCTTGACAATACCCTTCGGTTGGTGGATTTTCTCGGTAATCCTCAGAAGAAATTACGATTCATCCATATTGCAGGCACCAATGGCAAAGGTTCCGTTTCGCATATGCTGGCAGCGATTCTGCAGTCGCAGGGGCTCCGGACCGGTCTGTTTACCTCTCCCCATCTGAAAGATTTCAGGGAACGTATCAAAGTTGACGGGAAGATGGTGCCCAGAAGCTGGGTAACCTGGTTTGTTCAGTATTTCAAAAAGGATTTCGAGCAGTTGCAACCCTCCTTTTTCGAAATGTCGTTCGGGATGGCGATGCGGTACTTCAAAGAACAGAACTGTGATATTGTGGTGCTTGAGACGGGAATGGGGGGAAGGCTGGATTCTACGAATATTGTGCATCCGGTGGTATCGGTGATCACGAACATCAGTTTTGATCACAGGGAGTTTCTGGGAGACTCCCTGGAAATGATTGCCGCAGAAAAAGCGGGCATTATCAAGGAGCACATACCGGTTGTAATTGGCAGGCATCATCCCGATACTGACGAAATATTCAGCTACAAGGCAGAACTGGAAGAATCGCGTATCACCTATGCACAGGATGTATTCGAGGTTGTTCAGGCAGGTATGGCAGGTTCGGTACGTGGCAAGCTGATGCTGGATATTCACAGGATGGGGAGACCCTACCTGCGGGAGCTCAAATGCCCCTTAACCGGATCGTACCAGAAGGAGAATATCCTTACGGTTCTGGCAGCGGTTGAAGAGTTGATCGCAGCAGGGTATGATATCCGCAAAAACCATATTATCAAGGGAATCAATGATGTGATCAAGCTTACCGGTTTGATGGGGAGGTACCAGATTCTGGGATCCAATCCATTGAGGATATGTGATACAGCACACAACCCCGATGGGCTGAAAATGGTCATGGAACAGCTGAAGGGTGAAACATACAGGAAACTGCACTTTGTGCTGGGTGTGGTTTCTGACAAAGATCTCAAAGGGATCCTGAAACTTTTCCCACAGGATGCAGTCTACTATTTCTGCAAGGCCAACATACCGCGGGGACTGGATGCAGGCATCCTCCGTGACCAGGCAGCAGGCTACGGGCTTCGGGGGAATGTTTATGCCTCTGTCAATGAAGCGTATAAGGCAGCCTGCAGTGCAGCAGGAGCAGATGACCTTGTATTTACGGGAGGTTCAACGTTTACCGTTGCTGAAGTGTTGTAACCCTTTCCACTGCGATAAGGCGGTCATAAAGTTCAGAGGGTAATTTCTGATACACATAAACGGTATAAAAGTTTTCCGTTTCTGAATGGTCGCCTTCGGTCAGTACCGTTTCAAACCGTGTACCGGCGGAGTCCAGCATCACATAATGGTAATTGTAATAGCCCTGTTTAAGATAGAGTGAAGCCTCATAGGAATTTCGTTCTTCACTGTAAACCAGCCTGGCTTCAGGTGTGAGTTGCCAGTTCGTAAAAGCACCGAGCAGGTACATATCACGATGGCCAAAGGATGACTGGAAAGGGAAGGTGAAATGTACCCAGGCATAATCTTCCTCATTACCAGCGGTTGAATGGGCATCATCGTTCCGGATAATGAACTCACCGTTCAGGTCTTTTTCGGATTGATACACCTGAAAACCCCTTTTAAAATCGGGTTTGAGAAACACATGATGGAAGGCGGAATCCTGGGTGATAAAAGCGACGCGGGGAGTTACTTTCGAGAGTGTGCGAATATCGAAATAGCGGAACTCATTGCCTCCGTTAAAGGTATTCACCTTTTCCCAGTTATAGGAGATTGTATTGCCGGTAACCAGACGAGGCTGCAGCCCCTCCACCCTATTATCAAGCCGCCCGTTCTGGGCAATAAAGATTTTCAGTTCCTGGTATGGGTTTTCGACAGGCCAGCTGCTTTTTACCAGATCCACATCCACTTCCTGTTTATACCCTGCCTCTTCTATATCAGATGATTTCCGTACCGATATTTTCAGGGATGCCCGGTTTTCGGTAACCATAAACCGACGGGTCAGAATCAACTGGTTTTGTTGGGCGGGGTCGTAAATTACAAGGAGATAATTTCCTGATTTACTGATTTTTACCTCTTCGTTGGGAATCAAAAGGGTATAATGCACATAGGCCTGCCGGGTAGCCCTTGAGAGAAGATACTGATTCAAAAAGCCTTCTGTATAGGGGGAGAGGTATTCGGATTGCAGGAGATCGGAGGGATTCCATGAGGCATCGCAATGGATGAGGGTATATCTGAACTGTCGGGGTAATCCGTTGAGCTCATCAAAAGAGATTTCGAGTTGCCCGGATTTATCCAGCTCCAGCAATGGCAGCGAAAACTCCACTCCAGTGCGTTGCATCTTCACGGATGTAATGGCAGGTGTATAGGCATGGTCGAGGGTTGAAAACCGTACAGGATTGAACCATGAGAAACCACTGAGAGAGGAATAGGCAGGGGTTGTGAGGATTTTCCCGGTTGCATCCGCGCTTTGGGGTGTGCGGCATGAATACAGGAGCAGCACGGTTGCAAACAGAAAAATCAGGGATGAACAGGTTTTTTTCATGGGGGTTGTTTGATCCGAAGCGGCAAAGGTAAAAGAAAGAGATCAGGGGAACACATGTTCAACCAAATTAAAAAATTCGCAAGTTTGCAGTAGCAAGGAACATGATGCATGGTACGGTAAATAATAGATGGTATGAGCAATTTTATGCTTATTGTTTTAGTGCTGATAACGGGAGTACTGACCGCCGGCACACAAACTTTTGATCAATATTTTCACCGTAAGACCCTGCGGTATGACTACATCCATTCAGGCACCCGGAACAAGGAACAGATTAAACCCGGAAAACTGATTTCAGAGCCCTACTGGGGCGGATCCCTGACCCAACTGATTGATACATTTGGTTTTGGCAGATACCATTTTAATCTGAGGGATGCAAAATCAGGTACGCTGATTTATTCCAGAGGGTTCAGCACCCTGTTTGTGGAGTGGCAGGACACGGAGGAGGCTAAAACAAAACGGAAAGGATTCAGGGAATCCATTGTGATGCCCTTTCCGAAGGATGATGCGGTTCTGGAAATTTACCGGAGAGACAAGAAGAATGTACTCCATCTGATTTTCAGTGACAAGATACACCCTGGCAAGGAAAAAATCATGACCCGGGGAGTCCCTTCCTGGGAAAAGCGGGATATTGCCGTGCATGGTGATCCGGCAGAGAAACTTGACATTGTATTTCTGGCAGAGGGATACACTGCAGATGATATGCACCTTTTCTGGGATGATTGCCGGAAATTTGCAGGGTATTTAACAGGGGCAGCACCGTATGGTGAGGTCAGTGAAAGTATCAATTTCAGGGGGGTCGGCGTTATTTCAGACGAATCGGGAGTGTCTTTGCCGGGTGAAAAGATCTTCAGAAAAACAGGGCTGGGAGCATCATTTAGCACCTTTGGATCAGAGCGTTACCTGATGGCAGAGGACTTTCAGCGTGTGAGGGATGCCGCAGGGCTGGTACCCTATGATCAGATTTTTATTATTGTAAATTCTGACAAATACGGGGGTGGTGGCATATATAATTTTTACGCTACGGGGACCCGTGGCAACAAGGAGGCTGGGTTCCTCCTGATCCATGAGTTTGGGCATTCCTTTGCAGGCCTGGCAGATGAATATTACACCTCGGAGGTTGCGGTGGATGCTTTTTACGATCTGCAGACTGAGCCCTGGGAGCCAAATATCACCACACTGATTGATTTTGAACGAAAATGGAAAGGGATGTTGTTACCCGGCACACCGGTCCCCACACCTGCGATACCTGCCAATGAACAGACTATCGGGGTATTCGAGGGTGCGGGGTATTCTGCCAGGGGCATTTATCGTCCCTATCAGGAGTGCACGATGAAATCGGTACGTTATGATGCCTTTTGCCCGGTATGCCGACGGGCGATTCTTCAGATGATTCGTTTTTACAGTACACCCTGATGTTCAGTTTCGTTTGGAGGATTACACCGAAGGGTGTATTTTTGCAGGCCACCGCGAGAAATCATTAAAATATTGACCTATATGCTGAAAACATTGGACTCGTTGATCGACAAAGCACGCAGCGGAAAGATCAGGCGGCTTGCCGTTGTTGCTGCTTCGGATGAACCGGTACTGGAAGCGGTAAAAAACGCCACCCGGGAAGGTATTATTGAACCTGTTCTGACCGGAGACAAATATCTGATTGACCAGTTATGTGAAAAGATCGGGTTTGACCTGCAGGGAATCGAAGTGCTTCACGAAAAGGATGCCTACCGGGCAGCTGTAAGATCTGTTGAATTGATCCGGGAAGGGAGAGCAGACATTATGATGAAGGGGTACATTTCCACCGGTCCACTGCTGAAAGCCATTCTCGACAAGGAAAAAGGTTTACGGAAGGGGGGATTGCTCAGTCATATTGCCCTGTATGAAACCCCATATTATCATAAACTGCTGGGTGTTACAGATGCAGCCATGAATGTGGCACCTACTTTTGAAGAAAAAACCGATATTCTGCTGAATGCCGTAGAGCTTTTTCATAAGCTGGGAATCACCAGTCCAAAAGTTGCAGTGATAGGAGCTGTTGAAACCGTCAATCCAAAGATGGAGGCTACCGTTCACGCTGCCATGCTTGCGATGATGAACCGCAGGGGACAGATCACAGGGTGCCTGGTGGATGGCCCGCTTGCCATCGACAATGCTGTATCGAAGGAAGCCGCAGAACACAAGGGCATTATCAGTGAGGTGGCCGGTGATGCTGACATCCTTGTCACCCCTGACATCAACTCAGGGAATGTCCTTTACAAGACACTGGGATTTCTGGGAGGTGGAGTATCAGCAGCTGTACTGATGGGAGCCACTGTACCGGTGGTACTCACATCCCGTTCGGATACCGAGAGGAGCAAAATGTTGTCGATTGCCCTTGCTGCAGCGATGGAATAGAATACACACCAAGAAAAGGAAAGCATCATGGGTAACCAATGTATTCTGGCCATCAATCCCGGCTCTACCTCCACAAAAATTGCGGTGTATGAAGGGAACCGGCAGATATTTCTGAAAAACATCCAGCACAGTTCCGAGGAGATCGGGAGTTTCGAGAGGATCACTGATCAGTATGAATTCCGGAAGAATATTATCCTGCAGGAATTGAGGAATGCAGGTATCACCATTGAGAATCTGCGGGTGATTGTTGGGCGGGGAGGTTTGTTAAAACCCATTCCTTCCGGTGTTTACGAGGTTAATGACCTGATGAAGGAGGATCTGCGCACAGGGGTACTAGGGCAGCATGCGAGCAACCTCGGAGGTCTTATTGCCAGTGATATCGCCAGGAGCCTCCCATCCGCCAAGGCCTATATTGCCGATCCGGTTGTGGTGGATGAACTGGAGCCTGTAGCAAGGATATCAGGGCACCCTCTGTTTGAACGGATCAGTATCTTCCATGCATTAAACCAGAAAGCGATTGCACGTGCCCATGCCAAACTGCAGAACGTTCCGCTCGAAGATCTTAATCTGATTGTGGCGCATTTGGGGGGTGGGGTTAGTGTGGGAGCACACCGGAAAGGGCGGGTGATTGATGTGAATCAGGCACTTGACGGAGAGGGTCCGTTTTCACCCGAGCGTTCAGGTACACTTCCTGCAGGTGCACTTGCCAAAGCCTGTTTCAGCGGAGACTACACCCCGGATGATATCAGGAAGATGATTACCGGAAAAGGGGGCTTTGTGGCTTATCTGGGAACCAACAATGCAATTGACGTTGAACAGCGGGCTGAAGCAGGAGATGAAAAGGCTACACTGATTCAGGAGGCTTTCGCCTATCAGGTTTCCAAGGAGATCGGGGCTATGTCGACGGTTCTAAAGGGTGAAGTTGATGCCATTCTCCTTACCGGAGGAGTAGCTTACGGCAAACCTGTGGTTGCGATGATCCGTGAGCGGGTTGAGCATCTGGCACCGGTATTTGTGTATCCCGGTGAGGATGAAATGAAAGCATTGGCGGGTAACGGGCTGATGATCCTCAATAACGAAATATCGGCGCGGGAGTACAGGTAGACATCTTCCCTGAAGGAGCAGAAGACAGAATCAGGGTAATTTTTACGGTTATTTACAAGCTCACCCCTTATTTTAACGAACTATTAACAGCTGTAAGGAATTGAAATTCGCATTTATAGGTAATTTTGCAGAGCAAAAGTATGCAATAACCGGATGAAGAAGATACTGGCCATACTGATCGCATTAAACATCACTGTAAGCACCAGCGGCTTTATGGTGTTTGTGCATCATTGCCGTTTACATCAGGAGACCATGTCATCCCTGTTTGTGAACTTCAATGATGATGTGCATCACGAATGTGGTCACAATCACCATCCGGCAGCACCTCATTCAGGTTCATGCTGCAGCCCGGAACCTTCTGTTTCATCTGAAAAACTATCAGGCAATTGCTGCACCGAATATGAGTTCCTGCTGCGTTTCTCACCCGATACAGAACCCGCCAGAAAAGCTGCCCTCAAATTTAACACACCTGATACCAGGATAGCTTATTGCCACTATGTGATTGAGGATAAAGCACCGGACCAGCCTGAAGTTTTTACCGGCAGGTTTGATGACCCCTGCCCTGCACCAGCAGGGCGTCCACTCCTGATCACCCTTAGTCAATTAAAAATTTACGGTTGCTGATACACCCTGATTTCTGATAGTATAGTTTTGATTATCAAAACTCTGCATCATCAGAATGAGGTATCGGAAGCATGTTCCGTGCCTCGGTCAATCAGTATCAAATACACCATAAATTTTTAATTCCATGAAAAAGTACAGCATAATAATCTCTATCCTGTTGTTGATTCTCCCGATACGGATATGGGCCGGTGAACTCACCGGGTTTGTATATGAACCAGGGGAGAATGGCAACAAAACACCGCTCCCGAATGTGCATGTCTTCTGGGCAGGCACCTCTGTGGGAACACACACAAACGATGAAGGGAGGTTTCACCTTGACCGGGTTAAAGGGAAGGACATTCTGGTGGTCAGTTATGTGGGTTTTGAAAAGGACTCCATCAGGGTCAATCCTGATGAAAGAGAACTTAGCATCGGGCTCAGCCGCAATGTGATTCTTAAAAAACTTGTGATAACCGCCCGGGAGTCTGCCACATATATCAGTAAATTCGATCCTATCATTACCCAGAACATCACCGGTGCTGAGCTGCACAAAGCAGCCTGCTGCAACCTGGGCGAGAGTTTCGAAACCAATGCGTCGGTGGATGTATCGTATGGCGATGCGATCTCCGGTGCGAAGAAAATTGAGATGCTCGGGCTGACAGGCATCTACAGTCAGCTGATGATTGAGAACATTCCGGATTATCAGGGATTTGGCCGTTCGTTCGGGTTGAGTTACATACCGGGTCACTGGCTGGAGTCGATTTCGGTTTCCAAAGGTGCATCATCCGTGGTTTCGGGGAATGAATCGATCACCGGCCAGATCAGTGCAGATTTTAAAAAGCCTGACGGGAAAGAGGTGTTTTACCTCAATCTCTACGGCAATTCACACGGGCACATGGAGGGTAATTCCAATGCAGCCTGGAAGATCAATGACCGTCTCAGCACCATGTTTCTTGGCTACGGCGGGTATAATAACCTGAGGATCGACCATAACAATGACGGCTTCATGGATGAGCCGCTGACAAAACGGTATCACCTGATGAATCGGTGGAAGTATGCATCTTCTGATCATCAGCGGACGATACTGCAGGCCGGGATTAATTTTCTTAATGAGGAGCGCCTCGGTGGAGAAATGGACTACAAAGTTGTTGATCCCGGAGAACTGAAATATGGTTTCACCGTAAATACCCTGAGGACCGGCGGGTTTTTCAAAGGGTGTTACATTTTTCGCGGAAGGGCTATGACCAGTATATCAACCATGAATAATTATGCCCTGCACAGGCAGGAATCGGTATTTGGGTTCAATACCCATACCGTGGAACAAAACAGCCTCAACAGCCGGGTGAGTTTCGACACCTACCTGTTCAACAGCAACCATCTGATCCAGACCGGGGTATCATACCAACTGCAGGATTACGACGAAAAGATGAATGATTCGCTGATGGGTAAGAAGGAGCTTGTTTATGGAGCATTTGGCCAGTATACTTTTTCTCACCTGAAGACCTTTACCCTTTTGGCTGGTTTCAGGGCTGATTACAACAGCCTTTATAGCGTGCAGCTCACCCCCAGGCTTCATATCCGTTACCAGCCCACGGAGCATACCACGATAAGGGTTTCGGGAGGCAAGGGGTACCGGAGTGTGCACATGTATGCTGAGAATTTATTCCTGCTGGCAAGTTCGAGGAGGATCGTATTTGAGAATGAGGTCATCCCTGAAGTAGCATGGAATTACGGAATCCATCTCACACAGGATCTGCACCTCGCCGGAAGAAAAGCCGTCTTGAATGCGGAGGTTTTCAGGACTCAATTTACTGATCAGATGGTGATAGATCTGGATCGCGACTTTGAGCACATCTACGTGTACCAGCTTGACGGGCGTTCATTTGCCAACAATTTACAGGTTGATTTCACCTTTGAGCCCATTAAGAGGCTGGATGTCCTGCTGGCCATAAGGGTAAGTGATGCACGGGCCACCATGGACGGAGAGCTGGTACGGCTTCCGTTTTCTAAGCGCTATAAAGGACTTGCAAACTTCTCCTACAAAACTCCGAGCACCAAATGGCAGTTCGACTACACAACACAGTTCAACGGGCCGTCAAGGCTGCCTGAAAACCACAATCTGCCAGTTCAATATCATACAGCACAGGAATCACCTGCCTATGTGATTATGAACGCACAGGTGACAAAGTACTTCAGACACTGGAATGTGTATATGGGTGGAGAAAATTTGACTAATTTTGTGCAACATCATCCGATCATTGCAGCCGATGATCCATTCGGGAAGTATTTTGATGCTTCTCAGGTCTGGGGCCCGGTTATCGGAAGAAAAATTTATGCAGGATTCAGATATTATATAAAACAACTTTAATCACTAAACACGAAAAAGAATCATTATGAAAAAAAGCGCAATTGTACTGACGTTGATTATGGGGCTGTTTTTATCAGCTTTTCAGCTGGAAGCAGCCAAGCCGGATCTGAAGACGGTGAAATTTTCGGTTAATATGCACTGTGCCTCCTGTCAGCAGAAGATTATGGAAAACCTGCCTTTTGAGAAGGGGGTAAAGGAGGTTAAGGCTGATCTGGCTACAAAAATTGTGGAGGTGACCTACGATGCCAAAAAAACAGATCCTGAAAAGATCAAGGCAGCGATACAGAAACTAGGATACGAGGTAAAAACTCCTGAAGAAGCTTCTGCCAATGCCAATCAGCCAGAGCATAAATGCACCGGACAAAAGGAGGAAGGTCATAAATGCCAGAAAGAGGGTGCTGATGCCAAGCAGGAACACAAATGCACGGGGCAGAAGGATGCCAAGACGGGCGATGCTGAACACAAATGCACAGGGCAGAAGGATGATGCCAAGACG
Source organism: Bacteroidota bacterium (assembly GCA_022709695.1). Classification (GTDB taxonomy): domain Bacteria; phylum Bacteroidota; class Bacteroidia; order Bacteroidales; family SKPS01; genus SKPS01. The sequence goes on from JAKLII010000002.1 coordinate 142,937, forward strand.
GGCGATGCTGAACACAAATGCACAGGGCAGAAAGATGACAAATCAGGCAGCGCGGAGCATAAATGTACAGGTGAAAAAAAGGCTGACGGTACCACAGAGCCTCACAAGTGTAACCACGAGAAGAAGTGACAGAACTTCAGATGTATGCAAAAGAAAACCGACAGCCAGATGGTTGCCGGTTTTTTTTATTTCAAAAGGTAACTCAGACGTATCTGACTGATCAGGGACATGACTGCACGTGTCCCATTTGAACTTCCTGAATAGGTGCTTCCACTCTGGGAAGAATTATTCCATGATTCCTTCCAGATTTCATATCTGGCCGACGACTCAAAACCAAGGGTAAATCTTTTGCCCACTGGAAATCCAAAACCAATGTATGGATCAATACCAAACACATCATCCTTGTTGCTGTTTTTGTAGTTGTCGGTGGGGTTCTGATATTCACTCTCCGACCGGACGTGTGTAATCACTTTGGAAAAGTCGACCCCATAGCTCAGGATAAAGTTTTTCCGATGGGTAATCCCGCCAATTCCCAGCATAGCTGCCGTCCAGTTCCTGTTTTCCTCAAAAGCATAGGTACTCTCTCTGGTGTCAGTTTCAAGGTGAAGGGCATGGAGGCCAAGTCTTGCATACATATTCTTGTACTGCAGCATGTATTGGAGTCCGGGGACCGGCCTGGTGGTTCTTTGCGGAAAATACATGATATCCAGCCATGGATAATACCACCCATTCCAGTTATCATCGCTGAGGGTGAGTAATGAAAATGAGAGGGTGTGTGACCAGGGGGATTTTACAGTTTCTTCCGTTTGGGCAACACCATGCAAACACATAGTACAGATTACCATCATCAGAGCCATTGTCAGTTTTTTCATACTGTAATTTTATTGAAACGTTAAATACCTTATTCTCTTGATGAAAACACTCATTTCAGTTCCATATTTTGTGGAATAGCTGTTACTTTTGTACCGGCTAACCTTTCGTATGATGAAAAGATGCGGGCGAAAGTTGCGCCCGGGGGAAATTCACCGGTTTACCTGAAGCACGCAACCCATCCTGATTACGATTCATCATTAACCTTGAAACCCGCAGTCGGTGGAAGAGCAGGACAGTATCCGTGAGATGATAGAGGGTTGCCTCCGTAAAGACCGACGGGCGCAAAAACGATTATACGACCAGTATGCTTCAAAGTTGTTTGCCGTATGTTTATCATATTCCTTTGATTACGAGGAAGCCCAGGATAACCTGCACGATGGTTTTATCAAGATTCTGATGTATATGAACCAATATAAGGGAGAAGGGTCTTTTGAAGGGTGGATGCGCCGGATCATGGTGAACACCTCGCTGGAACGATACCGGCGGAGGCATAAGATGAAACTGATTGCAGAAGAGATACGTGCTGAATCCTCCCTTTCAGTTGAGCACATTCTGGAGGAGATTTCTGCTGCTGAGCTTATGGACGCTGTTCAGGAACTGAGCCCACAGTACAGGATGGTATTTTTGTTATATGCCGTGGAAGGTTACAACCACAAAGAGATAGGTAAGATGCTGGAGATCTCGGAAGGAACTTCAAAGTCGAATTATTCGCGGGCCCGTTCGGTTTTGCAGGAAAGACTGAAAAACTACGGTACCCCGGCAGAGGCAAGGGGCAGGTTCAGGACGATCAAACCGGCAGCAGAGGATGAGATCGGAGTAAAATAAAAGGTTATGGAACGACGATCAGACCGATTGGAAGAGCGCATAAAAAAAGCCATGCTGGCAGGGGAGGCCACTCCTCCGGCAGGAGCATGGGCCAGGATCGAGGAGTCGCTGCTGGCAGTATCACGGCACCACAGGGTTGTGATGTGGCGCAGGATTGCCGGTGTTGCAGCCGTTTCTGCAGCCCTGATCACAGGATATCTGATACGGAATGAGTGGGGGGATGTCAGGCAGGAAAAGTATGACCTTGTTGCCCATCAGACTCCCCCTCAGAAACATCCCTTATCCATACAAAAAGGGTACATGAAATCAAAAGTGGCATCTGCAGAATCGGAGAAAACCTTAAGGAGAAATGGGGACGCTGAAGGTTCTGTTCAGGCAGGGAATTACAAATCCCGGACAGGCCCGTCATCCATATCAAATGAAGCTGTTACCACAAACCCCGAAATACCGCTCACCTATATCACTATTCAAACATCTGATGAGACATACCCTCCTGACCAGCTGGCGGTAACCATTCCCTGGATTCCGGTTTTTCTGATTCCTGACCTGAAACCGCAGATTGCCCATGATTTTCCGGCAGCACCGGAAAAAATGAGAAGACGATGGCAGATGACAGGATATGCAGGCAGGACGTTTGCCGGTTATTATGCCTCCGGTGACGGTGGTATCAGCAACTCTTCCTTCCGGAATGATATGATAGAGAACTCCGGAGAGCAGATCATCAGACCCAAAGGTTCTATCGGGCTTGGTGTGGGCTTTCGTATTACTGACCGGATCGGTTTGCAGACCGGTGCTGTGTACAACCAGTTCAGTACCACCCTCTCGTCAGGGGAGCAGGAAATTACCGTTTTAAGTAATTACAGACCGGCCTCCAATATTTTTGGCGAATTATCCTACAGTTCCGCTCTGAAGGACGAACTGGTCACCTATCCCATTCTCGAGGTACCATCAGGGGAATTGGTACAGCACTTCAGTTGGCTGGAGGTTCCACTTACTGGTTCATACACCCTGGTCAAAGGGCCCGTTGGTATTTCCGTCAAAGCCGGTTTTGGGGGAAACATCCTCACTGACAATCGGTTAATTCGCCAGACCGGAAATAATGAGGCATACATCGGAACCACATTGGGATTAAAAAGGATGTATGTAAGTGGACTCATTGGAATTGATCTGTACTATGAAGCCGGAAAATCATGGGCTTTAAGCTTTAATCCCCTCTACAGGCAATCACTGCAGCCAATCAGCAGGGGGCAGGAATCAAAACCTTTCCTGCTCAACCTGGGTATTTATTCAGGTATCAGTTACAGGTTCTGAGATTAAATGCCTAAAGCAGCCCCTTCACCCTTGGTTTTCCCGCTGCAAAATCTTTCACATAGAGTGGTTCGAAATAGGCTAGGTCATCTGCATCGCCCTTTTGAAGTCTTTCGATGGCGGGTTGCACCAGATATTCAGCCTGTGGATATATTTCAGGGATCAGCAGGATATTTTCCCTGCCGGCGAAGGTATCTCCGAATTTCAGAATTCCATCGCCTACGATAAAAACCCTGCCTGACCGGGTATAATGATCGAATGATTCCGGGTTAATAATCACGGGTTCCACTGATTCCAGCAGGTTCATCTGATGGTCATACACCTCCCGGTACACTTCCATCCGGCGCGCATCAATCATAGGCACTACGATATCACCAGGGCTGCAGAGGTATCCGGCCTTTCGCGCCATGGCAAAAAGGGATGATACTGCTACCAGTGGAATGTTGCAGGCGAAACATATCCCTTTGGCAGCAGAGGCCCCTATTCTCAAACCTGTGTAGGAACCGGGGCCTTTGCTGACCGCAACTGCATCGATTTCCTTTCCTGAGACCGCCCCTTCCTGCAGGACCTCCTCCATGAATTTTGTAAGCAGGGCCGCATGCTGATTTCCGTTGACCACTTCACGGGAGGCGATTATCCGGGTTTCATCAGCCAATACAACCGAACAGACTTTGGTTGAGGATTCAATGGCAAGTAAGGTCATAGCTATTCCTTATCCCTGAAAAGTTCATTTTTGCTGACTTTCTTTACTTTATCACCGTTTTTCAGGTCTTTTGTAACAGCACTGTAAGGGGCTACCACAATTTCCTCACCTTCTTTCAACCCGGATACAACCCTGATGTATTCCGAATCCTGAATACCGGTTTCCACTTCTCTCATTTTTACGGTTCCGGCTTCATATACAAAAACATACTGCTTCAATTCCTTTAGTTCGGCCTTTTTTTGCCGCTGCTTTTCTTCCTCGCTCTGCTCTTCGGCAGGCTGATCCTTGAAGTTCTTTTTCAGTGCGGCAATCTTTGAACCGCTGGTATCGGCACGTGCTGTAACTGATTCGATGGGAATCGTAAGTACATTATCAGCGTATGCAGTGCGGATATCAACGCTGGCCGACATACCGGGCCGGAAGGGTGACTGCCCCGGGTCATCGGATACCAGATCCGTATAGGAGGCCTGCAGTAGTCTGATTTTCACTTCGAAATTGGTAACCTGATCGGTATTTAACTGCGTTGAGCTGGCTGAGTTGGCGATACGGGTTACCACACCCGAGAACTTCCTGTCGGGGTAAGCATCCACTTCCACTTCTGCCGTATCATTAAGTTTAACCCGGATGATATCATTTTCACTCACTTCTATACTCACTTCCATATTTGAAAGATCGGCAATACGCATGATTTCTGTTCCTTCGAACTGTGAGGTCCCTACAACCCTCTCCCCTTTTTTCTTCGAGAGACGTGAAACTGTGCCATCCATCGGGGCAAACAAGGTGGTTTTGGTAAGGTTAACACGGGCTTCCCTGAGGGATGCTTCAGCGCTTTTGACTCCGAATCTGGCGGCTTCAATACTTTGCTTTGCTGCCTCCAGCTCTGCAGTGGCAATATCGAGCGCTACTGATGCTGCCTCAAATTCAGCTTCTGAAACGGCTCCCTTCTTGTGCAGGGTGTTGATTCTGTTGTACTCGCTTTTGCTCTTCAGCAGCTGGGCTTCCATCTGCACCTGCCTGGTGCGGGCATTGGCCAGGTTGGCCCTTTGGGTATTTACGCCGGCTTCCATCTGTTCCAGAAATGAAAGGTAGTTCTCAGGATTGATCCTGGCGAGCATCTGCCCCTTCTTCACTTTATCCCCTTCCTTTACATACAACTCAACGATTTCCCCCGATACATCAGGGGTAATCAGCAATTCCACCTCCGGCTGAATTTTGCCACTGGCAGAAACGATTTCAATGATGGATCGTTTTTCGGCTTTCTCAGTGGACACTTTAACGGATTTGTCCTTAGCGATCCAACCCTGCTTTTTGGCTACCACCAATAGAATCAGAATTACCACTGCTGCGGCCACCAATACATATACAGTACGCTTTTTCATGATCGGAGATTTGTTCGGTTTTGTGAAAACGGAAAGGGGTTATAAGGTGATTTCCTTCCCCATATAAAAATCGAGGAGACTGGTTTTAAAGATATATTCATAGCGGGCTCCGAGCATTTGTGCTTCTGCAGCCATCAGGCGATTTTTCGCTTCGTTAAATTCGAGGGAACCCACCATCCCCACATTGAACCGTTCTTCTGCATATAAAAACGATTCTTTGAGTGCTTCCCATGACTTTTTTGCAGCCAGGTAGGTTTTCAGGGCTGCTGCAGCATCTGCATGAGCCTGCTGAATTTCCTGAAACAGCTGCTGTTGCTGCAGTTCGCTGTTAAAGCGTGCATTAGCAAGACTGAGTTCGGCGTTTTTGATGGAGGTCTGATTCTGTAATCCGTTGAATAAGGGGACGGTAAGGTAAACTGCCACCGACTGGTTAAAGTTGTCATTGAGCTGTTTGCCAAATGGTCTGAGGGCTTCCTGCACATCCAGAACCGGAGCATAAACCGTATCAAAGCCTGAAGTGAACATTCCGTTGGGTTCAAACCCCGCGATGGAATAGGTATAATCCTTTCTGGCCCCCGAGAAGCCTGTTCCCATGGATGCTGTGAGGTGCAACGAAGGCCACATGCCACCCCTGGCTGCCTTTAACCCCAGGTCGGCCATTTTTACCTGCATTTCAGCACTTTGAATCTGTGGCAGGTGGTCATTGGCATATTTATATATATCCACCGGGGACAGCAGCAAGGTTTCGGTGGGTTCCTTACCGGTGCTTTCAGGTTTCATCACCAGAAATTCAGTGCCCGGATCGAGATTAAGCAGCTGGCTTAATATAAGATACGACATCGCCAGCTGGTTTTCGGCACGTACCACGTTTGCCTCTTCAGAGGCCAGCTGGGCTTCGAGGGTGAGCAGTTCGCCCCGGGGGCGCATGCCGGATTCAACCAACTGCTCTATTCTGGCAACCTGCTGTTGCGTGATCGTGCGCTGTCCTTCCGCTACCGCAAGCTGCTCGGTGTTATAAAGTACCTGAAGGTAGGCAGTTGCCACATTCAGCATGATATCGTTGGTGGCTTTATCGCAATCGAGCCGCTTGGCAGTAAGTCCGGCATGCTGTTGTGCAGCGATATTCAGCAGCCTGAACCCGTTAAAAATGGTGACTCCCGATTGGACGTAGAAGTTATTGGTTTGAACCCTTTCCGAGGCAAACTGGTTGGTATAGAGGTCCACAGTCTGCCCCCAGTTATACCCGTGCGATGCATTGGCATTGAGGGTAGGCAACATGGCAGCCCTGGCCTGCTGCATGCTGTTTTTCTGCATCTCCACCCCCAGTCTTGCTACCTTGAGGCCGATATTATTCCCGATTGCGAGGTCGATGCATGCAGAAAGGTCATATACAGGTGTTTGCCCGTATAACAGCACCGGAATAAAAACACCCAACCCCAGCAGCCATTTTTTCATCTTTTTGGATTTCATGGTGAAGAAATTTCAAGGGCTTCAGTTGTTTGCCCCTGATCAGATAACAGGTTACAAACTTACTAAAAGTATGGCACCGGAAAATTCTCTATCTTGCAATCGAAAATTTTTTCCTGCGAATAACACCATCATGAAATACTTGCGGCTGTATATCACCGGGTTGTTTGCCCTGATTGCCGGTTATGCCGGCAGTCAGACCCTGAAGAGCGACACCGTTGATGTGCTGAATTACACGATACGTCTGGATATGCGGCATCTGTCGACCCAGCAGATTTATGGCAATACCGAAATCCTGCTGGTACCCCGTATGGCCCAGGTCATCAGTTTTTCACTGGATTTCAGAAAGCTTACCATCGACAGTATCTTTCTGAACCATCAGGTTTTCAGTAACTTTACCTATAACGATACCGTTCTCGGAATTTTACTGCCGGCAGCAGCAACCCCATCAGACACACTCACCCTGAGGGTTGTATATCATGGTACTCCGCTGATTGAGCCATACAACTGGGGTGGTTTTCATTTTCTTCCCGACAGTACCATGGCTTACAACCTGGGGGTAGCATTTCAGGATTATCCCCACAATTATGGCAGGATCTGGTTCCCATGCCTCGATGATTTTACCGACAGAGCCACCTACGATGTGATTGTTCGCACAAAAGGCTCACACAAAGCGGTTTGCGGAGGTTACCTGGCCGACACCCTTCAGTTTTCTGACGGCAGCATTGCCTGGCACTGGAAGCTTGAACAACCCATCCCCACCTATCTTGCTTCGGTGGCAGTGGGTGAATTTTCCCTTATTCCGGGAAGTATCAACGGGATTCAGGGGCCCATTCCGGTGACCATTTTTGTAAAGCCACAGGATTCTGTCAAAGCTATCGGGTCATTTTCGAATCTGGGGTACATGGTCGGGATATTTGAAAACAGGTTCGGCCCGTACCGGTGGCCCAGAATCGGTTATACCGGAACCACCAAAGGGGCCATGGAGCATGCCACCAATATCGCACTGCCCAGAAACCTGATTACCGGTAACAACAGCTACGACTGGCTGATTGCCCATGAGTTGTCGCACCACTGGTTTGGGAATCTGATGACCTGTTCTTCGGCCGAGGATATGTGGATCAATGAGGGGTGGGCAAGGTATTGTGAAGCGATCTTTTCTGAAGGGATTTCCGGATGGGACAGCTACAAATCCTATATCATGGGGCTGCAGAAGGATGTATTGAACTATGCCCACACCAACAGCTCAGGGGGAGATGGTTCATTTTTCCCGCTGTATCCTGTTCCCCAGACACATACCTACGGCACTACGGTGTACGACAAAGGGGCACTGGTGGCACATTCCCTTCGCGGTTACCTGGGAGACAGCCTTTTTTTCAGCGGCATCAAAGCGCTGCTGTCCCAATTCGCCTTTATGCCCGCCAGCAGTTATCAGATCCGGGATTTTCTTTCCCAGCAAACCGGCAAAAACCTGAACCCATTCTTTGATGGCTGGGTTTTTACACCGGGCTTCCCCCATTTTTCGATCGATTCGATCCGTTCCATTGCCGCCGGGAATCAGTGGAATGTTACGGTATATGCAAGGCAAAAGATGTTCGGAAGGTCTGTGCTGACGCAGGACAATACGGTTGAAATCGGTTTTTATCAGGACAGGAATAATTGGCAGATACACCGGATGAACTTCTCAGGGCAGCTGGGACAGACCACCTTTGTGCTTCCATTCAATCCTGTACTTGTATTGATGGACCCCGAGGACCGTCTGTCGGATGCCATTACTGCTGAAACTGCGAAGATCACCACAACCGGCACCCTGCAGTTCCCAAATGAGTTTTTCCGGCTTAAGGTTGACTCCCTTCCTGATACCCTCCTGGTAAGGATTGAGCACTCCTTTGTGCCTCCTGATCCTCTTCCGCAACCGGTTGCAGGGCTCACACTCTCTCCGAACCGGTACTGGAAAATCAGTGGTATTATACCTTCCGGGACCAGTCTCGAAGGATTATTCACTTACAGCACTGGAAACCAGTTCGACAATGCCCTGATCACAAACACCCAGGATTCTTTGGTGATTCTGTACAGAAATTCACCGGGCGATGTGTGGAGTGGCGTTGCATTTTCGAGAACCCCCTCTCCTACCGCCGGCACCATCACGGTTCCCGATTTTCAGCCAGGCGAATATGTGCTGGCCAGGTGGGATAAAAATCATATCGGTATCGTTCAACCCCTCCCCGATGTCCGGTTGAATATCTACCCCAATCCTGTTTGTAATGAACTGATTATATACAGTCCCGAACGATTTCATGTGACAACGGAGCTCATTTCTCCGGAGGGGAAAATTGTATTCTCCATGCAGCACCTGCTTGAAGAGGGGGAACAAAAAATACGGCTGCCCGGTGATCTTCCGTTCAGCCATTATGTCCTGAGAATATCAGAGACAAACGGGTCATGGGTTCATTCTGAAAAAATTACCGTATGTCCTTAATCTCCCATACCTTTTTTTGCTGGGTGTTCCTTTTTGGGATATACCTGATACCCTGGCACGCATCGGCCCAGAAGCTTTACAGAATCGGGGCTGAGAACGGGGATTGTCAGAACGCCATCGAACTGCTGGATACCGTTTTCGGACCAACCACCCCCCCCCTGGGGCCGGGAAGCGTGCCCGAATTCAACAGCACAAAGCATGATCTCTACTCTTTTGAACAGGAGCATCATACGGTTTGGTACATATTTGAAGCACTTGATGACTGTGATTTACTGCTTGAGGTTGTTCCTTTGTCGGTTAAAGATGATTATGACTTTATCCTGTTTCGTTATGAAGGGGATAACACCTGTGCAGATATACGGGAGAGGAAAATCATTCCGGTTCGGAGCTGCATTTCAAGAAACGATACTTTAATAAAGAGCCGGACCGGATTATCCTATTCCGCCAAGGACGATTTTATCCATTCGGGTCCCGGCCCCTCCTTTTCCCGTCCGCTGCCCATGAAAAAAGGCGAAAGATACCTTCTGGTGCTTGATAATGTATATTCCGGCGGGGATGGGCACCATCTGTACCTGAAATACGGGAACTGCAGAAAGCCTGAACCGGCAGTCCAGGTGCAGCCCTCCAACTACCTGAATCTGACGGTCAGAGAATCCGGAACCATAAAACCTGTTGCTGCCCGGATCACCCTGATAGACAAATCTGCCACAGGAGCTGATGCAGATTCTGTGATCTGGGAAGACTCATCTTCCATTTTCACAAAAATGAAAAGGTCAGCGCAATATCAGCTTTTGGTACAGGCACCGGGTTACTTTCAGTTCTCCGATATCGTGAAAACCGGAGCTGATTTCCAGACCTACCTGAAAACGGTAAATCTTGTGCCGATCAAAGAGGGTAAAAAGGTTTCGTTCAGCAACATCCTGTTTGTGGGCGGTAGCGACCAATTTCTTCGCGAATCGTACCCGGTGCTGGAGGATATCATTCAGACCCTGAAGGATCAGCCGGGTATCGAAATCGACATCATCGGGCACGTGAATGAACCCTATAACAACCGAAGCGGGAAATCCACCGCTGAAAACCAGACGCTCAGCGAAAAAAGGGCATTTGCGGTGTATCAGTATCTGATCCGCAAGGGCATTGCTTCCTCAAGGCTTTCCTGGCAGGGGAAAGGAAGTACCGAGATGGTTTACCCGTATGCTTCAACCGAAGATCAGATGCAGGCGAACCGAAGGGTTGAACTGTACATAAAAAAATACAGCAGTGAATAGGAATCCACTGCTGTATTATCATTCGTACCCAGGCAACTACTGCTTAACTACGATCACCAGATGGCGGGATGTTCTCCAGAAGGCCTGATAATCAAGAATTTCGATTTTCTCAACTACTTTATCGCCTACCAAATTATAGCTCTGTGTCGGGTGGTTGGTAATAAGCCTTGCTGATTTTGCATTCACCGGGATGGTTTTCAGTTTCCGGATATCGATTTCCGTAAAATTCTGTGCATTGAAATCTTTGGAGAGGACACGGGTCTTGCCGATTCCCACAAATCCGCCCTCACGGGAGATGATTCCCTTATCCCTGAGTTCCCTTTCAGTTCCGATCACATAATAGGCTTTGTTCAGCTCTGCGTCCTGCTGGCTGATGGTTTGCTCCCTGGTTGCCAGATCCGAAGAGATGTTTTTGATCTGCACTGCCAGATCTTTAAGCTCAGAATCCTTGGCTGCAAGCTGATTGGAGAGGGCCACAATTTCTGCATCCTTTTCTTCGATGGTTTTGGTAAGGAGCTCAATCGTTTTCTGGAACTCAGCAATCTTCACATCAGAACTGTTCAGCTTCTTCTTCAGGGATGCGATGGTCTGCTTGTTTTTCTCCATCAACTGTGAGATGAGGGTCAGGTCATCGGTAATTCTCTGGCGTGAGTCGGCGTTGATATCTGCTGCACCTGCTTTACGGATCAGCTTTTCTTTTTCCTTGATCATTGCCAGGTTCTCTTCAATTTCGTTATAGGATGAAAAAACGGAGTTCAGGGTAGAATCCTTGGCCATTGATTCAGTTCTCAACCGCTCGTTTTCTTTCTTTAGTTCATCCATTTCGGGATTTGTACCACTTTTGCAGGCAACCAGCAGTGCCATCGGAACCAATAAAATCCACAGTTTTTTCATGTCGTCGTGTTTTTGAAATTTTGTGCAATAATAACCAAATATAGAGTGTGATATTGTATGTTTAAGAATTTTTAAGATTTTACATATCAGATATTTAGATCATCTGAGGACAGCTCCTGCCCTTTGGGCAAGTATTTTTATTACCCGCGACATGATCTTGTCGATCTCATCTTCTGACAAGGTTTTATCATCATGACGAAGGGTAAGGCTCACTGCATAGGAGACTTTACCCGGGGGGAGCGTATCGGAGGAGAAGACATCAAACAGATTCACAGTTCTGATCAGGGGATCCGCTTCAAGGATCATATTCCGGATGGTTGAATAGAGCACCTCATTCCCGATGATGAGGGAGAGATCCCTGCGGACACCCGGATATTTGGGAAGGACGGTGGTGGTTTTGGAAGAAGGCTTCTGTTCTGCGAGGGGTTCCAGGCAGAACCGGGCATAAAATACCGGTTGTTTCAATTGGAATGATTTCAGGTAATCATGGTTCACCCGGCCAAAGCGTACCAGTTCATGATCACCGAGACGGATCGTGGTTCCCATGAGGAAGGTGGCATCGCTGACCGGTTCGGAAACATATTCTGAACTATCGATACCTGCCAGTAAAAGTAGTGCATCGACATACGCTTTCAAATCAAAGAATTCCGTTTCCGTCTGAGGTCTTCTCCAGGATTCCGGGCTGGCTTTGCCGGTAAGCACGAGTGCCATCTGCCGTGACTCGGCAAAGCGTTGTTCAACCGGTTTATCAGCGGGCATTCCGGCGAGAGTACCATATGTGAAGCCGAACTCAAAGAATTTTACATCAGGATTCTGCCGGTTGAAGTTGTGCCGGATATTCTCAAGGAGGCCCGGAAGCATGCTGGTTCTGAGGGTACTGAGATCTGTGCTGAGAGGATTCAACAGGGTTACGGGCGAAAGTTGCTCAGATGTATCCTTGCCTGAAGCCTGATATTTTGAAGAGGTGAGGGAATTATTCATAACTTCAAAGAAACCATGGCTCACCAGGTACTGGCTAAAGGCATCCTGCAGTTTGTGCACCGGGTTTTCCGATACGACCGGGAATGCCACCGGAATGGCCGACGGAATCGGGATCTGATCAAAGCCGAATATCCTGAGGATCTCTTCGATGACATCAATTTCGCGGCTCACATCGGCACGGCAGGTAGGCACAGCTACCCGGAGTTTTTCTTCATCAGATGATATTATATTAAATTCCAGCAACTTAAGAATAGCTTCAATATCATCAGGAGATACTGTTATTCCTGCCACCTGGTTCACTTTAGCAAACCTTACATCCACAATGGCCACCGGAAGTTTCAGGGCATAATCCCCCTCATCGCAGATGTCGGAAGCCACAGAGCCTCCTGCAATATCGCATATCAGCCGAACGGCTCGCAGGAGCGCAAACCGGGTGATGGCCGGGTCGGCACCCCTTTCAAAGCGGAAAGAGGCATCGGTATTCAGCTGGTGTATCCTGGCGGTTTTCCTTACCGACACAGGGTCGAACCATGCACTCTCCAGAAACAGGTTCCGGGTTTCTGCCGTTACCCCTGAATGCAAGCCGCCGTAAACCCCCGCAATACACAGTGGTTTGCGGGAATCACAAATCATCAGGTCGTCTGATGTAAGTTTCCGCTCTGTTCCATCCAGGGTTATAAAGGGGGTTCCCTCCGGCAGGTTTTTCACTTCGATCGTGGCACCTTCTATCCTGTCGTAGTCGAACGCATGGAGCGGATGTCCGGTCTCATGCAGCACAAAATTGGTGATATCCACCACATTATTGATGGGTTTGATGCCGATGGATTTCAGGCGGTTCATCAGCCATTCGGGGGATTCGGCGACGGTAACACCTTCGATGGTGATACCTGTGTATCGCCGGCATGCCTCCCTGTTTTCTATCAGAACTTTCACCGGAAGCTCTCCGGAAGGTGATTTCGGATGGCTTATCCCGGGAAGATTCAGCGGAACAGCCAGCTTTCTTCTGAAAGATACTGCAGCAGCCAGATCACGGGCCACGCCGATATGCGACATGGCATCACTGCGGTTGGGTGTAAGGCCGACTTCGAACACCTGATCTGAGAGAACCTTGTAATACGCTGCAGCCGGCAAACCCGGGGAAGTCCCATCCGGCAGGACCATGATCCCGGCATGAGAGCTCCCAATTCCCAATTCATCTTCGGCACAGATCATTCCTTCCGAAACCACCCCTCTGATTTTTGCTTTTTTAATTTCCAGAGGATCCGGCGATCCGGCGGGGTATAAGACTGCCCCTACCCTTGCCACCCACACCATCTGACCGGCTTCCACATTCGGGGCACCGCAAACAATGTTCAGGAGTCCCTGGCCATCAGCCACATCCACCATACACACCTTAAGTTTATCAGCGTCCGGATGCTTTTCGCAGGTAATGACTTTTCCGGATACAACGCCGGCCAAACCTCCCCTGATACTTTCCCAGGGTTCAATGGTTTCCACTTCAAGGCCTGTGGAGGTCAGTATTTCCGAAATCTCACCGGCAGTAAGGCCGGTATTGACATATTCCCGAATCCATGAACAGGAGATTTTCATATAGAGAAATAGAAGGATTACATAATGATGTGCAAAAGTACACAGAAGTTGGCAAACCTGAATGGGTAAATGGCAGCGGATCAGGGAACAGAGGCAGATGATTTTCGGAAAACTGAGAAAAGCTCTACCTTTGCTACATAAAATCCTATAAAAATGGCGGACCTTGGCAGACATATTCTGGTAGAATTCACCCAGTGTGATCCGGAAGTTTTAAACGATGTAATCCTGATAGAGCAAGGGATGGTGAATGGGGCAAAGGAGGCCGGAGCCACTGTGATTAACAGTACGTTTCACCATTTCTCCCCGTTCGGGGTATCGGGTGTGGTGGTGATTCAGGAGAGTCATCTGGCGATCCATACCTGGCCCGAGTACCGGTATGCCGCTGTTGATCTTTTCACCTGCGGTGATGAGGTGAACCCCTGGATTTCGTTTGATTTTCTGAAAGATGTGCTGAAATCGACCTCCTATGGTGCGCTGGAGATGCGCCGCGGAAACCTGAACCTGCTGGAGAAGATTGAATTTGATCTTGGTTCAATGCGCGAAGAGGCTAAAAAGCATGTAAATCCCGGCATGTACAACCGCAATGTGTGGTTTACGGATAAAGATGATAATCAGGCTCTTAGCCTCAGGCATACCGGAGAAATCCTGTTTGACCGCCGCACGCCTTACCAGCATGTGCGGGTGTTGCAAACGTATGCCTATGGAAAGATGCTTGCCATTGACAATATGGTGATGTGTACCGAGAAGGACGAATGCCATTATCATGAAATGATCACCCATCCAGCCATCTTTACCCATGGAAAAGTAAAACATGCCCTTGTGATTGGTGGTGGTGACGGAGGTACCGTGCGGGAGATCCTGAAGCATAAAGAGGTGGAGCAGGTTACCATGGTTGAGATTGATGAGGCGGTGGTTGATGCCTCCAAACAGTTACTTCCCACCATAAGCAGTGCATTCGGGCATCCGAAGCTGAACCTGATCATCGGGGATGGCATCCGCTACGTAAAAGAGGCTGCTGACCACACCTTTGATCTCATTATTGTAGATGGAAGCGACCCGGTTGGGCCTGCTGAGGGATTGTTCTCAATGGAATTTTACCAGCATTGCCATCGTATTCTGAAGCCCGATGGAATTCTTGCGGGACAGACAGAGTCGCCGGTTTTCAACGACAAAGCGTTTTCAGAGATCAATCAGTTGTTAAAAGAGTTATTTGGGGATGCACATGTACATGTGATCACCTATTCGCAGCCGACCTATCCTACCGGTACCTGGAGCATTATGATTGCCAGGAAAGATTGCCGGACACCGATGGATGTTGACAATGATGTGATTGCATCCTTTATTGAGGAGAATCCCATGGGCTTCTACAATACCGAAATGCACTATGCGGGTTTTGCCCTCCCGAATTATGTAAAAAAATTGCTGAATGAGCTTTAGTTCGTTCGATGCCAGTGGTGTAGGCATTCATAACGGGAACTATTTCGGATTTCCATGGACTCCCGCGGAATCGGAGATAGTGATTGTGAATGTACCCTGGGATGCCACCACAAGCTACCGGAGAGGAACGGCAGCGGGCCCGGAAGCCATGGTACAGGCATCCACCCAGCTCGATTTTTACAGCTTCGATGTGCCGGGCAGCGGGATCATCCAGATTGGAACCGACCGTACCATGGAAGCAGATATTACCACCCTGAACCATCGGGCGGGCGCTCTTTCAGCAGAGGTGATCCGCCAGCTGGAATCGGGTGCAGATCCGACAGATCCTGCCTTGTCGGAATCAGCCCATCAGGTCAACCGGCTTTCGGAAGAGCTTGATCAGATGGTATATCGCCGCTGCCAATACTGGCTTCAAAAAGGGAAACAGGTGATCGTAGCCGGTGGAGAGCATAGTGTACCCCTGGGGTTCATCCGGGCGCTGACTGAAACGTGTCCTTCGTTCGGCATCCTGCAGTTTGATGCCCATGCCGATTTACGGGATGCCTATGAAGGGTTCCTTCAGAGCCATGCAAGTATCATGTTTAATGTGATGCAGCAAGGGCTGGCAGAGAAGCTGGTGCAGGTTGGCATCAGGGATGTTTCGGAACCTGAGATGAAGCTGGCGGCAAAGGATCCACGGATATCCGTTTTCAGTGATTTCGACCTCCACCAATATCGGTTTGCGGGAGGGAGCTGGTTTGAACAATGCCGCGACATCGTTTCCTGTTTGCCGGAGCAGGTGTATATCTCCTTTGACATCGACGGGCTCGATCCCTCTTTATGTCCCAACACCGGCACCCCGGTTCCCGGGGGGCTGATCCTGGATGAAGCGATGTACCTGATCAGGATGGTGGCAGAAAGTGGCCGGAAGATTATTGGTGCCGATTTATGCGAAGTGGCACCCGGTACCGGCGACTGGGACAGCTCGGTGGGGGCACGGGTGCTTTACCGTATGGCATGCCTGATGCACCACACCCATTATCCAACCACGGCATAACCTGCCTCTCCTCCGTAATGAAGTTGAAGCGCCTCCCTGAGGAGCTTGTTGGCGGGGTGCAGAAGTGCGGGATCCTTTGCCAGGATGCGGGACGCCATTTCGCGTGATTTTTTCAGGATCGCCTCATCCTTTGACAGATCAGCGATTTTAAGATCGGGAAGGCCACTCTGCCGGGTTCCCTGCAAATCACCCGGTCCCCTCAGCGAGAGGTCCACATCGGCAATCCTGAAACCATCTGTGGTCTCCACCATTGTGGCCATCCGCTTTCTGGCATCGGAGGTAAGCTCATAATCGGTCATCAGGATACAAAACGACTGATCGGCTCCCCTGCCTACCCTTCCCCTGAGCTGGTGCAACTGCGAAAGCCCGAAGCGCTGGGCACTCTCAATCACCATCACACTGGCATTCGGGACATCAACCCCCACTTCAATGACCGTGGTAGATACCAGGATGTTGGTTTCGCCTTTGATAAAGCGGCTCATTTCATACTCTTTCACATCCGGTGACATTTTCCCGTGGACAATACTTACGGCATACTGTGGCAGGGGAAATGCACGGGTAATGCTCTCGTAACCATCCGTAAGATCCTTCAGATCAAGTTTTTCCGATTCCTGTATCAGTGGATACACCACATATACCTGGCGTCCCGCAGCGATCTGCTGCTTCATAAAATCGAAGACCAGGTTCCGTTTGGCATCGAAATAATGAAGGGTTTTCACCGGTTTCCTGCCCGGAGGCATCTCATCAATCACCGAATAATCGAGGTCGCCATACAAGGTCATTGCCAGGGTGCGCGGAATGGGGGTTGCCGTCATTACCAGCACATGCGGAGGGACGATTCCCCCTTTCCTGATTTTTGCCCGCTGGTCCACCCCGAATTTATGCTGCTCATCCACTACTGCCAACCCGAGGCGGGAAAAGGTTACGGCATCTTCAATCAGGGCATGGGTTCCGATGAGCAACCGGATGGTTCCGTTTTTCAGGTTTTCGAGTATAACCTTTCGTTCAGCCGGGCGGGTAGAACCGGTTAGGAGTGCCAGTTCCACACCCAATCCCTGCAGGAAGGCCGTAATGGTACGATAGTGCTGTGCGGCAAGTATTTCCGTTGGTGCCATAAAGGCAGCCTGATAACCATTTCCGATGACGATAAGTGCGGCCATCAGAGCCACAAGGGTTTTCCCGCTCCCGACATCCCCCTGCAACAGGCGGTTCATCTGGCTCCCCGAGCCCATATCGGTTCTGATCTCCCTGATCACACGCTTCTGTGCAGCAGTGAGTTCAAACGGCAGGTTGTTGTGATAAAATTCATGCAGCAATTTACCTGTGGAGACAAGCCGGATCCCTTTTATGGCGGTATGACGGTGCTGCCTGATCGACAGAAGGTGCAACTGCAGCAGGAACAGCTCTTCGTATTTGAATCTCATCCGGGCCCTGGCAATGGATTCTTCCGTTAGGGGAAAATGGATATTGGCAAGGGCTTCTGCGCGTCCGGTCAGATTTTCTTTCTGAACAAGCCATTCGGGCAGCGTTTCCGCAACGGCCTTTCTGGCAATCTCCACAAGACCTTTGAGGATTCTGGCCAGGCCCCTGCTGTCGAGCCCTTTCATCTTCATCTTCTCGGTAGAATTATACAGAGGCTGATAGGGATCCCTGGGGGCATTCATAAAATCTTCAAGCAGTTCCGTTTCGGGATGCGCAAGGTTAAAGCGGCTGCCGAATTTTGAAACCCGGCCAAAAACCACATAGCTGCGTCCCTCCTGCAGCTTCTCTGATATCCATTTGAGTCCCTGGAACCAGATCAGCTCAATAGCGCCGGTATCATCCTGAAACAGGGCCACCAAACGGGCCTTACGCTTTTCGCCCTGGGTTTGCATAGCCACAATCCGCCCTTTAAGCTGTACGAAGTTGCCATCCTCCCTGATATCGGCGATATTATGGAATACACTTCTGTTCACATACCGGTAAGGGAAATAATACAACAAGTCCTCAAAGGTAAAAATCCCGAGCTCCTTTTTCAGGGTATCTCCCTTCACCGGGCCCACCCCTTTGGTATATTCAACCGGCTGTTTCAGAAAATCCTGTATCATACATCACCTCCTCATTCCAGAGGGATAAAGATAAAAAAAAGCTGCCCTGAATGGAACAAGGCAGCTTTTATTATACGATCGTGAAAAGAGATCTTAGTATTCCCACAAATCCATTTCGAATTCCTGGAATTGCTTTTTAAGTGTTTCAGCTTCAAGCAGTGCATCCAGCCCTAACTTGTACTCGCTGATATACCGGTCGTACACGTTATCGGCTTTAATGATACGGCTGTTGAACATCCGCTTGAAAAACAAATCATCGAAGGTCATTCGCTCGGTGTCGTTCCACCGGTTGAAAACCTCCATGGTTACCAGCATATCGCGTGCCTGGGGGAAATAAACCCAGAAGAGCACCTCTTTCCCCTGCAGGATCCGTTCACCTGTGTTGGGGTCGGTGGTGTACTTCTCACGCATGGGTGCCAGCCCGATAATCCGTTTTTCGAGTACAGAGCGCTTGTTATCAAAGAACCAGTCTTCAACGATCCAGTAATAAAACACATCTGCAGGATCGAATTCCTTCACAACCATATAGGTGGTGTCGTAATCCGGATCATTGGGATTTGGCATAGTAACCCACGTAGTATCAGAAAGTTTTCCTTTCAGTTCTTCGACTGTATATGGGAACTTAAAATCCTCATCCTGGTAAACTGTAAGGGATCCTTCATCCACTGCTGATTTCCAGAGGGATGACATGAGGCTCATTCTGTGCCGAACGGGTTGGGCAGGATAATAAAGGGGATGGTTGACTTTTTCCCGCAGGTCAATTTCCTGCCAGACCCTTTTGGCCCACATCACATCAGCCTCACGAAGATAGACGTAAGGGATCGATATTCGGCTTCCGGCATTGCTGATTTGCTCTTCACCGGGATTTCCGTCCTGGGATTTGGCCCATGCCCTCAGGTGAACCGGGCTTTTGCTCTCGAGCACCTGCGCATGTGTACTTCCGGCCAGGAGGCAAAAGATACAGACTGATAGAAGGATCGCTTTCATGGAGATATCGTTTGAGATACTATTCGAGTTTAAGAATTACCGAAGGAAGGCTTACAATGCCACTTGGGCCCTGTGCCTTGATTTCTTCGATAAAAATACGCTCACCGCGGCTGGCAGCCTGAATCTTTGAAACGGCGCCACCATCAAGCCGGTTGCCTCTTTGGGGAATGGAAGTCAAAACACCACTTTTTTCCTTGATCACAAAGTTAAAACCGGTAACAGAGTACTTAACCCCTTCAAAGAGGAACTCCTCAAGCACTGCCTGGCAAACCGGGCTGGCAAGCACCTGGGCTTTGGAGATTGTACCTCCCTTTTTCCCTGCAAAATAGGGGGTTGGCGGGGGGACGTTCCTGATCCGGTAAGGATAGGATCCCATGGTTTGTGACCTGTCGCCGATTTTCGCCGAAACGGTGATGATGGCCTCTTTGCCCGCACCCGGTTTTACGATAAACTTACCGCCTCCCTGGCTCACCAGCGTATGGCCGGCGCTGATACTCACACTTATATTTCCGTGGGAAACTCCCGGAACAGAAACCGAAAGCGGATTTTCAAGATTCCTGTAGAAGACGTTCATGTTGGTGGCAGCAACGGTGGCAGTAGGTTTGAAAACGCTGTAGGAGCTACTGAAAGTGTAGGGAATATCTTTCCCCGATGAAGGATCAAATACGAAGATCTGACCGTCTATCTTGTGATCTCCTTCAGCGCCTGAAACGGTTCTGTACACCACTTTTCCGGAATCACCCTGGATGGTCTGGCCGTTGATCACGGCTCTGATCGGGGTTTTGGTGTCGTATGCAGCAACAAAAAGGGTTGCTTCATACTGGCTTCCCTGAGGGATCATCATGGATATAGGAACGATCTTGGCGTCAATCTGGTCGAATTTGAAGTCCTTCCTGGTAATGTTGCTCATCAGCTTGGTCACGATTTCAGCTTCAGCATTGCGCACCTCGGCGATCATTTTATTCAGGATTACCACATCGGCGGCAAGAACGGTATGGTAAAAAGTGTTGTATTCCCATGACATCTCCCGCTTGATCTCCTTGTTCCAACTCCTGTCGTAGTGAAACCCCAGATCGATCTTTTTCATCAAATCGGGATCTTCCAGTATGGCAGTCATATCACTCTTGTATTTCTCAAGGGTGGTCCTGAGGGCATAAGCACGTGCAAGTCCGCTTTTTTCATTGGACTGGTCAGGGATCATGACCTCGATCGGTTTATCGTAGCTGTCTCTCTTCTTCACTTCAGAAAGTGGCAGACTGGCGGCCTTTTTCCATTTCTCATCGCTCCTGTGGCTGTTGTCTGCCTTCACTCTCACACCGAATTCGGTATAAGCGACCAGATCGGTCTTCAGGTCCTGGATATACTTGACCATATTATCAGTAAGCAGCTTTGCTTTCTGAGCCTTAATGTAATAGGGTTCCACCTTTTCTTTCTGCTGGTTCATCTGGACGACGAAGTCCTGGTACAGCATCTGGTTTTTCCCTTCGAAGGTTTTGTTGGTTACCTCCAACCCGTCGTTCACGGTTACGAATGCCTGCAGAATATCCTTCGAGACGTTGAGTGCCAGCATTGCCGTAAGCACCAGGTACATCATCCCGATCATTTTCTGCCGTGGCGTCTCTTTATATCCGGCCATTGATTATTCTTGTTTAGGGTTACACATATTCATACCTTGATTTCATCATCCACGGACGTTCATAGCAGCGAGCATATTGCCATACACCTGGTTGAGGGCTTTAACGTTGCTGGTAAGTTTTGCAGCTTCTTCCTCGTACTTCCGTGTATTGTCGATGGAGCTGTTAAGGTATTGAATAAACTTGGTGATGCCTTCCTGCATGGCAGCGCCGGCATCCACATTGGCCTGGGTATTCTGGAGCTGGAGCTCGTACACGTTGTTGAGTGTAGCGAGGTTTTTGGCAATTTTCTGGAGCTGCACATTGTACTCCTTGCCGTCGATATCGCTGAAATTCATGGCTTCAGCTGATTTGGCGATCGAATCGGTAGATTTCCGCAATACGCCGGAAGTCTGCTGATAGGCATCCGCCAGTTCGAGCACAGAGCTGCTTGCGGTTTCGAGGTTGGTGACATACCCCTTGGTTGCGGCAGCGGCTTCGGTGATATTGGCCATTTTGGTGGCATTTTCACTCAGATGGCGCATCCCTTCGCCGAGGCTTTTTATGAGCTCGGGCTCAATCTTGGCTTCAGCCAGCATGTTGTCGAGCGCCTGGGTAAGGCTTTGCGGCTCCTCATGCTTCTTCACTTTGGATACTGCCTTGGTTTCGGCATCATGGTACATACCGGCCAGTTCGGGGTAGACAAGGCTCCAGTCGGGTTCCACGTGAGGTGGTTCAAATGCTGAGAAGAAGAAGATGATGGACTCTGTACAAAGTCCGATAATCAGCATAAACTCGGCACCCGGATAGTGGTTGATTTTAAAGAGAGCCCCTAAAATTACCACTGCAGCACCCCATCCATACAGTTTCGACATGAAGTTCTTGAAGGACTTCGTTCTAACAAGACTATTTAGACCCATAAGTTCAATAAATTAAGATTAGACAATTGGTTTATTGTAAGTTGATTTCTGTAAAATTTGACAAACACCTGAAAACGCTGGTTCTATACCATAATATATACTAATACACATTTGACGAATTCGGGCCATCGCCTTCCATCCTGCCAAGATAGGTCTGAACGCATCTGAACCCGATGAAGCTTTTGGCAGTATCCTGGAATTCATAGGTTCTGGTTCCGGTTTGCAGGTAGTACTGGATATCTTTCCACGAGCCGCCTCTGATCACTTTGCGTTTCAGTACGGGAGCATCGTTGTCTTTGGCTTCATAGGAATAGTCCATATTGAGATCGTGGGCGAAGCTGTAGGTAGATTCATCGAATGCGTTGCTGGTCCATTCCGACACATTACCTGCCATATCGAACAGACCGAAGTCGTTGGGAGCGAAGTGGGCTACGATAATGGTATGGAATCCACCGTCATCGATATAATTACCGCGGAGGGGTTTGTAATTGGCCAGGAAGCATCCGTAGTTATTTCTCACATAGGGATTTCCCCATGGGTAGGAGCTAAGATCCAGGCCACCGCGTGCTGCGTATTCCCATTCCGACTCGGTTGGGAGGCGAAAGTCGGCTTCGAAGGGGCGTTCCCTGCCCGAGAGGTATGAGTCGCGGAGTTGTGTGCGCCAAACGGTAAAGGCCCGTGCCTGTTTCCAGTTAATCCCTACCACAGGATAGTTGTCGTAGGCCGGATGCCAGAAATAGTTGCGGGTCATGGGTTCGTTGAACGAGTAGGTGAAGTCGCGTACCCAGGTAAGGGTATCCGGATATACGTTGGTTTTTTCGGCTTTGATAAATACAGACCGGTCGCGCATGCCCTGCGGCCTGTTCTCGAGGGCTGCAGCTGCCTTGTAGTCGATCCAGCTGTAGACATAGTCGAGTTTACGGGTGTCGATCTGTTTTCTGCGGAAATACCTTTCGTGCTCAGGCAGGAACATCTGATCGAGCGGATTTTCTTCGTCTTCGCCATAGCCTTCCCACTGGATTTCCTCGTCCCAGTTGATGAGTTTGTACTGGATGGCCTGGCCGTATTCGATCACCTCACCGGTTTTCTTATCACTCACATAATGGCGGCCGTAGAGGTCGGGGTCATCCAGATCACCCAGGATGGTATGGGCGATGGAGTCGCGGACCCATTCCACGAACTGCCGGTATTCGTTGTTGGTGATTTCTGTTTCATCCATATAGAATGACTGCACCGAAACGGTTTTGCCGGGAGCAAGATTGGAATAGGGGACATCCTGATCGCTGTTACCCATCACATAACTGCCCATTGGGATGAAGAGCATTCCGAAAGGGCGTTGCTGGTAAAATTCGGGGCGATCCTGGGAACCGATCAACTGGCCGTTCCCGGAGTTTTGACAACTGTAGATCAATGGCACCAGCGCCAGGAAGAACAGCAGCTTTTTCATCTTACCCATGATTTTCTGAAGCATATCTTTAATTTTTATCTCCGTTTTTAACGTGTTTCCGGGTTTTATGTTTCATCAGAATGCCGGCCAATTTTACAGAGTAGGCAGATATCTGATATTGGAATAGCTTGATTTGGGTTTAACGATCACAATGTTAAAGCAGTAGTTGAGGTACACTTCATGGGAACCGCTGCTGCGGCCGCCACGACCCAGCTGCGAGGTGGTTACATCGTAGGAGTATCCGGCTCTCAGGTTTTCAAGTCCACCGGCATTGAACGGGTATGCCCCCAGCATCACGGCCACTGCATCGTAAGCGCGGTAGGAGATACCACCCCAGTATTTGTTATTGTATATTCCGAGCACGTTCAGGTCGATCTGGGTGGAGCCGAAGTCAGACTTCAGGAGGAGGTTGGGGTTGATGGCCCAGGAGGGATTGGGTAGTTCATAATAATAACCCCCTACCAGGTAATAATGTCTTTTCAGGGAATAGGGCACATCGGTGAGGGCGGCCTGGAAATCGGCTTCGGAAAGTTGCGAAGAGGATATTCCTACATAATATTGACCCTGTACATTGTAGTAGGCACCAAAGGCAAAGTCGAGCATCATATCCGATTCCTTTCCCTGTGAAACCAGAAGAGGATCGTTTACGTCAATGGGTTTAAACTTGCTGAAGTCGATGGTTTTATTCAGCATACCCACGCTTGCACCTATTGACATTCGCCCCAAACCCAGGTTGAACATATAGCTGTAATTAAGGCGCACCTGCATATTCTCTTCAAAACCCAGTTTATCGGTAAGGAACGTTACCCCGATCCCGCTATTGATGCGTTTGATGGCAGCATCCACCGTAAACAGGTTGGTCTGGGGATTCACCTTGTCTTCCCCGTCGGTAAAGCCCACCCACTGCTGCCGCGCCAGAATATTGGTACAGATGGCTTCCTTTACGCCGGCATAGGCCGGGTTGAAGGAGAGCTGGTTAAACATAAAATGGGTGATCTGTATCTCCTGCTGGGCATACCCTGCGAGACCGAACATCATGCAAACACTTACTGCAAAAAGCCTGATTCTGAACATGGCTGGTGAATAGGTTTCTTATGCGGCGCTAAAATAATAAATATATACAAACCTAATACACAACGAACCGACAATATTACAGGTTTGTTGTACTAAAACAATTTACCTGAAAATACCCTTTACATCGATATTAAAAAACTGCTATTAAAATAATAAAATTCTGATTATCTGTAATATAGTATTTAATATCCGGACGATTTCATCTGAAATAAACTCAGAATTAATTATTTGGAAGAATTCTAAATTAACAGGTTACAAAAAAAACAGACTTTTTTTTCACATCAATTTCTGATAAACCTGCCACCAGCGGTCGGGAACTTCATTCTGGAGAGCGATCTGATAATCCTGATAGGAGCATGGAACGAAGTAGTGCCTTTCGTAGGATGCGGGGCTCTCGGCACGGCAGGGAACCTTCATCCACCAGCGATCGCTTTTTTTGCTTTTGAGGAAAACGATTTCATGGTCATGGTTTTCGATGGGGACCATGTATTTGATGAAGTTATGCTCATTCCAGGCATTTCCCTTGGCGGGGATATCATGGGTTCTGAAGTAAAATCCCTCGATCAGGTACCAGATCATCTGGGCAATAAGCTGGGCGGTTTGTCCGCGGGGGTCGAAGACGGGGTTGTACTCGTAGAATCCAATGGATGAGAGTTTGTCGCTCCGGCCGGCGTACCTGAGCAGGCGGCAGATTTCCTCGCCATAAAAACCATTGGGGGAGGCATTCATGGCACCCGGAGCATCGGACATCCGGACAGCAGTGATATCGACCGAAACGATATCAGCATTTCTGATGAGGGGTTCCGCCATATCGAGGTTTTCGCGGATGATACCTACCCGGTAGGCATCAAAAAGCAGGTTCTTAATCAGCTTAATGGCTTCTGAATCAACGTAATAAGACTGGTATCCGAGGTTGGTAAAATTGAACAGGTAGTTTGGCTGATGGAGGATGATGCGGCTGAGGTATGACTGGTTTGACATTTCCCCTTCGGTGTCCCCAAGGTCGAATCTGGGGTCGATGGCCACCAGGTTTACGATCTGTCCGAGTTTTTCGTAGGCTCGATATTGGGCGAATGTGAGGTCCTGGCTTCCTCCGAGGATCACAGGGAGTACGTTGTTTTCGACCAGTTCGGACACCACGGAAGCGAGGGCGAAATAGGTATCATCGGTAGAGTGGCCATTTTTCAGGTTACCCAGGTCAAGGATCCGTGGGGTGAAGTTCCCCTGATGGAGAGCATACAATGCGGCTCTGATGTGGTCGGGTGCGCTTCCACAACCCAGGTTGGAGAGGGCATTGCGGTCCTCGGTAACCCCGATGAGGGCCATATCAAACTGCGACAGGTCGGGAGCGGCTTCACCCTCTGCATACAGGTGGATCATTTCACCCAGCCTGTTTCTCCGGATGTCGTCTTCGTAACGAAACTCATCACTCACAGGGTCGAAATAGTCGAGCAGGTCCATAGTTGAGGGGTTTAATCGGGGTTGCGGGTTATTTTTTCTTTGTGCCGGACCTGGTATTCCCGGATTTTGTTTTTCCGGAATCGGCAGCGGCTGCCATAATCTTCTCACAATCGGCAAGGGAGAGGGCTGAAGGGTCCTGTCCCTTCGGGATCTTAAAGTTCTCTTTTCCAAAGGAGATATAAGGCCCGAATCTGCCATTCAGGATGGTAAGGCCCGGTTTTTCATCGAACTTCTTGATGATATTGGAGAGTTCTTTGGCCCTTTTGGCGAGAATAATCTCGATGGCCCTGTCAGCCTCCACCCTGAGGGGGTCATCTTTGGAGGTCAGGCTATAGAATTTATTGTTGTGCCGTACATAGGGGCCAAAACGTCCGATGGCCACAGCCATGGGTTTTCCTTCAAAATCTCCTATTTCACGCGGGAAGGAGAAGAGTTTGAGGGCTTCTTCGAGGGTGATGGTGGCAATACTCTGCCCTTTGAGGAGGCCGGCGAATTTCACAGGGCCCTCGTCGTCGGTTTCACCGATCTGCACCATCGGGCCATACCGGCCGATTTTGGCGAACACTTTTTTACCGCTAACAGGATCCGTGCCCAGGAGCTTTTCTCCGCTGAAGCGCTGGGTGTTATCGGAAGTCTCTTCGATCTTCTGGTGGAACTTTTTATAGAATGATGCGATCATTTTGTTCCAGTGGGATTTCCCCGAGGCAATTTCGTCGAATGCTTCCTCCACATCAGCGGTAAAACGATAATCGACGATATCCATGAAGTACTGCTCGAGGAACTGGTTCACGAGGATACCGAGGTCGGTTGGAAAGAGTTTTGACTTTTCGGCGAAGCTTTTTTCCTTTTTCACCATTCGGGCGATGTGTCCCGCATAGAGGGTGAGTTCAATCACCTGACGGGTTTGTCCATCCTTATCAGCCTTCACCACATACTCCCGTTTCTGGATAGTAGAGATGGTAGGTGCGTAGGTACTCGGGCGGCCGATTCCCAGCTCTTCCATTTTTTTCACCAGGCTGGCCTCCGAATATCTGGGCTGGTGCTGGGTATACCGTTGCTCCGCCAGGATGGAACTGTAATGCAGGGGTTCCCCTTTTTTTACAGCGGGGAGTTTCTGGTCGTCCCGGTCTTCGGGTTCATCGTCAGATGATTCCATATATACTTTCAGAAAGCCATCGAACGTAATCACTTCCCCTTTGGCAACAAATTTCTGATCTGTGCCGGATACATCGATATTAATTGCAGTTCTTTCGATTTCGGCATCACTCATCTGGGATGCAACGGTTCTTTTCCAGATCAGTTCATACAGTTTTTTCTGGGAGGCGTCACCGCCCACGGAATCGTTGCTGAGATAGGTGGGCCTGATGGCTTCATGTGCCTCCTGCGCCCCTTTGGATTTGGTTTTATACTTTCTCAGGTGGAGGTAGCGTTCACCGAACGACGCGGTAATCAGCTCTTTGGCCTGGCCAAGGGCAAGGTCGGAGAGGTTCACGCTATCGGTTCTCATGTAGGTGATTTTACCGCTTTCGTACAGCTGCTGGGCAACGAGCATGGTTTTGGCCACCGAGAAACCGAGCTTCCGGGCTGCTTCCTGCTGGAGGGTAGATGTGGTAAACGGAGGTGCCGGGGAGCGGCGTGCCGGTTTCTTCTCAACCGAGCTGACCCTGAATGAGGCACCAGCGCAATGGCCCAGAAACGAAGCAGCTTCATCCTCACGGTTAAAGCGTTGCTGGTACTCTGCCTTCAGGGGAAGGGTGTTCCCGGCTCCGGATTGCAAAAACTGACCGGTAACGCGGAACTGGGATTGTGTGACAAAATTGTTGATTTCCTCCTCGCGTTCCACGATCAGCCGCACCGCCACTGATTGTACCCGACCGGCCGAGAGGGCCGGCTTTACCTTTTTCCAGAGCAGAGGTGACAGTTCAAAACCCACAAGGCGATCCAGCACCCGGCGTGCCTGCTGGGCACTCACCAGGTTCATATCGATTTCCCTTGGATTCTGTACCGCTTTTTCGATAGCCGGTCTGGTAATTTCGTGAAAGACAATTCGGCGGATGCGGGCAGGTTCAAGCTTCAGGGTTTCGGCAAGGTGCCATGAAATGGCTTCCCCTTCCCGGTCTTCATCGGATGCGAGCCACACAAGCTCTGCCTCTTTGGCGAGTTTTTTCAGTTCCTGAATTACTTTTTCCTTGTCGGGGGAAATTTCATACTGCGGCAGGAAACCCTTCTCCACCTCAACGCCCAACCCCTTTTTCGAAAGATCGCGCACATGCCCGAAGCTCGATTTCACCACGAAATCTTTCCCGAGAAATTTCTCGATTGTCTTTGCCTTTGCAGGCGACTCAACGATCACAAGGTTTTTCACCATCATCTTCATTGCTAATAAAATGCAACACCAATCACCCCGGCAGTTGTTCATCAGAAAAACCGCGGTGCAAAGAAAACGAAAAAAAATGAAATGGGGTTCCTGAGTTCAGCCCCGGCACTCCCAAAGGGCTTTTATGGTATTTTTGCACCCTTATGTTAAAAGGATGAAACTGTTTATTGAGACTTTTGGATGTCAGATGAACTTCTCTGACAGCGAGGTTGTTGCTTCAGTAATGAACGATCAGGGGTATGAACTGTGCGGGAGTGCGGCGGAAGCAGACCTTGTATTTATCAACACCTGCTCCATCCGTGAAAATGCGGAGCAGCGGGTCAGGAAGCGTCTAAGGGAGCTGAAGGGATTGAAGAAGAAGCACCCGGGACTCCGGATCGGGATCCTGGGGTGCATGGCTGAACGCTTAAGGGAGCAGCTGTTTGATGAAGAACCCCTGGTGGATCTGATTGCCGGGCCCGACAGTTACAGAAAGCTTCCGGAGATGCTGCAGGAGCTTGACGAAGGGAGGCGCACGGCCCAGGTTTTACTGTCGGAAGAGGAGACCTATGCTGATCTTGAGCCTGTCAGATATGGCAGCAACAAGATTTCAGCCTATATTTCGATCATGCGCGGATGCCAGAACTTCTGTTCATACTGTGTGGTGCCCTATACCCGGGGCAGGGAGCGCAGCCGGGATCCGGAGAGCATTGTGAAGGAAGCTGAGAGACTTGTGGCGGAGGGGTATCGTGAGGTGACGCTGCTGGGGCAGAATGTCAACTCCTACCAGTGGCAGCAGGGTGACTCGGTGATCCTGTTCCCTGAACTTCTTACCCGGGTGGCAGCCGTTTCGGATCAGCTTCGTGTGCGGTTTGCCACATCCCATCCCAAGGACCTTTCGGATGAGCTGATTGACGTAATTGCAGCCACTCCCAATATCTGCAACCACATCCATCTCCCGGTGCAATCGGGGAGTGATGCGGTGTTAAAGCGGATGAACCGCAGGTACACGCGTGCATGGTACCTGGGGCGCATTGCCGCCATCAGGGAAAAGATACCGGATGCCGGACTGAGTACCGATCTGATTGCCGGATTCTGTGGTGAGACGGAGGAAGATCACCGGTTAACCCTTGATCTGATGGAGCAGTGCCGGTTCGACTTTGCCTTTATGTTTGCCTATTCTCAGCGCCCCGGTACCCGTGCGGCAGAAAAACTGGAGGATGATGTGCCTGATATGGTTAAGAAAGGGCGGTTGCATGAAATTATCACCCTGCAGCAACGATTGTCACATACAGGTAACCGGAAAGATGTGGGGAAAACCTTTGAGGTTCTGGTGGAGGGCACATCCAGAAAATCACCTGATCAGATGTTCGGGCGAAACGGACAGAACAAGGTTATTGTATTTCCATCAGGCAAGCACAAACCTGGTGATTATGTGGAGGTGAAAGTGGTAAAATGTACATCCGCCACCCTGATCGGGGAGGCCCTGGAATAAGATTAGCCCGGCAGCGGCTTGTTTTTCAGGATCATCACAGAGCCAAACCGGTCGGGTACGTGCACCAGGCATTCAGGAATGGAAGCTACAAATTCATCCACGGCGCGCATCAGTCCTTCCCATTTGTGGGTATAGTCGTGCACAATGATTACCCCTCCCGGGGCAAGCCTTGGGTAGAAGAAGGCAAGGCCGGCTTTCACAGGCTGATACAGGTCGGCATCCATGTGCACAAGGGCGAAGGTACAATCTTCCGCTTCTTCGGCGGTATCGGGAAACCAGCCTTCATGGATGAGCACATTCGGAGTGTTTCCAAACCGTGCTTTCACTGCGCCGGCGTCAGTGTCGGCAAAGTCGCGCCAGGTGTAGGTGGATGCCTCACCCGTTTCCATGGAAAGGTCGGGTTGATAAAATCCGGCAAAGGTATCGAAGAGGTGCAGGGTGCGGTCGGGAGCCAGCCGGTGGATCAGCCAGGCAGAATCCCCCTTGTACACCCCCAGTTCCGCAAAATCACCTGTAATGCCTTCTTTTATAATACGTTCTGTCTGGAACCAGAAGTTATAGAGTCTGATCCGGTCATCTGATCTGCGCTCAAGGGCAAGCAGGTCATCAGGGATCTTTCGCTGTTGCGACCTGAAGATCCACTGTTCCGGGTGGTGGATCCGCTGGGTGATGCTGAGCCACAGGAAGCGGATTCCCAGCACTATAAGCAGCAGGAGGAGGCCATAGGTAAGGTATTGTATCCAGAGAGCTGTATCCATGGTGGAATTTTTCTGCAAGATACAAACGTTTCCCCATATCCGGATTACCCCGGAAAAGTTCCGGCTGATTAACATAACCGGGTTGAAAAATAACATGGAAACGGAAAAAAGGCAGATGAAAGGATTGTATCTTTAGCCTGGAATTTTCCAACTCTATCAAGCCATGCAGCAATATTCAGAAGAAGGCAGAACCGGAGATGAATTTTTCGGTTCAGAAGGACCTGATCCCGGGAAAACGGAGAAGAAAAAGCCCCGTGTGAAAGCGGGCGTTGCGCAGAAGATTGTCAGGGTCTTCACCAATAAATACCTTCTGGCATTTCTCGCCTTTCTGGTCTGGATTCTGTTTTTCGACAGCAACAATCTTATTTCACGGTACCGTGTAAAACAGGAGTTAAGGCATCTTGAGCGGCAGAAAGGGTATTATGAAAGGGAAATTACCACGAATCAGCAGCTCCGCGAATTATTAACCAACGATCTGAAGAGTATTGAAGCCTTCGGGCGGGAGCAATATCTGATGAAGCGCGACAACGAGGATATCTACCTCATCATTGATGAGGAGGAGGAATAAGCTGCGATCCGGGGTCAGTAAGGATCCACATCGATGATCAGCCTCACCTTCCTCCATGCGGGGGAAACCTGCATGTTGTTTACCAGCCTTGCGATTATTTGTTTCATCCGGGCAGGATTCTGGCCCGGAACCAGTTTCAGCATGATATGCCGGATGTACTGATTTTTCACCCTTGCCACAGGCGGATATTCGGGTCCCATAACATGCAACCCGGTATGTGTTGCAAGTTCCTTTGCGAGCAGGAAAGAAGCTTCACCAAGGAATACCGGGTCTTTGGCTTTGCAAATTATCCTTACAAGCCGGGTGAAAGGGGGATAACCGAATCTCTGCCGGTCGCTGAGTACCAGGTTGAAGAATCCGCGATAGTCGCTGTTTTTCGCGAGCCGGATAAGATCGTGATGGGGCTGCCAGGTCTGGATCACCACAGTACCCTGCTGGTCTTTTCTTCCGGCCCTGCCACTCACCTGCACCATGTGCTGGAAGCTCCTTTCAGCCGACCGGAAATCAGGAAAAGCGATCATACTGTCGGCATCGAGGATGCCCACCATAGCCACCCTGCTGAAATCAAGCCCTTTGGTAACCATTTGGGTGCCGATCAGGATATCAATGGTATGTTTCTCGAAATCGTCAATGATTTTCTGGAAGGCGTCACGGCTGCGTGTGGTGTCGTAATCCATCCGTCTGATGGAGGCTTTCGGGAAAAAGACGGAGAGTTCCTCCTCCACCTTTTCGGTACCGAAACCGACTGTTCGGATTTCATGGGAGCCGCATTCGGCGCATGTTCCGGGGACCTGGGTCTGGTACCCGCAATAATGGCATTTGAGGCGATGGATGGCTTTGTGGTAGGTGAGCGACACATCGCAGTGGGGGCATCCGGGATACCAGTGGCAGGTATCGCAAACGACTCTGAGGGAGAATCCCCTGCGGTTCTGAAAGAGGATCACCTGCATCTTCTGATCCAGTGCCTGCTGAATCTGATCGAGCAACAGCCCGGAGTAGTGTGATTTGAGGGTTTTGGATTTTCGGGCATCAGTCAAATCGGATATCAGCACCCTGGGGAGGATACTTTTACCATACCGCTCGGTAAGGTTTACCAGGTGGTATTTCCCGGTCAGTGCATTCTGGTAGGATTCAATGGCCGGGGTGGCAGAACCGAGTATTACCGGCACCTGGTGCATTCCTGCCAGCATCACGGCAGCATCCCGTGCCTGGTACCTCGGGGCCGGATCGTACTGCTTGAATGAGTGGTCATGTTCCTCATCCACAATGATAAGCCCCGGATTTGAAAGGGGAAGGAAGATGGCAGACCGGGCTCCTACAAAGATAAACGGGTCATCGTCGATCCCTGTGAACCTGAGAATCCGGTTCCACAACTCAGCCTTCTGGTTGTCGGTGTACCTGGAATGAAACACCTGCACCCTGTTTCCGAAGAAGGAGCGGAGCCTTTCGATGATCTGGCTGGTAAGGGCAATTTCGGGGAGAATATACAGCACCTGTTTCCCCAGTGCCAGTGTATCGCGGATGAGGGAGATATAGATTTCGGTTTTTCCTGAGCCGGTGACCCCGTGCAGCAGTACCGGTCTGGCGGCAGCAAAACCTGCCCTGATCTCACTGAGGGCCCTCTCCTGTTGCTGGTTCAGTACCAGACCGGCAACCTCCCTCGTGGGCTGATGATCCCCCAGGCGGGAAACCACAACCGCTTCCTCCACCAGCACACCTTTTGCCAGCAGACCCTGGAGAGCGGCTGCCCCGGCAGCGGATTTCTTCAGCAAATCCTGTTTGCTAAAAGTAAAATGCTGATAATCCTCTCCTGCTGCTGACAGGAAGGTCATCAGAATTTCGAGTTGCTTGTAGGCCCTTGCAGAGAGGGCGTCCATCACTTTCTTCAGCTCCTCCTCATTCTGAAAAGCACCGGCAAGCCTGACAACAGATACGGTTTTTTCGCGGTAGGTGTTCTCTATGCTTTCTGAGGAGACAATGACGTTCTTTGCCATGAGACCATGCACCAGGTTCATAACCCTGGAAGAGCCGGTGATGTCCGACATTTCACCCATAGTAAGTGAATCTGTATATTGGAGTGCCTCCACGATCAGGTACTCCTTATCCGACAGGGCTGAATGGTCGCCATCGAAGTCGGGGTGCAGCATCACCCTGGTTTCACTTTCGAGGCGGAATGCTGACGGGAGGGCCGCCATCATCACTTCACCCGGTGTACACAGATAGTATGACGACAGCCAGTCCCAGAATTTCAGGTACACTTCTGATACCACAGGGATTTCGTCTGTGATTGAGGAGATCTCCTTCCATGCAGGCTGGTCTCCTGCCTCATTGCGCAGGGTGCGGATAATTCCTGCCACCAGCCTGCGGGGCCCGAATGGTACTACGGCTCTTTTGCCGGGTGCCACAATATCAGCAAGGTTTTCAGGTACCCTGTAGGTAAAAAGGCCCTGAAGCGGTACAGGCATTATGACATCAGCCACGAGCATAGCCAACGGTTTACAGGGAGAGGATGCGTGCCATCTCGAGCATGTTGCGGTTGATGGTAAGATTGTGTTTGGTGGCTTTTGCAAAAGGGGTGTATACAATTTTTTTATCCACCTGACCTACCATTACATTATTCTGTCCGTTGAGAATGGCTTTTACCGATTCAAAACCCAGCAGGCTGGCAAGCACCCGGTCCATACAGGTAGGGGAACCTCCGCGCTGTACATGTCCCAGAACGGTTACCCTGGTGGAGTAGCCTGAGAATTGCTCATTTACTTTGCGGGCCACCTCATAGGCACCGCCCAGTTCATCCCCCTCTGCCACGATGATGATACCGGAAGTTTTGCTTTCCCGACGGTTATGGCGCAGCTTATCCACCAGCTCATCGATACTGGTTTCGGTTTCGGGCATCAGAATATCTTCGGCACCGGTGGCAATACCGCTGCGGAGAGCTATGAAACCAGCATCGCGTCCCATCACTTCGATAAAGAAGAGACGGTTGTGGGAACCTGCTGTATCCCTGATTTTGTCCACGGCTTCCACTACGGTATTGAGGGCTGTATCGTATCCTATGGTGAAATCGCTGCCATAGAGGTCGTTATCGATGGTACCGGGAATGCCAACCACCCTGACGGGGTAAACGTTGGAAAATTCTTCGGCTCCCCTGAAGGTGCCATCGCCCCCTATGACGACAAGGGCATCTATGCCGGCTTTTTTGAGGTTTTCATAAGCCAGTTTCATCCCTTCCGGGGTTTTAAAACGCATACTTCGGGCCGACTGGAGGATGGTGCCACCCCGTTGGATGATTTTTGCCACCGAAGGATAATCCATCTCCCGGATTTCTCCATCAATCAATCCTTCATAACCGCGGTAAATCCCAAAGGCTTTTCGTTTGAAATAGAGGGCCGAACGCACAACGGCCCGTATAGCAGCATTCATTCCCGGGGCATCCCCACCACTGGTCAGTACCCCTATTGATCGTATTTCTTCTGACATTATATATATGGAATTAAGGCGTTTGATCCGTCTCAAACCTCCGGTTCCAGGTTCCCCTGAACATGCTGAAGCCATGTAGCCGGCATTCCAGCTGGCCATTATACAGGGTATACTTCGACCGGGGTTTCAGTGAAATGGCTTTCAGGGCATCCAGATCTGAGCTTATGATCCAGGCATCAAATCCCTGAAAGTTCTTTTTTAACTGGTTGCCAATTCCCTGATACAACGGGATCAGGTGTTCCGTCTTCAGGCGCTGGCCATACGGTGGGTTCATCACCACCACTCCGTGATCTGCCGGAGGTGATAATTGCAGGAAGTCTGCTCTGGCAAGGGATATGTCTTTATGCAGGCGCAGATGTTTGATGTTCTCGGCTGCAATGGCAAGATTGGCTTCAGAAATATCAAATCCGAATATTTCCAGCTCCGGATCGAGTTGCTTTTTAAATACTTCATCTTTAATTCGTTTCCACAGGAAACGGTCGAAATCGGGCCATTTCATGAAGGCAAACTCTTGCCGGGAGAAGGCCGGCGGGATATTCATCCCCATGAGGGCAGCTTCTATGGGGATGGTACCGGATCCGCACATAGGATCTATCAGGGGTTGAGTGGGGTTCCACCTGCTCAGTTTCAGGATCCCTGCTGCCAGCACTTCGTTGATGGGGGCGGCAACTGCTTTGAGCCGGTAACCCCGTTTGAACAATGCTTCGCCGGAACTGTCATAATACATGGAACACTCCTTTCCCCTGATGGTAAGGAGGATGATATAGTCGGGGTTCTCCTTGTCGACCGATGGGCGCTTGTTGAACCTTGACCTGAACTGATCCACAATGGCATCCTTGGCAAGCTGCGCAGCATACAGCGGGTTGTTGAAAAGGTCGGAATAGACGGTGTTATCGATTCTGAAGGTCTGGTCCACACCAATTTCCCGCCACCAGGGATGGCTGTTGACCCCGTCATACAGATCGGAGGCCTTTTCGATGCTGAAGGAGATGACGTGGCGGTAAAACCGCAACGCCAGCCTGCTCCACAGGTTCAGCCGGTAAAGCAAATCATTGTCTGCAGTAAAGGTTACCCCACGGGTGGCAACTACCGGATTTTCAACTCCAAGTTCTGCCAATTCCTCTGCAAACACCCCTTCCAACCCTGCCAATGTTTTGGGGAGCACCTGGTATGTTGATGGTTCCACTCTGCTATCTCCTGATGACTAATTTACCGGTTATCAAATCATTATCCCACTCAAGACGTGTAAAATAGGTTCCCGGAGGGAGGGTTGAAACATCTGCCTGCATTTCATCAGCCCTGTCCCAGACAACTCTTTTCACAAGTGCTCCATGGGGTGCAAAGATAGACAACTGTGCGCTGTTAACCGGGGATGTGAGGGTAAAATTCACCAGTGAGGATGCCGGATTGGGGTATGTGTACATCTGTACCCCTGACTTTACAGAGGTGGAAGGAATTCCCTGCGTACCAAATAGTACAACGGTTTTTTTAGTAACATACACCACATCACCACTGTTCTGGTTGTTTCCGTCAGCACCGATGAAGGCCCCGTACAGGGCAACAGTACCCATGGGTGAGGCAGGTGCGGACCACTTGAAGTTCCAGACTGCCGAATCCTGTCCTGCTGTACCTGCTTGCGTATGGGTAATGTAGTAGGTATCGGACAGCTGGGTTTTTGCAGCATCGGACACCACGGGAGCTCCGGCTTTTGTACCATCGCTTTTTTCAGCGGTAATCAGAAAACCAAATTTAGTACACCCGGCTTTTTCAGCCTTGGCTTTCATATTATACAGGTTTCCAGGAACATAGCCATTATCCAACTCGGTGGATGTAATCCAGTTGAATTTTTCATTGTTGTTGCTGGCATGACATTGCACACAGGTCAGGTTGTTGTTTCCGGGAGAGCCGGAAGCATTGGTGGGAGCGCCGATTGAGAAACTGACAAGCTTCACTGTTACCACCACAGAGAGAAAAATGGCCAGTGTGACGGAGAAAAAGTACATTTTTTTCATACGCATCATGATTAGAGGTGAACACTGACTGAAAATTTCGCATTGCCGGCATTCATCCGGAATGCCCACTGTAAATATACAGCTAAAATGTTTAATCTGAATCAATCAGACAGAAAATCTCATCAGGATTTAACAAATTTCTCCAGGAATCTCTGCGCATGAACCGCAAAGCGGTGGTGGATGGCCGTGCCGATCGGACCTTCTTCATCGTATGCCTCGATGGAAAACACAAATGCCCTGTCGGATTGACCTGTAAGCGTTGCCGTACAGGTAACTTTCATCCCGACCGGTGTAGCCCTGGTGTGTTTAACATGAATCTCCGTACCCAGGGTGATAAACCCCTCCGGCAGAAATGTCTGAACGGCCTGCTGGGCAGTAGCTTCCATGAGGCCCACCAGCGCCGGCGTTGCAAAGACCGGAATCAGTCCCGATCCATACCTGCTTGCGGTGTGCTCAGCCGTTACAATAAGCGTTGTGGTATGATCAAGTGGTAATGGGAGAGTGTTAAGCATAGGGCTGGATATCAGAAATTGAGACGTATGGTTTGCTTCAGGTCCGGATGGAGGCTCCGGGCCACCGGGCAGGTATCTGCCGCCAGGGCGATGAGTTTTTGCTGTTTGGGTGTGTATTGCCGGTGGGGAAAGGTAAAGTCAATGATAACTTCCTGCACCCGTCGTGGGTTTGTGCCCATGATCTTGGTGATGTTAACCCTGGTTCCATCGATATCAAAGCCGTGCTCCCTGGCAGATATCCCCATGATGGTAAGCATACAGCTTCCCAGGGAAGCTGCCAGCAGATCAGTAGGCGAGAAAGCCTCTCCTTTCCCCTGGTTATCCAACGGAGCATCTGTAATAATGGTTTCACCTGACTTAAGATGGGTCGCCCGGGTTCGGAGACCTCCGGTATATTCAGTAGCAATGGTTACTGGTGTTTCAGACATAATGCAACATTTTGGTCATGTCAAATGTACAATTATTTGCATTTCTTTCAGAATGGATGAAAAACCTCATTAGGTTTGCAATATGGAATGGTTCAGGAGAAGGCCCAGATGGTTCAGATGGGGATTGCCGGTTGCCATCGCAATCGTGATTGCTGTTGTGCTATGGAGCAGGTATTTCAGAGGACCTGAAGATGTGGTCAGCTCCAGATTTCCGTTCATTGAGGTAACAGGTGTTTGGGCAGATTCAGTGCTGGGAACCCTTACTCCGGAAGAGAAACTGGAACAGATCCGGATCCGGGTATATGAAAAGAAGGATACCACAGCGCATGGATCGGGGTGGTGGTTCAGAAGCGATTCCCTGAACACCTTTCAGGAAGTTGCGTCGCGAAATCCTGCTCCTGAAATCCCGGTTATTTTCGGAACCGAGGGTACGGATCCCGTTGCGGAAACCGGTTTACAGTTAACCTCTGTTCAGATTCTCAGTAACCGGAATGACTCATTGATATTTCAGTATCTGGACTATCACCTTACACAGGCAGGGAAGGCCGGAATGCACCTGGTGGTTTTTCCGCTGGACCTTCCGGCAGTAAATTCCCTCACCCTCAGGGATATCAGGATTTTCAACCGGGCGTCGAAGTTTCAGGGGTATTTTAACCATCAGGCGCTGTTGATGGGCATGATTCCCGTAACTCCTGTAGTTGCAGGTATCCTGCCTTCATCTGACAAAAGCAAACTGACTGACAGTATCCGGTTTAATGCCGTCAGAAAGATTTACCACCGCCAGGTGCCGGCGATCCTGCTCGACAGCCTGCCAGCAGCCTTCAGGAACACCGGAGCCCTCAGGAAGTTTTTCCGGGATACCTTTGGTTTTCAGGGAATAGTGATTGTCAGAAGGGAAAATATCCCGCCGGACGAACTTACTGCGTTGGTTCAGGCAGGGGCAGATTTGGTGATCACCTCCGGAAAGACCAGAATTCAGACTTTACCCGACGAAGGTTCACTGAACAGGGCAGCCGGTAATGTACTTTGTATCAAAGAGTGGCTTCGGAAACAACCGGGTATCCGGAGCGCAAAAGAACCGGTTCCGGCCGATTCAGCAGTGGCCGTACGCTTACAATACAACCTTCTGACCGGGTCTGTGGTAAGGGTTCAGGATCCTGACCTTCTGATTCCCATCAGAAAAGCAGGCAGGGATCCATTGTTGCTTTACCTTCCCGCGGGTAAAAAATATGAGGCCTTTCAGGAATATCTGAAGAATTTTACTGACGTTACGGTAAAGAGCTACACAGACCCGGGAGTGGTAAAACCCGGTATCATCAGAAATGCACTCTGGGTTGCTGAAGACTCCGTTGCTTTAAGAAAACTGGTCTCCAGGGGGGATGCCATGAGGGGAAATATTGTGGTTTATGCCGGGCATCCGGCAGGCCTTGCTTCAGTTACGGGCCCGGCAGCGGTATTGTGGGTCAGCGATTTTCGATCAGAATTACAACAGATTACAGCGAATTTCATCTTTGGGGGCACCTCCTGCGACGGGACGATTCCTGTCACGGTAGCTGGTCATTCCCTTTCGGGCCGTGGACTGGCCGGTTTCAAACCTGAAAAACTGAACTATACCATACCGGAAGATGCCGGCATTCATCCGGCAACGCTTTTGCTGATCGATTCGATTATAGCAGAAGCGATCAGCAATGGTGCCTTCCCGGGTTGCCAGGTATTTGCTGCGCTGGATGGAAAAGTAATCCTGCACAAAGCTTTCGGACATCTCACCTACGAACCGGGATCCGCGAGGGTAACCACACGCCACCTGTATGATGTGGCATCATTGACCGAGGCTCTGGCCACCACCACAGGGGTGATGAAGCTGTACGAAAAGGGACGCATCCGGCTCAGTGACAAGCTTGGCAGATACTTCAAAGACCGCAGCATTGACCCGGGTTTAGCGGTAAGGGATACGCTGATCCGGGAAGACACCCTTGTGCTGAAAGGGAGCAGGGGCCGGAAAGCTGCCGGGCACGGGAGCTACAGGAGGCTCAACGACACCCTGTTTCTTGTTACGGATACCCTGTACTATGCCTTTCAGCAACGCAGGACCATTTTCGACCTTTCTGTCAGCAGCCTGCTTACCCACACCTCTGGATTACCACCGGGTCTTCCCGTCACACGGTTCATGGTTCCCCAGGGGAGTTTCCAGAACCCAAACCAAAGAGCAGAGTTTTATGCATTGAACTATCATCCTGACAGCGCTTTCGTCCAGGTAGCGGAGGGCCTTTATCTGAGAACCAGGTATCGGGATACCCTGTGGAGTATCTGTAAAGCATTGGGGATTAATGAAAAAGCAGGATTTGTGCATAGTGGTGTAAACATGATGTTGCTTCAGCTGGCCATGGATAGTCTGACCCGCAAAAGAATGCCTGTTTTTCTGCAGGATGAGATCTATGGCCCCCTGGGATTGAAGTTCACAGGGTTCAACCCCCTGGCGAGATACGGGAAGGATGCCATTGTGCCAACAGCACTCGACCTTCGCTGGCGGAAGCAACTGCTGCAGGGTACGGTTCATGATCCTGCCTCTGCCCTTTTCGGAGGTATTTCCGGAAGTTCAGGATTGTTTTCCACGGCCGGTGAACTCGGAATCATCGGGCAAATGCTGCTCGACAGCGGATCCTACGGCGGGAGGAAAATCTTCGAACCTTCAACGGTGGCTTTGTTTACCAGCCGGCAGGCGGGTGTAGCCTACGGCCTTGGGTTTGATACAGGAAACAGAGCCGGGATGGCAGCCCCTTCGGCTTCACCAAATACTTACGGGCACACAGGATTTACCGGATCGGTGATCTGGATTGATCCTGACAACCGGCTGGTGTTTGTATTCCTCTCGAACCGCGTACACCCCAATCCCGAGAACCAGAAGATTAACTACCTGAAAGTACCTGAAAAGGTTCATGAAGCTTTGTACCAGGGGATCCGGACAGGAATCTGACCCGATACACCATCAGGGCTGGACAGGGGCGTGCAAAAATACTGAGATGCTCAGCCGAACCCCGGTTGGGGTGTGGATCTTATTGACATTGAAAAGGGAAATGAAGTACTCCAGATCGCCTTTCAACCCGTAATAACTTCCTTTATACAGCCATACGCCTCCGCCGATAAATGCATGCATCCCTTTCCCGTTGTGATAGAAGACCCCGGGAACCGGCATGCCGTTCAGATCAAGAATGAGCAGTTCTTTCTGGTTCATCCCTCCATAACCTACTCCTCCCCCGGCAAACCACCGGGGAAAGGTGGGTGAAATGGTTTTATAGCCCAGAATCTCAATCTGATAGGCATCCACTTCACCAAAGAAAAACCGTCCGCGGAATTCCAGTATGGTTTCTCCGCGCAGAAATCCGGCCCCAGCTGTGAATCCGGGAAAGAAAACCTGATCTACTGCCCGATTGAACAGGGTGGCCGTGGAGAAACCACCACCAAATCCGACCAGAAAGGGATCCGATCCTGTAAATGAGTATTTTTTTGCAGGGAAAAAATGATGTGTGCCGGAAAAGTCTTTTTGCCCTGAGAAGGAAAATCCCTGAATATTGCCTGCAGACGCTTGTATCTGAAATACCCAGATGAAGCATACCAGAAATGCCCATCTGGTATGTAGGTCCTTCACATGAACCGCTTCCTGAAGTTTCACCGGATTAATCCTTTACCACAAAAGTAGTAAAAAACCAGGGCAATCTGCAATACTTAGAAAAGCGGGTTACCGGCTGCTGCCGTATTCCATCAGATACGCCTTGATAAAATCGTCGAGTTCACCGTCCATTACTGCGCTGACATTACCGGTTTCAAAGCCTGTACGCAGGTCCTTCACCATTTTATAGGGATGCATCACATAGGAACGGATCTGCGATCCCCATTCGATCTTTTTCTTGTTGCCTTCGATGGCTGCCTGGGCTTCTTTCTTCTTCCGAAGTTCAATTTCATAGAGTTGTGACCGGAGCATCTGCATGGCCTTTTCACGGTTCTGCAACTGCGATCTGGTTTCCTGGCACTCTACGATGATCCCGCTGGGGGCATGCCGGAGCCGCACTGCGGTTTCCACCTTGTTCACATTTTGTCCGCCGGGGCCTGAGCTCCTGAAGGTATCCCAGGTGATATCAGAGGGGTTTATTTCGATATCGATGTTATCATCCACCAGAGGGTAGGCGTAGACGCTTGCAAAGGAGGTATGCCGCTTGTTGGCAGAGTCGAAGGGAGACAGCCTCACAAGGCGGTGTACACCATTCTCCCCTTTGAGGTTACCGAAGGAGTATTCGCCATCAAACTCAATGGTTACCTGCTTGATACCGGCCACATCCCCATCCTGCCTGTCGACGATGGTGGTATTGATCCTGTTGCGTTCTCCCCATCTCAGGTACATCCGCATAAGCATTTCGGCCCAGTCCTGGCTCTCGGTGCCCCCTGCCCCGGAGTTTATCTGCAGCATTGCCGGCAGGCGATCTTCCTCAGCGCTCAGCATATTCATAAATTCAAGGGCTTCGACCTCATGCTGCACCCTGGCAAACTGGCTGTCGAGTTCTGCCTCTGAAGCCTCACCTGCATCAAAAAACTCTGCCACCACTTCAAAATCTCCCCAGGCGGCCAATGCACTCTGGTAGGCATCCGTCCAGCGCTTAAGGGGCTTTATCTGCTTCAGAATTACTTCTGCAGCTGCAGGATCGTTCCAGAAATCGGGGGCTTCGGAGATTTTCTCCAGCTCCTCTATACGCGATAATTTGTTGTCGATGTCAAAGGTACCTCCTCAAGGCTAGAAGCCTCTCATAGTACTCTTTACGTGTTTCTATTCCTGTCATGGACTTTATTATTTCTGATTTATATCCGGATCTGGATATGAGTATGTTTACAGGTCAAGTTTCCGCAGCGCATCAAAGACCTGTGATTTCTCAAACCCACGGGAGAGGCCAAACATCAGCAGTTTCTGTTTTCGCTGCATGGGGGGTATATCTGCCTTCAGGGTGGCCAGTTTCTTTCTGAGCAAAGCTTCAATTTTATCATGATAACCGGCTTCATCAAGTTCTTCCATGGCAGATGCAATGAGATCCGATGGAAGTCCGAGGCTGGTCATCATCCTTGCGATCTTGATCTTCCCCCACCCCAGCTGGTTGAATTTGCTCCGTGCATACAGCCGTGCAAACCGCTGATTGCTGAGGTAGCCTTCCGATCTGAGGGATCCCAGAATGGCAGGAATGGATTTATGTTCCACACCCCATTCCTGCAGCCTGGTTTGTACCTGTTTCTCAGATCTTTCCTGTGCAGCACAGTACTTCCGGGCTTTTTCCAGTGCTTTGTCGTGAGGCAACTGATCTGTCATAGCGGGTCAGGAATACTGAAATCAGAATGGTTTATGATCAAAATACCCGTCAGTTCAGGCTGATTTCATCATCAGCCTTATTGAAGAAATGGTATTCCAGGAAATGGTAGGAAGCATCGGCATTGAGACGGATCCACATTTTATAAAGCCTGTACCATTTTTGTTGGGCCGACCAGAACCCCTTCCGAAGGTATGCATAGATGAACGGGTGTACCGACAATCTCAGGTATGGGGCATTTTGCTCCCGAATCAGGTAACGGATGTGATGTTCAATTTCATCCATCAGGACAATACTGGCCCTGATCTCTCCCGAACCACCACAGGACGGGCATTTTTCCACCGTTTTTATATCGATTTCGGGTCTTACCCTCTGGCGCGTGATCTGCACCAGTCCGAATCGCGTGGGAGGAAGGATGGTGTGTTTGGCCTTATCCGATTTCATGGCATCGCGAAGAGCGTCAAAAAGCTCCTTGCGGTGGTTTTTATTCTGCATATCGATAAAATCCACCACGATAATACCACCCATATCCCTGAGTCTCAGCTGCCGCCCGATTTCCCTGGCGGCCTCGAGATTGGTCTGGAGGGCATGATCCTCCGATTCACTGTTTTTGTTGGACCGGTGGCCTGAATTGACATCGATCACATGCATCGCTTCGGTATGCTCAATAATGAGATAGGAGCCCTCTTTAATGGTGACTTTTCTGCCGAAAGCTGTTTTTATCT
Organism: Bacteroidota bacterium; assembly: GCA_022709695.1. Lineage (GTDB taxonomy): Bacteria > Bacteroidota > Bacteroidia > Bacteroidales > SKPS01 > SKPS01. Next base: position 186,445 of record JAKLII010000002.1, read on the forward strand.
GCAGATCGATTCCGAAATTCTCGAAGATGTTTTTCTTGCTTTTGTACAACTTAACGATGTCGCTTTTCTCGGGAAAGATGGTTTTGATATATCCTTTCAGCTCCTCGAACAACTCTTCGCTGTTGACGTAGATGCTGTTGAAGGCATCATTCACAAGGTCGCGGATCATACCGGCCGAACGGTCCATTTCGTGGTGAAGCACAGCAGGTGCTTTTGCTGCCTGCAGGTTTCGCACAATTTTTTCCCATTTTGCAGTCAGGTCATTGAGATCAGCCACCAGTTCTGCCACCTTTTTCCCTTCAGCTACGGTACGTATGATCACGCCATAGTTGTTGGGTTTAATGCTCATGAGCAGCCTTTTGAGCCTGGTACGCTCTTCCTGGGTACGTATTTTCTGGGAAACGGAAATCCGGTTTGAGAAAGGTACCAGTACCACAAATCTTCCTGCCAGGGAGATTTCCGAAGTGATTTTCGGCCCCTTGGTGGAGATGGGTTCTTTGGCAATCTGAACCAGGATGGGTTGGTTCGGGCTGAGAACTGCACTCATTTTCCCGGACTTTTCAATATCCGGTTCCAGTTCAAATTTTTCAAACGGGATGGCTTTATCACGCTGCTGCGCGACCATTTTGCTGAATTTCATCAGCGATTTTAGCTGAGGCCCCAGATCAAGATAGTGCAGGAAGGCATCCTTCCCCTGTCCAACCTCAACAAATGCTGCATTCATACCGGAATGGATCCGGCGCACCTTTCCCAGGTACACATCGCCCACCGAAAAGGTCCGGTTGGTGACCTCCCGGTGTAATTCAACCAGCCGCTTGTCTTCGAGTAAAGCAATCTTTACTTCGGCCGGAGATACATCAATAATAATCTCTTTGCTCACCATAGGATGGTTTGGCTATACCGGCTACCCTTACAGGTGCCTGATGTCTCAGAAACAGGAAGCAACCCCCGGATTAAACAACCTGAAAGGGTCTTTGTCTGTTTTCAGGCAGCACAACGACCCTTTCCGTGATGTAAAGAACCGGTTAATCCTGTATAGGATCCGATTATTTCTTCTTATGTCTGTTCTTCCGCAAGCGTTTTTTCCGCTTGTGTGTAGCCATCTTGTGTCTCTTCCGCTTCTTTCCGCTTGGCATATCAGTAAAAGTTTAAGGTGTACGGATTACTTAACGCTTCCCTTTACCTTGTGAACAAAGGTTTTGGCGGGTTTGAAAGCGGGGATGAAATGCTCGGGAATAACAATAGTAGTATTTTTGGAGATGTTACGGCCGGTTTTCTTGGCACGTCTCTTCACGATGAAACTCCCAAAACCACGGAGGTATACGTTCTGTCCGGTGGCGAGTGATCCCTTTACTGATTCCATGAAGGCTTCAATTGATGCCTGAACGGCTACTTTTTCAACACCGGTTTTGCTTGCAATCTCGGCCACGATTTCTGCTTTAGTCATAGCTTTTTGTTTTTTATTGTTATTACTGGTTTTATGTATTTTAGGGGGGCAAATATACGCCTTTTTTTCTTGGCAAGACAGTTTTTGATTTTTTTTCCGTTGTAAAACCTTAAAAGTTAATTTTTTGGAGATGGCAGATAACGCAGCTGTTTTGAGAGAGTGGTACAGGGTTCATTCCCGTGACCTGCCCTGGCGCAAGACCAAAGATCCTTACAAGGTATGGATATCCGAAGTTATCTTACAGCAAACCAGGGTGATACAGGGGACTCCCTATTACCATCGCTTCCTGAAAACCTTTCCGGATGTAAAATCGCTGGCTTCCGCCACTGTGGAGAAAGTGCTTGGAGTATGGGAAGGACTGGGATATTACCGGAGGGCACTGCACCTGCACGAAGCAGCCCGGCAGGTTGTTGAACAACATGGAGGAAAATTTCCCGTCCATTACAAAGACCTCATCCGTCTGAAAGGGATCGGGGATTATACGGCAGCAGCTATTGCTTCCCTTTGCGGCGGTGAGGCTGTCCCTGCCATCGACGGAAATGTCCGCAGATTTCTCTGCCGGTTGTATCAACTGTCATTAAATCCAGCCTCTGCATCTGACAATCAATACCTTAAAAAAATTGCAGTAGGGTTTCTGCAACACCACGATCCGGGAACCTTGAACCAGGCGCTGATCGAATTCGGAGCTCTTCAGTGTACCCCCGGTTTGCCTGATTGCCAGATGTGCCCCTTTCAGGCTGAGTGTCTGGCCTGTCAAAACGGGGTTGTGGAACTTCTTCCGGTGCGCCCCGGAAGAATCAAACCCAAAACCCGTTACTTCACCTATATACTATATGTGTGGAGAGAAAACGGAATTCCTTTTGTGCTCATCAGGCAGCGGGCTACGAAAGATATCTGGGCGAAGATGTATGATTTCCCCCTGATCGAATCAACAGAAGGTTTTACCTCAGCAGAATATGGTACGAAGCCGGATTCCGGGATCCCTGAACCCGAGCCTGCAACTGTAAGACAATGGATGTCTGAGACTTATATACATCAGCTCACCCATCAGCGAATTGAGGCCCGCTTCCTTATGAAACAGCTGTCGGCTGCACCTGCCCTGGTCCCCCAAGGGTGTTTCAAAATTAATCTGATGGAATTCAGGGGATTGGCCAAACCCAGATTGATTTCCAGATTTTTGGATAATGCAGGTTGGGATTTGCGTTAAAACGGGATTTGTGTACTTTTGCCCCCGTTGACTAAAAGATATACGGAAACAAAGAATAATACCACCAGGAAATGACACATGTTTCAGAAAATGGACCCGGGTTGTTTGCCGAATTTCCGCCGGTTGCGACAGGGCAATGGGAAGAGCAGATCCTAAAGGACCTGAAAGGGGCTGACTATGAGAAAAAACTTGTTTTCAGCACACCGGAAGGGTTGAAAGTTCAGCCCTACTACAGGGCCGAGCACCTTGAAGGACTGCCATTTACAGATACTGTTCCGGGAGCATTCCCTTATGTGAGAGGAAACCATGCTGAAGGTAACAGGTGGGAGATACGGCAAGACATACAAACCGATAACGTGCAGCTGGCCAATACCATCGCGGTGGAAGCCGTTGAACGCGGGGCCGAAGGGATCGGGTTTAATGCCAAGGCCGTGTATTCCAATGATGACCTGGCCCAGTTGCTGAAGTACATTGAGCTCGATAAGACGGCAGTGCACCTTACTGCGGCAAACGAATTTTCGTTTGTCATGGAGCAGCTGACAGGGCTCGCAAACCGAAGGGGTAATGACCTTCTGTCGCTCAGGGGCACCCTGGGATTTGATCCGTTCAGCTATTGCCTGCTGTATGGTGATTATTACAACAGCCTCGATGACAATCTGGATGAAGCTTCATACCTGCTGTTAAAGCTCAGGTCCCAGATTCCCGGGTTCAGGATGATCCATGTACGTGGCGACCTTTTCCACAATGCCGGAGGAACCTCGGTGCAGGAGATTGCTTTTGCGCTGGCATCGGGCAACGAGTACCTGTCGCAACTGACCGGGAGAGGACTAAAGATTGATGAGGTGGCCCGGGCCATGCATTTCACCTTTGCCCTGGGATCCAACTATTTCATGGAAATTGCCAAGATCAGGGCAGCCAGGATGCTGTGGGCTGCCATTGTAAGACAATATCACCCGGTTTCGGAGGATTCCTGCTCCATGTACGTGCATGGTACCACTTCACTGTGGAATAAAACCCTGTACGATCCGTGGGTGAATATCCTCAGATCCACCACCGAAGCCATGTCGGGGGCAATTGCAGGCTGCGATACCATTTCAGTTACTCCTTTTGATATTGCCTACAGGCAATGGAACGACTTCTCAAGCCGTATCGCCCGCAATACCCAGATCGTTTTACGGGAAGAGAGTTACCTCGATAAGGTAGCGGATCCTGCTGCGGGTTCCTACTATATCGAAAACCTCACCTGGTCCATGGCTGAAGCAGCATGGGAGTTATTTAAGAAAATCGAGGGCGAAGGAGGTTACCTGGCGTGGATGGAGGGAGAAAAAATCAGGAAAGCCCTTGAGGAGAGTGCCGCCAGGAAAGATGCCGATATCGCCCGAAGGAGTTCTGTAATCCTGGGTACCAACCAGTATCCGAACCATTCGGAAAACATGCTGGAGGTGATGGGGGAAGCCGTATGGAAAGAGTACCCCGGCCTTCGGCTGTACCGTAGATCCATGGGCTATGAAAACCTGCGGCTTGCTACGGAGAAATTTGTTGCGGCAGGATCACCCCGGCCCAGGGTTTTTCTGCTCACATTCGGGAACCTGGCCATGCTGAAAGCCAGGGCTGCCTTTGCCATGAACTTCTTTGGCTGCAGCGGCTTTGAAGTGGTTGACCAGACCGGCTTTAGCACCCCGGAGGAGGGTGTACAGGCTGCCCTCGCCTCAGGTGCAGGGATTGTGGTACTGTGCAGCTCAGACGAGGAATACGCCGGTTTCGGCGCACAGGCTGCCACCCTGCTGAAACAGGCAAACCCTGCACCCATCACAGTGGTGGCGGGCAATCCTGTTGATCAAATCCCACAGCTTACTGCGGCAGGTGTTGATGAATTTATCCATGTACGCACCAATGTACTGGAATCCCTGTCACAGTTCAGTAAAAAACTCGGAATTCTGTAATTTAATACAAGATAGGTATGAGACCTGATTTCAACCATACACCCCTGCGTGATCTTCTGAAAGCCACCAATACCCCTGGCGTCCCTTCCGGCCTGAAGTGGATGACCCCGGAGCAAATCCCTGTAAAAGGGCTTTATACAGCAACCGATCTGGAAGGGATGGAACATCTGTCGTTTGCTGCAGGCATTCCGCCGTTTCTCAGGGGGCCCTACTCTACCATGTATGTGATGCAGCCATGGACTATCCGGCAATATGCAGGCTTTTCCACTGCCGAAGAGTCAAATGCCTTCTACAGGCGCAATCTGGCTGCCGGACAGAAAGGCCTTTCGATAGCATTTGACCTGGCAACTCACCGGGGCTACGATTCGGACCATGACCGGGTTGTGGGAGATGTTGGAAAGGCTGGCGTAGCGGTGGACAGCATCCTGGATATGAAAATCCTGTTCGATCAGATACCGCTCGATAAAATGTCGGTTTCGATGACCATGAACGGAGCCGTATTACCGGTTCTGGCCTTCTACATCGTTGCCGCGGAGGAACAGGGGGTAAAACACGAACAACTGACGGGTACCATCCAGAACGACATTCTGAAAGAATTCATGGTACGCAACACCTATATCTATCCACCGGAACCCTCGATGCGGATTATTGCCGACATTTTCCGGTTCACCTCGCAGCACATGCCCAAATTCAACTCCATCAGTATCAGTGGGTATCACATGCAGGAAGCAGGTGCAACCGCCGATATCGAGATGGCCTATACCCTTGCCGACGGACTTGAATACCTGCGTACCGGCGTAAATGCCGGAATGGACATTGACACCTTTGCTCCGCGCCTCTCCTTTTTCTGGGGAGCAGGGATGAACCACTTCATGGAGATTGCCAAGATGCGCGCTGCCAGGATGATCTGGGCCAAGCTGGTAAATACCTTCCATCCGAAAAACCCAAAGTCACTGGCACTGAGAACCCACACGCAGACTTCAGGGTGGTCGCTCACCGAGCAGGATCCCTTCAACAACGTAACGCGCACCTGCCTCGAAGCCCTCGCTGCAGCCCTCGGCCATACCCAGTCGCTTCACACCAATGCCCTCGACGAAGCCATTGCCCTCCCCACCGACTTCTCAGCCCGCATCGCACGAAACACCCAGATTTACCTTCAGGAAGAGACCAAAATCTGCAAATCGGTGGATCCCTGGGCCGGCAGTTATTATGTGGAATCACTTACCCATGCCCTGGCACAAAAAGCCTGGGGGCTGATCCGGGAGGTTGAAGAGCTTGGAGGGATGGCAAAGGCGATTGAGACCGGCATCCCGAAAATGAGGATCGAAGAAGCCGCTGCCCGCAAACAGGCCCGTATCGATTCGAAAAGAGACACTATTGTTGGCGTTAACAAGTACAGACTTGCCAAGGAGGACCCCCTGGAAATCCTGGAAGTGGATAACACGGCAGTACGTGAGGCACAGATCAACCGGTTAAAGGAGCTGAGGGCAAACCGGAACGAGACAGAGGTTACGGCAGCCCTTGAAGCGATTACCCATGCCTGTTCCACCGGAGAAGGCAACCTGCTGGAACTTTCTGTGGATGCAGCGCGCAAGCGGGCATCACTGGGAGAAATCTCGATGGCCTGCGAAAAGGTGTATGGCAGGTATAAGGCGGTTATCAGAACCATATCAGGAGTATATTCATCAGAAAACGAAGAAGATATGAGTTTTAGCAAAGCCCGGGAAATGGCTGATGAATTTGCAGGGCTCGAAGGGAGAAGGCCCAGGATTATGATTGCCAAGATGGGGCAGGACGGCCACGACCGTGGCGCTAAAGTGGTGGCTACCGGTTATGCTGATATCGGGTTTGATGTGGATATCGGACCTCTGTTCCAGACCCCGGCCGAAGCTGCACGTCAGGCAGTGGAAAACGATGTGCACATACTCGGCGTATCCAGCCTTGCTGCAGGGCATAAAACCCTTGTCCCACAGGTTATTGAAGAGCTTAAGAAACTGGGGCGTGAGGATATCATGGTGATTGTAGGCGGTGTAATCCCCTTCCAGGATTACGATTTTCTGTATGCATCAGGCGCTGTGGCAGTATTCGGTCCCGGCACGGTGATTTCCGATGCAGCCATCAAGATCCTGGAGATCATGATCGCTTCACGGAAGTAAACCGCTGCCAGGAGTTGGCATTGGTTACCGCTCCTCTGAGCTTTTAAGCCCGTATCCCATCAGGGAGAGGTTTTGCCTGAGCTGGTCCATATCGAGTGAGGTAGCTTTAACCTTTACACGGCCCGAAGTGATGTCGGCCTCTACCCCGCTCACCCCCTCCATGGAGGTAATGGCTTTTTCAACATTCTGACGACAGTGCTGGCATGTCATTCCGGTTACCACAAACTGATGATTGTAATCTGTTTCCATTGTGCTGGGTTTTGTTTCGGGGTAATTTTTTCTGTACCAGGCAGTTTTTCGCAACAGGGCAAATCCGATAAAGAAGGTGAGAATTCCGAGCGAGAGCAGATTCACCCATTCCGGGATCAGATGGTGATGCCCATCGTGCATGTGGCTCATCGTAGAGGTGAACAGGGTTGAAGGGATCAGCAGGTTGGTCAGGGTACCGAACAGCAATGCTCCTCCAATAATTGAAATCAGGTACAGGAGGAGGGTCTTTCGCCCCAGGGCTTTGCCAATCACGGTAATGGTGGCTATGTTGGTAGCAGGGCCTGCCATCAGAAATACCAGTACCGCTCCCGGACTGAGCCCTTTCATCAGTAATATTGCAGCTACGGGCACCGATCCGGTTGCACATACATATAAAGGAACGGCTGCAACCAGTACCACCAGCATGCTCAGGTATGGATTGGCCATGTACACCGTAAAAAAATTATCGGGTATTACAACTGCTATCAAAGCAGCAAACGCCAGCCCTATCACCAGCCATTTGGCGATATCTTCCATAAAGTCCACAAAAGCATACCGGAGCATTCCCATCAACCCGGAACGGGGCTGATCAACCTCCTTGACCACGGCACCCATTTGTTTCAGGTTTTCATCTGAACCACCGGCCGGAATTGAAAGGCTTCCGCCAAGAATCCCAGTCAGAAGCGCCACCACCGGTCTGATGACCGCGAAGGGCCAACCCAGCAGCGACCAGGTAACCAAAATTGAGTCGACCCCTGTCTGGGGTGTGCTGATGAGAAATGAAACAGTGGCCGCCCTGGAAGCTCCGTCACGGTGAAAGGCGATTCCGGTAGGAATCACACCGCAGGAGCACAATGGCAGTGGCACTCCCAGAAGGGCTGCATATAATACTGATTTAAAGGAATTTGCTCCCAGATACCGTGTAATCTTTTCTTTACGGATATAGACATGCAAAATCCCGGCAAACAGGAAACCCAACAGCAGGTATGGGGCCATCTCCGCCGAAAGGGTGTAAAGCTGCTGAAAATAGCTGATGGTGTATTCCTTCATGTGGCAAAGATCAGAGTATTTTCTGAGATAGGAAGCAATTATTTCTATTTGGTCTAAATAAACAAATATTATCAGGGATTGTTACACCATGAAAATATAATTCCATTTCTATGAAAAAGAACCTGTTTGCTTTAGCTGCCATAGCAGTGATTCTCTTTACCGGATGTTCAAAAGATGACAGCAGTGTCGCCTCCGTTACCAAACAGATCGGAGGAACCAGTTGGGTAGTAACCTATTACTGGGACAAAGACAAGGATGAGACCTACAAATTTCAGAATTATACCTTCGCGTTCAGTTCGGGTTCGGTTGCCGAGGCTTTGCAGGGCGGCAATGTACAGACCGGAACATGGGTATTTGATACCAGTGATGACAGCCATGACCATTTTATCATCAACTTTCCGGTCGTTACGCCACTTGATGATCTGAATGATGACTGGCATGTAGTAAAAATAACCGACTCGGTGATCGAGCTGAAGGATGAAAGCGGTTCGGGCGGAACAGAATATCTTACATTCAAGAAGAATTAAATATCATGAGAAGTTACAGAGAGATCATCAGCAGGCTCTGGGATGATTACACCCGGCAAAATCGCGATGTGAAACGGGTTTATGACTTGTTTCTGAAAGAGGAGGGCAAGGTTATGAATGATCATATTGCCCTGCGAACCTTCGATGACCCGAGGGTAAATATTGAGGTGTTGGCTCGTCCGTTTCTGGCGTGTGGTTACCATAAGGCTGATACCTATTTTTTTGAGGACAAAAGGCTCAATGCAGCCCACTTTGAACATCCTGATTTCCCTGAAGCGCCCCTTGTCTTTATCAGTGAACTAAGGACCGGTGATTTCAGCCAATCATTTCAGGGTACCATTCAGGGCATTCTGAACAAGATCGATCCGCTCAGGCTGGAATCTGATGATCTGATTTTCGACACGGAGATCTTCGGGTTACCCTCAAAGCAGGTATATCAGAGGCTTCTGGATGAGTCGGAGTATGCAGGATGGCTCTATATCAACGGTTTCAGGGCGAATCATTTTACCGTTTTCATCAACGGAAATAAAAAACTAGATACCCTCGAGAAAGCCAATCAGTTTCTGAAAGATCACGGATTTCAGATTAACAGTGCCGGCGGAGAGATCAAGGGCAAACCCGAAGAGTTGCTGGAGCAGTCGAGTATTATGGCAGGCAGGATCGGGGTGCATTTTCTGGAAGGCGTGGAAGAGGTTCCTGGGTGTTATTATGAGTTCGCCAGGAGGTACCACGATCAAAACGGTGATCTGTTTACCGGTTTTATTGCCAAATCTGCCGATAAGATTTTTCAGAGCACCGACACCCGATAGCCGTTTGCGCTGAGTCCTATCAGCTTTTGTTCAACGGAAAGGGAAAAAGGTTACCTTCGGCCTGTAATGACTCCGGATCATCGCAGCGAAACAAGTCCAATGTTACCCATTTCGGCATGGTTGCCCATGTCGCTGGAAGACGCCCTGAAACGGGGATGGGAGGCATTTGACATCATTTTGATCACCGGCGATGCCTATGTGGACCACCCCTCTTTCGGGGCTGCGGTGATAGGCCGTGTACTGGAGCATGACGGCTACAGGGTAGGCATCATCAGCCAGCCTAACTGGCGCGATGACAAGCGCGATTTCAGGAAACTGGGTAAACCCCGCCTGTTTTTTGCCGTTACTTCGGGAAATATGGATTCCATGGTAAACCACTATACGGCATTCCGAAGACTGAGGTCGGATGATGCCTACACTGCAGGAGGGAAATCAGGGTTCAGACCCGATTATGCCATAAATACTTACACCAGGATTTTAAAGGAGCTTTATCCTGAGGTGCCGGTTGTGATCGGAGGGATTGAAGCATCAATGCGTCGGCTGGCACATTACGACTACTGGAGCCATTCGCTGATGCCCTCAGTCCTCATCACTTCAGGCGCTGATCTGCTGGCTTACGGAATGGGGGAAACGACCATCAGGCAGGTGGTTGCCCATTACAGTCAGCATCCTGAAGGCAATCCTCCGTTGCACATTCCGCAGACAGCATTTCTGACAGGTGAAAAACCGGAGGAGGAGATACACCAGCAGAAAGTGGTATGGCTTCCTTCATTCGAGGAGTGCCTTGGCAGCAGGAGCCTGTTTGCTGAATCCTTTCATCTTACTGAAAACGAGTCGAATAAAATGACTCCCGCTCCTTTGGTTCAAAAGACCGGAGAGCGGTATGTGGTAGTAAACCCGACCTTTTCAACCCTGTCTTCGGAAGCACTCGACCAGATCTATGCCCTGCCCTACACCCGGCTTCCCCATCCACGGTACAAAAAACGGGGTGAAATTCCTGCCTGGCGGATGATCCGTGACTCCGTAACTCTTCATCGCGGTTGTTTCGGGGGATGCAGTTTCTGTACGATCAGCATGCACCAGGGGAAGTTTATAGCAAGTCGCAGCGAACAGTCGGTACTGGATGAGATTCAGGCTATTGCAAACACAGAAGGTTTTACCGGGGTGATATCTGACCTGGGTGGTCCCAGCGCGAACATGTACCTTATGGGGGGGGGTCAGATGGAAGTGTGCCGGCGCTGCAGCAGGCCTTCCTGTTTATGGCCGAAGGTGTGCCGCAATTTGCAGTTCGATCATACACCTTTGCTTGCCCTTTACCGGAAGGCCATGCAGGTAACCGGAGTAAGGAAAGTATTTATCGGCAGCGGGATCCGCTACGATATGCTGGTGGGGCATCCGCCGGATACGGACCTGAAATACCGGCTGGGAGAGTATACAAAGACCGTACTGAAGTACCATGTTTCGGGCAGGCTCAAGGTGGCCCCCGAGCATTCCGATCCGGGGGTTCTGGCCCTGATCAGGAAACCCTCCTTCGATACCTTTCTCAGGTTCAGGAAGGCATTTGAGGCTTACGGCAAACAACTGGGACTCAGACAGCAGCTTATCCCCTACCTCATTGCCTCGTTGCCGGGTTGCGGTATCCGTGAGATGGGTGAACTTGCCGTAACCCTTTCAGCGATCAAAGAGAAGCCCGAACAAGTTCAGGATTTTACCCCCACCCCAATGACCCTTGCCAGTGTGATGTTCTATACGGGTATTAACCCTGCCACCAGGCAGAAAGTCTATATACCGGAATCTGATGCTGAACGCAGGGAACAGCGTGCTTTCCTGTTCTGGTACAAAGAAGAGGGACAAAAGAGCATTATCCGGAGCCTCAAACAAGCAGGATACCCTGATCTTATTCCGAAGATATACGGGCATAAACTGGCAAAAAAACGAAACCCCGGATCCCGGGGTTAGTTATTATCAGAAGAAGAGATGTATCTGAAAAGGTGCACAATTTCAGCAGTGAACCTTATTCTCCGTCGGTAATATGAATGAACAGCCCCTGCGAGGCACAGGAGGGGCAATACGGATCCTCAAAGGAGAAAGTACTGCCACACATTTTACAGGTTTCACGTTTTTCCGACTTACCCGACATTAAAACCTGGGGTGCAATCCAGTGGGTAAACGGGATAAAAAGCTCGATAAACGAGGGTAACAATCTAAGGGTTGCCTTATTGGATGCTGTCAATGAGTATTCTGACTTCATAATCAGCAGATCTGTTTTGGTACTTTAACGGAACGCGGAATTATTTGTTACAAGCAGTGCAAAATTACAAATCATGCGGAGCAAAATTAGAAAAAAAGTATTTAACACCTTATGGATATAAAAACTTTATGCATTTTTTTTTCACATTTGTAAAGAACAGTATTTTAACACCATCAGAAGGCGCCCCGGGGGTACTGCCATACGATCTCATCGTACAGTTTTTTAAAGTCCTCTAAGGAAAGCTGTTCGGCCCGGCAGGAATTGTAAGAGGTATTTACCGGAATCCGGAAATGGGCTGAGAGGGGGTTTTTCAACATTTTTCGGCGTTGGTTAAAGGCTGCTTTCACCATCCTGATGTACAAATCGGGATCCCCGATGAGGGGTGGGTTATTTTTTCGGGTGAGCAGAATAACTGCCGATTGTACTTTTGGGGGTGGGTTAAACACCTTTTCACTTACAGGAAATAGAATCCGGGCATCGTACCAGGTCTGGATGAGCACGCTCAGGATGCCGTAAGTTTTACTTCCATGGCCGGCCACGACCCGCTGCGCCACCTCTTTCTGGAACATGCCGCACAAAAGCGGGATCCTGGAGCGGAATTCCAGCACGCGAAACAGAATCTGTGAGGAGATGTTGTAGGGGAAGTTTCCCACCACTCCGAATTCCTGCTGAAATATCTCATCGGGGTGTATGGTCAGAAAATCCGCATGCAGGATATTTTGCGCAGGGAAATCCTGAAATCTCTGTTTGAGGTAAGCGACCGATTCAGAGTCTATTTCTATGACTTTCAGCTCATTGGGCTTTTCAAGCAGGAATCGGGTAAGCATTCCCATGCCGGGGCCAATCTCCAGCAGGGGTAAACCGGAATCGGGAACGGATTGTGCGATCTTCCCGGCGATATTGTGATCGGTAAGGAAATGCTGCCCCAGTGATTTTTTTGCCCGAACCAGGTCCATCCTCAGTTGAGTTGGGTATTGCTTCTCAGCTCCCTGAATCTTTTCCGGGCTTCAGCCACATAAACACTCCCCGGGTAGTCGAGAATGATTTTTTCATAGAGTTCCATTGCCCGGCCGGGGTTGTTCAGCTGGCGATCGTTCATGGTAGCCTGCATCATCAGGGCATTGTCGGAAAGAATATCGGTACCATACTTTTCCACAAGGAGGGTAAGCAATGAATCCGCTGTCAGATACTCCTTCTTTCCGATATAGATTCCTGCTTTGGCAAGAAGAATATCGTCGCTGAGATTATGGAACGGATAGGCACCTTCGAGAGAATCGAGGATCGCAAGAGCCGGGACTGGTTTCTTCATAAACACCAGCATCTGCGCTTTAGCAAACATGGCCAGGGGATCGGTATTGCTGTCTGCTTCCAGGTTATCTGAAATCAGCAATGAAAGCTCCATGGCGTCATTGGCAATAAGTTTTGAGGTGGCCGTGCGGAGCACATCGAGCTGTGTACGCGACCACTCAAATTCTCCGATATAGAAACTGAGCTTTGCATTTCTGAATTTTGCCTCGAACCCCACCGGATCGTACTTGAAGGCCTTTTCTACCTGGGAATAGAGCAGGGTCGCTTCCCACTGGTTGTCATTCATCAGCTGGATATCGGCAAGGTCTATCTTGCATTCAGCCAATATATTTGCAGGGATTCCCTTTACAGCGATCACAGAGTCGAGCAGGGTAATGGCGGCATCCGGACTGTCGAGGTAAAAGGCAAGCAGGTGCGCCAGATTTCTGGTCAGGCGAACGGTTCCGGCACTCATTCCCAGCCGGTCAAGCACCCGTTTGTATTCATCTACCATCCCTTTTACCTGCACCTGATCGGGCTCCCCTGATTCCATCAACCGGCTGTACTGTACCTCCAGAAGCATAATCTCAGCACTCAGGTACAGGTAATGCCCCTCCCCTTTCTTCCGGATCCAGGTAAATGCTTCAATAGCCACATCCCATGCGCTGTTGCTGGCAGCAAGCTGCCCAACCCTGAACACCGATTCCCCCTCATCACGGATGCGGGCTTCCAGAGCTTTAGCCTGCAACAGGGCCAGCTCAAAGTCCTTCTGCTGAATGGAGTACCATAACAGCAATTCACTATAAACCAGCATATCCGGAAATTTTTGACTTCGCTCAATGATTTTTCCCCGGACTACTGTGTTAAAGTCCTCCTCCCCGATGTAGTTGAGCAGTTGCTGGAGGGTGTTCTGAATCAGTTCAAGTTTGGTTTCATCAGCCGCCAGCATATCGAGATATTCATCCATCATGGCCGGAAAATTCCGCAGCGACTGGTACACCCCTGCAAGTTCCAGGTTAAAATTATAGGGTTCAGCAATTACCTTTCGCCCTTTGAGGTAGGTACGGACGGCATATTCGGGTAAACGCCTGATCAGAAACGCATTGGCCAGATCAACCACCCCCATGCGCGAGGCTGGCATGGCATCCAGTGCCCTTTCATATTCCTTTTCAGCCTTTTTAAGTTCACCCTGACTCTGGTAGATAAAACCCAGCTCTACCATAAAATTTCTCCTGAGGATATTGGTTTCCTTCAGTCCTTTCACAAAGCGCTCTGCTTCACGAAAATTCTTCGATTCAATAAGCGCCCCCAGGTAATAGGTGTAGTAAAAGGTATTCGGTGTTTTCTCAAAAAGTTCCCGGTACAGTTCTGCTGCTTTTTCAAACTCCCCTGAATTGTAGTATTGCAGGGCAAGTTGTTCTGTACTGGTCTGTGCGCTTCCGGCAAGAGGGGCTGCCATAAGGAGGCACAGCAGCAGATGAAAAAGCGATCGTTTCATGGCTCCGCTACCTGGTTTTTCTTTGATGCTTCTGATTTTCAGCCTGATAATGTCCGATGGCTGCCGGTGCCAACCGGTGCAGCGAATCAAGGACCCCGGAAGAGGAGATAAGATCGTCAAGATAGAGGCGAACTTCCTCCTGGAGCGTCATTACCTCAAGTGCTTCACGCTGGATGTAGATCTGTACCGAATCGGCAGGGATCTGGCCTTTATACACAGATTCCCTGAGGGTTGACAACTGGTGCTGATTGGTCTTCCAGGCACTGCTCATATACCTCATCCTTTTGATCAGTTTCTTTACCTGCCGGTCCTTTGCCTCATAGAGGGTGATGTACTGCCACATTGAATCCCCGGTAATTTCTGACTTTTCGGGGATCGCTTCAACAAGTGGTTTGATCCTGCTCCAGTTTGCTGCAAAGGTATCTCTGGAGTTGAGAATACCGGTGGTATCCACCTGGTCCAGGGCTGCACCGATACTGTCGTTGATCAGAATCAGGCTGTCCACTTTTGCTATGTCCTCCTGCGATCCCTTACGGAAACATGAAGTAAGGGCAGCGAAGGCCAAAAGGCACATGAGGGTAAACCGCATAGTTTTCATAAAAAATGTGTTTCGTCCAACAGGTCAGAATGCACAGCACATCAACGTATAACCGGAGTGTTTGTTACACCTGAGCGCAAAGATACATCAAAGGGAATCACCAATGGTTTGAAAACCGGTATAAGGTACCAGTGCATCAGGGATCCGGATACCGCCCGCAGTCTGGTTGTTCTCAAGCAGCGCTGCCACGATCCTGGGGAGGGCGAGTGCACTTCCGTTGAGGGTATGGGCAAGACGAACCTTGCCCTGGGTTTCTCTGAATCTCAGCTTCATCCGGTTCGACTGGAAGCTTTCAAAATTTGAGACGCTGCTCACCTCCAGCCAACGTTGCTGGGCTGCAGACCACACTTCAAAGTCATAGGTCATGGCAGAGGCAAAACTCATATCCCCTCCGCACAGACGTACGATCCTGAACGGGAGGTTCAGGGCTTTCAGAAGCCCTGATACATGTTCGCGCATGGCTTCCAGATTTTCGTAGGAGGTATCGGGATGAGCCACCTGCACGATTTCCACCTTATCGAACTGATGAAGCCTGTTGAGGCCTCTGACATCTTTTCCGTAGGATCCGGCTTCCCGTCTGAAGCAGGAGGAATAAGCGCAGATTTGTACCGGCAGGTCCTCTTCCCTAAGAATCGTATCGCGGAAGATATTGGTAAGGGGTACCTCAGCAGTAGGGATGAGGTAGAGATTGTCCCCGGTAGCCACGTACATCTGCCCCTCTTTATCGGGGAGCTGGCCTGTTCCGTAGGCTGAATCCTCATTTACCATCAGCGGGGTCTGATACTCTGTGTAGCCTGCATCAACAGCCCTGTCGAGGAAAAATGCGATGAGTGAGCGCTGGAGACGTGCGCCATTCCCGATGTAAAAGGGGAAACCTGAACCAGTAACCTTTGCGCCAAGTTCAAAATCGATAAGGCGGTATTTTGCGGCCAGCTCCCAATGGGGAAGGGCATTTTCAGGCAAAACCGGAAACTCACCCCACGAAGCCACTACTTCATTATCGGCAGCATGCTTCCCCAACGGAACTTTCGGGTGCGGCAGGTTGGGCAGCCTCACCAGCAGTTCATCCAGTTCCGACTCCATGGCTGCCAGCTTTTCCGTCAACTCTTTCGATCGGGCCTTGAGTTCCTGAGAGGCTTGTTTAAGTCCTTCAGCTTCTGATCCTTTCCCCTCCTTAAACAATTGGGCAACAGATCTCGCGATCTGGTTTCCCTGTGCCAGGATGTCATCCAGGTTTTTCTGGGTTTCTCTGCGGTTACGGTCGAGGCTCAGGATCTCAGCAACGATGGTTTCTGCCGGAAAATTCTTTACAGACAGCCGTTCAATGATATGTTCGGGGTTTTCTCTGAGGGCTTGCAGTTGTAACATGCTGATCTGGTTCTATAATGGTGAAAACTAAGCCGGGTTGTAAAAAAAAACCCCGAGAAGGCCGGGGTCTTTATATGCTGATTTTCGTTGATCAGTTCACTTCCTGATCGAAGGGGTTCACCGATACAAACGATTTGTTGCCTTCTTTTTTCCGGAATTCAACCATCCCGTCGGTAAGCGCGAAGAGGGTATGATCTTTACCCATTCCCACGTTTTTGCCCGGATGGTGTGTAGTGCCGCGCTGCCTTACAATGATATTCCCGGCAACAGCAGCCTGTCCGCCGAAGATTTTCACTCCGAGTCGTTTGCTTTCCGATTCGCGGCCGTTCTGTGAGCTACCTGCACCTTTCTTGTGAGCCATAATGCATATCTGTTAATAGGTTATTACTCTGCGTTTTCTGCAACAGCGGTTTCAGCCTCGGGTTTAGGTTCAGCCTTGGCAGCGCGTTTTGCAGCAGCCTTTTCGCTGATGTTATCTATCCTGATCTGGCTCAGGTACTGGCGATGCCCGTTGAGCTTCTGATAGCCCTTGCGTCTTTTCTTCTTAAACACCAGCACTTTGTCGCCTTTCAGGTGGGTAAGGATCGTCGCGGTTACGCTGGCACCGTTAATAGCGGGTTGGCCGATGTTCACCTTACCATCATGATCAATCATCAATACCTTGTCGAAAGTAACCGTAGTTCCTTCTTCCCCTTCAAGGCGGTGTACATACACTTTCTGGCCCTCTGCGACCCTGTACTGTTTTCCTGCTAGATCAACAATTGCAAACATCTTTTTTCGTTTTATGCTCTCCCTCACGGGGTATTTTTCGCTTTTGTTTCAGAACCGCAACAGACCTGAATGGTAAAAAACGGGCCGGAAACGGGAGTGCAAAGATACACACTTTTTTAAATACAAGAACCGGAGACTCAAAAAATTTCTAATAGATAAATGAGTAGTTTTGCGGCAGAAAACCTGAATATGATATTACGGGCTGAGGATTTGTCGAAGCGGTACCGCAGCAGGGATGTGGTAAAGGGAGTTTCCCTCGAGCTGAATCGTGGTGAAATTGTGGGTTTGCTGGGGCCGAACGGTGCCGGAAAAACCACCACTTTTTACATGATTGTGGGAATGATCAAGGCCAATTCAGGGAGGATTTTTCTGAACGATACCGACATTACCACGATGCCGATGTACGAAAGGGCAAGAAACGGCATCGGATACCTTGCGCAGGAGGCTTCGGTATTCAGGAACATGAGTGTTGAGAACAATATACGGGCAGTGCTGGAGTTCACCCCGTTGGCCCCGGCTGAGCGAAAGCGCCGGCTGGATTCCCTGATTGAGGAGTTCGGGCTGGGGCATGTAAGGCACAGCAAAGGCATTACCCTATCGGGTGGGGAGCGGCGCAGGACCGAGATTGCCCGTGCGCTGGCCTCCAACCCCAGGTTTATCCTCCTGGATGAGCCATTTGCCGGGGTAGACCCGATCGCGGTTGAAGATATCCAGACCATTGTGGCCGGATTGAAAGAGAAAAACATCGGGATCCTCATCACCGACCACAATGTGCACGAAACCCTTTCCATCACCGACCGTGCTTACCTGCTTTTCGAGGGGAGCATCCTGAAATCGGGTACCGCAGAGGAATTAGCTCAGGATGAGCAGGTCAGGAAGGTGTATCTGGGAACCAATTTTGAACTGAGGCGCTGACCCGGAAAATTGGTCAGCGGCTTCTCCTTTTCCCTGCGGGCACCAGCCCATATCCGATCCTTACCAGCCACAGTGCGAAGGCCACAAACGCGGCAATGCGTCCGATATAGTCGCCATACCGCACATAGAATGTGATTTTGCTGTTCGGTACGATCGTGCCTGTAATGGCAGCCGACTTCCAGTAGGGTGTAGGCTGGAGCACATCCCCACGCTGGTTGATAAAGCATGAGATGCCCGTGTTGGCAGATCTGGCAATATCCCGCCGGGTCTCGATGGCCCTTATCGAAGCGAATGCATTGTGCTGGCGGTGGCCGGGGGTATTGCCCCACCACCCGTCGTTGGTGATGATGAACATCATCCGGGCTCCGTTTCTTACAAAATCGGCAAAAAACTCACCGAATACCGATTCATAGCATATCGCAACGCCATAATGTATGCCCGAAGGGTTATGCCTGAACACAAACCTGCTGTCGTCGGTGGCCAGGGTGCCTATAGTACCACCCATGTCGAGTGCAAGATCCCCCACTAAGGCAGAAAGGTATTTCTTGAAAGGCATGCGCTCCACTCCGGCCACAAGTTTCGACTTGTGCGTCAGGCCTGTGATGCCAGTGCGGTCGATGGCAAACCCGAGGTTGTACGCATCGTAATAACCTGACAGCTCCGCAGCAGGCACCCCGAAATTGCTTTCGAAGGCGTACAAAAATGCAGGGTCTAACTGGCGGGTAGAAACGGTTACCGGATCCCCTTTTCTCAACATTTTAAACGAGGAAGCACCGGTGATCACGGTGATCTCCGGATGCTGCCTTACATATTGTGCAAGGCTGTCGATGCTGGGCGAACGATCAAAATGACCCTCCCAGATATTCTCCTGTATCATGGATTCCGGTCCCACCACAAAACGGGTTTCATCCGACAATAAAGGGCCTGCAAGCTGCAGAAAATTACCCACTGCCGTGCGGGGGTCAATGGAGTACTGCTCTGTGTAAGGGTCGTTGTTGGGTTGTACCAGAACCACTTCAAAGCCTTGCTGCTGAGCAGCTTCCTTCGGCGCCGGGCGGAAATAGGTCGCATACCTTACCACAGAGAAAGCTGGCGGCAGGAGGACCCAGCTGAGCAGCAATGCTATGAACCACGGGTTCAGGGGTCTTCTGCCCATGGGAAAGAACCGGCATTTCAGCAGATGCCATACCAGGATATTGGCAACGAGCAGCCACAGGGATCCGCCCAGCACCCCGGTATACTCGTACCACTGGATCCATGCGGGGTGCGCAGAAAACACATTGCCCAGCGAATACCAGGGATAGGTAAGGTCCCAGTGGTGATGAAAAAACTCCATGGCAATCCACACTGCCAGCAGGAAGCTGTATGCCGGTGCATCCTTCCGAAAAACCTTGCGGCCACCGTGAAACAACTGAAAGGATACGGCCATCAGAAGGGTGTTCACCAGCACTGCAGAAAATGCCCCGAACCAGTGGGCATTTTTCAGCCACCAGCTGCCGAACAGGCCCCACACCATAAAAGTGATCACTGACAGCAGGAAGAAGGCCCCTGTGCGGTATGCTTTTCGGTTACGGTGAATGATCTCTTCTGCTGCCAGAAGGGGAACCAGAGCCAGCAGCATCAGCCAGGGTATCCCCTTTACAGGAATGGTAGCTGCCAGCAGCAAACCGGAAGCCAGGGCAAGAGCAACCAGCTTCCAAAACCGGATCCCGGAAGGGGCTTTTTCTTCTGAAAAATCGGCCATACGTTATGGGTTATTCAGCAGTTTTCCGACTGCCCTGCAGGTTTATCCGAAGCGAAAAGATATTGGAATAGAGGGCCGAAGAGGTTTGCCCGAGGTTGGTAAGGGCATAATCCACCATTACTTTATCGCGGATGTTGATCCCGGCTCCTATGTTGGGCTGCAGGGTGGTAATCTGCTTGTTGTCGAATGTATATTCCTTCTGAATGTTTCCGACACCCCCCCTCACAAAGAAGAGATCCATCACCGACAGCTCAAGCCCAAGGTGGGGATCGATGCTGAAGACCCCTGATTTGACAAGGGTATTTCGCTTACCGTCGGTAGTGATATCGAGACCGATTTCGCTGTAGAGCGACAGGTTTTTATTGAAGCGGAAACTTCTGCCCGCACCCGCAAGAAGCCTGGGCATAGTGATTTCGAGGGAGTTCTCGGGAATTTCGTTGCCGGTAAGGGTAAACACATCAATCATACGGTCATCGAGGTTAAAAGACCAGGCGTTGAAAGTAGAGGTGATATCCCTGGCCTGTACCCCGAATTTCCATTTTCCGGTGGCATACTGCATCCCCAGATCAAATCCAAACCCCCAGGCACCCGCAAAATCACCCACTTTGCGACGAACAATTTTTGCAGATCCGCCAAGCCTCATGTTTTTTATGCCCACCTCCCGTGCATAGGAAAGCAGCATGGCAAAATCCACCGCCGAAAAGGCTTTGATGCGGTCGTAGTTGATGTTTCCGTCTGCATCAATGAGTTCTGTGGTGTTTGGGATATCATCCACTGCAAAGCGGATAAAGGAGACGCCTGCTGTGGAGGTTTTATCCATGGTGGCGACCACGGTGCCGTAGTCGTACTTGGCAATGCCGGCAAAGTATTCGGCATGCATCAGGGCCAGTTGCATATTGGTGGGCTTCAGCATCATAGCGGCGGGATTCCAGTAGGCAGCCGGTGCCCCTGACACCGAGGCAATTACGCTGTTCGACATTCCCAGTGCCCGTGCATCGATACCTATCGACAGAAACTCGTTGCTGTACTTCGGAGCCTGTCCGAATACAGGTTGATACAGCAGATGCGTGATGATACAGAGCGTGAAAAAGGGGATCCTGATACTCATGGTTTTTATTTTGCGGAATACGAACGTTTTCTGTTGCTGATTATTACTGCCCTTAGCGCATGAGGTACATTTTACCCCATCCCTGGGTAAAATAGCGGTCGGCACCGGTAGAGGACTTCTCGAGCTGTTCACCTTTAAGTTGTGTAAGCACACGGTACAGATACACACCATTGGCTACCTGATCACCATATGCATCCCTGCCATCCCAGAATCCGGTGGTGATATTACGTCCGATGTGCAGGGGCCCCAGCTCATCAGGAGTAAGTTCACGGATCATTTTTCCGGAGATATTCATGATCTGGATTCTGAAGTCGGTCGGAACCTCATACCCTGTGAGGGTAAACACAAAGTGTGTACGGGTGGAGAAGGGATTGGGCCAGTTGAGCGCTTCGGTAATGGTGGCTTCGGAAATCACCCTGAAAGACACCTGATATCCGAGTGAACCGGCTTCATTTTGTGCCTTGTCAGTGGCTTCTACCCTGAGGATATATTTTCCATCTTTTCCCAGGAAGTCGGCAGGAAAAAGTATTCTGCACCGGTTTTCGGTTCCGGAGGCCGGATAAAAGACCATTTGTTCCAGTCCGTCCTTCCTGAAAAATACCGGGATGAATTCGTTCGCATCAGGGTACCTGAGATAAATCCTGAAGTAGGTGGTGTCCTGTAACTGATTGAACAGGAAGAATTTATTCTCATCATTGAGCTGTATCTCTATCATAGGTCTGGCGGAAACGATGTCGCCATCGAGGATATGTACCCCGTCGAAGGTAACATCCAGGAGGGGATTTCTGGTGTCGGAGGTAATCAGAAACAACCGTTCGCCGATGTTATTCACATGGGTTTGCTCCGGTTGGTCGTATTTCCCGGTAAGGGGGTGGGGCGGGTTCATTTCAATCCAGAGGGTGGATTGCCCGGGTGCCATATCACGGGTACTGAACCTTAGCGTATCTGTATAGAGGGTATCCCCGGCAGGATGCACCCTGTATCTTTCCGTCTGCTCGAAATGTTTGTTCCGCTGCCCGTCGGTAAGCCACCACCGTACCAGAAGGCTGTCCATATTGTTCCCGCTGATGTTGCGGGTAGCAATCCTGAAGAGCACCGTATCCCCCTGCTGTATGGTATCCTTATAGAAGATATAGCAGGAAGCAGGATCGAGGGCGGTTTCACCCACAGGCTGGTACAGCACTTTCCACGACTCCATCTGGGCCGGGGTGTGCAATGCCAGATCCTTCATGGCCACCTGCAACCGGATGACGGGGAACTGATCAGCGTTGATAAACTGGTCGAGGTTCAGCAGGCTGTCGGGGTAGGCCAGCATATTTGCCAGATTCGGGAAGAGGTAGGGGTTTCCGGCAGCATCAATGCCATATACCGAAAAGGTTACAATGTCGCTTGCGTAAGGATCGGCAGGATCGAGGAATTGCTTCCAGTAGAGGGCATTCCATTCTTTCGCCGGGCCAATATCGGTGGATATGATATGCCCGGAATTCCAGCGAGCGGTGATGATCTTGTCAAGCCTGATGGAATCCGGGGGTGAGGTTTTCATTTTTTCCTTAACCCACTGCGGATCACCGATAGCGGCCCCTTTCTTTCCGAAAATGACATACGGAGCATTGGAGGGAAGGGTCCTGATCATGGAACTTCCGATAGACTCGAAAGCCTGGTAGAGGGGTTCAGGGAAAGATGGGGCATTATGATTTTTAATACTGTATCCAAGTACATAATACCCGGCCGGGATCGAATCGAAAAAATCTATCAGCTTTTGCTGCCAGCCAGCAGAGTAAGTGGGAAATTCAAATCCGGCAACCGCAGTCCCTGGTGGCTGCAGGCTGCCCCAGGGGCCGTCCCATGTGGCCGACTGATTGTCGGAAATCAGCGGAGCACCCTTCAGCGTGTCGAAAACGGCAAACACAAACCCGCCCTGAAGGTTCTGGTCGATGATATGGGCCGACTGGTATTCGATCACTCCATTTACCGCATAATAATGCTGATTGGCCGGAAAAAGGGGATACAGGCCTGTCTGCGCCGTAATTTCCACGAAGTTGTCAACAAACCGGTACTTCCCGGCGATTGTATCCTGACGGATGTACTGGTAGTCGTCGTTGGAGAACTGACGGAAGTGTGACTGTGACCAGCCGGTACGCCCCTGGATATACTGGAATGAGCTTGTGCGCCAGTCGAATTTCCCTTCAGGGTGATAGGCACTGTCAAGCGCTACTCGCCAGAAATATACCATGCTGTCGGCCAGGGTGATGGGTGGTGTCCAGCTGAAAATTCCTCCCTTCCCGTTTTGGATATGGGTTGCAAGGGTTGTGTTGAAGTCGGGATCCTGAGAGATCTGAAAGTGGTACTTTTTCTCACCGGAAAAGGGGTCGGTGGTGCTGGCCCGAAGGGTAACCACCGGATCGGGCACAATGGCAAATTCGTACGGATACACCGGTACCAGGCTCGCCGACTTGATATAGAGGGGAACGGTAACCTTGTTGTTGGTTTCATCATACTCATTCACCTCATACAGGGCATCCAGTTCAACCTCAAACTGGTTTAATCCCAATCCGTTGATACGATCCACCTGCATTGTGAGGGAGAAAGTATCCTGAAAAGCAGTGCAGGGGAACACCAACAGGGTATCGACCACAAACCCTGAAGGGAACTTCCTTGATATGCGCAGGTTGAAATTTCCGGGTATTGCTTTACCGGTATTCTGGCTGATCACGTGGATGCTGAAGGTATCGAGTTCGTTGGTGACACTGGAAGGGGTAAAATAAACCAAAGGGGCCGAAGTGCGGTAATCGGGCTTGTCATGCACCGAAAGCACCAAAGCCGGATCACCGTGTAACGCCGACTGCTGGTACGATGTAAGATGGTAAAACGAAGTGGTGTAATTGGTAAGGGGCTTCAGTGAGGCTCTCACCAACCTCCCCAGAGGCTGACCGTAACCATCGGTACTGATATGCCGGTACAGGGTGTCGTTCATCTCATTGAGCACCTGGATGGTGGAATAGTTCGTGGAGCCTACATAGGCAATCCCTCCTTTTTTGGGCGTGAGGATAAACTCTTCACTCTTCGAGGTTACCTTGTTAAAGAGATCGCCGGAATAGCATGAATTTACAATCACCACCGGATATCTTCCCTCATTCTCATAATTCTGTACCTCATCGGTGCTGATGTCGAAGCCCGTAGCTGATCCATGCCCGTAGAAGGTCATGATCCGGATACCACTGTTGATCAGGTCTTTCAGCTGTTTCGACTTGATGATCTCCATCGGCTCAGTGGTGGTCTTCAGGAAGGTGGTTACATGGCCTCCGAAATAGGGAGAGGTAAGGTGATTTTCCCAGGCCGAAAGGCTGGTTTTAATGGTGCTTTGCTCAGTGGCGTTGTTGCCCCCGCCCAGATGCACTGCTCTTTTCATCCACAGTTCATTGCACAGACGGAGAGAATCCTCGTACATCATCACCTTATCGAGGTAGTGCAAAACTTCAGCAGGCCCCGGCGCTGCTATCCTGCCAATGCTTACACTGTCGAGATGAGATCCTGTGATTCGCCCCAGGTACATATTGTCGGTGGCGGGATACCCCCACCCCGGCACCAGCGATTGACGGAAAATCAGTGAGTCTTTTCTGGAGAATGTAGTGGTATAGCCTTTCCCGAGGACCAGGATATAAGGAGGTAATAACTGGTTGAGATGCAAAAACTTCAGGCAGTTTTCGAGGGCCATAGGGTTGTTGCGGATGCCATAGCTGAACTGTTCATAGAGGGTTTCAATATCCAGCACTACCGGATTATACAGACTTGGGTAGCCGTTGTTCTTCCGGTAGGCTGCATACTGGTTGGCGGCAGGCAGCAACGAGGTGTGGGTAACGATCAGATAATCATAGTTATTCTGGGAAAAATCAGTGTAGAGATCCTGAAATCCGCTACCTGAAGAGAGGGGGAAAATCTGGGGAACGGAATAGATGTTACCGGCCGATGCAAGGAAACACTCTTTACTGGAGGGTTTCCCCGGCAGGCTGTTGGGGATGAGCATCTGAAGGGAGGTTCCGGAAACGGTGACTTTGATGCGCCGCTCGTTGGTAAGGTCGTACAGAATGGCCTCCTGTGTGGCACTGGTAAGGTTTGTAAGTGAAAGATAGGTCTTGGCCTTGGTTGTCTGGTCGTCAATCCACATCCATCTGGTGCCGCTGTTCAACAGGTTTGTGCCATGGGGAAAGGTGAGTTCCATCCGGGCTATGGCATTGCGGTCGCTGCGGGTGTCATCCTGTGAAGGATTGGTTGACATATCATCGATGGCAGTGAAGATGAACTTTGAAGCATAGGTTGTCGAAAGGGTATTGGTGGGGATGAACAGCGTATTCCTGTATACAGAATACCCCAGGTATGTAATATCGTCGAGCACAGGCGCATATCCCTGCATGGTAAGTTTCACATGGTGGTTTTTATTGGGATAGGCCGGGAATTTAAAGGTGTATTTGGAGCGCCCGACCAGCGAAAATTTAAGTTCTGAAGGGGGGCCTGCAGAGTACACTCCCTGGGTTACCAGGTTCACCTCGCGGGGGTTGGTGAGGTTGTTGTCGATGCCGAAAGGGAAGTCGATCCATCCCTCACCATCCATATACCGTGAATCCTTGCTGTAATCGTCGCCGAAATAAGATCCGCCGCTGTAAGTACCGACAGGTTCAAAAACCGTTCGGGTAATGAAATAATTTTCGGCCGGCAGGAAGTTGTTGTAATCGTTTGCCTGCTCATACGTGAGGCGCTTGCTCAGAAATCCGGTTCCCAGGGTGATGAAGTAGTAGGCGGTATCGGTATACAGGCTGTAATCCACATTTACCTGATAGGCAGTATCCTGAAAAAACGCCTTGTCCATGGTGCCATCATTTCTTCTTCCGAAAAACTCAAGGAAATCTGTGGTATTGAACACGCCATCGCTTTCCCCTTCGATATACACCGGAATTTCTTTGCCCTGGTGAAACATCTGGATTTTCCTGGGGTCGAAACCGGGTTTGGAGAGGATACCTGCCTGCGCCAGGGTGGTGGAGTCGATCCGGTGGATGCCGGTACGGTACACCGGGAATTTCCAGAAATCCTGCTGCAGGTGCTGCAAGGCCCAGTCGTTGCCCGCCGGCACCTGGGCCAGGACAGGTAATGTGCTCATTAACAGCAGCAGGCATATAAAATGTATGCGTCGGAATTTCTTCATGAAACCTTTCTTTAAAGGGGTATAAAGGTAAAAACAAAATCAACGCAGTCTGTACCTTAAGATTGCCTTCGACGCCATGGAAGCTGTTTGTTGTTCGTTGTTTGTTGTTTTGAAGTTTGAACCGTTTGAACGCGCGAGCGAAGCGAGCGACAGAACCTACCCCGGGGCGAAGTCCCGGGAAAACACCCGGCATTGTACAATGAGCCCCGGAGGGGCGGCAGAAAATCTTTCGCTCCTTCGGAGCTTTTGGGTTGTTGTGGGCAACCTGCATGCTACAAATATTGCGCTCCTACGGAGCTTTTGGGTTGTTGTGGGCACCCTGCATTTCTACCGATATTACGCTCCTACGGAGCGGAAAATTCTTTGATCCTTGAACGTTGAACCGCGCTCGCGCCAGCGAGCGCCTGGAACATGGAACCTGGATCCTGAAACATTTGAACCTTTAGATGCGCGAGCGGAGCGAGCGCTTTGAACTTTGATCCTTGAACAAAAAAAGGAGGCCATCCTTCCGGACAGCCTCCTCACTTTTTTGATATCGGATCTTTAGGAGAGGAAAATCTTCATGTCCTCATCTACGGTGGTGATGCCGGCGATGCCGAAATTCTCCACCAGCACCTTGGCCACATTGGGTGAAAGGAAGCCGGGGAGGGTGGGTCCGAGGTGGATGTTTTTCACACCCAGATACAGCAGCGCCAGGAGCACAATAACGGCTTTCTGCTCGTACCAGGCGATGTTATAGGCAATCGGGAGGTCGTTGATGTTGTTGAGTTCGAATACCTCTTTCAGCTTGAGTGCGGTAACGGCAAGGCTGTAGGAGTCGTTGCACTGACCGGCATCCAATACGCGGGGGATCCCTCCGATATCGCCCAGAGGGAGCTTGTTGTAGCGGTATTTTGCACAGCCTGCCGTAAGAATCACGGTGTCTGAAGGCAATGCTTTGGCAAATTCTGTGTAGTAGTCGCGGTCTTTCATGCGGCCATCGCAACCTGCCATCACAAAGAACTTGCGGATGGCGCCACTCTTTACGGCATCCACCACTTTATCAGCCAGTTGCAGCACCTGGTTGTGGGCAAATCCGCCGATGATCTCGCCGGTTTCGATTTCGGTTGGGGCAGCACATTTTTTGGCATGCTCAATGATCACCGAGAAATCTTTCGGAGAGCCGTTCTGCCTGTCGGGAATATGGGTGCAGCCGTCGAATCCGGAGGCGCCGGTGGTATAAACCCTTGATTTATAGGATTCGCGTGGCGGAACAATACAGTTGGTGGTGAACAGGATCGGGCCATTGAAGGTCTCAAATTCTTCCTTCTGCTTCCACCAGGCGTTGCCATAGTTGCCCACAAAATGCTCATACTTCTTGAAGGCAGGATAATAGTGCGCCGGCAGCATTTCACTGTGGGTATACACATCCACTCCGGTGCCTTCGGTTTGCTTCAGCAGCTCTTCCAGATCTTTCAGGTCGTGTCCGCTGATGAGGATCGCAGGGTTGTTGCGTACACCGATGTTTACTTTGGTGATTTCGGGATTGCCGTACGATTCGGTGTTGGCCTTGTCGAGCAGTGCCATCACCTCAACACCAAACTTGCCGCACTCGAGTACCAGAGCCACCAGCTCGTCAGCACCCAGGTCCGGGTTAAGGGTGGCAGCAAGCCCTTTCTGCATAAAGCCATACACCTCATTATGGGTATAACCCAGGTTGAAAGCGTGTTCGGCATAGGCTGCCATCCCTTTGATGCCATAGGTAAGCAGCTCTTTCAGACTCCTGATGTCTTCGTTGTCTACCGAAAGTACCCCTATCAGAAGTGCTTTGGCTTCCATCTCTTCTTCGGTTTCAGCGCTCCAGGTGGTTGCACTGTGCATCTTGTCTGAAAGCTGAACTCCGGATTTCTGCAGTTTGCTCCTGAATGCGTCCCTGAGTGCCATCCCTTCACGGATTTTCCGGATAATGGCATTCCGGTCGAAATTGGCGTTGGTGATGGTAACAAACATGGCATCGAAGATGAATTTATCGATGGCAGATTCATGGATACCAAACTTTTTCCCTTCTTCGGAAAGGACCGAGATCCCTTTTGAAATCCATACCAGAAGATCCTGCAGATTTGCTACATCTTCTTTCTTACCGCATACACCTACTTTTGTACAGCCGGTGCCGTGGGCTGTTTCCTGACATTGAAAACAAAACATGCTACTAAGGTTTAGTGATTAATAATTTTCATCAAATAACTCATAACTTATAACTCATAACTAATAATTTCTAACTCCTAACTTCTAACTCCTAACTTCTAACTCCTAACTAATCAGACCCATTGTTCCTGAAGGAGTTCGCCGCGGATGCCTATGATCATCATTTTCACCGGAACCTTGCGGGTTGCAGATGCGAGGGCTGCCTGCACCAGTTGCAGCAGGCCACTGCAGCAGGGTACCTCCATCATCATTACGGTAATGGTATTCACACCGGCTTCGTCGATCAGCCTGCGCAGTTTTTCCACATACACCTCTTTTCCGTCGTCGAGTTTCGGACATGCGATCACCAGGGTTTTCCCTTTCAGGTATTCGGCATGAAAGTTCCCTGCGGCAAAGGCTACGCAGTCGGCGGCTACCAGCAGGTCGGCCCTTTTGAAGTAACCGGCTGCCGGATTGATCAGGTGCATCTGCACGGGCCAGTTGCCCAGGGCAGAGGATACGTCTCCCTGCTGAACCGATTCTCCGGGTGCGGTAACCACTTTGGTGAGATCCACCGGAGCAGATCCGGCGCAGCCACAACCTTTGGGCTGCGAAGCCACTTCTTTCACCGGAATATGCTGTTGATGCTCCCCGTGATGATGGCTGTGGCCACCGGGTACCTGATGGGCATGTACTTCACGCAAAACCGCTTCCACATCAAACGGAACGGAATCCCGGTTCTCGTACAGATACGTTACACCCTGCTTCAGAAACTCCGTTTGCCGGTAATCCTTCATGTGTTTCAGATGGGCGATGATGGTGTTTTTCCCTTTGGGAATCATCTCTTTGATGGTCAATACTTCATCATAGGGGACAGCTTCGCGCTGCTCAATGGTGATGGCTCCTTCGGGGCAGTGACCGATGCAGGCACCCAGGCCATCGCACATCAGTTCACTCACGAGGCGGACTTTTCCGTCAATGATCTGCAGTGCCCCTTCGTGACAGTTGGGAATACAGAGTCCGCAGCCGGTGCAGAGGTCGTCGTCTATTTTGATAATGTCTCTTTTCATGTTGTTGATTCGTTTGTTTTGAAGGGTCAACGCATGCGTTGACCGTACATTTTTCGTTGTTTGTTGGGCAAAAGTATCTCAGGGGAAAGAGGTAAAATGTAACGTATGTTACAAGAATGAAAAAAAAATCAGAAAAAAGAGGTGACCGGAGTGTTATTGTCTGGCATTCAGTCAATTAATCCTGCAATAAAATTCTCAGACCCAGGCGGATCTGAAAGTTATCGAGGGGAAACCAGGTTCTGATTTCTTTCCGCGGAAGGTTGTCGTCGGGTACCTGGGTGTAGTCGATGGAAATTTTATCCTGAAAAACCGTGAGTTTCTCACTGTTGGGAACATCCTCCAGATCATCGGATCCGTCTCTGACCAGCAGGGTAGCCCTGTCGGGTGAGACGGAGAAATGCTGCACCTGGCATTCGAGGAAGAATAGCAGCTCTTCTGTGGCATACAGATCCAGTCCGGCAGCATAGGTCATATGCAGTTTTCGCAAAGGGGTGTATTCCCAGGTGGCAGTTTTCAGTTGCTCTTCATAGCGTACGGTATCGATCAGGGTCATTTTGCCCATAAAGAATGAAGGGGAAACGGAGGCATAGGGCTGAACCATCCCTTCACCGGTTCTTACATGCAAGGATGCCATCAATGTAAAACCGTTTACACAGGCACGTCTTGAGGTCGTCTGTACATACACAATTTTTCGCTCTGAATGGAACTCGTTCCATTTTCCGCGGAAGATATCTCCACCCAGTCCGATCCCGATATAATCATTGAAATAAAACCGGATGTCCCCCCTGTAGCGGTAACCGCCTCCCAGGGCAAGGGCTTTGGCCTGGGTGGTGATGGTATTGCCTGAGATACTGCTCTCCTCGAACAGAGGGTGCTGAATTCCATGGATACCGAACGCATAGCCGGCCGACAGGGAGGCGAAGGACTGCTGGGCAGAGCCGTTAAACGACATGAAGAGGGCTGCAAAGCTTACAAATCCGTGCAGCAGAAAGGGGTAACAACGGATCATATCTGAGGGATTGAGGGGGAATATTCGGGTTACCTGTATCTCCGGTAGAGGATTACAGTGCCGGCAAGGTGATGTGTTTCACCGGTAGCATCGCGGTACACGATTTTCCATGTGTAGGTACCTTCCGGAGCCGGACGATCGTAAAAATTGCCATCCCACCCTTCGTCCAGGCTTTGGGTACAGAAAAC
The DNA here is from genome assembly GCA_022709695.1 of Bacteroidota bacterium. Lineage (GTDB taxonomy): Bacteria > Bacteroidota > Bacteroidia > Bacteroidales > SKPS01 > SKPS01. The sequence continues at coordinate 217,000 of JAKLII010000002.1, forward strand.
CTGCTGTCCCCAGCGGGTAAACACACACAGGGTGTAGTCATCCACATACTGTCCGTACGCTTTGAAATGGTCGTTGGCGCCATCGCCATCCGGGGTAAAGGCATTGGGAACAAAGAGTTTCAGGCTGCAATCCTCTGTAGCCACATACATACTGTCGGTATCGGTACCGCACAGGTTGCTCACCGATACATGATACCAGCCGCTGTCGGTAACCAGAAATACGGCTCCGGTCGATCCATCCTGCCACAGGTAGGAGGAAAATCCCGATCCTGCATTCAGCTCCATCGGGTGACCGATGCAGATCGTGGTATCGTTCAGCTCCCAGCCAATATGTGGCGGATCAATAAAGGTGATCTGAATATCATCAGTTGACATGCAGTTGAATTCATTCACCGCGGTTACGGCAAAGTATCCGGAACTGGTAATAACCCGGATGGAGTCCGGTGAGCCGTCATTCCAGAAAAGGGAGTCGGGCATGGGGTCGGGAATCAGCAGGGCTGAATCACCGGCACATAATTCCAGATCGGGGCCCAGGGTGACCACCGGCACAGGCAGTGCCAGGATGGTGATGGAATCGCTTCCGGATCCGCACGCACTTGTTACGGTAAGGGAGTATTGTCCGGGCGGGGAAATGGTGATCGACTGGGTGGTCTGCCCCGTATTCCACTGGTAGAAAAGCTGAATGGTGGGACAATACACCGAGCTCAGCATCCCGTATAGGTTGAATGTGTTGTTGCTGCAGATGGCGGTGTCCTCCCCCAGGTACACTCCGGGTTCACTCTGCACGCACACAGTGGCCTTCAGTTCAAACTCCTGCCCGCACATATAATAGACCAGCCTTACCGGATGCACGCCGGTTTTCATGAAGAGATGCCGGGCAGGAACCGTGGTGCAGGTATCGAAAGTACCGGCAACAGAATCACCGAAGTAGAAAATGAAGGAGTCAGCTTTCAGCAGGAAACCAGGATTGTACTCCACGGTATCTCCGAGGCATTTGGTAAAACTTACGATGGCATTAAGCTGAAGCTCTGGAATATAGGGTGGAAGCCCTGCCTCGCAAAGTCTTCCGGCCAGGTAGAGTCCGTTCTGCACATAATTGCAGTTGACCCCAACGGAGCCGGGTGCCCCGATGTAACCAAGGTAGGGATCCAGATCGCGCGTAATATAGATCCGGCTGTCGGGTGCCATCTGCAGGGCGCCGGTGAGCCGTCCGGTTGAGGCGATCAGCGTCTGTGAGCCCGCAATATTGGGTGCAGTGAGGTTAAACTGCCATATTTCTCCGGTAAGGCACGACACATACATCATGGTTTGGTCAGTTGAGAACTCAATGCCGTAGGGCTGGTACAAACCGGTAAGTGACATGTAAAAGCCGGGTTTCCCGGTAAGATTGTCGAAATAATACAGATCCACACGGTCACTCCCTGTAACGGCCAGGGCCAGCAGATCCTCCTTGGGGGAGGGCTTCATGTATCCCACCCCATTTTCGGTGATGCCTGAATATACCGGGCCGGTAAGGGTATCCACCGGCGACCATGCCATGCCGGTATCGGCAATGTGCCAGGCCATAAAACGGTTGCTGCCCCACTCATGGGCCAGCAGCCAGTAGCTCTGGCGGTCGCAGTGGCGGATGATGGCCATCTTCTCGGTAACAGGAGTTGCCAGCAGAAGGTTCTTCTGGCCGGCCGCAACACCCCCGTTGGTACCCAGGTCTTTATCGATTACCGAATACCGAAGCCCTTTGGATCCACCGTCGGCATCAGTAGTGAACAAATAGGTATAACGGGTACTCTTTGGCCAGGGAGCAAAAATGGCCGACATGGTAGAGTTGGCACTCCCCATCAGCTGGTCACCATTGTTCAGCATTTGGTGGTTATATCCCCATACTTTTTCGCCGTTGGAATAATATTGCAAAACACCTGAACCGTTGTCGCTGATAGAGGCTACCCCCTCGGGTGATGCCATTGCGGATCCGGTTATTGCCCCGGCATTAAACCCGGCAAATCCTACCCCTGCATAGTTGCCAAAGGTCCAGTTCTCGTTGTAACGGTTTGGCTGGGCCATAAGGCATACCGACAACAGCACACTGAATATCAGCAGAATAATCCTGAGGTATGTATTGCAAAATCGCATCATCCGTAATTCCAGACAAACAAACAGGCCCAAAAGGTGCCTGAGGTTTGATAAATAAGTGTTTGATAAGCACTTGCCTGTGTAAAAATAGTCTATATTTATCGGATAAACCTATATTCTTTCAATTATTTTTAAATGCCTTATTCTGATATACTTACACGTTGCCCCATCTTCAGGGGGCTGCCTTCACACCGGATCAGGGAGCTGCTGGCATCCGTTACCTCACGGGTAAGACGATACAGCAAGGGTGAGATGATTGCGCAGGCAGGTGAAGAGTGCCGCTACCTGATGATCGTGGTAGAGGGTTCGGTGAAAGGGGAAATGACCGATGCTTCAGGCAGGGTGATAAAAATTGAAGATGTGGAAACCCCGAGGCCCATTGGCTTCTCGTTCATTTTCGGACAGCAGAATTTCCTTCCGGTGAATGTGACCGCCAACGAGGAAACGGCCGTTATGTTCATCCCAAAGCCGGATCTGATCAGTATGCTGCAGTCCGACAAACAGGTACTGCAAAATGTGCTGGATGTAATCTCGTCGCGGGGGCAGTTCCTGTCGCAGAAGATCAGAACGCTGTCGCTAAAAAGCCTGCGCGACCGTATAGCCCAGATGCTGCTGGAGCTCAGCAGGGAGCAGGGAAATACCGTAACCCTCCCCTCTTCCCAGAGCGAACTGGCCGATTATTTCGGCGTAGCCCGCCCCTCCCTGGCACGTACCCTGGGCGAAATGGCCGATGAGGGGCTGATTGTGGTGAACCGCCGCATCATCACCATCCCCGATATCCGTAAACTTGCTGCTGTGCTGAGCGATAGAAGTTGAATCTGCATAAATGTACCTTAACTTTGTGGGGCTCAAAACGAATTACCATGAAAAAGCTCAATTCATTTTCTGGGTTAGTTCTAAGTGTTGTTCTGATAATTTCCTGCACCACCAAAGCCGGAAAACCGGGAGAAGAAGGTGTGAACGACAATGTGCAGAAATTCAAAAAGTTTTCCTACATCGACCAGCAGGGTTCCGGGATTGAGGCTTTCAGTTTTCTGATGCCCGCCGACTGGAAATTCGAGGGGGGCATGGAATGGATCCTGGACAATCCGGCCATGCCAGCCAATACGGCGTTCAGGGTTTACAATCCGAAGGGAAAAGAGGCATTTGAGGTGTTCAGGAACCATTGTTACTTCTGGACTACCAATGCCCAGTTGCTGGGGATGTTTCCTCCCGGTTCCAAATACTACGGAAGCGTAGTCAAGCAGCCGGTGAATGCCCGCTCAGCCCTGAAAAACATGATCCTGCAGGAGCATCGGGGCAGCATGAAGAACCTGAATATCACGAAGGAAGAAGATTTGCCCGAGCTGGCTCAGGCGCTTACGGTGGGGCATGCCGGGGAAGCTACCGGCGCCAAAATGCGGATCACCTACACCGTGGACACCACCCGGATGGAGGAGGAGTTTTATGCAGTGGTGGAACAGATCACCTTCCCGATCCAGGGGATGTTTGGGATCACCTACAACACCATCTGGTTTGTGGACTATATTTTCTCGTTCCGGGGCGAAGAGGGAAAACTCGAAAGCAACACCAAGCTTTTTGAAACGATGACCACCTCCTTCAGGGTAAATCCCAAATGGCAGGCAAAATACGACCACCTGATCGAATATATGGCTCAGCAGGAGATCAGGCACATACAGAATGTCGGGGAATTCAGCCGCATGCTCAGCAGGATGAGCGACCAGATGAGCACCGAGAGCCTGCAGCAATTCGAAGCACGCAGCAGCGTGTACGACAAGGTGTCGGAGAACTTCAGCGACCACATCCGGGGGGTAGACAAATACTACGATCCGTTCGAGGAGCGCCAGATCGACCTCCCCAGCGGCTACGGACATGCGTGGTGCAACAACCTGGGGGAATACATCGTAACTGACAACCCCAATTACAACCCCAACGTGGGATCCAACCTCACCTGGAAGCCCATGGAGGCGAAGTAATTTGCCGATTTGTGAGTTTGGGTATTGGGAAATTTCAATCCTTCACACGATAAATCCTTTTCATTCAAAACCTTTATCTCCAGGCCACTGATGTTGATAAATAAGATGAGGTTGCTTTTGATTTGGCCTTATCTTCTGGTTGCTGAGATTTTAGAATTTAATAAGTTAAGATGATCCCTTTTACCGTTAACTTGTTTTCCGGGTATCCTCTAAGGAAAAAATCCTTCAGGTCGTATCTTTGACCAATCAACCAAATTTTTAGCTATGAGATCCTATGTATTACTCATGATCCTGTTAACTGCCAACATCCTGTTAACCGGACAGGAAAGAAGTCTTACTCCTCCGTCGGAAAAAATGCCAGGCACATTGATTTCCGACAAAATGATTCCGTGCGGACTTCATCTCAAAAGGCAGCTACAAAGTTCTTATTCCCCTAAAAAGTTGCTCTTCACAGGCATGGCAGAGAGGCTTGATAGTATAATTGGTATGACATTGCCTTCCCTGCCGGGCAATAATCATTTAATGTCGAAACAAGTATATCAATACAATTTACTGCAGTTAAACACCTCTGAGACTGGTTATCTGTGGAATTCTCTTCTACAGCTGTGGACTCCGAATCAGAAGATTGAATATACCTACTACCAGAATAACAGCCAATACCTCTCCTCTTTGATCTCTTCAAGATGGGATTCAATTGGTCAGCAATGGTTAAATGTGTTTGGTTACCAATACGATTACGATTCATCTTACCATCTGACGCGGATCACCTACCTGGGTGATTCCATAGTAACCGGTAATTTGAAGCCTTATTCTAAAAGTGAGCTCCTGTACTCAGGTTCCCCATTGAGGTTAACGGAAATGGTTGTCTATCTCAGGCAAATGTCAGGCATTTGGGATGTGCAACAAAAAACTGAGTATTCATATGATGGAAATTCAAACCGGGTCCTCCTTGAGAGCACTAAATATTGGATTGACAGCACATCTTCATGGTCGCCGGTATATATCAAAACTGAATACACCTACAATCCCGATTTTAGTCTGAAATCTGATTCATCTTTCGCATACAGTCTATGGACCTCACAATTCGTTCCTATGCATGACTATAGCTACACGTATAATGCATTGGGAAAAATGACCGGGAGGGTTTATTCAGAGTATGATTATTTATTGAACCAATACCTTCCCAGCAATAAAATGGAAAGGAATTTTAGCATGAATGGCCTGGTTGACTGGCATAATGAATATACTTACATGCCTTTAATCCAGCAATGGAGTACAGCCCGTACAACTACCTTTGTACGGGATACTTCTGCAGTGACCTATTCATTGCTGCTACCTTACTGGATTGAAAGTGACAATGATTTGATTATGAATGTTTATGGATCAAAAAAAGTTCTGGAAACACCAGGCTGGGAATGGGATTCACTTACCTCAACCATGGTGAATAACAGCATCGCCAAGTATTACTATTCTTCCCAACTCATTTCCATTGATAACCCAGAAAAGTCTAAGGTAAAGATCTTTCCAAATCCCGTAAAAGATTGGTTGATCATAGATATCTCTGAATCAACATACTACACCTTCAGAATCATTGACCTGCAGGGTCGTAAGATTCTGGAGAAACCATTTTCCGGGTCCACAAGCATTGACATGACCGGACTTAAAGATGGCATCTATCTGTACCGGATTATTGATGGTAAACATAATACCGTTTATCAGGGAAAGGTGATGGTGTTCAGATAGCATGACCTATTTTTTGCCAGAGAGAATTAACCAACCTGGAGCCTGCTCAACACCTGAACACTTGAACACTAAAACCTCGCAAGCGAAGCCCTCTAATTCCCGTCCACCAGATAATCCCTGAGTTGTGGCGACTGAGGGTTGGTAAACAGCTGATCGGGCGGACCCTGTTCGATGATACGTCCATCGCTCATAAACACTACATGATCTGCCAGCCGCTTCGCCTGCCTGAGGATATGCGTTACCAGAATAATGGTGTACTGCTGTTTCAGTTGCCGAAAGAGGTTTTCGATGATCTTGCTGGAGGTAGGGTCCAGGGCCGAGGTGGGCTCGTCGGCCAGGATGATGGAAGGCTGAACCGCCAGTCCGCGGGCCAGACAAAGGCGCTGCTGCTGCCCGATGGAGAGGCTGGTAGCCGGAGCCCCCAGGCGATGACGAACCTCGTCCCAGAGACCTACCTGCCGGAGATGCTCTTCCACCTTATGGGTAATCTGTCGCTTGTCCCGTTCCCCTTTGAGTTTCAATCCGTAGGCAATATTATGGGCGATCGACATCGGCAGGGGCCACGGGCGTTGCGACAACAACCCCATTTTCTGCCTAACCCCGGGCACATACACTCCATCAGCATAAATATCCTCTCCGTCGATCAGGATCCTGCCGCTCACCTTCAGCCCTTTGTCGAGGTCGTTCAACCGGTTCATACATCGCAGCAGGGTGGTTTTGCCGCACCCCGAAGGGCCCAGCAGCACCGTGATCCGGTTTACCGGGATCTCGAGATTAATATCGGTGAGGATGGGCTGTGAACCTGCCTGCACCTGCAGGTTGCTGATGGCGATGGTGGATTGCATGGGGATGAGGTATCTTACTTGAATTTATGGCCGATGGCCCTTGATATAATACTGATGATCAGGATAATAACGGTGAGGATGATGGCAGAAGCGAAAGCACGGTCCCTCACTTCAGGGATAGGGGAGCCGAGCTGGAAGAAAATGGCCAGCGGCAGGGTGGCGGCAGGTTCATCGAGGTTCACCGGGATGCGGTCGGTATAGCCGGCGGTAAAGAGCACGGAAGCGGCATCACCGATGCCACGCCCGAAGGAGAGCAGCACCGCGGTGATGAACCCCGGCATCCCCTGCCGGAAAATCACACGGAAGGCGGTCTGGGTGTTGGTGGACCCCAGCGCAAAAGCTGCTTCGGGGAGGCCGCGGGGGATGGTGGAGAGCACTTCATCGAAAGTACGTACCATGATGGGGATGATGAGGAGCGCTACGGTGATGATGCCTGCAAGCAGCGAGGCCTGCATCCCCATCAGCAGCATAAGGGTAAAACCGAAAGCGCCGTACACGATGGATGGGATCCCCCACAGGGCATCGAGGAGGTAGCGGATGAAATTACGGGTGCGGGTAAAACGGATCAGATGCACATTGATGAACAAGGCAGCAGGGAACCCTGCCAGGATGGCAAGCAGGGTGGCGCCACCGGCAATGTACAGCGATCCCACAATGGCGTTGAGCACACCCCCTTCGCCACCGTAATAGAATCCCCCTTTCGGAAGCCTGAGGATCATATCGGGGGTAAGGGCATTGAAACCGCGGTAAAAAATCACCCCGATGATCAGCAGCAAAATGGCCATCAGCGACCAGGCAGCGGCCCCTGTCAAATACCTGAAGAATCTCTCTTCCAGCAGTTTCCTCTTTTTCATCGCAGCTGCGTTCTGTAGATGATAAACCTGAAAACCAGGTTGATGACCAGGATGATGACCAGCAGCAGCAGGGCTGCAAACATAAGGGCAGCATCGTACATGGGAATGGAGAGCATTTCGCCGTAGTTGTTGGCGATAAGTGCGGGCAGGGGATAACCCGGCTGGAGCGGGTTCAGGGAGAAACCGATGCTGTTTCCCACCACCATCATTACGGCGATGGTTTCGCCAAAGGCTTTGGCGATGCTGAGGCCGAAAGCCGAGAAGATTCCCGGAAGGCTCTTGCGGATTACTATATGTTTAACGGTTTCCCAATGTGTAGCCCCCACCGACAAAGCCGCCTCTTTCAGTCCGGCAGGGACCGTCCGAAACACCTCAATCAGCATATTGAGCATGTAGGGAATGCACATCACAGCCAGCACCACCCCACCGGCAAGGATGGAATACCCGGTGGTCTGAACGCCAAACCAATCTTCAGCTAGAAATGAGATGAGGGGAACCACCACCAGAATCCCCCATACACCATAAATAACAGAAGGAAGGCCAGCCAGGATATCGATGACAGGATGAAGGATTTTCACCAGCCTTGCCCGGGCAAACTGGGTAAGGTAGAGCGCGGCAAGCAGGCATACGGGAGAGGCGAACAGAAAGGCGAACAGGGTAACATAGAGGGAACCGGCGATGAAGGGACGGAAGCCGAATACCCCCCGGGTGGGAGCCCAGGCCGATCCTGCGATGAGCTCCCACAATGAGGAAGAACTCAACAGCGGGGAAGCCTTGTAAAAAAGTCCGGCGGCAATTACCAACGGCATGCACAGGATGGCAATCAGCATAATCACCATCAGCCGGGATGCGATCCGATCGGTGTAAATAGATCGTAAACGCATGATCCTCAGAGCTTATTCAGGTATTCCTGCACTTTATCCTGAGAGATAGGCACATAGCCTGCAGCGGGTATCATCTTCCGTCCTTCGGTCAGGGTCCAGCGGATGAAATCGATCACGGCCTGCTTTTGTGGCTTTCCGTTGGCCACGAAATAGAGTTCCCGCGCCGGCGGCGATGGGTACTTCCCATCAGCAATGGCCTTCAGCAACTGCTCAAAGTGTCCGTAGAACTGCTCGTCGGGATCCACCACCCCGTTGCTGTTGATATCGATGGGAATAATTTCAAGTCCTTCACGCCGGGTGCCGGTTTTGATGTCATAGGCAAAGGCCGTGTTGTTGAACCCGATGGCTGAGGGGTCTTTTACCACCGCATCGGCCAGACCGGGGTCGCCGAAGATGCCGATCCCCTTCAGGTCCTCCTGTCTGGCGCCCAGGTATTTGGCCCAGGTTTCGGCAGCACCGCAGGCATCTGAGCGGGTGTATACAGCCATGGCTCCCCGCGTGGTAATTCCCGGCAGATCGCCCCAATCCTTCAGCGAGCCCTGCACAAAGGCCGCCGCAAATTCCTCTGCTTTCATCCCGCGCCTGAGCAGCAACGGGGTAGCAGGGTTCTTCGCATTCATTACCGGGACCACTGCATCGATGGTTAATCCGGCATACCAGGTGCCTTTCGCCAGCTCCTCTTCCGTCAACTCCCTCGAAAACATCCCCAGGTCCACGGCTCCCGACAAAGCATCGGCCAGTCCTTTGCCGGCACCGCCCCCCGAAATGTTGAACCTGATCTCAGGATGCTCCTTGTTGTATTCCTCAGCCCATTGTACTACCAGAGGATACAGGGCAAAGGCGCCCGAAATAGTGATGGTTTGTTCTTTCTGCTTCCCCGACGAACAGGCAGTAAGCATAACGACAACCGCCAGCAAAAAACCGATGTTGGATTTCATTGTATTGGGTATTAATCAGTGATAAAACGGGGTGTGATAGTTACCATCAGATACACGTAATGGGCTGTTTTAGCAGTGGGTACCTTCTGGAGTTCTTTCAGACTTTCTGTGGGAAGAAACAGCATATACCCCAGCTCCCACAGTGCCCGGTCGCGCTGCCGGTAGCTGAGTATCAGATCGTTTTCGTATCCCAGGGCAGGTTTCCCGGGTGTTAACGTATTGGTGGCCGCCAGGCTGAACCAGTGTCCTGTGTTTTTCAGGGTCACATTTCTTCCGGTGATGTACTGGATTGCCCCATACAGGTCGATCAATCCCCCCTGGGCCGTGTGAGCCGGCATTGCGGAAAAATAATCCATGAAACCGAAAAACTTGTGCTTCGAACGGTAGATGTCATCGAACAGGTGATCGGTACCATTTGCACCCGGAATTGCCGAATTACCGGATAGAAATCCAAAACCGGCCGAAGGGGTTAACCTGCCAAAAACCCTTCTGGCCTCAGCATCTGCCATCCAGGCGTTTACCTTATTCCCCGCTTTGTTTAATCCGTATTGGTAATACAGATTGGCGCTGGCAGAAAAAGCCCGGAAACGGTAGTCGCTGTAAAATCCTGTAGTTTGCCTGAAACGGATCAGGTTGGTGCTGTCGCCGGCAGTAATACCGGAAGCAATATGGAGCAGAGACAGGTTGAATCCTTGGTTGAACGAACGGTTCAGCCAGATGAAATTCAACGATTTAAGCCGGTCGGAAATAAAGTAGTGGTTGGTGCCGGTCTCTTTCTGGGTATTCCAGCCTCCGGCAAGATGGAGGTTCCATTTTCCCGCCTTTACCCTGAGCAGGGCCACATCGGCAGCCATTCCGTTCTGGTTCCAGTTGCGGTTCGAGAGGATCGACTGGTTATCGTACACCAGCTCCTGCCGGCCGATGATAACCGAAGCCATCGGCAGCACTTTCACCTCCGCAAACGCCTCGTGCATGTCCAGCGAGGCAACATCGCCAAATACCCCCGAAGTGTTGGCATTCTGTTCATCGCCCCAGATCCGCACATCCTGCGGAACCAGCTTCACCCTGAGCCAGTCCGACTGGTAGCTGAATGCAAGCCGGGTACGCTGCGAGATCAGAAATGCGGGCACCGACCCATCGGGTACAAGCTTCTGGTAGCCGTTCCTGAACTCAAAACGGGGCCTTAACTGCCCCTCCAGGGTAAACTGTGCTGACAGATCAACAGTCAGTAAAGCAATGATTATCAGCATGCTGCTTCTGAAAAGATGAAGATGTTTCATGGCAATGGATTTACAGGGTCAAATTTATAGATTTATTCTATAGATTTACTATAGTAATGAAAAAATTTCTTTAACCAAATAATCTATACTTTTAAGGTCGCGATTCATCATTAAGGTTATCATGAAAAAGACACTTACCATCATCCTCTTATTTGTTTTCACAATTTGTCAGGCACAGGTAAAACAGGATCTCCGGGTTGAGTTACCGGCTGATGATCCGGACGGCACCTTTCAGGCAATTTCCTTCGGGAAAGAGGGATTGATTTCGTTCAGGGGGGAAAAAACATCAAAAAAAAGTACCCGATGGATTTTTACCAGGATGGACGTCAACCAGAAACAGGTAGATTCCACGGCATTCGAAATGCCCAGAATGCTCAGGTTCAGGGAATACAGGGTACTTCAGGAGCGGGTAGCTTTTTTATTTGTCTGTGAATCAAGGAGGGCTTTTCAGATTGTGATGCTGAATTTCAACACGATGCAAACTGAAAAGATCAATGGGAATCTTGCGGCAAAAGCTTTTGTGGAAGATATGTGCCTTATTGGAGACTATGTATTTCTTGAACAGATGACAAAGCGCACCCCGATTCTGATCATAGTAAACCTGCAGAGTAAAATTTCCAGGAAGTTACCGTTGAAGGTTCAAGGAGCCTCCAGAGTATGGACCATGGGGCTGGAGACTGTAGGGGATGGCAATGAGGCCTTGATCTATCTCGGATGCAGGATGAAATCGAAAAATGCAACCATTCAGGTTCAGCACTGGAGCAAAGAGGGGCAGATGACCAGGAAGTACTTCATTTCTGATAATGACATAAATAATATCACCTCACTGACGGGATCTCTTGTTTCCGGTGACCGGATGATTTTCTGCGGAACCTATTCAGGAAAGAGTTCTTCGAAAGGTGCCGGCTACTTTGTAGCTTCCTTTACAGATGGGGAGAGGGATTTTATACGGTATTACAATTTTCTTGATCTGGAAAATTTCACCAACTATCTGACGGAGAGAAAGCAGAAAAAGCTGGACAGGAAAAAAAAGAGAAAGGAGGCACACGGGAACACCATGGAGCTCAATTTATGGTTTGTTCCGCATCAGGTTATTGAGCTGAATCATCAGTTTTACTTTATCTGTGAGTTTTATTTCCCCACTTACCGGACGGTAACGACCACAACTTATATCAACGGACGACCTTCCACAACAACTCATACCTATTTTGATGGGTACCAGTACACCCATGCATCTCTGATATGTTTCGATCGGGATGGGAACAAGTTGTGGGACAACACTTTCGAGCTGTTTCCTGCGTACAAGCCCTTCTCTGTCATCCGTTTTGTGGCAGCAAATGTCCAACCCGAAGGAAAAGTGGACCTGATGTATTCATCCATGAACCGTCTCTTCTCAAGATCTTTTGACAGCCAGGGTAAAATCGTTAAAAGCACAAATGTTGAGGGCATTGACACCGGAGGGGAAGATGAGAAAACCAAAAGAACGATTTCATCTATTGAATACTGGTACGACAACCATTTTCTGGCCTACGGAATGCAGCGAATCAAAAACCGTGAGAAGGCTGACAAACCTAAAAAACGGGATGTCTTCTTCATCAATAAGGTCAGTACGGAATAATGGTCGGGCGAAGGTATCATTGTTTGATCATTCTCAGGTAAAAATTAGCACGCTGATCTGACCCATGAAGGATGTATATGCCTGAGGGCAGATGCCCCAAAGAGAAGCGTTGGTTAGATTTGTTCATGGTTAAATTAAAGATGGCTCTGCCGGTGATATCGGTGATGGAGAAGGTCAGGTCAGCTTCAGCTTTCCCTGGAAAATCAATGGTAAGATGATCGTGAAACGGATTGGGATAAACGGTGATACCCGGGAAGGGGTCTGGTTCATAAACGGCGCTGCAATCGATAAATTCTACAATTATGGTATCCGTTGCCTGGCACCCGAAGCTGTTTGAAACCTTCACCCATACCTTCTGGATTCCTGTTCCGGTTCCGGTGGTATCAAGTGAGATGTTTTGGGTGGATGCACCGGTGGACCACAGGTAGCCGGCCTGGCCGGCTCCGGCATCGATTGAAACCACATCGCCTGCACACGCTATGGAGTCTGGTCCCAGTGAGACCACCGGAACCGGATGAATGGTTATCATCAGGCTGTCGGTACCCTTGCAACCGGTACCGGGATGGGTATACTGGTAATAAATGTAACTGTTGCCGATTCCGGCGAGGCCGGGATTAAAGAGGCCGGAGGAGTTGATGCCATTCCCTGAGAAAGTGCCACCTGCAGGATTCGCGGCAGCCTGAACCGGCGTGGCATCTGAGCAGTATGCCATGCCAAGCCCCGATATCTGGGGTTGCGGATTGGGGTGTATGGTTAACGTACATGTTGAAAGGGCAGCGGTATACCCGGGAGAAAGGGCCTTGAGGGTAAGCACCACGCTCCCGGCTGTCTGGTCGGCCACCGAAGGGTAATACACCGGATTGAGGAGAGTAGTATCACTGAAGGTACCACTGCCGTTGGTATACCATCTCAACGAAGTATAGTTTGCTGCCGTGGCACTGACCAGGGCAAAGGTATCACCGGCACATCCTGCAACTCCGTTGCCGGCAAAGGCAGTGGGTGGAACCATAGGCGCCACATTGCCTGCAGAATCGGTTTTCACGAGATAAAAATCGGAAATTCCCGGAGCATAGTAATAGCCAATGGCCGCGAACCCACCATCATAGGTTGAAATCGCCTTGAATCCGTTGTGTTCATCAGGCCCTCCGTGGTACTTTGTCCAGATCAGGTTTCCCAGGGTATCTACCCTGATCAGTTTAACATCGGTATTTCCGGCATTGATCCCTGACCCACACAGCAGGTATCCGCCGGCACACCGGGCAATGGAGGCATCCTTTTGCCAAAGTTGCCCCACTGAATAGTAACCAGGCAGCATTTTGGTCCAGAGCGTATCCAGGTTGTCGTTCACCCGCAGCATCCACACATTGTACGATCCATAGTTTCCATAAAGCCCAAGCACCATATAGCCTCCGCCATGGGCAGGGGTGATGGAAATTCCTCCATCGGCATATTGCCCGCTGCTGTGAAAGGTTTTCGAGGTAAGCACCGTACCTGCCGGGTTGTACTTCTGCAGTAAAACCTGGAAATCTCCGGCCAGGGTGCTGCCCGAGCAGATGTAGTTTCCCAGGGAGTCCTGAAGCGACTCATACGCGTAGGAATTCCCGGATGAGCCCATGTATTTGGTCCAGACCGCATCGCCATAAGCATCGGTTTTTATTACAGTACCTTTGGCCCAGCCCCCCTGATTGGTGTAACCCATGAGCAGGAAACCCCCAACGGCTGCAGGCATGGCATGGTACATCATATCGTTTTCATAGGCTGTGCCGGAATTTTTGGTCCAGATAACGTTACCAAACTTATCCGTTCTGACATAATACCAGTTTGAATAGGTAGGAGCACCGGCGCCAAAGCTGTAAGTAGTGCCGGCGATGATAAACCCGCTGTCGGGGCAAACCTCGATGGAAGCAGCCAGCTCATTGGCGGTTCCGCCAAAATTTTTCGACCACAGTGTATCGCCGTACTTGTCGGTTCTAACCACATACAGATCATTCAGGCCGTTGGTGTAAGTGTTTGAGGTTCCAAGGATGGCATAGCCGCTGTCGGCGGTCTGTGTAATCCAGTCCCCGTATTCAGCATTGCTTCCGCCGTATGTTCGCGTGAAGGTTTGGGCCAGAGATGAAACGGCCATCAGCAGGACCAGAAAGGTGAATGTTGATTTGATATGCATTCAGAAAAATTTGGAGGCCAAAAATAAGGCATTTAGGCATACACCCCGGGAGCTTATGGGTTCATGCCCCTATATACGGACAGGGTTCTAAAAAAAATAATATGGTATGAATTGCATTTATTTTTATATTTATCACCCGAATTTCAATTAAACAAATCACTACGATGAAAAAAATGATTGGTGTTTTGCTGGTGCTTACCGCACTGGTTTGTCAGGGGCAGGTAAAGCAGAGTCTCAGGATCGAATATTCAACCGATGACAAGGCATCGGCATTTATTGTGGTCCCAATGGAAGAAAATGGCCTTATAGCTGTGACCCTTGAGGATATCGAAAAAAGAAAAACCAGATGGGAATTTCATAATGTCAACACCTTACTGAAAGAAACCGGAATTACAACCCTGGATCTACCGGAGCGGGAGGTAATGATGGATGCAATCTATACCGGAGAACATGTGCTGTTTCTGTTTACTGATCAGTTTAATGGTTTCCTGAGACTGGTTCTGTTGAATATCAGCACAATGGAGTATGAAATGGTAACCTGCAATAAGGTTCCCACCAGGTATCTGTATGGAAATATCTGTATGGCAGGCAAAACGGCATACGTCGCACTTCACCTTAAATCAAAGGTTTATCTGATCACAGGTGATTTTGAACAAATGCAAGCAAAGATCAATATCATCAAAGTACCTGATATCAAGAAAATTACGTATGAAGGATTAGAAGAAAGCAATGACCGGAAATCGGTATACCTTTTTCTGGGCTGCAAACTGAAATCGAAAGAATTCACCACCCAGGTGCAACTATGGAACGAAAGCGGAGAAAAGGCGGATTCATACTTTCTTCCAAAAATGAAGGGGTATAAGTACACTGCCATTACCTGTTCAAAGATATCTGACGACCAGATCGTATTCTGCGGTACCTATACCAAAGGCGTTGGCACCACCAATACTGCCATGGGTGCCTTTATAACCGGATATAAAGAAGGGGAATCAGAGTATTTCTCCAGTTTCAATTTTCTTGATCTGAAAAATTTTGACAGGTTTTTATCGAATAACATAGGCCTTCAAGCTACCAAGTCCATAGCAAAATCGATGGGGTTAAAAACTGCAGTTGTGTTTTATGCGGTTACCCATCCGGTAATTTTGGCCAACGATCAATTGTACCTGGTAACTGAATTCTTCGTGCCGGAATACATCACCCACACGGATGGCAAAGGAAATTCAACCAGAGTCTTTGTAGGGTACCGGTACACCCACGCTTCAATATTATGTTTCGACAAAGAAGGGAATATGCTATGGGACAATACTTTTGAGATGGCACCAAAGCATTTACCAAAATTTATTGTGAAGATGGTGGCTGTGAATGTAAACGAAGCCGGGGAAATCGTAATGCTGTATTCCTCCCGTGACAAGATTCATTCAAAAGTATTCAATGATAAAGGAAGAGTGATCGCTGACAAGGAATCTTCAAAGATTGAAGCTTTTGAAAGCGGGGACAAAACCAAGCGTACTGAATCTGTTATTGAGTATTGGTACGGTGATAGTTTTCTGGTGCACGGAGAACAGAAAGTGAAAAGCCAGGGATCCAAGAAACGTAAAGTATTCTTCATCAACAAGGTAAGTATGGATTAAACCTGCCCAGATACCTTACCACCTCCGCCTCGCCCTGATGCAGCGGGCCTTCGTTGAGGATTAGGCGGGTCTGGCAATTCTCGAGGGGTTGGATATTCCGAAGCTCTGTCTGCAGGATTTCGGGGGTAAGCAGCATGGTTGGGTCTTTGGGACCCCCGGAGGTTAAGGAAATTTGCAGAGGATTGAACCCCTCCAGTACTACCAGTCCTCCGGGAAGCAGAAAATGATGCAATCTGCCGAAAAAATCCCTCCGGAGGTCAGGGGGCAAGTGCAGATAAATTATGGCTGCCAGATCGTACCCCGCACCGGTACCCTCAAACTGGGCCACATCCTGCATCTGATATTCTATGTTAACTCCTTGATTTTTTGCCAGCTGCAGCGCTTTCTCTTTTCCTACAATACTCAGGTCGAAGGCGTCCACCTGCCAGCCCAGAGTGGCGGCATATACTGCATCGCGCCCCTCCCCTGCCCCGGGCACCAGCAGCCGGCCAGGTTTCAGGGTGTCGATTATTGATTTGAAATACACATTGGGCGCAGTGCCAAAGGCGTAGTCCTCCTGATTATACCGTTCGTTCCAAATGGTCATATATGGTATATTGATGTTAGGCTGCAAGATACAAAAAGCAATTTACTCTTCCTTTAAAACATTCCAGTATTGAACCCACTCCGAAAAGAAATGCCCGCTGATCCCGCTGATCATCGCAGAAAGGGATATACTGAAATACAACGACTTACAATCTGCGTTCATCTGCGAAATCTGCGGGAAAATAATAAAAGTGGTTTTCGGAGGGGGCTCAGTATTGAAAGTCCGGCAATTAAAAATTCACCGGCATGTTTCATTTGGATAAAAATGTCTTATCTTCGCTACCCATATTTGCATTAATTCGTGTACTGGCTTGCTTCTGTTTACATAATTTCAATCACCATGGTAACCCGTTTTATAGAGAGCGAAATTTTACATCAACTGAAACCATCCTTTGTGGTTGGTCTGTTTGGTGCCAGAAGGACTGGAAAGACCGTACTGATGAATGCCATCAGAATGAAATTATCAGATAAAAAAACACTTCTGATACAGGGTGATAATCTGGATGTAATGGAAATATTGTCATCCCGCAGACTTTCCCTGCTTGAAAGACTCGTGCAGGGTTACGATTACCTGTTTATTGACGAAGCCCAGATGATTCCGCATATCGGGCAGAGCCTTAAGCTGATGGTTGATCATATACCGAACCTTTCCATCTTCATTACCGGTTCTTCCTCACTGGATTTGCTTAACCGGACCGGTGAGCCACTGACAGGGAGGAGCCACTTCCTTCATTTATTTCCTTTTTCCCAGTCTGAAATTTCTGAAGATTTTCTGAATTTCAGGATAAATCTTGAATCCAGACTGATCTACGGAAGTTATCCTCAGGTATTTACTTCAAAATCTGACAGGGAAAAGGCAGAAATTCTGACCTCCATTAAAAACGGGTACCTTTTAAAAGACATTTTAGCACTTGACAATCAAAAAGATACAGTGTTTATCAACAAGCTGTTACGGTTGGTAGCATTTCAGATTGGTAACGATATTTCCTATTCTGAACTGGCTTCAAATTTACAGGTGAATGCAAAGACCGTTCAGAGATATCTGGATATCCTTGAGAAAACCTATATCCTTTTTTCACTTCCGGGATTCAGCAGGAATTTAAGAAAAGAGTACTCAAAAACACCCAGATACTTCTTTTGGGATAACGGGATTCGTAATAGTCTGATTTCAAATTTCAGCAACCTGGCATTGAGGGATGATGCGGGAAAATTATGGGAGAATTATGCCATTTCAGAATTTTTGAAATACAGCATATACCGGAAAGAAAGCGCAGGGTTCTACTTCTGGCGAACGTATGATCAGCAGGAAATAGATCTTGTGCTTGAACGGGATGGTAATCTCCTTGCCTGTGAATTCAAGTGGAAATCAGATAAAAAGGCTAAACCGCCTGCAATTTTCATGAATAATTATCAGAACTCAACCTTCATCACAGTAAATCCTGAAAATATTCTAGATTATATTACTCCATAATATCTTGATTATCATTTTCTTAGAGAGCCTGCCGCTTTTATCGGATGATAATTTTCCCCTTACTTTCCGGTGCTCCAGGGGTTGACAACCTGAACAGGTATAGCCCGGGGCTGAGTCCTTGCAGGGGAATCACCTCTTCTGAACCCGTCAGATTTTCCCTGGTCAGAACCTTTGAGCCGTTGCTGTTGAACAATGAGAGTGCATAATTATGATTCTGCGGATTGGTGAATCTGATGCTGAAATGATCCGTTGCGGGATTGGGGAATATTTCGACCAGCCCCGGAACTGAAGATTTCTCATTCACATCCATCATCACATTTACCCTGAATTTTATGCTGAAACTGATCGGATCGTACATGTCGTTGGGGATGTCCACTTCCAGGTGCAGGATGGTTTTCCCTTCGAAATGTTCAACGGCAGAAATCAGCAGATCGTAGGTGCCTGAAGTGCTGAGCACTGAAAGGGAGGTGACAGTATTGCACCAGGTTGGCAGGGTCACCGGCAGGTAAATGCGGGTATTGCCATGGTGAAACTTATCCCACACCGGAAAATAGGCGGTATTGGCATCGGGCTTGTTGAAACTTAGGGTGATATCAAGGGCATTGGGGCCGATGGAATCGATAACACTTTTTGCGATTTTCAGCGAATCGGAGCTGTTGTATTTAAAGGGGTTGTATGCAGGGCATCCGAAATAGATGCGATTTGCCTTTCCGCCGAGCATGGAGCTGGCGCCCGAATACTGGGAGGGGTTGAAGGTGCCTGAGGGGAGCACATCGGAGCCTGAGGTGGAACCCCACTCAGAGAAGAGTTTCAGGTTGGGCCGGTTGCCCAGGAAACCCATTACCACACCATCCACCGTGCGCTTGTGAATGTCTCCCAGCGGCTCGTTGAAAAGGAAGGCGTTGTACACCTCCTCGCCCTGGTCGTTGGCGTTGTTGGCTCCGCAGGGGGCAAAATACCCGGTAATGCCTGTTTTCAGGATCGACAGAGCAAAGCTGAAGGTATCGCTCATGGTATAAAACCGGATAAACCCCTGGGTGTTGCCAAAGGTTGCGGCGATATCGCCCTCCACCAGCACATATTTGGGCACGCCGGCATGACATGCTCCGTTGAAGGCTACCGCAGGATACAGGTTGAGGGATCCGATGATCTGGCTGGTAAGCCCGGGCCTGGCGTATGCAGGGTTCTCGATTTTGGTACTGTCATATATCCAAACCGGTGGATTGGGGTTCATATTGCCGCCGTCGAAGAGCCATAGCATATGGGGATCGCCGTTGTGCCCGATGTCGAGCAGCTTTTTGTTGAGCATGTGCCCTGTGTTTGCCAGAAAAAAGTTTACACCGGTGGCCGAGTCGGAGGTTTCGAGGTAGATCTGGCTGTACGCCTGGGGATTCAGGTATTTCATGTAGTCGCCGGGATACGGATAGACCATATTGAGGCTTGAGGCCGCATACCCTCCCACATTCAAAGGAAAGTGCTGGATGTAACTGTTCTCCGCCTGAATGATTTTGTTCACGAAGTTCAGGGCATCCTGCCCGGTGGCGCCGGTGATAAACCCGTATGAGAAGTCGCTGAAGGGGTCATCATCCACGTTGGTGCTCATCATCAGGAACTTGCGGATGAAGTTGATGTAAATCTCCCCGGGTCGCATCACCAGGGCCACGTAGCGGGGATTCAGGCTCTTCATCACCGGTAGCAGCGAATCGACCAGAATGGGATTAAAGGTGAGGAGCTGACCGTTGCGGTGGTTCTTCAGGGTAACCGCTGCCTGATGGTAAAGGCTTGCAGTGTCGGTAATGGTGGTAAGTACCAGATAACCTGATTGTCCATTTGCCTGATGAAAGGCACATAAAAAGATCAGCAGTAGGCTTGCAGCAAGTACTTTTACAGGCTTCATCGGCAAAATTTTTCTCAAAGATAGGGTGAAAAGGTGAAAATTTCCCACTCTTTTAATCTTTGACCTGACGATGGGTTTTGCTAAAAAAAAAGCTCCGGCACCCTGTTAAGGATGCCGGAGTGATCTTCGCCGTAAAGGCGTGCATCCAACGGATTACTTCACAAAGATTTTCTGTGAATAGTTTCCGTCGGCAGCGTTAATGGTTACCAGATAGAGTCCTGCATCGAGGCCTTCGAGCGGAAGTTCCATCTTCAGGTCGCTGATGGTGGTTTTCCTTACTGCCTGGCCAAGCATGTTGGTAAGTACCACTTCACCTTCGGTGAGTTGTTCAAACTGTACATGGAGTACATCACCTGCGGTGAATACTTTGGCGGATAAGGCTGTGGCATCATCCAGGCCCACAATTTGGGTTCCTGCCAGGATCTGCTGTTCAGCTACGGTATTGAATGCATAATCCTTGTAGGTGCATGAAACACCGGTTGTGCTGCAGGTGATGGAGAAACGGATCCAGCCGTAATGCAGGTTGGTACCAACCAAAAATCTTACACCCAGGTATTTGTCGGTGGCATTGAGCCAGTTGCCATAGGAACCACCTGCGGTGTACACCCATGCCATGGTCATATAACCACCGTTCATCGTGCCGTTCCATACTGTAGTGGACGGGCCCACCGGTTGGTTCAAATCCATGGCAAACGGATAGAAGAAGTTCCCTGAAAGTGAACCGAGCACTTCATTACCGGTGGCTGGTTGTACCCTGACAGCATTCCTGTTGGCGGCATCTGCACCAATCCAGATGGTAAAGTCGTTTACTGCATCGGCGTTCAGGTCGATATCAAGCTGATGATCTGCTGTGTAGGTTTCATCAGGATTGATATCCACATAGGTAATCTGTGCATTGGCAGTGCCGTTAACAGCCATAACACCTGCGGCAAGCGCTGAATAAGCAGCCAGTTTTTGGGTAGTTTTCTTGTTCATAGGCTTATCATTTTAGGTTTATAGAATTGTTACCATTGAAGTTTCAAAGAAAGGAAAAAATATCACAAATGTCAACCCTATTGGTTTTTATTTCTGTACAGCGAAGGGTCAACAACTTTAACCATTTCTTCTTCAAGCATATAGCGTTTTAAAAAAGTTGATATTTTTTTGGCTTCCGACGATGGATCCGCCACAATATCCGCATAGTTCACGGTGATCAGATCTACGAGAGGCTCCTTTTCTGCCCATACCCTTACCTTTTGGATCTCCTTTTCAAAAGCCTGCACTACTGCCAGCGGATATACATCCGGGTTTTTGCCGATCATTTTCTGCTGGGATCGTATCACCTCTTTCATATCGCGCTGCATGAAGATGATTTTGTATTTCTGGTCCCGGGGCAGGAACTGAAGCAGATGGGCAATCACCTTGATCACTTTCCCTTTGGCTTCCGAAACCCAGGCATTCTCGCGTGCCAGGGATTTCACCTTCTCATACTCATAGTACCCTCTGGGGTTATTGATATCGGGCTGGCGCACCTCATCCGTAAAGATCTCAAGGCCACCTGCTTCGAGCATCTGCATCATCAGTGAAGTCCCCGATCGCGGAAGGCCCGATACGATAATGATATCATCCGGCTTTGATTTGTCAATGATCTCTTCCTGCATACGTGCTTTTTCAGGTTCATTCAGGTGATCATGGTACAACCGCACCAGCCAGGAACGGGCTTTCATATTGCCGGGTGCCATGGATACACACACCTCAAAAGCCTGGGCAGCTTCTTTGTATTGCTGCAGGTGATAGAGTGCTTCCCCGAGATGGTAGTGGGCCGGTGGGTAAAAGTAGGTAATTCCCAGGGCATCCAGGGCTGCATCCGCTGCCTCTTCATACAGATGCATCCTGAGGAGGCAAATCGATTTTCCATGCAGTGCGATGGCGTTCTGCGGGTCGATGGTGAGGGCTTTTTCGAAGGCATCGAGGCCCAGAGGGTACTGTTCGGTGCGGATATACACCTTTCCGATTTCACAATGCAGCACGGGAAGGTGGGGATTGCTTTTTTCTGCCTTCTGCATCAGGGCCAGTGCCCTTTCCGTGTCTTCCTCGTAAAAGCAAATGGTACCTTCCAGCAGATCAAGGACCGGGAAGTTCCCTTCCGGATCATCGGCTCTGATCTTATCCATGATGCTGCGGGCCTGCTCAATACGCCCGAGCTCCAGGCAATATCGCATCAGGTCCATGCTGAACCTGAGCTCATCCGGTTCCGTCTCGACGAGTTTTTCAGCGATGGCGGCTGCACCACTGTAATCGCGCCTGCTGGCCAGCACCCTCGAGAGGTTGTATTCGGCTTCCATGGTGGTTTTTTCCATGGCTTTTTTACGGTCTGGTCCGGGATCTTCGATATACCCCAGTTCAATCAGCTGTTGAAGCGCTTCGGCAGAAGCAAACGTATCTTCAATGGCGTCGGCATCATGCATCCCTGAATCCCCTTCCACCTGCTCCCATGAAGGGATATATTCCGGTTGAGCCTCATGCTCAAAAATGTTCAGCAGCGGTTTGCCGTCCATGTCCTGCCCGATAGGTAAGCCGAACATGGTAAGAATGGTCGGTGTGATATCGAGCAGGGTTGCCCCGTACACCCGCTCATCCTTTTTGATGCCCGGGCCCGATATGCAGAGCATTCCCAGCGGATTATGCTCCAGGGCGGGAGCAGCCGGAAGTTCAGGAAGGTAGGGAAGCCTCAGATGATCGGAATGAAATCCGTGATCAGACAGAATCATGTAAATCGTGTCTTCACCACACAGATCCATCATCCTTTCCAGCATCATATCCTGAAAGATATAGGCTCCTTCCACCACCTGGTTGAAAAGTCTGAACTTCCGCTCATCAATATGCTCCTGCCTGGGAGGATGGTATTTCATGAATCCGTGGCAGAAATGGTCGATCATATCGAAATACACTGCCATAAAATCCCATTCGGTATGCTCCATCACCTGGGTGGCAACTGCCTGTACCGTGGCCGCTTCGGACACAAATTTGGCAATGGCACCCAGCTCATTCTCCTTCTCCTGATCCACCTCGGCCCCATTGGGAACAAAAGGGAGCAAATGTGCAAAGGTAAGTTCCTCGGGATACACCTTAAGGTCGATCAGGTTTTTGATTTGCTGCGGCGGATGCACTGAACGCTTCGGAAGCTCAAGCCCTTCATCAGGTTTTCTGGTAGCTTTGGCGAAGAAGTTGGAGACATATACGCCCTGTATCGGTTCTGCCGGGTGGCTTGGCCACCAGGAGATTACGTTGGAACGGTACCCGTTCTGGTTGAGTATATTCCAGATCGCCTTGACCTTGCGTGAGGTCACATTGATGGGCCTGACGCCCATGCTCTTTGTATCGGGTTCGGCAAAACCGAGGATCCCATGCTTGTCAGCGCGCATCCCGGTGGCAATGCTGGTCCACAACATCGGAGAAAGGGGGGGGTCCAGGGTGGCGATGTTGCCCATCACACCATTGTTTACAAGCCTGGCCAGTGCCGGCAGCTTTCCGGCATCCAGCAGCGGATTGATCACCTTCCAGTCGGCGGCATCCCAACCGATCAGCAGTACTTTGGTCTTTTTCTTCTGCGCTGCCATTATTCCCCCTTGTTCTTAGTCCCTTTTGCAGCTTTTCCGCTCTGTGGTTCAGCCTGTCCAGCGGCAGCCTTTACTTCCCGCCAGGCCCTCAGCCCGGCAGCACCCAGAGCGAGAATCCCCAGTGCACCCTCTTTGGGTATCTGTACCGGCCTGGGGGGTGCCGGTTTATCGGTTTTTGTCATGTCAGTATCTTTAAAGAAGGGGGAACACTGATTTTCCCACCTGGATTTCAAAGGGGGCAAATATACTGAAAAAGGGGCGAACCGGCGCAGGTTCGCAACCCTGAACCGGTTTCACCGTTTACCGGTATCGGGTAAGAAGTGTTGTGCCGAAAAAATACCCTACCTTTGGTAAGATGAAGATTGCACTGATCAGTGATATTCACGAAGACTACAACAACCTCATCAGGGTGGCAAGGCTGATTGAGAAGCACCATTGCCATGAGGTCCTCTGCCTGGGCGACATTGTGGGGTTCAGTGTACCGTGGTACACCTATTACGACTCCCGCAATGCCAGTCTGTGCGTACGGTGGGTGAAGGAGAACTGCAGGTTTGCCATTGCGGGAAACCACGACCTGTATGCCGTAAGGAGGATTCCGGCTGCCCCGGTACGCGGATTCGTCTATCCTGAAAACTGGTACCTGCTCCCGTTCAGTGAAAGGAGCAGTATGGCCGCAGGGGATCTTTGGCTGTATGAGGACAATGAGCTCTCTGCACTGCTCGATGATGATACCCGCGATTATCTGCTTTCCCTTCCGGAGGAGATCACTGCCACTTATGATGGGATCCGTTGTCTGTTCACCCATTTCATTCAACCCGACATCACAGGATCAGCCACGCGCTTCCTCCTGACATTCAACGACCTGCTGCCCCATTTTCGTTTTATGCAACTTAAAGAATGTACGCTGGGTTTTTCCGGGCACATGCACTGCGATGGCTTGTTGAAGACCTATCACCACCACGATCTCATGTCCAAAGGGTTCAACCGGAAGGTCAAACTGGCCTCCCCTGACTGGATCGGGCTCCCTTCGGTTACCGGCGCCAAAAACACTGCCGGATTCATGATATGGGATACAGCCCAGCAGTCTGTGGAAGCTATATCATTGCGGAAGATTTCCCTGAAAATCTAACAAACAGGCACTATGACACACAATCTCAAACGCACACGCAGAAGCTTCCTGTACAATATTAAAACTGCGCAAGGATGGACTCGAAAACTGGTACCACCTGGTGCAGAAAGACGGGGTGTTCGTGCTGGAGGAGATGCTCTCCATCACCACCACTGCCAGCGGGGATAAGAGGTAAAAGTTCGTGCAGGAAAGATATCGGCCTTTGTGGTAGGATTGATAGCCATTGCCCTTGGGATCCTTTTCAAAGGGATGAACGTCTCCTTCCTGGTAGGACTCGCCTTTGCCGTGGCAGCATCGGCCAACCTGCCGGCCATCATTATGGTACTTTTCTGGAAGAAAACCACTGCTAAAGGTGTGGCCGCATCCATTATCGTGGGGATCTCATCCTCCATTATCCTCATTCTCTTCTCCCCTACCATGTATGATCTGTATGGCATGGCAAAAACCGCAGCACCCATCCCACTTGATAACCCTGGAATCATTTCCATCCCCCTCTCATTCCTGACCCTGGTCGTGGTGTCGCTGCTTTCCAAAAAAACATAAGGAACCAGCGCAGGGCTAAGGATTTACTGGTTTACACTTAAACCCCGGAGCAAAGGTCATCCAGCCGCTCCGGGGTATTTTTACAGTTTTCTCCTTTTTTTTCGTCTCAGTCAACTATACCTGAAAAAAGGATGAAATATCTGTTTTTGCCGGCCCTGGTCTTTCATATCCTGATGGTTCAGGCAGTGAAAGGGCAAACTTCCCTTCCGTCGCCTGGGGAGCGTGGCATCCACGGACTGCGGTTTATGTTTTACAATGTTGAAAATCTGTTCGATCCGTTTGACGATACCCTGAAATACGATGAAGATTTCACTTTCGAAGGAACAAAACACTGGAGCTGGCGCCGGATGCAGCACAAATGCGGCAACCTGGCCCGGGTAATCATTGCAGCAGGGGGCTGGGAAGGGGTTGAGATGGCAGGTATGTGTGAAGTGGAAAATCCCCTGGCGGTGCGGCAACTGATCCGCCACCCCCTGCTGCAACCTTACGGGTACCGCTATGTGATGACCACCTCGGAAGACCGTCGTGGTATAGACCTCGTGTTCCTTTACCGCCCCGAAAAAGTGGAGGTTCTTCACTATCGCGGTATCCCGGTGCGGGACCCGGTAGATACTGCCTGGCGGACCCGTGATATCCTTTACGTTCAAGTGCTTACCCTGTTTTCCGACACCCTCCATATCTTCCTCAACCACTGGCCCTCCCGCCGCGGTGGTGAAGAGGCCTCGGCGCCCAAAAGGGCACTGGCAGCAGGTACCCTCCGCACTTTCACAGATTCTCTGCTCTCAATGAATCCCGAAGCCCTGATCCTCATCAGCGGAGACTTCAACGATGAACCGTCAGATGTATCGGTACAACAAATTCTGGGTGCCCTGCCCCCGGAACAGGCAAACCCCGGGAGCCTTGTGAACCTGATGTGGCATATGCACAGGATGGGTATCGGCAGCCATACCTACAAAGAGACTACAGGCATCAGCCATCACCTCATCGATCAGATTATCGTTTCGGAAACCATGCTGCACATCGGCGCTCCGGTATCCGTAGGTCAGGCTACCATTGTACGCTTCCCGTTTCTGCTGAAAGAGGATG
This sequence comes from Bacteroidota bacterium, assembly GCA_022709695.1. GTDB lineage: Bacteria > Bacteroidota > Bacteroidia > Bacteroidales > SKPS01 > SKPS01. The sequence continues at coordinate 243,376 of JAKLII010000002.1, forward strand.
CAGGAGGGAACGAGGTGCTGCACCGGACCTACGCCGGTCCGCAGTACCTGGGTGGCTTCAGCGACCACCTGCCGGTAACGGCTGACCTCAGACTGCGGTAACCAGGAAATAATTCTTCTTCCCCTTCTGCACCAGCAGATACTTATCGTTCAGCAGGTTGGCAGCAGTTACCTGATACCCTTCGTTTACTTTGGATTTGTTCAGCCACAGGGCGTTCTCCTTCAGGGTGCGGCGGGCCTCCCCTTTGGAGGCAAAAATCGTGGTGGCTTCCGCCAGCAATGCCACAATTTCAATCCCGTCCATCAGAAGGCTCCTCTCAATAGTAAACCGTGGAACACCCTCAAAAACAGAGAGAAATGTCTCTTCATCGAGCTGCTGCAGTGTTTCCGTGGTTCCTTTGCCGAACAGGATCTCTGAAGCCGCAATGGCTTTGCCAAGTGCCTCTTCGCCATGTACCAGGATGGTGAGCTCTGATGCCAGACGTTTCTGCAGGATCCGTTCATGCGGTGCTTCACTGTGCTGTTCCTCCAGCGCCTCAATCGCTTCGCTGGTGAGCATCGTGAAAATGCGGAGGTATTTTCCGGCATCGGCGTCCGATACGTTAAGCCAGAACTGGTAGAACTTGTATGGCGAGGTACGGTCCGGATCGAGCCATACGTTCCCCTCTTCGGTTTTTCCGAATTTTCCCCCGTCGCTTTTGGTGATGAGCGGACAGGTGAGGGCAAAGGCCTCTCCCCCTTCCATACGCCGGATCAGTTCGGTGCCGGTGACGATGTTGCCCCACTGGTCGCTGCCTCCCATCTGCAACCTGCATCCTTTGTTCCTGTAAAGCCAGAGAAAATCGTACCCCTGCAGAAGCTGATAGGAGAACTCGGTGAAGCTCAGTCCCGTCTCCAGTCGTTTTTTCACACTGTCCTTGGACATCATGTAGTTTACGGTGATGTGCTTCCCCACGTCGCGCAGGAAGCCCAGAAAAGAGAACTCTCTGGTCCAGTCGTAGTTGTTTACGATCTCCGCTCCGTTAGGTAGTGATGGATCGAAATCGAGGAAACGGGTGAGCTGCCGGTGCAGGCATGCCTGGTTGTGCCTCAGGGTTGCTTCGTCGAGCAGGTTTCGCTCCTCCGACTTCCCTGAAGGGTCGCCTACCATGCCGGTGGCGCCGCCGATTACCAGGATCGGTTTGTGCCCTGCCACCTGCAGGTGCCTGAGCATCATCACGCTCACCAGATGCCCGATGTGCAGTGAATCTGCCGTAGGGTCAATGCCTACATAAGCCGTTGTCATCTCCTTTTGCAACTGCTCCTCCGTCCCCGGCATGATGTCGTGGATCATCCCCCGCCACCGCAACTCTTCTACAAAATTTTCCATAGTCCGCATCTTAATAAAGGATGCAAAAATACAAGCTTTTAGCGGATTATTGCGCCCCGAAGCGCCTCAGGCAATCATCACCCGCAGGGCAATCATCACTGCGATGGAAAACAATACGGCAACAATCAGGGTTGCCATCAGGATTTTATTGCTGGTCTTTTTCATGATGTTCTTGGATTTGGGTTGATTTCCACTGATGAAAGTGTGTAGTGAGTTCCTGAATTTCCATACCCAGCATCTCCATGGTGCTGAAAACTTCAGGCAGGTCGTCAGAAAGGAACTGGGCTTTCACGATCTCCTTCACTTTAACAGGAGCTTCTTCTGTTACATAAAAGCCTATACCACGCTGATTGACAATGATGTTTTTATCCTGCATCAGGGTGTAGGTGCGCATCACTGTGTTGGGGTTCACCTCCAGGTCGATGGCGAGCTGCCGCACCGAAGGCACCTTCTCCCCTGGCTTCCACTTTCCCAGCAGAATGTTGCCGAAGAAATAGTCGGCTATCTGCATGTAGATAGATTTGTGCTTGCTGAATTCCATCTTACGCCTCCCTCTCCTTTAGTTTGAAAAAGGCTGCCACATAGAAAATTACCGGGATTACATACGCAAAGGAGTATTTTATAAGCTGAGGAAGAACTTCCCTGAAAAAATAAGCGAGATTCTGCTGGTCTGCTTCAATCAGTTTCATCTGCTGGTCCATTCCCGTAAAATTTCCGAAAAGGATCAGCATCATCATCAGGTTCAGGAAGGTAAATCCACTCTGGAGGATAAAACCGGTAAGCAGGGTTTTGGGGATTGCATTTTTCCTGAAAGCTGCTGCTCCCAGAAAAAAGATTGAATGCACCAGGAAATACGGCATATAGGCTTCATAAACCGGTGATCTGCCGATACAGATTTCAAACGGATTGAAGGCGGTGAACGGGAACTGCATTACGCCTGACCATAATCCATTGATCATCAGGGCAAATGCCATGTAGGACACCATAGATACAATGGCCCAGACGATACCAGTAAACAGCCAGGGGATCAGGTATTTTTCGAAGGTGGATGCCGGTAGACTCAGGTAGGCTATAGATTTGTCAGGCCTGTTGAGGATTCTGAAGGCACTGCCGCCCATCAGAGCTGCGCCGCCGTAAAGCAATATAAAATAGAAAATGGTATGCATGCGGTTAAGCAGCATGGGCACATTGTTGGCTACAAAAAAGGAAGTAATAAACACAAAACCGAAGAAACCCAGGAGCGTCAGGAAAAACGATTTCCGGTTCAGGTGCAGGTTGAGCTTCAGCAGGTCAAAACTTCTGCGGATATCAAATGTCTGGTTCATGATTGTACAGTTTTTAGGTGTTCGTTGATTCCTCTGGTATTGGACAAAACGGCATTGAAAAGCAGCTCGAAATCGACCTGCGATGCCTCTCCGGAGGTGTTACGGGTAACCACGCGTGAACCACCGAACATCTCTTCGCTGTACAGTAGCCCTGCGGGAGCGGATTCATCGCGGCCGGTCTGGTGAAATGACAACCCTTCGGCGATCACATCCACGGGCTGCCGGAAGATGATTTTCCCCTGTTCGATGATGATCACCGGGTCGATGAGGTTTTCAAGATCACGCACCTGGTGGGTGGAAATCATGATGGAACGGTTCTCGTCGATCATCGAAGCCACCACCTTGCGGAATTTGCTTTTGGATGGGATGTCGAGGCCATTGGTGGGTTCATCCATCAGGATCAGGGAGCAGTTGGTGGCCAGCCCAAAGGCGATCACGAACTTCTTCTTCTGGCCGTACGACATGTGTTTCAGCCGGTCTGAAGGATCTACCTCAAACTCACGCATCATCTCCTGCATCTGAGCGGGGTTGAACCGATCGTAAAAAGCGCTGTACAGTTTGATGTATTCCGACGTGGTGAAATCGGGCAGATAGATCTCCTCCGGCAGGAAGAAGATCTCTTTGAGGGTGTCGGGCAAACGTTTGCCCAGGGGGGTTCCGTAAAGGTCCACGCTCCCTTTCTGGGCGTAGAGCAGTCCGGTCATCACTTTCAGCAGGGTCGATTTCCCGGCGCCGTTCTTCCCCAGCAGGCCATAGATGCTCCCTTTTCCCAGGCTGAGTTCGAGGCTATCGAAGAGCTTCCTCCCCTTGCGGTAGCTGAAATCGAGGTTTTTAATCTGTAACATGTTTAAGTGTTTTAGTGTATTACTTTATTAATACACTGCAAAGATAATACAGTTATTTTGAACTGTGCAAGTTTTTGTAAAAAAATTTTTCAAATGAAGAATAGAACGCGGATGACGCTGATTATTAATGATCTTACGGATTTCTTTTCTTTTTCACGCCAAGGTTTTATCCTTGCTTTTTCTCTCTCTGCGCATCTCAAAAACCTCAATGGAACTCAGTGTAGTCATCAAAACAAAGAAGCCTGGAAAGGAAAATTCTCTTCTGCGGATTTCTGCGGAATTTCTGCGGATTTCCGCGGGAAATAAAAGATCCGCATTATACGAATTTGATTGTATTTGAATTATGTGATATATTTACCACACCGAAGGAAAAAGAACCATAAAAATTAAATCTCAGCACCGATCTGACCTTTAAATTCTGATCTATCAACCACTTAGCCATTGTGAAGTTCCGCAACTACCTATCGTGCATTTTTGCATCACCCGGGATGGGTCCTGTGGTGCTGATGCTGGTGGTGATGGTTGGGTTCTGGCAGGTGGCCCTGGGAATCTCTGCCCTCAAATTCGACCTGATCGACGTGGTGTTCCCCTTCCGGTATCACTTTTCGGAGTGCATCCAGGCTGACATTTTCCCCTTCTGGAACCCTTACCTGCAAACCGGAACCCCCTTCTTCGCCGACCTCCAGGTGCCGTTCTACTACCCCGAGCTGCTGTGGGTGAGCCTGGCAGGCGGCTATTCGGTGTACACGATGCACCTGCTGTTTGTGGGGTACGTGGCGATGGCGGCCCTGGGGATGTACCGGCTGGCATTTTATTTCAACCGGCACCGCATTGCCTCACTGGTGGCCGGAGTGGCTTACGCCCTCAGCGGATACATCACCGGACACGGGCAGCATTTTTTCCTGCTGGTGGGAGCTGCATGGATCCCCTGGGTGATCCTGTATTACATCCGGATGTGCCGCGAACCAAACCCGCTGCTCATCCTGAAAACCGGGGTGTTCGTCTTCCTCCTCGTTACCGGAGCCTACCAGGCGCTGTCGGTGGTAATGGCGTACCTGCTGGCAGGACTGTTCCTGCTGTTTCTGGGGCAGTCGCTGAGGCACCCTTCGGGCCTCCCGTGGCGCACCCTCCTGATCAGGAACCTGCTGTTGCTCTTGCTGATAGCTGCCCTCTGCTCCCCCCTCATCGCTTCGGTGCTCGAAATCCGGGGTCAGGTAGCGAGGCTTGGCGAAGGGGTAAGTCTGGAAAAGACCCTGCAGTACGTGCAGTCTCCGGTTTTTCTGTCAACGTTTGTGGTGCCGGCGCACTTTCTTTCACAACCGAAATTCCTGGGCAACATCGACATCTCGATGATCAACCATTCCATAGGCATCATCACGCTGCTGTTTCTGATTCCTGCCCTGGTGCGCAGGCGCTCAACCCTTGAATATGTAATCCTAGCCTTTGGCCTGATCATTTTTGCCTCGTCCTTCAGTATACCCCTGAGAACATTGATGTACCGCTATTTGCCGATGATGAACCTGTTCCTCTACCCCGCCTTCACCCGGGTGTTCGGACTCCTGGCGCTGATTCTGGTGGCTTCGGGAGGGATGGCCCGGTTCGACCTCCTGAAGGGGCCCCGGATGCGCTGGGTATTCGTTCTGGCAGGGGCGGAATTGGTCGGCGCCGCCTGGTTCCAGATGCATGCAACGGTAACCGACCGGGAGCACAACCCCTTCAGGATGCAGAACGATCTGTCGTTGTACCCCGAAGGGTTCCCGGTTCCGTACGACGTTCCGATTGCCTTCAACGATGACCAGCATGCTTTCTTCACCCCATTCTGGCGCAACACAGGGGTGTTCACCAAAAGAGTGTCTGTCAGTGCTTTCTCCTCTTTTCAGCTGAACAGTTACAGCAAATTCGATGATCAGCACCCCCGTCTGAAGCAGGCGGTGCTGCAAAACCGTCTTTTCTATTTCTCCGACTCCCTGGTGCCCGAAAGTCGCTTCTCCGACAGCCTGATCCGTCCGGCGGATACCAGGTTGCTGGTGGTATCGGACGAAGATTACGCAGCCCTGAAACGTCAGAGGATGCAGTGCGATACAGCAGACCGGGTCACCCTGCGCCACTTTTCGCCCAACCGGGTGGAGGCATCCACCCATACCGCCGGACCGCAGTACCTGGCGATGCTGCAGACCCGTTTTGCCGGCTGGAGATGCTACCTGGACGGTAAGGAAGTGCCTTCGTTCACCTCCAACTTCAATTTCAGAACCATCGTGCTTCCCGCCGGGGAGCACACCGTTACCTGGGAGTACCGGAACAACCTGATTTTGATTCTTTACATCTTCTCGAACTTGCTTTTTGTGGGGATTCTGCTGTTTCTGTTCTGGTCCGGATGGAAAACGAAGGCTCCCAATACCCTTTTGCGACTGGGTGTGCCCGTTGCGATGGTGGTTTTGCCGGCGATCCTCCTGGCGAGGGTGCTGGTGGCTGAGCCTGGTGCAGAGACCATCCATGACTGGAATCATCAGCAATGGCCCTCGTTAACAGAAAACTCCAAATCAAAGGGCTGTAATTCTCAACTATTTGATATTGAATACCATATTGACACCCTGAATATCAGTCCGGAGGATGAATTTATCCCGCTGGCCACCCTACGCCCTAAAGCTGACAAAACAATGAGCGGCACCCTGGCAGTAAGATTTCAGATGTGGACCGATTCCATCACCACGGCCCTGGTGGTTTCCGACATCCAGCCTGTGGAAGGGAACCCTATAGCCTGGCATGCTGACAAAACGGAGCGGCAGATTGAGCACCCAAACCGCTGGAATGAAGTAATTTACACCAGAAACTTTTACGGAATAAAACCCGGAGGGAAAGTGAGGGTATATCTGTGGAATACCGGAAAGGGGAAGTTCAGGGTGAGGAATGTAAGAGTTATGAGTTATGCATTATGAGTGATATAATTGAGAATATATTTTGCAGTAAGGAAAAAGTTGTATCTTTGCACCCACAATACTGCGGGGTGGAGCAGTGGTAGCTCGTCGGGCTCATAACCCGAAGGTCGTAGGTTCGAGTCCTGCCCCCGCTACCAAAAACAGAGCGAGTGTGAGTCCTGAGAATACCGGGAAATGCATTCGCTCTCGTTCTGTTTTTCCCTCAATACTCACACTGTTCCTCACACATAAAATTAGGCGCAATTTTCCCCGGATACGATGCGGGGTTATTGTTGTTCAACCCACTTCGTGGGTTATCTGAGCAGATCACCCATCCTATTCTGCCGAAGAACTCTGAAATGTTGTACTCCATGAAAAGGGACCTGAGAATAGCATGAGAAACAGGGCTATATGATCGAATATCAGGCGAATAATTTATTTGCAAAATTCCCTTTTAGCTGCAGCAGCTTCTTGATCCCCTAACTCGGCGGCTTTGGAGAAATCTAAACATCCGCTATCCTTTTGGCCTAATTTTAATTTACAAAGCCCTCGGTTATAAAAAGCATCAGGATCATCAGGCTTAAGTTCTATTGCCTTGGTAAAGTCAGCAATAGCTCCTGTGTAGTCTTGAAGATCAGTTTTAGAAGCTCCTCTGTTATAATGAGCAAATGGATAATCAGGCTTAAGTTCTATTGCCTTGGTATAGTCAGCAATTGCTCCTCTGTAGTCTTGAAGATCAGCTTTAGAAACTCCTCTGTAATAAAAAGCATCAGAATTAACAGGCTTAAGTTCTATTGCCTTGGAATAGTCAGCAATTGCCCCAATGTTGTCTTGAATTGCAGCTTTAGAATACCCTCTGTTAAAAAAAATATCAGGATTATCAGGATTATATTCTATTGCCTTGGTAAAGTCAGCAATTGCTCCTCTGTGGTCCTGAAGTGCAGCTTTTGAATATCCTCTGTTATAAAAAGCAAATGGATAATCAGGCTTAAGTTCTATTGCCCTGGTGTAATCCGCAATTGCTCCCTGGTTGTCTTGAAGGGCAGCTTTAGAATTTCCTCTTTTAAAAAAAGTATCGGGATAATCAGGCTTGAGTTCTATTGCTTTTGTATAGTCAGCAATTGCTCCTCTGTGGTCTTGAAGTGCAGCTTTAGAATATCCTCTGTTATTAAAAGCAACTGGATTATCAGGCTTAAGTTCTATTGCCTTAGTATAGTCAGCAATAGCTCCTCTGTGGTCTTGAAGTGCAGCTTTTGAATATCCTCTTTTTAAAAAAGCATCAGAAATATCAGGCTTAAGTTCTATTGCTTTATTATAGTCAGCAATTGCTCCACTGTAGTCTTGAAGTGCAGCTTTCGAATGACCTCTGTTATAAAAAGCAAAAGCATAATCAGGCTTAAGTTCTATTGCCTTGGTAAAGTCTGCAATTGCTCCTCTGTAATCTTGAAGTGCGGCTTTAGCATATCCTCTGCCATAATAAGGGACAGGATTATCAGGCTTAAGTTCTATTGCCTTGGTATAGTCAGTAATTGCTCCTCTGTAGTCTTGAAGATTAACTTTAGCAACGCCTTTGTTATAATACTCTTCTGCTGTTTGTCCAATGGAACTTGAGAAAAGGATAAATGTCAGGAGTGTGGTTATGAGAATTCTCATGATTATGCCAAATGTGTTTTGTTAAACGACAACAAATATAACTCAATTTCAAAGGGATGTAACGTTCGCAGGATTTAGTGATTTTCAGGGCGCAAATCACCCCGGATGCGAATCGGGGCTACAAATATTCATCCCACTGCGTGGGTTTTCTGAAATGATCACCCGGGTTATTTGGTGAAGATCTGAACTACAATAAATGAACCTTCTTTCAGAATCACTGCCTTTCCCCAAAATCACCCCCCCCGATGCCGCATGAGGAGGGGAAATTATGGAGCCAGGACCTCTTCAGGTTGAATATGCCGGTCACATTAATCATCTGATTCGCTGTTTAATATTGATAACCTGAATCTTAAATCCCAGGATCGTTAATGTTTTATGACTACCTTTTTCAATGTAACACCATACTCGCCTGTAACCTTCAGCAGATAGATGCCATTGGGGAAGCAGGACACATCCAAACAGCCGGTCCTCTGTTCTGCTATGGAACCTTCCAGCACCTTCTGACCGTTGATGTTCAGTAGTTCAATGCTTGCATCCAATGGCTTTTCAAAGGTGATGTCAAGGATGTCGCTGGATGGTTTCCCACACTGCTGTAATCGCTGGCATTACCGGTAAAGCCCCACCATCCGACCAGACCGTTTGTGGGTACATAGGAGGGAAGTTGTGCGGTTGCCGTTATTGACAGACACGTGCAGGAAACGGCGAATAAAAGAAGGTGCATCTTTTTCATAACAAAGCAGTTTGGATTGGATTTGTCATACAGTTGGAAAGGAAACAAAACAAAATATCAAGGTACGATACCGGAAAGGGATTATCAATCGCATAAAGTAGGAAGGCCGGAGGGCTCTCAACCCCTAACCCCCGAAGGGGGTTGTGTATGTCGCCGGGCAGCACCTCCATGATCATCAATTGCCAACCTCCAATAACGTTAATCCTTCAGGCAACGGACGGAAAAACCTGATTTCTTGGCTCTTTTTTCCAGATCTATCTGAACACCATCATGAAATAATGCAATCACCCAAGCGTCGATGTTATCGTAGATCGTAGAGGTCCGCCAGCGTCCCTGGTTGCCAAAATCATTGAATGACGCACCGGCGCAATAAAGTCCTCCCCCGGGCAAGGCTGAAAACCCGCTGGAGTTGGTGGCCCCCGTGTTAGGGCTATTCCAGAGGCTGGTCGATTTCATTTCCCCTCCGGCCACAAGTTCTCCACCAAGCTGATTGTATAGAACCGTCCATTCGGCATCCGATGGAACGTGCCAGCCAACCGGGCATAAATAGCCTGTGTCAACCGCATACCAGTTGTACAATGCTCCATAGGTTGCCGAATAGGAGATGGAATCATTATTATAATAGCAACGTGCACTTGAAGTCAGGTTGACAAAGGTCGCAATGTCCGTGATGTTGGGAATGACCCACCCGTTGCTGTGCCTGGTGGTATTCAGATTCTCCGCCATCCAGGTCTGTGCGCCAATAGTCACCACGGGGTAGTGGTTACCGTCGCCATCGGTGCAGCCGATGAAGTTGAAATCCAAAGTCTGGCTCTGGGTGGGCACAAGCGTTACAACCCTGGAGTAATTGCCCGAGATTCCTTTGAGGAGCAGCCGCTCCCCGGCGTTGTACTGCATCTGGATGGTGCCAAAAAGTTTTGCATGGGGGGAATTAATGCTGCCAATTTGACCCTGGCGGAAATAGGGTTGATCCGTGCTGGTACTCAGGGAAATTAGTCTGTCCGTAGACTGTTTGCACGATGTTTTCACCCGGACGGTATAAAGCCCCTGTTGAAGCCCGCCTGCACTGAATGTCTGGATTCCCTGCTGCATGTAGGCCTCTTCCCTGATCACAAGTTGCCCGGCCAGGTTCGTGATGTCTATGGAAACCCTGCCTGCCTGTGGATTTTCAAATGCAATCAGGCATTCACCTGCCACAGGGTTTGGGTAAATCTTTAATCCTCTCTCCTCACTACTTCCACTTATCTCCACAACCCCTATGGAAGTCACAAGTTCCAGAATATCCGCCCCGTTCAGGGTCAGTGTTGTTCCCTGGGTAAGGTTTTGTACTTTAACGGTCGATACGACAGAGCTTAATCCAGAGCCTGTGAAGGTGATCTGGTAGGGTTGGGCAATCAGCAAGGATGGGTCATTAAAAAAACCTATCAGCAATGATGAAATTACCATTAGTTTTTTCATACGATCACAGATATTAAATTTCTATTTTGGGAACATTATATATTCCTTCGAAAAGCTCTATTGATGGCATCAGTACGCGAATGAACATGTAACTTTTCATAAATATTCCTCACATAGGTTCTCACTGTCTCGAGACCAATGTGCATCATTTCAGCAATTTCTTTGTACTGGTATCCTCTGGCCAATTGCTGTAAAAGTTCCATCTCACGTGTGGTCAGCCCTTCCAGCCCTTCAGGTATCTGGTTGGCCTGGTGGAAGTTCTGGATCACATACCGGGCGATCTGGGCCGACATCGGGGAACCGCCAGCAACTATTTCCCTGATAGCCTGAATTACCTTATCGGGGGTTGAGTTTTTCAGAATGTAGCCGGTAGCGCCGGCACAAAGTGCCGCAAAGGTGCGCTCCTGGTCCTCGTGCACACTAAAGATGAGGAACTGCACTTCAGGTTTTAACGGCTTCAGCTTCGAGACGCAAGCGATGCCGCTGATTCCGGGCAGGCTGATGTCCATCAGCACTACATCCACCTCCAGATCCTGGTATACCTCCATCAGGTCCTCCGCCTGTTTATAAGACCCGACCACCAGGATGCCGTCTGCCTCCGAGAGAAAGTACTCCATCGAATAGCGCACATCCGCATCATCCTCCACAATGGCAATCCTGATCATGATTTTTTTGTAAATTTAAGGTGCCATACAGCGGTTGTCAATCACATATAAGTAGATATCTCATACCCCTGCTACCGGGCCCTGCAACAGGATGTGGGTGCCGGGAACCTCCTGCGGAACAATGCTGAAGGTACCTCCCACACTCTCCATACGCTGCCGCATGTTCTTCAGGCCATTCCGGTGATTGTTTTCAGATGCCTTGCCTATGCCAATACCGTTGTCGGCAATGAGAATCCGGTACAACGGTCCATCGACCCTGAAATCTACCTGCACGGAATCTCCTTTGGCATGCTTCACCACATTGTGCAGTGCCTCCTTGATCACGGCGAAAAGGGTTCGTTTGACATCCGGATTGAAGCGCATACCGTTCCGTTTCTCGGGGAAGGTTACGTTTACCTTGTAGCCCGTTGGTTCAAAATACTCCATGATGTAGGTCCGCAGATAAGCGTAAAATCCCTCCAGGTTGTCGCGGTCGGGGTCGATGGCCCAGATGATCTCCCCAATTCGCTCCACTGCTGCCCGGGACGACTCCGCAATCCTGTCAATCACCCCGCCAACAGAGGCATATTCGGCCTGTGCCACCTTCCTGCCGGCCATCTCGCACAACCAAACGATCCTGGTGAGGCCACTGCTGATTTCATCGTGCATATCCTGCGATATACGCCTGCGGATCGCCTCCTTCTCCTTCTGCTTCTCCGTTTCGATGAGCTGGGCCTGTGTTTGCTGAAGCTTACCCAGGGTTGTGGAGAGCTCCTCATTGCTCCCTTTCAGCAAAGCATTTACCTGATTGATCTCATTATTCAGCGCCTGCAAACGACGGTTGAACTTCCGCTGCTTCCTGATATTCCGGAAAAGGTATAACAGGAATATCAGGCTTGCCAGGATCAGTCCATACGAAATATTCCGCTGCAGTGACCTGATCCTGATTTTCTGGCCAGCCAGCTCATGCTCCCTTCCAAGCAAAGCAAGCTGCCTCTCTTTCGCCTTATTTTCCAGGTCCACCACCTGGAGGTCCGCCATCTTCTGCAGGTAGGCCAGGTGGCTCATCTCCTGCTCCTTGCGGCTCAGATCCAGCTCCTTTGATTGCAGCAGGCGTGCCTGTTCACTGGTCTTAAGCAGCAACAACTTTTGCTGCAACATTTCTGTTGACACCCGGGCATTCAGGTCACTCACCTCCTTTCCATGGCGCAGTTCCCTCTCTCTGGCCTCAAACTCATACTGCATCTCCCTGCGCTGGATCTCCTTCAGCTTCTGGTTGTTGTTCAGGGAATCCCGGATGAGGATGTGCGCCTGGTAATAGTACAGGGCGGAATCAAACCGCCCCATGCTTTCATGCACCTGTGAAAGTCTTTTTAAAGCTAGTCTTTGCTTGTCGAGGTTTTTCAGGGTATCAGCCATGGCAAGCGCCTGGTGCAGGAACGGAAGGGCTTTATCAAACTGTCGCATCCAATAATAGGTCTCCCCGATAAGGTAAAGAACAAAGTTGTGGGAAAACCAATTTTTTGTCATCAAAGTCAACTCCAAATCGCTGTAAAGAAATTTCAGGGCTAATTCATGCTGACTGGTAGCTCCGGATTCATAACCCCGAAAAGTACCATCCCTTCTAAGCATCTCATAATCCGCATCACAAAGGTTGCTCAGTCTGTTTGCCAGGTTCATCCGGGAAAAACTGAGAATCCCGTAATTTGAATCTGCCAGTCCGATTTCATAGGCATCCAGTAAGTAGTTGAAACATATTGATTTGTCAGAATGGTTTAGGTAAGAAATACCGATATTCAAGTTCACCTGGGCCATTCCCATTCTATTGCCCAGATCCTTGTAACAGATGAGCGATTTTTCATAATATTCACGTGCTTTGTCAACCTCATTCAGATAGTTGAATACATTGCCAATATTCATGTAACAATTGGCAGCTTTATTTTTGTCCTTTGCCTCCTCAAAGAAAGCAAGGGCTTTCAGGTGATAGTTCAGCGCTTCCTGATAATCACCCATTATGCAGTAGATTACCCCAAGATTATCCTGATTGGCGGCTACTCTATCTTTTAATCCAATGGATTTATTGATCGCTTCGGCATTCAGAAGCAGTGGAAGGGCTTTGGCACCTTTGCCCGAGTTAATCAGGACATTGCTATAATTATGAATTAATCTTGCAATCTCGATGCTGTCGTTGATTTCCTTTGCCAGCTTTATGGCTTCCTCATATGCGAGTTCGGATTTCGGGATATTGTCCATGGATGACCAGGCCTGTCCCATCAGATTGTATGCCTCGATCATTGACTTCTTAACCCTGAATTTTTCCGCAAGGGATTGTGCCTCTCCGCAATACGAAATGGCTGCATTAGGATTTTTTTTAACGATGGCGCCAGCTAGCTCCAGCAGCAATCTGCAACGCGTCGTATCTCTTTCCTGATGTGCCTGAAGTTCTCTGGTCAGAGTGGTTTCCCGGGAATCCTGCGCCAATGCGGGGTATTGACAGGTCAACAGGATCAATAATCCCAGAAAGAGGAAATATTTTTTCATCTGTACGGGATTGATCAGAAAAATATATTGAGAAGATTCAAAGATACGAACAGAATATGCCTTTTCTGCAATGGATATTAAAAACTTTGAGGCCGGGCAAAAGTTACCGGGCCTCAAAGTTTCAATCTGATACAGGCACATTGAAAGGAGCCACAGATTTATTTGGTAATGCTGACTTTTTCCACCGAACGGCCATCCCCGCAGCGAACTTCTACAAGATACATTCCTGCAGGTATGTCACTTACATCCATCAGGACACCATTGGCCCCGGGAGACACCAGATCATCCAGGCATCTGACGAGTCTGCCCATCATATCATACAGGCTTACCTTTACCACTCCTTGTTCCGTGGCATCAAAATCTACATTAAGCTCATAAGATGCCGGGTTGGGGTAAATCATAAGATCTTCGAGTTCAAGGGTAGAGGAGGCGGATTTTGAGCAAGCGTATATGTTGACCAGAAGGTTATAGCATTTGTTGGGATCAAACGTGCCGTTGAGTGCCGAAACCTTGATATAGTAGGTGCCTGCTGCTGCCTTCGTATAATCAAAGCTGTAGGATACTCCGTATTGCTGGATAGGTGCCAGCAGGGTTCCCGTAGATTTATACAACTGAACCCGGAATGCGGGCAGATAATTGGTGAGTTCCACATGGATGCATTTCAGGGTATTGGTATTGTTGAACTTGTACCAGTCAACATCCCCAAAGCTTCCAAGGCGCTCGGTAACGGGTGTGTTGGTACTGATCAGCTTGGCATTCGCCAGCGTCTCATTGGCTTCATAGAGGTCCATGCATGTTGCCGTCACAACATCCCTGATGGTTGACCAATTTCCGGGCGTACCACTACAGACACTCTGCACCTGATACTCATACCTTGCTCCGGAGACCAGGCTATTGATCGTAACAGGGCTGGTCACTCCGGAAGAAGTCGTCCATGTTGGATTGCCCACCAGGCGGTACTGCAGGTTGTACGCACCGGCTCCGGCAACGCTCTGCCACCCTATTTTAAGATTATCGGTTTTAATATCGTAGGCATTCACTGCCAACGGTGGGAGGCAACCCACTGCGGACATGTTTCTGTATCTGACGACGGCATAGGCGTCCCCTTCCGAAATCAGGCAATAATTTCCGGTACCCGGATCATAATCGCCCATATTAGATTCACATACGGCGAGCAAAATCAGGTTTTCTGCCGGATCCATGCACACTTCCATGAATCCAACTCCCCAGCTTCCACTGGTCTTTTTGGCCCACTGAAAATTGCCCGAAGCATTGAGTTTGAGCAGAAAGGTCTCAAATGTTCCCTCGGTAGTTGGAGCTTCGAGATAGTAGGTTGCGCTGCTGGGATCGAAATCTGCCTTGCCATTCAAGGTACCCACGATATAGATATTTCCGGCAGCATCCCTTGTCATGGCTCTCGAACTCACTGAGGTTCCGGAGACCAGTATGATTTCGCGGGTATATACCACGGCACCGTTGGATGAGTTGAGCTTTTGTAACCTTGCAAGGGGCTTCGGTTTTGTAAGGTATTGGTTGATGTTCTTCAATGTAAACACTGAGCCTGCACCATCGGGGATGATGGCATAGGTGTTTTCTTCACCTATGCTCCCTCCCGAGACTTTAGCCCAGACAAGGTTCCCGTCATAGACCCGGATCTCGTAGGCGTCTCCCAGGGAGTTTGTATTTGTACCGGTAACGGGGTAATAGCCCACTCCGGGATCGAGGTCGCATACGGCTCCGGGAATCGATCCGCCTGCATAGATATCCCAATGGCCATTCGCATCGGTGTAGCCGGAAATGCAGATGACATTCATACCCTTAATACCGCCCATACAACCAGCCCAAACGAAGTCGCCGGCCGGAGTGAGCCTTAAAAGGAATGCATCGCTGGCGTAAGTGGAGGGTGCAGTGGCAAGCGTTGAGGTAAGATTGTAGACAGCGCTCCCGGGATCCATGTCGACCGTTCCCGTAAATTGTCCCCCAACGCAGATGTAGCCTGCATTGTCCACAAATACCCTTTCAAGATCGTCAAGTCCGGTACCACCGAATTGCTTCACCCATTGAATGACTCCATAGGGGTCGATTTTCATCAGGAAACCGTCTTTGTTCCCTGCTGAGGTAAGCTGGATGCCTCCAAACTGACAGGAAGTGTTAAAATAACCTACCACATAGATGTTTCCTGAGGCATCGGTGCTGATGCTGCTCGACTGCTGCGAGGCACCGCTCAGACCGCAATGCAAGCCCCACAGGTAGTTGCCATCGTTGTTGAGCTTTATAACAAGGAAGTCTCGATCTTGCAGGCCCGAGGTCGAAACCATTTGCACCCCGCTGCCCGGATCAAGGTCCATGTTGCCGGAGAAATCACCGGTGAAGATGATATTCCCGGCGGCATCCATGACCATGCCTTGCTGGCTCCAGGTGTTGCTGCCGGTTAAGCCAAAGTTACGTGCCCAGTCGAATTCGTGCGAAGTCTGGGCAAACATGGATCCTGACACCAGGAGCCCGATGAGAAACGTGCAAAGGTACTTTTTCATGATTGACAGATTTTAATGCAACATCAGATTCCAATCGATTCTAAGACTGATAATCAATAATTTGATGTGGCAATTGAGACCTGAAGCAAGATACAGCCTTAAAACTGTTCTAAAAGTACATTGCCAGAAAGGGCTTGTCAATCACATAAAAGTAGATATTTTTCAGTCATACATTATCTTACCTTTGCCCAAAATCACCCTCCGCTATGCCGCACAAAGCAGGATTTGTCAATATCATCGGAAAACCCAACGTAGGGAAATCGACCCTTATGAATGCCCTGGTGGGCGAAAAACTCTCCATCATCACCTCGAAGGCACAAACCACCCGGCACCGGATTATGGGCATCGTGAACGGCGATGATTTTCAGATTGTATATTCTGACACCCCCGGTATCATTGAAAAACCGGGCTACAAGCTGCAGGAGTCGATGATGAAGTTTGTGGAGACGGCACTGGTGGATGCCGACATTTTTCTGTTCCTCACCGAACCCGGCGACCGGAATTACACGGATGAATTCATCGGCCGGATTACCTCCGGCAACATCCCTTTGCTGGTGCTCATCAACAAAGTGGATCTGGCCGGTCAGGAAGCGGTGATGGAGGCCATCGGATACTGGCAGCAGCGGCTCCCGCAGGCCCGGGTGATGCCGGTATCAGCACTCCATAAGGCGGGAGTGGAAGGGGTGTTTGAAGCAATCCTGGGGATGCTGCCCGAATCGCCGCCCTTTTACGATAAAGATGAGCTCACCGACCGGTCGATGCGCTTTTTTGTAGCCGAAATTATCCGCGCCCAGATCCTGGTGCAGTTCAAGAAGGAGATCCCATACTCGGTTGAAGTGGTGGTGGAGCGTTACCTGGAGGAGGAAGATCCCTTGCAGATCGAGGCGGTGGTATATGTGGAGCGCGAGTCGCAGAAAGCAATTCTGATCGGCCATCAGGGAGCGGCCATCAAGCGGTTGGGGACCACTGCCCGCAAGGAGATCGAAGCATTTGTCGGGCGGCATATCTACCTGGACCTCAGAATCAAAGTAAGCAAGGAGTGGCGGGAAGACCCGCGTCAGCTCAAACGGTTTGGCTACGAGCAGTAACCCAATGCCGGGGTAGCTCAAGGCACTTCTGGCAAAGAATCCCTATCTTTGCCGCAAAATCCTGTTTATATGCCGAATATGCTGGCCATCGTTGGCCGTCCCAATGTGGGAAAATCGACCCTGTTTAACCGCCTTATCGGCAACCGGCAGGCCATTGTACATGAATCGAGCGGAGTAACCCGCGACCGCCACTACGGCCAGTCGGAATGGAACGGCATCACCTTCAGTGTGATCGATACCGGAGGATATGTGGTGGGGTCCGAAGATGTGTTCGAAGAGGAGATCCGGAAACAGGCAGCGCTGGCCATCGAAGAGGCCGATGTGATTCTGTTTGTTGTGGATGGGCGTGAAGGGATTACCGGCATGGATCAGGATGTAGCCGGCATTCTCCGGAAATCGAAAAAACCGGTGTTTCTGGCGGCCAACAAAATCGACAATCCGGGAAGCTACCTGCAGACCACGGAGTTCTACCGTTTTGGTCTGGGTGAGGTATGGCCTGTATCGGCCGTCAACGGCCAGGGTACCGGCGATCTGCTGGACGAGCTGGTGAAGCATTTTACCCCTGAAGCCCCGGTGATCGATGACGACCTCCCCCGTTTTGCCGTGGTGGGGCGCCCCAATGTGGGGAAATCTTCGTTCATCAACGCCCTCATCGGCACCGACCGCAACATCGTAACCCCGGTAGCCGGCACCACCCGCGATACCATCGACACCCGGTACAACAGTTTCGGCTTCGATTTCTACCTGGTGGATACGGCAGGACTTCGCCGCAAGGCTAAAGTGAAGGAAGATATAGAGTTCTACTCAGTGATGCGTTCCATCAGGGCCATTGAAACCGCCGATGTGTGTTTGCTGATGGTGGATGCCCAGCAGGGATTTGAAGCACAGGACATCAATATCTTCCATCTTGCAGAAAAGAACAACAAGGGCATCGTGATCCTTGTGAACAAATGGGACCTGATCGAAAAAGGGAGCAACACCCACCTGGCCTTCGAACGGCAGATCAGGGAGAGAACCGCACCCTTCACCGACATCCCGGTTCTGTTTACCTCGGTCATCAACAAACAGAGGATCCATAAAGCCCTGGAGACAGCTTCGAAAGTGTTCCAACAGCGTAAGCTGAAAATCAGCACAGCTCAGTTGAACAAGGATGTGCTCCCCATCATCGAGAAAAACCCTCCCCCGGCCTGGAAAGGGAAATATGTGAAGGTGAAATATATCACCCAGTTGCCCCTGGCCTACCCTGCCTTTGCCGTCTTCTGCAACTTTCCAAAATATGTAAAAGATCCCTACAAGCGGTTTCTGGAGAACCGGATCAGGGAGCTGTACGATTTTACCGGGGTTCCGGTGCAGGTCTATTTCCGCGAGAAGTAAGATGACCGGTGAAGTAAGGATCGACAAGTTTTTATGGTGTGTGCGGCTGTGCAAAACCCGGAGCATGGCAACAGAACTATGCCGTAAGGGGAAGGTTCGTTTTGCCGGAGAGCCTGTAAAGCCATCCCGCGAGGTGAAACCCGGCGACACCTTCACCCTTCACGATCAGGGAATTGTACGCACTTTCAAGGTATTGGCAATACTGCAGACCCGTGTGGGGGCCAAACTGGTAGCAGGCTTTATCGAAGACCTCACTCCGCAGTCGGAATACGACAAGCAGAAACTTCTCCACACCGGAGGATTTGAAGTGCGGCTGAGGGGAACCGGCAGACCGACCAAGCGGGAGCGACGGGTCATAGACCGGATGAAGGATCCGGAGGAGTAACCGGTTTTTTCAGATCATTGAGGTAATGGCGGCAGGTCCATTCGATGGTGTCCTGCATAGGTCTGAAAGTGAAGCCAATAGCATCTTTAATCTTTTGGGAAGAATACAAATCCCTTTTATTGGCAGTACGGGCTGTTTCGCGGGTGATCAGCGGATTTTTGCCGGTGATCCGGCAACGCAGCCATTCGGCGCGCCACACCAGTTCTGCGAGCATTTTACCTGCCCTGTACCGGGGAGCAGGCACCCCCAGCGCACCGCATACCATTCCGAAAAACTTGCTGAACTCCATATTCTCTCCGGCCAGGATGAACCGCTCACCCGAAACCGGACCCTCCATCAACTGGACCAGGGCATCTGCCACATCGCGAACATCCACCCATGCATTCACCCCGGTAGTGTAAAAGTTGAGTCCTTTGTAGCACTTGTCGATCAGCGCGGTGGAGCTCTCACCCCACTGTCCGGGCCCAACCACCATGGCCGGGTTCACAATCACCACCTGCAACCCTTCGGCTTCACCGCGCCAGGCTTCCCGCTCCGACTCATATTTACTGATGGCATATCCAGTAAGACTCCGGCTGTATTTCCATTCCGTCTCTTCGGTCAGTAACTGCTCTTTTGTTTCCTTCCCGATGGCAGAGGTGGAGCTTACCTGTGCCAGTTTTTCAACTCCGTGCTCCAGGCAGGCATTCACCAGGTTGGCCGTAGCTTCGATGTTATTCCTTATCAGCCAGTCCCGCTCCGACGGGTTAAAGGAGACCACTGCTCCGCAGTTGTACACCTGTTTTACGCCGGCCATGGAAGCATCGAGGGAACCGGGATCGAGCAGGTCTCCCTGTACTACCGAAATCTTGTCTGATAACTCAGCGAAAGAGGCGCTGTAATACCCGAATACCCTTTCAACGACCCTGAGGCGGGCAGGATCGCGAACCAGGATCCGCACGGGATGACCGGCGGAGACCAGCCTGTACAACAGATGGGAACCCACCAGCCCTGTGGCACCGGTAATCAGAATCATTGCAATGCAGGTTATTGGATGGTCAAAGGTAAAAGGAATCCGGGGAACTCCGACCGCGGACCGTGAAATTTTCCAAACCCTGAAGGACCGGCGCACGGAATTCCCGCAACAGAATTTTCCGTAATTTCGCCGACCTATCATAGATCATCGATATGTCAATAGAAGTCAGCGGAATCAGCAAACTTTACGGGGAGCAGCGGGCACTGGACCAGGTGTCACTGAAGCTCGGCAAAGGGGAAATCACCGGCCTGCTGGGGCCCAACGGTGCAGGGAAATCGACCCTGATGAAGATCATCACCTGCTTTATCCCCTCCAATGAGGGAGAGGTTCGTGTATGTGGTTTCAGCGCTGCGGATGACCCCGACGAGGTGCGCCTTCGTGTAGGCTATCTGCCCGAGCACAACCCTCTGTATCCGGATATGTATGTACATGAATTTCTGCTGTTTGTAGCAGGTTTGCACAAACTGCCCGGTGACAGGAAGAAACGGGTGGCAGAGATGATTGAGCTTACCGGCCTTACCCCTGAGCAGCACAAGAAGATCGGGATGCTGAGCAAAGGCTTCCGGCAACGGGTGGGACTGGCCCAGGCGATGATCCACGACCCCGAGGTGCTGATCCTGGATGAGCCCACTTCAGGACTGGATCCCAACCAGCTGGTGGAGATCCGTAACCTCATCAAGACCCTTGGGAAAGAGAAAACCGTACTTTTTTCCACCCACATCATGCAGGAGGTGGAAGCCCTCTGCAGCCGGGTGATCATCATTGACAAAGGTAAAATTGTGGCCGACAGGCCTATCGGAGAGCTCTCGGCGATCACTTCCGGGACCGAGTTATTGCTGGTGGAATTTGACAAGCCTGCCAGTGAAAAACAGCTCAGGGCGCTCCCGGGGGTGAAAGGTGTGCAGCACATCAAAGGCAACACCTGGCACCTGGAAACCAACCCCGATGTGGATGTAAGATCTGCTGTATTCCAGATGGCGGTAAGCGCACAGATGAAGGTTCTCACCATCACCCGCACTGAGCGGAAGCTCGAGGAGGTGTTTCAGCTGCTCACGAAGCGGTAGGGCGCTCACTTCGTTCGCGCGTTCAAAAGGTTCAAATGTTCAAGCGTTCAAGGATCAAGGATCAAAGAAATGTTCCTTGTTCCAGGAGAAGAATGCTGTTGGCTTTTGGCTGTTGGCTTTTGGCTTTATGATTATTGCAAAAACACTATGGCCAATAGCCAAAAACTTCAAGCCAACAGCTAAAGGCCAACTGCAAACAGCAATTCCTAACCTTATCTGCAATTAACCTTAGTAGCCAATGGGTTTCTGGTCGCATCATTAACCTTATTACCTTATTCATCACCATAAGGTAATAAGGTCAGAATTTCTCGCGGTGGCATCATTCTACTAAGGTTAATGGGAAATAAGGTTTGGAATGGCTGGTTTTCGGGGAGAATGTTTCGCCCCTCCGGGGCTCAATGGACATGTGCCTGGTATTTTCCCGGGACTTCGCCCCTGGGTTGGTTCTTTTGCGCCACCGGCGCTGGCAAAAAGCCAACTACATTTTATTAATGGGTTCGCTGTATGCCCAAATAACTAAACTTTCTCAACCTCCTCAACTTCCTAAACATTTTTTTGTACTTTTGCCCCCGGTGGAAAGATTTGATTTGATTGCAACCACTGGAAAAAATGCTAAAGCAATTCGCTTTTCCTTCCTGTACCACAATCACCACTTCTTCCTCCGTAATAATGTTAAACAATTAATATACTTATTGTTATGGCTTATCTGTTTACATCAGAATCGGTATCGGAGGGGCACCCCGATAAAGTGGCAGACCAGATTTCGGATGCGTTGCTGGATGAATTCCTGCGGCAGGATCCAGACTCGAAGGTAGCCTGTGAAACACTGGTTACCACCGGCCTGGTGGTGTGTGCCGGAGAAGTGAAAACCAATGGATATGTGAATGTGGATGAGGTGGTACGGAAAACCATCCAGCGGATTGGCTACACAAAAGCCGAATACCGCTTCGATTCCAACTCATGCGGCATCGTTTCCTCCATCCACGAACAATCGCAGGACATCAACCAGGGGGTTGTGCGCGCCAGTGCCGAAGAGCAGGGAGCCGGCGACCAGGGGATGATGTTTGGCTATGCAAGCCGCGAGATGCAGAACCTGATGCCCATGCCGGTGGAGATCGCCCACATGCTGGTTCAGGAACTTGCAGCCATCCGCAAGGAGGGCAGGGAGATGACTTACCTGCGTCCCGACTCCAAATCGCAGGTTACCGTAGCTTTCGACGACGACGGAAAACCTCTGCACGTGGAAACCATTGTGGTATCGACCCAGCACGACGATTTTGATAACGAGGCCACGATGCATGAAGTGATTACCCGTGATGTGAGAAACATCCTGATCCCCAGGGTAAAATCCCTGCTTCCGAAATATATCCAGCAGATCATCGGCAACGACTTCAACCTCTTTGTGAATCCTACCGGTAAGTTTGTAATCGGCGGGCCTCACGGGGATTCAGGACTCACCGGACGCAAAATCATCGTGGACACCTACGGCGGTCGCGGTGCGCATGGTGGTGGCGCCTTCTCGGGCAAAGACTCCTCGAAAGTGGATCGTTCAGCTGCCTATGCCGCCCGTCACATTGCCAAAAACATGGTGGCAGCCGGCGTGGCCGATGAGATGCTCGTGCAGGTGGCGTATGCCATTGGCATCGCAGAACCGGTAGGGGTGTATGTGAACACCAACCATACAGCCAAAGTAACCGATGCACAGGGAAAGATGCTTTCTGATGGCGACATCGCACTGAAAATCAAAAGGATATTTGACCTGAGACCCTATGCCATCGTAAAATCGCTTGGGCTGAAGAATCCGATTTTCCTTGAAACTGCTGCCTACGGTCATTTCGGACGTGATTACTATCAGAAGGAAATTGAAGTGGCCTACCAGGATGAAAACACAGTGGTAAAGACCATCGATGGCAAACCACGGTATTTCAAGATGGCCGATTTCTTTGCGTGGGAAAAACTCGACCGCGTGGAGGATATCAAAGCTGAATTCGGGCTGTAAATCAGTATTCCCGGGTATTTACAAGGGCACCTGCTTCGTCCCAGAACGACCAGGTGCCTTTGCGTATTCCGTTATCGAAGCTCCCTTCGTAGTACTTTTGCCCATTGGGGTGGTACACGGTTTGCTTCCCGTGCATCTGTCCATCCTTATACCCCACCACCGACCATACACCACCTTCAGGGAAGTAACTGCTCCAGCGGCCGTCTTTCTGCCCGTCGCGGTAGTACCCTTCTATCCGTTTGATCCCGTTTTCATAGAATTCCTCCATCTTGTACAGCTCTTTCTTTCCGTCCTTTTCTTTATAATATTCCACCATACGTGTGGCGCCGTTGGGCCAGGTCTGCTTGATTTCGCTTGAATAACTTCCGCCACAGGAGGGCAGCAGCATTGATCCGATAAACAGCAGAGTAAGGAGTTTGGAGTGCATGGAATTCAGTTAGGAGTTAGGAGTTAGGAGTTAGAAGTTTGGAGGTTACTTCTTTTTTAGGTCTTTTCTGTTCGGATAGATCGCCAGATACTCCTGGTTCATCAGGTCGATGACCTGTTGGGTGATGTCGAGTCCTTTATCGGCAAAAAAGATGTTGGTGAGGCCCTGCTGATATCCCACCACCATATCGAATCCGATGGCTTCCTTATGACGTTCCAGGAAATTCCACAGACTGTCGAAGTATATGATATTGAGCTTGAGCTGCAGGTCGTTGATACGCTTGGTATAGTTCTCCTCCGTTTCAGCAATCTGGTCCCCTTCCACCTCAAGTTTTTCCTTGATCTGCAGTGCAGCGCTTTCCTTCAGCAATCCCGACTGCACATCCCGGTAATAATTGGAGACTTTCTTCTCATACCCCTTCTTTTTCTCCATCAGGTCATTCTCCATCGACCGGAAACGGCGCTCGATGCTATCGAGGAAGTAGATGGTCATCAGGTAGTTGCCTTGCACCGAATCGGCCCTTACATAGGCGATACGGGTACCGGTAACCGGTTCTCCGGAACTTTTCACCATAGGCTGGGGAGTATGCCCGGCCTCGCGGGGTTTGAAACCATGGACTGCCAGGATGAACACCACACCGGCCAGTGCAAGGAGGCTCAACAAAAGCGGAAGCCTTGATGCTCCGGATGGTTTCGGGGCGGTTCCGGAAGGCGGGGCGACAGGGGGAATACCACTGCCTCCGTCAAAAGATTCGGTTTCCGGAATCTCTTCGTCCACCACAGGTTCAGCATTCTCAAAGGGATTGATGGTCTGGGGTTCAATTTCCGGTAATTTGTCAGAATCAACCGTATTCAGATTATACTCACTGGACATAATGCAGATGTATAGGTTAATAGAGGAATTCAGGAACCCAAAGCGGGTTTACGGGTACAAAGATGGGAAAAAGGAGGATACTGTGCATCAGTTGCCCAGATCTGAGAGGAATTTAATGCGGACGAGCCTCACCTCTTCTTCTGAATATTCATCCTCGCCAAGAATCCGGAGGGCATCCTGCCATGAGTCGGTTTCTGCCTCCTCCTTGAAGTAATCGTAGATATCCTCCTGGTGGTACGGATCCACAAATTCGTCGATGTAATAAGATATGTCGATCTTGGTGCCACTGGCAACGATATGCTCAATGGCGGTAAGGACTTCATCAAATTCGATATTCTTGGCCACTGCAATATCTTCGAGAGAATGTTTCTTATCGATGCTGCGGATGATATCCACCTTCAGCCCCGATTTGTTGATCACCGATTTCACCACCATGTCATTGGGCCGGATGATCTCATTCTCCTCTACATAGTTTCGGATCAGATTGATGAATGGTTTGCCATATTTCTGGGCTTTCCCTTCGCCAACCCCGGTAATGTTTTTCAGTTCTTCGTGGGTGATAGGATACTGAATGGCCATATCTTCCAGGGAAGTATCCTGAAAGATCACAAACGGAGGCAGCGATTCCTTCTTGGAGATCTGTTTCCGCAGGTCCTTGAGCATGGCAAACAGGGTGGTGTCGGCGGAACTTCCCCCCTTCTGGTCGCCGGTCTGGAAATACTCCTCCTCTTCTCCTTCCGTATTTCCGTAATCGTGGTCTTTGGCCAGCATCACCGAATAAGGATTTTTCATAAAATCCTTGCCCTTCTCGGTAATCTTCAGGATCCCGTAATTCTCGATATCCTTCACCAGCAGGTGCTCTACCAGGGCCTGCCGGATCACGGCATTCCAGAAGTAGGTGTCTTCGAAGCTGCCCGAACCCAGTATATCAAGTTCATCATACCGATGGGCGGTAATGATGGAATCAACCTCACCGGTAAGAAGTTTGGCAATCTGTTTGGCTTTGAGGAGCTGTTTGGTTT
Source organism: Bacteroidota bacterium (assembly GCA_022709695.1). Lineage (GTDB taxonomy): Bacteria > Bacteroidota > Bacteroidia > Bacteroidales > SKPS01 > SKPS01. The sequence goes on from JAKLII010000002.1 coordinate 268,636, forward strand.
CCAGAACGGCATCGAGCACCAGCAGGATATGCTCGCTGGCTTCAGATTTGGGTTTGGGATGGAGGCAGTTATCGCACGACTGGCAGTTGTCCTGATGGTATTCTTCACCAAAATAGTTGAGAAGCTGTATCCTGCGGCAGTGGGCCGACTCGGCATAGGAGATGGTTTCGAGCAGCAGCTGGTTGGCAATTTCGAGTTCCGAAACGCTTTTTGCCTGCATGATCTTCTCCATCTTGAGCATATCATCATAGGTATAGAAAGCGATACAGTTCCCTTCGGCTCCGTCACGCCCGGCACGGCCGGTCTCCTGGTAGTAGGCTTCGAGGCTTTTGGGCATGTCGTGATGGATCACATACCGCACATCAGGCTTGTCGATGCCCATTCCGAAAGCGATCGTGGCCACAATCACATCAATCTCTTCCATCAGGAACATGTCCTGGTTACGCACCCTTACGGCGGAATCGAGCCCTGCATGATACGGCAGTGCCTTTATCCCGTTTACCTGCATGGTTTCCGCCAGCTCCTCCACCTTTTTCCGGCTCAGGCAGTAAATGATCCCGGACTTCCCGGACTGGGATTTCACATATTTGATGATGTCCTTTGTAACATTCTTGGTCTTGGGGCGGATTTCGTAATAGAGGTTGGGGCGATTGAAGGAAGTCTTAAAAACCGTGGCATCCAGCATATTCAGGTTCTTCTGGATGTCCTGCTGCACTTTTGGGGTAGCCGTTGCGGTAAGGGCGATCACAGGGCGTTTGCCAACTGCTTCAATGATGGTCCGGATCCTGCGGTATTCAGGCCTGAAGTCATGTCCCCACTCAGAGATACAGTGTGCTTCGTCAATCGCGTAAAAAGAGATATCGATGGTTTTTAGAAAATCCACATTCTCCTCTTTGGTAAGCGACTCAGGTGCCACGTACAGTAATTTGGTATGGCCTGATGAGAGGTCTGCTTTCACCCGGGTAATTTCAGCCTTGGTAAGGGAGGAATTGAGTACGTGGGCGATACCCTGTTCGGCACCAAAATTCCTGATGGCATCCACCTGGTTCTTCATGAGTGCAATCAGGGGAGATATAATAATGGCGGTACCGGGATAGAGAAATGCAGGCAACTGGTAGCACATCGACTTGCCGCCTCCGGTGGGCATGATGACAAATGTATCACGCCCGTCCAGCAGGTTCTTGATCACCGCCTCCTGGTTCCCCTTGAACTGATCAAATCCGAAGATCTTCTTCAACAGTTCGTGTAGCGTATATTCTACCGTCACATCCATTCCAACTGCCATTTTACGTTCACTTCTGATGACTCTTTTGTGTAAAGTTAACCATAAAAACAGAAAAACAACTCCTCACCTCAAAAAAATTTTCTATTTTGTTAAAAAGAGTTAAAACGGTTTAGGGATGCTCCCCTTTGAAAAAGGGTGCAAAAGTAATGGTTTTTTGTTTTCCAAACAGTAAAGGAATGAAAAACAGGATTGTATTTACACCAACAATTTCCGGAGGAGGCTAAAGCTTCAGGCTCAGTACTTCGGTGATTCTTTCAGCAGGAATTCTTTCCTGAAGCATGGAATCCCTGTCGCGGAGGGTAACTGTGTTATCGGTAAGGGTCTGGTGGTCGACCGTAATGCAATAGGGTGTGCCGATGGCATCCTGCCTGCGGTAGCGCCGGCCGATGGCATCTTTCTCATCGTACTGACACAGATACCGGTATTTGACTACGTCCATGATTTCGCGGGCCTTTTCGGGCAATCCGTCCTTTTTCACGAGGGGCAGCACCGCCAGTTTCACCGGGGCGATTCTGGCAGGGATTTTTAGCACGGTACGCTCGCTCCCGTCTTCCAGGATCTCTTCGCAATAGGCATTGGAAAGGATGGCCAGAAACATCCGGTCGAGGCCAATCGACGTCTCAATCACATACGGGATATAGCTTTCGTTGAGTTCCGGGTCGAAGTACTGCATCTTGCGGCCTGAATACTGCTGGTGTGCCCCCAGGTCGAAATCGGTACGGCTGTGGATCCCCTCCAGCTCCTTGAAACCAAACGGGAATTCAAATTCGATGTCTGCAGCGGCATTGGCATAATGGGCCAGCTTTTCATGGTCGTGAAAACGGTATTTGTCAGGGCTGATCCCCAGCGACAAATGCCACTTCATCCTTTCTGCTTTCCAGTATTGGTACCATTCGAGTTCGGTTCCCGGTTTCACGAAAAACTGCATCTCCATCTGCTCAAACTCGCGCATCCTGAAGATAAACTGCCGGGCCACGATCTCATTCCGGAAAGCCTTACCAACCTGGGCTATGCCGAAAGGAACCTTCATCCTGCTGCTTTTCAGCACATTGAGAAAATTTACAAAGATTCCCTGAGCTGTTTCCGGGCGAAGATAGATGGTGCCGCCATCCTCACCGGCCACCGATCCCATTTTGGTGGAGAACATCAGGTTGAACTGCCGCACATCGGTCCAGTTGCGGGAACCCGACACAGGGCAAACGATCTCCAGCTCCTCAATCAATGCTTTCACACCTGCCAGGTCACCATCGGTGAGCATTGAATTCATCCTGTGGCTGATATCCTCCATCTGCTTCCGGTACTCCACCACCCTGGGGTTGGTTTCCAGGAACATCTTCTTGTCGAACTGCTCACCGAACCGTTTTTCGGCCTTCTGTACCTCCTTGTCGATCTTCGCCTCAATTTTGGCGATATGGTCCTCGATCAGTACATCGGCACGATACCGTTTCTTGCTGTCTTTATTGTCGATGAGCGGATCATTGAACGCATCCACATGGCCCGAGGCCTTCCAGATGGTGGGATGCATAAAAATGGCGCTGTCGATCCCGACAATGTTCTCATTGTGCCGCACCATCGCATGCCACCAGTATTCCCTGATGTTGTTTTTCAGCTCCACGCCGTATGGGCCGTAATCGTACACGGCACTCATGCCATCGTAGATTTCACTGGACGGAAAAACGTAGCCGTATTCTTTGGCGTGGGCTGTTACTTTCTTGAAAAAATCTTCTGCGTTCATCATGGCGGCAAAAGTAATCAGAGTTTCGGAGATGAGAAACCCCTACCTTTGTCACCGTGAAAGTGATTGGAAACACCCTGGTTCCGGATGAATTGTACACTGCCTGCTTTGCCTGCGACCTGAGCCAGTGCAAAGGGGCATGCTGCGTGGAAGGGGATGCCGGCGCACCCCTTGCGGAGGAGGAGATCAGCCTGCTCGAGGACTACATTGACCGGATTATCCCTTTTATGGAGGAGGAGGGAAGAAAGGTAGTTGAACACCATGGCGTTTTCGACTGGGACATGGAAGGGCAATATGTTACGCCTCTGGTTCACGACCGGGAGTGCGCCTTTGCCATTTTCAGGGATGGCATTGCCCTGTGTGCCATCGAAAAGGCATTTGAAGCCGGCGTGGTGCCACTGCAGAAACCCGGGTCGTGCCATCTGTACCCCCTCAGAATCAAACCCATGGAAAACGGGATGACCCGTATCTATTACCATCAGTGGCATATCTGCGAGCCGGCCAGAAAGAATGGCCTCCGTAACCACATTAAGCTGATCGACTTTCTGAGGGGGCCGATCGCAAAGCATTTCGGGAATGAATTAACAGAGAAAGGCTGAGAATGCCCTGTGAGTCCTGTAACGCATTGCCACAAGCTTTATCTTTGCCCGAAACATACATGACATGACCTTTAACCGGATCTTTCAGCTCGTGCCATTGTGCTGCATGGCTGCAGGCATCCTTGCCGGGTGCCGGCCTCAAAACCAAACCATGATGAAACCTCCTGCTGCCCAGAAAATCCCTCATGAAATTACCACCCATGGTCACACCCGTACCGACCCCTGGTACTGGCTGAATGAACGTGAAAACCCGGAGGTAATAAAATACCTGGAGGCTGAAAACGCCTATACCGAAGCGATGATGCAGCCGGTTCAGAAACTGCGGGAAGAGATTTTTCGTGAAATCACAGGCCGCATCAAGAAAGATGATGAAACGGTTCCCTATCTGAAAAACGGGTATTACTACCAGACCCGATACCGGGGTGATTCAGAATATCCCCTCTACTACAGATGGGCTAACCGGGCCGAAAGGAAAGAGGAGCTTTTATTCGACCTGAATGAAATGGCCAAAGGACACCGCTATTTCGATGATGCCTATTTTCAGGTGAGCCCTGACGGCCGCATTGGTGCCATCGGCATCGATACGGTTAGCCGGCGGAATTATACCATTCATTTTAAAAACCTGAAAACCGGACAGTTTCTGCCTGATCTGCTGCCGATGACCACCGGCAGCGTAGCCTGGGCTTCCGACAACCGCACGGTCTATTACACGGTACGCGACCCGCAAACCCTGCGTTCGGTAAAAATCATGAAGCATGTGTTGGGTAATGACGTGCAAAAGGATGAGATGGTGTTTGAGGAGAAAGATGAGACCTTTTCGGTTTCGGTGGAAAACAGCCGTGATGAGAAGTACATCCTGATCCACAGTGGCAGCACCCTCACCACCGAGGTGTGGATTCTGGACAGCAGCCGCCCCGAAAACCGGTTCAGGGTGGTGGAGCCCAGAAAGAGGGGGCACGAGTATTTTGTGGAGGCCGGCAACGGAAAACTGTACATCAGAACCAATCACAATGCCCTGAATTTCAGAATTATGGTAACAGACCTTGATCGTCCGGGCATGAAACAGTGGCAGGAGCTGCTGCCCCATTCGCCGGAAGTGCTTGTGGAAGGGATCGAACTGTTCAACGGTCATCTGGTTGCAGAAGAGAGGTTCCATGGGCTGAACCGCTTCAGGGTGATTGATCTCAAAAAGAACACTTCGGCATTTATTCAGATGGAGGAGGAAGCCTATGTGCTGGATGGCTCGGTGAATGGCATGATGGATGCCCCTGGATTCAGGTTTGTGTACTCATCACTCACCACTCCCCGATCGGTGATAGAATACCGTTTCGACAGCGGGCAGAGGGTAGTGCTGAAAGAGACGGAAATCCCGGGGGGATTTGACAAATCGAACTATGAAACCCATCGGATATTCGCCATGGCAAAAGATGGGACTAAGATCCCGGTTTCGCTGGTCCATCGCAAAGGGCTGAAGCGCGACGGCAGCCATCCGGCTTTGGTGTATGCCTACGGATCCTACGGATACAGCAACGACCCCTGGTTCAGAAGTTCGGTGATCTCACTGCTCGACAGAGGGTTTGTGTACGCCATTGCCCATGTAAGAGGGGGTGAAGAGATGGGACGTGCCTGGTATGAAGAGGGTAAACTGCTGAAAAAGATGAACACCTTCACCGACTTCATCGCCTGTTCAGAATTTCTGGTTTCGGAAAAATATACCGCTACCGACCGGATGTTTGCCATGGGGGGCAGTGCGGGCGGCCTGCTGATGGGAGTAATCAGCAACCTGCGGCCCGACCTTTACAAGGGGATTATTGCGGCAGTTCCCTTTGTGGATGTGGTAACCACCATGCTGGACGAGTCGATACCGCTCACCACCGGAGAGTTCGATGAATGGGGAAATCCGAAGGATAAGCGGTACTATGACTATATGCTTTCGTATTCCCCGTACGACAATGTCAGCCGAAAACCCTACTGCCATATGCTCGTTACGGCCGGATTTCACGATTCGCAGGTGCAGTACTGGGAACCGGCCAAATGGGTGGCAAAATTGCGCGAAAACAATACCTCCGGCAATCTGATCTTGCTGCAAACCCAGATGGATTACGGTCATGGCGGGGCATCGGGCAGGTTTGAACCCTACCGTGAAATAGCCATGGAGTATGCCTTCATGCTGATGGTGCTTTGAGCCGGATTCTGACCATTTTTTTAACATCGGAATACCTGTTGAAAGCAAAAAAACGATTAGTTTTGTACACGGAAGCAACTAAAAACCAGTCCAGATGAAAAAAACCTTACTCATTGTAGCTGTGGTATTTGCAGCTATCAGTTCCGTTTCTGCCCAGTGCACCCAGTTGTTCATATCCGAATATATTGAAGGATCAAACAACAACAAAGCAATGGAGATTTACAATCCGACTGCCAACCCCATCAACCTGACCGGATACCAGCTGGTCAGATATTCCAATGGTGGCACCACTCCGTATGCAGTGGCCCTGTCAGGGATTGTTCCGGCTTTCGGAACCTTTGTAACCGTGCTTGACAAAACCGACACCACCCTCACCGGGCAGGATACCGCGGTATTCAAAGAGCTTCTTGCCATGGCTGATACATTGCTGTGTCCCGACTACAATGTAAACCGAATGCACTATTTCAACGGGGATGACGGTGTAACCCTCGAACTGTTGAATGGCACTTACCTCGACATCATCGGCAGAATCGGGGAAGATCCCGGTACCGCCTGGACCTGCGACACCGCGGCAGGTTTCACCGATGCACTGGGGGGAAGGTGGATGACCGCCAACCACACCCTGATCCGGAAACCCGGAGTGAAAACAGGCATCACAGTGAATCCTCCCTATTTCAACCCTTGTGCTGAATGGGATTCACTACCGGAGAACACCTTCGACCACCTGCGCTGGCATATCTGCGATTGTGATCCCAGCAGTGTTTATGAGTACAATCCTGCCTATGATGCATTCTTCTACCCTAACCCCGTAACCGGCGGAACCTTTACCGTTAAAGCCACCCGGATTATCAGAGAGGTGGAACTGCTGAACCTGCAGGGACAAAGCCTGGCACAAATGCGTAATCCGTCACAGAGGGGCGACATGGTTATCCGTATTGACGAACGGATGAGCAAGGGGATGATCATGGTGCGCATCATCTTTGAAGACCAGCGTTCAATCGTGAAAAGGGTCATAATCAGGTAACCCTGCCTGGTGAACCGCTGCATTTTATACGACAAGCGTGTTTCAGGAAACCGGATTTCCGTGCTGCCGGTTTTACCCATATTTTATCAATAAGCCAAGAACCATGAAAACCAGGATCCTTTTTGCAATGGTGGCCTGTATGCTAATGGCTGCAAGTGCTGCCGCCCAGCAGTATACCCTTTCGGGTTCAGTTACCAATGCCATCACCGGTGAGCCCCTGCCTTTTGCCAACATAGTGTATGGTGAAGGAAAAGGGGTCGTAGCAGACGGCAACGGCAATTATGTCATAAGCCTGACCAAAGGGACCTACACGCTTACCGTAAGTTATGTAGGCACAGAAAAAGTAACCCGGATAATTACCCTCGACCGGAACATGCAATCGGACTTTGTGCTGAAAAGCATTGTTTTACAGGAGTTTGAGGTAGTGGCAGACTTTGCCAAAATGCGGGAAACCCCAGTGGCCTTCAGCACGATACCGGTTACCAGGATTCAGGAAGAGCTTGCCTCTCAGGACATTCCGATGATTCTGAACAAAACCCCCGGGGTGTATGCTACCCAGCAGGGCGGAGGAGACGGCGATGCCCGGATCAACATCCGCGGGTTTAACCAGCGGAACATAGCTGTGATGATTGACGGGATACCGGTGAACGATATGGAAAACGGCTGGGTGTACTGGTCGAACTGGTTCGGGCTCGACATGGCAACCCGCTCCATTCAGGTGCAACGCGGACTGGGGGCTTCAAAACTGGCCATCCCCTCGGTCGGGGGCACCATGAATATCCTCACCACCGGCATTGATGCGCGCCGGAACCTCAGCCTGAAGCAGGAAGTAGGATCCGATAATTTTTTGCGTACCTCCATGGTGTACAATTCGGGAAAGCTGAAAAATGGCTGGGGCCTCACCGTTGCCGGATCCTACAAGCAGGGAGACGGAGAGGTGGATATGACCTGGACCAAAGGGTATTTTTACTTTTTCAGGATTGATAAAAATCTGGGAAAGCATCTGCTGAGCATCACAGGCATGGGCGCACCCCAAAGCCACGGTCAGAGAGCTTATACGATGGCAATGTCGAGACTTGACACATCCTGGGCATACAAACTCGGCATCGACACCAGCGAGTACAGTCCCGGGCCCGTGAACCTGGGGTTGAAACACAACCCGCACTGGGGCTGGCTCAGAAGAGACAGCACCTCTGCCTCAGATGCCTATGAAGCCATCAACGAAAAACTCAATTACTACCACAAGCCACAGTTTTCGATGCGGGATTTCTGGACCATTACCCCCAACCTTTCCGTTTCCAATATCGTGTACCTTTCGCTGGGTAATGGCGGGGGGACCGGCCTGACTGCCACTCCTCCGGCCATACTTACCGGACCTCAGGCAGGCCTGGTGAACTTTCAGCAGGTATACGACAACAATGTGGCACAGAACGGCACCCTTACCGCCGGCAAGGGAATTATCATGCGGAGCGCCATCAACAACCATGTGTGGGCCGGTTTCCTGTCAACGGTTGATTACAGGTTCAATGAAAGGCTGAAAATTTCGGGTGGCCTCGATGGCCGTTATTATGTTGGACAACATTATCAGATTGCCTATGACATGCTGGGAGCTGATTACTGGATTGATGAAGTGAAGACGAGTGAACTCCGCGACAAGACCAATCCATCGAATAAGCGGTTTTCAGGGGATAAAATCAGTTACAACAACGATGGAATCGTGCAATGGGGAGGCCTCTTTGCCCAGGCTGAGTATAAACTGGAAAAATGGAACTTCTTTGTCAACCTCTCCGGTGCTGAAACCGGTTTCCAGCGTAAGGACTACTACCTTAAAAAAGATCTGGTGATCGGAGACACAGTCATACCACAGGCCGTGGGCTACATCCGGAAGTTTAACCTGGGACAGGGGGGATTCATCTCAGTACCTGATACGTTCTTTTACCAGGACCAGGCATACACCATCAATTCCCCTGAAGCACGCACTGCCACAACACCTTACAAATGGATTCCCGGTTATACGTTCAAGGCAGGGGCTAACTACAACATGTCAAAAACTTCCAATGTATTTGCCAATATCGGATACCTGAACAAGGCCCCCAGATTCAATAATGTGTACGACCGGTACAATAACCTTTATCAGCTGATAGAAAATGAAATTGTGAAAGCTGCAGAGGTGGGGTACAATTATTTCAACAACCGGTTTACCCTGAACGTAAATGCCTATTACACCGTATGGTCAAACAAACCTGCAGATTATGCACCCACCGTGGTGATTGATGATGTAACCTACAATGTGAATATCAATGGTGTGGATGCGCTCCATCAGGGGATTGAGATGGAACTGGGAGTACACCTGCTGCCAGGTCTGATTTCCGAAACCGTACTCTCTCTTGGCGACTGGCGCTGGACCTCCGCAGACTCGGCAAGGATTGTTGACCAGAACACCGGGGATGTGATAAAAACCGTCCTTTTCGACGCAAAGGGGCTCTATGTGGGTGATGCGGCACAGCAGCAGTTCAGGCAGGGTTTCCGGTATGAGTGGCGCAAAATGCTATACCTGAGCGGCGGATTAACCTGGTTCGGTAAACATTACTCCAATTTTGATCCGCTGGACCTGGATCCGGTGACCAATAAATGGGCATTCGATGAAGAAGGCAATCCAAAACAGTCGTGGAGGCTGCCCAACTATTTTCTTATTGACCTGAATGCAGGTTACAGCTTCCGGTACTACGATATCCGCGGAGACCTGCGGTTCAGCGTACTTAACCTTACGGATGAGATGTATATTTCTGATGCTACCAACAACGATGGATATACCGGTCAGACATTCAACACCTTTGATGCAAAATCAGCCGCTGTTTTTATCGGGTCGGGCCGCAAATTCAACATCTCTCTGCGTTTATCAATCTAAACTGAAATCTTACTGATATGAAAAATATTCTGTTCTCAACTGCCTTGCTGGTCCTCTCCTTTTACAGCCTGAATGCCCAAAACCCTGTGCCCATTGCAGTGGCGCGACAGGCAGCAGTTAACGATACCGTTACCATTGCGGGTGTGGTCCTCAACGGAAGCGAACTGGGTGTTATCCGGTATATCCAGGATCCTACCGGTGGGCTGGCCATCTATGATGGCACAAAAACCTACCTCCAGCGTGGCGATTCCGTAAAGCTGACAGGCATCATGGACAACTACAACCAATTGCTTGAACTTAGGAATGTATATAATGATACGGTCCTTTCGTCCAATAACCCTTTACCGGCACCTGTGGTGATTACCCCCTCCCAGTTTGGGGAAATCCACGAGTCGGTGATGATCAGGATCAATGATGCCATCTTTACTTCAGCTGGCGGAACGTTTGCCGGCAATACCAACTATACCGTTACAGCGCAGGGGCAGCAGGCCCAGATCAGGATCAACAACGGTAACCCACTGGTAGGAGGGCTGATTCCGACCAGCCAGGTCGATCTCGTTGGCATCGGCTCGCAGTTCAGTTATTCCAACCCTGCGGCAGGGTATCAGATGCTTCTAAGGAATGCTCAGGATATCATCTCCAACACCGCAATTGCACTCACATCACCGGTATCGGTTTCCAACATCACCGGTACCGGATTTGATCTTACATGGACCACCAATATCAACGGCAGCACCCAGGTGTTTTACGGAAATTCATCTGCACTCGGATCACACCAGATGAATACCGGTACAGGGACCAGCCATACGATAACCCTTGCTGGTCTTTCACCCGGTACCATCACCTGGGTGAAGGCATTTTCGGTAGCAGGAACGGATACGGCCTTTTCAGGGGTGAATGTATATGCCACACGCTCTCTTTCATCAGGTGATATCAAGGTCTATTTTACCAGCACTGTGGATAACAGTGTCAGTACCGGAGTGAATGCCATGCAGATGGATGACCTCCTTGACGATACCCTGATAGCTTATATCGACCGGGCTGACAGCACCATCGACCTGGCGATCTATAATTTCGGGGCTCAGAATATTTCTGCCATCTATGCAGCGCTGAATCAGGCGTATAACCGCGGTGTAAAGGTTCGGGTGGTACATGACGGTACTACCCAGAATCAGGGTATCAACAGCCTTTTGCCCGCGATTGGCAAGATTGCCAGTCCTGCCTCCTCGGAATATGGGATCATGCACAACAAGTTCATGATTTTCGATGCCAATCACAGCAACCCGTTGAAGCCCATCGTATGGACAGGCTCCATGAACTGGACCGAAACCTGTGTGAATCAATATGCAAATAATGTGGTAATTATTCAGGATCAGAGCCTTGCAAAGGCATATACCCTTGAATTTGAGGAGATGTTCGGGTCCACCGGAGCCCAGCCTGACTCCGGAAATGCAAAATTCGGCCCCTATAAAACCAACAACACCCCGCATGAATTTATCATCGGAGGCAAACGGGTAAAATCGTTCTTCAGCCCAAGCGACGGAGTGAATGGTCAGATTATCAGCCATATTCAGGGTGCCCAGAACCAGGTATATGTAAGTACGATGCTGATCACCAGATCTGACATAGCCTACGCCCTGAGGGATCAGAAGACTGCCGGAAGAGATGTGAAGGTAATTGTGAATGATCAGGGGGAGTGTACCCAGCTGGTGGTGGATGAGTTGAAAGCAGCCCTTGGGGCACAGTTCCGTGAGTTCGGTGAATCCTATATCCTCCACAACAAACTGATGATCATCGACCCGGGGTACCCCGGGGCTGATCCCCTGGTCTGGACAGGATCCCACAACTGGAGCAACGCGGCCGACCAGCGTAATGATGAAAACACCCTGGTGATCCATGACGATACCATCGCCAACATCTACCTGCAGGAATTCACACAACGATATGCCCTCGGGGTGCCACTCTCCATTACATCCTCTCATGCATCTAAAATACAACCTGTTATCTTTCCAAACCCTTCAGATGGTAACTTCAATATCATGCTGCCTTCCGGCCTGTCAACTCCGGCAGACATCATGATGTTCAGTAGTGACGGGAAACTGGTATACCGCAGGGAGACAGTGCCAGCCGGAAGTACCGTTTCGATTCAGCCGGATCTGAAACCGGGAGTTTACCTGATCAGGGTACTGGCAGGGAATACTGTAATAAATTCAAAGTTAGTGATCCGATAGGCAGATTTCCGTTGTACTTTTACCCCCGTAAAAAAACACGGGGATGAGAAAGCGTTTAAAAACCAAGATTCTGCTGGGTTTTCTGGTGGTCATCTGCATGCTGGCTGCAGCAGGCGGAATGTCAATCTATGAATTTATCCGGATTTCAGGGCTGGTGAAATCCCTGATTAAAGACAACTATAATACGATCCAGGCAGGAAAATCGATGCTGGAAGCTCTTGAGCGAAAAGACAGCGGTGTATTATTATTGCTTCTGGGTGAGTACCAGCAGGGTTCAGAAATCCTGCATCAGTCTGACAGTTCCTTCATCGTTGCATTGCATGTAGCCGAAGGGAATATTACTGAACCAGGGGAGGACACAATTCTCCGGGCCATCAGAAAGCAATATGAAGTCTACTCCCACTCGGTTAACACGGTTCCGGTTTCCGACACTTCAGGAGTCCTGAAGCATTATCAGCAGGTAATCCACACCTCATTCATCGATGTAAAAAATCGTGTGCACACCCTGATCAATCTGAATCAGAAGGCGATGTTTGATGAATCATCCCAATTGGAACAGCAGTCGCGGCGTGCCCTGATGCCCGGTATTGTTGCCATTGTGGCTGCCCTGGTATTTCTTTTAATGCTGAATTTCTTCATCTCCAGATTCTTTGTCAGGCCCATTGTGCAGTTAACGCATACCATCAATAAATACCAGCAGAACCCAAGAGGTGCACTGGTTGCCAATATAGATTCAGAGGATGAGATCGGGAAGCTGGCAACCGCTGTGGAAAAACTGGCAGAAAAACTCAGCTAATAAGGAAAAGACGCATGAGAACGGAAATCGTTTTGCGGTATATCGGCCATGTTTTACTGTTCTGTGCAGCCTTCATGGGGATTTCTGCCCTCATTTCCCTGTATAATGGTGAGAACTCCTTTTTACCCCTGCTTTTCAGTGCCGTAATCACCGCCCTGCTCGGAGCTTTTCCGGCCATCTTTGTCAGACGGGCAGATTCAGTGAATTCAACTGAAGGGCTGCTGATCGTCGTATTTGGCTGGATGATCTCATGCCTCACTGGCATGCTCCCTTTCCTGATGTGGGGTGGTGAATTCTCCCTGGCCGATGCATGGTTCGAAAGTGTTTCAGGGTTCACAACCACAGGGGCAACCATCCTTGCCGATGTGGAGGCACTGCCAGACGGTCTCCTTTTCTGGCGATCAGCCACCCACTGGATTGGTGGTATAGGGGTAATTGTTTTCGCATTGCTTATTCTGCCCCAGGCCCATGTGATGAAGGTTGTGCTGCTGAATACCGATATCTCGAGTATTGCCAAAATGAATTTCGCCTACAGGGCCAGGAAGACCCTTCAGGTGCTTGCCTATGTTTACATAGGGCTCACAGTCACAGAAATACTGCTGCTTACGATTTTCGGGATGCCTTTTTTCGATTCGGTAAACCATGCCTTTGCCACCATTGCCACCGGAGGATTTTCGACGAAAAACAGCAGCGTTGCCTGGTTCAATTCACTCCCGTCAGAGATTATTATTATGGTGTTCATGGTGCTGTCAGGGATTCATTTCGGGCTGATATACCAAACCTTTACATTTAAACGCGGCATCAATATCTTCCGGTCGGTAATTGCCAGAAACTACCTGTTTTTCCTCATCGCAGGAATCTGTATCGTTGCATGGAAGCTTTGGGAATCAGGGATTTATGGAATAGGGGACGCTTTCCGGTACGGTTCCTTTCAGGTGATTTCTTTAGGTACAACCACAGGATTTGCAACTGCCGAATCATCCGTCTGGCCTTTCTTCACCCAGATAATCCTGCTCTATTTTACGATCCAGTGCGCCATGGCCGGCTCAACATCCGGAGGATTGAAATTCGACAGAGTATTCATCCTTTTGAAGTCTATCAGCAGGCAAATCAAGCAGATGCAACACCCAAGGGCTGTTTTTACCACCAAAATCAACGGTGTGGTTATTGACCCGACGATGGAATCGATGGTGGCCATCTTTATCGGAACCTATATCCTGATACTGCTTGTGAGCACGGTGGCAATATCCTTCTTTGAGGTAGACCTGATGTCAGCATTTTCGGCATCTGCAGCCTGTCTGGGCAATGTAGGGCCCGGCTTCAACAGGGTAAGCTCCATGGGCAACTACAGCAACCTTCCCGAATTTGTGAAATACATCCTGTCGGGGGATATGCTTTTAGGCAGGCTTGAAATTTTCGGGATTTTCTCGGTATTTTATTTCAGGTCCTGGAAGTAAACAAAAAAGGCTGCCATTCAGGGGAAAGGCAGCCCGTTTAAAGGATTGCGTTCCGGTAATTATTCCGGGAAGATTGCTTCCACAGGACAAACATCGGCGCAGGAGCCACAATCGGTACAAACATCCGGATCGATTTTATAGATGTCACCTTCCGAAATTGCATCTACCGGACATTCGTCGATACAGGTTCCGCATGCGGTACAATCTTCAGTGATTTTGTAAGCCATAGCTGAAAGATTTTAATTTGACGATTTAATCAGATTGGACTGCAAACATACAGAGATTTTCTGAAATCAAGGTATTCACATAATCGTTTTCAGATATTTAGAACGAATCTGAACAAAAAAGTGCGAATACAACCAAAGGTGAAAACTGGTGGTTCTGGTTGCTCCGGATTGATCCATGTCAATGCCAATGGGTTGCATTTCGGGTTAAAAAAATGTTTCCTTTAAGATAAATGGCGTAATTTCGCAGCGTAAAAACAGAAGGGCAAGCAATGCCGGAAATAAATCCGGGTACCGGAAAAAACGCCAGCAAGGGATCCTGATGACGGGCAACACCGAAGGGGCAAACATTCCGGTTGCCAGTAACTGATCAAATAGATTAACCAACAATACTATGAAAAAGAAAAGCACCAAGGTTGTTCAGCTTGAAGAGGTGGTAGTGAAGTTTGCCGGCGATTCAGGGGATGGGATGCAGCTCACCGGATCTCAGTTTTCGGACACTTCGGCCGTTGCCGGTCATGATCTGGCAACTTTTCCTGATTATCCGGCCGAAATCAGGGCTCCTCAGGGTACCGTTGCAGGGGTTTCCGGTTTTCAGGTACACATCGGGCATAAGGATGTGCACACCTCCGGCGACCTTGCCGATGTGCTCGTAGCCATGAATCCGGCAGCCCTGATGGCCAATATGCGCTGGGTAAAACCCGGGGCAACCATCATCATCGACATCGACAACTTTGATAACAAGAGCTACAAGAAAGCCGGATATACCGAAGATCCGCTCGGAGATGGCAGCCTGGAAGGATATAATGTGGTAAAGGCTCCCATCACTGCCCTTACCCGTGCCACCCTCGCAGATATGGATCTGAATATCAAAACAGTAGATAAAACCAAAAACCAGTTTGCCCTGGGCCTGCTTTACTGGCTGTTCAACCGCGAACTTGATGTGGCCTTTGATTTTCTGGCCAAGAAATTCAAGGACAAACCCGATCTGATCATTGCCAATCAGAAAGTTCTGAAGGCCGGTTACCATTATGCCGAAACCATTGAGGCACTTGAAACCACCTATTACATCCCTCCTACATCCGACAAAAAGGGTAAGTTCCGCAATATCACGGGTAATCAGGCTGTTGCCTGGGGTTTGATGGCAGCTGCAGAAAAGGCCAACCTCGATCTTTTCCTTGGCTCCTACCCCATCACCCCAGCCAGTGAAATACTGCAGGAGCTTTCGAAAAGGAAGCATATGCGGGTAAAGACCTTTCAGGCCGAAGATGAAATTGCCGGGATTTGTTCTGCCATCGGTGCCAGTTATACCGGAGTGCTGGCAGCTACCTCCACATCGGGCCCCGGCCTTGCCCTCAAGGGTGAAGCCATCGGACTTGCGGTAATGACAGAACTGCCGCTGGTGATTGTAAATGTGCAGCGGGGCGGTCCTGCCACCGGATTGCCCACCAAGCCGGAACAGAGCGACCTGATGCAGGCACTTTACGGGCGTAACGGAGAGAGCCCCGTAGTGGTGATGGCTGCAAGCAGCCCTGCCAACTGCTTCGACTACGCTTTCATGGCTTCAAAAATTGCACTGGAACGGATGGTACCGGTAATCCTTCTCACTGACGGATATCTGGCCAACGGATCTGAATTGTGGCCTGTACCTGCGATGAAAGATCTGCCGGAAATCAAAGTGCCGTTTGCCACACCCAACGACCCCGATTATCAACCTTACAAAAGAGACCCGAAAACCCTCGCCCGCCAGTGGGCTATCCCGGGTATGGAAGGGCTGCGCCACAGGGTAGGAGGACTGGAGAAAGCTGACATCACCGGCGAGGTATCCCATAACGCCATCAACCACGAGAAGATGTCGCACTACCGTGAAGAAAAAGTACAACGGGTGGCAGACATGATCCCAGAACTGACCGTTTACGGAGACCCCGAGGCCGACCTTCTGGTGGTGGGTTGGGGTGGTACCCACGGCGCCATCCTGTCGGCAGTGGAAGACCTGCAGGACGATGGAAAAAGTATCGCCATGACCCACTTCAATTACATCAAACCCCTCCCGAAGAACACAGCAGAGGTGTTCAGCAAATACAAGAAAATTGTAGTCTGTGAAAATAACCTGGGGCAGTTTGCCAATTACCTCAGATCGCAGCATCCGCAATTCAACTACATCCAGTTTAACAAGATCCAGGGACTCCCCTTCATGGTGTTTGAACTCAAGGAAAAATTCATCCAAATCTTACAGGAGAACTAATCATGGCAACAGATAACCTCAACATTCCCGAAATTACCAAGAAAGACTTCCAGGTCGATAACGAGATCAAATGGTGCGCTGGCTGCGGCAGTTTCGCCATCCTCAACTCCGTGATCAATGTATTACCGAAACTCGGTGTAAAAAAGGAAGATGTATGCTTCGTTTCCGGTATCGGCTGTTCCTCAAGGTTCCCTTACTATATCAAAACTTACGGTTTCCACGGACTGCACGGCCGAGCCGCTGCGATTGCCAGCGGGGTTAAGGTAGCCAATCCCAACCTCAACGTCTGGCAGATTACCGGTGACGGCGATTGCATGGCCATCGGCGGAAACCATTTCATCCATTTGCTGCGCCGAAATATCAATATCAACATTCTGCTGCTGAACAACAAGATCTACGGCCTCACCAAAGGACAGTACTCTCCTACTACCCCAAAAGGATCCAAAACCAAAACCTCCCCCGACGGCACTATCGAAGAAGCCTTTAAACCGGGAGAGCTCGCTATCGGTGCAGGCGCCCATTTTTTTGCCAGGGTTACCGATACCGACCAAAAACTCATGCAGGACGCTTTCTATCAGGGAGCCATGCATAAAGGAGCCTCCTTTACTGAAATCCTTGAGAACTGTGTAATCTTCAATAATGCTGCACATGCTGATATCACCGAAAAGGATTTGAAGGATGACCATACCATCTATCTGCAGCATGGGGAAAAGATGATATTCGGAAGTGAGCGCGACAAGGGACTCGTACTCGACGGACTGAAACTCAAAGTGGTGAAGATTGGTGAAGACGGCTATACCATGGAGGATGTTCTTGTCCACGACGCTACCTGCGAGGATACCACCCTGCATTACATGCTGGCCCGTATGGCACGCCCCGAATTCCCTCTGGCTCTTGGGGTCATCAGGAACTATCAGGGAACCTCTTACGATGAACTGCTGCAGGCACAATTCGACGACGCCCGTAAAAACTCCCCCATCAAAACCATGGACCAGCTGATGAACAGCGGGGCGGTATTTGAGAATTAGGCGCTCGCTGGCGCGAGCGAGTTCAAAGTTCAGGGATCAAAGTTCAAAGCGCTTGCTCCGCTCGCACATGTAAAAGGTTCAGGTGCTCAAATGTTTCAGGATCCACGTTCCAGGTTCCAGGCGCCGCTGGCGGGAGCGCGGTTCAATGTTCAAAGAATTTTCCGCTCCGAAGGAGCGTAATATCGGTAGCAACGAGGGCGCCCCCCAACAACCCCAGAGCTCCGTAGGAGCGAAACCTTTGGTCGATACCACGCAACCTTTTGGGATGGAGTGTTGTCTATAGTGTGAACAAACCTGCTGACCCATGAAAAGAGCAAAAGTTTTTGCGCTTCTGGCGATCATTGCCATGCTGATTCCCTTTGTATCCTGCACAAAAGACCATCTTGCTGATACAACTCCCGCCCATTTCGATCTCAGCCCGCAGGGAAGAGCCCTGGTAACGGCATCCAACGATTTTGCCTTCAGGATGTTTAAGGAGACCGATGCCGGTACCGCCCCGGGAAAAAACATGATGGTATCGCCCCTGAGCATCTCCTACGCCCTGGGTATGGCCCTCAACGGTGCAGGGACCATTACGTACGACAGCATTCGCAATACTCTGGGGTTCAATCTGCTTACCCTGCAGGATATCAACTCCAGCTACAAAGCCCTGATCCCGTTCCTGCTGAATGCCGATCCCTCCACCACCCTGAAGATTGCCAACTCGGTATGGTATACCACCGGTTTCAACCCGAAACAGACTTTTCTCGACACCGTGGGCTATTATTTCAATGCCTACCTTTCGCAGATCGACTTTTCCAGCCCCGGGGCAAAAAATACCATCAACGACTGGGTAGCCAACAACACCGGAGGCAAAATAAAGAATATGCTGAGCTCCATCAACCCGCAGGATGTGATGTACCTGATCAATGCCGTGTATTTCAAGGGGAACTGGACCATAAAATTCGACAAGTCGAAAACTGCCGATAAACCATTCCAGAAAGCCAGTGGTACAGTGAATGTGCCCACAATGCACAACAAGCAGAATTTCAGGTATTTCTACCATTCCGACTTTGCAATGCTGGAGCTGGACTATGGCCAGACCAACTACGCCATGGACCTGATGCTTCCCCACTCCGGAAAGACCCCCGCTGACATTGTCCAGCAGCTGGATGCTGCCTCGTTCGACCAATGGGCACAACAGCTGGACACCGTACACGACATGGATATTGCCATTCCGAAATTTAAATTCGAATTCGAAACCTCCCTCAAAGATGCCCTGAGCTCCATGGGAATGGGTATCGCTTTTTCAGATTTTGCCGATTTCAGCGATATTTCCAGCGATTACCAGTTGCTGATCACCGATGTGAAACACAAGACTTTCATTGATGTGAACGAAGAGGGCACCGAGGCAGCGGCAGCCACCAGCATAGGCATCGGGGTTACCAGCATGCCCCCCTCCTTTATCGCCGATCGCCCTTTCCTGTTTGTGATCAGGGAAAAGGATACCAATACCATCCTGTTTATCGGGAAAGTATGTGACCCGGCGTACTGAAAGTAGAAAGTAGTAAGTAGTAAGTTTTCTATTTGCTGAGTTCTGCGAAGTGCTTGTAGAAGTATGGAATGGTTCTGATTCCATTGAAGAACTGCTCCAGCGGATAGTTTTCGTTGGGTGAGTGGATGGCATCGGCCTCCAGGCCAAAGCCCATCAGAATCGACTTGATTCCCAGAATTTTTTCAAACGTAGAAATGATCGGGATGCTGCCTCCGCTCCTCACCGGAACAGGCTTTTTGCCGTAGGTCTGCTCGTAGGCATACGCTGCAGCCTGATAGGCCGGGGTAGTAATAGGCGATACGTAAGCCTGTCCGCCATGCAGGGCAGTAACCTTCACCTTGACATAAGGGGGTGCAATGGCTTTGAAGTGCGCTTCGAATAGGCGGCTGATTTTTTCGTGATCCTGATTGGGCACCAGTCGCATCGAAATCTTGGCCCATGCTTTTGAGGGGAGCACGGTTTTGGCACCTTCACCGGTATATCCGCTCCACATCCCGTTCACATCCAGCGATGGGCGTATGCCGGTCCGTTCCATGGTTACATACCCCTCTTCGCCGCAGACCTCCTCAATATCCAATGCTTTTTTGTAGTTGGCGAGATTGAAGGGCGCTTTCGCCATTTCTGCCCGCTCCTCAAGCGATACAATTTCCACATCATCATAAAACCCTTTCACGGTAATCCGGTTGTGGTCATCGGTAAGGGAGGCAACCATTTTCGCCAGCACGTTGGCAGGATTGGCCACTGCCCCTCCGAACAATCCGGAATGGAGGTCGCGGTTGGGACCTGTAACCTCTACTTCCATGTAGGCCAGTCCACGCAAACCGGTTGTAACAGAAGGGATATCAGGGGCAATCATCGATGTATCTGATACCAGGATCACATCCGCCTTCAGCATCTCCTTGTGCTGCTCACAGAATTTTCCAAGGTTCGGGGAACCGATCTCCTCTTCCCCTTCGATCATGAATTTCACATTACAGGGTAAGCAGTTCTCCTTTACCATAAATTCAAAGGCTTTGGCATGCATGAAGGCCTGCCCCTTGTCGTCGTCGGCTCCTCGACCCCAGATTTTTCCATCGCGTATCTCCGGTTCAAATGGGGGGGATTTCCACAATTCCAGCGGATCCACCGGCATCACATCGTAATGGCCATACACCAGCACCGTTGGCAATGCAGGGTCGATGATTTTTTCACCATACACCACCGGATTGCCATCCGAAGGCATCACTTCAGCTTTACCGGCACCGGCTTTCAGTATGGCATCCCGCCAATACTCAGCTGCCCTGACCATATCCTCCTTGCGGGCACTTTCTGAACTGACAGAGGGAATGCGTAACAATCCGAACAACTCCTCCAGGAACCTTTCCTGGTTCTTTTCAATATAACTGTTGATTTTTTTCATTTGAAATTTGATGTTTTATGATTTGATTATCTTTGCATTGCAAAAGTATGGGGAGCTAAGGTACAAATTTTTCCTTATTTCGGATTGGCAAGGCAACCTGTTGGCCTTAATTATTGTCTTTAAACATGCATTAATCAATCCAGACAGAGGCTTATGCGACTAACTTATATACCCTTATTACTGGCGTTCGCGGCACTCACATCCAACACTGCAAGCGGACAATTGCTGGTGAATCCGGGCGGTAATCCCACCCTGATGGTGCAGAACACCCTGATAGGTTCAGGGGTAACAGTATCCAATGTCACCTTCACCGGCGGTGCCAATGCCATCGGCACATTCAGCACGGGAGCCATGGCTACCAACCTTGGATTTCCTGCAGGAATCATCCTGGCGAGTGGCAATGTATCCACCGCCATTGGACCCAACACCCAGTCAGGGGCAGGCACTGCCCTAGGGACTCCGGGAGATGCTCTGCTCAACAGCCTGATTACTACCCTCACCTATGATGCATCCATTCTGCAGTTCAACTTTGTACCCTTGTCAGACACCATTAAATTCCGCTATGTTTTTGGCTCTGATGAGTATCCGGAGTATGTTAACAGCTCTTTTAATGATGTATTCGGGTTTTTCGTGAGTGGAGGTTATGACCCCGTGACATGGACTCCCTTCAACAACCGAAATATTGCCATCATCCCCAATACGGTAAGCACCCCTGTGTCCATCAATAATGTGAATAACGGCAATTCCAATGCAGGACCATGCATGAACTGCGCATATTATGTGAACAACAATGGAGGGATGTGGCTGCAGTACGACGGGATAACCACTGTACTGACCGCATGGCTTAAAGTAGTGCCCTGTGTTTCCTATTCCATTAAAATTGCCATTGCAGATGCCGGCGACCAGATTCTGGACTCCGGGGTGTTTCTGGAAGCCAACAGCTTTATCAGCAACAATGTGCAACTTTCTACTTTCACTACCTCTCCGGGTATTGACACCGTTGCCGTTGAAGGATGCAACAGCGCCGTGGTGAGATTCAAGCTGCCTTCCATAACTTCAGTGGCAAAAACGGTTTATTACAGTGTTAGTGGCAGCGCTACCAACGGCACCGACTATGTTACCATCCCTACAAGCATCGTTATCCCTGCAGGCTCTGATTCAGCACTGCTTTACATCAATCCCATCAACGACAGCATTACTGAAGGGCTTGAGTATATCCGCATTATTGCCAATACTTCATTCTGTACAACTGATACCGTTTACATTTACATCAAAGACTACCATCCCCTCAACCCTGTAACCTCAAACGATACCGTTCTTTGTGCTACCGCAAGCACCCTGTGGTCGAACGATACGTTGGGCGTACAGCCTTACATCTGGAACTGGAGTACGGGTGATACCACTTCTGTGATCAGTATTTTTCCGGCAGCCACCACATTGTATACGGTTACCATCACCGACAAATGCCAGATGAGTCATACCGATTCGGTACTGGTGACTGTCAGCAAACCTGTGATTACCACAGTGGATGATACGATATGTGTGGGAGATATCGGTACCATCTCTGCCAGTGCGGTGGGTGCAACAGGTTTTTCGTGGAACACCGGAGACGTAACGGCTACCATCAACGCAAGTCCGCTTACCACCACCATCTATACGGTTGTGGTAACAGATACCCTGGGTTGCCTTGACACGGCCGAAGCCACAGTGTGGGTCAATAACCTGCCGCAGGCCATTATCACCGGGGACACAACCATTTGCCGCAACGACAGCATTACCCTGGGGGCAGACGGGGGAACCAGCTACGAATGGAGTACCGGAGACCTCCAGCAATACATCACGGTAAGCCCTGCCGCAGGGCAATCCTATACCGTTACCGTTACCGATCAGAATAACTGCCAGAGCACGGTAACCATGTTTCTTGAAGTAATCCAGCTTCCCACAACCTTCATCAGTGCCCTGGCTGATACCATATGCCGTGGCGCCAGTATCATGCTCACGGCAACCGGCGCCACCGATTACCTGTGGAATGATAACTCCACCCTCCCCATCCTTACCGTTGGGCCGGCCGAGAATACAACCTATTGGGTTACAGGATCCAACAACCAGAACGGCGTTTACTGCTATTCCACTGATACATTTAATCTTGGTGTTAAACGGTGCAACCGGTTTTTTGTACCCAATGCCTTTACCCCTGATGGCGACGGTCTGAACGACGATTTCGGCCCGGAGGGGGTTTTCGAAGGAGTGGAACAATTTGAAGTGTACATTTTTGACCGGTTTGGCCGTATGGTATTCAAATCCACCGATCCGACCGTCAGGTGGAACGGTAAACTTCCCGGCGGCGAATACGGCCCCGACGGAACCTACACCTACCGTATGATTATCAAGGAAGCGTATTCTGATGAGTATCAGATGACCGGCACAGTAACCTTGCTGCGCTGATCATTGATCACTTACCAGAAGGGGTGTATACCATTTTGTAGTGGCGGATGCCTGCTTCCTCAAACTCTTTCCCTACCGGCACAAAACCCGCCCGCAGATAGTAATTCACTGCGGTAGTCTGGGCATGCAGGTAGATAGGTTTCCCCAAAGGACGTACATCCTTCATTACCCGCTCCAGTAATACGGTTCCCAGTCCAAGATTCCGGAAGGGCGAAGGGACCGCAAAACGCTCGAGCTTGATCCCGGCTGGTGTTTCCCGCCATCGGGCGGTAGCCCGTGGTTCGCCATCTTCGAGTAACAGGTAATGCACCGCAGATTCTTCATGCTCATATTCAAGCGACTCAGGCACTTTCTGTTCCTCAATGAAGACCTCGTAACGGATCTTCCGGGCAAGCGCAAACAGGGTTGAATCGGAAAATTCAAATTGCCTGATCTCGATCATAGGACAATCTATAACCAAAAATCCACCACGTGCACTTTTTCGATGAATTCGCTGATCACATCCATCACCTTCTGATGCTGAGGATGATTTCTGTATTTCTCCAGGTCCTCTTCCGTTTCGAAATCAGAGATCAGCACCAGGTCAAACGCCTGGGGGTAGGTATTGAAATTGATACCGGTTTGCAGGAACTTCACCTGTGGAACTTCTGTCTGCAAGGCATCGATTGCGTCTTTTAATCGCAGAATTCCTGTTTCCTTTTCAGCTGCCGGCATAGGCCTGGCCTTGAACATCACAACATGTCGCAACATCTCTTCAGGGGTATTAATTAATGGTGAGGATGAGTGCAGTTAGAAAGAATCGGTTCATCGATATGCATTTCAGCGAACAAACTGAATGAAAGATTTTACTAGGCCAAAATACAAAAAAACCATACTGGTGAATACCTTCGCAAGAATTTACTTCGCCAGCACGATCCTGAAGGTTGTACCTCTGTCGGGGATAGACGATTTCACAAAGATTTTTCCTTTGTGATACTTGCGTATAATCCGGTCTGAGAGGGAGAGGCCAAGTCCCCAGCCCCGCTTCTTGGTTGTGTAACCGGGGGTAAACACGATTTTCAGCTTTGATTTGGGGATCCCTTTGCCGGTATCCTCCACATCGATCAGAATGTTCTTTCCACCATCCATCAGCGAAATGGCGATGACCCCTTCGGTACCCATTGCATCCACCGCATTGCGCAGCAGATTTTCAATCACCCACTGAAACAGGTTTTT
The DNA here is from genome assembly GCA_022709695.1 of Bacteroidota bacterium. GTDB lineage: Bacteria > Bacteroidota > Bacteroidia > Bacteroidales > SKPS01 > SKPS01. The sequence goes on from JAKLII010000002.1 coordinate 292,946, forward strand.
GTTCAGGGGGATCAGGATGCTTCTGAGCTGTTCTTCGGCATAGAGGGTATAGGTGATTTTTCTGGAGGTTCGCACGCGCATGTAATCCACAGATTCACAAACCACATCGTACAAACACTCCTGCTGAAGCTCGGGGGTGCTGCCAATCTTAGAAAACCTTTCGGCGATGGCTTCCAGCCGATCGATATCCTTTGTGATCTCAACTGTGGTTTCTGCAGAGGTAACCCCGCTGCGCAGGAGCTCAATCCAAGCCATGAGGGAGGAAATCGGGGTACCAAGCTGATGTGCTGCCTCACGCGCCATCCCGGCCCAAACCTGGTCCTGTTCCGATCTGCGGGTAAGGTTCAGCAGGATATAGATGGCAAAGATGAAAAGCCCGATGATCAGGAACTGGATCACCGGATAGTAACGGATCTGGGTGAGCAGGAATGAGTCCTCGTAAAGGATAAAACGCTTTCCCTGAACGGGCAGATTGATCTCGATGGGAGGATTGTGAGACGTCATATTCTTTACGAGGGCTTGCAGCTTATCAGGGGTATCAAATTCTGCAGCACTCACACCTCCGCCAAATGCCACCACCTTCGATCGGGTGCTGTCGGTAATGATTACAGGAATGGCAGAAGCATCGGAAACCACTTCCTCCAGGAATTTCTGCACATGGTTGTCGATGATCTCCTTGAGAGTATTGTAGAATCTTGAATTCTCGTAAAACACCAGACTCGGGGTCCGGCCACCCAGGGTGATTGCAATCGGGGGATTTTCCTGCTCCATGCCTGCGATCAGCCCGGGCAGATTACTTTGGCTCAGCAGGCTGGTATCGATGTTGCCTGATGTGATAACCTTAGTGCGGGAGGTATCGGTTACCAGCACCGGAACGGAGGCTGCATTGGCCACAATATCGGAGATAAACGACTCGGTGAGTTCATCGAGCATGGTTCTCAGCTCAGTGTACAGCTTAGACTCCCGGTAATAAATCACGTTGATCAGGCCGAAATTATCAGAGACAATGGGGGCAAAACCTGAGAATTCCTTCTTCAGGGCACCCGAAAGCTTTTTCACCTTTGCAGGGTCGAAATCGACGTTTGCTGCAGTTCGTATGTTGCCCTCTTCGTCGGTAATCACGATGGGGATGGTAGTGTTTCCGGCAAGAATTTGCAGGTAAAATGAGAGCTCCTGGCCGGTATCTGCCTTTGACACAATGCGGTTGGCCTCAGCCCAGAGCTCAACCCTTTTGCGCTCCTCATTGCTGATTTTTTCGAAGAAATCGTTGGTATAGGTTACCACAGTGGATTTCTGCCGGATCGCCTCGGTCCACAGCCTTACCCGTTCGCGCTCCACCCTTTTGAGCTTTTCGAAATAGTCATCGGTATAATTCACCAATCCCACCCTTCTTTCAATCGCCTCTGCCCAGATCCTTACTTTTCTCTCCTCTTCGAGTTTGATCTTACTGACCAGCAAATTGGTATACCAAAGTGAGGCCAGCACGATCACCACCGCCAGACCCAACAGGATCCACCGCCACTTCCGTATATTGGTGTAGAGTTTCATGAATCTGACCTATTCGTCTTCCCACTCAATCAGTATCTCCTGTTCCGGATTCCTGTGTAATGTATCGGAACCATCCGGGTTTTGGCGGATAAAGGTACCAAATTCCTTCTTAAACAATCCTTTTACAGTCTCTTTCTCGGTTTTGAGTTCCTGCTTTACAATTTTTCTTTGCGCTCTTCGGTCATACTTCACTACGGATTTTGAGGAGGTCCCGGAGATGGAGAGGTATAAAGTCAGCCTCCCCCTGGTATCAGGTTCTTCCAGCAGATCCTCCTTATCCTGGTTTCGCTGCTTTGCTTTTCGTGACAGTACTTCCGACAGCAGTATGCTCAGGTGGTAATCAATGGTGTCGTTGAAGGAGTGGGTGCCGGAAATGGTAAAATCCGCCGCATCGGAACGGATGAACATTCCGGGTATGATCACCTTATTACCGGATATCCGAAGCTGGTTTTCGAGGGTGTGAAACCTGATCACAGAGAGGTCTTCGATTCGGGTATATTTTGACAACTCCATCACCGGGGCATATCCGCTCAGGACCCCCTCCTCCACTTTCAGATCAGCAATGGCCTCCACCAACGGCCATTCCGGGTTACCATCCGGATTCAGAGGTGCGGAAAACCTGATTTTCCCGGTGAGGAATCCGCTAAGCTCCTTCCAGGTAAGGTCATCCTGTCCGAAGTTGTCGAACTGCCGGAACAGTGAAGAGATATTGGTTTTTTCGGTTTCGAGGTCTGCTTCCAGGATAAACCTTTTGCTGCCCTTCTGTGCAAGCGCCAATGTCCCTGAGACAATCCCATCACAGGTTTTCATCCGCAGTTGATCCACGCGTACGATTCCGGGCGACAGAGACACCGACGCCCTGATCCCCGAGGCACTGAAGGCCCCGCTTCTGAACGCATCACATTGAAGTGTTACAATGCCTCTGAGCCATTCCGGGATCGCCACCATCGGTTGATCAGCAGTTTTGTTTTTCGGTGATGCCTTCTTTTGCAGGCTACCTGTATCAAAAGCGGAAATCTTCAGATCCCCCTGTAAATCAAGACCATTCCGGGGATTTACGAGAAACGGAACAAGGTTGCTCAGGGTTGCGGATACCAGGAACGGATCAGAGCCGAATTTTCCGGAAATCTGCTGCGCCCTGATTTTATTGTTGTCAAGCACAATGGTTCCCCGGATACCTGACACCTCAGGGTATCCGGGAAATTGACCTGTCACTTCTGAAAGCGTGACCGTCCCCGAGGTTTTACAATGCTGAATCTGTTGGATATCAAATCCACTGCTGAAGGAAACTGTTCCTTCCACACGCAGGTCTGCGCTAATCCTTCCGGAAGCCCCCTCAACATCCCGTATGGCAAAAAAATCGAGCAACTGGGAAATTCCTGCCTCAACGACCAGGGAAGTTTTAATTTCCGGATTTTCCGGATTCCGGAGGGAAAAATCGCCCTGCAGGGAACCATCAGGAAGTTTGGCGGAAAAGCCGGTTAGGGTAAATTCGTATATCCCGATGCCGGTGGAAAAATCACCCTTGCATTTTATCTCCTTCAGCGCCACATGATTGCCCTTATGCTCCACTTGCCCGTTGTCGACGGTAAATCCAAATTTCAGTGCCGGAGTATTGCCATTTGAATAGCCACCGGTAATGGTACCCCTGAAGGCAATATCTCCGTCAAAATCATACTGCTCTTTAATATGATCCAGCGACCCGGGCAGCAGGCCGGAGAGGTGCCTGAGGTTCATCTTTCTTCCTTCCAGCACCAGATCCAGCAGGCCATTGCGGGGCTGGTCGGTAACCGTTCCGGTTAGGGTAAAAGGAAGACCTTCAATGTCGAGATCACCCTTCTGAAAGGTATACCTGTCGTGTGTATTGTCGATGTTCAGGTGCAGGTTGAGATCGGCCTCCTGGCCGGTGAAGTAATGATACCCGGCAATGAGGCACGGGTCCAGCCTGAGCTTTCCGGAAGCCCTGAGGATATATTCATCCGAAGAAAACTGCCCTTTCAGTGTATTTTTCCTGCAGAAAAATCGTAGCACCATGGCATCAGGTACACTCCTGTACTGCACCTTGAGGTTTCTGACGGAGACCCTTCGGAGATCGAGTGAAAACTGGCTGGTACTGCTGCCATCTCCGGATTTCAGGATCAGATAATTGGGATCTCCCTTTTCCGGTATCAGAAGGTTCAGGTTCCCATCCGCCAGTTCGATATGCTTCAGGGTATAATTTCCGCGAATCAGCCGGAGGAGGTTAAACCTCAGGAGAAGGTGCCTTGCTTTGAGCAGCGGTGCCGTATCTCCGGGCAGGCTTTCGATATGCACATCCGACAGATGGAGGCTCACCTGCGGGAATCTGCGGATAAGGCTCAGATCGATTTTTCCAACCTTTACTTCTGCGGTCAGCTGCTTGTTGATCTCCCTGACCAGCAGTGTTTTCATCTTTTTCTCAAGGATATAGGATGAAAGCAGCAAGAGAGCGGTCAAAGACGCCAGTACGATAAGGGTAATCCTGAGGCTCTTGAAAAGCCGGTTTCGGGAAAATCTTTTTTTGGAATTCATCAGGGATCAGCTATGAGTTCCCAACGTAATAACCCTCCGTTTCCTTATAGCATTTTAAGAAAATTCAGCTCCTCCTGGGTCAGTGGCCTCCATTTTCCCCTGCGCAGATCTTTTTTGGTAAGTCCGGCAAACATCACACGGTCGAGTTTTGTGACCTCATACCCCATTGATTCGAAAATCCGGCGCACGATGCGGTTCTTGCCCGAATGTATTTCCATTCCGATTTCGGTACCATCATCAACTGTTCCCACATAAGAGATCTCGTCGGGTTTAACCCAGCCATCCTCAAGTTTGACGCCTTTGGTGATTTTTATCAGATGCTCCCGTGTAAGGGGTTTGTCGAGGCGCACATGGTAGAGTTTTTTCACCAGGTTTCTGGGGTGCATCAGTTTCTCGGCCAAGAGGCCGTCGTTGGTAAACAGCAGCAGACCGGTGGTATTTTTGTCCAGGCGGCCCACCGGAAACAGTCGTTCGGGGCATGCCTCCGCAATCAGGTCTATTACGGTAGCTCTTCCCTCGGGATCGTCGGCGGTAGTGATGTAGCCTTTGGGTTTGTTCAGCAGGATGTAACGCAGTTTTTCACCTTTGATCGGCACTCCTTTCCATGCGACAACATCTCCCGGGTCAATGCGGGTTCCCAGTGTAGTAACCACCTTTCCGTTCACACTGATCTCTCCGGCCTCCACGAGCTTATCTGCATCGCGGCGGCTGCAGATGCCGGCATTGGAAATATACCGGTTAATACGTATTCCCTCGGGGTGTGGCGGGGGGGTGAACATCATCCCCGGACCAAGCAGTTGCACCCTGGGAGGTGATTTTCTGGGATTTCCGGATCTGCGGTTTCCGCCATCCTGTTTTCTGGTATAAATTCCATGCATCCCGGGTTCCCGTACCTGCTGAGGCCTGCGCGGATTTCCCGGATAAGGGGAGACAGCGTCATCCCTGCGATCTCCTGAACCGGGCCGTGAATTCACATATCTTTGTGAATACCGCGGACGCTCCTCCTGTCCCTGGTACCGTTGCGTTCCGTATTCCTGCCTTCCGGCTGGCCTGTTGCCCGGGTCGGGTCGAGGACTAAAACGCTGTGGCTCGTTCCGGGGTTGGACAGGCCGCCCGGAACCCTCCTGCGAAGGTTTTCTGATGAGAATTTTTCTTCCTGATCCGGTATTTCCTTCACCGGGTTTTCCTTGTTCGGAGTGGCTTCCCTCCTTCGGAAAACGTTGGCCAACGTTCTTCCTTTCCATAATACATGTGTTTAAATTGATACCTCCTGTTGCCTAACTCATTTGAGGATGCAAAGATACGTAAAAATTTCATGAGGTAAATGGCTGATAAACAATTTATTTTGATCAGACACCCCCTTCAGGAAGCTCATTATTCCATCCCTTACATCATCGGATAAAACGCATCACGGATATGGTGGATAAAGTGCTGCTCCCCCCTGATGACCACCGAGATGATATCAAACCTTACGGGCAGATTGATGCCATAATGCATCACATAGGCATTTGCTGCCCGGATCAGGGTCTTTTGCTTCATACGTGTCACCGAAACCTCCGGCTCACCTCCATACAGGCTGGTACGGGTTTTTACCTCGGTAATTACGATAGTATCCCCCTCCCGGGCTACCAGATCCAGCTCATAATGGCCAATCCGCCAGTTGCGGTTCAGAATTTTAATGCCCTTGCCGGTTAAGAACTGAGCGGCCAGTTCTTCGCCCTGCTTCCCTGTTTCGTTGTGTGTTGCCATAGTTTGTATCAGTGTTATGTTATTTCCCACAGATTTTACAGATAAATAATAATCTCACAGAAATTTTGTGAAATCTGTTATCAATCAGAGTTATCTGTGGGAAACATATCATTCATTTTCGTTCATAGTATTCGGGAAATTGTTCTATTGAAAGCATTTTTGAAATCCTGATATGATCATATAGATGATTGAAACTCCGAAAAAGGATATGACAAGCTATTTTTTTCAAATCAAACGCAAATGATGTATCTTTGTAGCAGTATCCTAAATGGTTTTAGGGATGACAAAATATATTTGTACGTGGATTCTTAAAGGAATATTGATTTGTATTTCTCTGGTCTGTTATGCAATCAAGGTTTCAGGGAATCCAATCCCAATACCACCACCTCCCGATACGATCTGTAAAGGGGATACCGTGCAGTTGCTTGCCACAAATCCTTTGGCAACCTCCTATTCCTGGACACCCAATTACAACATCACCAGTACTACCATCGCCAACCCGAAAGCTTTTCCGGCCACCACAACCACCTATGTGGTAACCATCAACGGGATTACCAACAACCTGATTGTCAACGGCAATTTCTCTGCAGGAAACACCGGGTTCACCTCTGCCTACACCTATACCACCAACCTCTGGCCAGAAGCTACGTATTGTGTCGGAACCAATCCCCAGACTTTCCATTCCAACTTTTCCCCCTGTGGCGACCACACGACAGGAACCGGCAATATGATGGTTGTTAATGCCGCAGGCACACCTAATGTGGTGGTTTGGCAGCAAACTGTTCCGGTACTGCCCGGTGCCAATTATGTGTTTTCGTGCTGGCTTACGAGTGTGCATCCCACGTCTCCGGCTCAGCTGCAGTTCTTTGTGAACGGGGTGCAGATCGGACCGGTCTTCGGAGCCTCAGCCACTACCTGCCAGTGGAATATGTTTTTTAATACCTGGTTTTCAGGAACAGCCACATCTGCCGTGATCTCTATCCGCAACCAGAACACATTGCTCAGCGGTAACGACTTTGCCATCGACGACCTGTATTTTGCCCAGCTTGTGCAGATCATCGACTCCACCAAAATTGTGGTGGAAAATCCATCGGTTGATCTGGGCAATGATACTGCCATCTGCCCCTATGATTCTGTTACCCTAAATGCCGGATCTGGTTTTGCCCAGTACCAGTGGTCGAATAGCGCTGCAACCCCCTCTGTCACGGTAAATACCCCGGGAAGCTACTGGGTAAAGGTAACCACCCCCAACGGATGCAAGGCTGCTGACACCCTCATGGTAACCAATCTGCCGGTACCTCTGATCGTTACCACCAGCGACACTGCCTGCATCGGGGATACGGCCAACCTTTCTGCCTTCGCAGGACCGGGATGTATCTACCAATGGAACAACGGGGTCAGCACACCGGCAAATCCGGTTTCGCCCGCCGGAACTACCACTTATCAGGTTCTTGTAACGGACAGCCTTGGCTGCCGTGATTCTGCCCAGGCCACAGCGGTCATCAACCCATTGCCCCAGATTTCCATTTCCCCCGATACCACCATATGCCTCGGAACACAGGCAACACTCACTGCCACAGGTGGCCAGCAATACCAGTGGGCCCCCACCGGATCTGTAACCCCGACCATTCAGGTATCGCCAGCAGCTCCCACTGAAACGTACCATGTTACCGTTACCGATGCAAACGGTTGTTCCTCAACGGCCTCCGTTACTGTGGAGACTGTTCCGTATCCTGCTGTTGACATCTATAGCGATTCCGACACCATTTGCAGGGGAGACATGGCAGAACTTACCGCTTCAGGCGGCACCCTGTACAACTGGAGTACCGGGGCTACGGCTCCTTCCATCCAGGTTAAACCCACAGAAAACACCGTATACACGGTAACGGTAAGCAATTCAGCAAGTGGCGCCGTATGTTCCAGCGATACCATGATCATGCAGTATGTGAAAAACTGCAATGTGGTGTTTATCCCCAATGCCATGTCGTTGTCAGGTATCAATAATATTTTCAAGCCTGCAGGCGAGAGCATATATGCTGATTTCTATCGTTTTGCCATCTACAACCGGTTTGGACAACTCCTGTTTGAAACCGATGATTTCAACGAAGGTTGGGACGGAACCTTTAAAGGGAATTATGTACCGGAAGGGGTGTATGTGTATGATCTGGAGATCACTACCGGACCGGGTGAAACATTCCGCAGGCAGGGCACTGTAACAGTAATCCGGTAGGGTTTCAATCTGAATTTCGCTACATTTGCGGGCGTTTTAACAACGTTGTTTTATCCATCTTACCTTCCTGTATTATGAAAAAGATATTGTCCCATCCCATTCTGGATGTACCACATCCTGAACAGGTTACATTTACTTTCAATGGCAATCCTGTTACCGGTGATCAGGGTTTTACCATCGCTGCGGCACTTCATCAGGCAGGATATCCTGTACACAGCCACAGCCTCGACAACCGGGAACGGAGCCTGGAGTGCGGCATTGGCAAATGTGGCGCCTGTGAAATGCTGGTCGACGGTCAGATACGCCGTATCTGCATTACCCGGGTCGACGGAGTGAAGGAGGTAGCCGAAATCCCCAAATCCCACACCCCGGAAGCCCGCCCCGTGAAGCCTGATGTGCCCACCCGCATTTTCCGGACCCGCGTGGCCATCATCGGCGCCGGGCCTGCAGGGCTGGCTGCCCGTGAACTGCTGAACCAGCACGGAATCGACAACATCGTCATCGACAACAACGACAAAATCGGCGGGCAGTTTCTGATGCAGACCCACCAGTTTTTCTTCTTTGAGAAGGAGAAAAAATTCGGCGGGATGCGGGGTTTCGACATTGCCACCACTCTGGCCGGTGACGACCACACGGGCATTTTCCTCAACGGCACCGTTTGGGATATCCTGGATGGGAAGCGGATTGCCATAAAAGACATCGTTACGGAGGAGATCTACTATGTGGATGCCGAATACCTGGTGGTTGCCACAGGGGCAGTACCCTTTATGCCCGCATTTGAAAACGACGATCTGCCGGGGGTATATACCGCTGCCGTGGTGCAGAAAATGATGAACAACGAGTTTACCCTGCTGGGAAAAAACATCCTGACGGTGGGCGCAGGAAACATCGGATACCTCACTTCTTACCAGCTGATGCAGGCCGGTGCCAGGGTAAAGGCCATTGTGGAGGCGATGCCCCGTGAAGGGGGATTCCCCGTGCAGGCAAACCGTGTGCGCAGGCTGGGTATCCCTATTATGCTGTCGCACATCCTGGTAAAGGCCATCCCGAACGAAGACCACACCGGTATCATCGGAGCCGTGGTAGCCGAGTGTGAAAACTTCAAGCCCATTCCCGGCACCGAAAGGATGATCGACGGCATTGACGCCATCAACATCTGCACCGGCCTGGTACCGGACGACCAGCTCCTGATCAAGGGGAACGAGATCTTCGGGCGCAACTGCTTCGGTGCAGGCGATGCCATCCGCATCGGCGAAGGGACCAGCGCAGTGCTGCGGGGCAAACAGGTTTCCTATGAGATCATCCAGGAGATCGGTGCCAACTTCAATTACGACCACTTCCTCGAAGTGTCAAAGGAGTATATCGACTCTCAGCAACATCCTGTACGGATCATCGAAGATCCTTACCTCCCGTCATCAGAGCGAATGGATCAGAAGCCGTTCGTTGTGATCGACTGCCTGTACGGTTTCGCCTGCAATCCCTGCGCTTTTGCCTGTCCGCATGGGGCCATCACCAAAAGCTCCACCAGCACAGTGCCCGCCATCGACTTCGACAAATGCATCGGGTGTATGGACTGTGTGTACCAGTGCCCCGGACTGGCCATTTTCGGATATGCCCCAAAGAAGGACTGGTTCTACCTGCCGGTGGAATATGAGGTGCAGGAACAGTCGGAAGTGTGGCTTGTGGACAACAATGGCCAAAAGCTTGGCGAAGGGGTTGTGGAGCGGGTACTCCGCAAACCCAACAAAACCCACATCGCCAGGGTGAAGGCGACCCATCTCACCGGGGAAAATTTTACCGATGTACGCGGATTCATCATCAAGGAAAACTATCCTGAACCTGTTGCCCTTAAACCGGCCCCCGAGGTGGAATCGAAGAGCTATATCTGCCATTGCGATGATGTGCGGCTGGATGAGATTCTGGAGGTGGTGGGCGAAAGGCAGTTTATCAGCGTGGATGAAGTGAAGCACACCACCCGTCTGGGGATGGGTGCCTGCCGCGGAAAGCGGTGCATCAAGCGCCTCAACCAGGTGATCAGGCCTTACGGCATTACCATGGTGGGTGATGCCACGCCGCGTGGCCCGATGTCGAACCAGCTGGCCATGGGTGAGCTGTACCCCAAAACGGTTCCCGATCTCTATATCACCAATACCAAAGGGGAACCTGTGAGGAAAGTGGAGGTGAAGGCCCTGGTGGCCGGAGGTGGCATCGGAGGGAGCGCCCTGTTCCGCTACCTGGCAGAAAACCATTTCGAACCGGTGCTCATCAACTATGGCAGAGGCGCCTCATGGCGCAACATTGCCGGAGGGAGGCCCAATTTCAGCGTGCCGGAGCTCTCTGACATCGCCAGGCATAATCTGGAGATTTTTAAAGAACTGCAGCAGCTCCGCAACATCGACTTCCGCACCATCCAGTATGTCACCTTCGCCCATGACGATGAGATGCACCGTGCCCTGGAAGCCTCCATGGCCTGGTCGGATGCCGTGCTGATAGGTCCGGAGGATTTCAGAAAGAAAATTTCACCCTTCATCAACCCCAGTCTCAAAACCTACCAATCGGCTCTCGTAACCGAAAACTGCTGGCAGGCCACCCCCGGCAGGGTCATTGACCTGATACGGCAGATCGGGAAAAAGCACGGCGGAAAAATCGAAGAGGACTGCCGGATCATCCATGTGGAAAAACATCAGGATAGATATAAAGTACTGGTAAAGAACCACAACCGGGAATATATCGAATACCATACCCCCGTATTCATCAATGCCCTGGGCCCCGAAAGCGAGCAGTTTTCGAAACAGCTGGGCATCGAAACAGGGCTGTATCCCGTCAAGCATCAGGCTTTCATCACGCGGCGCCTCCCCTGGATGGGGATCAACGGTACCCCGCTGCCCATGATCATCGACCGCCGCAGGTACAAGGGCTTCACGGCCGTGTATGGTCAGCAGCTTGCCGAAACCGGACAGGTGATCGGCTGTGCTTCTCCGGCAGTGGAACCCATGGAAACGGATAAAAACCTGAAAATCAACAGCAAGGAGTTCATCGAAATCGTATCCGAAGTGTTTGTAAACTGGCTGCCTGAACTTTCAACGGTGGGGTTCCAGGCGGTATGGTCGGGTTACTACGTGGAACCCAGAATGGTGATAGATCCGGAGCATGGGTTGTTTGCCGGGTTACGCGGACAGGGATTCATGCTGGGGCAGTATCTTGCTAAGGTTTATGTGGATGCCCTGTGCGGGAAACCGGTCCCTGCGTGGTTCAGCCGCCTGAGCCTGAGTGGCGACGGGATGCCGGAGAAGGCGTTCAAATAGGAGACAGGGAACAGTTCTAAGGGGACAGGCAAATAGTTATGAGTTATCAGTTATGAGTGAATAGCAGCGTAGCTGTGTAACCTTATCTGGTAATCCCATCCGCCATCTTCACGGCATCGTACGCATTGAGAACTCCGCCTGAAACGCAGAGATTTTTCATGCGGGTTTTCTTTTTCGAACCGGGGATCACAACCCTCTTTTTGCCGTAGGGGGTGACCGATTTCATCAGGATATCCCTTATTTGGGCCGGAGTAAGCTGGGGGTAGTACGACAGCAGGAGGGCAGCCACACCGGTTACTACGGGAGCTGCCACGCTGGTGCCGTCGGATGCGCCGTATGTGTTTCCGGGATCCAGGGTCATGATGTCGGCCCCGGGGGCGAAGAGGTCGACGGTGGTTTTGCCGTAGTTCGAGAAACCGGCGGGCAGCTTTTCCCCAATCTCCTTTGTACTGGCACCCACCTCCACCCAGTTGGTGGCACGTTTGCCATCATCGAGCAAGGGGGTGGGAAAGTTACCCGATTGGTCGTTGTTCTGCCCTTCGTTGCCCGAGGCGTGTACAATCAGAACCCCGTGCTGTTCCGCATATTTCACGGCTTCGTCTACCATCTGTTTCTGCGGCGAGAACTCCTTGCCGAAGCTGCAGTTGATGATCTGCGCACCCTGATTGACGGCGTATCTGATAGCCAGAGCCACATCCTTGTCCCTCTCATCACCCCCGGGTACGATGCGCACCAGCATGATCTCCACCTGCGGTGCGATGCCGTTGATGCCGATGCCGTTGTCGCGGAGGGCCGCCACCAGACCGGCCACTGCGGTGCCATGCCCCGGCGTGCCACCATTCAGGTTGTGGTTGCCATAGAGGGTGTCGAGGATATCCAGCGGATTGTCGCCGGTGACATACCGCGGGTCGTTCTGCACGTTCAGCTTGGTATCCATCACCGACTGGAAGTGATCCAGTGTCTCCTTTATCCCCTTCCGGTCTATCCCCAGCTTGTCGTATAACAGGTATACCTGTTTTGCCCTGGCCAGGTTCTGATCATCCGTATTTATTCCCTGTACGTCGGCATTGGTGTAGGTGCTGTCGTCAAAGTGGCGTGTGAGGACCATATGCACATCCTCCATGGAGCGGTATAACTTTTTATAGGTATCGAGCATCTTTCGGGTATCGTTGAACTCCTTTTCGTAGGATTCTTTGGCAGCCAGGTAGAGTTCCCAGGCGGCTTTCTCCTCTGCCGGGATCTGGGCGGCGGATTTTTTACCGTATTTTTTATGTAACTCCCTGTAGATCCGTGTTTTTTCGAGAGTCTCTCCGGCGATTACCTCCCCTTTGGCGTTGCCCAGGAAGTTCCAGCCATGGTAATCGTCTACATACCCGTTGCCGTCGTTGTCGATGCCGTCGTTGGGGATCTCTCCTGGGTTTGTCCACAGGTTGGCAGCGATGTCCACATGGGAGGTATCTATGCCGCTGTCGAGGATGGCCACCACCACCTTCCGGGAAGGCTTTCCGGCAAGGTACCCGTAGGCCCGATCCAGGCTGATTCCTGCCACCCCGTCCTTTGCCGGATCCTGCAGATACCATTGTTTTGCGGTAAAATCCTTCTGCAGGGTATCGGTTTGGGATACAGAGGTGAAAGATACCACCATCAAAATAAAGCAAACTGCAATACGTCTGAGTTGTGTCATTCTGAACCGATTGGATTGATTGGGATGTAAAAGTAGGATCTTTTTCAACCCGGAGAAGGATTTTACCCTGCACCTGTGTATATTTTGCCGAAGTGTGTTATCTTTGCACCCGCATCGGCTCAGTAGTTCAGCTGGATAGAACGTCAGATTCCGGTTCTGAAGGTCGGGGGTTCGAATCCTCCCTGAGTCACAAAACAGCAAGAGCGTGAGTATTGAGCAACAGCGAAAATACCTGCGCTCTTGCTGTTTTGTACCTCAATACTCACACTCAAACTCAAACTGCCAATGTTTAATTTCGAAAAACTTGATGTATATGCGAAGGCAAAGTCTTTCAACATTTCTGTTGCTACCTTTCTTGAGAAAAACCCATCCATTGACAGATCCACCAAAGATCAGCTCAAACGGGCCGCATTCAGTATCATGCTAAACATTGCTGAAGGCTCCGGCAGGTTTACTGCCAGGGACAAGAAAAACTTCTATGTGATTTCCAGAGGATCTGTCTTTGAATGTGTTGCAATATTGGACTTTCTAAAGACCACTGGGCAGTTGGATGAGGTTTCATTCAAACAGTATTATGCATGGTTGGAAGAACTCTCCATGATGCTTTTTGCCATGATTAAAGGCCTTTCCTAATTGAGCGTGAGTATTGAGCAACAGCGAAAATACCTGCGCTCTTGCTGTTTTGTACCTCAATACTCACACTCAAATTCACCTACAGCTTTATCCATAACAGCTGAAGCATAAAGATCAATACACCATCCTTGTTTTTTCACTGTTGTGATTGTTTCGGGTTGTTTAATCAAAGGTTTTGCATTTCTGTAGGATGATTCATAATTTGGCAGAATATTTAAACGGCCGGTTATGAATAAGCTTATTCTTGGCGACAACCTGGAGATACAAAAATACATCACCTCGATCAACAGCCGGTACAAGACCGGGCAGTCCACGGAACATACCTTTAGGGGAGATCTGCAGCAGCTGGTTGAAACGCTTTTGCCAGGGATTAAGGCTACCAATGAGCCAAAGCGCCAGCAGTGCGGTGCGCCGGATTTCATTCTGACCAAGAAGGATGTACCAGTAACCTACATCGAAACCAAGGACATTGGCGATGGTGACTTGCAAGGCGTGAAGAAACAAGGGAACAAGGAGCAGTTTGACCGGTACAAGTCCGCACTAAACAGCGTTATTTTTACTGACTATCTGGATTTCTACTTCTACCGCGGGAACCAGCTTTTGAATAAGGTGGCCATTGGGCACGTTACCGTCAAAGGGATTAAACCCTTCCCGGAGAACTTTGCCACCTTTACCAGAATGCTCACCGATTTCTGCCAGCAGACATCCATAAGCATCAGGAGCCCAAAACAGCTTGCCCGGATGATGGCCAATAAAGCCCGGATGCTGGCTGATATTATTGAGCAGGCGATCGTTAAGGATTCGGACGATAACGAGGATAGCACGCTGAAAGATCAAATGACCGCGTTCAGGGAGATTCTGATTCACGACATTACCCCCAGAGGATTTGCCGATGTGTATGCTCAGACCATTGCCTATGGAATGTTTGCCGCCAGGTTGCATGACCCATCACTAGACTCCTTCACCAGGCAGGAAGCGGCAGAACTGATTCCCAGGAGTAATCCGTTCCTCCGCAGATTGTTTGGGTACATTGCCGGTCCTGATATCGATGATCGGATCAAATGGGTTGTGGATGATCTCTTAGATGTGTTTCTGGCGTGTAACGTGGAAGAAATTTTGAAGGATTACGGCAAAGAGACGCAGATGGAGGATCCCATCATTCACTTCTATGAAACCTTTTTAAGTGAATATGATCCAAAGCTGCGGAAAGCGCGTGGCGTTTGGTACACACCACAGCCGGTGGTGAGTTTTATTGTGCGTGCCGTAGACGAGATCCTGAAAACTGAGTTTGGACTCACCCAGGGTCTGGCCGACAACAGCAAAACAAAGATCAATGTAAACGTACAAGGCAAAATGGTAGAGCAGGAGGTTCACAGGGTGCAGATCCTGGATCCTGCCACCGGAACCGGCACCTTTCTGGCAGAAACCATCCGGCACATCCACAAGCAATTTGATGGCCAGCAGGGAGGTTGGAGCGATTATGTGGAGCGGCACCTGATTCCCAGACTCAATGGGTTTGAGCTGCTGATGGCCAGTTACGCCATGGCACACCTGAAGCTGGATCTTTTGCTGGCAGAAACCGGATTTAAGCCAACAAAGAACCAACGCCTGCGGGTATACCTGACAAACAGCCTGGAAGAGAGCCACCCTGACACCGGCACACTCTTCGCCAATTGGCTCAGCGCCGAGGCCAATGAAGCCAACACTATCAAGCGGGATACACCGGTAATGTGTGTAATAGGGAACCCTCCATATGCAATTAGTAGTTCAAATAAGAATTCTTGGATTGAGGACTTACTGAATGATTACAAAAGAAACTTGAAAGAAAAGAGTTATAATTCACTTTCTGATGATTATGTGAAATTTATTAGGTACGGACAGTATTATATTGAAAAAAATGGCAGTGGAGTTTTAGCATATATTTCTAATAATAGCTTTATTGATGGTCTAATACACCGACAAATGCGGATGAACTTATTACATTGTTTTGATAAGTTGTATATATTAGATTTGCATGGCGATGCAAAAAAAATGGAGATTTGTCCTGATGGTTCAAAAGACCAAAATGTTTTTGATATTATGCAAGGTGTTTCAATTAATATATTTGTGAAAGGTGGTAATAGAAAGAAAAATGAGTTTGGAACAGTCCTCCATTTTGATTTACAAGGCAATAGAGAATTTAAATATGCATTTCTACAGGGGAACGCATTGCCAATGGTTAATTGGAATCGATTAGAAACAGTATCGCCATATTTTTATTTTGTAAAGAAGGATTTTGAAGGATTTCCAAAATATCAGAAAAGCATTAAAATCGATGAACTATTTGTGAATTATAATAATGGGATTGAGACTGGAAAAGATGGGTTCTTTTATTCTACTTCTTATAATGAACTAGTTATCAAGATACAATTATCATTTTCTGATAAAACTGAGGCCATTTCGAGATATAATATTACCAATACAGATGATTATAAGTTCTTGGAAAAGTTTTCTACTGCAAAATTTTCAGAAAATTACATACGCAAAGTTTGTTATAGGCCATTTGACATCGTATCATGCTATTACGATATAGCTTTACAAAGAAGACCTGCTTATAATACAATGAGAAATGTATTTTTTAACAACCTCGGACTATTGACCCCAAGACAAGTATCGGGAGACTTTAAACATGTGTTTATATCCCAATTCCCAACGGATTCTAATTTAACAAGTACCGCTAAAAAATTTGGAAGCGCCCCTCTTTTCCCTTTATATATATATCCCGAAACCACTGGCCAGCAAACCATCGCCCATTCACCAGAAAGAACCCCAAACCTTAACTTAGAAATTATAGACCAGATCGCTGAAAAGCTCGGATTATCCTTTACCCCCGAAAAAGAGTCTACCCCCAACACCTTCGCACCCATTGACATCCTGGATTACATCTATGCCGTGCTTCATTCGCCCAGCTACCGTGAGAAGTACAAGGAGTTTTTGAAGATAGACTTCCCCAGGGTGCCGTACCCAACAGACAAAAACCAGTTCTGGAAACTGGTTGAGCTTGGCGGTGAAATCCGGCAGCTACATCTGATGGAGAGCCCGTTGCTAGATTGCCTGATCACCCACTATCCGGTTGAAGGGGATAATGTAGTTGGTAAAGTTCTCTATAAGGATACCAGGGTGTACATCAACGATACCCAGTATTTCGATGGAGTGCCGGAACTGGCCTGGAATTTTTACATTGGCGGCTACCAACCAGCCCAAAAGTGGCTCAAAGACCGGAAAGGCCTCACCTTGAACTTCGACGATATAAGGCATTACCAGAGAATTGTGGTGGCACTGGTGGAGACGGAAAGGTTGATGAGGGAAGTTGATGCTGTATTGGTCTTATAAATCAATTGATTATAAGGCAGATAGATCAAGTGTAAGTAAATTTAGCGTTTGTTGGTAATTATTTCTTGACAGATAGTAGGTCTGTTTGTACTTTCGTATTGAATGAAATTCTTTCAATAATTTACAAACAAACAAAAAATGTTGATGGTTATGTGTAAAATTCAAAACGAAATTCTGCATCTGGTTAGACAGGATACCGCAGCATGGCCTATGCATAAACAAAGAACAGATAAAGAGAAGAAAGCCTATAATGAATTGCTTAGGTACGAGCTTATTGTAAAATCAGGGCAGGGAGCTCATTTATTAACAAGAAAAGGAGCAATAGCAGCCAGGGTTGGTTATTTCACCTGGCATATATTGAATCAGCTACGGGATATTCTTAAGTTCGCATTCAAGCTTATTAAATTTGGATGAAATTTATACCGAACTAAAACCATATTGAAGTACAATGATGCCGGTGAAAAATCAATGTTTGTTTTTACAGAGGATTGCCAATCAATGGATTAGACCAAGGACCTTGCCATTTCAATTATGGTTTTTGCCAGGATCATCCCCAGAATAGTCAAAATCACATTCATATAATCCATATAAGAATCAAACTGCAAGCAAACTGAATTGAACAACTAAATATCCTGAAAAGATGTCAGCAACCATCCTATCCGAATTACGCACCGCCCTAACATCCCTCGCCGACGAGCAAACCCGCCTTTCGGGCGAGCGGTTTTTCAGGGAGCCCGTAAAGCTTTATGGCATCAAAGCTTCCACTGTTACCGAAACCGGAAAATCGTTTCTGAAAGCATTGAAACCCCTCCCAAAGAACGAGGTATTTGCCCTGTGCGAAGCGCTGTGGAAATCGGAGATGATGGAGGAGTCGTTCATTGCCTGCCAGTGGGCCTACAGCCGGAAGAAGCAGTTTGAATCTGCTGATTTCGGGGTGTTTGAAGGCTGGGTGCACTGCTATTTAAACAACTGGGCGTCGTGCGATTCGCTGTGCAACCATACCATCGGAACGGTGGTGGAAATGTACCCGCAGTTTCTGGCCAGCCTGAAGCAATGGACCGCCTGCGAAAACCGGTGGGTAAAGCGTGCGGCAGCGGTAACGCTGATTGTGCCGGCACGCAGGGGGCTGTTTCTGCCCGATATCTTCGAAATTGCCACCCTGCTGCTGCACGACCGCGACGATATGGTGCAGAAAGGATACGGCTGGATGCTGAAGGTGGCCAGCCAGAGCCACCTGCCCGAGGTTTTTGATTTCGTGATGCGGAACAAGGCAACCATGCCCCGCACCGCTTTGCGGTATGCCATCGAAAAGATGCCGGAGGAAATGCGGAAACAGGCGATGGAGAAATAATTCCGAAGTATCATTTTCTTTTACCACTCAGGCACTGAGGGCACTAAGAAACACAGAGATAACTCTCAAATGGCTTCTTAAATCAGTGAAAATCACAAAAAATCCGCGTCATCAGCGTTCTATTTTCTTTACCCGCAGATCGCGCTAATTTTCGCAGATCATTACAGAGAAAAAAACCTGAAAATCCTGAAAACCTGTTAAAAACCTACTGGTCCCGGTACCAGGGTGCCTTCAAAAGTCATCATAAATCATAAAAAATCCGCGTCACTTGTACTGAGCGAAGTCGAAGTATCCGCGTTCTATTTTTATAGCCCCAACAACTCTTTCTCCGGATCGGAAGGCATCACCATGCGCAACGGGTTTTCAATCAGCTCTTTCACCTTCACCAGAAAGCCAACGCTCTCCCTGCCGTCGATGATGCGGTGGTCGTAAGATAACGCCACATACATAATGGGCCTGATCTCCACTTTGCCGTTTACCGCCACCGGCCGCTCCACGATGTTGTGCATCCCCAGAATGGCACTCTGCGGCGGGTTGAGGATAGGGGTGGAAAGCATGCTGCCGAACACCCCGCCGTTGGTAATCGTAAAGGTGCCGCCGGTCATCTCCTCCAGGGTGAGCTTATTTTGCCGTGCTTTATCCGCCAATCGCCTGATTTCCTGCTCGATGTCGGCCAGACTCATCCGGTGGGCATTGCGTACCACCGGCACCACCAACCCTTTGGGAGTGCTAACGGCAATGCTCAGGTCCACAAAATCGTGGTACACCACCTCATCCACATCGATGAAGGCATTCACAGCAGGGAATGACTGCAGGGCCAATGCTGCTGCACGGGCGAAAAACGCCATCAGCCCCAGCTTCACGCCGTGCTTCTGTTCGAACACATTGCCAAACTCCGACCGCAGCCGCATCACTTCCGACATATCCACCTCGTTGAAGGTGGTGAGCATGGCGGTTTCGTTTTTTACCCCTACCAGCCTTTGGGAGAGTTTCAGGCGCAGCGGCGACATCTTCTCACGCTGCTCAATCCGTTCGTTCTGATGCATTTCATTTGATTCTGAATGACTTTCGGCTTGTCCCTGCCGGAGGTTTTGCAGGTCTGAGCGTTTGATTTTTCCCCCTTTCAGCATCCGGGCGATATCATCCACCGTGAGGTTTTCGGAAGACATCCACGCCCGGGCCAGAGGGGTCAGATGCATTGCCGCGGCTTTCTCCTCACCGGAAACCGCTGTAACCTGCTCATTCTGAAAAATATCCGCAGTGGCTGGCTTGCTTTCCTTCACCACAGGTTCCGCTTTTTTTCCGGTTGGTTTGTCGCCGGCTGAACCCGGGGCAATGGTGGCAATCACCTCCCCTACCTTCACCTGGTCTCCTGCCGGAAATAAAATCCTGATAATACCCGTTTCCGGCGCACTGATGCTGAGCGTGGCCTTGTCGGAATCCACCTCCGCCACCTCCTGGTCACGCTCTACAAAATCGCCGTCTGCTACCAGCCACGATGCAAGGGTAACGGTCAGCACCGATTCTCCCGGACTAGGAACCTTGATTTCCACCATTTTTTTATGTTTAGTATGTTGAGGAAGTTTAGGAAGTTGAGATTTAGTAATTGTAAAGGTTTTAAACGCTCAGAGGTTTTTTTTGTTTGTCCTGAAAGATTTTAATCTAAACTTTCTAAACATCCTCAGCTTCCTCAGCTTTCTGTCAATAATGAAATGATTCATAATCTAAACTTTCTAAACATCCTCAACTTCCTCAGCTTTCTCTCTGGGAGCAAATCATCCGGCACTCTTCCTTCACCCGCTCGCAGTGGCAGTCGCCGAAGGTTTTCTCGATCACTTTGGCCTGCCTGATTTTATGGAACCTGGAGGATCCTGTGGCGGGGCTTCCGCTGTCGGGGCGGGCCACCATGCGCAAAGGTACCTCTTTGAAGTTACGGGAGATGTAGGTCCACGGCCCCATGTTACCCGGTTCTTCCTGGGTCCACAGCCATGCCTCAGCCTTCGGGTATCTTGCCACTACGGCTTTCAGCTGCTGTACAGGTAACGGGTACAGCTGTTCCAGGCGCACCAGGGCCACATCGGTCCGGTTCTGATTTCTTCTTGCTTCATCGAGTTCGTACCAGATTTTGCCGGTACAGAACACCACTTTGTGCACCTGCATGGGATCCACCGTGGTATCGTCGATCACCTCCCGGAACCCACCTGAAGTGAACTCCCCGACGCCCGAAACGCAGGCCGGGTGCCTCAGGAGGCTCTTGGGGGTGAACACTACCAGGGGTTTCCTGAAATCGCGGTGCAATTGGCGGCGCAGCAGATGGAATAAATTGGCGGGGGTACTGCAGTTGGCCACCTGCATATTGAGGTCGGCACACAGGGTAAGAAACCGCTCCACCCGTGCACTGGAGTGCTCAGGGCCCTGCCCCTCGTATCCATGCGGGAGCAGTACCACCAGACCGTTCATCACGTTCCATTTCTCCTCGGCACTGCTCAGGAACTGGTCGAAGATGATCTGGGCGCCGTTGCCGAAATCGCCGAACTGCGCTTCCCACACGGTAAGGGTGTTGGGGGCGGCCAGGGCATAGCCGTATTCAAAACCCAGAACACCATACTCAGACAACAGCGAGTTATAGATTTCAAATCGACCCTGATTCTCAGCTATATGCTTCAGGGGTGTATATTGCTCCTCCGAGTCCTCCACCCGCAGCACGGCATGGCGATGCGAGAAAGTGCCCCGTTCTACGTCCTGGCCGGAGATGCGCACATGGCGCTTTTCGGTAACCAGCGTTCCGTAGGCCAGCAGTTCCGCCATACCCCAGTCGATTTTTCCGGTTTGCATCACCATGGCCAGCCGCTCCTCCTGCAGCTTTTCGATCTTCCTGAAGAACTTTCTGTCGGGGGGCAATGCGACAATCCCACGGGCTACCTGTTCCAGCAGCTCCCGGGAAACTGCTGTTTCCGGCGACTGGCAGAAATCGGCAGGCACGGCACGGCGGATCCCCTCCCAGGTGGATTCGAGAAACGAGCGAATATGCGATTTTTCAATCTTCCGGGCACTGTCGAGTTCATGCTCCATCCGTTCCAGCAGGGCAGCTTCATCTGCCTCCGTATCTTTCGGTGAAACCACCCCTTCGCCGAGAAGCCGGTTTTTATAGAGGGTGTAGGGGTCGGGGTGCTTTTCGATGATTTTGTAGAGGATGGGCTGGGTATAGCGGGGTTCGTCGCTCTCGTTGTGGCCGTACTTACGGTAGCATAGGATATCCACAAACACGTCCTTCTGGAACCGCTCGCGGAACTCCATGGCCAGGCGCATGGTAAACACCACTGCCTCCGCGTCGTCGCCGTTTACATGGAAGATGGGCGACTGGATCACCTTGGCCACGTCGGTGCAGTACACGCTGCTGCGGGCGTCGAGATAGTTGGTGGTAAAGCCGATCTGGTTATTGATGACCAGATGGATGGTGCCACCGGTTTGGTAAGCGGGCAATGCCGACATCTGAAGCACTTCGTACACAATGCCCTGTCCGGCGATGGAGCCGTCGCCGTGGATCAGGATCGGGGCAATTTTATGGTGGTCGCCGCGGTATTTCCGGTCGGTGCGGGCACGGGCGATCCCCTCCACCACAGGATTCACCGCTTCGAGGTGCGATGGGTTGGGTGCGATAGTGATCCGCACCTCCTTACCCCCCCTGGTGTTGGAATAGGTGGTATAGCCCAGGTGGTACTTCACATCCCCCAGCAGGTCGCGGTCGTCGTACTCCAGTCCGCCGAACTCGCTGAGCATCTGATGGAGCGGCTTGCTGAGGATGTTGGCCAGCACGTTGAGCCTGCCCCGGTGGGCCATGCCGATGATGAATTCTTCGGTCCCCATGCCGGCGCCCAGCTCGATCACGGCATCCAGCGCCGGGATGAGCGACTCGGCCCCTTCGAGTGAAAAACGCTTTTGCCCCGGGAATTTCCGGTGGATGAATTTTTCAAGGAACACAGCTTCCCGCAGTTTGCTCAGAATCACCTTCCGGATGGGTGCCGGATAATCGGGCCTGTTTCTGGATCCCTCCATCCGCTGCCTGAGCCACCCTTCTATTTCCAGGTTGCGGATAAACTGGTACTCGGCACCTATACTCTGGCAATAGGTTTCTTCGAGGTGGGCGATGATGTCGCGGAGGGTTGCTCTCCCGATGCCGATCTCCTGTCCGGCATCGAACATCTGATCCAGATGGTGCTCCTCCAGCCCGAAATTCGAAATGTCGAGGGTAGGTGTATATTTCCGGCGGGTGCGCACCGGGTTGGTACGGGTAAACAGGTGGCCCCGTTTGCGGTATTCTCCGATGAGGCTGATCACCTTGAACTCTTCTGTTGTGATGGTGTCAGATCCCCCCTTCAGATAGCGGCTGTACCCCAGCTCAAAGCCCTGGAAAAAGCTCCGCATCCCCTCATCCACACTGCCCGGATCCTGCAGGTATTGCCGGTACATATCCTCCAGTGCCCTGTCGTTCAAACTGCCCAACGATGGTATCATAATGTTTCCTGTCAGTTCAAGTGGTGAAAATACCACTTCAAAAGAACAAAATCAATAGTTTGGATAACAACCGTAACCGATCAAGGTTTGAAAAACTGAAAAAAAAGTGGCCTCCATATAAAAAAGCATTACCTTAGCCCGCCCTAAACAGCCATAAGGAATGTAGAATCTTTTAATATTCAGGAGGAAAGCCTATGATTGAAACCATTCAATTAGGATCCATCAAATGGTATCACATTCTGTATCCTTCTGAAGAGAACCTCAACTTCCTGAGCGAGAATTTCGATTTTCACCCCCTTGACATAGAAGACTGCCGCAGCCGCGTACAGCGACCCAAAATCGACGTATACGAGGATTATTACTTCATGATCCTCCATTTCCCGTATGCCGACAAGGCCAACAAGTTCGTGAAAACCAAGGAGGTAAAGATTTTTTGGGGGAAGGACTATGTGATCACCATCGGTAAGTCGCACTGGGTGGTAAAGAACCTCTTCAACGAGGTGAAGGAGAACCCCGATACGGCACTCGGGAACCTGCCGAACACCAGCGATATCCTCCTCTATTCGATCCTGGAGGCGTTGATGAAGGAGACCATGTCGCTGCTTACCCGGATCGATGAGGAGCTGGACCTGATCAACCGTGAGATTTTCAATATCAGGGCCGAAAAGACCATCGAAAGGATCTCGGTAACCCGAAAAAACCTGATCCTTATCAATACCATTTTCAGGCCCCAGTTACGGGTGTTCCAGAAATTTGAGTCGGGCGCCATTGAGGGGTTTGCCGAGGAGATGGAGGAGTACTGGGGCAATATCCTCGACTACTACCAGAAGATGTGGGATATGATCGAGGACTACGAAGAGCTGATCGAGGGGTTCTCCAAAACCTTCGACTCGCTGCAGGCCAACCGCACCAACCAAATCATGAAGATCCTCACGTTCATCAGCACCATCATGCTTCCGTTGAGCGTAATTACCGGGATGTACGGGATGAACGTAGCGCTGCCCATGGGGAAAAACCCCGTTGCATTTTATGTTATCCTCTCGGGGATGGTGTTGATTATGGGGGGTATGATGCTGTTTTTCAAACGGAAAAAGTGGATGTAGGTAACTCAGTTCTTTTGTATTTCTCTTTGTGCATCATTCAAGCTCATTCTAAATCTCAAATCACAGCAGAATAATCTTCCCGGATTTAAAAATGGTGCCGTCGTGTTCCCGGATAGAGTAGAGGTAAACCCCTGCTTTCAGGAACGCCAGGTTAAGGTCGCACATAACATCCATATCATACGTGGGCTGCGAAAATACCAACCGCCCGCTGGGGTCATATACATCTATAAAGCCGGTTAACAGCTGGCCATCCCCTCTTAAAAACCTGATGTGCCTGCTGTTCGATGGTACCGGGTACACCCAAATGTCAAAGGGAGGATATGGCTCGATGGTGTCGATGGCATACAAGGAGACATCATCGAAAAATAGATAGGTGAAATAGTGTTTAAAAAGGGTGTCGGGGAGTTCCTTAAAACTACCAATAGTAAGGTGCTTTTCACCCCCTTTGGCGGTAAAGGTTCCGCTCACCTTTATCCAGTTCACGGTATCGATACCGGGACCCATCATCTGTGAAACCTGTGGGGTAATGTATATGTTGGCGGGTTGATTATTGGCGGTGTCCAGGATTCTCTTAATGGGGGTATTGGTAAACAACATGCCGAGATCTACAAAAAAGAGGCTTTTTAGAAAATATCCTGGATCTGGATTTGAATATAACTCCGCCAAAGAATAGTGAAATTCAGCATAATAGGTTTGACCCGATTTAAGCGCATTTTCTAATTCTATGCTGATATAATTGAAACTTCGTCTTTTGATATCAATCGTATGAGTATTTACAAAGATTAGCATACCTGCATAGGCATCACCTGACTTTGCATCCTGAACCCCTGAAACATTAATTGGAACACCAACAGTTGTATTATTACATCTGTGGTAGTAGGTGGCTGTACCCCAGTTCTTATAAGTGTAAAAAATACCTGGTAAGGTATCCATAATGGATATGGGATCATACCAGTATCTGCAGGTTGGTGTGATTTCATATTGACCAATAGGACAACTGTCATTCTCTTCAAAACTGGGGTTTGGCACCAGGTTGAGCTGAGAGAAGGCAACTGAATATAAAAGCATAAATACATTGAATAACAAGAGCTTAATTATATATTGAAAGGATGAATATAAAATATTATTCTTCATATGAGTTGTTTTATCTCAGAATTACCAGTTTTCCATTGGCTTTAAACACAGTTCCTTCTTCATCTGAATAGTGCAGACAATAATGATATACACTGTTAGAAAGTTTGGATACGTCCACTGAAAGGTTTTCTTCAGATGCAGAAGAAAAAGATTGTCCTATAACTTTCTTCCCATCAATGGTATAGATAGTTAAAGATCCAATCTTTGAATGTTCATGATCAGAAAATTCAAAGGCGATTTGATTTTGTGCTGGGGAAGGGTATAAGGTTATAAAAGTTTCCTTATGCCAGGATGGTTTTGGTGAGGATCGATAAGCAACATCATAGTCATCGGGGTTGTAATTGATCATGATTCTGGCGAGGTATACCCCACTCCCCCCTTCATAAGGGGTTTGGTTGGCAATATCAAACAGGGTGGTGTATTCGTCTTCTGTTAAGGTAAAAATGCCCTTACACCAGGTTTTGAGGTAAATTGCTAGTGCTGACTTTAATTGGACAAACACTTCTTCTTCCGGCTGAAGCAGGTCGAGCAGATAGATGGATGCTTCAATACTGTCTTTTTCAATGTAATTGATCACCTCTGCAAAAGCACCAATTGAACTTTGGCTGATGCTATCAAAAAAGTTTTGGTAATCAGAATCACTGGTTCCACCCAGGTAGATCAAAGAAGTGTCTGCTGTGAGCAACTGGTAAAGAAAATCAGCATCATAGGTTCTGAATTCATCCAACAAATTCAGGTATTCAATACCTTCAATGATATCATTTAACAGATAATCTCTGATTTCCGGGGTTATGTTTTCGTCTTCCAGTATATTTAGGGTTCCTGTATTAACGATAGAACCAGAGGTTCCACTGCCACCTCCGGTTGAAATTCCTCCTCCACCTGGACTGTAACTGCAATAATTATGAGGTGAGTTTGAAGATGTAGCTTGGATACTTCTATTTGGGAAATTCAAAGAATTTGGTATGTAGGAACTTGAATACCCTGGGTAATAATACCAGAACTTATCGCCTTGCCAATTTATGTTATTTCCTAATGGATCAGTCGAAATTTTTTGAAAACCGTTAATATTGGTAGCATTGTACCATCTATTCATGGTATTCCAGGTATTTAATACACCCTGGTCAGAGATGTAGGAGAGATCGCCCAAGAAGACACCATGTTTGTTCAGCACGAAATCATTGCACACAAATTGGGTTAAATCGCATTCGCCATTGGTATAGATACTGGATCCCATCGAAAATAGATAATTATCCACGATCTGACACCCTTTGCTCTTGGCCACCTTGATCCCTATCATCTTATCCCAATCATTCTCAATATCAACAGTGGTTACCCCACCTCTCATAATATTGTTGCTTGCCGCTTTTATTCCATTGCAATTCTGCATTAAGATGCCATACCGGTTTGTGCTTTCAGTTCCCAAAAACCGAATGGTATTGTTGGAAATTAGCCCAATATCACCAAAGGAGGAATTCACGTTAATGATATTGATTCCGGTTCTAAGGCTGTTAGAATAGGGCATGACATTTTCTCTGATTTTGATATTTCTCCGACCCCCAACAGGCTTTGTTAAAGCAATAGCTTCCTGGTTGTTATTGAAAGTGTTGGAGTCGATTCTGGAGTGGTCTGTAAAATCAAAAACCCGTATGCCCGTTTGACAATCATTGAATTCATTGCCCGAAATTTCAAATTTTGCTCCAAATACTAACACACCAGTATGACAGGAATTAAACACATTAGAACGATTTCCATATCTGCCAACGATCAATTTTTTCACCTTAGTATGATCCCGGTTGTTAAAGGTATAAGAAGCAACAATAGTGCCCTGATTGAATCGATTTAAGGCTAGATTACCCTGGTAATTAATAATATTTGTGAAAGTATTGTTATATATCTCAACGCCAGAATTCCTAATCAAAAAAGCATGGCTCATATTGTTAATCAGGTTTTCAGTTTTATCAGGATCACCAATTTGTATAGATTCAACCTTTTCAATTCGAATCGCTGCAACGGATGATCCGTTATTGTAAGGATGCGTTAAACCATGAAAAGATGCATTTGTATTAAAACTATTTTCAACGATTTGTCCATTAAAAACAACCGGAGGATCATTTGAAGCAACTCTCCAGTAATCTGTTATCTGAATTGCATATAAATTGTTATTAAATAACGAATTGTTGATATCGGCACTCACTCTGTTTTTAAGATTTATTCCATTAACGGATTGCGACAAGCTGGAGTGGTCGAATATAATTGAGCTGTTCTGACCTTCCAGATAAATTCCATCGCTCATATATTCACAAGTTGAAAAGGTGGTATAATATGCTTTAAAATCCCCGCCACTACTCACAAGAATCTTCGCCATAGGCCCCAAAATGATATCGCAATTATTGAATGTCACATCATCATTGAATTGGATAACACCGTTAAATACCAATTTATCCTGGCTGGTAAAGGTTGTGGCACTGTTGTATATGCGATCTGCAACAGTTGTATAGCCAACTATATCACAACATGCATAGATATTATGTTCTGTGGTGACAAGGCAACTGCCATCAGGGTTTTCGCAGGTGATGGCAACTGATGCAAACAAAGGCAAGATTGGAATACTTAACCATTCAATGGTAATGCTGTTACCAACCTGTGAAAGCACATTGCCAGTACCGGAAGTAATTGCCCAAGTGTAGACTTTTGATGGATCATAGTTGGCTATACTATAAGTCTTGATGTTACTTCCACAGGCTGAGTGTCCTCCAGTAATTACAGGAGGTTCATTTGCGGCTGTAAGGTTGATTGTAATATCCTCTGATTTATAGCATCCAAATGCATCTGTAACCATCAATGAGAAGTAATAAGTGCCAGGAACCTGTAATGTTACACTCGGATTTGACGTTGTGGATACGATAGTTGACATACCTGCAATTGGAAGGTTTTGTACCCACTGATAGGTATATGGAGGTTGGCCTCCCTGTACCGTTGGATTGCCGCCAAGAGATATGGTGGCGAAATTATCAGATATGCAATCGTCGATATTTCCGCATGTTGCAATGAACATATTGCTTACCTCAATAACAACCGTTTGAGTGATAGTACAACTGCCCTCCGTCATCACCACAGTATAGGTGGTAGTGATGGTTGGCGTAACAGTTATTTGGTTTACTGAAGTAGTTGCAATTAAGCTGGTTCCATCATACCATTGATAAGTAGAAAACCCGTTGTTGGCCTCAAGAATAGTTTGATCTCCAAGGCAAATTTGATTGAGTGTAGCTGTTAATCTTGGGATGATTTTAACACTTACGTGATCAATGTAATATACCGCATATGTAGGATATCCATTTGTTATAGATGGAGTAGTCACAGGTGAAAAATAGTTTGGATTACTTATATTACCAAACCCTCCGATATAAATGGCATTTTCATTTCCTGTGGCTGTAATTGTTCCTGTAATAGGTGTCCAGTTATAAATATTTGTGAGAATACCTGCATACATTGCATGCGGTGTAATCTGTTGGGGAATTCCCAGGTTGTTTTTTTTCATTATCGTATAGCCCTTATAGCCATAAACAAAAGGGGAAGTAGACCAATTTGAATAATATGCATCGACATAAGCCCCAAGATCATTAAAACCACGTCCAGCATCATCAGCATAATTTGCATAAAAAGAGATTTCGTATTGTTCGCCTGCAATTAGTTGATCATTAAACAATCCAATAAGATAGCTTCTGGCGTTGATGTCATAATAAGTATTTGTCTCCTCTGCAGTAATAAAAGCATAGGATTTGTCACTGTTAAGAGCATTGTCTTTGGGGTATTGCTCACCATATTCGCACATGGGCATACAACATCCGAAGGAGTATATAGGGTTGATATTACAATCTGGTGATAAAGGTGAAGTGAAACCTGAACCAGGATGGAGTCCAAACCCTGTATAGGGATTTATATACGAACCTCCTGTTCCTGTTTGAACTGGGTGATGATTTACTTGATCAATCCATCCATACATATAATCTGGTATCATGGTAAAAAAACTACTATTTCCAACCCATGTTGGTGGACTACTAAAATCTTCAAAACTGCCATTGATAACCATTTCACAAGGTGTACTGACCCAAGCTATATTCATAGCATTTTGCCTTGGATAGACCGGGACTAAAGTTTGAAGGGTATCGATGTTTCCGGTGGAATCAAACGCAATCAGAGCAATGGGAACAATAAAACTATTCCATGCTGGAATCCTAATTGAATCGTTATTGTGTATGTATGTTGATGCAATCGATGTGTCATTGTATGATCCAGTGGAGGCAGGAACCTCCCAGTAAAAACTTACAGCCGATCCAAACCCACTTGAGGTGTTGAGGACTCGAATGGTGTCCCCAACGAAAACACTATCATTTAAAACACTAAAACCTAGCGTCTGGGATTGTGTACGTGGAATCATAATGGAAATAAACACGAAAAACAGCCCTACTGTAAAAAAAGACTTTTTCATTTTCATTAGTGTTTTTGGGATCAAAGCAATTTCAGTTGAATCTTTCAGGTCTTTGATTTTTCTCACTTTTGTGTGGATAAAGATACAACAAACTTCACAACAGTGTTTTTTTTGCTGTTATCTGGGAAAAATACACATATATCAAGAAATTCCAGTTATGCACCTCATTATTTGGTTTTGCTTGATGTAGCATTCATTGCATCCAAAATAAGTGAGGATGATACAGGATGTATTAAACATGACATTTCCAGACAGAATAATCTGTTGTTCATGAGTTTGCTGTTCCCAGTTGGATTCCGACCGACAACTCATGGATCTCGTGGAAGACCTGCATTACTTCGCTGCTGAAAGGATTTTCCTCCAGATGAGCCGAAAGAAATTCGACTTTCTTCTGCCACTCCGCCTCCTGCAACACCTCCATCTTCAGTTGCCGCTTGATGGTTCCCATCTCCGAAACCAGCCTGAACCGTTCTGACACCAGCAAAAGCACTTGTAAATCAAGCTCCTGCAGTTCCCTGCGGTACAACTCCAGTTTTTTCGATGGCGTTTTCATGTGGTTTCAGGTTGATTCTTTGGCCAAAATAGCTAATTTTACCTCACAAACAGAGTAGCCATGGAAAAAACGATCACCGTTGTGGAGGGTGTGCCCCTGGCATACAGCGAGCGCGGTACAGGCAAGCCACTGGTGCTGCTGCACGGATTTATGGAATCGTCGGAGATCTGGGACGATTATGCGGCCGTCCTTTCAGAAACATCGCGGGTAATTACGCCCGATCTTCCGGGGCATGGATCATCGGGAATGGCGGGGCCGGTACACCGGATGGACGAAATGGCATTGCTGATATACAGGCTTTTGCATCAGCTCAAGGCACTTCCCTGCACCCTTGTGGGGCACAGCATGGGGGGCTATGTGGCGCTGGAGCTGGCCTCCCTGCACCCTGAGGCCATCCGTGCCCTCTGCCTGTTCCACTCCAACGCCCATGAGGACAGCCCCGAAGCACGCCTCAACCGCAACCGTGCCATCGAACTGGTTAAGCAGGACCGCCTCAGGTTCATTACCCACTTCATCCCGGATCTGTTTGCCATTACCAACCGCAGTCGCCTGGCATCCGAGATCAAAACCCTGCAGAAAAGGGCTTCCTCCATCACGGCCGAATCGGTAATCGCCGCCCTGGAGGGGATGAAGATCCGCAGAAACCATTACGACACCCTACGTGATCTGAAGGTTCCGGTGCATTTTATTGTAGGGCAGAAAGATACACGGGTTGATATGGCCAGGATGCAGGAGCAGATCCTGCTGCCGCAGCAGTCGCACGTGCTGTTCCTGCGCCACTGCGGCCACATGGGGTACCTGGAGGCCAGGGAGGAGTGCCTGGGTGTTTTGAAGAGTTTAGGAAGTTGAGGAGGTTGAGGAGGTTGAGTTGTTTGTTGTTTGTTGTTTGTTGTTTAAAGTCATGCTTTCAGTGGACGAGCAGGTATTCATGGGCTGGCAACATGGATAGGTGTCTTTCGCCATGCTGATGTTGGTTCAATCCCAATACGAGCCAACCGACAACTGCCAGACTTCAAAACGATTAACCTCAATTATTAAATTCGATACCTGCGGCAGGTAGTCCTTTGAGAGATGAGCCTGTCAGCTTCGCCAGAAAACGGGCAAAAGGTTTAATGTTGTGATTCGTACTTGCCTGTTCAAGAGAGTCCATGTAGATGTTCCGCTCCTGTACAGGGATCACTGTCCAGGGGTACCCTCCGGAGGATAACATAACATTCATCAAAAACCTTCCCAGACGTCCGTTTCCGTCCATATAGGGATGAATGTACACGAAGAAAAAGTGCCCCAATACCGCTCTCACTGATGCATTTTGCTCTTCCTTCAGTAAGTCAAACAGCAATGGCATGGTATCCCTCACACCAATCACCCCCAATGGAGTATGTCTCGATTGGCTGATATAAACCTGATGGTTTCTGTACCCTGCCAGATCAGTGGCCTTCAATAAACCGGCAGCAACAGAAGGGGCGAAAAGTTCCGTATACCAGCTCCCATGGTCAGTCTCAGCAACCCTCCCCGGGTTTTCCCCTGCCAGAACTTTTCGTATGCTTCCCTTCACGGCATTGAACGACTGCCAGTATCCCCGCGCAGCCAAAGCGTCCCTATGCTTTTTGTCAGCTTCATTACCCAATACATCCCACTCTCCTGTTCGTACACGTTCAATAAGTTCCGGGGTAACTGAATACCTCTCAATAGACAACGAATGGTAGGCATCTGTGGTGTACAGTCTTTCTATCTGCTCAATATATTCGCCCGGGTGTATGGGTATTCCGGGACTTGCAGGGAACTCATTGATTACATCCAATCTCATCGAATGCCACATCAGTCTGATTCGGTTTACATAAGGGGATGGTTCCCGGAAATTAAATATTAAACCTGTAACCTCCCCGAACGGATCATGCTCTCTTACATCGTAACCGGCTGACTTCATGGTTTTCATGATTGCTTCTGCCATGGAATTGTTACCCATATTTCTGTATGCCCCAGCGAGCTTTCCGGCGATGACGGAATTCCCCCCTTCAAGCAGTACATGAAGCAAATCAGACGCATCGCTTATCATCAGAAGTGCCGAACGGGCATCGGTTGGCTGCTCCGTAAAAAGCGAAGGGGAACTGTGAACAAGAGCAAAAGGAAGACTAACCAACCGTAATCCATTCCACTCCTTAATCACCACTTTTTTGTCCAGAGGAGAGCGGAGCACAAAAAGCGAGGTACCAAAAAGTAATGGTGTTGGCAGATTATTCCCTTTCGTGCTTCTGACCATCAGCTGTGATGGAACTGTTTGATTTCCAATATGCAGCAAAAGTGACTGCTCCGGAGACAGACAGTAGTCTTCGGCGTAACGATCCCGCAGATATCTTGCGCAAAATCTCCAATAGGACAGATGCCACGAGGTGCTGTCACCCTGCTGTTCAAATGGAGATATCGGCACATACCATCCTTTCAGCACCTCACGAAGAAAACCATTTTTTATCAATCGCTCCCGGTGCACCCGGGAAAGATCCCCCGATTTGATTCCAAAATAATCCTTCTCCTGAAGTTCCTTCAGTTTTTCCAATGATTCTGCCAGTTTTTCTATCTGCCTTGCCATATCTTTATGATTATTAATCATTTAAAGTTGGGCCCTGTTGTTCTTATCAATGGTTATTTCCACTTCATTGATGATGACAGATCAATTCAGCCTTGTACTAAACCTATTAGTAAGTGCACTATTAATGCTATTAATTGATGCAGCATGAATACTATTGAATTATGCAAAGATAATTCAATGTTCATTCATCGCATAACAATCAGACGTTTTTTTTCCATTTGCAGTTTTGTTGCAACCCTGATTATTCGAAAACCACATTTTTAAACTCTCAACACATTCACAGCTTCTCAAACATAGTGGGAGGGTCAACACCTCCACCATTGCGCATTTCTTGTACCTTTGTGGTAACAAACACCAGCAGAGCATGGGAATGGTTTACCGCCTGGCAACATCGGATTTCTTTCAGCACGCAGGCCTGGCGCGGGGGCTGAACACCGGAGCGGGGCGACTGGCTGACCGCCGGTTGCCGGGTTGGCTGCTGCAGGCTATCATCCGGAAATACATCCGGATGAACCAGGTAGATATGTCTGATTTTGAAGATGATCTGTCAAAATACGCCACGTTCAACCAGTTCTTTACCCGCAGGCTCCGGCCGGGAAGCCGACTCCAGGAAGAAGGGATCACTGCACCGGCCGATGGTACAGTAACCGCGGCCGGAACATTTCACGCGGCACAGCTCTTCCATGTGAAAGGGAGCGCGTACCCGCTGGAGGAGCTATTGCAAAAACCCGGCTTCGAACAGGGCTCTTTCGCCACCATCTACCTCTCGCCTGCCGACTACCACAGGGTGCATGCCCCCCTCGATGGCATTGTGACAGCGATCCATCATCTGGATGGCGCCGTGCGAACCGTAAATCCGGCTCATCTGCACAAACACCCGCAACTCTATTGCACCAACGAACGGGTGGTGCTGGAGGGGGACTGCGATGCCGGCAGATTTTTCCTGGTGCTGGTGGGAGCGCTGGTGGTGGGGCGCATCGGCATCAGCCTGGTGGATGATTTCCGCAAGGGATTCTCACAGGAAAACCTCTCCATTTCCATTTCCAAAGGGGATGAAATCGGCCGGTTCCAAATGGGATCCACCGTGATTCTGGTGCTGGATACCAGCACCCTGCAACCCGCTGAACGCCTTACCGGCCACCCCATCAAACTCGGAAATTCTTTATGCTGATCCTGAAACTACTGGTGTTTGCCCTTCCGGTAACTTTTGCCGCAATCCTCCACATGGTCGTGGTACGGTTTAATCTGTTTGCCTGGCTAAACCATCCGCTGGATCTTGGAAAAACTTTTCATGGCAAAAGGATCTTCGGTAACAGCAAAACCTTCAGGGGGGTTGTGATGATGGTGGTGCTGAGCATGGCCGGAACGGCAGTATTGTTCTGGATTACCGTTTGGTTTCCGGGCGTTGAGAAGTATCATATACTTGATTTCCAGCGCTATTCAACAGCCTTCTACGGGTTGTTGTATGGCCTCGGTTATACCCTGGCAGAACTGCCCAACAGCTTTGCCAAACGGCAGAGGGGGATTGCCGAAGGGAAGCGGGGGTCATGGCTTAATATCCTCATCGATCAGGCAGACTCGCCCATCGGATGTTTGCTTTTTCTCTGGCCATTCTCATCGATGGATTGTACTTTTTTCCTGGCCGGCGCCCTCTTTTTCCTGCTCCTCCACCTCTTTTTCAACGTAACTTTGTACCTTGCGGGGCTCAGAAAGCAGCCGCTGTAGATACTGCCTTCAAAACAGAAAAGCCTGATGATCAAATTTATACCCTCTGTCCTGACCCTGGCGAACCTGCTGTGCGGATTTGCTGCCATTGCGCTGGCCGACCCCTGGTACAGCATGCTGCTGATTGTAACCGGTGCCATTCTCGACAGCGTCGACGGGCTGGTGGCCAGAGCCCTGCATGCCGAATCGGAGTTTGGCAAACAGGCCGACTCCCTGGCCGACCTGGTGACCTTCGGGGTGGCACCTGCCCTCCTGATCTTTCAGATGCTCTTTGCCAACCCCCTGTGGATCAGCCTCTCCGTGGCAGCCCTGATCCCATTGGGCGCCGCCATCCGCCTGGCTACATTCAATACCGATACCCGGCAGAAAACCTCCTTCAGAGGGCTCCCCACCCCTGCTGCCGGACTTTTTCTGGCACCCCTGCCGTGGCTTGAATATTCGGGTCAGATAGACCTTTTCTTCCGCCCGGTCTCCCTTATCCTCTTCGTGCTGATCGCCCTGCTGATGGTACTGCCGGTGCCCATGTTTTCATTCAAAGCGCTGAAAAACAAGGGCATCGACCGGATTTTCCCGCTGGCGCTGCTGGCAGGCTCCCTCCTGCTGGTGATCTTCTTCGGATGGGGCGGCCTCCCGCTGGGGGTGGTGCTGTACATCCTGCTGAGCATCCTCTACGGACTGATCCGGAAGAATAACCTGCCCACCGGATGAAACCCGTGCTCCATGGTTTTTCGTCGGACCTTCCGGCAGGGAGTGCCGGCAGCAAGGCCGAACGGCTGGCACAGATGTACCGTGAAGGGTTTGAGGTGCCCTTCGGAGTAGTCCTGCTTCCCGATGCCTGGGAGGATTTTCTGGCCTTTCATCCCGAAAAGGGAAAGGAGATTTCCGATTGGATGCAAGAAGCACAAGACCCTTCAGGGGTTTCATTGCCTGCTCCGTCCCTGCCGGGGTGCGAACTTCCGCCGGCACTGGAAGAGCAGCTGGACGAAGCGTTTGAATTGCTCACCCAACAGGGTTTCGGGAAGCTTGCCGTACGCAGTTCGGGGACCCTGGAAGATGGTGGCAAGACCTCCTTTGCCGGCCAGTTTGATACCCTGCTGGGGATCGAAAACAGTGTACAGCTTCATGAGGCGGTACTCCGTTGCTGGGAGTCGCGCTTTGGCGAAAGGCTGGTCTTTTACTGCCGGCACAACGCAATTCCCATTTCCGAAGTGAAAATGGCGGTGATCCTGCAGGGGCAGGTGGATGCCGACTTCTCCGGGGTGGTTTTTACCGCCAACCCCATGACCGGCAACGACAGGGAGATGGTGATAGAAGCGGTGTGCGGCATGGGCGAGCAGATGGTGCAGGGAAGCGTTACCCCGTTCAGGTTTCATTACGACTGGTACCACAACCTTTTTCAAACCATACACGAAGGCACCAACTGCCGGAAGGAAACGCAGGAACCGGCAGCCCGGATGCTGCCGGAGGACCGGATCAGGCAGCTGGGGGATATCTGCCTTGAGATCCAGCAGTTTTTTGGTGAACCGCTCGACATCGAATGGGCTTATGCCAACGGCCGGTTTCACATCCTGCAGGCACGGCCACTTACGGCAATTCATTATGAAACCCCGTATGAATGGACCAACGCCGATCTGAAGGACGGGGGCATCTCCTCCACGGTAACCACCCCCATGATGTACTCTTTGTACAAAATGACCTTTGAACACACCATGCCCAAATACCTGAGGGACATCAGGGTTCTTACAGAAAAAATTACAGACCAGTGGTTTACCTGGTGGTTTGGGTACTGCTACTGGAACATAACCGGAGCGAAGGAGAGCCTGAAAAAACTCCCGAACTTCGAGGAACGTGCCTTTGATGAAGGGCTGGGCATCGACCCTGCCTATGAGGGGAAAGGCTATGTGTCGAAGCTTACCCCGGCCACCCTTTTCCGCGGACTCAGGGCGCTGATGGCCACAAACCGCTCCATCCGCAGAAGACCTGCCCTCTGCCGTGAGAACAGCCGGAAAGTCCGTGAAATGCTGCTGACACTGGAAGGTACCGACCTGCACAGCCTTCCCCTGAAAGACCTTTTGCTCCATTTCAACCAATTGATACGGGAGCAGTATGTATTTGCGGAAGGGAGTTACTTCTACACCATTTATGACAACAGCAATGCCGCCACCTTTTTCCAGGAAGCGCTGGCAAAGTACAACCGCAAAAACCCTCCCGGCGTTAACTACCTGAACCTGATCACCGGGCTGTCGAACCTGTCGCACCTCCGTCCGGTTTACGACCTGTGGGATATCAGCAGAAAAGCCCTCAAAGAGCCTTTTTACCAATCCGTTACGTCTGAAAAACTGACCCGGATGTGGCTGCACCGGGAGGCATTCCCCATGAGTGATGACCTCGGTATGTATCTGCAAAAACACGGTCACCACTCGTACCGGGAACTTGATATTTCGATCCCCAACTGGGCAGAAGACCCGCACCAGGTGATGGAGCTGCTGCTGCAAATGGCTTCCCAGCCCAACGAAGCAGACCCCCGGAAAGCTTCATCCATCCAGCAGCAAAAATTTCAGGAGGAGAGAAGCCGGATCCGCTCCCCAAAACTGCTGAAGAAGCTTGCCTTGCACAGGCACCTGCTGTGGTGGCGCGAGGAGATGCGTGATCTCTCCTCACGCATGTACCACCAGATCAGACGCACTTTGCTGGTTCTGGGAGAAAAAATGGTGCTGGAGGGGATCCTGCAGCAACCCGGCGATATCTTCTTTCTGACCTTTGAGGAATGGATGGCAACTGGTCTGATTGCCCGACAGGAAGCCTTACGCAGTACCATTGGGCTGAATCGGTGTTTTTACACAAGTTTCCGCAACTTCGACAAGCCCAATGAGATACTGAAGCGGCACCGCGAAGAAAAGCGGCTTACAAAGCCTGCGGACGGAAAAATCCTGCAGGGTATTGCCGGCTCTCCGGGGCAGGTACGCGGCGTAGCCCGGGTCATAGGAACCGTATACGAGGCAGCCGCACTGCAACCAGGGGAGATCCTCGTGACGCAGTTCACCGATCCGGCCTGGACTGCCTATTTCAACCTGATTTCGGGTCTGGTAACCGAAACCGGAGGGATCCTCTCCCATGGTGCAGTCGTATCCCGGGAGTACGGCATACCGGCGGTGCTGGGGATGACCGGGGCCACCCGGCTTATCCGGACCGGTGATGTGATTGAGGTGGATGGTAATCAGGGAATTGTTACTTTTATCCAATGAAAATCGTTCGTGTAAGTACCCGCGATGACCTGCAGAGCTTTGCCCGGTGCGGAAGCGACTTTGCACAGCATTACGGGGAGTCGTTCCCGAAGTCGGTGGGGTCAGAACTTCGCCTCTGGGATCCTGCCTGCAATTTCTTTTTCGGGCAGCAGAGTGAAGCGATTGCCCTACTGGCAGTGGATGGCGATGTGGTACTGGGGAGAATTGCCGTATTCAGGCATCCGATGCTTACGGATTCCGAGCCTGGAACCGGATTGCTTGGGATGTTCGAATCGGCTGAACGCGACGACGTTGCCACTGCACTGCTTACCGAAGGATGCACCATCCTGAGAGGGTGGGGATGCAATAGGGTTGCAGGCCCGGTGGATTTTTCCATCTGGCACCAATACCGTTTCATGACCAAAGGGTTTGGCAGTTATGTGCTGATGGGTGAACCCCGTAACCCCGAATGGTATCCGCTGTTCTGGCAGCAGTTTGGGTTTACGGCAGCCCATCACTGGACCACTTTCATCTACGACCATACAGCATTGCAGCCTCTGCCGGAAACCCTCCGGACGCATGAAGCGCTCTTCCGCAGGCTCGGCTATCACAGTGTGCTGCTCACCGGAATGGACGACCAGATCCTGATGCACCAGGTACATGCACTGCTGATGCCATCGTACCGCACTTTCCCGTTCTATACACCCTTAACGGCAGAGGAGTTTGTAAAGCATTACCATTACATGCCTTCCCTGATCAGCAAAAACACTTCGTTCCTCCTGAAAAACCAGCTGGGCGAGATCATGGGATTCAGTCTCCAGTACAGGGATCTCAACCGTGCCTTCAAGGCCATGGGGACAGGAACGGGATTTACCTCCAAACTCAGGTTCTGGCTTAACCGGAACAAAGAGGAGGTGGCTATCATTGCCCAGGGAGGGACCACCACCCACCATTCACGTGAAGCGGTGGAACTGGGACTGGAGAAAGAGGGCACCCCGCTGTCGCTCGGGAAGGTTGGACTTGCCCGCTCCATCCAGCTCTCGGTGGATGTGGAAAAATACTCGGCTTATGCCATCACCCTGGTGCGCGATGAGGCCCTGCACCGGAAAAATATCCCGCAAAATACGGTAGAAACCAGGGAATATGCCCTGTTTGCCATGGCGCTCTGACATGAAACAAACCCTCCGATACTTTCGATTGCGGTTCCCCCCGGGACAAAACCTGCTGTTTGCCACCCTCATCGGGGTGGCGCTTCAGGGCACCATACAGCTTGCGCATGGAGCTGAACAGCTGCAACCGGGGTTCCCGGCGATCGTCATCCTCCTCACCATCACAGCCTTTATGCTGCTGATGCGCCTTTTCGACGACCTGAAGGATGCAGAGACTGACCACCGATTGTTTCCTGAGCGGCCCCTGCCGGCCGGTGGGATCACCACACGGCAATTGTGGCGTATGATCCTGGGGGTGCACCTTTTCCTGATGATACCCCTGCTCATGTTTCCGGATACCATCCCGTGGCTGCTGGCCGCACTGGGTTTCGCCTGGTTAACCTTCAGATGGTTCTTTGCCCCCCGGTTCATCAGCACCAGGCTCCTGCTTGCTTTCATCACCCACCAGCCGGCCGGCTTTCTGGTGAACCTGTGGGTGGCTGCAGCAACCCTTTCGATGATGGGGATCAGCCCGGATGCCCAGGTGCTGACACCTTGTTTCGTATTCATCACCCCGGTAATGTTATGGGAACTGAGCCGTAAGATCAAGCCACAGGGTGAGGAGAACGACTACACCACCTATTCAAAAATTCTGGGACCCCGGACCGCCGCAGCACTGCTGCTCCTGCCCGGGTCGGTACTCACCGCCGGCCTGGTGACATTTGCTGAGCAATCGGGCATTCCCACCCTGCACACCTGGCTTCAGGCATCACTGTTTGTGGTATATGCCATGGTGATTTACAGGTTTATCCTGAAGCCGGTGCGAAAAAATCTCATCCTTTTTCAAAGTTCCTTACTCCTGAGTCTGAGCAGCCTGATCATCTATCTGCTGTTCCTCTTGCTATCCCATCCCATTGTATGGCAATAATGTCAAGACCAAAAGAGGGATCTGTAGCTCCTGCTCCCCTGCACCCGGGCGGCAAAGGGGAGAATCTGATCAGACTGATGCAGGGGGGATTTCCAGTGCCCCCGTTTATGGTGATTCCGGCAGCTGTATTTGAGGGAATGATCAAGGAGCAGAAATCCCGGATCAGGGAGTGCCTGACCGGCATCCCGCTTCATGATCCCGAAGCGGTGCAACACGCTGCAGATACCA
The DNA here is from genome assembly GCA_022709695.1 of Bacteroidota bacterium. GTDB lineage: Bacteria > Bacteroidota > Bacteroidia > Bacteroidales > SKPS01 > SKPS01. The sequence continues at coordinate 333,005 of JAKLII010000002.1, forward strand.
TTGCCTCATTCCTCAAAGGGCTTACCCTCCCGTCTGAAATCACAACCCGCCTCAGCCATTTTGCTGCCCTGGTTCAAAAGCCTGCGGCAACCTTTGCCGTGCGCTCCTCGGCTTCGGCAGAAGACCGCCTCCAAACCAGTTTTGCAGGCCTGTTCAAAACCAGGCTGCAGGTAGAAACCAATGAACTCCATGCGGCTGTGACCGAAGTTTTTCAATCGCTCTGGTCCCCGCAGGTAATCGCATACTGCCTGCGTAAAAATCTGGATATGAACGGATTGGAAATGTCGGTCATTGTGCAGCAGATGGCAGAAGCCGAAACCTCCGGCATTGTGTTCACGGTGAATCCCACCGGTAACCTTGCCCACATGCCGGTGACCACAGGAAAAGGATATGGCGATGCGGTGGTGGAAGACAAAGCCGATACCCTCACCCAGTACATCGACCGCCAGAACGGGATGGTGTACCGGCAGAAATCCCGGGCGCTGCTTCACCTCACCCCGGATCAGTTCAGAGAGCTGCATGCATGTGCCCTGAAAATCGAAGCACATTTCGGGTATCCCCAGGATATCGAATTCAGCTTCGACCACTCCGGAAAGCTGTGGATCCTGCAGTCGCGCAACATCACCACCCTGCCCGACGGGGAACTGAAGATCCTGGACAACACCAACATTGCCGAGTCGTATCCCGGCATCACCCTGCCGCTGTCGTTTTCGTTTGCCAGACAGATGTATGGCAGGATATTCGGCGGCACGGTACGGTACTTCTGGCCCTCAGGCGCTACCATGAAAACCCTTGAGGAGCCCCTGTCGGAAATGATAGCCCTGGTACAGGGAAGGGTGTATTACCAGCTGCACCACTGGTACAAAATTATTTCGGTGGTTACCCCTTCCGGCAACCGGTTGCAGGAGTGGGAACAGTTTATCGGTATCCGCTCGAAAACAACCCGTGCTGGTAGCAAAAACCGCTGGGGAGTCCTGCGCATGACATTCATAACCCTGGGGCTGGTGTTTCGGTACCACGCCATTATGCGGAGGTTTTACCGTGACTTTGAAAAAGCATACGAAGGTGGCCGGGAGGTAACGGATAAGTTCTATCGGCGTGAACCTGACCGAAAAACCCTCCTGAAGGTGTATCGTGAAGTGGAGCAGGGTTTAACCGCATGCTGGCCCGCCACCCTGCTCAACGACTTCTTCGTTTTCAGGGCGTATGCCGGCTGCTCCCGGATGGTTGACAGGATTACCGGTACCACCGATGGCAGCATCATGCGGGGGTTGCTGTGTGGCATCAGGGGGGTGGAGAGCGAATGGCCGGTGATGGAGGCGTTGCGCATCAAGGGGATCATCAACGAAAATCTGGCCTATCGGGCATTGTTCCGGAAGCCGGCAAATGAGATCATGGCAGATATCCAAAAGCCTGAATATTTGCCACTTAAGCAGATGCTGGATGCGTATGCCCATCTCTACGGCGATCGCACTCTGGAGGAGTTGAAGCTGGAGGTTCCCAACTTCAGGCAGGATCCTGAGGGGTTGATCCGGTTGATCCAGTCGCAGCTGGAGGGGGATGCCACACCGGAAACCTTCAGGGAGCAGCAGGGGCAGATCCGGGGGGCAGCGGAGGCAACCATGGAGCGCAGTCTGTGGGGGAAACCCGTCCGCAGGCTGGCATTCGGGCTGATGCTGCGTTTTACCAAAGCCACCGTGCGCAACCGGGAGAACATGCGGCTGCGCCGGAGCCGCGCCTACGGGGTGGTGAAAGAGATTTTTGCCTTTGCCGGGCAACTGATGGCCAATGAAGGTTTGATCGAAGGGGAAAAGGATGTGTTTTACCTGGACCTGGAGGATATGCTTTCGTTTCTGGAAGGGGTACCCATTGTGCCTCTGCACGGGAAAGTTGCCCAACGAAAGGAAGGTTACGATGGGTACCGCAAGCTTGATCTGCCCGACCGGCTGATGCACCGCGGAGATGAGATTCCGGCTTCATCCGGAGCCATGGATTTTGCAGCCCCGGCAGGAACGCTTACCGGACTTGGGATTTCGAAGGGGGTGGTAACGGCTCCTGCGCTGGTTTTAACCACCCCCGACTATGATGCCCTGGTGGATGGGAAAATTCTGGTTACCCGCAGCACCGATCCGGGCTGGGTATTTCTGATGACCCGTGCTGCCGGTATCATCAGCGAAAAAGGGTCACCCCTTTCGCACACCGCCATCGTGGGGCGCGAGCTGGGCATCCCGGTAATTGTTGCAGTGCCCGGAGCCACGCAACACATTCGCAGCGGGGAGATGATTACTATGGATGGGGAGCGGGGGGAGGTAGTGGTCTGACTCCTAAATAATTTGATACCTTGCCTTATTGTTTGATGTTTCTGGAATCCCGTTCCAAAAACCTTCAAATTCCCTGTCATTTCCCGAAAAACCCGATCAGGATATCATCGAGCAGGGCCGACCAGTTGCCCCAGGAATGTCCTTCATTCACCTTGATATATTGATAGTCTGTCTGTTTACTCTTCAGCGTCTGCGCCATCTGGTTTGCATCGTCTTCAGTATCGTAATAAACACCGGTGGTTATGAAAACCTTGTTTATGGCCAGACTGCTGCATTGCTTATAGAGCGAAAGGACATTGCTGTGAAAAGCCGGCGACTGGAGGGCCAGCAACTTAAAAGTCTCAGGTATTTTATACCCGAACCAGGCTGCACAATTGCCACCATACGAGGTGCCAAGGATCGCCCTTTTAGCTGGATCAGGTGCTGTTTTGTAGACTGAATCGATGAACGGAACCAGCTCTTCTCTGAAGAAACCGGCATAAAGGGTATTGTTCAGGAAGAGCTCTTCCCGCTGGTTCTTCCCTGTTCCGGGGTCCATGGGATCAACAAAAACAGCAATTACCGGTTCGGTTAGGTTTTCAGCCATTACATTATCCAAAATGTTGATCATGCAACCCATCCCATCTGTTTTATAATCCTGTCCATCAAGCACATAGATGGAAGACAGGCTGTCCAGATTTGCGTAATCCCAGGGTGTGTAAACCCAAAACCTGACATCCCGTGATAATTTACTGCTGGCGAGGATTTGTGCCGGACTCAGCACCCCCTTGCGGATGCTCTGGACCGGCATGATATACGTTGACGAGTCGTAATCAGGCATGGAAAAAGCGGAATTATATCCAAAACCTGACAACTGTTTTTTGGGATTTTCGGGATCAGTTTTCCAGTTCGATTTGTCTTCCACGATCTTGTAATCAAGCCGGGCATCTTTGGGGAAGGTTTTCACCAGATACCATACATCAGAAGTGCCCAGTCTGGTACACTGGTAATCGGATTTAACGGACCAGCCTGTCATGTCACCTGCAATGTGCACCCCGGAGGCGCTGCTTTTGCAAACAAAAACGATGGTGTCACCTGATATCCAGGGAATTCTGCCACTGACCCTCAACGTATCCCATAAATCAGATATCCTTTCCAACTGCGAAGCGGGGTTCTTGATCTGTTCAATGACTCTGATTTCAGCCACCAAATCAGTCATGTCCAATGGCTTATCGGGGTAACGGCTGTTATTTGCCCACCCCTGGATGCATAAGGTGTTTGCTGTCAATACGATCAAATGAATCAATCTAATCATATCGAGTTGAGGTTTTATTCCGATGTATCAAATGCCCGGCATGGCCTTATACCGGGTATCTCTAGCCCTTCACCACCATCTGCACGGTATTGCGGCTGCGCTGCTCGAGCAGCACATTGGCATCCCTGTGAAAACGGGTGATGATTTCTTCGGTGAAATGGCGGATGGTAATGAGGGTAAGATGCTTGTTGTAGCGGATGCGGAACCGGTCGCGCAGGGAAGCGGCAATTCGTTCCAGCCGCTCGTCGTGGTCGTCGATGCACACCGAAAAACTGATGGCGGAGTTCTGCATCAGGTTAACCCTGATGTTGTGCCCCGAAAGTGCCGCGAAGATCTCCGAGAGGTTCTTCTCGTCCATAAAGGAGAAATCGCGTGGGGAAAAAGAGAGGAGGGTCTGGTTCTCCTTGATGATATAACTCGGGATCTCCTGGTCGTACCTTTCCAGCTCATGGATTAGGCTGCCGGGAGCTGCCGGGGCTTTGAACGACATGACCCTGAGCGGGATATTTTTGTTTTGCAGCGGCTTGATGGTTCTGGGATGGATTACCTTGGCTCCGTAAAAGGCCAGCTCGATGGCTTCGTGAAACGAGATATTCTCCAGCATCACTGCATCCGGGAACAGGGCCGGGTCGGCATTCATCAGCCCCGGTACGTCTTTCCAGATCACCACCTCCTCTGCATCGAGGGCATAGGCGATGATGGCCGCGGTAAAGTCGGAGCCCTCCCTGCCCAGGGTGGTGGTATGGCCATCCAGGGTGCTGCCGATAAACCCCTGGATGATGGCGATGGCTGATCCGGCATGGCGCCTTTTATCAAGGTTTTGCTGTAGTTGTTCAACGGTCAGATCCCAGCGGATCCGGGCGTCCCGCAAGGTATCATCGGTAATGATGAGCTCCCTTGCATCGAGCCAGTCGAGCTTAATGTCTCTGTCCGTGAGATAGTTCCAGATAATAAGACTGGAGGCAAGTTCACCGTAGGGCACCACCATTTCATACGCACGGTCGTCATCTGCCGGGGGTTCCTGGCTGATGATCTGATAAAGGCTTGTGAACAGTTTTGTCAGGGCTTCGGCAGCACCGGGGTTATCGGGCAGGAGGTCCTCAAGTATCCCTAAATGATAATCCCTGATTTTCGCAAAGGCAGCCTCCCGTTTTTCGGGCATGTTGCGAACCCAGGCTGTGGTAAGCTCTTCGAGCCGGTTGGTGGTTTTATCCATGGCCGACACCACAATCATCAGCTCTCCGGTGCCATACGCCCCCACGATGCCCGCCATGTTCCGCACCGATTCAGCATCTTTAACCGATGCCCCGCCAAACTTGAAAACCTTCATAGAGTTTGTAAAGTTTTTAAAGTTTGTAAAGTTAGTAAAGTTTGTAAAGCTGAGCGAAGCCGAGCGTAGCGAGTCCCATGAGCGCAGCGATGCGGGATTTGTAAAACTGAACTAAGCGATACGGGATTTGTTGGGTTGTACAACTCAGAAAGCACCTGAATCCTCAAGCTACAGGGAAATACTTTTAACTTTAGCCTTTTGCCTTTTAACTTTCTGCTTCCCCCGAGCCTCTCACCGGACTCGAACCGGCGACCTGCTCATTACGAGTGAGCTGCTCTACCAACTGAGCTAAAGAGGCTTGATGGTGCGGCAAAAATACTACTTTTTCCGAAAGCGGAACAGACACCGCTTTGTGGTTTTACCAGAAGGGATTCCATCGGGCAGTCCACCGGTAAGGATCTGTACATCAGAGTTTAGCTTGTTCAAAGAATCTGTGCGAAGGGTAACTCGCATCGGCAAATGGTCGCTGAACCCCCCTTCGTAGTCCCTGGCAAAGGAGGCCAGCGGGATCATCATCCCGTTCTCCTCCTTCAGCATCCAGGGTTCCTTCACTGCCCCGAAACTTCCGGGCACCATATGCAGCGCGCTGCCGGTATCGAGTAAGGGAGCGGTTACGATGATATGATCGAGCACATTCCATTTTTTATCGCGCCAGTAGTAATAGCTCCCTTCGCCGGCGGGAAAGGTGGCCGACAGGTTAAACAGGCAGGCATGAGAGCCTTCGGGGCAGGGTGTGCCGGGGATACGGGCATTAAGCACTTCCTTCACGCTCCGGTTATCGGGCTCGTCGTTCAGATCGCCCATCACAATGGCATTGAACTGGGTGAAATGAGCCGACACGGAATCGATATGGGATCTGAGCACTCCGGCAGCCAGCAACCTGAAGGGCTCTGATGCCTCCATCCCGCCCCGCCGGCTGGGCCAGTGGCTGATGTACAGATGCAGGGTATCGGTACCCAGCAGTCCCTGCACATACAGGATATCGCGGGAGCGGAACTCCAGATCCCACGGAGGCTTTACAGCCAGTGGCCTGGAATACAACACCCTGAACAGATCCGCACGGTAGAGCAGCGCCACATCAATGCCCCGCTCATCGGGACTGTCGTACTGCACAATGCCATACCGCCCGCTTTTGAGCCAGTCGGTATTCGTCAGATCCTTCAGTACCCGGCAGTTTTCAATTTCTGCCAGCCCAACCAGTGCCGGCAGAGGCACCTTCCCATCTCCCGAAATCACCCGTCCAAGCTGATCCAGTTTGGTGAGGTACCTTTCAGGGCTCCATTTGTATTTCCCCTCCGGTAAAAACTCTGCGTCATCGGTCTTTGGGTCGTCGATGGTATCGAAGAGGTTTTCGACATTGTAGAACAGTACTTCTACAGACTGAACCTGGGCATACACTATTCCGGGGCCCAGTATGACATGAGCACTCAAGAGTAAAATAAACCGGCGCAACCTGAGTAATTGCATTGCAGCTGACTTCATTTAATTGCTTTTCTGTTAACCATGGCCAAAAGTAGAAAAGTTTTAGATAGACCCTTACCTTTGCACTCCATGATTCGACAAGAATTGATCAACCCAAACGACTACCAATACGACCTCCCGAAGGAGCGGATTGCCCAATATCCGCTGGAGCAACGCGACCTGTCGAAACTGCTGGTAATGAGGAACGGAGAGATTTCAGAGGAGGTTTTTCGGAACCTGCCTGAAATGTTGCCCGGCAATGCGTTGCTGCTGTTCAACAACACCCGGGTGATCAGGGCGAGGGTGCTTTTCACCAAACCCACCGGAGCGCAAATCGAAATATTCTTTCTGAACCCGCTGCTCCCTTCGCACGACCATGAGATTGCCTTTGGGAGCGGCTCGCCGGTAGTATGGGAATGCATCATCGGCAATGCCAAAAAGTGGAAAACTGGCGACCTCACCCTTTGCTTTCCGTGCGAAGGTCATGACACTACGCTGGTGGCCCGTTTGGTCAACCGTGGAGATGAAAGTTCGCAGGTTGAGCTTTCGTGGGAACCTGCCCACCTTACCCTGGCATCGGTTTTTGAGGCTGTAGGGCATGTGCCGTTGCCCCCTTACATTCAACGGGCGGATGAACCCGAAGATGCCGGACGGTACCAAACGGTGTACGCCCGGCACGATGGCTCCGTAGCCGCTCCCACCGCCGGACTTCATTTCACCGAGGAGGTGCTTGAACAACTGAATGTCAAAGGGATACGGCAGGAAAAAATTACGCTGCATGTGGGAGCCGGCACCTTTAAGCCGGTAAGCACCGAAACCATTGCCAACCATGTGATGCACCGCGAGGAGATCATTGCCTCACGTCAACTGCTGGAATCCCTTTCGCATCATGAGGGGCCGGTGATTCCGGTGGGAACCACTTCGGTGAGGTCGGTAGAAAGCCTTTACTGGTTTGGAGTGGGGCTAATGAGATCGCGGGAGGCGATTCCGGAGCATTTTTCGGTACAGCAATGGGAGCCATACCGTTATGATGCAGAACAACTCCCACAAGTACAGGAGGTTTTCGGATACCTTGCCGCTGAAATGGCTACCCAAAAGATCGAATATCTCCGCGGCGATACCAGCCTGATGATTGTTCCCGGGTATCGTTTTGCCGTAACCAAAGGGCTCATCACCAACTTCCACCAGCCCGGAAGCACCCTGTTGCTTCTGGTTTCAGCACTGGTAGGTGGCGCCTGGAAAAAAGCCTATCAGTATGCCCTGGAACACGATTTCCGTTTCCTGAGCTACGGGGATGCCTGTTTGTTTATATGACATCCAAAATTCCGGGGTCTTCAAACAGGAACAGTGAATCGAGCAACTTTTGGGTTTGATCTGCCATGAACAATGGAATGTTAAGCACCCCCTGATCGAATTTCAGATTACGCAATGAGTATCTGATGCTTATTGCAGGATTCCATTGCTTTCGATACTGAGCAAGACTTTGACTTTTCACATGCTGGTCGGACTTAACCTCAACAGGGATGATCTGGTTTCTGTACTGTATCAGAAAATCAACCTCGGCTTCATTGCCCGATTTCCAGAATCCGGGGAATCCCTCGAATTGCTGCAGTAAAACCGTCAGAATATAGTTTTCCGTCAGTGCTCCTTTAAACTCCGTAAAAATCCTGCTCCCTTCCGAAAATACCAATGGGTGCAATGCTGCCATTTTTCTTAATAAACCCACATCAGAAAAATAGAGTTTAAAGGATGTAAGGTCATGATAACCAGATAGTGGCAGATTTGGCTTCTGGCATAACGACACCCTGTATGCCAGTCCTGCCTGAATAAGCCACAGTAAAGCATCTTCATATTCTCTTGCCCTGGCTCCTTTTTTTACGGCAGAATAGAGGAATTTCCTGTTCTCCCTTGCTAATTGTGAGGGCATGGATGTCCATAGGTACTGAACACGTGCAATATTCCGCGATTCGATATGCTTTGAGAAATCAAGCATATACGTTTGAATGATGGCATCCAGTACCTCCTGCGTTTTTTCCACATCCTGGTCACCCAACAATGCACAGACAGCTTCAGGCATTCCTCCGGAAATGAAATAGACTTTGAGTTTATCCTGCAAGGCATGGAAAAAAATGTCGGGGATAGGACTAACTTCGTTAATACTGCTGATAAACGCATAAAGAGCCGGGTCAGAGGCTGAAAGAAATTCATTGAAAGTAAGTGGATATAAATGCATCAGATCCACCTTGCCCACCGGGAAGGAAGCACCCCTTGACAAAGCTACTCCCAGCAAAGATCCGGCACCTGTAATCACATATTCCGGAGCCTCTTCGCAAAAATACTTTAAGGCATTGAGGGCATCATTGCACTCCTGAATTTCATCAAAAATAATAAGCGTTTCCTCTGGTTTTATTTTTCGGCCATGAACCAGGATTAATTTTTCCAGCAGAATATTTGGATCCTTTGTCTGTGCAAAAAATTGTTTCAGCCCGGGCTGTTTTTCAAAATTAAAGTAGGCACAATCGGCAAAATGGCTTGCTCCGAACTGCTTCAGCAAAAAGGTTTTGCCCACCTGTCTGGCACCCTGAAGTATCAGAGGTTTTCTTCCCTGCTTGTTTCTCCAGAGCTCAAGTTTTGGAATAATCTGCCTCTCAATATTCATACTAATCACGTTTTAAGTGCCAATTATGTGATAAATATCACATTTTTGGTACTTATTTCTGGCAAAGATACGGATTATCCAAGAAATTCCAGCAGCCTCTGCATGAATTTTTCCGGCTGGTCAGCATGGACCCAATGGCCGGCATCCGGGATGGTCATCATCTGATGGTGTGGAAACATCATCCGGATCACCGGCAGATCTTCCCCTGTGATATAGTCCGAATCTCCTCCGCGGATAAACAGGGTGGGCTGATCGAACCCTGAACCGGCCGGGATTCCCTCCATGATCTCATCGATATTACGCTCAATGGCTCCCAGGTTGATCCGCCATGCAAACCTCTGCCGGTCGATCCGCACCAGATTCTTCATCACAAAAAGTCTGTGAGCTTTAGAATCCATGTGATTTTTCAGAAGGGTTTCCACCTCCTGTCGAGAGGTGATCTGATCGAAGTCAATTGCATTCATAGCCTGCAGCATCCGCAGATGGGTCTGCCTGACGCGGGTCTGCCGGGGTGAAATATCCACCACAATCAGTTTCTGCACCATTTCGGGATACTGCACAGCAAAATGCATCGCCAGTTTGCCCCCCAGGCTGTGACCCAGCAGCACCACCGATGTAAGATCATGCTCCTCCACCAATTCCAGCAGGTCTTCCATCATCGGGAAGAAACCGAATGCTTCGGCATGGGGGGAACGTCCGTGGTTACGGAGGTCGGGGATGATGACGCGGTAGTGTTGCGAAAGCGCCTTGCCGATGGTCATCCAGTTATCGGAAATACCAAACAGTCCATGCAGGATTACCAGTGGAGGGCCACTGCCCAGGGTATGGCAGAAGAGCTTCACGGGGTCAGCGTAATTGTTCCAGGTATCTGCGGATGGTCTCCTCCATGCCAAGCCAGAGGGCATCGCTTACAAGGGCATGGCCGATGGAGACCTCCAGGAGCCCGGGTACATTTTGGGCAAAATATTTCAGATTCACCAGGCTAAGGTCATGGCCGGCATTCAGGCCCAGACCGCACTCCCCTGCCCATTGTGCAGCCTTTGTAAAAGGTGCCACCGCCCTTTCCGGATTCTGAGGAAACTGGTCTGCATACGGCTCAGTGTACAGCTCAACCCGGTCTGTGCCGGTATCGGCAGCCCTCCGGATCAGCGCCTCTTCGGTACCTGTGAAAAGGCTCACCCTGATGCCGTGCAATTTAAACTCTGCCACTACTTCCTTCAGAAAATCAAAGTGGCGGATGGTGTCCCATCCCTGGTTTGAAGTGAGCGCTTCGGGCGGATCGGGTACCAGGGTTACCTGGGCCGGCTTCACTGCGGTTACCAGGTCCAGAAAACTGCGCGAGGGGTATCCTTCGATGTTGAATTCGGTGGTAACCACCCGCTTCAGGTCCCACACATCCCGGTACCGGATATGCCTCTCATCAGGGCGGGGATGTACCGTAATCCCTTCAGCACCCATCTGTTCTATCCTCCTCACCGATTCCACCAGATCGGGCACATTGCCCCCCCTGGCATTGCGAAGGGTGGCAATCTTGTTCACATTCACACTCAGCCGAGTCATCGTCGTAATTTTCCTGCAAACCTACACAAAATCTCTATCTTTACCCCCGATTTGACCCCAAAGTGCCATGATTGCAAAGAAGCTGGTTAAGGATGTGCCCGTACTTTCCATGGAGACCTCAGGGCTGGTGGCCATGAGCCTGATGGATGAGCTGAAGCTGTTTCACCTACCGGTTACCGAAGGCAGCCTGTACATCGGGCTTGTATCGGAGGCGATGGTGTATGCCATGCCGAACCCTGAACAGTCGCTTGCCAACGGTGGCATCAAACCCGACAATCTCTGCACCCCCGAAGGGCAGCACCTGTATGAAATCACCCAGCTCTTTACCGAAAACCAGTTGTCGTTGCTACCTGTGGTTGACGAAAACCGGCACTACACCGGCAGCATCCTCCTGTGCGATATGGTGAAAAGCTTCGGCGACTTTGCCTCGGTATGTGAACCGGGAGGTATCATTGTGCTCGAAATCAACGAGAAGGATTATTCACTGCAGCAGATTGCCGGCATTGTGGAGTCGAATGATGCCCGGATCCTGAGCGTTCAGACCGCCACCCATGCCGACAGCACCAAGATGGAGGTAACCCTGAAGATCAACAAGATGGACCTCAGGCCGGTGCTGCAGACCTTTGACCGTTACAGCTATGTGGTTTCAGCTTCATTTCAGGAGGAGGAATACGATGACAACCTCAGGGAAAGGTACGACTCACTGATGAATTACCTCAATCTTTAATATGCTGTTATTCAACAGATTTAAAATTCTGATTTTATCGGTTTTCGTGGTTTTCTGTACCTGCAAAGGATTTGGGGCTGATACACCTGATGCCTTTAAATACCTCATAAAGGCCGTTAAAATATCGGGCAATGTACAAACCCGGGCGGAGGTCATTCAAAGGGAGCTCACCTTCGGTGCCGGATCGATGCTTACCCTGGCCGACCTTGAAGAGGCCATGGAGCAAAGCCGGATCAACCTCATCAATACCGGACTCTTCATCAACCACCGGGTAACCCTGAGCCGGGAGATCCTCAACCGGTCGGAAGTGGGGGTGCTGGTGAGCGTGGAGGAGCGGTGGTACCTGTGGCCGGAGCCGATTTTGCAGAATGCCGACAGGAATTTCAACACCTGGCTGGAGAAGCGCGATTTCGGACAGCTCAGCTATGGAATCAACCTGATCCGGGAGAATTTCAGGGGAAGGAACGAGCGGGTCAACCTCATCTGGCAGGGGGGGTTCGACCGCAGGTATGAGCTCAGCTGGCAGTCGCCTGCCTTTAGTCCGCGCAGCATCATGGGATGGGGTTTTGGAGCCGGTATGCAGCAAAACCGGAGGCTGGCAGTAACGGAAGAGGATAACCGGCTGCAATTTCTCAGGGAGGATCATATCCTGTTGCAGCATGCATACGGCTACCTCCAGCTCAATGTACGGCCTGCCCTGCGGCATTTTCAAACCTTCCGGCTTTCTGTGGGGCATTATGCCATCGATTCATTGCTGACCTGCGAAAATCCCTTCTTCACTCCGCTCAGTGCCCTCAGTTTTACCCGGCTCGATTTCGGCTGGACGGTGAAGATCGACCACCGCAACCACCGCTCTTATCCGTTGCAGGGGTATTACCTCGATGCACAGTTCCGGCAGCAGGCGCTGTATTCCTCCCTCCGGGGCGACAAGACTTCTTCTTCGCTTGAGCTGAATGCACGCAAATATTTCAGGCTTACCCCCCGGTGGCACTATGCTGCCGGCATTTCGGGATTTGCCACCACAGAAGAGCATTCCCCCTTCCTGTTCCGGCAGGGGCTGGGTTACGGACGCAGTTTTGTACGGGGATATGAGTACTACACCATCCACGGCTCCCGATGGGTACTGCTGAAAGAGACCCTGAAATTTACCCTGTTGCCCGAAAGGGCACTGCACCTGCCTTTTATGCCCCATCAGAAATTCCGGAACGGTGCCATGGCCGTGTACCTCAACCTGTTTGCGGATGCCGGATATGTATCTGCCCCCGCTGCGATGACATCTCCCCTCAGCAACCGGTGGCTTACCTCAGGCGGTCTGGGCCTCGACCTGGTTACCTACTACGACAAGGTGCTGCGATTTGAATGGACCGTGAACCACCGGGGTGAAAATGGCCTGTTTGTCCATTTTGTAGCGCCGATCTGAGTAGTTTTTTAGAGAATAATCAACAACCCTGTGTATCTTTATTCCCGAAAGCAGGTATAAAGGAACATTAAGCTATTGTAGCATGCGCATCGCCATTTACGGCCGAAACATTGAATCATCCGGTATAGGGCAGATTACAGCACTTGTGAAGCTGCTGGAGCAATCCGGGGCAAGTCTCCTCATCGAGGAGCAGTATGCCACACTGCTGCAGGGCCATGTGCCATTTGCCACGGCACCGGCGGTTTTCCGCAGCGGGCAGCTAAAGCGGGGGGAAGCCGACTTTCTGCTGAGCATCGGCGGCGACGGCACCATCCTGGACACGGTCACCATTGTGCGCGACAGTGGTATCCCGGTGCTGGGCATCAACACCGGAAGGCTGGGGTTCCTTTCGTCGGTGGCGAGGGATGATATGGCAGAGGCAATACTCCGGCTCCGGCAGAAGAGGTTCCTCATCAACGAGCGTACCCTGCTGCATGTGGATGCCGGCAAACCCTATTTCGGGGATACCAGCTACGCCCTCAATGAGCTGATGGTGCACCGCAAAGAGTCACCCTCCCTGATTGCCATACAGGTGTGGGTAGATCAGGTGTTTGTAAATGCCTACTGGGCCGACGGACTGGTGATCGCCACCCCTACCGGCTCCACTGGCTATTCGCTGAGCTGCGGGGGCCCCATCGTGGATCCGCAGGCAGGCACCTTCATCATCACCCCCATTGCCACACACAATTTAACGGTACGGCCTCTCGTTATTCCCGATACCAAGCATGTGAAAGTCAAAGTGGATGCCCGGTACGGCCATTACACCGCCGGAATGGATGCACGTTATGTACAGATTGATCCCGGGGATGAGCTGCTGGTTAGCCGTGAACTGTTCAGATTCAACCTCATCCAGTTTGAACAGGAGGAGTTCTTTCCCACCATCCGCGAGAAGCTGAAATGGGGCCTGGACACCCGAAATTAACCGACAAAGATGCTGAAAACCATAAAGGATTATATTTTTATGTATATTTGCCCCCCATTGGGTTTGAAAATCTGAAATTTGCACATCATAAAAGAATTCTCCATCGTAAAGAGAACGCATATGAAGAAGATCATTGTTTTGACATTTGCACTGCTTCTGGGCAGCGCTGCCTATGCACAGCGCCATGAGGTGGGTCTTTTTCTCGGATCATCCTACTACAACGGGGATCTCAACACCAGTGCCCCCTTTCTGATGGCACAGCCCGCCGGTGGCGTCGCCTACCGGTATGTGATTAACCCCCGCTGGGCCTTCAAATTCAACGGATATCTGGGCACGGTAGAAGGAAATGATGCTTTCAATCCCGACGCAGGGCTCAGGAGCAGAAACCTCCATTTCAAATCGATGGTGCTTGAATTTGCCGGCAACATGGAGTTCAACTTTATGAAGTTTGTCCCGGGAAGTGACCGTGACAGGTTTACCCCTTTCATCTTCGGCGGGCTTTCGGTGTTCCGCTTTAATCCAAAATCGCAGTTTCAGGGCGACTGGTACTACCTGCAGCCACTGGGCACCGAGGGCCAGGGGACCACAGCCTACCCCGACCGCAAATCTTACTCCCTGGTGTCGGTGGGCATTCCCTTCGGACTAGGTGTAAAATTCAGCCTGGGGCAATCGATCGTGATGGGTTTCGAATGGGGGATGCGCAAAACTTTTACAGATTATCTGGATGATGTAAGCAAGACCTATGCTGATCCCACCGTTTTGTGGTCGGAAAATACCCAGGCTGCCATGCTCTTCGGAAACCGTGTCGAGGAAAACAATGCGTTGCTGATCGGACTGCAGCTTTCGGCCGAAACCGGACAGGGTGTGGCTGAGGACCTAACCACCTACGCCGGCCTGCAGTCGCCGATGACGGGGCAGCAAAGGGGCGACGAATCCAACAAGGACTGGTATTCATTTGTAGGAATTACGTTCACCTTTCAGATCAAAGGGCCACGGGTAAAGAAGTGCGATGCCTACCGCGATCATTACTATTACAAAGAATACAGGCTGCGGAGATAAAACATCTTCTGCCGTGCTGACCACCCCCTCCGATGAGTCTGAAAGAGAAACTGGATCCCAACCGTATTCCCCGCCATATTGCCATCATCATGGATGGAAACGGGCGTTGGGCAAAGCAACGGGGTAAACTCAGGGTTTTCGGACATGAGAACGGTGTAAAAGCCGTTCGGGCAACGATTGAGGCAGCTTCAAAACTGGGGGTACAGTACCTTACCCTGTATGCTTTTTCCACAGAGAACTGGCAACGTCCGAAATATGAAGTGGATGCACTGATGCATCTGCTGATCCGCAGCCTTCACAGGGAGCTTGCGAACCTGCATGAAAACAACATCCGGCTGCATGCCATCGGCGATCTGGATTCCCTTCCGAAAGAAGCCGCCAAAGGGATGCAGGATGCCATCCGTAAAACTGCTCAGAACACAGGTCTGAACCTGGTGCTGGCCCTCTCCTACAGTGCCCGCTGGGAGTTGGCGCAGGCTATTAAAAACATCGCTGCTGCCATCAGCAAAGGCGAGCTTGAACCCGGTAATATTGATGAACATACCGTTGCTGCACATCTCACCACCCGTCAGATCCCCGATCCTGATCTGCTGATTCGTACCAGCGGTGAGATGCGGATCAGCAACTTCCTGCTTTGGCAGATTGCCTATACGGAGCTTTTTTTCACACCTACCCTCTGGCCCGACTTCAATGAGGAAACCCTCTGTGAGGCCATTTATGAGTACCAGCACAGAGAACGGCGGTTTGGAATGACCAGTGAACAAATCGGATCCGAAAATCACACTGAATTGTAACAATACGCGTTATCAACCAGTCTTTATCAGAGCAAAATAACATTACAGCCTGTATGACCCTTGCCCAAAAATACTTACTTCTTCTCCTGATGACCCTCTCATCAACCTCAATGTTCTCACAAACAGTGGTAGGAGATTTACCCGACTGGGACTATACCAATCCCAAAACCTACGTCATCGGAGGGATCACCGTTACCGGAGCCTCCTATGCCGATCACAGCCTGATCATTATGGTTTCCGGCCTCAGTGTGGGAGATGCTGTTGAGGTGCCCGGGCTCCAGATCACCACCGCCATCAAAAGGCTGTGGGAACAAGGGATGTTCGAGGAAATCACCATTTCTGCCACACGGGTGCAGGGAGATATCATCTTTCTGGATATCAAACTCACGGAGAAGCCAAAGCTTTCGAAGTTCAGCTTTAAAGGGTTGCGGAAAGGCGAGGTGGACAAGCTGCGCGATGAGATGAAGATCAAAACCGGAGATCCTGTTACTGAGCATTTTATGCTGAGAAACAAGCAGAAAATATCCAAATATTTTATCGAAAAAGGATACCTCCATGTAAAGGTCGACCATGTAGCGGTTCCCGACACCATGGTGCCCAACAGTGTGATCATTACCTTCAACGTTGACAAGGGCAAAAAGGTTAAGATCGGTTCTATGGTTTTCGAAGGGAACGAACATCTCTCCCCCCTGAGGATTCATCTGCTGATGAAGGATACACGACCGAAAAGAACGGTAAAGTTCTGGAAGAAAAGCCGGTATATGGAAGATGAATACCGCACCGACAAGGACCTGATCATCGCCAGGTACAACAAGCTGGGATACCGCGATGCCACTATTGAGCGCGATTCGGTGTATTTACTGCCCGATGGGAATATGGCCATCAAGATGGTGATCAATGAGGGGCCGCGCTATTACCTGCGCAATATCACCTGGGTTGGCAACACCAAGTATTCCGATAAAGACCTTTCAGCCATTCTGGGGGTCCAGAAAGGGGATGTGTATAACCAGGCGCTGCTCGACAAGAAATTGTACATGAATAATGAGGGGCTGGATATCAGTTCCCTGTACCTTGACGAAGGGTATCTCTTCTTTAACCTGACGCCGGTGGAGCTTCGGATTGAGAACGACTCCATCGATCTACAGATCAGGATTTCCGAGGGAAAACAGGCTACCATCAGCAAAGTTGGGGTGATTGGCAATACCCGTACCAACGACCACGTGATTCTCAGGGAGGTGCGCACACGCCCCGGACAGCTTTTCAGCCGCAGTGATATCATCCGTACCCAGCAGGAGCTTGCCCAGTCGAAGTATTTCAACAACGAAAAACTTGGGCTCGATTACGACCCCAACCCGCAGGATGGCACGGTAGCCCTTACCTACCAGGTGGAGGAGCAATCGTCTGACCAGATCGAACTTTCCGGAGGCTGGGGTGGTGGTTACATCATCGGAACCCTCGGTGTTTCATTCAACAACTTCTCTATTTACAACATCTTCAAGAAAGGGGCCTGGAAACCCCTCCCCTCCGGTGACGGGCAGAAGCTTGCCATCAGAGGCTCCTCCTACGGCCTTGGATATTATAATCTCAGCCTCTCTTTCACAGAACCATGGCTGGGAGGCAAGAAGCCCAATGCCCTTTCGGTTACCGCTTATCACAGTGCCTTCAGCAATACCCTGCCCAAGGATGATCCAAAGCGTTATTCTTTCAAAATCAATGGTTTGGCATTGGGATTGGGCAAGCGGCTCGAATGGCCCGACGATTATTTTACCCTGTACCAAAATATCAGTTTTCAGAATTATACCCTTGAGAACTACACCCTTATCGACGCTTTCAACAACGGTAAAGCCAACAATTTCTCCTACAGCTTCAACCTCTCAAGGAATTCCACCGACGACTGGATTTATCCTTCCAAAGGATCTGAGTTTGATTTTACCCTTTCGCTCACACCCCCCTACAGCCTGCTCAACAACAAGGACTACAGTGAGCTTGACCCTGAGGACAAATACAAATGGATCGAGTACCACAAATGGATTTTCAAATCCTCCTACTTCATCAACATCAAAGGGAACCTGGTACTGCATACCCGCGCCAAGCTCGGCTTTCTGGGAGCCTATAACAACGAGATCGGTATTACCCCGTTCGAGCGTTTTTACCTGGGGGGCGACGGCCTTTCCGGGATCAACCAGTTCGATGGCCGTGCCATTGTCGGGATGAGGGGTTACGATGCCAGCCAGCTTAATCCACGCGACAACAGCGGCAATGCCATAGGAGGCACCATATACAACAAATACAGCATGGAACTGCGTTACGCCATCACCAAAAATCCCATGTCGACGATCTATGCCATGGGATATTTCGAGGCTGGCAATGCATGGGCTGATTATAAACAATTTAATCCGGTTGACCTCAGGAGAACTGCAGGGGTAGGTGTGCGTATTTATCTGCCCATGTTTGGAGTTCTTGGCCTGGATTATGCATGGGGGTTGAACGAAATTCCCGGAGTTCACGAAAAGAACAAAGGGATGTTTCATTTCTCCATCAACAATTCAATTGATTAATCATCAAAAAACATGAACGCTATGAAAAAAACACTGGTACTTGCAGTTCTGCTGATGGCAGGCTTTGCAGGTTATTCACAGAAAATCGGGGTGGTAGACACCCAGTACATCCTCGACAACATGTCGGAATACAAAATTGCACAGGAGCAGATCGACGAACTTGCGGTTGAGTGGCAGAAAGAGATCGAAAAGAAATTCAAGGAGATCGATGAGATGTACAAGAAATTTCAGGCAGAGGCTCCAATTCTTCCCGAAGATGAAAAGAAAAGGCGTGAAGAGGCCATCGTAACCAAGGAAAAGGAGGTAAAAGAACTTCAAAAGAAACGGTTCGGGAAAGAGGGCGATTTGTTCAAGAAACGTCAGGAACTGATCCAGCCCATACAGGAAAAAGTATACAATGCCATCAAGGAGATTGCGGATGCAGAAAATTATGCCATCATCCTTGATAAATCTTCCGGTACTGCCGTGGCCTATGTCCGCTCCAAATTCGACATCAGTGATGATGTGCTGAAAAAACTGGGGTACACTCCTGGTGGAATGGGAACCGGCAATTAATCGGCTAATTATTACTACTTTTGCACCCACTAAAATAATTTTACATGAGGAAATCAATTATTGTGATCGCCGTTTTGCTGATGGGCACCGTTCTTCAGGCAAGCGGACAGAAAGGGCTGAAGATCGGGCATGTGAATATGGATTCGATTGCAACGCTGATGCCGGAAGTGGACTCGATGAAGGCAGCCATAGATGCCAGGAGACTGATCCATCAGAAGACCCTGAGGATTGAAGAAGAGAGCTTTAACAATCTATACCTTACATTCAGCGAAAACATGGAAGGTATGCCGACAACATGGGTGGAAGCCAAACAGGAAGAGCTTGTAAGAAAACAACAGGCTATTGAAAACCTGAAAAAGGTTGACTTCCCGAATGAGCTTCAGGAGATCCAGGAGCAATACCTACAGATCATGTACGACAAGATTATGGAAGCGGTGAAGGCGCTTGCCGTGGAGCTTGGATACACCTATGTATTCAATTCGGGTGAGGGTTTGAGCGGGGTATTGTATGCTTCCCCGTCGGAGGATATCACCGGACTGGTGATCAAGAAGCTCAATCTTACTCCCAAACCGGGAAAACCTGCCAGCAAACCAACAGGCAGTGAAATACCGGCTCCGACACCGGCTCCCGCACCAAAAACCGGCACCGGCAAATAGGCCTGGATACCATCACTGAATTGACCGGGGAAACGTACTTTTCCCGGTTTTTTTATTGGTACCAGGAGGCATACCTCCTGTAGCTTTCGGCGATACGGTGCACCTCCCCCTCGAGGAGTTGCCTGTCGATGGTTTTTAGCAATTTTGCCGGATTACCGGCAAAAACGGAGCCTGACGGTACAACGGTTCCTTTGGTAACCACGGCGCCTGCAGCAATTATGCAGTCGGATTCCACAACGGCATCATCCATGATGATCGCTCCCATCCCAATCAACACCCTGTCGTGGATCGTACACCCATGGATTATAGCGGAGTGGGCAATGGAAACCTGGTTGCCGATATGGGTGGGTGACTTCTGATAGGTTGCATGGATTACTGCGTTATCCTGGATGTTCACCAGGTTACCGATGCGGACATGATGGACATCACCCCGGATCACTGCGCCGTACCACACGCTGCAATGGTTGCCCATGATCACATCGCCTATGATGACTGCCGTTTCTGCCAGAAAACAGTTGTCGCCGAAAGTGGGGGTTATGCCTTGTAAGGGTTTGATAAGTGCCATGGAGAGTTATGTTCAAGGTTTAAGGTTCAAGGTGGTTTACAAGGAGTTATGAGTTATAAGTTATAAGGTATGAGTGCATTTATTCTGATTTCAGGATGAAGATTTTTTTCGTTTTCGGGGTGATGCGGTAGCGTTGATCGATCCGGTGGCCGACGATCCAGACGATCTCGCTGCCAGAGAGAATTACCCGCACATTTTCCTTTTCGGGGATTGAGAACTTGTTGTCGGTAAAGAAATCGCTGAGCTTTTTGGAATTTCGCATGCCGAAGGGGATGAAGACATCACCCGGATGCCAGCGGCGGAGGGTAAGGGGAAATGTAAGTTTGTGGAAATCCAGAGAAGCCACATGAGGGTCATGGGGTATGGTATAACCGGCTGCATCTGCAACTGCGCAGCTGATATGGACCGGATCCGTGATGGCGGTATCATCAGCATCTATAAAATACTCCCAGTCATCATCCCTGTCGTTAAGTACTTTTCTGGTGATAATAAGATCGTTCCGGTCTTTGACCAGCCGATGGGTTGCAGAGTAAAACTGCTTGCCGGAGTGGCCTCTCAGAGCCAATCCGATATCTTCGATGGTAGAGCGGTTGAACCCGTAATCCGATAGCAATTCAAACAGGTACATCGACAATGGTTCCAGCTTCAGCAGTCCGGCAATGGAAATCCGCTCAGCTCCGGATTCCTTGCGGATCAAAGTGGCAAGATCCTCTCTTACTTTTTCATGGTAGAACCTCTCAGTTACCTGAAGATCTACCATTGACCGCAAGATGGTATTTCTGAAACCGGGGTTAATGGATTCGAACAGCGGGATGATTTCATGCCGGATAAGATTTCTCCTGATATCCAGTGAACTGTTGGTACTGTCCTCGACCCAGGCAATGCCCTTCTGCTGCGCATAGGCTTCAATCTCCTCCCTGAAAAAAGGGAGCAGGGGCCTGATCACCTTTCCGGATTTGGGCAACATGCCCCGCAATCCGCTGATTCCGGTTCCGCGTGCAAGATTCAGGAACAGCGTTTCGATCTGATCATCTGCATGGTGGCCTGTAGCCACCCACCGATAATCCTGATCTGCCAGCAGCTCACTGAACCAGGCATATCGCAGTTCCCTTGCAGCCATTTCGGTGGAGACTCCTTCGCGGAAAGCATATTCATATGTGTTCAGGAGTTTCACAAATACCGGTATTCCGAGTTTTGCCGCCAGCTCACGTGTAAAGGCCTCATCACGGTCAGATTCCTCTCCCCGCAATTGGAAATTACAATGGGCAATGGCACATTCGATGCCGGTTTCCAGCATTAAATGGGCGAGCACTGCAGAATCGACACCACCGCTCACTGCAAGCAGCACCCTGTCGCCGGGTTCCCACAACGGATTATTTTTCAACGCTTCGTGAAATCTGACAGCTAATTCTGTATCCTTCGTAGATGCGGTTTCCATATGATCAGGGGTTTTTATGTCCGGGGTTCAGCAGGTGAATAATTGCGGATGCCTTGAGCATGCTTTCCCTGTATTCCTCCTCCGGTACCGAATCGGAAGTAATGGCACCTCCGGTCTGGAAGGAGAGAATCTTTCTCTGATTACATCCTATCACACTTCTTATTATCACATTCATATCCAGATCACCTTCGGGGGATAAATACCCTGTGGCCCCGGAAAAAAGCCCCCTCCTGGAGGATTCCAGTTCATCGATCAGCTGCATGGCTCTGATCTTCGGGGCGCCGGTCATGGATCCCATCGGGAAGGTAGCGCTAAGCAGGTCTGTGAAATCGGCTTCGGGCCTTACCCGGCATGAAACGGTGCTGATCATCTGGTGTACCTGCGGAAAGGTATACACGCCAAAGAGTTCATCAACGCTTACGGTTCCAGGTTCAGACACTCTGGAAAGGTCATTCCGGACCAGATCGGTAATCATCACATTCTCTGACCGCTCTTTTTCGCTCGCGAGGAGGCGTTGCCGCATAAGGAGATCCTCCTTTTTACCTTTTCCCCTGCCGATGGTACCTTTCATGGGCTGGCTGATCAGCCGGTTGCAATCCTTCTGGAGAAACCGCTCCGGGCTTGCAGATGCCAGATAGTGGCTGTGCCACCGGCAGAATACCGAAAAAGGGGCCGGGGAGGCTTCTGTCAGCGATTGCCAGAATTGCTCCGGAGAAAAATCTTCCGGGGTTTCGGCAAAAAATTCCTGGCAGAAGTTCATCTCGTAAATATCACCCTGCTGGATGTATGCTTTGGCTTTCCCAACGGCTTCCAGGTACCGGGCTTCGGTAATGGCATTATGCACCTGTACCGGCAGATTTTCAGAATTCTCATGGTGTTGCTGCACAGCCTGCATAAAGGCAGACAGCACTCCGTTGTCGCCACTGGTGAAAAAGGTTCCCATCCTTTGTCCTACCACCGCTGCCGGCCTGAAGAACACCAGATCGGGAAAGCCGATGCGGTCGGGGTTTTTGGAGCTCAGTTTCTCCATCCCGTTTTTCACATCATACCCAATGCAACAGAATACCCATCCGGGGGGGCCTCCCAGAAATTTCCGCAGTTTCTTCAGATGGCCTGCCTGAAACGCACCTGCCGGCACTACGAAGGAATCGACACTTCCCAAACCGGCAAGCACTTCGAACCTGCTGTAGGGGTCGTTTTCATATCCGCAGGAAAACAGAACCATACCCTGTTTCAGCTGCCCGATCACGGATGCTGCTGCCAGGGCGATCCTGCGTGGAGTAAACTCAGGGGTTGTTTTCCCTGAATTTTTTGAATCCTTCATCGAGAAAAGCAATAAAACCTTCGGTATTTTTGTCGTTTTGCCAGGTACCCGAAAGCATATTGCCTTCATGGTCGATGATTACATAGAGCGGGGTGGCAATGGTACCAAAGCGCGTTTCCTGAATGTGCTTGTTGATACGGCCAATGGTCTTTATATCAGAGCCGTCCTTTGCCTTAATCCACTTATCCTGTGGCGCCTCTTTCCGGTCGTCGGTATAGAGGGATGCGATAATGAAGTTCTTTTTCAGCATTTCCATCACACGGGGATCAGACAGTACTGTCTGTTCCATAACCTTGCAATTAGAGCATCCATGTCCTGTAAAATCCACAAAAACAGGTTTGTTCTTCTCTTTAGCACATGCGATGGCCTCTTCCAGAACGAAATATCCCTTCATGTCTTCTTTCCACAGGTGAAGAAAATCGCTGTAGGTGGGTTCACCGCAAAGTACAACTTCATCGGTCACCGGGGCAGCCGATGTTCCTTTTGACAGATCGAGAGAGAGGGTGGACTTTGGCGGAAGTAGCGAGCTAAGTCTGGTTAGGTCGGCACCGAAGATGCCGGGGATCAGGTACACCACAAAGGAAAAGGTGGCAATCACAAGCAGCAGTCTGAAAAAGCCGATATGCTGGGTATCTGTATCATGGTGAAACTTAAACTTACCGAGCAGATAAAGTCCCATCAGTGTAAATAATACCACCCAGATGCTAAGGTAGATATCGCGGTTGAGCAGCCCCAGGTGATAGGTCTGATCGGGGATGATCAGGAATTTCATTCCAAAGGCAAGAATTACGAATCCAAATACCACTTTTACGGCATTCATCCAGCCACCTGCTTTGGGCATCTTCTGCATGAGGGAGGGGAAAAGGGCCAGCAGGGCAAAGGGCACACCAAATCCTACCGAGAATCCAAGCATGCCGATGAAAGGTTTCAGGAGGGATGTGCCATCGGCAGCCTCCACCAGGATGGTTCCGATAAAGGCAGCTGTGCAGGAAAACGATACCAGCACCAGGGTCAATGCCATAAAAAAGGTTCCGAACAATCCGCCACGGTCGGCCTGGGAATCGGCTTTATTCACCCATTTGGAAGGGAGCACAAGTTCGAAAGCCCCGAAGAAAGATGCAGCAAACACAACAAAAACCAAGAAGAAAATGACATTGGTAACCCAGTGGGTGACAATATTGTTCATCGCCTCAGCACCGAAAATCACTGTAATCAGTAACCCGATTACAGAATAGATAAAAATGATGGAGAGACCATAAAATACCGCCAGAAATTTCCCTTTGGCCCTACCTCCGCGATAGTTCAGGAAGAAAGCAATATTCATGGGAATCATGGGAAACACACAGGGGGTAAAAATTCCTGCAATACCAAGCAGGAGTGCTGCCAAAAAAAAGCCCAGCAGCGAAGAGTCCTTTTCTTTTCCTGCACCACCAGCATCTGCAAGGTTATCGCCCTTGGTTTGCTGATCCGCCATTTCAGATGTCCCGTTTGCATTGCCAGGGCCGGCGGCATTACCACCGATGGCAGATGCAACAGTGCCTGTATCCCCCGGGTTTGTGGCTTCACCGGTTACTTTGGCCCCTTTGATCTGGAATTCAAAGCGATCCTCAAACGGTACACAAAGGTCTTCGCAGATCTGTCCGCTGAGACTCCCTTTTATCACAAAAGGGGTTTCGGTATTCACCACAATTCGCTGGGTAAAAACGGGTTTCCCTGCAAACTGGTTGATATATACTTCAAAAATCTCGTCATAAATCCTTTCCGGCTTCGGGGAGGATTTGATTTTTCCTTTCAGGCTGAAATTTGCTTTGGAGTCATAGGCGATCTCCATTGGAAGCGGGCCTGCGCCAAATTTATACTCCTGGTAAGGACCATAGAGGTGCCAGTTTGGAGCGACATCGGCCCTGAAGATCAGGTCATACTCATTATCCGATGCCTGCTGTACCGAATAGCTCCAGCGGATGTTATCAGCAGCGGCCTTTTTACCCGGTTGGGCGGTGATTACAAACGAATGCACGAGCATCACAACTGCCAGAAGATACCATTTTGCAGGGGTGTTCATAGGGTGTAGTGGATTAATTATTAATTTGATTTTCAGTAGGTCTGGGGTAGTCAATTGAGAAATGGAGCCCACGGCTTTCTTTTCGTTCCATGGCCATTTTTATAATGAGGTAACCAATATTGATCATATTCCTTAACTCACAGATTTCCGGAGTAAGTACAGAACGTTCGTAAAGCTCTTCTGTTTCATGGTAGAGAATTTCCAGGCGGTCGAAGGCTCTTTTCAGCCTGAGGTTTGACCGGACAATCCCGACATAGTTGCTCATGATGCTACGCAGTTCCCTGAGGCTCTGCGTGATAAGTACCATTTCCTCGTTCAGGACAGTACCTTCCGCGTTCCAGTCGGGGATTTCGTCCCGGAATACGGTGGTTTTGATTTTGCGGACAGCATGATGGGCAGCATGATGTGAAAAGACCAAAGATTCGAGGAGGCTATTGGATGCCAGGCGGTTGGCGCCATGCAGGCCTGTCGAAGCGGACTCTCCGCTGGCATACAGATTTTCTATGGAGGTTCTGCTGTCAGTATCCACCTTGATCCCTCCGCAGAGGTAATGGGCAGCAGGCACCACCGGGATAGGTTGTTTGGTAAAGTCTATGCCTATCGAAAGGCACTTCCCGTAGATGGTGGGGAAGTGGTAAATGAGATCTGTAGCATCGAGATGGGTACAATCGAGAAATACATGGTCTTCTCCTCTGATTTTCATCTCATTGTCAATGGCTCTTGCCACAATATCGCGTGGTGCCAGACAACCCCTTTCATCATATTTCTCCATAAACTCTTTCCCGTCGATCGTTCTGAGGAGTGCACCGAAACCCCGTAGTGCTTCAGTAATCAGAAACGACGGAGACTCCAGGGGATTGTACAGGGAGGTGGGATGAAACTGGATAAACTCCATCTTTTCCACGGCACCCTTTGCCCGGTAGACCATAGCAATGCCATCGCCGGTAGCCACCACCGGGTTGGTGGTGGTGTTGTACGCCATACCAATACCTCCGGTGGCAATGAGGGTTGTTTTTGCCAGAATGGTCATAATCTCCCGGGATTCACGGTCGAGGACATAAGCCCCGTAACAGGTAATGTCGGGCTTGCGACGGGTAACTACTTCACCCAGATGGTGCTGGGTAATCAGGTCGATGGCGAAATGGCGGTCGAGCATCTGGATGGAAGGGTGTTTCTGCACCTTCTCCAGCAGGGTTTCCTGAATTTCAAGACCGGTTTTATCTTTATGATGCAATACCCTGTATTCAGAATGTCCTCCTTCACGGGCAAGGTCGAACAGTCCGGTTTTCCGGTTTTTATCAAACTCAACTCCCCAGTCGACCAGTTCCCTGATCCGTTCCGGGGCTTCCATGATGGTCATGCGGACTACCTGTTCGTCATTCAGCTCGTCACCGGCGATGAGTGTATCGCGGATGTGCTTTTCGTAGGAATCGGGATCGTACATCACGGCAGCGATACCCCCCTGGGCATACCGGGTGGCAGTTTCCAGCGGTCGATCCTTGGTAACAATAATAACAGAGCCATGCTCGGCTACCTTGAGGGCAAAGCTGAGGCCTGCAATTCCTGACCCCAGTACCAGAAAATCAGCCTTTTTTCTATGCATCTGCTAGCAATAAGGGGGGCAAAGTTACGGAAATTCAACGATATTAAATCCACCGAAATAGATCCATGAATTCCCGATCAGGAGGAATAGTATTTTGCAGAAGAGATTCTTACACCATCCTGGATGGATCCACCCACTTGTCGAAGTCTTCTTCGCTTAACAGTCCGAGTTCAAGGGCGGTTTCCTTTAGTGTTTTATGCTCCTCATGCGCTTTTTTGGCAATCTTCGCTGAGTTTTCGTATCCGATATGCGGGTTTAATGCCGTTACCAGCATCAGAGAGTTGTTGAGATTTTTCTGAATGACCGGCAGATTGGGTTCAATGCCTGCCACGCAATGCTCTTCAAACGACATGCATACATCGGCCATATTATTGGCAGCCTGCAGAAAGTTATAGATCATCACCGGTTTAAATACATTGAGCTGAAAATGCCCGTTGATGCCTCCGATGGTGATGGCTGCATCGTTGCCGATCACCTGAGCACAGACCATGGTGACTGCCTCGGGTTGGGTTGGGTTGACCTTTCCCGGCATGATGGAGGAACCCGGCTCATTGGCCGGAAGGATGATCTCGCCAATGCCGCAACGGGGACCGGAAGCGGTGAGACGGATGTCGTTGGCGATTTTCATCAGGCTAACTGCCAGCCTTTTCAGGGCGCCTGAGGACTCGACGATGGCGTCATGGGCAGCAAGTGCTTCGAATTTATTACAGGCAGTTACAAAGGGGAGCCCGGTAAGTTCAGCAATTTTTTCCGCCACCTTCACATCAAAGCCTTTAGGAGCATTCAGACCCGTACCTACTGCAGTTCCTCCCAGCGCAAGCTCACTCAGGTGATAGAGGGTGTTTTTCAGGGCTTTCAACCCATGGTTCAATTGGGCAACATACGCCGAAAACTCCTGCCCCAGCGTTAAGGGTGTGGCATCCATCAGATGGGTACGACCGGTTTTGACAATGTCTTTAAATGCTTCGGACTTCTCGGCCAACCGTTCCTTCAGTCTGAATATCGCAGGGATGGTCTTTTCAACCACCACTTTGTAGGCTGCAATATGCATAGCCGTGGGAAAGGTATCGTTCGATGACTGTGATTTGTTTACATCATCGTTGGGGTGGATCACGGTTTTTCCTTCGCCGAGCATACCGCCGTTCAGCACATGGGCACGGTTGGCAATCACTTCATTCAGGTTCATGTTGGTCTGGGTTCCGGAACCGGTTTGCCATACTACAAGAGGAAACTGGTCATCAAGCCTGCCTTCCAGAATTTCGTCGCATGCTCTGCAGATCAGGTCGCATTTTTCCTGCGGAAGGACTCCAAGATCCAGATTTGCCAAAGCAGATGCTTTTTTCAAAATCGCGAATGCTTTAATCACTTCATCCGGCATCTTTTCGTTCCCGATTTTGAAATTTTCGAATGAACGCTGGGTTTGTGCACCCCAGTATTTGTCGGCCGGCACCTCGATGATGCCCATGGTGTCACGCTCTTTTCTTGTTTTCATGGTATTATGATTGGTTTTGAAATCGGTACGTTGAGAATGCCAAAGTTAACACATATTTTCAAGAATTTTACCCCTATATTCGCAGCCTGACAAACACATAATTATGCATCTGGTACTAACTGACTGGCTCATCATTGGGGCATACCTGGTGGTGATGATTCTGATAACCATTATTTTAAGCCGGAGAGCAGGAAAAAGCACCGGCGAATTCTTCCTGAGCGGGAGATCTCTGCCATGGTACATTGCAGGCACTTCGATGGTGGCTACCACTTTTGCGGCCGACACCCCGCTGGCGGTTACCGAGCTGGTAGCTACCAGGGGGATTGCCGGCAACTGGTTGTGGTGGAACATGCTCGTTGGAGGTATGCTCACCGTGTTTTTCTTCGCCCGGTTGTGGCGCAGAGCAGGCATCATGACCGACTGTGAGTTTGTGAGTATCCGGTATTCAGGCGGGGCTGCCCGGTTTCTGCGTGGCTTTAGGGCTGTATATATCGGCATTGTGATGAATATGATTGTGATTGCCTGGGTGAACCTGGCCATGGCCAAGATCCTGGCGGTAGTATTTCCCGGGTTCACCCTGTTCGGGCATGCCTCGTTTACCCTGTGGGGCATGGTGTTCAGTTCCCATCTGATCCTGGTGGGATTTCTTACCCTGTTTGTGGCATTCTACTCATCCCTGTCGGGGCTGTGGGGGGTTACCATTACCGATGCGGTGCAGTTCGGACTGGCGATGACCGGTTGCATCGTGCTGGCAGTGCTGGCTGTAAACCATGCCGATGTGGGAGGGGTTGCCGGGCTCAAAGCCTCATTGCCGGCAGAGGTGTTCAATTATTTTCCGGTGGTGGGAAAGGGTTCCCAGGGTGCCGGGGCATTACAACTCACGCTGCTGGCATTTATCGCTTACATTGGCGTGCAGTGGTGGGCAAGCTGGTATCCGGGTTCTGAACCGGGCGGAGGAGGATATGTAGCACAACGGATGATGTCGGCTAAAAATGAGAAGCACTCGCTGCTGGCAACCCTGTGGTTCACCATAGCCCATTATGCCCTCAGGCCATGGCCATGGATTGTGGTAGCGCTGGCCGCACTTGCCGTGATGCCCAAAGCCGCTGATCCGGATATCCTGAAAGCCGAAAACCCTGCGTATTACGAAGTGGCTGCCAGACAATTCAGCGGTCAGCCACTTCAGGGCGCCGATGTGGTTACTGCTGCCGAACCTGCGTTTGCAGGGTATTACGACAAGTACGAAAACACGGTGGATCCAGGCAGGATGTATCCAAAACTGATGGTGAAGTATATGCCCAAGGGCTTGCTGGGGCTGCTGCTGGCAGCCTTCTTCGCGGCTTTTATGTCCACGGTAGCTTCACAGACTGTCTGGGGCACCTCTTACATCATCAACGATCTGGTGCGACCCTTTATCCGAAAAAACGGAACGGAAAAATACTATGTGCGAATCTCCAGATTTACTACCGTGCTGTTGCTGATCCTCGGTTTTATCGTTACCACACGCCTAACCCTGATCAGCGATGCCTGGAAATTTATTCTGGCATGTAGTGGAGGAATCGGCCTGGTGCTGATCTTCAGGTGGTTCTGGTGGCGTATCAACGCCTGGTCAGAAATTTCCGCGATGCTCGCCCCCTTTATCGTCTATCCGCTGTTGTACCAACCTGCGGTGCTTGAGTTTTTCACCGGAAACACCACCCCCCTTCCCTATGAGCTGGTGCTGATCATCATTGTGGTATGGGCCACAATCGTATGGCTGCTGGTTACCCTTTTTACCAGGCCCACCCGGGAGCAAACGCTGCTCGACTTCTACCGTCGGGTGCATCCCGGCGGAGCCGGATGGAGGCGCATCAGCAAACAACTGCCTGAAGTTAAGGGCGATACAGGATATGGTTACTTGTTTCTCAACTGGATCGCAGGATCCGTAATGGTGCTGTTCATCCTTTTCGCCATCGGAAAATTTATCTTCGCAGAATATACCTCAGCGCTCATCTACCTGTCCATCTCCATTATAGCTGCCATTTTCATCTATTATTCGATGAAGCGGATCGGGTGGAGCAAAGTGGTGGAATGATTGGCGCTCGCTGGCGCGAGGGTGTTCAAGGTTCAACGATCAAGGATCAAAGAAATGTTCCAGATGAATAATGCTGTTGGCCGTTGGCTGTTAGCTCTTAGCATTTTAGTTATTGTAGGAACTTCAGGGCTAAAAGCAAAAAGATAAAAGCCCATTGCTACTCCAAACCTTATCTGTTATTAACCTTAGTAGCTAATGGGTTTCTGCTCACATCATCAACCTTATTACCTTATTCATCGCCATAAGGTAATAAGGTTTTGTTTCTTCTGGTGCCTCATTCTACTAAGGTTAAAGGGGGAATAAGGTTATTAATGGCTGGTTTTCGGGGAGAATGTTTCACACCTCCGGGGCTCATTGGACATGTGCATGGTGTTTTCCCGGGTCTTACCCCGGGGTAGGGTCTATCGCCCCCTTCGACAAGCTCAGGGCATCGCCTGCGGGGCTTTTGGGTCATTTCACAACTGCGGTGTTGTAAGAAACGCCGGAGGCGTGGAAGTAGCCGAGGGCGCCGTTGTTGATGTTCCCTTTTACATTGGCGGGTGGACCAGCACCGCCCCCCTGATTCCATACCGCTTCGAGCATGAGGGTAACGAGGAAGTCGTAATAGCGCCGTGTCAGTGCACGGGTTTCTACCACAATGGTATCCCCGGTTCCCGCTTTGATGTCATCGAAAATGGTGAGTCCCGGAAGGTAGCTGCCATTCACATAGGTATCGTCGATAAAAACCGATTTGTACAGGGTATCGCTCTGCAGTTTACCGTTAACCCACAGGTTCCATATATAGCAGTCGCCGGTGGTGGAAGGCTCCTTACCCCAACCGTTCACTTTGTAAAGCGGCGGATTGGTTGCAGGATTCTGCTTCTGGGTAACCACTGAGTCGATTACCCATGCCGGTTTCATTACCTCTGAGGCTGAGTATATCTCATCCTTGCCATCTCCATTAATATCCACCCCACGGATGGTGAGGGTGTATTCTTTACCCGGAATGCCCTTCACGGAGGGATCAGTCTGGTACACGCCGGGAGCTGTTTCGGTAAGTGGAAAAATCTGCATTCCGTCGGTGATCTCTACCAAAGCACCCGTAACAGCAGGTGGAGGAGCCGTGGTGAGATAATCGGAGGTGGCCGTCAGGGTAACCGTATGTGGTATGGCCCGGTCGGTAATGGAGCCCTCCACCACCAGCCGTGTATAGGTTGAATCGAGTTCGAGCTCTATTTTCTCGCGGCAGGAACTCAATATCCCCATTATTACCATGATTATCAATATATTCAGAAATTTTCGCTGCATGGTTTCAGAAATTAAAATTGTAGGTGATCGCCGGGATGACGGGGAAAAGATAGATCATTTCTGCCTCCATGGTACCCGGCTTTTCCTTGCTCTCATCAAAATTGATCAGAAAGGCGTTATGGCGGTTGTAGGCATTGTATACCGAGAAAGTCCAGGAGCTCTGCCAGCTTCGGTTATTTTTCCGCACCGGATCCCAGGTAACCCCCAGGTCGAGCCGGTGGTAGGACGGCATGCGGTACGAATTGCGGTCGCTGTAAACGGGGGTAACCACGTTTCCATATACGAACCTGCCAGTGGGGAAGGTGACCGGTGCGCCTGAGGCAAAAACCCAGGTGCCTGATGCGGATATGGTTGGGGTGATCTGGTAACTGGCAACGATGGAGATATCGTGGGTACGGTCGTACGGCGACAGGTAGGGTTTCCCGTTGTTGATCCAGGGTGACACGCGGGTGCTTCGGCTAAGGGTATACCCGATCCATCCGGTAAGGTCGCCACGCTGCTTGCGGATCAGGACCTCAATGCCATAAGCCTCCCCTTCGGCTGTACGGATCTCCCCTTCGATCTCGGGATTCAGGATCAGTTCCGCATGATCTTTAAAATCAACCTGATCGTACATTTTCTTGTAATACACTTCCACAGAAGTCTCTATGGTGTTTGTAAAAAAGTTCCTGTAGTAACCGAGAGCCACCTGGTTGGCCGACTGGGGCTTGATGTTGGGGGACGAGGGAAGATAGACATCGAGGGGTGATCCGATGGTGGAATTGCTGGCCAGATGGATATACTGCAGCGTCCGGTTAAAACTTCCCTTTACCGATGAAGCATCATCCACCAGAAAAACAAAATTCATCCTGGGCTCCCAGCCGCTGTACCGGTTGAAAATCTCGTTGCGGCGGTATACCGTTGAATCCAACGCTTCGAAATTGCTGTTGAAATTGTACACCACCCCTACCCCAACGTTTTGGAACATGGTGAACCGTACGCCGTAATTAACTGAAAATCTTTTTCCTAAAGATTGATCGTTGCTGATGTACACACCGTGCTCCAGAGCTCTGGCTTCGGGAATCTTCAGCTCACCGAAGATCGTTTCATCCCCTTCGCCCCGGGCAATGCCGGGCCAAAAATCGTGGTATGTGGTATGTGCGCCAAACTTTACGGTGTTGGATGGATTCAGGTACCACACAAAATCCCCTTTAATGGTATGGTCGTCCATCAGCGAAACCCATTCAAACCCCTGCACATCATCCTCAATACCAAGCCGGTAATCGTATTTGCTATACACAAAACTGAAATTGGCAAAGATCTTTGGTGAAAACAGATGGTTCCATCTGAGTGAAACGGTATTGTTGCCCCAGCCCATTTTGAAAGGCGGAAACTCCTCATCCCCTTTGATGCTTACCACATCCCTGCCGTTATAGGCCGACAGGAACAGGCGGTTGTTGTTGTTGATCACCAGATTCACCTTGCCATTCAGGTCGTAAAAGTAGAGGCGGTTGTTTTTCAGTTCTTCACGCTTCGAAAGTTTCAGAAACAAATCAGCATAGGATCTGCGCCCCGATAACATGAAACTGCTGCGATCCTTGATGAGCGGGCCCTCAACGGTCAGTCTGGATGATATGGTGCCAATCCCTCCACGGGCATCAAACCGTTTCATATTCCCCTCTTTCTGGTACACCTCCAGCAGTGAGGAGAGCCTTCCGCCATATTTTGCCGGGATATCCCCTTTGTACAGCTTAACCTCCTTGATTGCATCGTTGTTGAAGATGGAAAAAAAACCGAGAAGGTGGCTGGCATTGTACACCGAAGCTTCATCGAGCAGAATCAGGTTCTGGTCCTTTGAACCTCCCCTTACGCTGTACCCCGATACCCCCTCCCCGGCAGCCTGCACACCGGGCAGAAGCTGCAGTGCCTTGATCACATCCACCTCCCCTAGAAGCGCAGGGATTTTTTCCACTGCCTTCATTTCCATCTTCACTGCCCCCATTTCCCTGGCGGTGATATTCTCATCGGCCTGCACACCGGTCACTGTCACAGCTTTCAACACTGCAGTCCGTGGTTTCAGCTCGAAATTCAGCGTGGTGTTCTGTTTTAATGAAAGGGTAGTTTTCTCTGTTTCAAAACCTATATAGGAAATCCTGAGATTGTAATTTCCCGGATCGAGCGATATGGAATAAAACCCGTACAGGTTGGTAATGGTCCCCGACTGGATCTCTTCCACGTATACCGAAGCACCGATCAGCGATTCGCCGCTGGTGCCATCCTTCACCTGTCCGCTGATGGTAAATTTCCGGGATTCGGCCTGTAAAACCAATGGGGGTATTACCAGAGTAAAAAGCAATAACCAAAGGGTCAGTTTTTTCATGCAGGGATGATCTGAAGGTTAGTTGCTGCCACGGCTCTGGTTGAAGTAACCGAAATAAAATCCGGCACTGAAAAAGGGTCGGCTGAAATGCTTTTTGTCGTAATAGAGATGCTCCTCCTGCCCGGGATACTGGTATTTTTTATCGATTCCTGCCACGTACCTGTATCCGATCCCAGCATTGAATTTCACCCAGGGTGCGAGTGACAACTCTCCTTCGAGCTGCGGGGTTATTACGAATATCCTGTCGGTGGCTTTTCTTTCGTCGAGGGGGCCGTATTGAAAAAACTCATCCACAAGCGATATCTCACCTCCGCCGAGTTTCAGGCTGAAACCCCCATGCAGTGGTTTGTAATGCTGATGGATATACCCGAGCCAGATTCCGCCGTGCTCAAAATAGAGTTTCGGTCTCGCAATGCCTGTGACGTCCTTCAGATCTTCACGGTAATGCTTTGTGGCCAGTCCCATTCCGTAACCACCGATAAACCAGGTCTGGTTAATAAGCAGTGCTCCGCCTCCACCATCGTAGAGGTCAAACTTCTGATCGATGCTGCAAAACTCCGCAAGCGGTCCGCCAAACCCCGACAACACAACGTTTTCACTTCCAAAGAGAAACCTGGGCTTTTCAGCCTCCTGAGCCAAAAGGGCACCGGGTACCATCAGTGCCAGTATTAAATTGATAATCCATTTTTTCATAGCTCTGTGTTTTTTGGATGAATGGATAACAATCAGAATCATATCTGGTTTGATCAACATTCCTCAAAAAATGTTAAACAAAAGGAAAAGGATTAAAGATAGTCCTTTTTCGCGGAAGAGTCGCTGAGAGGAAAACCTAATCCTGGAGAAATCTCAGCGGGCAAAGCGGTTCTTTTCGCTCTTCAATCATACAAATTTCGGATTTGTTAGTTATGTGATTTTATCATAAGTACTTATTTTACTGCATTCAGCGTGAATTTTTTTCCCTCGCTGAAATTCGCAGAAATTTCGCTGATAGACGCTGAAATAAACTACTGCGGATTTCTGCGGGTTTCCGCGTGAAATTTTTTTGTTTGCTGAGCCTCTGCAGAGTATTCGCAGTGGCCAAGAGGTGTTGATCTTTTTGAAAATTGTACATTTGTCTGCGAAAAAGCCTTGAATTCACTTAAAAAAACTATACAAAGCAATGAAAAAGCTGACTTTTTTGTCCTTAGCAGCCGTCATGGCTCTGGCTGCATGCAAAAACCCAAAACCTGAGGAGAAAGTGATGGAAGAGAACCCGTTTTTTACTGAATCGGCGGCTCCGTTTGGTGCGCCTGAGTTTGATAAAATCAAAACAGAGCATTATCTGCCTGCCTTTACCCAGGGGATGAAGGCCCATGACGATGAGATTGCAACCATCACCGGGAATACCGCCGCTCCCGACTTTGCCAATACCATTGTGGCGCTGGACGAAGCCGGCGCTTTGCTGGATCGTGTGAGCGAAGTGTTCTTCAATCTGAATGAAGCGGTAACCGATTCTGTGATGCAGGCCATTGCTGATTCGGTAACTCCGCTCCTCAGTGCCCATTACGATGCCATTTCGATGAGCGCTCCGCTTTTTGCCAGGGTTAAGGCTGTGTATGACCGCAAAACGGAACTTGGGCTGAAGGGTGAAGACTCGATGCTGCTCGAAAACACCTGGAAAAACTTTGTTAGAAGCGGTGCATTGCTCAATGATGCGCAGAAAGAGGAGCTTAAAGCCATCAATGAAAAGCTGTCGACCCTTACCCTGAAATTCGGACAGAATGTGCTGGACGACAACAATGCTTTCAAAATGTTTGTAAAGGAAAAGGAGGAGCTTGCAGGCTTACCCGAAGGGGTGCTCTCGGCAGCATCTGAAGCAGCAAAAGCCGAAGGAAAAGAGGGCGAATACCTCTTTACCCTGCACTGGCCCAGCCTGTTCCCTTTTCTTACCTATGCCGAAAACAGAGCCCTGAGGGAAAAGATGTACAAGGGCTATACAAACCGTGGTAACCTTGGCAACGCGGGAGATAACAATACCCTGGTAGCTGAAATTGCCAATCTGCGGCAGAAAAAAGCAGCATTGCTGGGTTTCGAAAGCCATGCTGCATTCGTCCTCGACCGGAACATGGCCAAAACACCGGCCACCGTGGATGCCCTGCTGGAGAAGCTGTTCCCGATGGCGCTCAAACGTGCCAAAGGGGAACTGGCAGAGATGCAGAAACTTATCGATAAGGAGGGTGGAAAATTCAAACTTGCCCCTTGGGACTGGTGGTACTATGCCGAAAAAGTGCGCAAGGCAAAGTACGATCTCGATGAAGAGGCCATTCGCCCTTACTTCGTGATGGAAAATGTGCGCGATGGGGCTTTTGACGTGGCCCGGAAACTCTACGGCATCGATTTCAAAAAACGGGATGATGTACCGGTGTACCACAAAGAGGTTGAAGTATTTGAAGTGACGGAAAACGGCAACCATATCGGGCTTTTGTACCTCGATTATTACCCGCGCGAAAGCAAGAGGGGCGGTGCCTGGTGCACCTCGTTCCGCAGCCAGCGGGTCCGCAACGGGAAAAAGATCACTCCTCTGGTTTCGCTGGTGTGCAACTTCAGCAAACCTACCGGTGGCAAACCTTCACTGCTGAGCGTGGATGAGGTGGAGACCTTCTTTCATGAGTTCGGCCACGGACTTCATGGCCTGTTCAGCAACGTTACCTACGGCGGCACCTCAGGTACCCCGCGCGACTTCGTGGAGCTCCCCTCACAGATTATGGAGAACTGGGCTACAGAACCAGAGGTGATGAAATCGTTTGCAAAGCATTACCAGACCGGAGAAGTGATCCCCGATGCCCTGATTGCAAAAATGCAGAACAGTCAGCTCTTTAACCAGGGATTTGCTGCCGTGGAGTACATGGCTGCCTCGATGCTCGACATGGCATACCACAGCGTTAAAGCTCCCATCACCGTGACAGCCTCCGGGTTTGAAGCCGATGTGGTAAAAAGGATCAGGCTGATGACCGAAATCGGATTCCGCTACCGCAGCACCTACTTCAATCACATCTTCTCAGGGGGATATTCTGCCGGCTATTACAGTTACCTGTGGTCCGAAATCCTCGATGCCGACGCTTTTGAAGCATTTAAGGAGAAAGGGATTTTCGACAAAGCCACCGCCCAGTCGTTCAGAGATAACATCCTTTCCAAAGGGGGCACCATGGATGCATCGGTGATGTACCGGGCTTTCCGGGGCAAGGATCCTTCGCTGGAACCAGTGATGAAACGGAAAGGGCTGAAGTAGCCATAGCTTACCTGCTGAATGCATCCGGAACCGATCACCCTCCTGTGGTTTCGCCGCGACCTGCGGCTGCACGACAACAGGGCGCTTGAGGCAGCTCTTGCTGCCGGGCGGGATGTGTTGCCACTGTTCATTTTCGATCGCCATATACTGGACCCGCTGGACAGGGATGATGCACGGGTATCGTTCATCCACCTTACGCTCCATGGGATGCACCGGCAGCTCTGCGACCACGGATCGGGACTACTGGTTTGCACAGGCACGCCGGCAGAGGTCCTCCAAAGGCTGGTGCAGCAGTATAACATCGGGACCGTATTTGCCGGAGAGGATTATGAACCATACGGCATTCGCCGCGACCATAAGGTGAAGGAGCTGCTTGCCGGCAGCGGGATTTCACTGCAGCTCATCAAAGATCACCTGATCTTCAGGCCCGGAGAAGTCCTGAAGGATGACGGGCAGCCCTACACTGTGTATACTCCCTTTATGCGGAAATGGAAGACCCTGTTTCACAAAGAGATGGCAGAACCGATTCCTCCAGCAGTGCATGCCGGGAAATGGCATCGGCACGACCCTGAATTTCCTTCCCTGCGGCAGATCGGATTTTCATCCGCAGAAATCACCGTTCCGGATTGGGATCTTTCTGAGGCAACGCTGCGAAATTACCTCCATACCCGTGATCTTCCCGCACAGGATGGCACCTCCCATGCAGGCCCCCATCTGCGGTTCGGCAACCTTTCGGTAAGGGAAGCCGTGCGTGCAGCCCTTAAGCACAGCGAAACCTTTCTGAATGAGCTGATCTGGCGGGAATTCTTTGCCCACATCCTGTGGTATTTCCCTGAGGTGGTCCATCGGAGTTTTAAATCCGCCTTTGAATTTTTTCCATGGGAAAACGACCCGGAAAAGATCAGCAGGTGGATGAACGGCACCACCGGATTTCCGCTGGTGGATGCCGGCATGCGGCAACTGGTGAGAACCGGCACCATGCACAACCGGGTCAGGATGGTCACCGCTTCATTTCTGGTGAAAGATCTGCTGGTGGACTGGCGTATCGGAGAGGCGTTTTTTGCAAGGCACCTACTGGACTTCGAGCTCGCTTCCAACAACGGGAACTGGCAATGGGCCGCCGGAACCGGTTGCGATGCGGCCCCTTTCTTCCGGATCTTCAATCCCTCGGAACAGCAGCGTAAATTCGATCCGGAGATGGGGTACATACAACACTGGGTCCCCGAATACGGAACCTCAGCCTACCCCAGGCCAATGGTGGATCATACGGAAGCCAGGAAACATGCCATGCAGATCCTGAAGAGCCTCCGGGATGCATAGTTTAAATCTAGAGAAAATATTTTACGCCAAGACGCAAAGTATAAAAGACCGCAAAGGTGAATACGCTCATTTCCTTTTACGGCAACAGAGGTTACCGGATCAACTTTGAGTCTTCGCGCCCCTGCGTGAATTATTGTTCAGGTTGGAACAATTTACCAGCATGAACTGTTGGTATATCAATGTTTTATATCAAATATAATTTTCCCTGGTTCAACCTAAAAGATCATCCCTCATGACACAATCCCCCAATACCACCATACACCGGTACGGTGCCGTCTGGCAACTCCGGTCAGAAACTTTTATCCATCGGCCCATAGATCAACTGTGGCCCTTTTTCTCCGATCCACGGAATCTTGAAAAGATCACTCCGGCCACCATGCGCTTCCGGATTCTGACTCCCCTTCCGGAACGGGCCTATCAGGGCTTAATGATCTCCTACCGGGTTTCTCCCATGACCTGGTTTCGAACCTCGTGGCTCACGGAGATCACTGCGGTGAAAGAAGGGCGCTATTTTGTGGATGAGCAGCGCAAAGGTCCCTACGCCCTGTGGCATCACGAACACCATTTTGAAGCGTTTGAGGATGGCACCAGATGCACCGACATTGTAACGTACCGGGTTCCCTTTGGTATTATCGGACGGGTGGCACACTGCCTTTTTATCAGGAAAAAACTGCTGCAGATCTTCTCCTACCGGGAAAAAATGTTGCAACAACTTTTATAAACTGTCAACTTAGTACGGTCCCCTTCTCCTAAATACTCACACTGTTGCTCACACTCTTCCTGTCCCCTTTGCACTGTCCCCTATAGCCTCACCTCACCCCCCAACCCCCTCTCCTGAAGGAGAGGGGGAGTAAAAACACCCAACCTCCTAAGCTATAATAATGACACCCCTCCGGGGTTTTTCCCTCAATACTCACACTGTTGCTTCCACTCTTCCTTTCCCCTGTTCCTTTTGCACTGTCCCCTGTCTCCTGTCCCCTGTCTCCTGTCCCCTGTCTCCTGTCTCCTGTCCCCTGTCTCCTGTCCCCTGTCTCCTGTCCCCTGTCTCCTGTCCCCTGTCCCCTTAAAAGAAAAGAGCGCCCCGGTCAGGAGCGCTCTTTTCTTTTAGTTTTCCGGCAGATTACTTCACAATGACCTGTTTGGTAATCACATCCGATTTGGTTTGCAGACGTACCATGTAGATGCCCGGAGCCAGGTTGTTCAGGTGGAATTCCTTCACCATCTCACCTGACAGGGTAAGGTTTT
Source organism: Bacteroidota bacterium (assembly GCA_022709695.1). GTDB lineage: Bacteria > Bacteroidota > Bacteroidia > Bacteroidales > SKPS01 > SKPS01. The sequence goes on from JAKLII010000002.1 coordinate 372,397, forward strand.
CCTTAAGGACAGCCTGTCCGGCGGCATTCATCAGGGTAAGCATGGCATCGCCCTTCAGGCCGTTGATCTTCAGGAAGAAGTGGCCGTCGGTCGGGTTGGGCCAGAAGGTGAGGTAATTGGCATTGTTCGGGTCATCGATACCTGAACAGTCTATAGAGGTGACAGCTACAGCGTCGATCCCTTCGCAACCGGCCGAGTTGGTAACGGTAACGGTGTAGGTAACGGTATTGCCCTGTCCGATTACGGCTCCATCCACCACAATGGTCTGGGTGGTAGCTCCGGTTGACCACATGTAGGAGGTAAATCCGGTACCGGCATCAATTACAGCGGTTTTATCGCTGCACACATTGAAGTCGGGGCCAAGGTTCACGGTGGCCGCCGGTTTCATGCCCACTACAACGGTTCCTACTGACGAGCAGTTGGTAACCACATCTATCACTGTAACGGTGTAGGTTGTTGCAACAGTGGGAGATACAGTAATGGAGGAGGTTGTGGCACCATTGCTCCAGAAATAGGCCAGGTTCATTACCGGGGGAGCATTATAGGTATGGCTGCCCAGGTTGGTAAAGTAGTTCTGGGGATACACGGAGTATTGGGCACTGAGGCTGTCGGTACCTGCCACAGCAGTCCAGGAGGTATCTCCATGGGTGATCTCCGGTTTGCGGATCAGGGTTTTATCAGCGGTAGCATTGTTCACGCCGGCAACGGGCCATGCAGTACCCGGGTCGTTGTTCGGATCACCAATGATGTCGATGATGGTCCAGGTGAGGCCACCGTCGTTGGTAACTTCAACAGAACGAGCATCATCGCCGTTGTGGTGCACAATACTAGGATATGGAAGCACTTCATCGGCCAGGGTGGTATCGTAATAGGTAGAGCTTACCTGGTTGGCCACCATGACCCAGGTGGTATGCGGAGCCAGTTTGGCGCCTGCGGGGAAGGTATGGTAGCTTGCCCATCCACCGCCGTTTGTTGCCCAACCAATCCGATAGTTGGCAAGCAAAACGGTATCCGGAGTGCCATTGAAGATTTCGATAGCCTTGTTGTTGCTGGAACCTTCGATGTATTCTGAGAAGAATACACCGGTAGCTGAACCTGGAAGGATTACTTCGAGGGTGGTTGGTGTCCCCGGACAAATGTCGTGGTTGGGGGTAACTGCAATAGCAGGGCCTGCCAGCACCTCTATTTGTTGGGTGGCATAACCATAGCACAGTGACGTGGAATCCTGATAAGCATAAGTAATGGTATGCATACCTGCTCCTGCCACCGAGGGGTCAAACAGGCCTGCTGTAACGCCGGGCCCGCTGTAGGTTCCGCCTGTCGGGGTGCCACCTGTAAGGGTAAGTGGTGCGGCACTGGAGCAAAGCGGGGCAAACGTGCCAAGGGCGACAACGGGAGCAGGGGTAACATTTACCGTAATGGATTCGCCTGAGTTCACGAACACGTTGCCAGCATCGGCAAATTTTACCACGGTATAGGTGGTGGTGGTGGTGGGGTTTACATACATTACCCAGGGTGAAGTGGGCACATTAAACGTATCGTTGCCTGAGCCATCGCTGCCGATCATGGTCCATGGGCCTGTACCGGAGAAGCTGATGCTGATCATGGCAGAGTCGCCTTCGCAAATCTGCGAGGTACCGGTAACGGTAGCAAGCATAACATTCACACTAACCGTATCGGTAAGGGTACCACAGGGGGTAACGTAGCTGGCCACATAGTTATAGGTACCGGGGTTTGTCCACGGGCCCACCGTGGTGTCGATCAAGTTGGTGGCAAACACCACTCCGTTGTGGCTCCAGGTAAAGCCCGTCAGGTTGCCGGGGACAGGTACAAATGTTCCGGTATTCACAACACCCGGGTCCTGAATGATGGTTGCATTTACCAGAGCCCAGCTTGAACCGGTATTATTATCAGGTGCAGTCAAACGGAATCCACTGGTGCCTGATCCACTTGCAGATGTTGGTGCTGACCAATCCGAGGAGGGAACATTCGCAGCTGCCGGGAAGCTATAATTACCATAGCCTACTGCATCAACAATGGTATTTGAGGGATCAAGCAGAACACGGCCCATTGTAGCTGCGGACTGATAGTCTGTGGTATTGGAACCCTGTCCATGATAATAGAAATTAGCAGGGCTTGCAACGCTGCTGCCCATCTGGCCTACTGCAATAATAGCCGTTCCCGTGGGGCTCATAACAGTACCGGTTGGGAAGGTAAAAGTGCCATCTAAAGCAGTCGACCACTGCTGCAGGGTGTACCCTCCAAGGTCAGAATTCGGCACACCTGTTATCTCAATATAGTCACCTGCCATCAGCCAGGTAAGGGCTGACCAGCCTACAGTGGGGGCTCCGGTTGAAACTTTATTATGACACATTTCAGAAATATAGAAAGCTCCTCCCGGGAAGAATTTAGACTTGGCCGTAATGGGCACGGTGGCTGTGGTGCTACCTACATAGGCATTGGCCGGCTGTACGTAGAAGGGATCATAGACGATCTTGCTCGACATGTTGTTGAGGGTATCGTTGCCCTGGAACAGGTTCACCGAATTTGCCCCCACATAGGCACTCAGGGTATAGGTACCGGGCTGTGAAAGGTTCGCACCAACCCCGCCAATGGTCATCGTGGTACCCGGAGCAAGGGTTCCGCTGTTGATCACGAGTGAACCGTTTGAGTTGACCGGACCAGTTACACTCCAATAGAGTGTGGTAGTTGCAGTGGCGAAGTTTATGGTATTGCCGATTGTATTGGTGATTTTGAGATAGAGGCTGTCGCTTGTACTGAGGCACTGCCCCGGAGCCAGGTATCCGCCGGTGGCAATGGAAATATCAGCTGCAATTCCGGTAAATTCAATGGCACCCACGTCAGGAGTGGTTGTTGACCGGATCACACCATTGACATCGGTAAGTACACCCAATGGGGTTCCTATATTGTCAATTGAACCACTGAGTGGAGTAAGGTTATTGCCCGGCACATTGGAAAATACCGGGTTAGCCTGCATAGATGCCATGTCCATCAGGTTGGCGGTCTGCAATGCAGTTAAATCAGCTCTTGCAGCTCCCCAGTAGGCCAATGGTGATGCTGTTGAGAAGTAGTTGTTGTAATCGCTACTCAACACTCCGGCGGTTGTATTAATGTAGTATGCATAACCGCCTCCGTTGTGCGCAAAGATGTTGTTTTTAATATTTTGGTTGGTGCCACCCGACTGATAGAACGCATAGGATGAAGCAGGTCCTGCAAGACAGCTGACGGTGTTGTGGTAGACTTCGGTGTAATCTGTATAATACATATACAGACCATACCAGGTACTTGTTCCGGTGCCTTTCAGATTGATTACATTGTTGATAATTTTATTGGTTGTGGTGGCATTACCGGCATTGTAATAATGGTATATTCCGTAATGCGTTGAAGTAGCGGCAAGATTTATCTCATTGCCAATTACTTCAGTCGTATTGCAGTAATAAATCCGCAAACCGTAAATACTACCTGAGTTTGCAGCATTCTGGAGGTAGTTGTCGTTGATTTTGGCATTATCGGTGTAAGCCACATTCACCCCATAGTAATAGAAATCGGTGAAACTGTTCCCAATAACATTGATGCCGTTCCCTCTGGAGGAGGATGACACTCCATAATAATAGATGCCATAATACCCGCCAATAAAATCATTGTCCTGGAATACGTTGTTGGTCAGGTTAAGCCCGGAGCAATAAACCCCTATAAAACTGGAGCTTGTAGAAAGGCCCGTTTGGATCACACAATTTGAGAACTCATTGTTATTCGAATTTGCTCCCAGAATTTCAATCACGTAGCCGTAGGAGGCGCCAGTGGCTTGGAGGGTAACATGCTGGAATTTCAGCCACGACATATTGTTGAGGCGAACCACATAGTTGTCACCACTACCGGCAGCAGCATACTGTATGGTGACTGAGGCGGCGCTGTTGGTGGCTGATTTGAAGGTAACGGTATTTACGGATGAGGTGCCCAGAATGTTGTTGAAATAGAGGTTTTCCGTATAGGTTCCGGCAGCGATATTGAACACCACCGGACCACAAACGCCGAAATTCACCAGGGCCTGTACGGCGGCTGAAACGGTGTTGTAATCGAACCCCGTGCCTGTTCCGATGGTATAGGTACCACTTAAGGATGTCTGGATTCCATTCTTTACCATCGTATCATTGGCAGGATTCTGGTCGGCTACACTGTTGGGGTTGCTGGTCCAGAACTTGAAATCATACACGGTATTGTTGGCAAAGGTGAATGAACCCAGGGTAACGGTGTCAACCTGGCTGGGTGCCATCAATGTAGAATGGGTTAAAGGGGTCTGGTTGACATTGTTGACACTCCAGTTCACAGTAACACCCTGAAGGTTAATAATTCCATAGTTTTTCACAGAGACCTTAACAGTTACAGAGCCTGCACAGGTGGTCAAAGGTTCTACCATTTCCAGCACCCCTGCATCGTTGTTATACAGGATATACTCATCGGCTCCCATACAGGGGGTTGAAGCATTCCTGATCTGACCATCAATGTCATCTACCACCAGGGGTCTGGGTGTTCCCAGCTGGTAAGTAGCCAGAGCACTGTTGTGCAAGTCGGCATTGGATACAAAAGCCGGCATCACACTCAAGGAGTTCATGTCTTTGCTGCTGGCGGTCTGCAAAGCGGCGAGGTCTGTCTTGTTACCTCCCCAATATACGAAATAGCTGGTGGTGTTTGACTTGTACACATTGTAATCCGAAGCCGACACTTGGGCTGTGGTGTTGAAATAGGCAGCATAACCTCCTCCGGTATTCACAAAAATATTATTGTAATACGATTGCCCCAGGGTATTACTTGAAGTATTGCCCTGGTAAAGTGCGCGTGCTGCTGTTGCAGAGCCATTGGTGATCAATACCGTATTAAAGGATGTCTCTGTACCGTTGCAATAATAGGAATAAATCCCGTAATTGGTACCGGTTCCCCCCTGAATGCTGATCATATTATTGGCTACCAGGCCGTATCCGGTGGGGTTTGCGTTGTAAGAATAATAATTACAATAATAGTCGCGGATGCCATAACAGGCAGAACTGGATGTACCTACAATATTCACCCGGTTACCCACAATCCGATAGTAGTTAAAGGCATAATTCACATAAATGCCATATGAATAAGGGGCAACACCATCGTGTACGTAATTCCCGATCACCTCCACGGAATCGCAGTAGTACATGTAGATCGGATAGTAATAAGATCCTACAATTTCATTTCCTTTTACCACAGTGCCCTTTTCCCAGGAAGAGCTGCTGACACCATACAGGTACATGGTATAGTATCCCCCTGACATATAGTTGTACAGATACTGGTTGTAGTTATTCAGGGTGTTACCGTCATAGATGCAGCTGGTGCTGGAGTTGGATGCTCCGCCCGAATAGATTTTGTTGCTTTCGAAGATATTGTAATGGGCACCCCCCGTAAGGTCGATAACCCTTCCGTTGGTAGCATCAAGGTTTTTAATGGTCAGATACTTGAATCTGTAATAATCTCCGCCATTCAGCTTGAAGGTGAAATTGGCTGCAGAAGTACCTGTAAACTGCCAGATCACATCATCTGCATTTCCGGTAGTGGATTTAAACGTAATGGTATTAATATCGCTGGCTCCCAGAATTTCGGGGAAGGTAAGTTGCTCTGTATAGGTGCCGGAATTGATGTTGAAAATTACCGGTCCGGTGATCCCCAGGGTGGTAAGATCGGAATGGGCAGCAGCGATAGTAGGATAATCTGCACCGGTCCCTCCGATGGTATAGGTGCCAGTCAGTGGGGTAGCAAAATTGGTTGTCATTGTGGCGGTATCATTGGCTGGGTACTCATCGATACCAAGATTGGGAGCAGACGACCAAACCTTGAGGGTATGAACACCTCCGGGGAAGGTATAGGAGCCAAGAGATACCGGGGTTGCCGTTCCCTGTCCCTGGGCAAGGCTGCCTGTCCAGGCAAACGGGCTCTGCGAAACACCGTCAACCGACCAGCCAATGGTGGCTGAGGTAAGGGTAGCCGATCCGTAGTTATTCAACGTTGCTGTAACATTATGTGTTCCCGGGGCGGCAGGAGGTGTTGGGCTGTTGATCATCGACATACCGGCATTCAGCACCATCGAAGGGCCAAAGGAAAGCTTCACATTGGGCCTTTGCATGGTGTTATTGGTTCCTGTCAAGGCACAAACACCTGCAGCATCCTGGTTAACCCACATGGTGGAGGTGTAGGTAGTGGTACTCTGGTTCATTACCGCATTGTTAATGTACGCAGTGTTGTTGAAACAGGTCTCGATAATCAGGCTGTTGATCCCATCCCAGAAGTAAGGGGTGGTAAAGGTGTGGGTATTCCATCCGGTAACGTCGGTATACGTCGCCGCATAAAACACGGAGGTAGTTGGCATGGTCTGCCAGGTACCCAATGCCGTTGCAGTGGTAGTTCCGAGTTTGATTTCGAATGCGGTCATCGAAGCCCCGGAGGGGGTAACGACATCAAACTGCAGTGCATTGATGTTTCCCGTATATCCGCCTGCAGCCAGGATTTCAGAAGCCGGAATCAGCATCTGATGTCGTGCACCATAGTAATAATTACCATAGGGTGCCGGATAGCCGGTTGCGGTATTGTTTACTGTACCGGTACCGATGGTAACGGTAATCTGGGCAAACAGCCCATAGCTGCAGCAAACCAGCAGCAAAAGGGTAAATAAACGTCTCATAGCAATTGGTTTTGGTTTTAAATGAGTGAGTTAGTAGATATTTCTTGAGAATTCATAAGCTTCGTTTGGCAGGTCCGGAAACTATATTGGTTTTTACAACTAACAAAAGTATAACATTTCGGTTAGTTTCCAAAACCTGTGAAGATTTTTAACATACAAGTAGGAAAAGATGATTTTGGCAGATTTCCTCAGAAGGGATAGTGTTTGTATTTTTGCTACAAAATAATAGCTTATGCATACCATCAGCATTGATACGCAACAAGTCCTGCAAAGGGCTCATAAAGATACCTTCAACGGGCTTCAGACGGAGCTGCAGTCGGCATTCCATACCCTCACCGCAGGCAAAGGGGCCGGTGCTGAATTTACCGGATGGCTGCAACTGCCAGTAACTTTTCCCACTGAACTGTTGGGTGAAATTGAGGCAACCGCCCGCAGGCTCAGTGCACAAAGTGAAATGGTAGTGGTGGTGGGGATCGGGGGTTCCTATCTTGGGGCAAAGGCAGTGCTGGAAGCCCTTGGCAGCCATTTCCACCATTTTACCGGAGATGGATACCCGCATCTGGTGTTTGCAGGGCATCAGCTTAGTCCGGGTTATCATGCAGAACTGTTAAAGGTGCTGGATCAGAAGGAGTATTCAGTGATTGTGATCAGCAAATCGGGAACCACCACCGAACCTGCGGTTGCCTTCAGGTTGCTGAAAAAGCATCTGTATGCCAAATATGGCGATGAAAATGGCGCCAACAGGATTGTAGCCATCACCGACGCTGCCAAAGGGGCATTGCGCACCATGGCTGTGAAGGAAGGGTATAAAACCTTTGTGGTACCCGACGATATCGGAGGAAGGTTTTCTGTGCTTACCCCTGTGGGATTGTTGCCCCTGGCAGTTGCCGGAATCCCGGTGGCCGGGCTGCTGGAGGGGGCTGCCCACATGCGCAGGTCGATCCTTGCCGATCCGGAAAATAACCCGGCCTCCCGGTATGCCCTGGCACGTACGGCTATGTACCGTTCGGGGAAGCCGGCGGAGATTATGGTTACCTACGAACCCGGCCTGGTATATCTGGCCGAGTGGTGGAAACAGCTTTTCGGAGAAAGCGAAGGGAAAGGGGGGAAAGGGATCTTCCCTGCCTCCGTTACCAATACCACTGACCTACATTCGATGGGACAATACATCCAGGATGGGCTCAGAATACTTTTTGAAACGGTCGTTTCGGTCGAAAAAAACAAAAATGAAGTCGTGATCCCCTCCGACCCGGATGACCTGGACGGGCTTAATTATCTGGCTGGCAGAAATCTGGGTGAAGTAAACCTGATCGCTGAAGAGGCTACACGGCAAGCCCATCTCGACGGCGGGGTACCCAATATGCGGATCATCCTTCCGGAACTCACCCCCGATACGGTAGGGCAGTTGCTCTATATGTTCGAATTTGCCTGCGGACTCAGCGCCTATATGCTGGGGGTAAACCCGTTCGACCAGCCGGGGGTGGAGGCGTACAAGCAGAATATGTTCAGGATGCTGGGGAAAATTAATAATTAGAAATTAGAAATTGAAATTCAAGTAAATATGAAGGAGATTGGTGAAAGGCTTCCGTTGATACAGGAGGCTGATTTGAAGGACAAGGTGGTTTTGGTCAGGGTAGACCATAATGTGGTGAAGAAAGGGGAAATCCACGACCCGTACCGGATTGATGCTACTATCGGAACCCTTTACCACATTGTGGCGCGGGGAGGCAAGCTCATCCTGATGTCGCATGTGGGAAGGCCCAAAGACAAAAAAAGCGGTCAGATCCAGATCAACGACGACAGTTCGGTACAGCCTATCGTGGAATATCTGCAGAACAAGCTTCATATCCGCATTGCAGTTCCGGAGTTCAGGGCCGTAAACGGTGAGGGGTACCCCGGCATCGAAACCTCCGTGAACCACTATATCCGTGACCTGAAAAACCATCAGTACGATGCCATCTACCTGCCCAACACCCGATGGTTTACCGGCGAGGAGAGCAAGGGTGAAGAGGCCGACCGGTTTGCCTATCAACTGGCCGGACTTGCAGACGTGTTTGTAAACGATGCCTTCGGATCGTGGCAACCCCATGCATCTACCTACCATATCACCCAATACCTCCCGTCGTATGCCGGATTTCTGATGCAGAAGGAGCTGGAAAACCTCGACCGTATCTGGAATCCGCAGAGCCCGTTCGTAGCGGTGGTAGCCGGATCGAAATTCGACACCAAGGTCGATTCGCTGTATGCCCTCGTGGATAAGGCCGATAAGCTGGTGCTGGGTGGAGTGATCTACAATGCCTACCTGTGCGCCAAATACGGCTTCTCCATTGCCGGAGTAGAAGATTCCGACATCGAAATGGCCGGAAAATTCGTGGAATACCTGAAAACCCATCCCGGAAAAGTGGTGGAACTGCCGTATATCATAGAATCGGATCAGCTGGGCCCCAAGGAGGAAGGGAAGTACAGAATGCACGACATCCGTTTCCTTGCTCCGGATACCAAACTGAACTATGTACTTGATGTTTCGGCAGATTCGTTCAACCTGCCCGAAGTGCAGGAGGTATTCCTTACAGCCCACAGCATCTTCGTAAATGCCGTGATGGGGTTCACCCCCCACTTCAACGAAGGCACCATTGCCCTGGATGAGCTGATCGACAAAAACCGTGAGTGCGTGAAGCTTTATGGTGGCGGTGATACCATGCAGGAGCTCAAACGCCTGCTGCCCGGTCTCTACATCATGGCCCTCGATAACCCCAAATACTACATCTTCACCGGTGGGGGTGCAGTGCTAAAGGCTATTGAGGAGAACAGCATCGAAGGATTGAAACCGGTGGTGGCACTCATGGAGAATAAAACGAAGATCCGTAAATAGAACATCGATCTTACAGATCAGACGGATTTTCATTGATTTGATAACGTATTGATTATTATATCAGTGTAAATCTTATCAATCTGCGTAATCAGTGTTCTATAAAAAAAAAATTGACATTTCTCTAAAACGATTTAATTTTGGAGTTCAAATTCACTTTGACATGAGAACTCTGATCATTATTGTTCTATCAATGTGTGCATTACTGGGAAAATCCCAGTTTACCGGAGCCGGCCAGTGCCTTGAATTCAACGGTGGATCGAAGTATGTAAATGTTCCAACATCCGCCTCCCTGAGCCCCACTGCTTCCATCACCGTGGAAGCCTGGATCTATGCCACAAGCTGGGGGGTGAATGCCTGGACCAACACCATTGTAAGCAAGGAGGACTGGGCCTCGGGCAGCAGGGGGTATGTGCTGCGTTGCGGCAATTCCGGGCGCCTGTCGTTTAATATCGGCACAGGATCCACATGGTCTGAGGTGGTTACTACCACCACGGTCATGAATCTGAATCAATGGCATCATGTGGCAGGCACCTTCAGCGGCACCCAGCTGAAGATTTTTGTTGATGGAATCGAAGTGGCCACGACATCTGTAACCGCCACTATCACTGCCTCACCGTATGATTTCCGGATTGGGGAATGCGCCTATTCAAATGTTTCAAGCCGCCCCTTCACAGGACGGATTGACGAAGTAAGGGTTTGGAATACTGCTCTTTCCATAACCCAGTTACGTGATTATATGTGCAGACCCATCACCTCCGCACACCCGGCATACAGCAACCTCAAAGGGTACTGGAAGCTGGATGAAGGGGGGACTGCCACCCTCACTGCCGATTCGTCGGGGAACCTGAATCACGGAACCCTTACCAATGCACCGGTATGGAACCTTTCGGGTGCAGCACTGGGTGAAATAAGTGCCTACAACTATACCTCCCCTTTTACGGTATCACTCAACAGCACTTCTGACAGCATTTCGGTAAGCGGATTCTCTCCCGCACCCACCGGGGTCCAGATCTACCGCATCAGCGGGCAGCCTTCCAACCTAACCCTGCCCGCAGGTTATCCGATTACAGGCTTCAGCGACGGGTACTGGGGAATCCGTGTAATTGGCAGTCCTAATGCCACCTACACTTTCCATCTGAAACTCAAAACCTGGCCTGCCGCCACCGGATGTATGCCCGCGCTGATCCAGCGCACCGACAACGGCACTGCCACCTGGAGTATCACAAACAGCTTCCTCGATCCTGCTACCTTATCGGTGACTGCCGGAAATTCAGGGAGAAAGGAGTTTATGGTGTACTTCGGGAAGAACAGCGCCATCACCTATACCGGACCGGTAACCGGCTGCACCGGCGACAGTATTAAACTTACAGCCAAAACCCAACCCGGATTCAGTTATCTGTGGATGAAGAACAACCAGCCCATTGCCGGGGCAACTGACTCTGCACTGGTGGTTAAACTATCGGGTGATTACTCGGTAATCGTTACCAACTCAGGAAACTGTACCGATACCTCTTCTGTAAAAACCCTCACTTTTTTCCCAAAACCCAATGTGCAGATCACCCCTTCCGGGCCAGTTACATTCTGCGACGGCGGACAGGTAGTACTGCATGCCAGTGGTGCCCTCAACTATCTGTGGAGTAATGCTTCCAATGCCGATTCCATCCTGGTTACCCAATCGGGTGTTTTCAAACTGTACGGTGCCGATTCCAACAACTGTCTGAATACAGACACCATCGTGATAACCGTTCATCAGAATCCCGCCCCGGTGATCGTTCAGTCAGGCCCTAACCTTATCACTGCCCAGCCGTATGCCAGCTACCAGTGGTATCTGGGTAACCTGCTGATCCCCAATGCCACGCAACATAGTTTTACCCCGGTTCAGAACGGGTTGTATAAAGTAGAGGTCACCGACAGCAACGGATGTACCGGAGTATCGGCGAACTTCACCATGAACAACGTGGGGATCGGAAACCTGCCCGATCATCAGCCTGACCTGACGGCCACGCCCAATCCAACCGGAGGACTAACGACCTTCACTGTTGCAGGGACAGCCACAGGGGAAATCGTGTTCGGCATTTCCGATTATCTGGGACGTACTATCATAAACAGCAGCTCCGTTACAGAACTTTCCTCACCCACTTTTACACTGGATTTATCCGGACTGGCACCCGGCATCTATTTCTATCATGTGGATTATCAGGGGAAAAGAATTACCAAAAAACTCATCATTCAATAAATCAGTCATTCAGGAATAATATTCTCAAAATATTTTACCGATTGTACTGGTTCTTATTCGTTTATCGCTATATCAGATGGTGGTCATTCGACTGTGATGGTGCGCATACTTTTTTAAGTCCGTTTCAGATTATTCCGGGGCCTCCCAGATATTTCCAAACCTGTTTTCATGGATCAGCCGGGGTTGAAAACGTTGCGGGAAGGGTTTCTCCTCCATCGGATAACCAACGGCTATGAGCGACACCGGTACCACCGAATCGGGCAGGGCAAACAGGCGTGACATTCCATCCATCCGCTCATGCCTCCCGAAAACGCCCAGCCAGACGGTGCCCAGTCCCATGGCACATGCCTCGAGCAGAATATTCTGGGTAGCGGCGGAGCAGTTCTGCACCAGGTAAAGATCGCTGGGGTCTTTTTCGCGGTCGCCGCACACCAGGATGGCTGCTGTAGCTTCCCGCATCATCAGCGAATAGGGGTGCACCTCCGGAATCCGGTCGAGGAGTGTCCTGTCGGTAACCACCAGAAACTGCCATGGCTGCAGGTTTCTGGCGGTGGGGGCATACATGGCAGCACGGATCAGCTGTTCCAGCTTCTCCCGTTCCACCGGCCTGCTTCTGTCGTATTTCCGGATGCTTCTGCGCAGTCCGATCGCTCCGATATTGAATTTTTGCTCCATATTTCAGGGATTAGCCCGGATTATTGCTTTTTCCTGTATCCCACAGGGGTATTCAACAACGGGTATTGGGTGGGTGTAAGAGCCAGCACTTCCCGCAGTTTCTCATCGTTCATTCCTGCCCTGATGCGGGTTTCAAGCCCTGCGGCAGCACAGTATAGCGAGATATTCTGCGCAACGATTCCTGCATCCATGGAAGAAAGGACCAGACGTGATGAATCGGTGCCAAAAGTAAATTTCGAAATGTCAGCCACAAGGATCAGAAACACCGGAGCATCCAGCACCCATACCTGCCGGTCGGCAATAAAGGTCCGGTAATCACCAGCTGCAACCGTATCAAGCTGGTGTTTCTGCGGATTATACCTCCAGATACCCACTTTTGTGGCCACATAAAGGTCGATATCCTGTGCATTTACAGCCGATGCAGCGGTACGCTTCCCTGATTCCGGCCGGTTGATGCCGTTGGCGCTCCACAAGAGGGCTGAAAGCTGTTGGGGGGTTATCTGGCATGTATCAAAACTGGTTGCAGAGGCACGTACCTTAAGTGCCTCCATTACCGTGGTTCCCTGGCTGAAATCCACAGAATCAAGAACCATCGGGGCAAATGATTGTCCGTGAGATACCGCTGCTATCAATACTATTGCTATGCTAATCAGTGCTGTTCGCATTATTATGGTTTTAAAATTGATGCTTCAAAGATAAAATTTGCTGTGTATCTTTGCAGCATGAATTGGCATGAAGTAATTTTTTTCGGAATGTTCCTGGTGGGTATCATCGGGATTCTGATGTTCGACCTGCTTTTTATCGGAAAGAACAGCCATGTGATCAGCTTTAAAGAAGCGCTGATCTGGACGATCGTATGGATCGGTTTGTCGTTGTCTTTTTATGTGTTGCTCAGGTACTGGGGCGACTGGCTGCATGATCTGCGTACGCTGGAGGACATTCAGCATAAAATTGTGCAGTTTCAACATCCCATCCATATCGAAGGCCTTTCGTTCGAGGAGGCCCTGCAGGTGTACAGGAATAATCTTGCACTGGAGTACATTACGGGCTACCTTATAGAGAAAGCCCTGAGCGTGGATAACATTTTTGTGATCATCATGATTTTTTCCGCATTTGGAGTGCGGGAGATGTACTACAAAAGGGTACTGTTCTGGGGGATTTTAGGGGCTGTTGTGATGCGGTTCATTTTCATTTTCCTCAGTGCTGCCCTTATTCAGCGCTTTGAATGGATTCTGTATGTGTTCGGACTTTTCCTGATCTTCACAGGAATAAAGATGTATATATCCCGTAACAAGCACGAAACCATCGATGTACAGCACCATCCGGTAGTGCGGTTATCATCCAAAATTTTCAGGGTATTTCCCCGCTATGTAGGTTCAAATTTCTTCGTAAAACCCCATCACAAGGTATTCATCACCCCATTGTTCATCGTACTGCTCGTTGTGGAGTTTATGGATGTGATTTTTGCGGTGGATTCCATCCCTGCCATTTTCTCCATCACCAAGGATCCTTATATAGTGTTCTTCTCCAATATTTTCGCCATCATAGGCCTGCGGGCACTTTTCTTCATGCTGATACAGGTAATCAACAAGTTCTACCTCCTGAAGGCCGGGCTTGCCGTACTGCTCACCTTTATCGGCACGAAGATGCTGGTACACCACTGGCTGGATGAAATCGGATTCACCACCTTCCATTCACTGTTGGTAGTGCTGGGGATTATCACCATCAGTATTGTGGCATCGCTGGTTTTCCCGAAAAAGGAGGCCGGCGGACAGCTTTCGCTGGATATCTGACAGCGGATTTCTCAGCGGGCAATCATCACTTTACCTCTGTAGCAGGTACCAGAAGCATCTTCTGCAACCAGCAGGTAACATCCCTGTGGCCACATTTTATCCATTTCCAGACTGAACCTTTCGGAGGGTGTGTCCGATGGCCGGGAGCTTTGCATCAGCCTTCCTGACAGATCAAAAACCGAGACCGCAACCAGCTCCACCGGATCAGAAAACTGCAGACGGATAATCTGATCAGTTATCCAGATGCGTTTCATCTGATCGGGTCGGGCCACGGGAATCCCCTGGGTTGATGGGGTAAGTTTCAGTTTCATCACCACGGGAAGATGGTCGGAGGCTTCATACAGGTTCTGGAGAATGACGGCAGGTACGCTGTTGTTGGAACCGCTGGTAATCGACTGGTTCAGGTGGTTTCCGTCGTTGCCCAGCGCTTTATAGGTTCCGGGGATATACTCGTAAAAGGAGAGGGACTTTTTCAGTTTTTTATTCAACAGGATGAAATCGAACCGGTCGTCAAGGCCACCTCCGGAAGCGCAGCCGTTTGAGGAGGAGCGGACCGATTGGGTATGGGTAACGGCAAACAGCTGGTTGTCCTGCCAGGCACCGGACATGCTGACAGGGTCGTAAAACACCTCGCCGGTTGTATCGGCAGGCGAGGTAAAGTTTTTCCAGGCCTGCTCACTGGCCGTATACAGGTTCATATCGCCCGACAGTATTGCAGGATAGCCGCTCCAGAGGGCGGCACTGTCCATGATGATTTTTGCCATGGCAGCCCGTTCTGAAGCGTCGGCACTTGTGTTGCCCGCTTTGAGGTGGGTGCATATCACATATAAGAATGCGGTATCCTGATGTAAAGGGAGATTCGGGTCGTTGTGGTAGAGTTTGATGATATTGATATCACGTGCCATGGTTGCCAGCTGATGTTGCGAATGAAGGACAAGTTTCCGGGTATCAAAAAACACAAAATTGGCCAGATCGGTGCCACTGATATTGGTCAGTGCTGATCCCTGGTAGTGGCTGATGCCATTGATATTCAACACATTATTCAGGAAATGGGTGGGTGCAAAGGAGTTGGCGCCCACTTCATTTACCGTAATTATATGGGGGGCCATCCAGGTGCATACCACTCCCATGGCAGCCGCCTTGGTGGTGATGTTGTTGTTCGTCTGGGTGCAATAGGTGGTGGTATTTCCGTAATTCAGCAGATTCCAGTGCATTATGGTGAGGGTATCCTGTCCATGGATCCCGTTGATCATGCCTGTTCCAAGGAAGAGGAAACAGATGAGTTTTTTTATCATGACCTGCCAAGTTTGCTGTGGATATCGGCAATATCTGCCTCAAGCTGCCGGATCATAGCCTGTTTGCGCTCCAGCTCGGCCTGCGATCGTGCCAGCTTCTCCTCAATTTCGAGCTTCATATCCACCGATTTCAGTTCAGCAGGTAATTTTTCAAGACGTAACTGCCATTCCGTAAAATGGTTCCGCTCATACTCCATGGCTGCTTCGAGCCGGGAAATCTCTTCCGTTTTCCGTGCAATTGCCTTCTCCATATTCATCCTCCACACGGCCTGATTTTTCTGCCATTCGATCCTTTTTTCCTCGAAATGGATCCTCTTCCGTTCAAAGAAATGGTCACAGGCCTCCCTGAAGGATTCCCACAACCGGTCACCTTCATCTTTGGGCACGGGCCATGCGGCTTTCCACTCCTGTTGCAGCTGTTTGATTTTCTCTGAAGTGTCATTCCATTCAACCGATTCCTTCAGGCTTTCTGCCATTTTGCAAAGGTTTTGCCGGATGATAAGGTTAGCCAGCC
Organism: Bacteroidota bacterium; assembly: GCA_022709695.1. Lineage (GTDB taxonomy): Bacteria > Bacteroidota > Bacteroidia > Bacteroidales > SKPS01 > SKPS01. The sequence continues at coordinate 388,503 of JAKLII010000002.1, forward strand.
GCTGTTCATCGAGACGATTATTGTGATCGGTTTTGCGTTCAAAGAAATGGTCGCAGCTTTTTCTGAACCTTTCCCACAGTTCTTCGGTTTTTTCCCTGGGTACCGGTCCGATGTTTTTCCATCGTTCCTGCAGATTGATCATCAGGGGGGTAACCTCAGTATAATCTTCACGCTCTGCCAGTGACTCAGCTTCAATGCACAAGGCTTCTTTCAGCCTGAGGTTTTCTTCCCGCTCCCGGTCCTTTTCCTCATACTTCAGTTTTCGTCTCTGGAACGCCATGTCCTGGGCGGATCTGAACCGTTCCCAAAGGGCTTCACTTTTCTCTCTGGGGACAGGTCCGATCTGCTTCCATTCTGCGAAGAGTTTCTGCATCTCTTCGGCCGCTTCATCAGGGTCTTCCAGGTTTTGCAGTGCTTCTGCCAGTTCGCAGAGTTCCGTTTTGCGGTAAAGGTTATCAATCCGTTCCAGTTCCTGATTCTGAAATGCCCGTGTACGGTTCTCAAAGAAGGCATCACACGCTTTCCGGAAGCGGTTGTAAAGTTCATCGGCCAATTCACGCGGAAAAACCGAACCTGTGCGCTTCCATTCCTGCTGAAGTTCTTTCAGCTTTTCAGCCGTTTCGCGCCATTCGGTACTGTTCTGCAAACGTTCTGCTTCCCGGCAAAGCTGCTCCTTTGCCTTTAAGATCTGTTCCTGTGACTCGGGGCTTCGCGGGGGGTTGACATCCGTCATAACGTGTTTTACCTCAGCATTTACTTATGAACCTTTCTGATAAACTCTTCCACTTCAGGCACACCGCCCTGGTACACCAGATAACCGTTGTAGGGTTCGCGGTCGGTGATCTCGCCATTTACCGGTGTGAGCATCATCCGTTTAACTTCTGCCGGATCGTTGGTCTGGGCCAGCACCCAGCTGAGTTTCACCCAGGCCACTTCGGGCAGCATGTTCCCGGCAGGGATAATCCCTTTGGCCATCATATCCCTTCCGGTATCGTACACAAACATATGCACATACCCCCAGATGGTTTGCAGGGTCATGTACATGTGCACCCCTTTGGCGTGTGCCCGTTCAATGGCCGGGTACAGCTCCTTGTTCACATGCCCCAGTCCGGTTCCCACAATGACCACACCCCTGTACCCTGCATTTACCAATGCGTCCAGCGTATCCGGCTTCATGCCCGGGTAGTAGTACATCATGGTTACGTCATCTGCAAAATACGGGAAGATATTGACATTGCGGTCTTTCCTGCGTTTATTGTACTGGGTGTGAATGGGTTTGAAATCGGTCTTGCTGATCATGGCCAGCGGAGTGTCGCCGATGGTTCTGAAGGTGGAGCGGTAGGAGGAGTGCATTTTCCTGACCCTGGTCCCTCTGTGGAGGAGCCCGTATTCATCGGATGTAGGCCCGAACATACATACCATCACCTCGGCGATGTCGCCATGTCCGGCGGCTTTCATCGCATGCTGGAGGTTAAGTGCCGCATCGGAGCTGGGGCGGTCGGACGAGCGCTGGGAGCCCACCAGGACAACCGGTACCGGAAGATTCTGTACCATAAAGGTTAAAGCTGCTCCGGTATGATGCAGGGTATCGGTCCCATGTCCCACCACAATACCGTCGATGCCGTTTCGGATCTCTTTTCCGATGGCTTGTGAAAGGGCGATGTACTGTTTTGGCCCCATGTTCTCGCTGAACACGGCAAAAATTTTCTCGGTTTCGAGATTGCAGATATCCGCCAGTTCAGGAACAGCCCCGTAGAGTTCTCCGGGGGAGAATGCAGGAATTACGGCACCGGTACGGTAATCGAGACGTGAGGCAATGGTGCCTCCGGTTCCGAACAGCTTCACATTGGGCAGTCCCGGTGTCACAGGGAACTGTTTCTCGGGAATCTTGTAATTGGCTTTCTTGTAGCCGGTTTCAACCATGGACGTGATGGTCCGTGTATCAATTCCGATATTATAGCCTGTGGAAATCTTCATCACCACATGTTTGTCATCGTCGTTTTCGGCCCGTGGGAGCACTGTACCAGAAAAATTTCCCCGGGTGGTTTCCACCTCGGCCTGCCCCCATACCCGAACATTGAAACGCTTCAGCATTTCAAGGGCTTCCCCTTTGTATCCCTGAAAAATATCTTCACTCATACCTCAATACCTTTAATTCTGTTCACTATAATTTCTTACCATCTCCGACAGATCCGAAAGAGCGATGTTCCCGATGGCAGTCGGAATAAGCTGTCCCATAATCCAGTTGTGCATATCCCGGTCGTTGGTTGATTTGCGGATGGCATGGAACTTTTGCTTCAGGAACGGGATTTTCGACCGGATATCCTCAGCTGCGGTCCGCTTGAATTTCAACAGCGTCAGCACACTGTCGAAGTCCATTTTGGGATGCTGATACCAGACCGGCAGGATTCTGTATGCTATCGCGGGATTCAGATTTTCCTCGCGGAGGTACCTGAACATTTCGGAAAGTCTTTCGTAGCTGAAATCGGGGGTGGTTTTGTATTTGCCTTCCACCGATTTAAGGTAATGTCCGAAGAATGTGCCTATATACCGGGGGCTGAATCCGGTTTCATGAATGATGGTTTCGATGCAGGGAAAAAGGTTTTTACTGAGGATATACACATAGGTATCGCCGGGGATTCCCCACTCAGCCATTTTTCTGATTCGATCTGCCACATCCTCCGGAAGGTTCTTGCCAAGTTCAGTTATATAGCTGTCTTCGAGGGGGATGGGAGTGGTATCGGTATCAGGGTACATACGGTCGGCCCCGGGGAGTACCCTTTCGAAAATGGTAGTGCCATCTTCGAAAGATTTCCGGGTTTCGGGGGGTATTCCCTGGAAGAGCATATCACCACGTTCCTGAATCACATCCAGGGCGGTTGCCACATCCCCTTCCGGTCCCCAGAAGATGATCTGTGCGTCAGTGTTGGCAGCGCCGAGGCGGCTTGCAATCTTCTGCATATCGTCGTTGGCGATCATGGGCACCAGGTCTTCCGAAGTGGCCATGTTGGGCTTTTCGATACATGCAATCACTTTCAGGCGGTCGCTGAAATCATTGGCCACACATTTTCCCGGCTGGGTAAAATGGCACAGGACACCCTGAAAGTGCGGAAGATTGACAGCTACAATCTTTTCCTTGCGCTGATGCGCATTTTTCAGGGCATCGCAGGGAAAACTAAAATCTGACAGCCTGATCTCCTGATGGGCTATTTTCCATAAAGCCGGATCCGGAATCCTGGTACGCAATGTTTCGCGTACTGCCAGCAGCGCCCATTGCCTGAAAGCCTCGTTATGGGTAAGTTCTGGAATCCATTTGGTATGGGCTACCCCCTTGATTTCGACACGATGGCCGCCACGGCAGCTCACATTCACATCCTGCCTGCCGGCTCCTATACCGGTACGGACCAGGCCGGTGCTGCGGTTCAGGAACCTGATATAGTCGCATGCTTCTTTCACCTCATCGGGATTTACCATATCAGGATAGGTAACCGTTTCGATCAGTGGCATTCCCAGACGGTCGGTCTTGTAGATTCTTCTGTGGCCGATATCAGATATTTCGCGGCACGAGTCCTCTTCGAGGCTGAGCTGGATCAGGCGTATCTTTTTATGGCGAAGTGCAATTTCCCCTTCCACACCGATGATGGCAGTACGCTGAAACCCGGTCGGGATACTGCCGTCGAGATACTGCTTACGGGTTACGTGCACCTCCCCTACGATATTCAGTTTGCTGAGCTGCGAAATGATAATGGAGATTTCGAGTGCCTGGCGGTCGATATGGAAAGGGGGCGTATCATCCACCTCATAGGTGCAGGCCGTTTCATTGTTGATACGGTATATGATCTCCTTCCGGGTTTTGAATTCCATCAGGGCCGTTCCGTCATACTCACCCAGCTCACTGAGGGTAGGCCGCATATGGCGGATAATTTCGGCATTGTAGTTTTCGTGGGAATGGTATCTTCCGGCCGGGCATTTACAAAACAGCTTCCTCTCCGTCTTAAGTTGCTGGTGTACCTCCAGGCCCGACATAAACCCAATCCTGTCGTAATCGTGTTGTGTTGCCTCTTTTCGTGTAACGTACCCAATGGCTTTCCGGGTTGCTTCGTAATGTTCCCGGGGATCTGTGATTCTGTTCATCTGTAAAATCTTCTCTGAATGGATAAGGTGCCAAAAGTAGGGAAAAAACCCCAAAGGGCCGTATTCCCTTTTTCCCGATATTTGCACCGTTAATTAACACCTTCGGCAGATGAAGCTGGATCCTGAAAAGCCTTTCAGACGTATCATGAGGCGGATGCGAGACCGTTACAGGCTTGTATTCATCAACGACGGCACTTTTGAGGAGAAGTTCTCGTTAAAGATGACCCGGTGGAACCTGCTCACAGGGCTCCTGGCCGGCATCATTCTGCTGTTCATGTTTGCTTTTCTGATCATTTCCAACACAGGCCTTCGTTACTGGATCAGCGGATATACCGACATCAGCCAGGAGCGTCTGTTGTATATCACCCAGCTAAAGCTCGATTCGCAGGAACAGGTAATGCAGCAATATGACCTTTGGCTGCAAAATTTCCAGAAGGTGATTCAGGGAGAGGAAATAGAGGATCCATGGAAGGATACCGGTACTACCACATCCCGCAACTACGACACGATACAGTTACGGCGTTCCCCCGAGGATTCTGTCCTGCGAGCTGCCTACAGTCAGGTAGACCCATACAGCATCAGTCGCAAGGGGAGGCTGTCACCGTCGCAGGGGTTTATCTTTTTTCCACCCCTGAAAGGGACCGTCATCAGCGGTTTTAACCCTTCAACACGCCATTTTGCCGTCGACATTGCCGCCCGGGAAAATGAAGCCATCAAGGCCACCTTGTCGGGAACCGTGATAATGGCCGGCTGGTCCTCTGAAACAGGCTGGACGATAATACTCCAGCATGCCGACAATATGATGTCGGCTTATAAACACAACAGCGCCCTGCTGAAAAAACAGGGTGACTATGTGAAGGCAGGTGATCCGATTGCCATTTACGGAGGAACGGGAATACTCACCACCGGCCGTCATCTCCATTTCGAGTTGTGGCATCATGGAAATCCTGTAAACCCGCAGGATTATATGGTTTTTGATTAGAGATACCGGAGGCATGCAAAAAAAGATCACCATTCTTGGATCCACCGGCTCCATTGGAACCCAGGCACTTGAAGTATGCCGCAGTTTTCCGGATCGTTTCAGGGTTACAGGGCTTACGGCATCCGATAACCACGAAATGCTCATTCTGCAGGCGATGGAATTTCAGCCCGGCAGGGTGGTAATTGCCAATGCAGAAAAATACCAGGTGGTAAAAGAGGCCCTTGCCGGGTATCCCATTGAGGTGCATGCAGGAGACGATGCCATTGCCGCAGCTGCCGGGCCGCAGGACCATGATATGGTATTGGTTTCAATTGTGGGATTTGCCGGCCTGAGGCCCACGCTGGAAGCATTGAATGCCGGTAAAGACCTTGCCATTGCCAATAAAGAAACCTTTGTGGTGGCCGGTGAAATCGTAAACCGGCTGGCCAGGGAAAAAGGGTGCAGTGTTATTCCGGTCGATTCGGAACACTCTGCCATTTTTCAGTGCCTGACAGGGGAGAAGACCACTGAAGTCGAAAAACTTATCCTGACTGCTTCAGGCGGACCCTTCAGGGGTATGGATCATGCAACCCTGAGCCGGGTAACACGCGAACAGGCACTTCGTCATCCCAACTGGGAGATGGGGGCAAAAATCACCATCGACTCTGCCTCCCTGATGAACAAGGGGCTGGAGGTGATTGAAGCCCACTGGCTTTTTGGCATTCCGGCCAGCCAGATCGACGTGGTGGTACATCCCCAGTCGGTGATCCACAGCATGGTGCAGTTTACTGACGGATCCATCAAGGCACAGATGGGGCTCCCCGACATGCGCCTGCCCATCCAGTATGCCCTCAGTTATCCGGAACGCCTCCCCTCCCCCTGGCCACGCTTCGACTTTGCCCGGTACCCTGCACTTACCTTTGAATCCCCCGACACACAGACATTCAGGAATCTACCACTCGCCTTCGAAGCACTCAGGCGCGGTGGCAACATGCCGTGCATCCTTAATGCGGCCAACGAGGTGGCTGTGGCAGCCTTCCTGAAAAACAGGATTTCATTCACCGGAATGTCAGACCTCATTGAAAAAGCACTTCACCATATCTCTTTTGTGGCAAAACCCCGTTATCAGGATTACATCGCCACAGACCAGGAAACCAGAAAATACGCTGAATCATTAACCTGACAAATAATAAACCCAAATAATGGAAGTATTTATCAAGATCGCACAGTTGCTTACCAGCCTCTCTATCCTCGTGCTCCTGCACGAAATGGGGCATTTCCTCTTCGCACGGCTTTTCAAAACCCGTGTCGAAAAATTCTACCTGTTTTTCAACCCATGGTTCAGCATTTTCAAATTCAAAAAGGGTGAAACCACTTATGGCCTGGGATGGCTCCCATTGGGTGGGTACGTGAAAATTGCCGGAATGATTGACGAATCTATGGATAAGGAGGCCATGAAGCAACCTGCCCAACCCTGGGAGTTCAGATCCAAACCCGCGTGGCAGCGGTTGTTTATCATGCTCGGTGGCATCATGGTAAACCTGCTGCTGGGGTTCATCATCTACTGGCTGGTGCTGTTTACCTGGGGTGAAACCCGTCTTCCGGTAAAAAGCCTTACCGATGGTGTGTGGGTTACCGACAGTCTGGGATACGACCTAGGCCTCCGCGATGGGGATAAAATCGTTTCGATGAATGGCAGGGAGATAGAGTATTTCAATGAGATCCTCCCAGAAATGGCCTTTGGCGGCACCCTCACAATCGACAGACAGGGTGAACGTGTGGATCTCCCGTTGCCCAAAGATTTCATCGGACAGCTGGTAGACCGGAAAGGTGCCTTTCTGGTAGCCCCAAGGATGCCCTTCATCATTGCCGAAATCCCGGATACTTCGATTAATGCAGGAAGTGGCCTCGAACCCGGAGACCGGTTGGTTAAGGTAGGCGACATGGAACTGAAATGGTTTGACCAGTTTTTAAATCAGGGAAAACGGTTTGCCGACACCACTGTTTCAGTACTTGTGATGCGCCACGACTCGCTTCGGGAGATTACTGCCAGGATCGACTCAAACGGGAAATTTCAGGTGAAAACTGCTTTGCTATCTTACAGCGACCTGATGGACATGGGGATTTACGAGTTCAAAGTAATACGGTACGGTTTTTTTGCTTCCATCCCCGCAGGGTTCAGAATGGCCTGGGAAAAACTCTCCTTCTATGTGAAACAGATCGGTCTGTTCTTCAAACCCGAAACCGGAGCGTATAAAGGGCTTGGTGGTTTTGGTACCATCACCAATATGTTTCCGGGGCAATGGCACTGGGAATCGTTCTGGAACCTTACGGCATTCCTGTCACTGATCCTTGCATTCATGAATGTACTGCCTATCCCGGCACTTGATGGCGGGCATGTGCTGTTTCTGATTTTTGAGATGATCACCGGTCGCAAACCGGGCGACAAGTTCATGGAGTATGCCCAGATCGCAGGCATGGTGATCCTGTTCGGACTGCTGATCTATGCAAACGGAATGGATGTGCTGAGGGGCTGCCAATAGGGGTATCCCCCTCATGAAGAGGTGTATATGATCAACCCTCTACCTTCTCCCGTAACGATTTGAACCCTTCGCCAAGGATCTCATTGGCATCTATCACCGTCATGAATGCATTCGGGTCAACCTGCAGGATGTGGTCCTGCAGAATGGCAAGCTCCCGGCGGCTGACCACAGTAAAAATGATTTGCCGCGAGGCTCCGTTGTACATCCCTTCACCCTGAATGAAGGTGCCCCCGCGGTTCAGGTCTTTTATGATTTTATCCCTGATTTCCCCATGCCTTTCAGAGATGATAAACAAGGTTTTATCATAGCTGATCCCTTCAAGGATCACATCGATCACCTTTCCTGTAATGAAGATCACAATCCATGAATAAAGGGGTATTTTCCAGTCCTGAAACGCCAGGAGCCCTACAAGAACGATGGCAGAGTCGACCCAGATCAGCAGCTGCCCTACCGGCATCCGGGTATACTTCGAGATGATCATGGCTATAATATCCGAACCTCCTGAGGTAGCTTTCGATTTGAAGACAACACCCAGCCCCACACCAATCAGCACACCGCCGAACACCGTACTCAGCAGCGCATCATCCGGTACCAGGGCCTGGTAACCCCACAGATATGACAAAAGGTCGGTCCAGACCGCTGTCAGCGTAAATCCCACCACGGTTTTTACGCCAAACCTTGGACCCAATACCTTTATACCGATCAGCGTGAGGGGAATGTCCATACAAAGTGCCACAATCCCGATGGGCAATCCTTCGGGGGCAAAGGAGAACATCCCTTTGGTGAGATGGTGCAGCACGATGGCAATTCCATACACCCCACCCGGTGCAAGTTTATGGGGCGAAATGAAGAAAACAAAACCACAGGCCATGATAAAGGTGCCGATCACAATAAAGCTATAGGCCCTGAACCAGGCTCTGGAGAACAGTTTTTCACGTGTGAGGAATGGCATAGGATAGGGATTTTGAAAAGGGGTGCAAAGGTACAGACTTACCTGATTATTAGCAAGAAATATCGGAAAACCGCAAATCTGCCTTACCTTGGTTTTCGGCTGTTTACCATAAATACTCCACCGATGATGATGGAAATCCACACTATATAAACAGGTTTGAACACTTCGCCGTCGGCAATGCCATTGAACATCGCCACGACAGGCATCAGGTAGGTTACCGAAGAGCTGAAAATCACATTGGTTAACCTGATCAGATAGTTATGGAGCATGAGGGCCAGTGCGGTGCCTACAATTGCCAGAATGGAGATATACAGCAGGCCCATACCGGCACCGGGCGCTGTGATGGATGACCAGACTGGGGTAAAGGTTGTGAGAAAAACAGCTGCCACCGGTCCCGTAAACATAAACGCGAAAGCGGTAAAGTGGATAGGGTGCAGGTGAGAAAGTTTATTTTTAATAATATTGAGATTAGCTGCATACATCAGGGTTGCCAGCACAATCAGCAGGGCATAGCCGATTCTGAGATCCACAACCCCTCCGTTCACCGAGAGCATCAGCATAACGGCTCCTGCCAGCCCAATCATAATGCCGGCTATATTCAGCCTCGAAAAACGCGTTTTGAAAAAGACAGAGGCTATCACCAGTGTAAAAATCGGGGTAAGGGAATTCAGCACTCCGGCGATGGCACTTGGAACCACCGTTTCGGCATAGGCAAACAGGAGTGAGGGGATCAGGTTTCCTATCATCCCCGATAGAAAAATCCATCCCACATCCTTCCGTTTCAGGTTGCCAATATGCTTAAGGGCAAAAGGGAGCAGAAAAAGAAAAGCGATGACGATACGGATGGAGCCCACCTGAGCCGGCGAGAAATATATCAGGCCGTATTTGATCAGAATAAATGAACTGCCCCATACCAGGGCGAGGATTGACAGGATCCCCCAGGCCACAACTTTAGGATCTCTGTTTTGCATGGCGGTATCACCCCTGCTCATACGGGAGATGGTTCACCAGGTTAAAATCGGCAAATGAGGCTACCGCAGAGGGATGCGTAAGAAGTGATTCCGGAGTGACTTCAGGGAGCAGGTTGCCACACAACTCCTCCTTCACAAAAATGAAATTGCTGCCATACCGGTTAGCCCCAACAAGCCGGTATCCTTTCTTCTTCCCCAGCCTGTACATTGCCATGGCAGAAGCACCATGGTACACCGGATGTTTGCCGGGATAGCAATAATCGGGATCGTATGGCACCACGATATTCTGCAACCCAAATTCCACATGGGTTTCGATAATCACCACCCTCGGGGTACAAGCTTCAAGGGCATCCCAGATCCAGTAATCATTACCGTCGATATCCACCGAAAGGAGGTCAATCCAGCCTGAGAAACCTTCCTTTTCGATCAGTTGATTAACGTTTTCACGCTTCACCATGGCACATACAAACCGGGGTTTGTAATGCCACCGGTTGGGATACCGGTTGTAAAATCTTTCGCCCCTCCTGATACTGCGCGGATTGCCATCGATGAAGAGCCCGTGATATCCGAAATGGAAATAGAGGTTGGCGCAGTTGCTGTTAAGCCCGTCATCGGAACCGATCTCCACAAAACGTCTGGTTTCCATCCCGATGATGGAAAGGATGTACAACAGCAAACCATCCTCCTCGAATTGGGAAAATACCCTGAAGCCTGTTTGATCCAGGCCGGGAAGATCACCCGAGGTGGCTTTATCTCTGTAGTAATGAAACAGTTGAAGCTGCTGAACCCCTAACAAAGGGGTCATTTTACCCTTCATCCGGAAGTAGGCCAGCCGTGATTTCAGAATATCTTTTATAATACCCATGCTATGATCTGAGTGGAAGCGGCAAAGGTATTAAATATCAAAAGGTGATTACCAGTCCTCTTCGGCCGGCTTTCCGGGTTTGATCATAAATTCGGTCAGCGATTTGATCAGCTCTTCCATATACGACCTTACCTGGAGAAGGTAATCCCGGTTCTTTGGATCATAATAGGGCCCGGAGGGTTCAAGCCACCGTTCAAGGGGGTACCTGGAGGTGGTTTTCAGGTTGAAATCGGTAAAGGTATAGCGGAACCTACCTTCCTTAAATTCGAGTTTGAACCTGTAGGTTACCACCTTGGAGGGAACACGCGTCCCTTTGTAATCGTCGGTGAGGCGTATACTGTAACTCCCTTCAATAAGACCGGTTTCGGGGCTGCGGGTGGTGGTTACGGATGAGGGATTCGGAAACTGTTTGTTGATCCATGCAATGGCTTTCACATACAAAGAGTCCTTACCAGCATCCTTCACCTCTGTAACAGCCTGCCATACAATTTTCCCCTCGCTGTCCAGGGGTACGATTCCTGTGAGTGAGGTATCCTGGTTTTCCTGTGCTTTGGAAAACAATGGGAACACAATCCACACAAGTATTGTAAAAAACATTGCATTTTTCATCACCGGTAATTTATTCGTTGCGAAAATAGAGATTTCGTCCCAAATCTCCCTAACGAAAAAATCCCGGCCATGGTATTGACCGGGATTTCATGTATTCATAAGCCCTGGATTTTACATCATACCCATTCCGCCGCCCATGGGAGGCATAGCAGGTTCAGGCTTGTCTTCCTTGATCTCTGCAACCACACACTCAGTGGTAAGGAGCATCCCTGCGATAGAGGCAGCATTCTCCAGTGCCACGCGGGTTACCTTGGTAGGGTCAATCACACCCGATTCCAGAAGGTTTTCATACTGTTCGGTGCGTGCGTTGAACCCATAATCACCCTCCTTCTCCTTCACATTCTGGATTACAACAGAACCTTCCATTCCGGCATTTTCCACGATCTGGCGGAGGGGTTCCTCAAGGGCTCTGCGGATGATGTTGACACCGGTACGCTCATCTTCATTGTCCACTTCGATGGCTTCGAGTACACCTAAAGTGCGGATGTAGGCGATTCCGCCACCGGGAACGATTCCTTCTTCCACAGCAGCACGGGTAGCATTGAGCGCATCATCGAAACGGTCTTTCTTCTCTTTCATTTCCACTTCACTGGCAGCACCTACGTAAATCACAGCCACACCACCTGCCAGTTTGGCAAGACGTTCCTGGAGCTTCTCACGGTCGTAATCCGAAGTGGTGTTTTCGATCTGCACCTTGATCTGGGATACACGTGCATCGATATCCTCCTTTTTACCCTTGCCACTCACGATGGTGGTGTTATCCTTGTCGATGGTTACCTTTTCGGCCATCCCCAGATAGCTCAGGTCAGCGCTGTCGAGGCGGTAGCCGCGCTCTTCCGATACCACCGTGCCACCGGTAAGAATGGCGATATCTTCCAGCATCTCTTTCCTTCTGTCGCCGAAGCCGGGGGCCTTTACGGCAGCAATTTTCAAAGATCCCCTAAGTTTGTTGACTACCAGGGTAGCCAGGGCTTCACCTTCAACATCTTCGGAGATAATCACCAGTGCACGGCCGGTTTGCACCACCTTTTCAAGGATGGGAAGCAGATCCTTCATGGTGGAGATCTTCTTGTCATGGATCAGAATGAAAGGATTCTCAAACACAGCTTCCATCTTCTCGGTATCGGTAACAAAGTAGGGTGAAATGTACCCGCGGTCGAATTGCATCCCTTCCACTACATCCACATAGGTTTCAATTCCCTTGGCCTCTTCGATGGTAATTACTCCTTCTTTCTTCACCTTGCTCATCGCTTCGGCAATCAGTTTCCCGATCATCGGATCGTTATTGGCAGAAATGGAGGCAACCTGTTCGATCTTCTGGTTGTTTTCGCCGATAACCTGCGACTGTGAACGGATGCTTTTAATGACTGCAGCCACTGCCTTATCAATGCCCCTCTTAAGGTCCATCGGGTTGGCACCGGCTGTTACATTTTTCAGGCCTGCAGTTACAATTGCCTGGGCAAGAACCGTTGCGGTCGTGGTGCCGTCACCTGCCACATCACTGGTCTTGGAAGCTACTTCCTTCACCATTTGCGCACCCATATTCTCTATGCGGTCTTTCAGTTCGATCTCTTTTGCTACCGATACGCCATCCTTGGTGATGGTAGGGGCACCGTAGCTCTTCTCGATAATCACATTGCGCCCCTTGGGACCCAGGGTCACCTTTACTGCATTGCTCAGTTTGTCTACACCGCTTTTCAGGGCTTCGCGGGCCTTCACGTCGAAAATGATATCTTTTGCCATCTCTATTGTTTGTTTTGTTGTTTAGTCGTTTAGTTGTTTTGTCGTTTTGCCAAGGTATTTGAGGAAATCTGAGATCTAATCAAATCTCAACTCCCTAAACATCCTCAACTCTCTCAACTTAAATAATTGCGTAAATATCAGACTCCCTCATAATGAGGTATTCGGCACCATCCACATTGATTTCGGTACCGGAGTATTTCCCGTACAGTACCTGATCGCCGGGTTTCACGGTCATGGGTTCATCCTTTTTGCCATCGCCCACTGCAATTACAGTCCCCTTCTGGGGTTTTTCCTTTGCGGTATCGGGGATAATGATACCGGAAGCGGTTTTGGTCTCAGCCTGAGCGGGTTCTACAAGAACTCTGTCTCCTAAGGGTTTGATTTTAACGTCTGCCATAATCTTGCTATTTAGGGTTAATAAATTCGGTAGTCGCGCCATTGACGAAATGCGTGCCAACCACAAATGAGGTGCGTTTAACTGTCAGGGTTGTCAATTTCAACCATGAAATAAAAAAAATGTCAGATGGTTTCTGCCATTCTGACATTTCTATAGATGTGTGATATTCCCTATCAGGATTATTCAGCAGGCTGGGCAGGTTGGGCAGGCTGAACGGGTTCTGTAGCCTGGTCCGTCTGGGCCTGTTCCTGTCCACCTCCCACCAAACCGGTGTTTTCCTGTCCTGTCTGTGCTGCCGGAGGAACGGTTGCTGTAGGCATATCTGTAATCTGCTTCAGGTCGGTTCGCAATCCGCCACCCGGGCGTTTGATGGCCATAACGGAAGCCAGGCTGAGCACGAGCAGGGCTATCGCCAGTGTCCAGGTAGCCTTTTCAAGGAAATCGGCGGTTTTCCTTACGCCCATGTATTGGTTCGAAGATGAAAAATTTGATGCCAGGCCGCCACCTTTTGAGTTTTGTACCAGAACTATGAGTACCAGCAAAATGCTTACGATGATAATCAGAACGGTAATAACAGCGTACATACGATTTCTCCTCAGATCTTTAATTTACAAACTATTGGGCAAACTTTTTATTTCCGCAATGCGGGCTGCAAAATAACTGCTTTTTTCCGGCATAGACAAGGACAATTTTTCCAAAATTTTGATCGCCTTGCTTTTGTTCCCCTGCTGCAGATACACATTGGCCAATGTTTCCGTAACAAGGTCGAATACAGGTATATTGCTCTTTTCGGCCAGTTCCACAGCACTTTCAAATGAGCCTTCCCGCGGAACGATCCGGGGTTCTGCCTGAATAAACTGTTTGATCAGGTCGGCTTTCGGATCTTCTTCTTTTTTTGCCTCAGGTGCGGTTGCAGACGTAACTTCCACCACAGGCTGAGGCTGAGGTTCAAGCTGAGGTTCAGGGTCCTTCGGTAGAGCTTGCCGAATCATTAATTCCGGAGTGTGCAGCAGATGCCAGAGGATCTTACGGTCGGGGACAAACCAGGAAGAGCGATGCAACTGACCTGTAAAGGAGGGATCGGCATCTGCATGCATTTTTTTCAGCAACAACAGATGCAAACCCTGGAACCAGGGATAGGCATCCAGCCATCTGCGGAGTGTGGTGACATCTGCAGCCTCCGGCATTTCTGGTGCGCTAAGTGCCTTTAGCAGGATTTCCCGGTCATTTGGATTCATGCAGGATGGTATTCATGGTGTTCACTGATGCTTTCATTCCCCTGATTTCACGGTTTACCAGTTCACGAGTGCCCGGTTGAAGATGTCCTCCACAAGCTCAGCATTGATCTGATCGATCAGCCGGTCTTCCACCACAGAAAGGCTTTCTGTGGTTGCATATTTCTGGAATCTTGAAAAACGGGTTTCGAAGTCTTTGGAAGGGTCTATCCGGTTGAAAAAACGGACATTCAGGGTGATGGTCAGGCGGTTCATGGCAGCCTGTTCATTTCCCTGGATGGCTTCCGGTGTAGTGGTATATCCTGTGATTTCCCCTTCGAAATGGAGGTCGCCACTGCCGCTTACCAGTTTGAGGCGGGTCTGGGAAGATATCTTGTCGATGAGGGCATTGGTAACCCTGTTACTGAGGGCAGGCTGGGCCAGAGGGGCATTGTTCTGAAAATACCCCACCGAAAAGGTAGTGGCCTGCGCAGGAATGGAAGCCCCGCTGGTGGTATACCGTATCTTCAGGCAGCCCGGAGAGGTACAGATCCCCAGAAGCACAATGGCAAAGAGGATTATCCGCGGTTTCATTCCTTGATGTTGTATTCGTTGATTTTCCTGTATAAGGTCCTTTCCGATATTCCGAGCTCAGCAGCAGCAGCCTTCCTCTTCCCCTGATGGCGGCGGAGGGCCTTGCGGATGAGTTCAATCTCCCGCTTCTCAATGGAAAGGGATTCTTCTATGATCTCACTCTCCTCATCAAAGGGGTCCTCCTCCCCGAAGGCATCTTCAGCCACGTGATATGCCGGAGTGTCTCCGTGAAACGGTATTACCACCCCTTCGGCAGGTTCCTGCCCGAACCGCTTCAGCAATCCGGGATCCGACTGTTCAAGCCGCTGCATCACCACAGGATCACTCATCAGGTGCATCACCAGCGACTTCAGCTCATGCACATCCTTTTTCATGTCGAACAGCACCTTATAGAGCAGATCCCTTTCGTTTACCGCATCAGCAGAACCGGGGCCTCCTCCCCTGAACAGCACCGGCAACTGGCTGGTCTGGCTGTCGGGAAGATACTGCTGCAACACCTGCTGCGAGATATGGCGGTTCCGTTCAAGAATGGAGAGCTGCTCGGTGATGTTTTTAAGCTGCCGGATGTTTCCAGGCCAGCGATAGCGCATCAGGAGCTCCTGTGCCCCCTCGTCGAGGGTAAGCTCCGGAACCCGGTACCGCTCGGAAAAATCAACGGAAAATTTCCTGAACAGCAGGATGATGTCTTCTTTCCGGTCGCGCAACGGTGGTACATATACCGGAACGGTATTCAGACGGTAGTACAGATCTTCGCGAAACTTACCGTGGCTGATGGCTTCCGGCATATTGACGTTGGTGGCTGCCACCACACGAACGTTGGTCCTGATCACTTTTGATGAACCCACCCGCATGAATTCGCCCGACTCCAGAACCCTCAGCAACCTCACCTGGGTCGATAAGGGCAATTCCGCCACTTCATCCAAAAAAATCGTACCTCCGTTCACCACTTCAAAATACCCCTTCCGGGCTTCATGCGCTCCGGTAAAGGAGCCTTTTTCGTGCCCAAAGAGCTCTGAATCAATGGTCCCTTCGGGAATGGCACCGCAGTTTACCGCGATGTACGGACCATGCTTTCTGGCACTTAGGTGATGGATGATCCTCGGAAAATTCTCTTTTCCAACGCCACTCTCCCCTGTGATCAACACCGTAATATCCGTAGGGGCCACCTGTATGGCTGTTTCCAGAGCACGGTTCAACCCTGCCGAATGACCAATGATTCCGAAACGCTGTTTTACCGACTGAACATCCATATCCCATTACCAAAAAGGGCAGCAAATATAAACATTTTCAACCGTTTCTCCCAACGGCAGCATTTTCGGAAACGTATCCCATATCTTCAAAAAAACTATCTTTGTGCAACAACCCATCCCTTCACCTGTTTTAACCTTCAAACAATCTATCCCATCACCAATACTTCACAATTGACCATTAACAATTAACAATTAACCATTAACAACCAATAGCTTATGTCGAAGAAAGTCCTTGATTTCATCAAACCCGGAGTGGTTTCGGGTGATGATCTGTCGCTGCTGTTTGCCATTGCCAAAGAGGAGGGTTTTGCCCTTCCTGCTGTTAACGTGGTGAGCACAGGCTCGGTGAATGCCGTAATGGAATCGGCCAGGGTGGTTAAGTCGCCGGTAATTATACAGTTCTCCAACGGGGGAGCCCTGTTCTATGCAGGGAAAGGGGTACCGAACGAAGGGGAAAAAGGGGCGATTTTGGGAGCCATCAGCGGGGCCAGACATATCCATCTGTTGGCTGAGGCTTACGGGGTTCCGGTGGTAATCCATACCGATCATGCCGCCCGCAAACTCCTGCCCTGGATCGACGGCCTGCTCGACGAAGGGGAAAAACACTTTGCCGCAACCGGAAAACCCCTCTTCAGTTCCCACATGCTCGACCTCTCAGAGGAGCCGCTGGCGGAGAACATCGAGACCTGTAAAAAGTACCTCGAACGAATGAGCCGCATCGGTATGACCCTCGAAATCGAACTGGGTGTTACTGGTGGGGAAGAGGACGGCGTTGACAATACGGGCATCGAAAGCTCAAGGCTCTATACCCAACCCGAAGAAGTGGCATATGCCTACAGGGAACTGAGCAAAATTTCCAACCGGTTTACCATCGCGGCTTCTTTTGGCAATGTACATGGTGTTTACAAGCCTGGTAATGTGAAGCTTACCCCGGTAATCCTGCACAATTCCCAGGAATACATCCGGAAGACCTTTAATACCGCTCCGAAACCGGTGAATTTTGTATTCCATGGAGGATCAGGTTCGAGCCGCGAAGAGATCCGTGAAGCCATTTCCTACGGAGTGATCAAGATGAATATCGATACTGATACCCAGTGGGCTTTCTGGGATGGGGTCCATCAGTATTACAACAAATACAAAGATTACCTGCAGGGTCAGATCGGGAACCCCGAAGGGGACGATAAACCCAACAAAAAATACTACGATCCGCGCCGTTTCCTCCGTGAAGGGGAAGTGGGTATGATCAGCCGTCTGAAAACGGCATTTGAGGATCTGAACTGCCTCGACCGGAACTGATAAGCCCCATTGGGCCATTTATTTGCATCGGGTTGTAATAAAACAGCCTCTGGTGCATTATACCAGTATACTTTCATGAAGTGAGAAGTATACCCCTCTGTGTGATAATGCTCTTCCCCGCTATTGTGTGGTCGCAACCCGACAACAGTGCTGCGGAGGAGATAGTATCTGTCATCACCATCCGCAAACCTGAATTCAGGATCCTTTCGGATGCCTACACCCGGTTACAGCCTGTTTCTTCCGTGCCCCTCCTCACAGATACCACGCGGTTTGAGGAGAGGTACGAGGATTTTGACTATTGCCGGATCACCCCCAGGCAGCTTTCAAGAAATTCGGCAAGGATCCGCAATGCTTATTTCAATGTGCGACTGGTACGAAACCGCATCGACAGCAACCTCTGTTTTACCTTTTCGATGAAACCGGGGGTCCATATTTCAGGAGGCAAAACGTACATCAGCCCATCCAATCACCTTGATATAACCATGTTGTGCCCTGAAATGCGCACTTACAGGGCCTACACCTGGATCGTGGCCGACCCATATACCAGGAAAGAATTCCGGAGCCTGATAAGGGGGAAACGGTGGTATGATCTGCGTATCTGGTACCAACCCGAAAGCAGGCAATACACCATGACTTTAAAGGGAGCCGACGACTCCATCGACCTTCAGGTATATCCGGTAAGAAACCACCGGTATGTGCCGGAGTCCCTGCGCCGGCCGGATCCAAACAAACTGCACAGGCAATACAGCAGGATGCTGGGCCGGATACGGAAACGGTTTGATGCCAATATCGACCGGCAGATCAGGAGCTGGAGACAAAGGGATCTGGCACTGAACCCCCTCCCGGACGAGTATTTCAGCGAAGCCGAAAAAGCCATGACGCAGGAGCAATGGATGGAATATGCCACAAAGGTACTCGCCAATGAGCAGGAGTATCTCCCCGATGCCCCCTTTTTCCCCGCCCTTTTCATGCGTTACCTTCGCTATCAGGGGTTCGGGGAGAAAGCGGGCTTTGACAATTCCGGCATTCCGCCTGCCCGTTGCAGGCTCAGCAGCGACACCCTTACCGGCAGTATCCAGCAGTTCTTTATTCTGGACAAGGTTACCATGGTGATGCATCGTCAGACGATGGTTACGTTCGACTCCCCTGAAACCTTCATCACCACCTTCCGGCCCGGGAAAAACCGCGTGGCGGTGTTCTGCCTCAAAGATGGCTCCCTGGCACTGGCATCAGACTGTTCCTGGAATGCATCACGCAAAGAATTCATTTTCAATACCGAGATCTTTGATCCTGAACTGATTACCATCAGCGTTGTGATCGATTACCTGGGATTGTAGTGTAATATCTGCCATCCTTCAGCATATTCCCTATAAAGCGCTTCGATATGGAAACCGGGTTACAGACCAAGCCTCCGCCAGCCACCGATGCCGAGATTATCAGCCGGGCCCGGAGTGATATGCAGTTCTTCGAACCGTTGTACAACCGGCATTTTCCGTCGGTTTTCAGATATGTGTACCGCATGATGGACGACCGGGAGGATGCAGCGGATCTCACGGCCAATGTATTTGTCAAAGCGATGGGATCGCTACATTCCTACAATGAGCACAGGAGCCCCTTCATCCACTGGCTGCTGGCCATTGCCAGAAATGAGGTGTACGGGTTTTACCGTAAAAGAAAGTCGGAGATGCGGTACCATGCCAGCCTGGAAGGGATCGACCTGATAAGCCATGATAGTGAATATGAACCTTCGGAAGGGTTTTTCCCGGTAAAGAAGATCCTGGAGATGCTTCCACCTGCCGATTTTGAGCTGATAGACCTGAAATATTTCGGGAAAAAATCGGTGAGGGAAATCTCAGAGATCACCGGCATGAATGAAAATCGCATCAGGGTAAGGATGCACCGCATCAGGGAACGGATGGGAAAAATGATCAGAAATATCAAACAGCTATGAAACGATACAGAACGGTTGAAACAGGCAGAGTGATGCCGACAGACGAAGAGATTGCCAGCTTGAAACCTCCGTTTGAAGAGGTGCTGAAGAGACCGCAACCCTCTGTGTGGAAAGGACAGGGCGGTACCATCCGGTGGATGATTACCCTTGTGGCCGGTGCGGCGGCCGTGGTGGCCGGCATCGTGTTCTGGCAGTCCGGCAGAAATGCCGGCGATCCGGTGGATCCTGCGCCCCTGCAGCTGGGGCAGGCGATTCCGGCACCCCGGATAAATCCCCCCCACCCCGGCATGGTACACTATGAAAATTTTACGGTATCCCCGGGGAAAAAGGGGGTATTCACCAGCCGCAAAGGATCAAAAATTACAGTACCTCCCAACGCCTTCCGGTATGCCGACGGCACCCCTTGCGTTGAGCCGGTTACCGTGCAGTTTGCGGAGTTTCACAATGTGCAGGAGATCTACCTGAGTGGTATTCCCATGCAATACGACTCTGCAGGGATCAGCTACACCTTCGAATCGGCCGGCATGTTCGATATCGGCGCCATGGCTTCGGGAAACCCGCTGGAGCTGGCTCCCGGAAAAGGGATTGATGTGGACCTGGTGTCGGAGGCAGAAGGGGTTTACAATTTCTACTATTTCGATACCACAGGCAATGGCTGGGAATACCGCTACACCGAGCCTGCCGGGAAGGTACAGGGTGGTCCTTCAGCTCCTGCACTGCCTTCCGGAAAAACCGGAAAAGCACAAAGTGGTGCTGCTGCGGCAGCCACCGTTGCGCAATCCGTGGCAGCATCTCCCGATCCGGTAACAGAACTGCCTGACATTAGCCGCCGCAACCCGAAAAACTTCGCCTTCAGGGTCGATGTTGATGAAAAAACCTTCCCCGAACTGGCAGGGGTGAAGGAGCTGCTGTTTGAGGTAATTGACAACAGCGCCGACAAGAAATACCTGCGGGGCACCTGGGACAGCGTATCCCTGGCCCGCGGCGATAACGACGCCTATACGATCAGCCTTTTCCGCCTCAGCAAAGGCTACACCTTCAGGGCCCGGCCGGTGCTCGACACCAAAGCTTACGAAGAAGCCCTGCAGCAGTTCAACACTGCCGAAGCCCGACGCACTGCAGAACGGGAAGCCCGCAGGGAACAGGCTTTAAACAGCATCGAAAATACCACGATACAGGATCAGGTAATCAAAGGGGTGGCTGCCACGCGTGGAGCCACTATTTACGACCTCGGCACCTGGAACTGGGACAGGCCGGTACCCGAACCCAGGCATGCCATTGCCGGAAACGGGGGATTTACCGATGACCGGGGGAACCCCCTCAATCCCCGGATGATCTACCTGGTGCAGAAAAAGGTGAATATCCTGTGGAACTACAGGCCCTACCAGCGATGGATGTACAGCCGTACCCAGGAAAACCTGCTCTGGTTTGTGCTGCCCAACGGCCGCTATGCACTGGTGGCGGATCAAACCCTGAAAAGCCGTGAGGCCACGCTGCAGGCACGTATCGTACCGGCTTCGGAAGCCCTGGAAGAGATCGGACGTTTTATCTGAACCGGCTTCAGGGTTTGGCTTTGGGTGGCAGCAACGCATCAAACGGATTGGTAAGACCCGAGAACGAAGTGAGTTCCATCTTCACATTACCCACAATCACACCGGTTTTCATCAGGATGGGGAGCTTGTTGCGGTCGTCGGTCACATACAGCTCCATGGCATAATCGTCCTTGAAGACCGTTCCGGTGATCAGCCGCGGTTTGATTTTAATGCAGCGGATTTTCCCCAGCGAAGTTTTCAGGATTTCACGCCCCAGGATCTCCATCGAGGATGAATACACGGTGTCGTCAATGAGAAAGTTAAAGCTCCAGGTATCTCCGGGTTTCGACCGGGAGAGGTCGATGGTGCGGGCATAATAGATCAGGGAGAGAACATCGTGTATGTTCTCGGGGGTTTCCACCACAGCGGTGCGGCCCCGCTTGATGTCCTGAAAAGTGGCTTTTTTCGATTCCTGATGAAACGTAACATTCTGTTTGATGGTGTAACCCCCTTCACTGACCCTGCGCACGAAAAAGCGGGGGATCAGAAGCTCTTCATCCACATAGGTCTCGTAGCGGTCGTCGACCTTGTAAAAGAGGTTGAACGCCCCCTTCGTTTTGCCAAGCACCTGGATGTGGTGGGTATTGCGGCCGTTGATCACCCGGGATCCCTCCTTTACATGGAAGGTGACCTCACCGGCTGTGACCTTTCCGGTAAGGATGGCATCGTAGTACACACGATACACCAGTTGCTCCCCCTTGCCGTATGCACTATTGGCTCTCTTCGGCACCGAAGGGGGAGCTATAAAACCGGCAGCCAGTACCATCAACGGAAAAATCAGCAGAGATAAATATCCGCTGTGCAACCCATTACCCTTTAACAAGCTGTACATACGATTGTAAACCATCGCTTTTTTCATGATCATGCCCATTTAAACGACCGTTTGAAGCAAATAGTGTTCCTTCGAGGGGGCGGAGCGAAGCCGAGCGAAGCGAGTCCCGAGAGCGAAGCGATTCGGGATTGAGGAGGTTTAGTTGTTTAGTCATTTAATTGTTTAGCTGATCCGTGAAAATCATCCGCCGGCTGGCGGATCAGCGTTACCTGTGCTGAGCCTGTCGAAGTACCTGCGTTCTATCCTCTTTGGCAACGGTAGGGTCGGTGAACAGATGATAAGGGTTCGGGGCAGGTTTCGTTGTTTCATGGAGAATAAGTATGTATCTTTGATGGTCAGATTCAATAAAGCATCAACGGCCAGCGTTTGCGGAGTATCTACAAACAAAACGGACAGGGGGGCAGGGTAAGGTCGTATCTTAAAAAACATTACAAAGAAAGAATCTTATTAAAGTGAAGACTTACTTATGAGCAATATCAAATTATTTGAAAGTAACCAGATCCGCTCTGTTTGGAATGAGGCCGAACAGCAATGGTACTTCTCTGTAGTAGATGTAGTAAGTGTATTGACTGATTCTGCTAACCCAACTGATTATCTTAAAAAGATGCGCAAGCGTGATCCTGAACTCGGATCCTACCTGGGGACAAATTGTCCCCAGGTAGTAATGCTAACCAATGGTAAGAGTCGTAGAACATTGGCTGCCAATGCAAAAAGTTTACTGCGCATCATCCAATCCATCCCATCGCCGAAGGCTGAGCCTTTTAAGCTTTGGTTGGCTCAGGTTGGTGCAGAAAGACTGGAAGAAATCGAAAATCCGGAACTGGCAACCCAGCGTACCCGTGCATTGTACAAAGCAAAAGGATATCCGGATGACTGGATTGAAAAGAGAATGCGAAGTATTGCCATCCGTGAGGAGCTCACAGATGAGTGGAAACAGAAAGGCATCCTTGAACGCAGGGAATATGCCATACTCACTGCAGAAATCTCAAAAGCAACGTTTGGCTTAACACCAACAGAATACAAAGCAGTTAAAGGGCTGAAGTCACAGAATCTGCGTGACCATATGACCGATCTGGAACTCATTTTCTCGATGCTGGGTGAAGCCTCTACCAAAGAAATCGTTGTAAATACCAATCCGGAAGGGTTCAACCAAAACCGAAAAGCGGCCAGGGCAGGAGGTAAAATAGCCGGAGATGCCCGAAAACAACTGGAAATAAAATCAGGCAAAAAGGTAGTGAGCAGTAAGAACTACCTGCCTGAGGCAAAGCAAAACAAGAAGTTGTTGTAGGAGGGTTAATGGATTTGAGGAGGCGGAGTCCCGAGAGCGAAGCGATTCGGGATTGAGTTGTTTATTCGTTTAGTTGTTTAGCTGATCCGTAAAAATCAAAAAAATCAGCGTCATCAGCGTTCTATTTCTCGCCACGAATTCATGAATGTTGATTGACGTGGTGCTTCATTCGTGCATTGGTGGCGTGAGAAAGGTTAAGGACGGTGAGGGGGGGTAGTATTCAGACGTGCCTGCGATGACTACCATCTTTAAACGCTATCTGGTCAAGCAATAAGGTTTTTGTTCTTAGCGATCACCAAATACGGTTAGGGTTTACCATTCCTGGCCTCTACCTTTTCTAAGGATGTGTCGCATTTCGTATTATCTTTGTTCATCGAAGAAGGCTCCGCTTTCTTAGTAAACATCTTAAAATGATTGATGTAACAAAACAAATAGCCTATTGGATGGCTGGTGCTGAGGATGATTTGGCAACAGCCGAATTGCTTATTGCTAAAAACCGGATTCTTCATGGATTGTTCTTTTGTCATCTGGTGCTTGAAAAAGCAATCAAAGCGCATGTTGTCAAAGTAACGGGGATGGTGGCTCCGAGATCACACAACCTAATCTATTTATCAGAAAATGCAGCGTTGGAGTTTGATGAAGATGCCCGTCAGTTTTTAGGAATATTGATGAAATATCAGTTGCAGGGTCGGTATCCGGATTTCAGCCCCGTGCTTCCGGATGTGCTAAAGACGAATGAATATTTTAACAAAACGAAAACCTTAATGCAATGGCTGAAGGAGAGGTTGTAGAGCTGCTGAAAAAGTATATATTACTATTGCGCTCTGAGGGAATTACTGTTGAAAAGGCTTATCTGTATGGCAGTTACCTGTCAAACACCGCACATGAAGACAGCGACATCGATGTGATGATAGTGTCTGACCATGAGGATGATGATCTGGCAGGTAAAATCTGGAGTTTGACCCGTAGAGTTAATTCCAGAATTGAACCCTTTCTGGTGGGTAAAGGGAGGTTTTATAACAACCTGCATTCGCCATTGATCGATTTGGTAAAGAGAACCGGACTGGAAATAGCTTGAGAAGAGTTGAGGAGGCGGAGCGAAGCGGAGTCCCGAGAGCGAAGCGATTCGGGATTGAGGAGGTTTAGTTCTTTGGGCGTTTAGTTGTTTAGCTGATCCGTGAAAATCATAAGAAATCTGCGTCATCCGCGTTCTATTGCATCAACCCTTGCTATTTTTGCCGCTAGGTACTATCCAAACCCCTAATTCCAAATCGATGAAAAAACAACTCATGCTCTCGAAGGCCATTCACTGGCTTGCTGTTCTGTGCCTGCTACTCCCCTTTTTCTATACCGGCTGCAACCGGGAAGAAAAGGAAGAGGAGACCGTTACTCCGGATACTGCCCTGGTGGTTGCTGAGGATACTGCCACGGTTGTTGCTGAGGACACTGCCATGATGACTCCCCCTGACACCAATGTAATTGCTGAAAGTGTTACCCCTGAACCTGTTGATACTGCGACCCCTGCCAAATCAAACAAGGAGGCCGATGTGCTGTCGGAGGAACTGACGGAAAAGTATCCCTGGCTGAAACCGATTCTGATCCCGAAGGAGGATACCAGTACCGGTCTGGCTGTTGTGTTGGACAGCGGTTTCTATTTCCCCCTGTTTGGCTCGTTCGTTTTTGCACTGTTGCTGGTGATGGGGCTTTTGATCAAATACCTGAACAGGAAAGCACTGAACATTCACCTTCTGCTGGACCTGATGGCCATTGCAGCATTACTGCTTGCCCATCCCATTGCATGGAACATGGAGCGGTTGTGGGGATTCTGGGTCACCCTGGGCGTGGTTTCGGTCATGACCCTTTATGACATTCTGGTGCTGGCGTTTCACTCCGGCCGTAAGGGAACAACCTGAATACCCCGTTTGCTATAATAATGTCACCCCTGCGGGGTTTTTGGGTGGACATGAACCCCTGAATTTGCTATAATAATGTCACCCCTGCGGGGTTTATGAGGTTGAGCACATCGTTAATTCTGAACGACTAAACAACTAAACACCTCAACGACTAAACATACAAACATCTCAACGCTTCTTCCGGGGCTTCACGTTATCGTAGTCGAGTTTGCCGCCCCAGAAGCGCATTTGCTGCATGGCCCAGCCGATACGCCCCTGGATGTATCCACTGGGCCGGGCAGGGTTGTATTTTCTGGGATTGGGCAGAATCACAGCCAGGGAGGCAGCTTCGCGAGGGGTAAGGCGGCTTGCGGGTTTATGGAAATAGTGCCGGGAGGCTGCCTCTGCGCCGTAAATCCCTTTCCCCATTTCTGCCACATTGAGGTACACCTCCATAATGCGCCGCTTGCTCCAGAACGTCTCTATCAGAAAAGTGAAGTAGACCTCAAAGCCCTTGCGAATCCACGAACGCCCGGGCCAAAGAAACACATTCTTTGCCACTTGCTGACTGATGGTGCTGGCGCCCCGTTTTCGTTTGCTCTTCTCGTTGTGCTTTACAGCTTTTTTAATGGCGCCGAAATCAAATCCGTGGTGCCGCAGGTAATTCTGGTCTTCGCTACATACTACCGCCAGCTGCAGGTGCGGCGAAATATCGCGCAGGGGTTCCCAGTCTTTGTTGAGCTTCATCTCTTGCCCATCCGCCTTCTGTTCTGCCAACCGGATCAGCATCAGCGGAGTTACCGGCACCGGAACCCATTTGAACACCACCACCGAAAGCACACTGATCACCACAAACCAAAGGGCTGCTTTCCAGGCAATTTTCCAAACTTTTCGCAGGATCTTTCTCATGTTACCAGAAGGTTTTTTCTACCTCTATTTAGTCCATGTTGATGATGGTAGTTCTTTGTTTACAATAGCACACGGATGTAACGGATATAACTGATATTCACTGATTCCCAAATCATCATTCAAGCCCCATTCCCTAATTTCCAATTTCTAATTTCTAATTAAAACATCAACCTTGTGATGCTATCTGATCATATTACAACGTTGATAATGCGGCCAGGGACAACGATTACTTTCTTAATGGCACCTCCGGCCACATATTTTGCCGTTTGTTCGTGATTTCTCACGGCTTCCTCGACTTCGGCAGGCCTGGCGGCAGTGGCACAGGTGAGTTTGAAACGGGTTTTTCCGTTGAAGGATACCGGATATTCGAAAGTGTCCTCCACCAGGAAACCGGTATTGAAGACCGGGAATTCAGCCCTGGCCACCGTGGTCTGATGCCCCAGCAGATGCCAGAGTTCTTCGGCAAGATGTGGTGCATAGGGGGAGATGAGAATAGTAAGGGGCTCAAGTACAGCTCGTTTGTTGCATTTCAGATCCCCCAGCTCATTCACGCAGATCATAAAGGTACTTACTGCCGTGTTGAATGAGAAGCGTTCAATATCTTCCTGCACCTTTTTGATGGTTTTGTGCAGCACCTTCAGCTCAGCAGAAGTTGGCTCATCATCGGAAACAGAAAAATTGCCACCGGCATTGAAGAACATCTTCCAGAACTTCCGGATGAACCGGTATACCCCTTCTATGCCGTTGGTATCCCAGGGTTTATGTTGCTCCAGGGGGCCCAGGAACATTTCGTACATTCTCAGGGTATCTGCGCCATAGCGGTCGGCCAGATCGTCTGGGTTCACCACGTTATAGAACCGTTTCGACATCTTTTCGATCTCATAGCCACAATGGTACACACCATTTTCGAGGATGAATTCGGCTGAGGAAAACTCGGGTCTCCACATCCTGAATTTTTCCATATCGAGCTGGTCGTTGGAAACGATGTTCACATCCACATGGAGCGGGGTAACATCATAAGCCTCTTTCAGTCCGCAGGATACAAAGGTATTGGTGCCATTGATCCGGTACACCAGGCTGGAGCGCCCCTGGATCATCCCCTGGTTGATCAGTTTTCTGAAAGGTTCATCCTTGCACACATAGCCCAGATCGAAGAGGAATTTATTCCAGAACCGGGCATAGATCAGGTGCCCTGTGGCATGTTCCATCCCACCGATGTAGAGATCCACATCCTGCCAGTATGCATTCACGGCTTTGTCGACCAGGGTGTTGTCGTTCAGCGGGTCCATGTACCTGAGGTAGTAGGCGCTGGAGCCGGCGAATCCGGGCATGGTGCTCAGCTCAAACGGATATCCTTCCGGGGTATGCCATCCGGTGGCCCGTCCGAGGGGAGGATCGCCCTGTTCGGTGGGGAGGAAGGCATCCACCTCCGGCAGCTCCAGCGGCAGTTGTTCTTCAGCAAGGGGGTATGGAAGCCCGTCGCGGTAATAGACCGGAAATGGCTCACCCCAATAGCGCTGGCGGCTGAAAATGGCATCGCGGAGTCGGTAGTTCACCTTGCTGTAACCGATGCCCATCTCCTCCAGCTTCAAATTCATCACCCGGATGGCTTCCTTCACATGCAGTCCGGTGATGAAGCCGGAGTTGATCACCTGGGCATCCTTCGAGTCGAAAGCGCCTTCGGAGATATCTCCGTCGATTACCTGGACAATAGGCAGGCTGAACTGTCTGGCAAAGGCGTAATCGCGGGTGTCGTGGGCAGGTACCGCCATGATAGCGCCGGTACCATAGCCCGCCAGCACATAATCGGCCACCCAGATGGGGATGGGTTCACCGATGAATGGGTGTGCAGCATAGGTTCCTGTAAATACGCCCGTTACGTTTTTTACTTCGGCCATCCGCTCACGGTCGGAACGGTTCACGGCATCGGTCACATAGGATTCCACCTCCTGCCTGTGATCGGGATGGGTAAGGGTTTTCACCAGGTCGCTTTCGGGCGCCAGCACCATAAAAGTGCAGCCAAAGATGGTATCGGGGCGGGTGGTAAATACTTCGATTTCAAATTCATGGTTCATCACTTTAAACCGCATCACAGCCCCTTCGGAGCGGCCGATCCAGTTGCGCTGGATCTCTTTGGCAGATTCGGACCATTCGAGGGAGTCAAGTCCTTCGAGCAGGCGCTGTGCATATGCTGAGATCCTGAGCGACCACTGCTTCATGCTTTTGCGGATCACCGGGTGGCCTCCCCTTTCCGACAGGCCATCCTTCACTTCGTCGTTTGCCAGAACCGTTCCCAGTGCCGGGCACCAGTTGACCATGGTATCGGCCAGGTAAGCGATTCGGTAGTGCATCAGCACCTGCTGCTGCTGCTCAGCCTGCATCTCATTCCATTCAGCAGCGCTGAAATCGATGGCCCCAGCCGACCTTGCGGCATTCAACCCATTGGTGCCCTGTGATTTGAACCGGTTAATCAATTCCGACAAGGGTCTTGCCCGATTGGTTTCTTCATCATACCAAGCATCAAACATTTTCAGGAATGCCCACTGGGTCCATTTGTAATAGAAGGGATCTGAGGTGCGCACCTCACGGTCCCAGTCGTAGGCAAAACCCAGCCGTGAAAGCTGGCTTTTATACTGTGCTATATTTTCTGATGTGGTTACTGCCGGATGCTGACCGGTTTGTATGGCATACTGTTCCGCCGGCAACCCGAAGGCATCGAAACCCATGGGATGCAGCACATTGAATCCTTTGAGCCATTTGTACCTGGCGTAGATATCACTGGCGATATACCCGAGTGGATGGCCCACATGCAAACCTGCCCCTGAAGGGTAAGGAAACATGTCGAGCACGTAATATTTCGGGGCTGATGAACTGTTTTCTGCCTTAAAAGTCTTCTCCTGTTGCCAGAACTGCTGCCATCTGGCTTCGATCTCTCTGAAACGGTAATCCATAATGCGCTGTAAATCCCTTGTTTAAATTATCGGCTTGCGAAATTACTAAAAAATGCATTGGACTGTTTACCGGAACCGTGTAAGCTATTGCTTTTCATTCCATTATTTCCTAACATTGCACTTGAAAGCCTGTTTAACCCGAAACATCTGCCTATGCCTGCCTCAACCCACGGATACTCAGAAGTTTTGCTCACGCAGCTCCGGAGGGAACTGCATAAATACCCGGAGTTGTCCGGGGAGGAGGTACAGACCGCCATCCGTATCAGCCGGTTTTTATCAGACCAGAAACCCGACCGCATCATCAGCAAATTAGGGGGAAATGGTGTGGCTGCAGTGTTTGAAGGGAAAAATCCCGGGAAAAGGATCATGCTCCGCTGCGAGCTGGATGCCCTTCCGATTGAGGAGTCGAACCAGTTTACATACCGGTCGGTAAAGAAAGGGGTGTCCCATGTTTGCGGGCATGATGGACATATGGCCATTCTGTGTGGTGTGGCATCCGCACTGGGGATACAGAGGCCTGAGCGAGGGAGCGTGGTGTTGCTTTTCCAGCCTGCAGAAGAAAACGGAGCCGGTGCAGTTAGCCTCCTGAGCGACAAGCGCTTCAGGGAAATATGGCCCGATTATATCTTTGCTTTGCATAATCTTCCCGGATACCGGAAAGGGACTGTAATTGTAAGGGAAAGGACCTTCACTGCATCTGTTAACAGCATCATTATCAAGCTACAGGGTGTCAAGGCCCATGCGGGGGAACCCATGAGGGGGAACAATCCTGCCAATGCGGTGGCTGAAATCATAGGCACGTTGCGCAGGGCCGAAAACCGGCGCTCCGACCAGCCCGATTTTGCCCTGTTCACACCGGTGTACATCAGGCTGGGAAGTATCGCCTACGGGGTTTCGGCTGATGAGGCCGAGCTGCACTACACGTTGCGGGCCGCGAATGAGGCCCATTTGCGAAAACTGGAAGCCTTTACTGTTGATCAGGTACAAAAGGTAGCTTCGGATTGCGGGCTTGACATCACCCTCGACTGGACCCAGCGTTTCATTGCCACCGACAACGATCCCCGCCTCACCCGGTTGGTGACGGAAGCCGCACAAACAGCAGGGCTTGAGGTGATTGAGGCCGGGAGCCCCTTCAGCTGGGGTGAAGATTTTGGCTATTAC
This sequence comes from Bacteroidota bacterium, assembly GCA_022709695.1. Classification (GTDB taxonomy): domain Bacteria; phylum Bacteroidota; class Bacteroidia; order Bacteroidales; family SKPS01; genus SKPS01. The sequence goes on from JAKLII010000002.1 coordinate 418,608, forward strand.
ACCAAAGAGATTCCAGGGGTATTGTTTGGCCTGGGGGCCGGCAACAGGGTAGCCTCCCTCCACCAGCCCGACTATGACTTTCCGGATGTGTTGCTTGGAACAGGAGCCGACCTGTTCAGGGAGATCATCAACCTGTCACTTCAATAGGTAGGCAATGGTGATGCCCAGATAATTGCCAATGGCATAGCCTATCAGACCGGTAATCAGCCCGGAGAGAATAATCTCTTTGTTTTTCAGTGCCCCTGCTACCATTGGAACAAATGGCGGGGAAAAGATCATTGACACTGAGGTGATTATGGTGGTATCGGCATCAATTCTGAACAGTTTTGCAAGCAATACGTGGAGGAAAAGCGTTCCGAATACCGCGTAACCCACATACAGCATCAGGTTCAGGGATTCAATGTTGAATTTGCTGAAATCTGCCAGCGAGGCCACCACCAGGCTGAATACCAGAATAAAGTACATCCCGGTTTCAAACGATTTCTTAATACGGCTGACCGCAGGCACCATCGAAAGGAGGATACCAAAGGTGGTGATGGAAAGGATAGCCACTACGGTGGAATAGTCTTTCGGCACAATGGTGCTTAATCCGAAACCCGCCGCCAGAATCAGTACTGAAATCCCCACAGCCCCAAGCAGCGGACCTATGATGCCGGCTTTGAAAATTCCGGTGTAATCCTCTGCAATCTCCTGAACTCCATTGTCTCCTTCACCGGTTTTACCCGGCGAATGAAATCGTGGCAGGAACCGGCGGAACAAGACTTTGCCGATGGTAATCAGAAAAAACAGGTAAGCCGTAGACATAACTATGTCATAGGTATGCGTCAGAATGTAGGTATCATCCGTAACCTGCAATGCCTCTTTGATGGATGCCAGGTTCGGGGTTCCGCCGGAGTATACCCCCGTGAGCATACCTGCTACTTTCCATGATTCCGGCACCTGTTCGCCAAAAAGCCTGTGCCCCGATGCAATCATCACCACCAGGGCGATAACCCCCAGCAGCAGTGCCATAAAAGTTTTGCCGGATACTTTAATCCATGACCGGATCCTCAGAGAAAACAACAAGAGCGGGATGGCAAGCATCACCATCACTTCCGACAGGGTTTGCTGTGTTTTGCTGAAGGAGGGATCAATGATACCAATATTTCCCACCAGGAAACCAAGCACGTAGGCAAGCACAATGGCTCCGATTTTTGCAAGAAACGGTACCTTCTGGCAGAGATACAATATACCTGCCGGAGCCAGAAGAAAGAACAGGATCAGAATCAGATGAGTGACCATAGTAATTTGCTTTCCGGGATTTCTTTATAAAGATGTAATTCAACGTTTTGCATAATCATTTCGAATCCATTAAGGGCTCGCGGGTTAACCCGTTGAACCATCCGGATGCCTTCCACCTGTCGCAAAGTCCGGGAGGTACGGTCGAGGTTATAACGATTGTGCACACCGGTTGTAATCAACAGATAATCAATATTTCTGATCGCACCCAACAACGGAAATCCGTTGCTGCTATTGGCCAGCAGTGAAAATCCCATACGATTATCGGTATCAAACCAGTAGAAAAAAGGGTAATCCACCGGTTGGTCAAGCCGTGGCAACGGAACAGTGAGGTCAGGAATACGTACAAGATTGAAATGCAATGTCTTATTCACAAAATGAACCAACCGGTAGCCGGGCAAATCGGTCACCATTCCGAGCAGAGCCGCATCGGAGGCAACAGAATATTCAAGCTGCAGCCGTTTGGCCATAGGGCATTATAAATGGTCAGACATATACTGAGCGATTTTCGTATGGAGATGAATACGATCCCCTCCGCTCACATTATGGGCATGGCCCGGATAGATATAGTAATCAACCTGTTTCTTGTTGGCCACACTCTCTTTCAGATAGGCCTGTGAATGTTGCCATACTACCACATCGTCCATTGTACCATGGATTACCAGAAGTCTGCCTTCCAGACCGGGAAGCGACTGAATGAGACTTGACTCCCTGTATCCCATGGGGTTTTCATCGGGGGTATCCATATACCGTTCACCGTACATCACCTCATAATATCTCCAGTCGATCACCGGGCCACCCGCCACGGCAGCTTTGAAAACACCCGGATATCTCTGCATCATGGTAATGGTCATAAACCCTCCGTAGCTCCAGCCGTTTATTCCCATTCTGCTCTGGTCGACATAAGGTAATGAGCGGAGATATTCAACCCCTTTCATCTGGTCTTCCGATTCAATTTTACCCACATTGCGGTGGATTACACTTTCGAAATAGAATCCGCGGTTTGCAGTTCCCCTGTTATCGAGGGTAAAAACGATATATCCCTGATGGGCCATGGTATACAGGAACAGTCCTGCCCCACCCAGCCATGAGTTGGTAATCAGCTGGTTATGGGGGCCACCATACAGGTAGAAGAATACCGGATATTTCTTTGCCGGATCAAATCCCGGAGGAAGAATGATGCGATAGTAGAGGGTGGTGCCGTCGGAGGCCTTCAGGGAATCGATGCGGATTTCCGCTTTCTGATACTCCTGAAGGGGGTTTTTGTTTTCCAGTAATGTCTTAAGGATTTTCCCCTTTTGATCGGTAAGATTGGTTTGGAGCACAATACCTGTGCAATTGCTGTACTGGTCGATAAAGAATTTGCCGTCAGGACTTTTTTTCACCGAGTGTGTTCCTGCAACTGCGGTCAGGCGTGTGATTTTTTCCTTCTTGAGATCGAGCTGATAATAATGCCTTTCGAGCGGAGAGGCTTCTGTTGCGTAGAAATACAGAAAGTTGCCCGATTTATCAAAGCCCTGCACAGTGGTTACCATCCAGTTGCCTGAGGTAAATCTTTTAAGCAGTTTTCCTGTAACATCATATAAATAAAGATGGTTCCATCCGTTTCTTTCACTCTGCCAGATGAACTGGTCAGGGTTGGTGGTAAGGAACATGGGGCCGTTCTCCGGTTCCACATAGAAATCACTTTTTTCTTCGAACAGGGTCAGTTCCAACTCTCCGGTAATGGCATTGTAGCGATTGAGTTTCATATGGTTTTGCCCCCTGTTCAGGACGGCGATGTAGATGGATTTCCCATCAGGCGACCAGGTGATGTTGGTAAGATACTGATCGGCCGGTTCCCCCGTTTTCAGGAAGGTGGTGGTTTTGGATTTGAGGTCGTACACCCCAACCGTAACCTGTTCGCTGGTCATACCTGCCATGGGGTATCTGATGTATTCCACTTCTGCAATGCGCTTGTCTATATCCACCAGCGGATACTGTGCTACCATCGATTCATCCTTGCGGTAAAAGGCAAGCCTGGCACCATCAGGTGACCAGAACAATCCGTTGCTGATACCGAATTCGTTGCGGTGCACGGTACGACCGTTCACAATCCCGTTGCCTCCATCGCTTGTTACCCTTATGTCGAGATCCTTTGCCCGGATATAGACATCATCTTCGGAGGTATAGGCAACTGCCAGTCCGGAGAAATCATATTCAGCATTATCGGTTCCCTGGGGAATCTCCAGCACACCATTTGCTTTTCCGGTGTTCACATTCACAGTAACCAGCGTTGTTCCATAGAGAAAGCGCAACACTTCATCACTGATCCAGGTGACATCGGGAAACCTGCGTACTTTTCCCAGCCCGGCTTCGGTAAGGCTTTCGTTCAGTTTCTCCTGGGTCATCAGCACCTGATCCTCTTTTGCAGCGGGCAAGCCCATCATAAGGGCATTCTCTTTTATAAATGTGTATCGGGAGGCACCCGGAAGCCACTGCATATTCCTCAGGGGAACAGGCATCAGGGTCTGGTTTGAAAGGTCATCAATGGTGAGCAGTTTCTGTCCCTGACTGAAAGCCGGGAGCATACAGATCATTATCAGGGATAACAGGAAGTACTTCTTTATCTTCATAGCTGCAAAAGGAATTTTGATGAACGGTTTATGGGAAATGGAACTACAGCAACGGGGAAGTATGCACGATCCGTGAAAACTCAGCGATAAGGTCCGGCCTTGATTCGATGGCATTTCCAACCACAACGATATCGGCACCGGCTTTACAGGCATTCAGACAGTCATCGGTGGTCCGGATCCCTCCGCCTACGATAACCGGAATGTGCACCTGTGCTTTCACGGCGGCGATCATGGCAGGAGGAACCGGTTGAAGTGCTCCCGACCCCGCATCAAGGTAGATCGCCTGAAGCCCGAGCATTTGTCCGGCAAGGGCTGTGCAGGCAGCCACATCAGGTTTGGAGCGGGGAACCGGAATGGTACCCGACATATAGAGGGCAGTGGTAAGGGCTCCGCTTTCCACCAGCATATACCCGGTGGGGATAACTTCCAGTCCACTCTTGTTAAGTATCGGTGCAGCCTCCACATGGCGGCCTATCAGCATTTCAGGGTTTCTTCCGGAGATCAGTGAGAGAAACAGGATAGCGTTCGCCTGGTCAGTGACCTGCAGCACGTTTCCGGGAAATAAAACCACAGGGATCCGGGTATGGCGGCGAATTACCGAAACCATCTCCTCCATCCTGTACTGCATTACCAGGCTGCCTCCTGTAAAAATGTAGTCCACCTCTGCGGTATTGCACCGTTCGGCAAGGGTTTCAGCCTGGGAATTGGTGAGTTTGTCGGGATCAGCCAGCACTGCAAACTGCCTTCTGCCCGAAGAGGTCATTTTTTGGTAAATATCCCCCATACTGTAAGCCATAACACCATCCGTTTCTTCGAATGCAATATTACCAAAAAAAAGGTTGTGCGGTCAAAATATCACTTCCGGGGCTTCCCTTCCGGTTTTTGCCGCTCCGACCATTGCAGCCATAAAATGCCTGCTACGATCAGAACCAGCCCCATCAGGGTTACGGGAAGCACCGGTTCCTTCAGCACCAGCCTGATCCAGATCAGGCTGATAAAAGGGGCAAGGAATATCAGCTGGCTGATCAGATACGTTTTTTTGGAAAGCTTCAGGGCGGTAAGCCACAACAGGAAGGTGGCCCCCATCTCGAACAATCCAAGATAGGTACCTGAAAGCCATCCGTTCAGGTTGATGTCAAAAGGGTTTGAAAACCAGAGAGCAGCCAGAAATGAAAAGACCGATCCAAAAAAGAAGTTCCAGAACATCTTGTGCGGAATGGTGCGGTCATCTTTCAGGTTGAAAATCCAGTATAGCGCCCAGATTATGGAGGAGCCGGCCGCCAGAAGGTCTCCTTTCAGGGCAGAAAATGAAAGGGAGGCAAGCTGTCCTTTGGTGGCAATGAGGATAATGCCGCTGAAACTGAGGATCATTGCCAGAAAGGCTGTAGTTCCCAGTTTCTGCCGAAGAAAGGGTACCGACAGCAGAGCGAGCATCAGGGGCCAGATGTAATTAAGGGTCATTGCCTCCTGAGCCGGAATCATGTCATAGGCATGAATCAGCACCAGATAATACAGGAACGGGTTAAGCATCCCCAGCAATGCTGATTGGGCGATCCCCTTCCGGTCTGAACTTTTCAGCAGGTCCCTGAACCCGCCTGAAAACAGGTTAATCAGCATGAAAAAAACAAAAGAAACCAGGCTTGAACAGAACACCAGCTGAAAGGGATCGAGATACCGCAGGGCTGTTTTGAATGCCACCGCAATGGTTGACCAGAGCAGGATTGCAGCCAGCGCTGCCAGGTACGATCTTTTTTGTTGCGACAGGGTTGTGATCCGGTGGTTGGGTTTCACGGCAGGAGGTTTGGGGTGCAAGATGCAAAAATTTTGGTTCCTCAGGATAATTGATCTGTGATGGATGATCCAAAGCTTAAAAATTGTAGTTTTGGGCAATGGTTGTGGTGTACGAAAACTCATTGAAAATTGCCGTTGATTTCGACGGAACGATTGTCGAGAACAACTACCCGAAGATCGGCAGGGAGATGCTTTTTGCCTTTGCCACCCTGAAGGAGTTGCAGAAGAAAGGGCACCGGCTGATCCTCTGGACCTTCAGAACCGGAAGCTGCCTCGAAGAGGCCATTGAATACTGCCGGCAGAACGGGGTGGAATTTTTTGCCGTCAACGAAAATTATCCAGGAGAAGTGATGGATGAAAGTTACAGCCGGAAACTGAATGCCGATATCTTCATCGATGACCGGAATATCGGCGGATTTATCGGCTGGAGCAGGGTTTGGCAGTTATTGAGTCCCGGTGATCCGAAAATGGCGTTACTCCATCCGGAGGCGCATAAAAACTTCCCGAAAACAAAAAGAGGGTTCCTGGGGTTTGGTAAGAAATCATGAGCCTATGACCGATTTTCATACCATCCTTTTTGCTTTTGGCCTCACAATTTTTGCGGGATTATCCACCGGCATCGGATCGGCACTGGCATTCCTGACCAAACGTACCAACACCCGCTTTCTTTCTGTATCGCTCGGGTTTTCAGCAGGCGTTATGATTTACGTTTCCATGATTGAGATCTTCGCCAAAGCCCGTACTGCACTCCAGGAGGTATATGAGCCCCAACCGGCATATGGATATACGGTGCTTTTCTTTTTTCTGGGGATGGGACTCATCGCACTGATAGACAAACTGATCCCTTCGGCAGAAAATCCGCATGAGATTAGAATGGTGGAATCGATGCAGGATTCGCAAACCAGTGAAAACCCGAAACTTATGCGGATGGGCATTGTGACGGCCCTTGCCATTGCCATCCATAATTTCCCTGAAGGGCTGGCAACCTTCACCGCAGCCCTTTCGGATCCGGGTCTTGGTATTGCCATTGCGGTAGCCATTGCCATCCATAACATCCCTGAGGGAATTGCTGTATCCGTTCCCATTTACTACGCCACAGGCAGCAGAAAAAAAGCCTTCTGGAATTCATTCGCTTCCGGATTGGCAGAGCCTGTGGGTGCCGCCGTGGGGTTCCTGATCCTGATGCCCTTTATGGGCCCCATGGTTTTTGGATTTCTCTTTGCCGCAGTGGCAGGAATCATGGTATTCATCAGCCTCGATGAACTGCTCCCCTCTGCTAGAGAATACGGCGAACATCACCTTTCCATTTATGGGCTTATTGCCGGAATGGCCGTTATGGCCATCAGTCTGATTTTGCTTTACTGAAATTTTTTATACTGATATAGTTAGTCTTAGGATTATTTTTGCAATGTGAAATTAACTTTTGCGTTGTTCAGGCATCCGGTATATATCAACTCACCAAACACATCTGTCAAATGAAAAAGAAAACAGGAATTGCTACATTTACCGCAATCGTTGCGATGGCATTGATTGCTTTTGCCTGCCAGAAAGATCAGCAGGACGATTACACCGATTTATCGAAAGACCAGAACACCGCTGAAACATTGTTCAATGAAGTAAAGGATATTGCTGACGAAGCCTATTCCACCAAAAGCAAGTCGGGAAAGTCAGGCGACCAGACCGAATGGGTGATTATCGGAACCTGTGCCACCGTTAGCCTCGACACTACGGTATCCCCGAAACTCCTGACCATCGACTTCGGTACCACCAACTGCCTGTGTGCCGACGGGAAATACCGGAGAGGAATCATCCAGATCAGCTTCACCGGGCCTTACAAGGACAGCGGAACCGTGATCACCCACACCTTCAGCAACTATTTCGTCAACGACCACCAGGTGCTGGGAACCAAGGTCGTAACAAACAACGGACTGGATACCAACGGATTTCTGTCATACTCGGTGGTGGTAAACGGCAGTATCATCAAACCAACAACGGGGGCACCATCACCTGGAACTCGACCCGCACCCGTACCTGGATTGCCGGCATGAATACCCCTGCACTGCTCGACGATAAATACCTGATCACAGGCTCGGCCAGCGGCACTTCTGCCGCCAATGTGAGCTACACCATGCTGATCACCACCCCGCTTCAGAAGAATATCGGCTGCAAGCACTTTGTAAGCGGTGTGATGGAGATTACCCCTTCAGGTAAACCCACACGTATCATCGACTACGGCAATGGAATCTGCGACAACATCATCACAATAACGGTTAACAACCATACCTTTACGGTATACCTGTAAAAGTTCCGTAATGACCATCCGGATCCCGGCCAGGACATAACCTACCGCTAACCGCAACAGTATCCAGGAACATTTGCCTGACCGGGATCTTGTGGGTCTGATGCAGAAACCCGAAAGTGACCTTCCGGCAGTTTTGAATCATTGTTAAAATCTTGTTATTCAAATCAGATAAACGGTCAGGGAAATCAGAAAAAGGTGTAATTTTACATCATAATTTCCGAAATCTCCCATGAGCAGGTATCAATATAAAATCTTAAACGTTTTAGTTGTTTTTTTTCTACTCGCAACTATTCCAACCCTTTACGGTCAGGGGATTTTGAGAAATCATGCCCGTCCCGAAATCACCATACTGCAATCTGATGCCCGGCAACTTATTTTGGAAGTTCGTTTTCCTGTACCGCAGATTGTAAATCCACTTCATACAGAACCGGGCTATTTCAGCCTGACAATGCCTGAATGTTATCCGTCGGATGTGCCGGGTCTGCCCAATCTGCCGGTCTGGAACCGGATGATCGAGATCCCTGTGGAGGCTTCATGGCAGATCTCTGTTACCGAGATGTCAACCAGAGATGTTGAAATTCCCGGTTCGTTCATGGGCATGGAACTTTCTCCGGTACAACTTCCTATTTCCAAATCCACCCTGGACGACCGACCATTTATTAAAAACGCTGAAGTATATACGAGAAATGAGTGGTTTGATTATGGCGGAGCAAGGATTCTGGACGACGGAATCATGCGCAATGCCCGTATTGCCCGTTTAAGCATATCGCCGGTGCAGTATCATCCGGTAACCCGGCAGGTCCGGTATATGGAATATGCAAAAGTGCACATCACCTTTTCGGGAGGCATCTCCAACCCGGTGGCATTCAAGCAGAATTTTGCATCTCCTGTAGCTGATCCGTCCTCAGTTACCCTGAACGGCAATGCATTCCAGATTTATTCTCCCATCACCGGCCCAGTGCATTATATCATCCTGTCAGACTCCATGTTTCTGAATACCCTGCAACCTTTCATCGCCTGGAAAAAGAAGAAAGGGTTCAAGGTTACGGAGGTGTACAGAGGCTCGCCGGGTGTGGGGTCCACCACCACCTCCATGAAGGCTTACCTGAAAGGGATCTGGGATGCTTCTTCCCCGGCCAATCCTGCCCCCTCCTACCTCCTGATTGTGGGGGATGTTGCGCAGATACCGGCATTCAACGGATCGGCGGGTAATCACGTTACCGATCTCTATTATGCAGAGTATACAGGAGATATCTATCCCGAACTGGAATACGGGCGTTTTTCTGCTACTTCGGTTGCCCAGCTTCAGCCGCAGATTGACAAAACCCTGATGGTGGATCAATTTTCCATGCCTTCGGCAGGATACCTGGAAAACGGGCTTCTGGTGGCCGGCAATGATGCCAACAATGCCAGCATTTATGCTAACGGGCAGATGCATTATGCTGAAAACGAGTACGTTAAACCCTTAAATGGGATGCAGGCATATGCGTTTCTATATCCCGCTTCAAGTGGACAGATTTCACAGATTGTCCAACGGTTCAACGAAGGGGTTTCACTGGTGAACTACTCTGCCCATGGTTCCTCCTCGGGTTGGAGCGACCCTGCCTTTACCTCCACCACAGTGCAGTCTCTTACCAACACCGGAAGGTATCCCACGGTGATCAGCAATGCCTGTGAAACGGGGAAATTCGGTTTATCACAATGCTTTGGCGAAACCCTCCTTAGGGCAGAGAACAAAGGGGCAGCCGGCCATATCGGTGCTTCAGACCTCACCTACTGGGACGAAGATTATTATTTTGCAGTAGGTCTTGGGCCCATCGTGGTAAATCCCACCTATAACCAGAGTGGATTGGGTTTTTGGGACAGGCTGTTCCATACCCACGGAGAGCCTTACAGCCAGTGGTGGACCACCCAGGGGGGTATCGTACAGGCCGGTAATCTGTCAGTTACCCAATCCGGGCTTTCTGTTCCCTATTACTGGGAGATCTATCACCTGATGGGTGATCCTTCGCTGATGCCATGGTTAGGTGTTCCGGCCAACCCGACCGTTACATTTCTCAGCACTCTTCCTACCGGTTTGTCACAGGTTTCCATCCAGGCCGACCCCTATCAGTATGTAGCCCTGAGTTACAATGGTCAGATCCATGGGGCAGGCGTTACCAACGGAAACGGATTTGTGAACCTGCAGATCCAGCCTTTCAGCCAACCTGCCAATGCCCTCCTTTCCATCACAGGCCAGAACAGAATTCCATATTTCGACACCATACACTTAGTGACCCCCACCGGTCCGTTCATTTTAGCCGATAGTGTCAGTTACATTGATCTTGGAGGTAATTCCAACCAGCAAACCGATGCAGGTGAACCGATCCTGTTGAACGTACGGGTGAAGAATTTTACCTCCTTTCCCTCCGGAAACCTCACGCTGAAGCTGCTGATATCCGACAGCTACATCACCCTTACCGATTCCCTGCACACCCTTTCGGGCATCACCGGAGCAGCATCGGTAAATATCGCTTCTGCTTTTTCCTTTCAGATCAAGGACTTTGTACCCGATCAGCATACCGTAACAGGAGTAATCCGCATCGAGGATGGCTCCCAGTTCTGGAACACGCCGGTCGGATTTACAATCAACAGTGCCGTGTTGGAAATCAACGATATGTTTATTACTGATTTCAGCGGCAACAACAATGGATTGCCTGAGCCCAATGAACCGTTTGAGTTCAGGGTAAACCTCAGAAACAAAGGCCACGCGGACCTGCAGAACGTTGTGGTGCAGTTGTCGCAGGATCATCCGCTGGTGCAACTGAATATCCCCCAGGTCACTATGCCGCTGTTCAATGCCCAGCAATCCTATAATCTGGTGTTTACAGCGCAGATGCAGAATGCTCCATTGCCCAAAGGGAGTGTGGTGAAACTGGTGGTAGCAGCAGAAAAAAGCGGATATGGGGATACCCTGGTCCTTTACCGGATGCTGAATCCGCTGAAGGAGAATTTCGAAGATACCTCTGTGGCTCAGTTGCCCTGGGTTTTCACCGGATCCCAGCCCTGGTTCTATACCACTGAGTCGCCTTTTGAAGGTAACTTCTGTATGCGTTCAGGAAACATCCCCAACCAGTCCTCTACTTCTTTTCAGGTGGATATACCGGTGTTAAGCCGCGACTCCATCAGGTTTGCCTACAAGGTATCGTCAGAAGAAGATTACGATTTTTTGGTTTTCAGCATCAACCAGCAGGATGTCGGGAGATGGAGCGGATTGCAACCCGGTTGGGAGGTGGCTTCTTTCCCGGTTGATTCGGGAATGATCCGGTTCACCTGGGCGTACACGAAGGATTATTATACCACCGATGGTTCCGATTGTGCTTGGATTGATTACATAATCTTCCCGGTTACCTCCATCTGCACGGGGATTCAGGAGCCTGCGGGGATTACCGGAACCCTGGAGGTCTGGCCCAATCCGGTGGACGGAATTCTGCAGGTACGTGTCCCCAGGGACAATCCTTCGGGGGGAAGGATTCTCCTGTGCCAGACGACGGGTACGGTTGTGCAGCAGTATTCCGTGGATGGAGCCACTGACACCTATTCTTTCCATACCGGTCATCTTCCATCAGGAATGTACCTGTTGATCCTGGAAACCCCTGCAGGCTCCATGATCAGAAAAATCATAAAATATTAAATCCGAACCGAAGCACACTGTATTCACAATCCACCCTTATGAAAAAGACCGTAGCCGTTTGCTTTTTACTGCTTGCCGCATTTGTAACCATGGCCCAGGTATCGGTTACCTCAACGGGAAATCCTGCCATGCAGACAACCCTGGTACAATCGACCCCGGAAAGCACCATCCTGCAGTATACCTTCAACAGTTTTGTACTCAGGGAGACTACCACAAAGCAGGGAGTGTTTCATACCCTTGATCTGCAAGGAACAGTTCCGGTGCTGGAATCAGGGGTGCCGGAGGTAAGGATTGGCGCGAAATCGTTGATTATCCCTGATGAAGGGGTGATGCAGGTTGAGGTGTTGTCTTCGGATTATCAGGAATTTACAGGCATCAAACTGATTCCTTCACGTGGCAATCTGTATCGTGATACCGACCCAAAAGAGGTGCTCTATGTAAAGGGAGCCGTTTATCAGAAGGATAAATTCTACCCGGGAGAGGTGGCTGCCCTCAGGGAGCCTTATATCCTCAGGGATTTCAGGGGACAAACAGTGCTGGTACAACCATTTCAGTACAATCCTGTGACCGAGGTCCTCAGGGTATATCATAACATCACCGTCAAAGTGACAAAGCAGGGGCCCGGGGGGGTGAATACCCTCACCAGGGCAGCACTGCCAAAGGTGCTGGATGAAGATTTTGTGCAGCTGTACAACCGCCATTTCATGAATTACGGGATTTATGGAGTTACCTACACCCCGGTGAGTGAAAACGGGAAGATGCTGGTGATCAGCCACAGCGCCTTTATGCCTGCCATGGGTGAATTTGTGAAATGGAAAAACCAGAAAGGGATTCCATGCCAGATGGTGGATGTGGCCACCATCGGCACGACAGCCGCCGCAATCAAGACGTATGTTACCAACTATTACAACACCAACGGCCTCACCTACCTGCTGCTTGTAGGAGATGCAGCGCAAATTCCTACCAATCTATTGGGGGCATCCCATTCCGACAACGCCTATGCCTATATCACCGGAAACGACCATTACCCGGAGTTTTTTGTCGGGAGGTTTTCGGCTGAAAATGTGCAGCATGTACAAACACAGGTACTCAGGACCCTTACCTATGAGATTAATCCTGATACAGTGGGTGGCTGGTTTAAAAAAGCCATCGGAATCGCTTCAGAGGAGGGGCCGGGTGACGACAATGAATACGATTGGCAGCACGTGAGAAATATGCTGACCGACCTTATGGGTTTCACATACACCGGTAACGTGGAGTATTACGAAGGTAGTCAGGGGGGCAATGATGCCGCAGGAAATCCAACGGCAGCGAATGTGCAAACCGGTGTGGATGCCGGAGGCAGTGTAATTCTGTATACCGGGCATGGGAGTAATACCAGCTGGGGTACCTCGGGGTTCAGCAACACCAACGTGGCTGCACTGAGCAATACCGGCAAGTGGCCTTTTGTGTGGGCAGTTGCATGTGTGAACGGTAATTTTGTGAGTACCACCTGTTTTGCTGAAGCATGGCTCAGGGCCACCAAAAACGACCAGCCTGTCGGAGCAGTGGCATACTTCGGATCGACCATCAACCAGAGCTGGGACCCGCCGATGGAAGGGCAGGATGAGATGGTGGATATCCTGAAAGAAGGTTATCCTTCCAATATCAAGAGAACCTTCGGAGGTTTATCGATCAGTGGCTGCATGAAGATGAACGACACCTATGCTTCGGCAGGGGATGAGATGACCGATACCTGGACCATTTTCGGGGATCCTTCACTGCAGGTTACCACCACCAGCCCGCTCCCGATCACCGCATCCCACCAGCCTGCTATCATGATCGGTACCACCCAGTTCCCCATCTTCTGCCCGGTGAACGGTGCACGGGCCACTCTGAGCCACAACGGACAGATTCTGGCAAGCGGCATTGTGGGTGGTTCTACCGTGACCCTGAACATCGTTACGCCGCTCACCCCTGACACCCTTGACCTGGTGATCACCGCCTTCAACAAAATCCCCTATATCGCCAAAGTACCCCTTATTGTTGCCAATGCCCCTTTCGTTACCTACAAAACGCACCTGGTAAATGATGGCACAGGCAATAACAACCAGCAGGCCGATTTTGGCGAAACAGTGGGGTTGAACGTATCCCTTGAAAACATCGGCGTACTGCCTGCCGGTCAGGTAACCGCAGTGCTTTCAAGCCTTAACCCCTACATTCAGGTTACCGGCAATACCGCAACCTTTGGCAATATTCCCAATGGATCTGTTCAGCAAATTCTCAATGCCTTTACGATAAAAATCAGCGATTCAGTTCCCAACAATTATCAGGCTGCCATGCAAATGGTGATTTCCGACAATGCCTCCAACCAGTGGACATCCAGTTTCAGCCTGACCTGCTATGCCCCGGTGCTGGTGTTCGACACCCTCTATTTCGATGATGTGGCAGGCGGCAACGGGAATGGAAAATTCGAAAAGGGTGAGGTGGTGATCATCCGTGCACGCCTGAAAAATATTGGAGGTGCCGAAGCCAGCCAGCATCAGTGTGCTGTTACAGCGGGTTCAGCCTACACTCCGCTATCCGGACCAAGCCAGATCCAACTACAGAAAATCGTTCTCAACACCCCTGAAAACGTGCAGTTCTATACCCGGATGGACACAGCAACCCCCGTTGGGACTAACTTCCAGTTCAACCTTGTGTTTTCTGCAGGCTATTATAAAGCCAATGCTTCCCTTGCCGATGTGATCAATTTTGGGAATGAAGATTTTGAAACCGGCAACTTCCAGAAATTCAACTGGCAACATGCAGGTTCCGGCAACTGGACCGTAACCAGCAACCTTCCGTATGAGGGTACCTGGTGCGCAAGGTCCGGTGCTATCGGAAACAGTGCCCAGTCGGACCTGAGCATTTCCTGGTACGCAGCCTACCCCGACACCATCAGTTTCTGGCGTAAAGTGAGCTGCGAAGCCGGAGCCGGGCAGAAATACGACAACCTGGAATTCTTCATCGATGGCGTGTCCAAAGGGTGGTGGGACGGCACCAAAGCCTGGGCGCGGGTTGCCTATCCTGTTACCGCCGGGCAGCACACCTTCCTGTGGCGTTACCAGAAGGATGTCTATTCGGTGGCAGGTTCTGATGCTGCCTGGATCGACCTAATCACCTTCCCGGCCGCGGGAAACACCGTTATACCCAAACCCTTTATGCTGATGGAAGAGGTGAAGATCAGTGATGTAAACGGCAACAACAACGGATACATCAATGCAGGCGAAACCATTGACCTTTCGTATAAAATCACCAACCTGGGGTATGCACCTGTAAATTCAGTAACAGGTACCCTCACTTCCTCCGATCCCCTGGTTACCCTGACAGACCCCACCGAACCCTTCGGAAATTTTGCGGCAGGAGCCAGTCTGGTTACGGGAAATGTCATGAAGGTTCAGATTGCACCCACAGCCACTTCCGGTTCCAAAATTACCCTTCAGCATACCCTTTCCGACGGTAGTACCCAAAGCTGGATTTACCCGGTGTACCTCATCATCGATGCTCCTGTGGGCATAGATCAGGTCGCTGCCACAGAAAAACTGCTGCTCTGGCCCAATCCCTTCCACGATCAGTTTACCGTGAGAATACCCGAATCGGCAGGTTCATCCTTGCTTCAGGTATTTACAACGGATGGCAGACTGGTGTATCAGAAAGATATTCAGCCTGTTGACAGCGGTAAAAGTATCACAGTACCGGTGGTAAATCTTCCGGCTGGTATGCTGTTGGTGAGGATCGGTTCATCAACAGGAGTGTTTACCGGAAAGATCCTGAAGTATTGATGACAACAGGGTGAAAGATATTGAATTTTGTTTTTATCTTTGCACCCGCTTTTCTCTCCGTAGCTCAGTTGGTAGAGCATCCCGACTTTAGTCGGGAGGGTCCCAGCCAGAATACGAAGACAAATAAGTTCTCTCTCCGTAGCTCAGTTGGTAGAGCATCCCGACTTTAGTCGGGAGGGTCCCAGCCAGAATACGAAGACAAATAAGTTCTCTCTCCGTAGCTCAGTTGGTAGAGCATCCCGACTTTAGTCGGGAGGGTCCCAGCCAGAATACGAAGACAAATAAGTTTTCTCTCCGTAGCTCAGTTGGTAGAGCAGCTGACTCTTAATCAGCGGGTCCCAGGTTCGAATCCTGGCGGGGAGACAAGAGAGTCAGCATCCCGGCTGACCTCAGATCCCAATCAGGATCATAAGCACCTTTCAGAATTTCCCATACCTTTGTGCAAAATAGTTCAGGCGAAGCATATTTGCTATGAAAAAAACCTTCATCCTAATTGTACTAATAATGGTATGTTTTTCTGCATGGGCCCAGCCATCAAACCGGGTAGAATACGACACCCTCAAAAACCAGCCCGTGGTGGTGGGGCTGTGCACAAGAACCTTTCTCGAAAGCTTTGCCCCGTTCAATCTGCGGTATCAGGATGAATACAATGCCTACACCCCGGTGATGGAGAAAGGGGTTCCCTATCCGGAATTGCTTGAAGGGGTTACCATTACCATCGTACTTGGCACCTGGTGCGGCGACAGCCGGGAGCAGCTTCCACGTTTCTTCAAAGTACTCGACGAGATCGGATACCCCTCCGGAGCTTTGATCCTGATCGCGACCGATGGGCAGAAAAAAGTACCGGGCATGGATATTTCAGGTTATGGCATCTTACGGGTACCCACTTTTATCTTCCAGTACAAAGGGATCGAGATTGGTCGCATCACCGAAACCCCGGTTACAAGCCTCGAAGCTGATATGCTGGAGATTCTGCAGAAAAAAGAGGGCTGATGCATGAAAGAAAAGCCTTATAAATCAGCACTGAAGGTAAATGAAGGGATAGAGCAGCCGCCCCAGTTCAACGAGGAGGCACGGCAGCGGTTTATCCGGCACCGCAGAAAGCTGCACACGGCAGGGCAATACTTCGAAGGGATACAGCAACGCAACACAGCGATGTTCAGCCAGGCCATTACGCTGGTTGAGAGCACCCTTCCTGAGCATCAGGCTGTGGCGCAGGAGATCATCGGATTATGTCTCCCCTTTTCGGGAAAATCGATGCGCATCGGCATTACCGGGGTGCCGGGGGTTGGCAAAAGCACGTTTATTGATGCCTTCGGAATGCACCTGGTTAAACAGGGGCACCGGGTGGCGGTACTGGCAGTGGATCCGAGCAGCGAGCGCTCCGGGGGCAGCATCCTGGGCGACAAAACCCGCATGGAAGAATTATCCCGGCAATCCAGTGCTTTCATTCGCCCCTCCCCTTCTGCGGGATCGCTCGGGGGTGTAGCCCGCAAAACCCGCGAGAGCATCATCGTGTGCGAAGCCATGGGGTATGATGTGATCCTGGTGGAAACCGTAGGGGTTGGGCAATCGGAAACTACGGTATATGGCATGGTGGATTTCTTCCTGCTGCTGATGCTGGCAGGTGCCGGGGATGAACTGCAGGGGATCAAACGGGGCATCATGGAGATGTGCGACGCCATTTTCATCACCAAAGCCGACGGGGAAAACCTCCGCAAAGCCAAAGCAGCCACCATTGAATATAAAAATGCTCTGCACCTGCTGCCCAAATCCCCTTCGGGCTGGGAGCCTGTAACCGGCACCTGCTCAGCCCTTACCGGCGAGGGGATCCCCGAAATCTGGGAGACCATCGGCAACTACAGCACCTTTGCAAAGGACAGTGGATACTTCACCCGCCGGCGGGAAGAGCAGCAGTTGCTCACCATCCGTGAAACCATTCATGAGGAGATTGAAAATCACTTCTATCGCCATCCCGAAATCCTGAAACACCTTCCGGAATATGAGCAACTGGTGCAAAAACAGCAAATCAGCGGGTATGTTGCTGCAAGAAAACTGCTGGATCTGTATTTTTCGCGAAAGGAAGCCGAAGGAGATCCAGACTGAAGATCTATCTATTTCTTGTTGAAAAGCGTCATCGTACGTTCGGGTCCGATGGTAACGTAGCTGATGATCATGTCGGCAGCGATTTTCATCCGTTCCCTGATGGCATCGCGCTCCTCCGGTTCCCAGGGGCTCAGCACAAAGTCGGCCTGCCTGCCTCTGAGATACTGATCTCCGATACCGAACCGCAAACGGGCGAATTCCTCTGTACCCAAAATCGCGATGATATCCTCCAGACCATTGTGGCCGCCAGCCCCGCCTTTCTTTTTCATCCGCAGCTCACCCGGGGGCAATGCAATATCATCCACCACCACCAGCAGCTGCTCCACGGGGATATTCTCCTTCTCGAGCCAGTAGCGTACCGCCTTGCCGCTCAGGTTCATGTAGGTAGTGGGCTTGATCAGCACCAGCTCGCGCCCCTTGAACTTAAGGGAGGTATGCCAGGCATACCTCCCGCTCTGAAAAACAGACTCTTTTCTGGATGCGAGCTCTTCCACAATATCGAACCCGGCGTTATGCCGCGTTCCGGCATACTGTTCCCCGATATTGCCCAGGCCCGCAATAAGGTATTTCATCAGCGATCAAGAAATGCAGGATTACCCTTCGGCACCGGCATCGCCCACTTCTTCCTCTTCATCAGCACCGGCCACCACACCACGTGCGGTTTTCACACTAACAAGGGTGTTAAAAGGACTGCTCAGAACGGTCACATTGGAAAGTTTCAGATCCTTTACCTTGAAGGAATGTCCGATATTCAGTTTGGTAACATCCACGGTGATCCGTTCGGGCATAAACGCAGGAAGCGCTTTTACCGGAAGCCTGCGGAGACCTTGTACCAGCTTTCCTCCCCTCAGAACACCCTTGGAGGTACCAGTGGTGTATATTGGGATGGACATTGTAATGGCCTTCTCATCATGCAGTTCCATGAAATCTGCATGGATAATTTTGTCGGATACAGGATGGTACTGGATGTCCTGAAGAATAGCCTTATAGGTTTGGCTGCCAAGTTCAATCTCCACAAACATCACATCAGGAGTAAATACAATAGGTCCGAATTCTTTCTCATCGGCAGAAAAATGAACCTGCTCTTTTCCTCCGTAAATCACACAGGGCACTCTGCCCTCTTTGCGCTGGCTTCTGGCGTCTTTTTTCCCTACGTTCTCTCTGGGAGAACCGCTCAATTTGACGATTTTCATACTAATTTGGTTTAAATGATATTAGCCCCTGAATTGTTTCGGGGGTGCAAAGGTAAAGCTTTTTTCTTTACAGCAACGTGGTGAATTCGAAATGGCTGCTGATGGATTCATAGTTATGGACCCTGCCAATCACATCGGCAAAAAGATCAGCGGTGGTGAGGACAGTAATTTTGTCAAGTGGTTTTTTAAGGGGGATTGTATCGGTTACAATCACTTCGCAAAGGGGAGAGTTCTCAAGCAGATCAAATGCTGCACCGGACAGAATCGGATGGGTGCAGGCACATCTTACACTGGCAGCCCCTTCATCCATCATCATCTGGGCAGCTTTAGTAATGGTTCCGCCGGTATCGATGATATCGTCTATGATAATGATATCCTTACCCGTTACATCGCCAATCAGGGTCATCTCCTTGATGACGTTTGCCTTTTCCCGCTGTTTGAAACAGATCACCAGGTCGCAGTTGAGAAATTTGGCATAGGCAGCGGCCCGTTTGGTACCTCCGGTGTCGGGCGAGGCAATGGCAAGCCTTGGAAGATTAAGTTTCTGCAAATAGGGGATGATGATGGAAGAGGCATACATGTGGTCCACCGGAAGGTCGAAAAACCCCTGGATCTGATCGGAATGGAGATCCATGGTGATGATGCGGTTGACGCCGGCAGCCGTGAGCAGGTTGGCGATCAGTTTTGCCCCGATGGAAACCCGTGGTTTGTCCTTGCGGTCCTGACGGGCAAACCCATAGTATGGAATTACGGCCACAATGCTTTTCGCCGAAGCCCTTTTAGCGGCATCGATCATCAGCAGCAGTTCCAGCAGATTGTCGGCAGGGGCAAAGGTCGACTGGATAATAAAGAGTTCATTTCCCCTCACCGTCTCTTCAAAGGAGGGTTGAAATTCACCATCGCTGAAATGGGATACTTTCACCTGGCCAAGCTTTTTGCCATAAGAGGCTGCGATTTTTTCTGCCAGATAACGGGATGCCTGTCCGGAAAAAATGTTCACAACGGTTGCCATACAGGGTAAGGAATTGAGGTTAGAGTAGCAGGTTGGTTTCGGGGGAGCAAGTTACAAAAAAAGGAACCATGATCGGTGTGCTTTTTAAGGAAGTGAAGAAAAGTATTACCTTTGCCCTCCGGTTCCAGATGCCCGGATGGCGGAATTGGTAGACGCGCTGGTCTCAAAAACCAGTGAGGTAACACTCGTGCCGGTTCGATCCCGGCTCCGGGTACAGATGATTGCCCATTGCACTGTGGGCAATTTCTGTTTCTTTCAATACCCTCTTTCAACTACTATGAACAAGTATCTCAAAATCCTCCTGCCGCTGGTTTTCGCTGCCCTCCTGATCGCCGGCATGTTTCTCGGAGCTTACCTCACCTCCGGCTCCTCCTCCCTCTCCGGGACCGGCGCCGGAAGATACCGGAGCGACAAAATCCGGGATATTATGTACCTGATCCAGCGTGATTATGTAGATGAGGTTGAAGAGAAGGCGCTCACCGAGATGGCCATCCAGGGTCTTCTGCAACAGCTGGATCCCCATTCGGTGTATATCCCTGCCGAGGAGCTGGCAGCCATCAACGAGGAGATCACCGGCAGGTTCGAAGGGATCGGGGTGCAGTTTGCCATCCGTAAAGATACCGTGATGGTGATCAGGGTGATTCCGGGAGGCCCATCGGAAAAGGCCGGTTTGCTGGCAGGCGACCGCATCGTTTCCGTAGAGGGGAAGCCTCTGACAGGGGTAAACATCACCAGTGACGACGTGATGAAGCAACTCAAAGGACCAGGCGGTACCACCATCAAGATCTCCGTTTTCCGAAAAGGCAGAAAGGATCTGCTGGAGCTACCTGTTACTCGCGATGTGATCAGAACACAAAGCATAGATGCCGCCTACATGGCTGATGCCACCACAGGGTATATCAAGCTGAATACCTTTGCCGGCAATACCTATGTGGAGATGCTGGAAAAGCTACGGAACCTCAGATCCTCGGGGATGAAAAAACTGGTGCTCGACCTCCGGGGCAACAGTGGCGGATTGCTTGACCAGGCGATCCTGATCGCCAATGAATTTCTGCAGAAAGGGGAGCTGATTGTATATACGCAAGGGAAAAGCGGCCGCAAAAAGACCAGTTATGCCACCGGCGACGGGGATTTCAAAGATATCGGACTGGCTGTGCTGATCGATGATTTCTCAGCTTCGGCCAGCGAAATCATTGCAGGTGCCATCCAGGACAATGACCGTGGGTGGATCGTGGGCCGGAGGTCGTTTGGCAAAGGTCTGGTGCAGCAGCAGGTAACCCTTGCCGATGGTTCGGCGCTGCGGTTAACCACCGAGCGGTACTATACCCCTGCCGGCAGATCGATCCAGAAGCCCTATTCCCACAACCAGGAGGAGTATTACAACGAGCTGATGACCCGCTACCTGAACGGTGGCATGGAGACCCCCGACAGCATCCCCCTGGCCGACTCGCTGAAAGTGCTTACCCTGAAGAAAAAAAGAGTGGTGTACGGCGGCGGGGGCATCATGCCAGACTATTTCATTCCGCTGGGAAGAAAACACGAGACTCCGCTTTACCGGGAGCTGCGGGACAACGGCCTGATCTATGAATTTGCGTCGGATTATGCTGACCGGAACCGTTCAGCCATTACCAACACTTTCAGTGAAAAAGCCTATGTGCAGCGCTATCAGCCCGGTGGATCAGCCATGGAGGAGCTGCGGCGTTTTGCAGCCACCCGCGGTGTGGCCATGGAGAAAACCCTTCCGGCAGAGACATCCCGCCAGCTGGAGCATCTGATCAAAGCCTTTGTGGCGCGGGATCTGTATGGCGACGATATCTTTTACCAGATCCTCAACAGCCGCGACGACACGGTACTGAAAGCCCTTTCAGTCGTTGGAAAATAGTGTCATCCGTGCATTTGAGGCGAGAAAATAGAACACGGATAACGCAGATTTCTTATGATTTTCACTGATCTGCTAAACAACTCAACATCCTAAACTTCCTCAACTCCCTCAACTTCAATCACTTCTGCCAATCGATCTTACGGGTGAGGTACATGATTAAGGCCATCACCACAAACAGTCCGATACTGCCCATCAGCAGGGAGTAAGCTTCGATCTGCAGGATAGTAAACAGGAAAGTATACAGTGCCATCAGGATAAATCCCACCAGGGCAATCAGCTTCCGGTCTTTCAGGATGCTTGATGAATAGGCCGTGATAAGGCTGATGATGGCTGCAGCTGCGATGATGTATGCCCAGAGAAATCCCACCTGTTCAGACAGGGACAGCAGCAGGGTGTAAAAAATGCAGAGTGAAAACCCGATCAGCAGGTACTGAATCGGATGCACCTTCTTGTTTACCAGTATCTCAGAGAAGAAAAAGGTGAGGAAGGTAAATACAATAAACATGATGGCATATTTCACAGAACGCTCCGATTTCTGGTAGTGATCCACGGGAAACATCAGGTTTACCCCAAACGACCATTCATCCACGGCAAAGGCATCATCGAGCCATTGCTGCGGAAAATTCCGGTTAAGGTGCAGGATGGTCCAGTGGGCGGAAAAACCCTTGCTGTCCAGTTTTCGGTCATCGGGCAGGAAGGCACCGTCGAAACTCGGATCCTGCCAGGATGAAGTGAGTGCCACTTTGGTGGTTTTTCCCATGGGGATAAAGCGAATCGACTCACTTCCATTGATGTGGAGGGTAAAGTCGAACCGGAGGGGCTTGCCGGATTCAATCATTTCCAGTGGCAACCTGGCTGAAACCCCCGATGCCATAATATCTCTCGACGGTACTCCGGGATTGACCTCCAGGGGTTTACCCTCGAACTGAATCACCAGTCCCTCTTTGATGCCACGCATATCCGGAATACCCACAGAGATAAAAGCTTCGTCCCAGAGGATCATCTCCGGATCGATTTTAAAACCTGACATATCCGGCATGGCAAAGGTACCAGCGAACTGCAGATCAGACTTATACAGCACCACCTGATAGAGGTTTCTGCGCCTGATTTCCGGTTTCAGGTTTCCAGAGATATCAAGCTGATCGGGCAGAAAATGGGCGTATCCGGTGACGTAGCCACCGGCTGAACCCGGTTCCTTAACATATTTTCGATAGGGTACCGTAATCACCGGACCGGTAATGGTCTGGGAATTACCCCATTTAGAACTCACTTCACTGATTACTGCATCCCGAGTCTCTTTCCGCTCATTGACCAATCTGCGAATCATGCCTGCAGGTATCAGCAAAATCAGGGATAATGTACCAATGATCACCAGTTTTATCGTAATGCTGGTGCGGATCCATTCTTTGAAAGTGCTGCTCATCGTGTTGTTTTTAGGGGTTTAGGAGGAGAAACGGACGAAGTTACTGCAATATTTCGCGAATAATCCGCAGCAACCTGTCTATTTAACATATCATAACAATCGCTTGTATCTAAAAAAGGAAAGGGACACCTATAATGAGATGCCCCTTCCTGTTTTTCAAGCGTTCAGGCTTTACCTGCTTATCATCATCTTGCGGGCAACACGATACCCGTTGCACTCGATGTAATACTGGTACATACCGGTTGCCAGATGGCTCACATCCAGTTCCACCTGATGCTCGCCCACCGGTTTCTGCGCCATCATCGAAAATACCGTCTGACCCATCATATTCATCACACCCAGGTGGATTTCCCCTTCGGTTACCAGATCAAAGCGGATAAGGGTAGTTTCCTTTGCCGGGTTGGGAATATTCTGATACAGGATAAGGCCACCGTTCTGTACCTCATCTATTCCGACCGGGCAGATGATGCCGATATAACTCTGGCAGGCTTTGTTATTCGCCGGAAGCACATCTCCGGTTAAGGCCGTTTCAACACAAACCTGCTGGGCGCCCAGCTTAGGCTGGAAAGGATTCCCCAGAATATAATCCACCGAATCGTCCGGCAGCAGGGTTCCGGTCCAGGTTTCAGTGGTCACAGGACCGCCATTGTACCAGGTGTACTTCACCGGGATGGAGGTTTGCGTATTCTGTCCGTGGTTTTTGATACGTATGGTCATCGGATAGGAACATGCCCATGGAAAAACGGAGTTGTAGAATCCTATGTTACCCATACCATCCGGCATTGGATCAACGATTTTGCTCACGCTCACATCGTTGAGTGCCGGGGTTACCCCTGCCTGTTTGCATTGCTCATCATTCACCACATACTGGTCATTCGACAGCTGGGTCATAATGCACAGATTATAGGGAGCATTGGGCACAGTGTAGGAGGTGATAAATGTGTACTGGGTGGTTCCAAGGGACGGGAGTGCTCCTGTCCATACTTCAGACGCTTTTACTACGCCGTCTACTTTAAGCACCACCGGGAACATCACCTGAGTGGTAGTGCCGAAGTTGGTGATCGTTACCGTGGCATTTATGCCTGAACCGATGGCGGTATCATTTACCGGATAATCGATGGAAGTGACCCCGATATCATTGGCTACAAGGGGCAGTGCCAGCTTGAAGTTGTCGATGGCCCAGCCATTGGCAACACCGGAGGCATTGGAAGAGAAATGGAACCTGAAACGGATCGTATCGGTACCATTGAAGGTGAAAGGATCCAGCTTGTAGGCAGAGTATTGCCATCCGGTATTGGTGAGGCTGAAGTAATGGGAACCACCGCTCTGGGTGTTGTACCAGTTGGTGCCGTAAGAATCGCCCATATAGCCCAGTGTAGACCAGTTCACACCGTTATCTTTGGAATACTGCACCCTGCCGTAATCGCCCGTTTGCACATCCATCCAATGGTAGAAGCTAAGGGTGATGGTGTCGGTGATACCAAGGGCTGAGAAATTGAATCCTGGTGAAACGATGTAATCATTGGCGTTGTTGGAATAATCGCCGGTGAGATTGGTAACCCATGATTTGGTACCCGAATAGGCTGAATTGATGATATTGGCTGCGGGGGTACCATACTGCCAGTTGACAGAGGAGGCTGGTTTCTGCCAGTAGTTATTTGCATCGAAGTCATCGAAATAGGGCACTGCCGTTACGAATTCACCGAACACGCCCATACACTGTTCGTTGTTAAACAGCACCGAGTCGCATGCCAGGACAGAGTATACACAAAGGCTATTGTTGCCAAGATTCACGGTAATGCTGGGAAGCAGCATACTGTCGATCGCCATGGGGGGAAGTGCGTTAGGATAAGGCGTCACCACCGGGGTGCCGTTGTTGAGTTTGGTGGCAATGGAGAGATTACCCGGCTGGATGGTATCTGAACCGAAGTTCATGAATTTGGCATACACCGGCACCGTAGCACCTGCTGCTGCTGTGGCCGTAGGCTGCAGAATAGCAATCACCCCTGCATCACAATTGGCCTGTGGGGAGATCGTAACCATATAATCCTCGGTTTCACCCCAGGTATAGGTACCACACGGTTGCACGGTAGATGCGGTACTGGTTTCCACAAATACCACACGCAGGAGGGTATTACCTGAGAGAGCCGTAACCGGGATCAGAGCGGTACCCGTTACTGTACTGGCTGAGTTGGTGGCTGATTCGTAAATAAGTTCTGTTACCGGATCCAGTGTTCCATCCCGGTTCAAGTCAATCCAGGCTTTCACATAGCAGGTATACGTGCTGGAATAGCCCGGTGAAATACTGGAAGTAATGCTGATGGGATAACTCATTCCAGGCGAAAGTACCGGTGGCTGAACAGTGGCTGTGAAATTGGTATAGGTAGCGTTGGCGGCTACCGAGGTGTTATTGAGGGTATGAAGGGTAACGTTGGTAAGCTCTTCGTATCCATTGTTGGTGGCATTGGAAGGGCAATAGTTCGGGATCAGGTTTTGTACCGTTTTCCAGGCGGTGTCGTTTAGGTAGGTGATATCACCAGATAATGAAGTCCATGCTTTGATCTGGTAGGTATTGCCTGACATGCCCAGGCTGGCCTTAGCCGTAAATGTAAAGGTTGCGGAGTCTCCGGCGGCAACCGGGCCGGCAAGGGTTTCTGTCACCGTAGTCTGGTTATCAACCTTAAAGCTCACCGGAATGTTGGCCTGAGAGGCAGTACCATAGTTGCGCACCTTAACCTGAACCGTCTCCTGATTGGTGAGGTTAACAGCGGTATTGGGCTGTACGATATCGTATACTCCCATATCGGCTGCTGAAGCATTAGCTACGGTTACATACAGGGGGACCCTGTTGCTGGTACAGCCGGTGGCAGCAAGCTCAAGCTTCATATTGGGCCGGTTGGCGATGGTGGAGGCAGTACCAGGTGCGGAGCATACCGTAGCATTATCAGTATTAAAGCGGGCCACCGTATTGACAGGGGTTGCAGAATAATAGATACTGGCATTTCCTGAAGAAACATAACCGCTGTTGTTGAAGCACACTTCTATCACAATATTCTGGACTCCATCCCACACAAATGGCACCTGAAATACATGGTTGTTCCAGCCTGCAACAGGTTGATAGGAAGGTACTGAAAACACCGAAGTGAAGTTGCCGCTTACCCACCCGGTCATGGTGGATACGGTGGTATGGGCAATCTTGATATAGAAATTCGTAAGCCCCGGACAAGAGTTCACATTGGCCACATTGAAAGCAAGCTGTGTAATGGGGGCTGCATTGGCACCCATTGCGGTAAGTTCAGCGGCTGTAATGAGGTACTGCTCCTTGTTCCCCCAGTAGTAGTTGCCATAGGGTGTAGGCCAACCGGTGCTGGTATTGGTCAGGGTTCCGGTGCCGAGTGTAAGGGTGGCGGCCTGTGCACCACCGGAAGCTGCCAGCCAGAAGGTATCAGACACATACATCAGCGGGGTGGTGTAGGTAAGTCCGTCATTCAGTTTTGTTCCTCCTGTTGCAGAATCCCACCATTGGACAATACTGCCCGGAGCTGTTGTAGCTGACAGAGTGGCAGGGCTTGCATAAGGCACGGTGGCATGTACCGGTATCGGAGGCGG
Source organism: Bacteroidota bacterium (assembly GCA_022709695.1). Classification (GTDB taxonomy): domain Bacteria; phylum Bacteroidota; class Bacteroidia; order Bacteroidales; family SKPS01; genus SKPS01. The sequence goes on from JAKLII010000002.1 coordinate 445,295, forward strand.
CGGAGTGAAAAACGATTTGACCTGGGTGGCTGCCGAGTCGTTATATTTCACATTATCACCGGCAAGATTTATCCATGCTTTAATGTTGAATATGCTGTCAGCAGTTGTAACCGCCAGGTTCACCGGAGTGGTAAATGCGAACAGGATCGAGTCATTTACAGGTATAGAGGTAGTTACAGCCTGCATCACCACTGTGGAAATGGCGTTCACCTGATAGGAGGCGGTGATATTTCCGTTGATAGCCTGAACCCCCAGGTTTCTGATCCTGATCTTTACGGTATCAGTGGAAAGCCCGCAACCGCTTGTCATGGGCATGATTTTTATGAGCTGGGCATCATATTGCGGGGTCCCGAAAAAGCTTATACATGCCTGATCGTTAAAGGTATTGGTATCACCCGGCATGGAGGTGTATACGCAGAAGGTTACATTTCCAGCAGGTGAAACAAAGGATGGAAGGGTCACCGTATCACAGCTGTACTGTGCCAGAGCACCTGTATAGGTGAAATTCACCGGAGCCCCGTTATTGACCGTATAGGAAATGGGTACGGCAAACAAGGTATCAGTACCATAATTGCACAGGATCACTTTGGGAATCACCACATCAAATTCATTGGTAGAAGAGCCGGGAACAACAATGGTGGAAATTCCGGCATCGACACCCAGCAGGGCTACCTCATCGGCTCCGATGGTGGGCATTTGCCCGCGGATTTCCCCGTCGATGTCGTCCGGGACCAGAGCAATGAATTGTGCCTTGGTAGAGAGATTGGTGCTCACCAGGTGCAGATCGGTATTGGATATAAACGGCGGGTTGATACTCTGCCCCTGTGGCTCCATACCACTTGCAGATTGCAAAGCAGCAAGGTTAGTACGGTTTGCAGCGTTATAATACACGAAATTGGTGCCTGCAGTCCAGTAATTGTTGTAATTAAGGGAAGAAATTCCGGTAATGTTCCCGAAATAGGCTGCATACCCCATGCTGTTATTGATGAAGTTGTTGTTCCGGATATTGGCAGATGAACCCCCATAATAGGTTAAAGCCCTGCCGGAGGTGGAAGTGGTTCCAAGGATCCTGACCGTGTTGAAGTACACATCAATGTTATTGCTGTAATTCAGATACATACCATAACCATAGCTGCTCGTAAGGTTTCCGGGAATTGAGATCATATTGTTGGATAAAAGTACCCTTCCTGCTGGGGTACCAGTGCAGTAGCTTGCATAGAGTCCGTAGAAGTAGCTGGTCGTGTTGCCGATGATGGTGTTTTTGGAAATGTTGGTGCTGAATCCGCAGTAATAGGCATAGATACCATAGGCATACGTGGTGGATGAGGAGGAAGAAAGTTTGTTCCCGACCACCGTCACTGAGTCATTGTAATACAGATATAATCCATAGTAGGTAAAACCTGTTATCTGGTTGTTCCTGAACTCCCAGCCCTTTGGTTTTACGCTGGAACTGCCATACACATAGGCAAGATATGCCCCCTGTATCACATTGTTGTTCAGGAAAACATTGTAGTTATTTTGTCCGGTATTGGAGAACACCAAGGCAAAACTATTGCTTGCGGATGCATTGGTAACCCCTTCAAGGATGCAGTTTTCGAAACGGTTGTAACTTGCACCACCATCGAACTCCATGATCCTGCCGTAAGAAGCACTTCCTGAAACGGAAAGCTTTATTTGTTTGAAGGTGAAATAGGAGGCTCCTCCGATGAACTTCATCGCCCAGGCAGCGGCACTGCTCAGGGTATACCGGAGGGTCACCGAGCTGCTGTCTCCGTTCATGCTCTGGAAAGTAATCCGGGCATTGGGGCCGGCACCAGGCACAACGTTCCAGTACATGCGCTCGTTGTAGATACCGGTATCCACCAGAAAGGTCACATTTCCGCAAACTCCGGCGTTAACCAGAGCATTGCGGGCAGCGGTGAACGAAGGGAAATCATAGGTGATTCCGGGTGTCTGTCCGATGGTAAAGGTGCCCTGCATGCAGGCGCTGAAATTGATAGTGGCAGTGTCGTTGTTGTTGAACAGATCAGCAGCGTTATTGGGCATTGTGGTCCAAACTTTCATGTTCACCAGGCCACCCTGCAGGTTGAATGAATCCACGTCCACCACCTGGGTAGCTCCGTGGGGCAGGTTACCGGTCCAGGAAAGGGTGTCCTGGGTCGTACCATTTACAGAGTAAGGGATCATAACACTGGTAAGGTTTGCCGCACCATAGTTTTTCAGGGTTACCTTCAGGGCATGGTTCATCCCCGATGGCACGTTGCCGGCCGGATTTATGATCGAAGAGATTCCGGCATCCTCCTGGGGGAACCCGATGATATTTACGGTAACCGGTACCCTGGGGCTTACACACTGAAGTCCCTGTGTGGTTTTTGCGCCCACATAGTAAATGGTAGTGTCATACAACTGGGGTGTGGTGAACCACATCCCGGTGTATAACGGCGTTGTTGATACCGCCGTGGCATACCACACAAGGGTATCGCCGGAAGTAGCGGTGATGGTGGGAGTGGTTGCATAATTCGCCGTGTAGGGAGCAGGAGCTACGGGAGCTACAGGCTGATAACCGGAAACAATGGTTTTTGATACGGTATCGTTCAGGTTAAAGGAATCCAGGGAATAACTGGTCCATGCCTTGATCTGCATCACCTGGTCAACCGTGGCGACACCCACACTCAGGTCGGCTTTGGTGGCAAAACTGAAATCCTTGTAACCACCTGATACGATGGTATCAGAAATCGCCTCGGTAATTACCGGGCCATTGTTGATCTGGTAGCTGGCTGAGAATCCCCCGTTGGCATCGTTGCTGCCAACGTTTCTGATCTTGAAAATGATGGTCTCCTGGGTGCCATAGCCACAACCGGTAAGGGGTGGCTGAAGAACAGAGTTGGCTTCCAGATCAAAAGGTGAAGGGGTGAATTCATCTGCTCCGATATCGGGATTGGTGGCATTCCTTGGCTGCCCGTCCATATCAATGGTTACATAAGGCAAGGGCTTGGCAATCCCGTTGAGGGCACCGAGGTTGGTGTGCAGGTCGGTATTGGATACGAAATAGGGATTCACCGATATAGAGTTTGAGTCCTTCTGCATGGCGGCTGCCAGGGCTGCCTGGGTGGTATATTGCATTAAAGATCCCGGGTAATAGGCATACCGGTTGGTGGTGGAGTAGAAGTTGTTAAAGTCGGAATAAGTGACTGACGTACCTTCATAGAAGCAGGGGAAGTTGTTGGATACCACATTGTTGTTTATGATCTCGATGTTGGTACACTGGGTGGTGGCATTGATCCCGCGGGTATCGTTGTGCTGATTGCCGGTGTTTACCAGGAGGGAGTTGTGCGCAACCCTGGTGTAAAATACATTCGGATAAAGCCTGACGCCATAGCAGTTGGTGGATGATGCTGTTCCCTCCAGGATGATAAAATTGTTGGCAATCAGTCCCCATGTGGTATTGGTTGAGGTGGCATTTCCGATATCAACCCCTCTGGTGTTTGTGTAGTTGGCAATGTAAATTGAATTGCGGGTAATCTGATAGGCATTGTCGCAATAGCTGAAAGCTACCCCGTGCACCTGGACTGTAGCAGCATTGGTGGAGATCACATTGGAATCCACGATGGGAGCATTGGCATATTCCACACGGATACCATATTGTGAGAACTGCTGAACGACATTTCCATAGATATACACACTATCGAGGCGGAGGGAAGAAGAACTGCCCTTCATCAGGATCCCCATGGATCCTTTGAAGAATCGGTTCCCATTTACGGTATTGAGCCTGCTGTTGTAATCTTCATTTCTGAGCAGTGCCAGATCTGTAGTGCTGCCACTGCCAACACCCAGGAACAGACACCCCTGGAAGGTGTTGTACCGGGAACTGTTGGCAATCACAACTGCATTGCCATAGGTGGCATGTTTCGGAGCAAAAGTGATGCTTTGGAAAGTTATATACTGAGCCCCGTTGAGGCGTACTACCCAGTTGTTGGCAGTACCAGTTGCCGAGTCGGTAAGCACCGCCGAAGTATCATTGTTCAGTGATCTGAAGGTAATCGTATTCGTTGCTGAGGCCCCCTGTATATTATTGATGGTAAACCTGCCCGTATAGGTTCCGGGGTTAATATCGAAAACCGTAGGTCCACACACTCCGTAGGTATTCAGGGCTGTAACTGCATCAGCAGGGGTGTTGAAATCGGCGCTGATGCCCCCGATAGTATAGTTACCGGAGAAAGAGGTCTTGAAGTTGTTGATTTGCAGCGTATCATTGGCCGGATTGCCATCGGTGTTGCTATTTGGAACGGAAGTCCAGAATTTGAGGACATAGGTGCCGCTGCTGAGGAAATTGTAGATCCCAAGACCGATGTTCACATCGCCCATCGATGCGAGGGATCCCACATAATTGTACGAAGGCTGCGCAACCCCATCCACGCTCCAGTGGATGGTAACGGTATTCAGGGTATTGCTGCCGAAGTTTTTCAGCTTCACACCAACACTGGAAACCCCGGGACACAAAGTAAGGGGCGTCATGGCTGAGATCCCGGCATCATCAAGATATAGGATAAATTCATCGCAACCCATGTCAGGATTGGTTGCGTGCCTGGGTTGACCGTCGATGTCGGTGGTGATGTTCGCAACAGGAGTAGCGAACCCCTTCATGGCATAGTTGGTAAAATGGGGATCCGTTGTACCCGTAAACATCGGATTGACAGCAATCGAATTGTTGTTTTGTGCCGAGGCCGATTTAATGGTGGCCAGACTGGTAGCATTGGTTCCCCAGAAATAAGCCCAGTTGCCGGTGGTGGTTGTGTAAAAATTGTTATAATCAATTACCAGCCCTGTAGGATTAGCTGTAAAATATAGCAATTGACCTGTCGACTGGATCACATTGTTCACAAACGTAATGTTTGTATTGGCGCCGTAGTAGTTGTTGAAATTGACCGTACGGGTTGTTGAATTCCCTATAAAGGTGTTGTAATAGAACTTGATGTGGTTCACAGCACCGCCTCCGTCGAATACATAACTGGTAGCAGGTGAACCGTAGAAAAAGTTGTTGTATACAAGCGCTTCCTGCCCGGCAGCAGTGCCACCGTAAACCCATCCTTCCCATACCCGTGTTCCGGCCATATTGATCAGGGTGTTGTTGTAGAAATTCATCTGGCCAGTCAGGTTTGTAGTATAAATTCCCCCGTTGGTGGTAATGGTGGCATCGGAAAACAATGTATTATATCCGAAATCCAGTGCTACGATACCATTGAGGTTCATAGGCCTGAATAACTGGTTGAAAAAATAGTTATATTTGATCATTATATTGGTCATGGGCAGTGCCGAGGTGCCAAAATTGATACCGATCCGCCCGTTGTTGATCCGGTTGCCCAGAATCTTGATGTTGTCAAAAATAGCACCGGCAATACAATGCATCACAAACTGATTTGAGTCTGTATTTATCGATTGTGTCCCCTGGAGGATGTTCCCCTGCAGGGTGATGTTGGTATTGTTCCCGCCAAACACCACCACCCTTGCAAAGCTTGCATTCAACGCTTTCAGGGTCATGTTCTTAATAATCACATGGCTGGTTCCCTGCAGGTTGACCACATAATTGTTGGTGTTTGATGCGGCGTTAAACTGCAGGATTACTGCGGTGCTATCGTTGTTCGCCGATTGGAAAGTAACGGTATTGGTGGCAGATGCTCCCTGCAGGGCTCCCAGATTGAGCTGCTCGGTGTAGGTACCGGGAGCCACATTAAAGGTCACTGGCCCTGTGATTCCACAGAGGTTAAGCGAGGTGAGCGCATCGTTGAAGGTGGGGAAATCCGGATTTGTACCTCCAATGGTGTAGTTGCCTGAGAGGGTATTGGCGCACAGCGACACTACCCTGATGTTGTCGATAAACCATGCATAGTTATCGGGCATGGTGCTGCCCGGGTTCGCATCCCGCATTACAAACCTGATTTTTACACTGGCTGTGTTCCCGGCCAAAGCAGAAAGGTTAAAGGTTTCGCTTTTCCACCAGATACTGGTAGGGACAGCGTATATTCCGGCAGCCCAGTCAGTGGCGTAGGCTGCTGCCGTGAACTTATTGCCATTGTTGGCAAACTGACTGGTTCCCATATACTGGGCACCTGTGAGCCTCGTCCAGGTAACACCGTTATCGGTGGAAGCTTCAATATAGGCTTCATCAAAGAACTCAATCTTACAGATGTGGTCAAAATAGAGCATTACATTGGCACTCCCCGTGGTTGAAAAGCTGCTGGTGGTAAGTACTGAGCTGTCGCCTGTATTCACAATCCTTGATGAATCGCTCATGGCTCCCTGCGAGAAAAGGGTGCTGCTCTTCGCCCAGGTGGATAATCCTGTGGCAACAACACTGTCGGGCAATGAATTGGCCTCGTAATTCTCTGAGAAAAGCAAGGTCTGCCCGTAAGAAATTCCTCCGGCCAGAACCAAAGTTACCAAAAGAACGAGATAACGAAAGGTTTTCATAACTGTTTGTTTTTATGTGTTTTATTCTGATAATCCTGTCATAAAACGTTTTAGTTTTTTACGCTCAGTTTCAGTTGAATGGCTGTTTTTACATAAAACGATTTAGATTAGTCGGGTCAAAGATAAACACTTTCTGTATTACAGGGTACAAAAAATGCAAAAGAATATGTTAAAAACCAGTAGACATGACAACTAAACCAAAGTTGCCAGCTACAAATCAAGGGTACACCCCTTAGGGAATTACCGGCAGACCATCAGCTTATTGAAGAGCCGGGTCCCTCCGAACTCTATGGAATATTGGTAGATTCCTGCTGCTAGTTCTGAAACATCCAGTTGAGCGCTGTTCAATCCTGCAACTGCATCCCATTCCCTATAGGCCAGGGTTTGCCCCTGCAGGTTAAAGAGGGTGATTTTTACAATTCCTGCAGAGGGCACTTCAAACGGGATGATGGTAGTTTCATCGGCTGGATTGGGAATATTCTGGTAAAGAATCAATCCGGAACCTTCCAAATCATCAGTGCCAGTGCAATAAGTCCCAGTATAGCTTTGGCACAGCTCATTGTTGGTGCTCACTGCATCACCAGCCAACTGGGTTTCAACACATAACTGCTGTGTCCCCAGGTTGGGTTTGAAAAGTGTCAGCAGGGTATAATCGGTGTACGCTCCGGGAGCCAGGCTTCCTGTCCAGGTATCGGTATAAATCTGGCCCCCATTATAGAACATATAGTCAACCGGGATGGAGCTCTGTGAGTTCTGACCGTAGTTGGCAATTCTAACGGTCACAGGAAACTGATACCAGGGGAGGTTTACAGGATGATAAGCACAGATGTTCCCCGCTGCCGGTTCAACAATTTGAGAAATCCCCACATCGTTCATTGCCGGAAGGGTGCCAAAATTTCTGCATGTTGCATCATTATTGATAACTGGATCTCCCGGCAATACAGAGGCAGCACACAACTGAAAGGGTGAGCCGGGAACAATATAGGCATTTGAGAACGTATAAGTTGCCGTACCTTGTGAGGCCAAGGAGCCGGTCCAGGTTTCCTGCACGGCTACAACCCCGTCTATCCTTAGTTCCAGAGGAATCGTGGATAAGGCATTGGTTCCATAGTTCATGAGGGTAACTTCGGCATATATGAGGGTGCCCGTTGCGGTATCATTAACCGGGTAATTGATGGCTGTTATCCCGGCATCGATCGGTTGCTGAGGGAGAGAAAGTGCAAAATTGTCGATCGCCCACCCATTGGCGGTAACAGAGGAATTCGACGAAAAATGAAATCTGAACTGCACACTATCCTGTCCATTGAATATGGAAGGGGGTAGTTTATAGGCCGAATATTGCCATCCTGTATTCGGCAGGCTGAAGAAATGAAGTCCGCCTTGTTGTGTGTTGTACCAGTTAATGCCCAGGATATCTCCGGAAAACCCCAGATTCACCCAGCCTGCTCCGTTGTTTAAAGTATATTCAACGTTGCCAAAATCGTCGTATGCCATATCAAGCCAGTGATAAAAGCTCAGGGTAACCGTATCGGTGAGTCCTGGCTGCGAAAAATCAAAACAGGGACTATACAGCCACTCATTGGCATTGTTTGAATAATCTCCCGTAAGATTTGTGACCCATGCCTTTGTGCCCGAATACGCAGATGTGATAACGTTGGCTGAAGGGGTACCGTATTGCCAGTTGAGGTTGGTGGAGGGGGAGTACCAAACATTGCCCGACTCGAAATCGTCGAGGAAAGATAGCCCAGCATAGATCTGTCCAAAAACAGACATGCAGATTTCGTCATTCAGGGATATGGTATCGCAGGGTAACGACAGGGAAATACAAAGCGAATTATTGCCCGGATTAAGAACTATACTGGGCAGATTTATGCTGTCGATACCTACGGAGGGCAGGGTTCCGGTGTAGGATGTGATAATTGGTGTACCGTTGTTCAGGGTCATGGAAATGGACAATGTGTTTGGATGAATTGTATCCTGCCCGAAATTGGCGAATTTCACCAATACCGGTACTGGGGCGCCTGCGAAGGAGGGAGTAGTGGGTTTGATGACCGAAAGTAATCCTGCGTCGCATACCGGAGGCGGGGTAATTGTCACCATATAATCCTCTGTCTCACCGTAATTATAATTTCCACAGGGGACTACTGCAGCGGCATTGGAGGTCTGATTTAAAACAATTCGCATACGTGCATTCCCTGGAGTGGCATTAAAAGGAATCAGGATGGATCCGTTAACGGTACTGTCTGATTTGGTGATTGATACAAATACCTCTTCATTATTGATGTCAAAAGCGGTATCCTGATTCAGGTCTATCCATGCCTTTACAATACATGCCTGTTGGGTTACATATCCTGTGGTAAATGATGATTTAACGCTGAATGGATAGCTGGTACCAGGTTTCAGTTGCGGTGGCTGAACACTTGAAGTATAATTGGTATACATGGCTCCTGTTGCCGATGAAACAGAATTTAAAGTATGCAGCACCACCTGGGTTATCTCTTCGTTTGCCGGACTGGTTGCCCCTGAAGGACAGGGATCAGGAAGCAGGTGCTGAAGGATTGCGGTTGTGGTATCATTCAAATGGAAAGCATCTCCGGTTAGACCTGTATAGGCTGTGATCTGATAGAATTTACCCGGAATACTCAGATTTGCTTTGGCTGTAAACTGATAATTCACAGATGCTCCAGCCGGAATGGTCAGAGGGACTGTTTCGGTAATCACCGGGAGGTTATCAACCCTGAAGCTTACAGGGATATTGCTTTGAAGGGCTGTTCCAAAATTCTTCAGGGTTACCTCCACAGTATCCAGAGATCCAAGACCCGGACCTGTGACTGGTCGGATGAAAGCAGTAACCCCAACATCTGCACTGGGCTGGCCGGTAACAGCAATATACAGAGGAACTCTGCTGCTGGTACATCCGGTTGCCTCAAATTTCAGCTGCATATTGGGCCTGTCGGCTATTACATAGGGGTAGGCTGGGGCACTGCAAACCACAGGGTTATTCCCGCCATATCTTACCACAGTATTGGCAATGGTGGTGGTATGATAAACACTGGCATTGCCTGAACTGGTAAAGGATGTGTTATTGAAACATACTTCCACCACAATATTCTGGATCCCGTCCCATACAAACGGAGCCTGAAAGATATGCTGATTCCATCCCTGAACTGGCTGATATGCGGGTACTGAATATACTGTGGAAAAAGTACCCGGGACCCATACAGTTATAGCACTGGCAGTGGTGTGCATCATTCTGATGGTGTAATTGGTCAGGGCAGGGCAAGCATTGGTTGCAGCTACCTGAAATCCAATAGCAGAGATGGGCGCATCAGTTGCCCCCAGAGCTGTTAATTCTGCAGCAGTAATAAGGTATTGCTCTTTGTTACCCCAGAACTGATTGCCATAAGGGGTAGGCCAGGTGGTGGGTCCATTTAATCCAGTGCCGGTACCCGCGATCACCGTGGCCCCCTGGAAACCACCAGCCGCTTCAACCCACAGAGTATCATTCGAATACAAACCAGTGGTGGTATAGTTACCACCTTCATGGAGCATATTTCCTCCGGTGGGTGCATCATACCATCTTAAAATGCTTCCCGTGGAACTGGTTGCTGATACACTGGCTGGACTGCCATAAGGAATTGTGGCATGCACCACAACAGGTGCAGCGGGGGTAAATAACGATTTTACCTCTACCCCTGTGGTGTCGTTATACTTTACGTTGTCAAGGGGCAAATTGACCCATGCCCTGATTTTGAACAGACTATCGGCACCTGAAACGGCAAGTGACACCGGGGTGCTGAAGGTAAACCACAATGAGTCTCCCGGCAGAATTGTCGATGGAACAGGTTGACTCAGGACCGTAGCACCTGCCGCAGCCCGGTAAAATGCCATCAGATTGCCCGATATACTCAATCCTCCATCATTCCTGATCAGGATTTTTACACTGTCAGTTGTGAGGCCGCACCCTCCCTGGATCGGATCCATCTTTACCACTGCTGCATCAAAGGCCGTGTTCCCAAAGAAGTTTTTACAGAGGGTATCATTGAAAGTGCTGCTGTCGCCAATGACCTGGGTGAAAGCGCAAAACGTGCTCATGCCCGCCGGACTGACAAAAGACGGGAGCGTAACGGTGTCGCATTGATAAGGAGGAAGTACACCTACGTAGTTGAAATATACCGGATTGCTGCCATTAACCTGGTACGCAACCGGCACAATGAACAAGGTGTCTGCGCCCTGATTACAGATGACCACCTGTGGATTGACAACGTCAAATTCCTGTGTTGTGACTCCGGGATTGTTCACCTGGGTCACGGCAGCATCAACAGCAGGTAATGCGACTTCATCGGCTCCGATGGTAGGTATTTGTTCCCGTATCTCTCCGTCTATATCATCCGGAACCTTTGCAATAAACTGACCTTTACCCGACAATTGGGTGTTCTGAAGGTGCAGATCGGTATTGCTTGCAAAAAGGGGCTGCATTGACCAGGAGTGCTGATCCCATGTAGCGGCAGCTTTATAGGCATTGAATGTGGCATAGTCAATACTGGTGATGTTGGCGATATAGGCGCCGTTTGAAGACAAATTATTGTAATCGCATGCTTCGATGGTACTGTTGCCGGTAAAATAGACGGCATACCCCAGATTGGCCTTCAGAATGTTGTTCCTGAAATTCAACGCAGTAACCTGATAGATGAAAGCTGCCCTTGCCAGTATTCCTGTCCCCTGTTCATTCACCGTATTATGATAAACTTCACTGTAGGCACAGTTGTATAGATAAATGCCATAACTGGATCCCGTTCCTGCAGTAATTGAAACGAAGTTGTTGGCAATCAGGGCGCGATCCGTTGCCGTACTGGTCCAGTTTGAAACATGTATCCCGTAAAAGTACCCTGGATTGCCCCCCTGAAACCTGTTTTTCAGGATTCTTGACTGATTGATGCAATAGGAAGTGAGAATTCCATATGCATTATTGTTTATGTTAGAGGAGAAAAATTGATTTTCAACGATCTGAACCGAATCATGGTAAGAGGTCATCACACCAAGATAATGATAATTCTGGAAAATGTTGCCAGAAATGATATTCCCCTTAGAACGGCCGGATGCATTGCCCCCCGCAAAATACAGTGACTGCCCGCCATTAAGAAATTTGTTGTTTTGGATGATGTTATATTGATTCATTCCACCCAGCACAAAAATATTGGCATAGTTGTAACCTGTATTTGCGATGCTAACCCCTTCGATAATACAATTCTCAACGCTATTGTAATCAGCTCCGTTTTCAAGATGCAGGGCTCTGCCGTAGGTGGTGCTGCCCAGCACTGAGATTGTCATGTGGCTGAAGGTAATGTAATCAGCCCCATTGAGTTTGACAGCCCATTGGATCGTTGAAGAGAGCGTTTGTTTAAGGGTTACAGAGGTGCTGTCGCCACTCATCGAGGTAAAGGTAATCCGGGCATCGGGACCGGCCCCCGGAATCGGGTATATGGTCAGTTGTTCATTATAGATACCGTCTGCCACCAGGATGGTTACATTGCCACACACCCCGGCAGTTTGCAAAACATTTACGGCATTGGTGAATGTATTAAAATCATAGGTAGTGGTTCCTCCAACAGGCCCCAGAGTGTATGTGCCTGACATACAGGCAATAAAATTCAAGGATGCGGTATCATTGGATAGAAACGGATCTGTGATGCCATTGGGGAGTATGCTCCAGGTTTTCAAGGTATAAGAACCACTGGTCAGCATAAGGGTATCCAGAATTACATCGGTTTCCGCTCCCTGAGCCAGCGTACCGGCCCACTGAACGGTATCCTTCAGCACTCCGTTAAGGGAGTAGGTTATTCCGGCACTCTGAAGGGGTTGTCCCCCAAAATTCTTTAACCTTACCAGCAGCTGGTGTGGTGCATTGGCAGGGATATCTCCCGGAGGGTTCAGGATAGCTGAAATGCCTGCGTCAATGGCCGGTATGCCTGTGAGGGTTACCGTCAGAGGAACCCTGACGCTTTCACAATGCAACCCCTGCAGGGAGACGGCAGAAACCCAATAGGTCTTGTTGGCATAGAGCAGTGGTGTGGTAAAATACTTCCCGGTATATAATGGTGAGGAAGCTGTGTCGCTGAGGTACCAGGCAAGGGTATCGGTGGAGGTTGCCGTGAGCGTCAAAGCCGAGCCATACGGGGTGGTTTGAGGCATAACCTGCGGTGCAGCCGGTTGATAACCTGATACGATATTTTTAATCAGGGAATCATTCTGGTGAAACTGATCGGCAGGATAGGTGCTCCAGATTTTTATGCCGAAAATGGAGTCTTTCTGGAGACTTCCCAGGGTCAGGTTTATGGTATTTCTAAAGGCATAATCCATCGTATTTCCGGCGGGGAGGGGTTGGTTCACCGTTTCGCTTGCCACAACAGGTGATCCGATCACCTGGTAGTTCAGGGTAAAACCCGAAGGAATCATCTGGGTACCTGCATTGGCCACACGAATCCTGACGGTATCTGCTGCCCCAAGGTTGCATCCGCCTGCCGGCTGCAGCAGCTGCATGGTAAACAGGTCGTTTGCAAAGTCAGGTAACTCATCCGCACCAATGGTCGGGGCAACCATATTACGGAGAGCTCCATCTATATCGATGGTAACTTCCGGTACGGAGAAAGCAGCCCCTTTCAAACCCAGCTGGGTTGTGTGAAGATCAGTACCTGATAGAAATCCTGCTGCTATCGCAACCGAGTTGGTATCTTTTTGTGCCGAAATCCTGTAAGCGTTCAGCGAGGTGAAACTGAGATGTGAGGTAGTGATATAACCCCACATACCCGAGAGTGATTGAAGGTTGTTATAATCGGATCTGCTGCAGGAAGCTCCTTCATACAAAGTAGGATAAAAATTGCTTTCGATGTTGTTGTTCAGCACAACGATATCGCTGCTGCTTGCAGTTGTGTAGATTCCTGAGGTTGCAATCGGAGTGGTTCCCTGGATCCTGAGTGAATTGAAAAGGACTTTCTGGGCAGCAGAAGCGTTCACCTTTATACCAGAGGTTTCCGCAATGCCGTTTGGAATAGTGATGAAGTTATTGGCAATCAAGCCATATTGACCTGTTTGCACCATTCCGTTCAGAAGATAGATCCCTAAAGTCTGGTCAGAGCCTGTCAGGTTGATGGTATTGCGGGTCACCCGGGTATTCCCCTGGAAATGGTTAAGGTCAATGCCCGTCTTCAACCCCGGATTGGCCAGAGCCGAAATTATGACGTTAGAGTCGATAATCAGCCCTTCCACATAATCAGCCTTGATACCGCTTGCATAGAAACCCTGCAGCACATTGCGTCGGATGATGGATCCGGACTGTAACGAAGAAAGTGATAACCCTTTAAGGGAGATGGCTGCAGATCCGTTTTCAAAACGGTTCCCTTCGAAAAGATTTCCGGTATTCCCCGGATTTTCTGAGCAAATAAGTATTTGGGAATCAGAGCTTCCTGTCTTCCCTACCAGATAACATCCGGCTATTTTGTTGTACTTTGCCCCATTCACCACTTGAATGGCAGTGGCATGAATGGGATCCCCGGGAGCAAACCTGATTTTTATAAACTGGATGTATTGGGCTCCATCCAGTTTTAGGATGAAGTTGTCTGAAGGTTTGGACGCCTGATGGGCAAGAGTGACAGCAGTACTATCATTGGCAGAAGAGGTAAATGTAATCGTGTTGACCGCCGAGGCACCGGGCACGGGCAATACCGTTATTTGCCCATTATAGGTACCGGAGGCAACCTGGAATGTCACTGCTGCTGAAACACCACATTGTTGCAACGCAACAAGGGCATCGTTGAAGGTGCTGAAATCGGGGTTTGAGCCCCCAATGGTATAAGTGCCTGCCAGCTGCCCCGGGCAGGCCATAATGGTTGATGTAATTGTATCGTTGGCAAGGTTCAGATCACTTTGCCCGTTGGGATTGGCGGTCCAGATCTTCAGGGTATGCAACCCTGCCAACAGGGTCATGCTGCCAATGTTTATAGGTACTGAAAAGGAATCCTTCAACAAGGCCCCTGTGAAACTGAAAGGTGCCTGAACGATCCCGTCAATACTCCAGTGGATGGAGGCTGAAGAAATTGTGTCGGATCCGAAGTTTTTTATTTTCACGATGACCCCGGTAGCCATCCCGGCTGTTACACCACCCGTTGGATTTACAATCTGGGCCACACCCGCATCGGTTTGGGGTGTTCCTGATGCATAGAAGGTAATCCTGATGTTGGGGCGAAGGGTCCCGCCGTACAAAGAAAACAATGTCGTTTCCGGTGCCGAACCGGGTTTCCCGATCGTGCGTATGCCAGGCAGCCCCGAAGTATATCGCCATTGAATGATCCCGGTTGCCTGTGGAGTGCTTGCCATTGAATTGTCCCAATCAGTAATGATCTCCAGGCCACCCCCGCTGTAGCTGAAATGCTGTATATTGAACGGCACCCATCCGATCTGTGCAGGGATCAGGGTGGCAGGATCGTTATACACCTCTGTGGATCCATTGAGTACAGTTGACCAGCCAGCGCTCGTTGTAAGGTTAAGCTGATTGGAATTCTTCATATAGATCTTGAAAGAGCTGTTGCCAAGCGTCTGGTTCGCATTGGTCTTGAACCACTCCACCTTGCTGATGGCACCTCCGGATGGGATGCCCGCTGCAACCAGCTCATCACCGGTGAAAAGGTACTGATAACGGCAGTAATTTGTGGTGGTACTCGCACCGAGAAGATACACCGGCCCATATTGTGTCGACACATCCGCTCCGGTACCGATTTCATACACTCCACCGGTACCGTATTTGGCATAGATTATCCTGTTTCCGGAGGCAGGGTCAGCAGCGGTATTGTGTGCCATGGATGCATCAGTTGCAATGATCCGGTAATGGATCGTCCGCCCGAATCCATAAAATGGAATGGCACACTGGAACGTATCAGGAGCGGTCTGGTTCATTCCCAGGGTATCGGTTACGCCGTTCAATACGCTGTAGATAAGAAAAGCTGTATCCACACCAGACAGATCCGTAATCTTTGCCCTGATCTGGTAGGGATTGGTGGTGTAAAGCGTATCCTGCTGAATGGGCGGGATCAGGGTGATCACCGGTGGAACCAGTTCGGAAAAACTCCCGTTTACCCGGATGTTGTCGATAAACCAGGCGTAATTGTCAGGGAAAGTGCTGCCGGGGCTTGCATCCCTGAGAACGAATCGCAGTTTTACATTTGCAGCATTTCCCGCTATCTGCGAAATATCAAAAGATTCATTCTTCCACCACGTGCTGGCGGGAATGGTATTGTATCCTGCAGCCCAGTCACCGGGATAGGATCCGGCATTAAACCGGTTGCCCTGCATCCCGAACTGGCTGTTTCCCAAATATTCTGCCGCAGTAAGCCGGGTCCACGTCACTCCGTTGTTGTTGGAAACTTCGATGAAGGCCTCATCCAGAAATTCAATCTTGCAAATATGGTCAAAATACAGCAAGACCGAAAAGTTCCCCAGCGTGGAGAAGCTTAAGGTAGTGAGCACAGCCGAATCACCGGCAACGGCAATTTTTGCTGAGTCGCTGGCTGCTCCCTGTGAAAAAAGGGTAGTGCTCCTCGACCAGTTTGCCGTTCCTGAAGAAACTACACTGTCGGGCAATGAATTGATCTCGAAATTTTCCGAATACACCAGGGTTTGTCCGTGTAAAAGGCTTCCTGACAAAACCAGAGTGGTGAAAAGAATCAGCTTTCCTAAGTACTTCATATCTATCGTATTTTAAATTACTTACGCCCATTAACAGTGTTCAATACCAGGTCTGCATCAGTTTTTGGGGTAAATCGTTTTAGGTTATACCGGGCAAAGGTATAGATAATAAAATCCGCTGTTACAACCAATAGCATCACATTTGGGCATTCAGGTTATAAAGATAGGGTGAAATGAGCTGTTTTCGACTTAGATCAGGGCATTATTGTATAGAAAAAGCTACTACATCATCAGATAAAAACTCAATATAGTACTGATTTTCTGTTGTATGCACTTTTCTGCCTATGTTTTTATATTGACTGTACAGAGAACACACGGCTATTTTATAAAAATGAGAGGTGTAATGGAAGATAACAAGGGGGATCGTTATATATTTGTATTCCCTTAAATAAGAATATCTATGAGAAAAATCCTTACTGTAATTTTCCTGACGGTTGTCGTTTCTGTTAATGCCCAGAACCAGTTCGCCATCGGGTTCCGTATGGGAGACCCTTCCGGATTAACCGTCAGGTTATATACTGAAACCGACCGGTTCGAAATGAATCTGGGGCGTAGTCACGTGTTTTACGGGAAGGGGTGGTACGAGAATCAGTTCGATCCCTGGTACAAAGCACAGGAATTCGGATACAAGGAGGTGCAGTTCCTGCGCTACAAGACCTCATTCCCGCTGGCTCTTCAGCTGCACCGCATACATCAGCAGCCATGGAAAAATTTCGGGGGGCATAAACTCTATCTTTTCGACTGGTACTATGGGTATGGGCTACAGTTAGCATTCCAGAAGTATGAGTATGAATACCGGTATAAAGCTACAAGTACCTCGCCCTGGGTTTCGGTTTGGAGTACAGTCCCCGATATTGACGTCGGCCTCGATGGATTAATCGGCCTCGAATACACTGTGCAAAAAACTCCCCTGAGGATTTTTGCTGACCTGAACCTGTTCATAGAGGTAGCAGATAACCCCTTCAGGTTCTTTTTTCAAAGCGGGGTTGGGGTAAGATATCTGCTGGGGGTCAGGGCCAAAGAGTGACGTTTCCCCGTATTTACCCTGAAATTCAATCCCTTCTGACCAGTATTCCCTGGTTAACCATCAGTTTTTTCCCGTTGGTTTTTTCAGCTTCTATCCAATAGCTATAAGAGTTGCCCGGGGTAGTTTTCCCATCTGTTAAACTTCCCTGGCTATTGGGTTTGGATGCAATCAGCTCCGGAAGGCCCTCCCCTTTTCTGCGGTAGATGTGGAGCTTAACAATGTCCGGATCCGTTAACCCCTGCCAGGAGAGGATGATACCGCTATCATCCTGTCGGGCAGCGAGAATGAGAACAGGGATTTCAGGAACGATATCAATTCTTGCACCTGAACGCAGTGCAGAGGGCTTCCCCAACTGATTCACACTCTCCACTTCATACAAATACTCCCCTTCGAGTCCTGCAGTACTGTCCGTGAAGTAGTTCAGGGAATAGTGAATGAGGGTTTTGTTCAGCTTAACGGGTTTCTGTATTTCAGCGTTTCTTCCCTGACCTGACGTTCTGTATACATTGAATCCTGCAACAGAGGGATTGCCTTCCATCGGGTCCCAGATCAGCATGGGGTAGCCCGGATCGTCGGTAATTACCATCAGGCCAGAGGGAGGTGCCACATCAAGCAAGCCCGACAGGTTGACCCATACCGTATCACCGGGGTTGCTCTCAAGGTACCCGTCGCTGAGCGCAGTGGCATAGTAAAACAGTTCACGAGCCTGAGGGGCATAAGGCACTGTGTCCTTCATTTCATACCACTCGCTTTTGGCCACATCCATCCGTGCCACCATCAGATACCGTGATTTGTCTCCTTCGCGGCGATAGATATTGAAACCGATGATATCCTCTCCCACCTTTCTGAAACGCAGCTTTACCCTGCCATTGTCAACAGTAGCCGACATCTCCTGGGGTGGCAGGGGACGTGAAGCATAGGTGCTGAACCCATGGATTCTGACGCTTGGTGGCTGGTACCCAAAGAAATCCCTGATCTGCAAAAAATAAAACCAGGGCTCATTGGAGCGTTCCACCGGGTCTTCATACACTTCTGCATCAGGATTCAGTCGTGCCACAAGTTCATACCCGTCGGCATATTTCCTGCTTCTGAATAATGCCAAACCCTGGACGGTTCGGGTATCATTCAGTTTCCACTGCAGCCTGATGGCCTTCTTCCCTGCAACAGGTTCTGCAGTAAAGGACTCCACATAAGGGATTTTGGTAAAACCCGGGGTTTGCCCGAACAGGATCTCTGAATGCACTGTATCCCTCTTACCCGGCACATCGATATAATATCTGTACACTCCCGGTACCGTAAGGGTTGTGTCGAAGATGAAGTAGAAAGTAGTATCAGCCTGTACCTTAATGTAATACTGGGGTAGGATCCTGACAAAATCCTCTTTATCGACCGAACCCCGGTATGCCCTGCAAACTGCAGTATCCGGGGCTACTCCGGAGTACCACTCCAGCCTGGGAAACTGCCCGGTGTTGTCGGAGCGGAGCCCTTTAATGGCCTGACCCTGCATCAGAAAGGGGGTCACCATGATCCAAAAGCACAGTAGTATGGTTTTCATATTAACTTTAATCATCTGGTTTTCAAGTATATTACTCACATGTGGCAAAGGGTACAAAGTCCATGTGTATGTCGGTTCCCGTAATGCCAAATTCAAGTTTGGCACTGATGTTACTGGTGATGATATCCATCAGTTCGCCCAGTCCCAGATAATCCAGCACCGATCCGCATGAACCCGTGACATAGGTTTGCAGCGCCAGTGATCCGCAATTATTCATGTAGAAAGCATCGTTCTTATAACCCCCGGCAACATCCACCAGCAGCTCCAGGCTCACTCCCGCCCCACAGGAGGGCCCTACCTCGGGAATTTCCCAGCTTGCATAGCCGTCTACCTCCACATAGGCATAACCACCGACGGTAAATTCGGGGTTACTGTTGAAGTTCGTGGTGACATACAACCCCAATCCCGCACTGGCACTCACATCAGCAAATACCAGGTTGATGCTCTTGTCGATGATCCTCCTTTCTCCGATTACATAAAACCCCAGAAGTCCGGTGTTTACAAAGTCCGGAAGACTTTTCCGGAAGGTGCTTTGCAGATCCGTGATATCCTCGATATCCACGCCATCAGTAACCCCGGCAATAAAACCACCTCTGAATCCAGTGTAGGGCCCGATGGAAAAATCCTTCAGGTTCAGCACGAGATAAAACCCTTTTTTATCGAGCCTTATCGAGGCAGTACCCTTGAACAGCGTGGCATAACCCATGGTAATGGGGACATTGATTGAAAGGCTGCCGTACATGATCCCCTCCTCGAAGTCGAAGAGCAGTTTCATCCCACCCAGCGGGGTTTCGATATTGGTCATCTTAATACTGCTACCGTCCACATCGATGCCGCCAAAAACTTTAAATTCCAGGAGATTAGGTTCAGCAGCATTATCGTTCAATCCATCAATTTCAGTGGTAAGCCCTTTGTATTTCAGGGTATCCCACTGGCCGCCCACCACAATCGCCTGCCCGCTTTCAACCAGAATTTTGTTTTTCCCTGCCATCATCACCTGCATCTGGGTCCCCTTGTATTTTTTGGCACCATCAACCCTGATGATTTCGAATCCGCAGCTGTTTTTGGTTTTTGTCAGGAACCCCCTCAGCATTACCGGATTGCCTGGTTCACCGGGAGCCGGCTTGATTTTTACGTCACCATAGGTGGTAAACTTGCCCTGGGTAACCTGCTGATTGGTGACATCGAGTATGTATTCCACATTTCCTGTGGCGTACACCACACCCTGTAAAGGTTCAACCCTGCAGACCAGCTTGTTGCTTTCGCGGGTATAGGCTACCACAGAACTGGGCGGAGCATACCCCGGGATGCCGATATCGGGCTGTCCGTTCAGCTTGAAAAATCCCGGTCCGGTCATGATCTGGTCCACATAGATATCCAGAATGTCATAAAACCGGAAAGATTGCTGGATTGTAAGTATATCCTGCTGGTTGCTGAGCATCCCGATCGATTGGAAGGTAAGCTTTTTCGGGGATGTGTTCGGAAGGTCATCCACCCATCCCGCGGGCTGATTGGTCTCTCCCACCAGACTTATCCGGTAATGCCCTACTCCGGCGTCGTAATTGAAAACCGGCTTCAGGTTGCCCGAAAGTTTCACCTGGGCAATGCCACCCAGGGTGAGGCCACCGCTGCTAAGGTCAATTTCCCCTTCCGACAGTGAAGTTGGCCTGATCTTCATATTCAGCACTTTGGCATCGATACCCGATCCCGTAACGATCAGTACCTCAGGAAGCACGATGGCATCCTGGTTGATATCGAACTTCCACGGTTTCTGCCCGTAAACTTTCCATTTTTCGATTTCAAAACTCAGCTTGTCCCCCTGGGTCTCTTCGAAACTGATGGTATTTCCTTTCAGGACAAGATCTCCTGCCCTTATTTTCAGGTCAAGCACTTTCCCCGGGCATGTGGTGCAACCGGGGATACTGGTATGGAGGGTAGTGGCAAGGCGTATTACATCCCCCATGATGACCGAACCCTCCAGCGCAGCAGCAGCATTGAACCCGAATACACGATACCCCTGCACGGTAACCGGCTGGAGGTTATTGTTGATGCTGAACAGATTGCGTTTGGTGCTAAACAGGGTTTGGGGAGCAGTTGAAAAAACCTGAACCTTGCCGGTAAGGGTATCATCACCTACATAGATGGTGCCTTTGAAATCGTGGGCAATATTGAAAGACCCCAGGTCCAGTTTCAGATACCCATGGATGGATCCTGTAAGTTTATCATTCCCTGAGGATTCCAGCATCAGTTTTGTCAACAAGGGCATTACGGAGTACACACCAGCCCCATGGCCGCCAGGTTTGGACTTGTTCAGCAGCATACCCGAATAGGAATTGGCTACCTCTACCGGCAGTTCCATTACCTCCAGAGTAACCACGGCACTTTCGGGGAGCATTTTATTTCCCGTACCCTTTATAACGGTGATTTTCCCAAAAGGAATTTTCAGATCGGGCTGAAGCAGGGCGAAGCCACCAATGGCAGTGGGGTTCTTCAGATAACCACTCACCTCTGCTTTTACGGGTTGCCCCGGTTGCGTCTTAACGGGCTGAAAATGCTCAATAACCACACTAAACCCCAGAAGGGTTGACAGATCCCAGGAATCAATCTTTGAGACTGTAAAATTATGATAGATCACCTTGGATGGTCCCTGCAAAAATGTAACGGTTTCAACGGAGCCGGCATAGCTGGGTGAGGTTCCTTCTTTGGTAACGTGTACGGTTAACTGATTTTGGGACAGTGGAATTCCATGCAACTGATAAAACCCCTGTGCATCCGAAGTGGCTTCGATATAGAGTTTCATACCTCCTGCCTGGGCAAGTTCAGCATATACTTTCGCCCCCTCCACAGGGACTTTGGTTGCTTTTTCGGTGATATACCCCTTGATGGATTTTGCCTGCTTCAGTACAAACTGGAATGGCATCCAGGTTGGGGAAACCGGTATGGTTAAAGCCTCCAGTACACCGGCGTATCCCTGTCCGGCGGATATTCTGATCACAAACTGGTCGCCAGCCGCTGCAAATTTGAAGCGCGCAATCCCCTGGTCATCAGTAACAGCTATATGCTCCCCGATACCCACCAATGCACCCTTGATGGGATCACCCTGTTCCGTTTTTACCAGTATCGAAGGCCGGTGTAATTTCTTATATACCAATACCTTAAGCTCTGATCCGGGAATCAGCAGGCTGGTATCCCGGCTAAAATACTGGCTGGACAGGGGTTTGATGGTGAGGGTGGTAGCCTGATCATCGACAGGGACTGAAAAAACCTCCTTCTTCTTGACAGGTTGGCCGGTAATGATACTGTAGGAGGAGGCTATTGCTTCGGTTTTGTAGTAAGGTGAATAGGTTGATTTAATGTAGCACATCACCGCATTGCCATCTTCATCCTCGATATATCCTGACAGCATCTTGCTGGGTTCCAGGTTGATATCCTTCACATCCTTCAACTGGCCCTGCAACAGTTTGTAAGGATACTGATCGAAGGGAGGAATAATTACCGGTTTATATCCGGGCTGACGAATGTAAAGCCGGCGGTAAGGCCCATCCACCTGGCCATTGTTCTGATTAACCTTCAGGGGTAGGTTTTCGTAGCGGAAAAACCCGGAAGCATTGGTTTGCTGACTTGCTTCAATATTACCGTAGCATCCGTAAATGAAAGAGGTATAGTTGCTGAATTTGGTATAATTCTGCTGATTGAGCAATTCGGTACGAACCCCTTCCAACCCGGCATTTTCAAGATTGGACAAAGCCATAACCCTGCCTTTGATTTCCGGAGGAAGTGGCTTCATTTTATAAGTAAACATCACTTCGGTGGGCTGCGGATACTGGAAATTATAGGTGACTCTTTCGTAGGAGACCATCTTTGCCACATTATCGGGAGTGGTTTCAAGTGCCTTGAACAAATCCTGGTAATTGTAAAGGGTGTTGTCGTAGGCGGATGAAGCGGCATCGAAATTTCTGGTTGACAAGTCGATCAGATACTGCGGATTGATATAGCCGTGTCTTACAAGATTTTTAAAAACCAGTAGGCCTTTGCTATCGGTTGTATCTCTGGAAACCAGTTTAAAATCCCCTTTTGAGTTGGATACCTTCACATCCGATTTATCCCCTTCGTAATCCAGAATCAGTGGAATCTCCTGATTTACCTTATTCTGCTCACGAAGGATGTTCACCACAACTCCTGCCAGCGGGGCATCGGGGGTATTGAGCTGGTTGGGGGTTCCGTCGGATTTCACCTCCACAGTGAGGTTATAGGTCTTCAGTTTTGCCACCTGCACAGGTACTTCCACCACATCACCGGGCATGGCAAAGATGTCGATATCGGGGCTGCAGAATTTCTGGTTCTCCACCTCCACTTTCAGGCATAAATAGCCGACATGGGAGTCCGATTTCACACTACCCATCATCACTTTCTGCTGCTGGGTTGCCTCCCCCTGGAGGAAATTTCCCTGAAGAGAGGCAAGGTTCTGAATGAATTCACAGCCGGGATACACCGAGTTTTTGAGCATCTCCAGGGTTGGTACACCGGGTTGGTCGTACACCGGGTCGGGTTTCAGGTCGTTTGCGACGAGTGGACCTGTAAAGAAGTTTTCATTGAAGGTAAAACTATAGTTGCCCTGGGCATCGGTTTCGGTAACCGCAAGCACGATATTGGAATAGTACATCACATCTCCGCGATAGGCCCCGGTGAGATCCAGCCCTTCCATGATCGGAGCTGCCACACCATAGTCGGGATGGACCACACCGAAAGCCCCCGGAAAGGGCATAAAGGCGACCCTGGCCACAAGCTTTACTGTGGTATTGGGAAGTGGCTTTGTAAACTGCTTGCTTTCGGTATCCTGAAACAGGAATTTCTTGCCGTTCATCACCTTTATCAGATCCAGGCCGTAGTCATTCAGGGCATCCGGAGCCCCGTTGTTGGTGCCCAACGGTGGATTGAACTTGATTCCCATGTTATTCTGGTTACTGTTGCCGGTAATCTGATATCCGAGCTGATTCACCAGATGATAACTGACGCCTTGACCCTGCTGCACAGAGCCTCCGGTTTTTCCGGGAACAACTCCTGCCGGTATTACCACATTTGCCGGCTGGACGCCCACCGGAATCGTAATCTGGGCAGTGCCGTCAGGATTGGTAGGGTATTTCACCAGCAATTTTCCGCTTACGGTAGTGGTTGGAGCCAGGTTCAGCGGAGGCGTATTTCCTCCGCCAATGGTGGGTGTGATCTTAAAGGGGTCAGTGCCTGAACCTGCGTACACAAAACTGCATACCTCGCTTTTCCCTTCATTTCTGAAGGAGGTTTTCCCAAAAAGGTCATAAGCGATGACGATAAAGGCGTACGTTTTTCCGGCTACCAGTGCAGGTTGTGCAGCACCGAAAAGAAACACAGTACCATTGACATTGGTTTCGAAGAAATAGGGAGGCTGGGCACTTTGCATCGCATCGTTGGGGTCGTGACCGGGAGGATTAACCTCAACGATCCTCAGTTTATAGCGCACAGTCAGGGGAGCCCCGGGGGAAGGTGTCCAGGAAAAGAGAACGGCCTGCGGGGTCAGTGCTTTCACGGTATCGCCGCACAAGGGCAGAATGACCACCGGGGGTTCAATGCTGGTGAGGGTAAACGGGGCGCTGCACCCTTCAGGTTCCTCACCCGAAAGGGGTAAGCCGGTCTGATAGTCAAAAGCCCTCAGGCAAATGGTGTACTGGTCTTCCGGCAGGCCATTGCCCCTCACTACCTGCTGAACCGTAATACCCTGGAATTCTAAATTTTCAACATTAAACAGGTCCCCTATGTTCTGCTGGGTCACCAGATATGGTATTCCGGGCTGCAGGGTAATGGGCTGGGGAGGCTTATACCCGGGTTTTGAATAGATCCTGATACCACTCTCACCACTGATGACGCCACTCAGGTACACCTGCAGGCTGCCTCCGGTTGGAGAGAGGTTCTGCAGTGTAGCGATGATTTTTGAAGGGGTTGAGGTATAGTCCGACAGTTTGGTGGTATAGGGAGGCATCACCTGAATGGTAATACCCACCTGACTTTGCGCCTGTATGGCAGCCATAAGCATGATCAGGATGCAAAAGCTGCGGAGCCGGGCACGCAGGCTTCCGGCAGGCGATACGAGAAAATCAGAAAGTGTATACATATCCGAAGTCTCCTTTGGTTTCATGAAAGGATGGATTTTGGGTTTCATCCTTATACTTTGCACTGGTAAGATACAACCCGATCCTGAGATTGTGATGCTTGTTGATCTGGTAGGTTGCCTGCATGTTGGTGGTATAGATGAAGCCCTCCTGACCGCTGTGGTTGAATACCAGCGAATTGTTCCAGCCCGCCTGTAATCTGGCTTCGAGAAGAGATTTGGAAATCCCGGCGGTTAAACCGGTTGTTTGTAGATTTATTGTACTGTTTTCCAATCTGTTATGTATCAATCCACCCAAAATCGTCAGGTTTCTTTTCACAAGATTCAGGTTATAATTCAGGTTCAGGATCAGTGCCCGGTTTTCAGTGTACAGGGCTGTCCAGGCATTTTTGTCGTTCAGCTCCATCCGGCTGACCACGAGAAACAGCAGATGTTGTTTTTCGGGTCGGACAAGGAGAACCCTTGGGGTAACAGAAAAATTGGCTGTGGTATGGTATTGCTTCAGGGAATCGATCAGCGGCAGGGTACCGGGCCGCTGGTTATTGCTGTAATTGCTGTAATTCACATCCAGCCCGAAGGCAGGAACCGGGTTGAAGGATACACTTGCCGATGAGATTGCCCTGACGGTAGTGGCCTTTTTGGTATTGCGCAGGTTATCGCGTTGTACACCTACCGATCCCCTTACCAGCAGTTTTCTTTTGAACAGGGTAACCGAAGGTGCAATCGTGGCCT
This sequence comes from Bacteroidota bacterium, assembly GCA_022709695.1. Lineage (GTDB taxonomy): Bacteria > Bacteroidota > Bacteroidia > Bacteroidales > SKPS01 > SKPS01. The sequence continues at coordinate 470,957 of JAKLII010000002.1, forward strand.
GTTCCACGTCAGTAGTGAAATAATAGGCACCCATGGATTTGTAATCCGGATCTATACGGCGGTACTCGAGTTTTGAGGAGAAGTTTTTCTCCTTAAACAGCAGGGAAGAGCGTATGGCTGTGGCGAATTCCGATGATACATTGATTTTCAGGATTGAATTGTTCCCAATCCATGAGGGGAGCTCTTCAACTGCTTCAAATCCATGGGCTTTCATATTTGATGCGTAAACACTTCCGGCAACTTCTGTTTCGAACATCAATTTTTTACCCAGCGGCAGGCGGGTGTTGATGCCAAGTACCACATTCTGCGCAGGGGTGATTCCCGGATTTACCAGACTGTCCGGAAAGGAGGTGGTATCATCCTGGATCCTGAGCACCAAAAAATCGATGAACCGGTTGGCGTTGCCCGCTCCGATTTTCATGGCCAGCCCCTTTCTCGAGAAACGGTTCAGGGTATCCAGGGCAGGGGATATCTCCTGTACCTGATCCATGAAGCGGCCGTAAACAAATCCAAAGCGGAATTTACCGGGGTTCATTTCAACCCCGCCGCCCAGAAAAGAATGCCCTGCCAGTGTGAAATCCGAGAACCTGAGGGTACGGTAACCACCATGCAGGGTAAGCCATTTGTACTGAGGGCTCAGTCCGAACTGGTTGAAAGGCTGCCCGTATTCTATCTTTTTGCCGCTGTACCGGAATGAGAAAGGAATGGCTACACCATACACACTGGCAGTGGCCTGCGCTGATAAAAGCAAATTCCAGGGGGGCATCCGGTCGTCAATTCCCTGCACCGAATATCCCAACAGATTCACCCCAAAATTCCCGTGCAGGGTAAAGGGTTTCTGACCGGCGATACCTTCGAGTTGCTGACCAACGGTTTGAAAGGCAGTTGCGGAAATTAAACCTGCTAAAAGCATTAACCGCAACAACATATTAATGCTCCGGTATTTCAGGGTACTCAATATATGTGGTTTGAAAGGTTCTTTAAAGTTACTGGTTTAACTTTAAGAATTTACCCATGAAAAAAATATTTTATATTTTGATTATCAATGTTTTGAAAACATAATGGTTATTGATATCTCTTAGTGTCAGTGAATAAATGCCGTCGGGAAGATCAGAAAGATCCACTTTAAGAACCGGATTCGATTCGGTGAAAATACCCTTCAGATCTTTCACTCTTCTGCCTTCAGCATCAAACAACTCCAGTACCACTTCTCCTGCCCGGTTCTGCAGCGGATTCACGATAACGATGCCATCGGTAGGGTTGGGGTACAATGCGAAGCAGAAATCATGTGATTCATCGGCTATTCCCGGGTTTGTGGCAAAGGTGATTTTTATGGTATCGGAACCTTTGCAGCCGTAATTGTCGGTAACCATTACCCAGACGGTTTTGGTACCCAGGCCGGTTCCTGTGGAATCCACCGTAATGGTTTGATTAACAACTCCTGTAGACCAAATATAGGACGAGAAACCGGGGCCGGCATTCAGGTTCAGGAAAGCTTTGGCCCCGATGGTGGTATCATTGCCCAGAGCTACCGCAGGGGCAGGGTGCATGATCAGGGTTACCGGTTGAGAGAGGGTTGAACATCCGATATTGCTGGTTACCAAAACCGTATAGGCACCGCCCTGTTTGGCTGTATAGATGAAGTTGTTCGCTCCCTGAATATTCACACCATCTTTCTTCCACTGGTATGAAAAGTTCAGTCCGATGGTTCCCATCAGTGCCAGCGAATCCCCCTGGCAGAATGCAGAAGTACCCGAAGGGGTGATGGAAGCAGGAGGTGCCGGGCTCACGAGTACTGTCACCGTATCCGGTAACAGATTCGGACATCCTCCGGCATCTGTAATGCTTTGAATGATGTAATTGGTTGTTGCAAGAGGAATTACCGGCAGGCTAAAGGCAGAAGTGGTGATATTGTTAAAGGTCTGGGGCGTACCTCCGGATGATATCACCATGGTCCATGGCGGTGTCCCGGTCAGGGTTCCCAGGATAAAGGCGGTATCCCCCTGACAGACGCTGATGGTACCCGAGCCCATAACAAGCTTCGGGCGGGGTTTGATATACAGATTCGATTTCACCAGAGAATCGTTCCATGAGGCCGTATCGGCTACATAATTGGGGAAAGAGGATATGATTCTGAGTACATAGGATGAGTCTTGCTGAAACATGAAGCTACCGATGTTTACCGTATCGGTGGTATTTACCGCCAGATTCCCGCTCCAGAAGTATTGCGGCTGGGCAGACCCGTTTACCGTCCAGTTGATGCGGGCTGATGTAAGGGGAAAAGGGCCGAAGTTTTTGAGTACAACATGTACCGGAGCCACACCGGGACAGACTGAATCGGACGGGGCTGCAAATGCACTGATACCGGCATCGGTAACCAATACCGAAAACTCATCAGCTCCGATATCGGGAGCAGTACCATTTCCTGCGTAGCCTGTATGTCCAAATCGTACTTCATTATCAAAATCTCTGTTAATCAGCGGGGTTGTAATCTGCTGACCCCCGCTTTCGGCCTGGGTGGGTAAACCGGGAGTGATATGGATATTGATTGGAGCACCTGAGCTGATGAATGGGGGCATTTCGGTAACCGAAGCGCTCTCCCTGGGGGAAACCCTGGTTTTGTAAGCAGCAAGGGTCTGATCGGAATTGAGGCCATCATGAAATATCAGGTTCTTGGCTCCCGGTGTTCCCGCATAAAACAGGTTATTGTTGCAGGTGGATGCCAGGTTCGCATAGGAGGTTCCTGCCCACCAGAAGGCAACAGCGCGCAATCCTGTGGTTGCGTTGGTGGTATTGACCAGAATGTTGTTACGGGCATCCAGCGTGGTGCCGTTTGCAGGGTTCACGTACAGCGCTGCAGAGGTATTGGTGGAACTGGTGCTGGTATAATTGATATAGCCGGTATTGTAATACAATTTCACTGAGCCCCCGGTAAAATAATAACCGGCCACCATATAGGTTGAGGTATTACCCGGCCCTTTCAGATCGTAAACAAAATTATTGAATACATAGGCCGTGTTGGTCGCAGTGCTGGTAAACAGGGTACCAATGGCTCCGAGGTTTCCGGCAGAGGTGAGATTGTACACTTTATTGCGGTAGATGTAATCTGTTGCAGAGCCATCCCGTGCAATGATGCCAAAAATCTGCCCTCCTGTATAACTGCCATTGATGTTGTAAATGGTGTTTTCAGTTATCTCATTGGTTGCACTGCCCACCTGCCTGAAGATGGGATTGATTCCTCCTCCGGAGCTATATACATTATTGATCACATTCCCTTTCACCCAGTTCAATCCAAAGCTGTTTGGAAAATAGATCCCATATACCGTTCCGGATGCTCCGTTCACCAGAGTCCGGATCGTATCATTCACAATTGAAAAATCTCCCGAATAGTTCAATTGTATCACATACATCGTATTTCCGACAATATTTGAGATCGTTGACCCGAAGATTTGGGTGCTGTCCTGGTACGACATATTGATGCCATAGAACGTACTGCCTGCAATCCCGCACGAATCGATCAGAACCTGCTGGATCTGGTTACCATAATCTTCAAAACCGGTAATCCCCGTAAACTGGATCCCCCGGATGGAATTTTTAACCGTGACATTCTGCAGGGTATTGAGCGAATTTTTCCCTCCCAATGCTGTGGCTGTGGACAGTGCATATATCCCATACGCTCCGGTATGGCTGCCGGGCATCCGGATGGTGCAGTTTTTCAGTGTAACATGCTGGCATCCATCGGTAGCAGTACCCGCGAGGTAGAAACCATAATCCAGATAATTGGAGGTGCTGGAACCGGCGCCGGTAATGTTGATGCCGTCGAACGTGATGTAATCGGTGCCATTCAGCCAGATGGCAGCATCGGTGGTTCCGGATCCCCCGGTAACCAGCAGCACCGGATTGGCCCCCGTTCCCGATTTTTCAAATTTGATGGGATTAGCAGCTGTTCCTGTAGCGGTAATTTTCAGGGCGAAGGTGTTGGCAGTAAGGTTAAACGTTTGCCCTGGGGCAACCTGAAAGGTGACCCCGCCGGTTCCCACTCCTTTGGCATTCAGGGAATCTACCGCTGCCTGAAGGGTAGGATAATCTCCGGGAATGGTTTTGGTGCCGGTAAGGGGTTGGGCCATTCCAGCGGAAATAACAGCCATCCAGACTAAACACAGTATAAATTTTTTCATAAGATTGATAATATATTGATAATATATGGTTTATATTTCTGATATCAAAGCCAGTTTAATAAATGCTGGCAACAAAAGTATATAGATGAATTTAGTCTGTTAAAAGTATCTTCTGACATCTTTCCCCCTGAGAACTCTCAAACCAAACCAGATAGGTTCCCTTCGGCAACCAGGCAAGATCCAGGTCAATGGTGCACGCATGCCCTGCCAGGGCTTCAAGGCTGTATGCCTCCCTCCCATCCAGTGCGCATACTCTGATGGCTGTTAAATTCAGATCCGTGCCACAGAGATCAACGGTTAGGCGGCCGTTTGAAGGATTCGGGCTGATGGTGATTGCTGCCTGGTGCAACCGGTCGTCTATTCCGGGGTTTTGCGCAAATGTAATCTTTATTGTATCAGTTCCCTTGCATCCGTGGTTATCGGTAACCATAACCCAAATGGATTTGGTTCCCAGGCCTGTTCCGGTGGAATCAACGGTAATAATCTGGGTCATGGATCCGTTGGACCACAGGTAGGAGGTAAGGCCGGGGCCGGCATTCAGCACCAGGGTGGTAGTTGTACTCACGGTGGTGTCATTTCCGAGGGCCACCACAGGAGCGGGGTGCATGATCAAAGTCACCGGCTGTGAAAGGGTTGCACATCCGATGTTGCTGGTAACCTGCACGGTATAGGCACCACCTTGTTTGGCGGTATAAATGAAGTTATTGGCTCCCTGCACGTTCACACCATCTTTTTTCCACTGGTAGGTAAAATTCAAACCGATGGTGGCAGTGAGCACAAGAGAATCGCCCTGGCAAAATGCCTGGGTTCCTGACGGAGATATCGTGGCGGGAGGTGCCGGGTTCACCGTTACGGTTACCGCAACGGTGGTGGTATTTACACAACCTCCTGCATCTGACACACTTTGAACGGTGTACGTAGTGGTACTGGCCGGGGTGACTTTATAACTGAAGGCAGAAGCAGTGAGATTGGAGAGGGTTTGCTGGGTAGTGCCTGAGCCCACCACAACCGTCCACGGAGCTATACCCGCAAGCGTTCCGGTGATATTGGCCGTATCTCCCTGGCAGATAGGCACTACGGTTCCAGTTAGTGATAATGAGGGTGCTGCCTTCACATAAATTCCCGCTTTGGTGACGGTGTCATTGGCCGTGGCTGTATCCGCCAGATTGTTGGGCAGCGACGACCATGCCTGCAGGGTGTACAGGGTATCTTTATGGAAGGAATAGTTGCCCAGGGTAACAGTATCGGTTCCGTTCACCGGCAGGTTTCCGCTCCAGGTGTATTGTGTCTGCAGGCTGTTGTTGATTTTCCAGTTGATCTTTGCTGTTGCCAGGGGATTGGGGCCGTAATTTTTCAGCACCACCTTCACAGGCTGCAATCCGGCACAAATCGAGTCGGTTGGAGCCACCACCGAAGGCACACCCGCATCAGCAGGTACGGCCAGAAGTACCCCTCCCACCCAGTTGGAGGTGTTGCCGGTGAGGGCAAAATTCATCAGCGTTCCGTTGGCATTTCCCTTGGTATCGTTAAGTGTGGTGATGCCGGTATTGCTGCCGCTGGCCACCCCCTGGTCGAATTTGTAGTACAGCTTCAGGTTTGCATCGGTGGTATTGATGACGCCGCTGTACAAACCACTCACCTCCGATGCCGAAAGGGCTTTGGACCACAGCGACACCTCATCAATTTTTCCCTGATAGTTGAAGTTGTTGGCAGAATACACCAGTTTGCCGAGGTACATGGTAACAGCGGTATTGGAGATAGACCCGGAAGCCGGATTGGAGGTGAGCAGTATGCCGTTTCGGTACAGGCTGAGGGCTGAGCCATTGTACGTAAGAACAAAGTGTTGCCAGGTATTCAGGACCAGGGTTGACGTGGTGATGTCGAAGGCTGTTCCGGAGCTGTTTCTGAAACGGGCTTCCACCCCGGTAGAGGAGAGCTGACAGAGGTAGAAGTCGCAGTTGGAATCGTTCCGGAAACCGCCGAATCCATCGAAATCGGGCCATGCCGATGCGGTGTTCACCGGGTACACCCACATCGAAAGGGAGATGCCTGAGGCGCCGGAAACAAATCCCGAGGCATTGGCAACCAGCACATGGTCGTCGGTCCCGTCAAAATCGAGGGCATTCTGGGCCACCAGAGAGGAGATCCCGGCACAGCAGCACAACACCAGACACAAAGTCGAAAGGGCAGTTTTCAATTTCATAGGTATTGATTATTGGTGAATTATTGTCATGATTCCTGACGGATTCCTTTTGACAGATACAGGGTAAATCGTTTTAGGTAATTTGAAGAGCAAAGGTACTATATTGAAGAGCGTTTGTCAAGAGGAAATCTCGAACCAGTCAGGTTAGCGGATCGTTAAAAACCACGCGGGAAAAATAAATCCGCTTAATCTTCGGGCGAAATAAAAATAACTGTTTACCTTTACGCTTCAATAACTCAACAAAATCGTCATGGAAGAAACCAATACCTTGCAGGAACAGGAATGCTGCCCGCCATTTCACCCTGAAACTTATCATGAACAGGTACTGAGCTGGAACAACAAACTGTTTGTCAGAACCCGTGTGCGTTGCCTGTTCTATATGCCACTGAACTTCGGGGCGAAGATGCGCAGACTGGTGCCCCGGATCGAAAAAGCGGGGATCAGCATGCCGGAGGGGATGGTGCTTTCTGACCACACCTCACCCTGGAGCATGGACCTGCTGATCGCCATCGACAAGGTGTTGCCGGGAACGGAAAACGTCACCCTGACAGGCTCATTTGTAGCCCGGGTTTATGAAGGCTCCTTCAGCGAAACCGGAAAATGGTTCAAAGAATTTAATACCTGGGTGAAGGATAAAGGGTATCAGGTGAAAAAAATCTATACCTGGTATACCACCTGCCCGAAATGCGCTAAAAAGTACGGGAAGAATTATGTGGTGCTGTTGGGGGAAGTTGTTTAGTTGTTTAGTCGGTTAGTTGTTTAGTCGTATTATTGAGAGTCCTGAGTTGTGTAATACCAAGACTGGGTCACTTCAATATAAATCACTCATAACTCATCACTTATAAATCCTGATCCATCATTTCTAATTTTTAATTTATAATTTCTAATTAAAAGCTTCTATGTCAAAAAACTATCAGCAGTCGGGCCCTGCGGGGGCTGTTTACGGGTTGGGACTTATCGGTGCAGCGGTGTGGTTTATCTCCCAGGCTACCGGATTCTGGATCGGGGTACTGGGTTTTCTGAAAGCGATTGTATGGCCGGCGATACTGGTGTACGAGGCCTTTAAATTCCTTGCCGGGTAGGTGATTTCTTCCGGGCTTCTACTCCGGAAAAACCATTTCGGTACCGTTGTTCAGGATAATTACCTGCTGTTTTTCCGTCCTGAAGTTGTAGTATTTGGCTCCATATCCCGATACTTTGCACTCGTAGGACCTGACGATCCCCAGATAGCTTCTTGTGGTCATCACATAGGTGGGATGGATCAGCAGGTCGTAATCCCCTTTTGAGAGGGCTTTGTAGGCGGCAGAAGCCCGTACCCTGTTCAGCCTTGATGTTTGCCGGTTCCTGTGGGTAGAGTCTGCAGCTTCGGTACTGTAATAGATCCCATCCGCATACGTACGATCGCCGCTGATTCTGAAGAAAAACAGGTAGGTGCTGACGCTTTCGCCGGTCAGTTTTTCGGTATCCGACACCCGGATATCTGCCTTGATGGGGTCAAGCTCCACATCCCGCACCAGCACCGGAGAAGACTGAAATCCCTGATGGGTGGTAACGCATGAACTGAAAAAGAGGGCACTTGCTCCCAACAGGGTTACAAACATCAAAAGTCGTTTCATAGGTTGCTTGTTTATGGTTTTTTGCTTTTTGCTGCTGAAGAGGAAAGGGGCTGACCGCGCTCCCGGACCATTCAGAAGGTTCGTAAAACTACAGATTTCTTTCACGTAAAAACCGATAGCTTTGTTAACGGATTAAAAAAACGACAACCTATGAAAAACCGCCATCTGCTTCACTGTGTTCATGGGGATATCACGGTAACGGCAATCCTGTTGATCCAGTGGTTTTTTGCCCTGAGTGTTACCGGGCAGCCATTGCCGGAAGATACTTCCTCTGTTGATAAAGTGATGCTGAATCAGTGGCTTAAGGTGCCTGTATCCACATCACCGGCACCCCTGTTCGGAGAACAGGAGAACCTCCGCAAAAAGGTATTCAGCGACGAAGAGCTGCTCCGTTCCGAACCATTTCCGGTCAGTGAGCTGTATCCTGAGGCAAAGGAGTTGTTTCAGTTTCTGCCCGGCTCACGATGGGAGCCTGTCTCATGCGACAGCACCGGAGTTTTACTTTCTTCCCTGCCTTCAGACACAGCCGGGATCGCATGGCTGGCCACCTACCTCCACGCCGGCCGATGGCTTACAGGGAGCCTTGACATCAAAGGGGCCATGTTGTTTTCGGTCTGGCTCGATGGAAAAAGTCTGGGGGATAAGACCCGTGCCGGAACCGATGAAAAACCGGGCAGCATCACCAAACCCATCAAACTGGAGCCGGGAACCCATCTGTTGCTCATCAAAGTGGTGAGTCCTGCCAAACATGACTTTACTGCCAGGATTTCGGCAACTGTTGAACTGAAACTCCCGTTCCGCAGTCCGGATCTGGTCATCTCCACCAATCCCTCGGGTACAAAAAACATCCATCACATGCTTGACGGACTGAAAATCAACGGGATGGAATTATCGGCCGATGGGAAATACTACCTGGTGAGTTACAGGCAAACCCTCCCCCCGGGCGACGGTTCCGAGAGCTGGAGCGAGATCAGGGAGGTGGCAGGCCGGAAGCTGATACACAGTTTCCGCCATGCCAGCGTATGGAGCATCCACTGGCTCCCTGCCTCAAACCGGATATCTTACCTGGCTGGTCAGAACGAGAAAACCACCCTCTGGCTGCTCGATATTGAAAAAGGGAGCGTTACACCCCTGCTGCGGGACGTGGAAAAGCTGGCGGGGTACCGGTGGTCGCCCGATGAATCCTTCGTGGTCTATACCGTCTGGGAGGAGCCCGAAAAGAAACAGGAGGTGATGCGGAAGCTGGATGGGATGCCCGACCGGCAGCCCGGCTGGCGCAACCGGTCGTTCCTGTACAGATATGACCTCACATCAGGAGTATCCACCCGCCTGACCTGGGGGAACCAGACGACCTGGCTTTCCGATATCAGCCCCGACGGGAAAAAGATCCTGTTCGGCCAGAGCTATCCCGATTTTTCGGAACGCCCTTACAGCCGGCAAAACATGTTCATCATGGACCTGGATACCTACCGGCTCGATACCGTTCAATACGAAGAGCCCTGGGGTGTTACAGCCCGCTTCTCCCCCGACGGTAAGGATCTGCTGGCCACGGGCGGGCCATCCTGTTTCGGGGGAGCAGGACTCAACATTTCTCCGGGGAAAATCCCGCACAACTCCGACAACCAGATCTACCTGTACCACATTGCAGATAAGAACGTTAAATGCCTAACCCGCGATTTCAACCCTTCGGTGGAGGAGGTGTTCTGGCATCCCCTGGACCGGCAGATCTATCTGGTGACTATTGATAAGGACCTCCGAAGGCTGTATAGGCTGGAGATGCCTTCGGAAAAGTTTTCCCCCCTCGAAACAGGGGTTGAATACCTCACCTCCGTCAGTTTCGCCTCCAAAACCCCGCTGGCCATGTTCCAGGGGAACCAGGCAAACCACTGGCCCTGCTGGTTTACCATCAACCTTAAAAATCTGAAATACAGTGTTTTTGAAGACCCTGAGGCAAAAAATTACCGCCATGTGACCTTCGGGGAGGTGAAGAACTGGGACTTCACAGCCTCCACAGGGGTAAAAATTACAGGCAGGGTCTATTATCCTCCCCATTTTGATTCCACGGCAAAGTACCCGGTGATCGTATATTACTATGGCGGCATCACCCCGGTGGGGCGCACCTTTGGCGGCAGATACCCGTTCAACATCTGGGCCGGCAACGGCTATCTGGTGTATGTGCTGCAGCCCAGCGGGGCCATCGGGTTCGGACAGGAGTTCTCCTCGGCCCACGTGAACAACTGGGGTACCACGGTAGCCGACGAAATCATAGAAGGGACGAAGAAGTTCCTGGAAGCCCATCCCTTCGCTGACAAAACCAAAGTGGGGTGTGCCGGGGCCTCCTACGGCGGATTTATGACGATGCTGCTGCTTACCCGAACCGATATCTTTGCGGCGGCGGTAGCCCATGCGGGTATCAGCTCCATCTCGAGCTACTGGGGCGAGGGGTACTGGGGTTACTCGTACAGCGCCGGAGCCAGCGCCAACAGCTTCCCGTGGAACAACCGGGAGCTCTACGTAGGACAAAGCCCGTTGTTCCATGCCGACAAGATCCACACCCCGCTGCTGCTCACCCACGGCGACGAAGACACCAACGTGCCGCCGGGCGAAAGTATCCAGATGTACACCGCCCTGAAACTGCTGCAACGGCCGGTGGAGCTGGTGCTGGTGAAGGGCGAAAACCACCACATTGTCACCTACAGCAAGCGGATCCTGTGGCATAATACCATCATGGCCTGGTGGGACAAACAACTTAAAGACCAGCCGGAATGGTGGGACGATTTGTATCCGGATAATTAGAAATTAAAAATTAGAAATTAGAAATTTGAGTGTTCAAGTGTTCAACGATCAAAGATCAAGGATCAAAGAAAAGGGTTCAAGAGGTTCAAATGTTCGGGTGCTCGAGTGTTCAACGATCAAAGATCAAGGATCAAAGAAAGGGGTTCAAGAGGTTCGAGTGTTTGAATGTTTGAGTGTTCAACGATCAAAGATCAAGGATCAAAGAAAGGGGTTCAAGAGGTTCGAGTGTTTGAATGTTTGAGTGTTCAACGATCAAAGATCAAGGATCAAAGAAAGGGGTTCAAGAGGTTCTAATGTTCGAGTCTTCTAATGTTCGAGGAATTTTTAGCTCCGTAGGAGCGTACTCTTTGTAGCAACGACGGGCATCCCCACCAAACCAAAAGCTCCGTAGGAGCGAAACATCGGTAGTGGATTGAACAGCAGTAGCCCCGGATCGCATCCGGGGAAACAATGCGCCCCCGCCGCCCTACAACCCACGAAGTGGGTTGAATAAGATTAGCCCCGGATCGCATACGGGTGAAACAAGCGCCCCAACAACCAAAGAGGGCGTCTCAAAAGAGACACCCTCCTATTATCTCCACGGATGCATGGCCGCGAAGCAGCGTAGCTTGCCGTAAGGTTATATCTGTGATAGTAATGCCCGCAGGGCAGGCAAAACCTGACCGGGGATAACCTTATTGCTGTTTATTATGTTCAATCCACAAAAGGTCTGAGGTATTGTATCCAAAATCCTCAGCAATCTTTAAATATTTGGTTTTTATCTCATCAGGTATATTGGGTTCTCTGGATAAAATCCACAGATACTTAAAACTTGCTCCGGCAACCAAAACGTATTTATAATCAGAGTCAATTGCTATTACATTATAACCTGAATAAAAAGGACCAAAAAAAGATACCTTAAGCTTCCCGATCGTATCAGCTCCGACAAATTTAGCTTTTCCAACCGCCTGTTCCCATTCTCTCTTTTTTACATTATATCCTTTATTCAATACTTTAATGGTACCATTAGTATTTAAAGAATATTCGGCAGTTGTATTGTTCAGATCTCTTTCATATTTAAAATCAATCCGGGCAATTTCAAACCATTTGCCAAGATACTTACCTTTTTCGAAAGGTTGTACCGCTGTTACCCCTTTGGGTATGGTTGAACAAGAATTAAATCCAATCATAATAACAATATTGAAAAATAATAATAATTTTCCGGTTCTCATTTCATTCGTTGTTTTAAAATCTCTTATTTTCAAATCCCGCATACAACCAATGGCGGAATGTGCCATAGGGAATTTCACAGCCGTGCTGGTATTACACATAACGAACCTCTATGTTTGCTGAAACGCCTGATATATGGTTATAGTGTCCCGCTGCCTGCCACAGGCTGGTTACCATGTATACCTTATGCCAAGAGCAGCACCCCAGCCAAACCCATTATTATATCCGATAAAATCAAACATTGGGCGGGTATCCAAACTTACTATAATCGGGGCACCCGATTTATTAAAATCATATTCTATTCCTATCTGGCCTCCTAATCCTATGTTTAAACCCCTGCTTGAAGTGATTTTATCATCCCAGTTATAAAAACCCAATATTGCTCCGGGCCCTATGTACCAGTTCCAGCCGCCCTTTATATTCCAATCCCACTGATACACGCCTGAGATAAACATATTGCGATAGTGTTTATAACCTCTGAATCCCAAATCGAATTCCAGGCGATTTGCATCTCCCATACCATGCTGATATGATAACTCAGCTCCATTTGTACTCCCATCCCCTCCAAAGCGAAGTCCCAGGGCATGTGGGTTTATCTGGGCCTGGGAAAACAAACTTACTCCAAGAACAAGTGTAAAAATCAATACTGCTTTTTTCATAATATCTGTTTTTAAATTTTTTACTCGTATGGTTTTTCGGTTTTGTTCCGTTATAAACGGTTTTTAGTGTGCACTTACTGGTTTTGCGACATTCATCCACGTAGGTCAGGTACTGTCATCGTATCTCTTCGGTGGTTCTCTCGTCTGTCCGCTGTAAATCTTTAACGTGTCCATAGCGTTTCAGCATTTCGCCCGTCAATTCAGCACAAAGGTAATAAAAAACCAGATTCAGCAAGTGCAATCGGAATAGTAAAGGGATTTGAGGGGGCAGGGCGAAGCTTCCGGAAGTGAAGCGATTCGGGATGGAGGCAGCGGGGTTCCGGGAGCGAAGCATGCTGCCCCCCAACCCACAAGGAGGGTCGAAAGGATTAGCCCCGGATCTCATCCGGGGGAAACATGCGCCCCAACACCCAATGAGGACGTCTCAAATAAATCTCTTTTCCCTCACGGCAGGAAGACCGCGTAGCTGTTTTACGCAGTCCACTCAAAACTTGAATTTTGAAATTCATCAACAAAATCAACTTGTTGGCAGGAATTCAAAATACGGCAAGGCCGCATGCCTCTGCATTTGTTTATTTAGTTTGAAATAAAGGGTGACTTTTTAATATATGATTCATTTGAAAGCTGTTTGATGAGAAAAACCGCCAAATCAGTTGTGCTAATTTTTCTACCAGGGCAATCCGTCAGACTTACTTTGATTGCTCCTGATGTTTCCGATGGTTCGATAAGTGGCAGCCGTACAATTGTCCAGTCCAGATTGCTTTCTGAAATGATCGAATACTCTCTTTGTTTGTCTGCAATGACAGCAGAGTAACTCAGTTTCATGATTTTGGAGAGCAATTTTGTTTTAAAACTCTTCCTGTCAAAAGGTGTATCAATGGTTAAGCCGGTGATTACAATATACCTCCTGATATTGAAAGAATTCATTGCCCTGATGATATTGGAGCTTGATACACTATGAACAGGCTTTTCACCTTTGGACTGGCCCAGCGCACTAATAACTGCGTTACAACCATCAATGAGGGAAAAAACAGTTTCATAGTCTGTGACATCCCCTGTTACCTTTTCTATCAAAGGACTGCTGATCTTTAATTTATCCGGGTTACGCAACAATACCTTTATTGTAAAACCTTGATTTACCAAATGTTTTACTAAAAATTTTCCGGCTTTGCCGGTTCCGCCGATTATGGCGATTTTATTAAACTTTTCCATAATTGCATTTTGTCAGGGCTGTATAATCCCTAAGGCTTCGTGTGGCTTTGTTCCTCAGCCGTACGAAGCCTTAACTATCAGAGGCAGGCATTATTTGATTCTTTTCCCGATATAAAACACATAACCATAATATGCTTTGTATTTGTAAAATAACTCTGCCTCATATCGCTGATAGGCTATAAATTGTTCTGCGGATCTGTTGCCCTTATATTTTTCCAGAAAAGAGGCTTGCATTTGTGGTTGCAGAGCATAATAGTCAGTCCAAACAGTTTCAGGTACAACAAAAGTAGCAATCGGAAGATATCCTGTTTTTTGCATTTGTGCAACCTTGTTAGATATTGTGTCTATTTCAGGATAGGCTTTTTGCCAAAAATCCTGTATCTCGGCTGGTCGCTCTTCGGTAAACCATGTATTTTCTGTAACAGCTAAATATCCTCCCTGTTTCAGAAATTTTCGCCAATTGTTTAATCCACGTTCAAATCCAATGTTATAGATTGCACCCTCCGACCAAATCAAGTCAAATTCTTCCTCTTGAAACGGAAGTTCTTTCATATTGTCCACAATGCCTTTTACTCTATCCTGAAGATTTTTGTTTTGGGCGTTTTTGTTTAATTGGTTGACATAATCAGAACATAAGTCAACACCAATGATATCACACGATGTGTTTTGTCCTAATACCATTGTTTGACCGCCTGTTCCGCAACCAATATCGGCAATTTTAGATTTTTCGGTAAGACCCTCAATAAAACTCAATGCTTTGAGTGTTATATCGGGACTCCCTGGTCCTTGACGATCTGTGTTTGAAAAGTATTCCAGAATAATATTCAAGTCAAATTCCCAGATTGTTTCTTTTTTATGGTTCATATCAGTCTTACTTAGTATTATTCCCTTTTAATTCGAAGGTGTGTTACCTGCTTAATTCTAACGGCTGGTAAGCTTAAATCTGTTGTGGTCGATTTCGCAGGAATTGTCCGCATGCTCTACCGCTTGATTACTTGCGTCAGTATCCCTCAGTAGATGACACATCAATAGTTTAAGCTTGCTGTTATGGGTTGTGCAATTCTTCAAATTTATTCCTTATTCTGAAAAATCAATAATTGTAATGAAGCAGGCATATCATGCTCATTAAAATTGATTTCTTGTTTTAATAAGCTTAATAATTCAACCATTTGCTTACTGTTTGAATATTCTAAATACAAGTCTGGGCTATGATAATGATAGATTTTATATTTGCCATGTTTAATAAATTCTACAGCATAGTTCGTACCATCTGATATTTCTTTATCTTTCCAACCCTTAATATCTTCTTGATTGGGCAAATCATAAATTTTATATTTATTGATTTCATTGAGAAAAATTGGCCATCCGGATTTTGGCACTCTTTTCTCTACAGAGAAAGTGTCTATTTGAATTTCAAAAGGATCAATATTTAGTTTCTCTAAATAAAGATATACGAAGCAATTCCAACCTATGTAATTTTTTTTTATAATGATTAATTGACCAAATCTTTTTACTCCAGCTTTGGACCAAATACGAATTTCGAGCGAGTCTGAGGAGTTTTCAAGATTGTTTAAATTTAATGAAGCAGAAATTTTCTTTTTATAATATCCAGAATAATAATGTAATATTGTATCAGTGCCTTCACTAGAATTCGTAGTTCTATTGAATTGACAACTCAAGAGAGTAAAAGCAAATAATATTACTATATATTTTTTCATTTTCTTTCTGTGCATAGCCCATAACGTTTGAGGCTAAAAGCTGGCGGGCATTTCGGAGCACTTCTCTGTCAAACTTCGACGAAGTTTATTAGTTGTAATGCCCTTCAATTCAGCACTATCCGCCCGCTTGATTTTAGCCTTTGTTTTGTGTTCGTGCATTTTTTCTATCATCATTATCTGTTTTTATTCCTTTTCCCTTTGTTTTTCTTATGAACTTCAATACCATCAATGTATCTTATTGGAGCAACATTATCATCAGCAAGGAGAAAAAACCATTTTGAAAGAGTATTATCAGGATTATCTTCTATTGGTAATCCTCGCATGACAAAACAAAATTTTTGTCCTTTATAACTTATTTCAACAAAATGAATAGCATCATGTCTAATATTTATACTCTGATAAGTTGGAATTACGGTAATGGTATCAATTCTATTCATAAAAAAGAAGTCAATAATTGAGTCATTTACCAATATTTTAAATTCTTGTTGTCCTAAACCATACAATCCATCTCCATTATGGAATGGTATTTTTAATTGGTAACAAATACCTTGGTTCTTCCAGATTACTTTACCGTATCCGTTAAACGATCCAGTGCTAAGCCAATGACTATAAATCAGAATTGTGTCTATTCCAGTTTTTTGCAAACTATCTCTTATTTCTATGATTCGTTTGTCAACTGGATGATTAGATTGCTCATTACCGCAGGTATTTACTTGTCCATATGTTTGCACTGAAATTAAAATTAAGAATCCTAAAATCAACTTATAAGATTTACTTTTCATCATAACATTACTTAATTCTTGCAATATTGTTCTTGCATGACACACAACTCACTTATAGAACCGGTATTTCCGTATATACATAAAACCTTTGGTATGTATTGTCCAGAAAAGGGCCGTTTTTATTCGTGTGCATAGGCGATTAGGTTGGTTTAGCCCCTCAAAGATAGGTACTTTTACAAATGATCGAACGGTGAGCAATTTTTTTATGCTGTGGTCCGATACGCGGGTACGGATCATATCGGTACAAATCCGTAAGATCCGATTTATCCGTGTGCCCTTGGGGTTCATCTACCGAGTCCCAAACCGATCATTTCTCATTTTTAATTTCTAATTTCTAATTTTTAATTAAAATCCTCTTCCCTTCCGAGTGTGACGCGAATTCAGGGGCGTACATGCACTGGATGGTGGTGATGCCGTTGGAGAAATCGCCGGTGTGGGTGGCGCGGAGGCGGTACTCGAACACATAGGTTCCCTTGCGGAGGTAGTCGAAGAAGAAGTTGACGGCGGCATCGCGCGGACTTTCGTAATACCCCAGCCCCTGCTGCCAGCGGTACCCCGAGAGGGTGGTTTCGGGCTCCAGCGCCGAGGCGCGCATGTCCTTCATGTGCACGTACTCCATGTCGCGGTCGGCCCGCAGCTCGATGCGTACCACGATACGGTCGCCCACCTGCAAGGCGGTGGTGTCGGTAACCGGGCGCATCACGGTGCCCTTGGCGGTTTTCTCCTCCACAAACAGCTGCTTCTTCAGTGCCAGCGGGGTGGCCTGCCCGGTGATCTTGTCGAGCTGCTCGAAATATTGCCAGTACACCGCCCCCCAGGAGGCCCCCTCGTTGAAGGTGGTAACCTGCACGTCAGCCATTTTCGGGGTCACCTCGCTCCCGCTCCACGACACCTTGAAATACCCCGTACCCGCTTCGGGGGCATTGCCCTCCTGGTAGGGATCCACCGTTTTCTTTCCCACGCGGATCTCTGCAGGTTTTCCCTGCGCCAGCAGGTTGCTGCCCCGCATCAGCAGGGCAAAGCAGGCCTCGGTGGTGGCTTTGGTGGTCTTCCAGTCGGTGGTCTGCTTCTGTTTCAGCAGCCAGATTTTCATCTGCTCCACTGCGTCGCGGTCGCCGGCCACCTGGTCGAATACCTCGATCATCAGCGCCTGCCGTTCGATAGGCGCCTCGTACCAGTAGTATCCGGCATTTCCTGCCCAGTACATCCCCATCTCCTCCTTATGAAGGCTCCGCTCCTTAAGCGATTTCACGATATCTGCGGCAGCCGCCCCTTCGTTCAGCGATTTCATGGCCAGGGCCAGGTATCCCTGCATCATGATATCCTGGGTGGTCCAGTACTGCAGGGCCTGTTTCTTCAGCCAGTTCCATGCTTCGCTGGTAGATTTCCGGAGCGGGTACTGGCTTTCGAACCCGGCACGCAGGTACAGGTACTGGATGATCAGCTGGTTCAGATGATTCTTCTCCAGATCGGCCGGTTTCAGTTTGTAATTTTTCTTCAGATCGTTGAAATATTCTTCCATCCGTTGATCCAGGTAGTACACTGCTTGAGAGGTAATGGCTTCAAGTTCAGGCTCCTGCTGAAGGCTGATCACCCCGGCACTCTGCAACCGGTACACGCCAATGACAATATGCTGGGTGATGTACCAGCTGTCGGGACCCCCTTTGAACCAGGGCCATCCGCCGTTTTCGGTCTGCTGCTCCTGCAACTTCATCAGGATCGTTTGTTTTTCGCCGGCCATCCGGTTGAGGTCGAACAGCAGTGCCACCCGCTGTTTGCGGTCGGTTTCGGAGGCTCCCTCCATCAGCCAGGGGGTCTCTTCGAGCAGCAGCCCCTTCAGCTCCTGGTTCTTCTCCAGATTGGAGCGCAGGGCATCGGGCGAGAGGGTTTTCCAGCTGTCGAACACCGCTTTGATCTGCTGACTGGAGTTGGCAATATAGCCGGCCATGGCGTTGGCAAAATAGCGGCTGAAGAGCTGTTCGGAGCATTCGTAGGGGAATTCCATCAGGTACGGGAGCGCCTGGATAGCATACCAGGCGGGGTTGGAGGTGTACTCGAGGGTGAGTTTGTGGTGTTTGAGAGTGCGCGAGTTCCCCGAGGCCGCGAGTTTTTCGAAAGTAAACTCCCGGGTCTGCGCACCGTTCACTGGCATAGGCATCGTTTCGGTTACCAGCATCCGGTTGGTGAGCACCGGGATCGTCATCTCCTCGCCGTCGGAGAAGCTCCCCGAGGTGGCAGTAACCCGATAGGTAATGGCTCCGGCCCCTTCGGGAATGGTGATATCCCATTGCACCACCCCGCTCTGTCCGGGAGCTACGGAAACCTGTTTCACAGGTTCGAGGTTTCTGCATAGGGCATCCATACCGGCACCCGTAAGTCCGCTGCTGAGTTTCAGGGTAACACTGCACACCTGTTCCTGCTGCGAGAGGTTGGTAACTTTGGCCGTGAAGGTCATCTGATCCTGTTCACGGAAAAAGCGGGGGGCGTTGGGCACCACCATCAGTTCTTTCCGGGTAACCAGCTGTTTCTCCAGCGTTCCGATGCGCAGGTCGGGGGTGTGGGCCAGGCACATCAGCTTCCAGGCCGTGAGTGACTCGGGTACCTTGTAACTGAACACCACGTTTCCTTCGGCATCGGTCATGAGCTGGGGGAAGAAGAAGGCGGTTTCGCTGAAGTTGGTACGCGGGGGAGCGGCTGCCGGGCTGGATTTTGCTTCTTCGACATCAGGAAGATCCTCCACAGACAAACTGTCGGCGATGGCTCCTTCCTTCCTGACTTTAAAGTTACCATTGGTTTCTTCGGTAACGGCATAGTCACCCCTCATGTCCAGGGCAGCCTCCTCCAATTCAACCCCTTTGCTGAACGCCCCCCTAAGAAAGCCCCTGCCCCTTCCGCTGCCAGCATGGAGGTAACCATACCAGTTCAGCCTGTCGTACTGCTGGTTGCGGTATTTGTAGTTCGTGCGGGGCGCAAACGACAGATAGGTTCCGCCGGTATGTCCAAATGCCTGGTGGTTCCACTGCAGGTAGCGACCGTTCTGCTCATACAGCCAGAACTGCCAGCTATTGGATGCAAAGGCATCGAGGGAGGCATCGTACATACCGGCAAGGAGTTCTGCCATCACTTTATCGCCCGTATGACCTATGATGGTAACCCTGTACTCCTCCTGCTCACCCGGCTGCAGTTTATCCCTGAAGGTGGCAAACCGGATATCGAGGGTTTTGTTTGAGAAGGGAACCTGCAGGAAGGAGGTATGGGTATAGGGGCGGTTGTTGTACACCATGGCCAGGTGAAATGCAACGCCACCGCGGTGTTCCCCGAGTACATTAAACGTGATCTGTTTCTGTTCCCGGTTCAGGACAATCCATTGGTCTTCAAGCATTTTGCCGTTCAGTTCGATGGTAAACCTTACGCGGGCCTGCACCGCAGAACCCACCAGCAGGGTAACGGTTTCGCCGGGCTCGGCCTTGGTTTTCAGTGGTTTTACCCAAAGCTGTTCAGCCACCGGAATGGTGGAGGCCGCTTTGTCGAACAGAATAAAATCGTGTTTTAACGTAACCTTTTGGCCAAAGGTATCAGACGTTTCCAGTACGAGGTAATATCGGCCGGGCTGCGAGGTCTGCAGCATCTCCGGCGAGACGGGGCTCTCCTTTCCGCTGACGAAGGTGCCGCTCCCTACCAGCTCTCCGGTGAGGGTATCGTATGGGTCCACGCTGCCGTACAGGTCGTTGGGGAACATTTTGTTAAAAGCTGCCTGATCCATGACATAGAGGTCGGGGGCTGTCCAAAGCCTCTTCCGGAGCGGTTCCGGAGGAGCAGGTCTGCGCCACAGCTGCCAGGTGCCAATGGTTTTCACCGCTTCACCGTTCAGGTTACTGGTGGAAACCTGAAATTCGGGTTTTTGGGCACGGTCGATGCTGCCACCGGGGGAACAGCTGATTTCCAGCGTTTTCTGTCCGACCCTCACCTGCCCTTCGGCGCTGTGGGTCTCGCCGTTGAGGTCGGTTACATCTGCAGTGATCAGAAACCGGAATACCGTTTCGGGGGACATCGGTTCGGAGGGATCCATTTCTGCCCTGAAGGTTATCCTGAAGAGCCCGTCCTCTCCGATGGTGGCTTCTCCCTGCGAGATGGCACTCTTTCTGTTGCTGCGGCCGGGATAGTAGCGCCAGGGGTAACCCCATTGCCACTCTTTTTCACGCTCCACCTGCCACACCACTTTGGCTCCGGTAAGGTTGTACCCGGCGTATGCTTCCGCTTTCCCGGTAACGTTTACCTCATCCCCCGGGCGGAAAACCCCCGCTACCGGATCCATTTTTACCTCAAATTTCGGCCTTTTGTACTCTTCCACGCTGAAGTATTCACTGCCGGTCTCGCAGCTTATGCTCATCTGGCCTGTAAGACCCGTGGAGGGGAGCACAAAACTCCCCTGGAAGCTGCCGAAGATGTTGGCCACAACCGGTATTCGTCCCACCTCCCGGCCGTTTACATCCATCAGCCTGATGTCTGTCCGGTACCAGGTGGCTGCCTTCTTCTCCTTTCCCTGTATTTCAACCACGATCCCCTTGAAATAGAGGGTCTGGCCCGGCCGGTAGATCTTCCGGTCGAGGAACAGGTGGGTCTGATAGATGGTAATTACAGGGGTCTTTGATTTGCCCGACAGCGAAAAGTGATCGTTGGTAAAAAGGGTATCACCCCCGGGACCGTAGCATTCGAAGGAGAAGTTCCGGTAGCTTCCGGACTCTTCCGGCACAGGGATGAACACGATCCCATCTGCGTTTGTAACGTAGTTATCGTAAATCGATTCTATCCATTGCCTTTTCTGGTAGTTGTATTCCCGGAAGCTTGCCACTACCGTAATGCCCTGCAAGGGGATGCCGGTCTGGCGGTCGGTAACCAGCAGGGTTCCCCCCAGTACAGGCTGTACGCGCTGTATCAGAGCGATGCGGCTCACCTGGAACGATGTCCAGGCCAGCTCGTTGTCTTTGGTAGTGAAATCCGCATTTTTGCTGGCGAGCAGCACATACTGTCCGGTGGGTTGCTCAGGCACCCCATATTCGAACGCATGGGAACGGTAGTCACCCGGATCCCGGGTAGTGATACTCCACTGGTGCACAGGTTTCATCTTCGCCAGGTCGGCAGCCATGTCCTCCTGCGAATGGGTACCCATTTGTTTCAGCTGTTTCCGGCTGATCCGGATCAGGCGGTAATGCACCTCAGGGATGTTTTTGAAGGAGGTGAGGTACAGCATAGCCTCACCGGGCAGGTACACCTCCTGGGCATTGAGCTCCAGATGGGGGCGTTCAATCTGTGCCAGCAGCGACTTGCAATCGGATATACCCTCTCTTCCGCGGCCATTTTCGATGGCTTCGATACAGATCTCACGGGCTGTTTTCAGGTTCCACCGGTTCTCTTCAGAGTAGTCTTCATTGTCAGCGTCACCCGATTCGAACCACCACAAGGCAACTTTATAGCGGAGCCAGGGATAGAGCTGGCTGCTATTGTATTTGGCCGAAAGGGTTTCCAGAGATGACAGATACAGGGAGTCCTTGTCCGGAAGGTTAACCACCAGGTTTTTGGCATATTCCAGTCTGTAAACTGTAAGTTCAATCAGGGCTTCCGGTGCCGTATCTGCGAGATGCAGGCGAATCAGTTCCTGAAAGATCCGGAGGGCATTGGCTGTACATCCGAGGGTATCGGCCGGATCTGCAACCATCTTCAGAAAGCGCTGATTATCTGAAAGAAGGGCAGGGTTATTATACTCCGTAAATGATTCTGCCGAAGCATTGTAGCCATACTGATTTGTAAAATACTCCAGCGCCCTGTGGGCGAGAAAGTCGTACAGGGTAGGCCGGTATTTCGCTGAGCCGGAAGCTTTTTCGAGGATTGCACTGAAATCATCAATGGGGGTGGCCTGCAGCAGTTTGGCGGGGGTCAGGGAGCGGCGGTACAGCAGGGTGACCTCGGCTGCAATCCGTCTGGCATCCCACAGGTTGAAATCGGGTTCCTTAAAATCCTTGAGGGGCGTACGCTGATCGATGATCCACGACTGCATGTCGTAATAATCGCGGAACGTTTCCGCCAGCATCGATTCGAGGATCGCTTTCACCAGCGGCTCGCGGGTTCTGGCCAGTTCATCGCGCAGGAGTTTTACGGTTTCGCCATACACATCCTCCTGAAAGGTAGCCTGGATGGAGGTTCGGTACATCACGGCCCGGATTCTTTCGCTGTGGCGGCCGGTTTTCACAGCATCGGCATAGATCTTATCCACTACCCCCAGGGCCGATTTCGGCAGCGATTTCTCCATGAAGGCATCTGCCTCTTTCCATTGCTTGTCGTAGGGCCCCGGTTTGGCGGGGGTTTGCGCAGATGAACCTTCTGTCATCAATCCAAGAATAAGCGCAGGTAACCCTATCATGAATAGTTTCCTCAACCAGCTGTATCCATTCATAGCGATCCATTATTTGTGATGCTCAAAAGTAGCTTTTTTAAGTATGTTGAGGAAGTTTAGGAAGTTTAGGAAGTTGAGGAGGCGCAGCGAAGCGCTCAACTTTTTGTGTATAGAGAAAGTGAAACCATCGGTTGCATATATATTTCTATTACTTTTGTTTCCGAAATCTAAATCGTTTTACTTGATGAAAAAAGATTCTATAATTCAGATAAACAAGTATTTAATGATCAGAAACTTGTTATTACTTCAATTATTATGGATGTTTTGTGGTCCGGTTGATGCGCAATACTACGTTTCCCCTGGTGGATCGGACGCCAACCCGGGCACCTTTCAGCAGCCCTTTAAAACCATCCAGAAAGCTGCCAATCTGATGGTTGCAGGCGACACCTGTTATATCAGGGGGGGCATATACCATGAAATGGTAACGCCAGTCAACAGCGGTACCCTTGCCAATCCGCTGGTATTTACCCGGTATGCCAGTGAGAAGGTAATCGTTACGGGAACCGATTCCATTTCAGGCTGGGTACCTTATCAGGGGGGTATTTACAAAGTCTGGGTCCCTGATTCGGTCATGCAGCTGATGGTAAACCGGAAACCCGCCCATGAGGCCAGATATCCGAATTTTCAGGGGAATTTTCTTTCGTTGAACGACTGGCGTGCGGTAGTAACCGATACCAACCGGAATGCAGTATTTTCGGGCACAAACTTCCCGTCGGGATATTGGGTTGGTGGATATGTGCAGGTGATGGTGGGTTCGAAATGGGTGAATCAGTGCGGAAAAATTGATGCATCAAACGGCAACCAGGTGCACTGCAGTACCACAAGCTATCCCTGGGGAACCACTCCCGCCTACAGCCCGTCGGTGTACACCGGATCGGGATCAGGCTATATCATCGGGCATCTCAACGCACTCGATACCATCAACGAATGGCACTGGCAAAACGACACCCTGTATTATTACCCGCAGAGTTCATCCGTGATTAACACTCTTTCGATTCAGGCCAGGACGCGGTTAAACGGATTCAATTGCTACGGCAAACAATACATCAAGCTTGAAAACCTGCATTTTGTGATGGCCACGGTAAATTTCGAACAGGCAACAGGTTGTACCCTGCAAGGGGGTAGTGTGGTTTTCCCCACCCCTTTCCATTACTTCAGCAAAGCCTGGGGCAGGCAGGAGTTTGACACATTGAACTTCGGCCTCAGCAACTGGACAGGGAAAGGGATTGCTGTATCGGGTTTCAATAATACAGTGAAGGACTGTTACATTGCCCACAGCTGGGGTGATGGGGTAAGCGTCGGGGGGCAGAACCACCGGGTAGAAAACTGCCTCATCGAGGACTGCAACTGGTCTGGAACTGATTATGCCCTTATCTCTACCGTGGGTTCAGGGCATCAGATTACCCGTAATACGATCCGTCGTACCGGCAGAAGTGCCCTGGTAAACCGCCTCAGCAATCTTACAGACATCACCTATAACGACATGTATGACTGTGGCCTCATCACCCACGACCTTGGAATCACCTATTCCTATCACTCCAATGGCAACGGCTCCCATATTGCTTACAACTGGGTGCATGACAATTATGCGCCCAGTTCCTGCATGGGCATTTACCTGGATAACTACGACACAAATTATGTAGTGCATCATAATGTAATCTGGAAAGTTAAAAATGCCATCCAGACCAATAAACCGGCGGTGAATCATCAGATATACAACAATACAGCCTGGTACTGCACGGTAGCCATGGGAGCCTGGGGTAATACAGGAACCACCATACAGGGTCAGGTGGTAAAGAACAATCTTTCAGACAAAGCCTGGAGTACCGGCAATACCTTCAGCAATAATCTGGTAACCTCAGCCTCTCCCTTCACACAGGTTTCAGCCTGCGATTTCACCCTGGCCCCCGGATCTTCAGCCATAGATTATGGGGTTCATATTCCGGGGATTACCAATGGGTACAGCGGAGCTGCTCCGGATGCCGGTGCTTACGAGTTTGGCGTAACCCCCTGGGTTCCCGGCACCAGTACGGTAATGCCCGACCTGAGTGAAATGTATCTGATCACTTCAGTACCAGACTCAGCCAAGATTCTCAGTGGTACCTTTAAGGTATGCCAGGGAGAGAGCAATGTGCTATACACCGTAGAGCCGGTAATCAATGCCACCTCTTATCAATGGACGCTGCCCAATGGTGCCACGGGAATCACTGCAGCCAACACCATCATTGTCAATTTCAGCAGCAATGCTGCTTCAGGAAACATATCGGTGGTGGGAATCAACTCCAATGGTACCGGTATAACATCGGTCACAAGATCTATCACTGTAAATCCGGCAGTTGCAGCCGCCGGACCCATCACAGGACCAGCACAGGTGTGTCAGAATCAATCGGCTACCTATTCCATTGCCACTCTTCAAGGTGCGACTTCTTACGCCTGGACCCTTCCGAACGGGGCTACCGGAAGCAGCAACACCCATTCTATTACCATCCAGTTTGGTTCTGGTGCCACTACTGGTTATGTAGCTGTAAAAGGGATAAATCCATGCGGGGAGGGCATATCTGATTCAATGCTGGTTACTGTGATGTATCAGCCCCCAGCCCCTCAGATTGTGCAAGCCGGTGACACCCTGTTTTCAAATGCTGCGATGGGAAATCAATGGTACTGCCAGAGTACAGGATTGATACCCGGGGCATTCAATTCCTGGTACACACCGGTAAAGACCGACTGGTACTACGTACTGGCAAACCTTGTCGGATGCCCTTCCGACACCTCCAACAAAATTTACTTTGTATACAACGGCATTGTTCAGCCAGAGGGGGAAGGGGATCTTCAGGTGTTCCCCAATCCCACCCGTGGATCCATTCAAATCCTCTGCAGTGAGGAGATTATGCGTGTTGAATGTTTGGGTGCAGCGGGGCAATACCTGTTGCAGAAAGAGGGTGACCAGGATTACAGTCTCCCTGTTGGGTTGACCTCAGAAAGCGGATTCGCCATCCTCCGGGTCATAACTACCTCAGGATCCAGGGTAATCAAGGTGGTAAAAATCTGAAATCACAATTATAATTGAATATAACAACTTAAATAACAGCTATATGAAAAGACTATTTTTATTTTTTACATGCATTATCAGTATTCTCGGTGTATCGGGCCAGACCCCGGTAGGGACAGGACAGACTTATGCTACCCTAAAAGCAGCATTTGATGCCATCAACAGCGGAACGCTTACCGGGGCTGTGGTTTTACAACTGACCAGCAACACAACTGAACCTGCGTCGGCAGTACTGAATGCAAGCGGCGGCAGTTCAAACTACACCTCCGTAACCATTTATCCCGCTGTTGCCAACCTTACGGTAAGTGGCACTGTTGCCGGAGCCCTGATCGAATTAAGCGGAGCAGATCAGGTAATTCTGGATGGGCGTGTGAACCAGCAGGGAGCAGCGAGTTTGTCGATTTCCAATGCCAGCACAGCCACCAATGCAACCACCATCCTTTTTTCCAATGATGCAACCTTCAATACCATCAAGCACAGCATTATCTCAGGATGTGCCCCAACCAGCGGAGTAGTTACCTTCGGCACCACCACCGGTAGCACCGGAAACGACAACAATACGGTAGAATTTTGCGAAATAAAGGATGGCCTTACCAAACCCAGGTATCTGGTGTATGGATCAGGGACCACTTCAAAGGAGAACAGTAACAACTCTATCCTGAACTGCAACCTGATGAACTATAACGCTGCCACCTCCACAGGGGCCATCTATCTTGCCTCCGGCAATACCGGATGGATCCTGTCAGGGAACAGCATCTATCAGACGGCTGCTTACGCCGGTTCTGCGACAACAGCCTACGGGATTTATATCAGCGGAGGAAACGGCTACCAGGTGACAAATAATTATATTGGTGGAAGTTCCCCCATGTGTGGTGGCACTGCCTGGACCATCAATGGCACAGCAGCAGCCATGAAATTTAACGGCATCTATCTTGGGGTAGAAACTCTGGTTACTACCTCAGTTCAAAACAACCAGATCAGGAACATCTATTGGCTTACCAGTGCAACAACCACCGCATCACCGGGGGTGTGGTGCGGGATACACTCCCCTTCGGGCAATGTACATATCGGAAGTTCTGCAGGCAACATTATTGGTGACAGCGTGGGAAACGGATCTATCACGATTGTAACCACAGGCACAACGAATGCCTATATTTATGGAATATCCAATATCTCTACCGGAAGCAACATCAATATCTCAAACAACAGAATTGGTTCATTGACTCTTGGCAACGGAATATCAACCACTGCATTATCGGCCCTGTACTGTATCCACAATTCCGGTGGAACCGCGGGTACTACCACCGCAGTTATTGAAAATAATCTGATAGGGAGTTTGACCACACCCAACAGCATCCTGTATGCCAATGCAACCACCAGCACCATCAACCAGTTCATCAACGGACTGTACAACAATGCACTGGGTAGCGCTTTAATTTCCGGCAATACTGTTTCCAACATCAAAAACAATTATTCGTCGAATGGTACGAGTGCCAGCGCCATCTGCGGGCTGTTCGTCGGAGGGGGAAGCAATACCATTACCGGAAATGTAATCCGGGATCTGACTTCATCGGGCACCAGTACAGGAACCGGTATCGGCACCAATCTGCTCGGTATTTTTTTCAGGGATATTGCTGCCCTGTCAGGCAACCAGACCATTTCCGGGAACAAGGTTTTCAACCTGAACAACACTGCTGCTTCTGCGGCAGTAACGGTAGCCGGGATCTATTTCGATGCATACAATTCAGCCTCTTCGAATGTAATTGAAAAGAACCAGGTGTATAACCTTAATCCTTCCACTACAGGAGCTGCGGTAATAAGCGGCATCAACATAGCCAGCAGTGGCAACACCACACAGGTAATCAACAATATGGTATCGCTGGGAGATGGGCTGTCGAATAATTACCTGATCACAGGGATTCTGGATTCAGCAGGTACCAACCACTACTACTACAATTCTGTGTACATCGGTGGCAGTGCTGTTTCAGGGTCGAATGTCACCTATGCATT
The DNA here is from genome assembly GCA_022709695.1 of Bacteroidota bacterium. Lineage (GTDB taxonomy): Bacteria > Bacteroidota > Bacteroidia > Bacteroidales > SKPS01 > SKPS01. The sequence goes on from JAKLII010000002.1 coordinate 498,840, forward strand.
CAACAGTCATGTTACCACAGTCAGTCGCAATTTTCTGAACAACATTTTTTACAATGGCCGATCCAATGGTACAGGAACCGGTAAGCATTATGCTGTGCGGATTGCCGGAACAATCACAAATCCTGTCGGCTTAACGATGAATTACAATGATCTTTTCACTGATGGCACCGGTGGTGTTATGGGGGTATTCAACAGCGCTGACCGGACCAGTCTGACGTTATGGCAAACTGCCACCGGACAGGATGCAAACAGTATTTCTGCCGACCCGAAGTATCTCGGCATCACAAATCTGCACATCCAAACCACAATCACCTCACCGGTTGACAATGCGGGATTGACGGTTGCGGGCATTACCACAGATTTCGACGGGGACTTCCGTACCAATACCCCGGATATCGGAGCCGATGAGTTTGCAAGCCTGCCGGTGAATAATTGCACAGGGACTCCCTCAGCCTCTCTGATCCTCGGACCCGATTCTCTTTGTGCCGGAAATGCCACCACCTTGTCGCTCAACAACGCCTATAATCTTACAGGCATATCCTATCTGTGGAAATATGGAACCACTGCCTCCGGACCCTGGACAAATCTCGACACCCTCCTGACCCAGTCCACCGGCATCCTGACGGCAACCCGGTATTTCACCTGCACCATCTCCTGCAGCTTCAGTGGATTGTCGTACACCACTCCTGCAAAAAGTATTGTGGTAACACCCATTCCCAACGCTTCCATCAGTTATCCGGGAGCGCCCTTCTGCCAGGCTGACTCCTCCATAAAATCTGTTACCCTGACCGGAACCACCGGAGGGACTTTCACTGCCCTTCCTTCCGGTCTTGTCCTGAATGGTGCCAATGGAAACCTCCAGCCTTCGGCAAGCCAGCCGGGCAGCTACACCATCTCCTATACCATCCCTGCCTCCGGTGGATGCCCATTGTTTACTGCCACAGCACCTGTTACAATCAATCCCATCCCCAATGCTTCCATCAGCTATCCGGGAAGTCCCTTTTGCAACAGCCTCTCTTCGATCCAGAATGTCAGCATTACAGGCACCGGTGGCGGTACTTTTTCCGCAGCTCCGGCAGGGTTAATCCTGAACAACTCTACAGGTGGCATAACCCCGGGCTCCAGTACCCCGGGCAATTATCAGATCACCTATTCCATTGCTGCTTCCGGAGGGTGCCCTCCGTTCACGACTACTGCTCCGGTGGTAGTTACTGCTTTGCCATCGGCAACCATCTCGTACAGCAGTACCATATTCTGTAAAAATCTCAGCACACCCCAGAGTGTAACCCTTACGGGAACCCCCGGCGGAGTGTTCAGTTCCACCACCGGATTATCCATTCAACCCGGCACCGGAGCCATTGTTCCATCCACCAGCAGCATGGGGGTTTATACAGTAAACTACGTCATTGCTGCCGGAGGGGGTTGTCCTGCAGTTACCGCCAGCACCAGTGTGTTCATCAACCCCATGCCCGACCCGGCTGGTGTAATCACCTCTGTAAACAACGACACGGTAAATCCGGGAGAAATGAACCTGAATTATACCGTTCCGGCCATTACCAATGCCACTTCCTATATCTGGCGATACAGCGGAAGCGGAGTTACCTTTGTGCCTGATACCATAACCATGTCGGCAGTGTGCTGATCAATTTTGGTCCGGGTGCGACCTCAGGCATTCTTACTGTAAGAGGGTACAATACATGTGGCGAAGGGGATCCCTCTGCCGGATATCCGGTATTCGTAACCGTAGGTTTGGAGGAAATGGCAAACCAGCAGAAATTCCGTATACACCCGAATCCGGCGGCAGGAAAGGTAGAAATTCGCCTTCCGAAACCTGTATATGGATTGGAAATCAGTATTATTACTTCAGAAGGGAAAGTTGTTCTATCCCAAAATGAAACAACGATTTCAGAAGTCGTTCTCATGGATCTGACCAGGTTACCGGCAGGGTTGTATCTGATGAAGTTATCCGGACAAGGCTTTTCGGGAACGGAAAGGATCGTAGTGCAGTAAACCCAACCAGGGTACTGCATTATTCATTTGCGATCTAAAAAAAGTTCTTACCTTTGCCGGCTATTTCAGAAGGAAAGTTATATCCGGATGGCAGTGAGGGATTACACCATACAGTTCAGCGGGTTGGCCGAAGGGGACCACAGGTTCGACTTCGTGCTCGACAAGGCTTTTTTTGCCCTTTTCCAGGAGGAGCAGATCCTCGGCGGACGGGTGGATGCAGAGGTTACCCTGGACCGTCAGAGCCGCATGCTGGTGTTCTTTTTCGACCTGAAAGGTGTTGTTGAGGTGGTTTGCGACCGTTGTGCCGACCCGCTTCTGATTGCCGTAGCAGGGAAGCAGGAGTTGATTGTCCGGATCGGAGAAGAAGGAGAATCGACCGACGACGACCTCGTTTTTATTCCTGAGGAGGCCTTTGAGTTCGATCTTTCGCAGCATCTGTTTGACTATGTGCATATACTTCTTCCCATGCGCCTCACCCATGATGACAGTGCTGACGGAAAGGGCTGTGATCCGGAAATGCTAAAACTGCTGGAGCGTTACAACGCGGAAAAACCGTCTGACAATCCCTGGCAAGGGCTTGAGAAACTGCTGGGGGATACCCCCAACGAAAACTAGATAATCATATAAATCATTGAAATTCATATTTTTGTATGGCACATCCTAAAAGAAAAACCTCGAAGACCAGAAGAGACAAACGGCGTACCCATTACAAAGCCGTTGTGCCCACCGTGGTGAGCTGTTCCAACTGCGGATCTCCTGTATTGTACCACAGGGTTTGCTCCAACTGCGGTTTCTACAAAGGGAAGCCGGCCATCGAGAAGGCCGGGGCATTGTAAGCCGGTAACCAACCCGACAGCAGGATGAAAATCGCTCTGGACGTAATGGGCGGTGACAACGCTCCGCTGTCGCCCGTGCTGGGTGCAGTGGAGGCTCTCGGGCATTTACAGCCCGACGACCGGATTGTGCTCGTAGGAAAGGGTGAGGCTATACGTGAATGTCTTGATAGACAACATATTGCACAAGATACTTTTGATATTGCCGAGGCCCCTGAGGTGATCGGACAGGATGAACACCCTACTGTGGCTTTTTCCCAGAAGCGCAACGCCAGTATTCCACTGGGATATCAGCTGATGAAACAGGGGCGTGCAGATGCCTTTGCCTCAGCGGGTAATACCGGGGCGATGCTGGTAGGGGCCCTGTATCTGCTCAACACCATCCCCGGTATTATCCGTCCCTGCATACCGGCACTTATCCCACGGGCAGCAGGAGGGTATACCCTGATACTGGATGTGGGGAGCAACCCCGATGCACGTCCTGATGTGTTGTATCAGTACGGCATGATCGGCGCTGCCTTCGCAGGGATGGTGCTGAAAATTGCCGAACCGCGGGTGGCCCTGCTCAACATCGGTGAAGAGGAGGAAAAAGGGAGCCTGCTTACCCAGGCAGCCTACAAGGCCATGAAGGGTACCAACGATTTCCGGTTTACGGGAAACATCGAAGCGCGCGATCTGTTCGGAGACAAAGCCGACGTGATTGTGTGCGACGGATTCAGCGGAAATATTGTGCTGAAACAGATTGAAGGCTTCTATAACCTGTTGGTGGAGAAGGGGGTACAGAACCCTTTCTTCGACAGGTACAACTATGAAAACTACGGTGGCACCCCGATCCTGGGTGTGAACGGAGTGGCAATGATTGCCCATGGCATATCGAGCACCTCGGCGTTCCGCACCATGATTACCGAAGCTGCCAACATATACCGATCGGGTCTGATCGGTGAACTTCAGGCCCGCCTTAAACGTTTCTCTGATTAACAAACCTATTTGAATGATGGCAAAGACCAGAGCAATGATCACCGGCGTGGGTGCACACCTGCCGGATTACATCCTTACCAACGACGAACTGAGCAGGATGGTGGATACCTCAGATGAGTGGATTATGACCAGAATCGGTATCCGCGAAAGGCGCATCCTCAAAGGCCCTTACGGCCCTTCGGAGCTGGGCGCCGAAGCCATCAGGGAGCTGCTGCAGAAAACCGGCACCCACCCCGATGAGATCGAACTGGTGATCTGTGCTACCGTGACCCCCGACCACCAGTTTCCGGCAACCGCCAATATCATCAGCGACAAGGTGGGGATTACTAAAGCGTTCTCCTTCGATCTGAACGCAGGGTGTTCAGGATTTTTGTTCGCCCTTGCCACTGCCACCCAATTCGTGGAAAACGGGATGGTGAAAAAAGCGATCGTGGTGGGAGCCGAAAAGATGTCTTCCATCGTGGATTATCAGGATCGTGCCACCTGTCCTATTTTTGGTGACGGAGCGGCCGCCGTGTTGCTGGAGCCCACCACCGAAGAGATCGGGGTGATGGATTCCATGATGCGGGTGGATGGATCGGGAAGGGTACACCTGCATCAAAAAGCCGGTGGCTCGGTGAAACCCGCCAGCCACGAATCGGTAGATGCAAGGGAGCATTTCATTTATCAGGAAGGACAACCGGTGTTTAAGGCTGCTGTGTCCAATATGGCCGATTATGCGGTGGATATGATGAAAAAGCACCATCTCACTGCCGCTGATATTGCATGGCTGGTGCCCCACCAGGCTAATATGCGTATCATCGAAGCCACTGCACGCCGCATGAACCTCGACCCGGCAAAGGTAATGATCAACATCGAAAAGTTCGGCAACACCACCGCGGCCACCCTCCCACTGTGCCTGTACGATTATGAGTCGAAACTGAAGAAGGGCGACAACATCATCCTCGCTACTTTTGGTGCCGGATTCACCTGGGGCGCCATTTACCTCAAATGGGGCTACGACGGTGCTGAAGCCGCACGGAACAATAAACCCTATTGATGGTTTAGGAGGTTGAGGAGGTTTAGAAAGTTTAGATTTAACCACTCAACTTCCTCAACTTCCTCAACTACTTCAACTTAAACAAAATGGAAAGAGTCGTAAGCGGTATCAGGCCCACCGGAAACCTGCACCTGGGGAACTATATGGGTGCGTTGCGCAATTTTGTGAAGATGCAGCACGAGCACGACTGTTTCTTTTTTATTGCTGATTATCATTCCCTTACCACCCATCCCAATCCAACCGACCTTCACGGCAACGTGAAGGATGCCCTGGTGGAGTACCTGGCGGCGGGGCTCGATCCCGAAAAAGCTACCCTGTACATCCAGAGCGATGTACCCGAAACTGCCGAGCTGTACCTGCTCCTGAATATGAATGCCTATTTGGGTGAGTTGGAGCGTGTTACCTCGTTTAAGGACAAGATTCGCCAGCAACCCGACAATATCAACGCGGGGCTCCTCACCTACCCTGTGCTGATGGCGGCAGATATCATCATCCACAAAGCGGCCAAGGTGCCCGTTGGCAAGGACCAGGAGCAGCACCTTGAGATGACCCGCACCTTCGCCCGCCGTTTCAACCGCATTTACGGAGTAGAGTATTTCCCTGAACCCGAAGCTTTCAACTTCGGGCAGGAGCTGATCCGAATCCCCGGACTGGATGGCGGCGGCAAAATGAGCAAAAGCGACAACCCCGGCAGCGCTATTTTCCTGGCCGATGAACCCGAGGTGATCCGGAAGAAGATCATGCGTGCTGTTACCGACGAAGGGCCCAAAACCCTGAATCAGCCGAAGCCCCAAGCCATTCAGAATCTCTTCGACCTGATGCAGGTGGTGTCGGAACCTGATACCATTGCCCATTTTGATGCTGCTTTCAACAACTGCACAATTCGTTACGGCGACCTCAAGAAACAGCTGGCAGAAGATATGATCCGCTTTACAGCACCCATCCTGGAGAGAATCAGGGAATTGAGGTCCAATGATACGTACCTTAGAAAAGTGGTACACACCGGCCGCGACAAGGCGGTTACTTCGGCCCGGCAAACCATCCGGGAGGTCAGGGAGATTATTGGGTTCAGGGGGTTCTGATTGAATCCAAAGGATTCAGGATCAAGGTTCAAAGATCAAGGTTTAAAGATCAGGTTCAAAGATTCATGACTTGGTTATAAGTGATGAGTGATGAGTGATGAGTGATTTGTGCGCAAGTGCGGAAGGATTTCCGTATCATTGTGACCGAAAATCCCTGAAATCCCGACGCTGTTATGTTGAAAAAAATCCCCCTCCACTGGCAGATCCTGGCGGGTCTGGTGCTGGCTGTTGTGTTTGGCGTTGTATTCCCCGACCGGTACCGCATCGACGATGATTTCTTTAAGGCGCTGGAAAAAAAGGAGTATGCCTGGTCGGTGGATGCGCAATACCTTTTCGGGGGAATGGCAGGCAGATCTCTTACCCAGAAAGAGTTTCTGAAGGTGCTTGAGAGCAGGTACACTGTATCGGAGCTGAAGCAGACCACACCCCATTTCCTGGAGGCTGCCAGGTACAACCGTGCGATCAGATACATCGACTGGATCGGTGAGTTGTTTATGCGTGCCTTAAAAATGCTCATCGTGCCCTTGGTGCTCAGCTCGATTGTGAGCGGAGTGGCCGGCATCGGTTCGGCGGCAGGGCTTGGAAGGATCACGGCCAAAACCCTAGGCTTTTATATCCTCTCGAGCCTGGTGGCGATTGTGACCGGGCTGGGGCTGGTATTGCTCATCAAACCCGGTATGGGAATGGGTCTTACCGCAGTGCAGTCGGCCAGCGACCTGGCAGGGATGTCAACCTTCCGCGACACCCTTATCGGCATCATCCCCGACAACATTTTTGCTGCCTTTACTTCGGCCAATATGCTGTCGATCATTTTCTTCGCCATGGTAACGGGGTTTTTTATCACTCAGCTCCGGGATGATTACCGCGAAAAGCTCCTGTTTATGTTCACTGCTTTTTCGGAGTTGATGCTGAAAATGACCCTGTGGGTGATCCGCTTTGCACCGCTGGGGGTATTTGCCCTGGTAGCGGGTGTGGTGGCAGGCCATTCAGACCTTGCGGGGCTGGCTGAAAATCTGGGGCTCTATTTTGTTACGGTGATGCTGGCCCTGGCCATTCATGGTCTGATTACCCTTCCGCTAACGATCCGTTTGCTGGCCAGGGTAAATCCTGTGAAACACTTCAGGGCGCTGCGGGTGGTGCTGCTCACCGCCTTCTCCACCAGCTCCTCCGGAGCCACCCTGCCCCTTACCATGGAGGCTGTTGAGCATAAGTGCGGCGTTTCCAATAAAATCGCCAGCTTCACCCTGCCGCTGGGGGCAACCATCAACATGAACGGTACGGCGCTTTATGAGTGTATTGCCGTTATTTTCATCGCCAATGCCTACGGCATCGACCTCTCCTTCGGACAGCAGGTGATCGTGGTGATCACCTCCCTGCTGGCGGCCATTGGAGCTGCCGCGGTACCCATGGCCGGACTGGTGATGATGACCATCATCCTGACGGCCGTGGGCCTGCCCCTGGAAGGGATCGGGTTGATTCTGACGGTGGACCGTATCCTGGATATGTTCCGCACCACGATCAACGTGCTGGGCGATACCTGCGGGGCGGTGATCGTGGCGAAATCGGAGGGGGAGAAATTACCTCAGTAGGCCCCGATATTGGATCCTTTTTCCCCTTTTTTCAGCAGGGGTGAATTCTTGCTGAGTCTGAAGTCGCCGGCGTCAGCATCGATAAAGCCGGGTTCTGTTTCATCGTTGATGATATTGTTCCCTTTGTCTTCAACACTTTCCTCTTCGATACTATAGGCTTGTATCAGGCTGTAGCTGACCGGGATGTTTTTCCCGGAATTCAGATAGAACGTATCGCCATTGCCCCAGAGGATGGTGTTGCTGACGGTGGGTTTTGAGTCTGAATTGCACTCCAGCCCGTACTCGTTCAGCGTAAGGGTGCAATGGTCGATCACAGGCTCTGAACCCTGCTTGCAGTTGATGCCCGTCCAGCCGTTTGAGAAGGTGCAATGCGATACTTTGCCGGTGGATTTGATGAACGTGAGCATCCCGGTTGCGTTGTCACCTTCAATAACATATCTGATATAGTGTCCGTAGCTGAATTTGCACCACGCGAATTCAGACCCCTTGTCGGTGGTATTCACCACCACGGCGCCCCAGCTCCCCTCATTTCCCAACCGCGTAAAAACGATCGGTTTACCCTCCTTGCCCCTGGCCACCAGCTTGCCGTTGACCCTTAAAAATCCGAAATCGAAGCTGCTTCCACCATATTCAAATTCTTCATTGATGCTGGTTTTAAACTTCACCTCTACCCCCGGTTTAATGGTAAGGGTTTTCCCTTCGGGCACAATGGCTTCGCCCTGAACAATATAGGGTGATCCTTTGGGGCCCCAGGTACCGGATACCTGTTGCTTATCGGCGATAATGGTTTCGGCATGCACGAAGTGCATACTCAACATCAGCAAAAGAAAAGCGGTAATTGTTCTCATGGCTTATGGTTATTATATGATGTACAAAGGTACAATCGAACAGATGGTTTTGTTCGTTTATAACCTGTTAATGAAATGAAAACCGGGATTGGCCAACCCTCAGGGACAGGCGAACAGGAAATCGAGCAGCTGAGGATCGCTGGAAACAGGTCGGGGTGTGGTTCTGAGTTTCTTTTCGGGAACATATTTCTGAAGCCTGGACCGTTCGCTTACGATGGCTACCTGCTTTACCACCGTTTCATCTTCGGATTTGAGCTGCTGCTTCTGCGACAGATCGTTCTGCTGCCGGTCAGGAGAAAGGTTCTTTCCCATTTTCCCGATATCTTCTTTTGCCATGGTAACGCCCTCTGGTTTTGGGACAAGGGCAGGGGCTCTTACGGCTACTTCCCTGAAGGCAGAAGCGTCGTCCAGGGTTGTATCCTGTACATATTGTGATGCCACTGGATTTTGAGGGTATTTTCCCTGATCCTGCAAATCTTTTGTCTGATACAGGTTTTCGATGGTTGAACCAGGATCAGCCTGCCCTTTTTCATTTGTTGCGTCTTCCACAGATGAAGCCCCCGGGACCACTAGGGTATCCTTCAGATTTTCTGCCAGCTGAGGTTGTGGGTTCAGGACCCTGTCGAAGGGCTGGGTGATCAGGTACCACACCGATGCCACGGCGATGAAAAACGCAGCGGCAGCCGCCACCGAGAGCCATGTTTTACGGGGCACCATCATTCGAATTCTGGCAGCGGGAGGAGCCTGTGCCGGATACTGCCGGTCGTAGGCATCCATCAGCCTGTCTTTCAGTCCGGGATTGAGGGGCGGCTCCGGCGATACTTCGGTACCGGTTATCATCAGCAGGGTTTCACGCATCAGGGTATATTCCTCCTCCCCGGCGACAATCCCCTCCAGGAGGGCCTTCTCTTCGGGCAGAAGTGCATCCCACGGCTTCGAAAGCATCAGTGCCTCGAAATCCAGGTTATCAAAACTATGCGTGTTATCACTCATTATTTTCAATCCCCTCTGTCAGGGATCCGGGTTTGTATAATCCTTCAATTTTTCAGATAGTTTCCGAACCGCGTAAAACAACCTCGACTTGGCAGTCCCTTCCGAGCACTGCATCGACTCTCCCATCTCCTTCATCGACAGGTTCTGTTCGTACCGCAGGAGAAATGCCTCCCGGTGATGCGGTTCGAGTTCCAGCACGGCTCTGTCGAGCCTTTCGGTGAGTTCAGTTCTGTCGATGCGCTCTAGGGGCTCGTCGCCGGTTGTGGATTTGCCGGTTGTTTTGCCGATCTCCAGCGCCGCGGTTTTGCGTACCTCAACCCTCCGGTATTCGTTCTTGCACATATTCATCGCCACGCTGAAGAGCCAGGTTTTAAAAGGTCTCGAAGTATCGTAGCTTTCGGGGTTGCGGATGATTTTCATAAAAAGATCCTGCACAAAATCTTCCGCTTTTTCCCTGTCCTGCCAGAGCATCTTCATGAAATACCTGAGCAGCATACCGGCGTAGCGGTCGTACACTGCCGAGAAGGCGTTCCGGTCGCCCTGCTGCATCCGCTGCATCAGTTCTTCATCGGGGATGTTGGCATAGGACATCAGCTGCAATTTCCGGGTCGATGGGTTGGTTTGCGGATTGAGATAGAGGGCAATCCTGAAAAGGGGCAGGATAGCAGCAATATCCGTTCCGCAAAGCGGTTCAAAGAACGAAATTACAGAATAAAGTAAAACGTTTCAGATTACTTCATAAAAGCATACATCTTTGCAAGGAAATGGTTCATTTGATTGGCAATTCAGGTGACAATCCTTCAAAGCAGTTCTGGTGACGAAACAGGAAACGGCTTCGAAAATAGGTCGATTGCTGTCGACAATTTTACACAAAAAATGTCGTGTGTAATCGACAATTCTGCGAAAAAGATTTTCTCTCGCGGAAATGCGCTGAAATTTCGCTGAAAGGCGCTGAAAGAAGACTCTGCGGATTTCAGCGAGAAATTTTCCATCTGACTAATTTGGTATTTTTTAGCTATATGATTTTATCATAAGCACTTATGTTCCTGGATTCTGCGGGAAAAAGTTGGTTTTTGGAGTTGACTCATTATTCAAAGAGCAACGAGGCGTCTATTTCTTTGGCGGCGCTTTCAGGAAGCGGTTTAGTTCTTCGGTTTTACCTGCTTTTTGCGCCAGGGTGGTCATTTGTTGTTTCAGTTTCTCAGCACCTGCCCGATTCCCTTCGCTCAACTCGTGCTGATAGAGCAATCCCATGGGTAGCAGGTAATTGGCGGCCATCCTGTTAAGGTCGGGGTTTAGGGTAGCCGGTACCAGGGCCGACTGGTCGAAACTACTCCAGTTCACCTTCAGTACGGGCAGATTGTCGTAGGGCATGGTGGTGAGTTTCATGGCCAGTCCGGTGGTGTAAAGGTGCTCGGCAGCTTTTCCCAGCAGCTGTTTTTCGACGGTGACTGAGAGATATACGGGCTTTTTCTCGCCTGCTTCGGCCAGTTCGCGAAAGAAAGCCCCCTTGTCGGTGGTGAATCGTTTGTAGGCTCCCTTTTTCAGTTTGAAGGGGGCCATTGCCCGGTTGAAATAGCGCTCCTGGTGCAGCAGTTCCATTTGCAGGATGGTGACATCGGTTCGGATTCCCTGCACCTTTTGAAGCACCCACAGGGGCTGTGTATCCCATTCGCCGCGGGTGATGAGGAAGGCGCCGGGTTCAACGGATTTCAAAAGGTTGCGGGCATAAGCATACAGGTAGGGGTCGTAGAGGTTTTGCTGCTGGATGAGTTTACAATACCGGAGTTGCTGGGCAGGTTCCCCTTTTGCTTCGAAAAACAGCGTGAGTTCAGGCAGCAGCTCCTTGTTGGCGGGGGCCAGGCGGTAGGCTTCCAGCAGATGGTGGCCGGCAGCGGTATCGAAGCGGGCATTGAGGTAGCTGGCATAGTGGTATTCGAAACTCCGGGCGTTCATTTCCCCCAGTTTTTCCACCACCTGGTTGAGCTGGGCCTGCTTTGCAGGAGCAATGTGGTAGCGATTGGCCGCCAGTGCCTCTTTTCTGAGTTTCTGATAAACGGCCAGATAACCCGCTTCTGACATGGTACCGGCCACAGCCCCGTCGGCCACCCCGGGTTCTACCGCCGGTGCCTGCTTCTTCTTCACCGTAGGAATGGCATTGTTCTGCTGGTTCTGCAGTGCTTTTTCTTTTTCCTGCGTGTTTACCTGGGCAAAGAGCAGGAAAGGGGAAAGCCAAACGAGCAGCGTGGCCCAAAAGGGGTTCGGTAACATTACCTTTTTCATTCCTGACAGCATTCGGTTGGTAAAGATACACATCAAATCAATTCAGCATACACTTCTTACATCAGTAGGTTCATGGATTCCTTTTCTATCCTTACCTTTGTCACAAACCATTCGTTATGACTACCTTTCCCATCTATGTTGCCGGCAGATTTATCGAAGGCCATGATTTGCTGGAGGTTATCAATCCATATACCGGGCGGGCTTTTGCTTCCACCTGGCGTGCAGGAACTGAACACCTGGAGGAATCGATTGCAGCAGCTATTGCCGTAACGGAGGAAATGAAAAATATGCCCTCGTACCAGCGCTCGGCCATATTGCAGGAGATTGCAGCAGGCATCGAGGACAACGCCGCAGAATTTTCGGAGGTGCTGGCCATGGAGGCGGGCAAACCGGTGCGCTATGCCACCGGGGAGGTTTTGCGGGCGATGCAGGTGTTCAGGGTTGCAGCCGAAGAGTGTAAACGGTTGCCGGGGGAATACCTGTCGCTGGACTGGACCCCGGCCGGAACGGGCAAAGAGGGGTGGGTGAAGCATTTCCCGGTAGGGCCGGTAGCTGCCATTGCCCCTTTCAACTTCCCGCTGAACCTTGCCGTTCATAAGATTGCCCCGGCCATTGCAACAGGATGTCCGGTGGTGCTGAAACCTGCCACCAGCACTCCCCTTTCGACCCTCCTGCTGGCCAGGCTGATCGATCAGACTGACCTCCCCAAAGGGGCGGTTTCCATCCTGCCGCTCGACCGCACAACAGGGAACCTGATGGTGACCGATGAACGGTTTAAGCTGCTCACCTTTACCGGATCGCCGGAGGTGGGCTGGGAGATGAAACGCAAGGCCGGGAAGAAGAAAGTGGTGCTGGAGCTGGGCGGCAATGCCGGACTGATCATCACTCCCACGGCTGACCTTCAGGCAGCTGTACCCAAGGCCGTGGCAGGTTCCTTTGCCTATTCGGGGCAGGTGTGCATCCATACCCAGAGAATCATGGTACACCGTTCGGTATTCGGCGCCTTTGCAGATGCGTTCACCCGGCAGACCCTGATGCTGCAGCAAGGGGATCCACTGGACCCGGAGACTGAAATCTCGGTGATGATAGATCAAGGGAATGCCATCCGGGTAGAAGAGTGGGTGGCTGAAGCTGTTGCCGGAGGCGCGGAGGTGTTGTGCGGTGGTGTGAGGAGGGGTACTTTCTTTGAGCCCACCGTGCTAACCGGAACCCGTAACCATATGAAGGTATGCGCACTGGAGGTTTTCGGGCCGGTAGTGACCCTGGAACCCTACGATACGTTTGAAGAGGCTGTTGCCATAGTGAACCACAGCAGATATGGCCTGCAGGCAGGAGTTTTTACACAGAATATCAGGGAGATGGACTATGCATTCAACCATCTGGAAGTTGGGGGGGTCATCATCAACGATGTACCCACCTTCAGGGTGGACCACATGCCTTACGGGGGTGTTAAGGAGAGCGGCCTGGGCAGGGAGGGGGTAAAATACGCCATGCTGGATATGCTGGAACCCAGGTTACTGGTCAAATAGAAATCAAATCGCACATCGAAATGGAAATCTCAGGCAACACGTTTTCACTGGCAGGACACTTCTTTCTTCCGGAAGATGGCAGGTTTTTCAAAGGGGTAATGGAGGTGAAAGAGGGAATGATCATCAGCCTCATTCAACAGGAAGATGTACCCGAACGCTATTATTTCCCGGGGCTGGTGGATGCACATGTGCACATCGAGAGTTCGATGCTGGTGCCGGCAGAATTTGCCCGTGCTGCGGTGGTGCACGGAACCGTGGCAACGGTATCGGACCCCCACGAGATTGCCAATGTGCTTGGCAAAGAGGGCGTTGAATTTATGATCCGCAACGGGGCCACCACCCCTTTCCGGTTTTATTTCGGTGCCCCTTCGTGTGTGCCGGCCACGCCGCTGGAGACTTCGGGGGCAGTGCTTGATGAAAATGACATTCTGGAACTGCTGCAAAGAGAAGACATTGTGTACCTGGCGGAGATGATGAATTTTCCGGGGGTCATTTTTGATGACCCGCAGGTGCAGGCCAAGCTGGAATATGCCCGGAGGCTGGGAAAACCCATTGATGGCCACGCCCCCGGATTGCAGGGGGAACAGCTTAAAAAATACATCGGGGCCGGGATCAGCACCGACCATGAGTGTTTTACCCTGGAAGAGGCCCGCGAAAAGGCGGCTCTGGGGATGAAAATTCTTATCAGGGAGGGTTCGGCGGCAAGGAATTTCGAAACACTGATCCCATTGCTCCGCGAAATGCCCCATATGGTGATGTTCTGTTCCGACGACAAGCACCCCGACGATCTGGAGAGAGGGCATATCAACCTGCTGATACAGAGAGGACTGGCTTTGGGATATCCACTGGGGGACCTGATCAGGGCTTGTACACTGAACCCGGTAACCCACTACGGACTGGACTGCGGCCTCCTGCGACCCGGCGACCCTGCCGATTTTACCGAAGTAGATCACCCGGACCGTTTCAATATTCTAACAACCTATATCCATGGGATTTGTGTGGCCCGAAACGGGAAATGCCTTTTTGAGACCCGGTCCGCAATGACACCCAATCGTTTTGATCCGGCTCCCCTTACGGCCAGAGACCTTCAGATTCCGGCCAAAACCGACACCGTGCAGGTAATCGGCGCAATGAACGGACAACTTGTCACACAGCAGCTTGTAAGAAAGCTGCCTGTATCTGAAGGGCTGCTTCAAACGGATACCGGGGCAGATGTGATAAAGCTGGTGGTGGTAAACCGGTACCAGCCGGCACCTCCGGCGGTGGCGTTCATTCATGGCTTTGGACTGAAAGCGGGAGCACTGGCAGGTACGGTGGCCCACGACAGCCACAACATCATTCTGGCAGGAACCGATGACCATTGGATTCTCAGGGCCTTCGAAGCCATTTGCAACTCCGGGGGAGGGCTGGTTCTTACCGGACCCGATGGTATCCTGTCGCTACCGCTGCCGGTAGGGGGCATCATGTCGGATCTTCCGCTGGCAGAAGTATCAGCGAAATATGCAGCCCTCGACCGGAAAGCCAAAGAACTGGGGTGTACCCTTTCGGCTCCTTTCATGACCCTTTCGTTCATGGCACTGCTGGTGATCCCCGAATTAAAGCTCGGAGATAAAGGTTTATTCGATGGCAACACCTTCCGTTTTACCGATCTATTTGTATATCAATAAATTAAAATTTTATATCTGAAAAATCAAATATTAGATTGTTTTATATATTTGCATACCAAAAATAAGCACTCCCATGCCAAAAACCAATCTCGACATCACACGCCTGGAAGAGGCCGCCAGCAAGCTCAGAGCAATTGCCCATCCTATGCGCATTGCCATCATCGGAATGCTGGAAGATACCGCAAAGATGAATGTAACGGAGATTTACGAAGCCCTGAACATTGAGCAGGCTGCAGCATCCCATCATCTCAACATCCTTAAAACCAAAGGGGTTCTGGCTTCGAAACGTGACGGAAAAAACACCTATTACTTCCTTAAGCACAGCACTTTGAGCCAGATCATGGAGTGCCTGGATAAATGTGATATGTAGGCGGAAACCGGGTTTCCCTAGAAATGCATTTTGTAGTAGAAGTTGTAGTCGAGGTGCTGCGCCTCCTTCAGTTTTCTGATTTTCAATGCGATTCTCAGCAGTAATTCAAGTTTTTCCTTTTTAAGGATCTCAATGGCAGAGGGGTTAAGATAGGCTGCATCCACCATCAGTACAAGCAGGCGGAATTCATATCTGGCCAGCCATTTGTAGGCTTCGGTATCCTCATCGATAGCGTTGCTGAAGGCAGCGAAGTGGTTGAACCCGTTCTTCATAAGCCACTGGAAGGCATCTATATCGGCCTGGAGGGAGCTGGCCAGGGCGGCCAGTTCAGGGTAATCGTTTTCGAGAAGCCATTTATGGATTTCATAGTTGCCGTCAATAGCTTCCCCGAGTGCCACCAGGATTTTCGGTTCGTAACTGCTCAGTTCGTTCATGGCTGCATCATCATGGATAAACCCGCACGTCGATGCCTGTTGCGGCAGCACGTGCGGCAATGGCACGCAGGGTTTCAGGGTCGATTTTTTCGAGTCCGGCAGCCGGTGTTTCACGGTCGATGGGATAAACCATTACGTAGGCCGGGGCGATTTTTTTCAGGTTTTCAATCCATGCCAGCACCTCGGATTCTGTGGTATTATCTACCGGTACTCCCTCCACTGTTCCCCTCAGGAAGAGGGTCTGGATGATCACCTTTCCGTTGAAAGCGGCAAGCTGCTGCACCAGACGTTCGGTGCTTACGTTCCTGTTTGGCCGGTTAATGAGGTTGAGGGCAAGCTGCGTTCCGGCATCAAGTTTCTGGATGTTGAGGTCGATCTTCCGGAGTGCTTCAAACACGTCAGGATTTCCCAGTCCGGTCCCGTTGGAGAGCACCGTTACAAATGCTGAAGGGGCATAGCGGTTTCTGAGGGCGAGTGTATCGTGGATGATGGCCGGAAAATCGGGGTGGAGGGTAGGTTCACCGTTCCCGGCGAAGGTGATGGCATCGGGCAGGGCATCCTGCTGTTTAAGGGCCTTCAGCTTTTTCTCAAGGGCATCCACCACGGCGGCCCTTTCGGGCATTTTGCGACCCGACAGATTGCTGCTGTTGGTCCAGCCGCACTCGCAGTAGATGCAATCGAAAGTACAGCATTTGGCTTCTGCCGGGAGCAGGTTAACCCCCAGAGAACGACCCAGCCGGCGGCTGTGCACGGGTCCGAATACCACTTTGTCGAAAAGAAATCCTGCCATTACCCAGTATTATTTCACGATGCAAAGGTGCAACTTTTTCGGATGATGAAGCGGTTATTGCAGCCGGAGGATCAGGCCACGCAGGCTGATAAGTCCGAACAGATCAGCTACCAGGATGATGATAAAAACCATCATGAACCAGCGGATAAAACCGTTGCCCAGGGAGATGGAAGCCCTTGCTGCCACCCAGGCCCCGGCGGCCTGCCCGATACTGAGTACCAGTGCAAACGGCCAGTTGATCAGGTCTGCGATGATAAAAGGCACCAGGGTAAAGGGGACGTAGAGCATCACGATAAACACTTTCAGGGCATTGGACCGAAGCAGGTCGAGGCCGGTGGTAAGCACCAGGGCTGCCAGCAGGAAGTACCCGATTCCGATGTAGATAAATCCACCATAAAACCCCACCAGAAAAAACACCAGATGGTGCCAGGGTTTGGGCTTAACTTCCGGTTCCGATTTTTTCCCCATCATCCAGATACCAGGTTTCAGTACCATCGCGATCAGCATCAGCAGCATAGCTATACCGGCAATGATCCTGAACGTATCTTCCCGGATGTCCACCGATGCCCACGCTCCGGCAATGGATCCCAACGTGGTTGGGATTCCGTAGCGAAGTCCGGTTTTAAAGTCAAGGATTTTCTGCCGCAGAAAGGCTCCTGAGGAGGCCAGGGTCTGGAAGGCAGCTGCCACCCGATGGGTGGCATTGGCCGCCATGATGGGCAGGCCCAGTACCATCATGGAGGCAAAGGAGATGACCGTAGCTCCTCCGGCGATGGTATTGATAAATCCCACGGCAAAACCTGCGGTGATCAAAACGGTTACTTCCACCCAGTTCATCGGCACAAAAGTACATTTTCCGTCTCCAAATCAGAAAAAATGGTACCTTCGTCGGTTGTTAAACCATTATTCAACCCTTATGAAAACCAAATATTTTGTAATGATGCTGGCAGCAGCGAGCCTGATTATGATGGCATTCCGTGCCGATCAGCCGGTACAGGACCGGTTAAAAAAGTATGCAGAGGTAACCCTCACGAGTGATATCTCTCATCTTTCTCCAGCTGAAAAAGAGATGCTGGTGCATCTTTTTGAAGCGGCAAAGATCATGGATGACCTTTACTGGAAGCAGGCTTACGGAGACAAGGCTGCCCTGATGAAGCAGCTGAAGACCGCCCCGGAGAAGCAGTTTGCGGCCATAAACTATGGTCCGTGGGACCGTCTGGCAGGGAATGAGCCCTGGCTCAAGGGGGCAAAGGCCAAGCCCAAAGGGGCAGGTTTCTATCCCTCAGACATGACAGCTGAAGAATTTGAGAAGCTTGACAACCCGGATAAAACCAGCCTTTACACGGTGATCCAGCGAGATAAGAGCAAAGTGCTCACGGTGGTACCCTACCATATAGCCTATGCACAGGAGTTGCAGAAAGCTGCGGAGCACCTTGTAGCAGCAGCCAATCTTTGCCCCGATCCGGCATTTGCCGAATACCTTACCCTGAGAGCTGAGGCACTGGTAACTGACCAGTATCAGTCTAGTGATTTTGCCTGGCTCAAGGCAAAGGGATCGAACATCGACTTTGTGATAGGTGCCATCGAAAATTATGAGGATGGACTGTTTGGATACAAAGCTGCCTATGAAGCATTTATCCTGATCAAAGACCATAAATGGAGTGAGATGCTGCAGAAATTCAATGCCTTTTTGCCCGAAATGCAGAACCTCCTTCCGGTCCCTGATGAATACAGGCGTGAGATGCCGGGCACCGATGCCGACATTAATGTTTACGATGCAGTATTTTACGCCGGCGACTGCAATGCCGGAAGCAAGACCATTGCCATCAACCTGCCCAACGATGAGCAGGTGCAGCTGGAGGCCGGATCGCGGAAGCTGCAGCTGAAGAATTCGATGCAGGCAAAATTCGACAAGATCCTGATGCCGATTGCCACAGTGGTGATCCATCCGGATCAGATCAGGCATGTGAAATTTGAAGCGTTTTTTGCCAACACGATGTTCCATGAGATTGCCCATGGGATGGGAATCAAGAACACCATCAACGGCAGCGGCACCATCAGGACAGTGCTCAAGGAAGCCTACAGCCCTATCGAGGAGAACAAGGCAGATGTTCTCGGCTTATGGTTGGTTACACAGATGGTGGACCGCGGAGAGCTGGAGGGAGAGATGATGGATTACTATGTAACCTTTATGGCCGGTATCTTCAGGTCGTCGAGGTTTGGAGCAGCCAGTGCCCATGGCAAGGCCAATATGATGCGGTACCATTTTCTGCAGCGCAGGGGGGCATTTACGATTGATGAGAACGGGTATTATGTGATCAACCCCGACGTTATGCGTGAGGCTATCCAGGAGCTGGTAGCCGAAATTCTGATCATGCAGGGGAACGGCGATTATGTGGGTGCCTCAAATCTGGTTAAAACCGAGGGTGTGGTACCGAAAGAGCTGCAAACGGCCCTTCAGAAAATCAATTCGAAAAACATTCCGGTTGATATCGTCTTCAAACAGGGGCCTGAAGTGCTGGGGCTGAGCAAATAATCCCGTCGAGCAAACACCATTGATCATCTGCCTATGACTGTCACAGCATTGAGGACCAAAGGTTTAATCACCGGACTGTTGTTAATGACTGCCGGGCTGCCGTTGGCTGCACAGCAACTTTTACCAGACCGTTTTCTTACTTCCATGAAAGAAGACCTGCAGATCCTGGCAACCGACTCCCTGGAGGGAAGAGAAGCCGGATCAATGGGTGAGCTTTATGCAGCGCTGTATATTGCCGATCGTTTTGAACGGCTGGGTATTAAGCCCTGGTTCGGCATCTGCTATTACCAGGATTTCGACTTTGCCGACGGGAAGGAGTACACCTCCGCCAGCAATTACCTGAAGGTGGTTCCAGGTTCCGGTACAGCCTCCTCCCCTCTCTCCATTGGCCCTGACGGGATAACGCCTTTGCAGTGGGGTGCCGACGGAACCATTACCGCGGAGGTGGTACAGGCAGGATTCTGTCTGCCCGCAATGGCTGCCACTGCCAGAAAGGGTAAAAAGGGGAAAACTGAGACGCAGCAGGAACCGGACCTTAAGGGAAAAATCGCCCTGATCCGGTATGATGCCCCTCCGGGCTATGATGCAGCGGAAGGGATTTCAAAGGTGATGGCCGATAAGGTGAAGCATGCCGGTACGCTGGGTGCTGCAGGGGTGCTGTTTTACGACCCGGCAGGTGTGGTTACCATGGCTCCGGGACAATATTTCATTCAGGATAAATTTGAGATCCCGGTGGTATTTATGCTCAATGGCAGGGAAGCAAATGCGCTGGCATCCAAAACCGTGGAGTTGTCGGTGGCATCTGCCCCGAAAAAAAGTTACGGGAAGAATGTGGCAGGATACATTGACAATGGTGCAGACAAAACGGTCATCATTGGAGCGCATTACGATCATCTGGGCTGGGGACACTACAATTCGAGACATACCGGATTGCCTGCAATCCATTACGGGGCCGATGACAATGCCAGCGGAGTGGCCGGCATGCTGGCCCTGGCAGAGTGGCTGACAATGGGAAATCTTACTGGCCGCAACTATTTGTTTATTGCATTCTCGGCAGAGGAGAAGGGGTTGCTGGGATCAAAGGTTTTCACCGGACATCCCGATTTTAATCCTGAGAAGTATTTATGCATGCTGAATTTCGACATGATCGGCAGGGTAAAGCCCGACGAATCGGTCATCAGCTTGCTTGCAGCCGGAAGCTCCCCGAAGTGGCAGGAGATCATTCCTCTGGTGAAAGAGGATGTAAAAGCCGAAGCGGTACAGGGAGGAACGAATGGATCAGACCATTACCATTTTTATGCTAAACAGATTCCGGTATTGTTCTTCTTCAACGGCATCCACGACGACTACCACAAGCCTACTGATGTAGTTGAAAAGATCAATTTCAAAGGGATGCGGGATGCGGTGGAGTATTCAGCAGGGTTGCTGAGGATTCTGGACACAATTTCTGATCTTCCCTTTTCGGAAGTACCGGCAGAAAATCAGGGAGGGTCACGCAGAGCAGGCAAGATCTCGCTGGGGATTGTTCCGGCGCATGGCGTTGAAGCTGACGGGGTTGGGGTTCAGGAGGTGCTACCGGGCAAACCGGCTGCCCTGGCCGGCATCGAAAAGGGGGATGTAATCATCAGGGTTGCGGGGAAGGAAATTCACGATATCACCGACTATATGAAAGCGCTGGGCGAAATCAGCGAGGGGCAGAAAGTAAAGGTGCAGGTAGCCCGTGGGAACCGGAAAAAGACCTTTGCACTGCAGTTTTAAACGGAGGGATTTACCATGACGGAAAGAGGGCCGGGCTTGAAGGCAGGGGTGCTTGGAGGAGGCAGCTGGGGTACAGCCCTGGTAAAAGTGTTGCAGCATCATCACAATGAGGTACACTGGTGGGTGCGGCGGCCGGCACAACTGGAAGCCATCCGGAAGGGGGGATTCAACCCCGATTATCTCAGTTATACGCATTTCGACAACCGAAATCTGCATCTCAGTACTTCGCTTGAGGAAGTGGTTTCCCGGTCTGATGTGGTGTTTCTGGCCATCCCCTCTGCATTTCTGCCAGAGGTTTTTCATACCGGAAACCGCACCCTGCTGGCCGGCCGAACGGTGATTTCAGCCGTTAAAGGGCTGGAACCGACCTCCCTCAAACCTGTGTATGTATGGCTTGAAGAGGAGATGGGCGTATCACGCAATAACCTTGGCGTTATTGGCGGCCCGTGCCATTCGGAGGAGGTGGCCATGCAACGCCTCTCATTTCTGACCCTGGGGGTTTTTGACAAAGCACTGGGAGAAAAAGTAGCCGGGATGCTGGAAACCCCGTTCCTGAAGGTATTGCTGTCGGATGATGTATTGGGGATCAGTGTGGCGGCGGTGCTTAAAAACATTTACGGCATCCTGGCCGGCACCGCCTATGGTCTGCGGTTTGGCGATAACTTTCTGGCGGTAATGGTTTCGAATGCCCTGCTGGAGATGGACCGCGTGCTGGCAGATATTACCGGCACAACCAGAAGCATTCAGAACTCGGTATATGCCGGCGACCTGATGGTGACCTCCTATTCCGGTTTCAGCCGTAACTGGATGCTGGGCAACCTGATCGGCAAAGGGTATCCGGTGAAGGCGGCGCTGCTGGAGATCAGGATGGTGGCAGAAGGATATTATGCCACCGGGGTATTGAAATCGGTTCCCGGATTTTCTGCCGGGAAGTATCCGCTGCTCGATGCTGCCTACGCTCTCCTGTACGACGGAATCCCGCCCGAACAGATCTTCAGGGAGCTCTCTTCCAGGCTCAGATGATGAACACCGGAATGTTCAAAATTTGATGCAGGATTATACCTTTTTCGGGCCGGTTTCGTTAATTTTACGGACTTTCCCGAATATCCGTTATGCCGGTTTCCAATATACATTACAATCGTTTCCCTTCGACAACTGCCTTCATCCGGGCCATGTGCTTTGTCTTTCTGGCCGGATCCGTACCCGGTTTTTCCCAGAACCTGGTGTCCAATCCCGGATTTGAGCTGTACAAGGTGTGTCCGGAAAAATACAACACGACCCTGGTAAAGCATTATGAGATCTGCAACCGCTGGTATACGGTAAGCGAGGCGTCACCCGACTATTTCAATACATGCAGTAAAAGCGACAAGGTTTCGGTGCCCCGCAACTTTACCGGTAATATGAAACCCCATGGAGGGAACGGGTATATAGGTCTGATCCTCAAATCAGATCGGGCTTACTATCCGGGCGATTCAAGCTATACCGAACATATACAGAATAAGTTAACCTCCACCCTAAAAAAGGATCGGTACTACTGCTTTGAAATCTGGATTGTATTGGGGAAAACCTCCACCATTGCTGCACAGGATTTCGGGGTATATTTTTCAAGGGAGCAGATCACCTTTCCCAATCCTCCCGATTCACTTCCCAAACCGCACCTGCAATACACGGGGCAGGTGCTGAAGAACTCCATCAAGTGGGTTCAGCTGCGGGGTCTTTACAAGGCAGCCGGGGGTGAGAAATACCTCACCATTGGCAATTTCCAGCCCTGGATACCCGGACGTTTCGAGCGGTTGCGCACTTCGTTCGCCACCAACGACCTGAAAGAGTTCGCCTACTACCTGTTTGATGATGTATCGCTGATTGAGGTGAAAGATTCTTCGAAATGTGCATGCAACATGATCACCGTTGAACCTGTGGAAAAACCACAGCCTGAAGCTGCCCTCAAACCGGTTGAGAAGAAAGAAACGGAGCCGGTGAACGAATTTGAGAAGGCTGTTGTAGGAGAGGCTATTGTGTTGAAAAACATCTTCTTTGCATTTGACAAGTCGGATTTGCTGCCGGCCTCTTATCCTGAACTGGATAAACTGGTAGCATTGATGAAAAAGTATCCAACGATGCGCATTGAGATTGCGGGGCACACCGACTACAAGGGGAGTGTGGAATACAACGTGAAACTGAGCAACGACAGGGCCAATTCGGTAGTGCAGTATCTGATCGGCCAGGGGATTCCGGCGAGCCGCCTCACCTGGATCGGCCATGGAAAATCAAAACCCATAGCTGACAACACCACCGAAGAGGGGCGCCAGCTGAATCGCAGGGTGGAGTTTACGATTCTGAATAAATAACGTACTCCTTTCAACCGGAAAATTCCATTCTGTCCCTAACTTTCATCCGGCAAGGGTGTTTATCCATCAGAAAACCCATTGATCATCAATCCACACGGATATGTCAGAACTTAAAACAAAAGCTACCGGTGCTGATGTAAATGCTTTTATCAACACCTTTGCCGATACTGAACAAAAACGGGCCGACAGCTTTGCCCTGCTGAAGCTGATGCAGGAATTCACCGGCCATGAACCCCGTATGTGGGGGCCTTCGATCATCGGCTTCGGGGTGTACCACTACAAATCGGAGCGGAGCCGGCAGGAGGGTGACTGGCCCCTGGTGGGATTTTCGCCCCGCAAAGCGGCCATATCGCTGTATGTGTACACCGGACTGCCCGAACATGAGTACCTGCTGAAAGATCTTGGTACATTCAAAATGGGCAAAGCCTGCATCTATATCAAAAAACTTTCCGACATCAACCCGGAGGCTCTGAAGTCACTTATGAAAGCCACCATCGGGTATCTGGAGGAGAAATACAGATAAAAGCAACCCATTTCGGGTCTTGTTCAGAACAGACTACCAGATGTGATTTCTGCTATTTACCTCAAAACATTCTTTGATCCAATTCCCTCTGCCGGATCCATTCTGCCTTCCCCAGCTGCTTGTGCAGTTTCGCCAGATACTCCTGCTCAGTTTGGCCGGGTGTGGGAATAAACAGGGGGTTGCCACCGGTGAAGTGCAGGTCCATGATGGTGGAGTAACCTGAGCGGCTGATGACCCGAATGCTGAACTTCAGGTATCCGGCCATCAGGTGATCGGGCAGGTCGGGGTACACCGTGATGCGGAAAGGAAGATCACGATAAGCAGAGATATCATCTGTACCTGCCACCACCACAGCGGTAGCAGCAGTTGTCAGTAGATTTTGTATCACTTTGGAAAGCAATATACTGCGCTGGGGCTCCGGGCCCGAAATCACACAGAAAACATCGGGTACTTCCGAAGGTGGAGTGATCTGGCTGAGGATTCCAAACCTCGACAGCGGACCCACATACCGGAGATTTTGGGGTAATCTCCCGGGGGGATGGGACAGGATGCCTGCCAGTCCGGGATATTCTGCAAAGTCGGGGACCCAGCACTGGTCGAATCTGCGGATGAACCTTCGGATGATCCGGGTTGCGAGCCACATCAGGGGGCGGGAGGCTCGGCCGGCGGGCAGCAGTTGCAGCTGATGGGTGATGAGCACCGAACAGCAGTTCCGGCTCCACAGGCCATACCGGTTATCGGAGATCACCAGATCGATGTGCTGCTGACGGATGATGCTATTCAGCCACTGATGCTCTTTCCGGATGGCGGCCGAGAGTCTGGGGGCAGAGCGGGCCATCTTCCAAACCAGGCGGTCGCTTGCCGGGTAGCGGACTTTATAACCCGGTATTTCATAATACTGCAGATGGGGAAACCGTTGTGTAAGCCATTTTCCGGCAGTCCCGTCAGAGGCAAGGAGGATCTCTGCCTCGGGAAATGCCTCCTGCAGTGCCCGGATCACCGCCACACAACGGGTGGCATGGCCGAGCCCCCAGTTGAGGGGGGCTACCAGGATTTTTTCAGGGCGCAGGGGCAATCGCAGTATCTCCATGTGGTAAAGGTAAAAAAGTTTCCGGCGGTTTCCTTTTTCGCCATTTCAATCAACTATAGGAGGAAAAGACCGAAATGCCGGAAATCAGAAATGAATTGCTCTACCAGATTGCCATCACCCAGCTCCGGGATGTGGGCCCGGTATCTGTGAAAAGGCTCATAGCCCATTGTGGTTCAGCCTCTGCCGTTTTTTGCGAAAAGAAAAAGTTACTGGAGAGGATTCCAGGCATCCATAAAAATATGGTGACGAGTATCCTGCAGAATGGGGTCCTGGAAGTTGCCGAGCGGGAGATTCAGTTCATAGAGAAGAACCAGATTACACCCTGTTTTTATCTGTCGCCGGAGTACCCGTCGCGGCTGAAGCACTGTGCCGACGGACCTATAATGCTCTATTTCAGGGGCAATGCCGATTTAAACCATCCGCGGATCATCGGGGTGGTAGGCACACGGCAGCCCAGCCGCTACGGCCTGGAGCAATGCGCTGCGCTGATGGCCGAACTCGCCACGGTGGATGTGCTGGTGGTAAGCGGGTTGGCCTATGGGATCGATGCCTGCGCCCATAAGGAAGCGCTGGAAGCCGGCCTGAAAACGGTTGGGGTGCTGGCGCATGGCCTCGACCGGATCTATCCCCCGGTGCACCGCTATCTGGCAAGGAAGATGCTCCTGGATGGTGGCCTTCTTACAGATTATATTTCGGGCACCAACCCCGACCGGCAGAACTTCCCGAGCAGGAACCGTATTGTGGCCGGTATCAGTGATGCAGTGATCGTGATAGAATCGGGAATAAAGGGGGGTGCTCTGATCACGGCCGACATTGCCAACTCGTACAACCGTGATGTATTCGCCATTCCGGGGCGCAACACCGATCCTCCTTCAGCAGGGTGTAATCTGGCCATCAGCGAAAACAGGGCGGGCATCCTGCTGGGGGGCAACCATCTGGTTTCGGTGATGGGGTGGGATGAGAAGAAAAGCAGGAGCCAGCGGCAACAGGAGATCTTTATCAATCTGAGTGCCGAGGAGGAACGGATCGTAAACATCATCAGGCAGATGGGTGAGCCACTGGTGGATCAGATCTCCCTTGAGTGTTCCATCCCGGTGAGCCGCACTGCATCCCTTTTACTGGAGCTGGAGCTGAAAGGGGTTATCAGGTGTTTGCCGGGCAAGAAATACAGCCTGGGTTAACGGTATTCCGAAAGGAAATGTACATTTGCATCGGAATCCTCCAACCATTTGTTACCAAACGGGGCTGCCGTATGAAAAAACAAAGAATCCTCATTGCCGAAGATGTGTACAACGTATCTGTGGATATCAGGCACACCCTGGAAGAGATGGGATACACCGTGCTTAAGTTTGCTGCCACACCGGAGGCGGTTATGAAAAGTATTGAAGAGGAGCAACCCGACCTGGTACTGATGGACACCTACCTGAACGGAGAGCTTTCGGGCATTGAGACTGCCACCATGGTGTATGATCTTTACAAGGTACCTGTTGTATTTCTGGTGAGCGAGGTACCCGCAGACTATCTGAGGGATATGATTGCTTCAGAGGCATTCGGTGTGGTCATAAAACCCTTCAGGGCAGAAACCCTGAGGCTTGCCATTGAGCTTGCCTTCAACAAGCACAAAGGACCAGGAAAAACGGTACAACCATACGGGGATGCGCTGTTTGTAAGAACCGATTACCGTCACCAGCGGATCGGACTGCAGCAGATTCTGTTCATTGAAGCCATGAAGGATTATGTAGTGATCCACCTGCAGCACGGAACGGTAACGACACACACCACCATCAAAGGGATCGAAGAACTTTTACCCGAAGCAGATTTCGTGAGGATTCACCGCTCCTACATTGTGCGTATCGATAAAATACACTCGGTACGCTACCCCGATCTGGTGATAGAAGGGAAAATGAAGGTGCTGCCGGTGGGAGGTTTTTATAAGAAGCACCTGTTCAGCAGGTTGATTACCCTACAGTAAAAGGGTTACCGGATCGTAGCTCCACTTACCACATCTGCCCCTTCCGGAGTCACAAAGAAGAGGGTGCCATCGGGATTCTGAGCCATCAGGATCATGCCGTTGGAGGTGATTCCCCGCAATTGCCTAGGTTCAAGGTTTACCAGCACAGCCACTTTTTTTCCGATGATCTCTTCCGGTTTGAAGTATTCGGCAATGCCTGATACGATGGTGCGGGTGTCCAGGCCGGTATCCACGGTCAGTTTCAGCAGTTTCTGCGTTTTCGGCACGGCCTCGGCAGCAAGGATCGTAGCGGTGCGGATATCCATCTTCAGAAAATCATCATAGTTTACCGGTTCCCTGGCAGGTTCCAGCGGAATAGCAGCTTTCGGCTGCAGGTTCTGTTGACGGGTTTTCTCCAGCTTATCGATCTGAAACTGAATGGCATCATCTTCGATTTTTTCGAACAGGAAAACAGGATCCCCCAGCACGGTGCCGGGTTTCAGGAGGCTTTGATTACCTGCATCATCCCAGCGATTTTCGCTGATATTCAACAATCTGTGCATTGATTGGGAGGTAAAGGGGAGGAAAGGGGCAGACACCAGGGTGAGGGAGGCACACACCTGCAGCGAAAGGTTGAGGATGGTTTTTACCCGCTCTTCGTCGGTTTTGATCTTTTTCCAGGGCTCCTGGTCGGTGAGGTATTTATTGCCGAGGCGGGCAAGGTTCATCATCTGGTTAAGGCCTTCGCGGAACCTGAAATGCTCGATGTTCTCGGCGATTTTTCCGGGAAAATCTTCCAGTTGTCCTAGTAGCAGCCTGTCATCTTCTGTAAGTTCCGTGACCTCCGGCACCACGCCACCGAAAAATTTATGGGTAAGCACCACGGTTCTGTTCACGAGGTTCCCCAGGATGGCCAGAAGTTCATTGTTGTTCCGGGCCTGAAAATCTTTCCAGGTAAAATCGTTGTCTTTGGTTTCGGGGGCATTGGCCGTTAGCACATAGCGCAGCACATCCTGTTTGCCCGGGAACTCCTGCAGGTACTCGTGCAGCCATACGGCCCAGTTGCGGGAGGTACTGATTTTTTCTCCCTCGAGGTTAAGGAATTCATTGGAGGGGACATTATCCGGCAGGATGTAGCTGCCTTCTGCCTTCAGCATCGCGGGAAAAATGATGCAGTGGAATACGATATTGTCTTTCCCGATGAAATGGATCAGCCTGCTTTCGGGATCTTTCCAGTAGGTTTCCCAGTTATCGGTCAGCTCACGGGTAGCGGAGATATACCCGATGGGTGCATCGAACCACACGTACAGCACTTTCCCTTCGGCCCCTTCCACGGGTACCTTCACGCCCCAGTCGAGATCGCGGGTTACGGCACGGGGCTGGAGCCCCTGGTCGATCCATGATTTGCACTGCCCGTAAACATTGGCACGCCAGTCGTTTTTATGCCCTTCCAGGATCCATTCCCGCAGCCAGGGTTCATATTCCTGGAGGGGGAGGTACCAGTGGCGTGTGGTTTTCAGCACAGGTGCTGAACCGCTCAGGGTAGATCTTGGCTGGATGAGTTCTTCGGGGCTGAGGGACGATCCGCATGCCTCGCACTGGTCACCGTAGGCTCTTTCGTTACCGCAACGGGGACAGGTTCCGGTGATATACCGGTCGGCCAGAAACTGTCCGGCTTCGGTATCATAAAACTGGTCGCTGGTTTTCTCGATGAATTTTCCTTCCCGGTAGAGTTTTTCAAAAAAGGCCGAGGAGGTTTGGTGGTGCATGGCATTGGAGGTGCGGGAATAGATGTCGAAGGAGATGCCGAACTCTGAAAAGGCATCCCGGATCATGGTATGGTACCGGTCAACGATTTGTTTGGGGGTTATTCCTGCTTCACGGGCTTTGATGGTGATAGGAACTCCGTGCTCATCGGATCCGCCGATAAAGATCACATCGCGCCCTTTCATCCTCAGGTACCTGACATAAATATCGGCCGGCACATACACACCGGCAAGGTGGCCGACATGGACAGGGCCATTGGCGTAGGGCAAAGCTGAGGTAACGGTATACCGTTTAAATTCCTTCGACATAGCGTGTTGGATTTGGGAAGGCAAAAGTACGGGGAAAAACTGAGCCATGCCAATTAAAACAACCCCGGTTACGGTATCATGTCCAGGGTTTACTTACATCCTATCCAGCTTGCCCTTAAGAGGTGCAATAAAACTTTTATACGGGTTCAGGCTATCGGGGTGGACGGGTTTTGCGGGTGGAGATTCCAGTTTCAGGGGATTGATGGGGGTGCCGTTTTTGTACACCCTGAAATCGAGGTGGGGACCGGTGGAGAGGCCTGTACTGCCCACGTAGCCAATTACATCGCCCTGTTTCACACGGCTGCCATGGCGGATTCCGGATCCAAATCCTCTGAGGTGCATGTACACGGTGGTATACACGCTGTTGTGCCTCACTTTCACCATTTTTCCCGCGCCTCCCGCGTATCGGGCATCGATCACAGTGCCATCGCCGATGGTACGCACCGGGGTGCCCGGGGCTGCTGAGTAATCCACGCCGTGGTGGGGACGGTACCGGCGGAGGATGGGGTGCAGGCGGCTGTGCGAAAAATGGGAACTGATGCGCCTGAACTCGAGCGGAGCCTTCAGGAATTCGCGCCGCAGGGAGGTTCCCTGGTCGTCGAAATACTGCATTCTCCCCTCCTGCATGTACCTGAAAGCATAGAAATCGGTGCCGTTATTTCTGAACCAGGCTGCATGGATGGTTCCGATACCGGTACTTTTTCCCTCTACCATCAGTTCATCATAGAGCACTTTAAACCTGTCGCCCTCCTGTAAGCCAAAGAAATCGATCACCCAGGCGAAAACATCTGAAAGGCTGAGGATCAGTTCAGGGTTTTTTCCGTCGTCGGTCATGGTATTCCACAAGGAAGAGGTGATGGTAGCAGAATACTGATGGACTATGGTATCCACCGGCAGCGCTCCGGTGGTAACGGCGACCACCGTATCGGATGAAAAGATCACATAATTTACGGGATCGGTATGGTAAATAAAATACCGCAGGGGATTGCCCCCGGTTTTTTCCCTGAACAGGGTACATGGGTTGCCTGCTTTGATTTTACGAAGGTCGAGAACCCCTTCCGATTTTGCCACCCAAGCATTCACAAGGGTATCGGAGGCCCCCCATTCCAGCATGATCGACCCAAAAACGGCACCTTCCGGGAAAACGGTATCGGTGGCTGAAAAACGGTCGAGAGGGATCCCATAGCGTGTTCTCACCACAACACTGTCGGTGGATTCAGCAGTATCCCCTCCCCTGCTGCACCCCTGGCTGCCGATACCAAATATCAGCAGGAATGCCACGATTGCCACCAGAACAACGGATCCTACTGCCAGTAACCAGGTTTTACGCTTCACTGATCTCCTGTGATTGCATTGCGTGAAGGCTCAAAAGTATGGAAAACACCGGAATGCCCGTGACGTGTTGAAAAGTTTTTTCTCTTTTGGATGCGATAGAGCGATATGTTTTAATTTTGATACCTATTGTAACTACCCAGACAGAAAACAGATGGCGATGATGAAGTGTTAAGACACGATCCTGAAATCTCATCTGACCATATTGAAAAGATCAACACATGGCAACAATCACATTGGAGGGGATGGACTTTTACAGCTTTCACGGCCATTTTGCCGAGGAGCAGAAAATCGGCACCCGTTTCAGGGTGGATCTGAGTGTGGAGGCGGATACCGGAGTGGCTGAACAGAGCGACCGGCTGCACGATACACTGGATTACCAGGCATTGTACCGTTTGGTAAAGAGAGAGATGGAGCAGGATTCGAAGTTGCTGGAGCATGTGGCCCGGCGGATCCTGGATTCTGTGAAACGCACCTTCGGGCAGGTAACCTGGTGTACGGTTACGGTGGCCAAGCTGAATCCTCCGCTGGGTGGGAAGCTGGATGCGGTGAGTGTTACGCTGGAAGAGTAGGTGGCTGTGATATTTTTGTTTGATATTCCGGAAAAACGGTATCTTTGCAACGCTGTAATCAGGGTCTCGTGGCCGAGTGGCTAGGCAGCGGTCTGCAAAACCGCGTACAGCGGTTCGAATCCGCTCGAGACCTCACCCCCACCCGACGATTATTGCCACCGCAGTTATCGTTTTTTATTAACGGCCTATGAATGCAGAAGATCAACGGTTTATCAGGGCACTTGAGACGGCTGACAAAGCATTGCTGCAGTCGGTACCCCGCAGCGACCTGCATTGTCATGCCGGCCTCTCCTTCCGTCTGGAGGTACTGGAGCGGTGGGCCGGGAAAAAAATCACCCCTCCCCCATCGCTGATGGAGTCGCTTGCACCGATGAACCGCTGGATTACCGAAGAGCTTACTGAGCTCTACCAGGATCGGAAATGCTTCGAATTTTCGCTGAAGGCGGCGTTGGCCGAGGCATGGAACGACGGTATCACCCTGCTGGAAATGAGCATTGACGTATCCTTCATCGGGCTGTATGAAAATGATCCCATGCGGTTTACCCGCTTCATCCGGGAGGCGCATCAGGTAGTGGCACCTGAGGTTGATTTCAGGCCTGAGCTGGGCATTGCCAGGGATGCCGATCCCGGCCGCTGGCTCCCTCTGATGCGGGACTGCATTGAAACGGGGGTGTTCCGCAGCATTGACCTGTATGGCACCGAAGATGCCCGCCCACCGGAAATGTATGCTGAAATGTACCAGCATGCCCGCTCTGCCGGCCTGAAGTGCAAAATGCACTCCGGGGAATTCGGCACGGCTGCTTCCATGGAACACGACCTCAACGTGCTCAGACCTGATGCCATTCAGCATGGCATTGCTGCTGCCTCTTCGCAGGAGCTGATGCGCCGGCTGGCGGACGAAGGAACCGTGCTGAATGTCTGCCCTACCAGCAATATCAGATTGTCAAGAGTTACCGGTTACCGCCATCACCCTATACGAACCCTCTTCGATGCCGGCATTCAGGTTACCCTGAACTCAGACGATATCATGGTATTCGGAAGCCTTGTATCGGATGAATACCTGCATCTTTTCACCCGGGGTGTGATGAATGCTGAGGAGCTGAATCAAATCAGGATTACAGGATTGTCCCAGTAACCAAAACAAATATGTATCTTTGTGTCATAAATGATCTGCAAACTAAATCAGGAGTGCCATTGCCCATGAGAATTCTCTTTTTTACCTGTTTCATGTTACTATTTTCCCTGGTCCATGCGCAGGATATCAGGGTATCCAACCCCCTTCTTCCGGTTGTATCTTTCAGCGATTATGGTACTGAAGGCCTGGAGGTACACTATCGTGCCGGAAGCCTAACCGAAGTGGGTTCAGAGATACATGAGGGGCTTCTCTGGAAGCAGATTTCCATCCCCGGGTATCAGCCATCCCGTGCCGGAGGCAAACCCCAGCTACCGGTTCATACCGAACTGGTGGTGGTGCCTGCAGGGGCATCTTACGACTGGACCCATACCACGGGGTCCACCGAAGCGCTTCAGGGGTACCGTATTTATCCCACCCTGGCACCTGCCACCGACCGTTATGGCGATCCGGAGCCTGTATTCGGATACGACCCGGTGGTTTACCATACCGATGCCTATTATCCCGCGAACCCTGTTACCGTTACATCCGTCCAGGAGTTCAGGGGGATGACCCTGGTTTGGTTCGAAATCAGTCCGGTACAATACAACCCGGTAACCGGAGCCATAAAGCTCCATCACGACCTGACCCTTGAGATGTCGTTTTCCGGAGCCAGGCAGTTTTTGCACTACCCCGATCATTCGGCGCATTTTTTAGGCAACTTCTCGCTGACGGCCCTGAATGCAGGATCCATTCAGCGTGAAATTGCCGGATACCTCGACGGGGCTGAGGCCCTGGGTACGGTAACTCCTTCTTCCTATATCATCCTCACCGACACATTGTTTCTGGCAGCTGCCGGGAAGCTGGCGGATTGGAAGCGGCAGCTCGGCTTTTCGGTGGAGGTTGTTTCAGGTGGGGGCTGGACCTTCAATGCCATGAAAAACGAAGTACAAAGCCGATATCAGCAATGGACTCCGAAGCCCGATTATGTACTGGTGATCGGCGACCACGACCGGATGCCTGCCCAGATGGTGATAAACCCCGACAATGAGCAGTATGGCACTGATCTGCATCTTGTGACCATGGGCGGAGGGAACGATTATGTACCTGAAATGGCCAGAGGCAGGCTATCGGTAACTTCAGCAGCCCAGGCCATGACGGTAGTGGACAAGATCATCCAGTACGAGAAAAATCCACCGACCGACAGTGCTTTCTATGCTACCGGGCTGAATTGTGCCCAGTTTCAGGATGATGACTTCAATAATTTTGAAGACCGCAGGTTTGTGCATACCAGCGAAGAGGTGCGGGACTACCTTACCACCAAAGGGTACGACATCAAGCGGGTGTATTATGCAGATCTTACCAGTTCCACCCCGCAGTATTACAACCCAAGCTACTATTCGGCAGGGCAGCCATTGCCGGCAGCCCTCACCCAGAGCTCCTTCAGCTGGGGTGGCGGGCCATCACAGATCCTCAGCCAAATCAACAGTGGCGTATTCTATGTGCTGCACCGCGACCACGGCTATGCCGGTGGATCCGGATGGCATGCCCCGAACTTTGTAACCAGCCATGTGAGTATGCTGAACAACGGCACAAAGACCCCGGTTGTCTTCAGCATCAATTGCCATACAGGGGAGTTTACCCTTTCTGAATGTTTTGCAGAACGGTTCCAGCGCCATGCCAATGGTGGGGCCGTAGGCGTAGTGGCTGCCTCATATTACAGCTACAGCGGATGGAACGATGGTTTGACAGCAGGGATCTTCGATGCCATCTGGGCATCACCTGGCCTTGTGCCGGCGTTTGGTGCAGGGGGCATTTTCAGTCCGGCCAATCCCTCTCATCCCAACATCCGCAATCTGGGCTTTGTGATGAACCACGGGTTGTTGCGGATGACCCAGACATGGAGCTCTTCTCCGGTTGAAGCACAATATACGTACCGGCTGTTCCACTATTTCGGTGATCCTGCAATGCGCATCCGGACAGCAGTTCCTACCCAGCTAACCGCACAGCATAACGACAGCGTTGTTTGCGGAGCCCCAGGCTTTACGGTTTCTGGCGTTAACCTTCCCGAAGCCACGGCAACCCTTACTATCCCGGGAAAAATCATCGGGAGTGCAGTTCTGGTAAACGGATCCTGCACCATCCCCACCACCCCGTATGCTGCTCCCTGGCTGCTGCTCACCGTAAGCGCTCCGGAAGGGATTCCATACACTGATACCATCTGGGTCATTCCCGGCCCGCTGTCGGTTACCGTACAGAAACAGGATGTAAAATGCCACGGAAAGGCCGAAGGTGCCATTGAGATTACCATTTCCTGTGGCGTTAGTCCTGCTGCTATCAGCTGGGCACATGGCCCCACCTCAGCATCATTGTCGCAGTTGCCGGCCGGCACCTATCATTATGTTGTCACCGACGCCAACAACGACTCCATCATCGATTCGGTAATCATCAGCGAACCTTCCTCCCCGTTGCTGGTCAATGCCAGTATAACCCCTGTTCTGTGCTACTATGGCGCCAACGGATCCATACAAACCAATGTTTCAGGAGGTGTGCCGCCCTATGTGTACAAATGGGGCAACAACACCACAGGTACATCCCTCACCAATCTGCCTGCAGGAAGTTATGCCCTCACCATTACCGACGGAGTCGGGTGCATCAGGGTGGATACCTTCGTGGTAACACAGCCACAGCCCCTTAAAGTGGATGCTGACATCATCCATGATATGACCAATACCTGTACCGGACAGGCTACCGCACTTCCTTCAGGGGGTACGGCTCCCTATACCTACCTCTGGAACGACCCATCGGCCCAAACCAACATCACCGCCACCGGATTATGCCCGGGGCTTGTAAGGGTAACGGTAACCGATCATAACGGCTGTATGGCTATCAAGGCCTTTAACATCTACAACACTTCGGGGTTGGAAGATATTGGGCAACCTGCACCGAAAATCTTCCCCAACCCGGTCACCTCCCAAACGTTGTTCGTTGAGCTTCCCGCATCGGAACCAACCCATCAAATCCTCACTGCCGAAATCTACAATTCCTCCGGCCAACTGATCAGCCGTTATGTGGTTTTACCGGAAGACCGGCAAATTGTCATAACACCATTCCCCGAAGCGATCGGACTGTATCACCTCATCATCAGAAGAGATGATTACTCAATATTAATTGCGGAAAAAATTGCCCGGATCAGATCACTCTGACGAAATTATTTACATCTGATACCGTTTGCCCTATTGTGAAAAAACTGGAAAAACGCAGAAAAAATAATCGCAGGTTTTCAGGCAGAAAATGGGTGATTTCCCTGCTTCTGCTTTGGATGGCATTCCCGGCTTTTTCGCAATTCTACAACGGATCCCAGCTCACCTTCGGGAAGAACCGTGTACAGTACAATGTTGACAGGTTCTGGACCCATTACCGGTATGCCCGGTTCGACACCTATTTCTACATGGGCGGAAAGGAATATGCTTTGTACACAGCCCGTTATGCCATGGAGGTGATGCCTGACATGGAGGAGCAACTCGACTACAGCCTTTCGGAGAAGATTCAGTTCATCATCTTCAATAACCTGTCGGAGCTGAAAGAGAGCAATATTGGCCTTCTGAGCGATGCCACCTACAATATCGGAGGGGTAACCTATATTGTAGGAACCAAAATTTTCCTCTATTTCGACGGCAGCTATATTCATCTTGAAAACCAGATCAGAAAAGGGCTTGCACAGGTAATGGTGAATGAGCTGCTGTATGGTTCCGAGATTGCCTCACAAATGAAGAATTCAACCCTGATAAGTTTTCCGGAATGGTATCTGAACGGGCTGATTTCCTATCTGGGAGAGGAATGGAATGTGGAAACCGACAACTTCGTCAGGGATGGGGTTTTAACCGGCAAGTACCGGAATTTCAACAGCCTCACGGGGGAGGATGCCGTGTATGCAGGACACAGTGTATGGAAATATGTAGCAGACAAATATGGAGCCGGGAGTATTCCCAACATCCTGTATATGACCAAAGTAAGCCGTCAGATCAACAATGGTTTTCTTTATGTGATCGGCGTTCCGTTTAAAACCTTGTCGAAAGAGTGGATGGAATATTTCAGCAATGAATACTTCAGATACGACGAGGACAGGCTTTTCCCGTCAGGTAAGGAAATGCCGGTAAAACAACGGCGGGATATGGCAGTTACCACTGTAAAGGTGAGTCCGGACGGAAGGTACGCTGCCTTTGTGACCCAGCAATCGGGGAAATACCGGATTATGCTGTATGATGGAGAAACCGGCAGGACGAAACGGCTCTTCCGAAGAGGGCATAAGCTGGATCAGAAGGTTGATTACAGCTATCCTTTGCTGGCATGGCATCCCAGCAGCAAGCTGTTTACCTTTCTGATAGAAGAAAAAGGTTACCCATGGCTCTATTCCTATACCCTGGAAGAGGATCTGCTGGAAAAGGACATCATGTCCGATTTTCAGAAAATCACGAGCTATGCCTTCAGCCAGAACGGGGAATTACTGGTGATGAGTGCTGTACAGCGCGGACAGTCGGATATTTTCGTATATTCCAGGTCATCCCGCACCTCCGAGGCCATCACACGGGATGTCTATGATGACTACACCCCACATTTTCTTGACGAAGGTGCACGGATCATTTTCAGTTCAAACAGGCCGGGAGACACCCTGGTGCCTGACAGGATTACAGCACGCATCGATACCTTCCGGCTCATTGACCGCATGCCATATACGGATATTTTTGTGTACGATTTTCAGAGAAGAAGCCCCGTTCTCAGGAGGATTACCAGTACACCCGATTACAGTGAACACCAGCCTTCAGAATATCAGCAGGGTTACATGATGTATCTGTCTGAAGAGAATGGAATCCTGAACCGGCATCTGGCCCGATTCGACAGCACTGTTGCCTATATTGACACCATCACCCATTACAACTATTTCACCGAATCGTTTCCTGTAACCAATTACCGCCGCTCTCTTTTATCTGCGGAGGTAAACCGGCCGGGAGGCGAGATGACAGAACTGATCCATTACAGTGGCAAATTCCATATACTACGGTCAGAAGCTGAGGATGCACGATTGATCAGGGGTGTAACGATGACAAATACCACGTTCAGAATGCAGCAGCTGGCCAGTGGCCGGGGGAGCATCGTGCCCAAATCAAAACCGAAAGAACAAACACAGGAGCGACAGCAGGAGGGGCAGGCCAAACGGAGGTTTGTAAACGTAAGGCAGCAGCAGGAAGTACCAGTTGACACAACCGTGACTGAAAAGGAAAATCCTGCGGTTCAACCCCTGCCGGTTCAGAAAAGCCTTTTCAGGGGAGGCCATACCCTGTTCTTCATCCCGAAGGAACGGGTTTACGAAGTGGCCTTTTCCATCAATCAACTGGTAAGCCAGGTTGACCTCGGATATATCAACTCTGCATACCAGACCTTTACCGGAGGCGGGCAGCCCATATACATCAATCCGGGTATCAACAGTTACTTTCGGCTGGGTTTAACCGATCTGCTGGAAGATTACCGGATTACGGGTGGAGTCAGAATCTCCTTCAACCTGCAGAACAATGAATATTTTCTGAGTTTTGAAGACCTTAAAAACCGATGGGACAAGCAGATCATCCTGCACCGGAAAAGCCTGGAATCCTTTACTGAGTACAGTATTATCAGGAGTTTATCGCATGAGGTGCATTACCTGATCAAATATCCTTTCAGCAATGTATTCTCTGTTCGTAACGGCCTGATTTTAAGGCTTGACAAAGATGTTTTTCTGGGAACTGATCTGAACAACCTGGAACGGCTGGATCTGTTCAATGCCTGGTTAACCGGTCGTTCAGAATTGATTTTTGACAATAGCCGTGAGCGGGGGATGAATACCCTGTTTGGATCGCGGGGTAAGCTTTTCGGTGAGTATTATCAGAAGATCAACGATCTTGATCAGCACATGATCATCCTTGGTGGTGATTACCGGTATTATCTGCCCATCCACCGTACTTTCATCTGGGCGAACAGGATTGCAGGAAGCACCTCATTTGGCAACAACCGGTTGATGTACTATATGGGCGGGGTTGACAACTGGTTGCTTCCCCGGTTCAACAATGACATCAACATCGACAGGGAGCAAAACTGGACCTACCAGACCCTGGCCACCAACATGCGTGGCTTTGAGCAGAATATCCGCAACGGGAACAGTTTTGTGGTGATCAACAGCGAACTGAGGATGCCCGTTTTCAGGTATTTTCTGAACCGGCCCCTGCGCAACAATTTCCTGAACCATTTTCAGGTGATCGCATTTGGAGACCTGGGTACTGCCTGGACCGGGCCTGATCCCTGGTCGGAGAAAAATGCGCTGTACACCCAGGTGGTTGAACAGGGGCCCATTAAGGTAACAGTCAAACGGCAGGTAGATCCGGTGGTCGGGGGGTTTGGTTTTGGCGTACGGAGTTCGGTTCTGGGATATTTTATCCGTGCCGACTGGGCCTGGGGCATTGAAGACAACACCGTGCTTCCTTCAGTTTTTTACCTGTCGTTAGGACTTGATTTCTGAACATCAACCCAACCCACATGACCCAACTATACCCACGTATCAAAGAGATTGCAAGGATTTATCATTCCGAGACCATTGCCATCAGGAGGCATCTGCATACGCACCCTGAGTTGTCGGGGCAGGAAGCGATGACGGCTGCCTTTGTGGCGAATCGGCTGGAGCAGATGCAGATCCCCTTTCGCAGCGGGGTCGGCGGATTTGGATTGGTAGCCCACATCCGTGGATCTCTGACCGGGGATGCCTGTGCAGCACTGCGCGCAGACATGGATGCCCTTCCGATTGAGGAGAAAAATGATGTATCGTACCGTTCACAGAACCCCGGGGTGATGCATGCCTGCGGCCACGATGCCCATACAGCAGCGCTGCTGGGGGCGGCAAAGATCCTTCACGAACTCCGGGACAGTTTCGGAGGTACTGTAAAACTGATCTTTCAGCCTTCAGAAGAGCGTTTCCCGGGTGGTGCCAAGGCGATGATTGCCGAAGGTGCGCTGATGGATCCTGCTCCGCGCTGCATTTTCGGAGCGCATGTGTTTCCGGAACTGGAGGCCGGGGAGGCGGGATCGGCAGCAGGCCCCTACATGGCATCCACTGACGAAGTGTATCTTACGGTGAAAGGCAAAGGGGGGCATGCTGCCACCCCCCATCAGAATACCGACCCTGTGGTGATCGGAGCGCAGATCCTTCTGAACCTCCAGCAGGTGGTAAGCAGGCTGGCTCCGCCGGTAATTCCCACGGTACTTTCGTTTGGACGTTTCATCGCCAATGGCAGAACCAACATCATTCCCCATGAGGTAAAACTGGAGGGTACTCTGCGTACCTTTGATGAGCAATGGCGTGCCGAAGCACACCGCCATATCACCCGGATCGCACAGCAGACAGCTGCATCCATGGATGGTGTATGTGAGGTGTTTATTGACAAAGGGTATCCGTTTCTGGTGAATGATCCGGCGGTGACGGAGCTTTTCAACACCACCGCCAAAGCCTATCTCGGGGATGGTAAGGTGCACACCCTCGAACAGCGTATGACAGCGGAAGACTTTGCCTATTTTGCCCAGCATACCCCTTCCTGTTTTTACCGGATTGGTACCGCCAGCCGAAAAAAAGGGATCACCGCCAATCTGCATACCCCCGAATTCAACATTGACGAAAAAAGCCTCGAAACCGCTTCAGGGCTTATGGCGGCGCTTGCCATTGATGCGCTTGCCAAAGGTTAATTGAAACAGATCGTTCAGGGTGTCGGAAAAAATCAGATATTTGCACACCTTCGTAAAAGCATATCATTATCCATTAAAAATTACAGTATTATGTACGGTGAAATGAAGCAGTTTCTGCAAAAAGAACTAGAATCGATCCGCGAAGCCGGATTGTTCAAAAACGAAAGAATCATTACCACTCCTCAGGGTTTGGAGATCAAAACCAGCGCAGGCCTCAATGTGCTGAATTTCTGCGCCAACAACTACCTGGGGCTTTCATCCCATCCCAGGGTAATGGCTGCAGCCGCAAAATCGATGGAAGAGTGGGGCTACGGCCTTTCTTCCGTCAGGTTTATCTGTGGAACCCAGCAGATCCACAAGGACCTGGAAGCCGCCATGAGCGAGTTTCTGGGTACTGAAGACACGATCCTGTTCTCCTCAGCCTTCGATGCCAACGGTGGAGTTTTTGAACCGCTGCTCGGAACCGACAGCGCTATCATCTCCGATGAGCTGAATCATGCTTCCATCATCGATGGTGTAAGGCTTTGCAAAGCCCAGCGTTTCCGTTACAGGAACAACGACATGGAAGATCTGGAGGCCCAGCTGATTGCAGCCAAGGACTGTACTTTTAAACTGATTGTTACCGATGGCGTGTTTTCAATGGACGGCATCATTGCCAAGATCGATGAGATCTGCGATCTGGCCGACAAATACAACGCCATGGTTATGGTAGACGACTCCCATGCTTCAGGTTTTGTGGGTGCCAACGGACGCGGAACCTCTGAGTTCCGCAATGCCTTAGGGCGTGTGGACATCATCACCACTACCTTTGGGAAAGCCCTTGGCGGAGCCTCCGGCGGATGTGTATCGGGCCATAAAGAGATCATCGACCTGTTGCGTCAGCGCGCCCGTCCTTACCTCTTCTCCAACTCCGTTTCCCCCATCATTGCCGGTGCCACCCTCGAGGTACTGAAGATGCTGAAAGAGTCGAACGAGCTGGTAACCAAGATTCAGAAAAACACTGATCAGTTCCGCAAAGGGATGACTGAAGCCGGATTTACCATTGTACCCAGCACCCACCCCATTACGCCGGTGATGTTCGGACATCTTCCGGAAGATGCAAAGCTGTCACAGAATTTCGCAAACGCATTGCTCCAGGAGGGTATTTATGTGATCGGATTCTACTATCCTGTAGTACCCAAAGGTAAAGCCAGAATCCGGGTTCAGATCTCTGCAGCCCACGAAGAGCATCATATTGCCTTTGCCATCGAGAAATTCACGAAGGTAGGCAAGCAGCTGAATGTTATCTGATAACCTATGATCATTGGGATCGGTACCGACATCATTGAGGTTGAACGCATCCGGAAGCATATTGAGGCAGGATTCGGGTTCAGGGATAAGGTATTCACGGCGCAGGAGATAGCTTATTGCGAATCGAAGACCAACAAAGCCCAGAACTATGCAGCCCGTTTTTCGGCCAAGGAGGCGTTTCTCAAGGCTGTAGGTACCGGTCTCCGTCATGGACTCGCCTTCACCGACATAGAGGTGGTGAACGACGAATTGGGTAAACCTGAAATGGTGCTTCATGGCAAAGCGCAGGAGATTATCATGAAAATGGGAGCCAGCGGGATTCAAATCTCCATGACCCATTTGCGCGACTGGGTGAATGCCATCGTAATTATCGAAAAATAATACCCTGCCATGCCGATCCGCGCACTGATTGCTGCCCTGTTTCTGCTATCCATATCTTTCATGACTCAGGTACATGCCCAGCAGTACCCGATGGAACTGAGCCTGACAGACAAGCTCTACGGACTATCGAGGGCATGGCAGGAGGTCGAGTCACAGAGTGTTTCGATATACCGGAAACCCGGTCCCGACACCGACAGCCTTTTCAGGGCTTATTTGCCCATGGTACTCAACAGTGCCAACGACTACGAGTATTATCGCCTCCTGCAGCGGTTTCTGGCCTCTTTCAACGATCCCTTTACCCGGGTTGAATTACCCAAAAGGCTTACCGATTCGATTATTACGCTGCCGCTTGTATTTCGTGAGGCGCGTGGCAGGTACTTCCTGGCCAATGCCGATAGCAGGCTAGCAGCACGGATCCCCGTAGGATCGGAAATCCATCGGGTTAACGGCTTTGACATCAGAACCTGGCTAGAAAATGAAGTTGTTCCATATATTGCCTCCGGAACCCCGCAGCTGCGCAACGCCCTGGCATTGGAAGCCCTGCCGGCCGGGTGGATCAATACACAGTTGTTACTTTCCTTTACGACCCCAGACGGGAGAAGTGCCAACGAAGTTCTTGAGAGAATTCCGTACAAAAAGATACAATGGGTATTTCCCCGCAATACCGAACCGGACGGTGCACCTGTAATGTTGGAGTGGCAGGAGGGAGACATTGCCCTGGTTACCCTGTACCGCCTGGATGATGCAACCCTCACATCCTTTCCCGATCAAAGGCAACTGATCAAAGCAAAAGCGATTCTTCTGGATCTCCGGAACTGTCAGCCGGGCAACAACCTGATCGCTGCTGCCCGCCTGGCGCTGAGGTTTTCGAATCAAAGCCAGGTTACACTGCCTGGCTTTGGTACACGGAATCAGGCAGTCATCTTTACCGGTGCTGATCAGATCCAGGGTTATGGATCGCCTTCAGGTGGCCCGCTGTTCAGTATCATGCAACCGGATTCTCTTGAGAACGACACCACCGGAATCAGATATGGTGTACCCCTTTTCGTTCTTACAGGTGCCACCACTGCCAGCAATGCTGAGCACCTGATTGTAATGTTACTGCAACTATCTGACAATGTACGTCTTATAGGGGAAACCACAGCCGGATCTACCGGTGCTTCGGTCTCTTCTATATTACCGGGTGGCGGGCGGCTTTATGTGGGGCAGCGTTTTGATTTTTACCCCGGGAATGATACCTGGTTCGAACAGGGTATTAAACCGGATATTCAGGTTTCAGCAGATATTAAAAGTCTGTTGAACGGGGAGGACCTCGTGCTGAAAAAAGCTCACGAAGCTGTTAAAAAAGCACAGTAAACTCGAAATTTTAATACAAAAAAAGAGGGCGCCTTTTCAGACTCCCTCCTTCTTTCTCAGCCAGCAACTATTTGTTGAATTTTTTCCGGATTTCGCGGATCATCACTTCGGTCATTTTTGCCAGGTCGTACTCATCGGTGAGTCCCCAGTCGGCGCGGGCAACGCTGTCGTCGATGCTCATCGGCCACGAGTCGGCGATGGCCTGACGGAAGTCGGGTTTGTATTCGATTTCGAATTCGGGGATATGCTTTTTGATTTCAGCAGCCAGGATTTTCGGATCGAAAGAGATACCACCCACGTTATAGTTGGAACGGATTTTTACTTTTTCGGCCGG
This sequence comes from Bacteroidota bacterium, assembly GCA_022709695.1. Classification (GTDB taxonomy): domain Bacteria; phylum Bacteroidota; class Bacteroidia; order Bacteroidales; family SKPS01; genus SKPS01. Next base: position 541,706 of record JAKLII010000002.1, read on the forward strand.
AGCCTCCATCAGGTCAATAGTAGCTTTCAGGCAGTCGGGCATAAATTGCATAGGCAGTTTGGTATCGGGACCCAGGAAGCAGGTGTACTTTCCGTTTTTCACAGCTTCATAGAAAATCTCCACTGCATAGTCGGTGGTTCCTCCGCCCGGTTCGGTTTTGTAGCTGATGATTCCAGGATAGCGGATACCGCGCACATCAACCTTGTATTTGTTCCAGTAATATTCGACCCAGCGCTCACCTGCCAGTTTCGACATACCGTACACAGAGGTAGGCTCCATGGTACAGGTTTGCGGGGTATGGTCGCGGGGAGTAGTTGGACCAAAAACTGCAATTGAACTGGGCCAGAAGAGTTTGTCGATTTTAACGGTACGACAAAGCTCCAAGACATTGAGCAGGCTTTGCATGTTGATATCCCAGGAGGGGAGGGGTTTCTTCTCGGCACTGCCTGACAAAACTGCCGCCAGATGGTAAATCTGGTTCACTTTGTACTTGTTAACCACTTCGTAGAGCTGATGGGTATTCATCACATCGAAATGTTCGAATGGGCCACTTTCCAGCACTTCCTGCGGGGGTTTTGTGTAGTGTACCGTAGCAATAACATTATCTGCGCCATACACACGGCGAAGTTCCATCACCAGTTCAGAACCGATCTGACCGGCGCTTCCGATTACCAATATTTTTTCCATCGCGAATAAGTTGATAAATGATTATTCAGATTTGAAATTCCGGCCACAAAGATAGAATATTTCTACTGGCACAAAACGGTTTCACAACCCTAGCTTTCGCCTAATTTCAACCCATGATTCCAAGGAAATCCGGAGGATATATAATCTGAAATAAAAAAAGGAGGACAGCAAATGCAATCCTCCTTTCTATACTCACATTCGAAATACCCTTACGGCAACTGCTCCAGGAAGAAGTCGAAGTTGTATTCGTTGAGCATGTTCAACGGATAGTTGAGCACATAATTCAGCAGGAGTGTACGGTCGCTCTGGGTACCCTGGTACTTCACCTTGCCATCAAGGTTGATGTCGCCGTGGTGGTACCCAAACCCGAAGTCGAAGTTGTACTCCTGCAACTGGTTGCCCGGGTGGGTGAGCACATTGGTCAGCATCGCCGTACGGTCAGACACATTCCCCTGGTATTTCACTTTCCCGTCGTTGTTCACATCACCGGCCCACAAACCGCGGGTGGTGAGGGTGAGCTGCTTCTGGGCATGACCCGTATAGTTGAATCCATTCATCAGGCTGATGCCCAGGTCAAACTCAGGCTCGGCTCCGTAACGGAAGTCCACTACGGTGGTTGCAGGTGTCAGTACCTTTGTGCCTGCCGTCATCACACCCAGGTGGTTGCGGTGGCGAACGGCCACAAAGAATACCGAATCATTAAGTCCGCTGAAACACAACGGGCTTACCCCGTCCACTTCCACCACATCTCCATCACGCTGCAGCAATGCCGAACGGGTGCGTACCACCTGCGTGCTGTCGCTCTTGCTGCGCAGCTCCACAAACACCCAGTCCATAATGGCATCCGGTCCGGTGACTGCAAATACGGCTGCCGGATTCATGATGGTCTCATTGCCACCACCCACGTGGGTGAAGTTCTGGCTGTAGGGGAATGAGGAGTAAGGTTCGGTAGCCGGAATAAACCCGTTCACCCTCAGGCTGTCCCACATCAGTCCCGTTACCGGGTCAAAGGGTCCCTGCAGGAACACTTTCGGAGTGAGGCATACCGTTGTGGGTATGTAGGTCACCGGGACCGTTACAATTGCGATATCGCAATTGGCCGGATTCAGGATCTCACAGATCTGGTAGATCAGGGTATAGGTGCCTGCCGGTGTGCCCGGAGCTACCATTACCGCTGTGCCGGAAAGAGTGATGCCAGGATCAGTAGCGCTGATGAAAGCCAGTGTAACATCTGAAGGATTCACCGGTAAACCGTTCAGCAGGTCATTCACCAGAACGTTGGTATAGCTCACACCACCGCTGTATCCATTCAGCGGACTACCCAGATCGTCTGTAGCTGTAATGGTTGCAGGAACAATAAGGACGGTGATGACAGCCTGGTCGCAGTTGGCGGGGTTAAGATTCTCGCAGATCCGGTAGGTAATCGTGTAAGTGCCTGCAGGCGTTCCTGCCGGTACACTTACTACCCCCGTCAGCGGATCCATCACCGGTACCGGAGCACCGGGATAGAGCGGGAGTGCCGGAGTGAGCACAACTGCTGTGATATCAGCCACGTTCACCGATGTACCGTTCAGCAGATCATTAACGAAGGCATTGCCTGCATTTGGATCACCTGCCGTGCCATTGAAGGGTCCCATGTTGTCGTCATTGGCCACAATGGCTGGCGGTACTACCGTTACGGTGATATCAGCCACATCGCAGTTGGACGGGTTCAGGTTCTCGCAGATCCGGTAGGTAATGGTGTAACTGCCTGACGGCGTCCCTGCCGGTACACTTACCACGCCTGTTACAGGATCCATCACCGGTACCGGTAATCCAGGACCGAGCGGGAGTGCGGGTGTGAGCACAGCTGCTGTAATATCAGCAACATTCACCGGAGCGCCATTAAGCAGATCATTTGTGAAAGCATTGCCTGCATTCGGATCACCTGCCGTACCGTTGATGGGTCCCATGTTGTCGTCATTGGCCACAATGGCTGGCGGTACTACCGTTACAGTGATATCAGCCACATCGCAATTGGACGGGTTCAGGTTCTCGCAGATCCGGTAAGTAATGGTGTAAGTGCCTGACGGCGTCCCTGCCGGTACACTTACCACGCCTGTTACAGGATCCATAACTGGTACCGGGGCACCGGGAGTCAGCGGGAGTGCGGGCGCGAGTATTGTGGCTGTGATATCAGCTACATTCACCGCAGCGCCGTTCAGAAGATCATTCGTGAAAGCATTGCCCACGTTGGGGTCACCTGCCGTGCCGTTGACCGGTCCTATGTTGTCGTCATTGGCTACAATGGCTGGTGGTACTACCGTTACGGTGATATCAGCCACATCGCAGTTGGACGGGTTCAGGTTCTCACAGATCTGGTAGGTGATCGTGTAGCTTCCGGCAGGAGTACCTGCAGGGACGCTTACGGTTCCTGTCAGCGGATCCATCACCGGTACCGGTAATCCAGGACCGAGCGGGAGTGCAGGTGTGAGCACAGCTGCTGTGATATCAGCAACATTCACCGGTGCGCCGTTCAGAAGATCGTTGGTGAAGGCATTGCCCACGTTGGGGTCACCTGCCGTACCGTTGACCGGTCCCATGTTGTCGTCATTGGCTACAATAGCCGGGGGGACGATGAGGACGGTGATGACGGCCTGATCGCAGTTGGTTGGGTTGAGGTTTTCACAGATCTGGTAGGTAATGGTGTAGCTTCCGGCAGGGGTGCCTGATGGTACACTTACTGTTCCTGTCAGCGGATCCATCACCGGAACCGGAGCACCGGGATAGAGCGGGGTGGCCGGGGTAAGGATGGTGCCTGTGATATCGGCCGGGTTCACTGGTAATCCGTTCAGCAGATCATTGGCGAAAGCGTTGCCTGCGTTGGGATCACCTGTGGTGCCGTTTACCGGACCGAAATTGTCGGCGATGGCATCGATTATTGCAGGGACAACGAGGACATTGATGACAGCCTGGTCGCAATTGGTCGGGTTGAGCTTTTCACAGATCTGATAAGTGATAGCGTATGTGCCTGCGGGAGTTCCTGCAGGTACACTTACGGTTCCTGTCAGCGGATCCATCACCGGAACCGGAGCACCGGGAGCGAGCGGGAGTGCGGGTGTGATTATGTTACCTGTTATATCGGCAATATTCACCGGAGCGCCGTTCAGCAGATCGTTGGCGAAGGCATTGCCCGCGTTGGGATCACCTGTGGTGCCGTTGACAGGACCTACATTGTCGTCGCTGGCCGAAATCACAGGTGCTGTAACCGGTACTGTTACCACTGCGATATCACAGTTGGTAGGAATGGTATTCTGGCAGATCTGGTAAGTAAGTGTATAGGTGCCAGCAGGAGTCCCCGGAGCTACCTGTACCGTAGTGCCCGATAAGGTTACCCCCGGATGACTGGCAGAGATGAACGCAGTGGTTACCTGTGAGGGCAATACCGGAGTGCCGTTGAGCAGGTCATTGACCAGCACGTTGGCAACACTTGTACCTCCGTTCAGCCCATTAACCACTGTTCCTGCATCATCATTGGCAATGATGGTGTAGTTGATCACCGGTACCCTTACAATGGCCGTATCGCAGTTCGACGGGTTGGCCAGTTCGCACAAGCGGTAGATCAGCTGATAATTACCGGCAGGGGTGAGCGGAGCTACGGATACCGTTGTGCCGCTTAAGGTGATGCCCGGATTGGATGAACTGATGTAGGTGACACTCACTTGAGACGGATTAACCGGTAAACCATTGAACAGGTCATTTACCAGCACATTGGGTACAGTTACCCCTCCTACTACCCCTACTACCGGGGTGCCATAGTCAACCACTGCCAGGATCCCCGGAGGTACTACCGGAACAAATACAATAGCTGTATCTGTATTCAGGGAGTTGCCAATCTGGGTAATCCTGTATACCAGCATATAGTTGCCGGCCGGAGTACCCGGTGCTACCACCACAGAGGTGCCACTTAGGGTGACCCCGGAATTAGTGGAAGCCACCTGGGTGATATTTACCTGGGAAGCCAGCACCGGGTTGCCATTGAGCAGGTCGTTCACCAGTACATTGGGAACACTCGTTCCTCCGGAAATTGTAAGCAGAGGTGTACCATTGTCCACATTCGCCAGGATGGAGGATCCTGCAACTGGCACGGTGACTACTGCCTGGTCGCAGTTGGATGGGTTTAGTTTCTCACAGATCTGATAGGTAAGGGTAAAGTTGCCAGCTGGAGTACCCGGGGCCACAATCACATTGGTGCCCGAGAGATATACCCCCGGATGGGTTGAAGAAACCTGCGTTGTGTTTACCTGAGAAGCCACCACCGGAGATCCGTTGAGAAGGTCATTGGAAAGTACATTGATCTTCGATATTCCACCCGGCAGACCGTTCACACTGATACCGGCATCATCATTGGCTACTATGACCGGCGGTACAACCTGGATATTGACCACGGCTATATCGCAGTTCGACGGGTTCAGGTTCTCACAGATCTGGTACTGGATCGTATAGCTTCCGGCAGGGGTGCCTGAAGGTACACTTACTGTTCCTGTCAGCGGATCCATCACCGGTACCGGAGCACCGGGATAGAGCGCTGTGGCTGGGGTAAGGATCGTACCTGTGATATCAGCCGGGTTCACCGGTGCGCCGTTCAGCAGGTCATTGGTAAAGGCATTGCCGGCATTCGGATTGCCCGCGGTGCCGTTGACAGGACCGATGTTGTCGGTGATGGCATCGATTACGGCAGGGACAACGAGGACATTCACGACAGCCTGGTCGCAGTTCGACGGGTTCAGGTTCTCACAGATCTGGTAGTGGATCGTATAGCTTCCGGCAGGGGTACCAGCAGGTACACTTACGGTTCCTGTCAGTGGATCCATCACCGGTACCGGAGCACCGGGATAGAGCGCTGTGGCCGGGGTAAGGATCGCGCCTGTGATGTCAGCCGGGTTCACCGGAACGCCGTTCAGCAGGTCATTGGCAAAAGCATTACCCGCGTTGGGATTGCCCGCGGTGCCGTTCACCGGACCGAAGTTGTCGGTGATCGCATCGATGACTGCAGGGACAACGAGGACAGTGACCACGGCCTGATCGCAGTTCGACGGATTGAGGTTCTCACAGATCTGGTACTGTATTGTATAGCTGCCTGCTGGCGTCCCTGCAGGTACGCTTACCGTGCCCGTTACAGGATCCATCACAGGAACCGGAGCACCGGGATAGAGCGCTGAGGCCGGGGTAAGGATCGTACCTGTGATGTCTGCCGAGTTCACCGGTGCACCGTTCAGCAGATCGTTGGCGAAAGCATTGCCTGCATTGGGGTTGCCCGCAGTCCCATTTACTGGACCGAAGTTGTCGGTGATGGCATCAATGACTGCAGGGACAACGAGGACATTCACGACAGCCTGATCGCAGTTGGATGGGTTGAGCTTTTCACAGATCTGATAGGTGATAGCGTATGTGCCTGCGGGAGTTCCTGCAGGTACACTTACGGTTCCTGTCAGCGGATCCATCACCGGTACCGGAGCTCCGGGATAGAGCGCTGTGGCCGGGTTAAGGATCGTGCCTGTGATGTCAACCGGGTTCACCGGTGCGCCGTTCAGCAGGTCATTGGCAAAAGCATTACCTGCATTGGGATCACCTGTAGTGCCGTTCACCGGACCGAAGTTGTCGGTGATGGCATCGATGGCTGGCGGCACAACCTGGACATTGACCACTGCCTGATCGCAGTTCGACGGATTCAGCTTCTCACAGATCTGATAGGTGATCGTGTAGCTTCCGGCAGGAGTGCCTGCGGGTACACTTACGGTTCCTGTCAGCGGATCCATCACCGGAACCAGAGCACCGGGATAGAGTGGCGTGGCCGGGGTAAGGATCGTACCTGTAATGTCAGCCGGGTTCACCGGTGTTCCGTTCAGCAGATCATTGGAAAAGGCATTGCCTGCATTAGGATCACCTGTGGTGCCGTTGACAGGACCGAAGTTGTCTGCGACTGCATCAATTACTGCAGGGACAACGAGGACATTCACGACAGCCTGGTCGCAATTGGATGGGTTCAGGTTCTCACAGATCTGATACTGGATCGTGTAGCTTCCGGCAGGGGTGCCTGCAAGTACACTTACGGTTCCTGTCAGCGGATCCATCACCGGAACCGGAGCACCGGGATAGAGCGGCGTGGCCGGGGTAAGGATCGTGCCTGTGATGTTAGCCGGGTTCACCGGTGCACCGTTCAAAAGATCGTTTGCGAAAGCATTGCCTGCATTGGGATCACCCGCGGTGCCGTTCACAGGACCGAAGTTGTCGGTGATGGCATCGATGGCTGGCGGCACAACCTGGACATTGACCACGGCCTGATCGCAGTTCGACGGATTGAGGTTCTCGCAGATCTGGTACTGGATCGTGTAGCTTCCGGCAGGGGTGCCTGCAGGTACACTTACCGTGCCTGTTACAGGATCCATCACCGGAACCGGAGCACCCGGATAGAGTGGCGTGGCCGGGGTAAGGATCGTGCCTGTGATGTCAGCCGGGTTCACCGGAACGCCGTTCAGTAGATCGTTGGCGAAAGCATTGCCTGTATTCGGGTTGCCCGCGGTGCCGTTCACCGGACCGAAGTTGTCGGTGATGGCATCGATGACTGCAGGGACAATGAGGACATTGACGACAGCCTGATCGCAGTTCGACGGATTCAGGTTCTCACAGATCTGATAGGTGATCGTGTAGCTTCCGGCTGGGGTGCCTGCAGGTACACTTACTGTTCCTGTCAGCGGATCCATCACCGGAACCGGAGCACCCGGATAGAGTGGCGTTGCCGGGGTAAGGATCGTACCTGTGATGTCTGCCGGGTTCACCGATGCACCGTTCAGCAGATCATTGGCAAAAGCATTGCCTGCATTGGGATCACCCGCGGTGCCGTTCACCGGACCGAAGTTGTCGGTGATGGCATCAATGACTGCAGGGACAACGAGGACATTGACCACGGCCTGATCGCAGTTCGACGGATTGAGGTTCTCACAGATCTGGTACTGAATCGTATAGCTCCCGGCAGGGGTGCCTGCGGGTACACTTACCGTGCCCGTTACAGGATCCATCACCGGAACCGGAGCACCGGGATAGAGCGCTGTAGCCGGGGTAAGGATCGTGCCTGTGATATCAGCCGGGTTCACCGATACGCCATTAAGCAGATCATTCGTGAAAGCATTGCCCGCGTTGGGGTCACCTGCCGTGCCGTTGACTGGTCCCATATTGTCGTCACTGGCAATGATCGGAGCCGGAAGTACCGGTACGGTGACCACGGCCTGATCGCAGTTCGACGGATTCAGGTGCTCACAGATCTGGTACTGTATTGTATAGCTACCTGCAGGCGTTCCTGCAGGAACACTTACGGTTCCTGTCAGCGGATCCATCACCGGAACCGGAGCACCGGGATAGAGCGGTGTGGCCGGGGTAAGGATCGTGCCTGTGATTTCAGCCGGGTTCACCGGTGCGCCGTTCAGCAGGTCATTGGCAAAAGCATTGCCTGCATTGGGATCACCCGCGGTGCCGTTCACCGGACCGAAGTTGTCGGTGATGGCATCGATGACTCCCGGTACAACGAGGACATTGACCACGGCCTGATCGCAGTTTGTGGGGTTCAGGTTCTCGCAGATCTGATAGGTGATCGTATAGCTCCCGGCAGGGGTACCTGCAGGTACACTTACGGTTCCTGTCAGCGGATCCATCACCGGAACCGGAGCACCGGGATAGAGCGGTGTGGCCGGGGTAAGGATCGTGCCTGTGATATCGGCCGGGTTCACCGCTGCACTGTTCAGCAAGTCATTGGCAAAAGCATTACCCGTGTTGAGGTCACCTGCCGTGCCGTTGACCGGTCCCATATTGTCGTCACTGGCAATGATCGGAGCCGGAAGTACCGGTACGGTTACCACAGCCTGATCACAATTCGATGGATCCGCAATAAGGCAAATCTGATAGGTAAGGTAATAAGTGCCTGCCGGAGTAAACGATGCAACCCATACATCGCTTCCAACCAGAGAGATACCCGGATTGGTGGCTGATAGGTATGTGATTATAACATCGGCAGGATTTAATGACAGGGTGTTGAAGAGGTCATTTGCAAGTACATTTACCATCGAAATACCTCCCGATAATCCATTGACAGCGGTTCCCATGTCATCCACAGCATCCAGAATGTTGGCTGCCGGTACGGTTTCGCTGTCCTGTGCACTCACCGCTGTTGCGTTAAAGGTAGTGGAGGCAGTGGCAGTATTGGTTACCGATCCGGCAGCCATATCGGCCAGTGTTGCAGTGTAGCTGGTATTCAGCGTAACCGTTGCCCCAACGGCCAGAGAGGGTATGGTCTGGGTAAATCCTGTGAGCGGGTCACTTACCACCACGCCCGTCAGGGTTACATCCCCAATGTTGGTCACCACCAGGTCATACGTCAGGATTGTTCCTGCCGAAGCATACTGGTTGGGTACCGTGGTGGAACTCTTCACCAGGGTAAGGGCCGGACTCTGTGGCAATGGGGTCAGGGTAGGGTCATCCTTGCCGGTTCCCTGTCCCGGCGTGCTCTCATCACTCAGATCCGTTACCGCAGGACCTGACGGCGGTGTGCCCGTGGCCAAAGCCTGATTCATTATGCTCCCGGCGTCCTTGTCCCCCTGGGTAATTACATACGTTGCACTGTAACTGGTTGTATGGGTCTGCCCCGGTGACAGTACCGGAATCGGACTGCCGGTCATGACCAGACCTGATAATGGATCCGTTACCGATACGTTGGTCAGGGTTACATTGCCGGTGTTGGTTACCGCAAACTGGAACGTAACCACATCACCCACTGCTCCCGTCCCTCCTACCGTGGAGGTCTTCACCAGGCCCAAAGAGGGTAACTGGGTGGCATATACCGTCTCAGGATCATCATCACTCACCACAATGGTATTGTAAACGGCATGGCCATAGGCTACATTCGTCACAAAACCATTGTCAAGATCAGCCTGTGTTACGGTATAACTCGTTAAGGCATTGTGGATAGCCCCCGGATGGAGTATACCAATGGTCTGGGAAAGGCCTGTCAGCGGATCGGTAAGAAGTACATTGTTAAGGGTTACATTTCCAATATTGGTAACAGAAATATTATAGTTAATAATCTGTCCAACAGTGGAATAGGTGCCTGCAGGTGGATTCTGCGTCTTGACAACCAAAAGGGCCGGATTGGTACTCAGCGGGGTATAGGTCGGATCATCCTTGCCTGGCCCTGGTCCCGGTGTGCTTTCGTCCGAAAGATCAGTTACAGGAGGCCCTGATGGTGGTGTTCCCGCGGCAGTAGCCTGGTTGGTTATACCTCCGGCATTGATGTTGGCCTGGGTGATCGCATAAACAGCTGTAAAGGTGGCTGTGGCTCCCGGTGCCAGAACCGGCACACTGGAAGGGGTAATGGCCAGTAATCCAAACAGCGGGTCATTCACATATACATTCGTTAAGTTCACATTTCCCGCATTGGAAACCGTAAAGGTGTAATGGATCTGATCCCCCGGGTTGGTTACCCCAATGGGAGCTGTTGCATCCACATACGATCCCGTCTTCACAATGGCAATTGATGGGGTCTGCTGCAACGGGATTACCGTCGGGTCATCCTTGCCTGGACCTGGTCCCGGTGTGCTCTCATCCGAAAGATCGGTCACCGCTGGCCCAGAAGGTGGTGTGCCTGTTGCAACGGCCTGGTTTGTTACTCCGCCCGCATTGATGTTGGCCTGGGTGATCGTTAACACAGCAGTAAAGGTGGCTGTGGCTCCTACACCAAGGGTCGGTACAGAAGCGGGAGTGATGGCCGACAAGCCCGCAAGCGGATCACTCACCGTTACACCATTCAGGGTTACATTGCCCGTGTTGGTTACCGTAAAGGTGTAAAGGATCTGATCACCAGGATTTGTGGTGCCAAAAGGAGCAGAAGCATCCACATATGAACCCGTCTTCACAATGGCAATTGATGGCGTTTGTGAAACCGGAGTGAAAGTCGGGTCGTTCTGCAAGGGTGAATTGTTGTCTGAGAGGTCGGTTACCGGGGGGCCAGAGGGCGGTGTGCCGGCAGCCAATGCCTGGTTGGTTACCCCTCCGGCATCGATATGCCCCTGGGTAAGGGTCAGACTGGCTGTGAACGTCGATACTCCTCCCGGTGCCATACTGGCAACTGAAGCTGGCGTTATGGCTGATAAGCCCGGCAGCAGATCGGTTACCGTCACTCCTGTAAGGGTTACGTTGCCCGGATTGATTACCGTAAAGGTGTACTGGATCTGATCCCCGGGGTTTACCACCCCAAAGGGTGCTGCAGCATCCATATAATTACCGGTCTTGATCAGACGAATCACAGGGGTCTGCGTCAGCGGAGTGAAAGTCGGATCATCCTGCAGAGGCGAGTTATCGTCGGATATATCCGTAACAGGAAGACCAACCGGTGGTAATCCGGATGCCAGAGCCTGATTGGTTACACCTCCATTGTTGATGTCAGTCTGGCTAATTACATACTGTGCCGTAAATGCCGTTGTGTTAGTCTGTCCGGGGGCAAGAATTATGGGACCTCCGGTAACAGTTACCATCGGATCTGAAACCGTTACGTTGGTCAGGGTGACGTTCCCGGTGTTGGTTACTGGAAAGCTGTACAGAATCCTGTCGCCGGGATTGGTAACACCCACTGGTGCAAGATCCACAAATGCAGAGGTCTTAACCAGGGCAATGGAGGGCAGCTGCGTAGCATTCACCGTCTCGTCGTCGGTGGCCGGTGGCAAAATACCTCCGCTCGGAGTGCCTGTGGCCGTGGCAGTATTGGTGAAACTGCCTGCGTCAAGGTCTCCCTGGGTTACCACATAGGTGGCCCCGTAGGTCCATACCTCCGTCACCTCCAGGATTCCATTGCTGTTGGCATCTCCACTCTGGTACACCGGACCTGTGGTGGCCTGCGGGTCACTCACCGTTACTGCACTGATCGATACATTCCCCGTATTGGTTACTGTAATAGTGTATGACAGAATATCACCCACCTGATCAAAGGTGTTGGGTAGGGTTGTGCTCGTCTTGACAACCGTCCATGAGGGCAGCTGCGTGGCATTCACCGTTTCGTCGTCGGTGGCCGGTGGCAAAATACCTCCGCTCGGAGTGCCTGTGGCCGTGACAGTATTGGTGAAACTGCCTGCGTCAAGGTCTCCCTGGGTTACCACATAGGTAGCCCCGTAGGTCCATACCTCTCCTACCTCCAAAGTGCCGATCACACCTGCATCTCCTGATACATACACCGGACCTGTGGTGGCCTGCGGGTCGCTGACCGTGACAGCACTGACCGATACGTTGCCTG
>JAKLII010000020.1 GCA_022709695.1 Bacteroidota bacterium
CCTGTTCGAACATCTGCACGTCAACCACCGTGGTGGTTGGAAGAAAAATATCGACGCGTGATCCAAACTTAATGAATCCAAGTTCATCTCCCTGGTGCACTTTGTCTCCTTTTTTCGAGTATGTTACAATCCGGCGGGCCACGGCACCGGCCACCTGCCTGACCAGTATTTCAGTGCCGTTGTCACTTGAAACAACCACACTGCTCCTTTCGTTCAGTTCTGACGATTTTGGGCTACGGGCATGAAATTTCTTTCCCGGATGGTAGTGTGTATAAGTGACAGCGCCTGAAATGGGATACCTGTTGCTGTGCATATTGAATGGCGACATGAAGATTGAGATCTGGAGGCGGTTATCCCTGAAATACTCCTTTTCAAATGTCTCTTCTATGACCACAATTTTACCGTCAGCCGGTGCGTATATGAGAAGAGGGTCGGGTTCAACCGGTCTGGAAGGGGCCCTGAAAAACATCACTATGAAAACAAAAAAAAGCAGTGATGCCACAAGCCCTGACCAGTGATAAAGTGTCGGGCCCGTCCACAGCAGCCATCCGGCAACGTTCAGAGCGATCAGCGCTATCAGCACCCCCGCGATTATTTTATAACCCTCCCTGTGTATCCTGAATTTTCCGATCGTCATGTCAAAGCATTGTTGCTAAGTAAAGATAAACCAGCGGGAATGCCACCACCACGCTGTCAAACCTGTCAAGGAATCCACCGTGACCCGGCATAATTGTTCCTGAGTCTTTCAACCCGAGGCTTCGTTTAAGCATTGACTCAAGCAGGTCACCGAGTGTTCCGCCGACAGAGATTATGAGTGCTATTACCATCCACCCTCTGGTATCTGCCACACCCAGCCATCCGGAGAAGAGCCTTGCCACAAGCAATGTCAGTACCAGCCCGCCAAAGAATCCCTCCCATGATTTCCCGGGTGAAATACGTTCAAACAGTTTATGCCTTCCCAGTGTCGATCCGACAAGATAGGCACCTGAATCATTTGTCCAGAGCAGCAGGAAAAATCCTATCATGATTCCGGGTGAGAAGACAATACTTTCCATGGGCAGCAGCGGACTCAGCCCGGTTTGGTTGAAAGCCGCGAAGGGAAACATTGAAAACGGCACTGCAGTGTAGAGTATTGAAAAGAAGGTATGCGCCAGGGAATCGAATGGTCTTTCAACATTGCGGAACAGCTCAATGACCATTACAATGGATATCACAGGGATCATTGCAAGGAACCACCGCCGCGGGAGCCATCCAAGCGCTACTGTGGTGGAGATCACATAAAGGAGGAAACCGCTGATTATTCCTGTGATAACCTGTGGCCGTACACCGGTACCCCTTACCATTACATAGTACTCACGCTGAGTACCGGCGATCATCACTGCCCCTACCAGGAAAAACGAAACAGGGTGGAGCCAGAGTCCCCCGAGAACGAATATCACTATGAAGGCACCTGTAACGGTGCGTCTGACAAAGTTAGTCACCCAACAGATCCTTGATTATTTCCTTAGCAATAAGCACATTGTCACGATGGACAAAAATCTCGATCTCACCTATCTTGTATATGCTGTCACGCTTGTCTATTGCCACTGCATCGACACCGTTTGTCAGGAGCCTTTCAACAGCAATCTGGCTTCTGACATCATCTGTAAAGCCTGCAATGGCAACCCACTCATTCTCCATTACCGGTGCCAGAAGTTTCATTGGCAGCA
>JAKLII010000021.1 GCA_022709695.1 Bacteroidota bacterium
CAATTTCCTGTCGTTCATTATTCCGCTTCTTATCGTCGGGCTCATCACGCCTGCAATTGGTGAACTGGGCAAGGGGGCCGGGAAATTGCTGGCTATTACAGCCCTCATTGCTTACATCTCGACCCTTTTCTCGGGCTTCTTCACCTTTTTTTCCTGCCAGACTGTGTTCCCTCATATCCTGTCTGAAGGCATCGATACCGGTGTGCTGAACGGAATAGAGGAGATTAAGATAGATCCCTTCTTTACAATCGGGATGCCACCGGTAATGGATGTGATGCCGGCACTGATCCTTTCATTCTGCATCGGCCTTGGAATCACATTCCTGAAAGGCGAGACACTGCAGAAATCGTTTCTTGAGTTCAGGGAGATAATAACAATGATTATTAAAAACATTATAATCCCGTTTCTGCCTCTCTATATTTTCGGGATGTTTCTTTCAATGTCCGTATCGGGCCAGGTTTATTCGGTAATAATGCTGTTCCTGAAGGTTATACTAGTAATCTTCATTCTTCATGTATTGCTGCTGATAATACAGTTCCTGGTTGCGGGAGCGATATCGGGGCGGAACCCCCTGAGAGCTCTGAAAGGGATGCTTCCGGCCTATGCCACCGCCCTTGGCACATCTTCGTCGGCAGCTACAATACCTGTAACACTCCAGTGTGCGATCAACAACAAGGTCAATCCGGCAATTGCTTCTTTCACAATACCCCTGTGTGCAACCATACACCTGGCAGGAAGTACCATGAAAATCACGGGATTCGCACTGGCGATACAGTATTTTTTTGGGATTCAGATCGATATAGCCGCATTCATCGGCTTTATTTTCATGCTTGGGATCATTATGATTGCTGCTCCCGGCGTGCCCGGTGGCGCCATCATGGCGGCAGTCGGTATTCTCCAGAGTATTCTTGGCTTCAACGAGCAGATGATAGGATTGATGATTACACTTTACATTGCGATTGACAGTTTCGGTACGGCATGCAATGTGACCGGTGACGGTGCAATTGCCCTTATAGTGGATAAAATATCAGGAAAATCAGAAGCGAAAACACAGTAAACAGAACTGATGAAGATTTTCACATACCTGATCCTGGCGGTCTTTGCCGCAATTCTGCCCTCATCCTGCAGCAACATTAAGCCGGGGAGTGACAAACCATACGTTGTGCTGGTTTCACTCGATGCCTTCCGCTGGGACTATGACTCGATACACGGCACACCTGTGCTTGATGCCATCGCCCGGCAGGGGGTGATGGCAGAACGGCTGATCCCCTCGTTCCCGACAAAAACCTTTCCGAACCACTATACTATTGCAACCGGACTGTACCCGGATCATCACGGACTGGTAAACAACAGCTTTTATGCACCTGATCTTGATCTTGTCTACAGGATCGGTGACCGGAGCATGGTTTCCAACGGTGACTTCTACGGTGGTGAGCCTGTGTGGGTTACTGCCCGCAAACAGGGAATGAAATCGGCATCGTTTTACTGGGTGGGCTCCGAAGCGCCGGTTCAGGGCATGCAGCCTGATTACTGGAAACCATTTGATGAAGAGGTGCCCTTCAGCGACCGCGTTGACACTGTG
>JAKLII010000003.1 GCA_022709695.1 Bacteroidota bacterium
CCTGCGCCGGGGTGTTCAGGCTTACCACATAGTTCGCCGTCTGTGTGCCGTTGGTCTCGGTTACCGTGAAGCCCGAAAGGGTCAGGGTCACCGGATCGTTGTCCAGAATCGTACCCACGCCCAGAGGATCGGCAATCGATGCCGTGGTGGCTGTGGTCACAAGGTTCGAAAGGGTTACGTTGTAGTCTTCCGTTGGCTCCCCGATCAAATCATTGGTGATCGGAACGATGATGCTCAGGGTTGATCCCGTCGGGCTACCGGCCGCAAAGGTCAAAGTCCCTG
This sequence comes from Bacteroidota bacterium, assembly GCA_022709695.1. Taxonomy (GTDB): domain Bacteria; phylum Bacteroidota; class Bacteroidia; order Bacteroidales; family SKPS01; genus SKPS01. Next base: position 283 of record JAKLII010000003.1, read on the forward strand.
TGGTGGTGGTGTAGTCGGATGTAGCCAGAGCAGTATTGGGTGCCGTGGCATAATCTACCGTCAGCTGATCCTGGATCGCCCCGGTTAAAGTCACCGTGAAAGTAGCTGTGCCGTCGTTCTCGTTCACCGTTACATCGTTGATGGCAACACTCACCGCATCGTTATCTGTTATAGTTCCTATGCCCTGGCCATCGAGGATGGTGGCGTGCGACGGATTGGAAAGATTCACAAAATAGGTCTCCGTGGGTTCTCCAACGGCATCATCCAGAATCGGAACAATCACATTTACAGAGGTGGAACCGGCAGGTATGGTATAGGTAACAGCCGTTATCGAAGTGTAATCAGATGCTGAGAGGGCTGAATTATTGGCGGTATTCACGGTAAAAGTCACATCACAGTCGCGGCTTTGACTCATCGAAACGGTGAAAGTGGCACTGCCGGCATTTTCCGCAACGGTTATATCATTAATGGAAAGGGTAGGTGCATTGGGATCGGTGATGGTAACAATTGCGCTACAGGTTGAGGTGTTTCCACAAACATCCGTTACAGTAAGCGTTACGGTATTCGGTCCAACGTCATCACATCCAAAAGCAGTCTTTGAAGCTACCAGGGAGGCAATTCCACACAAATCCGAACTTCCGCTGTTGATGTCGGCGGCTGTGATGGTTGCATTGCCCAGAGCATTTAAGGGTACAGTAATATTTTGACATATAGCAATAGGCACTGTCCCATCCTCTACCTCAATCAATTGCACACAAGTCTGAGTATTGCCGAAGTTGTCAGTTACATTCCAGGTTCGGGTAACCTGGATGGGACATGGACCCGGGTCGGTAACAACATCAATGTAAGTTACCGATGCGATGCCGCAAATATTGTTAAGGGTACCGCTGTTGGGAGCTGAAGTGAATTCCAGTACCGAAGATGATGCAATCGTTAAGGAGAATGCCGGGGTGGAAATGGCTGCTGAATTACAGCCATTTATGTTACGGGTTACCGGACAGCCTGTAATGATATTTACCGGCCGAACGGTCACCTCCACCTCCTGGGTATTGGTGCTGGTACAACTGCCGATGGATGGGGTAATGGTATAGGTAACCACACCATTGGAGGTGCCGGTGTTGGTCAGCAATTGGGCGATCGGAGTGCCGGTACCACTGCTGAAACCGGTTACTGTTCCTGAGGTGAGAGCTGCCGTCCAGCTGTAGCTCACCGTAACCCCGGTAATGGGGGTTGTCAATGTAATGCTGGTGTAGGATCCTGAACAGATCGTAGCATCTGCAGGGTCGTTCATCACCGGGGTGGGATTGACGGTAACAACCACGGTCTGAGAAGTGCCTGGACATCCACCAATCTCAGGAGTGATGGTATAAGTAACAGTCTCAATGGTAGTGCCTCCATTGAGAAGAACCTGATTGATACTATTACCACAAGTCACATTGCAATTTGCATATCCTGCAACATTTGCAGAACTCCCCGCGGCTACCCATTTATAAATAACCCCTGGTATTGATGAACTTAAAGATATTCCTGTGCTACCTCCGTTACAAATCGTCTTATCCGCCGGGTCGTTCATCGTGGCGTGTGGGTACACCGAAACGATAACATCAAAAGGGTCTCCTTCACAGGCATCCGACCATGGAACTATGGTATAGGTCACATCCAGCGTTACGGTGGAGGTATTGGTGAAGGCGTCGTTTTTAATGGCATCGGGATTTGTGGTGGTACCGGTAAACGGGGTGCCGGTTAGTCCTGGATCCTTTACCGCTGTGATGACATACTGGGTAATGGGTGAAACAGGCGATACATTGGTACCTGCCGTGGGCAGCGACACATTGGTGATGGCTCCGCTGCAAACTGTGGTGGTAATGTCGTTCACGATGGGATCGGTGCAGCAGTATATGGAAATCAGTTGCTGACAGGTGGTTGAATTCCCCTGAGCATCTGTAACAGTGAATGTACGGGTTACTACAATCGGATTGGATCCACTCTGGGTATCCTTGTAAACAATTGAAAAACTGCAATTGTCTGTGGCATCTCCACCCACTCCCTGAAACTGCACCAAACTAATAGTAACACCTGTGGCATCATAAACCAGTCCAGTAATCGCCGATACGTTACAGCCACTAATACTGTAATCATCCGGACAGTCGGTAATCTGCGGCGGCGTATTGTCATCTACCGCTGTATTGAGGGTGGTGGTGCTATTGGTTACATTCGGATCATCGGTGGTACTCGAAACCGATGCAGTATTGCTGATCGGACTGCATGTGTTCAGGGCAATGGTTCCCCTGATGTCGATGGTGATGGTGTTGTTGGGTGCCAGATGGGAAAGTTCGGTGCCATGGGTATAACTTCCTGGCCATCCCGGTGTCCAGAGGCCTCCGTCTACGCGGTGTTCTACCAGTGTAAGTGCCGTTGGAAGAGGATTATCCGTGATCGTTGGGGCATCGGCGGGCGTGGGACCATTGTTGGTGACCACAATCGTATAGGTAAGCTGGGAACCAGCCACAGCCGGATCCGGAAGGTTGGTCTTGGCTATGGAAAGGTCTGCTTCTTTGTCAACCGTAATGGTTACAGTGCCTACATCACACAATCCTGTTGGATCACACACCTGATAATCTACCGTAAAGGTGCCGTAATAACCAACGGCGGGATAATATACAAATGTCCCGGTATCAGAGGGGCTCCATACTATGATTCCCTGAGCCGGTGTGGGAATGGTTAACGGAATAAAATCCAGAAGAGCATTTGCATGGTCGGGGTCTGAATCATTCGGCTCAACATCCCCTGAGACCAGTGTCAGATAGGGGGTGCTGTAACTGTCGTCCACGGCCACCGGGGGCTGACAGGAGGGTACGTTCACCGTTCCGCTGTTGATCGCAGTGCATCCGTTTACATCGGTAACGGTTACATTGTAGGTACCGGCAGCTAGTCCGGTAATGAAATCGGTAGTGGCGCCACCGGGTGACCACAGGTAGGTATAAGGCTGAACTCCGCCAGTTGCGGTTGCGTATGCCTCACCGTTGGGTCCCTGGCAGTTGCGGTCGATGGTGTTTACGGTAACCGAAAGGGCAGTTGCCGTTCCGATGGTTATGCCGGTTAAGGTTGAAGTGCATCCGGTAAAATCGGTAACCGTTACATTGTAGCTTCCGGCTGCCAGACCCGATGGGTCTTCTCCCGTATATCCGTTCGACCAGTTGAAGGTGAATGGGGCAACCCCGTACACCACCAGCAGGTCTATTGCCCCGGTGGCGGCACTGCACGACGATGAATTGGTGGTGCTTGCATACAACTGAATGGCATTGGCAGGCTCAGTAAGGGTGGTTCCAAGGGTGGCGGTGCATCCGTTGGCATCTATAACGGTAACCGTATAGCTGCCTGCCACAAGACCTGCATTCACCGCAGTCACAGTGCCGTTCGACCAGGCATACTGGTAAGGTGAAGTGCCATCAATACCAGCAGCAGTGGCCTGTCCGTCGTTGCCTCCATTGCAGGTAACATCATTGTCAACGGTGATGGTTACGCCCAGGGCATCCGGCTCTGAAAGGATGATGCCTGAACTGTATTCCTGACACGAGTTGGCATCGGTTATCGTTACAAAATAGGTACCTGCTCCCAAACTGTAAACATCTTCGGTGGTCGCGCTGTATCCACCCGGACCGCTCCAAATGTAGGTATAAGGGGTAACCCCTCCGTTTACAGTAATATTGATAAACCCGTCTGTGAGATTTTTGCAGCTGATGTCGCTTGTGGCAACACTCTGAAAAACAATGGCAGCGGGCTGGGTAATCGTATAGCTTGCCGTGGCAGTGCAGGAATTGGCATCGGTTACCGTTACGGTATAGGTACCGGCTGCAAGCAAGGTTCGGTCTTTACCGTTGTTGGTTCCGGCCAGGTCATTCCAGTCGTAATTGAAAGACCCTGTACCACCGTTCACGGTAAGGGTGATGGCACCTGTGGAGGCGCCGTTGCATAAAACATTGGTAACCGAAGCACTGAGGGTTATGCCATCAGGTTGATTCACCGTAGCTGAAGCAACCGCGGTACACCCGTTGAAATCGGTAACGGTCACCGAATAGGTACCGGCCGGTACATTGCTGAGGTCTTCGGTGGTTTGGCCATTGGACCAAAGATAGCTATAAGGCTGCGTTCCATCGGTGGCTGTTAGATCCACATCTCCGGTAGAAGTACCGAAGCAGGAGGCATCTGAGGCCACGGCTGCGGCGGTGAGCTGTGTGGGTTGGGTAAGGGTGAAAGGGGTTGTAGTAGCCGTGCAACCGTTGTCATCCGTTACGGTCACCGTATAGGTGCCAGCCGAAAGTAGCGTAAGGTTCTGGGTGGTGGCTCCGGTATTCCACAGGAAGGTGCGTGGAGGTGTACCACCGCTAACTGTGGTCAGGGTTATGCTCCCGTTGGATCCTCCAAAGCAACTGATGTTGGTACTGCTTCCTGAAACCACCAGCAGATCGGGCTGGGTTACCAGGAGGTTGGAAACGGTATAGGTGCAGCTGTTGGCATCTGTGATGGTTACATGATACGTACCAGCAGCAAGGCCGGTAATGTCTTTGGTGGTGGCAGAAAATCCCCCGCCGGTTTTGCTCCAGACGTAGGTGTAGGGAGCTGTTCCGCCGGCAGGAAACAGAACAATCTGCCCGTCATTGCTTCCGTTGCATACCAAATCGGTTACTGTAGAGGTAGCCGAAAGGGCATCCGTTGGCTGTGTCAGGGTGACCGAAGTAATTGCCGTACATGAGTTATTATCTGTAACTGTAACGTTATAGGTACCTGCTGCCAGTCCGCTTAGGTCTTCGGTGGTGTAGGGGCCACCCGGTCCGGTCCAGGCATATGTGTAATAGGGAGGGCCTGGAATCTGCGTGCCACCCGATACAATCAGATCAATACTTCCCGTAGAACCACCAAAACACAGAATATCAATTTTGGTTTTATCAAGAAGCAGGGCATTGGGCTGCGTGATGGTGAAAGAGGCTGTACCGATACAACCCAGCGCATCGGTAACGGTAACGCTGTAGGTGCCTGCAACGAGACCTGTACGGTCATCACTTGTGTTGCCATCCGACCAGAGGTAGGTATACCCCGGACTTCCGCCACTTACCGTAATATCAATGGCGCCGTTGCTGCCACCGTAGCAGCTTATATGGGTTAGAGACCCGGAAACCGAAGGGCCCCCAATATTCCCAACCGAGGCTGTGGCAGTTGCCTGGCAACTGTTGGCATCGGTTACCGTTACGGTATAGTTGCCGGCATATACGTTGCTCAGGTCTTCGTTGGTGGTGGCGTTGCTCCAGGCGTACAGGTACGAAGGGATTCCGCCGCTGGCGGTGATATCCACACTGCCATTGTTCAGGCCGCAGCCGGCTGCAGTAGTCGAAGTAATCGCCACCGAAGGGTTGGCCAAAATAGTTACCAGCACCGAATCTGTAGCCGGACATCCATCGTAGTCATAGGCAGTAACCTTGTAATAGCCGTTGTTGGTGGGGCTGACCACTCCATAAACAACCGGGTTGGGACTCGTAGAGGAAAACAATGCCGGGCCTGTCCAGCTGTAAGTTACGCCACCACTGGCATACAGGTGCAGGTCATTTCCGTTACACACAGGATCGGAACTCACAAAAGCCACGGGGTCGTGTATATACACCTCCTGGCAGGTCTGGGTGCTGGTACCGCATACATTGTTTGCAGTAACACACACCTGATAGGTGCCGGCAGTAACATTGTTCCAGTTGATGGTGATGGTTGGGGTCCCCTGACCAGAAACAATAACTGCACCGGACAAAGGAGGTGTAATTTCCCATGTATAGGAACTGTTGGCAGGATCAGGAGCAGTGGAAAAAACACTGGCAGCATCTGATCGGCATACCACAATTCCTGTACACCCCGAAGCTGCAGTGATGGTGTGGGGCCCTGAAATTTGTGTGCACCCGTTGGCATCAGTTACGGTTACAGTATAGCTGCCGGGAGATAAACCATGCCGATCCTTCGGATTGCTGGTACCCGCCAGGTCACTCCAGTCATAGGTATAAGGGGCTGTACCACCGCTTACTGCAAGCGTGATACTCCCATCCAGAAAACAGGTGGGCTGCACTACAGTGGGTGTAACCGACAGGGATGCCGCAGGCTGGGTTAAAGTCACCGTTGTTGTTACCGGCCCGCAGTTGTTGTTGTCATTTACATATAGGGTATGCGTGGTGGCAGTAAGACCCGTGAAAGTGCCAGATGAAAAATAGTTGGTACCATTGATGCTGTATGTGTAAGGGGGGGTACCTCCGTTACCTGTCACTGTAATGCTGCCTGTACTGCCACCGTTGCAAAGGATATTGGTTTTAGAGACCAGGGAGATTGCCAGCTGCGTGGGTTGGGTAAGTGATGCCGTCGCAGTAGCTGTACAACCCCTGTCATCTGTAAGTACAACATTATACGTTCCTGCTGCCAGATTTGAAATGGTCGGATAACCGGTTGAAGAGTAACTATCAGGACCTGTCCAGGCAGCGGTTACAACCCCTGCAGCACCAGTGGTGGATAACGTAATATTGCCCGTACTGGCTCCGTAACAAAGAATATTGGTCTGGCTGTTTACACTCGTAACAATCGTACAAGGCACACTGGTTGAAGTAACATTACTGGAAATATTTTGTATCGTACCGCCTGAACTGTTTAAAATAGCGGAATTGTGTACCATTGTTGGAGGATAGGGCGCTGTATTATTGAGCTTGGTAGAAAAAGTTAATACCGGTGATACAATTACACTATTGGAATGAGAGGTCGTTGCCTGAGCATTTATGGTTGTGGAGGCATTAAACACGATGGATCCTACACCTGTTCCCGGTGTTATGGTATAAACCCAATTATAGGTTACTGTGTCTCCAGACCCGCTAATATCATCGTCGGCTGTAACCAGGGTTGGACCGCTTACTTTTGTAGCCGTCACACCTCCGGTCACTGTATTGGTCGGATCACCAGAAGCTGCAATATCATTTATGGCATCCGAGGACTTCACTGTCATACTAACTGTGACATTCGTCACTCCACTTACAAGCTTATAATCGGTAGTGGATGAAACTTTTGCCACAGCCCCTGTGGCCAGGTAAGTCAGTGCTCCTCCGTAATTAACGTTAGCAGGTGCCGATACAAGACTAGTCCAGGAATTGGCAGATAAGTCATACCTTTGATAATTGGTTGTATTGTTGCCAAAAAACGCATAGAGTTCTTCCCCGTCAAAAGCAAGGGCCCCTCCCGAACCTACATTCACACTCGTGGTGGCTAAAGTCGACCATGTATTTGATCCAATATTATACCGGTAAAAGTTTTTGGTTCTGCCACCTTGCAGGGCATAAAACGCTCCGGTGGCATATCGCAATGCCCCACCGTCGCTGACATTGTTGGGTAAATTTGCCAGGGTTGTCCAGGTGTTGGTAGCTACGTTGTATCGATAGAAACTCTTTTGTCCGTTACCCCTGAGGGCATACACATTGGTGCCGTCTGTTGCAAGCGAACCTCGGCCTTTTACGGCGCCGGGCACATTGGCCATGGCTGCCCATGTAGTGTTAGCCACGTCATATCTGCGAAATAATTTACCATTATTCCCGACAAGAGCATATATATAACCGTTCAGATAAATGATGGATGCACCTGTATTCATATTTACCCCTGTAGGAGTAAGTGTTGTCCATGTTCCTGAAGAAGGTGTCTGCGCATCGAAACGGTAAAAATCCTGGGTGTTGCCACCACGCAAAGCATATACATACCGGGTACCATCGTTCGTAAGTGAACCTCCGGCACCAATTGATGCAGGTGGATCAGCCGGGTTGGTGGGATTATTCCAGAGAGCACTGGGTTCATTATAAGCCCAAAAGGCTGCTGTACCCCCCTGGAATCCATAAATATACTTGTAAGATGCACTGGTGCCAATGGATCCTGATGCATTGCTTCCAAGGTTCCACTCTACCAGGGATTCCTCTCCCTCAGGCGAAACCAGAACACTGTTGGATGTAGCTTCGTTAAAGGTAGCAGCAACGCTGGTGGCGCCTGCAATAAATTTGAACTCGCCTGCCGCAGCCGGGGTTACCGTCCAGGTAAAAGTGGTAGGCGTGTTGGCCGCTAAGTTGGCCGACGAAGGTGTTGGCCCCGTTACTGTAGCTGTACCACCAATTACCTGTAAGGCTGAAGGTGTGACACCGGTAACGGCCGAAGTAGCTTGCACCGTTAACGTTACGGTAAATGAACCTCCTAAAAGGGTATCGTTTGGTGTGGCACTCATTGAGCTGGTACCCACCGAACTCGGATAACCCAGATATGCCAATGCACCACCGGCTCCTACCGTCGCAGGTACCGCTGTTAATGCTGTACTTGTTGCAGAATAAAAACGTTGAACAAAGGTAGTGCTGCTGCCAACGGTCATATAAAAGTTTGTACCATCTGTTGTAAGGTCTCCCCCTGTTGTTGGAGACTCAGCATTCGTCCCTGTTGCCCAAGAATTTCCACTAGGATCGTATCTTAAAATTCGGTTATTGCCACCGCCTTGGGTAGCATAAAAATAACCGTCATCGGCATAAACAAGTCCTGAACCAACGCCAATATTTTGCCCGGTAGAGGTTAGTGTTGTCCAGCCATTGGTTGAAGGATCGAAGCTGTATAAATTCCGGGTTCCTCCACCTCTTAAGCCATATATCACTGCTCCATCGGTTGCCAGGCTTCCGCCGGCTCCGATGGCTCCTGTTGCTGCTGTACCGGTAGTCCATGAATTTCCTGCAATATCGTAAATATAAAACGCGGTGCTCCCCCCCTGGAAGGCATACACTTTCCCATCAAGATATACCAGCGAAGCTCCAGCCGCTGTAGTGCCCGGTGCACTCGCCAGAGTAGTCCATGTATCTAACACAGCATCATATCTGTAAAATGCTGTACTTCCGCCTTGAAAAGCGTATAAATAACGATTACCGTCAGAAGTAAGGGCACTTCCGGTAGTTATATTACCCGGGGCAGAAGTTTTTGCACTCCAGGTGTTTCCGGAAGGATCATAGGCATAGAAATTGGCAGTGCCACCTCCGCTGAATGCAAATACCCTGGGGACGGTATTTCCAAAGAATACCTGATCGCCCGGAACAGCAGCAAGAGGGCTGAAAGTGGTTAATGTTCCACCCTGCCCTGCCGTAATGTACGTGGTTCCGGGATGAATAAAATCACGCACGGTTACGTTTTCAAGCAGGCTTGAGCCACTGTAAGAGGGAGTGATCGTAAAATTTAACGTATCGCCAAGTATAGCATTCGCTTTGTCCACGGTTTTTACGTTGGTAGTTTGCGACTGGGCATGGAATACCGCCGTAAGCAATAAAAACACCGCCAGGAATCCAACCCGCAGGTGCCCGGGAATATTTTTCGCTAAATCCTTCATTATATTTGTATTGAGAAATTGTCTGCAGCTGGGGCTGGTAATAGCCGGATAATATATCCCTTTGAAGGCTGTATCTTTCTTCATGATAAACTCTCTTCTAAATTTCATTTAGATCAGTGATTAATGCTTGACGGTTGCACCGGATTCGGATTCAGAAAGGTCAGGGTTAGGGTGGTGGTGGCGGTGCAGTTGTTGGCATCCTTCACCACTACGGTGTAGGTGCCGGCCTGGAGGCCGGAGCGGTTTTGCGGGTCGGTGAATACATTGGGTAACCCGATGTCGGTCCAGTCGAAAGTATAGGAACCTGCTCCGCCGCTTACTGTTAAGGTAATCGCACCGTCGGCATTGACCGGCGGATCAGCACTGGGCGGACATGTGGGCTGGGTTACATTAGTACTTACCGTCAGTGCTGCCGGTTGGGTAATGGTAACCGAAAGATTTGCGGTACAGCTGTTTTTATCGGTTACGGTTACGGTATAGGTTCCAGCGGTAAGCCCGGAAATGTCCTCGGTAGAAGCACTGTAGCCGCCACCCACCCTGGTCCAGGCATAGGTATAAGGATCCGCAGGGAGGTCAAACTGGGTACCGCCGCTAACTGTAAGATCTATACTGCCTGTACTGCCTCCGTTGCACAGGATGTTCACGTGGGTTTGGCTTAACGTAAGTGCAGCCGCCGGCTGGGTAATGGATAGTCCTGAAGCAGTCTGCGTACAACCATTTCCATCGGTTACGGTAACACTGTACGTGCCGGGTGAAAGCCCGGTGCGGTTCTGTGCAGCATTGCCGTCGTTCCACAGGTAGCTGTACCCGCCGGTTCCGCCACTCACCGAAAGGTTGATGATGCCATTGTTAAATCCAAAACAGGTAACAGGGGTAATGGAAGGGGTGATCACAATGGCAGCTGGTTCATTCACCGTGGCAGTGGCCGTACCGATACAACCCTTGCTGTCGGTTACCGTTAGGTTGTAGGTGCCGCCCGTCAGATTGCTGAGATTCTGCGCTGAGGATGAAAATCCGGGATCACCGGTCTTGGTCCAGCTGTAGGTGTATCCCGGAATGCCCCCCGATACCGAGGTATTCACCGCACCGTTGCTGCCCCCCGGACAGGTAATGTGAACCGCATTTGCCACAGGAACCACCTGGGTGCCCTGAACCAATGTTACCGAAAAACTTCCCGGACATCCTAAACCTCCATTGTCGGTAACTGTTACCGTATAGGTGCCAGCTATAAGTCCGGTGATGGTGGTGCCGGTACCTGATCCTGAGCCACCACCCACCTTCGTCCAGCTCCACGCATAGGGCGCCGTTCCATGGGTAATAGCCATGGTGATCTGTCCGCCGGTTGGGTCGTCATAACAGGGATTGGTCACCGTTGGGGTGATGCTGAGCTCACATTTGATGGTAAAGGCAGCAGTAGATTTGTAGATCCTGCCGCAGGCATCAGTAAGGGTAATGGTGATGACACAGTTGGTGGGGGATGATATTACCGGAGTCGTAAAAACAGTAGAAGTAACATTGGTGGCCTGGGAAAAAGTCCCACCACAGGAACTCTCCCATAGAATGGTTCCGTTGGGGGGCATGAATTCGCTGGTATCCCGGTCGCCGGAAAGCGCGAATGAAAGGGGATTGGCAGTACCGCCATACACGTTCGAGAGGTCAATGGTTACCTGGGGATCAGGTGCTTTCTGCTTTGCTGCGATAAGCGAAAAATTGAAAAAAGCGCGTTGGGCTGCAATGTTAGACGGGAGAAGCGCTTTATTGATTGAATGCGATGCTTCATACATCACATAACCAAGGGTATCAATGCCAAAAGCATGGCCATAGGCAATGATGGCACCCCGGTATTTCGGATCTGAGATTCCCAGGGTAACCTGCGGATGGGAATCGTCATATACGCCCACAACAGTGGTTGGACGCCAGCCAGCACCGGGAAGTTGTACAGGTATATAGATCTGCTCCGAACCATTCAGCACTGCCGCATCAATGGTTCCCATAAACTGCATTACAGGATCGCCATGGTTGGTATAGGAATAGGGTGGCGTTCCGTTGTCATGGCTGCCCCAGATGATCAGAGAATTATTGGGGCTGGCATAGGGCCCTGATCCCAGGGCATTACCTGTTTTCAATGATAGAAAATTAGTTTGTTGTGATGGATTGGCAGGATTGAACATCAGTTCGGTAGCGCTGCCCGAATGGCATCCGGTCCATATCGCTCCTTTATGAACAGCATTCCAATACAGAAGGTTTCCATGTACCGCCCAGGTGGGATCAGCATGGGGCATCACAAAAATATCATCACATGCGTTCAAATCTGCGGGTACTTTCCAATAGGTAGAACTTGACCCACCATATGCGGTTGACGGTATGCCGGCATTTGTAAAAAATCCAACTGCAATAGACCCGTTGTCATGGTCCAGTGTCCATTTGGGTGCTGAACTCACCGTAAGTTTTTGAAAAACAGGAACCACAATCGGGCTGTTGGTGGTGGCTCCCACAACCCCCTGCCCCTGCCAGTAGGTGATCCTGGCATTTACAGCCGCCGTCCGGTAGATAGCAGGCACAATAAAGGGACCACCCCGGTAGTCGATACCATTGTGCGAAAAGTCTATGCTGTCTTTTCCCTTGGCAGGATTGATGACCCATACGATAGGTACACCATAATTGGTAATCAGGTCATAAATCATCCCGTAGGGTTTCAGCCCGTTTGCCACGGTCTGCGGTACTATCCCCATATTGATTACAAACGACCCTGCCGCTATGGTGTCGTTGGAAGCTTGTACTCTGCTTACCGGTAACCACTGTAAAGCTGCAAAAAGTATCAGGGTTAAAGCCGTGATACTAGCCCTTTTGCCTTTGATTCTCCTATACATTACTGCGTTCTTCATATATTCTGAACTTTTTTGATTTTTTATCAGGTTACATTTGGGTTTTGATGAGCTCATACGCTTGCCATGGCGCCTCATCGGTATCACTTACATAAAGCCGGAAAAAATTCGCAGCTGTATCTTCTTCTGGCTTCCCGGAAAAGACAAAATGAATAATCCCACCGCATACATGGCCACGATTCAGGAAAAAAGTTCCTGTATGGTCCATCGCCAGGGTTATATCGCCTACATAAGGTTGGTCGTGGGATGAAGCGGATATCAGGTACACCCAGCCACTGTCAGGGAAAACAATAAATCCTTCGCCCACCAGCTTGTACCGCTTCATCAACAATCCTTCAAAATCCACATTCTCAACCCGGACGATCCTTTCTGAGTCAATACGGGAAACCGTTTTCATCTGCGTCAGCATATCTATAATCCAGGCGTCGGCAGAATCCGGTATTACGGCTGAATGCGATGCCGGCTCTTCAGCCTCTATATGCTGGGCAAGTACGATCATAGTCTTGAAAACACACAGGAACAGGATTCCCGTAATAAGAATCCATTTATACCGTTGAGGTTTTCCGGCCTGTTCTGTCATGGTGTGCAAACTGGTTTAATGTTGGTTGGTTTGCTCCCGATCCCGGAGTTTCTCCGGATGCCCGTTAACTCCGGTTAATCCGTTCTTCTCAGGTTCCGTGAAACCCGCAATAATTTCATCAGGATCTGAATACCAATGTTCACCCCTGATCCTGCTGGCCAGATTTTTCAATGCCTCTATCAGATCCCGGTTTCTGGCCAGAATCTCTTCAATGTCTTGCTGTTCAGTCATATAGAATTGCTAAATTGCAGGTTATGGTTCGTTTGAAGCCGGGAATTTCCCGCTTGCAAAGATCAGGAGTGATTAACAATATAATGGCAGTTTGGTTCTATAGGTCTTCTTTACAGGCACCTATATATAATCTCTACAAAGCATATGTAGAGTCAACGCATGCGTTAACTCTACTACCCGATCTTTAGCAAAAAATCCACGAGATTGTCTTCGGAACTTAAATCCAGCTTCTTGCGGAGCCTGTATCTGGCCATATCCACGCTCTGGGGGTTTTGGAGGGTAATGACAGCTATATCTTTGGATGAAATGTTTAACCTGAGCAATGCACACAATTTACGTTCTCCAGGGGTGAGATCAGGAAATTGCTCATGTAACTTTGTATAGAAGCTTTCATACACATTCTCAAACCGGTTTTCAAAATCGCGCCAGATGGTTTCATTCGAACCGATATTATGACTGTTGATCACCTGGCGGGCAATTTCATTGCCTTCAGGATCCAGATGGGCCTGAAGCTTTGAAAACCATCCGATCAGCTGATTGTTGATCTCATTGATCTGAATCATCCTGAGTGCGCTGGAAACCAGTTCGCGCCGCTTACCCTCCATCATTTCATTGTGGTACTTCCTGATTAAGGTTATATCAGTCATGGAGCAGATGATGCCCTTTATGTTTCCGTTCAGATCTTTGATAGGGTCTTTAAAAAACAGGTACTCCCTGTCAGAAATGAAACCTTCATATTGCAGCCCCTCGCCTTTTTCGATCAATTCCTGATCTGATTTCAGGAAATCCACTGATACACCGGATATGAAAAACCTGTATATGTTCGTACCCACCGGATTCGGGTTTTCAGACTCGGCAAATTTGGCAGTAATGTGGTCTATAAAACTGTGATTACAGTGCAGTATGAAACCGCTCCTGTCGTAATACACCAGCGGGGTTGGCACTCCACTGAACAGGCTCTGGATAAACCGGTTCTTTTCTTCAATAATCGCTAGCTTCTCCTTTACCTCTTTCAACGAATCTGCCAATAACAGCATATTCCGTATACGGGCCTGAAGCTCAAGCCTGTCAAATGGCTTACGCAGAAAATCCACCGCTCCCTCTTCCATGGCAGTTACCAGATTCTCCGGCGAATTCATTACTCCGGTAACCATAAGTACAGGTATGTTTCTGGTATTCTCCTTTGATTTTAATTCTTTCAGGGCTTCAAGGCCGTCCATGTGCGGCATCTGCCAGTCGAGGATGATGAGGTCCGTCATCCCCTCAGATGCAATGGCCAGACATGAAAACCCATCTCCTGCCTCAAGGTATTCATAGGTATTACGCCCCAGCATTTCCCTGAGCAGACTGATATTCAGTGGTTCATCATCAACCAGTAAAATCTTTCTCAGCATAAGCAAAATCCTTACATTTGCTTTGACTTACCAAACTTTCATCGCATGGGTTGTGTCAACAGGAGGTGGGTTATTCTGCTGTCAGGTTTTTTTCTCTGCCTAATACAGGTATCAGCAAATACCCTTCTGATTAGAAATACTGACCAGCCTCTTGAACTCAGCCCTTACATTCGCTACGGCAAAGTTAATTTTTCGGTTCATTCCGGCAAATTAATTATTGATTATTCTGATACCTCTCTTTTAAAACCCCTCAATTCACACCCCACCCCATATAGCCCCGAATACCAGAAACTGCTCTTCCATGTAAATGTGAGAAATGAGACTCCGGAGGAGCATTGGTTTTTGAGCATCGATTTTTATCCATTACATTATATAACACTTTATCTTACCGATTCTTACGGAAATATTCTGGCGGTTCAGCACGGAGGAGCGCTGCAGAAAATACATTCGGGGTTCCATGATCGTACAAGTCATGTTTTTCCGTTTACACTCAGCCAAAACACATCCTGTCAGATATTTATCACTGTTGAAACCAGGTCATACCTGTTGTTTCCAGCTACCCTGCATTCTGCATCCACTCTGGTTGCTGTAAAATCCCAGAGGCTGCTCTATATCTGGCTTACCTTCGGATTGGTATTTGCAGCGTTAATACTTAATGTAACGCTTTACCTGTCGACAAGGGAGCTGCCTTTTCTTATTCTGATCGCACTGATGCTTGTTTTGTCTGTGGCATCCTATTACCAGTATGGGTTTGGCTTTGAACTCCTCCCCGGAATGCCCGATTTTTTTAAAATCAGAATGCGCATCCTGTTTGTTGCACCCATCGGGATCCTGCTGAATCTTTTTACCATCAGGTTTCTGGGGTTAAGAAACAATGAGGTTTTGTCTAACCTGTATCGGGCTTCCAATATCCTGTTGCTGATATATTTCGTGCTCATTATCATCCCATTTGTACCGTTTAACGGGTTGAATTTTGTTTCTCCGATGATCTTGACCCTGATTATGATCCTGAATATTCTGGCAGCGTTTTATGCCTTAAGAAACCATAAGATGTACGCCGGCTGGTATATTCCCGGCATCATTTCCCTTATTCTTTCGTCGGCTACCTTTACGGCAATTCTATTGCAATCCATGCCATTTCACCCCCTTTTGTATCATGCCAATTATTTTGGAACTGCCCTTTTTTGCCTGATGCTCACCCTGGGTATGCATCTGAAAATTGCTGCCATAAGAGAGAGTGAGCACAAACTGGCTATAAGTCAGAAAATTAACACCGAACTTAAAATGGTACTGGAATCTAAAGAACAGATTACCAGGATGCTTGAGCAAAAGACAAAAGAATTGCTGGCGGAACAACAAACAACCCGGTTACTCTCTTCGGCAGTGGAATCCAGCGATAGTACCATTGTAATTACCAACCCCAGCGGCATTATTAAATATGTAAATCCGGCATTTACAAAAATTTCTGGATACCTGCCGATGGAAGCCATTGGAAAAAACCCTTCTGTACTCCGAAGCGGCACACATGACGATGCCTTCTACCAAAATTTGTGGATTACCATCCTGGCCGGAAATACCTGGAAAGGTGAATTTCATAACAGGAAGAAAAATGGTGATTTGTATTGGGAGTACGCCGTTATTACCCCGGTGGTTGACAAAGAAACCAGAAAGATCACCCACTTTATTGCCGTTAAGGACGATATCACCGAAAAGAAGGACTTCATCGACCGGCTGGCCCTTTCTGAGAAACTTCTTCGTGAGGCCAACCAGGTAAAAGATCAATTCTTTCTGATCCTGAGTCATGATCTGATGAACCCCTTTAATGCACTACTGGGTTTCAGCCAGATCCTGATCGAAAACCTGCATCAAAAACGGATGGAGACTGAAGTTGAATATGCTACCATTATTCACGACTCGGCATCAAAAATCATGGGAATGCTGCAAAATCTGCTGGTGTGGTCAGGAGGAAACAGCGGCAACTTCCCCTTTTCTCCTTCAAGGGTTTCCATTCCGGGACTTCTTGCAGATTCCGTGGCTATCATTATTCCGGCAGCTCAGAAGAGAAAGGTGGAGGTAAAAATTATAAATCCCGTTATTCAGGAGGCAAATATTGATCTCGATCTGGTTTCAGTGATTCTGAGAAATCTTATGTGGAATGCACTCCATTTTTCATCAGAAGGGCAAGAGATTTCAGTGCATGCAACCCTAGAGAACCACCATTTGATGATAAAAGTGCACAGCGGCGGCCCTTTATTTACCCCGGAGCAGCTGTCGGATTTATTTTTGCTTCCTGCCCTGAGGAAAAACAAAGATTTTCATCTGATCGGAAAATCAGGATTTGGGTTGTTCATCAGCAAGGAACTGGCCGAAATCCATAAATGGCAGATTTTCGCCGAATCCATCCCAAACCAGGGAAATATCTTCGGAATCTCCATCCCGCAATGAACTGCACCCGCAATATTTAAATGATTTTGTGTTGCTACTTTGTTACTGTTGCAAAACCCTCAAAACACTGAATCTCCACTGGCAACTGTCCCCTGTCCCCTCTGCACTGTCCCCTTCCTCGTAGCTCCACCAGGAATCGAACCTGGATCTATGGTTTAGGAAACCACCATTCTATCCGTTGAACTATGGAGCCTTTCAACAGGGCTGCAAAGATAGTGTATTCCCCCAAAATCTGCAACAGTCCGGCCGGTGGGTACCTGATGCCCCGGCTCTATGAAAAAAAATCCGGCAGGGGGGGTAACCTTCTGTCATCTTTGGGTATATAGGAAAGTGCTGTTAAAAAGGCACGATTTGTTCAATAAGATTCTGAAAACAGGAATCTGTCGGGACGTACATGTTCCTGCGGAACCAGAGCCGGGTTTGCATAACTTTGCAGAACCGGCTTTCCGCTTTTATGGCAACAGCAACAGCCTTCCCCTAATGATCAACCCGATGGCAGGTATCTATATCCATATCCCCTTCTGCCACACCAAATGCAACTATTGCAACTTCTTTTCCGTGGTCTCTTCAAAATTTATCGCACCGGTATATAAAGCCATCCTTGAAGAAATCGCAATTACCCACGAATATCTGAATGGCCGGCAGGTGCAGTCGGTTTATTTCGGCGGCGGTACCCCTTCCCTGCTGCCCCCGGCGTATGTCCGGAACATACTTGATGCCATCGCCCGGTACCATTCTCTGGATCATACTTCTGAAATCACCCTTGAAGCAAACCCCGACGACCTCACCCCCGAAAACCTGAAAGCATGGATCGATGGCGGCATCAACCGCATCAGCCTGGGAATCCAGTCGTTTGAACCTGCTGATCTGGCATACCTCGATCGGCGCCACGACCGTGCTTCTGCCCTGAAAAGCCTCAACTTGCTGGCCCACGCACCCCTGAACTCATGGACCGTGGACCTCATTTTCAACATCCCCGGGCAGTCAACTGAGATGCTTGAAAAAAACCTGCAGATATGCATTGAGGCCGGAGTGCCTCACATCTCATGCTATGCACTCACGGTAGAAGAAAAAACCCTTCTTCATCAGCAGATCAGAAAAAAAAACAAACCCTCTCCTCAGGAAGATGCTTTCAGAGAGCATTTTTCGCTGGTAATACGTAAACTTACAGAACACGGGTACCTGCATTACGAAACCAGCAATTTCGCCCTGCCGGGCCATACAGCGGTTCATAACAGCGGATACTGGTTTCAGCAACCCTATCTCGGTTTGGGCCCTTCGGCTCACTCCTACAACGGGGTTTCAAGGAGATGGAACCCTGCCGGCATCCAAAAATACCTGGCCGGAATATCCGCTCAAAAACCCTGGGAAGAGGAGGAGCTCCTTACCCCTGAGATCCGTTTTAACGAATTCATCATGACCCGTATCAGGACAAACCGGGGCATCGCACTGGATGAAACGGAAAAAATGGCTGGTCCTGAACAAAGAATTGCCCTGCTGGAGCGGGCATCCCGCTGGCTTGCATCGGGCCACCTGCGACTTGAATGCAATCATCTGATACTGACACTGGAAGGAATGTACCTTTCAGATCTGATTTCCACTTCGCTCTTTGTGGAAACGGCCTGATGGAACACCAGTACCAGTCAGGGCAATTGCCGGTAGGAAATTATTGAATAAGTAGCTACATTTGTCAGCTGTAAAATCAGGAAATTATGCCATTACTGGGTTCGATCATCAAAACCGCCATTGAGATTAAAAGCAATAAACCCCTTGAGATCATCAGGAGGAAAGAAGGGGATCCCTACCGGATGCAGAAAAATACCCTGCAGAAACTCCTGAAAAGGAGTATGAATACGGCCATCGGAGACCATTACAACTTTGGCAAAATCCTCGACAGCCCCGATCCGGTAAAAGCCTTCAGGGAAACCGTTCCTGTACACGATTACAACGCCATCTTCAGCCGGTGGTGGTACCGCCAGCTCAACGGGGAAGCCTTCGTGAGCTGGCCTGGAAGGGTAAAATACTACGCCCTTAGTTCAGGCACCTCCGAGGCAAGTTCGAAATATATCCCGGTTACCCCCGACATGATCAAAGCCATGCGCCGTACCAGCGTAAGGCAGCTGGTTTCACTCTCCAATTTCAACCTGCCCACCAACTTTTTCGAAAAAGGGATCCTGATGCTCGGAGGTTCTACCCATTTGCAGTACAACGGCACCTATTACGAAGGGGACCTTTCCGGCATCAACACTGCCCGTATCCCGTTCTGGTTTCAGCATTTCTATAAACCGGGAAAACGGATCTCACGTGAACGCGACTGGAACACCAAGCTGAATGAAATCGTGAAAAAAGCTCCTGAATGGGATATCGGAGCTATTGTGGGGGTTCCGGCATGGTTCCAGATCCTGCTGGAGATGATCATCAAAAAATACAACCTCACCAATATCCACGACATCTGGCCAAACCTTACCGTCTTCTGTCATGGTGGGGTCGCCTTTGGCCCCTACAGGAGCGGGTTCGAGACGCTTTTAGCCAGGCCCCTTACCTATATAGAAACCTACCTCGCTTCCGAAGGGTTTATTGCCTACCAGGATGTACCCGGCAGCCCCGGAATGCGCCTGGTGCTCGATAACGGTCTTTTCTTCGAATTTGTTCCTTTCAACTCCGATAACTTCGACGAAGACAATAACCTCGTGCAGAATCCGGTAGCCCTTACTATCGATCAGGTGGAGGAAGGACGGGAATATGCCCTGTTACTCTCTTCTGTTTCAGGTGCATGGAGATATCTGATCGGGGATACCATACGCTTTACCGACATCAGCCGGCAGGAAATCATCATTACCGGACGCACACGCCACTTCCTGAATCTTTGTGGTGAACATATGTCGCAGGAAAATATGAACCGGGCTATCGAAATGCTTGACGGCCAGGAGCAGGTGCACGTGCGTGAATTTACCGTGGCAGGCATAAAACATGGCAGCATGTTCGCCCACAAATGGTACCTCGGAACCGATGATAACCTCTCCCCGGAGGTGGCCTCACGTCGTATCGACGAAAACCTGAAGATCCTGAACGATGATTACCGGGTAGAGAGAATCGCTGCCATCCGGGAAGTGCAGGCAGAGGTGCTTCCTATCCGTGCTTTTTACGAATGGATGGAAAAACACGGAAAAATAGGGGCACAACGCAAGTTCCCAAGGGTCATGAAAAATCAGCTTCTCGAAGAATGGGAAGCCCATATCGCCCAATACAGGTAACAACTCCTCACTATGTGGATCCATGTGTTCTTGCAGGGAATCGTTCTTGGGCTGATCATCTCAGTTACCATCGGCCCTGCTTTTTTTGCCATCATACAAACCGGCATCAGCCGTGGATTCCGCTCAGGTATGCTCCTGGCGCTGGGCATCATCTTCAGCGACCTTACCCTTATCATCCTTTGCTACCTGGGGGCCTCTGCCCTTTTCGAAAACAATCTCGACAGTATCTACAACCTCTACCTCGGTATCGGAGGGGGTGCCCTGCTCATCGGCTTCGGCGCTATCTCCTTCACCCGCAAACCTGAAGCCTTCAAGCGGCGAAGCCCAAAATATGCTACCCAGGTGAAAACCCCAAAGAGAATCACCTATATCCTCAAAGGGTATTTCATGAACATCGCCAACCCCTTTCTGATCCTTTTCTGGCTTGCTGCCATGAGCTGGGTGAAGACCAATGCCCCTGAAGGTCACCTCCTTAAATATACCATCACATTCTTTTCAGGTACCCTTTCAGTGGTATTTCTGATGGATCTGCTCAAGTGTTTTGTCGGTAATAAAATCAAAAGATACCTCACCATCAGGCTGCTCTTCTGGATCAACAAAATCGTGGGGATTGCACTGGCCGCCTTTGGGGTGGCACTGATCCTCAAATCTGTCTGGAACTTCCTGTAACAAAACGCATATTGCTACCCCTTTGACACAACCCAAAAAACCCCGGAAAGAATTCCTTAAGCTCCCCTCCTACCCCGGAGGGAAAAAGGCTTTCGACCTGTTCGTCAAGGAAAACCTCAGGTATCCCGAAGAAGCCCTGCAAAATCGCATTGAAGGGGATGTGTATGTTACTTATGAAGTCAATGATAATGGAGAAGTGCTCAATCCGTTGGTAAGGCATGGCCTTGGTTTCGGTTGCGACCAGGAAGCTTTGAGGCTCATCTCCCTGTTGCATTTTGCCAAAACCTCGAACCGGGGCGTGCGGGTGAAAAGCCGTTTCAATACGCGCATCCCGTTCCGGATTCCCAAACAACCTGCTGCACAGGTACAGCTCAACTACTCGGTAACCCCGGCAACACCTCCACAAACACCGAAAACAGAAGAGAAAAGTAAAGGGGGTTATACCTGGCAGATTCCCATCACCCCCGACCAGTAAGAATCATGGGAAGGAGAAAACCACAGTACGGGCGTACCCTGTTCATTCTGCTGCTCCTGGCAACGGCCTCCTACTCCCTGTGGAGGTTTGTTTGGCTCCCCCTGCAGGCTCCTCCGGTAAATGATTACGGCAACCCCGATGTATACCTGCGGGTAAAGGAATACTACGGTGATGAGGTGCAGCTGTACGCCCGCGAAATGAACCTGCCCCCTTCCTATTTTATGGCGCTGATCATCCTCGAGTCATCAGGGAGGAAAATCATCCCTCCCCGGTTCGAACCCCATGTGTACGAACGCCTGAAAGAAGTTCAGAGAGGAAAACGCTCCTCCTATGAACATGTCGAACCCCGGCACCTGGCCGACGCTACGGATGATGCCCTGAAAAACCTCGCCTCCTCCTGGGGGCCATTTCAGGTGATGGGATATAAATGCCTTCTGCTGGGCATCAGGGTGCGCGACATCAGGGGCAAGGATGCCGTTTACTGGGGCATGAAGTGGATTGATCTAACCTACGGGAAAGAATTGCGTGCCGGAAAATACAAGGATGCCTTCCATATCCACAATACCGGCAAGAGGTTTCCCCTCCTCGGAAAACCTTCCACCCATGATCCTGCTTATGTATTCAGAGGTATCAGCTTTATGAAAACCTTTGAGTCCGATTCACTCTACCGCTATAAACCCTGATCCATATCGGGATTGTCCGGTGGAATCCTTCTATTCATGCTTTCAGACATACCCCTTCTTCAGGCTGCTTCATCCCTGCTTCCCATCCTGCGGTCGAAATGTATATGGATCGAACCAACCGAAGGAATCGGCATCTCCCGCTCCAGATAATCAAGCAACAAGGTGTATCTGGTCTTTTCAGGGGTCTCTTCCGGAAACTCAGGAATCAGGTTCCACGCTACCCAAAGCTCGGTTAGCGCCCTTACAAGCCTCTTCAATTCCGGGTCCGTCAGCACATCCGGATGGGGCAGGGTAAGATGCCTGAGTCCGAATTGGTTCACCAGCTTGTCAGGCTTTCTGTAAAACGGGCTGAAAACACAATAGGGAGTTGTATAACCATCGGTGTGACCGTCGGTCAGCGGAATCCGTGATGATCCGTCGGCCCTTTCCCTGCAGGGCGAATTCCATGCCCTTACCGAAATCTCCTTGATTAACTCCTGAAATGTGGTGATCATAGCAGCTCTTTTTTCTGCTATAGTTGATTGAAAACCAAAAAAAGGAGAAAACGGAGAAATTATTTTTTGTCCAGCTCCCCAAAAACCCGCTTCAGAATATCATTGACTCTGGCCTGCGGGTTCTCCCTGATCTTCTGCTCTTCTTCACCAATGCGGGTAAACAGGGCTGCAATGGACTTGTCGGTGATGTATTTCGGCAGGTCAGTAGTAACCGGTGATACACCCGGCACTTTGTTATATGCCTTGGTCATCTCGGCCCATGCCTGGGTTACTTTGATCTTGTTGTCGAGTACATTTTTCACTTTAGGCTGGAATGCACTGAAAAGCTGAGTGGTGGTTTTTGTTCTGAAATACTGTGTAGCTGCCTGCTTGTCGCCAAACAGGATATTTCTGGCATCCATGATCGTCATGGAAGTAATGGCCCCTACAAAAATGGGGGTAGCCTCTTTCACCGCCTCTTCTGCTCCGCGGTTCATCTTCTCAATAAAATCATCCACCAGTTTGTTCATCCCCAACTGACGCAGGGTGTTTTCAATCTTCTTCACCTCCGGCGGAAATAATATCTTAAAACGGTTATTGCCGAAAAATCCATCCTTGATACCCAGGGTATTTACAGCATTGCCGGTGCCTACCTTCAGTGCTTCCTTGAGGCCGGAAATTATCTGGGTATCCGTCAATACACCGCTCTGAGCTGTTTGCTTGGCCGCCTGACTAAGCCCGTACTGCAGTACATCACAGGAAGCCAGTGCCGTTAGCAGTAATACAAACACATACAATCGAATGTTTTTCATGGCATGGAGTTTTTGCTTTGTTACAAATATAAACCTTTTTTGGAGGTTGCGGCCAACGAAAAACCATACCAGCAACATCCGTTTTGGCAGATGCGAAAAAAAATTTCTATGTTTGTGGTGCGAATTTAAGCCCCCTCAACAAATGACACCCGAAACCGCTGATGTATTCAACAGAGCCAGGAGTGGGATGCTCCAGGCCATCGAGCACCTCGACAAGGAGTTCCACAAGATCAGAGCCGGCAAAGCGCATCCGCAGATGCTCGACAGTGTAAAAGTGGAGAGCTATGGCACTCTGATGCCCATTCATCAGGTAGCCAGCATCAATACTCCCGATGCCCGTACCATCCTGGTACAGCCCTGGGATAAAAACCTGATCCATCCGATCGAAAAAGCCATTATGGCGGCAAATCTGGGCTTCAACCCCCAGAACGATGGCATCACAATCCGGATTCTGGTACCTGAACTCACAGGTGAACGGAGGAAAGACCTGGTTAAACAGGCCAAAAATGAGATGGAAACGGCAAAAATCTCGGTAAGAAATGCCCGCCGCATTGCCATTGAAGAGGGCAAAAAGCTTGAAAAAGAAGGTATTCCGGAGGATGCCAGTAAAAAACTCAGTGCTGATGTGCAAAGGCTCCACGATGAGTTTATCAAAAAAACCGATGATCTCTTTACCGCCAAGGAGAAAGAGATCATGACCGTATAGCGGATCCATCAGAGCTGCAACCCCTGGTCGCAGTTCCGGCAGATTTCAATCCCTTTTCGATGGGTAAAGAGTCTTTGGGCAAAAGTCCTCCGGGATTCTCCGTGCCATATCGAAGAAAAGTCCTGATCCGGTAAATTCCCCATCATATGGTCTCCGTCTTTGTCGTAACAGCACGGCAGCACACGACCATCCCATGTGATTACGACCGACCCCCAGAACCGGCTGCAATGATCAGGTAAAGTACTTTTCAGGGTGAAATTACCTGTAGCATCTGCCTTGTACCTGCTCCACCGGCCGGTGCGTGGCATAAGGTTGTTTTCAGGATCAGGATGGTAAAACTGGGCCGTCTTTATCTCCACAGCATCCACCCCCTTGCGATAGATCTCCCTGATCCGGAGCTTCAGCTGATCCTCCGTGGTACGCAGGGCCAGGGTTTGTACAATCAGATAAGGATATGGCGAATTCATCTCTTTCTTTATACGGATCATTCGTTCAATCCCTTCAACAACCCTTTGGTAATCACCACCTTTTCGATACTGAGCATAGCTTTGCTGGTCAAATCCGTCGAGCGAAATAATCAGGCGGCCAAGCCTCTTATCAACCAGCATCCCGCAATGTTCTTCCGTCAGATAATGGCCGTTGGTGGAAATCACCGTGTAAAACCTGTGCTGCCTGGCGATCTCCAAAGCTTTGTCAAGGTTATGATGCAGCATGGGTTCTCCCTGAAAATAGAGGTTCAGCCAGATGACGGTCGGGGATAAGGCCTCTGCCCATTGGCCGAAGAGTCCCATATCGGCTTTGCCGGTGGGTCGGCTGAACGATTTCAGCCCCGATGGGCATTCAGGACAACGAAGGTTGCAACTGGTGGTGGGTTCAAAAGAGGCAGCCCAGGGCCCCGCAGGAAAATGGATTTTACGGAAATACCGTGCGAGGATCCATGTAACTCCGGTCTGAACAAGGTTTATCCCCCTTCGGAATGTAATTGCCCTGAAAAGATGCAGGTAATCGACTGCAGAAGACCTGAACCTCCTCATATCAGCTTAGCTGCCGTGTAAGCCGCCGAACGATTTCTGACCGGGAAAGGAACTCACGGGCAACGATTCTCAGCACCGTATAGGCCGGGATCGCAAAAATCATCCCTGCAATTCCGGCCAGACTGCCTGCCATCATGATTACGATGAAAATCTCGATCGGATGGGCCAGCACACTGTTGGAATAAATTACAGGTTGCAGGATCATGTTGTCAATCATATTGCTGATGGCAAAAACAGCTACAATCCCACCTACCATGGGAAGCAGCTGCGTGTAAAAATCAGCACCAAGGTGGGTGGTGGCAACCAACAGGGCCCCCAGGGTTCCACCGATCAAAGGACCCAGATAGGGAATGATGTTCATGATACCCCCCATGCAGCCCACCAGAAAGGCATTGTCAATCCCGAGGATCAACCCGCCGGTGGTAATCAGAGTGATCATTGCAACTATCTCAATCACAAGCCCCACAAAATACCGGGTGAGCAATCGCTTGCTCTTGTACAGAATGTTGATCGCCTCATCCTTGTATTTCACCGGAACGAACAGGAGGATCCCGTTGAAAAATAACCGGTCCTCCTTCAGAAAGAAAAAGGTCATGAACAGTACAGCAAATACTCCTACAAACAGCATCCCTGCAAGGTTCATGGCCTTGGGCAGAATCACCGAAATATCCACATAGTTCATGATGGCTACAACCTGTTCACTCACCGTCTGGTCAATGGTTTGCCCTTCCCGCAACAATCCGTACCGTATCAGCTCCTCTTCAAGTTCCGACAAAGGTTCATCATAGGTAAGGGCTACCTGTTCCACATCTATCTTGGAGATGACTTTGGCCTGATCTACAACAATAGGTACTACGATAAGGATACATGCAGCAAGCACTATGATCATCGTGAGCAGTGCCAGAAATGCGTTGAACGTATGGGGCAGTCTGAATTTTCCGATCCTGAGCTTATCAAGCCGCTCAACGATTGGATGACCAATGATGGAAAGAACCCCGGCTATGAAGAAAAATGCCACAATATCAAAGAAATACCAGATTAAAAATCCCGCGGCTCCCAGAATCAAAAAGGTCAGCAGTACCTTTCTCCATGAAGGAAGTTTAAATCCTTCTTGTGGTGGTTGTTCAGGTTGATTCATAGCCCAAAAGTAAGGTATTTTAGATTATCCTATCACTTCTAACCGGTGCATATCCTGCCTGATAAATACAAACAACAGCAGTGTAAATGCCCATAGCGATGATCCTCCGTAACTCAGAAACGGCAAAGGAATCCCGATTACCGGAGCCAGCCCGATGGTCATGCCTACGTTGATCATAAAATGGAAAAAAATGATCGAGGCAACCGCATAACCGTATACTTTGCTGTATTGGGATCGCTGGAGTTCAGCCCGGTTTATTATCCTGATAATCAGTAATAAATAAAGGGAGATTACCACCAGGCTCCCCAAAAACCCCCACTCTTCTCCTACTGTGCAGAAAATAAAGTCCGTATCCTGTTCGGGAATGAAATTCATTTTCGTTTGGGTGCCCTGCAGATACCCCTTCCCGAAAAACCCTCCGGAACCAATGGCTACCTTCGACTGATAAAAATTGTACCCTACATCTCTTATATCCTTGTCGACCCCTTTCAGATTTGAAACGTATACTTCAATCCGTTGTTTCTGATGTGGTTTTAATCCTTTGTGATAGATGAAATCGACCGCAAAAACAAAACCGATCGCGATAATGGCTACGGAGGAGACCAGAATGATCTCTTTGGTTTTTCCCCGCAGGAAAAAGATTATAATTCCCGCCATGAAAGCAAGAATAATTGCCAGAATAATCTTTGACACGATGAAAGAGAGCAGTGCGAGCAGCAGGATAAAAAGGGCTGTTGCCACCAGAACCTGATTCATGCCAAACCGGTATAGCATCACCACAAGAGAAAGCAATACAATGGCCGAGCCCATGTCGGGCTGCATGAGAATCAGTGCCATCGGCAGTCCGATAATGCCGATGATCAGCAACTGGCTGTTTCGTGACCTGATATCAAAGGTAAGGCTGCTCATGGCTCTTGCCAGTGCCAGCGAAATGGCCATTTTGGCAAACTCCGAGGGCTGCAGGGCAAACCCGCCTATCTGAAACCAGCTTTTGGAATTATTCACCTCCTTTCCGATCACCAGCACTGCTACCAGCAGCAGTATTGTTAGCAGATAAATCATAAAGGATAATGGGGGAATTACCTTTGGATCTACCATCAAAACCAGTAATGCAAGCAGGACTGCAAATCCGATCCAAAGCAGCTGCTTGCCATAACGGTGCGAAAAATCAAGGATTTCGGACACCCCCTCCTTGTTTCCTGAAGAATAGATGTTGAGCCAGCCGGCCACTACGAGTGCCAGCCAAAGCAGTACCATCGTCCAGTCGATGTTGTAGAAAAGCCCCTTCCCCCTGCTGATTCTTTTTTCCATACCTATGGCCGCATAAGGTTACAGTTCTTCATCCTTGTTTCCACATCGGGTCGTTTTACCTCACCGTTAAGGTATTTTTCCATCATCAGGCTAGCAATGGGAGCCGCCCATGTGGCTCCGTAACCCGAGTTCTCAACAATTACGGCTATCGCGATTTTTGGATTTTCCATGGGGGCAAAAGCAATGAAAAGGGAGTGGTTGGGCCCGTGGGGATTCTGTGCCGTACCGGTTTTTCCGCAAACGGCAAACCCCTCAATGGCAGCATTTCTGGCTGTACCGGCCAGCACTACATCGCGCATCCCCTGGATTACAGGTTCAAAATACTGAGGGTGGATTGAAGTCTGATGCCGCTTCATCATCGGCTTGTTCAGGCTGTCGGCCGATCCGATAGCCCTGACCATGTGCGGGGTTATGTAATACCCCCGGTTCGATACCAGGGCTGCCAGGTTGGCCAACTGAACCGGGGTGGTTAGCACCTCCCCCTGTCCGATCGAAATCGAAATTACGGTCAGGGCTTTCCAGCGCCCCTTCCCGTGAAGCTTGTCGTAGTAATCCGAACTGGGAATATTGCCTTTGTAGCCATAAGGCAGATCATTATCGAACCGGAGGCCCAGTCCCAGGCTAAGGGCATGCTTTCTCCAAACATCATAGGCTGCCTTGATGGTAGGATACCCCGATTTCTCCAGCATATCCCTCTGGGCCCAGCAGTAATAGGCGTTACAGGAATGCTGTATCGACTGCGTAAGATTCAGCGGCGACGGGTGATTATGACAGCCGACCGTCAGGCTTCCCATGTGAAACCCTGCCGAACACCCGTATTTTGTACCCGGATTTAAAATTCCCATCTCCTGCCCGATCAGTGCATTTACGATTTTAAAGGTGGATCCCGGAGGGTATTGCGCCTGTAAAGCCCTGTTCATCAAAGGTTTGTTCCGGTCTTCCAGTAAATTCTGGTAGTTCTGGGCCCTGGTCCGGCCGCTTAACAGATTGGGATCATACGTGGGGCTTGTTACCAATGCCAGGATTTCCCCCGTGGATGGCTCAATGGCCACAATACTGCCTATTTTGTTCTGCATCAGCATCTCTCCGTACTCCTGCAACCTGGCATCCAGGGTCAGGTATAAATCCTTTCCCGATATGGCCTCCACATCTTCCCTCCCACCCAGATAGGGCCCCTGATTCCGGTTAAACTTGTCTTTAAGCAGTTTCTTTACCCCTTTGCTGCCCCGCAATACCTCCTCATACGACTTCTCTATCCCGCTGATGCCAATATAATCGCCCGAAATGTAGTAGGAATCCTCCAGCGTTTTCTTCAGATCAACTTCCCCGATATACCCAAGGGTATGGGCAGCCATCCCGCCGGGATAATTTCTGATGGCTCTTTCCTGAATGGTAAACCCCGGAAAACGGAACAAAACCTCCTGAAGCATCGAAACACGTTCCGGTAACATTTGCTTCTCAATAAGCAGGGGGTTTACCTTCCGGTAGGGATCCGAACCCGCTTGCCGCAGCATCTCTGATAATACCGATGGCTCAATCCCCAGAATATTACATAGCATCAGGGTGTCAAAAGGCTTGATCTCCACCGGAATGGCCATTAAATCATACGATTTTTGATTCTGTACCAGCACAACCCCGTTCCGGTCCAGAATCGTTCCCCGTGAAGGAATGATGATCTCCTGCCGTATCGAAATCGTGGCCGAAGATTTTTTGTATTTATCGTTGAGTACCTGGATCGAAAAAAGACGGACCACAAAAGCAGCCCAGATCACAATAAATACAATGGTAATAACCCTCTTTCTGGAGCTATGGAGATCCTTCTTCACACCCTGTAGTTTGCTGACAAAGTTAAGCTACTTCCGGATAACCTCAACCTGAAACATACCGGTCAGGGCACAATGGCAATATCGGGGCTGGTAACCAGATTGCTGCGATGTAAAGCCCTGTCAGTAATCGAAGTCCTGACCTGCAAAGTATCGCTTTGCAGGAAGGGTAACATCAGCTGGAGGTCGAAAGTGTATTCAATCACCCCACGGATTGCTTTGCTTTTTCCGTTCAGCTCAATCCTGGGAATACGGCTGTTAAAGGTGTAGGAGGTGTCAGGGAAGGTTACCTTTTCATACCCGGTTCCGCTTTTGTAATACAGATCGATGAAAAAATTGTAGTAGTTGTCACCGCCCAGATGGTAAGGAGGAAGAGTATCTCCCTGGCTTAGTCCGATGTCGCCATCACCGTCCGTGAATTCCAGCATCAGGATCCCCTGGGTAAGCAGCCCATCCTGATTTTTTTCCAGCACAAAATCCTTGTACGACAGAACCGGCTCCAGGGGAAAATCATAATCGTGCGAACACCCCCCGGCAAATCCTGTAATGAGCACACACAGCCCCGCAAAAGCTTTGTACCGTAAGCGTATCATTTCTGAATGGGGCTAACGTTTCTTTTCGTAGATTTGTTTTATTATCCACGGCTAAAATACTACAATTAACCGATACCGGGGAACAGGAGTTTGAGAGAACATGCCTGGAAATATTGAATACAATGCATTGAAGGAAAAGATCTTTACAGATCATGGACCAGAAGGCTTCCGGCATCTTGCTCTGGATATCTTCCGGTTTCAGTATGCCTCTAATGCCGTATACCGCCGATTTTGCGATCTGATGCAGCGAAATCCTGCAAGAGTATCCTCATTTGATGAGATCCCTTTTCTTCCCATCGGATTTTTCCGTACCCATCCCATTGTCTCCAGTGACAAACCACTTGCAGAAATGCTGGCCTTCACCAGCAGCGGAACTACAGACACCATTCCGTCGGTACATTACATTCCGGATCCTGACATCTATCTGAAAAGCCTGTCTGCCGGATTCAGGCATTTCTACGGAGATCCGGCGAAGTATGCCATTCTGGCCCTGCTCCCCTCCTATCTTGAGAAACCGGGATCTTCCCTGGTATACATGGCAGAAGCCCTGATCATGCAGTCGGGTGGCAACTGTGGCGGATTTTTCCTTTCAGACTTCGAAAGTCTGGCATCAGCCATCCGGAAAGCCTCACAAAGCAACCGAATACCATTTGTGCTGGGGGTAAGTTATGCCCTGCTTGATTTTGTGGATGCCATAGGAACACCCCTTCCCGAAGCTATTATCGTCGAAACAGGAGGGATGAAAGGACGAAGAAAAGAGATGGTGAAAAGTGAACTTCATCAGGTGCTTTCAGCCAAATCAGGTGTAGCTTCTGTACATAGTGAATATGGCATGACAGAGCTTTGCTCACAGGCATGGTCAGATGGAAAGGGAGTCTTCCGGTGCCCTCCCTGGATGAAGGTTGAAGTGGCTGAAATCAACGACCCGATGGCTTTGGCAGGTCCCGGAAAAACCGGGGTCATCAGGGTAACCGACCTGGCCAACCTCGGGAGCTGTGCCTTTGTTGAGACCCAGGATCTGGGCCGGGTTTCCGGAGACGGCTTTTTTGAGGTGATGGGGCGGATGGACCACAGTATGCTGCGGGGCTGTAACCTTATGGTCGGATAAGAAGATCCATCAGCGCTGAGGCAAGCCTCGATGCACCGAACCTGAGCCTTTCAGGTACAAGCCATTCCTCACCTAACACCTGTCGTGTGAGAAGGTAATATATCAATGCATCATCGGACGAGGCAATCCCTCCGGCTGCTTTGATCCCAACCACGCGTCCGCTTTGACGGTGATATTGCCTGACCTCTTCGAGCATCAGGAAAAATGCTTCCGGCGTGGCACCCGGCTGTATCTTCCCCGTACTCGTTTTCAGAAAGTCGGCGCCAGCCTCCATCGCGATCCGGGAAGCCCTGCAGATCAATCCCCCATCCTTGAGTTCGCCCGTCTCCAGAATAACCTTTAACAAAGCCCGACCACGGCATTTCTGTGAAAACACAGCAACCTCCTCCCCAATAAATGTTTCGTCGCCGGCAAGCATTCTCCCCCTGCTGATCACCATGTCTATTTCGTTTGCTCCCCCTTCCAGGGCTAATTCAAGCTCATGGACCCGGACCTCAAGCGGCGACTGCCCCGATGGAAAAGCTCCGGCCACACATGCTGTCCGGATACCGCTCCCCTTAAGAGCCTTTGCAACCGTCTGCGCAAATACCGGATATACACAAACAGCCGCAGGGTGATGCTTCCCGTTCAGCTGCTTCTTCCATTCCAATGCCTGGCCACACAACGCCTCTATGGTTCCTGTCCGGTCGGTCCCCTCCAGGGTCGTCAAATCCAGCATTCCGAAAATCTGCCCGTATACCTCCTGTAAATCCTTTATCTCCTTCCGGCTTTCCACAGCCTCCCTGATCCGTTTTTCAATATCCATTTCCGTGATTTTTCCTGCAATGTTAAGGATTATGACCAAATATCCGCCATTTTTGTAACTTTGTCACCGTTTACTTAATCATGTTCAGTCTATAGGAAAGATATACTAAACCAACAGGGATGATCAAGATCACAAAACATGATACCCTTTTTACCGATTTCAATGACTTTATCAGACGGAGCCGAAGGAGGTTTCTGGTAAAACAGGCCCCGAAAGTCATCTGGATGACAGGGCTTTCAGGAGCCGGAAAATCTACCCTCAGCATTGAAATTCAGAACGCACTCAGAAGAAAAGGGTATTTTACCAAAATCTTCGACGGAGATATTGTTCGCACTGGTTTATGCAAAGACCTTGGCTACTCCCTCGAAGACCGCCTGGAGAACATACGCCGTATCGCCGAACTCTCCAAAATATTTGTCGACAGCGGTATTATTGTGATATGCAGTTTTATAAGCCCTACCCATGAGATGCGGCAGCTTGCCAAAGAAATCATAGGTGAAAACAACTTTATTGAAGTTTACATCAATGCACCCCTCCATGTGTGTGAAAAACGGGATGTGAAAGGGCTGTATGCCAAAGCAAGGCAGGGACTTATCACCAATTTCACCGGTATCGACAGTGTGTTTGAACCCCCTTTAAAACCTGATATTGAGGTGCGTACTGATTTATGGAGTATAGATAAAACTGCCCGCTATATGCTAAGGCGTATTATCCCGAAAGTAAAATTCCGGAAGATCACCATCGATATCCTTAACCAAAACGATTAACTCTATGGTGAATTATATTCTGAATCATCTGAAAATCCTTGAATCGGAATCAATCTTCGTGATCCGCGAGGTAGCAGCACAGTTCGAGCGGCCTGTGCTTTTATTCAGTGGCGGAAAGGACTCCATCGTAATGGCACACCTCGCCAAAAAAGCCTTCTGGCCCGCCAGAATTCCCTTCCCCCTGCTGCATATCGATACCGGACATAATTTCGAAGAAACCATCCTTTTCAGGGATCAGCTTGTACAGGAACTTGGTGTAAAACTGATTGTGGGCTCAGTGCAGGAAACGATTGACAAAGGGAGGGCAATTGAGGAGAAAGGACCGGAAGCAAGTCGTAACGTACTGCAAACTACTACTTTGCTCGACACAATCGAAGAATACCGCTTTGACGCAGCGTTGGGTGGTGCCCGGCGTGATGAAGAGAAAGCCAGGGCAAAAGAGCGGTTCTTTTCACACCGCGACGAATTTGGCCAGTGGGATCCGAAGAACCAGCGACCTGAACTGTGGAATCTGTTCAACGGAAAGAAAAGGATTGGTGAGCACTTCAGGGTTTTCCCCCTCAGCAACTGGACCGAAATGGACATCTGGCAATACATCTACATGGACCGGATCCCAATTCCGGAGATCTATTACACCCATGAACGGGATGTGTTCTGCCGCAATGGGGTATGGCTTGCTGCTGCCCCTTTTATGCAGTTGAAAGAGGGAGAAAAAATTGAAAGGAAAAGGGTGCGTTGCCGCACTATCGGCGATATCACCTGCACAGGACTTACCATTTCCAAAGCCAACAACCTCGAAGAGATAATTGCAGAAATTGCTGCCACACGGATTACCGAACGCGGAGGCAGGGCCGACGACAAACGGTCGGAGGCTGCCATGGAAGACCGGAAAAAAGAAGGGTATTTTTAAAACCGAAAGTATGTCGCCTGAAAAGACCAAAGGATATCTGGATATGGAGCTGCTGCGGTTTACAACTGCAGGCAGCGTCGACGATGGAAAAAGCACCCTCATCGGGAGGCTCCTGTACGACAGCAAATCGATCTTCGAAGATCAGATGGAAGCCATTAAACTGGCCAGTGAACGACTGGGTGAGGATTTCATCAATCTGGCACTCCTCACCGATGGCCTCAGGGCTGAAAGGGAACAGGGCATCACCATCGATGTGGCCTACCGCTATTTTGCCACGCCTAAACGGAAATTCATCATCGCCGACACACCCGGGCATATCCAGTATACCCGCAATATGGTTACGGGAGCCTCTTCGGCCAATCTCGCCCTCATCCTGATCGATGCGCGCAAAGGGGTGATTGAACAGACCAAACGGCACAGCTTCATCGCCTCCCTGCTTAAAATTCCCCATGTGGCCTTGTGCATCAACAAAATGGATCTGGTAAACTACAGCCAGGAGGTATTTGAAGAAATTGTTGACGATTTCCGGAACTTTGCATCCCGCCTCGAAATTCATGACATCCGGTTTATACCTATCTCGGCCCTCAATGGCGACAATGTGGTGGACCGGTCGGAGAACATGCCATGGTACCTTGGGCCAACTTTACTGTACTACCTTGAAAATGTACATATCAGCAGTGATGAGAACCTGGTCGACTGCCGTTTTCCGGTGCAATATGTCATCAGGCCTCAAACCGAAGCATTTCACGATTACAGGGCTTATGCCGGCCGGGTTGCCGGGGGCGTTTTTAAACCCGGCGATCGTGTGATGGTGCTTCCCTCCGGATTTGTGAGCCATATCAAAACCATTGATGCTTTCGAGGGGAGCCTGGAGTATGCCTTTCCACCCATGTCGGTGGCCATAACCCTCGAAGACGATATCGACATTTCACGCGGCGATATGATTGTGCGGGAACAGAACCAACCTTTCACCGGCCAGGATCTGGATGTGATGCTTTGCTGGATGAACGAGAAACCCCTGCAAACCAACGGCAGATACATCATCCGGCATACTACCCGTGAAGCAAAATGCCTCGTTAAGGAAATTCTTTATAAAACCGATGTGAATACCCTGAGCCGGCTCGAAGACGACAAGTATATTGGTCTGAACGACATCGGCAGGGTCAGGCTTCGCACAACACTTCCGTTTTTTTACGACAGCTACAAGGAAAACCGCAATACCGGAAGCATCATCCTGATTGAAGAGGGAACCAACAATACGGTGGGTGCAGGAATGATTATCTGAAAAAAAAGGTTGCCCTCAGTCGGAGAGCAACCTTTTATCCGGTAGCATAGCCGTGTTTATTTCGTAAGCTGGAACAGCACCGGCAAAATGAAGATGGAACGTACCGGACGATTCCTTTGCTTTCCCGGATTCCATTTGGGCATTTTCTTTACGGCATCCATGGCAGCCTCTTCACATCCACCACCCAGGCTACTCTGCCTGATTTCAACATTGGTGATGGAGCCATCTCTTTCCACCACAAACTGCACAAATACAGTCCCTTCAATTCTTGCATCAATGGCTGTCTGGGGGTATTTCAGGGTTGCTCCCAAAAATTCAAACAACGCTGCATCACCCCCTTTGTAACTGGCCTGTTCTTCAACCACCTGATAAATTATCTCTTCTTCCTTTTCCTGCTCTTTAGAACCAGCGGCAGGGGTATAATCCTGAAGCAGGGTGGTTTTGTTTACTTCGATATTGATTTCAATTTCATCCAGAATTTCGGTCTGGTTATCCACAATTTCCAGCATCGTGGTTACAGAAGTCGGCGGAGGGGGAGGTAGCTCCTGTTGACGCTCGGTTTGCATAACGGTCTCTTCGAGGTCCGTTTTAGCCATACTGTTGGTCATAACCAGGGTCGGTTTGTCGTATTGCTTCAACTCAAAGGCGAACAATACCGTTGACAGTGCTACCAGCAGTCCGATCTGCACAAACAGGGACCTCTTCTTTTCCAGATCTACCCGTGGGTTTTTCTTGGTTTCCATAATACAGGTTGTTAACAGGTTGATAATATTAACCACTTTTCAACAGAGTGCAAAAGTAGTATCTTTTCTGATGCAGTAATACTATCCCTGCAAAATTGATTTTTTCTGTTGATGCCCTCTTGGGTTGAGCAACCAAATTGCCACACCCACAAAGGTGCCGGCGGAATCAGCCATAAAATCAAACCAGGAGGCTTGCCGGTTAACAGGAATCAAAAATTGCAGGAACTCGGTGAAAGCCCCAAAAACCATACCAGCAATAATTGCTATGACGATGGGTTGACATCGCCATTTTCTTGCCTGTTCCCGGTTATATAATGCCCTGAGGATAAGCATACTCCATACAAGAAACAGCAGGCCATGCACAAAAAGGTCAAAGCCATCGATATTTTTCAGCTGTTTCAGATCCGGAATTCTGTTGCCGGGAAACAGGGTCGCGACAAGGATAGCCGCACTCCAGACTACCAGAAGTGTTCTCCGGTTTTTCCGGTGCATTAAGCTCCGATCAGGTTCCCGTAGTCTTCTGCCGACAGCAGATCATCGAGTTCTTCCGGATTGTCGATCCTGATGCTGATCACCCAGCCTTCGCCGTAAGGATCCTTGTTCAGCAATTCAGGAGCCGAACCCAGGGTTTCATTGAACGCCACAATTTCACCTCCCACCGGCATGAACATGTCGGAAACGGTTTTCACGGCTTCAATGGTACCGAAAGACTCTCCCTTTGCCAATGTTTCACCTACGGTTTCGACTTCCACAAATACGATGTCGCCAAGCTCGCCCTGAGCATATTCGGTGATGCCTATAAACGCCATATCGTCTTCAACACGAATCCATTCGTGATCTTCGGTGTACTTGAGATTTTCAGGAATTTGCATTGTATGCTGTTTTATTGGTTGGATAACAGGCCAAAATTAAAGTAAAAAACTGAGTTTGCAACATCCGGGATTTACAAATCTCAGCGTCATCATACAGATTCGGTTTTTCCATTTCAGTACACTACCAGTTTGAAGCCTACCCCATGCACGTTCACAATGTTTACATTGGGATCCGCTTTGAGGTATTTGCGTATTTTGGTGATGTACACATCCATGCTTCGTGCATTGAAATAGCTGTCGTCCTGCCAGATGGTCTTTAGTGCCTCCGTCCTCTCCAACACAAGATTGGGCCTCTCGCACAACATTTTCAGCAGTCCTGCTTCTTTGGAGGTGAGCTTAACTTCCCCTTCGGGTGTTTCAAGCGTTTGTTTCTGGTAGTCGAACCGAAGGGTACCTATCTCAAATACCTCATTCTGCCGGGCTACTCCGGAACTCACCAGATCTATTCTGCGGAGAATTGCCTGGATGCGTGCCAACAGCTCCTCCATGCTGAAAGGCTTGGTAAGATAGTCATCGGCACCGGCACTGAAGCCTTTGAGGATATCTTCCTGCATCGATTTGGCTGTAAGAAATAATACCGGAATCTCACGGTTTACTATTCTGATATCCTGGGTAAGGGAAAAACCATCTTTCAGGGGCATCATCACATCAACAATGCAAAAATCAAACTCCTGCCGGGTAAATGTCTCCCATGCCTCCCTGCCGTTTACACACAATACCGTCGGAAATCCCTTGGCCTCCAGATAGGCTTTTAGGATGGTCCCCAGGTTCTGATCATCTTCCGCAAGCAGAATTTTTGTTTTTCCGTTCATGATGTTGTCTATTTGTTGGATTTTTGGGGTACCTGATGCCTCGGCAATGTGATTCTGAAGGTACTCCCTTTCTGTAACTCGCTCTCAACCCTGATGGTGCCCGAATGGCGATCGAGAATGTATTTCACATAACTCAACCCCAGTCCAAACCCTTTCACATTATGCAGATTGCCGGTTGAAACCCTGAACAGTTTATCGAAAATACGCTTCTGGTTGGTTTTTGAAATCCCAATACCGGAATCCTGTACCGAGATAAATAACTGATCCCCTTTATCGTGGGTTAGAATTTTGATCTCCGGAATTTCACGCGAATATTTGATTCCGTTGTCTACCAGATTTGAAATCATGTTATGCAGATGCGTGCGGTCGCCGGTTATCACCGGATCAGCAGCAAGAAACTTGGTGTGGATACTTCCATTCTGCTGGTCCACCAGTGGCTGATATTTGGATAATACATGCAGAATCAGTTCATGCA
This sequence comes from Bacteroidota bacterium, assembly GCA_022709695.1. Lineage (GTDB taxonomy): Bacteria > Bacteroidota > Bacteroidia > Bacteroidales > SKPS01 > SKPS01. The sequence continues at coordinate 37,975 of JAKLII010000003.1, forward strand.
TATCGACTGGCTCAAAGTAAAGGTACAAATGCCCCTTATCGATCACGGCAGTCTGCAGGATCCTTTCAGCCATTTTCCCCAGCCTGCGGTTTTCGTTATCGATAATCTGCAGATAATTTTCATATACCTCATCCGATTTCACAATATCCTTATCGCGCAATGCTTCACAGGCCAGGGAGATGGTAGAAACCGGGGTTTTGAATTCATGGGTCATGTTGTTGATGAAATCATTCTTCATTTCTCCTATCTTTTTCTGACGGTAGATACTGCCTGTAATATAGAAAAAGGAAAGAATCAGTATCAGAATCAGGACAAAGGATGCGGTCATGACGTAACCCTGTTTGGCAAAGAGATACTGGGTGTCTCCCGGGAAAACAACTACCAGATAGATGGGCTTTGAGAGCCTGAGGGATGGGAAAAGGCTGTACACAAATCCTGAATGTTTGAGGGATTCTTCAATCTCTTTGGTATTACTGAACAAATGGGTTCCGCTGAATGGAAAGTACAAACCAAAATTAAAGCTGAGTTTCAATCCCTCGTTCCCCAATTCTTCGGCCAGCAAATCCCCAATAAGCGCTGAATCGGTAAAGCGGCTTTTTATTTTTTCAGGATTCCCTTCGGTGAGATGCATAATCTCCTCTTCCAGCTGGGTTTTTGTATTGTTGAAGACTTCTATTTCAGAGCTGATTCTTCCGATGCTTTCCAATACCGAATCGAGGGCGGTACGAAAGTCGGGGTTTGTTCGCATCTGCATCTGCTTAAGGTCATCACGTAAAGATGCTAGTGATTCGCCACCGGAATTCAGTCCGGTAAGCAGGGTGTCTGCCATCCATCCGAGCGATGGGAGACCTTTCGGCAAAGGCACCACCGAATCGGCGGGCTGGCCAAGGTAGGATGGAAGGGGAACTGTGTCGTAATAGACTGCTTTGCCTGTGGTGTCGAAAACCTGACGGGTACTGCCGCTCCCCTGCATCTGCTTCTCCTTTGCCGACACCATGGCCAATCGTTCAAGCCGCCAGACAGCACGCGCAACTGCCTGATTTACCGATTGCCTGAAATGGCTCTCCTTCACCTGAATCGCATCACGGATCCAGTAGGTCTGGATCAGGATCAATCCAGTGATGCTGATCAGACTGAACAGGATCAGAAAGCGTAATTTCCACTCTTTCATCACGGCAAAGGTACCAATCTCAGCATCCCTGCCATGCAATTGGTTAACATATTTTAACGTTTGTTAAAGGCTTTTAACAGATGGCATACAACGTATGTACTTAATTTTGCTGCATTCAAACGATATGCAACCATGAAACGGCGGATTCTTACTGGCTTCATCATCCTGGCAACTGCCACCCTGGCACTCACTGCCCAGACTGATACCACCCGGAAAGGTTCAGTCTATTTCAAAAGCATCAGGATTATCGGAAATGACACTCTGGTTGAGGAGAAGAACATGGATCTGGATTACGGAACTTCAGGGTTTAGCTTCAGGTTTGGCGATGAGGAGGATTCCCTCTCATCCGACGACATGATCCGTGAGTTCCGGTTTGACACCCCCGACTCTCTCGATCTCAACCGGTTATTCAGGAATCCGCAATGGTCTGAGCCATTCAACAGCGATTCATTGCTCAACCATTTTCGTTTCAGTTTTCCCGAAATTGAGGTTCCCGGGGATGAACCTTACCATTTTGAATTCAGGCTCCCTGACGAGGGATCCTTTGGTTATCCGGATAATCCCGGTCAGCAACTGATCAGGCCAGGTAGTTTTCCAGTGTTCTCAGTGGAAGATGTAGCCATTTATCCGGAATCCAACAGTGTAAAAAATTTCGTGATCAGGCCGGTACCGGGGGCAGGGATTTTTCTGGTTGAAGCAGATCTGAACAATAAAAAAAGTGAATATACCGTTTACGACAACAAAGGCAAAGTACTGTACAGTGAGAAATTCAGGAATGAAGGGGGGAGTTTCCGGAGGGTTTTAACCCTGAAAGAACTGGGAACTGGCACGTATTTTGTTGAAGTGAAAAACGGCAGAAGCATCAAGAAAAAGCGACTTACCCTACGGTAAGATTTTATCAGCCGAGTAATTCGTTTCTTAAGTGAATTTTGGTTATGGTTTTTATGCGGGAGAGGCCGGGAGGTCTCTCCTTTTTTTTATCCCGAAACGAACTGACTCAAAAATCGCAGGTCGTTCTCACTGAGAAGTCTGATATCCCGGATCTGGTATTTCAGCATGGCAATACGGTCGTATCCCATTCCGAAGGCAAAACCGGAGTATATGTCAGGGTCAATACCACAGTTTTCCAGCACATTGGGATCCACCATGCCACATCCCATAATTTCGAGCCACCCCGAGTATTTACAGATGTTGCACCCTTTGCCTCCACAGATATTACACGACACATCCATCTCGGCTGAAGGCTCTGTAAAGGGGAAGTACGATGGGCGGAGCCTTATACGGGTTTCCGGGCCAAACATTTCACGTGCAAAGAAATAGAGGTCATGTTTCAGATGTGCCATTGAGATGTTGCGGTCGATATAGAGCCCTTCCACCTGATGGAAAAAACAATGGGAACGGGCAGAGATGGCTTCGTTGCGGTAAACCCTGCCGGGAGAGATTGTACGGATGGGAGGTTTCTGGTTTTCCATTACCCTTACCTGAACCGAGGAGGTGTGGGTGCGGAGTGCAATCTCGGGGTTTTTGTCGATGAAAAAGGTGTCCTGCATTTCCCTTGCCGGGTGCTCGGGAGGGAAGTTCAGGGCAGAAAAATTATGCCAGTCGTCCTCGATTTCAGGGCCTTCTGACACTGTATATCCGAGCCGTGTAAAAATGGCTGTGATTTCCTTCTTTACCAGGGTAAGGGGATGAAAAGCACCGGGTGGGGTAAGGATAGCCGGTCGGGTTAAGTCTGTAACCGGTGCAGAGGAAGCCAGGGGAACGCTTTCGAAATGCGCTTTCCAGTGCTCATAACTTTCAGCGGCGAGATTTTTCAACTGATTCACAAGTTGTCCGACTTCCCGTTTCTCCTCTGCGGGAACCTCTTTAAAATGTTCAAAGAGTTCAGCCAGCGCCCCCTTTTTTCCGAGGTATTCGATTCTGAAAGCTTCCAGCTCTTCCGGAGTCTGGATGGAGGCAGACCGGATTGCTTCCGTCAACTTTTCAATACGTTGCTTCATGGCCGGGAGAGGTATTACCTGATATGGGGTTTATTCTGATGCCGGATAATCGGTAACGATCTCCACCTTCATTCTGATGTCTTTCACAGGGCGGTCGTTGGGGCCTGTTTTCTGCGCAGCAATCAGATCAATTACATTCAGGCCATCAATCACTTCACCATAGACGGTATACCCGCCATCGAGGTGTGGTGTACCGCCAACGGTGGTATAGGTTTCGATCTGCTGCTGGGTAAACTTAATTCCAAACCTCTGTTCGAAACCGGCGAGTTCTTCGCGGGTATACACCTTACCCTGCACGATGTAAAATTGGCTGCCGCTTGAGGCTTTGGATGGATTAACCTGATCGGGCATCCGGGCTGCAGATAAAACCCCTTTCTTGTGAATGAGATCAGACCGGAATTCCGCGGGAACGGTATATCCGGGGCCACCATTGCCCAGTGGAGCACCGACAGCGGCACGCTTCGAATCGGGATCACCCCCCTGGATCATAAAGCCGTTGATGACCCGGTGAAACAGGAGGCTGTCGAAGAACCCTTCACGGGCCAGCTTCAGGAAATTATCACGGTGAAGCGGAGTTTCATTGTAAAGTTTCACGGTCATCGTACCAAAATCGGTGATGATCTTTACCACTGCTTCTTTGGTTGCTTCAGGTTTTTTCAGGGTATCCTGCATCTGTGCATCACCGGTTCGGTCAGCAGGTGGCTGGGCATTCCCGCAACCGGCAGCGGTCAGAAATATTATGGCTATCAGGGCGTTGAAAAGTGTTTTCATAGGTCTGGTCATTTGGAGGTGCAAAATTAGGATTTTTTCAGCAGGTTGAAACAGGAGCGGCACAATGGTTCATAGCGATCGGCCTCGCCCAGGAGAACCCTTTTGTTGTCGGGGGATTTCCTGAAGGAGTAAAGGGCTGGCGCTCCACATTGCATGCACACCGCATGAACCTTGGTTACGTATTCTGCCACAGCAAGCAGTTCGGGCATGGGGCCGAAAGGGACTCCAAGATAATCCATGTCGAGCCCGGCGACAATCACCCTTACTCCCTGGTTTGCAAGGGTGTTGCATACATGCACCAGCTCGGGATCGAAAAACTGGGCCTCGTCGATGCCTACCACCTCTGCATCGTGCACCAGCAATAAAATCTGAGAAGCTGACTCTACCGGGGTGGATGCCAGAAAACGTTCATCGTGGGAGACGATGTTGAGGGTATGGTAACGATTGTCCACGGTGGGCTTGAATAACACTGTTTTCTGCTTGGCAAGCTGCGCCCTGCGCATCCTCCGGATCAGCTCCTCGGTTTTGCCGGAGAACATCGAGCCACATATCACTTCGATGCAACCACGGATGCGCTGGATTTCGGAAGGAGTATCGTACATGCGTTGTGTTTTTGCTTTTTCCCGGGTTTTCCTCAGGAGGGTTATTTGCCCCTGGGATCATACTTCCGGCAGGTTTGTGTATTTTTGTGCCGGATACGCCCGCAAGGGGGCACAAAAATAACAACATTCAGCGTTATAAGCCACACCCAACCCCAATCACAACATGACCCATCACCGATATGCAGATGAGCTGGATCATCTCACCCGCAAAATCATCGACCGCATCGGATCCATCACCCGGTACAGCGGCAGGATACCCGCTATTGAGTTAGACCTGGCACTGGAAGAGATCCGCAGGCTGTACGATCTTTGTTCGCTGATCCGCTCACTGGAAGCCTCTGTACCCTACGGCCCTGCAGACGAACCTGTTCAACAGGCTGTCGATACTGCTGCTGATGCATTCACAGCCAATGAGGTGCAGCAGCCGGTATCTGCGCAACCCCAACCTGAACCCGTGACATCGCAAGAGGAAATGGTTCAACCCGAACCGGTACCCGAAGTTATTCAACCCGAACCGGTACCCGAAATTATTCAACCTGAACCGGTACCTGTACAGCCCGAACCTGAGGCTGTACGCCCGAAACCGGTAGCGGCAGAGACTTCTGCCGGGGTGCAGCCCGCTGCTTCGGTGGTGAAACCCTCTGCTGCTCCGAAAGTTGCAGAGCAGAAGGAAAAGGAGACCTCCCGCGGTGACGGGAAAAAAATTCTGGGCGAGGCGCTGATAAAAGGGGGGGCACAATCCATTAACGATCTGATTGCAGCCAGGTTTTCGGATCAGAGCATTTCGGGGCGTATGCAGCACAACCCCATCAGCAACCTGAAGACCGCTATCGGGATCAACGAGAAGTTCATCTTTGTGTATGAGCTGTTTATGGGCAATATGGCCCTGTACAATGAAGTGATCGAACAGCTGAACACCATGCCGGGACGAAACGAAGCCATTGCACTGATGGAAGAACTTCGTTCGCAGTATCACTGGGATATTGAGAATATGGCCTTTCAGAAGCTGATTGACATTGTAACCAGAAGATACAGCTAGAGTTGACAGTCGACAGTCGACAGTCGACAGTCGGTAGTCGGTAGTTGATTATGTAAAATGTATTGTAAATCAGAATATATAGAAGAAAAATGACATTTGAGGAGATTGTACATTACCGCCGATCGGTGAGAAAATACAAAGATCAGCCTATTGATCCCGAGAAGGTTCGGCATTGTCTGGAGCTGGCTGTTCTGGCTCCTACCAGTTCGAACATGCAGTTGTGGGAGTTCTACCATGTAACGGATCCGGGAATTCTTAAAAAGCTGTCGTATGCCTGCATGGATCAGACCGCAGCAAGCACAGCTCCTCAGATGGTGGTGTTTGTTACCAGGCGCGATCTGTTCCGCAAGCGGGCACGGGCTGTGGCAAAACTGCAGATTGACAATGTACACAGAAACAGTCCACCCGAAAAACAACCGAAAAGGATCCGCCGTTTTGAGTTGTATTACGGAAGGGTGATGCCGTTTTTGTACAGCCGGTTTTTCGGGCTTCTGGGGTTATTCAGAAAGCTGGTTGCGCACAGCATCGGATTGTTCAGGCCCATGACCCGCTTTGTTTCTGAGGCTGAGGTGCGTGTGGTGGTGCACAAAACCTGCGCCCTGGCAGCACAAACCTTTATGCTGGCGATGGCAGCCGAAGGGTACGATACCTGTGCCATGGAGGGTTTGGACGGCAGGAGGGTAAAACGAATCCTGAAACTGCCGTGGCGTGCGGAGATCAACATGATTGTTTCCTGCGGCCTCAGGGATGAAGGGGGCGTTTGGGGCGACAGGACGAGGGTTCCGTTTGAGGAGGTATATAAGAGGGTTTAAAGATCAAGGTTCAAGGATCAAGGTTTCAGGTTTGAGGCGCCTGATAGCAAAATGTTCCTGCAGCCTGTCAGGCAATTAACTGAATTCAGACCATAACAGGCTCCGGTACACGGCAGGGCTTCATCATCACTTTTTAAAGGGGTGATATCCGGAAGTAAGATTCCGCTCTGCACGAGGTGTTTTGGTATGGTAGTGGAAAAATTACTTCAATAATCCCTAATTTTACCACGGAACAAATACAGGGGCCGTACTATGGGTTGGTTTGTACAGACCAGGAGGGTGGCAGCAGCTTTAATATTGCTGATAATCATAGATTTACAGGTATATTCGCAGGATACAGCCTATGTAAAACGGGTGGTGGAGATCCTTACTTCGGATTCTCTTGCGGGAAGGGGTTACCAGCACAACGGGGATCGCAAGGCGGCTGCGTTCATTGCTTCTGAATTCCGGAAAGCAGGGCTGGAATCGATCGGTAGCTGCTATCACCAAGGAGTGATATTCCCCGTAAACAACATCACCGGTGAGGTGGTTTGCCGCATCGGTGACAGAACGCTGAAGGCTGGCACCGAGGTTTTGGTTTCTGCCAGATCGAAAGGGGTTTCAAGGGAATACCGCCTGGTTTGGCTAAGCCACAAAACAGCCAAAAATCCGGCACGCCTGCGCCGCTTTTTCTGGCGCGACCTGAGGAATTCCCTGGTAGTGGCAGATCCCGCCATTGCAGCTGACAAGGATCTGAAAGAGTTATACCAGGCGCTGTTTCGCGGACAGATTTCCGGGGTTGCAGGCATGGTGCGTATCATGGACAAGCCTTACTGGCATATTTCCGACAGCGGTATTGAAACGGATTATCTGGTGGTTACGGTGAAATCGGGCATCCTCGACCACCGCAGCCGGAAGATGTATGTATCTTTTACCAACCATTTCGAACCGGCATATCACAGCCAGAATGTGGCTGCTATGGTCAGGGGGACCCTTCATCCGGACAGTTTTATCGTGTTTACTGCCCACTACGACCATTTGGGGAGGATGGGAGATGTGATGTTTCCGGGGGCCAACGACAACGGAAGCGGTACTGCCATGGTGCTGGACCTGGCGCGCCATTACAGCCATAATCCCCATCCTTACTCCGTGGCTTTCATCGCCTTCACCGGTGAGGAGGCGGGGTTGCTGGGCTCGACCCAATACACGGAAAGGCCCCTTTTTCCGCTTCAAAACATTGCCGTGTTGTTCAATTTCGATATGGTGGCCTCAGGTAGTGACGGTATTACAGTAGTAAACGGCAGCGTACATCCCGGCGATTTTAATCTGCTCGACAGCCTCAATGCAGCCCATTCCCTGCTTAAACAGGTAGCAGTGCGCGGCGAGAGCCCCAACAGCGATCACCATCCTTTCCATGCCCGCGGGGTGAAGGCCTTTTTCATCTACACCATGGGGAGTGAACAAACCGAATATCATACAATTAACGACCGAAGTCCGGTACCCTTTACTGCCTACATTCCTTTTTTCAGTCTTATAACCCGTTATGCGGAACTATATCATTAAATCATGGCACGTATAACTCTGGTACCAACGCCTCTGGGCAACCTTTCGGATATCACACTCCGTTCGCTGGAAGCACTGCGGCAGGCCGACCTGATTCTGGCGGAGGACACCCGCACCACCGGTATCCTGCTGAAGCACTTCGACATTAAAACGCGCCTTGTGGCTTACCACCTGCACAATGAGCATCAGCGTACCGGCAGGATACTGGATGAAGCGGGGGAGGATTCCCGGTTGGTTCTGGTAACCGATGCCGGTACTCCCGGGATTTCCGATCCCGGGTTTTTGCTGGTTCGGGAGGCTTTGCAACGCGGTATGCAGGTGGAATGCCTTCCGGGTCCGGTGGCATTTGTGCCTGCTTTGGTGGCGTCCGGACTTCCATGCGACAGGTTTCATTTTGAGGGGTTTCTCCCCCCGAAGAAAGGAAGGATGACCCGGCTGGCCTGGCTGGCCGGATACCCTTTTACCCTGGTGCTGTACGAGTCGCCGCACAGGCTGCTTAAAACCCTGGGGCAGATGGCTGAGGTTTTCGGAGGGGAGCGCAGGGGGGTTGTGGTACGGGAGCTTTCGAAGATTCACGAGGAGTATCATCGTGGAACCCTGGCTGAACTGGAAACCGAATTTACCAGCGTACAGCCTCGCGGAGAGATTGTATTGATAGTGGAAGGAAAAGGGTAATTTTGCCTATTGAATGAATTGATGACTTTATGCGCAAAGAGAGAATAAAAATCAGAGAACTGCTGGCCGGCGGAGTACCGGGGCAGCAGGTAGTGCTTGGGGGTTGGGTACGCACCAAGCGCATCAGCAAGAATGTGGCTTTCATCGCTTTGAATGACGGTTCAACCCTGCAGAACCTGCAGGTAGTGGTAAATCCCGAACTGGTGGATTTATCGGTACTGGATGAAGTCTATACGGGTGCCTCCCTGCGCATCGACGGCAGGGTGGTGGCTTCTCCGGGTGCAGGGCAGGCGCTGGAGGTGGAAGCCCTGAAAGTGGAGCTGCTGGGCAAGGCCGATCCGGAACACTACCCTTTGCAGCCCAAAAAACACAGCCTTGAGTTTTTACGTGAGATTGCCCACCTGCGTTTTCGCACCAACACTTTTGGGGCTATTACCCGTGTGCGGCACGCCATGATATTCGGCATCCACAAGTTCTTCAACGACAAGGGATTTCTGAACATCCACTCCCCCATCATCACCGGCAGCGATGCCGAGGGAGCAGGCGAGATGTTCAGGGTATCGGTGCTGGATGCGAATAATCCACCCCTGACAGAAGAGGGGAAGGTGGATTTTTCGAAGGATTTCTTCGGAAAGGAGACTAACCTGACGGTTTCAGGACAGCTGGAAGCAGAGCTTGCCGCCCTGGCGCTGGGAGAGGTGTACACCTTTGGTCCCACTTTCCGGGCCGAAAACTCGAATACCTCACGTCATCTTGCAGAATTCTGGATGATTGAACCCGAGATGGCCTTTTACGATATCCACGACAACATGGATCTGGCGGAAGAGATGCTGAAATATCTGGTGCGGTATGCACTGGACCATTGCATGGAGGATCTGCTGTTTCTGCAGTCGCGGCAGGAGGATGAGGAGAAGCAGAAGAAGCAGGAAGACCGCTCCATGCCACTGATAGAAAAGCTTGAGTTCATCCTGGCGCATCCCTTTGAGCGGATTACCTATACCGAAGCCATTGAAATTCTGAAAGAATCGAAGCCCAATAAAAACGGGAAATTTCAGTATCCCATCGAAAAGTGGGGGGCCGACCTGCAGTCGGAACACGAGCGCTACCTGGTAGAGAAGCACTTTAAAAAGCCGGTAATCCTGACCGACTATCCGAAAGAGATCAAGGCTTTTTACATGAAGCAGAATGATGACGGGGTTACGGTTCGTGCCATGGATGTACTGTTCCCGGGGATCGGAGAGATCATCGGAGGCAGCCAGCGTGAGGAGCGATACGATCATTTACTGGCCAGGATGCAGCAAATGGGCATCCCCGAGAAGGAGATGTGGTGGTACCTCGATACACGCAGATTCGGAACGGTAGTACACAGCGGTTACGGACTGGGTTTTGAACGGCTGATGCTGTTTATAACAGGTATGGGCAACATCCGTGATGTAATCCCTTTCCCCAGAACCCCCCAGAATGCTGAGTTTTAACCAACACTTGACAAAACATGGAATTTTGCGTATTTTGCGCAAAAGAGCGGGAGGATAAACGATGTTAAGTCAACGATTGCAGCAGAAGCTTTTACAGAAACTGTCGCCCCAGCAGATTCAGCTGATGAAGCTGATCCAGATTCCTACCGTTGCTCTGGAGCAGCGTATCAAACAGGAAATAGAGGAGAATCCGGCGTTGGAAGAGGCTTCTGAAGAGAATGAAGAATCCCAGGATGAGTTTGGGCAGGATTCCGACAATGAAAATGAATACGATGATGAGGGGGATGAGCGGCTTGACGATTTTGATTTTGAAGATTATCTGGACGACGACGACATACCGGCCTACAAACTGACGATCCAAAACCGGGGGCGTGATGAAGAGGAGTGGGAAGCTCCGGTGGTATCAGGGGTTTCCTTTCATGAGCATCTGCAAAATCAGGCAGGGATGCTGGTGCTGAACGACCGGCAGAGGGCAATTCTGGATGTGATCATTGGCAATATTGATGATTCAGGTTATCTGGAGCGTGAGTTACCGGCTTTGGTAAACGACCTGTCGTTCAGTTTTAACATCTCTACCAGCGTTAAAGAGCTTGAAGAGTTACTGCAGCTGGTCCATCAGCTGGACCCACCGGGTGTTGGCGCCCGGAACCTTCAGGAGTGTTTGCTGATCCAGCTGAACCGCGTGGAGGAGGAAACCGATGCTACGGAACTGGCACGGGCAGTGATACGTGATTTCTTTGAAGAGTTTTCGAAGAAACATTTCGACAAGATCCTGAAGAAAACAGAGGCTTTGGAAGAAGAACTGAAAGAAGCTGTCGCTGAAATCCTGAAACTCAACCCAAAACCCGGAAATACCCTTGGCGATACATCGCGTGGGGGACTGTTCATTCTGCCCGATTTCTTCATTACCAATCAGGACGGGGAGCTGGAGTTACGGGTAAATCAGAAAAACAAGCCTGAGCTCAGGGTGAATAAGGCGTACCGGGAGATGCTGGAACACTATGCTGCCGACAAAAGCTCAAGAGGGACGACGCAGCGCAGGGAGGCTCTGCAGTTCGTAAAACAGAAGATCGATTCGGCCAAGTGGTTCATAGAGGCGATTAACCAACGGGAGCAGACGCTTTTTATCACCATGAGTGCTATCATGGAATTTCAGAGAGAGTATTTTCTTTCAGGTGATGAGACCCGGCTTAAACCCATGATTCTGAAGGATATTGCCGAGCTTGTCGGGCTTGATATTTCCACCGTGTCACGTGTGGCAAACAGCAAATATGTGCAGACGACTTTTGGTACTTTTCTGTTAAAAACCCTGTTCTCGGAGGGATTACAGACCGAGTCGGGGGAAGAGGTATCGAGCCGTGAGGTGAAGAAGATCCTGGAGGAGTGCATCGGCAGTGAAGACAAAAGGAACCCCGTGACCGATGACGCCCTGTCGCTGATCCTGAAGGAGCGGGGTTACACCCTTGCCCGCCGCACGGTGGCCAAGTACCGTGAACAGCTGGGGATACCCGTGGCGAGGATGAGGAGGGCTCTCTAGTGGATCTGCGAAAGTTTTCTGATGCGGTTACGTTAACTTTATCGGTAGTGCTCCATCCGTTGCTGATGCCACTGTATCTCTATTTTTTCATGACATCACGATGGTATCCGTTTTCTGTATTCGCGGTACAGAGCTGGTGGGTACTTCCGCTGATCCTGCTGATTCTTACTTTCTGCATACCACTTATCATGGTAGCGATGCTGAAAACCATGGGGCTCATCACCTCATTGCATCTGGAAAACCGCAGTGAGCGCACCGTACCCTTTCTTGTAACTGCAATTGCCCATTATTTTGCTTCGCGCATGGTGCAGAGGTTCGGGGTGCCTTCAGAGTATACACTGATGCTGCTGGGATCGTCAGGGATGATTCTTCTGGCCATGGCGATCAATTTCCGTTGGAAAATCAGCATCCACATGATGGGAATTGGTGGGGTAGCAGGCATTCTGCTCGGTCTTTCACGGTATGCCCCTGCCCATTTTTTCTACCCGGTTATGGTTGTGTTTGTGCTGTCCGGATTGGTGGGGGTATCCAGAATTGGTACCGGAAGTCACAGGCCGGCTGAAGTTTATGCAGGATTTCTGGTGGGTTTTACCTGGTTTCTGGTGCTGTTTACCGCCATTCCCTGATAAGGGTCTCAAACCGGCCCGACCGGATACCGGGACCGATAAATTGTGTACTTTCGCCTTATACAGACTTATACCCTGATTATGCCCGAAAAACGACTGTTCCTGCTGGATGCCATGGCCCTTATCTACCGGGCCTATTTTGCCATGAGCAAGGCGCCCCGGATTAACTCCAAAGGAATGAACACTTCAGCAGTGCTGGGTTTTACCAACACCCTGCTGGATGTCCTGAAAAATGAGCGACCAACCCATCTGGCAGTAGCATTCGATTCCTATGCCCCAACGGTCAGGCATGCAGAATTTGCCGACTACAAAGCCACCCGCCAGAGCATGCCGGAAGACCTTGCCCTTTCGATTCCCTGGGTAAAAAAGGTAATTGAAGCGTTCCGCATCCCGATCCTTGAAAAGGATGGGTTCGAGGCTGATGACATTATCGGAACCCTGGCCAGAATGGGAGAAGAGCATGGATTTGAGGTTTTTATGATGACACCCGATAAAGACTTCGGGCAACTGGTTACCGATCGGATAAAAATATACAAACCGGCCCGGATGGGTTCGGGAGCCGATATTGTAGGGGTGGCCGACATCTGCAAAAAATATGGTATCGAAAAACCTGAGCAGGTAATTGATATACTGGCACTATGGGGCGATGCTTCTGATAACATACCCGGAATTCCGGGAATTGGAGAGGTAACAGCCTCAAAGCTGATAGGAAGCTACGGTTCACTGGAAAACCTGCTTGAACACACGGAAGAGCTCAAGGGGAAGCTGAAGGAAAACATCGAAAATTTCAGGGAACAGGGCCTTCTTTCCAAGAAGCTGGCCACCATTATTACCGATGTACCGGTGCCTTTCAATGAGGCACAGCTGGTGGTTGAAGAACCTGACCGGAAGATGGTGACAGAGGTGTTTGGGGAGCTGGAGTTCAGAACCCTTGCTGCACGCGTTCTTGGAGAGGGAGATATACGCCAGGCTCCTGTTCAGGGAATCCCTTCAGGCGGCATCCAGACCTCCCTGTTCGATACAGAAGAGGGAACGGGTTTCCTCCCCGAAGGGATGAAAGTTCTGGGTGACCTTCCACATTCTTATCATCATGCCGAAGGAGTTGAGGGAGCCCGTGATCTCGCCGCCAGGCTTTCAACCGCCGGACGTTTCTGCTTCGATACCGAAACCACCGGACTGGATGTGCTTACGGCTGAACTGGTTGGTATCTCCTTCGCCGTGCAACCCGGAGAAGCCTGGTTTCTGCATCTGCCCGAAAAACGGGAAGAAGTGATGGAAATCCTGGATCTGCTGAAACCGGTTTTTGAAGATCCCCGTCTGGAAAAAATTGCCCAGAATCTGAAGTATGATCTGCAAATCCTGAAGAACTACGGCATTGAAGTGCAGGAGCCCATGTTCGATACCATGGTGGCGCACTACCTGCTGCAGCCTGAGATGCGACACAACATGGACTTTCTGGCAGAAACCTATCTGCATTATTCACCGGTCTCTTTTTCCACCCTTACCGGTGTTAAGGGAAAAACACCGGTGGATATCAGAAAGGTTGATAAGGAGTATTTAAAAGATTATGCCTGCGAAGATGCGGACATTACGCTGCAACTTGCCAACCTGTTCATTCCGAAGCTGAAAGATGCCGGTGCCGAAGATCTTTTCCGGCAGGTGGAGGTTCCCCTGATACCGGTACTGGCGGAGATGGAGCGTACCGGCGTTCAGATAGATGTGGCGGCTTTACAGGAGTATTCGGTACAATTGGGAGAAGAGATCAGGCAAGTAGAGGAGCTGATCTATTCTTATGCAGGATCCATTTTCAATATTGCATCCCCCAGGCAGCTTGGAGAGATTTTATTTGACCGGCTCCGGATCATTTCATCTCCAAAAAAAACCAAAACCAAACAATATTCAACCGGCGAGGAGGTATTGGGCAAGCTGGTGCATCACCATCCGATTGTTCCGGCTATTCTGGAGTACCGGAGCCTCACCAAACTCAAATCAACCTATGTGGACACTTTCCCGCTGCTGATTCATCCAAAGACCGGAAGAATACACACATCATATAACCAGGCGGTTACAGCCACGGGAAGGCTCAGCAGCAACAATCCGAACCTGCAGAATATCCCGATCCGGACTGACCGCGGAAAGGAGATCAGGAAGGCTTTTATTGCAGGATATCCGGGCTGGGAACTGGTATCTGCCGACTACTCGCAGATTGAGTTGCGTATTATTGCCCATCTGAGCGGGGACCTTGCCATGCAGGAGGCTTTCAGGCAGGGCATGGATATTCATACTGCCACAGCAGCAGGTATTTACGGGGTGTCACCTGAAATGGTGGACGGGACTATGCGCAGGAATGCGAAGATGGTAAACTTCGGGATTATATACGGGATCTCGGCTTTCGGCCTGGCAGAAAGACTTAACATCTCCCGCATGGAGGCAGCAGCCATCATCGATGGGTACTTCAAGCAATACCCGGGCATCAAAGCTTACATGGAACGGTGTATTGTAAGAGCAAGGGAAGCGGGCTTTGTGGAGACCATGCTGGGAAGAAGGCGTTACCTGAGGGATATCAATTCAGCCAACACCAATATCCGGCAGTTTGCCGAGCGTAATGCGATCAATGCCCCCATTCAGGGCACCTCTGCTGATATGATCAAGAAGGCAATGATTGCCATCTACAGGGAAATGGAAACCATGGGACTGAGGTCGAAAATGATCATGCAGGTGCATGATGAACTGGTCTTTGAGGTTCCCCTGGAAGAGATGAAAATAGTAAAGCCTCTCATTATCAATGGGATGAAAAATGCTATAAGGCTGGATGTACCGGTAGAGGCAGAGATCAATTCGGGCAGCAACTGGCTGGAGGCGCACTAATAGCGGTTATTCAGAAAGGGTATTTTTATAATCCAGAAACCGGTTATATACCTTCTGGACGAATTTCCGGGTTTCCCGGCCGCGTGCATATCCCCCTTTCACCACCGGGTCGTTGAAGTATTTGGGTTTGGATTTCAGCAGCAGGTATTTTTCGGCAACTTCCCATTTGGAGGGATCTTCATTGTATTTCAGGGCCAGATAATAGGCATCAAGGATATGTGACATCCCGATGTTATAGCATGCGAGCACATATCGGGCACGTTCATCGGGGTTATTGATTTCATCGGGCAGTTTTTCGTTGAGGAAATTCAGTAATCTGATTCCTCCTTTGATCTGTTCTTCAGGGCTTTCCGGATTCTTTACCCCGAATTTTCTCGCTGTTCCGGGCATCAGCTGCATCAGACCATATGCTCCGGCCCATGATTGTGCCCGGGCATTAAACCTCGACTCTTCAAACATAATGGCTGCCACAAAGCGCCAGTCCCACGGACTGTCAGCCGTATGCTTCCGTATCAGCGCATCATAGGGTGAGAGTTTACCTCCTTTTAAAGAGTGGTACTCACTTTCTTTCAGATGATTCGATTTCTTGCTGATGAAGTACTTTTTGTAGATTTTTGCGTACTTTTTCGTACCAATAAAGGACTCAAGCCATCGGTTGAGTACACCCAGCAGCGAATCGGAGCCCTGTTTGGCAGCCCATGCCACATCCTGAGGCAGGCTGACTTCGGTGGTGATATCAAGGTTATCGTACCAGGTGGAGTTGGCCATGGCCACATGGTCATCGGCAACCGTAAATTCTATTTCCCCTTCAGAAACCATGGCGATCAGGTCTTCTGAGTCCTGATCAACCTCTACAATATTGATATTGATGCCATTCTCAGATGCCAGGTTTCTGATCCTCAAACTGTGCGAGGAATTTTTCTGCACGTGTATGGTCTTCTCGCTCAGATCGGCAAGTTTGGTGATCAGTCCCGGTACGGGATCTTTCTTTTTCTTTTTCTTTGGAACTTCCAAAGGCTTTCTTTGTATAAGTACCTGACGGGTTTCACTGAGAGGGCGCGAAAAGGCGATCAGGTCAGAGCGGGGTGCTGTAACCGTAAGGTCCATCGCAATCAGATCGGCTTCACCTGCTTTCAGCCTGAGAAAACTCTCCTCGATAGAACTTACAGGAACAATCCTCAGTGCAACACCCAGATGATCGGCGAACTCTGTAAGAAGTTCATACTGATATCCGAGGGGTTGTCCCTTATAAATGAAATAGCTGGTTGAGGAGTTATCAGTAATCGCAACCAGGGTATCCCTTTTCAGGATCATGGGGAGGTCTTCCTCCTCAGAAAAATCGCTGTGATTCAATCTGCGGAAGAAAAAGAGATATACCGTAAATGCGATCAATGCTATGAAAAGCAGGAATACGATAACATCTGCCGGTTTTCTGAAGAGTTTTCTGAGCATCATCGGACAGGAGCTCTAAAGGGGTGCAATTTAGCAATTATTTGTAATACAAGGGGGTATTTTCATTTCAGGTTTCTCCGGGTTCAGTATTCAAACCCATTGGTTTTGCAGCAGCATCAGGGTTTATGGTCGGGAAGCTGCAGGTTCCCAATGCTTTCGTAGTGGCCGATTTGTCCCAATGAGGCTGTGGTGGCAAATCCTTTTGGGGATGCGCTTTTATTGTTACTGAACACTGCTTTCCCGACAGGTGACATGATGTCAAGAAATACCTGAATGTGTGTATCACTCTCATTATTTTCCATCAGCAGCATGCCCAGCCCCTTATTGGATACCGATACCGGGATCATGCGGGGATAAGCGGCCGAACCTGTAAAACGGTTTCGGGAGATACTACAGGTTAATCCTGCTGATTTATGGTTGATATATACCAGTCGTTCAACGTTTCCCGTAAGCTTCTGTGCATCGAATACATTCGAAAGGAGGGTTGCAGGATACTCCCCGTCGAAGGCCAGAAAAAACCGCCAGGCCCCCTTCAGGAAAAATGTATTGTTCTGCAGTTCAGCCTGCTGGTAAAATATTATAAACGACTCATTCGCTGATGATTCCACTGTGATTTTATTGCCGGAGAAATTAATCCTTCCGGCAGCAGCATTGGTTTTTCCGGTACCCGATACCAAAACCCGGTTCCCGGTGAATTCCAGCTCGTTATTTTTTGAAGAGGGGAGAAAGGACCCATGGGTAATCTGCAGGTCGTTGTTTGCACAAATCAGGCGGTAGGGTTTTTTGCTCTCCTCAGAAAGGAAATCGCCCTTAATCCGAATCATGGGATTGTTGGTGATCTGGTAAAGGCTTCCGGCCGATTGATTGATGATTTTAAACCCCCAGCCATTTACCCCGCTTATGGTATTTCGTGTAATCAGGGCTTTTACCGGTGCTTCTGCCGGGCCACAGAGTTTCATGGCAATACCATCGTGGGTCATGCTTTCGAGGGTATTGTCCGTTACCTGGATTTCGCCTGAAAAAGATGCTGTGATCAGTTGGGAATAATCGGCCAGGTCTTCGGTATAAAGGATGGTATTTTTACTAATACTGACGTCGGTGTTAAAACCTTTTACCGCAACCGAACCCTCACCGAACCCGGCATTGATAAGGGTATTCCCTGTAATGAGGCAGTGGTTGGCTTTTACATAAATACCCTCTGAACCGGTGCGGATTCTTGTACTCTGCTTCACCCCGCCATTATAGATATTTTCGAGGGTATTGCCACTGATGGTAATACGGTTTCCCAGGGCAAAGATGCCATGGCACTCAAATCCTTCACCTCCCTGAAGATTCTGTCCGCAGAAGACATTCCGGATGGTATTGCCGGTAATAGTAAAATCGCCCAGCGCTTTATCAATATGATAGTTGTGGGCTGTATTTCCCAGCCTTATGGCATTAGACTGCTTCTGCAGATTTTTATCGCCCAGGTTCAGGAACTGGTTTTGGGTAATCACCACATCGTTCAGCCTGGCGAACAACTCAACGCCAGCGACACAGTTGGTGAACCGGTTGCCCGAAATCCTGATGCGGGTAAGGGTTTGTACCGTATTTGAAATAGGGGCAAAAACAGGTTTTTCCATTTCGGAAAATGAACAGTTTAAGAACCTGATGTCCTGCAGGGTATCATTCTGATTGAAATAGAACCCGAACCTGAACCTGCTGAAGGAGAGTTTTTGCACACATAGTGAATTTTTTACATCGAACAACCCTTCGTTGCTGCCATCCCCTGTGATCGCTGCAGATTTTTCCCCGGTGAGTACCGTAGGTCTGTTGATTTCTATCCGAATACCGGGAATATGGTATTTTCCGGAGAACCTGACATTCCCGAAAGCGGTGATTGCCGCGGCAACCGCAGGGCCATCGTTTGCCACTCCGTCGCCTTTGGCACCAAACCACTCAGGGCGGGCTTCGGTGTTCCGGAAGTTCCCTTTGATGGTACCCCGGGGATCCAGGATTTTCTGGTTGCCTGCCCGGATTTCATTCTGATCTGCCACAAGGGACCGGTATCCGGTAAGGGAGCCCCCTTTAAACACCAGAATGGCTTTCGGAGGCAGCTGAACATCTGTTTGATTGAGCCTGAAGTGATTTCTGATCACCAGGGTTTTTCCTTTGTAATCCGATGGGATCTGATTCCATGTGAACCCGGCCGGCAGCACAATCTGCTGAGCAGAAAGTTCCCACGGCAACAGCTGCAGCAAGAGCCCCAGAGTGATTACACAAAAGGCATATCCTGTTTTAATCCTCATGGGTAAGCAGCTCATTAACAATTTGGGGCACCCCGACTGTTGCAGGTTGCTGTATATGAATAGCTTTCCGGGTATCTGTGTGGTTGAAGTCACCCGGATCGATAAGCCAGAGAGGGCATTGAGAAGGGGCGTAATGGAGGAGGCCGGCGGCAGGATACACATTGAGAGAAGTGCCAGCTACCAGTAAATAGTCGGCGGTTTTGGTGATTCTTACCGCTTCATCAAACATGGGTACAGCTTCTCCGAACCATACAATATGGGGTCGCAGCTGGGATCCTTCGGGGCAGAGATCACCTTCCTTAAGTTCCCATCCCTCCAATTCCTTAATGAAGGAAGGATTTTGGGTACTGCGTACCTTTTTAAGCTCTCCGTGCAGATGAAGTACACAGGCAGAGCCGGCTCTTTCATGCAGGTCATCTACATTCTGTGTGATGATCCTGACATCATATTTCTTTTCCAGATCAACCAGGGCAAAATGGGCTGCATTGGGCTCCACCGACAGCAGTTCCTTTCGGCGCATGTTATAGAACTCCAGTACCAGCGAACGGTTCCGCAGCCATGCATCGTAGGTGGCTACCTCTTCGATCGGGTAATTGTTCCACAAACCGTCCTGATCACGAAAGGTTCTGATACCACTTTCGCGGCTGATGCCGGCCCCTGTGAGGACAACGATTCTCTTCATGAATATCGGGTTTGATGCTGAACCTGTTGCAGGCGAAGTTACAACATCATTCCCGATTCAATTCAATATTCCTGCACAATCTCCCATACAAATGCGCGAACACCAACTTCCTTGTTGATTTCATCAAGTTTCCTGATACTCTCCAAAAGAGGGTTCACCAGTTCATCGGGGATTATCGTCATTAGTGCAGAGTTCATTTCGGGCCAGGTATGGGTACCCCTCCGGGGTTCACCGGTTTGGGTTCCTCTGCCCTGCACATCCTCCCACCAGGTGAAACCTTTGATCTGCAGCTGGTCCAGAATGAATTCAACTCTTTCGGTATGGGCCTGATTGAAGGCTATAAAAACTGCTTTCATAATGATTATGCTTTGTGGTGATTTTCGAGGAATTTGAATTTTTTACGCAGGTGCATGATTTTGTTTCTTTCGCCTGTGCGTGCGAAAACGCTGTACATCACCGGTACGATGACCATCGTAACGATGGTAGAGAAGATCAGACCGCCGATAACCGTGATCCCCATGGGGCGCCACATCTCCGATCCTTCACCGGTGCTGAGTGCCAATGGCACCATTCCGAGGATGGTGGTTAATGCGGTCATAAGCACCGGTCTGAGCCTGGATTTCCCTGAAACCACAATTGCCTCCCTGAGACTCAGTCCCCTGTCCCGCATCAGGTTGGTAAAGTCCACAAGCACAATACCATTCTTCACCACAATACCAATCAACAGCACTGCTCCCAGGGCAGAAATTACACTGAGGGTAGTACCCGTGAGGTACAGGGCAAGGATTACCCCGGTGAAGGCAAAGGGGATGGAAAACATAATGACCAGCGGTGCAGAAAATGATTCAAACTGGGATGCCATTACAATGAACACCAGCAGCAAACTGAGCACCAGCAGCAGGCCAAGGTCTGCAAAGGATTCCTGCTGATCCTGATAGGCTCCTCCCACCTGCACCAACACATCCTGTGGTATATTTTCTTTGTTGATAACCTGCTGGATCTGAGCAGCAAGCTCCCCAAGGGAGGTCTTATCGGGTTTAACCGAAACCGTTACAATCCTCTCTTTCCGTTTATGCTGGATACTGGGTGGGCCCCAGTATTCTGACACCTGTCCGATTTCTTTAAGTTTGATCTGTTTACCCATGGGTGTCATCAGAGAAATATCCTCAAGATCGGAAACCGAGCTGCGGTATTGTTCATCGAGACGAATCCGGATGTCGTATTCATCTCCCTCCTCTTTGTACTTGGTAGGGATCAAACCACTTACCCGGTTTCTAATCATCATGGAAACCATGGCTGAATTCAACCCATGCTGTGCCAGTTTTGTCTTATCAAGCACAATCTGAAGTTCGGGCTTGTCCTTTTTCCTGCTGATCATCACATCCTTTGCCGAAGACAATTCCGACAAATCCTTTTTAATCTGTTCGGCAAGTTTGTTGGTGGTATTGAAATCATACCCATAGATTTCCACATCAACGGTATTGCTTCCGCCACCCATGCCAAATCCACTCGAAGTTGTTATATTGGTGCTGATAATTTCGGGGAACTGAGCCAGCTCTTCACGCATTTCATCGGCAATGGTCCACACATCTCTTTGGCGTTCATCAAGGTCTTTCAGCCGGAGCATGAAATTGATCATATTTGATCCGGTGGTAGTGAACAGGGAGAACATACTTCCTTCATCATCCGCTCCGGCTGAGGCGGAGACAAGAGTGACTTCGGGGAATTTTTTTTGGATGATTTCTTCGATTTTACGGGCTGTTTTCACGGTTTCATCCACCCGCGTGCCGGTCTGCAATTCAATGGATGCCGAAATTCTTGATTCATCAGATTCCGGCATAAAGTCGGTTCCGATATAGGGAACCAGAAAAAATGAACCGATGAACATAGCGGCAGAAATGAGGATGACAAGCTTTTTCCTTGAGAGTGACCATTTGAGGGTTTTTACATAGAAAATATCCAGTTTGTCCAGCAGAACTTCTATCGTCCTTTCATAGCTGAACCGGCCTGTTCTTTTCTTTTCCCGCAGTACAAGCAGCTTTGAAGAAAGCATTGGTGTAAGAGTGATGGCGGCCAGGGTCGAAGTGGTAATCGTGATGGAAACAATCCAGCCCAGCTGATTGAACATCACACCCATCATGCCACCCACCAGGGTAAGGGGGAAAAATACTGCCACAATCACCAGAGTAGTAATAATTACCGATAGCCATACTTCATTGGTAGCATAGATAGCTGCTTCGCGTGGTGAACTTCCCCGGTCAATATGCTTTGAAATGTTTTCAAGTACCACAATGGCATCGTCCACCACCATCCCGATGGCAATGGAAAGGGAAGTCAGCGAGATAACATTGATTGAATTTCCCGTGATATACAGATATATAAAGGCAACAATCAGCGATATGGGAATGGTAAGGATGATGATGAAGGTTGCTCTCCAGCGCCCCAGGAAGAAGAGTACTACCAGCACTACAAAGAGAAATGCCCACATCAGGGTTTCAGAGAGGTTCGAGATGGACCCTTTGATAAAGGAGGAGGAGTCCATGATCATGTCGATCTTCACGTCGGGTGGAAGGTCTTTCTTCAGCTCCTCGAGTTTATTTTTTACATCCCTGGCCACCTGCACTGTATTGGCACCCGATTGTTTCATCACGAACATGCGGAGTCCTGTCTGGCTGTTGATTTTTTCGTCAAAGGTGAGGTCCTTCAGGGTATCACGTACGTTGGCCACATCCTTCAGCAGTATCGGGGTGCCCTGGTAGCTGCCTACCACAAGTTCCGGAAGCTGGCTGCTTTCGGTAAACTCCCCCTGAATTCTCAGCTGGTAGTCCATCTGGCCCATTTTAACATTACCTGAAGGAAGATTCAGGTTTTCTGCCGAAATCACATTTCCGATCTGCTCCAGGGTAAGGTTGTAGGCATCAAGCTTGCGGGGATCTGCATCCACATAAATTACCCTCTTGGGAGTACCCATCATCCCAACCGAACCAATACCTTCAACACGGTTTAAGGGATTGATAATCTTTTCATCCATCAGTTTTGCAAGTCCCGGATAGCTTTCATTGGCCATAACTGCATAAAACAGGATGGGCATTGAGTTGGTATTGAATTTATAAATCGTTGGACGGTCAACGCCTTCGGGCAACTGATCAATCATTCTGTCCACCACATCCCTAATATCGTTGGTGGCCTCATCCAGATTGGTTTCCCAGCCAAATTCAAGGTTAACTACGGAAAGGTTGTCGCTTGATACGGATGTGACCTCCTTCAGCTTGTCGACTGAGTTAAAAGCATCCTCGAGCTTTTTGGTTACATTGGTCTCTATATCCGCAGCATTGGCACCGGGGTAGGTGGTCAGTACCGAGATATAGGGCGGGTTCATCTCAGGATACAGATCTACCGGGATTTTCAGCAGTGCAAAGATTCCCATTACGATGATTGCCGTGAAAACCATCAGGGTGGTAATGGGTTTGTTAACGGCACTTTTATAGATACTCATGGCTTATTTTTGTAAAAATGAATGGTTTGTACGTTCGCACAGGAGGTTCCTGAGGATTATTTTTCAACAATATTGATTTTCATCCCATCGAGCAAACGGGCTTGTCCGCTAACGATCACAAGGTCTCCTTTCTTCAGGTCGTCGGAAAATACCTCAACAAGGTCATTGTAGCGATTTCCCATGGTAACGGAAACCCGGCGGGCTTTGCCCTGGTCGGCCACAAAGAGGTACCTGTCGTTCGAGCCCTGCATTTTCAGCACAGCGATGGCAGGAAGGAGCATCGCTTCCACTTTTTCGAGGTCGAAACCTACCCTGGTGAACATGCCGGGTCGCAAAAGCCCTCCCGGATTGCTGAGGACCACTTCTGCCTGAAATGTTCTGCTGCCGGGATCGATGGTAGGGTGAACCATTACGACTTTGCCACTGAATTCTTTACCGGGATAGATATCACAGACCACCCTGGCTGTCATCCCGTTTCTGATTTGCGGGAAGTATTTTTCCGAAACCGGTACCAGGAGTTTCAGTTTGTCGATCTGGACCAGTGATACCAGGGCGGCCTTACCAGCCATGGTATTCGGAGCACCGGAGTACATCTCGCCGGCTTCGAAGTATTTGCCCGAGATCACTCCGCTGAAAGGGGCAACCAGCTTCACATTCCTCCGCAGGAAATCCACGTTGGTGCGTGCCACTTCCAGCTGGGTTTTCAACTGATCATACTGTTGCTTTGCCACACTCCCAACCTTCTGGAGGGTATCGAGCCTGCGGAAATCGTTTTCGAGGTTCATCAGCTGGGTTTCAGCCGTCTGCAGCTGGGTACGGTCCATCTGGGCCAGCAGGGTGCCATTTGACACCCGCATCCCTACCTCCACCGGAATCGACTCAACCCTGCCGGGTGATGCCGGAGCCATATGTATCTCTTCATAAGCCAGTAAGGTTGCAGTATATTCAATGGTGCGGGCTACCTCCTGCATCTCCATTGGTGTAGCCCTGACGTTTTCGATCTTTTCGGGAGTCTTGGCATTTTTATCTTCCTTTTTCCCAGGCTTTCCACAGGCTGTTGCCATCACCAGCAGAGCCATTACAACAAAATACGGTACTGTTTTCATGTTATTAAGGTGTTTTTTGATTACAAAATGGTTCCATATAGTTTTTCAAGCTGCACACGGGCCGATAGCACCTGCATCATCGACGACAGATAGTCAGATTCGGCTTTGAGGTAATTGCTGTCGGCATTGATCAGGTCAAGACCCGAGATCACTCCCTGTTCATACTTCAGTTTCAAGCTGCTGTAAACCCTCCTTGCTACCTCCACATTCTCCTTCTGGTTCTGCCACGATTCCAGGGCACTGGTATAGTTGTATCGCAGCTGTTTCTCCTGCACCATCAACTGATCCGACAACAGCTCCCGGGTATTCTGCATGGATTTCAGGTCCAGCTCTGCCTGTTT
Organism: Bacteroidota bacterium; assembly: GCA_022709695.1. GTDB lineage: Bacteria > Bacteroidota > Bacteroidia > Bacteroidales > SKPS01 > SKPS01. The sequence continues at coordinate 62,458 of JAKLII010000003.1, forward strand.
CAGCTGAGCCTTTCTCACCCCACTGGAGAAAATCGGAATGTTCAGCTGAAACCCCACAACATTGGGTGGCGACATATCGAAGGCCGGTTCAATGATTTTATAGGTAAACCTGTAAAAAGCCGCCAGGGTTGGCAGATATGCGGCTTTCTTCATGTCCACCATTTTCTGGCTGATAAGCTCCTGCTGCTCAAGCAGCTGATAATCGATATTGCCGCTCAGATCAAAATTTTTCAGCAAGGCTCCTTCCAGGGCTGCTCCCTCCATGAAACCCTGCAGGGTTTCTGTCAGCTCAATTTCCGTCTGTACAGTTGCACCGATCATCAGGCGCAGCATATTGGTGGCCAGTTCGTTTTGCCGTTCTGATGATTTCACGGCATTCCTGAGGGTATTCAACTGGACACTGAGCTGATCCACTTCGGTTTTCTCAATCATGCCCACCTGCTCCATGGCCTGTATCTTCTGATACAGCTTCTCCAGATTTGACACATTCTGATTGAGTACGTTAAGCATCTCCTTCGACATCAGCACCAGATAATATGCATCCGTTACCTGCGAAACCACCTCAAGCTCCGATCGCCGCTGGTTTTTTTCGGTCATCCGGGCATAGAGTTTTGCGGTTTGTACTCCAAGGATATAGTTACCGTTGAAAACCAGCTGGCTCAGGGTAAGGTTGAGGTTGCTCTGCGGTTTGATGGGGATTTCAACCGGGGGCGCCCCAGGATTGAATTGTATCGATAAATTTGCACCCAGAGAGTTGTTGTAATCCATGGTGGCGTTTACCTGCGGAAGCCCGTTGGCAATCGCTTCCTTTACGCCCCATTGGGCTTTTTCGTTCGCCAGTGCAGAATTCTGCAGGGTTTTGTTGTGTTCAAGTGCATACTTTCTGGCACCTGCCAGATCGAGGGTAAGCTTTGCCTGTGCCTTAAGGATCGTTCCCTGACACACAATCAACAATAACAAAATCAATAATTTACGATTCATCTGAAATAAGGTTATTAAAATAACAATAGGAGTATTGCTCGATTAACCCGAGCCCTTTTTCGGTACTGATCCCTCTCAGATAAGGTAAGAAGGTATTCAGGAAAATATCTTTCGGTGAAGGTCGCAACACGTGAATCCTTTCACTGGTATGCAATATGGTAATGGTTTCGTGGATAAATGTATCCACCAGTTCGATCCGCAGATCGGTTCTGAAAATTCCCTCCTTTACCCCCCTTTCGAGCAGGGCATATGAGGCAGAATATTTCTTAAGGTCTGCCTTGCAGGTATAAAAAGCCGAGAAAACCGAAGGAAAGTACTTCTTGATGTCTTCAATAAATACCTTTGGGTACGACTTCCGCTGATCTTCCTGCATCCTCAGAATCCTGAACAAGGCATCAATCACATTTTCACTGGCCTGGATCATTTCAATGTGTTGCCTTCCCTGTTCCATGATCATGTACCGGATGCATTGAATCACCAGATCATCCTTGTCGTTAAACAGCTCATAGATCGTCCGCTTCGATATGTCAAGCTCAGATGCCAGGGTATCCATCGTGACGTTCCGCACCCCCAGGGAGAGGTACAATTCGCTCGCTTTTGCCAGTATTTTGTCTTTTACTTCCATCCTTGCTGATAAAAACAGGCGGCAAAACTAAAAAACTTTTTTCGTTTTTTAGTTTTGTTAAGAAAATTTAACATGAACAGGTATCAATATTTAAGCACCAAAGGGTAATGATCCCGTTTGACAAAGGCAGGAAAAGATTGTATCTTTCGGATCGAATCTTAAAAAAATAAGCCTTATGGAAGACGAGGAGATTTTAAGCAATGAGCCTCAGGAGGATGAAGACACTCCGGCCAGTGATCTTTTGCCCGACCGTGATGTGCTGATGATGGAGAAACCTCTCCAGGACAACCGGGCATCGCGTTACCGTCCTGCAGACAAGAAACTGCTCAGAACCATCGTTGTGGTTGTTCTGTTTCTGATAGCAGCACTGATCATTCTGTTCTGGATTGTAAGGAGCTATCCCGGAGCAGAAGAGCCCCAACAGGGAAATCCATCTATGGAGGTGCAGAGCGGAGGAGAATAAACCCTAAAAAGCGCATGGAGAATGACACGTGTTATCGTGATTTTTCTGTTCTTTGCAGCGCTATTAACAGGATGCAGCGTGACGAAAAAAAAACCACCCCAGACGGTACCGTTAGTTGATTTGCAGCGGTATGCAGGTGTTTGGTACGAGATTGCGGCCTATCCCACCCGGTTCGAGGAGGGTTGTTTTTGTATCACAGCCGAATACACACCTGATTCCAAAGGGAAGTTTGTGAGGGTTATGAACCGTTGCCGGAAAGGAAGCCCGAACGGACCGGAGAGCTCTATCAGGGGGAAAGCCTTTGTGGTAAGAAACAGTGGAAATGCCCGGCTGAAGGTTCAGTTTTTCTGGCCTTTCAGAGCCCCGTACTGGGTGGTAGGGCTTGCTGACGATTATTCGTGGGCGCTGGTATCAGGGCCCTCAAAAGAGTATTTGTGGATATTGTCACGAACTCCTCAAATGGATCAGGAAACCTACATGGGTTTGCTGAAGCTGTTGCAGGATAAGGGGTTTGATACAAACCGGCTGCGGCTGTGCGATCAGAGTTGCGGCGTTCAGAGGTTCTGATCAGGAAACAGGGAAAGAAAGGATTAATCAACAGAAGATCGTTATGAAGAAGTGCTTTTTATTGGGTATGATGGTGATGATCACCGGTTTTTTAAACGCTCAGGTTTTGAAGAAAGATCAGTGGGTTACTACCCCTTCGGGGATGAAGGTAATGTTGCTGCAACCTGCACAGGGGGAGAAGCCCATAAAGGGGGATAAGGTATCGGTTCATTACACCGGACGGTTGACCGACAGCACGGTTTTCGACAGTTCGGTGGACCGTGGGCAGCCGTTTGAATTTTTACTCGGATTCGGGCAGGTGATCAGGGGTTGGGACGAAGGGATTGCGATGCTGCACATTGGCGAAAAGGCCAGGCTGATGATTCCGCCTGATCTGGCGTATGGTGCCACGGCCAGGCAGAATATTCCTGCCAACTCAACTCTTATCTTCGATGTTGAGCTGCTGGATATCACCCAACGGGGTGCCAGACCCATGCCGGCCGATGGATTAGACACCATCACCACGCCAACAGGGTTAAAATATATCATTCTGAAAAAAGGGGATGGTGTGAAAATCGTACCGGGGATGAAAACCAAGGTACATTATTCGGGATTTTTCACTGACGGGGGCAAATTCGACAGTTCGGTGGACCGCGGACAGCCCTTTGAGCTGATTGTAGGCAAGGGTCAGGTAATTGCCGGATGGGACGAGGGAATCGCCAGACTGCATGTGGGGGACGTTGCCAAACTCCTGATCCCCTATCAGCTTGGCTATGGGGAGATGGGGCGCGCTCCGGTCATTCCTCCGAAAGCCAATCTGATTTTTGATGTGGAGATTCTGGAGGCAAGGGAAACCCCAAAACCCAAACCTTTTGATGTAACCGGACTTGATACCCTGAAAACAGCTTCGGGACTGAAATATATTGTGGTGAACCATACGGAAAACCAGCAGGCAGCGGTTGGTAACACCATAAAGGTGCATTACACCGGATATCTTGAGTCGGGAGAGGTCTTTGATTCCTCAGTCGAAAGAGAGCAACCTATTGAATTTGAACTTGGTAAAGGAATGGTGATTCCGGGATGGGAAGAGGGGCTTCTGTTGTTGCGCCAGGGTGAAAAAGCAAGGTTGATTATCCCCTACCAACTGGCTTACGGAGATGCAGGCAGACCGCCGAAGATACCTTCCAAAGCCAACCTGATTTTTGATGTTGAAGTTGTGGGAATAAGGTAATCCGCTGATCTTTTATTCATTGGATTTGTGGGCAGGGCCTTCTGTTTTCAACCTGCCCGTGTTAGTATATTCCGGGACAACCACAGATCCATCCATGCAACTTTCCATTAATTTTATCGGAAATCCCCCATCCCCTATGGCAAAAAAGTCAACCTCTGCCAAACAGAAGAAGATCTTTGTGCTCGACACTTCTGTGATTATTTACAACCACAGCGCCATTCACAGTTTCGAAGACAACGATGTGGTGATTCCCATAACGGTGCTGGAAGAGCTCGACAACTTCAAAAAAGGGAATGACACCAAAAATTTTGAAGCGAGGGAATTTATCCGGATCATCGACCGGCTCGCCGGAAAATATCAGGGGCTACAAAACTGGATTCCCCTTGATTTTCCGGGTGCGGGGCAGTTTAAGGTGGAACTTAACGGATTCCATAATCTGCATGGTCCTGATGCCGAAAAGGTGTTTGGGGAGAAGAAACCCGACCACCGAATTCTGAATGTTGCCACCCATCTCAGGGGTGAATATCCCGACCGCAAGGTGATTCTGGTGACCAAGGATGTGAATTTGCGTATTAAAGCCAAGGCATTGGAAATCGCTGCCGAGGATTTTCAGACCGGCAAGATCAAGGACGTAGATTCCCTGTATTCCGGTAAGACAATGATCGAAGGGGTGGATAAGGGGGTCATCGACAAGATTTATCAGGATGGGAGTTGCACCCCTGAGGATCTGGGGATTCCCCTTCCTGTACCCCATCACTATTTCATCCTGCGTAACCACAGCTCCTCAGCCATGGCATTCTTCAATCCAGCCACTGGGCTGATTGAGCGGGTGGAAAAGCGCACTATTCAGCGAATCACCCCGCGCAATGCAGAACAGGTCTTTGCCCTGCATGCCATCCTGAATCCGGATGTTAAGCTGGTAACCCTGCAAGGGGTCGCCGGAACCGGAAAAACACTGCTTGCACTGGCAGGAGCTCTGGAAATGCGACGTAATTTCAAACAGGTGTTTCTGGCACGTCCCATTGTACCCCTGAGCAACAAAGACATCGGATTCCTACCCGGCGATGTGAGCGCCAAGCTCAACCCTTATATGGAACCGCTGTTCGACAACCTTAAGTTCATTAAGAACCAATATGATGAACGCGACAAGGAGTATCACCAGTTCGACGAGCTGCTGGAAAAAGAAAAACTGCTGATCCAGCCCCTGGCATACATTCGAGGACGAAGCCTTTCCAATATCATCTTCATCGTCGACGAGGCGCAAAACCTCACACCGCACGAAGTAAAAACCATCATCTCGCGCGCCGGCGAAAACACCAAAATCATCTTTACTGGTGACATCTACCAGATAGATACCCCTTACCTCGACTCCCAATCCAACGGTCTTTCATACCTCATCGACAAAATCAAACACCACCCCATTTACGCGCATATGAGGCTCGAAAAGGGGGAACGTTCAGAACTTGCGAATCTGGCGAATGATTTGCTTTAAAAAGGGGACAGGAGACAGTGCTAAGGGGATAGGAGGATAAATATTAAAATCAGGGATGGCTATTCAGAAGTTTGAGGATATGATTGCCTGGCAAAAGGCGCAGGATTTGGCGTTTGATATCTATCAGGGTTTTGGGGATTGCAGGGATTATGGATTTAGAGATCAGCTTTTGAGGGCTGCGGTTTCGGTTTCAAATAATCTGGCTGAAGGATTTGAAAGGGGAAGCAGAATTGATTTCAAACGATTTGTATTTATTTCCAAAGGATCTGTAAGCGAGATCAAATCAATGTTGTATCTTGCCCAAAGGCTCGGTTACCTGCATGCGGATAAATCCAGAAAATTGATGGAACAAACAGATGAAATCAGGAGAATTCTCTCAGGTCTCATAACCTCCCTTGCAAAATAATATAGCTCCCTGTCCCCTCAGCACTGTCCCCTGTCCCCTAATAACTGTAAATAACCTGGGTCACCGTTTGACCTACGGCCTTTAATGTATTTTTATCGATGTTTTCAAGGCGGTCGTTTACCGTATGCCAGTATTTGAAAAAACCTGTGGGGGTTGAGGGATCAATGTGGATGATATCGATGGTGGGAATACCTGCCAGTTTATTGATATACAGGTGGTCGTCGGTAATAGGATTACTTTCGGTTTTGATGAAATAATTACCATAACCGATCTGGTGGGCGGTATTCCACACCTTCTGCATGATTTCGGGAGCATAGTGCATCGAGGTACCTTCCATAAAGAAAGTTGCATCGGGGGCACCCACCATATCGAGCAGGATTCCGAAGGCTGCCCTGTAACCAGTGATATGGGGTGTTTTGCTCCAGTGCTGTGAGCCCAGGCACCACGTATCCGAAAGATCGGATTGTTCCTGCTGGGGTTCACCCAGGTCTTCGAGATCAAAGAAAATGATATCTACTCCATGCTGGAGGGGATTTTGGCTGAGCAGCCTTGCCACTTCGATAAGGGCACCCACACCACTTGCACCGTCATTGGCTCCGTCGATGGGTTTCCTGTGATTGGCAGGGTTTGGGTCATGGTCGGCATAAGGCCTTGAATCCCAGTGGGCACACAGCAGAATTCTCTTCCGGGCATCAGGGTTGAAAGAAGCGATGATATTCTTTCCGTTGAGCAGTCGTTTGTCCCAGCTTCTGGCCACAAACGGCTGAACCGTAACATTATCGCAATATCGTTTTAACTGTGATTCCATCCAGAGGGCACAGGCTTCGTGGGCTTTTGAACCCGGCACGCGGGGCCCGAAAGCTGTTTGGGCAGCCATAAAGGCATAGGCTGAATCGGAATTGAAGACAGGCACGGATACAGAGGGGGATTCGGGCTGATCGGGAACCGGAGGTGTTTCTTTCCTGCGGCAGCTCCCCAATGCCATTGCAAGCATGACCACTGCCAGAAGGATGTTTTTCATGGATATACAGCGTTTTTCGTTGGTTTGGCTCTGATGATCTTACTCCATAACCCATACGGTGCCTTCTTTCAAGTCCTTCAGAACGATTCCGGCGGCAGCCAGTTCATCACGAAGCCGGTCGGAAGTTGCGAAGTCCTTGTTTTTTCTGGCCTCGTTCCGGATATGGATCAGGGCCTGAATAACGGCATCGAGTACCCCTTTGTTGTCTGTGGCGGGTTCTGCCAGTCCAAGGATCGTGAACAGGAAAGTATGGTAAAGCTCCTGAAGTTTTGCAAGGGTATCATGATCAATAGTGGTGATACCATCTTTCACCTGGTTGATGTACCGGAGCCCGTCAAACAGATGGGCAATGGCCATGGAGCTGTTGAAATCGTCTGACATGGCTTCGTGGCACAGGCTTTCAAGTTCGATGGCATCGAAGGTGGCCTTTCCGTTCGGTTTCAGGGATTTCAGGGTCTGATATCCCTCCAGAAGCCGTTTAAGCCCTTTACCGGCTGCCTGTAATGCTTCGTTGGTAAAGTCAAGGGTGCTCCGGTAGTGGGCCTGCAGGATGAAAAAACGGATTACCATCGGGTCATAGGCTTGCTGAAGCGAAGGATGATTTCCGGTGAAAAATTCGGTGAGGGTGATGAAATTCCCCAACGATTTTCCCATCTTCTGACCATTGATGGTAATCATGTTGTTATGCAGCCAGTAACGCACCGGTTGTTTTCCGGTGGCTGCCACTGCCTGGGCTATTTCTGCTTCGTGATGGGGAAACAGCAGGTCCATACCCCCGCCATGGATATCAAAAGTCTCGCCCAGGTATTTGTTGCCCATGGCCGAGCACTCCATGTGCCATCCGGGAAAACCATCGCTCCAGGGGCTTTTCCAGCGCATGATGTGTTCCGGGGCTGCCTTTTTCCACAGGGCAAAATCGAACGGGCTTCGCTTTTCATCCTGCCCGTCGAGCTGCCGGTTGCTCCCCTGCAATTCGTCGGTTTTTCTTCCTGAGAGGATGCCGTAAGGGTACCTGCGGCTGTAGGTTTCCACATCAAAATATACCGATCCGTTGGTTTCATAGGCAAAACCTGCATCAAAAATCCGCTGCACATATTCGATCTGTTCCGGTATATGACCTGAAGCGAGGGGTTCGATAGAAGGGGGCAAAACATTGAGCATCCGCATGGTTTCACGGTAGCTGTTGGTATAGCGTTGGGCAATTTCCATCGGTTCGGTCTGTTCAATGCGCGCTTTTTTAGCGATTTTATCCTCCCCTTCGTCGGCATCATTTTCCAGATGCCCTACATCGGTAACGTTCCTTACATAGCGAACCCGGTAGCCCAGATGCTGCAGATACCTGAATACCAGGTCGAAAGTGATGGCCGGCCGGGCATGCCCCAGGTGGGCCTCACCATACACGGTGGGCCCGCACACATACATCCCCACAAATGGCGGATTGGCCGGATTAAACGCCTCTTTGGTACGCGTAAGGGTGTTGTAAACAGTGAGTCTTATATCCATATTTCGGGCTTGATACATTCAACCCGCAAAAATAGAGGAATTTGCAGAACCGGATGGATATAAGTATGTCTGATTGTTCTTTGTTCCGGATAAAAAGGGATTCTTTTCCGTATCTTAGCGCTCGGAACCAAAATCCCAAATCGCATGGAGAAGATAAAACCCGACCTCAGTAATTTAAACAAAACCTTTCCTGAGCATTTCACCCAGGAGCAGATCGCCAAAGCCAAAACCTTGTTTTTCAAGAAGCTGGCGGAATCGGCGCACCGGTTTTATGGTGGAAAAATTGAAACGGTACCTAAAGCACCGGTACCCGGATTTAACTGGTTCAATGTATGGTATACACCGGGCGTTTCAAAAGTCAGCACAAATATCCGGGACGACAATGATGCCTCATTCCGCCTGAGCAACCGTGGCAACCTGGTGGCTGTGGTGTCGGACTCTACGCGGGTGCTTGGCGATGGTGACTGCACCCCTCCCGGCGGGCTGGGAGTTATGGAAGGAAAAGCCTTTCTGATGAAGTACCTGGGGGGTGTTGACGGAGTAGCGCTCTGTATCGACAGCCGGGACGAAAAAGGCAAGAACGACCCGGAACGTATCATTCAGTTTGTGAAGATGGTACAGCATAGTTTCGGAGCGGTAAATCTGGAGGATATCTCACAGCCCAACTGTTTCAGAGTGCTGGATGTGCTGCGGGAAGAGTGTGACATTCCGGTATGGCACGATGATGCCCAGGGCACTGCCTGTGTTACGCTGGCCGGGGTGATCAACGCCCTGAAGCTGGCAGGAAAGAAGATGCATGATGTGAAGATCGTGCTTCACGGAGCCGGCGCTTCCAACACCACCATTGCCCGGCTTTTGCTGGCCGACGGTGCCGATCCGTCGAGGATGATCATTTTCGACTCCAAAAGTTCACTGCACAAGGGACGTACCGACATCGAGGCTGACAAACGCTTCTACCGCAAATGGGAGTTGTGTGAAAAAACCAACCCCGGTGTTGTAAGCACCATGGAGGAGGCCATGCGGGATGCAGATGTGCTGATATCCCTTTCCACCCCCGGGCCCGATGTCATCAAACCTGAATGGGTGGCCTCTATGGCTCCGAAATCTGTTGTATTTGCCTGTGCCAATCCGGTACCCGAGATTTATCCATACAAAGCCAAAGAAGCAGGGGCTTTTATTATTGCTACCGGCCGTGGCGATTTTCCGAATCAGGTGAACAATTCCATTGGATTTCCGGGTATTCTGAAGGGTGCCCTGATGGTTCGTGCAAGGAAAATCACCGATCAGATGGCCATCAGGGCAGCCTATTCCCTGGCTTCATACGCTGAAAAACGGGGCATCGACCCGGAAAACATCGTACCGAAGATGGATGAACCAGATGTATTCCCGGAAGAAGCAGCCGATGTGGCCATGCAGGCCATAGCGGATGGGGTGGCCCGGGTGGAAATAAGCCGTGAGGAGGCCTTTGCCATCGCCGCACGCGACATCCGGCACGCCCGTGAAATGACCGAGGCACTCACCCGGCAGGGATTTATCAGACCCCCCGAACCCCAGATGCTCGAAGAAGCCCTGGAATGGGCGATCAGCCAGGTGAGCTGACCCGGGATGGGTAGCAATCAGATATTTGCTATTTTTGTCGGCCAAAACACCGACTGATGTATGCTTTTATCTCAGGTACCCTTGCAGAGATCAATCCTGCATATGCCGTGATTGCCTGTGGTGGCATTGGTTTTCAGGTGCATATCACCCTGAATACCTATTCTGCCATCAAAGAATTGAAGGAGTGCAAACTCTTCACCCATCAGGTAGTGCGGGAAGATGCCCATACGCTGTATGGTTTTTTTACCGCAGAAGAAAGGGAGATATTCCGTCACCTGATATCGGTAAGCGGAATCGGCCCCAACACGGCACGGATGATCCTCTCGTCGGTCACTACGGATGAGGTGGTTGTTGCCATAGCAAACGAGCAGGTTGCAGTATTTCAGCGCATTAAGGGGATAGGACTGAAATCGGCCCAACGAATCATTATCGATCTTAAGGACAAAATCGGCAAAGGGCTGAAAATGCAGGAAATATCTTTGCCGCGTTACAATACATATCAGCAGGAAGCGTTATCCGCATTGGTTTTGCTTGGCTTTAACAAAGTTCAGGCCGGTAAGGCTGTTGAAAAGGCAGCCGGGAAAATGGGCCCGGAGGCCACGGTTGAATCACTTATCAAAGAGTGTCTGAAGATGCTCTGAGAAACAGAATCAGTTACACGCAAACAAGGAACCAGCTTGGAGAAGTTTATCAAATTTATCATAAGGGCACTGGCCGCCTCTTTTCTATTTCTGATCATCTGGACTACCGAAGCGAAGTGGTACCCCACAGACCCCTCAGCCTTGCCGGAGGATCCCACATCCTTTCAACCCCCCGATACCATCCCCTACCCTTTCAAGGGAAACACGGGCAATCCGCTCGAAGACACCCTGAAACATCCCCTCTATCTGAATCCGTCTGTGATTCAGCAAGAGGTGGTATACGATCCCGTCACCAATTCGTACATTTTTACCGACAAAATCGGAGAAACCCCGATTGGGGACCCATTCTCACTCAGTTTCGACGATTATGTCCTATTCAATTACTACCAGTCGCAGCAGAAGTACTGGCGCGACCGTGCACGGCTTGATGCGCCGGGCGACCGTGGCGGGCTGATCCCCCGCATCACCATTCCCGGGGATGCTTTTGCCGGGATCTTTGGCAGCAACACCGTCGATATCCGGCCGCAGGGGTCGGCCGAGCTGATTTTCGGGGTGAAATCAAACTACCGCAACGACCCAGCCCTCAGCGCAAGGCAGCGCCGTTATACCAACTTCGATTTCCAGCAGAAGATTCAGATGAAGGTGATGGCCAAGGTGGGTGATAAAATCAACTTTGGCCTGAACTACAATACCGAAGCCACCTTTGAGTTCGACAACAAGACCAAACTGGCCTACGAAGGCAAGGAGGATGAGATTATCAAGCTGGTGGAATTCGGTGATGTGACCATGCCCCTGAACGGTACCCTGATCACCGGCAGCCAGCGCCTGTTCGGGATCAAAACCAAAATGCAGTTCGGAAAAGCAACCGTAACCACCGTTTTTTCAAAACAGGAGAGCAAGTCGCAGAGCATTACTGTTTCCGGCGGAGCCCAGATGAGTGAATTCTACTTCAAAGCAGACCAGTACGAAGAAAACCGCCACTTCTTTATCGGACAGTATTTCCGTGACAACTACAACAAAGCGCTGGAAAACCTTCCCATCGTGAACAGTCCGGTTAATATTACCAACCTCGAAGTCTGGGTTACCAATGTGGGGGCTGCCACCACCGAGAACCGCAACATCATTGCCCTGCTCGATCTCGGAGAGCAGAAAACCTACACCCAGGTGTACAATGCCGGACCTTCCGTTTTCCCCGACAACCAGTTGTCAAACGATATGCTTCAGCAGCTGATGCCGGCGGGTTCAGGCGACTCGCTGAAGATGCGTGATATCAACCAGGTAAGTACCTACCTGAAAGATGTAAAGGGGTTGACCCAGGGAATTCATTTCGAAAAAATAGAAAATGCCCGGAAACTGAATCCGAATGAATACACCTTCAACCCTAAACTTGGTTTTATCTCTCTGAATATGAGGCTGAATACCGACCAGGTACTCGCCGTTTCCTACCAGTATCAGGTGGTGGGCCAAAACGAGATCTACAGGGTCGGGGAGTTTTCCAACGGAGGTATTACCGGAAAAGATGTATTGGTAACCAAGCTGTTGCGCAGTACCACCACCAACGTGGATGTACCCACCTGGGACCTTATGATGAAAAATGTGTATTCGCTTCAGGCTTTTCAGGTAAATAAAGATGATTTCAGGCTGAACGTGGTGTACACCCACGATGAAAACGGGGTTCCGATGGGATACTTTACCGAAGGGAAGATCAACGGTATTCCACTCATCAGGGTGATGAACATGGACAACCTGAATGTGAATATGGAGCCTGTAAACGACGGGGTTTTCGACTTTCTCGACGGAGCCGCCACAGGAGCAGGTACCATCCAGGCCAACAACGGTCGCATCTATTTTCCGCAGATCGAGCCATTCGGGAAAGACCTCAGGGCCGCATTCGGCGACAACCAGATCGCCGACAAATACGTGTTCGAAGAGCTCTACCGCAAGACTAAAACCGATGCCCAGCAGCTTCCCCAGAAGAATAAATTCTACCTCGAAGGGCGGTACAAATCATCCGGTGGAGCGGAGATATCGATCGGAGGATTCAATATTCCGAAAGGATCGGTCAAAGTGACGGCTGGTGGGGTTTTACTGACTGAAAATGTGCATTATACCGTTGATTATACCCTGGGCAGGGTGAAAATAATCGACGAAGGGTATCTGAATTCAGGGGTTCCCATAACCATCAACACGGAAAGTGAAGACATTTTCAACTTCCAGACCAAGCGCCTGATGGGTACCCACATCGATTACAAGATCAGCAATAACTTCAACCTGGGAGCCACGGTTCTGAACCTTCATGAACGACCCATTACCTATAAGGTGAATTATGGAGATGAGCCCATTTCCAATACCATCTGGGGCCTTGATGCCCAGTATCAGTCTGAAGTGCCCTTTGTTACCAAAATGATCGACAAGCTCCCCTTCATTGATACCAAAGCTCCTTCGAGCATCAATTTTGAAGGGGAATTTGCCCACCTCATACCGGGGCATCCAAGAGTGATCGGCAAGACCGGAACTTCCTACATTGATGATTTTGAAGGCAGTTCCTCAGGTTACGACATCAAGAACATAGGGCAGTGGAAAATGGCCAGTACCCCTCAGGGGCAAACGGATCTGTTTTACGAAGGGAACCTTTCGAACAGTCTGGGTTACGGATTCAACAGGGCAAAATTTGCCTGGTATGTGGTAGATCCGATTTTCTTCGAAAAATCGAATCCCATTCCGGTAACCATCGAGGACAAGAACAATCACTATGTGCGCCAGATCCGTGAACAGGAGGTGTTTCCGAACAAGGAAAAAGACAACAATGTGGAAATTCCGCTGGCCGTTCTGAACCTTTATCTGAACCCTGCGGAGCGTGGCCCCTACAACTTTGAAACCTCGGGCACCTCTTTTTCAGCGGGATTGAATCCTGACGGGACCCTGAAGGATCCTTCTTCACGCTGGGGCGGTATCATGCGCCGGATAGAAACCCCCGATTTTGAAGCCACCAATGTAGAGTATATAGAATTCTGGATGATGGACCCGTTTATCGATCCTGATTACACCAATCAGGCCAATGGTCCGCTGGAGGCTCTGCAGGATGGCGGATACCTGTACATCAACCTGGGAGATATTTCGGAAGACATTCTGAAAGACGGAAGAAAAAGCTGGGAAAACGGATTGCCCAACTCGCCGCTGGTGAAGGATGTGGACACCACCATCTGGGGCAGGGTTCCTACCGGTACCCAGATCGTGAATGCCTTTGATAACAATCCCAATGCCCGTAAATACCAGGATGTGGGACTTGACGGGCTGGGAGATGATGATGAGCGGTCGTTCTTCACCACCTACCTGGCCGATGTGGCAGCCCTTGTGAATACGAATGCCTACACCCTTATTGAGGAGGACCCTGCCGCAGACAATTACCACTATTTCAGGGGCCCCGATCTCGATCAGGCCAATGCTAACATCCTTGAACGGTACATGCTATACAACGGGCAACAAGGCAACTCAAATACCTCGGAACAGGATCAGGAGTTGGGGATCACCAATTTCTCGACCCTGGCCACCACCCTGCCCGACAACGAGGATATCAACAACGATAACACCCTGAGTGAAGGGGAGAAATACTTCCAGTACCGGATAGATCTCACCCCCGGTAAAATGGTGGTGGGCGAAAACTATATCACCGATATCTATGAGGCGGTTAATGTACCCCTGCGCGACAATAAAACCGCGAATGTAAAATGGTATCAGTTTAAGATTCCGGTACGGCAATATGAAAAAGTGGTTGGGGATATCCGCGATTTCAAGTCGATCCGGTTTATGCGTATGTACATGAGGGGGTTCTCTGAACCGGTGGCGCTCCGGTTTGCTACCCTGGAACTTGTAAGGGGTGAGTGGAGAAAATACGGATTCAGCCTGCTGCAGCCTGGTGAATATATTCCCATTGATGACCAGTCGGCAACGGCTTTCCATGTTTCAACCGTGAATATTGAAGAGAACGCCTACCGAAATCCGGTGACCTATGCCCTTCCGCCCGATATTGAAAGGGAACGTAACATCATCTCTACCACGCTGTCACAACTCAACGAGCAATCCCTTTCCTTGAAGGTATGTAACCTGCTCGACGGAGACGCAAGGGCGGTGTATAAAATCACCGATTTCGACCTGCGCAGGTACAAGAAGCTGAAAATGTACGTCCATGCCGAAAGCGCCTGTTCGGCTGCCGATGAATATAAAAACACCCTGCAAAACGGTGATCTGACGCTGTTTGTCCGCCTCGGCAACGACTTCACCGGCAATTATTACGAATACGAAGTGCCGCTGGAATTCACCCCCTGGGGTACCACTGCTTCCCAGAACAATGGCAGAGCCCTGATCTGGCCCGAAACGAACAATATGGAGATCGACCTGGAAGCCCTGGCTATGGTAAAACAGGCGCGCAATACCGCCATACGTTCCGGTGATATGTCGGTGAGTATTACAGCACCCTATACTTCCATGGACGGTGATCGTCGCATTACCGTCATCGGAACGCCGAACCTGAGTGATGTAAAAACCATCATGATCGGTATCAGGAATCCGAAAAAAGCCGGAATTATCGGTCCCGACGACGGAATGTCCAAGTCGGCTGAGGTGTGGGTGAATGAGCTTCGTCTTACCGACTTCAACGAGCACGGAGGATGGGCAGCCCAAAGCCGTATCAGTGCCACTCTGGCCGATCTCGGTACCCTGCAGCTTGCCGGAAATATCAGCACCCCGGGCTTTGGCTCCATCGACAAGAAAATTCTCGACCGCCAGCAGGAAACCATCTTCGGATACGATGTTGCTACGAACCTCGAACTCGGCAGGTTCTTCCCCGAAAAAAGCGGTATCAAGATCCCTATGCATTTTGACTTCTCCGAAAACATCAGCAACCCCGAATACAATCCCCTAAACCCTGATGTCCTTTTCCAGGAGGACCTGAATACTTACGCCAACAAGGCAGAAAGGGATTCCGTCAAAAAGCTCTCGCAGGACTACGTCATGCGCAAAAGCCTCAACTTCGTCAATGTATCCAAAATGAGTACCGGCAAGGGAAAGGCTCCGAGGTTCTATGACATCTCCAATTTCAACGTGTCGTATGCGTATAACGAAACCTATCTGAGAAACATCGATATCGAATACGACCGGAAACAGAAATACACGGGGATGTTTGCCTACAATTTCAACAGCAATCCCAAACCGGTAAGGGTGTTCTCCAAATCAAAATTCCTGTCGAAGTACAAGGCGCTGGCCATTATCCGAGATTTCAATTTCTACTATTCACCCAAGCTGATCTCCTTCCGCACCTCCATCAACCGCGAATACCAGGAACAAAAAATCCGGAACAAGTCGATTGCCATGATCATCATCGACCCCACCTACCTGAAAAAGTATGAGTGGAGCCGCCAGTACGACGTAAAATATGACCTGAGCCAGGGGATCAGGCTGGAATACGGGGCCAATGCCATGGCGTTGTTCCGTGAACCCGACGGAAAACGGGACCGGGACGACCAGGCTTACCGCGATACCATCTTCAACCAGTTCCTGAACCTGGGCGACCTGAACAACCTTCAGCAGCAGTTTGGCGTGAACTGGACCGTACCCGTGAACAAGCTTCCTCTGATGGACTGGCTTTCGGTAAATGCCCGATATGCAGGTACCTACCAGTTTACCGGAGCCCTCCTTGCCGCAGAAGAGCTGGGGGGTACCATCGAAAACAGCAACAATATCATGCTTACGGGTTCAGGTAACCTTACCACCCTATACAACAAGATCCCTTACCTCAAGCAACTGCAGCAGTCCACACAGTCTGCCACACAGGCACCGGGACAGCGCTTCACCAAAGAAATCAAGGAACTGGATGCAGAGGGCAAAACCCCTGAAGATACCGTCCCCATCAATGTAGGCAGGATTATACTCGATAATTTCTTCAGGATCCTTACGGGTGTTAAAAATGTTTCTCTGAACTATACTGAAACAAACGGGTTTGTGCTTCCGGGCTTTGCCCACAAACCCAAATACCTGGGAAATGTATGGGAAATGAATGCACCCGGTGTTCCGTTTGTGCTGGGATGGCAGGAAGATAATCTGCTGGAAAAGGCTTTCCGCGATAACTGGATGATACAGAGCGATTCGCTTCTTACAGCGGCCTATGCACAAAATCTTTCCCAAAACCTTACTTTCCGGTCCACCATAGAACCATTACCGGGATTACGGGTAGAAATCAATGCCAACCGTACCCTGCAGAACAACGAGAGTGCGGTACTCCGCAGGGTGGATACTTTACCCTACTATGTGAAATATACGCCTCAGGTGGCAGGGAATTTCAGCATCTCATTTCTCTCATGGAAAACCGCATTCATCGAAACCGATAATGAGGAATACACCAATGAGACCTACAATAATATGCTGAAATACCGGGTGATCATCGCCGAACGGTACAAGGAGCGCAACATAAACAACTGGACCGGACTGTACCTGGTGGATCCCGTTACCGGTGAAGAATATCCCGACGGTTACGGCGCCACCCAGCAGGACGTATTGCTGTCGGCATTTCTGGCTGCCTACGCCGGCGTTGATCCCGACAGGGTGGAACTCTCCCCGTTCCCAAAAATTCCCATGCCCAACTGGACCATCACCTACAATGGCCTTACCCAGATACCGTTTATGGCGAAATATTTCAGAACCTTCTCGGTAAGCCATGCCTACCGCTCTACGTTCAACATTGGTGGCTTCTCGCAGAATATCCGCTATACCGAAGATGACGACGGAATGCAGATCATCCGCGACGAACTGGGCAACAACTATCTGCCCAGGTATGATATTGGCCAGGTGACCATCTCTGAACAGTTCAGCCCGCTGCTGAAATTTGATATGACCATGGAAAACAGCCTCATGGCCAACATCGAATTCAAACGGTCCAGAACCCTCTCCCTCAGCTTTGCCAACTACCAGATTACCGAAATCTTCAGCAAAGAGTTCGTAATCGGCAGCGGATACAGGGTCAAGGATGTAAAATTCAAGATCAACTCAGGAGGCCGAACCCTTGACCTGAAGAGTGACCTCACCCTCAGGCTCGACTTCTCCTTCCGGAACAACATCACGGTATTGCGGAAAATCGTGGAACAGATCGACCAGCCTTCGATGGGGCAGAAAAATGTCTCCATCAACTTCTCGGCCGACTATATGATCAGTCAGCAGATCAACCTCAGGCTTTTCTACGACCAGATCATCACCCGTCCCCACGTAAGCAACCAGTACGACGTAAGCAACACCAACGCCGGCATCAGCATCCGGTTCTCGCTGGCGCAGTAAGAATGTTGAGGAAGTTGAGTTGTTGAGACATTGAGAGGTTTAGTATGTAGTCAGTAGTTCAGAGTCGTTAATTTGTTTAATCAACTCTTTCAGGAAGTGATTCTGCGTAAATCAGCGGGATTTCATCTATCTAATTTAGGATTTTTTGGCTATGTAATTTTATCACAAGCACTTATTTTCCAGGATTTTGCGGAAAAAATTTTCTCTCGCAGAAAAGCGCTGAAATTTCGCAGATAGGCGCTGAAAGAAGATTCTGCGGGTTTCAGCGGGCTTTCTGCGGATTTCCGCGAGAAAGAAAAGGAAATTTCAAGCGCTTGAGAATGTTAATTTCGGAACCTGAAACCTGAAACCAGGAACATTTATTCTGAACCCCTGAATAACCCCTCTAATCGATTTTCACAAACCGTAACCTGCCGGTGCCGGCATTAGTATTGACCATGATGCTGTACACCCCGGTACTGAGGCCGGAGACATCGATGGTAACGTCGTCATTCTTTACATCCTCCACCCTCTTAGACCTCACCTGCAGACCTGCGGCATTGTAGATGAATACCTCACGGGGTGAGATACCGGAGGGCATTGTGAGGTGAAGGGTGGTGGATGCCGGATTGGGCCGGCAGGTGACGGAGATCGCAGTTTCAGGATCTGTTATCCCGGTAAGAGTATTTAACAGGAGGGTGACATTTGATACTGAGGTGACTGTAGGTGTAAAGTCAACCAATGCCGGAACCGCTTCCAGGCCTGGCACTTCTGCCACCAGTTTGTACGTTCCATACGGCAGCTGCTGCAGACTCCAGTTCCCTGCAGAATCGGCAAAAGTGAAATGCAATACGCTGTTGCCGGCGGGATCCAGGAGCAATACCAGCGCCCCGGGATAGGGAATTCCGGCATTGAGCCTTACGGTACCTCCAACTGCACACAAACCTGTTTTGGTACCTATTTTCTCCACCAGTTTGATATCCAGATTTCCGGTGTCGCTGTTCAGCACAATCTGGGCGGCTTCTTTCCAGAAAACGGTATTTCCGCTGTAGGAAGGCACATAATCAGCGCTTTGTGGATTTGAATAATCAGGGAAAGATCTGAGCAGGTAGGTATGGTCAATGCGCTGTGCAAAGAAGTACAGCCCGATACCGGTAAGGGAGATTTCATCCAGCACGGCAAATCCTGCGGGGGTATGCACCGGGTTGATCAGCTGTACCCTGCCGCTGTCGGCAGGCATCGGACCGGCAAATATCTGACCCCACAGGTTGTAGTATTCCGGAACAACCACCGTCTTGCAAAGCGAATCGTGCAGCCCTCCCGCAAAACCCACCATCAGGCAGGCCAGGTAGCTGCCCGACTGCTGATACTGATGGGATGGATTCGCAATCTGTGCCTGCTGACCGTCGCCAAAGCCCCAAAGGTAATGGTTCAGGGGGATGTTGGCCGCCGATTCATCCGTAAAGTGTACCATCCTCGGAGTCAGGGCAAAGGAATCGAGTTGGGCTGAAAAGGCAGCCTGAATCGTCACCCCCTGGGTAATGCTGATCACCTGGCAGGCTGTATGCAGGCAGGCTGTTACCGAATCAGTGATGGTAAGGCATACCAGATAGGCTCCGGGGGCAACATATTGTTTTACAGGGTTCTGCACAACCGAGGTGGTGCCATCGCCAAAACTCCAGAAAAAGCCGGTAGGGTTACCAGTACTGGTATTGGTGAAACTGATAATGAAGGGGTTAGCGGTATCTGGCTGAAAAGTAAATCCGGCGGTACAGTTGCCGGGCATCACAGAATGGCAGATGCCCAGGTAGAGAAACAGGGTATCGTGACCGTTCACCCGTAAAGAATCATACACTACAAGGGTGTCGTTCTTGCAATCGGTGAGTTTAAAAGTGTAGATATACCAGAGCGAGTCGGTAAGGTTGAAAGGTTGGGTAATCACCTCGCCGGTGGGTCCGGAAACCAGGGTTTGCTGATGAATCTGCTGCGCCGGGGTTATGCTTTTCAGCTCAAACCACACATTTTTGCCGGATACCCCAGAAAAGGTAACCATATCGTACACCACCCCCACAAATTGTATCACCCCACCCCGTCCGGCGCCGGGAATCAGCAGCAGAAAACCCATCGCTATCACCCACAGGGTATTTTTATATAAGGTCTTCATCTTAAGTTGTTTTCCTGTTCATTATTGTAACCGGATTCCGATACTCCCACCCAGATGGAAGGTAAAGGGTTTTATCCTGTTTTCAGTGTTTTTATAGATGCTTTGAACCGGCTGTCCCACATTTACCGACATGCCGGCATACCATTGGTTATTCAGGTCGTACCTTGCCTGCACACCTGCCTGAAAATACCACAGTTGTTCTCTTCGTTGCCAGGCCAGGTTTTCTATGGCCGTGATCCGGGTCCCTTCCGGATATACCGGTATTTTGCGGTCTTCATCCAGCAACCTGAGGTACACCATACCGCCCTGCAGGGCAAGAGAAAACGGGGGGTTCTGGATGATTTCACATCCTGCCATGATGGGTACCTGCAGCCAGGTGTAGCGTGTATTGAGTGTTTTATCCTCACTGAGCCGTGCCGTGTCCACTGCCACATGGGTTTTGGTGGTGATGTTCACCGGGGTATAGCCTATCACCGTGGTATGGGTTGAATCAAATACCGGTTGAAACAGCACGCTGGTGACGTAAGGGTACAATCCTACCGTGTCGATACGTTCCAGGGTCAGGCGAGAAGGGTTTCTGTCGGTGAAGCTGCTGATGCCTGCCCCTGCCGAGAGGAAGAACCGGTTGTACCCGATTTTTCCGATGAGGGCTCCTTCGCCGGCACTGCGGATCCGTTCGGTATAGGGGCTGTGATCTTCGTACAGCACAGGGCCGGCCAGCAGGGCAGCAAAAAAGTGCAACGGTTTGGCGGATAGGGGAAGTTTTGTACGGGATGGGGGGGCCGCACCCAGGTTTGCACGGTTCTGCGCAGAAGTATCCTGTCGATTCGCAGTATCCCGGTATTCCTTCTTTGGCGTGATATTTTGAACGGTATCCGGTTTTGCGGGTGGCATTTCCGGTTCTTTGCCAGCTATCAGGATTTCTGTTTCCTGCGGTGCTTCCGGTTCTTTGTTTTCAGGATTCCTTGATGCTGTTTCAGGTTTATCCTGATTTGCCTGTATGCTTACCGGCACCATTGCGTCATCGGCTTTTGCGGTTACCGTTTGCTTGGGTTTTAGGGCTGACTGATCCGGTAAAATGTTTGAAACAATGTCGTTGACAATCGTGGTTTGGGGTTTTGTGGTCTGTTTTTCAGCAACTTGTATTTCAGAAGTTACAGGTTGTTTGTTTACGGTTGATATTTGGGTTGAAGGTGCATAGTTGGTTACACGAATATCATGTTTCGGCGTATTCTGAGGAGTAGTGTCGGGTTGGTGATTCATAAAAAACCAGAGCAGCCATACGGAAGCGGGCAGCAGTATCACTCCTGCAAGGGTTATCCACCCCAGGGGTTTCCGTTTTCTTTGCGGTTTGTTGGTATCCGGCGGGAATAGCGCGGATCCTGCAATGCCCTCCCAGATTCGCGGGGGCGGATCCTTCCGGTGGTGCGTCAGCCCCTCCCGGAACCTCTTGTCAATTTGTTCTTCCATGTCCGTTTTTTCAACCCTGATTTTGAACAACTTTTTCTTTTTCAACCGGGGCCTGGTGCTCCATGCTGCCTATTTTCCCCATCAGTTGCGCTCTGGCCCTCAGCAATTGCGATCGTGAAGTGCCTTCGGTACATCCCAGCATCTCCGCGATCTCTTTATGGCTATACCCTTCGATGGCATACAGGTTGAAAACCATCCGGTACCCATCCGGCAATGTTTTCAACAGATCCATCATCTCATCCGCACTCATTTTCGACAGAACATCCGCATTTTCAGCATATTTAATCCCCGGCACATACGAAAGGTCTGTTTCCTGTTTTTCAAACCGGTAATACTTTTTGAAATGGTTGATGGCCGAGGTGACGAAAACCCTTCTGAGCCATCCCTGAAATGAGCCTGCACCGGTAAAAGTACCGATGGTTTCAAAAGCCCTGATGAAACCCTCCTGCATCACATCTTCTGCTGTCATGACATTACGGGTATAACGCAGGCAAACGACCCACATCTCAGGAGCAAAATGTTTGTAAAATTGCTCCATAAGATGCGGGTCGCGCTCGATACAACCCCTGATCAGATCAGCCTGGGATGGCATTCATCAGAGGCTTCTGGTTAGTTTTGCCGGATAAGTTTACGGGTGGTTTTCCAACCGTTATCCCCTTCAAGATTGATCAGATACAAGCCCTCCGGTAAGTGCTTAACCGGAATTTCCAGTTGTGTATAACCCACCGGTAATATGTGGCTTTCATTCCACAGGGTTCTGCCGGTAAGATCTGTAAGGGTGATGGCCAGGTTCATGCCCGAGGTGAGGGTTACTGGAACCAGGCAAATATGAGTGGCAGGATTGGGATGGAGTTGTCCAATGGTGGCCGGGTCAGCACCGGATTGGGTTTCGATACCGGAGATCACCTGGCTGCCAACCACAATTTTAATTCCGTCGGTACTTGGATGGGTTGCATCGATGGTAACAACGGTGGGATGGGTGGTTTTATTCAGCATTTCTGCATACACCTTGTAGGTACCGTAAGGAATATTGCTGAAACCGAAGGCGCCCTGTGCGTCGGAATACTTCACTGCCACCGGTTTATCACCATTGTTTACATCCAGCAGCATCACCTGAACTCCGGCAATGGGATCACCGGGACCCTTGTTGGCGCCCTGGGAGATGAGTCCGCCGATAAATCCCGGGCCACCGGGATTCACACCTGCTATGTAGCTGATATTGGCCTGTGCATAGCTATTGGCTGGCACATTCACCGTGGTTGCCTGGTTCCAGAACAGTGCTGAGGTGTGGTATGTAGGCATGTTGGCAGCGTAATTGGGGTTAACCGGCAGCATAGCCGCTTTTACCAGATAATTACCCGGCTGGAGGTTGGGGAAATAATAGGATGTAACCCCTGCTGAATCGTTACTATAGGTGGTATCTATCGCTGTAAGCGTTCCCAGAAGGGTGTTATGCTGGATAAGATAGACCTCTGAAGCACCTGCTGCTCCTGAGCCGGCTGTAAGCATCCCGTAAAGGAATCCTGTGGGCTGCGGAGTGCCGCCTGCCGTAACCACGGTACAGAAAGTATCCACACATACCACGCTGGTGGAAGCAATGTCGGTAACCACAATGGTAATACAGGCCACATAGGTGCCCGTTTGCGGGTAAGCATGGGTCTGTGGCGTGTAATTGAGGGTAGAAAGTGTAGTGCCATCACCAAAACTCCAGGTATAGGTTGCTACATAAACGGCCGGCATATACAGGTGACTGGAGGTGTTGGTAAAGGTAACGGCTGTGGTGCCTGCCACCGGAACAGCGGTGAAACCGGCGGTACATCCACCCTGCGGATTGTTTGACACCACGATCGTCTGGCAGGAGGTATGGTTGCAGCTTACCCCGTCGGTTATGGTAAGGCAAACCGTGTAGGTGCCGGGTTGGGCATAGGTATGGCTGGGATTCTGCTGTGTGCTGATGGTGCTGTCGCCAAAACTCCACAGCCATGAGGTGATATTGCTTCCGGTGGAAGGGGCCGACTGATCAGTGAAGCTTACAACCAAACTGTTGGGATTGGGTGATACCAGAAATGCCGAATTGCAACCCTGTGCTGCAGCACTGTCGCAGATGCTCAGGTTCATTGGCGGTAAAGGGTTGTTTGGTACATACCACTGGAAATTGTACTGCGGCTGGTTGTTGCAGTCGAGCACCCAGCAATATACCATGGCATTGGTTACACCCTGGGGTATCGTAACCACATCTGTGAACTGACCGTTGGTTCCGGTATTCACAATGTTGGAATAAAAAAATGGAAGGATGGGCCCCATGGCACTGTCAATCTGAATATGTACCTGTTTCCCTGCCAGGGGTAAAGCATTCAGATTGGTTACCGTGCCCTGTATGGTGAGGGTGGTTTGTGCCTGAATTGCCAGGGTGGCAACCAGCAGTAAGAACATCAGTGTAAGGGTTCTTTTCATGGTTTTCATAAAGGTTTTGTTTAGGGTTAAGGATTTCATTCCGGTGATCACGATACTATGACAAAGGTATCACCAAAACTGTTGCATCAGGGCAGTAAATAATTTCGCAACCTTCAGATTTTCAATCCATCAAAACTTTATATTCTTCAGTAGAAGTAGAAAATATGTCAGATATAACCCGACAAATTTTATGGAATTTGTCGATTATAAAAGTCGTGCTAAACCTATTTGTGCTTCCCGGGTTAGTCTTGTCTGATGAGTTTGCGGGTGGTTTTCCATCCGTTTTCACCCCAGAGGGTAATAAGGTATATTCCTTCCGGCAATTGTTTTACGGGGATCTCCAGATTGGCTTTTCCAGCTGATAAGGTACGGGTCTCCTCCCTCATCGTTTTGCCGGTAAGATCTGTAATTCTTATATGAAGATCTGATCCGGAACTTTGCCACAGAGAAATCAGGCAAAGATCAGCTGCGGGATTGGGTTGGAGCTGGCCTACGGTTGGCTGTGTATCCGGGGATCCTGGTTCGATACCGGAGATTACCTGGCTTCCCACCACAATCTTAATTCCGGTGATGCCCGGATTGGCAGCATCAAGGGTAACCACGTTGGGAAAGGTGGTTTTGCCGGCAATTTCCGTGTACACTTTATAGGTACCCAGGGGAATATTACTGAAGGTAAAAGCGCCCTGTCCATTGGTATAATTGAATGCCAACGGGTTATCTCCATTGTTTACATCCAGCAACATTACCAGAACTCCTTCCAGGGGATCTCCGGGACTTTTGTTGGCACCCTGCGAGATCAGCCCTCCGATAAACCCTGGACCCCCAGGATTTGTCCCCGGGATTAAGTTGATATTCGCCTGGGTTGCGTTACCTGCAACAACCTGAATGGAATTCGCCTGATGCCAGAATAGGGAAGAGGTGTGATAGGAAGGCATAAAATTCAGATATTGCGGATTGGAAGCCACCATTGCTGCCTTGATCAGATAGGTGCCCGGTTGCACATTGGAAAACAGGAAATGGGGTATACCAGTATTTCCCGGGGTTATCAGTGTGTCGATGGCAGTGAGGGTTCCGGCGATGGTATCATGTTCAATCAGGAACACCTCTGCCTGTCCAACTACGGCTCCCGGAATAGTGATATTGCCGTAAATGTTTCCGGCAGGATTCGGCAATCCGATGATTTGGTTACAGGTGGATTGGCTTGTCATATATATGTTCATGGGATGATACCACACACATAGTGAATTGTTACCTGCAGGGATGGTAACCGGGAACAGAAAAGTATACTGAATGGTATCCTGCGGATTAATGGTTCCATGCCATGTCTCTGTGTTTACAACAATGTTGTTGATCCTGCAATCCAGGTGAACATTGTTCTGGGGCAAGTTTCCTGTATTGGTGAAGGTGGTTTTTACATGCAGTATCGTTCCACTGGCGGTATCATTCACCGGAAAATCGATCTGCAGGAGCTTCACTTTGGGTGATGGCGGTACATTGAGTTTGAACTCATCAATGGCCCACCCGTTTGAAGTGCTTGTCTGGTTGGAAAAAAACTTGAACCGGAACCGTACATCGCTCACGCCATTAAACACCATTGGTTCAAGCGCATAGGATGAATACATCCAACCGGAATTCTGATAATTGAACCTGTGTACCCCTCCAAGCTGTGTATTGTACCAATTAAAGCCAAAAGGATCATATGTAAAACCCAGGTTTGCCCAGACGAGCCCACCGGATGTGGAATATTGTACCTGACCGTAATCGTTTACATCGGCTACTGCCATCCAGTGATAAAAACTCAGTTTTATGGTATCGATAGGGTTAAAAGAAGATAAATCGAACGATGGTGAATAGAGGTAGGTTTCTGCATTGTTCGGATAATCGCCATTGAGTACCGTGGCATACACCCCTGTTCCGCTCCAGGGTGTGTCGATAATGGAAGCAGTGGGTGCTCCCTGTTGCCAGATCGTAGTATCGGTGGTCCAGGCGGGATTTGGAACATCAAAGCCCTCCTGATAGGGGGGTATTATTCCCTGACTGCTTGTGATATCGGAGAAAACGAGCACAATGATTCCGGTAAGAAAAACACTGGCGATTTTTTACATCGTGTTTCAATATGAAAACGCTGATGTAAAGATACTTAATAACTATTGATATTCAATTAACCACAGGAAAATTTATTGGGGTACTTTTGTCAGATATTCATGAGCGGGAAGTTCCCTTCGATATTGGAATTTGCAAACCTCTGTGATCTTTGCGCATTCTTTGCGAACCTTGCGTTTAAAAATATTCAAAACAGAACAATATGTCAAAGCAAAACAAGAACCCCAAGCGGGGCAAAGAAAAAATTAAAGACAACAGGACCGCCACGCGGAAAGGATCTTCGCAGAATATCCAGCGTAATTCTTTCGTGAAGAGTGTTCTGGACATCTTTCAGCAAAATCCATTGTACTATTATAACCCGCCACAGGTTTGCAAAGCCCTGGGAATCAATGATGCTGCCAGCAAAGATCTGGTGAGCCGGATTCTGCAGGACCTGGCCTCGGCAGGAACCCTGCTGCACAAAGGGAAGGAGCGATACATCCTCAATCCTGAGACTGACACCTATCAGGATGCCGCTGTGAAGCTCACCGGCATCATCGACATGAAACGTACCGGCAAGGCATATCTGCTTCCCGACGATGGCAGCGAGGATGTATACATCTCCGCCTCCAACACCGGCCAATCGCTTGACGGCGACCGGGTGGAGGTGCACCTTTTCCCCCAGCGTGCCGGCCGCAAGCGGGAAGGGCAGGTGGTCAACATCATCAAAAGAAGCCGTGTGGCCATCGTTGGGGTACTTCAGCTCAGCAAGAAGTTTGCGTTCGTAGTTCCCGACGACACCTCCCTTCCGGTGGATATCTTCATCCCGCTGTCGGGGATTAACAATGCCCGCGACGGCGAAAAGGTAATCGCCAGAATTACCGAATGGCCGGAACGGAGCAACAATCCTTTTGGAGAGGTGATTGATATCCTGGGGATGCCGGGTGAAAATGAGGTGGAGATGAATTCGATTCTGGCCTCATTCGATTTTCCGCTCCGCTTCCCGGTACAGGTTGAAAAGGAGGCTGAAAAAATCCCGGAGCAGTTGCCCGAGCAGGAGATCCGGCGCCGCCGCGATTTCCGTTCAGTAACCACCCTCACCATTGACCCTGCTGATGCCAAGGACTTCGACGACGCACTGTCTCTCAACTCTTTACCCAACGGCAATTGGGAGGTTGGTGTACACATTGCCGATGTGTCGTATTACGTAAAACCAGGCACCAGCCTCGACGAAGAAGCTTTGAAACGGGGCACTTCGGTGTATCTGGTCGACAGAACCATCCCGATGCTCCCTGAGAAATTGTCGAATATGGTATGCTCCTTACGCCCAGATGAAGACAAATTCTGCTTCTCTGCGGTATTTGAAATGACGCCTGAGGCCGAGGTGGTGAACGAATGGTTTGGTAAAACGGTGATCCGTTCCGACCGTCGTTTTGCGTATGAAGAAGTACAGAAAATCATCGAAGGTGCCGAAGGGGATCTGAAGCCGGACATCATGACCCTGCATGCCCTGGCAGCTATTCTGAGGAAGATACGGTTTCAGAAAGGGGCTATTGCATTCCATTCCGAAGAGGTAAAATTCATCCTCGACCCACAGGGAAAACCTTTGGATACCTATGTGAAAGAGTCGAAGGAGGCCAACTGGCTTATTGAGGAATTCATGCTGCTGGCCAACCGCAAAGTGGCCGAAAGAATCGGGGTACAGCGCAGGCGAAACAAGCCCCCGGTGTTTGTGTACCGCGTACACGATACCCCCAACCGCGAAAAACTGGAGACTTTCGCCGAATTTATCGGAAAGCTGGGATATAAAATGCAGCTTGGCTCACGGAAAGGGCTCGCCAACTCTTTCAACAACCTCTTCGAACAGATTGCAGGCAAAGGGGAGCAGCACATGATCGAAACCATTGCCATCCGTACCATGGCCAAGGCCATCTACTCCACCCACAATATCGGCCATTACGGTCTGGCATTCAAGCACTATACCCATTTCACCTCCCCCATCCGACGCTATCCCGACCTGATGGTACACCGGCTGCTGGAACGGTACCTGGAGGGTGGCCAGAGCGTGAAATCGTCAGAATATGAAGAATTGTGCGACCATTGCTCTGAAATGGAAAAAAAGGCAGCTGAAGCAGAACGTGCCTCGGTAAAATACAAACAGGCGGAATTCCTGCTGAACCGCATTGGTGAAGTGTTTCCCGGCGTGATCAGTGGCGTGAGCAAATGGGGTATCTATGTGGAACTGGAGAAAAGTAAATGCGAAGGGATGATACCCATTACACGTCTCGAGGACGATTTCTACACCCTCGACGAAGACAACTACCGGATCATCGGACGCCGCTACCGGAAAATCTACCGGCTTGGGGATAAGATCAACATCATTGTGCGGAGTATCGACCTGCAGAAGAAGCAGATGACGTTTGATTTGACAAGTGAAAAGGCTAAAGGCTAAGGTGTAAAGGCTAAAGTTGGAAGAATGACGGAGACCGGTGGTGCTTTGCTTTTGACTCCGCTCAGGCACAGGAAGAAGGTCCGTTATGAATGGATTATGCTTTTCTTTCTGTTTTTGTACAGATTGCTCCTAAAATGTTTTTTAGCTCCTGCGATTCTTTGATAAGAACTCCGCAGTCTTTCTGCATTTCCTCATTTATAATGATTCCATTGAAAATTTTTAACCAATAGTAAGCCTCCCGCATCTCTTTGAGGGAGATTCGCACTTTATTTGTGAAGTCTGCTCGACTACTACCCCCCTGAGATTCTTCATAATTTGCACCCGAAGAGGTAGCTGATCTGATCAATTGCTTTTTCAATATTATATTTTCATCATTGTTTGGCAACTTTCTAAGAAACAGAATTACCTTAATGGCAAAACCAAGTAACCTTTCTGACAAATCATTTTTACCAATCATAATCTTTATAAAACTTCGGCTTTTCTTTTAACATTCCCTTCTTTAGCCTTTTCACTTTAGCCTTTTCACTTTAGCCTTCTGGTATTCCTGGTTAAACGAGGGACCATCAAAGTGCGGAAGGGTTCTGCGGGAGCCCCAGCTTTTTTTGAAAAAGAGGTTCAACCCCAGGTTTTTCACGCCGGGTGAAAATCTGTTGAGCAGTCTGCGGCGGCTCATCACCATTTTGTAGCCGGTCATCACCCTTTTTTCCTGGGCTGTCCTGAATCCCTCCTTGACTGCGTCGCGGCGGTTGAGGAGGAGGATTTTATGGATCGGGATTTTTACCGGGCACACCTCGCTGCATTTTCCGCACAACGAAGAAGCGAAGCTGAGGTGTTTATACTCCATCCCTTTGAGGTGTGGAGTAATGATGGAGCCAATGGGACCGCTGTATGTGGTTCCATAGGCATGTCCGCCAATGTTTTTGTACACAGGGCAGTAATTGAGGCATGCACCGCATTT
The DNA here is from genome assembly GCA_022709695.1 of Bacteroidota bacterium. Classification (GTDB taxonomy): domain Bacteria; phylum Bacteroidota; class Bacteroidia; order Bacteroidales; family SKPS01; genus SKPS01. The sequence continues at coordinate 91,848 of JAKLII010000003.1, forward strand.
TATGCACCGCAGTGCTGATCTCTGTTCCGGTTTTGCCAGCAGGTTGGTGCGGCCATTATCGAGCAATACCACAAACATCTCGGCCGGTCCATCCGGTTCCTTGCTTTTTGCCGGACCCGAAATAATGGAGTTGTACACGGTGACTTTCTGCCCGGTACCCATGGTTGCCAGCAACGGAAGGTACACCTGGAGATCGCGGATAGAGGGGATTACCTTTTCGATGCCGGCGATGGCAATATGCAGCCTTGGCCAGCTCACTGACATCACCCCGTTGCCCTCATTTTCGGTAAGAAGCACCGATCCGGTATCAGCAATCAGAAAGTTGGCACCCGTAATACCCGCATCGGCCTGCATAAATTTCTCGCGCAGCTTTGCCCGTACAAATGCTGTGATCTCCTCTGCTGTGCTTTCGGGATTTAATCCGAATTTTGCATGAAACAGCTCCGCAATATCCTTTTTCGACTTGTGCATTACCGGGGTGATAATATGGTATGGCCGGTCGTTGTCGAGTTGTACAATGTATTCCCCGAGGTCGGTTTCCAGTACGCTGATTCCGTTACCCTGCAATACGGTATTGAGTTCCAGCTCCTCGGTAATCATCGACTTCGATTTCACCACATTTCTTACTCCGTGCGATTTCAGGATTTTCACAATCGCTGTAACAGCCTCTCTGGCATCATGTGCCCATATCACACGTCCGCCCCGGGCGGTAAATCTGCTCTCGAAAGTGATCAGATGGTGCTCCAGATTGTTGATGCAGTGCTCCTTCTGACGGGCAGCATACCGTCTGGCGTTTTCTATGTGGCTGTACTGCAGCACTCCCTTCTTAACCGCCGTTTCATACTTGCCAATGTTGAAACGGAGGGTCTGCCGGTGAGCCGGGTCAAAGGCCTTCTTTTCCGCCTGCTCTGAAAAAACCCGCTGTAAGTTGTTCATGCCTTCCCGGAATTGATTTTTGCCACTCTTTTTTCGTGCCGGCCCCCTTCAAATGCAGTATGCAGAAAAGCCTCCACCATGGGTATCGCTTCGTCTTCCGTGATATACCGGGCTGGTAAAGCCAGCACATTGGCATCGTTATGCTGGCGGGCCATGATTACCAGCTCCTCTTTCCAGCACAATGCCGCCCTTACCCAAGGATGCTTGTTTGCAGTCATACTTACCCCGTTGCCCGATCCGCACAGGATAATGCCCCTGCGGTATTCCCCTTTCTCAATGGATTCAGCCAGGGGATGTACCATATCAGGATAATCTACTGCTTCGGCGCTGAATGTTCCGAAATCCTTCACTTCATAGCCCTTTCCTTCCAGATACTTTTTCAGCATCTCCTTCATGGCATACCCCGCATGGTCCGATGCCATACAAATTGCCTCTTTCATCTGTTCCGGGTTGTGTAGAAATATTAGAATGATACAAAGGTATTGATTTCATGATGAAACAAGAAATTTCTGTTGATAACCATGCACGATGTTGACAATTCAGCGGTTCAAAACATCACATCCGTGTTGATAAATCTTCATTCTTTTTTCTTGCTTTTTCATTTTGGGCCGGGCTTATGAAAATTCATGAAAGAAGCAAATTTTTCACCTGCCTGTTTTTACTTTTCTTTGCACACAATGTAAACAACTCCGGTTGACATCGGTTTGTTTATTCGCATACCTCCGGTTTTATCAACGGTTTGTTAAAATCTTTGGACAAAGTTCATTTTCAGGTGTGAGCCATGCCAAACCTTGTTAATTTTGTGTGGAAATACCTGCTTATAACATTTGGAACAGTTCATTCAGGTTTTTACCAACAGTTTCAACACGCTGATGACGATGATGGTTTTTTTATATATATAATATTTAAAATATATAATAAATGAAGTTTGTTGATAAGATAAAAGAACTCAAGAAACAGAAGAACGCCATCATTCTGGCACATTACTATCAAACAGGTGATATACAGGATATTGCTGATTATGTAGGTGACAGTTTGGGTCTTTCACAGAAAGCTTCGGAGGCAAAATGCGATAGGATCGTATTTGCCGGGGTGTACTTTATGGCCGAGACGGCAAAGATCCTGAATCCAAAGGCAAAGGTACTTATTCCTGACAGGGAAGCAGGCTGTTCACTGGCCGATTCGTGCCCTCCGGATCGTTTTGCTGACTTCCTGAAGCAATATCCTGATTATACTGTGATCTCCTATATCAACTGTTCGGCTGCCATAAAAACCATGTCGGATATCATTGTTACCAGCAGTAATGCCGTTTCGGTGGTGGAATCTTTTCCGAAGGATCAGAAGATCATTTTCGCACCCGACCGTAATTTAGGGGGGTATATCAACCGATTAACCGGTAGGGATATGGTGCTTTGGGACGGTACCTGCGAGGTGCATGACATCTTATCCACGGAAAAGATCATTCAACTCACCATGGCGCATCCTGATGCAAAGCTCATTGCCCATCCAGAATGCCGGGCACAGGTTCTGGAACTCGCATCCTTTGTGGGTTCAACCAATGAAATGATACGCTTTACAAGAACTGATTCTTCTGAAAAATTCATAGTGGCAACGGAATCAGGAATTATACATCAGATGAAGAAAGAATCGCCCGGAAAGGAGTTTATCATTGTTCCCTCCGACGAATCGTGTGCCTGCAACGATTGTCCATACATGAAAATGAATACCATGGAGAAGATTTACAGGTGCCTGGCGGATGAATCACCGGAGGTACAACTGGATGAGGATACCATTGTCAGGGCATCCGTACCCATTCTCAGGATGCTTGAGCTTTCAAAACCGGGGAGATAGAACAATAATGACAAAATACGGGGGTTAAAGAAAAAATGGTATGAGAGTGATCAGGACATTGTTTTGGATGGTTGGTTTGATGTTCTTGAGCGCGGTTGGAAAATCCCAGCAGCCGGGCGACTCATTGATGCCTGGTTTCACACGGTATTACCATGCCAACGGAAAAATAAGCAGCGAGGGTATTCTGAGGGAGGGTAAACCTGATGGATACTGGAAGAGCTATTTTGAATCAGGAAAAATTAAATCGGAAGGTAACCGGCTCAATTTTCTCCTGGATGGTGTCTGGCGTTTTTATGATGATTCAGGTAGAGTAATATTACAGACCCAATACAGACAAGGATTAAAGGAAGGGCTGCGCATCACACTTACACCGGAGGAACGGATTGAAGAGTATTTTGAAAATGATCAGAAACAGGGGTTGGCTTACTACTATGATGCTGATGGTTTTCTGCTGAAAACCATTCCTTATGAAAACGGAAGGGAGCAGGGTATAGCCAAGTTTTATAACCGTGATAGTCTGGTGATTACCATGATGGAATATCGCAGGGGGGTGGCCATCAGCAGGGAGTTTATCAACAGGTATGACCATAACGGTTTGCCCAACGGATTATGGAGAACCTTTTATCCTGAAGGGAATGTAAAAGAAGAATTTTCTTATAAAAACGGGGTCAGGGATGGGTACTACAAAAAATTTGACCGTGAAGGGAATATGGAGCAAATCGCCAAATATGTGAATGGTGAACTTATACCCGACAGTGATGAATTGGTGGAATATGAGATTAGAAGGGACTATTATCCCGATATGAAAGTGAAAATTGAGGGCAGTTATCGAGATGGGGTGGCAGATGGGTTCAGGAAAGAGTATAAGCCCGACGGGACGCTGGAAGTGATTTATCTCCTGGACAAAGGGAGGATTGTTGGGGCAGGAATGCTGGATGAGCAGGGAAATAAACAAGGTTTCTGGAAAGAGTATTACCGCGAGGGAGGTTTACGGTCAGAAGGAAATTATGTGAATGGGATCAGAACCGGTGCATGGGTGTTTTACTTCCCCGACGGTACGGTTGAACAGAAGGGAACCTATACCACAAAAGGGAAAGAGCAGGGAAAGTGGACATGGTACTACCAGGGTGGGGTGCTGCGCAGGGAAGAGGAGTATAAATCGGGTATCAGGAACGGAGAGATGAAAGAATACGATGAGCAGGGTAATATTATTGCTTCCGGTATTTTTGAAGAGGGGGAAGAAGAGGGGGAATGGTTCTATCAGGAAGAAGGGTATCGTCAGGAGGGAACTTATGTCGAAGGAGAAAGGGATGGAGAGTGGAACCACTATTATCCCGATGGTCAGATAAGTTTCAGTGGAAAATACATTGATGGCAATCCGGATGGCCGGCATGTGTGGTACAATCCGGATGGAACCTTAAGAACCGAGGGGAATTTTATCATGGGAATCCGCCACGGGCAATGGCGATACTATTCGGAAACCGGCATATTGTTATTGCTGGTCGAATTCCGTAATGGAATAGAAATCAAGTACGAAAATCAGATCATCAAGCCGGAACTGCCCGGTTCTGATTTGTAGTTTTTGCAATATTCTGCCGAAAAGAGAGTTTAGCCCTTAAAATTCAAAGGTTATATGAAGGTAATCACTTACTTGCAGAATACACTCCTTACACTCTGCCTGATGGTTATGACATTTACCGGATTTTCCCAGGCCATTCCGGTAGGGTCATGGCGGGTACACCTCCCCTATACCAGAGGAATTTCCGTGGCTGCTTCCAGGGACCTTGTTTACTGCATCACAGAAAGCAGTATGTTTTCCTACCACAAACGCGACTTTTCCGTTACCCCCATGTCGAAAAACACCGGATTATCCGATGCAGGATTTTCAAGAATAGCCTGGCATAAGCCCACCCAAACCCTTATCATTGCCTACAGTAATGCCAATATCGATCTGCTGCAGGATGGCAGTATCCACAATATGCCGGATATCAAACGACTTTTGTTACCCATCGATAAAACCATCAACAGGATTACCTTCAGAGGAGACGAAGCATGGCTTTCCTGCGGTTTCGGAATTGTGGTGCTGGATATGAAAAAACGGGAATTCAAGCAAACCTACCAGATTGGCCCCGGTGGTACCTACCTGAAAGTGAATGATGTGAAGTTTTATAATGACACCGTGTATGCAGCCACCGATTCGGGAATTTTCAGGGCTGCTTTTTCGGATTATCTTCCCGATTTCGGAAACTGGCACCTTTGGACCGATTTGCCGGAGAACCCGGCCCCCTGCAATACCCTGGCTTTTCTGAAGGATATACCCTTTGTGAACATACTCGGATCAGGCGGATTGCCGGATAAGCTATATTACCGGGAAAACAATGTATGGCAGCGGTATGATTCTGTCTATCTGAAAAAATGCCATCAGCTGGATGTAATCGACAACAAGGTTATCATTACGCTTTTGGATAATGTGGTGGTGCTTGACACAAATCTTACGATTTACCGTGACATCTATGATTATTTGGCCGGGCAGTCAAAACCTGCCTATATAGCCCCATCAGAAACCACCATGGACGACGAAGGTTACCTGTGGATTGCAGATCAAAGCATCGGGCTTGCCTTTATCTACGATCAGTGGGCTTATGAACTGATAACCCCCAATGGCCCCAGAACGACCAAAGTATTCAATATGGACGCCTCCGACGGACAGGTGTGGGTTGTACCCGGGGCTTACAACAGCACCTGGACAATGGATTTTAACCGCGATGGTATCTACCAGTTCAACGGAATGGAGTGGAAAACAACCCACTACAATACAGAACCGTTCCTTGATACCGTGTTTGATCTGGTGTGTATCGCCATCGATCCATCTGACCCATCGGTAGTATATGCCGGATCCTGGGGACAAGGCCTCCTTGTTATTAAAAACGGAAAACCGGTAAAATTATATGATCAAAACAACAGCACTCTCCAGGTACCAGAGAATACCGCATCACCCTATTTCAGGGTTCCTGTAGGAGGTCTTGCTTTTGATGAGAAGGGAAATCTGTGGATTTCCAATGCCTATACCGAGAAATCCCTTTCGGTTATGAAGCCCGACGGTACCTGGTATTCCTATAATATCAGCAGTCCGGGGAATAAAATGGATGATAAGGCTTCGGGTAAGGTGGTCATCGACCGGATTGGACAAAAATGGGTTCTCGTAGGCCGTGGATATGGTTTACAGGTTTTTAATGACAACAAGACCCTCTGGAATACCACAGATGATCAAACTACCAACATCAACGGAAATATCGGACAGGGAGGCCTTCCCAGTACCCTGGTAACCGATATGGAGATAGATCTGGATGGGCGTCTCTGGATAGGTTCCGACAAAGGAATTGCCATCATCTATGCTCCTGAGAATGTGTTCAGCGGATACTCCTATGACGCACAGAGGATATTGGTGAATCAGGATGGATACGACCAATACCTACTTGAAAATGAAACAGTTACTACTATTGCCGTAGACGGAGCCAACCGAAAATGGATCGGCACCGAAAAATCGGGTGTGTTTTTACTGTCACCCGACGGCACCACAGAAATTGCCAGGTTTCATGAAGGAAATTCTCCCCTGCTGAGCAATGGAATCAGGAATATTGCCATTGATGACGTTTCGGGCGAAGTGTTCTTTGGTACAGACAAAGGAATTGTCTCTTACCGTTCAGATGCCAATAAAGCCGGAGAAACCCACAGCAACGTAACCGTATTTCCGAATCCTGTTAAACCGGGATATGCCGGTGTGATATCAATCACAGGACTGGTGCGGGATGCGGATGTTAAAATCAGAAACATGGGGGGTGATGTGGTGTTCAGTACCCGGTCGAACGGAGGAATGGCGGTATGGAGTGGTAAGGATCTCTCCGGACAAACAGTTGCCACTGGCGTTTATATGGTATTTTCTTCTGATGAAACCGGAACAGAAACAGCTGTCGCCAAAATTCTGTTCATCCGATAAGTGCCCCCACCCACCATGGACTCCCTGCTGAAAACCCCCGGAATCGTTATCAAGAGTGTAAAATATGGCGATCATGCCATGATTGTTACACTCTACACCCGTGAAAAAGGGATTCAGTCGTTTTGGTTCAGAAGAAAAATAGGAGACCAAAAAATCAAAGCCCTGGTTGCCCCCCTGGCACAGTTACAGGTAATAGCCCGGATCCGGCACCATGAAACCATCTACTCCCCCATTGAGGTTACCCAGACAATACCGTATGTTTCTCTTTTTCAGGATCCGGTTAAAAGCAGCATGGTGCTTTTTCTTTCCGAATGGCTTAAAAAGGTTTTAAAGGAGGAGGAACATAACCACCCTCTTTTTGATTTTTTGACAACGTCACTGAATGAAATGGACCGGCCGGGCCAGCTCCATCCATCCTTTCATCTCTCTTTTCTGTTGCATCTCACCCGTTATCTCGGATTTTTGCCAGATACGGATACTTACCATACAGGGTACAGCTTCTGTGCCGAAGAGGGTATTTTTAAACCTGAACACCTGTTGCAGTATGTCTCTTCCTCTGTGGAAACAGGCCAGAGGTTATACGAATTATCAGGTATTTCATTTGATCAATATCAACAATTCAGGGCAGACAAAGATACCCGTAACCTCTTGCTGGATCTGCTGATTCATTACTATCGTATTCATATTCCGGGGTTTGGAGAATTAAAGACGCTGCCGGTCATCAGGACATTATTCTGACAGTACACAAAAACCACCTTGTGTAACCGTATTTCGAATCCCTTATTTTTATGTAGTTTAGCGCCCAAATCACATACGAAATGAACGACAATAAGCTTTTATCACCCAATCCTCTGGTTCAGTTTCTTGACAAGCTACCTTCCGAATTTACCCGTAATGATCTGATACATTTCATTGAAGAACAGGGTATAGAAATGGTGAATTTGAGATATACAGGAGGTGACGGCAGATTGAAAACCCTCAATTTTGTCATCAACAACCGCAGACACCTCGAAGGGATACTGAGTAACGGTGAACGTGTGGATGGCTCCAGCCTGTTCAAACACATCAATACCGGGGCAAGCGACCTGTATGTAGTACCCAAATACAAAACGGCTTTTGTAAATCCGTTTGCCGAGATCCCTACGCTGGATATTTTATGCGCCTATTATGACAAGGATGGTAATCCGATGAAGAATTCACCCGAATATATCCTGAGGAAAGCGGCAGAGGTGATGAAAGAAAAGACCGGATATGAGTTTCATTGCATGGGCGAGCTGGAGTATTATGTCATCAGCGACCGTGAGCATGTGTTTGAAGCGACCGATCAGCGCGGGTATCATGAATCCTTTCCGTTTAACCGGATGGAGGAATTCCGTACCGCTGCCCTCCATACCATTGCTGCCTGTGGCGGAAACATCAAATATGGCCATTCCGAAGTGGGGAATTTCACATTAGGTGATAAGGTATATGAGCAGAATGAAATCGAGTTTCTGCCTGTTCCGGTGGAGGATGCTGCCGATCAGCTGGTAATCGCAAAATGGATTTTGCGCACCATGGCCTACAACTATGGCGTTGACCTCACATTTGCTCCGAAAATCAGTGTTGGAAAAGCGGGCAGCGGCTTGCATATCCATACCAAACTTGTGAAAGACGGAAAGAACGCCATGATAGAGAATGGCATGCTGAGCGATGTTGCCAAACGGGCCATCGCAGGATATCTCGATCTGGCACCCAGCCTTACCGCCTTTGGCAATACCAACCCTACTTCCTACTTCAGACTGGTCCCCCATCAGGAAGCCCCCACCAATATCTGCTGGGGCGACCGCAACCGTTCGGTACTGGTAAGGGTTCCACTGGGCTGGACGGGTAATATCAATATGGCGGCAGATGCCAATCCACAGGATAAGGACATAACGCTCGATTTTTCCGAACGGCAGACGGTGGAATTTCGCTGTCCGGATGGCAGTGCCGATATATATTTGTTGCTTGCGGGCCTCACGGTGGCAGCCCGACATGGCCTTGAAATGAAGAGTGGTCTGGAATATGCCGCAAAGACCTATGTGGACGTCAATATCTTCCACGAAGCACATAAAGATAGGGTGAAAAACCTGAAACAGCTTCCTGTTTGCTGTGCCGACAGTGCCGACTGTCTGGTCGAACAGACAGAGATCTACACCAGGTACGGAGTGTTTGCTCCATTGATCCTTGAAGGTGTTCAGCAGATGCTGAGGAATTACAACGACAAACAACTCAGGGAAGAAATCAGCTCCAATAAGGAAAAACTGCTCAGCCTGGTGCAGCAATATTACCACTGCGGCTGAGAATGTAATCACACCCCCTTGATCCTGCGATGCAGGGTACGCCTGATCCAGAAAGGGAGAATCAGTGAACCGGCAATGAGGTAGGGATAGTAGCTCAGCAACCTCCAGAAAAGAGCCACCAGATCAGCAGATCCCTGCTGAATAAAATCTCCGAGAAACAGGGGAAAGAAAAACTCTGCGGTACCACTGCCTCCGGGTGTAGGGCTGATGAGCAGGATTACCCACATCACCAGTTGCCGGCCGTACAGGAGGAAATGGTCCTTCACCGGGTTTACCCCTGAAATCAAAGCGTTGACCACCATAAACCTGGCGGTCCATGAAAAAAAAGTAATCAGCCAGGCTTTCAACCAGAAATCCCACTTCCGGGATCTCATATCCCGGGAAGTGACAATAATTTCGTCACCCATTTTTCCGGCCGGACCTTGCCACCTGCGAAGGAACCGGATCCTGAAAATGGAGGTAAGAACCTTTTTAAATCCTTGCGGAGAGATGAAAATTCCGGCAAGAATAGTCAGGGTAAGAAGACACAGAAAACCATATCCGATCAGGAATATTCCCCTGGTGCCAATTTGCCAGGGAAGGTTCCCGGAGTCGAGATGGAAACTGTCGCTGCCTGCGATGAGTAACACAATGGGAACTGTAATGATGTAAAAGAGCTCATCGAGCATGGCAGTTACCATTACCACCGCAGTGCTTCTGCCTGCTGAAAACCCTTCCCTGTACAGGATGATAAATGCCAGAGCAGTACCCCCGACAATAGAAGGAGTTACTGAAGATGCAAATTCCCAGATCATTACCACTTCGAAACTCTCGCGCCAAGTAAGCTGGCCATCGGTCAGAAATCTGATACGCACCATGTAGGCAAAATCCCGGATTCCCTGCAGGAGAATTGCGATGGCAATCCAGAAAATCACATGCTCCGAGAAGGAGGCCAGATCCAACCCTTGCCTTATGTCCCGCACGATCAACCAGACCGAGACCCCCAAACCAATAACAACCGGTATCATTATCCTTCTGAAAGTAAACCACTTAAGGATTTTCTGCTGATCACTGCCGGTTTCCATGATGAGTGTGGTGTGTATCGGTAAACCTTACGCAATTTTAGGTTTTTTCCTGTTATGGATCAAGAACTGTTGAAAATGTTTATTTTTACCCAACATGTACTCCGGGAAACACCGATTTTATATTCTGATTTTCTGGATCCTGATCATCTTCCAGGGATGCGGTATACTTCCGCTATCACCAGTACAGCGCGATGAGGATGAAATGAAAGTTACCTGGGAAGATGAAGACGACAGGCCCCTGGTCGTTCGTCACAAAAGGAAGGATAAAACTTCATCAGGGAAAGAAACAGCCGTAAAAACCTCAGTGGATGTTTTAAGGCTTGATACGGTAAGCCCGATATTCAAACCTTTATTTACTGAAGTAAACAGCTGGATGGGAACGCCTTACGGCTATGGTTTAAAAGAAAAAAGCAAAGGAACTGATTGCAGCGGATTCACCCAGGAGATTTACCGTACGGTGTACAGGACCGCATTGGGAAGAAGTGCAGAAGCGCAGGCTGCTGAATCCATGGAAATTAGAAAAGAGGATTTACAACCCGGTGACCTGGTCTTCTTTAAAATTCAGGGGAACAGAATCAGTCATGTAGGACTATATCTGGGAAACCAGAAATTCGTACATGCCACGGTAGGAGCCGGTGTGATGGTGAATGATCTGAATGAAAAATACTATGCCGAGAGGTATGCCAGAAGCGGAAGGGTGATAAAAGCACCATAACAGATTTCTTATCTGATGGGTTGTGTATTTTTGCACAGTAAACTTAGAAAGTATGATCAGATCCATGACCGGCTTTGGAAAAGCCACAGGAACCTTTGGCAACAAGCAGATTATTGTTGAAATCAAATCGGTGAATTCAAGGCAACTGGATCTGAGCATGAAGAGCCCGGCAGGATATTACGACCTGGAAGCTGAAATCAGAACCCTGCTCACCCAGCATCTCGAACGGGGAAAGGTATATTGTAATATCACCACAGAGCAGCAGGATGCAGAACCAGAGGTGCAGATAAACCGCCCTTTAATGGCTTCGGGGTACCGTACATTAAAGGAGATAGAAGAGACATTGGGCATTGAACCATCGAAAGATTACCTGTCGTTGTTGCTGCGACTGCCCGATGTGTTAAAGGGGGTACGTTCCGAAGTCGATCAGGAGGAGTTTGAAGCCGTTCGGGGGATCCTCCTTGAAGCGATTGATGAAACCAACCGTTACCGGGATGCAGAAGGGAAGGAACTGGGCAGGGATTTACTTGAAAGGGTCGGAATAATAGGCCGGTTGCTTCAAAAGGTGGTACCCCTCGAAGAAGGTCGTATTACCCGGCTGCGTGAAAAACTGCTCAAAGAATTAAAAAACCTTCAGAACCAGTCGGTTGATAACAACAGATTTGAACAGGAAATTATCTATTACCTTGAAAAACTGGATATTACCGAAGAGAAGGTACGGCTGCAGCACCATCTCGATTTTTTCAGGGAAGTCATGGAAAGCCGTGAAGCCAACGGCCGCAAACTGGGATTCATTGCCCAGGAAATCGGACGGGAAGTCAATACCCTGGGATCAAAAGCCAATGATGCTGCCATTCAGCGTATTGTGGTGGATATGAAGGATGAACTTGAAAAAATAAAGGAACAACTGCTCAATCTGCTTTGATGAATCCTGTAAAACCCATACGAGGCAAACTGATCATCCTTTCGGCTCCATCCGGTGCCGGGAAAACCACCATTGTGAAATCACTGATGCAGAAAAACCTGAATCTTCGGTTTTCGGTTTCAGCTACTACACGCAAACCCAGGGAGGGAGAGATACACGGAAGGGACTACTATTTTCTTTCAGAGAATGAATTCGGTAAATTACTAGCTGGAAATGCTTTTGTTGAGCATGAAGAGGTGTATGAAGGGCTTTTATACGGTACCTTAAAGTCAGAAGTTGATCGGATTTTGGCCACAGGGAGCCATGCCTTGTTTGATATCGATGTGATGGGTGGAATTTCCATCAAGGAGCAGTATGGCGAAGAGGCACTGGCAGTTTTTATTATGCCTCCCGGGCTTGGGGCTTTAAAAGACCGGTTGGTGCACAGGGGCACAGAAACCGAAGAATCCCTTGCGCACCGGATAGAAAAGGCCCGCTGGGAGCTCTCTTTTTCCGGTCGGTTTGATGTGGTGGTGGTAAACGATCATCTTGATGATGCCATAGAATTGGTTGCGGAACACATCAGAAAATTCACTGGTCAATGAGTACCCGGAGCAGGCGGATCGGTTTGTTTTTCGGTTCATTCAACCCGGTGCATATCGGACATATGGCCATTGCCAACTATTTTCTGCAGTATTCAGATATTGAAGAGGTGTGGTTTGTCCTTTCTCCCCAGAATCCCCATAAGAAGAAAACCGGGATGCTAGATCCCTGGCTGCGGCTGGAGATGCTCCATAAAGCGGTTGGCAGCTATCCGGGATTCAGGGTTTCCGATGTTGAATTGTATTTGCCCCAACCCTCCTATACCAGCATCACCCTGGCCCATCTGACCGAGCGGAACCCGGATGCGGTATTTGCACTGATCATGGGGAGTGATACCGTGTTAACACTTCCCAAATGGTTTAACTATCAATATATTATAAAGAATTATCCCCTGTATGTATACCCCAGGCCCGGTTCAGAACATGCAGAACTACCGGAAGCTTCGATTGTAAAAGTAATGGCGCCTCAGATGGAAATCTCGGCAAGTTTTATACGCGATGGGATAAAAGAAGGAAAAGACCTCCGGTTTTTTTTGCCGGAGGCCGTGTACCAGTACCTTCTTAAAGAGCAATTGTACCGCTGAAGAATCAGCACGCCCTGAGATTACAGTTTTCTCTTGATTTCAACCTCTTCGTAGCTTTCTACGATGTCACCTACCTTGATGTCGTTGAAGTTTTCAATGTTCAGACCACACTCATAGCCGGCTGATACTTCCTTCACATCATCCTTAAACCGTTTGAGTGATCCAAGCGAACCGGTATACACCACGATTCCATCGCGGATAACCCGGATCTTTGAATTCTTGTTGATCTTTCCGTCAAGCACCATACACCCGGCAACAGAACCCACCTTGGTGATTTTAAATACATCACGCACTTCAACGTTACTGGTGATTTTCTCCTCAATTTCGGGTGCGAGCATTCCTTCGAGTGCCGATTTGATTTCGTCGATGGCCTGGTAAATCACCGAATAAATGCGGATATCAATCTGTTCCTGTTCGGCAAGTTTTCTGGCACTCACTGACGGACGTACCTGGAATGCAACGATAATGGCATCTGATGCCGAAGCCAGCATCACATCTGTTTCAGAAACAGCACCTACCGACTTGTGGATTACATTCACCTGGGCTTCTGCGGTGGAGAGTTTCAGGAGGGAATCGGAAAGAGCCTCCACAGAACCATCCACATCTCCTTTAACAATGATATTAAGTTCCCTGAAGTCACCAATAGCAATCCGTCGTCCGATCTCATCAAGGGTAATATGTTTCTGGGTACGGATCCCCTGCTCACGCTGCAGCTGCAGACGCTTGTTGGCGATCGCCTTGGCCTCTTTCTCATCTGACAGTACGTTAAAGATATCACCCGCCTGAGGGGCACCATGCAGACCCAGCAATAATACCGGGCTACCCGGTCCTGCTTTCTGGATTCTCTGGTTACGTTCATTATACATCGCCTTAACACGACCGTGATAGCATCCGGCCAGTACCACATCACCGGTTTTAAGGGTTCCGTTCTGCACCAGCAGCTTCGCCACGTAGCCCCTCCCTTTGTCGAGGGATGATTCAATTACGGTACCTTCTGCCGGCCTGGAGAGGTTGCATTTCAGATCGAGAAGTTCTGCTTCCAGCAACACTTTTTCCAGCAGTTCATCCACATTCAGCCCTTGCTTGGCTGAAATATCCTGGCTCTGGTACTTTCCGCCCCAGTCTTCAACCAACAGGTTCATTCCGGCAAGCTGTTCCTTCACTTTTTCAGGATTTGCGCCTGGTTTGTCAATTTTGTTGATGGCAAAAATCAGCGGTACACCTGCTGCCTGTGCATGGTTAATGGCCTCCCTGGTCTGGGGCATCACCTGGTCATCTGCTGCTACCACAATGATAGCGATATCGGTAACTTGCGCACCACGGGCACGCATGGCGGTAAATGCCTCGTGCCCCGGTGTATCCAGAAAGGTAATTTTCTTACCGTTTTCCAACCTTACTTCATAGGCTCCGATATGCTGGGTAATTCCACCTGCTTCACCGGCAATCACGTTGGTTTTCCGGATATAATCGAGCAATGAGGTTTTTCCGTGGTCAACATGGCCCATCACTGTTACAATCGGGTGCCTGGGCATAAGATCATCGGGATGATCTTCGAATTTTTCAATAGCTTCCTGCACCTCAATACTCACAAACTCCACCTTGTAACCAAACTCATCTGCTACAATGGTAAGGGTTTCTGCATCAAGCCGCTGATTGATGGACACAAACATCCCCAATGCCATACAGGTGGAAATAATATCATTCACATCCACGTTCATCAGGCTGGCCAGCTCCTTCACGGTAACGAATTCGGTAACCTGGATGATCTTTTGCCCTTCTTCCTCTTTCTGACGCTGGATCTCCAGGTTTTGATGGATAATCTCCCTTTTCTGACGCCGCAGCTTGGAGCTTTTCGATTTTCCGGTTGGGGTAAGCCTGGCAAGGGTTTCCTTAATCTGTTTCTGGATATCCTCCTCACTTGCCAGGGTTTTTACCTCCTGTTTCTTTTTGGTGATCAGTTTGGCCTTTTTTGCCGGTTGCGAAGTATCCTTCACATCCGGTAACCGTGTAGCACCTGCCTTGATCCGTTTACGCTTCTTCTTGCCACCTTCAACAGGGGTATCATCATCACTCGAAGCAACGGGTGCTTTTTTATCGATCTTTTTGATTTTCTTCACCGGTGACGGAAGTTCCATTTTACCCAGAATGGTGGGGCCGGTAAGTTTTTCAACACGGGTTTCCAGAAAATCAACATCCGGTTGCTTTTTCGTAACTGGTGCTTCCGGAGTTACTTCAGGCCCGGTTGTCAGCACCGGAGCGGGCTCAGGTATCTCTTCTGCCGGGGTTACCGGGGTTTCCACCTCAGGGGCAACGACAGGCGTTTCCTGCTTGTCTGCTGTCTTTGCCTTGGCTTTTCTCTGCTTTTCCTCTTCACGCTTTTTGCGCAGCTCTTCTTCTTTCTGTTCTTTGGATTTGCGCGGAGGTTTCGTCCGAAGGTTCAGGCTATCAAGATCTATCGATCCATGCACCACCAACCCACCAACCAGTTCAACCGGCTGGTCTTCTGTTTTCACGACCTCTTCTTCCTCGACTTCAAGGGGCTTTTCATCAGGCTTAACAGCTTCAGGCTCAAGTGCTTTTTCTACAACCTCCACCTTGGGAGCCACTGGCTTTTTCTCCGTTTTTTTTGCAGAAGTCTTTTTTGCATCTGCAGCAGACTTCTTCAGCAGGTCATCCAGGGTAATCTCTTCCGAAGATTCCTCCTGCCTGGGAGGCAGTTTATCTTCAATGCTGATGGTCTCAAGCTTTGCATGCTCAAGCCCGACCTTGATAGATTCCTCCTTGGCACTTTTCTCCTGCGAATACTCCTTCTGAATCAGGGTATACATTTCTGTAGAAAGCTTTGCGTTGGGCGAGCTTTCAACAGAATACCCTTTTTTCGACAGGAAATCAATGATGGTGGTGGTACCAATGTTGAATTCCTTTGCTACTTTGCTTAATCGTATTCCGGTATTTGCTTCTGACATATTACTGTTTTTCTCCCCTGTCAAATGTTCTAGTGTTGGTCCTGACCATTCCTTCACAAAGAAGGAAGAACCGGACTATTCAAATTCGGCTTTCAGGATTTTTATCACCTCTTTCACCGTTTCTTCTTCCAGATCGGTACGCTTAACCAGTTCATCCATCGGGATCTCAAGAACGCTTTTGGCGGTGTCACAACCGATTTTTCTGAACTGTTCGATGATCCACTCGTCGATTTCGTCTACAAATTCACCAAGATCCACATCATCGGTATCCATATCGCTGTCGTGATACACATCTATTTCATATCCTGTAAGTTTACCGGCGAGTTTGATGTTATGTCCCCCTTTGCCAATGGCAAGCGATACCTGATCGGGTTTCATATACACACTGGCCCGTTTGTTGGCCTCGTCAAGTTCAATACGGGTGATTTTTGCCGGGCTCAGGGCTCTTGTAATATAGAGGGTAGAGTTGGTAGTAAAGTTGATCACATCGATATTCTCGTTGCGTAACTCCCTTACAATGCCGTGGATACGGCTACCTTTCATCCCAACACAGGCACCCACGGGGTCAATACGGTCATCATACGATTCAACGGCTACCTTGGCGCGTTCACCAGGCTCCCTGACAATCATTTTTATGGTAATCAGACCATCATATACCTCAGGAACTTCCTGTTCAAAAAGCCTTTCAAGAAATACAGGTGAGGTTCTTGAAAGGATAATGCTGGGATTGTTATTCTTGATATCTACTTTCAGCACGATGGACCTTACGGCGTCTCCCTTACGGAAAAAATCAGAAGGGATCTGTTCCTGCTTGGGCATGATCAGCTCAATCCCTTCATCATCAAGCACCAGCATCTCCTTCTTCCAGATCTGGTATACCTCTCCGGTAATGATCTCACCAATCTTGTCCTTATATTTCTTGTACACGTTGTCTTTTTCGTATTCCTGCACCTTCGACACCAGGTTCTGCCGGATGGTCAGAATCTCTCTCCTGCCAAAATCGGTGATTTTTACCTCTTCAGAAACCTCCTCCCCTATTTCAAAGTCGGGTTCAATTTTGATGGCTTCAGAGTATTCAATTTCCCGGTTATCATCCTCAACGGCACCATCCTCCACCACCATCCGGTTTCTCCAGATTTCAAGGTCGCCCTTATCAATGTTCACAATGATGTCGAAATTGTCATCAGATCCATACTTTTTAATCAGCATGTGCCTGAAGACCTCCTCCAGAATCCTCATCATAGTGGCCCTGTCGATGTTCTTGAATTCCTTGAATTCCGAAAATGATTCAACCAATTTTAAATTTTCCATAGTCTTTTTCTGATCTGTATGCGTTTCAGGGTTGTATCTTTAATAGTAGGATTAAAACTCAACTTCAATAACTGCCTTGCTGATACTGGTGTAAGGAAGGCGGATGTTTTGCGGGGATTCGGATTTCGAACCCCCTTTTTTCCCTTTCGGAGGAACGGTTTCCAGATCAACACCCGTTTCGTCGGCCCCTTTGATCCTTCCACGTATCACCTCCTGTTCATGGGTGGTTACATGCAGCAATCTGCCGGCGTTTTTGGCGTATTGCCTGGGCAGTAACAATGGATTTCCCACACCATAGGAGGCCACCTCAAGGGAATAATCCTCGGTATCACGGTCCAGGTGTTGTTCAATATGCCTGCTCAAACGGGTGCAATCGGCAATGGTGAAGCCACTGTCTCCATCCATCAGCACGGTAATCTGCCCCGACGATGTTACCGAAAGCTCCACCAGAAACCTGTCGGTTCCGTCTGTGAATCTTTCGATGATTTCCCTTAAAAGCTCTTCTTTTACCATTATATTCAAAAATAAAGGGGACTGTAAGTCCCCGCCATTCTGTTCCTTACCCCATCTGGCTGCAATCCTGCACCGTATGCCGGGTTGCTTGCGTTTGTGTTGTCCGACCAGGATTCGAACCTAGACAGGCAGAACCAAAATCTGCAGTGCTACCATTACACCATCGGACAGTCACACAAATGGTGGCGCAAAAGTAATAATTATTTCTCTCCAAACAACAAAACGGGCAGTTCTTGCCCCTAAGTGGGCAGAATAGATACGTCCATTGGTTAAATTATTATCTTCGTAGCCGCATTTCTGACGGAAAACTGCCAGAACCATTCCGGCAGAAATGTATCAACAGAAGTAAACCTGCGTACTATGAATTACAAAAAACTTAACATCATCCTCGGATGGGTCGTTTTTGTGGTAGCGGCAGTTGTGTACATGCTCACTGCCGAGCGCACCACCAGTTTCTGGGATTGCGGTGAATATATTGCCACCGCCTACAAGCTTCAGGTAGGTCACCCTCCGGGAGCTCCGTTTTTTCAATTAATGGGCCGGTTTTTCAGCCTATTTGCCTTTGGCGATGTGACCAAGGTTGCCCTGATGATCAACTATATGTCGGCGCTGGCAAGTGCATTTACCATCCTGTTCCTGTTCTGGTCCATTACCTACCTGGCCAAGAAAATGATCCACAAACAAGGTGATGGTGAACTTACGGATGCTAAAATTTTTGCCATTCTTGGCAGTGGTCTGGTCGGCTCGCTGGCTTACACATTCTCCGATTCATTCTGGTTTTCGGCTGTTGAGGGTGAAGTATATGCCATGTCCTCCTTCTTTACTGCCATTGTATTCTGGGCGATGCTCAGATGGGAAGCAGTGGCCGATGAGAAGCACTCCCTCCGCTGGCTGATCTTCATTGCTTACCTGATGGGCTTGTCTATTGGTGTTCACTTGCTGAACCTCCTGGCAATTCCTGCCATCGCCATGATCTATTACTTCAGGAAATATACCGTGACCTGGAAAGGAACTGTGGTTGCCTTTATCGTGGGTATTGCCATTCTGGGTTTTATACAAATGGGCCTTATCCCTTTGATTCCGAGCCTTGCAGGATTATTCGAGAGGATTTTTGTCAATGGCTTCAGCCTCCCTTTCAACACCGGATCGATTATTTACTTTGCACTTATTATCGGGGCTGTCATCTGGGGTATCAGGTATACCCACCGCAAGGGTAAAGTGATTCTCAATACGGTAATTCTGTCTTTTACAGTGTTGATGATCGGTTACTCATCCTTCTTTGTGCTCGTAATCCGTTCAAATGCCAATACCCCGATCGACGAAAACAACCCCGAAAACGCCATCAGCCTTCTGGCCTACCTGAACCGTGAACAATACGGCACATGGCCTCTGCTGAGCGGCTATTACTACAACGCACCCATGACCGGTTCCGAAAACGGAAGCCCTGTATATACCAAGAAGTACGTCGTCTATCAGGATAAAGCTGAAGCTGCTTCATTTTTCGATCGTGCCCAGGCTGATGCCTTTGCCAAAGAAAAAGGGGGCAGGGTAAAAGGGAGATATGTGGTTACCGATGAAAAAATCGGAACAGAACCCCAGTATGATGAGCGGTTTAAAACAGCATTCCCGCGCATGTGGAGCCAGCAGCGGTCGCATCATAAAACGGCCTACCAGGAATGGGCTCACAAGAATAAAGGGGAGCGTGTACAGGTTGGGGGAACCCCCGAAAAGCCCGAAGTAACCTATGTGCCTACGATGGGCGAAAACCTCTCTTTCTTCTTCAAGTACCAGATCGGTCATATGTACATCCGCTACTTTATGTGGAATTTTTCGGGTCGGCAGAACGATATCCAGGGGCATGGAAATCCACTTAATGGCAATTGGATTACAGGCATAAAAGCCTTTGACAAGGCCCTGGTGGGACCTCAGGATAATCTGCCCGACAGCCTTACGGATAATAAAGGTACCAATAAATTCTTTCTGCTGCCACTGCTGCTGGGAATTATCGGACTGGTGTTCCACTCTTCATCCAATTACAGGGACAGCATTGTAGTGGGTTTGTTGTTTCTGATGACAGGACTTGCCATTGTGGTCTACCTCAACCAGTACCCCTACCAGCCCCGCGAAAGGGATTATTCCTATGCCGCATCCTTCTATGCGTTTGCCATCTGGATTGGTCTGGGGATCATAGGGCTCCTCCAATGGATTGATAAGCAGTTGAAAAACAAATATATACCAATAGCCATAACCGCAGCTCTCCTGCTTCTGGTACCCGGAATTATGGCCAAAGAGGGATGGGATGATCACGACAGGTCCACCAAACGGCTTGCCCTCGAAGTGGCCAAAAACTACCTTGAAGCCTGCAGAAAAAATGGTGTGGTATTTACCAATGGCGATAACGATACATTCCCCCTTTGGTATGCCCAGGAGGTGGAAGGGGTACGTACTGATGTGAAAGTGGTGAATCTTAGCCTTTTCAATACCGATTGGTATGTGGAACAATCGGTCAGGAAAACCTATGAGGCACCCGGCATTCCGATCTCTTTTACCAAAGATCAATACATACAGGGAAGCCGCGATTTTATCTTTATCCTCAATCCAACAGAACCCGGAAATAACAGAAGTCCCCAGGCCATCATCACCTTCCTGCTCGATAAAATCGTAGCCAGGGATGCCGACCTGTATCAGGGTGCCGTTACGGAAGTCCGCAATAACCTTACTTCCATCATCGCAGGTTCCAGATTGCCTCAGCTTCATCCGTCAGATTATAAGAAACTTACAGATGGATCTCTGCCATTTTCCCAAATCCTGAATTTCATCAATACCAGAGCTGCAGAACAGAACCGTGCCCAGAACGACCAATTGGGACTGAGTACCGATCTCTTCAAGGAACTGGCAAAATCAAGCCAGCAGATCACCAACCGGATTGTCAATGGATATATCGACCTCGACCTGCTGATGGATTTTGTAAAGAGCAATGATCCCAATACCAAGGTTATGGGCAACAGCGGAAGGCTCATGGAGTACTTCCCCACCAATAAAATCCGTATCAAAGTCGATTCGGCAAAAGTGGTGGAGAGTGGCCTTGTACCCCTGGCCGATGCCGGAAAGATTGAGAAATACATCGAATGGGAAATCAACGATCGCGGAATCCAGAAAAACCATGTGATGATGCTCGACTTCCTGGCAGCAAACAACTGGGAACGACCTGTACATTTTGCCATTACAACCGGAGATGATATGTATCTGAACCTGATGCAGTGGTTCCGTCACGATGGGATGGTGTACACGCTGGTACCCGTAAAATATACGGGCGAGCCCCTGTTCCTGTATACCATGATGGCACATGGCACCACCAATACCAGTATACTTTGGGATAACCTGATGAATAAATACGATTATGCGACCCTCAAGGTTCCCAATGTGTACTATGACGAAACAGCCCGCAGACCCCTGGTGAGCTATCGCAACAACTTTACAAGGCTGGCCAATGCATTGATTGAAGAGGGGAAAAAGGATTCTGCCCGTACAGTGATAAACCGCTGTATGGAATTGATTCCCGAATCGGTGCTGAAGTATGATGCTGCCATGATCCCGATTGTTAAGGCTTGTTTCGAAGCCGGGGACTCAGTTCGGGGAGCTTCACTAGCCAGTAAGCTTCTGGATATGAATGAGAAAGAGTTTAAATACTACATGACCTTCGATTCCAGGAGAAAAGCAGTGCTGGGTAACGAAATCACCAACCTTTACCGTACCACCTACTTTTTAAATGATATTCTTCAGAAAAATAACCAGAATGCCCTCGCCGAGAAGGGGAAAGCCCTGTTCTCGATGATCGGGCCATATGTACAGCAGTAATTGATAAGACAAGGGCTGCCGGCTTCGATTGTACCCGGAAACAGGTAAAATTCCAGGTATAATGAACCTGCAGCCCTTTTAATGTTGTTATGTACCGGATCCCACAATGGATTGCCCTCAGGTTTTCGCCCTGGGTAACACTTGCACTTTCAGAGCATTCTGAGAGCGATGTGTATCTTACGTTTGATGATGGCCCCCATCCGTCCGTAACCCCTGAAATTCTGGCTCTTCTCAACCAGTTTGGTGCCCGGGCCACCTTTTTTCCAACCGGAACCGATGCAGCAGCCTACCCCCTTTTAACTGACGCCATCCGGGCTGAAGGGCATACCGTACATCTCCATTCATGGAGCCATAACCGAAACGTTTGCAGGTCATTAAAGATTTTAAAGGAAGAGCTGACGCAGTGCCGGTCCATTTCTGAAAGCCGTATCTATCGCCCACCATATGGAAGGTTTACCATCAGGCAGTGGCTCTGGCTCCGAAAAAACCGGTACCGGATTATCCTCTGGAATGTCAGTACACGCGATTATAATCCAGCCAGTGTTTCAGAAAAATGCATCGGTCGTTTTTTGCAAAGGATTAAACCGGGGGATATCATATTGCTTCATAACCAATTGAATTTCAAAGAGAAATCTCTGTTTCTTACCCACAGAATCCTCCAGTACCTGACAGAAAAGAACATCTCCTTCGGAAAAATTTCCTGAGAAATCTCCTTTTTTCGATTCTGAATCAACTATAGGGTAAATTAAACTAAAGGAGGCCATGTTATGGGAAATGTGAACAAGGTTATTTTGATTGGAAGATTGGGAAAGGATCCTGAAGTAATTCAGTTCGAATCGGGTGGAAAGAAAGTAGCATTTTCGCTTGCTACCACCGAAGTGTATTACGACAAGGAGCAGCAAAAGAGGGAAATCACCGAGTGGCACAACATTGTGATGTGGAGAGGCCTTGCTGAAACTGCGGAAAAGTACCTGAAAAAGGGAGACCTTCTGTATGTGGAAGGCAGGATTCGTACCCGGTCATGGGACGATAAGGAGACCCAGCAGAAGAAGTATATCACCGAGATTCAGGTGGATACCATGAACATGCTGGGAAGTCCGAAAGCACACCAGAACGGTGCCGATACCGCACTGCTCCAGGTGACAGAAGCCGATCAGGGTGGAGATCTCCCGTTCTGATGTACCAATGCCGGATACTGGTCAGGTTGATCCGGGAATGACGGTGCATCAAAACCCTTCATCTGAGGTGATTTTGTATATCTTTGCACCTGAATCAATGCAAATCCCCGATGGACAACCTGACCGGAAACGGTGATCCTTATTTGCTTTGCTCCGTATTACATCCTGCCGGCAATATTCTGTACTATTTTGTGGCTGCAGGTATTCTCATCCTGCTCATTATCTGTTCCGGACTGATCTCTGCATCAGAAATAGGATTCTTCTCCCTGAATACTGCCAAAGCCAATGCCCTCCGGGGAAAGAAAGCAGATGAAATCCGGTGGCTTTGGGAACGCCCTGAAAAACTGCTTGCTACTATACTGATTTACAATAATCTGGCAAATGTATCCATCATCCTTCTGGCTACCTGGCTTTCAGGGCAGCTCTTCGAATTCAGCCAGCCGTGGATGAAGTTTCTGGTAGATGTGGTATTGATTACCAGCCTGATTTTGCTGCTGGGGGAACTGTTTCCGAAAATACTGGCCAATATCAGACCCACGGGTATTATACGGTTTATGGCCACTCCCTTGCGGGTTGCCATGATGTTAGCCTATCCCGTGGTGCTCTCGTTGGTGAAATCCACCGTCTTTATCGATCGCAGAATCAAAAAGAAGAATTTCGATATCTCACGGCAGGATCTGAATGAAGCCATTAATTATTCTGCAAGGCTGGATGTGGCCGATCAGGATGAAACCAGGCTGCTGAAAGGAATCGTCAATTTCGGGGATAAAGAAGTAACCGAAATTATGACTTCAAGGATGGATGTTATTGCACTGAACGATGAGGATCCATTCGCTGAAGTACAGCAAACCATCAAGGAATCAGGTTATTCCAGGTATCCGGTGTACCATGAAAACATTGATAATGTCATTGGAATCCTCCATATCAAAGATGTTTTGCCACTGAGGCGCTCTGATACCGTTGATACTAGCTGGCAGTCGAAAATCAGGCAGGTATACGTAATTCCTGAAAGTAAAAATATCAAGGATTTACTGAAAGAATTCCAGAAGAAAAAGATGCATATGGCTGTGGTGGTGGATGAATTCGGAGGTTTCAGCGGAATCATCACCCTCGAAGATGTGATTGAAGAGATCGTGGGTGAAATCAGTGACGAATTTGATGAAGAGAGTGATACCCATTTCTACCGGAAAACCGGAGAATATACCTATGAGTTCGAAGGGAAATTCCTAATTAACGATTTTCTGAAGGTCCTCGATTTGCCCGATTCCTATGCCGAAATGGCCAAAGGGGAAGCAGATACCCTTGCGGGATTTCTGCTGGAATTAAAGGGGGAATTTCCGGTGAAAGGTGAAACGATTAATCATAAAGGACTGAAATTCACCATAAAAGAAGCTGATTCCAGAAGAATCAAAAGAATCATTGTGGATAGCTCCCAGGGCATAAATACCCGTTAACCGGATGAAATTCAAACGCTGCATACCTTGCTTGCTTTTCTTCCTGCTACTGTTAATGGGGTGCGGAGAGGGGTATACACCCAAACCACGCGGTTTCTTCCGTATCGATCTTCCCGAAAAGGAATACCGTATGTTTGACTCTGTATATCCTTATGAATTTGCCTACCCGGTATATGGCATTCTTTCAGAAGATCCTCAGGATGAGACACATGACAGGCTTCGTCGGTTTAATATCAATTACCCCGCCCTGAATGCCACAATCCATATGACCTACGTTCCGCTTCAGAACGTGGGGTTGGATACACTTATAGGGGAAGCCGCTGATTTTGTGTATAAGCATGTAACCAAGGCTACCCAGATCTCCAAAACCCCTGTCATCTACCCCGAACACGCAGTGTACGGCACACTGTTCAATATCAGAGGGAAAAACGTGGCTTCGGCATGCCAGTTTTATGTTACCGACAGCCTGAATCATTTTTTAAGGGGATCTCTTTACTTCAATGCATCCCCCGACAATGACTCCCTGAAGCCTGTGGTTGATTTCCTGAAGGAAGATATTGACTATATGCTGAAAACACTTCGCTGGAAATAAAAAAATGGAGTACATTTGAAGAAACCTTAATTCCTTAAACCTTGAGCAAAGACCTGGTAGTCATTCCAACATACAACGAAAAGGATAATATTGAGAAAATTATCCATGCCGTTATGGCACTGCCCTCCGGTTTTAATTTACTGGTGGTTGAAGACAACTCCCCCGACGGCACCGCCCAGCTTGTACGAAATCTTATGCAGCAATACGAAGGACGGTTATTCATGGAGGAACGAAAAGGGAAACTTGGGCTTGGTACTGCCTACCTGCATGGATTCAAATGGGGCCTCGAAAGGGATTACGCCCTCATTTACGAGATGGATGCTGATTTTTCACACAACCCGGCTGATCTGGAGCGACTTAGGGAAGCCTGTATGAACGGTGCTGATCTGGCCATCGGATCCAGGTATATCAAAGGGGTGAATGTGGTGAACTGGCCCATGGGAAGGGTGCTCATGTCATACTATGCTTCTGCCTACGTGCGGATGATTACCCGCATGAAAGTACGCGATACCACAGCAGGTTTCAAATGCTACACCAGGAAAGTACTTAAGGCCATCGATTTTAAACAGATCCGTTTTACCGGTTACGCCTTTCAGATTGAAATGAAATATACTGCCTGGAAACTCGGGTTCAAAATTGTGGAAGTTCCCATCATTTTTACGGAAAGGACCCTTGGAGAATCGAAAATGAACAAGAAAATCTTCAAAGAAGCGATCTTTGGAGTAATAAGCCTGAGAATCAGAAGCATACAAGGTGTTTACAGGAGAATGAAAAAAAAGGCCCTCTCCGGGATGGAGGGCTGAAATATGTAAAGGATTTGCTGAATAGTTTTTCCATTTAAAGCAAGCCGCTATGCCAGGAATTCTGATAAGAGGAGGCACCATTATCAATGAAGGGAAATCCTGGGTGGGCGATATCGCCATCAGGGATAAGTACCTTGTACCGATTGCGTCATTGATGGATCCCGAAAGGGTAATTGATGCACGGGGATTTTGGGTTTTGCCGGGGGTTATTGATGACCAGGTCCATTTCAGGGAACCGGGGCTGGAAACCAAGGGAACCATTGCTTCAGAAAGTTTGGCTGCCCTTGCCGGAGGTATCACCTCTTTTATGGAGATGCCCAACACCATTCCCCCGGCTACCACACAAGAACTTCTTCAGCAGAAATTCAGGATCGCACAAAAGGAAGCATGGTGCAATTACAGTTTTTATCTTGGCGCCACCAACCATAATCTTGAAGAGATCCGGGCACTTGATCCACGTAAGGTTTGCGGGGTGAAAGTCTTTATGGGTTCCTCCACCGGAGACCTGTTGGTGGACAGCGATGAGGCCCTTCATCAGCTATTTGCTGCCGCACAGGTTCCGGTGGCTGTTCATTCCGAAGACGAGGAGACGATCAAAAGGAACATTGCCTATTACAGGGAATTTTACGGAAATCGCGCGGATGCCCGTATACATCCCCAGGTGCGCAGCGAGGAGGCATGTGTGAAGTGCACCGCCCGTGCCATTGCATACTGCCGGAATACCGGCGGACATCTGCACCTGCTCCATATCTCAACTGCCCGTGAAGTGGATATGATACGGCAGGCAAAGGAGGAAGGGTTACGGGTAACTGCCGAGGTATGTGTGCATCATTTGTGGTTTTCTGAAGAGAATTACGATGTGCTGGGGAATCTGATCAAATGGAATCCTTCCATTAAAACGAAAAATGACCGCCATAAACTGAGGGAAGGTTTGCTCGACGGCACCATTGATATTGTGGCCACGGATCATGCGCCCCATGAGCTGGAAAAAAAGATGCAGGAATACTTCGATGCCCCTTCGGGTGGTCCGCTGGTGCAGTTTTCCCTGGTAATGATGCTTGAGATGGCCCGTCAGCATTGCTGGACGGCAGCTGATGTGGTTACCTGGATGTCGCACAAACCCGCTGATCTTTTCCGGGTTGACAGAAGAGGATATCTGCGCGAAGGGTATTATGCCGATGTGGTACTGGTCGATCCTGATTCCCTTTGGATTATCAGGGGTAACGATTCCCTCAGCAAGGTAAAGTGGACACCGCTTGAAGGCACAGAAGTGCATCATCGCATTGTGGCAGCCATTGTAAACGGTAAGGTAGCCTATGAGAACGGCGCACCGGTGGAAGATGCAAAATCTCCGATGGAGCTACGATTTTTAAGATAGGAACCATACCATAATATATATAGTACGTTAAATGGTTTGATATGGGAGGAATGAGAATCAGAATTACCAAGAGTTTTACCTTTGAGATGGCTCATGCACTTCAGAATTACGATGGGCCTTGCCGCCATATTCATGGGCATTCTTACACCCTCGAGGTTACCATCAGTGGTGAACCGGTGATAGACCGTACCTCACCAAAACTTGGAATGGTAATGGACTTCACCGATCTGAAAGCCCTGGTTAAGGAGCTGATCATCGATCCATACGACCATGCACTGGTACTGCAGAAAGGGTACGAAGAGGTGATACTCAATCCCCAGAATAAATCCCAGAAGGTTATACAAACCCTTTTTCAACCCACCAGCGAGAACCTTCTCATCCATTTTGTGGAGGAGATCGGATTTCGATTGCCGTCAGGTGTCAGGCTTGAGCGCATGCTGTTGCGTGAAACGGCCACTTCGTATACCGAGTGGCACCGGAGCGATCAGTGATTTACAATAACCCGTATGGCTCCCGCTTTTATGGAAAATTCGATGGGGGTATGGCCAATGGACTCTCCGTCCACCTCCAGGTAGAGGTTTTTATCGCATGTAATATCAATGGAGGTTGCAGTGCCGGTTTGCACTTCGGGCATATGCACGAATGATCCGCTGAAAAGACGATGTACGTTGGCAAGCACCTTAAGTTTTGAAATTTGCTTGATGATGGTAAGGGCCAGCTTTCCGCTGTTGGGTATGGCATGGGGCAACTGCTTCATCCCTCCCCCGTTAAACTGACAAACCCCTACATTAAGGCTGAATATAGAGTGGGGGTATCTCTGCTGATCAATGATCACCTCTGCCATACGGCTTTTATACTGCAAGAGGGTTGAAAATATATTGATGAAATAGGAGATTTTCCCTCCCCTACCCTTTTCCTTCAGTTTGTTCACCTTTAAAGCTACTTCGGCATCAAATCCGATTCCGGCCATGTTCACCAGATAGCGTTGTTTGATTTTTATTCCGGATGAGTACTTTACCATACAGGCATCCTGAATAAAAGATTTCCCCCTTTTGATCACCTGAATGGCATGTTTAAAGTCAAAAGGGATGTTGTACATCCGGCCCCAATCGTTTCCGGTACCCACGGTGATCATGGCCAGTTCTACCTCATGGGAGGGAATTCTTTTCTGTTGCATGATACCGTTGGCCACTTCATTAAAAGTACCATCTCCCCCAACGGCAATAATTTTGGAGTACCCGAGCGAGATCTGCTTGCGGGCTATTTCAATGGCATCTTCAGGTGCAGTGGTAAGCCAGGCGTCGAAGAGAAATCCCTCATCTTTCAGGCATTGCTCAATCGCGGGCCATTCGCGTTCGGCCCTGCGGATTCCGGCATTGGGATTTACAATTACAAGCCAACGATCCTCCATCATAGTACAAAAGTATAATTTAATTGTAATAACCGGTAGCAGGGGAATGATTATCTTTACAACGTAAAAACCATTGCATGGCCACGATTGTTCAGCAATGAAGGGACATGTGGAAACGTTAAGCTATGTACGATATCCGGAATTCCGGAACGAAAGCAGTGGATCTGATTTTTCGGAAGGGTATGTTTCAAAAACGATCTGTAACAGGAAGATAAAGTATGTTGACGTTACGTGAAAGGCTCAGGATATTTATCCGGCAATACTATATAAACAGGGTTTTGAGGGGATTGATCCTTTCAGGCATTTCATCTGTGCTGTTGTTGCTTTTATTTGCCGCAATAGAGTACTGGGGTTGGTTTAACTCAGCCACGCGGGCTTTGATGTTCTATTTTTATCTGGGATTCAATTTATCCATTGCAGGATATTATATCATTTATCCGCTCCTTAAGCTGGTGGGGGTGTCGCGGAGTATATCGCCTGAATATGCCGCCACGATCATCGGAAAACATTTCAGCCAGATAGAGGATAAATTGTTGAATCTCCTGCAGCTTCAGGAAATGCAGCAACATAAAGGCGAAGAATCCGGGCGGCATGGTATCAGTGAGGAACTTCTTTGGGCAGCCATTGAACAGAAAGAAACCCTGCTCCGCCCCTTCCCTTTTGTGAAGGCCATAGAATTCCGCAAAAGCGTAAAGTATTTGAGATACCTAGTCCCATCCCTCATCATATTAATTGCCATTCTCAGTTTTAAACCCGGTTTTCTTACCGATCCTGTCCAAAGGATCAGCCGTTACAATCTTCATTTCGAAAAACCTGCACCGTTTACATTTATCATTGTAAACAAGGATTTAACCGCCGTCAGCAAGGAGAAATATCAACTGATGTTTACCACCAGGGGAGAAGAAATGCCTGATGAAGCATTTGTTGAGATCAACGGAATCAACTACAAAGCGATTCAAAACCGGAAGAACCAGTTTTCATTCGAAATCACAAATCTGCAGCAGGATGTGATTTTTCGGCTTAATTCCCGGGATTATTATTCAAAGCCTTATCAGCTGAAAGTAATTCAGAAACCTGGTATCAGAAATTTCAAGGTGAAACTGCAGTATCCGGGATACATCAGGAGGGAAAATGAGGTTTTAGACAACGTTGGAGACCTGATTGTTCCACGTGGAACATTGGTGACCTGGGAATATCAGACCTATTATACTGATAATCTGTTCTTTCATACTGATAATCAGAAAGAAAGGCTAAAGGGAGACGCGAAAGGGAAGTTTTACCATTCGCGCCGGATTCTCGAACCCCTCTCCTATGCGATTCAACCTACCAATGCATTTATCGACACCCTTAACCAGGTCGCTTACGCCATCGAAGTGATTCCTGATGAGTACCCAATCATAAGAGCGGATGAAATCCTGGATTCAATAAACCACATGGCCGTTTTTTATTCAGGAGAAATCGGAGATGACTACGGATTTTCGGGATTGTGGTTCAGCTATACCCAGGTGAGATCAGGTGATACGCTTGCCCGCAAAGCAATACCACTCTCCGTAAATGCTCTTGAAACCCGTCAGCGGTTTATGCATTTTATCGATTTACAGCAAATGGGATTTGAACCGGGTGATCATTTGGTGTGGTATTTTGAAGTAAGGGACAACGACCAGGTGAGTGGTCCGAAAGCTTCACGCTCCTATCAATCTGTATACAAAGTGCCGGGCAGGGAAGAACTGGACGAAATGCAAAATGCGCTGGAAGAGGAGATCAAATCAAAACTCGAGAAAAACATCAGGACAGCACGGCAAATTCAGCAGGATGCCAAAAAACTCACCAATGAACTTCGGAACAAGGAACAACTGAACTGGCAGGATCGGGAAAAGATTAATCAGCTGCTCAATAAGCAACAGCTGGTAAAACAAAACATCGAAGAGCTTCAGAAAGAGATGGCATTAAAAAATGCCCAGGAAGAGAAAATGAATAAACCTGATGAGGAAATTCTTGAAAAACAGAAAATGCTCCAGGAGATGATGGATAAACTGCTCGACGAAGAAACCCGAAAGTTGCTCGAAGAGATTCAAAAGTTAATGGAAAATCTTGATAAGGATAAAGTTGAACAAATGCTTCAGAAAATCCAGATGAATAACGATGAGCTCAACCGGGAGCTTGAAAGGAATCTGGAAATGTTCAAACAACTTGAACTGGAGAAAGAGCTGAAAGAGTCGGTTGAGGAATTGAAGAAGCTGGCGGAAGAACAAAAGAGGCTGGCAGAGCAGAGCGAACAGCCGGGTGCCGATAAAAACAAACTGGCAAAAGAGCAGGAAGCACTCAACAAAGAGTTCGACCGGTTAAGCGAAAAATTGGATAAAATTCAAAAAAACAATCAGGAACTTGAATTTCCAAACGATCTGCAAAGTACGGAACAAGAACAGTCCGAGATTAAAAAGGAGATGAAGGAAGGGCTCGACCAGCTCAACCAGGGCAAGCCCAAAAATGCCTCACCAAAACAGAAAAATGCAGCCGGGCAGATGGAAAAGTTGTCGGATAAACTCAGTGATATGATGGATGCGATGATGGAAGAACAGCTGGAGGAAGATATCCTTACGCTGCGTCAGATTCTGAAGAACCTGATTCATGTCTCCTTTGAACAGGAAAAACTGATGAATGCATCACGTGAAATAAACCGGCAGGACCCAAAATTCCCCGAGATCATCAATAAACAGAACTCCCTGAAGCGTGATTTTGAGATTATTGAAGATTCCCTGGTGGCTTTGGGCAAACGCCAGACTGCAATCCAAAGTGTGGTTTCGAAAGAGATCAGTAGCGTGAAATCCAATATGGATCAGGCGGTTACAAATTTTTTGGATATCAATACCATTCAGGTGATCAACCGAACCGGCAAAGACAGGGCAGTAGAGCGGCAACAATTTGCCATGACCTCTCTGAACAACCTGGCGCTTCTGCTTGCTGAAGCACTCGACCAGATGAAAGATCAGCAGGATCAGCAGAAGTCGGGGAAAGGGCAGAAATGCAACAAGCCTAAAGCTGGTAAAGGTGGACAGTCGATGAAACAGATCCAGCAACGGCAGCAGAGCCTTAACCAGCAGCTGAAGAAAATGAAGGAAGAGATGGAGAAAGGGCAGCAGCAACAGGGGAAGCGAAACAGCATGAACGAGCAGTTCGCACGCATGGCAGCAGAACAGGAGGCGATACGCCGGGCCCTTGGGCAATATATGCAGGAGTTGCAGAAACAGGGGCTGAAAGATGCCGGCCAGTTAAGTGAACTGATGAAGCAGATGGAGAAGACCGAAGAGGAGCTTGTGAACAAAATGCTCAGCAACAGTACCCTGAAACGACAGGAGGATATTCGTACCAGACTGTTAGAGAGTGAGAAAGCCGAACGCGAAAGGGAAGAAGAAGAAAGACGTGAATCAAAGGAGGTAAAAAATCAGATTTATAGTAACCCTTCGCTGTTTTTGGAGTATAAAAGGTTAACTGAGAAAGAGCAGGAGATGCTGCGCTATACTACTCCTGTGCTTCAAAATTTCTATAAAAATAAGGTAAATGAGTATATGATTAATAAAGGGGCAACGCAGTAATATGAGTAATACCAAACGCATCATCATACCATCCACTGTAGCGAATCTCCATGCTGTAAACCACTTTGTGGAAGATATCTGCGACCATTTCAACATCTTCAACAGTTATTTCAGCAACATCCTTACAGCCGTTACAGAAGCTGTTTTAAACGCCATCCAGCATGGCAACGGGAATGATCCTGCCAAACATGTGGAGATAGTTTTCACACAACGCAATGACGGATTGAGTTTTTCCATTTCTGACCAGGGTTTGGGATTTGACCCCGGCCGGTTACCAGACCCTACAGATCCCTCCAATGACGGATCAGTCGGAAGGGGTCTCTTTCTGATGAAGTCCCTGTCGGATGAGATGGCATACAGCAATGGCGGAAGTACGGTTGAGCTCTTTTTCTCGATAGCAGGTATCGATCAGGATCTGGCGGTGGCCAGAAAAGAACAGGTAAAAGACTACCTGCGGTCGGTGAAAAAAACCACGGGCCATACCATACGTTAAAACTTACCCCTGCCCTACCCTTTTAGATTACCGGGAAATTCAAAGCTATGGCATTGAAAATCAACTTTTTTTTTGAAGGAACCAAACGTTTTGCAATCCGGAAAAATGACACAATACAGTGGATCGGCAGGGTAGCTGAACACTATGGTGCCCGTATTGCGCGGCTCAGGATCATCCATTGCAGCGACGAAGTATTGTGGGAGATGAACCGGAATTATCTGGATCACGATACCTATACAGACATTATTACCTTTCCTTTCAGTGAGCCCGGCGACCCGGTTGAGGGAGAGCTTTATATCAGTACGGACCGGGTTAAGGAGAATGCTGCACAGGAAGGGGTTTCCTTTGAGGATGAATGGCACAGGGTGATCGTACACGGAATACTGCATTTACTGGGTTATGATGATCAATCCGGGGAGCAGCTGAAACGGATGCGGGAGCAGGAGGATTATTGCTTAACTTTGCGGACTCTATAAGTCCGTATGCCTGAGACAGATCGTTTTGATATTGTGGTGGTTGGTGCCGGGCACGCAGGTTGCGAGGCGGCGGCAGCGGCAGCAAATCTCGGATCGCGTGTATTGCTGGTGACCATGAATATGGGAACCATAGCCGGTATGTCGTGCAATCCGGCCATGGGGGGTATTGCCAAGGGGCAGATTGTACGTGAGATTGATGCCCTGGGAGGCTACTCCGGGATCGTTACCGATCATACCATGATTCAGTTCAGGATGCTGAACCGCTCGAAGGGGCCTGCGATGTGGAGCCCCAGGGCACAAAGCGACCGCATGGCATTTTCACAGCTTTGGCGAAAAACGCTGGAAAACATACCCGGAGTAAGCTTCAGGGAAGATGAGGTAACCGGTCTGCTGACTGAGAACGGAAAGGTTACCGGCGTAACTACAAGGCTTGGAATAACTGTTAAAGCAGATGCTGTTATTCTGACCACCGGTACTTTTCTTAATGGAATCATCCATATTGGAGATACCAGGCTTACCGGTGGAAGAATCGGTGAAAAATCCTCAGTCGGTATTACAGAAACCCTTATGTCACACGGGTTTAAAAAAGGCAGGCTGAAAACGGGAACCCCGGTGCGGGTGGATGGCCGTACTATTGATTTTTCAAAACTCGAGGAACAACCCGGGGATGAAAATCCCGGTAAGTTCTCGTTTACCGATACACCTCCCCTCACCCGGCAACGAAGCTGCTATCTGGCATACACCAGTGAAGAGGTGCATGACATCCTTCGGACCGGTTTCGACAAATCGCCCCTGTTTGGCGGGGCCATCCAGGGCACAGGCCCACGCTACTGCCCTTCGATCGAAGACAAGATTGAACGGTTTTCCGACCGTGATTCACATCAGTTGTTTATCGAGCCCGAAGGATGGGAGACCGTGGAAACTTATGTAAACGGATTTTCTTCCTCTTTGCCCGAAGAGGTGCAGTATAAGGCCCTGCGGAGAATCAGGGGATTTGAAAATGCCCGGATTTTCAGACCGGGGTATGCCATCGAATACGATTATTTTCCTCCCGATCAACTCAAGGCTACCCTGGAAACCAAACCCCTGGAAAACCTTTGGTTCGCCGGCCAGATCAACGGAACTACCGGCTACGAAGAAGCTGCAGCCCAGGGTTTGATGGCGGGGATCAACGCCCATCTGAAACGGAAGGGGGAAGATCCCTTGATTTTGAAAAGGTCTGAAGCCTATATCGGAGTGTTGATTGATGATCTGATTTCCAAGGATATCGACGAACCTTACCGCATGTTTACCTCAAGGGCAGAATACCGCATTCTGCTGCGGCAAAGCAATGCCGATCTTCGCCTTACCCCGCTGTCGCACCGCATTGGGCTTGCTTCAGATGCACGGTACGCAAGGGTTCAGATGAAAACAGAGGCCATTGAAAAACTGCAGCATTTTATCGAACATACCAGCATCGGGCTGGATGCTGCCAACGCTATCCTCGAAAGGGTAGGAGAGGGGCCTCTCAAACAAAAGATGAAAGCAGCGGCATTGTTGCTCCGTCCACAGATCGGGCTTGACCAGTTATCTGATGCCATCCCCGGGTGGAATGACCAGTTTAAGGCCATCCCGGGATCCATCCGTGCCGAGGTGATGGAAGAGGTGGAAATCAGGATAAAATACCAGAACTACATTCAGAAAGAGCAGGAACTGGTAACCAGAATGGGTAAGTATGAACATATCCCGATCCATCATGCCGGCAATTTCCATGAAATCAAGGCCCTCTCGTTCGAAGCCCGCGAAAAGCTGAACAGGTTCCGACCGGCTACCATCGGGCAGGCCTCGCGTATCAGTGGCATTTCACCGGCCGATATCGCGGTGCTTATGGTGCTCTATCAGAAAGGATAAACCGAAAAAGATTCATTTATAGTAATTTGAACTGATGTTTCACGTGGAACCAGATACCCCCCCCTCCCAACCTTTTATCTGTCCGGTTTGTGCAGATGACCGGATTTCGCCATGGATGCAGGTGTGCGATTATTTCCTCACAGGCGAGTATTTCGGGATCATGCAGTGTGACGCATGTTCCCATCGGTTTACCGTTCCGCAACCCTCCCCGGAGGTGATCGGGAAATATTACGAAACCAGCAAGTATCTTTCGCATACCGATGAAGGGAAAGATTTTACCGGAAGGCTCTACCGGCTGATCCGGGGCATTAATCTGCAGCGGAAGTATGCCCTTGTGCATCACTTCAAACAGGGTACCAGCATCCTCGACATTGGCTGCGGAACCGGGCATCTGCTAGGTTTCTTCAGGAAACAAGGGTGGAAAACCACCGGGATTGAACCTGCAGCTATGCCCCGGCAGTTTGCCAGGGATCACCTGAAGCTGGATGTGCATGATGAACCGGAACTGGCCAACCTGCCCGGTGGATCCTTTTCGGTGGTTTCGATGTGGCATGTACTGGAACATGTACCCAACCCATCACAGAGGTTGAAGGAGGTTCACCGCCTGACTGCCCCTGATGGCATTGCTGTAATTGCCCTTCCCAATCCGGATGCCTTTGATGCCTGTTACTACGGGCAGTACTGGGCCGCCTGGGATGTACCACGCCACCTGCACCACTTCTCAACCAGGTCCTTTAACTGGTTGGCCACGCAGGCCGGATTTGAGCTGATTGCCGTTAAGCCGATGAAATTCGATGCCTACTATGTGTCCCTCCTTAGCGAGCAGTACCGTTCTGCCCATCAAAGGTACCTGAGGGCTGCCTGGAAAGGATTGCAGTCGAACCTGAAAGCACGACGCTCCGGTAATTTTTCCTCCCTGGTGTATATCCTCCGCAAAAAGTAACCATCCTCCCCTGTCCGGTTACCCGGCAAACTTTCATCAACCCACAAACAGGGTAATGGAATTCTTGTGTACCTTTGTTAGAGATCACCTCAACGTATCCTGATGAACGGCATCAATAAAATACTCCGGTCTCCGGTTGCAACCTTTAGCATCCTCGCGGCTCTTTTAATTTTACTTACCACAGGGTATATCTTCAGACAGCAGCATATTTTCCGTCCGGAAGCCCTTACACGCCATCTGGAAAAGGTTACCGAAGCCCGCTGGCAGCAGCTGAAACAGGCCACAATTGAATTTGCCGGTACTGTTAAAGAAACCCCGGAGCCCTGGATGTTTTCATTGCCCGCCAACACCCATTCCAAAGCAGGAGTTAGTTTTCTGATCCTGAAAGAAGGGAAGATTGTCTACTGGAGCGACAATACCATTCCGGTAGAGATGATACCCGATTCTGCCAATTCCAGAATGGTAACCCTGCCATCCGGTTTATTCCAGATGTATTCGATCGTAAAAGATTCGGTAACCATCAGAGGCCTGAGTTTGGTGGGCAATACCTATCCCTATAACAATCAATACCTGTCAAATGCACTCCATCCCGATTATCATCCCGCTGAAGCAAGCCGGATCAGTACACTGGAAGGAGAGGCCAATATAAAAGACCTACAGGGAAACTTCCTGTTTTCCGTCAGCTATCCCACGCACCTGCCCCACCGAAGAGGAACCATTCTGTTTGTTCTATTCATGATCTCGTTTGTGTTTCTGAACCTGTCTTTGCTGCATCTGCACAAAAAACTCAATCCATTTCCAAAGCATCCCAATCTTTTTCTTCTCTTCTTTTTGTTTGACGCATTGATTATCAGAATTTTAATAACTTATTTCGGTTTTCCCGGTCCGGTATTTCAGTTGCCTGTATTCGATCCGCTCTATTTTGCATCATCCTTTATAAATCCCTCTCTGGGCGATCTGATAATCAATGCTGTTTGGCTGATTATCATTGCAATAGCCTTTTACAGATATGCAGACCTGAACAAAATCGGCCATAAGGCGCCGAAATTCAAATGGCTGGCTGCTGCCCTTTTCTTTGCATTGTCAGCCTTGATGGTATATGTTTCGATGGCTGTATGTAAAATCCTGATAACCGATTCAACCTTATCCATCAGTTTTTCTGACCTGAGCAATGCAGGCAGGTACGGAATTGCCATGCTGGCGGTGATGGTGATGGTTACGGTGGCTGCGATGTTCATCATCTGGCGTTTAATGCAGGGGGTACAGGCATTATTCCAAGCCAGGATTACATTCTGGGGTGCTGCCGTTCCGGCTTTTCTGCTGAGCTTCCTGCCCATGGCCTTACATGCGGAAACCCTTAATATTGCTTTCCCGCTTTTGTTTGGGTTGCTTGTCCTTTTGTTCGGAATAGCAGGAATTCAACAACTAAAACCTGCTGTTACTGCCATTGCCATGATCCTGCTGTTTGCTTCAGGACTCACCTGGGTATTTAACGTGTATTCCCACAGGAAAGGTCAGGAAAACCGCATATCGGTCGCTTCAGAGTTTGCCCGGAAAGAGGATCCGATGGCTGAGTTTCTTTATGCCCAGGCCCGGGAAACCATTTACAGTGATACTATACTGGCAGCTATGCTTTTCAGTGAGCCAATGGAGGAAGAGCTGCTGATCAAATACCTGTTGCAGGGCTATTTTGCAGGAGGGGAGGGGTATTGGTCGCGGTACCATTTTCAGGTCACGGTGTGTAACCCCGGACAGAAACTTTCCATTGCTGGAGACAATGAAATTACGGGTTGTTTTGATTTTTTCAGCAAGCAGATCATGGAATCGGGTCACATGACTGCCACCGAAGATCTGATTCTGATGCAGGATCCCGAAGGAAACCACAGTTACCTTGGGGTTTTACGTTTCGAGAATTTAAACGGCACACAAAAGGAAATCCGGAATATATACTTGGAAATATTTCCAAGAATGGTGTCCTCAGGCACTGGTTATCTGGAACTTATGGCCGATGAGAGCCTGCTAAGGGAAGGGAACCTGAACCTGTTTTCCAATGCCAGGTATTTCGATGGGCAACTGGTTGCCAGTTACGGGAAATACATCTACAGCACCGATCTTGCCCAATACCGCCAGTCCGGCAACAAACCCTATGTGTTTATATCAAAGGGGGGATATTCCCATCTCTATTACAAAACCGGAAAAAGATCGGTGCTATTGGTCAGTACACCTGAAAAAGGCTGGTTGGACCTGCTGGCTCCCATGTCGGTGTTTCTGCTGATTTTTCTGTTACTGCTGGCGCTGGTTTCTTTGGTGGAAAGGTGGGACGGGACGAGGTTTTCCGGTGGTGGCACCTTCAGGGGACGGCTTCGCCTGATCCTGCTGGGTGTGGTATTGGTCTCCTTTTGTGTGGTGGGGGCAACTTCCGTATATTATATCAGGGTGCTCAACCGAAATAAAAACACCGATAACCTTAAGGACAAAGCCCGCTCGATACGGATAGAACTGGAGCATAAGCTGGCCGACAAGGAAATTCTGAGTGCTGATCTAAAGCCTTATATTACTTCTCTGCTGCTGAAGTTTAATGAAGTATTTGCCACCGATATCAACCTTTTTGATGATCAGGGAAACCTGCTGGGCAGTTCCAGGGAGAAATTGTTTGATGATGGAATCCTCGGAAAAAAAATCAATCCGGAGGCATTCCGTGAAATGGCCCTCCATCGCAAAACCCTGCTGATTCATGAGGAGCAGATCGGCAGGCTCTCTTATCTTTCAGCGTATATTCCCTTCAGGAACAATCAGGGAAAGGTGATTGCCTATATCAACCTGCCCTATTTTGCCCGTCAGAGTGAACTCGCCGGAGAGATCAGCAGCTTTCTGATGGCATTTATCAATATCTACCTCATTCTTATTGCGTTGGCAATTCTGATCGCCTTTGCCTTAACAGGGATGATCATAAAACCGCTGGTGCTGCTGCAGGGGAAAATCCGCAAAGTAACCCTGGGTACCCGTAACGAAAAACTGGTTTGGGATAAAAGGGATGAAATATCCGAACTTGTAGATGAATATAACAGAATGATAGACGAATTGGAAAAAAGTGCTGAATTGCTGGCCAGAAGTGAACGGGAAAGTGCTTGGAAGGAGATGGCCCGGCAGGTAGCCCATGAGATCAAAAACCCGCTGACGCCCATGAAGCTTAACCTTCAGTACCTTGAGAAAACCCTGGCCGACGGACATCCTGAATGGAAGGACCAGTTCGGAAAGTATGCCTCCATGATGCACAGCCAGATAGAGTCTTTGTCGCAGATTGCCTCGGCATTTTCCGATTTTGCCAACATGCCGGAGGTAAAGGCGGCACTAGTATCGCTCAGGCAGGTACTGGCCGGTGCAGTGGCACTGTTCGAGAACTATCCGATGGTACATATTTCCGGCAATTGGACCGGAATCGCAGAAGAAGTTACTGTGATGGGTGATCCGGAACAAATCAGCAGGCTATTCATCAATATTTTAAATAATGCGGTACAGGCCGGTGAACAGGGAA
Source organism: Bacteroidota bacterium (assembly GCA_022709695.1). Lineage (GTDB taxonomy): Bacteria > Bacteroidota > Bacteroidia > Bacteroidales > SKPS01 > SKPS01. Next base: position 131,216 of record JAKLII010000003.1, read on the forward strand.
AACCCTTGCAGATCACCGTGGATGTGGTCTCCGGTAACAAAACCTGTGAAGTGCATATCACCGATAGTGGCAGAGGGATCGACACTGCCATTCAGGAGAAGATTTTTCTTCCGAACTTCACTACCCGCAGTTCCGGTACCGGTCTGGGTCTGGCTATTGCCCGCAATATTGCCATGCAGTGCGGTGGGGATATCCGTTTTGTTTCAGAGAAAGGGAAAGGAACTACCTTCACCGTGGAGCTGCCGGTGGTATAACAGAACCAGGGTTTAAGATTGAACGTGGTGATAAATACTGAACCCGGGCTGTTTTTACACCATGAATTTTGCTACCTTTACCCACCATTTCTGAAACCCGGGGTATGGGAAGCAACCCGCTGAAGCAGCTGGCAGGACAAACCGCCGTGTATGGCGTGAGCAGTATTATAGGCAGGCTGGTGAATTACCTGCTGGTTCCCCTCCACACTTACAATTTCATTACAGCCGAATATGGCGCGGTATCGAACATGTACGCTTTTGCTGCCATTCTGCTGGTGGTACTAACCTACGGACTTGAGACCGCCTTTTTCAGGTTTTACAACACCACGGGTAAGGATCCTGCCGTTTACTCCACCGCATTTCTCTCCATTCTGGTTTCCACCTTTATCATTGTAGCCTGCCTGATCCCTGTTAGGCAGTTGATTGCCCTGGTGCTGAATGTACCGGATCATCCCGAGTTCGTGGTGTGGTTTGCGATCATTGTGGGACTTGATGCCATCGCTGCCATTCCTTTTGCCAGGCTCAGAGCCGTAAACCGTGCCAGGCAGTTTGCCACGCTGAAGCTCGTCAACATTGGGATTAACCTGGTGCTGAACCTCTTTTTTATCTATGCAGTACCCTGGTTGTCGGAACATGGAAGCAGTACCGTGCAAAGTGTCGTATCCCTGTTTTACCAGGGCAAGCTTCTGATCGCTTACATTTTTGTATCCAATCTGATAGCCAGTGTGATACAACTGGCCATCTTCGTGCCGGGAATTCTTCGCAACAGGCTCACCTTCAACGCACCCCTGTGGCGCAAAATGATGACCTATGCCCTGCCCCTGCTGTTGCTGAGTGTGGCAGGTACCATCAACCAGACCATCGACCGTTTACTGCTTACCTGGATGCTTCCCCGCGAAAGCTCTATGGAGCAGGTGGGGATCTATTCCGCCTGTTTCAAGATTCCCATCATCATGTATTTTTTCCTGCAGGCATTCCGGTACGCTGCGGAACCCTTCTTCTTTACCCGGAACAATCCCGAAGAGGCGAAAAAAATCTATCCGGAGGTGATGAATGCCTTTGTGATCATTTCCTGCCTGGTTTTTCTGGGAACCATGTTTTACCTCGACGACCTTTTCATCTATTTTGTGGATGCCTCCTACCGCCAGGGGAGTACCATTGTGCCTGTGGTGCTTCTTGCATTTGTTTTCCAGGGAATCAGTTTCAACCTGTCGATGTGGTATAAACTAACGCAGCGCACCATCTTTGGGGCCTGGCTCGCCCTCATAGGCACGGCGGTGATTATCCTGGTAAATGTGCTGGGGATACCCCGTTACGGATTTATGGCTCCGGCAGTGGCATTTCTGCTTTCCAATATTGTGGTAACGGTGCTTTCATGGCAATACGGACAGAAATACTTCCCTGTCCCTTACAAGGGTGGGAGAATTTTACTTTATCTGATGCTGGCAGTTGGAATATGGTGGTGTATTGGTATTTTACCGCTGCAGAATATCGTCTTGAGGCTCACCGTACGGACCATTGTGCTGATGCTGGCAACCCTGCTGTATCTGCGGATTGAAGGGTGGTCGCCCACAAGGCTTATGGCAGCCCTGTTCAGGAAAAATACGTAAGTTTGCATGGCCCTAAGATCAGAAGATGACAACCTCCATTGAAGTGAAAATTGTGAACAGGTCCGGGAATCCCCTTCCGGTGTATAAAACCGGTTTGTCAGCCGGGATGGATCTGCATGCCCATCTCGAAGCACCCCTTATCCTTACTCCGCTGGGAAGGGCGCTGGTACCTACAGGGCTCTTCATTGCGCTGCCTCCCGGTTTTGAAGCACAGGTGCGCCCCCGGAGCGGTCTGGCCGCAAATCACGGCATCTCGGTGCTCAACACCCCCGGAACCATTGATGCCGATTACAGGGGCGAAATCAAGGTGATCATGGTGAACCTCTCTTCAGAACCCTTTACCATAAAGCCCGGCGACCGCATTGCTCAAATGGTCATTGCCTCACATGCCACCGTATCATGGAATCCCGTGGAAGAGCTTGAAGAAACCGACCGCGGAGCCGGAGGTTTTGGCCATACAGGAAAGTAATTAACCAACCGTTCAATACCATGAAAATCATCATACCCATGGCAGGGATGGGAAAGCGTATGCGGCCCCACACCCTCACCATCCCCAAACCGCTCATCCGCATCGCAGGAAAACCGATTGTCCAACGCCTGGTGGAGGACATTGTGAGGGTAAGTGGTACTAATATCGATGAAATTGCCTATATTATAGGAGATTTTGGTGAAGAAGTCGAAAGTCACCTGCACCGCATCGCTGCAGACCTGGGTGCCAGATCCTCGGTCTATTACCAACCCGAGCCCCTGGGTACGGCCCATGCCATCCTGTGTGCCCGCGAAGCCCTGAACGGCCAGGTAACCGTGGCTTTTGCTGACACTTTGTTTTCTGCCAATTTCAGAATGGACACCGAAAGTGATGGAATCGTATGGGTGCATAAGGTAGAGGATCCTTCCGCATTTGGGGTGGTGAAAACGGATGGAGATGGCTATATTACAAGGTTTATCGAGAAACCAGACACTTTCATTTCTGATATGGCCATTATCGGGATCTACTATTTCCGAAACGGTGAAAACCTGGCAGCTGAACTGCAGTATCTCATCGATCACCAGATCTGCAAAGGGGGTGAGTATCAGCTTACCGATGCCCTGCAAAACATGATGGAGAAGGGAATGCACTTTACTACCGGCACTGTTGACGAATGGCTCGACTGCGGCAATAAAAATGCTACCGTTTTCACCAACCAGCGGATCCTTGAACTCAACCGGCACGAAAACCTAATCGCCTCCTCCGTTACCATCGACAATGCCCTGATCATTCCTCCGTGCTATATCGGAAATGATGTGGTGCTTTCAAAATCGATCATTGGTCCGCATGTTTCTATCGGCGCCCATTGTAAAGTGAGCGATTCAATCATCACCAATTCGATCATTCAGGAGCATACCACCGTGGAGAATATCAACATTGACAACTCCATGATTGGCAGCTATGTGGATTACAAAGGACGTTACAGTGAAGTAAGCATCGGGGACTATACCGTGATGTCCTGATAAACAGACGATCAAGCTATTATGAACATGTGTGCAGGAAAAAGGCTTCCATGGGTCCCCGGGTTAACCGCACTGGTGGTACTGGCTGTTTGGCTGGGAGTTCTTTCGGGATGCACAGCGATAGGTAAATCCGGACGTGCAACTTCAGGAAAAACGGACAGCCTGACGAAAGAGTCCGTGATGGTTTCGGAAAAATTCCTGGAAGCCAGCAAGGAAAAGATACTGGGGAATTTTGAAACTTCACGCAAGCTGCTGGAAGAGTGCCTGAAGCTCGATCCTGAACACCATCCCTCCTGTTACCAGCTGGCCGATATCGGGCATATTACGGGCAACTACAATTCTGCCCTGGTTTGGGCTGAGAAGGCTGTAAAGCTGGATCCCGGCAACGGATGGTACAAGGTATTACAGGCCGATCTGCTGATGAAACTAGAAAGGTATGCAGAGGCTGTTGTGGTATTTAAAGAGCTGAACAGGATCTGGCCCCGGAAAAGGATCTGGTATGAGGGTCTTGCCAAAGCGCAGTTATTGGCAGGGAAGCCTTTGGAATCGGTAAAAACCTATGATCGGATCCTTTCGGAATTTGGTTTTGATGAGGAGATATTTTTCAAGATGACCGGTTTATTGGAAATGTCCGGAAAACAATCGAAAGTGGAAGAAAAACTCCGGCAACTGGTCAGGGAAAATCCGTACAATACGGATTACCTGAGGAATCTGGCCGCTATGTACGTGCGATATGGGAAAGAGGATAAAGCCATGCCCCTGTGGCGTGAAATCCTCAGAATAGACCCCGGCAACGGTGAGGTGCATTTTGAGATGGCCGGATATTTCCGGCGCAAAGGGGATGATGCACAGGCCTATCAGGAGCTGCTGCAGGCATTCTCAACCCCCAATCTCAGCATCGATGCCAAAATTGTGGTGCTGCTGTCGTATTACAATCTCACGGAGCAATTTCCCGCCCTTCTGCCGCAGGCCTACAGCCTTCTTGATTTAACGGTAAAACACCATCCTGATAATCCCAAGGGTTGGTCGATGTATGCCGATTTTCTGGTGCGGGAGCAACGGTATCGCGAAGCGCTGGATCTCTTTAAAAAGGTGACGGAACTTGACAGTACCCGCTACCTGGTGTGGGAACAGTTGCTGATGTGTGCCAATGCGCTGAACGACTTTACGGTATTGTCTGAGGAAGGGATCAGGGGAACAGAACAGTTCCCTGACCAGGCGATGTTATACCTGTATTATGGCAAAGGATTGCTCTATAAAGGCCGGATTGATGAAGCCCGAAAAACCCTGTCCAGAGGATATCTCTTTACAGGATTCAACGATACCCTTTCGCAACGGTTTTTACAGGCCATGGCCAATGCTGCTTTATATGCACTGGATTTCAGTAAGGGTGATGAATACTTTTCCAAAGGAATGGGAAAAGGGAATGTCACCTCCTGGTTTCTTTGCGATTACATGCGTTTTATGGTACTCAGCGGCAGAAAGGAGAAGATGCAGGCTGTTATGGATAGAGCTGCCTCCCAACCGGAAACAGACCCGTGGAAACAGTTGCTGCTTCTCTGGCATCAGGCCGGTTCGGGCAATACAACCGCAGTCAAAGGGGGCATTGAAACGCTGATGAATACCTTTGGCCACCTTTTTTACGTTATGGAATCGGCCGGTCACCTGTGCCAAATGGCAGGCCTAACAGAGATGGCAGAGGCTTGCCGCCGGAAAGCACTGGCAGCATCAAACGGAGCAAAGCTTCCTGAAAAACCCTGATCATGAAAAGAACAATCCATACCCTGTTTGTGCTGTTGGTGATGGCTGCTGTTTTATCCGGTTGTGGGCTGTTGAAAAAGCAACCTTTACAAAATGAACAGGTTATAAGAGCTGATAACCCGGAACAGATAGCCCGTAACGGAGGAATCGCTGCAGATTTTCATCATCTCACATTCAGTGCAACTTTTACCCTGACTGCAAAAGGGACAGAAACCACCCTCGACGGGGAGGTCAGGATAGTGCACGACTCCCTGATCTGGATCTCGATGCGCAAATTCGGACTGGAAGTGGCAAGAATGATGCTGTCGAAGGATTCGGTATGGATGCTTGACCGGATCAACAGCCGCTATTTTGCCGGCGATTACCGTTTTTTTCTGAGCCAGTACCGTCAGGAGGCCGACTTCAATATGGTGGAGGCACTATTGCTGGCAAACCCTTTTAAAAACTGGTCGGACAATCTGGTTTTTGAAGGATGCAGCGATAACCGTTGCCGGATTGTGTACAGCGGCAGGTACCGGATCAACCAGGGTATTCCGGGCAAATCGCTCCCCGAAGGTTCCGGTGTGATGGACCAGGTGGTGGTGCTGTCGGAAGCGACAGGCCGGATTCTGGAGAACTCCCTCTCGGTTCCTGACCAGCAGCGACAACTTTCAGTGGTATACACCGGATGGACAAAGCTCGATGGGCAGCTGTTTCCTGAAAATGCTGCCCTCACCGTTCAGGACCAGTCAAATACTACGCTGTTGAAAATCGGCAGCAGTGATTTTTCCTCAGCGAACATCCTTACGTTTCCTTTTAAAATTCCACCTGCATACAAACCGATGATGCAGTGATCCATAACGGCAGTTCCCTGATGAAAAAACGGAAACCCTATCTGATGTATGCCGCAGTTTTGCTGCTGGTGCTTGCAGTGATTGCGAACGGATGGTCAGCCTTTGGTCAGAAATCAGCCGACAAAAAAGCCCTGGAGGAGCAGCAGAAAAAACTGAAGCAGCAGATTGCCTACAACCAGAAACTGCTCGATGAAGCGCGGAAAAACAAAAAGAGCTCCCTGGCTGAGATCAACCTCCTGAATGCCCAGATAAAGAAGCGCACCGCGCTGTTGCGCACCATAGAATCGGAGATGGGCTACCTGTCGCAGCAGCTAGAACTCCATACCCGCACCGTGGAGCAACTCACCCTGGAGATCAACAGGCTGAAGACATCTTACAGCAAAGCCATCCTGCTGTCCTATAAGATGAGGGAATCGGACGACAGGATACTCTATATTCTGGCATCGGAAAACCTGAACCAGGCCTGGAAGCGCATGCGGTTTTTGCAGCGCATCGCCAGTGGCCGCAAGGATCTGTTTGTGCAGCTGAATACTTCCCTTGAAAAACAGATCCTTACCGGCAGAATGATTCGCAATCAATTGAATGAGAAGCAGATGCTTAAGGATCACAAGGAACGGGAAAGTCTGGGACTGACTGTAGAAAAGGAGAAAAAGAACCAGGCACTTTCGCGTATCCAGAAGCAGGAGCACCAGATTGTGGCGGAGATTAACCGGCAGAAGAAGGAGGCAGCTGCACTGGATGCCCGCATCAGTCAGATCATCCAGCAGGAGATCAGCAAATCGGCCACCAAGAAAACCGAAACCACCCCCAAAGCCAAAGAAGCAGTGGTAGTGGATACCAGGCTCAGTGGCAGTTTTGCCTCCAATAAGGGTAAGCTTCCGTGGCCGGTTGAAAAGGGGACCATTTCCGGCACCTTCGGCACCCATAAACATCCTGATTTCGATGTATACACCGAAAACAACGGCATCGATTTTTTAACCAATGCCGGAAGCCAGGCCCGGGCAGTGTTCGAAGGGGAGGTGAGCGAAGTGATCCAGCTTCCTTCCTATTATGCCGTTTTGATCAGGCATGGTGAATATTTCACCCTTTATTCAAAATTGCAGTCGGTGTTTGTGAGGAAAGGGGAGAAGGTGGAGACGGGTCATCTGATCGGACTGATCAGAACCGGGGAGGCAGGCACCGAATTCCATTTTGAAATCTGGCAGGGGCGCACCAAACAGAATCCACAGGCCTGGCTACGCCGCTGACAATCCATCAGGAAAGGGTTTTCTTTTCGGAGGAAGCCAGCCACAAGGTGTAGTGTCTTATCTATTCCTATGTACCGGAACTGTCTGAAGGCCGGTTTTCAATCGCAGGATCCTCATTTGTAACATTTTGCATAGCAACCTGTTTCTGATGATGCCGTATGCCAAATCCTGCAAAGAGGATCAGAAAAAACAATGCAGCCACTCCGATATAAACTCCTGCCGGCACAGGGGGGGCATCGCCAGCAGCGTAGGAGTGGAGCCCTGAGAGGTAGTAATTCACGCCGAAATAGGTCATCAGAACCGAACCGAAACCCACAAGGGCGGCTGCGTTGAAGGTAAATATGCCTTCAAGCCCCCTGATGCGGTGCATGTGGGTGATGAAGGCATATACGAGTATGGTTACCAGCGCCCAGGTCTCCTTCGGGTCCCAGCCCCAGTAGCGCCCCCACGATTCATTGGCCCAAACCCCTCCCAGGAACGATCCGATCGTGAGGAGATAAAGGCCGAGGATCAGAGCCATGTGTATGATGGTGGTGAGTTCGGAGATTGCATGCGATACAGAATCCTTATTTTTGGGACTGCGGAGGATCATCAGCACCAGGTTCACCAGGGCCATGAGAGCGCCAACCCCCAGAAAGCCGTAACTGGCAGTGATGACGGCCACATGGATGATAAGCCAGTACGATTTAAGTACCGGCACAAGGTTGGTGAGTTCAGGGTTCATCCAGCTCATCCCTGCCACCATCAGTGAGAGGGAAGCAAGAAGCGTTGTGATGGACAATGCAAGAGGACTGCGGCGGGCAAACAGCAGCCCGATGAAACAGGAGATCCAGCTGATGTACAGCAGGGTCTCATAGCCATTGCTCCACGGGGCATGCCCCGAAATATACCATCGCACAGCCAGTGCTGAGGAATGCAACAGGAACAGTGCAAACACCATCCAGAACCCGGATCGGTTGATCAGACTGCTTTTTCCGGTGGGTTTCAGCAAAAAACGAATCTGCAGTATCAGCAGCAACAGCCCCAGCAGGCCATACACCCCGGCCAGTTTTCCATACAGGTTGAAATTCACGTACAATACCTCCAGCCTGGTTTTGAGTAACGGGGGATACACTGCGGCCCCCTCCTTCTTCTGATACACCACGATCTCTGCCAGAGCCGAATCGGCCTTCTCATACCGGCCGGATTGCACCCCTTCCTGCAGGGCAGTCACATAATTGCGCATGGCAGTGGTGGCAAAAACCGCCAGATTCCTGTCGGGGTGGGAATGCGCTTCCGAAAAACTCACCCATTTATGGGTAGAATCATCCGGAACAGGGAAGATGGCCAGATAGCCCGTTTGTATCATTTTATACAAAACATTTATCCTTTCATCTACATTTATTATTTCTTTATCGAATTTTGATCGTTGTCCCGGTTCCCTGGCATACGCTTGCTGCACCGCATTGCTCAGTTTATATCCATTGGGCTGCCCGGGGTCCAAAAGATCGGTAAAGGAGGCGTATTCGCCCTGAATGCCAAGCATACGAGCGATCTCTCCGTTGCCCACTTTAATGATGGGCTCCGATTGCCAGGCTTCGGGGTCTGCGAGCATGGAGAGCATCACCTGTAACGGTGTCTGGCCGTTGTATCTGTTCTGTTTTGATATTTTCCGCAGCAATTCCGAGGCAAGGGTATTGGCTGGTTCGATCCGGCCGTCTATATTTTGTACCTGAAGCAGCCCAAAGGTTTTCGCGTGTGCCGGGTCCACCACTGCTGGTTTCAGCGTATCATTGGAGAATGCAACCAATGGCAGAAGCATTAACACCACGAGAGCAACTGTAAGGGGGGCTTTCCCCTTCATTTTGCTGAGACTTGCGGCGAGGCGGCGGAATCTGGATTGGCGGGAAAAGAGTAAGAAGATCATCCCTAAGGTCATCAGGAGGTACCCGGTATAGGTAACCGCTGTACCCGGTGCATCGTAATTTACGGAAAGAACGGTTCCTTTCTCGTCGGGATCATAGCTCGACTGGAAAAAACGGTACCCACCGTATTTCAGAATGTTGTTCATAAAGATCCTGTAAGGTTTTTCGAGGTTTTTGGCCGTGTCGATCAGGATCACTTCACTGGCAAATGAGCTGGGGCTTTGTGATCCCGGGTAGCGTTCGATCTGAAAATCCCTGAGGTACAGCGCAAACGGAAGGGGATGTACCAGGGATCCGTATTGAAGGGTTACCGTGGCATCGCCGAACCGGAGGATTTCAGGATCTCCGGGGGTTCCGGCTTTTCCGGAAAGCACCACCTCACGGGTTTCGGAGCCATCCGTAACAGAGAATTTGACCCTTTCATCCGATTGCCCCTGTTTGGCCATGGGATCGCTGCCCCATTCCATCCGGGCAGACGGGAGGAACTGTTTAAGCACGAAACCCAGATCCCCTGCCTGGTATATGGCCTGGCTTAGAAGTGGATAGGACGAACCCGGCGGAAGGGAAGAGGAGGAATCCGCCCCCATCAGCATGGTAAAGAGGGTGTCTGATGATTGCATCATCATGGTATCCCCTGAAGCATACAAAATGATATCAGTACTGTCAGCGTTTTCATGGCCGAACCTGAACGTCAGGCTTCCGAACTTCTTCTCCTGACCCTTCTTCAGGAGCACATCGTGCGGTTGGTTGTTCCGGTCTACCACCAAAAGGGAGAGCATCGGAACCCCATTTGGCGTTTCAACGGGTACCTGAATGGCATTTGGGATGGTGCCGATGTACTTCACCGTGAAGGTTTTATCAGCGATGTGCATCTTTTCCGTGAACCCTTTGCGGCTCCCCGGAAGCAACGAAAGAGGATGGTTAACAACGGTTTTCTCTCCCTGGTATTCCGCTTCCATCCGAAGGAATACCGAACGGGAAATGAGCTGGTTACTCGCTTCCCCTTCGCGGATCCGCAGGGTACCTTCGAAGCTGTAATAGCGGGTGACGGCTGCCCCGGCCAGAATCAGCAGAAATGCAAAATGGAAAAATCCCACCGGCCATTTGGGTTTCGTCCACAATTTGTTCACCACCACACTTCCCAGCAAGTTCAGGGCCAGCACAAACAACAGGGCTTCGAACCACCAGGCGTTGTAAATCAGGGCTCTTGCAGCGGCTGTACCATGATCGTTTTCAACAAAGGTGGCAGTACCTATCACCACCGCAAATACGAGCAGGAGCATGCCTGTGGTGGCCATCGAAAAGAAAAAGCGGAATGATTTCATCAGAGATGGGATTAGTCGTAAAGGGCAAACAAAAATAGGGATTGAAAGTTTCAGAACACCACCCTTCCCCAGAAGTACATCATCAGGGTGATGATGACGGCACCGGCCAGATTCAGGATGAGCCCTGTACGTGCCATTTGCCCCATGGTGATGCGGTTGCTGCCAAACACAATGGCATTCGGGGGTGTGGCAACGGGCAGCATAAAGGCCATCGAAGCCGACAGGGTGGCGGGGATCATGAGCAGGAGCGGATCGATCCCCGACGAGATGGAAATCCCTGCCAGGATCGGAAGCACCATTTCAGTTGTGGCGGTGTTGGAGGTGAGTTCAGTAAGGAATGTGATGAGCAGACTGACGGAAAGAATTATCCAGAGAGGATGCAGGGAAGTAACTCCCAGCAGTTGTTCACCAAACCAAACAGAGAGGCCCGATTCCTTGATTCCCAGGGCCAGGGCAAAACCTCCTCCGAAGAGCAGGAGGATATCCCACGGGAGCGAAGAGGCGGTTTTCCAGTCGAGGAGAGGGGTGTGGTGCTCCTTTCGGGCAGGGATGATAAACAGCAGGATGGCCATGGCAATGGCTGCTGTTCCGTCGTTGAGAAAGGAGGAGTTTTTAAAGAGGCTTCCCCATCCTTTCAGGGTATAGGTTCCCAGGTTGAGGTCGGCACGCAGCAGCCATAACAGGGCCAGCAGAAAAAAGATTATTCCAACCAGTTTTTCCTCGTAGGTAGTTTTTCCAAGTTTATGTATCTGCTTTATAATCAGCTCTCTGCGGATCTGAATCCACTCCTCTTTCCGGGGTCTGAAGTATACGTACAGCACACCCCAGGCAGTGGCCAGCAGCAATACTGCCACCGGCAGGGCGAACAGCATCCACTGTGAAAAGGAGACCTCCGGGGAGTCAGGGAAATAGATATGGTAAATCCTGATAAAAGAGAGATTGGGAGGTGTTCCTACCAGGGTGGCAATGCCTCCGATGGAAGCACTGTAGGCAATCCCCAGCAACACCCCTGTGCTGAACCGGGCGGTGCTTCGCTCTGTCATCAGCAGCTCCAGTTGTTTTATGATGGACATGGCAATCGGCAGCATCATCATGGCGGTGGCGGTGTTGGAGATCCACATCGACAGGAACGCCGATGCCAGCATAAAACCCAGCAGTATCCGGCCGGGGCTTACCCCGGTGAAAGCCAGGATATGCAGCGCAATACGCCGGTGCAGGTTCCAGCGTTGCATGGCAAGGGCTACCAGGAATCCACCCATAAACAGGAAGATGACATCATTGAAGTAGGCAGATGCCACGTCCCTGCCGTCGAGAACACCCATCAGCGGGAATAGCGCTACCGGAAGCAGGGAGGTAACGGCCAGGGGCACCACTCCGGTAATCCACCATACCGCCATCAGCGTCATGATGCAAAAGGTCCGTGTAACCGACGGATTATGATCATCCAGAGGAAAGAACAAAAGAATGACCAGCAAGATAACCGGTGTGATGATAAACGAAAAGGTCCTGATGAAATTCCGTTTCTTTTCTGACATGGCGTATGGGTCTTGCGGATAGAGTTACCTGAAGGACCTGCAGATAAAAAACGCTTTACCGGTTCAGGTTGCGCATCTTTTCAAGCAGGTAATATTTTTGATAAACTGCTGAGGCAGAAATGCATGCGATGGTAAATCCGGCTTTTCCATCCAGGAATCCCCCTTTGAGCAGGTAATCCCTCAGGAAACGTACAACCGGACCGCCGAACTGCTTTGTCCGGTTTCCCTTTTTTCCGGCGGCAGCCATGGCTTCTGCATGCAGGGAGGCATAGTGGGCTGCGCGGTTCCTGTGTTCGGCGACGGTGTAGTAAGTGTAATGGAGCAGGTCGCCCTGCAGGAACACCACTTCGGGTTTGCTGCCGAATACCAGTTTTTCGTGCACTTTTCCTTCCCAGCGCGTAAAGTTACGGTGCCAGATGCGGATTTTGCGGTCGGGGTACCAGCCGCCGTGCCTGATCCACCTTCCGCAATAGCTGGCCAGCCGGTTGAAGGCATACACGCGGTTTTCGGGCCAGTCGGTTCCAAGCTGCTCTTCTATCGATTGCCTGAGCCGGGGCGACACAGCCTCATCGGCATCCAGGCTCAGGATCCAGGGGTATTTTGCCAGTGCGTTAGCAAAGTTCTTGGTAGCGGCATACCCTTCCCACCGGTGGGAGACCACCCGGGCTCCCCGTTCCATGCACAACTGCACCGTGGCATCTGTGGAACCCGAATCCACCACCACCACATCATCCGTCATCCCCTTTACCGATTCGAGCAGACGCGGAATGTTATGCGCCTCGTTGAGGGTGATGATGACAATGGAGAGTTTTGGGGATTGTTTCACTGGGTAAATATACAATCTTCTTTCACCCCATGCCTATTCTTTATAATACAGCATCGTAAGGGCTTCGTTCAGTTTGATCACGGCCTTTTCGTACTTCTTTTCGTCTTTGAACAGGGTTTTATTGGTGATGGGGGTAAAGGTGGGGAACGGGGCATCGAGGGTGATGAACTGGCTGTTCATCACCACCAGCCCTCCGATACCCAACCCTTTGTCGGCATAGGAGATCCAGGCTGCAGTACTGTCGAGGGCGATATTGTTCTCAATCAGATACTGCGGATCCCTGCGTACCTGGTACGACCTGCGGTCGGATTCATACTGCCCGAACTCGGCAATGTAATGAAGCCCCTGGTACCGGGGCACTGGCACGGGATTCAGATACTTATCCATCAGTACTGAATCGAGCTTTCCTTCCATCACCTTTGCTGTGTGCATATCGTAAAAAAAGTACACCTTCGTGAACTGGAAAGCATCGAAGGCTTCGATGATCCTTTGGTTTTCTGCGTCAACCGTGGCCTTCACCTGCCGGGCTTTTTCGGATTCACCTGCCTGCTGCAGGGCATAAATGGTGTTTTGCATCGTGATCAGCCGCACCAGCAGAATCCCCTCCCGCAGTTCCATCGCCTGCCGGGATGCCAGCAGCCTCGCCTGTTGCCTGGCGCTTACTTCCTTAAAATTCTTTTCGATACGGTCGTTCAGATGCACACAAATCCCAATCTGGTAGTGGGAGAAAGGGATGTCCCGGTTCTGGATCCCATACCTGAATGTGAGATCTGTGTTGTTTCCGAACATCATAACCCCTCCCACCAGAAACTGGCCGTAGTTTCCCTTCCCCGGAATATCCAGCCGCTCTGAACCGGAAGCCTGCCCTCCGTTGAGGATTACCTTCTGCGAAATAATGGAAACTGGGTATCTGTATCCGGCTTCCACCTGCAGGAAATCAATCACCCGGTAGCGGAGGGTAAGTTCAGGGCTGATGTAGTGGTAGCGGTACCGTACATAGGGGGAGTTCATCAGGGTCCCCTTGATGGTATAGAGCGCCGAGAGGCTCACACCTGCATTGGGGGTAAAGCCCAGATTGATGTAAAAACCACCGTAGGGCATGGCATTTTTGCTGTAGCCAACCGAATCGCGGGTAAAACCTGAAACTGTTACTCCGCCCGCCATCCCATACCGGTAGGCGTACAACCAGCCATTTACCGGACCATTTGACTGTGCCCTCAGGCTCCAGGGCAGGAACATCAGGCTGAAAATGCACAAAAGGATACTTAGGGGAAAAGGTTTCTTCATAGCCGTGAAGATTTCGGTCAAATATACAAAAATCCGGAGGAAATCAGACTACGTTCTGAAAGAATCAGGAAACGGCAGTTTATAGCAGAACCACCGGACAGAAATATCTGGCTGATCCGGTATCCCGGTGATATACCACTGCCTCGATGAGGTAGATACCCCTTGGATTCAGTTGCCCCTGGTGCCCGGTCCCGTCCCAGCGCCACACATCCGTTTCTGCAGGTATCCCTTCACTTACGATTTGTTTTGCCAGCATTCCTGTTTCGCTGAAGACACTGATCGAGAGGGTGGATCCCGGTTTTATTCCACTGAGGGTGATCTGCACCAGATCTGTTCCTGTTCCGTGACCGGGCCTGAAGCTTCGGGGTGTAACCTCAAGCCTGCCTGTTGCGGAGGCTGCGCCAAAACACTGTGAATTGGGCAGGGTAGGGGTTCCCCACCCTGATGCTTCCGAGGCGGAGTACCAGTTCTCAGGCATCAAACCAGGCAGATCGCCCGACAACCGTTCGAGGGATATCCCACGCGGGTCAGCAATCCAGGGGGCATGCAGCTGGTTATGGAACGCTGCCTGGTCGATCCGGAGCCCTGCGGGCCCTATAATGGCCAGCACATCCCCGTCGTCGGTGAGGGCGGGCATGCTCAGATTCCGGAGTACCTTTTCTTTTTTGGCGGCCGGATGTGAAGCCAGCAGTTTGAAGACATCAGCAGTAATCACCACCAACTCACCGGGGAACAACATTGCCTGTTCATCCGTAAGGGGATAAAGGTCAATAAGGGTGTTGCCAAGGGTATCGATTTTAGCCAGCAGACACGTCGAAAGATCGATAATCTTTTTTGACCGGTTGAAAAGTTCCAGATATTCGGCCCCGGATGCCAAAGGTTTGTACATCAACTCGTTGATGACCAGATCCGAAGAATCGGGAACCGAAGGAATGCCAAAGGGAACGGTACCCGTTGCCATACGGTTGTTCATGCAGTCGCACAGGGTATCAAACAATTCAAGCAGGTATACCGTATCGGTTTTCAGAGGTTCCCCCAGAAAGAGATATGCCTGCCGGTACATCGGCGGGATATACCCGCTGCCGGTGATCATGGTGGAACTCCCCGCGATCCGGAACAGGTCATGGGGTTTCCGGATGGTGTCAACCGATTCGCTGAAGGAAAGACGGATGGTCCATGGGTCGGATACGTATACCTGCAGAAGGGCCGGGGAATTCCTGTCAGCAAAGGGGGTGGAATAGCTGTTGGGTGCTCCTGGTGTGCCTCCGTTCAGGTCCAGTGTTGATCCCCAGGTATTAAGATCCTCGCAGGGATTCGAAAGGTCTTTCAGCTCAAGGGAATACCCTCCTGCCTCCTGAAAATCGGTTTGATGCCACTGAGAGGAATAAGATACTGCATGGATGATTCTTCCATGCTGGTCCTGCAGCGCGAGGGTGGCGTCGCTGTTCCGGAGCTGAAAGCTTGTAAGCCCGGCAACCTCCGGTAAATAAGACCATAACAGGGTATCTTTTTCGTTTACCAGCAGCTGAGATGCACCTGGTTCCATGACCCGGCACGGAAGAGAAACGGGAGTTTCATCAATCCACAGGATCCAGTTGCATAAGGATATGGGAAAATCTGCAGTGTTTTGGAGTTCAATGTATTCTGATTCGGGGAGTTTTACAGGAGGCGATGGGTCGGCCATAATTTCGCTGATGACCACCTCGTTCCTCAGGGCCTGATGCCAGGTAAGGGATAAGAGGGTATCCGGCATCGGGTTACCGGCTTTGTCCGTCAGATTTTTAATGGATAAATCAAAAGGATCCCCATCAGGGAAAGGATCCTGAAACAGCAGGTTTATAACATGCAGGTTCAGAGGGTCATAATATGCGATCAGGGGTTGAATACCGGCCACGGAGAAACAACCGGAACCGGCTGCCAGCATGGATCCGTTTATAGGTTCGGTAAAGGCGAGCCTGATCAGCTGCTGTTCCGGCACCATGGCCGAAACAAGTTGTGGCGGGATGGTATCTTCAGGAACAGAGCCTGCAAACACGTCATCGAAATAAAACTTGGTGGCATTGCTGGAGGTATACTGGCACCAGAGGGCGGCAAGACCGGTATCGGAGGAGGGGGTAAAGGTAAATGAATCGGTACATGCCAGATTATAGCCCCCCGTGGGATCGATGGCATAATACCACCAGGGTGCGGCATACCTGACCAATACCCTTATCTGGTTCGTGGACTGGTTCAGCAGGGTGGTGGTATCTGTAAATAGTGCTGTAATCTGATCATTGTCCTGCCGGTAAATTCCCACCCGGTCGCTGTTCATCCCTATCCCTACAAAAAGGCTCCCGTTGGTTGAAGCGGGGAAGGCATTGCCTCCGGTGAGGTAAAAACGGGTATAATTGGAAGATGAAGGATTAAAGGATAGCTTGCACCAGACCGACCATTCGGATTTGGTTTTCAGGGGAAAGGTGTTGTATATCAGTGATGTACCTGATCCTGTGGTGTTCAACTGGAGTGCGGGGCATTGTGCCTGGGGTATGGCAGACGACGACGTAAACCGAAAGTGGGCAGTATCGCCCTTCCAGCCTTTGGCGCTGAAACTTCCGGCAGAGAAGTCATCTGCCACCTGACCCTGCAAACCGGCCATCCCCGTCGTTCCCCCCCACATTGCCAGCATAAGGGCTACCCCGCACAATCTCATACTCACTCATTTGGTGCGCTGCCGGTGCAGCGCGTTTCGTGAAGTATAGTTGACTGAAAACCAAAAAAAGGAAATGAAAGCCTGATTTTTTTCTGATCCGGGGCATTATTTTTCCGGAATCCAGTAAAAATCAACCTGATAGCGCCAGATGGGAAATCTCCGTGAAGAGTCGGCTGCAGTATAAATATCAATACCCTGCATCATCAGGCTGCGGTCGCTATCCTCCTGATCGCTTTCGGCAATCACCATACGTGCATCCATTGCCCGGTCGTCGTTCACAAACCCATACCAAACGGGAAACACCCGGGCTTTGGTTCCCCACGCTGCTGAAGGACCCCAGGCCCCGGTGATGGTTTTTCCTTCCCAGGGGTACTGCCGGATGTACCGGTTAACAGCTCTGAGGTCATAGGTGCGACGCCCGATGGCCTCTATTGTATGGGGCAGCTGCACAGCTGCCATACACACCATCAGCATCGCCATGATCCCTCCAAGCCACTTCCTGTCGGTGGCGACAGAAGCGGCAAATGAAGCAATCATCAGTCCCAGGGCTGTATAGGCCGAAACCAGGTACCGGTGGGGCATATAGGTCATGGGAATTTTGTGCAGTTCCCCCAGAAACCACACCAACCCAAGCAGGAAGAGGGCTTTATGGACCGGTGACCAGCTGGCAGGCTTCCAGAGCAGTCGTACCAGGCCTCCCGCAAGGGCTGCAGCGCCGGCAACAATGAGGGGTTTCAGGTAGGGAACCCACAGCAGAACGGTGAAATTGAACCGGGCACTGTTAAGAATACTGTCTATCGTATCAGGGAAACGGCCATCCACCTCGCGGGCCATGACATAGTCGTAAAACGCGCGGTTCGGAAGGTACCAGGCCACACCGTAAAACACCATCCATGCAGCGGTCAGCAGCATGGCAAGGAAGAACTGCCGCCGGCGGCGGATCCCTTCTTCAGAGTTGGAAAAAAGGACCGGTAACATCCTGAGCAGGTAATAACCGGGCAGCAGAAAGGCGATGTACAAAAACTGGATCTTCAGGGCATACACGATGAACAAAAGTCCTGAGGCTAACAGGATCCACCGGAGCTGATTCCTGTGATCAGAGGGATTTATTTCAAGATTAACGATGCACAGAATGGCCATCAGGATGACTGCGGTACCCATCATCTCTGCCATGGCGTAATGGCTGAACTGAAACAGGTGAAACTGGGTGAAACCGGCGGCCAGCAGAAAAAGCCCTGCTGTGCGGGTCTCCTGCCTGCGCATCAGGAGGATCAGCGCAAAAACCACCATCGCCAGCACCATCAGACGGGCGGTTAACAGCGACTGTCCGAACAGAAAGAAAACCGGTATCTGTAACCAGGTAAAGAGAGGTCCACGGGTGTACAGGCTGTTTTCATAAGGGTCGATGGTACCGGTATTCAAAAAGATACGGGCAGTACCGCTGTACAACCCCTCGTCTGTCCAGGCTCCGCGGGTGTTAAGATCAACCAATGTATCGGGATCGGCAGTCAGAAAGGGGATTTGCAGTAAAATCCACAAAATCAGACAGATCCATGGGAAAAATCTGACAAATACACGCAAATGGAAATGGTCTTTTTTCAGCATAAATTTGAAGTCTTGTCTGATCTGGTTTTCATCAGGTTAACATACTTTCCAGCTCATTTTTCCATTTGATGAAACCATCGGAGAGGTTGCTGTAATCGTGGCAAATACGCCTGAAAGCCTCCTGCCGGGTGTTGAGGTAGGCAATTTTACCCTGCACTTTGATCACATTGAGGATGTCTTCGATCTTTTCCAGGGTCTTGCGAAGCTCCTTCAGATCGCGAGTGGAATGCCAGATATAGGTGGCCTCCGTAGTATCGAGGGTCTCCCAAATCAGGTGGTAATGGTGTTTTCCTTCAATCAGAAAAATAAAGGAGAGGGGCCGGTGCACAAACCTGAGCTTCATGATATGGTGTGCATGCACTGAAGAGAGGTACCGGAGGTTTCGGTAGTGTTTGGTATCGGTGATCTGAAGAAGGTCTTCGAACAGTTCCCGTTCGCTCTGGTAGAAAGCGCCACCCTTAACCCTCCCATCGGTAGCCGATTCGAACAGCTCATCCATAGTAAACAGCGACTTATCCACCTCAAATGCCATCCGTTTTTTTACGGTATCCTGCACGAATTCAAACTTCACATTTTCGATCAGGCTTTTGTCGATCTTTGCAATTTCAGGCGACCGGGCATGGGCGCCGGTGATTTCACCCCGGGTGATCTGGATTTCGGCAAAAACCTGTATCTTTTTGGTTTTTAATACATTGGCAAAATAGTTCTTAACGGCATCAAACTCCTCCCTCAGTTCAGGGTTCGGGATCTGCAGCTCAATGGTAAGATCCACTTCGCGGAAATACCTGACGACAGACACACTGCCAAGCTGGAACCGAACCTCTTTGAGGGGAACCTGAAAGCTCTGTTTCACCACCCGGGTTACCGGGGGTACAGGTACCTGCAAGGGCTTTTGGGGTGGTTCCTCTGCAGGGGTTGCCATTTCTGTGGCATCTGGTTCCGCTTCCTCTTCTTCTCCGAAAAGGGCTTCGTAAGCCCCCATGTAACCGGGATCGCTGAGCTGTGGCAGAATCGTAACCGGACGGGTACCCCGCAGGGTGGTCATGAGACCCTGGGTGCTGATACTCCGGAAACTGATCGATTCAACCTGCTCCAGTTCCTTAAACAGGGCTTCCTGCTCCGGGGTGAATTCCACCTCGCCCGAGTGGTAGGAGATGACATCCACATACATACGATTTTCGTGTGCGAACCACTCCAGCACCCGAAGACGCCACCACGCAGGGGCGAAAAAGGACCTGGCCACCGGCGGGAGCCCCAGCTTGTCGAACGGAAGGGGCTTTTCGGGCAGCAGGTAGGCTTTATCTGCGACAAATTTCACAGTGCAGAGGGTACCCGGTAAAATCATCTCCCCAAAATTAGCCTTTTTCGGAAATCTGCAAACTTACACCGTCAGGCAGTTACATTTGAGGGTTCAGACCTTGAGAATCCAGCGGGAAACATCCTTCATCACTTTTGGCGAAAAGGTTTGCTTTATATCACCGTATTCATTAGGATGGCCGGTTTTGCACTTCTGGAACAGGTGGTTAAGTTTCGGATAGGTTTTGATGGTGTAATGCCGGTTTCCCCCTTTTTCGAGGACTTTACGAATCCCTTCGGGGTTTTCCGGTGCTGATACCTGCAGGTCGAGGCTGCCGTTTACTGCCAGCACATGGCATTTTACCTGTGCGAGTTCCACTGCGGGGTCGTAGTTCAGGAAGTAGAGCATCCAGGGCGACATGAAAGCAGATACTTGTGATTCCACGTAGTCTTTTTCCGTCATGCCTGCTTTCTTCATCTCCTCCTGCATCCTGTCCGTGGTAGTCCAAAGGTATTCCGCAAGCCTTGAACGGAGAATGGCCGTATCTTTTTCCTCTTTGATCAACCGAAAAACCTCGCGGCTGATGGCCATGGATTTCTCCAGTTCATCCTCTTTCATCCCACCGGCACGGCTGATCAGCTCTATCTGTTTCAGCAGCAGTTCATCGCAGGGCACACCCGGTCCTGCCAGCAGCACGATAAATTTCACCGCAGGGATCCGGTTGGCCACCATCGGGGCAATTACACCACCTTCGCTGTGGCCCATAACCCCGATCCGGTCTTTTCTGGCCATGGGATGCGACATCAGGTAATTCACGGCAGCAAGGGCATCACCAGCCAGATCTGCAGTGGTGGCATTTTCTGCACTTCCACCGGAACCACCCACGCCACGGTCATCGTACCGCAATACCAGAACCCCTTTTCGGGTGAGATAGTCCGACAGCACCAGAAACGGACGATGCCCCAGGAGCTCCTCGTTGCGGTCCTGCGATCCGCTGCCCGACACCAGCACCACTGCAGGGAACGGGCCGTCGCCTTCGGGAATGGTAACTGTTCCGGCCAGATCAATCCCGGCATCAGGGTTGTGAAATTTCACCTCCTGCTCCTGATAAGGATAAGGCTTTTTCGGATCCTGTTTTCTGGCCACCGACTTTGGGGCAATCTCCATGCGGCTCAGATCCATGGGCAGCTCCATGCCTGCCTGCCTGAAGGTGCCCTTGATGAGCGAGTCAGAGACGATCCGGCCAACGTATTCTATTCTTAAAGGTTTGACAATCAGTTTAAAAGTGTCGGAATGCTGATACTCTACGGAGGTCACTTCAATCCCTTTAGCCCCCTGGTCAGGGCTGTCCATCGTTGCGATGTATCCGGTATCAGTTTTCTCAATATGGAAAACAATACGGAGTTGGGCTTTCCCCATCACCAGCGCACCATTCCAGGTTCCGGTGATGTCCTGGGCATAAAGGGATATTGACATGGTGGCCCATAACATGATAAATACACATCTTTTCATCGCATTTCAAATATTGGGGTTTGTTAAAAGATCTTCGTATACAGACCTGAATCAGGTATCCATTCCCTCCATTTCAGGCATCCCCCGCTTTTCAGGTTTGTCTTTTATGCCGAAATTATACCGGATGGAAATGCCGATTCTTCTGCTGTCAGTGTAACGCAGAGCCTCTGCATCCTGAGACCCCAGATGGAGAGTGCCCCTGAATTTCATGGTATGAAACAGGTCGCGGCAGTTGAGGGTAATCTGCAGCTTTTTGTCGAAGAAGGTTTGGTTGATCCCCATGTTGACAGTGCCAAACGGTTCAATTTCATAAAAGCCATAGCTCCCTTTGTACATGGCAAAACCGCTGAGGGTGAGCTTTGTGTTTCTGGCAAGGGACAGTGAATGGAAGGTAAAAAACCGCCATCCGCCCCGCTGGTAGCTGAAAGGCTCGTTCTCATAAATCCCTTCATAATCGTTGTGGTTGTACTGGGCACCCACGGCAAAGAAGTATTTTTTTCCAGGGGGGATCCCCACCATAAGCCGGAAGTATGTTTCGATATTATTACCCAGGTTGTCGAAGGTTCTTACAGCAACACCGGGCTGATTTTCATCCTGATACACCACGGCCGCGAAAATATCACGGGTATAGTTTCGGCCGATCGCCAGCACCGGCATATCGTTGAAACTTACATTGAATTCGATATTATCGGTGAACTGGGGTTTCAGGGCCGGATTTCCAGATTCGTAGGTAAACTGATCCAGATAGTTCACCGACGGGTTCAGGCTCTGGTATCCCGGGCGGCTGATGGTTTTACGGTATATCAGGTAGCTGTTAAGTTCCACATCGAAGATACGGAACAGGGTCCGGCTCAGGTATAGGTAAGGGAACCAGTCGGCACGCGATACTTCGAAACCGGTATCGCGGGGGAGCGACTGGAACCCCTGCATGAGGGTATGCTCCATCCTGATGCCTCCTTTCAGAATGATATCCCAGAAGAGGGTTCTAGACCCCTGCAGATAGGCTGAAGCTATGTTTTCGCGGTACCGGAAAGCGTTGGTGCGGTTGGTATCGGTAATGGGGAGACATCCGTCGAACAGCAGAAAATCGGAGCTGCTCCGGAAAAACTGAAAGCTCTCTTTTACACCCGTTTCCATTTTTATCTTCAGGGGCAGCATCCAGGTAAGGTCCGACTGGAGCGTGCCAAAATGTCGCTGCTGCAGCAAATCCCCTTCGCCGGTAACAATATTCTGGATGGGATAGGTTACCCATGTGATGTACTCCTGGTTGCCCGGTCCATGCTGAAAATTGTAGCTGAGCCGGGTATCCCACAGGTTACCTGAGGTATCGGGTTTCACCATCACCCCGAAATCCTGCTGGAGGTTCAGCCTGGCGGAGCCGTTGTCAATGGTATTCTCACTCCTGAAGAGTTTTGGTGTTTCTGAGGTGCCGATCTGATTGATGTTCAGCGTATGGTTGTTGCTTCCGGCATAATTGACTCTGCCATCGTAGTTTACAGAGACCTTTTTGCCGGGATCCCAGGAGAGGCCGAAAGAGAGCAGGGGGTGGCCTGATTGGCTCCGGGTACGCATGGTCTGGTCCAGGTTGTTTACACTGTCAAGCTTCCGCTCCGATTCAAGCCATACCACGCTATTATCCCTCGTATAGTTGAAATTGAGATACATGGTGGTGTTTTCCCCGCTGTTGTTCAGCGAAAATCCTCCGTACTGGTTGCCATACTTCCCTTGTGTGATACCCACATTGGCCGAACCAAACCGTCCGATCTTCACCCCTTTTTTCAGCACAATATTGATGATCCCTCCGGAGGAGGCAGCATCGAAACGTGCCGAAGGGGTTCGCATCACTTCTATCTTTTCCACACTTCCGGGCGGCAGACTCCTGAGAATAGTATTGATATCCTGTGTGCTCATCTTCATTTCCCGCCCGTTGATATACACCACAGCAGGGGAGGTGCTGTTGAGAAAAATCCCCCCATCCTGATCGACATACAATCCGGGAGTACTCTCCAGCACCTCCAGGGTGCTGGAGCTCGTGGCAGCCATGGGCTCAGGATCGATGATGGTTTTATCTTCCTCCTGCCTGATCAGCGGCCTTGTGGCCTGCACCGTGAAGGCCCCCAGGGTGTTAAGGCGGTCATTCATGGTGAATTCAAAGCTCTTTTTTAGCCCGCTCACCATCACTGACCGTTCGATCGGAAGAAAACTCACATGGCTGATGGTGAAGCTGAACATCCCGTTACCGGCCGACTCGAAGGTGGCGATACCGGCGTTGTTGGTAAAACTGTTCCATGACACTGAATCGCTGATCCTCATTAATTTAACGGTAGCAGCCGCAAGAGGGTCCCCTTTGTCGTCCTTCACTGCTACCGAGACCGTTTGGGCGAACCCCCCATGGCAGAGGCACATCAGTAAGGCCCACATCGGCAAATGCAATTTGTACAGTAAGAATCTCCTGATGGAAGTGGCCATGTTTATTTTGATTCCGGGCATAAGGACACATAAAACGCTTTCATAGCCTCACCTGTTGCCGGGATACCGAAATGTTTTCTGACGGTTTCACGGGCTTCATTTCCAAGGGTTTTGCATAGCGAAGGGGTTGAGATACACTCTCCGGCACAACGCACAAATTCCTCCGGGGTGTCGGCAATCAGGATATCGTGGCGATGTTTCACGGGTAAACCTTCGGCTCCCCTGGAGGTGGAAATCACCGCTTTACCCAGCGCCATGGCTTCCAGTATCTTCACCCGGATGCCACTTCCGGAAAGCAGTGGAACGATCAGCACATCCTTGTCCGACTGGTATGCTGCTGCATCTTCAATCTGACCGTCGATTCCGAGATGGGCTGATTGCTGCTGAAAATACCATGGCGGCATCTTTTTTCCCGCCATACGCATCCTGAATTCGGGGTAATTCCGGGTAATCGCGGGTAATATTTCCCTGATGAACCATCGCAGCCCTTCGTCGTTGGGGCGCCAGTCCATGGAACCCAGATGGTAGAATACCGGAACTTCATTTCCCGGCGACAATGATACAGAATTCTCATTGTCAGGTATATCCATACCAATGGGAATGGCCCTGACGGGAATTCCGGGGCAGGAGCTTTTGAACCACTCCAGGTCCTGTTCCGATAATGCAATGATCCCATCCACCAGGCCGGCAGATTTTCGCTCAAAAGCTTCCAGCCGGCGGGTTTGGATTTTCAGGTACCATTTCGCCAGAGGGTTTCTGACCGAGGTAAGGTATCTGGCCCAGATCCTGTGCTCGATATTCTGTGCCCTGAGAATGACCCTGGCGCTGCTGTGTTTCCTGATCACAGGAAGATACTCGCAGAGATAGAGGTGTTCCAGCTGGATGATGTCGTATTCCTGCTGCTGCAGCATCTCAGAGATGGTTCGATCCAGGGCACTGCTGTAAAACCGGGCGGAAAAATAGGAGCGGCCTGTAAAAAGATTGATCAGGGCTCCCGCAGTTTTTACCCGGTTGTCAACCGGAACCGATGTAAAGGAGGTAGCCTGCAGCCAATTTTCCGGGGCTTTTGCCAGATCCCCCGGAGAGGTGGCCTGATCAGCCGCCAGTACGGTAAGTCCGGCGCCATTGCTGAGCAATCCCAGGGAACAGTGATACACCGAAACAGCCCCGCCATCGGTGAGGGGGAATGGTACCTTATAGGAGATCTGCAGCACTTTCATGGTATAACACTTTATTTCCTCAAAGGTGGAAAGGAGGGCAAAGATAAAACAATACCGGGGGTATTGGTGATAACGATTTGGCTGAATGACCGTTTTTCGGGAATCAACCGCCGATAATCACTTCGAAACCGGCCCGGCGGAACATCCTTTTATAGGGATTGAGCCTTGCCGGCAACATCGAAGGCACATGTTGCATGCGGTTTTCGTACCCCAGTTTCCGGTATTTATCGGCTGCAGTCTGGCGGAATGGGATCAGGTGCACCTGTTCGATCTCTCCGGGGAGTGCTTTGAGCACATCGATAATCTCCGCCATCTCATGACGGCTGTTGTTGAAACCGGGGACCACCGGAATCCGCAGCCAGATCCTGGCTCCACAGTTGAGGAGGAACGAGAGATTTTCAAGAATCTTCTTCGAACCTACCGCGGTGAAATCCAGATGTTTATCATGACGGGTGTGTTTCAGGTCGAACAGAAACAGCGATGTGAACGGCAGAACCCTTTCAAACACTTCACGATCTGCATACCCGTTGGTATCAATGGTCGTATGGATCCCTTCCTCCCGGCACTGCTTCAGGATGGGTACCAGAAAATCGGGTTGGGTAAGGGGTTCTCCGCCCGAAAAGGTAACGCCACCCCCGGTTTCCTGCATCAGTCTTTTTTCCGAAAGAATGATGTCCAGCAGTTCGTCTGTAGTAATCTCCCGGCCAATCACCTCCCTGAATTGCTGCACCGTGCCATCCGGGTTCACCGATTCGGTTTCCACCTCTGTGGGTCCAGGATCCCTCCCTTCAGGGTTGTGGCACCATGTACAGCGCAGCTGACACCCCTTCATGAAGATGGTGATACGCACCCCTGGGCCATCATTGAAAGTAAACTTCCTGATGTCGAAAATGGTTCCTTTGATTTCAGGCATGGCACGGAATAATCATGACAGGAGAACACTGCCGGCGATAAAAAGTTCAGATCAGATGCAATCCTATTCGAGGGTGAAGGAGGTCTTGCCAATCTCCTGTCCTTCGAAGAAAACAGCTACATGGTAAGTGCCGGCCATTGCATTCCCCTCCACAATCTTATCCCAGTTGAGGCATACAGGGAGGGGCTTGTTCTGGTAACTGATGGTTTGTTTCATTGAGTATTGAAGCCTTTCATCCTGATAGTCAAAGGTATAAGCATCACCTGCACCCAATGACAGCACTACATTATCCGGACGTGCCACCCTTACATATACCGTTTTTTCTCCGGGGGGAATCACCAGGTTTTCTCCAATGGTGAAACACACTTTAAGGCGGTCTACACGGCGTGCTTTGTCCGAGGGGGTCTCCTTTGCGGTACCACGGCTTCTGAAACCCCCTGCAGTAAGATTGTATGCACGAATCTTTTCGCCCAGGATTGCTTTTCTTTTAAACTCCTCCTTCTCCTCAGTAAGTACAATATTCTTTTCCTTCTCAGCTTCAACCCGGTATTTCAGCTCAAGATTCTTGTCGGTGAGTTCCATGTTGATGTACAACAGCGAGTCGAGCCGCCGTTCGTAGTCCTGTTTTAACCCCCGAAGGTACTCGATCTCTTTAACAATCAGATCTTTGGATTTATTGCTGGCAATGAGCCTGTTGATCCGCACGATATTCTGCTGGATGATGCTGTCTTTCCCTCTGAGCTGAAGATTCAGGTTTCCGTATGCTTTTTTGATGCTTTCAAATTCGAAGGTGAGTGAATCAAGTTCGCGCTGGTGACTGGTAGATTCCTGAACACGTAAAGTGATCTCTTTCTGGATGTTGCGCCTACTGATGGCATACATCACCACCATCGCCGTAAAGGCAATTGCAAGGAGCAGGAGAAGCAACAGGAGCAGGCCTCTTTTTTTATGCTGGGTTTGTTCTGTCATGGTATTCCGGTAATTTTCATCTATGGGGCGGCAAAATTAAGCAAAAAGTTGGTTTTCAAACCCATGCTGAATGATAAAATATTTGGGTTTGATATTTCCGGTTTTCAGATTTCAGACAACTATAGAGATATGCGTATAGGACAAAGCTTACTGGAATGGGGTGCGTCGGTTCCCGCACTCTTTTTTCCGCGCAACTGTGTGGTTTGCGGCAACAGTCTTTTCACCCGTGAGCAGCTGATCTGTCTCTCATGCAGGGTGCATCTTCCCGTATCGGGGCACTGGCTTGAACCCGACAACAAAACTGCGCGGGTTTTTTACGGAAGGGTTGATTTTTACCATTGTTCATCCTATCTGTTGTACCGGAAGGGGAACAGTACCCAAAAACTCATTCATGCCCTTAAATACAAGGGTGTGCCGGAGGCGGGTGAATTTCTGGGGGCAGCGTTCGGGTTGGTTTTGCGGCAGTCGGGGGTACTGGGGGAAGTCGACGGCATTGTACCGGTACCCTTACATCCGAAGAAAGAGCGGAAAAGGGGGTACAACCAGAGTGTAATGATTGCCCGTGGACTTTCGGCACAGCTGAAGGTACCTGTGATGGACAAGCTCGTGGTACGACGTACACACAGCCAGAGCCAGACTAAAAAAGACCGGTACAGCCGGTGGGAAAACGCCCGCGACAGGTTCGTGCTGAAGGGCAGGAATCTCCGGCCGGGGATGCATCTGTTGCTGGTGGATGATGTGATCACCACCGGAAGCACACTGGAAGCCCTTGCCCAAACCCTCACCGGCGTTGAAGGGATAAAAATCAGCGCAGTAAGCATTGGCTTTTCCTGCTGATTTTTTTCCTGACGGCGGGAGAATGGCACATCAGAGTATCAGCCCTTTGTGTACCTTTGTACCCTAAACTGCCCTCCTATGAAAATTCGATCCTGGAACTTGGTAATAACCGCCCTTCTGGCGGGTGCTGTAATGCTGGCCGGATGTGGCCGCAGCAAGGAACGGGTCCGTACCCAGGTACAAACCATCAGTTTCGAACATCAGCTGGTGGTGAACCGGTTGGACGCCATGGAGCGATCCCTGGAATCGTATGTGCCGTCCATTATGGATAAAACCTATCAGGAGGTGCTTATGCAGCTCGACAGCTCAACGGTGGTTATCAAGGGGTTGAAGCCGCTGAAAGAGGATGAAGACCTGCGCGATGATGCATTGCTGCTCTTCGACACCTATCGCCTTCTGGTAGAAAATGAATATGGTGAAATGATCAGGCGACAGAAAAAACCGGCAGGCACCTTTACGGCAGCCGATGAGTTCCTTGTAGCCAATTTAGGGAAGCATGTCGCCCTTAACCGCAGGCGGGCAAAGGAAAAATACGAGAAAGAGGCTGCCCGTGTGCTGGCGGCACACAACATCGCATTTGAACCGGTAAAGGAGGAGGTACCGGAGGTTAGTTCTTCCAAAACCCCGGATTCAGCAAAACCAGTACAGTAAAAATTTCCAGGCGACCGGTGAGCATCAGGAAGGAGAGTATCCACTTGCCGGCGTCATGAATATGGCCGTAATTTTCCACAGGCCCCACCGATCCCAGGCCAGGACCGATATTTCCCAGGGATGCAATGACGGCCCCAACTGCTGACTCAAAATCGAGCCCCAGAAAGCTCATGGCAATACTTCCCAGTACAAACAGTGCCATATAGAAGAAAAAGAAAGCCAGCACTTTGGCTAAGGTTTCCTGAGACACCGGCTGCTGGTTATACCGCACAGGGATATAGGCTCTGGGGTGCACCAGCCTTTTCAGCTCCACCATACTGGTTTTAACCAGCAGCAGGATACGCACTGACTTGATGCCGCCACCCGTTGAGCCTGCGCTTCCGCCTGTGAACATCAGCAGAAAAATCAGAAACCAGATAAACGGTTTCCAGAGAAGGTAATCGGCAGAAACAAAACCTGTGCTTGTGACAATGGAAGCTACCTGGAACGTGGCATCCCGGAAGGCTTTTTCGGCAGGCATCCCATGATAGGCAAACAACATCCCTCCGATGATTACCCCCATCCCCAGTATCATCAGCAGATAAAAACGGAATTCCTCATCCCTCAGTACCCTGAGTACCTGACGATGCAGCAGCAGGTAATGCAGGGTGTAATTTGTTCCTGCCAGAATCATGAAGATAATAATGACATACTGCAGATAGGGAGAGAATCCTGCCACGCTGTCGTTGTAGGTTGAAAACCCTCCGGTTGCCATGGTGCTGAAAGAGTGGCAAATGGCATCAAAAAAGCTCAGGCCGCCTGCCATCATCAGCAGGGTTTGGAGGATGACAAATCCAAAATAGATCAGCCAGAGCCGTTTTGCCGTTTGGGTAATCCTGGGATGCAGCTTATCAGTTTTCAGCCCGGGAACTTCCGCCGCAAACAGCTGCGAGCCTCCGAAGCCCAGAAATGGAAGTACTGCCAGCGAAAGCACAATAATCCCCATCCCTCCGATAAAGTGGGTCATACTGCGCCAGAAAAGAATCCCTTTGGGAACCGATTCAATGTCGGAAAGCACCGATGAACCGGTTGTGGTAAACCCCGACATTACCTCGAAGAAAGCGTCTGAAAGATCTGGAATTGCTCCGCTGAGGATATAGGGGAGGGAACCAAACAGGCTGATAATCACCCATGAAAAGCTCACGATGATATACCCTTCCCTCTTTCCGATCGTGTTTTCCCGGTGTTTTTTCAACAGCAGCAGGGGCAACGCACCCGAAAGGGCGGTGATCACGCCCGAAACCCATAAGGCGTGTATGTCATGTGACCCGTAGTAGAGCGAGAACGGGATCCCTGACATGATGGCCAGCCCTTCGATGACCAGCATAATGCCAATCATCCGGAGTATATGCCGCCAGTTGATTTCAGACCAGGTGCGCATGTTGCGTTCTTATCAATGAAAAATCCGTCAGTTGAAAAGCTTATCCACCCTGCTCATCGCTTCGGGAAGAGAAAATACCACCACCTTGTCGTTCGGGAGCACCTCAAGATCTCCGATGGCAATAAGTCCTTCGTTGTTTCTTACCAGCCCGCCGATGATGGCGTTGGAGGGGAATTTGATGTCCCGGATCCGCTTATGGGTAACCTGTGATTTTTCCTTCACCAGAAACTCCAGCACATCCGCATCCACTCCGTTCAGACATTTGATGGAGGTAACCTGGGCGTCGAGGGTGAACCGAACGATATGGCTTGCGGTGATCAGTTTTTTATTGATGATGGTATCAATACCCATATTCTGGGCGATATCGATAAAGGTGATGTTTTCCACCAGGGCAATGGTGCGCCTTACGCCGTATTTCCTGGCCATCAGGCAGATAAGGATATTGGTTTCCGAATCGCGGGTAACGGCAATTACAGCATCCATATTCCGCACCCCTTCGTCTTCCAGCAGGGTCATGTCGCGGGCATCCCCGTTGATTACCAGTGTTTTGGTAAGAAAGGAGCCCAGTTGTTCGCACCGCTCGCGGCTGATGTCGATCACCTTGAGGTTGAAATCGTGTTCGAGGCTCATGGCGGAGAGGCGACCGATCCTTCCTCCTCCGATGATCATCACATTCTTGATGTCGATCCTGGTTTTTCCGCTCAGGGCAATCATCTGGTCAATCCCTTCGGGCTTGGTGATGACATAGGCCAGATCATCCACCAGGAACCGGTCGTCGCCACGGGGGATGATGGTTTTTCCCTGCCGGTGAATGGCCACAGCGCGGAATGCCAGAGCAGGGTAATCCAGTGCCACCTGTGATAAGGTGCGGTTGATCACTTTGGCATTCTGATCGAGTTTGATCAGAAAAAGCGAAAGCTTTCCGCCTGAGAAATCAAACACCTCGGTGGCTGCTGTTTGGTTGAGCAGATCGATCACCTCCCGGGCGGCAATGCTTTCGGGGCTGATCACCGAATCCACCCCCAGGCTTTTGAGCATGGCTTTGTTTTCAGGCTGAAGAAATTCGGGGTTGTTTACCCGGCAGATGGTACGTTTTGCCCCCAGTTTTTTACCGAGGACAGCAGTTACGATATTCACCCTTTCATCATGCACCACCGAGATCAGAAGATCTGCTTCCGTAACGCCTGCACTCTCCAGGACCGATACCGAAGTAGAGTCGCCGGTGATGGTGAGGAGGTCGGTCTGTGACTCCAGCATCTCCAGCAAATCGCGGTGCGGGTCAACAATAGTGATGTCGTGGTGTTCGTCCGATAGCAGTTTTGCAATATGAAACCCTACTTCACCGTCGCCGGCAATGATGATTTTCATTGAGTTGATGGAATTATTCCGGTTGCAAATATACGGATACTTGCATGAAATGGAGAAACCGTATGTGGGGTCAGAATAAAAAGTGATCGTAAGGAAACCGCTTCACGTGAATGGCTTTCACTTCCTCATACAGGATCCTTTTAAGGTCATCAAAATGGGTCTTGTATTTTGCAGAAATAAACACGGCCGGATGGTCCTGGTTCCCCATCCACGACTGCCGTAGTTGTCCCAGGGTGGGCATGGGTTCTTTTTCCGGGAAGAGGTCGTCGGGATCCGGGGCTTCAAATCGGTAGGCGTCGATCTTGTTGAACAGGTAGATCATCCTCTTGTCGGCTGCCCCGATCTCCTGAAGGGTCTGGTTTACGATGGCAATCTGTTCTTCGAATCCGGGGTGGGAGATATCGATGATATGTAACAGGATATCGGCTTCACGGGTTTCGTCGAGTGTTGATTTGAAGGATTCCACCAGGGTGTGCGGAAGCTTGCGGATAAATCCCACGGTGTCGGCGATCAGGAAGGGGAGGTTGTCGATCACGACCTTCCGTACGGTGGTATCAAGGGTGGCAAAGAGCTTGTCTTCGGCAAACACCTCGGCTTTGGCCAGCTGGTTCATCAGGGTTGATTTGCCGACGTTGGTATAGCCGACGAGGGCCACCCTTACCATCTGTTCGCGGTGTTTGCGCTGGATGTACTTCTGTTTGTCGATTTCGTTCAGTTTCTCTTTCAGCAGGGTGATTTTCTGCCTGATCACACGGCGGTCGGTTTCGATCTCCCTCTCGCCGGGGCCTCTCATGCCGATACCTCCCCTCTGCCGCTCGAGGTGGGTCCACAGTCGGGTGAGGCGTGGAAGCATGTATTCGTACTGTGCCAGTTCCACCTGAACCCGGGCATGGGCCGTATGCGCCCGCTTGGCAAAGATGTCCAGGATCAGGTTGTTGCGATCCAGGATCCTGCATTTGAGCTCCCGTTCGATGTTGCGGAGCTGTGAAGGGCTCAGTTCGTCGTCGAATACCACCAGGTCGATCTGCTCCTCTTTAATGAAGGCTCCGATCTCCTGCAGTTTTCCGGTGCCCACAAAAGTGCGCGGGTCGGGGTATTCCAGCGCCTGGATGAAGCGCCCGGCCACAACCCCACCGGCTGTGTCTACCAGGAACGCCAGCTCGTCAAGATACTCATCCACTTTCCGCTTGTCGTATCGGCTGGTGATCACCCCTACCAGAATCGCCCTTTCTGTCATGCGGCGAAAATACACAATTTAAGCCGATTTTGCCGTTTGGTCACTGCAGGGCCCCTAACCCGGTGACTGCATAATATTCGCTATGTTTGTAAGGTGAAACAGCCGGCTGCTTGAAAAGGTACCAAAAGCATCTCCTGGTGGCAATGCTACTTTGCATGGGGTGGGCCGCTGCAGCCCAGCCCTGGTCGTCGTTGCGCCGCAAAATCCTCCACCCTCCCGATACCCTGTGGTATCCCGATACCCTCACCATTGCACCGGGTACGCTTTTCCTGATCTCACCTTCCGGCGACACCATCCCCTCTTCCCTCTGGTCCCTGGAACCCCTGTCGGGCAGGCTCTCGCTCTCACCGTTGTTCTGGCAGGCTGGTGATTCATCGGTGGTGGCGGTGTACCGGGTGTTCCCGTTCCGGCTCAGGAGTGCCTATTACGACGAATCCCTCCGCCCCGAACCGGAGCTGAAACCGGGCAACGACCTGTCATACCTCTATACCCCCCTCGACCTCAAACAAGAGGGGCAGGAGGACTTCTTCAGCTTCAGCGGACTGCAGCGCAGTGGCTCGATATCACGGGCCATTACCATCGGCACCAGCCAGGATGCAGTGCTCAACTCGGCCATGAACCTCCAGCTCACAGGGGAACTGGCGCCCGGCATCACCCTGGCGGCCGCTATTACCGACAACACCATTCCCATCCAGCCCGACGGCACCAGCCAGCAGCTCAGGGAGTTCGATAAAGTATTCATCAAAGCTTCAGGCCGAGGATGGGAAACCACCGCCGGCGATTTCGATATCGCCAACGCCCCGGGGGAATACCTGCAGTTCATCAAAAAAGTGAAAGGCGCCACTTTTTCCGGGGCGTGGGATGCCGGAGCGCAGTGGAAACTCTCTTCGCAGGTGGCAGGAGCCGTGGCCAGGGGCAAGTACACTGTGAACCGCTTCCCGGGCATCGAAGGGAACCAGGGACCATACCAGCTCCACGGAGCCTCCGGCGAGAGCTTCATCATGGTGCTGGCAGGCTCTGAAAAGGTGTACCTCGACGGCCGGCTCCTTACCCGGGGAGCCGCCAGCGATTATGTGATCGACTACAACACCGCCCGCATCACCTTCACGCCACAGGTGCCTGTTACACAGGAGAAACGCTTTGAGGTAACCTTTGAATATGCTGAACGGTACTACAACCGCACCCTGCTCTACCTGAAGCAGGAAGCGACCCGCCCCGGTGTTACCCTCCGGTTCCAGTATTACCGCGAACAGGATATGCGCGGACAACCCCTCAGCCAGGAACAGCTAATTGATGAAAACCGTGCACTGCTGCAGGGGGTGGGTGATTCAACAGCTGCTGCCGTGGTCCCCAGCTTCCAGCAGGTGCCATACAACAACAGCGAGGTACTCTACCGCCGTACCGATACCCTCGTGAATGGCACCCTCTACAGCCCGGTATTCGTCTACAGCAACAACCCCGACAGCGCGGTGTGGCGCCTGGGCTTCAGCTATACCGGCCCCAACGGGGGCAACTACATCCAGACCACCAGTGCTGCCAATGGCAGAGTGTTTCTGTGGGTAGCACCGGTGGCAGGGGTGCGGCAGGGCGATCACGAGCCTGTAATACAGCTTATTCCCCCCAAAACCCAGCAGATGGCCTCACTGGCAGGGGCATGGCAGCCCGCCAAAGGGCTGCAGATGCATTTCGAAACCGCCCTGTCAGGGATCGACATGAATACCTTCAGCTCCCTCAATGACAACGACAACTATGGCATGGCCCTTTCCACCGGGTTGCAGCATGCCTTCCGTCCCGGGGGCGACAGCAGCAGATGGCTGGTGGAGAGCGGACTTTCGTACCGCCTGGTGTCAGCTCGATTTACGGCGGTGGAACGGTTCCGGGAGGTGGAGTACGAGCGCGACTGGAACATCACAGGAGCTACTCCCTATAGTGAGCACAGCGGGAAACTGGCACTGAAAGCCACCCACAGCAAAACCGGATTTTTCGAATACCTGTTCGAACCCATGCTGCGCGGCCCCGGCGACAGGGCGCTGCGCCACTCCTCCACGCTGCGCCTCAGCCGGGGGCGCTGGGGGCTGCATGGGAAAGCTTCGTACCTCACCAACCAAAACATGGTGATGCCCGCCTCTTTCCTCCGGCATCAGGTCTCCCTCTCCAGAAAACAGGGGCTGTGGAGCCTTACCGCCCTACACGAAGGGGAAGATAACCGCCAGTACGACCCTTCGGGAGATACCCTGCGCACCACATCGTTTTACTTCCACCGCTGGCAGGGGGCCGTGGAGCGGGGCGACACCGCCAGGCTGCTGTTGCGCCTCACAGCCGGCGAACGTACCGACCTCCTCCCGACATCCACAAGCTTCGACCCGCAGAAGGGGACCCGTGCCTCCGAAGTCTCCGCCGGCATCGCCACCGCCCGCATCCCCGACCACCGGTTCGACATCAGCCTAGGATACCGGAAACTCACCACACGGGGCATCACCCCCTCACCGGTCTCCGACGAAAACCTCCTTGGACGCACCGAGTATCACCACCGCCTCCTCAAAGGGCTGATCCAGGGATCGGTGTTCTATGAGTTCGGGTCGGGGCTCGAATTCAAAAAGGAGTTCGCCTACCTTGAGGTGCCGGCAGGCCAGGGGATCTATACCTGGAAAGACTTCAACGGCGACAGCATCAAACAACTAGACGAATTCGAAGTGGCTGTGTTCCAGGACGAAGCCCGCTATGTGCGCATCTACACCCCCACGCAACAGTACGAGCGGGTGTACACCATGCAGTACACGCAGTCGCTCAACATCCAGCCAGCCCTCATCGTAAACCGGGAAAAGGCAGCAGGCAGGTTCATCGCCCGCTTCTCCGACCAGGGAAACTACCACATCGAACAGAAAGTGGGAGGCGACCACCTGTCGGCCGTGCTCAACCCCTTCGGGTTCATAGCCCATAACCCCGACCTGGTGAGCCTCAGCTACCTGCTGCGGAATACCGTGTTCTTCAACCGCACCTCACCCCGTTTCGGCATGGAGTATACCACCACCCTGTCGAACTCGAAGGTGCTGATGGTCAATGGATTTGAAATGCGCAGCTACCAGATTCACACCCTGCGTTCCAGAATATCCCTCTGGAAAAGCCTGCTGCTGCGCACCGAAGGGAACCTGGGAACGCGCAGCCGTAACTCCGGATTTTTCCTGCAGAACAACTACCAGCTCAACCTGTGGAGCATGGAGGCTGAAATCCAGTTTCAACCCGGCACCCGGTACCGGGCCTCTGCCCGGTATCAGTACAGCGACAAGCAAAACACCGCAGGCACCCTGGGCGAGAAAGCCACGCTTCACCGCACGGGGGCCGAATTCCGCTACAACATGCCGCAGAAAGGGACGCTGCAGGCTCAGGGCGAATGGATCCTCACCGGATACAATGCCCCTTCCCAAAGCTCCATTGCGTTCGAAATGCTCGAAGGACTCAA
Organism: Bacteroidota bacterium; assembly: GCA_022709695.1. Classification (GTDB taxonomy): domain Bacteria; phylum Bacteroidota; class Bacteroidia; order Bacteroidales; family SKPS01; genus SKPS01. The sequence goes on from JAKLII010000003.1 coordinate 166,936, forward strand.
TCCCGGCACCAACTTCACCTGGATGCTCAGCTACCAGCACATGCTCTCCGAAAACCTGCAGATCGCCCTGCAGTACAACGGCCGTAAATCCACCAGCCTCAACGCCATCCACACCGGCAACGTCCAGATCCGCGCCTTCTTCTGATCCTCATTTCCATCCCGGATTGCTACGCTCCCGGGACTCGCTACGCTCGGCTTTGCTCAGCATTTTCACATTTTCATCCCGGATCGCTTCGCTCCCGGGACTTCGCTTTGCTCAGCATTTTCACATTTTCATATTTTCACATTAAAATAAAAGGTATCTTTGCGCCCTCAAAGTTCTGCCCGATGGTGTAACTGGCAACACGTCTGACTCTGGATCAGAAGAGTCTAGGTTCGAGTCCTAGTCGGGCAACACTCAAAATCAACCACTTGTATTATAGAATGCAGGTGGTTTTTTGTTTGGATGAAACCGTAAGCCCGGTTTGGATGTGCCAGTGGAACACGTGCGTATGAAGTTTGGGCGGAGTGAACCCTTTTTCAATGCTCTGAAGATCAAATCCGCTTTACAGATCGTATTTCTTTTTCAGCCATAAGGTTTGTCTGTGAATGGCCAGTTTCTGGTTTTTCCTTCTTTTATGCGCAATGGTAAATGTTATGGCCGTTATGATGGTCAATGCCCTGAAAACATTTGCCCTGACATCGCCCAGTGCAGAATCGTTCACCTCAAACAGGTACCAGGACAGGTTCATCAGGGTATGTGTCAGAATGGGCACCCACAAATTATAATTCCACTCTGCATACAGCCAGGCAAAAAAGACAGCCCCAAAGAACGTAATGGTAAAAATCCCCGTCAGTTCGCTTAGGTCCTTGCTTTGGTATAAATGTCCGGAGGCAAAGATCAACGCTCCAAACAGGACAGAAGGAATAAACCCCAGATTTGTCTTCCTGAAAAGTTGTCCAAAAAGAAACCCCCTGAAATACAATTCTTCCGCAAAACCTGCCACGATGGTTCCTGCAATTAAGTTTTCAGCGTCAATCTGCTGATCAAACCTGAAAAACAGCAAACCACCTGTAAACATGGGCAAAGTGAACAATATACCCAACCCGGTTGCCGTCAGGATACCCGCCGAAAGTCCAAGGCTTTTGAAAATCCCGGTGGTCCTGTCAATCATGTATGTTCCGATAAATATTGGTATACCGGTGATGAAATACGTAAGGATATAGCTGATCAGTCCCTGTCGGGTTATTTTGTCAAGTACGGCTTTTATGGGTGTGAAATTTGAGAAAAGGATATAGTAAATCCCAAAACCCAAAAGCACAATAAGAATGATTTTTAGGTTATTATTTGATTTCATCGTTGGTTTCCTTCTATCTGTGGTTGCTGAAAAAGCATATCACGACAGTTTGTCCTGCATTTTCAACGGCCTCGCCCATTAAAAACACCTTTACGTCATGCCCTTGCTTTTTGGCAGTAATCGCAAACCTGAATGCATTCCAAGCTTTTTCGAACTCTTTGGTTTCAATGATTACTCCGATTTTCATAGCAGCGGTTTTAGAAAGTTAAAATGATTTGGTTTTTCCTTATAATCTCATACAAATCTGCCATTGTGGAGAATTTGCAAACCTGTGGTTCGTTGAATTTTCGGCTCTGCAAACATGTACCACACCCTAATATCTTACCGCCATTGTTCAGGAACATGTCAGCCTGTTCTTTCAGATCCATATTGATTTTAACAAGCGTATCCAATTCAACTCCCTTGCCTAACAAAAAGATGGTAACCGTATCACCTGTATTTTTTGAGAAGTTGGCTAATCTCAATGCATTCCATAATGTTTCAATGTCATTGGAATAGATTACCATTCCGATACTTGTGGGTTGTGCCTCAGTAGCTGACCCACCGAATTGTCCGTAAGTGTTGACTGTCTGCAGGCATAGCAGAACTGTCAGAAGAATAAATAACTTTTTCATGTTGAAGAAATTTAGTTTATGGAATAGCTTAAATAATCCTTTTCTATTGATAAGAATGGACAATTTTTTTGACAAGCTTCTAAGTTTTCCGGTTTTTTAGCAGGTGGTTTCAATTGTCTGAGATTTGAAAAAATCAAATGATAGTGTCAAAGGTAGTATGTTTTTCCAATGCAAGAAGCTTTCTGATTTGTGGCCTTTCCTGAAGCTAAACCTAGCCTGATAACCCTCGCAGTGGGTTGAAAAACCATAGCTCCGGATTTCATCCGGGGGAAAGTTGCGCCCCACCGCCCCCAACCCACGAAGTGGGTTGAATAGGAAACCGATTGATTATTAACTATTTTTCGGCCTTATAAAGCTTGTCGCACAATTGCAAAAAGGAGTCAGCCTGCTATGATATGTCTGTAGTCTTAATCATGAAAATATTCAAATCTTCGTTTTGTTGTACTATTCCTGCCATTTTCACTTATCGTTTTCACCTGCCAGTTTCCTTTTTTGTCAAAATCGCTGTAGGTAATTGTTTTATTGTATTGATTTTCAATTTCTTTGATTTTGACTAATCTATTTTCATCATTATAAGTGTAATAGTAAAACGTTTTAGCGTTATTTCCTTTTAAAAGTTCTTTGGTGGAAGATGAATTATGGATAACACATTTCAATGTTCCATCTGGATTATAGCTATATGTTTCTCTTTTAAAATACCTTTTCCCCTCAAACCATTCCCATGAAAGTTTTTCCTCCAATCTATGATTTATGTACTTATATTCTAATCTTTTAAGCACAATAGCTCTAGTAAAAAGTTCCTCAACAATGCAATCGTCAAATTCATCATATTGATATTTAATAGCTTTTCCTCCCTCTCTTTCTTCAATGAGTTTATTTTTACTGTTATAGGAAAAGTGTCTGATGGTACTATCCGGGAAACGGGATCTTGCGTTTGGTAAAATAATATGAATTTGCGTAATTAAATTTCCTTTTCCGTCATAAACATATTCGTTTCTCCTGTATTCTTTACCATTATCAGCGAAACAAATACATGATTTTTTTAATTTGTGTCCGTCATAATATTTTAAAATATCCTGTCCAAGGCCTTGACGCCTTACCTGTAAACCATATTCGTTAAATGTATAGATAATATCAGAACCATCACACCACTCCTCGCAGCAATTTTCAATAATGGTTTTTATTTTTCCATTCAGGGTGTCACCTTCAAAAATAGTTCTGTCATTAATTTCACGATTATTTATTTTTGTTTGAACAGGATCTTTTTCCGGAGTGTGGTATTTGGCTTCTGATCCTGGCCCACAAGCCACGAAAACAAAAAGCAATATGTATAAAATATTTACCTGCATATGTTTACTTTTCAATAAACTCATTATGGACGTTTCTCAGGCATTGTCGCTCTTTCTATGCAAAACTAACGATAGGTTATCAAAAAATTTTGCTTCAAACCATCGAGGGATCAAAGGTAAGCACGTTTAAAACGGAATGCACCAAATTCCAAATGAGAACGGGAAACACTACATTTTCACCATCTTCCCCGCAAGCCTGGTTTGCCCGGTGCTGCACCTGATCATGTACATCCCTGCCGGCAAGCCGGAGATATCCAGGGTTAACCCGGTGGTGTTTAAGGGCATGGTACACTGCCTGGCCAGCACGGGTGCTCCCGTCAGGTTGAAGATCTGCACCAGGACCTCCCCGGCCGGCAAGCCCTCTGCCTGTAGGGTGACCTCCAGACCGGCCGGATTGGGCGCAATGTTCATGGCGTCGGCACCATCGGGTTTCTCTTCCGGCACGGCAAGCACCTTCAGGTCAAAGGTATCGGACCCCGCACTGATGGGCACGGCAAGAGTAGCCAGGGTGGCCAGTGTAGCCTTTACATTGTTTGCCATGAAGGTGAAATTGAGGGTGCCGATGGAGTCGCCGGGGGTGTGGTAGTGGAAGTTGCGGGTGTCGGCGCCATCGGTGAGCATCAGGGCTTTGTACCCGGCATCCCAGAACGAGGAGTGGTCGCTGCGCCGCAGGTCGGGCACGGTCTGGCCGTTGCCGGGCACGTTGAGGCTGATGGTACGGAGGGCAGGCACGTACTGGGTGGCGGCATTCACGTAGGCGGTGGTGACGGGTGCCGAAACGGCGTTGCCGCATACCAGCAGGAAGTTGCCCCGGCTGCTGTCGGCCATCACCTGGGCATACTGCTGCGGGAACAGCTGGTTAAAGCCTGTGGGTAGGCTCTGGGTATTGGGCGCACTGCTGTAATAGCCTATCATCTCGAAGTTTAGCACCCCGGCGATGCTGTCGTAGGGGGCAACTGCACTCTGCACGTAGCGCTTGCTTCCCACCATCCCCATCTCCTCGAAGTCGAACGCAATAAACCGGATCGAACGCTCGAAAGTAACGGGAGCGAGAATCCTGAGCATCTCCATGTAGCCTGTCACCGCTGAGCCGTTGTCGTCGGCCGCAGGGGAGCCCGCTACGCCATCGTAGTGGCCGCAGACGATCCAGGTGGTTTTCTCATCCTTCGCCCCTGGTTTTCGCCCTGTGATGTTGTAGCCCTGGGTAGTGCTGTAGTTGAAGGGTTGCTTTTCGGTTTCCAGTCCGTAGTACATGAAAAAGTTCTGCAGCGAATCCCTCACGGCGTTGAGTTTGGCAGCCCCTGCCTGGTAGTGTCGTACCCCTTCGATAAACTGCAGGGTCTGAAGCAGCCGCACCGAATCCACCTGATCCACCAGCGCCTGCACATCTACCGGTTTGTGGTCGGAGGCACAGAGCTGCAGGCGGGTATCGAACACCGCGCTGGTGTAGGAGGCGTACTGCCAGGTGAGGGTTTTCCCGTTACCGGGGATGATGCCCGTACCGGCAGCACCGGTAAGGTGGGCTGCATCCACCGCCCCGTAAAAACCGGGGTGTTGGGCGGAGGCTTTGAGCCACACCTCGCAGGGGTCGTTTTCAGCATCCGCAAGGTCGAAGGTGAGGGTAACCGTCTGGGTGATCAGATCCACTGAGGCCTGCTGGATGGTTACCACCGGCGCCGTATTCTGTGCTGCCAACGGCAGCCACAGAAGCGCGATACACACAAGGGGAAGGGAAGTTTTCATGGGGGGATTGTAATGATCTCAGTTCAAAGGTAAAAAAGATTGGGACAAATGCATTTCAGAAAAAAGATGATCGCCGGTAACCATTCATAATTAGAATGAATCTGAATTAGCGGGGGGGTGATGGTTTCAGGGGGGAATGTGTATATATTTGGCCTTTCGGCACAAAAACCATAATCCTCTCATGATATGAAACATGAACTGCCCCCGCTGCCCTATGCTCCTGAAGCCCTGGAGCCCGTGATCTCCCGCGAAACCATCGGATTTCACCACGGGAAACACCATCTGGCCTATATGAACAACCTCAACGGCCTGATCCCGGGAACCCCTTTCGAAGATGCCTCACTGGAGAAGATCGTGATGGAGGCCGAGGGTGCCATTTTCAACAACGCTGCCCAGGTCTGGAACCACACCTTTTACTGGAACTGCCTGGCCCCCGGCGGAAGAAAACTTCCCGAAGGGGAATTTGCCCATGCCCTGCTGCGCGATTTCGGCTCCATGGATGCGTTTATGGAACAGTTCTCCAAAGCGGCGGTGACCCTGTTCGGTTCGGGGTGGGCATGGCTCTCGGCTGAAGTGTCGGGGAAGCTGGTGATTACCCAGGAACCCAATGCCGGCAACCCGATGCGCCGGGGATTGATCCCACTGCTTACTTTCGATGTATGGGAGCATGCCTACTACCTGGATAAACAAAACCGCCGCCCGGATTATGTAGCCGATCTGTGGAAGCTCGTGGATTGGGAGGCAGTATCAAGGAGATACAGGTAGGAGTTAGGAGTTGGAAGTTAGGAGTTGAAGAAGTTGGGTTTTAACCCCGCTTGCGGGGTGAAATTATTATAGCTGTTTTACAAGGAATAACATACAAAATTCGCGATATGAGAAAATTCTTCAGGTTTTTCATACCACCGGATCGATGGAGGGTTCCGGTGGTTGTAGCGCTGGGGGTTTTTACAGGGTTGTTTGCCTTTCTTTTTTACATATCGAAAGCGCATTCCTACCTGTCGGATAATCCGGAGACCTGCATGAACTGCCATATCATGGCGCCGCAGTATGCCACCTGGAGCCACAGCTCGCACCGCGAATCGGCCACCTGCACCGATTGCCACGTGCCGCACAACAACGTCTTCAACAAGTACTACTTCAAGGCGAAGGACGGATTGAGGCATGCCACCATCTTTACCCTGCGGAATGAGCCCCAGGTGATTTTCATCCGCGAGTCGGGGAAGCAGGCGGTGCAGGACAACTGCATCCGCTGCCATACCTACCTGCTCACCGACGACCGGTTGCTTCTGAAAACAAGCGACTACAATCATTTCCGTACCGAAAGGCAATGCACCGAATGCCACCGTGAAACCCCGCACGGCAGGGTCAATTCGCTATCGAGCGTACCCTATGCAAGGGTACCCATCAAGCAGAGCCCGGTGCCAAAATGGATCTCAAATCTCGTGGACAAAGAGAAGTAAATCAATACATTAACCATAACCAAAACGGAACGTATGAAATCAATCAGAGAACAGATCAGCAACAAGCCCTGGCTGGGCTGGCTATTGTTTGCCGCTACCCTGGTGATTGTGTTTTTCCTGGGCCTGCTGGCTTCCACCATCATGGAACGGAGGGCCGAAGCGATGTTTGCCTATACCCCGCAGGTGGAGTTTGAATCGTGGGAACCGCGCAGTGCAGTGTGGGGTGAAAATTTCCCCAGGGAATACCAGTCGTACCTGCAAACATCCGATACCACTTTCAGAAGTCAGTTTAACGGAAGCGCCATGATTGACATGCTGGAGGTTGACCCCAAGATGGTGGTGCTGTGGGCCGGTTATGCCTTTGCCAAGGATTACAACCAGGGGCGGGGACATTACTATGCCATTACCGATGTGTACAACACCCTGCGCACCGGCGGACCCAAAAAGCCGGAGGACGGACCACAGCCTGCTACCTGCTGGACCTGCAAGAGCCCCGATGTGGTAAGGATCATGGAACGGGATGGCGTGGAAGCATTCTACAAAAAAACCTGGGCGCAGCTGGGACCTGAGATCGTGAACTTTATCGGATGCAACGACTGTCACGATGCCAAAACCATGAACCTCCGCATCTCACGCCCTGCCCTGGTGGAGGCATTCCAGAAAATGGGAAAAGATGTAACCAAATCTACCCATCAGGAGATGAGATCCCTGGTATGTGCCCAGTGCCACGTGGAATACTATTTCAACAAGAAAAGGGTTGAAGGAGCTGCCTGGCTCACTTTCCCGTGGGAGAAAGGTCTTACGGTTGAAAAAATGGAGGAATATTACGATGCCATTGAATTCTCTGACTGGACCCATGCCCTCAGCAAAGCCCCTATGCTGAAAGCTCAGCACCCTGATTATGAGATCTATAAAACAGGCGTGCATGCCGATCGCGGGGTTTCGTGTGCCGATTGCCACATGCCGTTTAAAAGCGAAGGGGGCCAGAAGTTCACAGACCACCACATGACCAGCCCCCTAAACAATGTAGCCAACAGCTGCCAGGTTTGTCACCGGGAAGAGACTGCCAAACTGATTGAAAACGTGTACCAGCGCCAGGAAAGGATCATTGAAATCCGTGACCAGCTTGAGCAGTTACTGGTGATGGCCCATGTGGAAGCAAAGAAGGCCTGGGATTTGGGCGCCACCGAAGTTCAGATGAAGGAAATCCTGCAGGACATCCGCAAAGCGCAGTGGCGCTGGGATTTCTCTGCTGCCGGGCACGGATCCAGCTTCCATTCGCCGGTAGAAATGGCACGTGTGATCGGCAACGGCATCCGATTGGCACAGGATGCCCGGATCAAGCTCGCAAGGGTACTGGCAAAACTGGGTTTCAACGAAGCCATTGCCTATCCCGATATCGCCACCAAAGCCAAAGCACAGCAGTTTATCGGGCTGCCGATGGAGGATCTGAGGAAGGAAAAGGCTGAATTCCTGCAAACGATGGTGCCCAAATGGCTGGAAGAGGCTGCAGCACGGGAGAAGAGCTATAAAGTCACCCGCATGTAGCTGCATATCTGACTTATGATAAACATTCTGGTTACCGGCGGTTCAGGTACAGTTGGCAGTGAATTACTTGAACTTCTGATCCGCAATCCTGATTATGCAGTTACTGCCTTTAGTCATGAAACTTCAAGATCCCGCCGGTTTTTCAAAAGATTCAGAGGGAAGCTGGAGGTGGTTTTTGGGGATATCGCCCAACCGGATGAAATCGCAAAGGTTTGCCACCGGAAAGATTTTGTGATGCATCTGGCTGCCATCATCCCTCCTTTGGCTGACAGAAACCCTGAGGCCACCATCAGGGTTAATGTTGACGGAACCCGAAATCTGATTCAGGCGCTGCAGAAGTATTCACCCGAAGCTTTTCTGCTGCATGCCTCTTCAGTATCTGTTTATGGCGACAGGCTTTCGGATCCCGGAATACGTACCACCGACCCTTTGACTCCGAGCGAAGGAGATGTATACGGACAGACCAAATACGAAGCGGAAAAGCTGGTACAGGTAAGCAGTCTGGCATGGAGTATTTTCCGGTTATCGGCAATCATGGGGGCAAATAATCACAAAATCTCGGGGTTGATGTTTCACATGCCTTTGAATACTCCGATCGAAATCACCACGCCCCTTGATACAGCCCGGGCCTTTGTAAACGCTTTGGATCAGAAGGAGATGATCAGGGGGAGGATATTCAATCTGGGGGGCGGCGCCTCATGCAGGATCGTATTCAGAGATCTGCTGAGCAGATCATTTGACATTTTCGGCCTGGGGGCTCTGGATTTCCCTGAAAAAGCCTTTGCAGAAAAGAACTTCCATTGCGGCCTATATTCAGATGGGGATGATCTGGAAGAAATCCTGCATTTCAGAAACGACGATTTAGATGCCTATTTCCGCATTGTCAGAGACTCAGTCCGGCCGGGTCTGAAGGCACTGGCAGTACTTTTCGGATACCCGGTAAAAAAATATCTGCTCCGCCTTTCGGAACCCTACAAAGCATTTACCTCAGGGGATCCCGCCGGGATGAAAAGATGGTTTGTACAGTAAAATCCTTTCCGCATGGCATTCCCTGTTGAAAAAGTTTTCATCATTGGCGGTACCGGGTTTATTGGATACCATGCTGCACTTGCATTTCTGGGGAAGGGTATTTCAGTAAGTTCTGCTTCGATGCCTGACGTCCGGCTTGATCGGTCGTTTCCGAAAGGGATCCGTATCGTTTCAGATCAATTTGATGTTTTTACTGCGGAGGAAAAAGAGATTGCCGGTCTGCTGAGCGGGTATGATACCCTGGTCTATGCTGTAGGTCCTGATGACAGGGAGCCTCCCGATGGACCAGCCTATCCGTTTTTCTATAACAAGCTTGTATATCAGTGTGTTAAGGTAATGAATGGAGCACGGACAGCTGGTGTGCAACGGGTGGTGATACTGAATTCCTATTTCTCCTGGTTCGATCGTCAACCGGAATTTCATGGCAGGCTTTCGAACGACCATCCGTATATCCGGGCCAGGGTAGAGCAGGCACAGGCCTGTATCGCTGCCGGAGCCGCCGGAATCATGGAAGTGATGATCCTTGAGTTACCTTATATTTTTGGTGTGATGCCGGGCAGAATTCCCATCTGGAAAGCGGTATTCCTCGACCGGTTTACAAATATGCCGCTGGTGCTGTTTCCCGGAGGAGGAACGGTTGCCATTCATGTGAAAGGGGTTGCAGAAGCCATTGTAGCATCAGCAATCAACGGTGTTCACGGCGCCAGATACCCCATTGGGGATACCAATCTGAAATACTGCGAAATTTTTAGGATGATGTACGCTGCCATAGGGGTCAGGAAAAAAATTATGGCCTTGCCACCGGCAATCGCCAGGTTTTCCGGTTTCTTTACAGGTGTTGTATTCGCGCTCAGTCGACACCGGAGCGGGTTGAATATTGGTAAAATTTTAGGCAGTGTTCTCACAAAGAATCTGTACCTGTCCGAAGAAACGATTCAATGGGTCAGACATGAACTGGGATTTGAGTCGCTCGGATATCCAAAATCCCCCTCAGCGGAGGATGGCATCAGAGAAGCCGCGCAGGCTTGCTTTAACGAAAAAAACTATCCATGAATTTGCAATTTACCGTGAGAAAAGCCACGGAGGCTGACTTTCCATCCATTCTCGGGATGATCAGGGAGCTTGCCCTTTACGAGAAAGCACCGGAAAAAGTAACCAACAGCCTGGAGCAGATGCACCGCGAAAAGCATCTGTTCGGCTGTTTTGTCGCCGAAGTGCCGGGAGAGGGTATTGTGGGAATGGCCCTGTACTTCTTTGCCTATTACACCTGGGTGGGTAAATCGCTTTATCTCGATGATATTTATGTGAAGGAGCCGTTTCGTGGCATGAAGATCGGCGCCGCCCTGCTTAAAGAGGTATTTAAAGTGGCAGAAGCCGAACAGTGCTGGAGGGTAAAGTGGCAGGTGCTGAACTGGAATACCCCGGCCATAGAGGTGTATAAAAGGTATGGTGCCAATCTGGATGACGAATGGATCGACTGTGTTTTTGATGCAGAGGGTATCCGCAGGTTTATTGAAGAGAACCTTTAAGATTTAATCATCTTTCCGCACCTCACCCCCAACCCCTCTCCTGAAGGAGAGGGGCGTAACACCTTGACAAACAACAACCTCCCCTTCTCCTTTAGGAGAAGGGGACGGGGGATGAGGTGAATCTTGAAGGCAAGAAGATCTTAGCCCAATTGTTCAACCCAGTTATCCTGGGACTTTGAATTTACGTGAGTCTATTCTAGAAAACAAACCCTGCATCAATGCTGATGGTACCGGCTTTGAAGCCATCGGAGCGCTGATAACGGGCGTACCTGAGGTCGATGTACTTGAACGTCAGCTCCTGCTTTCCCCCGATTTTTTTCCGCCAGATGCCAAATACCGGTGATATGCGGGCTCCCAGGCCATATTTGTGCATGGTAAATGCCGACAAATCATAATCGGAGGTGTAGTAAGGATTCAGAGGGGTAAACTGATCGTTCAGCGGGTGCTCCCCGAACGGCGCAAACCAGGTAACAGCATTCTGCCTGTAAAACCGGTAGTGGGGGTACACCATCAGCCAGCTCCCGACTTTTACCGGAAGTTCAAAACTGACCGTGTGCGACCTGATGCCAAAATCATCGAAATAGTAACGATAGTAAGCCCTTGCCACCAGATGATCCGTAAGGTAATACACCGCTCTGAGGCCTAACGGCACTTTAAACCTTGTCCGGGGAAGGCTTTCGGGGTACATGGTTTTAATGGCAAGCAACGGATTGGTATCCGGATTAAGAATGTTCAGTCCGTCATCAAAATAGACCCTGTGAAAAGGGGTATTCAGAATTCCGTTCTGGTATACCAGGTCGGTATGAAAGGCAAACTGAAACTTCCTTGTCAGCACCTGCGACCACGTAAATGAGAGGGTTCCGGTGGTTCTTCCATCCTGGTCATAATCATCCTCATCATTCCCGTACCTGTACTCATCCCCATTACGGATTTCACCGGGATAGATCAGCTTCCACCGGTCGTAGAAAACGCTGGCTTTTAAACCCAGATCGGTGTTCTCATTGTTGAAACTTCGGTTGTAGTGGTAGCCCAACGAAAAGGAGTTCACATCGAACTCGTTGCTGTAGCCTGCAAAGCCACCCACAGAGGAGAATTTCCTCAGGTTTTTCCGGCTGTAATCCAAATCCACATGGGTACGTAAATCTTTACCTGATGCGGATGAGAGGTATTTTGAACTGGCAGAACTGATAAACCGGTCGATACGGTTGCACGAAGCAGAGGTGTAGTAATCTACCCCAAAGCTAAGGGTTAGGCTGTGTATGGTGTCGAAAGGCACATGCACAACGGTGAGCGGTGTGCTGCACTCCAGTTTTTCGGTGCCGATGCCTCCTGTAACCGGGCTATGGTTACCATCCTGTTCATAGTAATTGAACAAAAAGTTCACCTCTTTTTCGGTAAGTACTTTTACAGGAGCTGGCTGCTGGGCATAAGCCATACCGGCGAAAAGCAGGCTGAAAAGCAGAATTCTCAGTTGCATCCGCACCCCCCTCCTGTTTTACCGCCATTAGCTCCGCTGGACCCTTCACGATAGGATTCAACAGAAGTTTCAAACGACTCGAGTTTATGCGGACTGAGTTTCATATCTTCATCATTCAGATACGCTTTCTGATACCCCTTGATATTTACACAGGATGTAAATGCAAGCAGAATCAGAATCAGTGCAATCAGTTTCTTCATGCGTTATTTTTCTCCGTTGATGGTATGTATGGTGCTGGCTTTGCCTTTGTTCAACTGAATATGGCTGGAGGTAAAGAACTGGCCTGCATCATCCAGGATAACACATTCTACCCCTTTCAGCTGGTTGATCAGGGCAAGGCCTCTCTCTCTGCCCATCACAAATACCGAAGTCGACAAGGCATCGGCCAGTTCAGCATCAGGGCAGATGATGGTTACACTCTGAAGGCCCGACACCGGGTACCCGCTGGCAGGATTGATGATATGGCAGTACCGTTTGCCCCCGATCACCACAAAGCGCTCATAGTTGCCGGAAGTTACCACCGCTGCCTCACCTACCTCGAGCCATGCCACTGCCTGACCGGGATCGGAGGGGTTGGAGATACCGATAGGCCAGAGCTTTCCCTCTTCAGGGTGTCCCCAGGTAATCAGGTCTCCACCGGCGATGACGATGCCATTCGACACCCCCATTTTCTGCATCACGTTGCGGGCGCAGTTGGCAGCATACCCTTTGCCGATGGCACCAAGCCCGATCGCCATCCCTTTTTTGACAAGAAAGATGGAACTGTCGGATTCGTTGATAAGTATGTTTCTGTAGTTGATGTAGGGAAGCACCGAATCAATCACCGCGGGATCCGGCAGTGAGGTCATCGAACCGTCAAACCGCCAGATCCCTCTGGCAGAAGCCCAGGTGATATCAAAGGCCCCGTCGGTGAGTTCTGATACTTTAATACAACGCTTTATCAGTCCCAGCAGTTCACCCGACACCTGCACAGGCCTGATGCCCGAATTGCGGTTTACTTCTGAAATTTTACTTTCCGGTATCCACTCCGAGATCAGGGTCTCTATCCTTCTGATTTCGGCAATGGCAGCTGCAATGGCCGCTTCATTAAGGCTGTCGGATGGGGAGTAGGGGGTGATCTCAAACCGGGATCCCATCAGCAAGAGTGTTTCTGTGCGATGACGGAGTTGTGCCTGTACCATGTGGCCGGCCAGGATCAGCAATAATGCTGAAAGCAGGGAGATTTTCCTACCAGGCATGCGCCAGTTTTCCGGTATAGGTGGTTTTCTGCGTGGTGATGGAATAGATATAAACGCCCTTTGTTTTTTCTGCATCCCAGCTGAAGACAAGGTAATTTCCCGCAGATACAGGTGATTTTTCATGGTAAACCAACTGCCCCTGCAGGTTATAAACTGCCAGTTCAGCCCTGCCGGTTTTATCATCAGGAATACTGAAGGTGATGGTTTTCCCGTGGGTGATCACTGTGGCCCGGGCCTCAGCTTCATTTTTTCCGATGCCGTTGGGCTGAGGTGTATAGGTTATGTTCACCCCTGAAAACTTCGATTGGTTGGGATAATTGGTATTTACGGCAGAGGTGGATTTATTAAAATCGAAGTGGGCATAAGGTCCCTGCGCATCAGCATCGGCGAACTCAATCCAGAACTGGTAGGTGCCATCCGGCACCACGTTGTTGTTCAGGTCTTTGCAGTTCCAGGTGATGGTATGGGTCTGATGTGACGTGAGTGTAGCCCCGGTAATGGCATCCACGGTGTTGAGGCTGCTGGAAGCTTTCCATTGATACAGATACTTGGTTTCCTTCTGCGACATCATTTTTGAGGTGCGGATAAAGGTACCCGAACTGTTTTTGATCCAGATGGCCAGTACATGATTTGGCGCATATTTTCCTCCGTTGGCAGTAGTGGTTACGGTGAACGTAACGGTTCCGGGAGTGTTTTGTCCCCGGGCAAGAATGGATCCCAGGAGTAACGAAAGTACTACGATGGTCAGTTGTTTCATAAAGAAGCGGATTGTAACAGTTTTGTAATCAAAAGGATAAATTCTCCGGTGGATTGATTGTGAAACTCCACGTTGCCGATCACTTTCTCATCAGGGGTCAATACCAGAAACAGCGGAAAAAACCCGGCAGAGTTATACCGTTCTGCCAGCATTTCATTCTGCTTAACTATTTCCCCGGGTAAGGCATTTTTTTTCTGCCTCGGAAAGTCGACCGAAACCAAAACCGCATTTTTCTTCGCCCAAACCGAAAAAGAGTCGGTAACGAGCACCTCTTCATGCAGCCTGATGCATGGTTTACACCAGTCGGAGCCACTGAAAACCAGGATCAGGGGTAGTGAATCCTTTTGAGCCATGACAAGTGCCTCATCGTACCGGGTATGCCAGAGGGTACTGTCGAAGGGTGTAAACTGCTGACATTTAGCAGAAAAGGGAAGTGACAGAAGCAGGATGACACCTGCATATTTAGATATCTTCATTTGTTTAATAAATGAAACGGCAAAATTGATTGATAAATTGAGACAGGATCGTTAACGACCTGTTAAATAATCAGCAGGTGTCTGATAAATAGTGGATTCCGTTTGTATCACCTCCCGACCACTTCGGCAAGTTGTTCCGGGGTAATAGGTACCCTTTTTCCGATAAAGGTGCAACCGTCGGGGGTAACCAGGATATCGTCCTCGAGCCTGATTCCACCAAAGCCCTTGTAGGTTTCCAACATATCGTAATTGATGAACTGTTCCAGTTTCTTCTCCCTGCGCCACATATCGATCAGCGCAGGTATAAAGTAGATGCCAGGTTCATTGGTGATCACGAAACCGGGTTTGAGCTCGCGCCCCATCCTTAGGGAAGCGGTTCCGAATTCAGTGGCCCGCTGGATTTTATCATCGTAACCCACATAGTTTTCGCCAAGGCCTTCCATATCATGCACATCCAGGCCCATCATATGTCCCAGTCCGTGGGGGAAGAACAGGGTATGGGCACCTGCGGCAACCGCTTCGTGGCAGTCGCCCTTCATCAGCCCAATCTCTGTAAGCCCTTTGGCAATTTTGGTACAGGCGTGGAGATGGATTTCGCGGTAGGTGACACCGGGCTGGATTCTTTTGAAGGCGCTGTTGTTGGCATGCATCACCACTTCGTAAATCTCCTTCTGGCAGGTGGTGAAGGTGCCCCCTACCGGTACCGTACGGGTAAAATCGGAGCAATAATGCGACAAAGCTTCAGCCCCTGCATCGATCAGCAGCATGCGCCCTTTCTGCAGAATCTGGCTATGGTCGTGGTTATGAAGGGTTTCACCATTCTGGCTCAGGATGATCGGGAATGATACAGCGCCGCCATGCTGCAGGGCAATACCCTCCATAATGCCGGCAATGGTCCGCTCTGAAGCACCTTCCACTGCCATACGCATGGCTGTCGTATGCATCTCATAACCGATGGCTGCCGCCTTTTCGAGTTCAGCAATCTCGATTTCGCTCTTTACCGACCTCAGATCCACCACAGCTTTGATCAGTTCCACCGAAGCTTTCGCCTTGAGTTGATCGGGATGGATGCCCACAAGCTTGTACAGCAGCAGTTTGTTCTCAGCACGGTAAGGGGGCAGATAATGGATGGTTCTTCCCTTCCGGGCCGCTTCCTGCACAGTCTCTTCAAGTTTTGCAAAGGGGAAAGTCTCCTTTACCCCCACGGTCAACCCTTTATCTGCGATGCTCTCCTGCGGGCCCATCCAGATAATGTCGTCTATATCTACATCATTACCAAACAGATACTCTTTCCCTTCATCGAGGTCGATCACACCGGCCAGGTCCGGCATGTCAAGTCCGAAGAAATAGAGAAAATCGCTGTCCTGCCGGAAATGGTAGGTATTGGCGGGGTAGTTGAAAGGAACGTCGGTGTTGCCGGGTAGTACAATCAGGCCCTGACGAACCCTGGCCTTCAGTGAGGCCCTTCTTTCGGCATAAACACGGGAATCAAACATGGCAGCTATGGTTTTTAAGGTTATTTTCTGAAAAGGGATTCAATTTCTTCGGTTTCTGTTTCAAGGCCATCAAAAAGGTCCACCGGTGTGGCACGGGTGATGAGGAGATCGGTTTCGATACGGATGCCGGTTTGTTCTGCAGGGATATAGATGCCGGGTTCGAGGGAAACCACCATGCCGGGCCGGAGGGGATCCTGCTTTTTGCCCGGATCATGGACATCAAGCCCCACATGGTGCGACACACCGTGCGGGAAGTACTTCATAAACAGGGGGCTTGCGGGATTCTGGTTCTTCACCTCATCGTGCGTGAAGAGCCTGAGCCTGATCATGGCCTCCTGCAACAGTCCGTTCACTTCTGTCTGGATCCCTTCGATGGTTTGCCCTACCGTGAAAAGCGGTTTTACCTGTTTGTATACCCCCAGCACGGCATTGTAGAGCTCTTTCTGCCTGGGGTTGAAAATCCCGTTTACGGGTACCGTCCTCGAAAGGTCACTGGCATATCCGAAATATTCACATCCGAAATCGAGCAGGAGGAGATCCCCCTCTTCGCAGATATCCTGGTTCTGGTTGTAATGGAGGTAAGTGGCATTGATGCCCGATGCGATGATGGGGTGGAAGGCATGCCCCGAAGCCTGCCTGATCCGGAATTCATGCTCAATTTCTGCCTGGATCTCATACTCTTTTACGCCGGGTCTCAGTATCGACACAGCCCTTCTGAAAGCGCCTGCAGTAATGGTGCATGCCTCCCTGATCACAGCAATTTCAGCATCGCATTTCTCGCTCCGCACCCGGGCCAGCAGGGGTCCCAGCCTCCGGTACTGATGGAAGGGATACTCATGGTGAATCCTGATGCCAAACCGCAGGGAGCGGGAACTTACATCGGGATTGAAACGGGCATATTCGGTATTGTCCAGATACACCTGTTCGGCATGGAACATAGTTTCACGCAATACGGTATCAAATTCATCAGTATACATGATGGTGCGTACACCACTGATGCCCCGGGCCCTGTCGGCATTCAGCTTCACCCCTTCCCAACGCTCAAGGTTTTCATCGGGGCGCATGATAAACAGCACTTCCCGGTATTTTTCCACCGGGCAGTTGGGATACAGCAGCAAAATCGACTTTTCCTGCTCAATACCGGTCTGGTGAAACAGGTCGGAACTCTGCCGGTAAGGGAAATACTGGTCTCCGTTCCGCGGCATCTGGTCGTTGCTGAAAATGATGGCCATGGTATCGGGTTCCATCAGGTTGGTAAGCCGCTGACGGTTCATCTCGAAAAACTGAGGGGCAAAGGGCCATGCCGTTCTCATAACCTTCTTTTTATTTAAAATCGGTACAAATTACAGCAGGTTGCTCCAAACAACGCCAAACCCGCTATATTTGCTATCGCCTCCATCTGTTCTTTCTTTTCGTCCTACAAATAAAGAAAAAAAACCATTGCCAACCTTAACCGGTCGTTTATTTATAACCAGTATGCATTAGTTCGCCTGAAAAGTATTAACCCACATCAATATTGTTCATTCTACCAAACACCGCTGATATGAATAACAGACTATTAAAATTCGCTTCAATCGGCAAGAAAGTAACCATGGGGCTAGCGGGGCTGTTTCTGATCCTGTTCCTGCTGGTACATCTGGGCATCAACCTCACCCTTATTCGAAACGACGAAGGGGAGTGGTTCAGGGCTGCCTCGGGGTTCATGGGATCGAATTACCTGGTAAAAGTGTTTGAGATTGTGCTGGGGGCAGCGTTGCTTCTCCACATGATCCTGGGGGTGATCCTCTGGTTCGAAAACCGCATGTCGAGGCCCGTGCGATACTTCCGCACCAATCGGTCCGATACGTCATTCCTGTCGAAATACATGTTCCATACCGGGGTAGTCATTGCCGTCTTCCTGGTGATCCATTTCATCAACTTTTACTTCGTGAAACTGGGGATCGTGGATCCACCCCCCGGGGTTGACACCCATGATTTTTACACCATGGCAAGACTGCTCTTCACAAATCCCGTGTATTCTGCCATTTATATTGTTGCCCTCATCCTGATGGGGTTCCACCTGAACCATTCCTTTCAGTCAGCATTTCAGACGTTAGGTTTAAACCACAACCGCTACTACACACTCATCAAACGGATGGCACTGGTATATGCCGTAGTGGTAGCTGCCGGTTTCATCCTTATTCCAGTTTTTTATCTTATTAAATATTGAAAAATCAACCGGTATGAGTTTTCCATTCAACGCAAAAATCCCGGCGGGGCCACTGGCCGAAAAGTGGACCCGTTACCGTGGGGAGGCTAAGCTGGTAAGTCCGGCCAACAAGCGCAAGCTCGACATCATTGTGGTGGGAACCGGTCTTGCCGGTGCTTCGGCAGCGGCTTCACTGGGTGAACTGGGCTACAACGTGAAAGCATTCTGCTACCAGGACAGTCCCAGGAGGGCGCACAGTATTGCGGCCCAGGGGGGTATCAATGCTGCAAAGAATTACCCCAACGACGGCGACAGTATCCACCGCCTCTTTTTTGATACCATCAAAGGGGGCGATTACCGTTCACGGGAGGGGAATGTGTACCGCCTGGCAGAGGTGAGCAACCAGATTATCGACCAGTGTGTGGCGCAGGGAATTCCCTTTGCCCGCACCTACGGAGGGCTGCTCGACAACCGTTCGTTCGGCGGGGCACAGGTTTCACGAACCTTCTATGCCCGCGGGCAAACCGGACAGCAGCTGCTGCTGGGAGCGTATGGCGCCCTGAGCCGGCAGATCCATCTGGGATCCGTGAAGCTCTATCCGCGCCGCGACATGCTCAACCTGGTGATGGAAAATGGCAAAGCCCGCGGCATTATCACCCGGAATCTGGTTACCGGAGAAATTGAAAGGCACACGGCCCATGCCGTGGTGCTCGCCACCGGGGGCTACGGAAATGTGTACTACCTGTCCACCAACGCCATGGGAAGCAATATCACCCCGGCATGGCAGGCATACCGCAAAGGGGCCCTTTTTGCAAACCCCTGCTTCACCCAGATCCACCCTACCTGCATCCCGGTGCACGGCGACTTCCAGAGCAAGCTCACCCTGATGAGTGAAAGTCTCCGGAACGATGGCCGTATCTGGGTGCCGAAGAAGCAGGAGGATGCTGAAAAATTGCGCAAAAAACAAATTACCCCGGCCGACATTCCGGCCGAAGACCGCGACTATTACCTGGAGCGCCGTTATCCTGCCTTCGGCAACCTGGTGCCCAGGGATGTAGCCTCCCGCGCTGCCAAGGAGCGCTGCGATGCCGGCTTTGGTGTGGGAACCGGCCTGGCGGTGTACCTCGATTTTGAAGAATCGCTGAAAAGGCTTGGGAAAGAGGTAATAGAAGAGCGTTACGGAAACCTTTTCCAGATGTACGAACAGATCACAGGGGAAAACCCCTACACCACCCCCATGATGATTTACCCGGCCGTCCATTATACCATGGGAGGCTTGTGGGTAGACTACGAGCTGATGACGAATATTCCGGGGCTGTATGCCATCGGAGAGGTGAACTTCAGCGATCACGGGGCCAACCGGCTCGGTGCCTCCGCCCTCATGCAGGGGCTTGCCGACGGGTACTTCATCCTGCCCTACACCATCGGAAATTACCTGGCTGCTGAAATCCATACCCCCAGAATGACCACCAAAGAACCCTCATTCGATCAGGCAGCCGCAGAAACCGAAGCACGGCTGAACCGGATCATGCAGATTCAGGGAAAACAATCGGTGGATAAGCTGCACAAGAAGCTGGGGCATATCATGTGGGAGTATGTAGGAATGGGACGCAATGAAGCAGGGTTAAGGAAGGCGCTGGAAGAACTGCCAAAGCTGAAGGAGGAGTTCTGGGCCGACATAAAGGTTCCCGGCACCCTGCATGAATTCAACCCCGAAATCGAAAAGGCAGGCCGGCTGATCGATTTTATTGAACTGGGTGAACTGATCGCACGGGATGCCCTCCTGCGGGCCGAATCGTGCGGGGGGCATTTCCGCGAGGAGATGCAAACCTCCGATGGCGAAGCAAAAAGGGACGATGAACACTTTACTCATGTAAGTGCCTGGCAGTTCAATGAAGAGACCGAACCGGTCCTGCTCAGGGAAGACCTTGTTTTTGAAGCGGTTGAACTGAAACAGAGGATCTATAAATAGTCTGAAAAAAGGAAAGGAATCAACTATGGATCTTACACTGAAAATATGGCGACAGAAAAATGCCACCGACAGAGGAGGCATTTTAACCTATAAGGTAACCGGCGTTTCCCCCGACAGCTCATTCTTCGAAATGCTGGATATGCTGAACCAGCAACTGATAGAGGGTAACCAGGAGCCGGTGGCTTTCGACCACGACTGCCGCGAAGGGATCTGCGGCACCTGCAGCCTTTTTATTAACGGCAGACCGCACGGGCCCAAAAGGGGTATTACCACCTGCCAGCTCCACATGCGGTCGTTCAGCAACGGCGACACCATTTACATCGAACCCTGGCGTGCCCGGGCTTTCCCGGTGATCAAAGACCTGATTGTGGACCGGGGCGCGTTTGACAAGATCATCCAGGCCGGTGGGTATGTATCGGTGAATACCGGCGGAATCCCCGATGCCAACGCCATCCCGGTGCCCAAGTTCAACGCAGAGCGATCGATGGATGCCGCGGCCTGCATCGGATGCGGCGCCTGCGTGGCCTCCTGCGCCAACGCCTCGGCCATGCTGTTTGTGTCGGCCAAGATTGCCCAGTTCGATTACCTGCCTCAGGGGAAGGTGGAGACCACCCGCCGGGTGCAGGCCATGGTGCAGGCCATGGACGCCCTGGGGTTCGGCAACTGCAGCAACATGTACGCCTGCGAAGCCGAATGCCCCAAGGAGATCTCCATCGCCAACATCGCGCTGATGAACCGGAACTTTCTGAAAGCTAAGGTGTGTGCTGAGAAGGAGGGATAAGAGCTGCAACCGGCCACCGGCTGTCCCATAAGGTGAACCCCATGGGCACACGGATGAGACGGATTATGCCGTTATTCACCGATATCTGAACCAATCCGTAACCCTCGTAGTGTTCGTGAACATTACTCATAACTCCTAACACAATCCCATCCCCAAACACTGCGCTCCCGGGACTCCGCCTCCTCAACTACCTCAACATTCTCAACTTTTCTCAAAAAATCGTTTGCATCGCATGTAAAGAATGTTTTAACTTTGGCTGGGAACCGGAAACCTTTTACTGCGAAACACTTACACCATTGTATCCTCGAAACAGCAACAGAAGATCCGCGCCCTGTTCGATGACCTTGATAAATAAACGCACCTATGAAACTACACCAAAGGTTGGGTTACTTGCAAAAAGGTTGGGCTAGCCATGCTTCAGGTGGGCAGGAATACCAACCTGCGGCAGTGAATGAGGTTAGGATATAAACGAGTTGGCCACCATTTGAAAAATGAGAAAATCGTTAATAATTATAGTTATTGCGTTTCTGTCAAGTTGTATTTCGACCACAACAGAAAAGGAAAATGAAGAATTGAATATTCTAAATCAGAAATTCATTGAATTGATTGGAACGGAATGGTATTATGAACCTCTTCCGATTCCGCCAATGCCTATTTGGGAAGAATCAACACGAGAAGACAGTTTGCGATTTGAAAAGGAAAGCGCTGAATTTGAAGTTCTTTTGAATAATAGAAAACTTGACACTACCGTGCTTAAAATATATCTGTTTGACACGCTTACAACTTATAAGAGCAACGACAGAATAGAAGGAATTTTAAACCTTGAAAATTTCGAAGCCAATTTCCCAGTTGACACCTCTTGGATTAAGTTAATTAAAAAGCTAAACCAAATTAAAAGCCCCAAAAGACTTGATGTAAGTAAAATCACACAGACAGGAAAATATACTTTGGTGACTAAGTCAGAGTTCAACGACACAAATGACAACAAGAGAAGGATTGGTTCGATGACAATATCTCGTGTAGCATTTAGCAATGATAATAAAAGAGCAGTATTCTACTATACTTTCTCTTGCGGTAGATTATGTGGTTGGGGAAGCATCGTATTTGTAGAAAGGAAAGGTGAAGAATGGAAAATTGTAGGACAAAGAGAAATGTGGGTATCTTGAAAAAATAAAAAACGGATGGCCAACATCGTGTATAAAACATTGGGGTTTAGGTGGTTTATCAAATATTCTGTCTCGTATCGGCGTTTGTGTTGGCGGATAGGAACGAAGCCCGCATCCCCAACGTTTCATACACACAACCGTTGTGCAAACACATTTGGATAAATCGGCCTATGCGGACCCCCTGAAACGGTCATTCAAGGTTCACAATCAAAGAATTTAACCCGAGACAAAAACCTGCCATCCCGGCAGATATTTACCCCCTATATTTGCCCAATTGGGTGAGAAAATCGGAGTATGTTGACCCCTGTACGTTAGCCAAAAGGGGCGTATTGTTCCTGCTCAGAAATCCGGGCTACACTTGTTCAACCTCATCCATTTCTTCATAAGTATGCTGCCACCTTTAAACACGTCGCCGGGGTCATGCCACTCCTCCTTATTTTCGTTTCGGATGCAGATCTTTCTGATATTAGGCTAAAGCCCTTTCCCTGAGCATCCTTCTCAACCCCGGCCTTTAGGCTGGGGCAATGGAATCCTGTTTATCAAAAATCGAAATCTGATTTTGGCAGTTACCCCGGGATTCAGCCCAATTGGATTTTTACGACGGGTGATGATGATCCGGGATGAAAGAAATAAAAATAACAAAATCAGTAGCTGCGGAGTGACCTTGGCTGGAGCGGTCCCGTTGGACGCCAGTCCAACGGGATCATTCCTGAGCCAAAGGCGAAAGGAATGAAGCTTCAGGCGCAGTCGCGGAGCAGCTACGCGGCCTTACGGCCGTGGAGAAAAAAAAAGTGCCACAAAAAGTCGCTGTCCTGGCAGGTTGAGGCGCATCGTTACCCCGGATGCGATCCGGGGCTACACTTGTTCAACCCACTTCGTGGGTTGCGGAGCATGGGGGCGCATGGTTACCCCGGATGCGATCCGGGGATAATCCCGGTTAGGGAGCCTTAAATCAAGTATTCTACCCTTAATCGATAAATTAACGCGAATTTATCGATTTTAATCGAAATATTCACGCAATATTTTAGTATCTTTGCCAAGAATTAGTGGCACGGCCTGGCCCTATTCATCGCCGGGTGGCGGCTGCGAAACTTATAAAAGTAAAGGTTATGGAATTAAAGATCAGTCGGAAAATTGAGGATGTTTTGCGAAAGGACCTGAAGCTCGGAGATAAAATCGTGATACTTTATGGTGCCAGACAAACCGGAAAGACCACCCTGGCAAAGGAGCTTATCAATGATTTTCACGGGAAAGTTCTGTCCATCAATTGCGATGAGATCAAATATCACGATGTTTTGTCGTCGCGTGATCTGCAAAAGCTAACTTTAATGCTTGAGGGCAATGATCTGGTTTTTATAGATGAGGCTCAAAGGGTCCCGGATATCGGAATCAATTTAAAGATTATTCATGATGCGCTGCCAAATATCCGGTTGCTGGTCACCGGATCTTCTTCTTTTGATTTGGCAGCCAGTGTAAGGGAACCTTTAACAGGACGAACCCGCAGCCATACACTTTATCCCATGGCTTTGACCGAACTGAGTGCTTTGATCAATCCTGTGGAGCTTAAAAGCAGGCTGGAGGAGTTTATGAACTACGGGATGTATCCGGGAGTATTTCATTTTGCTGCTGCAGCAGAGAAAATAAAACTCTTGTCGGAGCTCACCAATGCATACTTGTATAAAGATGTACTGGAGCTCTCCTCCATCAGAAATGCTTCGCGCATCAATGGGCTGTTGAAGGCTCTTGCTCTTCAGATCGGATCCGAAGTCTCATTGCTTGAACTGGGTCGTGGATTAGGGATGAGCCAGGAAACGGTGGCCTCTTACATCGATCTATTGGAGCAATCTTTTATCCTTTTCAGACTGAGTGGTTTTAGCCGGAATCTTCGCAAGGAGATTACCAAGCGGGATAAGATCTATTTCTGGGATCTTGGTGTCAGAAACAGTTTGTTGGGGAATCATCTTCCTATTTCTTCCCGTAGCGATGCAGGGGCCCTCTGGGAGAATTTTATCATCGCCGAACGGAAAAAAATGCTGTCTTACACCCAACAACAGGCATCTGTTTATTTTTGGAGGACGTATACAGGTGCTGAACTGGATTATATCGAAGAACGAAATGGAGAATTGTACGGGTATGAAATCAAACTCAAAAAATGCCGAAATGCGCCACCAAAGACATGGACCGAACAGTACAGCAGTAACTACCAATGCATCAACATGGAAGATTTCAGGGATTTTGTGATTTCGGGCTGAGGTAAATGGCAGCACACAAGCTCTATTTCGCTCATCAGAGATGCCCTCGGATCTTGCTGGTTCCCGGAAAGAAGGTTGAGCACTTCGCAGTTAAGAGAAAAATTTCCCGCAAATCGCGCAGATCATCGCAGAATCGGTTCCGGATAAATCTGCCCTGTTCCATAAAACAATTACTGGCCAGCCCATATCCATCACTATGGATTCCCATCGGCAAGCCTTCGGCATACCACATCTTGCATTACAGGAGGTAATGGTTTTAATTATAGGCTCTGTAAGAAGTTGGAGTTTGACCTGATATTATTTCATATCAGAATGATATTTGCCTTGATATTTTATTGATTTAGATGTATATTTGCCTTGATATTTTAAAAAACGAAGCGCAATGGAACGTTTTATCCATCAGGAGTTGTTAAGCTGGAAAGAGGAACCGGAAAGGAAAGTCTTGCTGATCAGAGGGGCAAGGCAAGTAGGCAAAACATATTCAGTCAGGCAGTTAGGCAAAAGGTTCACCTATTTCTTAGAAGTGAATTTTGAATCGGACCGTTCGGTTCATGCCTTTTTCGACAAAGACCTTAATCCGGATGACATTTGCAGGAATCTGTCGGCCTATTACAATGTGCCTGTTCAGGATCAGGATACACTCCTGTTTCTGGATGAAATCCAGACCTGTCCACAAGCCATCTCATCATTGCGTTTTTTCAATGAAAAGCGGCCCGGACTGCATGTGATTGCGGCTGGCTCGTTACTGGAATTTGCTTTACAGGAACTTCCTTCCTTCGGAGTGGGGCGGATCAGCCATCTGTTCATGTTTCCCCTCTCATTTGATGAATATTTGTTGGGAATTGGCGAAGAGGGGCTTTATCGGCTTAAAACAAATCATGAAACAAACACCCCACTTCCCTCAGCCATTCATGAGAAACTATTGGAACATCTCAGGACATTCTTGCTAATTGGTGGGCTGCCGGAAGTGGTGTATTCATACAGTGAAAACCGGGATTATCTGAAAACCCAGCAGGTTCTCGACAGGTTGATTACGGGCTATGAAGATGATTTTTCGAAGTACAAAAAACGGGTTCCGGTTTCAAGATTACGGGAGGTGTTCAGGTATGTTGTATTGCAGGCCGGAAAAAAATTCATCATCTCAAAGGCGTCCGAAACATCCAGTCATGCACAGATCAAAGAGGCGCTTGAATTACTTGAAATGGCCGGTCTGGTGTATCGTGTGTATCATACCGCTGCCAACGGGATTCCACTCGGGGGCGAGGTGAGTCACAAAAACTACAAGGTCATCCTTTACGATCATGGTATCTTTCAACGAATTCTGGGGTTGGATCTTCCTGAATTCCTTATCACAAAAGATTTTTCCACGATTTATAAAGGTAGTCTGACAGAACAATTTGCAGGCACCGAAATCATTAAAAACCAGTCGTGTCATACCAGACCTCAACTCTATTACTGGAACCGTGAAAAAAGGGGCAGTCATGCTGAGGTTGATTTTCTTGTCCAAAAACAACAGGAAATCATTCCCATAGAAGTAAAATCAGGAACTCAGGGGAAAATGCAAAGTCTGCGTATTCTTCTGCAGGAAAAAAAATTAACCATGGGTTTCCGGGTTTCAATGGAAAATTATGGACAATATGACAACATCAGGGTTTTGCCGCTCTACGCAGTAAGTAGCCTTTTCGACGCATAAACCGAAGTCCGGCTGACTCCCTTTTAACAACCTCATCCTAATTATTGCTTGATCCCCTTTAATATCTGCCTTTCATTAACCCTGATCCACAAAACCCCCAAAGGCCAGTCCCGGGTATCAATCCGGTAGGTACCGGCAGGATCGCAGGGGAGGGTGAGTTCCCTGAAAAGCTGTCCGTTATGCAGAAAAACCTCCAGTGTAACCGGGCTGTTACCGGGTTGGATGGTCATGATTTGCAAAACATTTGCAAACGGGTTCGGCCAACAATTTATCCGGGGTTCAGCCTGTGCTTCAGGTACTGCCTGCGGCCCCTGAAACAGGGCTAAGCTGGTTTTGAACACTTCATCATCCACATCAAAAACACCGGTCACCACTGCCGCGTACAGGGTAACCGAGGTAACCGAAGGATCGGACGGCGCCACCCACTTGCATTGCCAGCTTTTCTGGTTGTTACCGGTGGTACCTGTCTCCTTGTGCGTAATATATCCCGTCCCCTGCGACAGTTGGGTTTGCAGCGGATCGGTAACTACAAATCCGCCCTCGGTTCCGCTCACTCCCTGGGTGGCCATCTGAAACCCAAACCGGGTGGTGGCGGGCCTGCTGGCTGTAAGGGTTACGGTGTAGGTGTCAGCCGGCTGATATCCGGCTGCCGGCACATCGGTGGTAATCCATCCGTTTACCGTACTCACCGGTCCCCGGTGGCACCCCATGGTGGCACAGGTGATGCCATCCACCGGAGATCCGGTGTACCCCGGTGGAACCCCATAGATGCTGGACCACAGTTTGGTCACCATCACCACCAACAGAGTCACCAAACCCAGTGCGGTGCTGAGGTACCGAATCCTGGCCATCTGCGCCATTTTTCCCCGGAATCCCCCGGTAAAAGCCTCCCTCATCCGATGTTTACTATCATTTTACAAAAATATACACAATCGGTTTGCATACCATCCCCATGACCGTATTATTTAAAATTATTCTATATTAATTGCTGAAACGACGCACCCCCCTGCCATCTCAGATAAATTAGATACTATTGCATCACTTTTTACTTTTGCCTTTTGCCTTTAAACTTTTGCCTTTCATGCCTTCCTGCCCGAATATCAACACCTGCCGTTTGATCAATGCACCCCTGGATTTTGTGTCCGGATCAGACATAAAGATCTACAGGCGAATCTATTGCACCACAGACCGGTTTTCGGGCTGCAGAAGGTTTCAGTTTAAACAGAAGGAGGGGTTTTGTCCTGATTTTGTGTTGCCCGATACGCAGGAGTCTCATGAAGACATTTTGGACCGATTTGACAATGAACCTGATAATTAGAGGATTAAAAACATTTCGATATGGTAAAGATGGAAATTGACGGAAGGGTGTTTGAAGTGGATGGAGACGGTTTTCTTACCGACCCTTCTGTATGGAATGATGAGGTGGCAACCCTTTTTGCCCGGTATGATGGTATCACAGAGATGAATGAGCACCATTGGGCAGTGGTTCGGATCATCCGTCAAAACTTCGAGGAAAAGGGGATGGCTCCGATGGTGCGTGTGATTTGCAAAGAGACCGGTCTGAAGCTGAAGGAGATTTACGAGCTGTTCCCGCTTGGCCCTGCCCGGGGGGCATGCAGGGTTGCCGGCCTTCCCAAACCTGATGGCTGTGTTTGATTTAATTCCCTGAAAGACAATGGAATGGTATCAATGGTTATCCTATGGTGCATTTTTTTTATGCCTGTTGATTTGTGCCGGGCATTTCATCCGGCTGGTGCGGCTGGGCAAACCGACCGATTTTGCGGCTCCGGCAGGAAGTGAAAAAAGCGGCATTGCTTACTCCTTTACCTCAGGCATGAGCCCGAAAAAGAAGGAGTCTGCCTTTCTGCACCTTCCCACCTATCTGGCCGGTATGGTGTTTCACCTCGGCACCTTTCTGGCCATACTGATTTATCTGGTGCTGCTGGTGTACAGCCCGCCCCCTGGTACTTTCCTTACCATGATCCCCGCTGCACTCCTCTCCGTCGGAGCCCTTTGTGGTGCAGGCATACTGATCAAACGGATGGTCACCCCGCTGCTCAGAAACCTCTCAAATCCTGACGACTATATCTCCAATTTCCTGGTTACCCTGAGTCAGGCTGCACTTGCCCTGGCGCTGGTACAACCTTCGGCAGGTATCCTTTTCTGGATTACAACTACGGTGCTGTGGCTCTGGTTTCCTTTTGGCAAGCTGAAGCACGCCATGTACTTTTTTGCAGCGCGATACCACCTGGGACTATTCTTTGGACGCCGTGGGGTTTGGCCTTCACCAAAACAGATGTAACACATGGATCAGGAAAAGAAACAGAAAGCACTGAAGATCCTCAGCGATCACAGGGACAGCAAGCTCCTGACCCAGCTCAGCAGTTGTGTGCATTGCGGCCTGTGTGCAGAAAGCTGCCATTATTATCTGGCTTTCAGGGAGGATAAATACATACCTGCGAGAAAGGTTGAGCTCGTAACCTCCATCTGGCGCCGGTACAACACCTTTGCCGGCAAACATTTTCCCGGGCTGATGGGTGCTCATGAACTGGATGACCTGATGGCAGAAGAACTTACCGATCAGCTCTTTGGGGCATGCAGCCTTTGCAACCGCTGTGTACCGCATTGTTCCATCGGCGTGGATATCGCATATCTGGTGCGAACAGGTCGTGCGATGCTGTCGGAGATGGGGATGGTGCCTGCCACACTGCAGGCTACGGTTAATGCAGCTCTGGAAACCGGCAACAATATGGCCATTCCGGAGGATGAGTTTACCGATACCATTGAGTGGATGGAGGAAGAACTCACCGATGAGTTTGGAGACAACGGCCCTTTCATCCCACTCAACCAGCCGGGGAAACATGTATTGTATACCCTCAATCCAAGGGAGCCCAAATTTTTTCCGTTGTCGATTGCTGCCATGGCCCGGATATTTTATGCAGCCGGCGAATCATGGACCCTCTCCACGCGCATGTACGATGTCACCAATTATGCGTTCTTTTCATGCAACAGGGAAGACGCTGCCATCATCGCCCAACGGCTTGTGGACGAAGTAAAGGCCATGGGAGCTGCACGTTGCGTACTTGCCGAGTGTGGCCATGGGTCCAGGGCCTTCCGCTGGGAAGCACCCAATTACCTGGGACAGCCATTCCCCTTTGAAACCCTCACCAATGTAGAGCTGATGCTCGAGTACCTGGAACAGGGGAGAATCAAAGTGGATCCATCAAAAAATCCCGGGGTATTTACCCTGCACGACCCTTGTAACCTGGTCAGATCAGGGGGCATTATTGAACCTCAGCGTAAAATCCTGAAGGCATCGGTAGGCCAGTTTGTGGAGATGACCCCAAACAGAGCCGATAACTATTGTTGCGGGGGTGGAGGAGGACAACTGGCTATGAGTGAGTACAATGAACGGAGGATGAAGATAGCTGAGATTAAAGCTGATCAGATCCGGAAAACCGGCGCATCGGTTGTGGTTACTCCCTGCCATAATTGCGTGGACCAGCTGATGCAGATCAACGCCTGGTACAAACTGAATGTACAGGTTAAAACGCTGGCAGAGGTGGTTTCTGACGCTCTGATATTTGACTAATGTACAAATTTTCAATACAATACACACATGATATATCTTGATAACTCTGCAACCAGCTTCCCGAAACCTGAATCGGTATACAGTTTTATGGATCAGTTTTACCGTACCCACGGGGTGAGTCCCGGCCGGTCGGGTTTTGATGCTGCCATCGAAACGGAAGAATTTGTGGGGGCTACGCGCCGGCTCCTGATGAACCTTTTCAACGGCGACGATCCCAACAGGCTCACATTCAGCTACAACGCCAGTGATTCGCTCAACAACATCATCCAGGGGCTTGCCATGCCGGGCGATCATGTGATTACCACCTGCCTGGAGCACAACTCTGTTCTTCGCCCGCTGCACCACCTGGAGCTTGAAGGGCGCATAACCACAACCTATCTGCCGTTTGATGGCAGGGGTTATATTGATCCTGACGATGTCCGGAAGGCCATACGCCCCAATACCAAAATGATGGTGCTGAATCACTGCTCCAATGTGATCGGCACGGTGCAGCTGGTAGGAGAGGTGGGGAAAATCTGCCGTGACCACGGGGTGTTTCTGGTGGTTGACACCACACAGAGTGCCGGGGCGCTCCCCATCGATATGAAAGCCATGTGCATCGACGTGGTGACCTTTACAGGGCATAAATGCCTGATGGGGCCCACAGGGATCGGTGGCAGTTATGTAAACGCGAATGTTCCCGTTCGCTGTACCCGTTTTGGCGGCACGGGAGTGCGTTCTGCACAGAAGACCCATCTGGAGGAGTTCCCTTACCGCCTTGAGGTGGGAACCCTGAACATGTTGGGGGTAGCCGGACTCCATGCAGGGGTAAAATGGGTTCTGGAACAGGGGATGGAAAACCTGCACCGGCAGGAGATGGTGTTGTGGCAACACATGGTGGAAGGGATGCGTGCCATTGAAGGGGTTATCCTGTATTGCGCCGACAGTCCCGAAAACCATAATCCTGTGCTTAGCCTGAACGTCAAAGGGATGGATTCCGGGGATGTGGGCACCATTCTGGATGTGGATTACGGTATTGCCTGCCGCACCGGATTGCAGTGCGCCCCAAGGGTTCACGAAGTAATCGGTACCGATAAGATTCACGGAACCGTGCGGCTGAGCATTGGCCCCTTTAACACAGCGGAGCATATTGATGCTGCCATCGAGGCCGTTCGTGACATTGCCTCCATGAAAAGGTAGAGAGTAAGTTTCGTACCTTTGCGCATGCTTTTCAAAGAGATTCCGGGACAGGAAGAAATTAAAGAGCGGCTGATCCGCAGTGTACTCCACAACAGGGTAAGCCATGCCCTGCTGTTCACCGGGGGTGATGGCACCATGAAACTGCAGATGGCAGTGGCCTATGCACGCTTTCTTTGCTGTACAAACAGGTTGATCCCTGAGGGGGAAGAGGAGCAGCCGGATGCCTGTGGCACATGTCCCTCCTGCTTGAAATTCAACCACCTGGCCCATCCCGACCTTCATTTTGTGTTTCCAACCATCAGCCTAGGTCCGGGCACCCGGGTCACTTCAGATCAGTTTTTACCCCAATGGCGGAACCTCTGGCAAACCAGCCGGGGTTTCTTTGGCTTCCCGGAATGGCTTACTGCCCTGCAGGCCGAGAACAAGCAACCCATTATTCCCGTGGAGGAGTGCAACCAGATCATCCGTAAACTCAGCTATAAGTCGTATGAGTCGGAGTATAAGGTGATGATTATCTGGCTTCCGGAAAAGATGAATCAGCCGGCTGCACCCCGAATTCTGAAGATCCTGGAAGAACCGCCCGATAAAACCCTCTTCATCCTGGTATCGGAGGATACCACCCAGATGCTCAGCACCATCCTCTCCCGGACCCAGATTCTGAGGTTCCCGAGAATTCCCCGCAACAGCATCGCCACCTGGCTGGAAGCAAATGGTACCGGCACCGAGATGGCAAAACGGGCTGCTTTCCTGTCGGAAGGGAATGCCCTGAAAGCGCTGGCCCTCACCCGCGAAACCGACCTTGTCAATTTCGAAAGGTTTATAAAATGGCTTCGTTTGTGTTTCAAGCCCCAACAGACCATGAACGAGCTGATTGCCCACTGCGAAGAGCTGGCAGCACTGGGGCGCGAAGCCCAGAAGGAGTTTCTTGCCTATGGGTTACATACCCTGCGCCAATCCTTTTATACCGGCCAAACCGGCACCAATCCCCTCTACAAGAACGAAGAGTCAGAGTTTATCAACAATTTTATGCCTTTTGTGCATACCGGCAATATTGCTGCATACGATACCCTTTTTAACGAGGGCATCCTCCATATTGAAAGGAACGGGAATCCCAAAATCATTTTCCTCGATATGGCCCTGAAGCTGGTGAAATT
Source organism: Bacteroidota bacterium (assembly GCA_022709695.1). Lineage (GTDB taxonomy): Bacteria > Bacteroidota > Bacteroidia > Bacteroidales > SKPS01 > SKPS01. Next base: position 198,966 of record JAKLII010000003.1, read on the forward strand.
GATACGGCAGAAGCAGTAACTTTTTTTTTCCTACCTTTGCGGGCAATACCCTTATTTCACATGTGCCCACAGGAACAAGAGATCATCAAGAATATCTTCCTCCCTTACGGATGCTGCAAAGCACCAAAAGCCTACCAGCGAAACGACGATGTTTTCAAACATGGTTGTGCCAAGCTGGATGTTTTTGACTGGCTGAAGGACTTTCCGGGGCAGCAGCTGGTACCCGGTTTTGAGCCCGTGGAAGTGCGGTTTAAAAACAGCCGCAAGGAGTTTTTTCTGAGCCCTACGGAAATCAAAGTAACCGCAGGAGATATTGTAGCGGTGGAAGCCTCTCCCGGACATGACATTGGCATTATCTCCCTTACCGGCCCTCTGGTTTATATGCAGATGAAAAACCGAAGGGTGGATCCACGGAGGTTCGAATTCAAAAAGGTATACCGGAAAGCCAGATCCTCAGACCTGGAAAAGTGGATATCTGCCACCGAGCAGGAAGAGATTACAAAGTTTAAAACCCGGAAGATTGCGGCACGCCTCAGGCTCGATATGAAGCTCAACGATGTGGAATACCAGGGCGACCGTACCAAAGCCACTTTCTACTACACAGCCGATACCCGCATCGATTTCAGGGAGTTGATCCGTGCCATTGCAGAAACTTTCTCTATCAGGGTGGAGATGAAACAGATCGGTGTAAGGCAGGAGGCAGCACGCCTGGGGGGATTAGGGCCTTGTGGCAGGGAACTGTGTTGTACCACCTGGCTTACCAGTTTCAGGTCGGTATCCACCAACCATGCCCGCGGACAGCAACTTTCCCTCAATCCCCAGAAACTTGCCGGGCAGTGTGGCAAACTCAAGTGCTGCCTGCAATATGAATACGACTGTTACGTGGATGCCCAAAAAGATTTTCCGGACACCAACATCCACCTGCACTTTGCCCGTGGCGAGGCGGTACATGTGAAAACGGATGTGCATAAGCGGTTGATGTGGTACGGGTATGCCGATGGGAAAGGGGGAATTGTTCCTGTAAGCGTGGATGATGTGAAAAAGATCATAGCGATGAACAGGAACCGCCAGACACCCCAGGGCCTCGATGAGTTTGAAGCAAAAATTCCGGATAAACCCCAGTACGATACCCCGGCACAAACGGATCCCTATCAGAATTTTGTGTAATACAATGGCAGCGTGCCAGGGTATAATTGATATAACCCGGAGCATAATCACACGTTATGGCATCTAACTCCTTCCCTGATTTATTTAAAAAACTGCCTGCAGTCGTGATCCTGGGTTTTCTGCTTTGGCTTATACCGGGCTGCAAACGGAATATGATTTTCGAGGAACAGTTTGCATTCGGAGAAAATAAATGGAAATCAGGCAATTTCGTTCGGTTTTCCTTTGAGGTACCCGACACAGTAACCCCCTGTAATCTCTATCTTCTGGTGCGCAACTCCACTGATTACTCCTATGCCAATCTGTATCTTTTCCTGCATACCATTTTACCCGACTCTTCCGTGGCAGCCGACACACTGGATATACCCCTGGCCGCAGCTGACGGAAAATGGCTAGGGCAGGGCATAGGTAAATACCGTGACAACAAAGTGCTGATCAGGCCTGCTTTCAGGTTTCCCAGAGCCGGTACCTATCATATGGAAATAGAGCAGGCCATGCGCGAAAAGGAACTCTCCGGAATTTCTGCCATTGGATTGAGCATCGAAACGAACTCCAAATAAATCAATACCCTGCAATTATGTCAGATCGTAACGGTCAGCTGGGAAAAATCATCAGACGGATGTGGCGCCTTTACCTGGGTGCCGTGGGTTTTATTATACTGATGCTGGTCCTTGCCGGAATTGGTGCATTTGGCTATATGCCCGACCTGCGGGAACTCGAAAATCCAAAGAGCCAGCTGGCTTCCGAGATTTTCGCGGCAGATGGTGCCCTGTTGGGGACCTACTACCGCGAGAACCGCACCAATACCCGTTATGAGGAGATCAGCCCCAACCTCATCAATGCGCTTGTGGCCACCGAAGACGTCCGTTTTGTCAAACATTCGGGTGTTGATATGCGCTCAATGGGTAGGATGGTTTTCGGAGTGCTTACCCTATCGCCAAAAGGGGGAGCCAGCACCATTACCCAGCAACTTGCCAAAAACCTTTTCCCCCGTGAACGCCTGTCGAAACCGGGCCTGGTACTGATGAAGTTTAAGGAGTGGGTGCTGGCGTCCAAACTTGAACGCAGGTTTACCAAAAAGGAGATCCTGATGCTCTATTTTAACACCGTCTCTTTTGGAAACAACAGCTATGGCGTTAAAATCGCTGCCAAGACCTATTTCGGCAAAGAACCGGCAAATCTGAACATCGAAGAGTCGGCTATGCTGGTGGCCCTGCTGAAGGGTCCTAGCTATTATAATCCCAAAAAGCACCCCGAAAGGGCCCTTACACGCAGAAATTTTGTGCTCCGCCAGATGGGCAAGGCAGGTTATCTGACCCTTGAAGAGTATAAAGAACTGGAAAATAAACCTGTGGACCTGTCAAACTACCGCCTGCTCGACCATATCACAGGCCCTGCGCCTTATCTGCGCGAGCATCTCAGAAAGATCGTGTCGGAATGGGCAAAAAACTTCAAAAAGCCTGATGGTACTTCATACGATATTTACAAAGACGGCCTGAAGATTTATACCACCATCGATTCCCGGATGCAGAAATATGCCGAGGAGGCTATGACGGAACACCTGAAAGGGTATCTGCAACCCGAATTTTACAAACATTGGAGCGGCCGAAAGAATGCACCATTCAATAATATGAATGATGATGAGACGGAAAAGCTCCTCAGGCAGGCCATGCGCCGTTCCGACCGGTACATCGAAATGAAAGCCGAGGGATATTCCCAGGCAGAAATCGAAAAATCATTCCATACACCCGCCGATATGACGGTATTTTCATGGAACGGAGATGTTGATACCGTGATGACTCCCTGGGATTCAATTCGTTATTACAAATTCTTCCTTCGGTCCGGTATGGTTTCGATTGATCCGGTTACGGGGCATGTCAAGGCCTATGTGGGGGGTATCAATTTCAAGCATTTTAAGTACGATCAGGTGGTGGATGGGAAAAGGCAGGTAGGTTCCACGTTCAAGCCGTTTGTATATACCATGGCCATCCAGGAAGGCGAATCTCCCTGCGCCCAGTATCCCAATACCCCGATCACCATTCAGCTTGAATCGGGACAAACCTGGTCGCCGCGCAATTCGGGTGATCACAAGGACGGGCAGATGGTGAATCTCAAGGAGGCTTTGGCCCATTCCATCAACCGGATTTCCGCCCGGCTGATCGACCGGTATACCCCTGCAGGAGTAGTGCAGCTGGTAAAAAACCTTGGAATAACCTCCGACATCCCTGCAGTACCTTCTATCTGCCTTGGTAGCGCCGACCTCTCCGTGATGGAGATGACCGCCGCCTATGCTGCCTATGCCAACCGCGGCGTATACACGCGCCCTATGCTGATCACACGTATCGAAGACCGCCACGGCACATTGCTGCAGGCTTTCTCTGCTGAAACCCGTGATGCCATGAGTGAAAAAACAGCCTACCTGATGGTGGAGCTTATGAAAGGGGTGGTGCAATATGGAACGGGTACACGGCTCAGAAGCCGATACGGGCTCAGTTACCCGATTGCAGGGAAAACCGGTACCACCGACAACAACTCCGACGGGTGGTTTATTGGCCTCACCCCAAGCCTCGTAACTGGTGTCTGGGTAGGCTGCGAAGACCGCAGTGCCCACTTCCGATCCACAGCACTGGGCCAGGGGGCCAGCATGGCGTTGCCGGTCTGGGCCCTTTATATGCAGCGGATCTATAAAGATCCAAAGCTTGACGTCAGTAAAGGAGATTTCCCAAAACCGGAAATTCCCATCAACGAAACTTTCAATTGCGAAGAATACCAGCTCGAAGAATACCGACCTGCCCCACCCGGTGGGAGGTTGTAATCCTGCTGCTGCTATCTGCGCAAGATTGCCCGGTTGTTTTGGTTTCATAAAATCCATCACCTGAACTTTTTATGACAAAAAACCGATTGCTTCCGATCCTCACATTCTCCCGGCTTCACCGCCGGGATCTCTGGGGTGGAATAGCCGTATTTGTGTTGAATATCCTGCTGCTCTTCGCTGTACTGGGGGATATGCCCCTGAGGCTTAACCAGGTGAGCTTTGCAAAAGATGGCGATGGGGTGAAAAGTTACTATGTTACCCTGTGGCATATCAGGCACGACATCAGCAATCACTGGTTTACCGGCATGAATTACCCCTACGGGGAACACATCTTCTATACCGACGGGCAACCTCCCCTTACCAATGCCATGCGATGGGTAAGTCATCATATAGCTGATGTAAGCAGCCATGCAGTTGGGACCATCAACAGCCTGATGCTGTTCTCCATTGTAGCCGGAGCAGTGCTCTTGTACCTTGTTCAGCGAAAGGCCGGGGTACATCTGCTGGTAGCTGCCATCGCGGCAACAGCATTGGTCTGGCTCTCACCCCAGATCGGCCGTCTTGGAGGGCATTATTCCCTCTCGTATATATGTAGCCTGCCGGGGGTTATCCTGTTTGTGATGCTGTATGCCGAAAAACCCACATGGCTCAGAGCACTGCTGCTGGCAGGCTGGATGTTGCTGCTGGCTCTTACCCATTTATATTTCTTTGTGATAGCTGCAGTACTCCTGTTGGTATTCTGGATATACATCTTTTCATTACCGGGCATCCCCACGGGCATTCGCCTTATCAGGGTGCTGCACCTGATCATTCAGCTTGCGATGCCCATAGCCCTGATACAGCTTTATGTCCATTTCACGGATCCTGTAACGGACCGGCCGGGAGCTCCTTTCGGATTTATGTTCTACAGAGCTTACCCCGAAAGCGTATTCCTACCCCTGCAAACCCCCTATTTCCCAAAACTCGGCAACCTTCTTCAGATGCGGCATGTGCAATGGGAAGGGTATGCCTATGCAGGGCTGGCTGCCACTCTGTTTTTTTTGGGTACCATAGGTGTTATGATCGCCAGGGCAGTAAGGGGCAATTTCCGCCAGCTGTTAAGACCGTTCGGGGATCCGTTTACGGGAATCCTGTTCTGGGCCGGTACCCTTGCGCTGCTTTATTCCTGGGGAGTACCCTTTGTGTTGAAAATGGAAGGATTGCTCCATTATCTGGGGTTTTTGCGGCAGATGCGAGGGATCGGCAGATTTGCATGGCTCTTCTTCTACGGTTTTAACCTGGCGATGATCATCGTAGTCTGGCGGTGGTATGCAGGGAAAAAGAATACCCTCTCTGCCATTACACTGGCAGCCCTTCTGGCCATCCTTTCCTTCGACGGATGGAACAACACCAGAGGGTTGAAAAAACACATCGACAATCCGCTCACACTATCTGCCCCTGCCCCCGGATTTCTGGTCGACAGATCTCAATACCAGGCTATTGTTCCTTTGCCCTATTTCCATGTAGGAACAGAAAACCTCTGGTGGAACGATGACGCAGGACTGCTCGGTACCACCATGCAGATTTCATTACATTCCGGCATCCCTACCACGGGCAATTTTCTTTCCCGGTCATCTCTTTCACAGGCCTATTCACAGATAGAACCTTTTCTGCCACTGAATTCTTCTCCCGGAATATTTAACCGGTACGATCATCGCAAATTCCTCCTGTTAAGCTCTGCTGAATGGACTTACGATTCCATTTACCGGAAATTGCTGGATGCCTCAACCCCTGTTTGCTCCTCAGACCATTACCGTCTCGGGGAGATCAGCCGGGAAACCTACATGGAGATGCTTTCAGGAAATAACAAAACAAAAACCGACACGGGAGGCTTTATACCAGCAGAACCGGTTTTGATAAAAAAACTGAAAAAATATCAAACCCTTGTGTATGTGCCTGTCCCCGTCAATACCTGTAGTGTGCAGGTGCGGATGACCGTTAGGGGATTTGCCGGAGATGTGGTTCCCCGCACAGGGTTACAGGCTTATTTCAGGGATGAAAACGAAAAAGATCTGAGCGACCGGTGGGATTTGTTGGGTTTATGGCTGGCCGGGATGAAAGGACAGGATGGATACCTGCTTGCCACCTACCCGATCCCTGCCGGAACACGCCATTTGGGCATGGCCCTGCATAATCCCGACAGCAAAACCAAAAACCTGCTCATTGAAGATATCGGCATTAAATGGATCCCCTGCAATCCATAAGCCCTCTTTCAGTTGGAGGGTAAGGGTTGTATTTTCCGGATGATCTCAGCTGATTTTTCAGGGTCAATCAATTGAAAGGTATGCCCCCGGGGGGTAGTGTCCATGGAAATTACGCCCAGCAGGACAAAATTTACCAGTATCTGCTCGGCATGATGCCATGAGATGGCGGCTTTTTTGCGAAACTGATTCAGGGTAATGGAACCATGGTCATTGAGGTAGTGCAGCAGAAACTGCTCCTTGTCGGAATACTGGATCTGTGCCGGCTGCCCCGAAGTTTTAAGATGGTGTATTTTCAGATAGATGCCACCGGGAAGCAGATTTTCGTCCCCCACACGGATGAATACCTTGTAATTTCCCTCGCGGTCAGGCGCTTTGTGTAAAATGCCGGCACTTCTGTTAATCCTGGCCTCCAGCACATACCTTCCTTCGATATCGTGCAGCCGGGTGGTGAAGGGAACCTCCGGACGGCAGTACATGGTGGCAGCAGCATCCAGCATGAAATACTCTTCGTCGCTACGCATGCCGGCGATTGCCCCGTTGTCCTTTACCCCTATCAGCAGGGTGCCTCCGGAGGTGTTTGCAAATGCCACCAGGGTGCGGGCGATCTTTTTGGCATCGGCAATTTCAAACTTAAATTCAAGGGTTTGCCCTTCCCCCTGCCGTATCAGACCGGGAATATGACTGCTGTCCTCTTCAGGGATGAATTCTCCCGGTTTCGGCATCACAAATGCAGTGTTGGCCCGATGTTTTACAGCAAACCCAGATCAAGCTTTGCTTCTTCGGTCATCATATCCTTGTTCCAGGGAGGATTAAAAGTAACGGTTACTTCTGCGGAAGTGATTCCGGGAACCATCAGCACCGACTCCTTCACCTCCACCGGCAGACTCTCCGCTACCGGACAGTTGGGACTGGTGAGGGTCATCGTAACGAATGCTCTTCCATCCTCCTCAACCCTGATTTCATACACCAAACCCAGATCATAGATATTCACTGGGATTTCAGGGTCATATACCTGCCTGAGCACCTGCATGATCTTGCTTTCCATTTCGAGGGTATCCATAACGATTGCTTTAGGATTGTGATTGTTTTGCCTTGAAAGCCAGCGCATAAAGCTTCATCTGTTTCACCATCGATGCCAGTCCGTTGGCCCGGGTAGGGGAAAGATGTTCCTTGAGCCCGATCTCATCCAGAAAGCCCAGATCGGCATCCAGTATCGCTTCCGGCGACTCCTCCGACAATACCCGGATCAGCAGGTGAACAATCCCCTTGGTAATCAGGGCATCACTGTCGGCCCGGAAGATTATCTTCCCATTCTCCAGTGCGGCGTGCAGCCATACCTGGCTCTGACAGCCCGAAATCAGATATTGTTTCTGACGATATTTTTCATCAATTACCGGTACTGTTTTCCCCAGTTCGATCAGATAGTTGTATTTGTCCATCCAGTCGTCGAACATGGCGAATTCTTCTTGTATCTCTTCGGCTTTTTGTTTCAGCGTTGCCATAGGATCAGTGAATTATTGCAGCATCTCAATCGCTTTTTCAAGCGCTTCAATCATTATATCAATTTCATCCGTGGTGTTGTATACCGAAAAAGAGGCTCTTACAGTTCCGGGAATGCCAAACCGCTCCATCAATGGCTGGGCACAATGATTACCGGTACGTACAGCCACACCAAATTTGTCCAGAATCATACCCAGATCATATGGATGCAAGCCCCTGATCATAAAGGAGATCACACCTGATCGCACATGGGGTTCCCCGATATACCTGATGCCCGGTAGTTCCCGTAGCCGGTCCGTAGCATAAGACAGCAGCACCTCTTCGTGTTTATTTAGGGTTTCAAACCCCAGTTCCTCGATGAAGTGCATGGCTTCACTAAAAGCGATGGCGTCACCCACATTCGGGGTGCCCGCCTCAAACCTGAAGGGGAGCTCATTGTAGGTAGTCTTTTCAAACGAAACCCGGTCAATCATCTCGCCGCCTCCCTGATAGGGGGGCAGAGATCCCAGGAGTTGTTCCCGCCCGTAAAGCACACCAATGCCCATAGGTCCGTACATTTTGTGGGAAGAAAAACAGTAGAAATCAGCTCCCAGATCCTGCACATCCACAGGCAGGTGGGCAACTGCCTGTGCTCCGTCAATCAGCACAGGCACCCCGAGCCTGTGCGCCAGAAAAATGATCTCTTTCACCGGATTAACGGTTCCCAGGGCGTTCGACACATGGGTTACCGCCACAATGGCTGTGTTGGGATTCAGCAATTCCTTATAAACTTCAAGGTCGAGCTCTCCTGAATCAGTAACAGGGATCACCTTCAGCGATGCACCATACCTTTCACAGGCAAGCTGCCATGGGACGATGTTCGAATGGTGTTCCATCTCACTCACAATCACCTCACTTCCGGGTTTCAGGCGGGCCTGCCCGAACGAGTGGGCCACAAGATTCACCGATTCGGTAGTACCACGGGTAAAAATGATGCTCCGGTGGTCTGGAGCATTGATAAAACGGGCAGCCTGCTGCCTTACTCCCTCATACGCCGAGGTGGCCTCCTGGCTTAAAAAATGCACCCCCCGGTGTATGTTGCTGTTCATCTGCCGGTAATACCGGTCCAGGGCTTCAATTACCCTTACAGGTTTCTGGGTTGTGGCGGCATTATCGAAATACACCAGCGGCCGGTTGTTCACCCTGCGCTCCAATATCGGAAACTGAGCTCTTATCTGCGAATTCATCGTGCTTTGCAATTGGTTACACCAGACTCATGTCAATTCTGAATTCAGGCTGATCCTTGCAGTGCAGCACACACTGGTCGCAGATGGAGAGTTCCCCTTTCAGCCGCTTTTCTATCATCTCTTCGGTGCGGACCCTGAGGGCAGGTATGGTGATTTTTCCCGCAATCTCGGCAGCAAAGGCGTACATCAGCAACATTCGGGCATTGCGGTCGCATATCCCCCTTGATTTCAGATAAAACAATGCATCCTGGTCAAGTTGCCCCACCGTGGCACCATGGCTGCATTTTACATCGTCGGCATAAATTTCCAGGAAAGGATTTGTTTCCACACGGGCCCGGTCAGTAAGGGTGATGTTGCGGTTATTCTGATAGGCATTGGTTTGCTGTGCATCCCGCTGTACCAGGATATGCCCGTAAAAGGCTGCACTGGCATCATCATCGATAATCCCCTTGTACAGTTCATTGCTCACACTGTGCGGTTTGGCATGATCCACAAACACACGGTTGTCAACGTGCTGTTTGCGATCCATCAGATACAACCCGTAAAGGTTGGCCTCAGCACCGCTGCCATCGATCTTTACCTTGCTTTCATTGCGGATGAGCCCCCCGTTATAGGTCAGGGTATTGCTGGTAAGGCGGCTGTAATCCGACAGATGAAAATAGTTGTTGTTGATCAGGGTAGCATCATCATCCTTGTTCTGCAGCTTGTAATAGTCTAGCTCACTGTTTTCCCCGATGATAAATTCCGTAACTGCATTGGTGAAATTTTTCTGGTGCTGCACCGAATCATCGCAATGCACCAGGGTCAGCTTTGCATTTTTACCAATGATGATGAGGTTGCGGGGCTGGATGAAGACATTTTCCTTCAGATTAACGATATTCACCATCTGGATCGGCTTTTCCACCTCAACGCCATCAGGCACCCAGATGAAAATCCCGTCCATAGCAAAGGCGGTATTGAGGGCTTCTAAAGCTCCATTTCTGATGTCGGCATACTTACCGTAGTGATGGGCAAACAATTCCGGATATTGCAGGGCCGCTGCCCGCAACGAACCTACCACAGTACCATCGGGCAACACCGACACGGGTGAATGCTCCCATACATACGAACCGTTCAGAAGGGAGAAAAGATAGGTCTCGAAGTTGTGGATTTCGCACTGAAAAATCTTCGAAGCGTCTGCACGTTCTTCCGAGGGGATCAGCTGGATGCGGTAGGGGACCTGTAAAGCAGCCTCCAGATCGGTGTATTTCCACGCCTCCTGACGCCGGTTTGGATATCCGAGCCTGCTGAAGGTTTGCATCGCCTCATTTCGCAATGCACTGAAATGCCCGTTGTTCCCCAGGGTCAGACTTCCTGCAGCTTCTCTGAACAAAGCCTGCATCCGCTCAGGTTCGGGCACCATGATTTTGTTGTCCATCATCCGTAGTTTTTATGCATCATATCCCCTTGATCCACTCGTATCCCTTTTCCTCAAGTTCCAGCGCCAGCTCCTTGCCTCCCGACTTAACGATTCGCCCTTCATAAAGCACATGTACAAAATCGGGCACGATGAAGTCGAGCAAACGCTGGTAATGGGTAATCACCACAGTGGCATTATCGGGGCGGCGCAATTTGTTTACCCCGTTCGCCACAATCTTCAGGGCGTCAATGTCGAGACCCGAATCGGTTTCGTCCAGAATGGCCAGTTCAGGCTCCAGCATGGCCATCTGAAAAATTTCGTTGCGTTTCTTCTCTCCTCCCGAAAACCCCTCATTTACCGAACGGTTCGACAGTTTATCCTGCAACTCCACCAACTGCTGCTTCTCTTTCATATAGCGTAAAAAATCGCCGGCCGCCATCGGGGGCAAACCTTTGTATTTCCGCTGCTCATTGATGGCGGTACGCATAAAATTGGTCATACTGACCCCGGGTATCTCCACCGGGTACTGGAATCCAAGGAATATCCCTTCACGGGCACGGTCTTCAGGTGCAAGATCGAGCAGGTTCAACCCCTTGTAAGTGATGGATCCACCGGTAACCTCATACTGCTCTTTCCCTGCAATTACATTGGCCAGCGTACTTTTACCGGTACCGTTGGGGCCCATGATGGCATGCACTTCACCCTTGTTTACACTGAAGTGCAACCCTTTGATAATCTCTTTGCCGTTTATCTGAACATGCAGATCCTGAATGTTAAGCATGATATTGAATATTGATATACAATGTTTTATAGTTTATTCTGATACAGAATCCAAAGCAGTATCAACCCACACTCCCTTCCAGGCTGATGGCCAGCAATTTCTGGGCTTCCACAGCGAACTCCATGGGCAGATGGTTGAGTACCTCACGGGCATACCCGTTTACAATCAATCCAATGGCACTCTCGGTGTCGATACCCCTCTGGTTGCAGTAAAAAAGCTGGTCGTCAGAAATTTTGGAGGTGGTTGCTTCGTGTTCGATGATGGAGGTGTTGTTCTCGGTACGGATGTATGGAAAGGTATGTGCGCCGCATTGACTGCCAAGCAATAAGGAATCACACTGTGAAAAATTACGGGCATTGACGGCATTTTTCGCTACACGCACCAATCCCCGGTAGCTGTTGTTGCTCTTTCCGGCACTGATCCCTTTCGAGATGATGGTGCTACGGGTATTTTTTCCCAGATGGATCATTTTTGTACCGGTATCAGCCTGCTGATGGTTGTTGGTAACGGCAACACTGTAGAACTCACCTACCGAATGGTCACCCATCAGGATGCAACTCGGATATTTCCAGGTGATGGCGCTTCCGGTTTCAACCTGGGTCCATGAAATCCTCGAACGCTCTCCTTTGCACAGACCCCGCTTGGTGACGAAGTTGTAGATGCCCCCTTTCCCTTCCTTGTCGCCCGGATACCAGTTCTGTACGGTTGAATATTTGACTTCGGCATCCTTCATCGCCACGATCTCCACAATGGCAGCATGCAGCTGGTTTTCATCGCGCATCGGAGCGGTGCATCCCTCCATATAGCTTACATACGCCCCTTCATCGGCTACGATCAGGGTCCGCTCAAATTGCCCCGTATTGGCAGCGTTGATGCGGAAATAGGTGGATAGCTCCACAGGGCACTTAACCCCTTTCGGGATATAACAGAATGATCCGTCGGAGAAAACCGCTGAATTGAGGGCTGCGAAGTAATTGTCGGCATAGGGCACCACCGTTCCCAGGTATTGTTTCACCAGTTCCGGGTGGTTCTGCACCGCTTCACTGAACGAGCAGAAGATAATCCCTTCGCGGGCAAGCGTCTCTGAAAAAGTGGTTTTTACCGATACACTGTCGAATACCGCATCCACCGCTACCCCCGAAAGCCTCTTTTGCTCATCAAGGGAGATCCCGAGACGGTTAAAGGTATCGAGAAGCTCCGGATCCACCTCATCCAGGCTTGTGAGCTCTTTTTTGGGTTTCGGCGCTGCATAGTAGATGATCTCCTGAAAATCAATGGGAGGTATCTGAAGATGGGCCCACTTCGGCTCCGGCATGGTAAGCCATTTCCGGTAAGCCTTAAGCCGGAACTCCAGCAACCATTCAGGTTCCATCTTCTTTTCCGAGATGATCCTGATCGTCTCTTCACTTAACCCGGGAGGTATGGTTTCCGTTTCTACTTCCGTAAAAAAACCATACTTGTATTCTCCAGTGGTTACCTCGTCCAGAATGTTATTGGTTTCATCGGATGCCATGGCGTCCTGTTTTTATTCGGTTTATATCTGAATAAGCGGGTACAAAGGTAATAAACCCTGTAGATTCTTCCCTCTCAGGAAGTACCCGTCATTCAATTAACACTGGTCGGATGGTTTTGTTTTATAGAGGATCAGAAGGTTTACATCCCCTTCTCCACCATCTCACGAATGAGGTTTTCCGCCCCTTCAGCGATCTGGCTGATGCGGGCATCAAGCATATAGCATGGAGTTGAAAACAGGTTAAAAGCTGGGTCATATACTACCTCGCCATGGGTGGATACCCGGTGTTTGCTTCCTGCTTTTTCGATCTGGGCAATGGTTCCCTGGTCAGTTCCAATGGTAACCGTTGCCCCTTCAAGCACAACCGACACGATAGCAGGGGCAATGCACAACGCCCCTATAGGTTTGCGTACCGCAGCAAAATGCCTGATGACCCGTTCCACATCAGGAAGTACATCGCATGCAGCTCCGTCGAAAGCGAAAGTGCTAAGATTTTTGGCTGCCCCAAATCCTCCGGGAAATACGAGGGCATCGTAATATTCAGGCAGAAGCTTGTCGAGCGCCTTGATATTGCTACGCGCAATACGCGCCGACTCCACCAGCACATTGCGCCACTCCTGCATCACCTCCCCTGTCAGGTGGTTCTTTACATGATGGTGCTGCATGTCGGGGGCAAACAGGTCATACTCGTGCCCCAGCCGGTCGATGGCCAGCATTGTCAGTACCGCTTCGTGGATCTCTGTTCCGTCATATACACCGCATCCTGACAAGACTACTGCAAATTTTTTCATGGCATTGTTCGTTAAATTATTGGCAAAGTTACAAGGCATTTTTCCAGCCTTTGCTGTAGGCTTTTTTAAAGTATTTCCAATATTTGTTGCCATTGGTATGGGTGAGCACGGCAGTTTTCCAGCTGGATCCGCGGTTCTTCTGTGCATCAGCCTTTCCAAAATCATAACCGATCTGTTCCTGCAGCAAACGGGTCTGAGAAGCCGGATACCCTTTCGCAGCAAGATCTTTCAACATCTTCATGGCTTCGGTATTGTTGCCCAGGTCCCGGTAATGAAATGCAGCTGCCAGCATGAAGTTGAGGTTTTGCTGAGGGGCAAAAACAGATAAGGGCTCATGTTCAACTCCGTAGATACCCACGTTCCCGCGGTTAAAAATCTCTTCGGCTTCCAGATACGCTTTCACAGCTTCGGGGTTTTTATACTGCTCTATCAGCTTTAATGCCTCACGGTGTTTCTCCTGATAGCGGATGGCTGGTGTGAGCTGTACCAGGTAACGGGATGCCGATGAATCGGAAAGCCCACATTCGGGTAAACGGTTGGCAGCTTCAATAGCTTTCTGAATCTCAGCACCTGCAGCGACAAAATCCTTAGCGCGGGCCAGCGCATACCCTTTTTCCATGGACGCTTCGTACTGCTCCTGCTGTTTCAGGCATGCCGCACTCACCATCCGGTTTTGCAGTCCCTTCAGCCGGGTGTCGATCTCTTTATTGTCCAGCAGATTGTACTGGTTACGCATGGTCATGATCTGCAGCATCTTGTCTTTGGTTCCCATCAGAGTCCCCTGGTTCAGCATCGCCTCCAACTGATCAGCCTCCATAAGAATGACTTTGTGGGCGGAAGTTTTCCTGTAATCTTTCAGCTTTGGATCAACAGGAAATCCTCCCTGTGATTCCAGAAGGGTGGCCTCATCAAAATACCCCAACGCCTGCCTGTATTCTTTTTTATCCAGCAGAGATTTCCCTGAAGAGACTGCCGCCTGATACTCTTTCTGCCGGATCTTTCCCATCATGGCTTCATCGTCTTTGCCTGATGTGACATACTCAGGATAGGTTTCACGGTATTTTACAGCTTCAAGGGCCTTGGCCTTTGAACCTGCCAGATCCCCTTTTGAGAACAGGGTGGAGGCTTCTGCCACTAAGGCTTTGTGGATCCCGGTGCGGCTCTCCCGTTCCCTCGCTACCAGAAGGTTCTCGTCGCAGCGGAACGTAAAATTCCGGCATAAATACCATCCGTCAGTCAGCAGGGCAAGCGCGTCGGTGTAGCTTTTTGCCCGGTTGAAACGGTCAGCCTCCTGCAACATATCACGGAAACAACGATCCACCACCGTCGTAAGTTTACCCTGGGAATTGCCGGCCAGCCCGTACTGATCCATAAAGGCATCAACTTCCACAATGGTTTTCACCGCCTGTGCATACTGCTTTTTATCTGCATAGGTCTGCACATCCTCCAGCCACCATATCGCCTGCTCTTCACGTGTCTGGGTAATGAGGGCAGGCAGACTGATATCGGGACGCATCCCGTAATTGTATTGCGACTCCTGCGCCTTCTGATACAACCCGATGGCATTATCAAACTGGCCTGCAGCCCTGAAACGCTCACCCTCTTTCAGATACAGCTCCATCAGATTCGATTTGTAGGCATCCAGCGCCGATACCGATTGCGGCGACATCTTGTTCTGAAGGAATAATATGGCTTCATTCAGGTAATATTCTGCTCCTTTGATATCCCGGCTGTCCATTGCCTGTTGTCCCGACATCAGCAGATCGACAAAAACCCCGTTACGGGCTTCTTCCATCAGCCGGTAAATCTCAACCGGGGCAGGTATTCCGGCTTTTTGAGAGAATTGCAGGCAACGGTTCAGAAGCTCGAAAGCCTGGGGATAGTTCTTCCGGGCGAGCATCCGCTCCCCGTCACTGTATAACCCAATCTGCAACTGGCCTATCAATCCCTGAAGCAAAGGTGGTTCTGCCACCTCTTTATTGCTGTTGAGATAGCCGAATACTTCATCCATCATTCCTTCTGCCATATTCCAGTCACCCCTTGACAGGGCAATCTGCAGTTTCTGTATGAGGCTGCCCAGGAATGAAGTATGAACCGTATTGATTTTATCCTGAAAATATCCTGAAGAAGAGAGGCTGCCGGCATATTGGTTTACCAGCTGCATGGCATCCCTGTACTGTTTCAGCGATTGATCGTACTTGCCCTGTTTCAGGTTTCTGTCGGCATCAGAGGTGAGCGCATCGGCAAACCGGCTGAACACCTGCAACGCCTCCTTGTTGTCGGGGATCAGGTCTTTGAAGCTGCTTTGCAGCAATGATGCCTCTTCAAGCTTCCGGAGCCCTTCGGGACGGTTGCCCATGTCCCATTCCCGCTCAGCCTGGCTGATGATGGCACGATACTCCTTTTTTTTCTGATCAGCATACATCCCTTTGATGACTTCAAGCAAACTGTTGACTTCCACCAAAGTGGCCCTGTCGGGGTTCATCGTAAGGATTTTTTCAGCGCGGGTTTTTGCAGCCTCCAACCGGCCCTGTAACAGGTCGATTTTTGCGATCTGCAGATTGCTGCCGATATGGGAAGGGTTGTGTCCCAATGATTTATTGAACCATTCAAGGGCTCCTTTGAGGTCATTTTTTCCTACCAGCGCAATCCCTTTCTGATAGCACAGTTCATCAAGGTTTTTCAGCTTATCCTGCAGGGTTCTTTTGGTCTCCTGATAGAGGGTGGCAAATTCTTCAAGTGCGGGGAGCAACCGTTTGGGATCGCTTTGCGTCAAAGGGAGTTTCGTTCTGTAATCCTTGTCAATTACTTCATCTGTAAATTTTTTGTACCCCTCGAGCTCATTCATCATCGGTTGCAGCCGATCCGGATCTTCATATCTGAAAGCTTTAATGATTGCTATGTTCGACTGCAGGGTGGCGGCATCCTGCTCATACCCCATCACATTGTCGCGGAAAAGCTTTACCGCATTGGCTTTGTCAACACTGTGAAAAAACAACAGTTTTGGTTGTGGCGCAACGACTTCAACCACCCTCAGCGAAAATCCGGCACCGGGCCATGTGTCGGGTACGGTAAGGGAAGCTACTTTAACCTCCCCGCCTCCGGTAAGTGCAGAAAGGTCCACATTGCTCTGCTCCTGCTCAAAAAGCACGGTACCTTCCTGGCTCAAAAGCTGAATCCTGCAGTTCATCCGGTCGGGTATCAGCAGGCGTGAAATATCAAACCCCCGCGGATTCAGTCTGTTGGCCAAACCTTTGCTTTGCAGGGCAACTTTCAGTACCAACTGCCCCGATTCACGGTTTACCTCGCATTTTTGCTGATAGAGAAATGATGATTTGAAGGAGGTGGCAGGCGAAAGCCCTGAAAGCTCACCGAGGATGGTAATCACCGTATTGGTATGCTCTTTTTGCGCAAAGGGTCCTGAAACATAGATCAGCGCAAAATTTTTATCGGTAATTTCCCTGAAGAGGTTTTCATCGGGACCCCTGGAGCCTGGTGCCCCTTCTGTCTGGGCAAATAGCTGAACAGATAACAGCAATACACTCAGCATCATCAGTATTTTCCGCATAGCGTGCAGTATTATGGGTTAAAGGGTTCCAAATATAGCAAAAAGCTTGCTAATGCTTCAAAAGATCCCTGATCACCACCGAAGCACACAAACATCCGAATAACGGTGGCATGTAACTGATGGTACCCACGGTTGATTTCTTGTTGGGTTCACCCGTCACCTCGATTACAGATGATTTGTCAGCTTTTTGGGCCGAATACACCACGGTGAACCCGGTTCGGATCCCAAGCCGGTGCAGCCGCTTGCGAAGGATGGCGGCCAGACGGCAGTTGTAGGATTTGTCAATATCATCGGTACGTACCTGGGAGGGGTCGGTTTTCCCGCCGCTGCCCAGTGAGCTCACCAAGGGGATCCCTGCCTCCAGCGTTTGCCGGATCAGATGAATTTTTGGCGCCAGGGTATCGATGGCATCTACCACATAATCAAAGGGTTGACTTAAAACCACATCGGTAAGGGTGTCATCTTTCAGGTATTGATCAAAAACGGTAAGGTTCAGATCAGGATTGATGTCGAGCAGACGATTCTTCATTATAAAAGCTTTCTTCTGCCGGGTGGTACTCACAAGTGCAGGAAGCTGCCGGTTGCGGTTTGATGGATGCACCGTATCTCCATCGGCGATGGCCATGGTGCCGACACCGGCACGGCACAGCAATTCGGCAGCCCAGGAACCCACACCTCCCAGTCCTACCACCAGCACCCTGCAGCCCGACAGCCTTTCAACCCCATCTTTTCCAATCAGCAGTTCGGTGCGTTGTTGCCAGTATTCAGCAGTTGCCATATTGCAGTTTCAGTTAGCTGCAAAGATAGCAATATTGGATCCTTGTTTTTATGCTGATGGCACACGGATCATACGGATGGTACGGATTCAAACGGATTTAAAATGATCCTCAACAAACAACCTCCTGAAATTGTCCAACAGTTGCTTTAGCATGTCAGAGACGGGTATTTCTTTAATGGCTGCTATCTTTTCAATCACAGAAGTTACTGTGATTTCCGAGGCATCAGTTTCGGGGAGGATTCGGTCAATCGGAGCCATTGCGCACACAACAGCCGCTTTCGATTTGGAGTTGAACAGGTGTTTACCAAACCCCAGGTAACACCCCTGCTGCAGGAATAACTCGGCTTCACGCTGGCTGCCATGAAATCCATGCAGAAGCCAGGGAGAGAGGTTCCCTATTCTTTTTCTGATCTGCAGCAACTCACCGGCAGACCTCACATTGTGAATGATAACCGGCTTTTGGTACTTCCGGGCCAGATCCAATTGCTTTTCGAAAGAAACCAGTTGTAAAGGCCACGGCGCCTTGGCCAGCCGGTCCAAACCACACTCGCCCACTGCCACCACCTGGGGGAGTGTCAGGAAAAATTCCAACCGTTGGAGTTCCTCCTCCAGGGTGTCAGCACAGATATGCCACGGGTGGATTCCAACACTCCAGTAACCCTCTGCAGGCACCTCCCGGGCGTCCTTGTCAAGATTCACAACGGCAATTTCATCTCTGCAGGGAATCCTGTGGGTATGGGCGTTTACGAAGTGCATTTGCATTCTGTTTATGGATCAAAAGTAAGGAGAATTGCAGATTAGGAATCGGAGTTGCGGCCAATAAAAGATATACTATTTTTGTTCCATCTGGCAGATCTTCATTGGCTCATACTAAATGGTTTTTCCCATTGAAACCTATCTTTTACAGCCTCAGCAGTAATAAGTCAGGACAGACCCTGTGTCAAAAAACCCCGGGATTGGCTGTGGTATCAATGGCTATCTGTATGGGACTGCTCATTCCATTGTATGTGAAAGGGCAGTTCCAGAACGTTATTAAAAACGACAAAAGACTCAGGGATATTGAAAACTACCTGATATTCAACATTGATTCTGCCTATTCTTTAGCTTCAAAGATCCATCATACTCTGAAAAAAGATCAGGTGCGCCTGAATACCTATATTACTGCTACCCTGGCCCTTACACATCAATTGAAAGGCAACAGTAAAGAGGCTGTAGTGCTTCTGGAAAAAGCCAAATCAATTTTAACCGATGATAAATATCTGACCGCTTATACCCTATACGTAGATGCACTGATCAGCATGGAAATCGGCGATGAAACACAGTCGCTGGAGGCAATTCTTACGGCCATTGAAATATTTGAATCACTCAGAGAGCATGAAAAAACCGCTTCGTGCTATACGGTTTTATGCAAACTCTATTTCAATCTGGGAGATGCCCGGGCAGCAGTGAGCACGTTGAATAAAGCCATCAGAATTCATACCTTTAATCATAATAACCCAAGGCTTGCCGGAGATTACCATAACCTGGCCATATTAATTTCGGGGAATAATCCAGACTCAGGTCTTGTACTGCTAGACCAGGCCATCGCACTGAACAGGCAGTATGGCAACCAATTGTGGCTTGCAAATAACTATGGCTTGCAAAGCAGCATTTTCAGGAGAAAAGGGCTGATGGATACTGCACATACGTTAATGAGGCAGGCAGAACAAATCTACAAAGAACTTAATTTTCAGGCTTTCAGGCTGGATGCTATGATGACAATAGGTCATCTCTATTTCTTCGAAAAAAAATACGATGAAGCGATGGCCACGTATGATTCTGTTATGGCAGCGACTGACGATCAGGGGGGAATGCCAAATCTTATAGAGGTTTACCGCAATATCTCCGAAATTCATTTTGAAAGAGGAAATTTCTCGAAATCAAGAGCATACAACCAGCTGTACATTCTTCTAAAAGACAGCCTTCAGAAAGTGAAAAATGACAACAGATTGTCAATCCTTGAAATCAGGAACAAATACAAAAATCAACGGGAGGAATTAAGGCTTGAGAATGAAAGAGTTATCCTCGCTTCTAGGAAAAAAAACTGGATCATAACCGGTATGGTATTTCTGATTTTCATCGTTGGATTTCTGTTGTACACCCTGTATAAATGGAAGAAATACAATGAGCAGAGAGACCAGAGGGATCTTCAGCTGATGCAAAAGGAGATAGAATTGCAAAACAAGGAGCTCACCCTGGCAGTTATGAGTAAGGTAAAACAGTCGAAAACGCTCGAATTATTCAAAGAAAAGCTGAAAGATGTTGAATCTTCTGTCCCCCCCAAAAACAGATCAGAGATCCATAACCTGATGCATGAAATATCGCGCGATAAGGGCTCATTGTTGTGGAAAGAATTCGAAATGCGGTTTACAAAAATCAATGATGATTTCTATGCTCAACTGAAACATCTGGCTCAGGATCTTACCCCTGCCGAAATAAAGATCTGCTCATTTTTACGGATGGGTTTAAATACCAAAGAGATAGCCGATTTGCTCTGCAAATCTCCTGCTTCCATTGAGGTGGACAGAGCCCGAATCAGGAAGAAACTGGGGCTTTCCCATGCAAAAACCAACCTCAGTACTTTCCTTAAGGATTTATAGCTATAGCATTTATATTCATTATATTACGAATTTCTGCTAGGGTTATTCTAAGGTGTGTACCTAAGATAATTCGATTCACTGATGGGGAATAATACTAGTTTTGGCAGCGAATCATTAAATTTCGATGTCATGAAAAAGTACCTGACCGTTCTGCCTTTCCTATTTGTCATGTTGATGGCAAACGCACAAACCAAACACGTGCTGATAGAGGAACTTACCGGCACCTGGTGCCACTACTGTCCGGCAGGTACCTATTATCTGGATTCGCTGGTGAAGGTTTCGCCCAATGTGGTTGCTGTTGCCATCCATTCCGGGGATCAAATGGAAGACAGCCTGTATGCAATATCCTGCGGGCTTAGTGCTGCACCTTCGGCCAACATCGATCGCGGCGGGCAGGGAG
Source organism: Bacteroidota bacterium (assembly GCA_022709695.1). Lineage (GTDB taxonomy): Bacteria > Bacteroidota > Bacteroidia > Bacteroidales > SKPS01 > SKPS01. The sequence continues at coordinate 219,783 of JAKLII010000003.1, forward strand.
CCAACTATTCTTCCTGGTTTTCAACCGTAGCCACGGCTGCCAATAAGGTGCCCTCAGCCGGAGTTGAAGTGTTTACGCAGTTCAACCCCGGCACACGCATGTTAACTATGCGGGTAAAGGCCACCTTTTCGGCTGCGGTAAGCGGGAACTACCGGCTGGCTGCCATCATCACAGAAGACGGTATCACAGGTCCGTCTCCCCAGTACAATCAAGCTAACTATTACAGTGGCGGGGCAAGCGGATACATGGGCGGATTTGCAATGCTGCCCTCATCCATACCAGCCAGTATAATTGCCTATAACCATGTTGGCAGGGCATTGCTCGGAGGGTACAACGGGCAGGCGGGTAGTGTTCCGGCCACCGTTCCGGCCGGTGATACGGCCAGCTATGTGTTTACTTACACCCTTCCCGCCAACTGGAGAGCGGAATACATCCGGGTGATAGGATTGCTCCTCAGGCCAGATAACACCGTTGACAATGCCGGAAAAAGTTTATACCTGGATGGTAATTCCAACGCCAAACCCCTGTTTATCTCCCAGCCCATTACTACTGGTTATGTAGGATCTCCGTACTTGTTTGATGTGTATGCCACCGACCCCGATTACAGCAATATTACCATTACTTCCATAAACCTCCCTTCTTGGCTTACGATGTCGTCGCAGTCTGCCCTTGGGATGATTCATACCAAAGTAACCCTTTCAGGCACTCCCTCGGCTACCGGGATTTTTCCGGTTGTCCTCGTGGTTAGCGATGGCTCGCGAACAGATACGCTGTCGTTTGCCATTACCGTCAATCCGGGACTAACGGGTAGCTGGCAATTAGTGGGTGCACAGGGATTTACAGATATTACGACCAATCTGGGGATCGTGGCAGATAAAAATGGTGTTTTGTACGCTTTTATAGACAAAAGCAATACCTGCAATGTGTTTCAGATGACTCCCGGTGGAAACTGGACGAATTACGGAAATCTGAATGGCGTTGGCGGTGTTGGGCGTATCCTGATTGGATCAGATGGGTTAACACCTTATGTAGCTTATCTGGATCCTCCAGGGCCGGTTACTGTAAAAAAGTATGTGTCCGGATCCTGGGTTCAGATAGGTGGATCACCTGCAAATGGGGTTCAGCTTGGTTTTGATCTGGATGCCAGCGACAAGCCCTATATTGCCCTGCAGGATGCAGGATACAGTTACTCCGGTAACTGCTATACCTACGATGGTACCAGCTGGTCCAGGGTTGGCAATGCCGCATACTCAGGCACCCAGGTGGCAACCATGAATGATGTGGTGGTAAACAAGGCGAATGGGGATGTATATATATTGTGGAACAATTATGCAAACGGTAAAGTGCCTGTGGTTAGCAAATGGAATGGCACATCATGGTCCAATGCAGGTGGAGCAAGTATTGCCGGTGACCCGGTGTATTACTACCAGAATCTGGTGATAAATAAAAATTCCCAGAAGCTCTATGTTACACTCGCCCGCTCTGTAACAGGAGGTGGCGGCGGTCTGCTGGATGCGTATGAATTTGATGGGACTGCCTGGACAAACATCGGGTCTGATATTATTAATGGTAAGGTAAATTACCTGTCGATGGCCATCAATAATGCGGGTGCTTTGCTGGTGTCTTTTGTGGATTTAGATTATGCAAGTTCAATTTCTGCCATGAGTTATTTTAACGGAAGCTGGAACTATATCGGACCCAGAGGTTTTTCGAATGCATTGGGCAGTAAAAGCTCCATCACCTCGTTTCAGAATATGCCGTATGTATTATTTCAGGATGGGGCTGCATCCAATAAAGCTACCGTAAGGTATTACGATGCTCCCATTGTTGTTGATGAGCCTGCGATCACAAGGAAGATACTCAGCATTTTTCCAAATCCTTCTGATGCTTTTTTGAAAGTAGGGGGATTGTCCGGCACAATGGAGGCTTCTGTTTACAACACTCAGGGAACTCTGGCCTGGAGAGGGCAGGTTGGAAAGGATGGTATGATCCCTACCTCATCTTTGAGCAATGGAATGTATATACTGAAGATTAATGAATTTCCCCAAAAGTTCATTGTGAGTCACAAGTAATCAGGCTCGGAAAACATCCCGGATCAGGGTTCACTAAAGGATTGCAAGAGCTTTGCGGATACGGGCAGCGGATTCCTGAACCCCCAGCAACGGGATGATTTCGAACAGGTCGGGGCCCATGGATTTGCCCACCAGAGCCAGGCGGATGGAGTTCATGATCTGTCCGGTGGGCAGATTGTTTTCCTTCACATACTGCATTGCCAGCTCTTTTAAGCGGAGGCCATCGGCCGTGGAATGGCTTTCGAGGATTCCGGCGATATATTCCAGATGCGGTTTGTTTTCGGGTTTCCATTGTTTGGCAGCCACCGCTTCATCGTAATGTTGCGGCGCCTGAAAAAAGTAACCCCCCTGCTCAAAAAGATCCTTAATAAAAACAGCCCTTTCGCGCACCAGCCGGGTTACCGTTTTCGCGTATTCCCGATCGGGGACAAGCTGCTTTTCTGCCATCAGCGCCATCAGGCCATCTGTCAGGGTATCATCATCCATATTCTTCAGATACTGATGGTTAAACCATCTGGCCTTATCCACATCGAACTTCGCCCCTTTCTTGCTGATCCGTTCGATGGAGAAGGCTTCGATCAGCTCCTCCATCGAAAAAAGTTCCTGTTCGGTACCGGGATTCCAGCCCAGCAACGCCAGGAAGTTGATAAAGGCTTCGGGGATATATCCCGATTCGCGATAGCCTGAGGAGACTTCTCCGGTAGCGGGGTCTTTCCATTCGAGGGGGAATACCGGAAATCCGAGACGGTCACCGTCGCGCTTGCTCAGTTTGCCATTACCATCGGGCTTGAGCAGGAGAGGGAGGTGGGCAAATTCAGGAGCTTTCCATCCAAAGGCTTCGTAGAGCAGGGAATGGAGCGGTGCAGAGGGAAGCCACTCTTCCCCGCGGATCACATGGGTAATCTGCATCAGATGATCATCTACCACATTCGCCAGGTGGTAGGTGGGCATGCCGTCGGATTTGAACAGTACCTTGTCGTCGAGGGTGGCGGCGTGTACGGTAACCTCGCCGCGCACCAGATCGTACAGCGTCACTTCAGCAAGTTCCGGGATTTTAAAGCGTACCACATAAGGAACCCCTTGCCTTATCCTGCGTTCCACTTCTTCGCTGCTGAGGGCAAGGGAATTCTGCATCTCCATCCGTACATGGTGGTCATATTGCGGGTTGGCTACCCCTTTGGCTGTGAGGCGCTGCCGCATCTGCTCCAGCTCTTCCGGGGTGTCGAAAGCATAGTAAGCCCGGCCTGCATTCAGCAGGTCATCTACAAATTCGCGATACATGGCAGCGCGCTCCGACTGCCGGTAGGGGGTAAATGGTCCACCTACATGCACTCCCTCATCGAATTGAATGCCGCACCATTGCAGCGATTCGATGATGTAATCCTCGGCGCCCGGAACAAAGCGGCTGCGGTCGGTGTCTTCGATACGGAGGATCATTGTTCCGCCCAGCTTTTTAGCAAACAGGTAGTTATACAGGGCTGTCCGGACCCCGCCAATGTGCAGCGGGCCGGTAGGACTGGGAGCAAATCGCACACGAACACTCATCGCAACAAGGGTATTGAAAGGGCAAAGATACCGAAAAGTCTGATTAGCCAATTAGTCAATTAGCCAATTTGTGAATTGACCGGAAGAGCAGTATTCTGAGAACTCCTGCGTGGATCCAATTAATAATTGGATAAAACCAATTCTGAAAAACCAACCCTTATCAGTTGCCCTGGGCTGAAGCCCGGGGATACTGAGGGGAGGAAGTCTGTTAATGGTGTTTTTTATACTCAGTAATAAGAACCTACATCAGGTGTATGTTAATTTTTTTACTCCTGATCCGGCTTTTTCCTATATTCGGGCCATCAAATGGATGATTCCATACTGAAAATAGGCATTATCGGGCCTGGTCGTGAGTTATGCTCCGAACCGCTGTATAACTTCGGTGTTGAGCTGGGAAGGCAGCTTGCCACTCCCGGACGGGTGTTTGTTTGCGGTGGACTGGGGGGATTTATGGAGGCTGTGTGCAATGGGGTAAAGCAATCATTACACACCTTTCACGGACAGACCCTGGGGTTTCTTCCCGGTACCGACCGGAATGCAGCCAATCCATACATAGATGTGGCTGTCCCAACGGGCATGGGTCTAGCCCGTAACCTCCTCATTGTGCAGACTGCTGAAATCCTGATCGCTGCAGGTGGGGGAGCCGGAACGTTATCGGAGATTGCCTTTGCATGGCAGTCTGGGAAGAAAGTGTTGTGTATTACCTGTTTTGAAGGGTGGGCTAAAGAACTGGCAGGCCGTAATCTCGACGACCGTTTTCACGGTTTACTGGTGCCGGTGGTAAGTATTGAGGAGGTGAACGAAGTACTCAGGCAAATCGAATCTGTTTCGTAACAGGTAAGAATTTACTGGCTTCGATACGGCATAAAACCACATATTATCCCCAATATGTTTCTTTGCAAACGAGTTGGATCCGATGATCGGCGAGGTAATCCCGTATATACTGAAAACTATCCGGTTCAGAGGCCAGAAGCTCGGGAGGCAGAATCCCTTTGCTGCTGATCCCTTTCTCGAGCAACAGGCTTGCAGCAGCGGTACAGGTAAAGCCTGTGGTTCTTGCCATTGAGGAGAGGTCCGTTGCTGCATCATATTCATCGTACAGGGAATAGGCAATCTCTTTTACATGATCCTGCTCCCTGATTTTTAGCCGGATGAGCATCACGGTAAATTCTCTTTCTTCCGGCAGGAGCCTGTTAGTTGGCTGCCTGTGTGGCATCCACAAAAACCCGGCTTGCCAGCTCACGGTCGAGCATAAAAAGTCCCTGTACGTTGTCGCCGATCAGCTTCATCATACTGATGATGCGCTCGGCATTAGCCTCCTCTTCAACCTGTTCTGCTACAAACCACTGCAGCATATTGTTGGTGGCATGGTCCTTCTCCTTGATGGCAAGATCCACAAGATTGTTGATGAGGCTGGTTACCAGATGCTCGTGTTTCAGGGTTTCTTCAAACACATCCAGCACGCTTTTCCATTCGGTCTGGGGTCCCCTGATGGCTTTCAGGGTCACCCGGCCACCTCTTTCCACCACATAAGCGTAGAATTTCAGTGCATGGGTTTGTTCTTCCTTAAACTGAATCATCATCCAGTTAGCCATCCCTTCCAGGTTCTTTTCCTCGAACCAGGTAGCCATGGACAAATAGAGATATGCTGATTCGAACTCAGCATTGATTTGCTCATTCAGAGCAGCTTCCATTTTTTTTGTTAACATGATTTTGTATGGTTTAATTGTTTGGTTGTTTATTTTGCAGGGGTCAACGCATGCGTTGACCGTACTTCGCATGCGTTGACCCGACCGATTATCCTTTCAATGCTTCGGCGCCGCTTACAATCTCGATGATTTCACGTGTGATGGAGGCCTGTCGTGCTTTGTTGTATGTTAACCGGAGTTCCTTCAGCATTTCACCGGCATTATCAGTGGCTTTGTGCATGGCAGTCATGCGGGCCCCGTGTTCGCTGGCAAAACTGTCGAGGATGGTTTTGAAGAACTGAATTCTGAGTGAGGTGGGGATCAGATCTCGAAGGATGGTTTCCCGGGCAGGTTCGTACAGATATTCGACTCCGAAGGGGTTGCCTTCCTGCTGTAAACTTCCTTGCACAGGCAGAAAGTCTTCTGCTGTAACGTGTTGTACGGCAGCATTCTTAAACTGATTGTACACGATAATGACTCTTCCCCAGGTTCCCTCAAGATAATCATCCAGAATCTGGTTGCACAGCTTTTCAACCCGGGCATAGGTGAGTTTTGTAAACAGGTCGTTGTATTCCTCTATTACGGGCAGATCTTTGCGCTGGAGTGCCTCCCAGCCTTTTTTTCCGATGCAGATGATATCGAGCTTACCGGTGCTGAGTTCATTTTTAAAGGTACCATGCGCCAGGTGGCTCACCTGTTTGATTACGTTGGCGTTGAAAGCACCACAAAGACCTTTGTTGGATGAGATGGCCACGATGAGTACCCTTTTTGAGGGTTCTTCCCTGACTCCGTAAGGGTTGTCGGTGGCTGTTTCCAGGGTTTGACTGATATTGGCAATGATCTCATTGAGTTTGCCGGCATAGGGGCGCAGCCGGAGAATCGCATCCTGAGCCCTGCGCAGTTTCGAGGCAGCCACCATTTTCATGGCATTGGTGATCTGCTGGGTCGACTGCACTGAGTCGATTCTGTTTCTTACCTCTTTAAGGCTTGGCATAGCGGATGATTTTTCTCCTGATTAAGCTTCGTATTGCCTTGTAATCCTGGAGGCAATTTCGTCAAGTTGTCCGGTGATCTGGTCGTCGATGACCCCTTTTCTGAGGCTTTCGAGCACTCCGGGGTATTTCGACTCCAGGGTATGGAGGAATGAATCTTCAAAATCTTTCACCTTTTTAACGGGTACATTTTTCAGCAGTCCTTTGGTTCCGCAATAAATGATCGCAATCTGCTTTTCAACCGGAACAGGGGAATACTGATTTTGCTTCAGGATTTCCACGTTTCTGGCTCCTTTACCCAGTACTGCCAGGGTAGCCGGATCGAGGTCTAAGCCAAACTTGGCGAAGGCCTCCAGTTCACGGTATTGTGCCTGGTCGAGTTTCAGGGTCCCGGCCACCTTTTTCATGGCTTTGATCTGGGCATTCCCTCCAACGCGTGATACCGAAATCCCCACATTGATGGCGGGGCGGATTCCTGAGTTGAAGAGGTTTGATTCGAGGAAAATCTGCCCGTCGGTAATGGAAATCACATTGGTGGGGATGTAAGCCGAAACGTCACCGGCCTGGGTTTCGATAATGGGCAATGCGGTAAGTGAGCCGCCTCCCTTCACATTATGCCGGATGGAATCGGGCAGGTCATTCATTTTGGCAGCGATTACATCACTGTTGATGATTTTTGCTGCCCTTTCAAGCAACCGTGAGTGGAGGTAGAACACATCGCCCGGATAGGCTTCCCGTCCGGGGGGCCTGCGCAGGAGCAACGAAACCTCCCGGTAAGCTACGGCCTGTTTCGACAGATCATCATAAATCACAAGCGCCGGTCGTCCGGTATCACGGAAATACTCACCGATAGAAGCTCCTGTGTACGGGGCATAAAACTGCATGGCTGCCGGGTCGGAAGCAGTAGCAGAAACTACAATGGTGTACGGAAGAGCTCCCTTTTCTTCGAGGATCCGTACAAGATTGGCAACCGTGCTGCCCTTTTGTCCTACGGCTACATAGATGCAATATACCGGTTCTCCCTTATCGTAAAATTCCTTCTGATTGAGGATGGTGTCCAGGGCAATCGTTGACTTTCCGGTCTGGCGATCGCCGATAATCAGCTCCCGCTGCCCCCTTCCGATGGGGATCATGGCATCAATGGCCTTGATCCCTGTTTGCAAAGGTTCATTTACCGGCTGGCGGTAAATCACTCCCGGAGCCTTCCGCTCAAGGGGCATTTCATACAACTCCCCTTTGATCTCTCCTTTGCCGTCGATAGGTTCACCTACGGTGTTAATGACCCTTCCCAGCATCCCTTCGCCCACCTGCACACTGGCAATGCGCCCGGTTCGCTTAACAATATCTCCTTCAAGCAGATTGGCCGACTCGCCAAGAAATACCACCCCTACATTATCTTCTTCCAGGTTCAGGGCAATCCCCTTTACTCCTGTTTTTTCAAATTCCACCAGCTCACCCGACTGTACGGAGGATAACCCGTACACCCGTGCAATACCGTCGCCCACCTGAAGAATCGTTCCCGTTTCTTCAAGTTCCGAAGCGACCGTAAAGCCCGAAAGCTGCTGCCGCAAGATGGCTGAAACTTCAGCCGGTTTAATCTGTGTCATATCCTGTTCAGTATTCTGTTTTCAAAATAAATTCTACTCCCTCTATCCTCCAACATTTTTCTCAACCTCCTCAACCTCCTCAACCTCCTCAACCTCCTAAAACCCTTTCTTGTAAATATTGATCTCGAACTGACGATCCAGTTTATTTAGTTTTGATTTAAAGGAAGCATCATACCGGTCGTCATCTACCTGTACCACAAATCCTCCGATCAGCGAAGGGTCTGTAATCTCTACCAGGTCAATCTCAGACTGAAGCAACCCCTTCAGTTTGATTTCAAAGGCATCCCTGAGCTTGTCCGAAAGAGGTATGGCTGTTTTCAGACTGACGGTTCTGATGCCTTTGAATTCCTTGCAAAGCTGCAGGGTGTGTTGTGCGATCTCATTCAGCAATCTGATTCTGAGTGCTTTCACCATCAAATGAAGAAATCGGATGGTAAGTTCATGCACCTTGCCCTGAAACAGGGCCAACAAAATACCCTGTTTTTTTGCAGTACCAATCACAGGGCTGGCCAGCACCTTCACCAGTTCGGGATTTTCTGCCAGCACTGCAGCAATAAGCCGCATATCAGCCTCCACGGCATCTGTCAGTTTCATGTCAACTGCCAGGCTGAAATAGGCACCTGCATAACTCGCTGCGATTTTTTTCACTCCTGCCATCTGTCGTCGGGTTTATCAGAAATGGAGATCTGCCATCTCCTTTTCAATCACATCTTTGTGTTTGTCAGGGGTTGAGAGCTCTCTTTCAAGTACTTTTTCAGCAATGTCGATGGCCATTTGCGCAAGCTGGTTTTTCAGTTCAGTAATGGCGGCCATTTTCTCAAAATCAATACTCTCACGTGCCGCCATGAGGATACGGTCGGCTTCAGTTTCAGCTTTCTTTTTCGACTCTTCAATAATGGACTCTTTAATGGCCCGTGCCTCTTTCAGGATCTCATCCCGTTCCTCTCTTGCCTGGTTGTACAGTACCTTGTTGTCGTAATGGAGCTGTTCCATTTCGGCACGGGTTTTCTCAGCCAGGTGCAAAGCCTCTTCGATATGCTTTTCCCGTTTATGGATAGCCCCGAGAATGGGTTTCCACGCAAATCTGCGCAACACCAGGAACAGCAACCCGAATACCAGAAGCATCCAGAATATCAGTCCAACGTTCGGATTCAGTAATTCCATAATATCCCGAGTTTTTCTTTACATTCCAATAAAGACCGGACAAATCGGCCAACCGCGTCATTGCCCGGCCGTTGCCCTTTATTTGCTCAGGGCCATAAAGCAGATTACCGCACCAAAAAGGGCAACCCCTTCGATAAGCACTGCAATGATAATTGCAGTAGTACGAATGTTGTTGGCACTTTCCGGCTGACGGGCGATACCTTCGGCAGCGCTGGCACCGATTTTTCCGATACCAAGTGCTGCGGCCAGTACCACCAGCCCGGCTCCGAGACCTCCCGCCAGGGGACCCCAGGATGCAGCTTCAAGCAAAATGTTCAGTAACATAACTAGTTGATTTAGGGTGAATTAATGATGCTCCGGCTCTTCAACGGCCTGGCCGATAAAGATGGCGGAAAGCATGGTAAAGATATATGCCTGCAGAACCGCTACCAGCAGTTCAAGGATGTTCATAAACAAAGCGAAAAACGATGTGCCGACTCCAACGGCATAGCTCTGATAGATAAAAGTGAGGCTCAGGATACTGAGAATGATGATATGCCCCGCCGTGATGTTGGCGAAAAGTCGGATCATCAGGGCAAACGGTTTGGTGAAAATGCCGATAAACTCAATCGCAGCAATCGGTAGTTTTAGCGGAATGGGAACCCCGGGAGGCCAGAAGATATGTTTCCAGTAATGCTGGTTACCACTGAAAAGGATTACCAGCAGGGTAATAACCGCCAGGGTCATCGTGGTGGCAATGTTGCCGGTGAGATTTGCACCCCCCGGAAATAAAGGGATCAGCCCCAGTAAATTGTTGATCAGGATGAAGAAAAACAGGGTGAGCAGATAGGGCATGTATCTGGCGTACTTCTTTTCGCCGATGGAGGGCCGTACAATGTCATCGCGTACAAACAGTATCAAAGGTTCCATCAGCGATTGGAAACCACGGGGCACCATATCATCCCTCTTCTTGTAAGATCGGGCTATAGATATGAATATCAGTGAAATAAGAATTGCAGAGATGAACAGGGAAAATACATTTTTGGTAATGGAGAAATTCAGAAATGAGGCTCCGTCGGCACGGGTCAGCTTTCCATGATCCAGCAGGTACCCGTTATACGAAGTTCCGTGAAAGAGGTGTTTGGAACTGAAAACATCGAACCGGCCGTTGCTCACCACCATCACCGGAAGGTACAGATGCAGGCTCCCCATGATATGCCACTGGTAATCGTCGCCTACATGATGCAGGATGAATTCACTCACATTGTTGTTGAAGTCCTCTTCCTCCCCAAGGGTGTCGGCCGTAGGCAACGAAGCCGAAAGCCTTGCGGAAGAGGCAAGGACTATCAGCAGAATCCCAATGGTTTTCAAATATGTTGATCTCACAGTCATATCCTTGAATTGGCCGTCAAAAGTATAAAAAAAAGGGGAAAACTCCCCTACAACTTTGGTCTAAACAAATCTTAACCGCAAAAGGTTCAGGGCAGGTACAAAATCAAAGATCCCTGTTTCTCTTTTTAAGGAGATTTCCCAGATCAAGAACGGTTACTGAAAGGTAGAGCAGGGCAAATGCCCCGATGAAAGGGCCCGGAATGGTTTTTCCGGCAAGGAAAAACCAGATCAGCAACAGCCCGAGATACAACAGCATTTTTACTGTGGTAGCCAGAAGAAAATATACCATAAACTGGTCGGGCTTTCCCCTCATGGCCCTGGCCAGCAGGGTATGACCGGCAAGTGAAATAACATAAAATGCCAGAGGAAGCAGCCACCATGTATAGGCAGGTGTAAAGGTGAAGTACCGGTGGTGAATGATATAAAGCATCGCCATCACAACGCCTGTAAGCAGTGAGAGAAAGACCGGATATCTGTCGGGAGATTTCATTCCTGATTTTTTGTTTGAAGTATCATTCTGATTACCAGTACCATAGCTGTTATTACCCCAATAATGATACCGGTGAGGGTACCCCGCGAGTCAGTCGTTTTGAGCCATTGATCCACTTTCCATCCGGCAAAATACCCAACAGCCACTACCATGGCCATTTGAAAGGCAATCCCCGACCAACGGGCATATCCCCGGAGCGGTGATTTACCGTGCTTCTGGTTTGGGTTCTTCTGTTTTTGGTTCAACCGGTCGTGCAGCATACCCCTGCTGCTGGTCTTTGATGGTAAGGGATCCCACAAGTTTAGCCCCTGCCTCGATGGCTATCTTGTTATACACAATGTCGCCGTTGAGCTCTGCCGAAGTGCGCAGCGAGAGCAATTCTTCCACAAACACCTTGGCGTTCACTTTTCCGTATATCTCAGCATTTTTGCACCTGATTTCCCCTTCAATGGAGCCGGTGGGGCCAATTACGATCTTCCCCTTACTCTGGATACCCCCCTTTAGGGTTCCGTCGATACGGAAATCACCGTTGCTGGTGATATCCCCTTTAAATACAGTGCCGTTAATGATTTTATTGAGGTCATCCGGGGTGATGATTTCGGGTGTCTTTGCCATGGGATAGGGTTATAGATGTTACAGTTTCAAGGCAAAGATATATAATTCCCTGATCACTGATTCTGCGGGCATCCCTTTTTTCTTTACTTTTGCAACCAATTTTTTGTAAAGAGTTTTGGATAATCAACATTATCAATATCTTACAAAATTCATTTGTGTTGGGACAATCCATTATTAACCTTATTTTCAATATACCTTAGTATGGGAAAACGGTATCCGGAATATAAAAAGCCTGATTTTACAGCCACGGGGGAGCAGATCAGAAAGTTTTGGGAAGAAGGGGATTTTTTCCGGAAGACCCTTGAGATGACCACCGGACGGAAACCTTTTGTATTTTACGAGGGGCCTCCCAGTGCCAATGGTATTCCCGGAATTCACCATGTGATGGCAAGGGCCATCAAGGATCTGTTCTGCCGTTACAAAACCATGAAGGGTTTTCATGTGGAGAGGAAGGGGGGATGGGATACTCACGGCCTCCCTGTGGAGATCAGTGTGGAAAAAACCCTGGGAATCCGGAAAGAGGACATCGGAAGGAAGATATCTGTGGCTGAGTACAACCAGGCATGCCGCAGGGAGGTGATGAAATACAAGGAAGAATGGGATGAGCTTACCCGAAAGATGGGGTACTGGGTCGATCTTGACAACCCCTACATTACTTTCGACAACAAGTACATTGAAACGGTCTGGCACCTTCTGAAGCTTCTGTTCGACAAGGGATTACTGTACAAAGGATACACCATCCAGCCCTATTCCCCGGCAGCAGGAACCGGTCTCAGCACCCATGAGCTCAATCAGCCCGGGTGCTACCGCGACGTTAAGGACACCACGGTGGTAGCCCAGTTCAGGGTGATCAGGAATGAGGCATCTGAAAGACTTTTTGCGCTGACCGATACCGAGGTTTTCATCCTGGCATGGACTACAACCCCATGGACATTGCCCTCCAATACGGCCCTTGCGGTGGGAGCGACGCTGAAATACAGTGTCGTTAAGACCCTGAACCCCTATTCCGGAACTCCCGTTACGGTTGTGCTTGCCAGTACCCTTCTGGGAGCCTGGTTTCAGGCGGAGGCGAAAGGGCAGCCATTCGATGCTTTTAATCCCGGCGACAAGATAGTTCCCTGGGAGCTCGTGGGTGAGTTCAGGGGATCTGAACTGAAAGGGATACGTTATGAGCAGCTGATCCCCTTTGTGAAGCCCCGTGGCGACGCCTTCAGGGTGATCGAAGGGGATTTTGTGACTACAGAGGATGGAACCGGGGTGGTACATATTGCCCCCACCTTTGGTGCCGATGACGACCGGGTGGCAAAAGCAAGCGGCATCGTTCCCCTGCTCCTGACCGATTCGGAAGGAAATCAGCAACCTATGGTCGATCGTACCGGGAGATTCTTCCGCATCGAAGATCTTGATGCCGGGTTTGTGCAATCCAATGTCAACAGGGAGGTATATGCCCCCTTTGCCGGGCGGTTTACCAAAAACGAATTCGATGATACCATCCCGCCCGGAACCGATACCCTGGATGTGGATCTTGCTGTATGGCTGAAAAAGAATGGTCAGGCCTTCCGCATCGAGAAATACGTACACAACTATCCCCACTGCTGGCGCACCGATAAGCCCATCCTCTATTACCCGCTCGACAGCTGGTTTATCAAAACTACAGCCCTGAAGGAACGGATGATTGAACTGAATGGCCAGATCAACTGGAAACCGGCATGGACGGGTGAGGGGAGGTTTGGCGAATGGCTCAAAAACCTGGTCGACTGGAACCTTTCCCGTTCCAGATTCTGGGGAATCCCATTGCCGGTATGGGTTACAGAAGATCGTTCTGAAATCCGCTGCATCGGATCTGCAGAAGAATTGAAGCAGGCCATTGAAGCTGCTGTAAGGGCTGGTGTAATGACCCACAACCCGCTGGAAAAATTCATTGCCGGGGAGATGAGCGACCAAAACTATCAGACCTTCGACTTTCACCGCCCCTTTGTCGATGAAATCGTTCTTGTTTCCCCATCCGGGAAAAAGATGTTCCGCGAACCCGATCTGATCGATGTATGGTTCGATTCCGGAGCAATGCCCTATGCCCAGTACCACTATCCTTTTGAGAACAAGGCCTTCTTTGCGGATAATTATCCGGCCGATTTCATAGCAGAAGGGGTTGACCAGACCCGTGGATGGTTCTTCACCCTGCATGCGATTGCCACGCTGGCTTTCGATTCAGTAGCATACCGCAATGTACTTTCCAATGGCCTTGTACTCGACCGCAACGGTAACAAAATGTCGAAGCGGCTTGGAAATGCCATTGATCCTTTTGAAACCATCGACAGGTTCGGTCCTGATGCTACCCGCTGGTACCTGATTACCAATGCCCAGCCATGGGACAACCTGAAGTTCGATCTCGATGGTGTGGCAGAGGTGCAGCGCAAATTCTTCGGAACCCTGTTCAATACGTATGCCTTCTTCGCATTGTATGCCAATATCGACGGGTTTGACTACCATGCCCCTGAGGTACCCTACGATCAGCGGCCCGAAATCGACCGATGGATTTTATCGGAGCTTAACTCACTGATTTTAAACGTGGACGAAGCTTATGGACAATATGAGCCTACCAGAGCCGGCAGGGCAATCCAGTACTTCGTGGATGAACACCTCAGCAACTGGTACGTGCGCCTTTCGCGCAGAAGGTTCTGGAAAGGTGAAATGGGAACCGATAAGCTTTCAGCTTACCAGACCCTCTATCAGGCGCTGATCACCGTTGCAAAACTTGCTGCCCCCATTGCCCCTTTCTACTCAGAGCAGCTGTACCGTGACCTGAACAACAGGACAGGGAAGGAAGCTTGCATCTCGGTCCATATGGCCTCTTTTCCGGTGGCACATGATCATACCATCGATAAAAAGCTTGAAGCCAGGATGGAGTGGGCCCAGAAAATATCCTCCATGGTACTTTCGCTCCGCAAGCGCAGTAATGTCCGGGTACGGCAACCCCTGCAGCGTATCATGATCCCGGTACCTGCCACAGAAGACCTGAAGGAGTTGCTTCTGGTGGCTGACCTGGTAAAAAATGAGGTGAATATCAAGGAGATTCAGTTTACCGGCGATGATGACCCGATGCTGGTGAAAACCGCCAAAGCCAATTTCAAGGCCCTTGGGCCCCGTTACGGGAAACTGATGAAAGAGCTTTCTGCCCGCGTACTGGAACTGAACCGGCAGGAGATTTCCGCCTATGAACAGAACGGTTTCCTTTCTCTGTCAGTTGCCGGAAATGAAGTGCAGCTCGGAGAAGGCGATCTGGAAATTATCACCAGAGATATCCCCGGCTGGATGGTGGCCACAGAAGGTACACTCACTGTAGCCCTCGACTTCAATATTACCGGAGAACTGGCAATGGAAGGGATCGCCAGGGACTTTGTGAACCGCGTACAAACCCTCAGAAAAGAGATGGGTTTTGATGTAACGGACCGGATTGTGATTAATGTTGAAAAAAATCATACCACCGACGCAGCAATTGCGTTTAAATATGACTATATTTGTTCAGAGACCCTTGCCGACAGAATCGTTACTTCCGATCAGGGAACCCTGCCGGAAGTATATTTCTTTGAGCCTGATGAAGCTGTTAAGGTAGCGATGACTGTGGCCAGGGTCTGATGCTGTGAAAGAAATTCCATAAAAACTGATACCATGAGTAAAAAAGAAGAACAACCGGCAAAGAACAGGTATTCGGATGCCGAGCTGGAGGAGTTCAGGGAAATCATTCTGAATAAACTCGAGGAGGCCCGCCGCGATCTGAAACTCTTAACGGAGGCATATACCAACAACAACGAGAATGACACCAACGATACTTCACCTACCTTTAAGGTGCTCGAAGAGGGGTATCTGGTGCTGTCGAAAGAGGAAAACAGCCAGCTCGCAGCCCGGCAGCAGAAGTTTATCACCTCCCTCGAAAACGCCCTGATCCGTATCGAGAATAAAACCTACGGAATATGCCGTGAAACCGGAAAATTGATCTCCAAGGAGCGTTTACGCAGTGTTCCCCATGCCACCCTCAGCATCGAGGCCAAATTAAAACAGTCCGGTAAACGGTAATCCAAATCTGACACCTTTGAAAAAGCCTCTGATTATCGTTTTTCTGATCCTGCTCTTCGATCAGATACTCAAGGTATATATCAAAACCCATTATACATTGGGTGAATCCCACCCTATTCTGGGAAGCTGGTCGTATATCTTCTTTATTGAGAATGAAGGTATGGCATTCGGCTGGAAATTTTTCGGAGCGTATGGGAAGCTGATGCTGAGTATTTTCAGGATTCTTGCCGCTGCGGGAATTTTCTATTACCTCTTCACCCTGGTAAAAAAGGGGGTGCGCCCCGGAATGATCTATGCGTTTTCGCTCATTTTTGCAGGTGCCGCCGGCAACATCATCGACAGTATGTTTTATGGCCTGATCTTTACCGAAAGCACTCTGATGGCACCTGCCATCTTCAGCCCGGGCAACGGATATGCGGGTTTTCTGCACGGGAAGGTGGTGGATATGCTTTATTTCCCGCTGATAGATGGATACTGGCCCGACTGGGGCATTATTCCGGCAGGCCTCCGCGGCGACCATTTCCAGTTCTTCAGGCCTGTATTTAACATTGCTGACTCTTCAATAACGGTTGGGGTAGCCATATTGCTGCTCTTTCAGAAGAGGTTTTTTCATCCTGAGAAAGAAACCCGGAAGGAGGAGAAGAATTCAGCAGAATCCGTGCAAGAATCTGTTATTGAGGCAACTACTGAAGCTGAGGCTTCTGTTTCGGGGAAAGAATGACAATGGGTTATGGAGATCGGTAATTATACCATTCGCGATTATCAGGAGAGTGATTATCAGGAGGTAATGGCGTTGTGGGAAGCCACCGGCCTGTCGAACCGGGCACGGGGCGACAATGAGAACACCATCCGTGAAACACTCGCCCTCGGTGGGCGATTGCTGCTGCTGTGGATGGGCAGCAGGCTGGCCGGTACCTCATGGATTACCACTGACGGGCGGAGGCTCTACCTCCATCATTTCGGGATTCACCCCGATTTCAGAGGGACCGGACTTTCACACCCGCTGGTAAAAGCCTCACTGCACATCGCCAGGGAGCGGAATATGCAGATCAAACTTGAGGTGCACCGCAACAATGCGGCAGCCATAAACCTCTACCGAAAGTACGGTTTCGGGTATCTGGGCGACTACGACGTGTACATTATCCGGGATGTTTCCGCACTGAATCCGGATCTGTAGCCGTGTGCTGATTTCACTTACCCCTGCTGTCCGTCTGTGATCCCTTCAGCAGGTAGGATCTTGTAAAGCTTGTCGCCACGACGCACCTGTACACTGGTTTTCAGGGAACAGAATTCCCCCTTTCGGGCGATCTCCACCGGTTTTTCATCTACCCTGATCTCACCTGCCACTGCCTCGTACACTCCGGTGGTTGGCCCGATAATGGAAATCTGCTCTCCGGTCGACAGCTCTGCTGCTTCGATTTTGATCTCTGCCACCCCGGGCACGGCAAAGAAGTTGGTGACTTTTCCGGCATACACTTTTTTTACCGTAGCACGGTTGCCATAAGTGCGCGTCCACTCGGCAGTTTTGCGTCCCAGATAAAACCCTTCCCAGAATCCACGGTTGTACACCGTGTTCAGCCTTTGCATCCACTCTTCAACGGGTGCTTCGTGCCATTGACCGGCCAGCCAGTAATCAGCAGCTTCGCGATAGCAGGCAGTTACTGTCTTTACATAATCGGCTGGTCTTCCCCTGCCTTCGATTTTCAGCACCGATACACCTGCCTCCAGAATCTGATCCAGAAAGCCAATGGTGCACAGGTCTTTTGGCGACATGATATACCCCTGGTCTATCACGAAGGAGTGTTCATCGTCGAGGTCGGTTACCTTGTAGGGGCGGCGGCATAACTGCAGGCATTTGCCCCGGTTGGCCGAGCTGTTCTCATTGTCCTGGCTAAGGCTGCATTTGCCCGAGATGGCCATGCAGAGTGCTCCGTGGGCAAACACTTCTGCCTGCAGCAACCTTCCGGAAGGCCCTTTGATCTGCCCATGTACGATCTGGTCAGTAATCTCCTTTACCTGGGAGAGAGAGAGTTCCCTGGCTGTTACCACCACATCGGCCCATTGCGACCAGAACTTCACCGCCTCAATATTGGAGATATTTGCCTGGGTAGACATGTGGATCTCCATGCCGGCTTCATGCCCGTAACGGATTACCGCCATATCGGAAGCAATGATGGCAGAAATGCCGGCTTCTCGCGCAGCATCTATGGTCTGGCGCATTTCACCGAGCTCATGGTCGTACACCACAGTATTCAGGGTGAGATATGAACGCATACCATGCTCTGTGGCAAAGGCTGCAATGTACGAGAGATCATCCAGGGTGAAATTTCTGGCTGAACCGGCCCGCATATTAAGGTTGCCAACCCCGAAATACACTGAATCTGCCCCACCCTGCCAGGCAGCAGTAAGTGATTCCAGACTGCCCACCGGAGCCATGATCTCAATTCTGCGCTCTTCCGTTCTACGTTTCATACCGTTTGCGCTCGAAAAGAATCATGGCAATAAAGATAAATACCAGAGAAACCATCGTGTTCAGTAAAATCCGCAATAAGGTATCGCCACTTTGCCTGAAGGAGAATACCTCAAGGTAAAACAACAAAATGTGGTGTATCAGGGTTATGAATCCTGCATAATACAGGAAACGTGTAATTCCCAGATCACGGATTCCCATGTCGGAGATAAAATCATCAGGGCCGATACCCAGCACAAGTTTGATAATCCGGTTGCGGAAATAGGCCACAAAAAGGGTGGAGAAGGTATGAATACCCATCATTCCCGAGAACATATCGATGGCAAAACCCAACAGGAAACCCAGAATGATCATCACCAGGGGTGGAGTGCGCAAAGGCAGCAACAATATAAACAGGATATAGATATATGGGTTGATGTACCCGGCGAACTGAACCTTGTTCAATACCAGTATCTGGGTGGCAACCAGAATCAGAAACCTGACAAGCTGTAAAAGGTTATTGTTCATCTTCTATCGCTTTGAGCAGGTTGATCTGTTCCTCTGCCAACAGATTGCTTATGATATACACATGGGTGAGGCTATTGAAATCGACGGCAAACCTTACACCTACCGTATAGAAATTGTCGCTGCGGTTTTTTTTGAATCCTGAAACATATCCTACCGGAAGGCCCTCAGGGAAGAAAAGCGATTGCCCGCTTGTAATAATGGTATCACCTTTTTCCAGCTTCACATGCCCCGGAATCCCTTTCATCACACCGGCACTGAAGTGTCTGCCATCCCATGAAACAAGCCCCCCCTGATCGTTTTTTTCAATACGTGCAGCAACATTTGCTTCGATATTGATAATCGGAAGAACCAGTGAAAAGTTTGAGGAAACGCTTTTTATCACGCCAACCACCCCATCAGGACTAATAACCCCCATATTTTTTTCAATCCCCTGGTTTTTCCCTTTGTTGATCAGAAAGAAATTCTTTTTCCGGTTTACGGTGGCATTTACGATCTGTGCGCTGATATACTGAAACTGCTGCTGATAAACCGTATCGTTCCAGACAAAGATTTTTCGGTCGGAAGCCCTGAAGGAGGAGATCTGGTGGTTGCGCAGCCGGGCGTTCTCTTCGGCCAGTTTGCGGTTCTGTTTTCTCAGGCCAAAATACCCTGTTATGTCTTGCCAGGTTTCGAAGGTATTGCCGGTAAAATTGGATACACCGTTGTTAAACACAGCCTTATGGTAATGGTTGTTTCTTACGATAAGGTTCAGGGCAAAAACCTCCAGCAGCAGAAAGATCAGCAGGGGATAATATTTCTGCAGAAAGGTAAGCAGGCGGTACATGACGCAGAGGGGTTACCGGTACTTGCCTACTGGATCAGGAAGCTGAAGTTGTCGAAGTTCTTCAGGGCAATGGCAGTGCCTCTTGCAACAGCCCTGAGCGGATCTTCTGCAACATGTACCGGCAATTTGGTTTTCAGATGAATACGTTTATCGAGGGACCTGAGGAGGGAGCCACCACCTGCGAGGTAAATACCGGTCCGGTAAATATCGGCCGCAAGTTCCGGCGGGGTCATTTCGAGGGTTGAGAGCACTGCCGCTTCAACCTTTAACAGCGATTTATCCAGGGCATGTGCAATTTCATGGTACGAAACCGTAATTTCCTTCGGAATGCCCGTGAGCATGTCGCGTCCCTGAATGGCAAGATCAGGCGGGGGATTGTCGATTTCGGTCATGGCAGCTCCCACTTCAATCTTGATCCTTTCAGCGGTCCGTTCTCCGATGTTGATGTTATGCTGCTTGCGGATGTATTCCATGATATCAAGGTTGAAGTCATCGCCGGCAATCCGGATCGATTTGTTGTTGACAATACCACCCAAAGCGATTACGGCAATTTCACTGGTTCCTCCCCCAATGTCAATAATCATATTACCGATGGGTTCAAGCACATCCAGCCCGATGCCTATGGCGGCTGCCATAGGTTCATGGATCAGTTTAACCTCCTTTGCACCGGCTTGCTGGGCTGAGTCCCTTACGGCCCGCTCTTCCACCTCGGTGATGCCAGATGGGATACATACTACCATCTTAAGAGAAGGGGGGAACAGGTAACGTTTGTTTTCCGTCATCTTGATCATCTCACGGATCATGAACTCCGCAGCCTTGAAGTCGGCAATGACCCCATCCCTCAAAGGTTTGATAGTCTTGATGTTGTCGTGGGTTTTGCCATGCATCATCATGGCCTTCTTTCCAACAGCAATGATTTTATCAGTAATCCGGTCTACTGCAACAATGGAAGGTTCATCCACCACAACTTTATCGTTATGGATAATAATGGTATTGGCAGTGCCAAGGTCAATTGCGATTTCCTTGGTAAAAAAAGAGAGTAATCCCATGGGTAAAAAAAGTTAATCAGTCCCCTTATACGTAAAAGTGGTGCAAAGGTAACGGAATTAGTGTTTAAAATGACGTACCCCCGTAAAAACCATTGCGATATCATGGGAATTACAAAAATCGACCGATTCCTGATCCCGGACGGAACCCCCTGGCTGGATCACTGCCCTGATTCCGGCTTGCCATGCAAATTCAATGCTGTCAGAAAAAGGGAAAAAGGCGTCTGAAGCTGCTACCCCACCTTCCAGGGGCATGCCAAAGGTTCTGGCTTTTTCGATCGCCTGCTTCATGGCATCTACCCTCGAGGTCTGCCCGGTTCCGATACCGGTGAGCTGTTTGTTATATGCCAGTACGATGGCGTTGGATTTGGTGTGTTTAACAATTTTGTTGGCAAACAACAGGTCATCCACCTGACGGGCATCCGGTGCTTTCAGGGTCACTGTTTTCAAATCATCAGGGGTACAGGCTTCATTGTCACGCTCCTGTACCAGATACCCGTTGAGCACACTGCGTACCGGCATCGAAAAGTCACCTGAGCTCAGGTTTTTCAGGATAATCCTGTTCTTCTTCCCTTTCAGGATCTCCAGTGCATCCTGATCGTATTCGGTGGCGATCAGTACTTCAAAAAAGATCTGGTTGGCAAGCTCTGCCATGGCTTTGTCAACTTTTCGGTTGGCGATGATCACCCCTCCATAGGCCGACAAGGGGTCTGCTGCCAGCGCAGCTGTCCAGGCTTCAGCCAATGTTGGACGACTGGCCAGACCACAGGCATTGTTGTGCTTGAGTATGGCCACTGAGGGTTCACTGAACTCATCCATCAAACCGATGGCTGCATCAATGTCCAGCAGATTATTGTATGAAATCTCCCTGCCATGCAACTGTTCGGTCATGGCATCCAGCTTTCCGTAGAAATACCCTTTCTGATGCGGGTTTTCACCATACCGAAGCGCTGTTTTTTCTTCAATACTGATTTTCAGTGATGGAATTTCTGCATTACGGCTGAAATATCCGTAAATCGCTGCATCATAATCCGATGTGATGTCGAACGCCCGCATGGCCAGCGATTGACGAACTTCCGGAGTACTGGCGCCCCCATCATCCAGAATGTTGTTTAACAAGGGATAGGCATTTCTGTCGGGAATTACCACCACATCGTGGAAGTTTTTTGCAGCTGCCCTGATCAGGCTGATACCGCCGATATCGATCTTTTCGATGATCTCCTCGTGCGAACGGTTGAGCTGAACGGTCTCCGTAAAGGGATACAGATCAACCACCACCAGGTCCATCGGCTCAATTTTGTAGGTACAACGCTCTTCCGCATCCACAGGATGGTCCCTGCGGAACAGAATTCCACCCATGATGGCAGGATGAAGGGTTTTTACCCTTCCTCCGAATATGGAAGGATAGCCGGTGAGTTCCTCCACCGGTGTAACCGGAAGCCCTGTTGAACGGATAAAATCGTGGGTGCCTCCGGTGCTGAATAACCGGATGTCCAGATCCACCATTTTCCTGAGCAGGGGAAGGATTCCTTCTTTATGGTACACTGAAATCAGCGCATTTCTGATTTTTTTCATCTGAAAAGGAATTAGTACATTTACAACCGATAAGAGGCATCGGCTGATCTGCAAAAATAACCCTTTTAACCGGCCTGTTTTCTTCCGATGAAGATATTTCTGAAACTCCTGCGCGAAAGTTTCATCTTTGCCCTGCATGCCATCAGGGCCAACAGGCTCAGGACTGCCCTGTCGCTGCTGGGTATTACCATTGGGGTCTTTTCGGTGGTGTTTGTATTTACAGCCACCGGAAGCCTTGAACGGAAAATACGGGAATCCCTTGCTGATCTGGAACAGAATGTTCTGTTTATCCAGAAATGGCCATGGGCCTTCAATGACCCCAATTACCCCTGGTGGGAATATCTGAAACGCCCTGAACCGGTTTACAGTGAAGTGGATGAAATTAAGAAAAGGGCCGAAACCATAGAATCGGCAGCCTACATGACAAGCCTCAGTAAGTCGGTGAGTTTTGGGGGTAAGAATGTTTCGGGAACCTCTGTTATGGGGATCTCTGAAGACTTTGAAAAAGTTTGGAGTTTTGTAATAGCTGACGGGCGGGTTATTTCAGGAGAGGAGTTTGACGGAGGCCGAAATGTAGTGATGCTGGGAGCGGAGGTGGCTTCAAAACTTTTCGGGGAGGTGGATCCCGTAGGCAGGGAGGTGAAGATCTTTCACAGGAAACTCAGGGTGGTAGGTGTGTTTGCGAAGGAAGGGAAGGATGATTTCGGCGAAAGCCTGGATGATATGGTGGTTGTACCGGTGCGTTTCCTTGCCAGGTTTCTTGACCTGAAATCGGGCAATGTACAGGGTTCAATCCTTGTTAAGGGGAAACCCGGTGTTTCCCTCGAAGAGATGAAAGACGAACTGATAGGGGTGATGCGGGCAGTACGACGCCTGAAACCTTATGCTGAGGACAATTTTGCTATCAACCAGACCAGTCTCCTTTCCCAGGGAATTGATTCCATTTTTCGGGTTGTTACCATCGCAGGATGGCTGATCGGGGGATTTGCGCTGCTCGTGGGAGCTTTTGGTATTGCCAATATCATGTATGTATCGGTGCATGAAAGAATTAACCAGATCGGCATCCAGAAAAGCATGGGTGCAAAACGCTATTTTATCCTGTTTCAGTTTCTCTTCGAATCGGTGTTTCTGAGTCTGTTTGGTGGTATTCTGGGGTTGCTGATCACCCTTGGCGTAAGTGCCCTGGTGAGTGCCACCACCACTTTTGGCATGAGCATGTCAGTGGGTAACTGGTCGTTTGGCCTGTTTCTTTCGATTCTCATCGGACTGCTGGCAGGCATACTCCCTGCAAACAAAGCCTCCCGGCTCGATCCGGTGGAAGCTATCCGCTTTAACGGATAATAACGGAAGTGCCGCAATCTCATCAGGGATTTTACTATCTTTGCCCCTTAATTAGGGTACTATGAGTGATCAGATCCAGCACGAATGCGGTATCGTGCTCCTCAGGCTCCTGAAGCCACAGGAATATTACCTTGGCAAGTACGGCACAAGCCTTTACGGGTTAAACAAGATGTACCTCCTGATGGAGAAGCAGCACAACCGCGGGCAGGATGGGGCAGGGCTTGCCAGCATCAAACTCGATCTTCCCCCGGGGAAAAACTACTACCACCGCAAGCGCTCCAACAGCAATACCCCCATCCGGGATATCTTTACCGACATCTACAAGCACTACGATCAGCTGTGCAGCCCGGATCCCGGCCGGTACCGCGACGTCGGTTTCCTGCGGGACAATGCCGATTTTGCTGCAGATCTTTTTCTCGGGCATCTCAGGTACGGTACCTTCGGGAAAAATCAGATCGAAAGCGTCCATCCCTTCATCCGGCACAACAACTGGAAAACCCGAACCCTCATCCTGGCCGGTAATTTCAATCTTACCAATGTGGATGAACTCTTTCACAACCTGGTGAAACTGGGTCAACATCCTATCGAAACCACCGATACCATCACCGTGCTTGAAAAAATCGGCCATTTCCTCGACGAAGAGAATGAACGGTTGTTTCAGCATTTTAAAGGGCAGGGTTTCTCAAAACAGGAGATATCACCTCTGATTGCCAACAACCTGAACATGGGTGACATTCTCGGAAATGCCTCCAAGCACTGGGACGGGGGCTATGTTATTGCGGGTATGGCGGGACATGGTGATGCCTTTGTGATGCGCGATCCCAATGGAATAAGACCTGCCTTCTGGTACCATGATGATGAAATTCTTGTGGTTACCTCTGAACGGCCGGTCATTATGACGGCTTTTAACGCCGATTTCGCAAATGTCAGGGAGATCGATCCGGGGCATGCCCTAATTGTTAAAAAGGATGGCCTGGTTCTGCATCAGGAGGTGAAAACTCCTGAAAAACGCAGAAGCTGCTCCTTCGAAAGGATCTATTTCAGCCGGGGAACCGATCAGGTCATCTACCGTGAAAGAAAAGCCCTGGGGCGGAACCTCGCTCCTGCGGTGCTGAAGGCCATAGATTACAACCTAAGGGATACCGTTTTTAGCTATATCCCCAATACGGCAGCAGTGGCTTTCAGGGGTTTGTCGGAAGCTATCAATGCCTGGTGCAATGAACAAAAGAAACTGCAGATCCTGGCCCTTCCCCATCCGCCCGATAAGGAAACCCTTGATGAGATCTTCATGCTCAGGCCCAGAATAGAACGGATCGCCGTGAAGGATGTCAAGCTCCGCACGTTCATTACCCAGGACAGCCTGCGCGATGACCTGGTGGGGCATGTGTATGATGTGACCTACGGAGCCGTGGTTGATAATGTGGATACCCTGGTGGTACTAGACGACAGTATTGTACGCGGCACCACATTAAAACAGAGTATTATCCGGATTCTTGACCGTCTCAGGCCCAAACGGATTATCATTGTGTCATCGGCTCCACAGATCCGTTATCCCGATTGTTATGGCATAGATATGACCCGGATGAGTGACTTTGCGGCCTTCAATGCAGCCATTGAACTGCTGCATGAAAAAAAGCTTGGCGGCATCATCACCGAGGTATACAGGAAATGCAAGGCGCAGGCTAACCTTCCGAAAGAGGAGATGGTAAACTATGTGAAGGAGATTTATACCCCTCTTAAAACGTCAGAAATCACCCGGCGGATTGCAAAAATGCTTACCCCTGAAAAAACCCATGCCACGGTGGATATCATTTTCCAGACCATCGAAGACCTGCATACCGCCTGTCCGAACGACCTTGGCGACTGGTATTTCACCGGCGATTACCCTACCCCGGGTGGCAATAAGGTAGTAAATGCCTCTTTTATCAATTATGTAGAAAAAAGAAACATCCGGGCTTACCAGTGGTGAAATGTTCCTGTCTGAAGATTATTCAGAAAGCCATTGGCTGACCCTGTTGATCACCTCTTCCCGCTGGCTCTTCATAAGACCAGAAATGCGGATGGTGTGATTCTCTGAAGGAGCGATGACTTTCATCATATTTTTCTTCTCCCTCTGATCGAATAAAACCGCGGAAGCAAACCAGGGATCCCAGTCCCCATATATAAAGATCATCTTCGGATCCTCATCAAACAGGTATTGCTGGATCCGGTTCGAAAGGGAGACATCAAACGTGAACTGAAGTGAATCGGGCAGAAAGATTTTCTGCAGATACCCCCTGGTGGTGGTTATCTTCATTAATTCCAGGTACGGATTCATGTCATATCCGTAATATCCCAGCTGTTTTGCTGCCTGAACAAAAAACGGCAGAAAATCCTTCCACGACTCAATGGCAAAATAATCAGGGGATGACACCCGGACCAGATGCAGGAAAACCTCTTCGTCAGAAGCATCATTTGCCGGAATGGTTGAAGGATCCCATCCCCACTGGTAAAATGAGAAGGCATATTCCAGCACCATGTAATCAAGGAGCTCATCCAGACTGATTTTATAAGTGAGCTCATTTTTCTTCACGTAGTTTTCAAGCATCGGGATCATTTTATCCCGGCGCATGAGTACCTGCGACTGTAACCGGCGGATCCCTTCACGGGAAGCCGGACTGCCGGTTGTTGCGATATGTGATTCATGCCTTCCGTCTTCGACCCCGAAATTCAGTGGTGCCACATAGGGAATGGTAATATCCACATCATTTGGATACAACACTCTGTGAATCAAACAGGTGGTGCCTCCTTTGCTGATGCCGGTAGAGATCCATTTCCCTGTGTACCGTTTCCTGAAAGCCTGGATGATCTGGTGGTGGTCAGCAGCAGCCTGCTCTGCCGTAAGGTATTCCCAACCCTTGTCAGGCACCGATTTTCCAAAGTAACGGTGTTCAATGACCATCTGACTGGTATTGAACAGGGCTAAAAGTTCATCCTCAAAATCCGGCCTCTCAGCATAGGATGCAGCGTACCCTTCGGTGGTTACCACCATCGGAAGATCGAAACTATTGTGCATCAGAAATATACGCTGCCTGAATTTGCCTGCAGACGGGTTGGTATGATCAATGGGTTGCTCAAACCAGAGCAGGTATTTGGCTTTGATCGGTTCTTTGGCAGGAAGTTCCTCCACGGCAACCACACCGGGGATGTTTTTTAGTTTCCGGCGAAGTGAAGCCTGGGCTCCGGAATATCCGGGCAGCAGAAACAGAAGTGTGAATGCGAATACAAATACTGAAATCTTGCGGTTGTTCATGGCAGATGAGTATAGGGTTCAGTAACAGTGATTCAGAAAGGAATTACAGCAGGTTCCTCTCCCGGAGGATTTCTGCGATCTGGACGGCATTGGTAGCCGCCCCCTTACGAACGTTATCAGACACAATCCACATATCCACTGCGGTCTCCAGGGAAGCATCCTGCCTGATCCGTCCCACAAATACCTCATCTTTTCCGGCAGCCATTAACGGAGTCGGATAGATGGATTCTTCAGGATGATCCATAATCCTGATTCCCGGTGCTGATTGCAGCACCTCCTTCACCTGCTGAGGGGTTACAGGTTTGAAAAATTCGATATTCACCGATTCGCTGTGGCTTACCTGAACCGGCACCCGTACCACCGTAGCCGTGATGGCAATACCCGGATCCCCAATAATTTTCCGGGTTTCATAGATCAGTTTCTCCTCCTCCACGGTAATTCCGTTGGGCAGGAAAGTCCCCCCCTGGGGTATCACATTGAGATCGATGGGATGAGGGTAGCATTTTTCGCCGGTACGGCTGTTGCGTTCGTCATCAAGCTGGCGCAGCCCTTTCACACCGCTTCCTGAAACCGACTGGTAGGTTGATACCACGATCCGTTTGATGCCGAAAGCTTTATGCAACGGATTCAGGGCTACCACCAGTTGTATGGTGCTGCAGTTGGGATTGGCGATAATCCGGTCGTCCTTCCCGATCAGATGACCATTTACCTCGGGAACCACCAGCGGTACACCCGGTTCCCGCCGCCATGCCGAAGAGTTGTCGATCACGGTGCATCCCGCCTTTGCAAACAGGGGGGCATACTGGAGGGCAGCTGCTCCGCCTGCCGAAAAGAGTGCCAGATCGGGTTTTGCCCGGACCGCTTCCTCTACGGTCACCACGGTTTGGTCAGTGCCTCTGAAGGGGATCATCCTGCCGGCTGAACGCGCTGAAGCAGCAGGTATGAGCCCTGTAACCGGAAGGGTTGATTCCTCCAGGCAACGAAGCATCATCTGCCCCACAAGCCCGGTTGCTCCAATGACAGCTATCTTCATAAATATCAGCTTTTTGAAGCGATTTTTGCCCAGTCATCCTTCAGGGTCACCGTGCGGTTGAACACCATTTTCTCCGGCGTGGAATCGGGATCTACATTGAAATACCCCAGTCGCTCAAACTGGTAGTGGGTTAAAGGTTTTGCACCCTGTACGGAAGGCTCGGTGAATGCCTCCTTTATTTGGAGGGAATCGGTATTCAGATGCACTGTAAAATCTTCTCCCTCAGATACATCATCCGGGTTCTCATTGCGAAACAAACGGTCGTACAGCCTGACTTCCGTTTTCAGGGCGTGTTCCGCCGACACCCAGTGAAGGGTCGCCTTCACTTTACGCCCGTCCGGGGAATCTCCACCGCGGGTCTCAGGGTCGTAGGTGCACAGGATTTCGGTAATATTCCCCTGATCATCCTTCAGTACTTCACGGCAGGTGATGAAGTAGGCATACCGCAGGCGAACCTCTCTCCCGGGTGAAAGGCGGTAAAATTTGTTGTGGGGCTCCTCCATAAAATCGTCCTGTTCAATGTACAGGGTGCCCGAGAAGGGAACTTTCCGGGTTCCTGCCTCCGGGTCTTCAGGATTATTGACGGCATCCAGCCATTCTGTCTGACCTTCCGGAAAATTGGTAATAGTTATTTTAACGGGATTAATCACCCCCATCACTCTCCGGGCTCTTTTGTTCAGATCTTCACGCAGACAATGTTCCAAAAAAGCGGTGTCGATCACATTTTCCCGCTTGGCA
This sequence comes from Bacteroidota bacterium, assembly GCA_022709695.1. Taxonomy (GTDB): domain Bacteria; phylum Bacteroidota; class Bacteroidia; order Bacteroidales; family SKPS01; genus SKPS01. Next base: position 248,226 of record JAKLII010000003.1, read on the forward strand.
ACGCCAATGCGTTCCGAGAAGGTGCGAATCGATTCAGGGGTATAGCCCCTCCGGCGAAACCCTGAGATGGTAGGCATCCGGGGGTCATCCCAGCCCTTCACATACCCCTCCTTAACCAGTTTGAGCAGTTTCCGCTTGCTCATAATGGTGTAATTCAGGTTTAAACGTGCCATTTCGCGCTGTTTGGGGCGGTAGGTATCGGTAGTAATCTGATCGAGAAACCAATCGTAAAGCGGGCGGTGCACCTCAAACTCAAGGGTGCAGATGGAATGGGTGATCCCCTCCAGAAAATCTGACTGTCCGTGGGCCCAGTCGTACATCGGGTACAGGCACCATTGGTTGCCTGTGCGGTGATGCTCCTTGTGCAGGATTCTGTACATGATCGGATCGCGCATGTGCATATTGGGCGAACGCATGTCGATTTTGGCACGCAGCACTTTTTCGCCTTCGGCAAATTCCCCTTTGCGCATCCGGCGGAAGAGATCAAGGTTCTCTTCTATGCTGCGATCCCTGAAAGGGCTTTCGACACCAGGTTCAGTCGGGGATTTCCGTTGCTGTGATATCACATCCGCAGGCTGGTCATCCACATAAGCTTTCCCTTCACGGATGAACATCTCGGCCCAGTCGTACAACTGTTCAAAATAATCTGATGCATATAGTTCTTTATGCCACTGAAAACCAAGCCACTGTACATCTTCCTTGATGGAATCCACGTACTCCACGTCCTCGGCTTCGGGATTGGTATCGTCAAACCTGAGGTTGCACAAACCCCTGTATTTTTCTGCCAGCCCGAAATTAAGGCATATGGATTTTGCATGGCCGATGTGCAGATATCCGTTGGGCTCCGGCGGGAAACGGGTGTGGACACGCCCTCCGTAGGTATTGTTTTTCAGATCCTCTTCAATGATGGTTTCAATAAAGTTCAGCGAACGGTTTTCGCCCGGTTCCGGTGTTTTATTCATAAAGGAGTATAGCTTGGATAATCATTTTGAAGTGCAAAATTAGCCAATTATAGGTTACGGGGCATGATAATATCACCCCTCGGCCCTGGTCCCGGAAGAAGGCTGATGCGAAAGATGAAGGAATGGAATCAGGCAGGCGATGCCATCCGGAGCACGGGGCGCCCCTTTTTAAAACGCTCTACCCGGCAGGCGATCGAAGAAGGACCCGAAAAAACATCCTGGCCTGCAAATGGCATCAATACTTTAATTTCATGACCAAAACAGTCGGTCACTACCAACACCCGCCCTGGTATTTTTTGACCATTTTCCGCAGGTTCTGAGCGTTTTACCATAAACTGGTAAACCTCACCGGATTTGTAAACCGGATGTTCCGGTTCTACCAGCAAATCCCCGTTTGCACTCCGGCCGCGCACCTCTCCCCTGAAAGAGCTGCCCGGCAGCAATCTATAAGGAGCGTAATACCCGGCGTCCAGCAGGGCAGTGACCCCACCCGGCCCTGCAACCAGCAACGAACCATCTTCCTGCTGCTGCTGCACAGTAAATGTATAAAACCCACCGGTTTGAAGCAGCTGATGGGGGCCTTCGCCCTTCAGGTCAAATTCCACTGTCCCTTTTCGGATCCGCCTGATGGTAACCTCTACCGGCTGCTCCGGCGTTAATCCCGCCGGTATCCCTTGCGACAGGTGGATTTGATTTTCGCCCTGTATGCCCTGGAAAACCAGTTTTAAAAAAGCATTTCCCAGTCTGTCATGATGCATCTCACTTCCACAATACCGGAACAGGTACCGTTCCCCTTCCCTGTACCAGGGGTGCTCAGGCTCCAGGAAAATCCTTCCGGTGCAGTTGATTTTATCCACTCTGCAGGGAAGCTCCATCCCCTCCCGGATCTGATAATCGGTATAGTATTCTTCCGGCAACAGGTAACGGTCGGTTCCATCGCAGGTAAGTACCCAGTTCGCAGAATCATCCGGAAGTGTAATTTTCCTGATCACCCTGAACCGGTATGTTTGCTTTTCCTCCAGCATCCCCGATTTTCCGTTTGTTTCAGCCGCAAAGCTATTTAAAATCTCTATTTTCGCCTGTCGAAAATCATTCTGGAATACTATGAACCTCCGAGCCTGTTTCTTCCCGGTACTGTTTCTGGCTGCTTGTCATCTCTTTGCCCAGGACCCCTGGCAAACCTTCTATGAAAAAAGCGGCGGCACCGAAACTCCCCGATATGATGAGACCTACCGCTACGCCAGAATGCTGGCCGATTCCTCCGCTATGATATCATGGCTTGAATACGGAACAAGCCCGCAGGGGCGCAGCCACTTTGCCCTGGTGCTTGACCGCGACGGGCTTTCCGATCCGGCTGCCATCCGTGCCAGAGGCAAAATCATTTTACTGGTGCAGGCCTGCATCCACCCCGGAGAACCTGAAGGTAAGGATGCCGGGCTGCTGCTGCTGCGTGATGTGGCCGTAAGAAAGAAACACCTGAATCTGCTGGAGCATGTTTCATTGGTGTTTATCCCGATTGTGAGTGTCGACGGTCACGAGAGGTTCGGTCCGTACAACCGCATCAACCAGAATGGTCCTAAAGAGATGGGATGGCGTACAACCCCCACCAATCTGAACCTGAACCGCGACTTTCTGAAGGCAGATGCTCCGGAGATGCAGGCCTGGCTTACACTTTTCAGCCAATGGATGCCTGAGGCTCTAATGGATATCCATACCACCGATGGCGCTGATTACCAGTATGTTATTACCTATGCCGTTGAAAACCTGGGGAATATGGACCCCGCACAAACCCAATGGCTCAATGAACGGTATATTCCTGTCATCGAAAAGTCTATGGCAGACAGGGGGATGCCCATTTTCCCCTATGTCTCTTTCCGCAACTGGCACGATCCCCGCAGCGGTCTTCGTACCTGGCCATCCACCCCCCGGTATTCCGTCGGGTATGCTGCCGCCCGGAACCGCATCGGAATCCTCGTGGAGACCCACATGCTCAAACCATACCATCAGCGGGTGGAATCCACTGTGGAACTGATGGTTCAAACCATGGAAATCCTGAACCGTGAGTATAAAAGTTTGATTTCCGCCACCCGTGAGGCCGACCGCCGCTGTACCTCAGGAGAATTGGGAAATGAGCCGTTTCCGGTTACCTTTAAGCTGTCGGAAAAAAGTACCCAAGTCGATTTTCTGGGATTCAGCTATACCGTTAAAACAAGCGACCTCACCGGCAACGACTGGTTCATCTACTCCGACACCCCGCAAACCTTCACACTCGACTGGTTTCACGAAAATCTTCCCGACAAACAGATACAGGTGCCCAAAGCCTATGTGATACCTGTGGAATGGAACGATCTGATCCGCAGGCTTCAATATCACGGGATTCAGATGCAGATCCTTTCCGTTGATACCGAAATGACCGTTGCCACCTGGAAGTTCTCAGGGGTAAGGCTTGCACAACAAACCTACGAGGGGCGAACCCGGGTAGAGGAGCTCCGGATGCAGGAAATATCCCGGACGATGGTTTTTCACACCGGGTCAGCCATTATTCCTGTTTATCAGCAACCAGCAAAAATCATTATTCATGCCCTGGATCCCGCAAGCCCGGAGTCGTTTCTGCAGTGGGGGTTCTTTAATGCCATCTTCGAACAGAAAGAGTACGCTGAAAGCTATGTGATGGAAAAAGTAGCCCGGGAGATGATCGCGAAAAACCCCTCCCTGCTCGATGAGTTCAAGGCTTTCGATGCCACCCTGCCCGAAAGCCCTGTGAAAATCTGGGCACAGTACAACTGGTGGTTCGAACATACCCCATACTTCGATGCCATGAAGGACGTATATCCGGTAGGGGTGTTACGGTAGTTCCGGAAATCTTGCCAGAGCAGGAGATAATTTTGCCGAAAAATACATCTCAGATCATAACATTTCGTATTTTTGCGAAATAAAGAAATGATTGTCTGAACAAGTTTACACGACATAGTATGAAAGCAGAGATAAAAATTTTAGGTCCCGGATGTGCCAAATGTAAAACCCTTGACAAACTCACAAGGGAGGTTGTGGCGGAGAATAATCTGGATGCTTCAGTTGAGAAAGTGGAGGATATTGTTCAGATCATGAGCTACAGTATTCTGGCCACCCCTGCTCTTGTGATCAATGAAAAGGTGGTGTATAAAGGGGGTGTTCCTTCAAAGGAGCAAATAAAAGAACTGATTAACAAAGCAGTACATGGTTAAAAAGAAGGAGTTGGATCCGGAGGTTCAGGAGATGGCCCGAATATGCAAGGCATTGGGGCATCCGGTAAGGGTATATATCCTGCAGAAACTCGCAGCCCGCAATACCTGCTGTTACAGTGGCGATCTGGTGGATGAAATTCCGGTGGGAAGATCTACACTGTCGCAACACCTGAAAGAGCTGAAGTTTGCCGGATTGATACAGGGAGAAATCGAACCTCCGTTTATCAAATACTGTATAAACAGATCAAACTGGGAAAAAGCAAAAATGCTTTTTGAAGACCTGTTCAATCCTGAGATGGATAAACCTGTCTGAATAAGATCCTGTTCTGATAAAGAACCCGCTTACGTATGAATGAGAGATTTTTCGAAGGAAAAGGCTACGAATACCATGGCATCATCCATGTCACTCCCAGAGTCGCCCTGGAGTTGTGCCGCAAAGGAGCTCTTATAATTGATGTACGCGAAAACTACCACTCATTCCTGCATACCATTGATGTAGAGCAACACTTTTTTTGTCCTGCCAGCGAACTGGATACCCAGATGGATCTTATCCCTCATGATACGCCGGTGATTATTGCCGATGCTGCCGGTTTGCGAAGTGTGGAGGTTGTTATTGCATTAAAAAACAGAGGGTTTGATAATATAGCGAACCTTGCAGGAGGCATCCTGGAATGGGTACGTGACGATCTCCCTGTCATTAAAAACAAAAAGGAGCGGATGTCGGGTTCCTGCATGTGTATGCTGAAGTATCGTGAACGGAAGCCCGGACAAAAAGGATGAAGGGTCATATCAGTAAACAGGAAGAAATAATCCCCAATATGAAAACCAAAGAAGAACTGAAAGACCTGGTACGAGCAAAATACAACCAGATTGCCCTGCAGACAAGGAGTGAAAATAAAACCTCCTGTTGTGGCGCCACAGGGTGTTGCGAAAGTGTAGATTACACCATCTTCAGCGACGATTACACCAAGCTTCAGGGGTATGCACCCGATGCGGATCTGGGACTGGGTTGTGGAATCCCCACCCAGTTTGCCATGATACGCCCCGGTAATACCGTGATAGACCTTGGGTCGGGAGCCGGCAACGATGCTTTTGTGGCCAGGGCACTTACCGGTGCCGAAGGCCGGGTCATTGGGCTCGACTTTGCAGGGGCCATGCTCACCAAAGCCCGCCTCAATGCAGCCAGCCTGGGGTATACCAATGTGTCTTTTGTGAAAGGGGACATCGAACAGATGCCTTTTGAAGACCATCTGGCCGATGTGGTCCTGAGCAACTGCGTTCTGAACCTTGTTCCGGATAAAGAAAAGGCATTTCAGGAGATACACAGGGTACTGAAACCGGGAGGGCACTTCTGCATCTCCGATGTGGTTACCGGAGGGGACCTGCCCGAAGCCCTCCTGAGAAGCGCCGAGATGTATGCCGGCTGTGTGGCCGGGGCCATCAAAAAAGATGAATATCTGCAGATCATCCGGAATGTCGGGTTTTCAGAAATTCAGATCCGCAAAGAGAAGGTGATCATCATTCCGGATGAGATCATGGCACAGTACCTTGATCAGGAATCCCTCCAACGCTTTAGCCACCAGGGCAGCGGCATCATGAGCATTACCGTTACAGGGGTGAAGCGTTGAGTTTCTTCCCCGGTTACCACATTTTTCCTTAGGTTTGTGGCTGGAATCAAACCTATCTATGCCTCATGGCCAAAAAACGAAACATCCCCCATACCTATGTGATTGTGTTTTTTATAGTGGTGTTCGCCGCCTTGCTTACCTGGCTGGTTCCGGCAGGCCGGTTTGAACGCACCACTAAATCCTACGACGGAAATACCCGTGAGGTGATCATGCCCGGATCCTTCAAATACCTCGAAGAGGGGAAACCCCAAACGTGGCAGGTGTTCAGCGCTATTTTTGATGGTTTTGTCGATAAAGCTGACATCATCGTCTTTATCCTACTGATCGGTGGCGCCTTCTGGATCCTGAACGAAAGCAAGGCCATCGATGTGGGGATTCTTTCTATGCTGAAGTTTACCCGAAAGCTGGAGCGGTTCAAACCGGTGAAATTTCTGGGGGTAAACAACATTATCCTTACCCTTATCATGCTTGTATTCAGTATCTTCGGTGCAGTATTCGGAATGAGCGAAGAAACCATCGCCTTTATCATCATCTTTGTGCCACTGGCCATTTCCATGGGCTACGACAGCATCACCGGCGTGATGATCTGTTACATGGCAGCCTCGCTGGGATTTGCCGGAGCCCTGCTCAACCCCTTTACCATCGGTATTGCCCAGGGACTCAGCGACCTGCCGCTGTACTCCGGCATTGAATTCCGCCTCTTCTGCTGGGTAATCATCAACCTGGTGGGTATTGGCTGGACCCTGAGGTATGCAGCCCGTGTGCAGCGCAACCCCAGGCATTCGCCGGTGTACGAAGAGGATCAGTACTGGCGCGACAAGCATGCCGGTGCAGAGGGGAAACGCATGGTGACCTATCATACCCCGAAATCTGCATGGATGGTGTATGGCATTATTCAGACCGCACTCCTCGTTTGGGCCTTTTTGCTACCCGATTCCACCCTCGAAATCGGACAGGCCAGATACCATCTTCCCCTGCTGCCCATTTTGGCGGCCCTGTTTCTGGTAACCTCCATTCCCCTGCTGCTGAAATCGGTTCATTTCTTTATCCTGAACCTCCTGATGTTCACCATCCTCTTTCTCATTGCCGGTGTGATGGGCTATCAGTGGTATGTGATGGAGATTGCCACCCTCTTTTTTGCCATGGGTCTTCTGGCGGGTATCAGTATGGGTTATGGTCCAAACCTAATCACAAAACTCTTTCTGGAAGGGGTAAAGGATATTTTGTCGGCAGCCATGATTGTGGGCCTTGCAGGCGGAATTCTTATCGTACTGCAGAACGGACAGGTCATTGATACCATTCTGTATTATGTATCGCAGGGGATGCAGTCGGCCGGAAAGTATGCTTCGGTAAGTATCATGTATGGCATCCAGACCATGATCAACATCATCATCCCATCGGGATCGGCCAAAGCGGCGCTTACCATGCCCATGATGTCGCAGTTCTCCGATCTGATTGGCGTTTCCCGCCAGGCAACCGTGATGGCCTTCCAGTTTGGAGACGGTTTTACCAATATGATAACTCCCACATCAGGGGTGCTGCTGGGGGTCCTGAGTGTTGCCCGGATCCCTTACGAGAAATGGGTAAAATGGGTATGGCCCTTTATTGTGGTACTGATCGTTCTGGGATTGCTGATGCTTATCCCTACCGTAACCATGGAACTCAACGGATTCTGAGGCCGGAAGTTAGTCAGAGCTGGAGTGTGTGGACGATCCCTTCGAGCTGCCGGATCAGGTCGCGCTTGTTTTCATTGGGCTTGAACACATAGCAGTCGATCATCACCAGACGCTCTTTCTTTTCATCCAGCACCAGGTAATTCAGAAAGGGTCCTCCCATGGAGTGGTTTCCGAAAGTACGCCAGAATCCACGGGTTTCAACGGTGTAGTAACCATTCAGCCTGATGACCTTTGAGAGGGCTCCGAACCGGGTTTCAGTGCCCATGTAAGATACCTGGTCCTGGACGGGTATGTGTGCCTTGCAAACACTGTCGCGCAGGGCCAGAATCCGGTCCGGACTGAACTGGGCAGTGTCGGTATAAGGAACGGTGGCAATCCAGAAACTGCTCTCCTGGGTTTGTGATTTGATCACTTTGCGTGCCCATACAAATCCGGTTTTTTGTTTGGCCAGATAGTAACCTTCAGGTACGGCAATGTTGACTCCCAGGTTTTTGGCAATCTGCTGGGCATTTCCCTCCTTGTTGATGCTCTTCATGACCCCTTTCAGTCGACGTATCTCGCTGTCATCAAAGGCCTTCATAATTGCTTCCCTGTTTTTTTCAAACAAACCCAGCAGGGTTTCGGAGGTGTTTCCGTTGAGCTGAATTACGGTCTGGGGTTTTGCCCAGTGGTCGGTCTCTTTCTGGATCGTGCCGCCATCGCGTTCCGGTTCAAGCACAAAGAGCAGTATGTTGCGGAAAACCGAATAGGTTTCGTCGAAATCGGCAGGATCACGGTAAATGATGCTGAACATGGGCTCGGGCTGATTCAGGTAGGGATAAAAGGTTCCCAGAGCCGACCTTACAGAATCGCCCAGCTCACCTTCCCAGAGAGCCTTGTCAAGTACTACCAGTACTTCGCTGATCCGGGCATGGGAACCCGGTTTGCTCACAGGAACCGTTTGTTTGCATCCAATGAGGGTTGTTGCTGTAAACACAGAAACCAGCAACAGGTGTATCATCCGTTTTTTCATGACATCAGAATTTTTCGTGGACAAATTTCGGAACAAAAAGGCACAATGCAAAAGGAGTGTCACCCAGCAAATTTCAAGCCTGAAATAGGCGTCAGGGGATGTAAAGTTTCTGCCCGGGGTGGATGGTGTTGCTTTTCAGCTTGTTCTTTTTCTTAAGGGCAGTAACAGAACAATGGTGCTTTGAGGCAATCACGCCCAGGCTTTCCCCTTTGCGCACCGTGTGCACCTTCGATTTGGCTTTGGCAACGGCGGCTGATTCATCGGGGCGGGCTTTGGAGCTCTCCTTCATCGCTTCGTAGTAGAGATCGGCATTGGCAATGAAGGTGCCTACGTACTGACGGGGCAGGGTGATATACCACGGGTCTTCGGGGGTGGCGTAAATAATCCCGCTTTTGAGGGCCGGATTCAGAAATCCAAGGCTTTCGCGGTCCATCGACATCTTTTCGGCCAGAAAATCGAGGGTGAGATAGCCCCGAACGGCAACGGTATCAAGCACATAGTAGTCGAAAGGCGGACTTACCGGCATGATGTTGAAGTCCTGGTGGTGTGCCATTACATAGCAAACCGCAATAAAAGCCGGCACATAACTCTGGGTCTCCCTGGGAAGGTAAGGCTGTACCTTCCAGTAATCGTTTACGCCGCCTGCTTTTTTCACGGCGCGTGCCACACCGCCTGGTCCGGCATTGTAGGCAGCCAGTACCAGGTTCCAGTCGCCGAAACGGGCATACAGATCCACAAAATGACGGCATGCCGCATCGGTTGCCAGAAAGGGATCCCGCCGGTCATCCACACCCTGGCCGGGTGTCAGCCCGTACAGGCGCCCGGTCGAAGGCATAAACTGCCATAACCCCACTGCTCCGGCTCTTGAAACTGCCACCGGGTTCAGCGCCGATTCCACAATGGCCAGGTATTTCAACTCTACCGGAAGATTGTATTTGTCGAGGGTCTCTTCAAACAACGGGAAATAGAGCCTGCCCAATCCAAGCATCCGGGCAACCGACGCCCTTCTGCGATAGGCATAAAAATCGATAAACTTCTGAACCTGTGCATTGTAAATAAGATCGAAAGGGGTAGAAAGGTTCAGTGCTTCCATCTGCACCGAAATTACACTGTCAGTGTAGTAAGGGATATCATCCGAGCAAAACCCTTTGGGGTTTCCGCAGCTTGCAGCATACAGGGGCATGTGCTTTGCCAGATAGGACAAATTGATCATACTGTCGAGCATCAGCATGATCGGATCATCGTTGCGGAAACGAAGTTCGTCTGAAACAGCAGTGGATGAGGTATCCGGATAGGGTTTATTATCTGCCTGAAGCAGAGCGTGTTGGATTAACAGCAGTAACAGTATCAGGGCTGTTTTTGGCATCAGGCATCATTCGTTACGGCATCAAAAATAAGGATTCTGGCTATTAATGCTTCATAAAAAATGTTAAAAAGCTCAGATCAGTGACTTCTGACCAAATAAAACCTTTGAAATGCATGAGATTGCAATTTCCGTATCTTTGGCCGCCAAAACCCGTAAACCCTTCAGGTTCCATGAGAAAGATTTCACTCCTTATTTTTCTTCTGCTCACATTTTGCCTTACCTGCCCGGAGCTTTCAGCCCAGTTCACCGAATCGTTGCCCTGTTGTGTGAAAAGGCAGCATAACTTTCAGAATGCTTACCGCACTCCGCCACCCCTTTTGCATAACGATATCAATGGCTATGATGTGAAGTTTTATTTCCTCGACCTTGAGATGTCGAATACCTCCATCTATCTTAAAGGAAGTGTAAGGATCGATGCCAAAGTGGTGGTTCCGGTACTCGATACGTTTGTGGTAGAACTCATTCCGGCACTTACCATCGACAGTATTAAAATCAACGGACAACTCAAACCTTTTGTGCGTTTGGGGGATGAGGTGTATGTGCCCGGCCTCTCATTCGTCAATGACGCAGCTCTTTCTGTAACCATCTGGTACAAAGGCACCCCCAGTATTCCCGGAGGTTTCTTCTCCGGCATCAGCAACGGCACTTCCCCCTCCTGGGGCGCACAGGTAACCTGGACCCTTTCGGAACCTTTCAATGCCAAACAGTGGTGGCCGGTGAAACAGGTACTTTCCGACAAGGCCGACTCGGTTTGGGTATTCATCACAACAGCGTCCGCCAACAAGGCAGGATCGAATGGTTTACTTACCGCTGTAACCAATATGGGGAATGGTAAAGTGCGTTACGAATGGAAATCGCGCTATCCCATCAACTATTATCTGATTTCAGCCGCGGTTTCCACCTACGTCGATTATTCCACCTACGCCCATCCGGCAGGATATTCCGATTCAATTCTGATACAGAATTATGTGTACAGCAATCCGCAAACCCTTACTTACTTCAAATCGGTAATTGACCAGACTGCCTCACTGATTGAGTTATACTCCGATAAGTTCGGCCTGTATCCGTTTGCTGAGGAGAAGTATGGCCACAGCATGGCCCCGCTGGGAGGTGGAATGGAGCACCAGACCATGACCACACTCGGATCCTTCAGCTTTGGGCTGGTAGCCCATGAGCTTGCGCATCAGTGGTTTGGCGATTATGTTACCTGCGCCACATGGCAGGATATCTGGATCAACGAAGGGTTTGCCAGCTATGCAGAATACATTTCGGCCCAGTACCTTCAGAGCTACGCAGCAGCGCAGGCGCTGATGGCCGATGTGCACAGCAATGTGAAGTCACAGCCGGGAGGCAGTGTGTTTGTGCCGGCTTCCCAGGCCATGGATGAGAACCGCATTTTCTCCGGACGACTGAGTTACGACAAGGGCTCAGCCATAATCCATATGCTCCGGTTTGAGATCGGAAACGATCAGGTATTTTATAATGTGCTGAAAACCTTCCTATCGACCTACGCAGACGGTGTTGCATCGGGGGATGATTTCAGGCAGGTGGCCGAAACGGTTTCAGGAAAGAACCTGCAGCATTTTTTCGACCAGTGGTACTATGGCGAGGGCTACCCCCTGTACCAGGTGGAGTGGGCGCAGATAGATCCCCAGACGGTCCGTATCATTACCCGCCAGACTACTTCCACCACCGTAACACCCCTGTTTACCATGCCACTGGAGTGCACATTCAGCTCCGTTACCTCCGGTGATACCACCATCAGGATTTACGTTACCCAGACTACGGATACCTTCTTTGTGCCGCTGAACCGCACCGTCACCGGCCTTGCCGTGGATCCGGAAAAGTGGATGCTGATGGACGTTACCTCCATAAAAAACACCACCGGGATGGAAGAGGTTCCCACCCTATCCGCAGCCGTTTTCCCGAATCCGGCGAAAGACCTTTTGTACCTCAGGCTGGATGATAAAGCGGGTATTGGGAATTTTAACTTTCTGATGATGGATGTGAATGGCAGAGTGGTAAAAAAATACAATCTCTTTGGAAATTCCCATACGATTTCAGTATCAGATTTGCCTTCGGGAATATTCTTCTGGCAGATTATTTCTGATTCAGGATTAAGCTCCGGAAGAATTCTGATTAAGTAAGGTGGGTTGTATTCCGGATGAATACCCATTGACCATCAATCCCATCAGATGGGGCGTTTCAATAGCGTTAAATCTGCACATGGTTGGAGAAAACTGATATGACAGAATACTCCATTATCCCATTTGCCCACCAGAAAGCAAAAACGTGGCCGGGTGGCACCACCACGGAGCTTTTCATTTTTCCGGCCACGGCAGAATATCCGTTGCGGAACTTCCGGTTCAGGATAAGCACTGCGACAGTTGAGACAGAATCGTCAGAATTCACTATACTCAGCGGTATTTCAAGACAACTGATGGTGCTTTCGGGTGCCACTGTACTGCATCACGAAGGTCATCCTTCCAGTTATCTTGGCAGATTCGATGCTGCAACCTTTGAAGGAGACTGGAAAACCTCATCGGTTGGAAGGTGTACGGATTTCAACCTGATGACATCGGGCAACACATCAGGAGCACTATCAGCCCTCACGGTGCAAAAAGGGCAGGATGTCACATACTTCTTCAGGGAGCACCATACCTTTGTTTTTTTTTATCTTTTTTCAGGAGAAACCAGTTTGCTTATCAACAAACAAACCGATACGCTACATCAGGGTGATTTGCTGGTTTTCCAACAACCCGTGATAAATGCTCTAACATTCAGTAGTATAGAAGACTGCGAACTGGTGGTTTGTGAAATTGAAAATGCTTCTCTATGAAATCTGTATTCATACTGTTCATTTGTCATTTTTTGGTCTATCATTCTACAGACCATGAAGGCACCCCAGATTTGATTATCTGGACGGCAGATTATCAGCTTCGATGAGAGGATTTCAGGGGTGAGCCCGATTCATTAAGAACACCTGGTGAGCATTCAGCAACCAAAATCAGAATTGAGAGTCATCCGCGTTCTATTTGTTTACGACCACCCTGATCCCGCGGATTTCCGCAGATCTTTTTTGAACCATCTAAGGGATATAAGAAAATATAAGGTTTCATATAAGCTCAAATGCCTTATATGCATACTTAAATGGTCTTAGATATTTAAAAATCAGCACATCAGTATATCAGTATCTTCTTCCTGTCCCCTCAGCACTGTCCCCTTTAGTTTTACCTTTTCATTCATTTTCCGTATATTTGTAACTCATTCAAAACCCTGTTTTTCCGCATGAGAAATATCATACTGCTTTTTCTGCTGCCGTTGGTACCGGCTCTTCTCCACGCCCAGCACACCAACGTGAAGATTTCATCATTCGATTATCCCGAAGAGCCCACCATCTGCATCAATCCAAAGAATCCCCAGCAGGTTGTTGCAGGATCCAACATCGACCATGTATTCTACTCCGAAGACGGTGGCCTCACCTGGCAAAGGGACCAGATGGCCTCAACCTACGGTGTATGGGGTGATCCCTGTATCATTGCCGATACCTCCGGGGCGTTTTATTTCTTCCATCTTTCCAATCCGCCCCAGGGCAACTGGATCGACCGGATTGTGTGCCAGAGAATGGATACCCTGAAAGGCTCCTGGACTACAGGAAGCTACATGGGGCTCAACGGCACCAAGGCCCAGGACAAGGAATGGGTGGTGGTGGATCCGCAGAACAACCATCTGTACAGCACCTGGACGCAATTCGACAACTACGGGTCGGCCGATCCTGCCGACAGCTCGGTGATCCTGTTTTCCAAATCCACCGACCGGGGTGATACCTGGTCACCGGCAGTCAGGATCAATACCGTGGCTGGTGACTGCATCGACAGCGACAACACGGTAGAGGGCGCCGTACCTGCTGTGGGCCCCAATGGCCAGGTGTATGTGGCATGGACCGGACCTGAAGGGATTATGTTCGACCGCTCTCTTGACGGAGGAGCTACCTGGCTTGCCACCGACATCCCCGTTTCAGCACAACCCGGTGGCTGGGATTACAGCATCCCCGGTATCTATCGCTGCAACGGGCTTCCGGTTACCTGCTGCGACCTGAGCAACACCCCTACCCGCGGCAATATCTATGTTAACTGGACCGATCAGCGTAACGGTGCCACCGACACCGATGTGTGGTTTGTGAAATCGACCGACGATGGAACCACATGGACCCAGCCCCAGAGGGTCAATGATGACCCTGCGGGAAAACAGCAGTTTTTCACCTGGATGACCATCGACCAGGTTACCGGATGGATCTACGTCGTTTACTATGACAGAAGAAATTATGCCGACGAACAAACCGATGTATTCATGGCGGTTTCGAAAGATGGCGGCAACTCCTTTTTCAACTTCCGGATCTCCGAATCGCCCTTTGTCCCGGTTTCATCCGTTTTCTTCGGAGACTACAACAACATCTCGGCACACAACAACGTGGTGAGGCCGATGTGGACCCGGCTGCACAACGGAGAACTGAGTGTATGGACGGCGATCATCGACATGAACTGGCTGGGGGTGAACACCCCTGAGCCGGCACCGTTCAACATCGACCCCGTGTATCCCAACCCGTTTGAACAGTCGGCCTGGTTCAAATTCAAACTCCATGAACCCTCCAGGGTAAGCCTCAGGGTATCGGATATACACGGGAAAACCATCACCACCCTGTACAACAATGCACTGCTTCCCTCCGGAAAGTACCTTGAACATTTTACGCCGGGGCAGAAGCTGTCGCCGGGCATTTATCTTTTCCGGTTCGAGTGCAACGGAAAAGTCGTTACCCGAAAAATTGTCTATCAACCTTAACCGCAACAACGTTGGACATTCTTACCATTTTGGGAATCGCCACCGGTTTGTCACTGGATGCCTTTGCCGTATCGGTTACAGGCGGATCCACCATCAGACCCCTGAAATTCCTGCAGGCACTCAAAATAGCCCTCGCCTTCGGGCTGTTTCAGGCACTGATGCCGGTGGTGGGATGGGCTGCAGGGCTCACCCTCGAGCAGTATATCAAAGATTTCGACCACTGGCTGGCCTTTCTGCTGCTCGCCTTTGTGGGCGCAAGGATGATCTACAATGCCCTCTCGGGAAAACCGCACGACGACCGTCACGACATCTTAAGGATTACCACCCTGCTGATGCTGGCTGTTGCCACCAGCATTGATGCACTGGCAGTAGGGCTCAGTTTTGCTCTGATCAATGTGGGGATCCTCAAACCGGTACTGATGATTGGTATCGTCACCTGCCTCCTCTCCCTGCTGGGGGTGTATATCGGAAACAGGCTCGGCAGCTTTTTCGAAAAGAAGCTCGAAATCGCAGGGGGTATCATCCTGATTCTGATTGGGATCAGAATTTTATGGGAGCACCTGGTGGTGATGTGCTGATGGCCCCAAACCAAAGGATTCTGGAGGGGCGGTCGCAACACAACTCCTGAAATTATTTATACAGTACGGATATTCAGCTCTTTAAGCTGAGCTTCACTGATGGGAGCGGGGCTGTTGATCATCACATCCCTGCCGGCATTGTTTTTCGGGAATGCGATAAAATCACGGATCGACTCCGACCCGCCGAACAGGGAACATAACCGGTCGAAACCAAAGGCAATGCCTCCGTGCGGAGGTGCACCAAATTCGAAGGCATTAAGCAGAAAGCCGAACTGCGACCGGGCCTCCTGTTCGGAAAATCCCAGCGCTTTGAACATCTGCTGCTGCAGACCGCGGTCATGGATCCGGATACTGCCCCCACCGATTTCCACACCATTGATCACCAGGTCGTATGCATCGGCCCTCACTTTCCCCGGGTCAGTGGCCAGCAAAGGAATGTCGTCGGGCAGCGGACTGGTAAACGGGTGGTGCATGGCGAAAAACCTTGCAGCCTCTTCGTCCCATTCCAGCAGCGGGAAATCCACCACCCACAGCGGGCTGAAAACCTCAGGATTTCTTAGTCCCAACCGCTGACCCATTTCCAGTCGCAGCTCTCCCAGGGCCTTGCGGGTATGATGGGTATCGCCCGAAAGGATCAGCATCAGATCACCGGGCCGGGCATCCATCTCCGAAGCCCATTTTTTCAGCTGCTCTTCGGTATAAAACTTATCCACCGATGATTTCAGGGTTCCGTCCTCATTATAACGGACATACACCAGCCCTTTGGCCCCGATTTGCGGCCGTTTTACCCAATCGGTCAGTTCATCAAGCTGCTTTCGTGTATACCCTGCTGCGCCCGGTACGTTGATGCCAGCCACCAGTTCCGCCGAATCGAACACCGGGAAACCATGCCCCCGGACCCATGGGGTAAGTTCAAAAAAGGTCATCCCGAACCGTATATCGGGCTTGTCGGAGCCGTACAGCCGCATGGCATCGGCGTAGGTCATCCTGGGGAAGGGATCTGTCTGAAGCCCTTTTACTTTGCTGAACAGGTGACGTGTGAGCCCTTCGAAGGTATGCAGCACATCCTCCCGCTCCACGAACGACATTTCACAGTCGATTTGGGTAAATTCGGGCTGGCGGTCGGCACGCAGGTCCTCATCCCTGAAACAGCGTACAATCTGGAAGTAGCGGTCGAAACCTGAAACCATCAGCAGCTGCTTGAAGGTTTGCGGCGACTGGGGCAGGGCATAAAATTCTCCGGGGTTCATGCGCGAAGGGACCACAAAATCACGGGCCCCTTCCGGTGTGCTCCTGATCATGAAGGGAGTTTCAATCTCCAGAAAGCCCTGGTCACTCAGATAGTTGCGTGTTTCCATTGCCATCCGGTGCCGGAGTTCCATGTTTTTCCGTACCACCGGACGCCGCAGGTCCAGATACCGGTATTGCATACGGAGTTCATCTCCTCCGTCGGTTTTATCCTCGATGGTAAAGGGCGGTATCTTGGCCTGGTTCAGAACCTTAATCTCTTCTACTATGATCTCAATATCGCCGGTAGGAAGGTTGGGATTCTTGTTGGAACGTTCTGCTACCTTCCCGGTCACCTGAATTACGTATTCCCTTCCCAGCTTGCGGGCCTCTTCGCATAAACCGGCATCGGTTTCCATATTAAAAACCAGCTGTGTGATGCCGTAACGATCGCGCAGATCGATGAAGGTCATCCCCCCGAAATCACGCGAACGCTGCAGCCAGCCGGCCAGTGTTACCCTTATGCCTGCCTCTGCAAGCCTTAATTCTCCGCAATGGTGTGTTCGTAACATTATTACTGATTTTGAGGCGCGAAGTTAGGAATTTTCCCTTTTTTTGTGCTTTATCATTTCTGATCACTCACTTTGTTCTGAACCATGGACCAGGATCATCCCGCTGTCATTGATATGATACCCATTGTGGTTTTCTTATTAATGATCCTTCTGATGGGAGGGTTAAAACCTTTCCTTGACCTGATGAGATACATCCGTACCAGGTATCCCCTGCTTTTTCTGCCGGAAATTTCCCCGGCGTACCGGCAGTACCTTTCAAGGCATTTCCCTTTCTACAACCGGCTTTCAAACAAGGGGAAGCGGATTTTTGAAGGGAGGGTGCAGAAGTTCATCAACAAAAAGGAGTTCATCCGTAGAGATTCAATCCATGAGGTTACCGATGAAATGAAAGTACTGATTGCCGGTTCGGCCATTCAGCTTACCTTCGGATATCCGGATATGTATTTTGATCGTTTTGTAACGATTTTCATTTATCCTGACGAATACTATTCCCGCTTGTCAGGAGCCTATCACAAAGGGGAAGTGAATGCAGCCGGGGTCATCGTGCTCTCCTGGAAGAGCCTGAAAGAGGGTTTTGAGGATCAGGCGGACGGCATCCATCTGGGTCTGCATGAGATGGCCCATGCCCTCAGGGTCATAAAAAAGCTGGATGATGAGGAGGAATCCTACCAGTTTTTTGATTCCAAAAAAATGCAGGCATTCGACCTGGAAGCCTACCGCGAAATCGCGAAAATGACGGAAGGGGAGGAGCCCTCATTGTTCAGGGATTATGGAGCCACCAGTATCGAGGAGTTTTTTTCCGTTTCCGTGGAGGTGTTTTTCGAAAAGCCCGATGCGTTTTTCGCATACAATCCAATCCTGTATTCAGCACTGGCCGGTGTGATGAAGATGGACCTCAGAACCGGGCAAAAGATTACAGTGATGGATTGAGGGGTTTGGTAATGTTGATATCAGCTTCAAGGAGACTCAGTGCCCCGGTAAGATGATGTTTTGCATAGAAGTTCCGTAGTTTCTCCATTCTCACAAAAGGATCGATCTTCAGGTTCCACAGCAGTTTGGCGGTGCACTGCGAGCACAACCGGTTGGGCTTTTGGTCTGTTTCGGGCAGAGAGTTGGATCCGTTCATGGTACATACCGCATGGGTGCAGTGATGTATCGTAAACATGTGGCTGATTTCATGGGAGGCTACTTTGATAAGCCTCTCCAGGCTCCTGGTTTTGTCAATCCTGTCATCCTGTTTTTCCAGCAAACGGTATAACGATGTAACCCCTACGCTCTTTCTGAGATTTGCCAGACCAAACACAAAATTCCAGTCAGGATTTGGATAAAGGTCTTTTTCAGTAAGTGCCATCAGGGTAATGGCATCCCGGGGCATTCGCTTTGCCAAAATCTCATTCAGAATATAAGGGGCATAAACCTGAGTGTCATTGTACTCACCTCTCCGGGTGATCGTATCAGGAAAAATATCATTGCCAAGGTTCTTCAGGACCACTGTTCTCAGCCCGAAAAAGATCTGTATATATTCTGCTGTATGCTTGATCAATGCATTGCAAGTATCATCAAAGTCTCCAATGGGCTGAATATAAATGACGGATCTTTCCTCATCCGGAGAAACCGGATTGCATCGTTTATACTGATCAAATGTCTGCCCTTTTTCGGGATGATGAAACAACCAGTCGCCGGGTTGCGTAACCCCCAGTGCCTGATCGTTTTGGGCCAGCAGCGGAATCAAGGCTTCTAAAGTAACGGATGGTTTCCTTTGGTTGCAGCCCCCAAAAACCATAAGTATAAACAACAAATAAGAAAGAAGACGAAAAGGTTTCATCGAAGGGTTTTCCGGAAAACGGTGAGTAACGGCAAATATTGAGAGCCGGCAAAGATATTTTTATGTAAATTTGTCTTCGGATAGATTCATTTATAGCATTGAAAATCAATGACAAAGAATTAATAATGGTTAATTGTAAATTATTGAATTATAGGATGGAGTGATGCTAAATATCAAAGGAGGAAAATGATGGGGGGAAGTGTTATAAAATTGAAGAGCCTGGCTTTTGCAGTCCGGATTGTGAAGTTGCAGAAATTCCTGATTAAGCAGCACGGAGAATATGAGCTTTCCAGGCAATTGCTGAGAAGTGGAACTGCTGTGGGCGCAATGATTAGTGAGGCTGAACATGCTGAAAGCAAAGCTGATTTCATTCATAAAATGGCCATTGGACAAAAGGAAATTAACGAATCCCTATATTGGTTGGAACTCCTCAAGGAAACAAAATACCTGACCGAAGACGAATATTTCAGCATGTATTCTGACGCTGAAGAGTTGCTGAAAATTCTAACAAAAATCATAAAGACCGCAAAAAACAAACCTCCACAGCAATCCTTAAAATAACCATTTACAATTAACCATTTACCATTAACCATCAGTATGCTTTATACCGACGACTATTTCATGAAGGAGGCGCTGAAAGAGGCGCAAAAGGCTTTCGACCGGGATGAGGTGCCTGTGGGCTGTGTGGTGGTAGCTTCCGACCGGATTATTGCCAGAGGGCACAACCTTACTGAAACGCTCAATGATGTTACGGCACATGCGGAGATGCAGGCGATCACGGCTTCCGCACACTATCTGGGCGGAAAATTTCTCACCGATTGCTCGGTGTATATAACCCTGGAACCCTGCCCCATGTGTGCCGGGGCGCTGTTCTGGGCCCGCCCCGGCAGAATAGTCTACGGAGCTGAAGACCCGAAAAACGGTTATATGAAACACCGGCCCTCACTCATCCATCCCAAAACCCTGATTACCAAAGGGGTGCTTGCGGAAGAATCAGCGGCTTTGCTGCGTAGTTTTTTCGAAAAGAAACGGTAATTTTCCGGCCTGGCTGAATTGCCTGATGTTTTCAGCGATATCGTAGATTAACCTTTTAATAGATTTGTGAGATGACAAATATGATGACCGACTTTTTCGGGCCTGAACTCTACAACTGGGTTATTCTGCCTCTGATTATTGCCATAGCCAGGATTCTGGATGTCACCGTGGGAACCATCCGGGTGATCTTTGTTTCGAGAGGCCTGAAATACTATGCCCCCATCCTTGGGTTTTTTGAAGTGATTATCTGGCTTCTGGCGATTGGTCAAATCATGCAGCAACTCGACAATTTCATGTCGTATATCGGATACGGTGCCGGTTTCGCTATGGGCAATTATATCGGTATTATCCTTGTTGAAAAGATGAGCCTGGGAACTGTCATTGTGAAAGTGATTCCCAAAAAGGATACCTCTGTGCTGGTTCAGCATTTGAGAGAAGCCAATTATGGGGTCACAACCATACCTGCGTTTGGCAAAGATGGTCCTGTTCAGATGGTGTACAGCATTCTGAAAAAGAAAAACCTGCCGGAAGTGATCAATATCATCAACAGCCATAACCCGAATGCCTTCTTCACGGTCGAGGAGGTACACGGAGTGAATGAAGGTTTTTTCAAGGCCCATCAGCGAAGGAACACTCTTTTTGGGGGCATCTTTTCCGGGATTCAGATCAGAAAATGAAACTAAGGTTTTGAATAAGCCGTAACCACTTCAGAAACTGATGATTCGCCCCAGGAAACCTGCCAGCCTGTTGCGCGATTTCATCAGCTGGTTAAAACGGGTCAGCAACCGGATGGCTTCTTCTTCATCCTCTGCCGTCACAAGCTGGTTGCGGATTTCCTGCATCATCTCCTCCACTTTTCTGAGCCTGAAAGAATAGATGGCAGCATCAGCCGCCTGCGACAGCAGATCCTTCTCGGTTTCCACATAGATACGCATCTTTTCCCATTTGCTGCTCAGTTCGTAGGGTGATGAAATCATGCTGATGACCGCAGACCGAACCTCTGCATTCTCATGGTGGATGAACCATGCCTGTGATGGAAGCGGCTTTTGATGGGCCAGTG
Source organism: Bacteroidota bacterium (assembly GCA_022709695.1). GTDB lineage: Bacteria > Bacteroidota > Bacteroidia > Bacteroidales > SKPS01 > SKPS01. The sequence goes on from JAKLII010000003.1 coordinate 269,230, forward strand.
CGTTGCGGAAATCTTCATAAATCTGCTGCCATAAAGGATTTGAAAACGTGATTCCATCAGCAGTAAGTTCCTCTGTCAGGTCGGCAGCCAGGGTAGTTATGTAAGGCTCCCCGTCCTCTTTGGTATGGGTAAGGGGTTGATCCCCATAGGTTACCAGCAGCCTGATAATATCATCCTCCTGGTATTCCACAAGGGGTTTGGGTGCTTCGGTTTGCTGAGGGGGCGCTGTGCGAACCGTTTCAGGCACCTCCTCGGGTTTTGCCCCGGTGGTTTTGATTTTCAGGTTTCTGAGTTGCCGGTTCAGCTCATAGTTGAGCTGCTCCTCCTCCATGGCGGTAATGGCTGCACACTTCTTTACAAACAATGTTCTGAGCAACGGATCGGGAATCAAAGCCACCGAACCGATGATTTCCCGTATCAGGTTTCCCATTTTTACCGGATCCCCTTCAGCCTCTGCCTTCAGCAAGCCTGCCTTGAAGGTGATAAAATCGTCGCTGTGGGTGTTGAGGAATTGAAGCACATCCGACGATCGGTTCTTCCGGGCAAATGAATCGGGGTCTTCACCTTCGGGCATGGGTACGATCCGCACGTTCATCCCTTCGGAAAGGATCATGTCGATACCCCTGAAAGAGGCTTTGATACCGGCAAGATCTCCGTCGTAGATGATGGTTACATTGGGGGTATACCTCCTGATCGCTTTGATCTGATCGGTGGTAAGGGAGGTTCCTGAGGAGGCAACCACATTCTGAATGCCTGCCTGGTGGAGCCCGATCACATCGGTATACCCCTCCACCAGATAACAGTTATCGTGCTGCGCAATGGCATTCCGGGCCTGGTATATGCCGTATAAAATCCTGCTTTTCAGATAGATTTCGGTCTCCGGTGAATTGAGATATTTCGGGCGTTTGGTATCCTGTACCAGTAACCGGGCTCCGAATCCCACCACCCGGCCGCTGATATTATGGATCGGAAAAATCAGCCTGCCACGGAACCGGTCATAAAGCGCCCCTTCACGTTCGGTCGAAAGCCCCCCGGTAACCAGCAACTCACGATCGTAGCCCTGCAGCAGCGCATGGGAAGTGAAAGCGTCGGGCTGATTGGGGGAATACCCGATCTGAAATTTCCCGATGCTCTCGTCGGTGATACCCCGCTCACGGCAATAGGTAAGGGCAATGGCACTTCCTTCCGAATCAGTTAATTGCGTACCGAACCAGGTGGTGGCAAAGGCATTCAGGTTGAAAAGCCTTTCGCGCAACTCGTGAACTGCACTCTGCTCTTCGGAAAGTTCCTCCTCCCGGATCTCGATATGGTACTTTTTGGCAAGCCAACGCAGCGCCTCTACGTACGAAAGCTGTTCGTGCTTGATCAGAAAGTCAATAGCATTGCCCCCTTCGCTGCATCCGAAGCATTTGAAGATCCCCTTAACCGGGTGCACATGGAACGAAGGAGTCTTTTCGTTATGAAACGGACAAAGCCCCACGAGGTTTACGCCCCTTTTTCGCAGGCTTACAAACTCACCCACTACCTCTTCAATCCGCATGGCTTCGCGGATCCGGTCTATGGTTTCAGGGCTGATCACGGTTTATGGATTACAAAAAGTTACGGTTGTAATCGAGTATCTTTTGGGTATCAAGATGTATGTCTTTGATATTCAGCTGTAGGGTAACATTCCCGTTCCATTCGTTTTCCTCTATCTGGTAACAGATTGAAAAAGGGATCTCTTTCTGGATGTCGTTTTTCTTTTCACCCTGCTGGAAGGCAATGGCAGGAAATACCGGCCCCAGACGGTCGGGGTCGATAATATCAAGCTTCAGATGATTATTCCCCACAATCCTTACAAAACCCTTGTCGATGACCTCATCTGTCATGAACACCGGGGTCATGTTTCCCGGGCCGAACGGGGCAAACTGCTTCATGATTTTGTAAAACTTAGGGGTGATATGCCCAAGTCCCAAAGGAGCATCAATCTCAATCTCAGGGGTTAGCATCTCATCGGTGATATGCCCGGCCACATAAGCGGTAAATTTTTTCTTGAAGGCATTGAAATTCTCCGGTTTCATCGACAAACCGGCTGCATAGGTGTGGCCGCCGAAATGTTCCAGAAGGTCGCTGCAATGGTCAATGGCCTCATAGATATCAAACCCTTTTACCGAACGGGCCGAGCCGGTGTAAAGTCCGTTGTTGGTGGTGAGTACAATGGTGGGTTTATAATGCACCTCCGTAAGCCTCGATGCCACAATCCCCAGAACGCCCTGCGACCAGCCTTCATGGAAAACCACCGTGGCCCTGGCCTGCTGAATTTTTGGGTCTGATGAGATCATCTCGAGGGCTTCATCAAAGGCCTGCATATCCTTTTCGCGCCTCTCCTTATTGAAGTTGTCGATTTGTTTGCCCAGTGTAACGGCGTAATCAGGATCTTCGCATATCAGCAACTCCACTGAGTTGCGGGCATCACCGATACGCCCTGCTGCATTGATGCGTGGCCCGATCAGGAACACCAGATCGTTGATGTTCAGCTCACGGGTAAAATACACCGGATTGTACAGCTTTTCACTTTGTTTTACAGGAGTATACGACAAGATGGCCTCAATCCCTTTGCGGGGTTTTGTATTGATCAGCTTCAGGCCGTGGTAGGCCATAATCCGGTTCTCGCCCACGATCGGCACAATGTCGGAGGCGATACTGATCACCACCAGATCGAGGTATTTCTCAATTTCCTGAAACGGGATACCCCTGGTGGAGGCAATAGCCTGAATCAGCTTAAATCCAACACCACAGCCGGCCAACCCTTTGAAAGGGTAGGAGCAGTCGGGGCGCTTGGTATCGAGCACGGCCACCGCATCAGGGATCACATCCCCCGGCAAATGGTGGTCACAGATGATGAAATCGATCCCTTTCTCCTTCGCATATTCAATCTTCTCGTTCGCCTTGATGCCGCAATCCAGTGCGATGATCAGGCTGAAACCGTTCTCCTTTGCGTAATCAATGCCCATATAGGAGATTCCGTACCCCTCTTTGTAGCGGTCAGGCACGTAAAAACCCAGTTTATCGTGAATCGTCTTCAGAAATGAGTACACCAGGGCCACGGCAGTGGTCCCGTCAACATCATAATCCCCGTAAACCATGATTTTCTCATCCCCGGAAACAGCCTGCTGGATGCGCGCTACTGCTTTGTCCATATCCTTCATCAGAAAAGGATCATGCAGGGTGTTTAAATCGGGCCGGAAAAAGGTTCGTGCCTCTTCGTATGTTTTTATGTCTCTCTGAACTAATAAATTAGCCAGGTTTTTGTCGATGTTGAGGATGGTGGCCAGGTGATCCACCTCCTCCTCTTTTCCCTGGGGCTTCAGCACCCAGCGTTTGTCCGGAATTTGCATATAGTATATCTTTTTTCATTTTTTCACGGGTATTTGGCCAAATAAACGGCAACCTACAAAGATAACAAAGATTGCAAATGACTAGCGGGTAAGAATGATATAATCTTTCAACAATTGCTGTAAAAACTGAACCTTCTTTTTCCGGATGTCACTTAAAAGAAATGGATTGTCTTTATAATGAGAAGGATAGTCTTCCATGGGAATGTCCAGAAAATCCGCAATTTTTTCACTTGCCACCTCCATGGCTGTGAAATGCCCTTCATTGGGATACCGCAGAAGGCGGTCGAGAAGGGTTTTTACCATCACCATATCCTTTTCCTGCATCTGAATTACCTGCGGATATACCGGAGTATAACCGTCAGGATTCTGCATCCGGTCGAGCCTTTTCAGAAAGTAGGGATCCGCTGACCTGATTTTTATTACGGCCAGGTTCGACAGCAGGTCCCCCAGCCTTTGATTCCGTTCGCTGCTGGTGATCATCAGCAGGGCCACCGTTCCCAGGGAGGTCCAGATGTCAACCACCCTGAAAGCCCAGCGCACAAAGAAATCGATCGGTGCCGCTCTTTTCCCTTCAATCTGTACCACCCGCAAACCCAGTATCTTCTTGGCCGGGGTTTGTCCGTTATTGAAGATCTCAAAGGCCAGGGAGTAAAAGAACATTTCCGGGTAGATTAAAACCCAGGTTGCAAGTGTTTCATTGATGAACTCTGATAACACGATCCCAACAAACAGTTCCATTAAAAGAAGATACACCAGCATAAAAATCAGATCAATAGCAAACGAACCAGCTCTGATCCAGTATCCGGCAAGATCATAGGTGATGGTGATTTTTCGTGCAGTAGTAATTTCAATGCCGGACATGATTCCAATTTTGATACTTTTACGCTTCCAGTCAAGCCATGATGAAGGAAACCCGCTTCATACAACAGAACCGCGAAAAGTGGAACGAATTTGAGAAATTTCTCCATGACGGGCAACACGATCCTGAAAAAATTACACGCCTCTTTGTTGAAATCACCGAAGACCTGTCGTATGCCCGTACTTTTTACCCCAACAGAACGGTAAGGTTTTACCTCAACCGGGTTGCACAGTATGTGTACAATAAGGTGAACCGTAACAGGATTTTCCGGTGGAGCAGCTTCTGGAATTTTTGGGCCGATGAATTGCCATGGATCGTTTACACTTCGCGCAGACAGCTTCAGATTTCCCTTATCCTGTTTGTTCTCTGCATGTTGCTCGGAATGTTTATCTCTGCCTTTGAACCCTCTTTTGCCGAAACCATCTTTGGAAAACATTATGTGGAAGAAACCATCAGCAATATTGAGCAGGGTGATCCCATGGCAGTGTACAAAAAAAGCGGTGCCACCGGCATGTTTCTGGGTATAACCCTCAACAACGTCAGGGTGGCTTTTCTGATATTCATTTCAGGTTTGCTGGCTGGTATTGGCACTGTGTATGTGCTGATTATTAACGCATTGATGGTAGGTGCATTCCAGTACTTCTTCTATGAACGGGGTGTTTTGCAGGAAGCACTTATTACCATCTGGCAACATGGCACTATTGAAATCGCAAGCATCATCATTGCCGGTGCAGCGGGCATCATACTGGGAAGTGGGCTGGCATTTCCCGGGTCCTATACCCGTGGCGATTCTTTTCGGCTCTCTGCCTACCGGTCGGTGAAACTTTTTCTTGGAACCGTCCCCCTTTTCATCTTTGCAGCTTTTATCGAAGGGTTTATCACTCGTCACACAGAAAGCCCTTTGCTGCTGAGAATCATGGTTATAGCCTGCTCTGTGGGTTTTATCGGGTTTTATTTTATCTGGATCCCATGGAAAAAACACCGTGCAAATCCTTCATGGGGTTATCCCGAGGAGAAAATTCCACCGGCACGCCCCTTCACGCTGCAGCCCGGAATCCTGTCCAACGGATTGATCATTAAGGAAAGCTTCGGATTTCTGAAAGAGAATTTCTCCAAACTGGCCTCCATTGCCCTGGCTGGGGGTGGCTCCCTCGTAATGGTTTTTATCCTTCTGTACCAAAACCAGCTCCATTCTGTGTTCATATTCCCGGGATACAGGAGCTTCATCCCCTCTACCCCTTTTCTTTACATCCGTGATCTGTATGCAGTTTTTAACCCTTTTGCATTCCCACTGCTTTCAGGATTAATGGTGATTTTAATGACATGGGTTACCTGCTGCACTCTCAACCGTTTTTCACGGATGCAACCTCAGACGGGTACCGGACCGGGATTCCGGAAGATTGCCCTCACCTTTCTGGTGGTAATACTGGCTTTTTCCCCCTTCCTGCTGACTGGCTTCCCCCTGCTATCCATTGCAGTACACCTTTTACTGGCGCCATTCTGGCTTATGGCGGCCATCGCTGTGTACAGCTCCCCCGGAAACCCCTTCGGGATGAGCCTGAAAGTGTTGGGTAAATACTATTTCAGGGTGCTTTGGCTGCTGATCTCCGCTGCCTTCATCGCATTTCTCGTCTTAAGCGTATTTGCCACTCCTGTGATGTTTATCTATATTCAGTTCATTACACAGCATATACCACCAGATCTGGCATCACCCGCCCTTTTTTATGTGGGGTATCTGCTTTTTACAGGATTCTTCGGAATAGCCCTGCTTTTTCCATTTGTTCTGGTGAGCGTTGCCCTGAAGAAAAATTCCGTGTCCGAAATTGAAACCGCAGTATCGCTGATAGCCTGGTTCAGTGGGCTTACCAAAGAGAGGAGGGCTTATGGGTTCAGGGCTGAAAACTAACCGGTCGTTCAGGCTGATGTGGCTGTTTTCCGTTCTCATCCCGATGACGGGCTTAACGGCTGAGGCTTATGCCAGCGGAACTATTGTGATTCAGAAAGTGGGGGCAAATCAGCCATTCAGTGCAGAAACCTGGCAGAAAACCCGCAAAAACCTGGATTATACCGAGAAGCCCCAGGTCCCCCCGGAGGTTCATAAGGCCAAACCTCCCAAAGCCAGGTTCAAACATCTGAAAGAGACATTGTTTATTGTGGTAATTGCCATCCTTGCGGGCCTGATCCTGTTTATGTTGTTCTCAAGGAAAAAAATTGTAAAACACAGACAATCAAATGCTTCAGGAATTGAATCCGGCCAGGAGGAAAATCTTCCGGTGAAAATGCTTGCGGAGCGTTACAAAGAGGCTTTGAGGGCCGAGAACTACCCACTGGCCATCAGATATTTCCACCTGCTCCTGCTCCAATCGCTGGCTACCCGCCGCATGGTGAAACTTTCGCGTGACAAAACCAACCGGGTATATCTTTCTGAATTGAAAAACACTGAATGGCAGGAGGCTTTCAGAATGGTCACCCGGCATGTGGAAGAAGCCTGGTTCGGGAACAGATCCCTTTCAAGGGATGATTTCTTCAGGATTACAGCTCCTTTCGATACCCTTATCCCGATGGGAAAATAATCATTTATGAAAAAGGGATACCTGCTCATCATCGCATTGGTAATACTGGCGGCCATAACTGCCGCAGGATTTCTATGGTACAGGTATCGCCAGAATCAATCAAGAAAATACCTGTGGAATCCAACCTATCAGTCGAAAGGCATTCTGAAAAAACAGCCTTACAACCTGTGGGTAGCCAGGCAGTTGCTTAAGGATCGCCAGGGGGATGGCCATTTTGTAGAAATCAGGAAGCCATTGCGAAAGTTTTTTTCAGAGGACAGCCATCAGCATGGCACTTATATTTTTATGGGATGGGTCCCTTACTATTCAGCCGAAGGCGTGGAAACCCTGATCAGTTTTGCCTCAAAAGGGAACCATATTTTTCTGGCAGCTAACCGGATCCCCGAAGCTCTGGCGGCAGGACTCGGGCTGGATTCACTGGTATTGATGCAATCTTTCATGGCAGACTCATCGGGCATGATTGAAACAACGATTATCCGGCCACCACCTCAGGAAACCTGGCGCTTCACCATTGAAAAAGGGATCGGCAAATGGCCGGTTGAATGGTTTTGCCTCGATGAAATCTATTGCAAAACAGGCACCTATGAGTTTTCAGGCGTTGGTTACCTGGGGGATGGCAGCTGTACCATGGGCACCTGGAAGATTGGCACAGGAACCCTCACCATTCACACCAATCCGATCCTGTTTACCAATTATTACCTGATTAAACCGGATGGATTTGACCACGCCTGCAAAGCTTTCAGTTTCCTGGAAAGGGATGCAGATGTGTATTTTGACGTTTTCAGCCTGAAAACACCCAAAAGTACCGTAAACACAACCCCCGGGCAGATGGACGAAAGTTTGCTGGGTTTCATTCTGTCATCAGGAGGATTGAAAGAAGCCTGGTATCTGCTGATGCTGATGGCAGTGCTCTACCTGATCTTTACTGCACGACGGGTTCAGAGGCCTGTCCCGGTGATCGAACCGGCTACCGATGATACCCTTGAGTATGTGAGAACACTGGGGCGGTTATACCAGCGCAGCAGGAATCACCTGAGTATGGCGCTGAAACAGCGCACGCTTTTTTACAGGCATTTGAGCCGGAAATATAATGTACGGACAGATGAACCGTCGGGGGAACAGATATTGTTACTCGCTGCAAAAACAGGATTGACTGCCCCTTTCCTCAAACGCCTGCTTACCGATCTTAAAAGACTCGACAACAGGGATGATTACTCAGAAGCAGACCTGTTGGAGTTGCATAACCGACTGCATTATTTCTATTCACAAACCGTATAATTTATGGAAACATCAACAGAACCACTCCGTGTGCAAATCATACAAGACCTCGCAGATAAGGTCAGGCATGAAATCGGGAAGGTCATCGTAGGGCAGGAAGAGACCATTGATCTGATGCTGGTGGCATTGCTCACCCGCGGACATGTGCTGATCGAAGGGGTTCCCGGGATTGCCAAAACCCTTACAGCCCGAATGATGGCAAAGACCCTCTCGGCAGGTTTTGCCCGTATCCAGTTTACTCCTGACCTTATGCCTTCTGATATCCTGGGAACCATGGTTTTCAGAATGAAAACGGAAGAATTCACCTTCAATCCCGGGCCGGTTTTCTCGAACCTTGTCCTTATCGATGAGATTAACAGGGCTCCTGCAAAAACGCAGGCAGCACTGTTTGAGGTTATGGAGGAGAGGCAGGTTACCATGGACGGGAAAACGTGGCCCATGCAGGAGCCGTTTATGGTACTGGCAACGCAGAACCCCATTGAACAGGAAGGTACTTACAAATTACCCGAAGCCCAGCTCGACCGGTTCCTCTTCAGGATTAAAATCTCCTATCCTTCACTGGAAGAAGAAATGGCCATATTGCTGAGGTTCAGGGAAGATTTCTTCCAGAAGGTGATTGAGGAGGTTCAGCCCGTGGTATCACCACAGGAAATTACCCAATGTGCTGCTATCATCGAAAAGGTGATGATCAGGGATGAGTTGCTGGACTATATCGCCAGGATTGTGCACGAGACCCGCAACAACCGCGACCTGTTTCTTGGAGCCTCTCCACGCGCTTCGCTGGCAGTGATGAAATCCTCTAAAGCAATGGCAGCCATCCAGGGCAGAGACTTTGTTACCCCCGATGATATCAGGTTTGTGATGGGGCATGTCCTCAACCACCGCATCATTCTGTCTCCCGAAAAAGAGATGGAAGGTGCAACCACGGAAGAGGCCATCCATCAGATCATCTCACGGATCGAAGTTCCCCGATGAAAAACCTGTACCTGGCCAAACGGCTATATCTCCTGCTGGGAATCGTGGCAGGGGTGTTCGCCGCCGGTTTCTTTTATGAGCCCGTGCGGTGGATTGCGATGGCCCAACTTGCCGTGGTGCTGGGGTTGCTTGCCGCTGATATCGTAACGCTTTTTATTCGTACAAACCCTTTCATTGTCAGGCGTAAAACCACCCCTGTTTGGTCACTTGCCGATGAAAACCCGGTTTCCGTCTCCGTAGAGAACCGCACTTCGCGTTATCAGTATAAAATCCGGGTTCTGGATGAATTGCCCGAACAGCTTCAGAAAAGGGATCTTGTATTCACAACCACCATCCTTCCGGGCAAAACCGTTTTGCTTCACTACACCACACGGCCGGTAACCAGGGGCGAATATCATTACGGCAGGGTCATAGTTCTGGCTTCCACTCGTTTGGGTTTGGCGGCACGCAGGTTCACCTGTGAACTGAATATGATGGTGCCCGTGTATCCCTCCGTCATCCAGATGAAGAAGTTTGAAATCAGATCGATGGAGAAGCTTTCCAGGTTCTATGGGGTGAAAAAGATGCGAAAAATCGGACACTCCTATGAGTTTGATACCATTAAGAACTATGTTACCGGAGATGACATGCGGTGTGTTAACTGGAAGGCCACCAGCCGCAGCCCCCAGTTGATGGTGAACCATTATGAGGATGAGAAATCGCAGCAGATTTATTCGGTTATTGACAAGTCAAGACCCATGATGCTCCCCTGCGGGGGCGTTACCCTGATGGATCACGCCATCAATACAAGTCTGGTAATGTCAAATGTGGCTCTGCAAAAGCACGACAAGGCAGGATTGGTAACTTTCTCAGACCGGATGGGTTCGGTAGTGCGTGCCGGCGACAGGAGAGAACAGATGAGCCGGATCTTCGAAACCCTGTACCATGAAAAGCCACGACCGATGGAGGCCGATTTCGGGTTGCTCTACCAGGTGCTGCAGAAACTGATACCGGTGCGGAGCATGGTCTTTCTGTACACCAACTTCGAAAGCCGGTACGCCCTTGAAAGGGTATTGCCTGTACTGCGTAAAATAAGCCATCGGCATCTGCTGCTGGTGATAAATTTTGAACATGAAGGACTCAATGAAACTGCCATCAGAAGTGCCGGTTCCGCAGAAGAGGTCTATGTGTCGGCCCTGGCCCGTGAAATGGCTGAGGAAAAGCAGCAAATGGCAATCCTGATGCGCCATCACGGCATTCAGGTAATCCTTACAAAACCTGAAGATCTGACGGTGAATTCAGTAAACCGTTACCTGGAACTGAAAGCCAGAGGGATGATCTGAGGCTATACCAAAACGGTACCGGTCATCTGTTCAGGCACAGGAAGTCCCATTACCGTTAAAATGGTAGGGGCAAGATCCGCAAGCCTGCCGTTATGCAAATGCCTCCAGGGAGTATTCAGGAGGTAAAGAGGCACCAGATTCAGTGAATGGGCAGTGTTGGGGCTGCCGTCTTCATTCAATGCAAAATCGGCATTGCCATGATCGGCCGTGATGATGACGGCATACCCGTTTTTAATGGCTTCTTCTGCAACAATCCCAGTGCACATGTCAACGGTTTTTACTGCCTCTTCGATGGCTGGGTACACACCGGTATGCCCTACCATATCTCCGTTGGCAAAATTCAGGCAGATAAATCCCGCATCTCCCTTTTGAAGTTCAGGTACAATCGCACGGGTGATTTCCGGTGCACTCATGGCAGGTTTCAGGTCGTATGTAGCCACATCCCTTGGTGAGGGAATAAGGATCCTGGATTCCCCTTCAAACGGCTCTTCCCTCCCTCCGGAGAAAAAGAAGGTGACATGCGGGTACTTTTCCGTCTCAGCAATCCGGATCTGAGGGATTTTGTGCTGCTCCATTACTTCCCCAAGGGTTTGGGTAACAACCTCTTTGTCAAAAATCACCCTGATCCCACGGAATGAGTCATCATACACAGCCATGGTAAGGTAGTGGAGCGGCAGGGTTTTCATCCCGAACTCAGGCATGTCCTTCTGGGTAAGCACGGTAGTGATCTCCCGAAGCCGGTCGGTTCGGAAATTGAAGCAAATAAAAACATCCCCCTCAGAGACCGTGGCCAGAGGAAGTCCGTTCCCGCCGGTGATCACAGAGGGTTCGATAAACTCGTCGGTAATGCCCCTTTCATAGGAATCCGCAATCGCTTCGGAAGCAGATGCAAATGAGGCTCCGGTACCGTGCAGCAGCAGGTCATACCCCCTTTTCACCCTTTCCCAGCGTTTGTCGCGATCCATGGTGTAATACCGTCCGCAGACCGAGGCAATGCGGGTATTTTTCCCGCGCAGATACTCCTCAAGTTCAAACACATATCCGGCTCCGCTCCGGGGATCGGTATCCCGTCCGTCGGTAAGTACATGAACGAATACATCCTCTAGTCCTGAATTTTCTGCCGCTTCAATCAGCTTGAACAAATGTGGCGTTGCAGCATGTACCCCCCCGTCGGAAACCAGGCCCAGCAGGTGCACTTTTTTATGTCCGGCAAGCGCGTAGGCAAATGCTTGCTGCAATACCGCATTATTCGCCATCGACCCGTCAGCCACCGCCCGGTTGATACGCACCAGATCCTGATACACAATCCTTCCGGCACCAATGTTTAAATGCCCCACTTCTGAATTGCCCATCTGCCCTTCCGGAAGACCCACATCCTCGCCGCATGCCCTCAGGGAGGCAAATGCCACATCTTCCCTTTCTTTCAGGGAATCCATCCAGGGTGTGGGCGTGCTTGCAATCACATCTGATGCGGAACCATCTCCGAGCCCCCATCCGTCAAGAATCATCAGTAAAAGTTTCTGCTTCATATCTGTGTACCGGAAATTTTGTGCAAAAGTATCAACTCTGTGTCTCCTTAACAAACCAACCGGAAATAGGTTCGAACCGAAGGGGCTATGCCCTGTGGTTACCTCCTCTGCTAAGTTTATCAATAACAAATAATTAACAAAATTATTTAACTGATTATCAGCGAGTAAACAAAGAGCCCCCAAAAATTTCCGATCCAGTTGTTTTTCAAATAACAATCGTTATACATTTGTACTACCAAAAAGATAGGACAGATAGCATAACTAGTATAAAATTTTAAAATCATGAAAACTATGAGATTAAAAATCAGAGCATTAACGGTTATAGCCGTTACGGTAGGTTTGCTGTTCACCATGGCTGCTTTCAGTGGTAAAAAAACTTTTGAGATTCAGAAGCCCTCAAGTTCGATGGTAGTGCAGGGCACTTCATCCCTGCATGACTGGAAGATCGAATTGAAGGATTTCAGAGGTGAGATGTCGGCTGTTGCAGACGGCAGCAACATGAAAATAGAAGCGGTTACCTTCAGGGGTAAGGCGAAGAGTTTAAAAAGCGACAACAGTACCATGGATGGTAAAACCTATGATGCTTTAAAGGTTGACAAGCACCCTGATATCACCTATGCCATCAAGAGTTCCAGGGATGTTCAGATCAAGGATAAGAAGTTTACCGGCTTGATTACCGGAGATCTGACCATTGCAGGAAAAACAAGGCAGGAAACGATACAGTTTTCAGGGGTAATGATTTCGGATAACAAAATGCAGATCCGGGGTTCCAAGAAACTCAGGATGAGCGATTTTGGGGTGGATCCGCCCACAGCTATGCTCGGCGCCCTGAAAACCGGCAATGATGTTACCATCACCTTTATACTGATCATGGCCCTTAAATAATGAATAACCATAACTAAATATTTTACCTAAAACCAAATGATTATGAAGAGAATAATGATGTTCGCTGCCACTCTGGCATTCGCTTTTTCAGTAAGTGCCCAGAAATTTGAAGCCCCCAAACCGACCTGTGAGTTTGAAGGGCTGAAAGTAAAAATCGGAGCTGATTTCGCGCTGCAATTTCAGGCGCTTGACCACAGCACCGGGAGCCTTACGGATACCCTGGTGACCCTTGGCAACAATTTCAACCTTCCCACAGCAAACCTGAACCTGAATGCTGTTCTGGCGGATGGTGTAAGCATGCACCTGCGCACCTATCTTTCTGCCAGACATCACCGTGAGGCATGGGTAAAAGGTGGTCACATTATGATAGACAAGCTCGATTTTATCTCCGATGGTTTCCTCTCAGGTGTGATGAAATACACCACCCTGAAAGTGGGTTTGGATGAAATCAATTACGGTGATGCCCATTTCAGAAGAACTGACAATGCCAGGGCCATCACCAACCCGTTTGTGGGCAACTATATTATGGATGCGTTTACCACCGAAGCATTTGGTGAGATCTATTTCAGGCACAGCGGTGCGTTGCTGATGCTCGGACTTTCGAATGGCCACCTTAACCAGACCGTTTTAAAAACCGTAGGTACCGAGGATAAAGTATCTCTTTACGGAAAGCTGGGATACGATCGTAATTTCTCTGACGACTTCAGGGTCAGGCTTACAGGATCTTTTTACGCAAACCAGGGTGATTCAAGGAAGTACCTGTATGGCGGCGACCGTGGTGGTTCCAGGTACTACAGCGTATTGCAGGCAAAATCAGGCGCAGTGAATGATTTTACCGGCCGCTTCAATCCTGATTTTAAAAAGCTGACTGCCATCCAGATTAATCCTTTCGTTAAATTCAAGGGGGCTGAACTTTTTGGTGTGTATGAAATAGCCAACGGTAGTTCAGGTGGCACCGATGATTTCAAAGGAACCTATAATCAATTGGGTGTTGAATTACTGTACCGTTTCGGCAGTGATGAGAGATTTTATGTGGGAGGCAGGTACAATACCGTAAGCGGCAAGCAGACCGAAACTTCAAAAGACAGAAAGATCCAGAGAATTAATGTAGGTGCCGGGTGGTTCCTTACCAAAAACATCATCACCAAGCTTGAATATGTACAGCAAACTTACTCAGGCGATGGCTGGACCGGAACCCTCTATAACGGAAAGTTCAACGGAGTAATGCTCGAAGCAGCCATTTCCTTCTGATCCCTCAGGATCTGCACAGGTACATTCGGGCAGAGTGCTGATGGATTTTCTGGTTCCATCAGCACTTTTTTATATCAAAAATTAACAGCTATGAGAGTAAGCAAATCTTTCATTGTGGTGATCGAATGCCTGTTCATGATCTTTCTGCTGAATTCTGCCGTAAGGCAAAGTACAGGAACAGCGCCAGGCGGAAGCAACGGAAAGATCTCCATTGAAGGAACCACCAATATCAGCAGCTTTACGCTGGATGGTAGTCTTTCGGGCATTATGATTTATTCCGGCGCCGCACCTGAGTCGGGTTCGGCTGACAGGACGGGTAAGTTTTGGCTCAGGGTGCCTGCAAAAAATTTCAAATCAAGCAACCAGCAGATCTGCCAGGATTTTCTCGAATTGATCAAAGCACGTGAACACCCGGACATTCTGATAGGTTTCAGTTCCGCAGATATCCACAGGATCTGCGCTAAACCAGGGAATCATACCGTTGCTGCGGAAGTTAAGCTGGCTGGAAAAGTCTGTTATTATAAAATCAGGTGTATGGTTATGGCCAGCACAGTAAAAAAGCTCGTGATTACCGGGGTACAGACCATGAAACTTTCAGATTTTCAGATTACTCCGCCTCAGAAGTTATTTGGTTTGATTAAGGTGAATAACGAGATTTTGGTTACTTTTGCCTTTAATGTTTCATTCCTCGAATCCTAGTCAGATCGTATCGTGAAAGTCAATACAAAAACCCGTTACGGAATCAGAACCATGGTGGAAATTGCCCGGCATTCTCCTGAGCCGGGGATCTATCAGAAGGACATTGCCCTGAGCCAGAAAATCTCCAACAAATATCTGGACCATATCATGCATGCCCTCAAAGTAGCCGGCCTGATCAGGAAACTGGGGCATAAAGGGGGGTTCGTGCTTTCACGGAAAGCCTCTGAAATTACCATCCTCGACATACACAATGCGTTTGAGCCGGGAATCTGCATCATCGACTGTCTTGACTGCGTAGTGAGGTGTCCGCAGGAACTCGAATGTACCACCAAGGATTTCTGGGGGCTACTCAATCAAACCATTCATAACCTCTTTATTTCCAACTCGCTGCAGGATCTGGTCGAACAAAAGGTCAAAAGCCCCGGGGTCTGATCAGTCATTTCCGAACAAAAAAAAGGTGCCTGAAAAACAGACACCTTCTTTTTTGTGGTACCACCCGGAATCGAACCAGGGACACACGGATTTTCAGTCCGTTGCTCTACCTACTGAGCTATGGTACCCCCTGAAAAGGGTGGCAAAGATACAACCATTTCCGATACCTGCAAAAAAACTGTTACCTTTTCACCGGTCCCTTCGTCATAGCCTTAATTTCAAACCTCTGCCGTACCTTTGCAGCAAACATCACAACCCATGAAACTGGTGGCCGACCAGGGCAACACTGCCTGCAAATACTACTTTTTTGACCAAAAACGCCTGATGGGTATATATTATGGTGAAGGGTCCCGGCAGCAGTCCCACCTGGACCATGTACTCCGCTACCACGGCCCGTTTCAGGGTGCGATCCTGTCGAGTGTTACAGCTGAGGAGCCAGGTATTGAAGCATCTTTGGTTTCCGAAATGCCGCTTCTGCGGTTTGTACCAGGGCAAACCCCGGTCCCTTTGGCCATCAGGTATAAAACGCCTGCAACCCTGGGCCCCGACAGACTGGCCGCTGCAGTCGGGGGGCAGTACATCTTTCCCGGGCATTCGGTATTGACCATTGACGCCGGCACATGCATCAAATATGATATCGTAACGGAGGGCGCCTATCTCGGAGGGATCATTTCCCCCGGCATCAACATGCAGGCCAGGGCGATGCATACTTTTACCGGAAAACTGCCGTTAGTTCAGCCAAACCCTGAAGAGCTTCCGGTGCTTACGGGTGAGGATACCCTTACATCCATGCTCAGTGGCATTATCAATACGACACTGGCATCCATGGACGGGATTATTGCCAGATATCTGGAATCTTTTCCGGAGTTGAAAATAGTTCTTACCGGAGGCCAATGGCAATATTTTGATAAAAGGTTAAAATATAGCATCTTTGCACACCCGAATCTGGTAGGTGTGGGATTGAACGAAATACTTGATTTCAATGAAGATAAAGTTTAAAGTACGCTTGCTTCCTGTGGCTTTTTTAGCCATGATCCTGCCGGTTTCTGCTCAGTTTACCTACAATTCACCCTATTCCCGTTATGGAATCGGCAACCTTTATCAGGTTGTAAACGCCCATAATGCTGCCATGGGAGGTTTGAAATATGGCATCAACGGGGCTTATCTGGTTAATCCCTCCAACCCGGCGAGCTATACGGCCTTCAGAAAAAACTATTTCACCTTCGATGCAGGCCTGAACGGATCGGCCGCCAGGCTTACCGCAGGATCCAAATCCCGTGACGAAGGGCACTTCAATCTGAATAACCTGGCGTTTGGGGTTCCCTTAGGCGATCGCTGGGGTGGCGCTTTTGGCCTTATCCCTTTTTCCTCCGTTGGGTATAGCATTTCCGAGCACAACCTCCATCCCGATTTCGGAGGCTATAATACCATTTATGAAGGGAATGGCGGTATCAACCGGGCATTCGCCGGCCTTGCCGCCAAAATCACCCCTGATCTTTCGGTTGGTGTGAATGCCAATTTTATGTTTGGCTCCCTGAATTATATCCGTACCGTGGTTTTTGATTCCACCTATTATCTGAACCTCCGGTCACGACAGTCAAGAATTATCCATGATGTCTCATTTGATGCAGGGTTGCAGTACAACAAAATCCTCAATGAATCGCGGGGTATCAGCCTTACGGCAGGAGTGATGGCAGGAATCCCGTCCCGTCTTTCAGGCAGGGAAGATATTCTGACCGAAACCTTTAAATACAGTGGTTCCAATGTGGTTGTAATCCGTGATACGGTTGAAAACGTAAGTGGCGCTGAAGGCACCATGAACCTGCCCCTGCAACTGGCAGGAGGAGTGTCGCTGAAAAGGGCAGAGCGCTGGATGGCTGGTGTGGACTTTGCCTGGCAGGACTGGAGTGGGTTTTCAGCTTTTGGCACCGTCGATTCCCTGAAGCCGGCTTTTCAGATGGCAGTGGGCGGGGAGTATAAACTCAACAGCATCCTCCTGAGGGCAGGCCTCCGCTACCAGCAGTCATACCTCGAAATTCGCAGCAATCAGTTAAACGAAGTTGGCATAAGCTTTGGGGTTGGACTGCCGGTGTACAACAAAAATTATAGTGTATCCATGATCAGTATGGGGCTGGAAGCAGGAATGAGGGGTACCACCGATGATGGATTAATTCAGGAACGTTTCGGCCGGCTCTGGCTGGGATTCACCATGAGTCAGGAACGCTGGTTTAAAAGAAGAGAGTATAATTGATCACCAAAATATTAAATAACCGAAAACACCCGGATGAACATGAAAACCCGAATGATTGCAATTGCATGCACTGTTTCTTTCAGTATTGCAATGCTGGTATCCTGTAAAACGGTGGCTACAGGAACCGATCAAACCTCCCGCCCTGCCGATTATAACCAAATGACAGGAGTGCAGCAAACCCAGGAATTGTCTGCAACCCCTTCAGGTGCAGTTACACCCGACAAAAAACCCACCTATGGCAGCGATAGTGCCCAGTGTGTATTGAATTACTACCTCTACCGGCAATCGTTCCGCGACTGGGAAAACTCAGGCGATGACTTTTACTTCGAAGACCTGTTGCCTTCCTGGACGTATGTATTTAACGAATGCCCCGGATACCGTGAAAATACTTTCATCAACGGTACAAAGATCATGGAATACAGGATTTCAAAGCTCCCGGAAAACGAAAGGAAAGGAGCGATCGATACCCTGCTTATGATCTATGATCAAAGAATCCTCTACTTTGAGCAGGCCGATTTTCTGTTGGGAGAAAAAGCCGCTGTTCTGATCAAATACCGCCCTGAACAGACAAAGGAGATCTTTGAAATGCTGAAGGACGTGGTAAACCGGAATAAGCTGAACACTCCAAACCATATATTGGTATTTTACATGCAGTATGCGGTAAATATGCACGAAGCAGAATTGATGAGTATCGAAGACCTGATTGATATTTATCTGGAGGTTGACGAAATTGCACACCATAATGTTAAGCTGAATACCCCGGCCAGTGCCGAATACAATGATGGCATCACCCGGATAGAGCAACTGATGCTGAAATACCTGGAATGCCCGGTTATGGAGAGTGTATTTGGCCCCAAATTCCAGGCCGATTCCACCAACCTGGAACTCTGCAAAAAGATTGTTGCGCTGATGGCATACAACAAATGTTTCGACCAGCCCATTTTCCGCAGTGCTCTGAACCAGTTGAACCGAATGGAGCCTACACCAAAACTGCTGTTGTTCGAGGGCAGGTTTTACCAGAACGACGGGAAATATGCCGAAGCCATCAAATCATACCTGAAAGCTGCTGAAAGTTTCCCGGCAACAGAAGTGGATGATAAGTTTGATGCCTATTTAAAAGCGGCTGAAGTTCAGCTTATTCAGAAACAATACCAGAGCGCGAAATCTTCGGTGCTGAAAGCAATTGAAATCAAACCCGACGACGCTTCTGCCCAGATCCTGCTGGGTGACATTTATCTCTATGGTGCCGAATCGTGTGGCAGCAGTTTCGTTGCAAAATATGCCGGATACTGGGCAGCCTTCGACAGGTACAACCGTGCCAAAGGGATGTCGGATGAGCCTTCCGTACAATCCAAGGCTACAGAAGGGATGAACAATTCCCGCAGAAGATTTCCCACGACCGGCGATATTTTCTTCAATGGTCTGAAAACCGGGCAGTCCGTTACGGCACCCTGCTGGATCGGAGAAACGGTTACCGTAAGGGCTTCTGATTCATAGCAGTTTATATGCTCCTGCCCCGGCATGCTCCTGGATGGTTCCTTGCTATCACCAATAGCCTTTTGGGTCTGATCATGATCGTATCATGTACCAATGATCCTGAGAAAGTTAAGGAACTCAACAAAGGCAAAAACCTTCCGAAAGAGTGGGCTGATGATGTCACGATCCATTTCAGTGACTCCGGATTGCTGAGGGCATTGATTACGGCTCCGCGCCTCGAGCGATATACCGACGGCAGGGAACGATACAACCTGATGCCTCTCGGAATCAACGCCCGGTTTTTCGATTCAGCCGGGGTCGAGAAATCGGGCATTAAAGCAGGCTATGCCGTTGAGTTTCCTGATAAAAGGATTGTGGAGGCCCGCAACAATGTGCAGGTTGTGAATGAAACCGGAGACTCCCTGTTTACCGAATACCTGGTCTGGAACCGGAATACCCGGCTGATATCCACGGAGGCTTCCGTTCGGATTATCACCCACGAAAACGAAGTTATCTTCGGCAAAAACGGGATGGAGGCCGATGAAAAGTTTACCAGATGGCGCATCAAACACATAACGGAATCCTCCCTTATTATCCGGGAGGGTGGGCAGAATCCCTGATTTGTATATCTTTGCACCCCAATCATAAGCGATGAATGTTTGGTTACTGGCTGTTTTAACCCTGATGCTTTCGGCGTTCTTTTCAGGTATGGAGATCGCCTTTGTCAGCAGCAACAAACTGCGCATCGAAATCGACCGTCAGAAAGGTTTGGTTTCCGGTACCATTTTCAGCCGGTTTCTCAATAAGCCTTCTGAACTGATAGCCACCCTGCTGATCGGTAATAATATTGCCCTGGTCCTGTTCAGTACGGCAAGTGCAGCCATTCTGGAGCCATGGCTCATGGTACTGGTCCCGGCTTCAAAACATTCCGCTGTTTTGCTGCTGATCCTCCAGACACTCTCTGCCACCACCATTGTCCTTGTGTTTGGCGAATTTCTGCCCAAGGTGATCTTCAGGGTAAGCCCTAATGGATTTCTTCACTTCTTTGCGGTACCTACGCTGAGTTTTCACTTCCTGTTTTTCCCCCTTGCCAGGCTTTTCATCGGACTGTCCAAAGGGATGATCAGGCTGTTCTTTAAAAACCGAATGTCAGATGAGCGGTATTCGATCAGCAGAATAGACCTCGACAACTATCTGCTTGAATTGTCGACAGAAAATGATGATACGGCAGCCCTGGAGGACGAAATTCAGATGATTCAGAATGCCATGGACTTCAGATCGGTTAAACTACGCGATTGCATGGTGCCCAGAACCGAAGTAATTGCTGTTGGGATCGACGATCCGGTGGAGATCCTGCAGGAACTCCATGAATCATCGGGCCACTCCAAAGTGATGGTGTACGATGACAGTATCGATCACATCGTTGGGTACACCCATGCATTTGATCTGTTTAAAAATCCGGCATCCGTAAAGGACATGCTAAGGCCGGTGCTGATCGTGCCGGAATCAATGCTGGCCAACCGGGTGATGGAAAGGTTTATCAAGGAGCGAAAAAGTGTGGGAGTGGTGGTGGATGAGTTTGGAGGTACAGCCGGCATTATTACCCTTGAAGATGTGATTGAAGAAATTTTCGGAGAAATCAGGGATGAGTTTGATACCGATGATCTGTTTGAGAAACAGGTTGCCGAGAACGAATATATTTTTGAGGCCCGGCTTGAAATCCACTACCTGAATGAAACGTATGGATTTGAGCTTGAAGAGTCGGATGAATACAATACCCTTGCCGGTTTCATCCTGTTTCACCACGAAGACATCCCTGCTCCGGGTGAAGTCATTATGCTTGAAAACTATCAGTTCACCATTCTGGAAGCAAGCGGAACGCGACTGATAAGGGTAAGGATGAGACTCCTCTGACAGAATTGGGTATACTGACTGATTCCCTTTTTTATTTCATTTTCTTCATTACCTTTGCACCTCATTTTTCAAAACGACTTCTACTATGGCTATCATTGGCAAAATCAGAGAAAAGTCTACGCTTCTGCTTATCATCATCGGCGGATCTCTGCTGATCTTCATCTGGCAACTGGCAAAACCCGATAATGATCCGGGCCCACAGGGGCGTCGGAACAAAATCAAACCCCTTGCTGAAGTACTTGGCAATGAAATCAACTACCGCGAATTTGAGTTTGAACTGCAACGGCAGATCGAGCTGCAGAAGGACCGTAATCCGGACTATTCCCCGTCCGGAATGGAACTCTTCAATCTGCGGCAGCAGTTGTACCAATCCAAAGTAAAGGAGTATCTCTATCTTGAATACTGTAAGAAACTTGGCCTTGCCATCGACAACGAGTATTCCTCGGTACCCGCCATCAGCAGCGCGGAATTCCGGGATATGCTGCTGGGTACCGATCCGCATCCCGAAATTAAGCGTGCATTCACCAATCCACAGACCGGACAATTCGATCCGGCCCAGGTTAAACAGGTGCTTGACAACCAGGACCAGCTCGACGTGGTTCAGCGTTTACAGTGGAGCCTTTTCATTGAAGAGATCAAGAAAGAGAGGCTCTCAGAGAAATACAGGAACCTCGTGGCAAAAGCATTCTACTACCCTGCTGCTCTGGCAAAAATGGCCTATCATGATGCCAAGGATCAGGTATCTTTCAGGTTTGTTGCCAAAAGGTACGAAACGATCAGCGATTCTGCTGTGACCGTTTCGGATGAGGACTACACGAAATACTACAATGAACATAAAAACGAGTATGACCGCGATGCGCAGGCTACCGTTAGTTTTGCCGTTTTTGAGGCAAAACCGACACCTGCCGATGTAGCTGTGATTGAAGAACGATTCAACACCCTTTTTGAAGGGATGAAGGCTGCCGAAGATCCTGCCCTGTTTGTGGCGGCAAACTCCCATGATATGTTTGACAGCACCTGGTTCAGGAAGGGGATGCTGCCACCGGTTCTTGACACCGCTTTGTTTAACCAGCCAAAGGGTGCAACCTACGGACCTTTTGTGGATGGCAGCAAATTTAAAGCTGCTATTGTACTGGATGCTATGGAGCGCCCCGACTCGATGCGTGCCAGCCATATCCTTATTGCCTACAAGGGAGCCGAAAGGGCCGGCGAAAACGTTACCCTCCTCAAGGCTGATGCAGAAGCCAGGGCAGACAGTCTGTTTAAGGTGGTAAAGGCGACCCCTGCAATGTTCGAAAGCTTTGCCTCCACCATGTCTGATGATGCCTTTGCCAGCACAAAAATGGGTGACCTGAACTGGTTCAATGAAAATTCCATGGCACGCCCCTTTTCCGATGCATGCCTTAACAATGATGTGGGAGAGATTGTACTGACAGAAAGCAGCTTTGGCTATCATATCATCAAGATTACCGGCAAAAAGGACTTGTCAAGGCAGGTTCGGGTGGCAATCCTTACCAACGATATTGAGCCTTCAAAGGAAACCATCGCCACTGAATTTACCCGGGCCAGTCGTGTGGCCGGAAAAGTGAAATCGGTTGAAACTTTCGAAGATGCGCTGGAGAAAGAGGGCGTTGCAGGTTCCGAAGCAGTGGTTACCAAGGACATGTACGCAGTTCAATCTCTGCAGGATGGCCGTGAGATTGTAAGATGGGCTTTCAATGAGGAAACCACACCCAATGAAACTTCAAAAATGTTTGAGTTTCCTGACAAATACCAGTATGTGATCTGCATCGTAAAGTCACGCCGCGAAAAAGGGATCTGGGAGCTGGATGAAGACATGAAGAAAAATCTCGAACCCCTGGTTAAGCGTGAGAAGAAATTTGAAATGATCGCTGCACAGATGAAGAAGGCCGGAACCACAGACCTGTACAAGGTAGCCGAAAAGATGAGCCTTACCGTGGATACGGCCAGCATCTCCTTCAATATGACCAATCTCATCAACTATGGCCCTGAAGGAAGGGTTCTTGGAACAGCATTCGGGATGCCTGCAGGAAAAGTCTCAGAACCTGTAAAAGGTATAATATCTGCATTCATACTTCTTGTAGATGAGAAAATTAAGGCAGAAGAACCCGATAATCTTCTCGATACCCGAATGAACGAAGAGCGTCTTTTCCAGCAACTGGTACAGCAGAATTTTGACAGGGCACTGGAAAAAGTTGCCAAGGTGGAGGACAACCGGATTCTCTGGTATTAAAACCTCCTGACCGTTACCTTTTCCCCCGGGCCCTTTACCCGGCCAAAGAATCTTTCAGCACTTAATTTTTATACCTTAGCGGTATGAAATATGGCAGGAAGGTTCTTTGGCTGTTTTTACTGGTATCAGTTCATGTTGCGGGGATCACAGCCCAGACCCCTACCGATACGGCAGGGGTTTCAGGTAACAGCGAGTGCCGGTTTCCCGGGGGGGTTGATTCACTGTACGCATGTCTGGAACAGGTTTTCAGAATCTCGCTTACTGAGCATTCTTATGAGCAATACCAGGATCTGATCGGGGATGTCAGACTCACCATCAACAAAAAGGGGCAGGTGGTTACGGTAAACAGCGGCGGATCGCGCATCGAGTATGAACTGGAACGGGCCCTTATGTCGATCCCCCCTTTCATTCCTGCCATGCAGAACGGGAAACCTGTAACCTCCTACGTCCAGCTGAAATTCATGTTTATGATCAAAGGGAACAGGATGGAAGTGACGCAGCATCTGAACTACCATACATCTTCCAGGGGAAAAGACACCGGGTGGATGAAAGCGGGTCTGATCGCCGTGTCGGTGCTGGCATTTCTGCTTTACTGGGGGATCTGAAGCCCTTTAGGGTATCCTGCCGGATTTGAAGGGAAAATGTACTGTTCAATTACCTTTGGGTAATACCGGTACTCCAGTTCATGTATCCGCCTGGCAAGAGATTCCGGGTTGTCTTCAGGCAGAACGGGCAATTCTGCCTGAAACAGTATTTTTCCTGCATCATACACTTCATTAACCAGATGTATGGTTATACCCGATGCTTTCTCACGGTTCGCCAGCACTGCCTCGTGTACCCGGTCGCCGTACATCCCTTTGCCCCCGTAAGATGGCAGTAAAGCCGGGTGAATGTTGAGGATTTTATTCGGGTATGCGCTGATAAGGGATGGGTGAATCTTGCGGAGGAAGCCGGCAAGAATCAGATAATCTGCCTGAATCTCTTCCAGGTAATCAGTCACAGGCGAAGGCTCTTCCCACGCGGAATTCCCGAATACTCTGGCTGGTATGTGGTACCGGGCGGCTTTCTCAAGCACCCTGGCCTGAGGGTTATTGGAGATCACAGCACCAACCCCAATCAGCGAATGCCCTGCAAAATATCGGATGATGTTTTCGGCATTGGTGCCGCTGCCCGAAGCCAGTATGGCAAGTTGAATCATGCAATTGGATTGAAGGGATAAATGTACAACATTCCTTTTACAATCCTTATCCCATCAGGTCAGGATTTCTTTTTTTCCTGGGCGCCCGCGGAGAACACCTGTACAGCAGCAGCACGATGGGTTTTGGGATGAATGACAACACACACCCCGGTATAGCGGTATTGGGGATTGACGGCATTAGCTAAATGCCCCTGCGATTCAGCCCACAACCTGATGAATTCGTCTGCCAGGTCCTGATATGTATAATTGTAGTACCTTCTTCTGGTCTTTCTGTTTTCCATCAGCTCATGAACAAATGTAACGGCAACATTTTCCCCGCACTGAGTACATGTACCCCCATAATAATCGATTCTGCGCCCCACATTGCTTTTTCTGAATCCTGGCTGACTGTGCCCGGATGTATGGTATTCAATCAGATAGCTGGCCTGATCGGTTGCTGCTGCAGTAAGTACAGAATCGGGTATCAGAGACGGGGCTCCTGCCCTGTTACGAAGGGAGTCGATGCCGTTACGGATCAGTTGCGAAATCAGGTTCTGATTCAGTGAACCGGGCTTTATGGTATCGGACGGAAGCTGGCAGAGCCCCTGTACAGTTGGGGAGAGGAGGATAATCCCGGTAAGAAGAAACACGAAATTATTGAAAGACAATGCGATAATTTTTTTTCCTTGCATATTAAAGCATTTATTACTTATTTTGCCGCGTTAAACCAAAACCTGAAAACTATGTCTGATATTGCAACAAGAGTGAAAAACATCATCGTTGACAAACTTGGCGTTGATGAAAACGAAGTTACCCCTGAGGCCAGTTTTACCAACGATCTGGGAGCAGACTCACTGGACACTGTTGAGTTGATTATGGAATTCGAAAAGGAGTTCAGCATTGCCATTCCCGATGATCAGGCAGAAAAAATCGGAACCGTAGGAGATGCTATCTCTTACATCGAAAACAATCTGAAATAACAAAACTTACTTTTCATGGAACTGAAGCGGGTAGTAGTAACCGGCCTCGGTTCACTGACTCCGTTGGGCAATACAACCCAGGCATTCTGGGATGCATTGCTCAATGGTGTTAGTGGTGCCGGCCCCATCACACACTTTGATGCCTCCAAATTCAAGACACAGTTTGCCTGTGAGCTGAAGAACTATGATGCTGCGAACTATTTCGACCGAAAGGAAGTTCGCAAAATCGACCTGTATACCCAATATGCCATGGTTGCTGCCGATGAGGCGCTGATGAACAGCGGTCTCCTTGATACGGCCTATGATCCCGACAGGGTTGGTGTAATCTGGGCATCAGGCATTGGCGGGCTCTTGACATTTTTTGAGGAGGTACGGGATTTTGCCCTGGGAGATGGAACACCCAGGTTCAGTCCGTTTTTCATCCCCAAAATGATTGCAGATATTGCAGCCGGACACATTTCTATCAAGTACAACCTGAGAGGACCCAATTTTACCACCACATCAGCCTGTGCTTCTTCAGCCAATTCCCTCATCGATGCATTCAATTACATCAGGCTTGGCAAGGCAGATGTAATCGTTACCGGTGGTTCAGAAGCTCCGATTAACCCTCCGGGGGTTGGTGGTTTCAATGCCCTGCATGCCATCTCTACCCGCAACGATGATCCGGCTACCGCTTCCCGGCCTTTCTGTAAAGACCGAGATGGCTTTGTACTGGGCGAAGGTGCAGGAGCTGTCATTCTCGAGGAACTCAACTATGCCCTCGCCAGAGGAGCCAACATCATCTGTGAAATAGCAGGAGCAGGTCTCTCTGCCGATGCCAACCATATCACGGCCCCGCATCCCGAAGGTTACGGTGCAATGATGTGCATGAAGAACGCCCTGGAGGATGCAGGTCTTACCATCAGGGATATCGACCATATCAATACCCATGGCACTTCAACACCGGTGGGGGATATCGTGGAGCCCAAAGCCATTGTCAGCCTGTTCGGAGAGGAAGCCTACAAGATCAACATCAACTCCACCAAATCAATGACCGGCCATTTGCTGGGAGCCGCAGGTGTGATTGAATCGATTGCTTCTATCCTTGCAGTAAAGAATGATATAATACCTCCTACGATCAACCATCATACCGACGAGCCGGAGATTGACCCGAAGCTCAATTTTACTTTCGGGAACAAAGCGGTTGCACGAAAAGTGAATACTGCCCTCAGCAATACGTTTGGTTTTGGCGGTCATAATGCTGCCATTATCTTCAAGAAATTTGCGCTCTGACCGTTGAGACGATCCTTGTTCAAACGGAGATTGGATGATAACCCGGAGGATGCCTCCCTGATCCTCTTCATTAAAAATATTTTCGGGTTCACTCCCGGAAATATTTTTATTTACCGCCAGGCCTTCAGGCATAAATCAGCCTCCTATGCCGTCAAGGAGGGAGTGCGTAATTCAAATGAGCGTCTCGAATTTCTCGGGGATGCAGTGCTCGGGGCTATCGTTGCCGACCACCTTTTCCGCAAATATCCCTTCCGTGAGGAGGGCTTTCTCACAGAAACGCGTTCAAAAATCGTCAGCAGGGCCACCCTGAACAAGCTTGCCCTGAAACTTGAATTGCACAAGCATTTGATCACCAGCCCTGATCTGCACCGAAATCCTTTGGGGACCCTCCCCGGAGATGCCATGGAAGCTCTGATCGGGGCCATTTTCCTCGACAAGGGATTTGAGTTTACGCGGCAGGTTATCGTTCGTTTTCTGTTCGAATTACACTTTAACATAGAAGAGATCGTTGACACGGAGGTGAACTTCAAAAGCCGCATCATTGAGTATTGTCAGCAGGAGAAGATAGAACTGGAATTCAGGCTTGCGGGGGATGTTGTGCTCAGAAACCATCAGCGGCAGCACCGTGTACAACTTCTGCTGGATGGCAAAGAAGTGGCCGAAGCGGTAGATTTCTCCATCAAGGGAGCCGAGCAGAGGGCAGCCGAAAAAGGGCTCATGGCTTTGGGCCTGTTGGGCGGATGATGAGAGGGTTAAGAACTGCTGCCTGTGATCCCCAAAGATTAATTTGCCTACCTTTGCAGACCAATTTACGGCAACATGACCCTTTCGTTTATCCATTGGTATTTCAACCCTGAAGTATTCCCCAACACTGCGCTGCCGATGCGCTGGTACGGGATTCTTTTTGCCCTGGCTTTTGTGGCAGCTTACCTGATTATGCATAAGATTTTCAGGAAGGAAGGGATTGCCATCAAAACCCTCGATGACCTTACCTTATACATTGGGATAGGCACCATCATCGGCGCCAGACTGGGGCACTGCCTCTTCTATGAACCCGAGATCTATCTGCGGGAGCCTTTGCGGATCCTGAAAATATGGGAGGGCGGGCTGGCCTCACACGGAGCTGCCATCGGGATCCTGCTCGCCTTATGGCTCTTTACCCGGAAGTACCGGTATTCCTTTGTAGGATTGCTCGACAGGCTTGCCATTACCATTCCCCTATCAGGAGCAATTGTCCGGCTGGGTAACCTGGCCAATTCAGAGATCTATGGCAAGGTGACAACCCTTCCCTGGGGTTTTTATTTTCACAGATCGGCAGAGTTCAGCCACCGGTTCGAGCCTCATCACCCGACACAGCTGTATGAAGCGCTGGGATACGTATTGCTCACCCTGTTATTATGGAACTTTTACCGGAAAGGGATGGCCGGTCGCAAAGGGCTGCTATTCGGGTGGTTTCTGGTGTTGCTGTTTGCCCTTCGTTTTCTGATTGAGTTTGTGAAGGAACCCCAGGTGACCTTTGAGCAGACCATGGCACTGAACATGGGCCAGCTCCTGAGTATCCCTTTCATTGCAGCCGGTATCATCATCATGGTGTATGCCCGAAGAAAACCCGCGGTGGTTGCGAACCTCCGGAAGGATTCAGTTGTTGGTAAAGAGGATCAGGAGAAGGAGACCACTGCCGAATGAGAAAAATCATCCGCTTTCTGGTGCGCCGGGTGCCACGACCGTGGCTTATCCGTTTCAGCCGGATCTTTTCGGTGCTGATGGTGCCGTTTTACAAGGGCAGCCGGTATCAGTGCCCTGTATGTCAGTCCGGCTTCAGGAAGTTCCTGCCTTATGGGAATGCCGGTGCCGATAACAGGCTTTGTCCCTCCTGCCTTTCGCTGGAGCGGCACAGGTTTCTATGGCTTTATCTGAAAAACCGGACAGACTTTTTTACTGCACCGCGCAAAGTTTTGCATGTGGCTCCTGAACAGCCCTTTATTTCCAGATTCCGATCGATGAAAAACCTGGACTACACCACAGCGGATCTGGTTTCACCCCTGGCCGACCTGAAGATGGATATCATGCAGATACCGATGCCGGATGATATCTACGACGTGGTGATCTGCAACCATGTACTTGAACACGTAACCGACGACAGAACTGCCATGCGAGAAATCCTGCGGGTGCTGAAACCCGGTGGATGGGCGATTCTGCAGGTGCCTGTTGACTGGACCCGAAACCACACCCTCGAGGATCCGACGGTTACCTCTGCAGCCGACCGGGAGCGAATTTTTGGACAGTACGACCACCTCCGTTTCCATGGTACCGACTATCCCGACAGACTGAAGGAGGCTGGTTTTCTGGTGGATATGGAAGACTATCTGGCCTCTTTTTCACCAGATGAAAAGGATTATTTCCGTTTACCCAACCAGGAGATGATCTGGAAATCGACAAAACCAGCCCGTTTGTAACAGATTTTGCATCAATCAATATATAACCGATATGAATACCCATAAAACATTGGAAATGACAGATTACAGGATAGCCGATATGGCACTGGCCGATTGGGGCCGCAAGGAGATCGAGATAGCCGAAAAAGAGATGCCCGGATTGATGTCGATACGGCATCGTTTCAGCGAAAGCAAACCGTTGAAGGGAGTACGTATTACCGGGTCGTTGCATATGACCGTTCAAACTGCTGTATTAATCGAAACGCTGGTTGAGCTGGGAGCAAGTGTCCGCTGGGCAAGCTGCAATATTTTCTCGACGCAGGATCACGCTGCTGCTGCTGTGGTGCGCGACTCCGGCATTCCCGTCTTTGCCTGGAAAGGGGAAACCCTGGATGAGTACTGGTGGTGTACCCGGATGGCCCTCAATCACCCCGGTGGCAAAGGTCCGCAGCTGATTGTAGACGATGGCGGAGATGCCACCCTGATGATCCATCTTGGAGTTGAAGCTGAGAAAAATCCTGAAAAACTGCGCCGCACTCCTGAGTCGGCAGATGAAGCTGCGCTGCTGAAGCAGTTGCAGGAGGCCTATGTGGAAGACCAGGGTACATGGACCAGGATGGCAGCAGAATGGAAAGGAGTGTCCGAAGAAACCACCACGGGGGTACACAGGCTCTATCAGATGTTTGAAAAAGGGGAGCTGCTGGTCCCCGCCATTAACGTAAACGATTCGGTTACCAAGTCGAAGTTCGATAACCTTTACGGCTGCCGTGAATCACTGGCCGATGGGATTAAGCGTGCCACCGATGTGATGATCGCGGGGAAAGTAGTAGTGGTACTCGGATACGGCGACGTTGGGAAAGGGTGTGCCCGCTCCATGCGCTCGTATGGAGCCAGAGTGCTGGTAACCGAAATCGACCCTATCTGTGCCCTGCAGGCCGCGATGGAGGGCTTTGAAGTTACCACGGTGGAAGATGCCCTGGCCGAAGGCAATATTTATGTCACCACCACGGGCAACAAGGATGTGATCACCGCCGAACACATGGCCGCTATGAAGGACGAGGCTATTGTATGCAACATCGGGCACTTCGACAATGAAATTCAGGTGAGCCGTCTGGAAACCTGGCCCGGCATTCAAAGGGTGAACATCAAACCCCAGGTGGATAAATATGTGTATCCTGATGGCCATTCGATCTATCTGCTTGCCGAAGGCAGGCTTGTAAATCTCGGTTGTGCAACCGGGCATCCCTCCTTTGTAATGAGCAATTCTTTTACAAATCAGGTACTCGCACAGCTCGATCTTTGGGCTAACAAAGACCGGTATGCGGTTGGGGTTTATCGCCTTCCGAAACATCTCGACGAAGAGGTGGCCCGTTTACACCTGGAACAGCTTGGGGTTAAGCTGACAAAACTCACTCCTGAGCAGGCAGCCTACCTGGGGGTTCCTGCCCAGGGACCCTACAAACCAGAGCATTACAGGTACTGATCCCTGAAAGAAAAATTTTTGTGAAACCGGGGAATTTGGTATCATTGTATCCAAATTCCCCGATCCCATGCCTCTTGCCATTCATCGTATGGTGTTCAATGCCTTTCAGGTGAACACCTACATTGCGTACCATTCAGATGGTGATGCCATGATTGTTGACCCGGCCTGCTATACCAGCCGTGAACAGGAGGAAATAGACCGCTTTATCACCAATAATAACCTGACAGTTAAGCATATAGTGCATACCCATTGCCATGTGGACCACATTCTGGGTACCCGGTATGCATGTGAAAAATTCGGGCAATCACCCAAAATGCACCAGGCAGGATTGCCCTTTTACCAATCCATGGTGGAATTCGCCAACGGGCATGGGTTTGAGGTGGACGAACCTGTGATGCCGGATGGGTATCTGGCTGATGGTGATGTTCTTGCCCTCGGGGATCAGTATATAAAAATTTTGTACACCCCCGGGCATGCAAATGGAAGCATTTGTCTGGTTTCAGAACCAGACAAATGGATGATCACAGGTGATCTGGTTTTTTACGGGAGTATAGGCCGCACCGATCTGCCGACCGGAAGTCTTGAAGTGTTGCTCGCATCTGTCAGAAAATCGGTTCTGATTTATCCCGATGACTTTGTGCTGTATCCGGGTCATGGACGGCAAACTACCGTTGGCTATGAGCGGAGAAACAATCCTTTTCTCTAAGCCGGCGTATTGAGGAGTACTTTCGCTGCCAGTGCCACCTCCGAGGGGAGAATCTTGCGCATACAATCGAAGTGTCCTTTGGGGCATCGGGAAAACCCCAGTTTGCTGCAGGGCCTGCATGGCACCACCTCCATCTGAATGATGATGCTCAGATGGCCAAGTTCGGAGGGAAGGAATGGGGTCATTCCGAAAGCCGGAACGGTGTTTCCCCACAGGCTCACGATTTTCTTTCTCAGGGCTGCCGCGATATGCATCAGGCCGGTATCATTGGTGATGACCACATGGGCCATGGCAACCAGAGCTGCCGATCCGTGCAGGGAGAAAATACCGCATCCGTTGAAAACACGCGGATGTCGTGTCTTCCGGCAAATCGCATCCCCTCTCACACTATCCTCATCTCCTCCCAGCAGCACAACAGGTACCGGAATTTCATCGATCACCAGGGCTACCAGGTCTTCAGGATAGATTTTTGTAGAATATCGGCCACCAATGACAAAAGCCACAAAACCATTCTGATGTGATTCGGGTATTCTTTCCCGCACCGAATCGAGGATCCCTTCCGGCATAAAGAAATCGAGCCCGCCATCATCATAGGACACGCCAAGGCGTCTGACTGTGTTCATATAGCGGTCAACGATGTGCAGTTCAGGCAGGATATTGATCCTGAAGCTGGTAAACAGGAGTTTTCGCGGATTAAGTTTCTTAAAGGCGATATTGGGCCTGAGAAGTTTGATTTTTAAACTGAAAGTCCGGATGTTATGGTGAAGATCAATGATCAGGTCATACCGCTCGTGCCTCAGCGAAGAAATTACCTCAGAGATGGATGAATCGATGGTGATAAGCTTGTCGATATAGGGGTTGAATTCCATTACCGCCCTGAAGCGCTGAAAGGTAAGGTAATGCAGCTCACACCCCAACTGCTGCTTGAGGCACCTGACCACAGGGGTGGTGAGCACAATATCTCCTATGGAGCTGAACCTTACGACCAGTAGCTTCATCATGCCGGAATCACAGAAGGATACTCCAGTTGCTATTTCGCCTCATAATGTTCTTCCGTAACATCCGGTCCATCAGGGGTGGATAAGGTCCTTTCCAGCCACAGATGTTTGTTGGTAAGCCGGAGAATAACCCATGCATCCGATTTGGCAGAATTATCCACCGTAAGTACAATTTCCGATTTATCGGAATTGAATTCCCATGTCCCTGTGACCTCAACGGCATTTGAGATTTTCCTGAAGCTGCCGTTCTTATCAAAAATGTAGGCATGGTCATCCGGATAAAACTCCGTAACATCCACGCCCTTGTTTTTCACAAGCACGAGGCCCCATTCGCCGTCCAGTCTTTGTTTTTTCGTCAGCAGGCTTATCCCCGGGCCCTCCTCATATTTTTTACAGGCACAAAAGGAAACAGCTACCAGGGTGATGATCAGATACAACAGCGGCTTTTTCATGGCATTGGGTTTTTGGTTTCTCAAATACAAATATAGAAAATGATTGTGAATTGGTAATTTTGCCCGATGATTTTTATTGACACCCATACCCATTTATACCTGGAAGATTTTGATGCCGACCGGGAGGCCATGATGGCACGTGCCACTGCGGCCGGAGTGAAGGCCTGTGTGCTGCCGAATATCGACCGGGAGAGCCTGAAGCCGATGACTGATATGGCAGCCCGGTGGCCGGGACTGTGTTATCCCATGGCAGGGTTGCATCCCACATCCGTAAGCGACGACTGGCATGAACAGCTGCGTACGGCTGAATCCCTGAGAGATTCGGGAACAGTTGCAGGAATTGGCGAATGCGGGATCGACCTTTACTGGGACCAGACCAGGATTGAGGCACAGAAGAAGGCTTTTGCGATGCAACTTCAGTGGTCGCTGGACACAGGATTGCCTGTATCAGTACATATACGAAATGCCTTTCCGGAGGTTTTCTCTGTGCTTGACTCGTTCGGGGATACCCTGTTCAACGGGGTATTTCACTGCTTTTCGGGCAGCAGGGAGGAGGCGGAGCGGGCTGTTGCCAGGGGTTTCATGCTGGGAATCGGGGGAGTTATCACCTTTAAAAAGAACCGGTTGCGGGATGTGATCAGGGAGGTGTCTCCTGAATCCGTGGTGCTCGAAACCGATGCCCCGTTTCTGGCCCCGGAGCCCTACAGGGGGAAAAGGAACGAGCCTTTATACCTTCCCTATGTGGCGGAAGCACTGGCCGAACTCTGGGGAATGCCGTTGCACAGTGTTGCAGGAGCAACCACTGCCAATGCCTGCAAAGTATATACGAAACTTACGCTATGAAAGACCCGGTCAGACTTTTGGTAATTTATACGGGAGGCACCATCGGTATGGTGGTTGATCCGGCATCAGGAGCTTTAAAACCCCTTGATTTCGATCAGTTGTCCCATTATATCCCCATACCGGATGCATTTTCATTTTCGATGGAGTATCTTTCACTGAATCCCATTATTGATTCCTCGGATATGAAACCCTCATTCTGGGTACGGCTGGCTGAGATTCTTGAGGACCATTACAATGCTTTCGATGGTTTCGTGATCCTGCATGGGTCTGACACCATGGCCTACACGGCCTCCATGCTGAGTTTCATGCTGGAGAATCTGAACAAACCGGTTGTACTGACCGGTTCCCAGCTTCCACTGGGAGTGCTCCGGACCGACGGGAGGGAAAACTTCATTACAGCGCTGGAAATTGCGGCCTCGAGGCACCAGGGTAATGCAGCAGTTCCGGAGGTGTGCATCTACTTTGAAAGCAAACTGTACCGGGGCAACCGTACCACGAAGCTTCACTCAGGCGATTTTGACGCCTTCTTTTCAGGCAATTACCCCTGTCTTGCGGAAGCCGGCGTTCGCCTGAAATTCAATCATTCCCACATCCGCAGGCCCAATTTTAAACCGCTGAAGGTGTACAGGGAGCTCTCCACCGATCTGGCCATTCTGAAACTGTATCCCGGGATAACACCCCAGGCGGTGGAATCGGTATTGGGCATCCGGGGGTTGCGTGCGGTGATTCTCGAAACCTTTGGTACCGGCAATGCCCCAACCGATCCCTGGTTTCTGGATCTGCTGAAAGAGGCGGCACTCCGGGGCATCATCCTGTACAACGTGACCCAGTGTAAAGCCGGTGGGGTAGAGGCAGGGAGGTACCTGACCGGAAAGACCCTTGTGGATATCGGTGTGGTAAGTGGTTACGACATTACCACAGAAAGTGCCCTGGCTAAACTGATGTACCTGATGGGTCGGTATCCGGAGCAGGAAAGGGTAAAAGAGATCCTGCCGGTTTCGATCCGGGGGGAGATTACGCCCGAATAACCCTGCCGTTGACCCCGGGAAGAGAGCCATTAACTGGATGGATACCCGGAAACCGCATAAAACGGGGATATCAGCGTTGCTTAATTAAAATATTGCACCAGGATATTCAGAACATATTTTTTGTAATTTAGCGGCGCTAAATCGGGAGAAAATAGCACGTTCTCAGACAGCGACAGGAGAGATGGCCGAGTGGTCGAAGGCGCGCGCCTGGAAAGTGCGTATACCCCAAAAGGGTATCGAGGGTTCGAATCCCTCTCTCTCCGCAAAGAAAAACCAAATAAAGAAAGCATATCATCAGGTATCCGGTTCTTATCAGGTATTTGACAAAAAGAACAAAGTAAACTCAAAAACAAAAAGGCATGAAAAAAGTATTTGTTTTAATGGTTATTGCGCTTCTGATGGGGTTCAGCGTTGTGAATGCCCAGGATAACAAAAAGGATGCACCCAAAGCCGGGACAGAAGTGGCTGAAGCGGCTCCTGTTGACTCTGTTGCACCGGTTGTCGCAGAAACTCCTGAAGTGGCTCCGGCAGAGGAGGCAGAGGTAAAAGGTTTTCATCAGGCGTTGAAAGAAAAGTTCATCGAAGGGGGACCTGGTTTTATGGCCTTTATCCTTCTTTGTTTGGTGCTTGGATTGGCACTTGCCATCGAAAGGATTATTTATCTGAGCCTTGCTTCCACCAACAACCAGAAATTATTGCAGGAAGTTGAAGCGGCTTTGGAACGCAAAGGAGTTGATGCCGCAAAAGAAATTTGCAAAAACACCCCGGGACCGGTTGCCAGTATCTTTTTTCAGGGGCTTGACCGCTATGGAGAAGGATTGGATGTTGTGGAGAAATCCATTGTATCTTACGGAAGTGTGGTAATGGGTCGTCTTGAGAAGAATGTATCCTGGATTTCGCTCTTCATCGCACTTGCCCCGATGCTCGGGTTCTTGGGGACGGTTGTTGGTATGGTTCAGGCATTTGATGCCATTGAAAAAGCTGGTGATATCTCTCCGCAAATCGTAGCCGCAGGTATCAAGGTAGCTCTTCTTACCACCGTATTCGGTCTTATCGTTGCTATGATCCTGCAGGTCTTTTACAACTACCTTGTTTCGAAAATCGACACCATTGTAAACGACATGGAGGATAGCTCAATCACCTTTATGGATATTTTGGTAAAATTCCAGGCCAAACAGAAATAATCTGTCCACCAGTAGTTCTGTATCTGATTTACTGTTAACAGCCTAATATTGAAAGGTATTGATATGAGAAAAATATTTGAAAAATCCTCAAAGATAATTACTTGGGTTATGATGGTGCTGGCTGTCCTGCTGACAGCCTGGCTGACCATCTCTTCCAGTAACGATATGGCTAAGGATATGGTAAAAGCATTTGAAAAAATAGGAATGACCCTGAATATTTTCTTCATTGCCACGTACATTATCCTTGGTTTGTCCATCTTTCTTGCCCTATTCTTTGCTGTAACAAGCATCTTTGTTAAACCTAAAGCAGCAAAGAACGGACTTATCGGTATAGGGGCCCTGGTACTGATACTGGTAGTTTCCTTCCTGCTTTCCACCTCCGCGATTGATCCGGAGTTTACCAGCAAGATGGCCAGTACCATTACGGTTACTGACGGCATGTCGAAACAAGTCGGAGCCGGATTGATAGCAGCCTATATCCTGGGAGCTCTTTCGATCCTTGCAGTTATAGGTTCTGCGGTTTACAAATTTGTTAAAGGTTAAAATTTTCATGCTATGGCCAGACCATGTCCAAATATCAATGCGGGATCTATGGCGGACATTTCGTTCCTCCTGCTGATCTTTTTCCTGGTTACCACCACCATGGATGTAAACCAGGGGATCAACAGGTTGCTTCCGCCCCTGATGGATGATCCTACCGCCAAGCCTCCAAAGATTAATAGACGTAATGTTCTTGTTGTGCTGGTCAATTCAACCGACCAGATGCTTGTGAACAATAAGTTCATGGAGATCGGTGATCTCAGGCAGGAAGCAGTGATCTTTTTCACAAATCCGATGGATGACCCGAACTTGCCTGAGAAGGAATCCATAACCCAGAAAATGGCTGATTCGAGAGGAGATGCTGCCAAATACGACAAATGGAAGCAGACGTATGAGGTGCTGGGTGAGGATTACAAAGTGTCCAAGGGAGTGATCTCCCTGCAGAACGACAGGGGAACCTCGTACAAGATGTACATCCAGGTACAGGACGAACTTGCCAGGGCTATTACCGAGGTAAGAAATGAGCTGTGCATGCGGTTATGGGGCGTGAAATTCACCTCCCTGAAGGAAGAAACCGACCTGGCGCGCATTGAAGCGATCCAGGCGGTAATCCCCGCTGCCATTTCTGAAGCAGAACCTAAAAACATAGGAGGACAGCAGTAATATGGCAAAATTCAGAAAGAAAAAACTGGAAGCGCAATTTGAGTTGAATACTGCCTCAATGCCCGATATTATCTTTATGCTTCTGTTCTTCTTCATGGTTACCACCACCATGAGGGAGGTTAGCCTCTTTGTGAAACTCAAAGCCCCTGAAGCCTATGAGATTCAGAAACTGCAGAAAGCCAGCCCGGTGAGTTATATCTACGTGGGGAAACCCACCCAACCCGCCCTGTTTGGTACCGACGACCGGTTCCAGTGCAACGACCAGTTCAAGGATATTGATGAAATTGCGGGTTGGGCCATCCAGGAACGTCAGATCCTGCCTGAAGAACAAAAGAATAAAATGACGGTAGCCCTGAAGGTGAATGAAGAAACCCGCATGGGGCTTGTTACCGACATCAAACAGGAACTCAGGAAAGCACAGGCCTACAAAATCAACTACACCACCCGGAGAAAAGGGAAATAGTTCTTTTATCCGGGATGATATTCAGAACGGGGATACCTGATAAAGGCAGCCCCGTTTTTTTTATGCATCCCGCCGGGCAGCGTCAGTCTTTCCTGAAAACCTGATCAGCATACATACCAGTACGGTGAGTAAAATGCTGATGGCCACCTGGCCGATGCCTGCATATTGTCCGAAATCCTGGTATCCGTACCTGATAACCCCTAATTGCGAAAGGTATTCAACGACCACAGCGGACCCATTGTTGATAAAATGGGCCGCTACCGGAAGCCATACAGAGCCCGACCACACCATCAGGTACCCGAATAGAAGCCCCAGAAACATGCGGGGAATGAACCCCTGAAACTGAAAATGGAAAAAGCTGAAAACCAGGGCGGTGATGAAAACAGCCACATGGGGGTTTCTGAGCCCGGCACGGAGTTGCTGCTGCAGTACTCCCCTGAAGAAGAATTCCTCACCAATGGCCGGGATCACAGCAATCATCAGCAGATTGACCAGAAACCTTCCCGGAGTCTGGTGGTGGAAGAAAATCTGTGTCAAGGCCCCTGCATCCTCCTCTGCCCTGATCAGGGGGTCGGGAAGCGGTATGCTCATATTCAGGTCGGTAAGCCACGAGATCAGGGGAAGTGATAGGATCACCAGAGGCAGTGTAAGCAGGATAGCCGGCAGGGTGGGTTTTTTCGGAAACCATTCAGGGGAATGTGGATTTGCGATTCGGTAAAGACGGATAAAGAGAAAGGGTGGCAACAGGAAAAGGCCAATCTGGGAGGAGATTTGGGTGATGTATAAAATGGGCAGGGTGTACCCTGGCAGGCTCTCTGCGGACAGGCCATCCGCTCCGCCATTGCGGAGAAGATCCAGCGTGTCGCCCAACGCATGGCCTCCGTACAGCAGCATCACCAGCAGTTGTCCGGCGGCTGAAAACAGAAACAACGACATCAGGGTAAGAATGCCGAAAAAGAGCAGTTGTACCCATACATTTTCAGCCATCACAGCCACAACAAACCGTTTCATATACCCCTCGTGCTTTATGGGGCAAAAGTACTGAAAAGAAAGCAGCTTCGCTTTTCTTATCTTTGCCGTATGTTGCAGATCGGAAACATACAGATAACCGGCTTTCCGGTGCTGCTTGCCCCGATGGAGGATATCAGCGACCCTCCGTTCCGGCGCATCTGCCGCAGGTTCGGTGCGGATATGGTGTTCACCGAGTTCATTGCTGCAGACGGACTGGTGCGGGATGCAGTCAAAAGCCTCCAAAAACTCGATATCCGTGACGATGAGCGGCCGGTAGGCATTCAGATTTTCGGGAAAGACCCTGATACCATGGCCGAGGCCACCCGGATCGCCACAGAAGCAAGGCCCGACCTGATCGACATCAATTTTGGCTGTCCGGTCCGCAAGGTGGCCATGAAAGGGGGCGGAGCCGGATTGCTGAACGATGTGCCGCGTATGGTGGAGATCACACAGGCCATGGTGAGAAGCACCCCGTTGCCGGTAACCGTGAAGACCCGGCTTGGCTGGGATGACGACCATAAAAACATCCTTGATATCGCCCTGCGCCTTCAGGATGAAGGGATCGCTGCCCTCACTATACACGGGCGCACCAGGTCACAGATGTACCGCGGGGAGGCCGACTGGACCCTGATCGGTCAGGTGAAGGCACACCCCGCCATCCGGATTCCAATCATCGGCAACGGGGATATCACTTCAGCAGCACGGGCCATAGAGATGCAGCAGCGCTATGGGGTGGACGGCGTGATGATTGGCCGGGCCGCCGTGGGAAACCCCTGGATATTCCGTGAGATCAGGCACTTTATATCTGCCGGACAGATCCCTGCACCTCCAGAGCTGCAGGAACGGGTGGCCGTTTGCCGGGAGCATTTGCTGGCCTCCGTGGAATGGAAAGGGGAAAAACTGGCCCTGTTTGAGATGCGGAACCATTACAGCCATTATTTCAAAGGTATTTCCGGCGTCAAAGAGTTCAGGAGTGCCCTGGTAACGGCAGATTCACTGTCTCGTGTGCTGCAACTGCTTGATTCCTGGAAAGATTACCTGCAACAAGCCTGAAAATTTTACCATAGCATGCTTATCAACCAAAAACATTACCGTTCCATCTGGCTGCACCCCGACCATCCGGGGGTGGTTCAGACATTCGATCAGCGAAAACTCCCCTTTGAGGTTGAAATCGTGGATATAGAAAGCCCTCAGCAGGCGTGTGATGCGATTAAAGATATGCTGGTCAGGGGTGCTCCCCTGATCGGGGCAACCGGCGCGTTCGGATTGTATCTGGCAACCCTTTTACCGGAATTGGGTGAAGCTGAAAACAAGCTTCAAAAGCTGTCGGACTGGAAAGAAAAACTCCTCAGCACCCGCCCCACTGCAGTGAACCTGCAATGGGCGCTGGAAAGAGTTTACAACCGAATGGCAGATTGCCTGGATGCAGATGAAATGTCTGATACGGCCCTGAAGGCTGTGCAATCCATTCTGGATGAGGAGGTTGCGATGTCAGAACGTATCGGAATGAATGGTCTGGAACTTATCCGGGAGATCAGCCGGCGAAAAGGGGGCGCCCCCGTGAATATCCTCACCCACTGCAATGCCGGATGGATTGCCTGTATCGACTATGGTACGGCCACGGCTCCCATCTATCTGGCGAAGGAACAAGGCATTCCCGTACATGTTTGGGTCGATGAAACCCGTCCCCGGAATCAGGGGGCACGGCTTACCGCCTGGGAACTGGGCGAAAACGGAATCCCGCATCACCTGATTGTGGATAATGCCGGAGGGCACCTGATGCAGCACGGCATGGTGGATATGGTGATTGTAGGCACCGACCGCACCACCCGGCAGGGGGATGTAGCCAATAAAATCGGCACCTACCTGAAGGCGCTGGCAGCCTTCGACAACCAGATCCCTTTCTATATCGCGCTTCCATCCTCCACCATCGACTGGGGAATCCGGGACGGTATCAGGGAGATCCCCATCGAGGAAAGGGATGAAGAGGAAGTGTTGTTTTCTGAAGGATGGGATGGTGCGCGCATTCACCGGATACGGGTTACCGGTACAGCTACGGGTGCTGTAAACCATGGTTTCGACGTCACCCCGGCACGGCTCATAACCGGATTGATCACGGAGCGAGGGGTTTGCCCCGCTTCAGAAGAGGGGTTGCTGAGCCTGTTTCCTGAGAAAATAAGCACCTCACCCCCCGGCCCCCTCTCCTGAACGGAGAGGGGGAGAAAAACCCTGATTTATAGGATGAAAAGAATCAACCCATTAGCAACGCCATCAATCTTCAGAAAGAATGAACCACAATGAAGAAGGATATATTAAGTTTGCATGTCACTGGACGGAGGCTCCTGCTCTGATTCCGGAGTCAGTTTTTGATGAGGTGAATGCAGCCCGCCACCGTATGCTGGAAAAAGGGCTCATCGGGTGTTACGACAACGGGATTGGCTTCGGGAATATCAGTATCCGCAATCCGGAAGTACCTGAACAGTTTTTCATTACCGGATCGGCGACGGGGCATATCAAAGAGGGAGCGCCGGCGATCTATGCCCTGGCAGAGAGGTGGGATATTGCCCGCAACACCCTTTGGTGCAAAGGCCCTCTCAGGGCATCCTCCGAGTCGATGTCGCATGCCATCATCTACGATACCTGTCCTGAGGTACAGTGCGTAATCCATATCCACAGCATGGAGCTCTGGAAGAAGGCAATCCGGGAGATTCCGTGCACCCCCGGGCATGTCTCCTATGGCACCCCTGAAATGGCTCTGGCAATCAGGGATCTCATCCTGTTCGGGAAGATGCAGGATCATGGCATCCTGGCGATGAAAGGGCATGAAGAGGGGATTGTGATGTTCGGGAGGAGTGCTACAGAAGCGGAAAGGCAAATCAACATCTAAATCCCGTCTGAGTTTGCAGGCACCACCAGTATGACTATAGTGGTTATCTTTGTCTGCTGAACCCCTAATCCCTTCCAAAATGCACCGATGTTTCCGGCGACCCGATTCCCTTCTGTACCTTGTGCTGATGGCTTTGCTGGCCCCTTTTCCGGCAGTTTCCCAGGAGTTCACTTTCATCAATGGTTTCCAAACTCCTGTAATCCTGAACCCGGGCTTTGCCGGAACCGAAGAAACCGGAAATCTGAGTCTTCATACAAAATTTTCGGGGAATATATATGGGCAACTGATAAACTTTGCCGCGGCATGGGATCAGCCGGTCAGAAAATTGCGGGGGGGCCTTGCCGTGGTGTATACGTCCTCAGCGATAAAGTACTATGAAACCAGGAACCTGTTGCAGGCAGGATATGCCCTTCACCTCAAACCCGGCCCTTTGCTGAAGATCATCCCTTCCGTTCAGGTGGGATTAGGTATCAACCATCTGAAAGCCATGTCATTTGGAGGGCCTACGGATGCTTCCACTAAGGCTTATTTCTCGGCAGGGGCAGGAGCCCTTGTGCTTTACCGGGGTTTTTCGGGAGGAATGGCCTTCAGCCATCTGAATACCCCCGATGTGGGGTACGAAAACCTGGAAGTTGAACAGCCCATTGAAATCACCCTCCATGCCCGTCAGAAATTCCTTACCGACATGGAAGGAGTATTTCTCTATGCCGGCGCTTACTACT
Source organism: Bacteroidota bacterium (assembly GCA_022709695.1). Classification (GTDB taxonomy): domain Bacteria; phylum Bacteroidota; class Bacteroidia; order Bacteroidales; family SKPS01; genus SKPS01. The sequence goes on from JAKLII010000003.1 coordinate 311,149, forward strand.
GGCAGCAGGACCAGTGGAGCAGGATCGCCCCCTCCCTCGAAATTAAGGTGAAAGGGTTCACCGCCGGGCTTTGTGCAATCCGGTATCAGGACATTAATGTGTCCTATGGTCTGGGAGGCTCTGCCGGCTTCGACCTTCGGAAGTTCAAAGCAGGGTATTCGTTCATCGGGAATCTGTCGGGAAATACCCGACTGGAAATACCTGCACACGAGATCTTTCTGATCTACCGGTTTGATCTGGAGGATCAATAACCTGACCGGCGATTCTTCTGTGCATGCCATTATTCCGGCAATAATCTGTGGTGCCAGCGCCTGAAAAAAATAAAATTCCTATCTTTGCCGGGCTTTTTAAGACAAGAAAAGCATGGTCCTATAGCTCAGTCGGTTAGAGCAACTGACTCATAATCAGTAGGTCCCTGGTTCAAGCCCAGGTGGGACCACAGGAAGTAAAAAGGCAAAAGTAAAAAGGCAAAAGTAAAAAGTAATGCGGTGGCTGAGCGTAGTCGAAGCCAAAGGCAAAAGTAAAAAGAGGGGGCTGGGAGGCCTCCTTTTTAGTTTTGGGAATATCAGTAGACCAAATGATAGAAGGCGGTATCGAAACGGGGAATATTCACAAGGGCTGAGTCGGTTTTGTGGTTGGTGCCTTTATGGATATTCCAGGAGATCACGGCGGTTTTACCGGCTTTGGTGCGGCATTCCGCCAGGGTATCATAACCCATCCCTGTACCCTGCTGCCAGTTGCTGTTGCAGCAGCCGCTGCACGAAGGGTTATCGGAGACAATCCGGAAGGTAATCAGGTCCGAAGCATTTACGGGATTGGTATTCTGAACCTGTAACCGAAGCGCCCCGATGGGATTCAGGCTGATCTGCGGATTGTAGGCTTTGCCGGAGGATATTTCATTGATGGTAAGGGGTTTGGAATAATCGAAATACCGGTCTTTTACCGTCTGGAGTTCAAAGTCACTGGCTTTCACCTGTGCAATGTCGATCCTGAATTTTCCGGATGCATCGGTTTGGACGGTAGCAATCAGGCTGGGATTCGGATTGAAGACCCCCCCTTCGAACATTTTGCCCACAAGGTTTACAGTAACGCCCTCCACCGGAGCTGCCACCATCACATCTGTAACGGTTCCTTCAATCAGGATCCGGTCGCTGTTCTTGTTGCAGCCTGCGAAGAAGAGAAATCCCGGAATGAAAAGCAGCAAAAGGGGGGTGTAATTTTTCATCAGATGGCATTTTATCGTGTGAAGGCGTATTGTACAAGGTTTGCTCCCATTCTCAGGGCTTTCTGCCGGGTTTCCTCGCTGTCGCGGTGCACTTCAAAATCTTCCCATCCGTCGCCGAGGTCTGTTTCATAGGAATAGAAACAAACCAGTTTCCCCTGGTAGATCAGGCCGAAACCCTGCGGAGGCTTGTTGTCATGCTCGTGGATTTTGGGCAAACCTTTGGGGAAGTCGTACTTCTGGTGGTAGACGGGGTGTGAAAACGGAATCTCCACAAAATCAAGTTCGGGAAATACCTTTTTCATCTGGGGCCTTATAAAAGGATCTATGCCATAATTGTCGTCGATATGCAGGAACCCTCCGGCCATCAGGTAGGTACGCAGGTTGGCGGCTTCCTGGTCGGAGAAGACCACATTCCCGTGTCCGGTCATGTGGATAAAGGGGTAGTTGAAAATTTCGTCGCTGCCCGGCATCACGGTAGCGGGGTTTTTATCGAGGTTCGTGCCGAGATTCCGGTTGCAGAAATCAATCAGGTTGGGCAGGGACGTAGGGTTGGCATACCAGTCGCCACCGCCGTTGTACTTGAGCAGGGCAACGGGCACTGCAGGATTTCCGGCAGGGGGGGGCGCGGAAGCGGCCATCAGCAGAAGGGCGGAAAAAAACAGCAGGATTCTGTACATCAGAAACTACGGATTGAAAGAAAGTACAAAAATACGAAAACAAATCACAGGTCAGCGTTGACCACATTGAAAACCATGGCTGCCACCAGTCCGGCGGTTTCGGTACGGAGGGTGGCATTGGCCAGGCTAACGGGCAGAAAGTGGTGGTTGATCGCCATTTCTGCCTCCTGCGGGGTGAAATCCCCTTCCGGGCCTATGAGGATCAGCGCGTCGGTTCCCGGGGCAAGCACTTTCCCCAGGAACGGCAGATCTTTAGCCCCGCACCAGGCAATATGGGCAGGATTATCCCTTTTTTGCCGCAGCAACTCAACAAACGGGGTCGGAGGATTAAGGGCGGGAAGGAGGGTCCTGCCCGACTGCTTCATGGCCGACACCAGCAGGTTCACCAGGCGTTCCTGCTTGATGCTTTGTTTCTCGGTGCGCTGACAAATCAGAGGGGTGATTTCGGCAACCCCGGTTTCGGTCGCTTTCTCGAGAAACCATTCGAACCGGGAGGGGTTTTTCACAGGCGAAATGGCCAGGTGCAGCGATGCCTTCTGCACATCCTTCCCCGGCTCCGACTCCAGAACCTCCAGCCTGCAGGCAGTTATGGTGTCGGTGAGGATACGGCACCGGTACAAAAAACCTTTTCCGTTGGTCACGGGTATCTCATCGCCGATCCGTTTTCTCAGCACCTTCACAAGGTGTTTCGACTCGGCTGCATCCAGGGTGAATGCTCCCTGAACGGGAATTTCGGGGTGATAGAAAAGTTGCATGGGTCTATCGGAATTGTTCTGCAATTTCCCTGGCAGCCTTTAGTCCCGACTGCAGGGCCCCTTCGATCCACCCTCCGGCATATGATACGGCATCCCCGGCAAACCAGATGTTGTTCGAAGGGGAAGCCAGGGCGTCGAAATAGGGTTGCTGTCCGGCATAGAACTGTTTGAAAGCCCCGCGGAACCCCGGCATCTCTTCCCAGCTGAACCCATAGGCACTCACCACATGGGGCCTGATGCTGCCTGCCCCATAGATCTCCTCGAGCATCGAAATGGCCTTTTCGGCCCGTTCTTCGATGGAGGAGGCGTGCCATTTCCTGCTGTCATCCTCCCAGGTGTAACTGGCGCAGATCAGGCCGGAGTCGGTATCTTCAAAATCAAAGAAATAGACCCCCCGTACAGGCAGGTCGGTGATGGTGGTGGTGATTTCAGACCCCGGTTTTTTCCAGAAAACAGAATCGGTCTCCAGGAAAATCTTGGCCGAAGACATGAAGTGGGTGTTGTAGATGGCCTGCCACTGCAGAGGGGTAAGCAAATCACGGCGGATGTCCATTTCCATCTGAACGGCCCTGGCCTGGGCGGTAATGATCACGGCATCGGCCATGAAGAAATCTCCTTTTTGGGTGCCAAGGATCAGCTTTCCGGAGGCATCATCCCTGGTGAGCTGTGTAACCGGTGTACCGGTGGCTACCAGCCCAAGCTCTTTCAGGGATTTCATCTCCTCCTCTTCCACCTGCACCCGGTGCTCGTAAAATCCTTGTGCCAGCAGGTCGTTACCCCCCACAATCTCCATCTGGTCATCATCCCAGCGGCAGACATTGATCCGGAGGATTTCGATGAAGCTGATAGGATAGAGGGGGCCGTAGCCTCCAACCCCGAAGCCCACCGTGGCGAACAGCCCGATCTCTTCGGGAGTCCACTGCTGTTCCACCAGAAAATCGCGGAAGGTTGCATTCCTGTAAGGATGCGTAATCTCTTTCCACGTCCGGGTCCTCAGTTCAGGGTCGTGCCACACCTCTTCCATTTTCCGGGCAAAAGGGCGGATACAGGCATCCCATTTATGGTAAAGGTGCTCTACCCATGGCACCTGTTTTTCCGGGCTGCCAAACTCCTTCTTCCCGTTCACGTAGTAACAGGTGGTGATGTTGTTCGGGTTGGGAAACTTCCGTGTTTTTATGCCGAAAAGGCCCAGGTAATGCATCAGGGTGCGGTGTACGGGGGGCACCCGCATGCTTCCCATTTCGGCATATACCAGGGGGTCTTCAAACTCCCTGACCGTGAACAACCTTCCGCCAATCCTGTCGGAGGCTTCAAAAACCAGCGGATAGTGTCCGGCCCGGAGCAACTCCATGGCGGCAGCCAGCCCCGATGCGCCGGCACCGATGATGGCCACAACAGCCCTGTATTTGCCGGCAGGGGGTAAACCCTCACGTGCCAGGGCTGTATAATCGAACGGATCGTCGGGAAAGGAAGAAGGATCAAGCACCACAGGTTTTTCAGGCGTTTGTCCCCCTGCACGATCAGAAGGGGTTAACCGGATTCCGGTTCCGGGAACCTGTTCGAAGGGAGCAGCAGGCAGGCACCTCGATTCGAGTTCAAGCTGCATGTTCCCCGGTCTTTTCTGCTGGAATTGTCTGATGATTTTTAGCATGTTTATTTAACAGTATTGGGAGGAATTCTGTTCATGCAAAGATAGACTTCATCACCTCAAAAAAAAAGAACCACCTGCCGGCTCATGATGTGTCTGTCAGCCGGCAGGTGGCCTTGTAAAAGTATGCGCAGGAAATCAGCCTTCCTGCTGCCGCTTCTCGAACTTCCGGATGGCCCGGAAGCATACCCTCCAGGCGATCCATACCATTACCGGCCATGAGGCCAGCCATAAAATTTCAGGTAAATATTTCATCTTACAAAACTTTTTAAACAATCTAAACAATCTAAACAATCTAAACTTCCTAAACTTCCTAAACTATTAATACACATGACTGTCCGTATCCATCTCCTCCTTCGTGATCTTCTTCCGGCTCATCGACCACCATACATACCATATATACGCCAGTACGAAAGGCACCAGCAGTGAGACCCAGCTCATGGCTGTAAGGGTGGTATGGCTGGAGGAACTGTTCCGGATATTGAGGGAACTCTGCAGGTCGTGTGCCGAAGGATAGTAGCAGGTGTTGTTGAACCCGGCCAGCAGGAACAGTGCAAGGACGGTAAGCACGGTGCCAAGGCCGGTAAAGGTGAAGGCGGTTTCCTTCCCTTTAAAGATTCCGAGAAACAGGCCATAGAGCACCAGTAGCACACCCGCCAGGAGGAGGGCTGTATTGAGGGGCATCTGCAGGATGTTGTGCAGGTATTTGTACGATTCCATGCTAACCAGTCCGGTTTCAGGGTCATAGGCATATCCATCCTTAAACATCAGGTGGATCACAAAATAGAGGAAGAACACCAGAAACGGGATGGTATTCCGGATCAGGCTTTTCCGGATGCGTGATGCTACCTCTGCACTTTCAACCTGTTTATGGATAAAGAGCGCTCCCAGGATGCGGGCAAGGAAAAATACCGCCAGCCCCAGTGCCACGTTATGAAGGTTCAGCACAGCCTCCAGGCCGTGGGCGGGGTGTGCCCAATAGGAAGTTGCAATCCCCTGATGCCCGAACTCCACCACGAAATTGGCGCCGTTGAAGAAGGTCCCCACAGCGGTGCCGATGAGGATGGTGCCCAGGAGTCCGTTGAGGAAGAGGAAGGTTTCAAAGGTCTTTCTGCCATATACATTGGCAGGTTTCGACCTGTATTCATAGGCGACAGCCTGGATCACAAATGAAATCAGAATAGCGATCCACACCCAGTAAGCCCCTCCGAAACTTGTTGAATAGAAGAGCGGAAAAGAGGCAAAGAAAGCTCCGCCAAAGGTAACCAGGGTGGTAAAGGTGAGTTCCCATTTCCTCCCCAGGGCATTGATCAGCATTCTTCTGTCGGAATCGTTGCGGGCGAGGGTGTAGATGAGCGTCTGGCCTCCCTGTACGAACATCAGAAACACGAGCAGGGCGCCCAGTACCGATACAATCACCCACCAGTACTGTTGCAGTGCGTAATGTGAAAGGTTTGCGAACATATCAGTTTCCTCCTTCTTCTTTAGGTCCGACTTTGACTTGCTTTACCATAATGGATATTTCAGCGATGAGCAGGGATGTGAATATCACCACAAACATCCAGAAGGTGGTCTGGACAGCGGTTGCATCAATCCGGGTCACGCCGGTCATGGTGGGCATGAGGTCCTGGATTACCCAGGGCTGCCTGCCCACTTCCGCTACAATCCATCCGCACATCGAAGCCAGGTATGCAAAGGGGATGGCAATCACAGCGAGGCGCAGCCAGAATTTCTTCCGTTCCATCCTTCCCCTGAAGGTCCAAAGGAGCACCATCGCAAACATCAGCACAAACAGCATCCCCAGCCCCACCATGATCCTGAAACTGTAGAATGTGAGCGGAATACTGGGAATCAGGTGTTTTTCATTGTTCTCGAAATAGCCATACCCGAAGTATCTGTAGTGTTTTTCCAGCAACGTCCTGGCAGCCAAAGCAGCCGAATCGTTTTGGTTCTTTTGTGCCTCTTTGTAATCGGCCAGTGCCTGAATCGCAATCTTTCCGGAGGCGATTTTTTCTGCCACAGGAGGAATCCCTTGTTCAGCGTTTCCGTTAATGAGGTCTTTCACTCCGGGAACAAAAGCATCAGGGTTGAGATAAGCCATATAGGAAAGCATGTTCGGGATTTCAATCCTGTAGACAACCTCTTTTCCCGGTATGGTATCATCAGGATTATCCGGATTTACAACAAAACCCAAAGCGGTAAGGTTTACCCCATTCTTCCCCTTAGCCAGGCCTTCCATGGCAGCGAATTTCATGGGTTGCTTGTGGGCTACCTGTCTTGCCGAACCATCGCCTGTACCGATAGTCCCGAAAATACCCGCCAGCCCGAAGATGGATGCCACAATCATGCTTTTTTTGGCCAGCATCTGATGCCTCCCTTTCAGCAGGAACCATGCGCTGATGCCGATCACAAATACCGCACTCAGCGTATAGGCACTGGTGATGGTATGCAGAAATTTGTTGATGGCCATCGGGGAGAGGAATACATCCCAGAAGTTTGCCATCTCATTTCTGGCGGTATCAGGATTGAACTTCATGCCCACGGGATCCTGCATCCATGCATTGGCCACGAGAATCCAGAGGGCACTCAGGTTCGAGCCGATGGCCACCAGCCATGTGGAGGTAAGGTGAAATTTCTTGCTTACCCGGTTCCATCCGAAAAACATCACAGCAATGAAGGTGGTCTCCATGAAGAAAGCCATGATCCCTTCAATGGCCAGGGGAGCACCGAAGATATCCCCCACAAACCACGAATACTGCGACCAGTTGGTGCCGAATTCAAATTCCAGGATGATTCCGGTGGCTACCCCGATGGCAAAGTTGATCCCGAACAGGGTCATCCAGAATTTAGTGATCTTTTTCCATTCGGGATTGCCGGTGCGAACGTAAATCGTCTCCATGATGGCAATGAGGAAAGTGATCCCGAGGGTCAATGGCACAAAGAGCCAGTGGTACATGGCCGTAAGGGCAAACTGCCCCCTCGACCAGTCAATCAGTGTGTAGTCAAATTCAAACATAGGCATTAGGATTTTGGTTTGGTGATGGCTTCAATCACGTAGTCTTTCCTTGCTTCATCTGTTTCGAAATTGGATTTCAGGAAGTTGGGAAAGAAGAAAATCTTCAGGATCACAAACATTACAAAAAGCTTCACCAGGATGATCACCCAGAGCGACCTTCCCCAGGTCATCTCACGGAAGCCTGTAACGTAAAACCCGATGATCCGCCGGAATAGACCGGTCATGTATGCTGGTATGAGAGGATTTATTCAGGCTGATAGAGCCCTTTGAATTCGTAACCTTTGCCGTTGATGGCCTTTTCAATCATATCCGTCTGCACAAGTGCCGTGTCATAGGTTACCTCGGTGTATTTCTCCAGATGGGAAGATTTTGCCTGTGTAACCCCCTCTATCTCCGTAACGGCCTGGTTGATGGTGTTTTCACAGCCGGTGCAGGTCATCCCTTCCACTGAATATCTGATGGTTACAAGCCGTGTGGAGTCAATGGCTTCCTGAAGGTTCTCAGGTTCCTGTGTCTGTTGATTTCTGCAGGCAGGGGCCAGGATAACTGCCAGCAATGCCACTATTAATAACTTTCTCATAGGATGCAGGGTTCGGTTTGCTGTAACGGAAGTCAAAAATATGCAAACATTTATATAGATATACTGATTCCGGTAATTTTTATTCCTTCTAAATTAGACCTAATCATCATTCAATCAATAAGTAAGAATTGAAAAGCTGAAGGTTTTATTTTACGTAGTTACCTACTGTTAAGATTTTTTGTTTTTACATGGAAGTACCAAACCAGAATAAGATGCTGCTGATGTCCCATTTTATCGTGCTCGATCAGATCATCTGAACCGGTGAATCCCGGCAGCGCCTTTTCCTGTGCCCTTACTGGTACAGGAACCTTTTAATCTTTTGGGAGGGGGTCCGCTCGAAAGGCTGGGTTTGCTCAACCACCACCTGCAGCTTCGAATATTTGTTCACATGCTGGTTCACCTGCTCCTGGATGTCGCGCAGGATCTCCTGTACCTTCTCACGAATGATCTCCGAGGCATCGTCGTATAGCTGCCTGAGGTTTTCCTCAATGGCCTCATAATCAAGATGTACCAGACCGGTAAGTTTCCCCGACTTTTCCACCACCAGCGATTCTTTCACAAAACTCCTGCTGTTGATGATGTGCTCGATATCCTCGGGAAAGATGTTCTTTCCGTTGGCTCCGATAATGGTGGTCTTCAGCCTCCCTTTGATGTGCAGTTGCCCCTTGCCGTCGATGTACCCCAGGTCACCGGTCCTGAACCAGCCATCCTCCGAGAATACCTCCCGGGTAAGCTCCGGATTGCGGAAATATCCCTGCATCACGTTTTTGCCTCTGGCCTGGATCTCGCCGATCCCGGTATCGGAATCTGCGTTGTGGATCCTGAGCTCCACACCCGCCATGGCCGATCCTGTCGACTGCCAGGCAAAATGGTAGGGGCTCCCTCCGGCCAGGAGCGGGGAGGTCTCGGTAAGTCCGTACCCGATGGCATACGGGAACCGGCCATCGCGCAGAAAAGTTTCAACCCTGCCGTCCAGCTTCGATCCGCCAATGCCGTAAAACTTCAGTGACCCGCCAAAGGATTTGTACACCTTTTTGCCGGCCAGCCGGTGCAGCAAACGCTTCCCGGTGCGGCTCCGGTACAGCAGCCGTAACAACGGCTTGGCCTGTAACGTCGGGTACACACTCTTCCAGTAAACCTTCTCGATAAGTAACGGTACCGTGAGCATTACGGTGGGCCTGACACTCTGCATGGCCGGCATCAGAATTTGCGCGGTGGGAGGCTTGCGGAGATACTTCACCGAAGCCCCTACTGCAATCGGAAGGATCAGCCCCAGCGTGAATTCGTAAATATGCGACAGCGGCAGTACCGATAGAAACCTGTCGTCTGCTTCCATGGGCTGGATTTTCGCCCCTCCCTCCACCGCAAACAGGATGTTGCCGTGGCTGAGCATCACCCCCTTGGGTTCGCCGGTGGTGCCGCTGGTGTAAATGATCGAAGCCAGATCCGTGTCCTGCAGGATGTCGGTTCCGCTCAGGTCCGGTGCAGGTTCCCCCTCCGGGAATTCAGCATGTACCAGATCTTCAATGCTTTCCAATACAATGACCGGATAACCTGCAGGCACGTGATGGGCCAGCTGGGTAGAGGAAAAAACCAGGGATGCGCCTGAATGCTGCAGGATCAGTTCGATCTCATGGGCCTTGAAATCGGGCATCATGGGTACCGCTACAGCCCCCGCCGAGGTAATGGCCAGATACGCCATCCCCCACTGCGGCATGTTGTGGGAAAGGATGGCTACCCGGTCCCCCTGCCGGATGCCCAGTTTTTTCAGATGGGCCGAAAGCCCGGCAACAATCTGTTTTACTTCAAGATAGGTGAATTCTCTTTCGTTTACAAACCCGAGCGCTGTGCGGGTAGGATATCGTTCTGCAGTAGCTTTGAAAAGAGCAGGTATGGAGTGGACTCCCATCAGGTTTTTATTGGTGAATAACAGGCGGCGAAGGTAACCTTTTTATTCCGGATGGACGATTACCTTTTGTCATGCTGCTGAAAATAAAATATTTTTGCACTTTTAAAGTTTGATGGTAACCCGTAATCATTTGTACACTTTACGTTTCATCTATATGCCTCTATTCCGAAGAAAATCCTGTACCAGTATCCCTGTGATCCTGCTTACCATGCTCATGATCGCAGGGTGCAAAACCGACAAGGATGCCTGGATCAACAGAAACTACCATAGCCTTACCACCCATTACAACGGATATTTCAACGGCAATGAAAGCCTGAAGGAAGGGGTGGAACAGATACGGCAAAACCACAAGGACGACTACACCCGCATTCTCCCGGTGTTTCAGTACGGCGACCAGACCACCGCCTCCGGAGCCAACAGCTATATGGATGTGGCGATCAAGAAAGCCTCCATCAGGATTTCAAAAAGCACTATGTTCATCCGCGGACAGGAGAAAAACCGGTGGATCGACGACTGCTGGATGCTCATCGGCAAGGCCCATTTCTACAAGATGGAGTATGAACAGGCGATCCAGAACTTCGATTTCGTGATCGCACGGTACAAAAACCTCCCAACACGCTACGAAGCCATGCTCTGGAAGATCAGGGCCAACAGCCAGATGAAGCGTTTCGGCGACAACGAGGCCCTGCTGGGGCTGGTGCAGAACAGCATCGAAGAGCGGCAGGCACCTCCTGCGGTAAAAAGGATGTTCCCCCTGGTAAAGGCCGACCATTTCCTGCAGTCGGGCAACCCCGACGGCGCCATCGGGCCTCTGAAAGAGGCCGTGAAGCTCACCTGGAACAAAAAAGCGAAAGTGCGCAGCATGTTCATCCTGGCGCAGATCTACCAGAAAAAGGGGATGTACGACGAAGCCGCCACCTTCTACAACAGGGTGATCGACAAGAACCCGCCCTACGAGATGGCCTTCAACGCCAAGATCAATATGGCAAGATGCTACAGCGCCGGCTCGGGCGGTTCGAAATCGATCAAGAAGTACCTGAACAAGATGATGAAGGACGAGAAGAACAAGGAGTACCTGGATCAGGTCTATTTTGCCATGGCCGAGGTGTACATGAAGGAGAAAAACGACTCCCTGGCCATGAAAAACCTCCGGCTGTCGGTGGCCAGTTCGCTCAACAACCCCAACCAGAAGGCCCTCTCATCGCTCCTGCTGGCCGATCTCCACTTCCAGCACGAGAACTACCAGGATGCCCAGGCCTACTACGACAGCGCCGTCACCTACCTGCAGAAGGACTATCCCGAGTATGAAGCCCTGATGACCAAGCATAAGATCCTCACCAAGCTGGTGGCCAACCTGCTGGTGGTGCAGACCCAGGACAGCCTGCTGCGCCTGTCGGCCATGACGCCCGCCGAGCGCACCCGCATCGTGAACGGCATCATCAGCGAAATCACCCGCAAGGAGCAGGAAGCCAAGGCCGAAGAGGCATCGGGCCGGCAAAACGTCGGGTTCCTGGAGATGGAGAACCGCAACCTCAACCAGATGCAGAAAACCACCAGCGAGTGGTACTTCGACAACCCCACCACCCGCAGCTTCGGGTTTACCGAGTTCCGCAGCAAATGGGGCGAACGGAAGCTGGAGGACCTGTGGCGCATCTCGTCCAAAACCGGGGATGCCAGCCTCCTCACCCCCGAAGAGCTGCTGGCCGACAGCCTCCGGAAAGACAGCCTGAAGAACGTGGCGGCCAACCTGAAGAACCCCGATTTCTACCTGAAGAACATCCCCACCACCCCCGAAGCCATCGAAGCGGCCCACCTCAAGGTGGAAAAGGCGCTGTACAATATGGGGTACATCTATTACCACGACCTGGAAGACCTCGACAAATCGGCAGAAACCTTCGAGCAGCAGATCAAAAGGTATGCGAAAGGGGAGTGGGTGCCACCGGCGCTGTACCAGCTGAGCCTGGTGTATGCCGACTGGGGCTTTGCCGACAAGGCGGCGCAGTTCCGCAACCGGCTGGTGACGGAGCACCCGGAGCATGAGTACGCGAAAATTGTGTCGGATCCCGATTACTTCAAAAACAAGGCGATAGCCTCCTCGGCGCACAAGGCGTACTATACCGATACCTGGAACCTCTTTCAGGAAGGGAAGCTGGCCGCGGCAAAAGCCCGGTGCGACTCTGCCATGGCAAACACGCAGTTCGTCGAAGGGCATCCGAAGTTCAGCCTGCTGAAGGCCATGATCATCGGGAAAACCGAAGGGAAGGCCCCCTACCAGCAGGCCCTGGAACATACCGCCACCAAATATGCAAAGTTCCCCGAAGGGGTGTATGCCGGCGACCTGCTGAAGCTGCTTACGGCAGAGGTTGAAAAGGATACCGTGCAAACCGCACCCGCCGATACCAAAATCGACTACTCCATCTATGCCTTCTCGGCGGGCAAACCCCACATGGTGCTCATCATCATCGACACGAAGTACGGGAAAACCGACCGGGTGAAGAACAAGATCTCCGATTTCAACCGCAAGTCCTTCTCCCTCAAGAACCTCAACACCACCAGCACCATCCTGCAGGCACCCCTGGAGATGATCACCGTAACCGGTTTTTCCGATGCCAAAGACGCCAAAATCTACTACGATGCCCTCATCTCGGGCAACGTGGTCACCGGCAAGGATGCCGAAGGGTCGTTCCACATCTTCGCCATCTCCACCGACAACTACCCCATCTTCTTCAAAGACAAGGACCTGGCGAAGTACCAGGCGTTCTTTAAGGATCATTACCTGAAATAGTCGGCTGTTGGCCGTTGGCTTTTGGCTTTTGGCTTTTGGCTTTTGGCTTTTGGCTTTTGGCGAAAATATAGCAACTAAGGTAATCAAAAACAGCCAACGGCCAAAAGCCAACAGCCCACAGCAAAATTTTTCCCTCCCCGTTTGGTGATTTGAATAAGTGTTTATCTTTGGGGTACAATACCAACCATACTCCCCATGCACACGAATAAAAACGGCACATTCCCGCACATTACCTTCGACAGGTTTCAAGTATATACGGGAATGACGTTTCTGTAAACGAGTAAGCACACATTAAAATTGGAAAAAATGAATTTTTCACAAAGAATTGGTAAAACATCTATCCGAGATAGTTTGCAATTAGACGATATTGATATTGTGCTGAAGAATAGAATTTGGAATAATATTCTTCAAGACTTTCTTAATAAGCTGGACGATGGTTTAAGTATTCAGATATACAAATTAATTTGGACTGAATTCTTTACAAATCCAATAGACGAATTCCCTTCTGGTTTATATGGATCTTACATTTCTCAAAACAATAAATATTTAAAGGAATGGTTCTATTCGACCAAATGGTATAATATTTATAATTTAGTTGAATTTATCACATTTTTTGACTCTCAAATAGATAGTACAAAATTTATTGAAAAATGTAATAATAGTCTTGAAAAGGAAATGTCTGGTTTTCGAATTGTAGACAAAATTGTTGTGCAAATAACCAGCGAAGAAGAGATAGAAGAAATAGAATCAGCTTTAAAAATTACATCGAGATGGCAATCTGTAAACGAACACCTTGAAACGGCTCTAAAATATATGGCTGATAGACAAGCACCTGATTACAGAAATTCTATTAAGGAATCTATTTCTGCAATCGAAAGCTTTTGCAAAATTATTACGGGGGACGAGAAAGCGACATTAGGGAAAGCGTTAAACCAAATTGAATTTAAATGGGGAATTCATAAATCATTAAAAAGCGCATTTTCTGCTCTTTATGGATATACAAGTGATGAGAGTGGTATTAGGCATTCTCTGCTTGAAAACGGACAAGAAATATTATTCGAAGATGCAAAGTTTATGTTGGTTTCTTGTTCAGCCTTTATAAACTTTTTGAAAATTAAAATTGAAAAATAAAATATGCAAATAGCACGTAGTCCCAATAGCCAATGAGAGAGCAAATTGAAATAGCAGTGCCCCGCAGAAAATTTGTAGCGGGTGACAGGGACGAAGCCTGCAAAACGGCTTCTGGGCATAGCTGCAAAACATTATACAACATAGTAAAAAGTAGAAAATCAGAGAATTTAAACCTTAGCTAATTTATAAATATACATTTATGGGAAATTTAGCTCTTAACAGATTGCCTATAGAAAGGGAAATTTGGACAAAACCAGAAGAGACTACTAATGGTAATATAAATGAATATGACGATCATAATGGATTTGGCTACGCAGTTTGGCCTTGTAATTATACGATAGATTTAGAATCTGAATTTCGTTTATCAGTAATAAGGTTTTTACTTTGGGACAATTTAGGCAAACCAGGAACCAATGTCAATCCAAGAAAATATAAATTCACATTAAGCGTATCTTCTGATGGAATTAACTATTTTACTATTTTCTCAAATCAAAATAAAGACGGAGGAAATGGATGGTTTGCGTTTGAATTTACAAACGATTTTTATGCCAGATACATTAGACTGACTGGGCACTTTAATTCTGCCAATAAACATTTTCATTTAGTTGAATTTGAAATTCATGACCAAGCACCGCCACCTGTTGTAAGTAAGAATTACCAATCTATTGATATTGCGGCTGGAATTGGAATGCCTAGTGAACAAAGAATGACTGAACTGATTAATAATGTTATATCTACAAGGAGTGCAATATTTGAAGGTGTTGAAGAAAAGTTGAAAATGCTTGATTCTTCTTTAAAAAAATCGGGTGAAGCTTTTGAACAAATTGATTTAATTAAAAAAAGTAACGATTTCACAACGGAAGCTGCTAATAATAATAAGAGAGCCATCAAATGGTTATGGGCATCTGGTATTACACTTCTATTGTTCCTTGTAATTTTAATATGGTTTGTGTTCTGTGACAATCATTCTACAAAAATTATCACAGACGCTGCAAAGGACATGAATGTTCAGCCATATACGACTTTATTGGTAAGCGCATTTTATGCTACAAAAGCAGTCCTCCTCTCGACAATATTATTTATTTTAACATGGTTATTAAAGAATTATCGCTCTGAAAAGCACAATTATGTGATCAATAAGCATAAAGCTATGACATTGACAGTAGCAACGGGTATATTAACAAAGGAAGATTATAAAAACACGGATAGAGGAAATATTTTTATTCAAGCAATGGAAATAATATTTACTCATCAGGTATCAGGGTTTTCAAAAGAGGATACAAGTTCACCAAATGTGATAGATTCGCTTTTACAGAAAGGAATACCTAAGGGAGACATGTAAATAGTAAAACAATTTAACAGAACAAAATTGCATAATAACGGCTTTCTAAAAACGGGGCAGACGGTTTATAGGATAGTGGAGTTCTTTTATCTATCTTTGGGGTATCAAGACACGAAACGGCTTCGATACCCCCGCCAGTAGAAATCCACGACCGTTAACTCCAATTGTAAGGTCAGACAACGAACGACAGAAAATTGAAAAGTAAACCATTGTGAAAGAACAAAAAAACGAAACATTGACAAGATCAAAGAGCCGACACTCAAGCCGACCCATTTTTTTTTTTATCACCACACATTATTTAAAACAATTGCCGACCCGCATTGCACACGACTTGTCTTGGTTTTTCGGGATTGCCAAAGCCCCACAAGCCAGCACTACGACTAAAACTTTGTCAAAGAGTGCAATCTTTCAAACGCAACAATTAATGTGAATTCACAATATGGCTCAGATTGGCTGGATAGATTTTTCAAAAGCACATCATAACAAAGTAATGTTAGTGATGGACATGTTCAAAGAGCAAGGTGTTATTGACGAACTTGGTTTGGGAACCATCCGGGATGCATTGAGCGATTTGTTATTTCCAGGAACTTCTACCATCCAAACGAGGGCAAAATATTTCCTACTTATTCCCTGGATAATTCAGGATATCGAGAAAAAAGAAAAACTTGACCGGTTTCAGTCAGAACTGGAGCAATCAGAAATTCATTTTGTAAAAACGTTAAAGAAGAATTCCCCACCGAAAAGCGGAGTTATTGGTGAAACTTTACTGAATTCAAATCCAAAGCGAAAACCATCTTCAGTTTATTGGAATGGTTTAAGAATATATGACATTCTTAGATTTCAGGGTTCTTTAAACGATTACATAAAAAATCAAAAGTATTACTTCCAAAAAGAGCAAAAAACAAAGAGTCAACTGGCCGATGCAACTGGAAATGTTCCTGGAGACGATAAAGATGCGAACCACCTCTACCAGCATAAATTGTGGGCATCGGTTCCAAAACCACCCAAAGATTGGAAAGAAAACCTCTCTATTGAGTTATCAAATGATGAAGCTACATTTTTAAAGGAAAGCATAATCAGAAGCAATAGTCAGACTTTATTCGCCTTTGCACTTACTGATTGTATGGAAGTTGCAAAGGATTTTTATGGTATTGATGATTTTCTTTATGTGCCTAATCTTCCTGATGATTTAAAAAAGATAATAAAAGTTGCCATTGACTTTAATTCCATCATGCAAGGTGCTTTGATTCGGTATAATTTGCTGATTCAGTTAAACAGGGAAAATGGGAATACTAATCAATTGCAACTTGTTTGGGAAGATTATTGGAACGAAATGCAAAATTTTAATTGGAATAATTGGAACACAAAAGCACTTTGGGAATATTGCCCATACATAAAGCCATCAACAAGAAGATTCCTTGAACAATGGATGGAATTTGTCAAAGCTGATTCATACAACCAGACCGAGGCTGACTTCATGTTGAAAAATAGAGAATTACGTTTAAAAGGATTACGCAGAGCAAGGTTAAGTGATAAAGCAATTGCCCAAAAACAGGAAAATACTACAGGTATTTCGATTTACCAGGATGGTTCAGTTTCATATCTAACTTACAGGTGGAATACTGTAAAAACTTATTTAAATGACATCTATAACGGAATAACAAATAATGTTACAGCCCAGTAAAGACAGATTAGATTATGGAAGTTTGCTAATGCCACCAGAAGGATATTATCTGGAAAATGCAATAGCAACAAGTTATTCCATTAACCTGGATGCGCTAATTTCGATTCCGGTTGCTTTGTATTTTTCACATTCGTTGGAACTTGATATAAAACAGGACATCGTTCAGGTTTTAGATTCCATTAGGAGAGCAAGCAATACCATAAAAGTCTTTTGTCAAAAAGGACAGATTACTGTACCTGATAACCAACACCGGCTATATAGTTATATTGAACCGTGCATTGTTCAGGTTCCGCCAAGTCACCTTAATTCATTTCATCCAAAAGTTTGGGTTATTAAATACAAGAATAACTTAGGTGATATAAAATTCAGGGTGATTGTTTTAAGTCGGAATTTAACTTTTGACCGTAGTTGGGATGTTGCATTTCAGTTGGACGGTAATTTTATACAAGAACGACAAAGAAATTACGGTAACACAAAACCACTTATTGATTTTATTAAATATTTGGGAACCTATGAAGAAGTTGATTGGTTTGAAAACTTCATCTCGGATTTAGGTAAAACTGACTTTCAGTTAAACTCAAACGAATTCGAAAGTTTTTCCTTTGAACCTTCAGGTTTCCCTGGTTATAAAAAGAACGTACTTTTTAATAATCAGATTTATGATGACATGCTTATTATCAGTCCCTTCCTCACGAACAGTGGGTTGGAAATAGCAAAAAGGTATTCACGAAACAAGGCAAAACTATTTAGCAGAGAATATGAATTAAACAAGATAAACCCACAGCATATTGGGGATTTTTCTGTTTATCATTTGGTAAATGAATTTGTTGAAGGGGAAGAAAAAATTGAGTCTGATACAGATGAAAATATTTCCCCCCAATTACAGGACCTGCATGCTAAAGTATATTCATGCAGATTAGGTTGGAATGCAGCTTTGGTATTAGGTTCAGCAAATTGTAGTGAAAGAGCCATGCATCGTAATGTGGAATTTATGATTCAATTAAATGGGAAGAATTCGAAAATAGGCCCTGATGCATTGTTTAAAGAATTGGTGAATGATGATTTGAATGTATTCCAACTTTACAATCCTTCTGAACCGCTTTCGGAGCAACAAGAGGAATTAAATAGTCAGGAGGAAGAATTACAAAAGCTTAAAATCGAGATTGTTAATTCAATAATTACAGCAAATGCAAATAAGCAGAAAGACTCAAATTTCTCAATCGATTTTGATTATGACCTTGCCAAATTACCATTTAATCCAAAAGTAGAAGTAACTGCATATTTACTCAACAATAAGGAACAAAGTCAGGAATTAAAATTAGGAGATTCAAATCAATGGACAGTATATAATATTGCCGAAATAGATATATCCTGTTTCCTGATAATTGAACTAAGAATCAAGGGTACCATGGTTGCCCTGAGTTTTGTATTAAAAATTCATCTTAATAATATACCTGCATCACGAAGTTCAAGAATTTTCAAGGATATCATCTCGAATACTGCAAACTTCTTTAAATACATTCGTTTCCTGTTGGCAGAAAATTATTGGGACGAGGAATATATATTCAATGGATTAAACGGGAAACCTTACAAGGGAAACGGACTGGGAGATTACCTGGCACGTGAGGAACCCATCTATGAAAATATGCTAAAAGCCATTTCAAGAGAACCTGAGAAGTTGACGGAGATAAAAACAGTAATGGATAAATTAAGCGAAGAAGAAAACGTGGAAGAATCTATTATTCCAGAAGATTTTAAAACGCTGTGGAAAATATTCGAAGAAATACAACTAAAACATAAATGAAATCAAATCCACATAGTCAGTTAAAAGATTTTCAAATTGCTACAGTAGATTATGTATTTAAAAGATTTACTGATTCAGAAAATCCATGTAACCGTTTTTTGATTGCTGACGAAGTTGGATTGGGCAAAACATTGGTAGCTCGTGGAATCATTCATAAGTTCTACGATTATCACAAATCACTTGGATTAAATCAGTTAAAAGTCATTTATATATGCTCCAATCAAAGTATTGCAAATCAAAATATTAGTAGACTGAATATTGAAACTGAAGAAAAACATTCCCTTTCACAAATTCATCGAATTAATGATTTGGCAGTCACAAACATAAATCATGATGGAAAATCCTTTTTAGAAATTATAGCATTATCTCCCGATACATCATTCAATATCTCAAGGGGTGGCGGAATAGTAAAGGAAAGAGCAATTATTTATCATATCCTAAGTAAACATCCTGAATTTCATTTATATAAACGAAAATTAAAAAGAATTTTTCAGTTGGATGTCAAAGACGAAAACTGGAAATGGTGGATAGATTTTGTTGAAACGCAGTTGAGGGAAGAAATTGCCGTAAAATTCAATCATAAGTTAGACTCAACAGACGTAACTTATTGGGCATTATTTAGGGTTTGTGAGAACAGATTTGGCAAAAATGAATTTAGAGATTATAGAAAATTAATAGGTGGCTTAAGAAAGTTACTTGCATCGATTTGTGTCTCTTATTTACAGCCTGATTTAATTATCATGGATGAATTCCAAAGATTTAAATATTTGATTGATTTGGATGAAGATAGTGAGGCAAAACTTATTACTGAAAGTCTATTGACAAATGATAAAATAAACATTTTACTACTGTCTGCAACCCCATATAAAATGTACGTTATGCAGTCAGAAGAAGATGACGGCGAATGCCACTTTGAAGAATTTAAATTCATTGTTGATTTCTTATTAAACGATGAAATCAAGAGAAAGCAGTTCGAAGAAGTATGGAAAATTTACTCCAACTCATTAATTCATTTACAACAAGGGAATTGGGATTTAATAAGAAATCAAAAGAATAAAGTTGAAAGAATTCTTAAAGATGTAATTGCAAGAACTGAGCGAATAACAGTTTCAGACGACAGAAACACGATGTTACAACCATCAAAATCCGATATTCTGTGGATAAACCAGGATGATATTCTAAGTTTTATTTCTGCTGATACTGTTGCTTTAAAACTTAATAATGTAAACAGTCCCATTGAATATTGTAAATCATCAGCATTCCCTTTTTCATTTATGGAGGGTTACCAACTTCAAAAAATTACACTAAAAGAAATCGCAAAAGGGAATGATGAACTAAAGTCTGCTTTAAGAAAGAATAGTCGATCATTTCTTCCTATTTCAGAAATGGATGATTACCAACAAATCGGAAGTCCTAATGCAAAATTGGCCTACCTTTTATACGACTCACTTTACAACGGTGGAAGCGATTTACTTTGGGTACCCCCCTCATTGCCATATTACGATTTTGAAGCACCATTCGCGGGAAATGAACTGTTTTCAAAAAGTTTGGTATTTTCTTCGTGGATAATGGTTCCAAAAATGATAGCAGCACTTTCATCTTATGAATGCGAAAGAATGACAATTGGTGATGAAAATGCTATTAATAATGCTGAAGACAGAAGCCAAAGAAAATATTTTCAAACTGGTTCAGAAAGAAATCCAAAGGCACGATTAAGATTCGGAATGGAAAGAAACAATTACAGCACACTTTCAAGTTATGCATTACTTTATCCGTGCATTACACTTACTAATCTTTGGAAGCCAGTTTTAAAAACCATCAACCTAAGCAATTTAATTTCTAACCTTTCCACCCAAATCAATTCTTTAATAAGTGGAATTTCAATAAAGGAATTCATTTCTGAACCTAATAAAAAGAATGATGACCGATGGGCATTAATTTATATGCTTCTGCTCGATAGAAAGTATAAAATGGAGCAAATTAATCACATTAAGGAAAGTGAAAGCGAATATGATTGGAATTGGTTAAAAGGTGATTCAGAAGTGTCAGTTGCTAGTGAGTATTACAAGAAAGTGTTTACAGAAATTTTATTTGCTGAAAGACCAAAATTTATTCCAGCCTGGGAATTAGCTCGTGGTATTCGGCCTGAAAATGCAATACGAAATACATTAATTCAATTAAGGCTTGGGCAGCCACCTGCTGACATCGCACAAAAATTGGCATACCTTACAATTGCGTCACCTGCAATTTGCTCTTATCGGCTGTTAAACGCATTTTCAAAGCTGGAGAAAGATATTAATTACATCTCATTTTTTGGGGCATTTCAAATTGCAGATAGTTTCAGAAGGTTTTTTAATGTATCTGAGAACATTGCTGTAGTTGACAAATATGCCAAAAGAGATAAATCTTATTGGGAGAATGTATTAATTTATTCAGCCTCGGGGAACTTTCAGTCAATGTTGGACGAATTTGCCAATGCTATGGTTGACCATAATGGCCTATGGAATATTACATGTAAAAATAAACTAGAAAAACTTATTACCATATTTTCCGAAAATATCGGCCTCAGGACTGTTTCAGTAGCAGGTCACACTTATGATAGTTTTGTTAAAGATACTAAACCTAAATACTTCCGTTGTCACTTTGGTGTTGCATTGAGCCAATCATTAGACAATGAAAAAAACGTTATACGAAGTGATAATGTTAGAGATGCCTTCAATTCACCCTTCAGACCATTTATTTTAGCAACAACTTCAATTGGTCAGGAAGGTCTTGACTTTCACTTGTATTGTCGAAAAATATTGCACTGGAATCTGCCAGCAAATCCAGTTGATTTTGAGCAAAGAGAAGGAAGAATAAACCGTTTCAAAAATCTTGCTATCCGACAAAACCTTGCTTTGAAATACAGAAGCAAATTGGAAAAATTTGATTCCTCAAACATTTGGGAACAACTTTTTCAATTGGCGATAGACCATGAGAAAGGAAGCAAATCAGACCTTGTTCCTTACTGGCATGTTGAACCAGAGCATGTCTTCATCGAACGACAGGTACCAACAATTCCTTATAGTAAGGAAGTCAAATATTTAAATAATCTACTGAAAACAATTTCTGTTTATCGAATAGCATTAGGACAACCCAGACAAGAAGAACTTGTAAATCATTTGATTGAAAACTTTGAAACTGATGAAATAGAAAGGGTACAAGCAGAATTATTAATTAATCTTTCACCATACAAAAAATATTATGAAAGCCAATCGTAATTGCAAGCAAATTGCCAAAGCACCGAGATAAATTGTTTTATAGCATCTTCCAACACTTAAAATAACGCAGACACGAGCGATAGAAAAAGACAGAAACTTAAAATGACAATGAAACGGAAACTGAATAGCAACAATGGTTTACAAGACTAGAAGACAGAACACCAGACGGTAATAGCCAAGCCTTAGTGTGTCTGAGGACCGGGGCCAAACTTGAAGCTGGATCGCATAAGACCCCTGCTCCTGTAACATGGTGTTATACTCCCCCACAACAACCGTTTCCCTGAAAAATTCATCAGTCCCCCTGTGCAACCGATCTTAATCTTGTGTACATTTGACCTTTGATGGACTTCTGATGTAATGGTTCCATGAAAAACGAAAAACTGACCAGGAAAGAGATCATTGATTACCGCCTGAAACAGGCGGACTGGAATGTTTCTGACCAAACCCAGGTGATTGAGGAATTTGATATTCATGTAACCGTTATCGAAGATCCTGCAACTCCGTACGCCGGGCACCAGTACAGCGACTATGTGTTGCTGGGCAGGGACGGGAAACCGCTTGCGGTGGTTGAAGCTAAAAAAACATCGGTGGATGCTGCACTCGGGCGGGAACAGGCCAAACAATACTGCTATAATATTCAATCAACGCAAGGGGGCAATTTGCCTTTTTGCTTCTATACCAACGGATACGATATCTACTTCTGGGACCTGGAAAATTATCCACCCAAAAAAGTGTATGGTTTCCCTACCCGCGACGACCTTGAACGCTATCTCTACATCCGCAGGGCAAGAAAACAACTGGCAGGTGAACTGATCAATGCCAGGATTGCGGGCCGTAATTATCAGATCGCTTCGATTCGCGCCGTAATGGAAGCCATCGAAAAACGGAAACGCAAATTCCTGCTGGTGATGGCAACAGGAACCGGCAAAACAAGAACCTGTATTGCTCTGGTGGACGCACTCATGAGAGCAGGCTGGGTGGAGAGAGTCCTGTTTCTGGTCGACAGAATTGCCCTCCGCGACCAGACCCTGGAAGCCTTCAAAGAGCATTTGCCCAACGAACCCCGCTGGCCAAAACAAAGCGAAAGGGAAATTGCCACCGACAGACGCATTTATGTTTCAACCTACCCAACCATGTTGAACATAATCCGCAACGAGGAGAAATCATTAAGCCCCCATTTCTTCGACCTGATTGTGGTGGATGAAAGCCACCGGAGCATTTACAATACCTATCAGGAAATCCTCGATTACTTCAATACCATTACCCTTGGCTTAACCGCCACGCCAACCGATGTAATCGACCACAACACTTTTCAGTTGTTTGAGTGCGAAGATGGCGTTCCAACTTTCGCCTATTCGTATGATGAAGCGGTAAACCATATTCCGCCCTTCCTGTGCAATTTTCAGGTAATGAAAATCAAAACCAGGTTCCAGGCCGAAGGGATCAACAAGCGGACAATTTCTCTGGAAGACCAGCAAAAACTCATATTGGAAGGAAAAGAAATTGAAGAGATCAATTTTGAAGGAACCGAGATTGAAAAGAAGGTAATCAACAGGGGCACAAACGCTTTGATAGTCCGTGAATTCATGGAGGAAAGCATCAAAGATGCCAACGGTGTATTGCCGGGAAAATCAATTGTCTTTTGCATCTCTAAAGCCCATGCCAGGCGTGTTGAAGAGATTTTTGATGCGCTTTATCCCGAATACAAAGGGGAGCTGGCCAAAGTGCTGGTAAGCGAAGACCCGCGGGTTTACGGGAAAGGCGGTCTGCTCGACCAGTTTGTGCACAACGACATGCCTCGGGTGGCTGTGAGTGTTGATATGCTCGATACGGGTATTGATGTCCGTGAACTGGTGAACCTGGTTTTTGCCAAACCTGTTTACAGCTATACCAAGTTCTGGCAGATGATAGGCAGGGGAACCCGTTTGCTGGAACCCGAAAAAATAAAGCCCTGGTGTACCCAAAAAGACAATTTCCTGATTCTGGATTGCTGGGACAATTTCGAATATTTCAAACTCAATCCCGGAGGCAAAGAGTTGAAAGGACAGATTCCTTTGCCGGTTCGCCTGTTTGGCGTTCGGTTGGAAAAAATTGAAGAAGCGCAAACCCAGGGTAAATCCGAAATTGTCATCAAAGAGGTTCAGAAAATCAGAAAGCAGGTTGAAGCACTTCCTCAGCATTCGGTGGTCATTATGGAAGCCCGGAATGAACTGCAACGGCTGGAAGATGAAAACTTCTGGAACAACCTCACTTCCGACAAAATGAGATTTCTGGAATCCGTGGTAAAACCTTTGCTTCGTACCGTTTCGGATGTGGATTTCAAAGCCATGCGTTTTGAAAAGGACATCGTGGAGGTTTCACTGGCCCATCTGGCTGCAGAACCGGAAAAATTTGAAGCGCTGAAAGAAAGCATCATGGAAGAGATTGGCGAACTGCCTCTGAGCATCAACATTGTGGCAAGAGAACAGGAGTTGATCCGCAAGTCGCAAACCAACCATTATTGGTCAACCATCAGCGAAGACAAGTTTGAGGAGCTGATTCAAAGGCTTTCCCCTCTGATGAAGTTCCGTGAAGCGGTAATTCCGCTGGCTCCTGCCAGGTTCAACCTGAAAGACCTGGTTGCCGAAAAAGAATTTATAGAGTTTGGCCCGCAGCATGAGGCGTTGAGTGTTGCCAAATACCGTGAACTGGTTGAAAAGAAAATCAATGCACTGGTTTCAAGCAGTCCGATTTTACAGAAACTGAAACAAGGACAGGAAATTACCGCAGAGGAAGCAGAGCAATTAGCCGAAGAGCTGCACAACGAGCATCCGCACATTACCATTGATTTGCTCCGCAAGGTGTACAACCACCGCAAAGCGGCATTGGTGCAGTTTATCAGGCATATTCTGGGCATTGAACAACTGGAAACCTTTGCCGAAACCGTGACCAGGGCCTTTGATGATTTTATTGCCATGCACAGTTACCTCACCAGCCGGCAGCTTCAGTTTCTGGACCTGCTCAAAAATTTTGTGCTGGATAAAGGCGATGTGACCAAACGCAACCTGATAGAATCGCCCTTTACCATGCTTCACCCCGAAGGGATCAGAGGGATATTTAAGCAAAAAGAGATTGACGAAATTTTACATTTGACCGAACAAGTACTGGCAGCATAGTATGTTACAAAACAATACCCAATTAAAGTCGCTGATTGACAAGCTCTGGCAGAACTTCTGGGAAGGCGGCATCGCCAACCCTATCACTGCCATTGAGCAAATTACCTATCTCATTTTTATGAAACGTTTGGACGATCTGGAAGCCAAACGTGAACGGGATGCAGCATTTACAGGAGAAAAATATGTTTCCAGGTTTTCCGGCAGGTTCCAGGTTCCGGGCAGCGAAGAAATCATCAACAAAAACGAACTGCGCTGGAGTGTTTTCAAACACAAGCCCGCAAACGAAATGCTGATGCATGTGCAAATGAAAGTGTTTCCGTTTCTGAAAGAACTGAACGGAGAAACCTCACCATTTACCAAACACATGGCCAATGCCGTGTTTATTATGCCCAAAGCCAGTTTGCTGGTTTCGGCCACCCACATTGTGGAAGAAATTTTCAGGGAAATTGAAAAGGATGCCACCGAAGGCGGACATGCTTTTCAGGACATACAGGGCGATGTGTATGAAATGCTGTTGAGTGAGATTGCCACGGCAGGGAAAAACGGACAGTTCCGAACCCCCCGCCACATCATCAAACTCATGGCTGAGCTGGTGGCTCCGCAGCTGGGGCAACGCATCGCCGACCCTGCCTGCGGAACAGGCGGTTTCTTACTTGGCTCATATCAATACATTCTCACCGATCTGGTGCGCACCTCGGCTTCGCTCAGTGCCCTCGAACCACCTCAGCTGAGCAAGGATGAAGACGGTTTTGAACGTGCGGCCATCAGTGCCGTGCTTACGCAAAAGGTAAAAACCATACTCGACCAGAGTTTTGTAGGGTATGATATAGATACCACCATGGTGCGGCTGGGTTTGATGAACCTGATGATGCACGGCATCGACGAACCCAAAATTGACTACAAAGACACCCTGAGCAAAACCTACAACGAAGACAACCAGTTCGATGTGATCATGGCAAACCCGCCCTTTACGGGCAATATCGACAAAGGCGACATAAACGAAGGATTAAAACTGCCCACCACCAAAACGGAATTGCTTTTCGTGGAACGCATCTTTAACATGCTGAAAAAGGGGGGAACCGCTGCCGTGATTGTGCCTCAAGGTGTTTTATTTGGAACAGGTAAAGCATTTACTACTCTTCGAAAAATGCTAATTGAAAAGTCTGAATTAAAAGCTGTCATATCTATCCCGGGTGGAGTTTTCAAACCTTACGCAGGAGTGGCAACAGCAATTCTTTTATTTACCAAAGGTGGAGAGACCAATCAAGTTTGGTTTTATGACATGCAAGCCGATGGCTATAGTTTAGATGACAAGCGAATGAAAATTACCGAAAGTGATTTGCCAGATATTGTGCAACGCTATAAAGCAAGAGATGAAATTAAAGTAAGTGATAGAAGTGAGAAATCCTTTTTTATACATAGGAAAGAGATTATTGATAATGACTATGATTTAAGTTTTGGGAAGTATAAAAAAGAGATTTATGAAGAAATAGTCTATCGAAAACCAAACGAAATATTAAGTCAAATAGAAAATATTGAGGTTGAAATTCAAAATGGAATTTCAGAATTAAAATCTCTCATAGGATGAAATTTGAAAAATTAGGAAATATTGCCCGAATCCAAATCGGCAAAACACCACCGAGAGGAGTTTCAAAATATTGGGGAAAAGGTAATTCTTGGGTCAGTATATCTGACTTAAAGAGTGCAACGATTAATTCGACTAAGGAAGAAATAACTGATTTGGCAATTAGTGAATGTGGATGCAAAGTGATACCGAAAGGCACGCTGATGATGAGTTTCAAATTAAGTATCGGAAAAGTTGCTTTCGCGGGCAGGGATTTGTTTACAAATGAAGCGATTTGTGGAATTATTCTGAAAGATAAATCAAAGGTCGCGGCTGAATACTTATTCTATGCTCTGAAAAACACTAAGTTTGTTGGTTCTAATGTTGCTGTAAAAGGCTCAACACTAAATACTTCGTCACTCAATGCATTGCAAATTCCCATTATTGAAGGTAAAAAGAACCAACTCCACATTGCCGACCTCCTCAGCAAAGCCGAAAACCTGATAGCCCGGCGCAAAGAAAGCATCCGCCTGCTGGATGAATTTTTGAAAAGCACGTTTTTCGAGATGTTTGGGGATCCTGTGAGGAATGAGAAGGGATTTAAAAGGTGCAGATTTGATGATTTCATAATTGAAATTGTTGCAGGGTCAAGCTATGGTGGGGAGCAAAAGGGATTTCTGAAAGATGATGAATACGGAGTATTAAAAGTAAGTGCGGTAACATGGGGAGTTTTCAATCCCAAAGAATTCAAAGTCGTAAACAAAAAAGACATACGCGGAGAAATAATTCATCCGAAAAAAGGCAATTTATTATTTAGCCGCGCAAATACTAGAGAACTTGTTGGCGCAACTTGTATTGTTGATAATGATTATCCCAGATTATTTATTCCAGACAAGCTTTGGAAACTAGTATTAAAGGCGGAAGAGTTGAACAATGTGTTCACCCATTATTTATTTCAGAATAAGTCCTTTAAAAACACTCTAACTAGAGAAGCAAGTGGAACAAGTAGTTCTATGCTTAATATCTCAATGGAAAAATTGAAAAAAATAAATTTTTATAAGCCCCCCATCGAACTCCAATCAACATTTGCCCAAATCGTTGAAAAAACCGAAGCCCTCAAAACCCAATACCAGCAAAGCTTGCAGGAGTTGGAGAATTTGTACGGCAGTTTAAGCCAGCGGGCGTTTAGGGGGGAGTTGTAAAGCAAAACATATGAAAAGACATCTCATATTGATAGCAATGGTTTTACTGGCTTCTTGTCAGGCGAATCAATCCGGGTTGTATGACGAGGTCAGTCAGATGGCTGGATTTGATAAAATCGGCAAACCCGAATTAATTCAGTATGGAAAAGAAGAGGGATTTTTCAAGCCTATAATGACTTATGGAATATTTAAAGTGGATTCTCATGATTTTGAAAAACTATTAAGTTCAATCATGAAGAACGAAAAATTCAAAGCGGGAAGCTACTATTTGAATATTGAATTGGACGATTATATGCGAAAAAACAACCTGGATATTTTGAACATTTCCAGGTCAGAAATAACACAGAATAAATATACGAATACATACCGGATTTATTTGCTTTCGGACAGACAGACTTTCGTTATATGTAAGATAAACCATTGATCTATAGCATACAAAACGCTTTTCAACTACGGTTACGATAACATGGCAATGCGTATTCGGCAGAAAAGTGGGCAATTCGTTCACACTTCATTTTCAGATGTACAGCGAAGCGCTCCGAAATTTTGTCACGTTTTTTGCCAGGCCGTTGTTACCAGACAGAACCATAAGCAGATGCCTTCGAAGGGCAACAATGATGTTTTTAAACCCAATCGTATTGGATATATGGGGCTTATCCTCTTCAACCCACTTCGTGGGTTGCGGGGGAGCAGGGGCACATCGTTTCCCCGGATTCAATCCGGGGCTAATCCTGTTCAACCCACTTCGTGGGTTTGGGGGCAGTATGCTTTGCTGAAAACAAACCCACCTTTCAATTTCTAATTTCTAATTTCTCATTTCTAATTTAATGGATGCCATCCGGGGCGGATCCTGTTCACCCCATCCCAAACTTTTGTACATTTGATCCTCAGATGGCCGGAATGACTGGTATCATATTCCGGAATAGCCATCAGGTTAGGATTAACTGTGAGCAAATGAAGGAAGAGATACCGGAGATTAGGATAATAGAAGGAGGCAGTAATGGAAAATAAATCATCGTTTATTTTATTCAAAACAGAAGACGAAAAAATATCGGTGGATGTTCGGTTGGAAGATGAAACCGTGTGGCTTTCGCAGGAGCAAATGGCTAGGTTGTTTGAAAGGGACAGAACAGTAATTGTAAAGCATATCGCCAACATATTCACAGAGGGAGAATTGGATGAAAAAAGCAATGTGCAATTTTTGCACATTCCAAATTCTGATAAACCTGTGAAATTTTACAACCTGAACGTAATAATTTCTGTAGGGTATCGTGTGAAATCGATTCGGGGCACCCAGTTTCGTATTTGGGCTACCAAACGACTGAACGAATACATCCGCAAAGGTTTTACGATGGACGATGAACGCCTGAAAAATCTGGGCGGCGGCGGTTATTGGAAAGAACTGCTGCAACGCATACGGGATATCCGGGCATCCGAAAAGGTGTTTTACCGGCAGATACTCGATATTTACGCAACCAGTATCGATTACGACCCCAAAGCTGAGGTTTCCGTAGAGTTTTTCAAAAAGGTGCAAAACAAAATTCATTATGCGGTGCATGGGCAAACAGCAGCCGAAGTGATGTATACCCGTGCCGGTGCCGAAAAAGAATTTATGGGCCTGATGACTTTCCCGGGCAGTCGCCCGTACCTCAAAGATGTGGTTGTGGCAAAAAATTATCTCAGCGAAAAAGAACTTCGTTCACTCGGACAAATCGTATCGGGGTATCTCGATTTTGCCGAACGCCAGGCCGAACGTGAACAGACCATGACGATGAAAGACTGGGCAGAACATCTGGACAGAATATTGACCATGAGCGGTGAACAATTACTGAAAGATGCAGGTTCAGTAAGCCACGAAATGGCCATTGACAAGGCTACCACAGAATATAAAAAATACCAGCAAAAAACCTTGAGCGAAGCAGAAAAAAACTACCTGGAAAGTTTGAAAATGCTGGAAAACAAAGCGAAAAAGAAACAATGAAAACACCCGACCGGGAACCAAAAGAACTTTTATTTTACCGGGATGCCTGATGCCACAAAAGGTACGCTCCCTTCGGCAGGCTCAGGGCATCGGCTTCGCTGCTACCGATATTACGCTCCTACGGAGCTACCGATATTACGCTCCTACGGAGCTACCGATATTACGCTCCTACGGAGCTACCGATATTACGCTCCTACGGAGCTACCGATATTACGCTCCTACGGAGCTACCGATATTACGCTCTTATGGAGCTACCGATATTACGCTCCTACGGAGCTACCGATATTACGCTCCTACGGAGCTACCGATATTACGCTCCTACGGAGCTACCGAAATCGAAATTTCGCTGCTTCGCTGCTACCGATATTATGCTCCTACGGAGCTGCCGAAATTACGCTGCTACCGATATTACGCTCCTTCGGAGCTACAAACGCCCTGAACATTTGAACCTCTTGAACCTCTTGAACATTGATCTTTGATCATTGAACCGCGCTCGCGCCAGCGAGCGTCCTGAACCTCTTCAACCTTAAAAATCCCGTCAGAAAAAAAAACTCCACCGGATTCAAAAAAAATCATCAAATGTTTCTAAATATGGAAACATTCATTACCTTTGTCCCGTTAAACAATCTGGTAGTAGATGAAATATTTTGAAACGAAATTCCTGGATGAAGCGAAAGAGTTCATTGCAAGTCTTGATCCCAAAACAATAAAAAAAATGTTATACAATATTGATCTTGCGGAGCAAACGAATGACCCTAAGCTTTTTAAGAAACTGCAAAGTGAGATTTGGGAGTTTAGGACAAAATATGCAGGGCTTCGGGTTAGACTCCTGGCATTTTGGGACAAAACTGATAGCAAAGAAACTTTGGTGATAGCAACACATGGATTTATC
The DNA here is from genome assembly GCA_022709695.1 of Bacteroidota bacterium. Lineage (GTDB taxonomy): Bacteria > Bacteroidota > Bacteroidia > Bacteroidales > SKPS01 > SKPS01. Next base: position 341,759 of record JAKLII010000003.1, read on the forward strand.
AAGAAGGTTGACAAAGTTCCTGCAAATGAAATAAACCGGGCAATAAGACTTAGAGAAGAGTATTTTAAGAAAATTTAAAGAAGAGAATCATATGGCAACTAAAGGACTGAGAACGTATTCACTTGCCGAAATGAAAGACAAGTATATTGGCAATGTAGGGACAAAAGAACGGGATGAATACGAATATGAACTCCAGATGGAAGTTTTGGGCAGAATGATTAAAGCTGCAAGACAAGAACGAAATCTGACACAAGAAGAACTCGGACAACTTGTTGGGGTTCAGAAAGCTCAAATCTCAAAACTTGAAAGCAGCGCAAACAGTGCAACAATAGATACCATAATTAAAGTTTTCAAAGCATTGAAGGCAGAGATTAATTTTAATGTGAAACTTGAAAATAACTTTGTGAAACTCGCATGACAGAAAATCCGGGCACACAATAAATTGGACTCTGAGCGGTACCTGAACTTTACCCGGACCTGTTCAACCCGTTACCAATATTGCGCTCCCTTCAGCAAGCTCAGGGCATCGTCTTCGGGGCTACAAATGGTACGCTGCTACGCAGCTGATGGTTCGGTGGTGCTCCTTCGATGCTACAAATAGGACGCTGCTCTGCAGCTTTTGGATTTGTCGGGATGCCTGATGCTACCGAAATTACGCTCCTATGGAGCTTTTAAATTTGTATGTGTCCTTCCTGAGGAATTTTTTGCAACCGGTAATGATATTGCTGATGAAGAGCAAAAAAAGACCCTATCAGTAGCTGCGGAGCGACCTAGGCTGGAGCGGTCACGCCGCAGGCGTGATCATTCCTGAGCCGAAGGCGCAAGGAATGAAGCTCCAGGCGCAGTCGCGGAGCAGCTACGCGGCCTCACGGCCGTGGAGAAAAAAAAGAGAGCATGACGAAAAAGAATCGCCCCTGAGGGCGCTCGGGGGGCAAGTTCTCCCCGGATGCGATAAAAAGTTGCTTTTTAAACCGCAACCCGAAAAAGGTTTTTTTACCCTATCTTTGGTGCAGCAGCTCCTGATGATGGCAATTGAAAAAAGTGGTAATGATCCGGTTCAGCGGTGCATCCCCCTGGTTCAATGACCTTCATCGGGCATCATTCGGATATTCCAAACGAAAAGCGCTGGCTATGAAGAGGTATGAGATTTTTGTTTTTCCCGTTGCGATTGCGATAGCTTTATTATCAAGCGCATGCAGTATGATTGAGAAGGCCTCCCTCCATGGTTTCAACAGTGGATATTATACAATGAACTATGAAGGTAAGGTCCAAAAAGTGTATGTGGATATGAAAGAGGATTCGATTGACGTGTACCACCAAACGGGAACCACGCCTTACACCGTCAAATTCCTCTCAATCCCTTCCAGACCTGCCGATAGTCCGTTGAAAACCCCGCTGGTATTTGGAAAACAGAGTCTTGACATAGACATTACCTCGGTTCTGTTGAAATATCGTCCGTCTGTCAATGGGTTGCCTCCTCAGTTGACCTCAGAATTCAATGCCGCGCTGTATGCCGGATGGAGACACGACCGGTATAAAATCGTAACCGAAACAGACCCGTTGGGCAAGATGTACAACAGAACCAACCGCCATGGATATGATCTTGGTGTATTTGCAGGCCCCGGGGTTACCCTGATCAGTCCGTTCTCTACCAATTACCTGAGTGCGGATGAATACAGCGGAATGACGATTCAGACGGGTATTGCAGGTTTCCTGGAGACCGATATGGCCAGTTTTGGATTGGTCGTCGGATTTGATTATCTCCTGAATCGCGACAGAGACATCTGGATCTACCAGAATAAACCCTGGATCGGATTCATGGTGGGGATTGCATTGAATTAAATGCTACAAAAGGTACGCTGCTACGCAGCTGATGGTTAGGTGGTACTCCTTCGTTGCTACAAATAGGACGCTGCTACGCAGCTGTTGAAACCTGGAACCTGGATCCTGAAGCTTTGAACATTGATCGTTGATCATTGAACCGCGCTCGCGCCAGCGAGCGCCCTGAACATTTGAACCTCTTGAACCTCTTGAACCTTGATCCTTGATCTTTGATCTTTGAACTTTTCCCACGCTCAGATGTACGCAGTGAAAAAACACCTCGCCATGAATACGAAAAAATTTGCTATTGTGTGGGTTGTCGCCCTGCTGCTACCGGCCGGACAGATGCATGCCCAGTTTGCCCTTACCTCCGAATCGTGGGACCGCGCCGAGAATGCCCGCACCGGCCGCCCTGCTCCTCCCGCTAATGCCATCTACCAGGTTACCGAGCTGGCAGTACATGCCGCCATCCACAACCAGGTGGCTACCGTAAATGTGTCGCAAACCCTGCATAACATCGCCGGGCGCGATGTGGAGGTGGAGCTGCTGTTTCCCCTCCCCGCCGGCGCCGCCGTACAGAACTTTGTGCTGATGGTGGATGGCAGTGAGGTGCCGGGACAGCTCCTGAGCCGTGAGGAGGCACGCACCATTTACGAAGGGATCGTACGCAGAAAACAGGATCCGGCCCTGATGGAGTATGCCGGCTACGGCCTCTATAAAACTTCGGTGTTCCCGGTACCCGCCGGAAGAAATCGCACCATCTCGCTGAAATACACGGTGATGTGCACCCGCAAGGATGGAAACGTGCAGTTCATCTACCCCTTCGGCACCCAGAAGTTCTCGGGCGACCGCATCAGCACCGTGAAGTTCACGGGCACCATCACCTCCGATAAAGACGTTCGCAATGTGTTCAGCCCTACCCATACCGTGGCCATCGACAGCCGCCAGCCGAAGCGGGTGGGGGTGAGCTGGACCGAGAACAACACCCTGCAGGTGCAGGACTTCAAACTGTACTTCACCCCCAGCGACGCCGAAGTGAGCGTAACCGCCATGAGCCACATGGTCCCTGATGAGAACCAGGGCTCCTTTCTGCTGCTGATCAACCCGGCCATCAAAGCCCAGCAGTCGAAGCGGGTGGCAAAGGACGTGATCCTCGTGCTCGACAAGTCGGGATCGATGTCGGGACAGAAGATCGAACAGGCGAAAAATGCAGCAGAATTTGTGCTGAACAACCTCAACGAGGGCGACCGCTTTACCATGGTGGTGTATGAGAGCACCCTTTCGTGCTACAGCGCCGCCCTGCTGCCCGCTACCGGCAAGGAGATAAGCGACGCGCTGGGGTATGTTAACAACATCACCTCCTCCGGAGGTACCAACATCAACGATGCCCTCACCAAAGCACTCTCCTACACCTCGCAGTCGGAGAGGCCGCAATACATCCTCTTCATCACCGACGGAATGCCCACCGTGGGCATCACCGACGAGGCTGCCATCGCCGCCAATGCCCTGCGGGCCAATAAACACGGGGTACGCATCCATTCCTTCGGGGTGGGGTACGACGTAAACGCCCGGTTGCTCGACCGCATCGCCGAGCAACATGGAGGAACCGTAACCTACGTGAAGCCGGGTGAAAACCTGGAAGTGGCCGTTTCGGAATTTTACAAAAGCATCCAGACGCCGGTGCTTACCGATATCAGCATTACCTTCGAAGGCGGACAAGTGACCGAAGTGTACCCGGTCAGGATTCCCGATTTCTTCGAAGGGAGCCGCATCGATGTGGCCGGGCGTTACGGCAAGCCCGGTAAAACCAAAGTGGTGCTGAAGGGGAAATCGTACGGCGAGACCCGGACCTTTGAATACGAGGTGACGCTGGGGGCAAAAGGGGAAAATCCCGAATATGCCCACATCGGCACCATCTGGGCCACCCGGAAAATCGGGTACCTCATCGACCAGATCGACCTGCACGGGCAAAATCCCGAACTGGTGGCATCGCTCACAGAACTGAGTAAAAAATACGGCATCATCACCCCGTACACCTCCTTCCTGGCCCGCGAGGATGTGAACCTCTACGATACCCACATCAACGTGCAGCAAACCTCACAGCAGCTTATGCAGCTCGATGAGGTGAGTGGCAGCGCCGCAGTGAACCAGCGGGCCAGCAAGTCGGTGATGAAGTCCAGCAGCAAGGCCGTGGCCGCAGGCAAGGCAGAATATGCCGATGCCGAAGGGGTGGTTACAAAGGTGGAAACGGTGAAAAATGTGGGCGGACAGGCGTTCTTCTACAAAGAAAACCGCTGGGTGGATGCCACCCTGAACGAAGGGGAAGTGAAAAATGCCACCTCCGTGAAGCAGTTCTCAGACACCTGGTTCGAGCTCTCGCGCTCCAATGAGGCCGGGATGAACCAGCTGCTCACCTTCGACAGTGAGGTGGTGGTAAGGATGAACGGCCAGGTGTACCGGATTGTCAAATAGGGGATCGAATAACTGCAAAAATGCCATAATGGCACGAGTGTAATGCCCGTACTGACATAATGGCAATCCTGAAAAATCGGTTGTTGTAAATCAAAATATTGAAAATCAATAGTATAATAAAATCCGGAAGAAATCATCGAAAAACTGGAATACAGATTGCCGGCAAGGGTTCAACCAACACAAAATGTCAAACTAAAAACCAATAGGAGGACCAAGCCATGTTACCAGTAATGCACAGAAGAGTGAACCCCAGCCTGTTCAACAGTATGCTCGACGACGATTTCTTCACCGGATTTTTCGGTGACACCAACCAGGGCACCATGCCGGCCGTAAACATCTCGGAAACCAACGATGAGTTCAATATCGAGCTGGCCGCACCCGGGTACAAAAAGGATGATTTCAGGATCAACCTCGACAAGAACGTACTGACCGTTTCGGTTGAGCACAGGGAGAAGAAAGAGGAGAAGGAGGACAAAAAGATGCTCCGCTGCGAGTACCGTTACAATGCCTTCTCGAGGGCTTTTACCCTGCCCGACAGCGCCAACAGCGACAAGATCAGCGCAGCCTACAACGAAGGGGTGTTAACGGTTGTGATTCCCAAGCACGACACAGCCAAAACAAAACCTGCAAGGGAAATATCGATTAAATAACGAAAGGGGCCGGCTGCATGCCGGCCTTTTTATTTGAACCCTTTTGCCACAAATCTGTTTACTTTGCGCAATCTTTCGGGTTTTTGGTTGTCAAAAGCCCTGTACAATTTCAAGGATCAGGATGAAGAAGTTTCTTTTTACAACCTGCCTGATAGCAGGTTTCTCTTTTTTAGCCGGTGCCCAGCCTGTGAACCAGGCATCCGGGAGTGTGAGTGGTAAAGTACTGGACCACAGGACCCAGCTGCCGGTTGAATATGCCAACGTGGTGCTGTACCAGGTATCTGATTCGGGCCTGGTGAATGGCAGCGTTACCAACAACGAAGGGGTATTCTACCTGAACCAGGTCCCTTTTGGCGATTACAGGCTCAGGGTGAGTTTCATCGGATACAAAGACCTTTGGATCGATACCGTTTTCATCAACCCGCGCAGCCGCAACCTGCAGTTTGAACGGATCTTGCTGCAGGAATCAGCCTCGGTGCTGGGAAAGGTGGAGGTGACGGCAAAACAGGGGGTGATGGAGATGCATATCGACAAAAGGGTGTTCAATGTCGACCAGAGTATCGTAAGCCAGGGACAGACGGCCACCGAGGTGCTCGAAACGGTCCCTTCGGTGGAGGTGGACATGGATGGCAACGTAAGTCTGAGGGGGAGCGGCAACGTCACCATCCTGATCGACGGAAGGCCATCGGCCATGCTGAGCGGCGACATTGCCACTGCCCTGAAACAGATCCCGGCGAATATCGTTGAAAGCATTGAGATTATCACCAATCCCTCGGCCAAATACGACCCGGAAGGGATGTCGGGGATTGTAAACATCAAGCTTAAGAAAGACCGCAGGGGCGGCATCAACGGTGTGGTGTCGGCAGGATATGGCACCTGGGGCAAATACAATGGCTCCCTGAACCTGAACTACCGGACGCAGAAATTCAATGTGTTTGGCAGTTACAGCCTCAACCGGGGCAGCATGTACCATTTCGGAACTACCAACACGGTGAACAGCCAAAACCCCGACTCTCTGTTCTATACCGATCAGGAGCTGAATATGGTGGGACAAAGAAGGTCGCAGATGGTCCGTGTCGGGGCTGACTGGTTCATCAACAAAAAGAACACTCTGTCGGGCACTTTTTCAACGAACCTCAGCAAACACACCGACGACGATACCGTTTTCACGGTGTTCAGGGATGTAAACCGGCTGATTTCAGACCGGAGTAACCGGATATCGGGCAGCACCGAAGATGAGACCGGATATTCGGCTGGCCTCACCTGGCAGCGCCAGTTCGGGCGTCAGGGGCAGGAGCTTCTGGTGGATGCAAACCTATCGGTGCGGGATGAAACGGAGGAAACATCATATACAGATGAAATTCTCTATGCCGGTTATTCCGATGTTTCATTTTACGACTACAGCAACAGGCGCACTTTTGATGTGAACCGGGTGGCCTCCCTGCAGGCCGACTACACCCATCCGATCAACTCCCGGTCGAAGATTGAGGCCGGGGCCAGGATCGGCTACCGGATGCTCGACGACGACCAGTACACCAACAATTTCGATACAGCCACCGGATTGTGGATCCCGGATACCAACCGGACCTATCAGTACATATTCTCTGAAATGATCCCCGCCCTCTATGCCACCTGGTCGGGCAGCCTCAGCAAGCTCAGCTACAAGGCAGGCCTCAGGTTGGAACACACCCTCATTCACGGGGACCTCCCTGAAGATGCAGAGGATTTCAGCCGGAATTACCCCTCCCTTTTCCCCAGCATCCATCTGTCGTATAAACAGGATAAGAGTACGGAATACCTCATCAGCTACTCACGCAGGATCTCACGCCCCCGGTCGGGAATGCTCAATCCGTTCACCGATTACTCCGATCCCATGAATATCCGTACCGGAAACCCCTATCTCGATCCCGAATTCACCCATTCGATAGAAGTAGGGTATTCAAGGTTTTTCAAAAAATTCAGCATCATCAGCAGCATTTTCTACCGGCAGTCGAACGATCAGATTGAGCGGTTCAAGGAGATTGACTCCACCGGGGTTACCATCATGACCTTCAGGAACCTCAGCAGCGGCATCTCCTACGGATATGAGTTCATCGGCACCTACCACCCGGCGAAATGGTGGAGTATCAACGGCAACTTCAACCTCAACCAGCGCATCATCAATGCCGACAAAATCCAGGAGGGGTTGCGCAACAGCGGGCTGATGTGGTCGGTGAAACTGATGTCGACCATGAACCTCTCCACCGGAACCTCCATTCAGATTACCGGAAACTATACTTCTCCGAGAATCCTTACGCTTGGCACCTCTGCCCCACGCTATGTGGTCGATCTCGGGGTCCGGCAGTCGGTGCTGAAGAACCGCGGCACCCTGAGCCTGCGGGTAAGCGACGTATTCTATACCTCGAACTGGATCCAGAGTCTGGAAGGCGCAGGTTTCAGCCAGGAGATTGAGCGTTATTTCGACTCGAGGGTCGCCTTCCTTACCTTCACCTGGCAATTTGGGAAACAGCAGAAAGAAAACGGAAATAAAAAGCGGAACGTCCGCGAGCAGGGCGACGAAGGTGAAGGGGGCGGGGAAATGATGTTCTGACGCTTTTGTAAAATCCCCCTGAATATTCACAAAGGCCGGGGATCACTATTACGAAGGCGAGGTCTCAGCTGCCTGATGCCAGGTACATCTCATCAGGCCTGAGGACATGGAGGATTGGCCCCAGAAAATATTCGAGGGCAATCACTTTTTTCAGCACCGGATCACTGAACTGCTGCTCATCCACAGACTTGATGAACTCCCTGGCCAGCACCTCAGGGGAAACGGAGTGCTGCGGCATGATCTCCCGGAACCGGTGCATCATCCAGTCGTTGGGGTAGGAGAGTTCAAGCACGCAATGCGTAATCTCTTCACGGTACATCATTTCAGCGAAATTGAGTTGTTCCATCCGGGTAAGAAGAGACTCCAGTTCGTTCACGCGAAATTTCCAGGTACTGTCCATCCCTTTCCCTTCCAGCAGGAAACCCAGCCAGTTTTTATAACCCTTAAGCAGCTCCTTATCGCTGCGGCAGAATCTGTTGTCAATCAGAAAGACCCCAAAAGCCTCCGTCAACTGGTCCAGCGTTTCATTGTAATCGTTTCCGATGCAGCTGTCGAGCTGCTGGTCCCTGGCCACCAGGTCTTTGTGGCTTTGGTTACGGCACCCTGTGCCTGCCTGCAGCAACAGCAGCAGAACGACCGGAAAAAGAACGGTACTGAATTTACGCATGGGGGGGACATTTGAGTTTGAATCCTATGCCGTGTATATTTTCGATGGTAACCGAAGGGTCTTCACGCAGGTATTTCCTGAGTCGGGACACGAACACATCCAGGCTCCTGCTGATGAAAAAATCGCTGTTTTTCCAGACGGCATCCAGGATATCCTCCCTCTCAAGCACCTGATTGGGGTGGCGGGCAAAAAAGGCCAGCAGTTCAGCCTCCCTGAGGGTGAGCGATTGCTCTTTCTTCTGGATTTTAAGGAGCTGGTTGGGCAGATCAAGCGAGTATTTTCCCAGGGTAAACACCTGAGGCAGTTCCTGTGGGGTGGCTTTTTTGGGCCTGTTCAGGAAAATGTTGATTTTGAGCTGCAGCTCTTCGATCGAAAAAGGTTTGGTAAGGTAATCATCCGCCCCGATCTTCAGTCCGTGGATCCGGTCTTCCTTCATCGAGCGTGCCGTAAGGAAGATAATGGGAATGTGGGTATTTATCTTTCTGATCTTCCGGGCCAGGTCAAAGCCGTCTGAGCCGGGCAGCATCACATCCAGGATGCACAGATCGAAAGTATCACGGTGAAAAGCCTTCCAGCCCTCCAGCCCGTCGGAGCACCAGGTGATCGAAAATCCGAACATCTCCAGGTTGTCGCGGGTCACAAAACTCAGGGCTTCATCATCCTCCACATACAGTATTCTGGGTCTCTTTTCGTTCATCAGGATAGGATAAGGTTTATTGCAGGATTGCTACAGGGTTTGTGATGCAGGGCTTATGAGGCTGCCGGACGGAATCTTGATGGTAAATTCCGAACCTGAGCCGGGCTGGCTTTTCAGCAGGATTTTCCAGCCATGGACCCTCACCACATGATACACATAGTGAAGCCCGAGGCCAAATCCTTTTACGTTGTATATATCTCCGGCAGGGACCCTGAAAAACCGGTCGAAGATCCTTTTCTGGTACCTTTTTTCGATGCCGATGCCCTGGTCGGCCACTGCCAGGTAAACCGTTTTACCCTCCTTCCGGAGCGTAAGGGTGATATGTGGAGCCCCCCGGCTGTATTTCATGGCGTTATCGATCAGATTGACAAGAATATTGGTGAGGTGCACGGGGTCTGCCATCACCTGTGGGATACCGGTTCCCAACTCTACCTTAAGAGCGCCGTTTTGTTCCCTGATCCGGGTCTCGAAGGTCTCAGCCACGGTTTTCAGCAGCTCCACCAAATCCACAGGTTCCTTTTCCAGCACCGGCTTTTTCCTTTCAGTGCCTGCTGCCTGCAGCACCTTATCCACCTGTTCGCGAAGGCGCTGGTTTTGCTCGGCGATGATCCGGGCATAGTTGTGAATACGTGTTACATCGGTGCCCGAGGGTTCTTTCTGGATGACCTCAGCACTGATAGCAATGGTGGATATCGGAGTGCGAAACTCATGGGTCATGTTGTTGACGAAATCCCGCTGGATCTCCGATAGGCGTTTCTGCCGGAACACCAGCCAGAGCGACCAGCCAAAAAAGGCAACAGCCGATAACATAATGAACGACGAGATGAACCATTCGTTCATATTGCTGATCAGGTAATTACGTTTGCCGGGGAAGTGAATCCCGAAATAGTAGGTGCAGGTGGGGCATTTGGCAAACACATGGCCGGTGGCAATGGTATCTGCCGGGTCACCCGTGTTTACGTACCTCCCGTACACCATCTCGTTGGCGTGGCAATCGTATATGGCATATTCATAGTCCAGTTTCAGGTTCCTGCGGTCAAATTCCCTTCGGAGCAGCAGCTCCAGGATGTCCTTGTCCAGCACATCGTTCACCTCAACAATAAAATAATTTGATGATACCTGATTTACCGGGGCTTTCACCTGCAATACCGATTTGTTGAAATCGGCAATTTTGGATGCCACATCAAACAGGGCGACACTCATCGTCTGGTTAAACTGGTGATCTCCTGTGTCGTAGGCTTTCTTTACCCAGTATACCTGAAAGAAAAGGATCCCTGATAAGGTAATGATCCCAAAGATGATTAATAGTCTGATGCCGTGGCTTTTCATAAATCAGTCCGGAATAACTGCGTAAATTGTGGTGTAAAGGTAGTAATTCCTGAGCACCTGCCGGCGGACCGGTATGCTGATCAGATCAATGTTTTACATTTTGTTTACAACTTTTTAGGGGTGATTAACAGGATCCCGACCCTGGAAGGCTACCTTTACCCCGCAACAGGCAACCTTTTTGCAGCCTGGATTGTTATGGATCAAACACCATTTGGATATGAAGCAGAAATTCTTTCAGATCAACCGTGTTCCGATGCTCCTGGCAGCGTTGTTTTTCCTTATTGCAGGTTTCGTGCAGGCTCCCCGCAATTCTGACGACGGGTTGATAAAATGGCAGAAAGTAACCCACGATTTTGGGACCATCCAGCACAATAAGCCGGTGATGGCTGAATTCAGGTTTACCAATATCAGCAAGGATCCGGTTGTGATTACCAGGGTTGTGGCCTCCTGCGGATGCACGGTGCCAAAGTATGATGAACTTCCGATCCTCCCCGGAAAGGAAGGGGTGATCAGGACCAGCTTCGATGCCGAGACCAGAGGGGTGTTTCACAAGAAGATCACCGTGCTGATGGACGTGGGAACCTATGAGATCTTCATCAAGGGGGTTGTTGCCGATTAACCCCTCCGGGCCCGAAAGGGCTTTTTTTTCACAGTTCCATCACCCCAAGTCAAGGTAAAGTGGCGTATCTTTGCAGTCAGGCAAGCCCGTCACATGTATCCGATACACTTTTTCTTTCATCTCGGCCGTTACCTGATGCTCATGCGGAAAACCTTCGTCCGTAGCGAAAAACGGGCGATTTTCTGGCAACAGGTGAGGGATGAATTCATGCATCTGGGGATCGGCTCACTCTGGATTGTGCTCATCATTTCGGTGTTTATGGGTGCGGTGGTTGCCATCCAGATCTCCTTTAACATGGGCAATCCATTGCTTCCGAGATATACGGTAGGCTATATTACAGCCCAGAGCATCATCCTGGAATTCAGCCCAACCATTATGGCCCTGATCCTGGCAGGTAAGGTAGGAAGCAGGATTGCTTCTGAGATCGGAACCATGCGTGTTACCGAACAGATTGATGCACTGGATATTATGGGAATCAATTCGGCCAACTTCCTCATCCTTCCGAAGATTGTGGCTGCCTTGTTTGCCAACCCCATGCTGATTGTAATTTCCATGTTTCTGGGGGTATTCGGAGGCTGGGGCGCTGTAGCTGCCACAGGACTGTACAGTTCCGGTGATTATATCTTTGGGATCCAGTCGTTTTTCGAAACCATACAGGTTATCTATGCCCTTACCAAAACGGTGGTATTTGGTTTTCTCATAACCTCCATTTCCGGGTACCACGGATACTACACCTCCGGAGGTGCCCTTGAGGTGGGACGTGCCAGCACCAGGGCCGTGGTGGCAAGCTGCATTATGATCATCTGCTTCAACCTGATACTTACACAACTTTTCCTCGGATGATCAGGGCGGTAAACATATCAAAGCGTTTCGACGGTCACCAGGTACTGGATGGTATAAGCATTCAGTTTGAACCCGGTCTCACCAACCTGATCATCGGAGAGAGCGGCTCAGGAAAAACCGTGCTGATGAAATGCATCGTCGGGCTGTTTAAAGTGGACTCAGGTACCGTGTATTACGATAACAGGGATTTCACTGCCATGAAGCACCATGAGATGAAGTTGCTGCGGAAGGAGATCGGGATGCTTTTTCAGGGAGCTGCGCTGTTTGATTCCATGACCGTGCTGGACAATGTGATGTTCCCGCTGAAGATGCTTACCAACCTCACGTATAAGCAAAGGGTAAAAAGGGCTATTGAATGCCTCGACAGGGTGAATCTGCATGGGAGCAACCGGTTGCTTCCTGCCGAGATCAGCGGGGGTATGAAGAAACGGGTGGCCATTGCCCGTGCCATCGCCATCAATCCCAGGTACCTCTTCTGCGACGAGCCCAACTCGGGCCTGGACCCCAGAACGGCTACCCTGATCGATAACCTGATTGCCGAAATCACAAAAGAGTATGGCATGACCACCATCGTGAATACCCACGATATGAACTCGGTGATCGGCATAGGGGATAAGATCAGTTTTATCCACGAGGGCAAACTCTGGTGGGATGGCGACCGCCATTCAGTGCTGGAAGCTTCCAACCCCGAGATCCGCAAATTCCTCTATACCAATCAGATCCTGAAACATTTCCGTCCCGAACCACCGGAAAATCCCGATTCACCACCTATGTATTCCGTATGAATTTTCTTGATATTTTATTTGTCATTCCCCTGCTCTGGTTTGCCTGGAAAGGATTTTCCAAAGGGCTTATTGTCGAAATCGCAAGTCTGGCTGCACTGATTGCAGGCATTTACCTCGCCATGAACTTCTCGTGGTATGTGGGAGGCTATCTCGGGAACCTCTTCGATGGAAATCCGAAGTACATCACCCTTGCCGCCTTTGCCATTACCTTCCTGGGGGTGGTAATCCTGGTGCAGCTTGTGGGGCGCCTGGTAAGCAGGAGCGTGGAGAAGATGGCGATGGGTTTTCTGAACAAGCTGGGAGGCGCAGCCTTTAGTGTACTGAAGGTAGCCTTCATTCTCAGCATCCTGATCAATTACTATGGCATGATCGACACCCGTCAGAAGCTCATCCCGCCGAAGATGCGGGAAGAATCGCTGTTGTACAAACCGCTGGAAAAGGTATCTCCGCTGATTGCCCCCAGGCTGAAGGCCATTGGCAGCGAAATTCAGGAATCCCGGGAGAAGGAAACACAGATCTGAGGCAGAACAGGATCCCGCTATGTATTCAGTAAACAACCTCTCCATCCATTTCACCGGCGAAGACCTGTTCAGGGATGTGTCGTTTTTAATCCAGCCGCGAGACCGGATCGGGCTGGTGGGGCGCAATGGTGCCGGAAAAACCACCCTGCTGAGAATGATCAGTGGTGAGCAGTTGCCTGATTCTGGTGAGGTGGTGATACCCGGAGGGAAAACCATCGGGTTCCTGCCCCAGGAGGTTCAGTTTGCCCCCACCCTTACCGTACGCGAAGAGACCCTGAAGGCTTTCGAGGAGATCAACCGGATCGAAAGCAGGATCAGCGAATGGTCTCATGAAGCAGATTCACGTACAGATTATGATTCTGAAGAGTACCACAGGCTGATCTCCGGTTTGGCGGACCTGACCGAACACTACCATCTGCTGGGAGGTCAGAACCGGGATGAAGAAACCGAGAAGGTGCTGCTGGGGCTGGGGTTTACACATGCAGATTTCGACAAGCTGCTGGCCACTTTCAGCGGAGGATGGCAGATGCGGGTAGTGCTGGCAAAACTCATTCTGCAGCGTCCTGATCTGCTGATGCTTGATGAGCCCACCAACCACCTTGATATAGAGTCGATTACCTGGCTCGAAACCTACCTGAAGGACTATCCCGGCGCTGTCATCCTGGTGTCGCACGACCGTGCCTTTCTCGACAATGTGTCGATCCGTACCATCGAAATCAGCGGAGGGAAAATCTATGACTTCAAGGCCCCCTATTCCCGGTACGTGGAACTGAGGGAACAGCAGCTGGAGCATCAGCAGTCGGTGTGGGCCAACCAGCAGCAGGAGGTGAAGGAGATTGAGAGGTTCATCGAGCGGTTCAGGTATAAATCGACCAAAGCCAAGCAGGTGCAGTCGAGGATAAAGATGCTCGAAAAAATGGATACCCGGATTCCGGATGCCCTGGACCAGTCGGCCATCCATTTCAGGTTTCCGCCTGCCCCTCCCAGCGGGAAGGTGGTGTTCGAAGCAGCCGGGCTGGGCAAAGCCTATGGCAGCCATACGGTATTTGAAAACCTTGATTTTGCGGTGCTGAAAGGGGATGCCATCGCCTTTGTGGGGCGTAACGGAGAGGGGAAGACCACCCTGTCGCGCATCATTGTGGGGGAACTGGACCATGAAGGAAACGCAAAGCTTGGCCACAATGTCCGGATCGGGTATTTTGCCCAGAACCAGGCACAGCTCCTTAACGGAAGCCTTACCGTTTTACAGACGCTGGAAGAGGTGGCCGATGAATCGGTACGTACCCGGTTGCGCACCATTCTGGGAGGTTTTTTGTTTCATGGCGACGATGTGGATAAACGTGTCAGCGTTCTTTCCGGAGGCGAGAAAACCCGGCTTGCGCTGGCACGAATGCTCCTTACGCCGGTAAACCTGCTGGTGCTGGATGAGCCTACCAACCACCTCGATATGCGGTCGAAGGATATCCTGAAAAATGCGCTGATCCATTTTAACGGTACCCTGATTGTGGTTTCCCACGACCGGGATTTTCTGCAGGGGCTCACCTCCAGGGTATTCGAGTTTAAAAACCGGACCATCCGGCAGCATCTGGGCGATGTGTATGACTTTCTGGAAGTCAGGAATATTGAAAACCTGCGAGCGCTGGAAGCCGGTAACAGGAACAACTCCCCGCAGCGGGAAGCGATGCCCTCAGAGAACAAATTGCGCTATGTCCAGAAAAAGGAGGAGGAGCGGGAGCTTCGGAAGAAGAAAAATGAGATCGGCCGCATAGAAAACGAGATCGAAAAGATGGAGGCCGAACGCCATTCCATCGAAAAAATCCTGGCAGAACCTGAAGCCAACAGTGCAATCCTGAACGACGGAAAACTCTTCAGCCGCTATGCCGAACTTGAGCAGCTGATCGCCGGTTTGTATGAATCGCTGGATGCACTGCACTGATGGCTGAAGCCGGTTTCATGATGCCCTGATGCACATTTCATCAGGAAAAAAAATATTGCAGGGTATTGATTTTTAGGATCGTTCTGTTGTAACTTTACAGTATTGTTACAACACAAACCCTAATCCTGCCAGGCAATGAAAAAACTGTTACCCTTTCTGTTTTTTGTGTCGTTTTCCATGGCACTTTTCAGTCAGCCGGTGATCAACGCTTCCTTTAACCCGGCACCGGGCGACAACTACAAGTATCATCCGGTAAATACGGTAATCACCCCGGGGGCTTCAGGCGCCAATGTCACCTGGGATTTTTCAACGGTGCAGATCATCTACAATCCTATAACAGGCAAGTACATGAGCCCTTCCGCTACCCCGTACAACAACGACTTTCCGGGTTGCAACGTTGCCTATGAGGACTTTTTTGTGGCAGGTACCTATCACTATTATGAAACCACAGCTTCGAAAATGGAAAAGAAAGGGTACGCCTCGGTGCTGGTGGTTGCCAACTACAGTGACCCCCAGATTATGTTTACCTATCCCTTTACCTACAACACGGTTGTGAGCGACAGCTTCAAATGCAGTGCACCGGTAGGGACCATGGTTCTGGATAAAACAGGGCATTGGGAAGCCAAAGGGGATGCCTATGGCACCCTCAGGCTACCGTCAGGGAACTACAGCAATGTATTAAGAATCCGTACAACTTCCTATACCCTTGATGATTACGGCTCCAGTGTGGGGAATTATGAGGTGGATGCAGAGGAGTACCTGTGGGTATCCACCACCACCAAGGTCCCCTTGTTGCGCATTGCAGTGGAATACCATTTTGCCAACGGTTCTCCGGTGGATACCATTGAGTATATCAGGGTTTCGGATGAGGTTTCAGGGGTGGGTGACCCGGAAGGCAACATAACCCATCTGCAACTCTATCCAAACCCTGCTTCCGGAACGGTTAACCTCGAATTCCGGCTGAACAGGCCTTCGGCTGTAGCACTTACCCTGCTAAGTGCCGACGGAAAGATCATCAGGACACAAAGTGAGGCTGATGGTTCAACCGGTTTCATGCGCCGGGAAATGGACATCAGCCTTCTGCCCAAAGGCCTCTATTTCCTGAAGTTCGAAGCCGATGGGGTAAACCGGGTGTTCAAGGTGCTGAAGAACTGATTACAGATCCCTCAGTTTCATCGATTCCAGCATTTGATGCAGGGGAATCAGTTTCGCTTCGCCGGCGTGTAACTGCCGAAGGAATTCCAGGCCTTCGGAGTTCAGTTGTTCAATGGCACGGTCTGTAAGTTTATCAATGGAATATTTTCTGAACAGGGCTGTGATGGTCTGAATTTTCCGTTCAGGTTCATCATGTTTTGCCATCCACCGGATGATCTCCCCGCGATCCTGAGGTGTGGCTGCTTCCAGGCAGCTTATTAACAGAAAGGTTTTTTTGTTGGTGAGGATATCATTGCCGGTTTTCTTCCCAAACCTGCTTTCGTCGCCAAACACATCCAGCAGATCATCCTTCAGCTGAAAGGCAAGCCCGATTTTTTCCCCGAAACGGTAAAGCAACTCCACCTCATCCGCAGGGGCTCCGGCAATCTGGGCTCCCATTTTCAGGGCTCCGGCAATCAGCACGGAGGTCTTTAGCCGGATCATCTCCATATATTCAGGGATGGAAACCGATGCGCTGGTCTCGAAATCCATGTCGTACTGCTGCCCTTCACACACCTCACGGGCTGTCTGGTTAAAGGTACCCAGCACATCCGTAAGATGGTCGGTCGGGGTTTTTAAAAGAAGGTCATAAGCCAGCACCATCATGGTGTCGCCTGAAAGAATGGCTGTATTGACATCCCATTTCGTATGGACGGTCTCCCTGCCCCTTCGCATGGGCGCATGATCCATAATATCATCATGCATCAGCGTGAAGTTGTGGAAAACCTCAATGCCGATGGCTGCATCGAGGACACTTTCGGGCTTTCGGCCATACATCTGGGCCGCCAGTAACAGCAATACAGGCCTGAGCCTTTTTCCACCCAGGGACATGATATACGCAATCGGTTCATACAGGGTGGAAGGGATTCCGGAAAAATGCTCCTCCTGAAGCTTTTCTCCCACCAGCCGGTGCAATTCGTCGAGTGATTTCATACCGGGTCAAACAAGGTTTGATGCAAAAAGTTTGGAGCCGAAGGTATAAAAAAACTTCTGATACCCGCGATATGTATCTTTCTGCTATTTTTGATGAACCATGACAGACAGTGCTCCGTTACCCCTCTCCATTGCCTTACTGGCAGGTGGATCCGGCAGCCGGCTGGGCGGAACCCAGAAAGCCCTGATTCCATGGAAAGAAGGTACATTGCTGTCAGAATTCCTGAATGCCTTTACAAACCTCACCAGCGATCTTTTTATCATCGCCAATCATCCTCTGCCTAAACCCTATCATACGGTTCCGGCCTACCCTGACCTGATTCCCGGTAAAGGACCCCTGTCGGGTATCCACGCAGCCTTGTCTGCTGCCCGGAACCCCCTGGTGCTGATTGTTGCCTGCGATATGCCGTTCATCACACCGGATGCAGCCGGATGGCTGATGCCGTATGTATTAAAAAACCCGGGAAAGGTAATCATCCCGTTGGGCATCCGGGGGCCCGAACCGATGTTTGGCATCTGGCCGGTAGCAGTTCTGACGCTTCTTGAGAGCTGGCTGCAAAAGGACAAGCCACTGAAAATCATGCATTTCCTTGAATTTCACGACCTGCCGTCCCTGATTCCGTTCAGGGTGGATCCTTCTGCAGAAAACTTTTTTTTCAACATTAACTCACCTGACGACCTGACAAGAGCCGCCCGGTTTCCGGATGAGTCCGGTACCTGAAGGATTATAAACAACCCATCTGGTGTTACGTAAATGTATATATTTGACTATCTGAATAAGTCCACAGAATGAACCTGCTCCCAATATTCCGGTAAATTATAACCCTATGGATATCAAGAATATTCTTACGAAATACCCCCCATCCAGAGAATATCTTCTCGAGGTATTGCATGAGATTCAGGAAGCTGACCCCCAAAATCATGTGAGTACGGAGGCCATGACCGAAGTGGCAGCATGGATGAAAATTCCCCTCTCTGCGGTGTATGGTGTGCTGAAGTATTATTCGATGTACAGTTCGGCACCCCGCGGGAAGCATATTGTACGGGTATGTAATTCAGTGGTTTGTGCCATGAAGGGAGGTGAAGGGATCAAATCGGCTCTTGAAAACCGGTATCCGGCAAATACCGGAACCTACCCATCCGGAAGTTTTTCAGTCGAATTTACAGAATGTCTGGGGCATTGCGAGCAGGCTCCTGCCATGATGATTGATGCCGGGGTATTGGGCAATCTGGATCCGGAGTCTGCCATAGCTGCATTGAATTCGTTAAATGACAACACTTTATGAAAGCACCTGGAACACCTGTCGTGATTTCGCTCCGCGGATTGGGACAACTGGCTCCGCTTGATTTACAGGGCTACCGGAATAGCGGAGGTTTTTCTTCATTGGCGCAGGCTTTGACAACCGGTGCCCCGGAAATTATTCAGATGGTTACTGCTTCCGGTCTCAGAGGGCGGGGTGGCGCCGGATTTCCCACCGGGATGAAGTGGAAATTTGCTGCTGCCGAGCCATCTCCGGAGAAATATGTGATCGCCAATGCCGACGAAGGGGAGCCCGGGACTTTCAAGGACCGGTATATCATGGAGGGGGTTCCGTTCAGGTTTCTCGAGGGGCTGATGATTGCCGCACTGGCAGTGGGTGCTGAAGAGGCATGGATCTATATCCGAAAGGAGTACACCAGATCCATCGGGGTGCTGAAACAGGCCATCGGGATGCTGTATGAAGCCGGGCTGGCCGGGGATGACATCGGGCAGAGCGGCAGAAAACTGGATGTGTACCTGACCGCCGGGGCAGGATCCTACCTGTGCGGTGATGAGACCACGCTGCTGGAGTCTATGGAGGGTAAGAGGGGAAACCCCCGCTATAAGCCCCCGTTTCCGGCGCAGAAAGGATTCCGTGGGAAACCTTCGGTGGTCAATAACGTGGAGACCCTTTCGCATGTCCCCGATATCATTCTGAACGGCCCCGACTGGTACAGGCAGGTGGGTACCGAAAAGTCGCCCGGCACCAAGCTGTATTGCCTGAGCGGAACGGTGGCAAAACCCGGGGTATATGAACTTCCCATGGGGACCACCCTCCGGCAGCTCCTGTACGATTATGGGGGTGGCATGGCCGATGGTGCTGCCTTCAAAGGGGCGTTGATGGGGGGTGCCGCCGGCACCTTCGCCGATGCCTCCCTGCTGGATATCCCGATGGATTATGATGAGCTGAAGAGCAGGGGGGCAACCCTGGGCTCCGGTGCGATGATCATCATGGGGATGGAAGACAGCGCGCCTGCGATGCTACATAATATCCTCAAATTCTTCAGACACGAATCCTGCGGCAAATGCGTACCATGCCGTATCGGTTGTCACAGGCTCGAGGAGATGTCGGAGGAGCTGCTGGGCGGTTCTCCTGATAAAACAATGATCATGCAACGCATGGCCAAAGAGTCGCAGATGATGGCCAGGACCTCCCTCTGCGGACTCGGGCAATCACCGGTATTGCCTGTTACCAGTGTTTTCCGTTATTTTTCAGCAGATTTCTAAAACCACAGAATTTATATGAACCAGGAGAAAATCTCTATAACCATTGATGGCAGGAGGATTGAAACCCTCGCAGGGGATAATCTGCTCAGGGTTGCCAGAGCGAATGGTTTCGATATCCCGGGGCTTTGCTATCATCACAAACTTACCCCGACAGGCGCCTGCAGGTTGTGTCTGGTAAAGATCAACGACAATCCGGGTATGGTAACGGCATGCACCACCCCGGTGCAGGAGGGGATGCGGGTAACTGCTTTTGATGCTGAGTTGGAGGAGGCGCGCAGTTTTTTGATTGACTATCTGCTGGCGGAGCATAATGCTGATGACGATGGAACTTACAGCGACGAGCTTTTGGCGCTTGCCCGGCGCTATGGACTTGAGAATGCGGCGGCAAGAAAGTTCAGCCCGTTCTGGCAGCAGATGGATAATCCCCTGGATGACTCCGCTCCGGTGCTAACCTACGATGCCTCAAAGTGTATCCGCTGCTTCCGGTGCATCAAGGCCTGTGATGAGGTGCAGGGGAAAAACGTGCTCTCGGTTGCCCACAGGGGAACCCACAGCTATATCATCGGGGGTGCCGGCATTTGGGGGCAATCGGAGTGCGACGGCTGCGGTGAATGTATCCAGCTTTGTCCCACGGGCGCCATCGTGGAAAAGCTGCACCGCGGTGAGATCGCTTTCCCCAGGACCCATCCGATGGAGGTGGCAGGCATTGACAAAAGGGTGGTAACCACCTGCCCCTATTGCGGGGTGGGATGCCGCATCGAACTGTGGGTAAAAAACGGCAGGATCGTCCGGTCCAACGGCGTAGAAGGTATCTCGCCCAACGATGGCCGTCTGTGCGTTAAGGGTCGCTTCGGATATGATTTTATCCACAGCCCCGAAAGGCTTACCGTGCCCCTGATCCGGAAGGACGGGGTGTTCACGGAAGCATCATGGGATGAGGCACTCGGACTTGTTGCCCGGAAATTGTCCGAAATCCGGAATACTTACGGCCCCGGTGCCCTGGCAGGCTATTCGTCGGCCAAATGCACCAACGAAGACAATTACATCTTCCAGAAGTTCGTAAGGATCGCCTTCGGCACCAACAATGTTGACTATTGCACCCGCCTGTGCCATGCCTCCACGGTGGTGGCCATGCTCCGCTCCATCGGCGACGGAGCGGGCAGCAATTCCATTGAGGATTTTGAGACTACCGACCTGCTGGTGGTCATTGGCAACAATATCATCGAAACCCACCCCATCACCGCCACCTATGTGAAAAGGGGCATCAAAAAGGGGATGAAGGTGCTCGTGATCGATCCGAAATGGACACCGCTGGTGCCCATGGCCACCCTCGCCCTGCAACCCAGGCTTGGTACCGACGTGGCGCTGCTCAACGGAATGATCCGTGTGATCATTCAGGAGGGCCTCTATGATGAAGACTTCATCCGCAAACGGGTGGACAAGGGGATGGAGGCTTTTGAGGCGCTGAAGGAACTGACGGAAAAATACACCCCTGAAGTCACGGAAACCATTACCGGGGTCAAGGCAGCAGATATCGTGAAAGCTGCCCGGATGTATGCCACCTCCCCTACGGCCATGATTGCCACCGGTATGGGGATGAGCCAGCAGGTTACCGGTTCCAACAATGTGTTTTCGCTGATCAATATAATGCTGATTTCAGGGCAGATCGGAAAGGAAAGGGTGGGGATCGATCCGCCACGCGGACAAAACAACGTGCAGGGTGCCACCGATGTGGGTGCATCACCGGTGAACTACCCCGGTTATATTCCGGTAACCAACGCAGAAAACCGCCGTAAAGTGGCCGGCGTATGGGGCGTGCCTTTTGAGTCCCTTTCGGGCACCCCGGGACTTACCACGGTGGAGATTGCCAAAGCAGCCTACGACGGAAAGGTCAAGGGGCTGTATATCATGGGGGAAAACCCGATGGTGACCGATCCCAACCTGAACCATACAGAGGAGGCATTCCGCAAACTCGATTTCCTGGTGGTGCAGGACATTTTCATGACCCAGACTGCCCGCCTTGCCGATGTGGTGCTCCCCGCCTCTGCCTTTGCCGAAAAGGACGGCACCTTCGTAAACTCCGACCGCAGGGTGAACCGTGTGCGCTGGGCAGTGGAGATGCCCGGCGAAGCCCGCGAAGACTGGCAGATCCTCCTGGAGGTCTCCCGCAGGATGGGATACCCCATGCCCGAATACCGCGATGCCTCGGAAATCTTCGACGAAATTGCACGGGTAACCCCGATGATGGCAGGCATCAGCTATAACCGCATCGAACATGAGGGAATCCAGTGGCCCTGTCCGACACCTGACCATCCCGGTACAGGCACCCTCTTCCTCGACCGGTTCAATACCCCCAACGGGCTGGCGGTCATCAACCCGGTGGATTATGTGCCCCAGACTGAAAAGGTATCGGACGACTATCCCTTCCTGCTCAATTCGGGCCGAATCCTGTTCCAGTACCACTCCAGCACCATGTCGGGGCGCAACGATGCCCTCAACGCCTACGCCAGCGAATCGTATGTGATTGTCCATCCACATGATGCACTGAAGCAGGGCCTTTCTGAAGGATGTACCGTGAGAATCTGGTCGAAGCAGGGTGAATTGACCACCCGTGTGTCCATCAGGGAAGAGGTGCTCGAAGGTGAGCTGTTCATGCCGTTCCATTTCGGGGATGCCCTGGTGAATAAGCTCACCCGCGACGATCTCGATCCCTTCTCAAAAATTGCCCCTTTTAAGCTTTCAGCGGTAAATCTGCAAAAGATCGGCTGAATCATCCGACTCCGGTAAACATTTTTCGGGTGGAGTTGTTATAGGGTTGTTAATCAAATCAAACCCGTAACCCACACTTAATCCACCCCATTATGCAGAGTGATATCGACATCGCCAGGGCGGCGAAAATCAGGCCCATCGGAGAGATAGCCGCAAAACTCGGAATTGATACCGAGCATCTGGAGTATTATGGCAAGTACAAGGCAAAGCTCCCGCTTAACCTTATCGACGAAAAGAAGGTAAAGAAAGGGAAGCTCATCCTGGTAACAGCCATCACCCCAACGCCAGCTGGTGAAGGGAAAACCACCACCTCCATTGCCCTTACCCAGGCGATGAACCGGATCGGTAAGCAGACCACCGTAGTGCTGCGTGAGCCCTCACTGGGGCCGGTATTCGGTATCAAGGGGGGTGCAGCCGGAGGGGGCTATTCTCAGGTGATCCCGATGGAAGATATCAACCTGCACTTCACCGGCGACCTTGCCGCCGTGGAAAAGGCACACAACCTGCTGGCAGCACTCATCGACAATAACCTGCAGAACAAGAAACATTCACTGGGCATCGACCCCAGGTCGGTGCGGTGGAGAAGGGTGATGGACATGAACGAACGTGCCCTGCGCCGCATTGTCATCGGACTGGGGGGTGAGAAGGAAGGGGTACCACGGGAGTCGGGATTCGACATCACTGCAGCCTCCGAAGTGATGGCCACCCTGTGCATGTCGAAAGACCTGATGGACCTCAAGGAACGGCTTGGCAACATTTATATCGGACACACCTTCGATGATAAACCGGTTTTTGCGCGCGACCTGAAGGCCAATGGTGCCATGGCCGTCCTGCTCAAGGATGCCATCAAGCCCAACCTGGTGCAGACCCTGGAAGGAAATCCGGCTATCATCCACGGAGGTCCCTTTGCCAACATTGCCCAGGGAACCAATACCCTTATTGCCACCAAGATGGGTCTGAGCCATTCGGAATTTGTGGTAACGGAAGCCGGTTTTGCCTCTGAGCTGGGGGCTGAAAAGTTTTTCAACCTGAAATGTCAGATCGGCGGTTTGAAACCCCGTGCCGTAGTGCTGGTGGCTACCATCCGCGCCCTGAAATACCACGGAGGCTCCAAACTGGCCGACCTCAACAACGAAAACCTTGCCGCCCTGGCTAAAGGTTTCGACAACCTCGACAAACACATCGAGAACATGCAGCTCTTTGGCTTCAAACCGGTGATAGCCGTGAACAGGTTCCCGTCGGATACCCTGGCAGAGATTGAAGCCCTGAAAGCCCATTGCGCCGAAATGGGTGTGAATGTGGCACTTAGTGAAGGGTGGGCCAAAGGGGGCGAAGGAGCCATTGAACTGGCCGAAAAAGTCGTGGAAGCCACCAAAAGCTGCCCGAGCTGCTTCAACCCGATCTACGATTTTGAATGGGACATCGAAAAGAAAATCCACACCATCGCCACCCAGATGTATGGTGCCAGCGGCGTGGAATATGAGCTGCAGGCCAAGAAAGACCTGGAGACCATCAAAAAGCTGGGCTTCGAAAACCTGGGGATCTGCATGGCCAAAACCCAGAAATCCATCTCCGACGACCAGTACAAAAAGGGAAGGCCCAGAAACTTCACCGTGCTGATCAGGCAGATCGAAATCACCTCGGGGGCAGGCTTTGTGGTGCCCATCTCAGGTAGTATCATGCGTATGCCCGGCCTCCCCACAGAACCCTCTGCCGAGGTGATCGACATCGACGCCGACGGCAACATCAGCGGGTTGTTCTGATGCGGGAAATACATCCCAGGGCGAAAAAATCGTATCTTTGCTAAAAAGAAGGCGATGAATCAGGAGATCAAAAATATCATTATCAACACTTTACAGGATTACAGTCCTGAGATGATCGGAATTTTCGGGTCTTTTGCCAGAAATGAAAATACCAGGTCCAGTGATATTGATATACTTGTGCGATTCAAAGCCACCTTGTCGCTGCTTCAACTTGTGCAGATTGAACATCTTATTTCTCAGAAGCTGGGAATCAGGGTAGATCTGGTTACTGAAGGTGCCGTGAAAAATAGAGTCCTGAAAGAAAACATTCTGCGTGATCTTCAAATTATCTATCAATAATGAAGAATGATCAGGTTTATATTGACCATATCCTTGGCGCCATCGAAAAGATTGAGGGCTTTGTTGCCGGAATCAGCAGAAGTGATTTTAATCAAAGTACATTGATACAGGACGCTATCATAAGAAACTTCGAAATCATTGGAGAAGCAACAAAGAAGATCTCAAAATCCTTCACCCAGAGCCATCCGGAAATTCCATGGTCATCAATGGCCGGGATGAGAGATAAGCTTATCCATGATTATCTGGATGTAGATCTTGATGTTGTATGGAAGTCGGTAGAAATTGATATACCACTATTAAAAGATCTTATCTCAGAACTTTAATTCCATTATCCTTCCAGGAGTGTTCCGAAGAGATGCGACACCCCAGTAAATATCCCGGGATCATCCATTGCCAATGAAGCACGAATCCCCGGGGAAGGCCCTTTTTACTACTTTTGCACAACATTTCAACCATTTGCAATGCAAGACCCAAATCTGACCCCCCTCTCCTCCCTCGGCGAATTCGGACTGATAGACAGGCTTACCGGTGCCTATAAACCCTCCAACCCCTCCACCCTGAAAGGGATCGGTGATGATGCGGCCGTGCTGGACTACCCGGACAGGAAGGTACTCATTTCCACCGACCTGCTGATCGAAGGGGTGCATTTCGACCTTACCTATTACCCGCTCAAACATCTGGGATACAAGGCTGTGGCTGTGAATTTGTCGGACATATACGCCATGAACGGCACCCCGGAACAAATCACGGTGAGCCTGGCCATATCGAGCCGGTTTTCGCTCGAAGCCATCGAAGAGATTTACAGCGGAATCTACCTGGCCTGCCAGACCTACGGTGTGGACCTTGTGGGTGGCGATACCACTTCGAGCCGGATCGGTCTGGTGATTTCGGTGACCGTGGTGGGCTCAGCTCCCGCCGGCGAAATCGTGTACCGTTCCGGGGCCAAGGAGAACGATCTGGTGTGTGTTTCGGGAGATCTGGGAGCCGCCTACGCCGGATTGCTGATCCTGGAACGGGAGAAATCGGTGTTCAAAGCCGACCCATCCATGCAGCCGGAGCTGGAAGGGCTGGATTACCTGCTCCAGAGGCAACTTAAACCGGAACCCCGTGCCGATATCATCAATGATCTCCGCAAAGCCGGGGTACAACCCACCGCCATGATCGACGTTTCTGACGGGGTAGCCTCCGATATCCGGCATATCGCAAAACAGTCGGGACTGGGATGTGTGATTTTCGAGGATAAACTCCCCATTTTTCAGACCGCCTATGACCAGCTGGCAGAAATGCAGATCGACCCCACCACGGCAGCACTCAACGGAGGCGAAGATTACGAACTGCTCTTCACCATCAGCCAGGCAGATTACGACAAAATCAAAGACCATAACGATATCAGCATCATTGGATACATGACCACCAGAGAGGAAGGTTATCATCTCATCAGTAAATCAGGAACCAAAGTCGAACTCAAAGCCCAGGGCTGGGATGCATTAAAATCATAATAATCAGCGTCATCAGCGTTCCATAAAAAAATGAAGCCAAAAATCCTTTTTATCGATACCGTGCACCCACTGATAAAGGAGCGCCTGGAACAACACGGCTACCAGTGCGACTGGCTGCCCGGCAAAGGCTATCCTTATTATGAAAGCATCATAGGTGATTACACCGGCATCGTGATCCGCAGCGGCATCACCCTCGACCGGAATATCCTGGAAAAAGGTACCGCTCTGAAGTTCATAGCACGGCTTGGTTCCGGTTTGGAAAACATCGACGTGGCATTTGCCGGATCCAGGGGCATCAGGTGCCTCAATTCGCCCGAAGGGAACCGGGATGCAGTGGGGGAGCATGCCGTTGGGATGCTGCTGGCCCTGATGAACCGGCTGCTGATCGCCGACCGTGAGGTGAGAAACGGTATCTGGAAGCGCGAAGAGAACCGCGGCACCGAGATCAGGGGGAAAACCGTGGCCATCATCGGATACGGCAATATGGGCAGCGCATTTGCACAAAGGCTCAGCGGATTCGGGTGCCGCACCATCGCATTCGACAAATATAAAACCGGCTTTGAGAATGCATGGGTGGAAGAGGTTACGATGGAAGAGGTATTTGCAGAAGCTGATGTTGTGAGTCTCCATATTCCACTCACCGGTGAGACCCGCTACCTGGTGGAAGAGAGCTGGATCCGCAGCTTCCGGAAACCCTTCATCCTGATCAACACCTCACGCGGCCCGGTGGTGAACACTGCCGACCTGACTGCTTCCCTGGAACAGGATCTTGTTACCGGTGCTGCCCTCGACGTGATCGAATACGAAGAAAGCTCCTTCGAGGTGCTGCAGTCCGAAAACCTGCCCGCCCCGTTTCAGTATCTGAAACGCTCAGATCGGGTTCTGCTTTCGCCCCACATCGCCGGATGGACCCACGAGTCGAAAATCAGGCTCGCAGAGGTGTTGGTGGAGAAGATCCTCTTATTGTAAAGGATTTTTACCCGTAAATGAATCTCAAATCTCAGTTCAGTGGGCCAATCCCATCTTTTTGAGATGAAATAACAGCCTTGCAAGACTTGTAACGGTTTTCGATTCATCAAGGGGATAGTCTTCAGTTGCCGATGGGGTGACATACAGCAAAGGAATATTGCCAAGGTCTTTGGCAGCAAGGGTATTGCCACGCAAAGGGCGTGGGTTATTGGAGTATTTTACCTCAATGCCCAATTGTGGAGTATTTCCTTTTGTAAGTATCAGATCGATTTCAGATCCATCCTGCGTCCGGTAAAACCAGGGAGAAACCTCAGTTGTCAGATGGGTAATAACCTGCTGAATGACAAATCCTTCCCAGGAGTTACCTTTATACGGAAACCCCTCGAGATCCTCCAGGCTTACGATGCCCTGAATGGCATGCAACAATCCGGAATCACGGAAAAATACCTTCGGTGATTTGACAAGCCTTTTCGAAACATTTGAATAATATGGGGATAGTTTTCGAATAATATAGGCATGTTCAAAAAAATCAATACAATGCTTCACCTGATCCACTCTGATACCCAGTGAACGTGACAGATCAGTATAATTCAACAGATTTCCATGAAGATGTGCGAGCATTCTCAACAGGTTTCTGAGGATATTCGGTGAAACCGGCAATCCCAGCATCGGCAACTCCCGCTCAACGTACGTTGTGATAAGATCAAGCCTGTTCCGGTAAGATGTCATTCCATCCACTGCCATCAGCATCTCGGGGTATCCTCCACGTAACCATAACTGATCTATCGGGAGCAATGATTTCACCTCTTCGTATACAAATGGGTTTACCTCTAAATAGGAGATCCTACCTGCCAGACTCTCAGAACTGCCTGCCATCAGTTCAGGGGATGCTGACCCCAATAGCAGAAATCGACCGTTGCTCCGGTTTCGGTCGATAACAGATCGCAACAGGGGAAATAATCCGGGCATTCGCTGTGCTTCGTCAATAATCACAAGCATTTCTGCACGGTCGTTCAGATATCGTTCAGGAGCACTTAACCGGTTTATGTCTTCCGGCGACTCAAGGTCAAGGTATACCGCCTCACGTTCTGACCGCTGCATTAACTGTTTTGCAAGGGTCGTTTTGCCTGCTTGCCGGGCACCGGTAAGGGCAACTGCAGGGATAGATCTCAGCCTTTCCTGAACAGCGGGAAGAATAAATCTTTCAAGGGTCATCCTTTGATGTTTTTGGCTGCAAATATAACATAATATTTATGAATTACGGTATTAAATGACAAATTAAGCCGTAAATCGACTCTATTATTTAGAATTACCGGTATTAATTTGAAAAATATTCCAAAAAGATGTATAATAACCTCTGGTTTATAATAAAGGTTGATCGTTATGCCAGGATTTTAGCATCTGTATGAAATGGTGTATTTTTGCAGCCACTGCAAAATCAATCAACACGATACACTATGACCAGAAAACTTTATTCGGGAAAAACCCTTGCGATCCTTACCGGAGGTGGTGATACACCGGCACTTAACTCCAGCATCGAATCAATCCGCAACCGCGCTTCATTGCTCGGGTACCGGGTGTACGGCATCCGCAAGGGGTGGAAGGGGCTGCTCGGGGATGGCGACATTGTGGATCTTTCACACCAGCCCTACGACGGATGGTACGGCGGTACCGCGCTGCTGTCGAGCCGCACCAATCCTTTCCCCTCCAAAAAAAACCCTGAGAGCCGTGTACCCCAGGTATTGCGCAATCTCGAGCGGTACGGCATCGATGTATTGGTTACCATCGGTGGCGACGACACCAACGGAGCGGCCAAGCGCCTCTACGAAACCGAAGGAATTCCGGTGATCGGGTTTCCGAAAACCATCGATAACGACCTGAAAACACGTACGATGCACTATGTGGATGACCATATCCTCGAAGCAGTGCTGTGCCCCGGATTCCCCTCAGCGGCCAAAGCCATCGCCGAGTTTACCGCCAATATCAAAACCACGGCCGAGTCGCATCAGCGCATCATGGTGATGGAGGTGATGGGGCGCGATGCCGGCTGGCTTACCGGAACCACCACCTTTGGCGGTGCTACCATGGCCCTGGTGCCTGAGGTGCACATGACCCGCGAACGGAAGGATCTGTTCTTTGAACTGGTGAAGGAGAATTACATGCGCCACCCGAAAAAGGCCCTGATTATTGCCGTATCCGAAGGGGTCCGCTGGTACGACGAAGCAAAGGACAAAGTGGATGTGGTGCACGCCTCCTCCGAAACCGATGAGTTTGGCCATCCCCGTTTCGGGGGCATCAGCGGTATAATCGCCTCCGAAATCACACAGAAACTGGGTCTGGAAGCCCGGGCTCAGATCACAGGTTACTATCCCCGCGCCGGACAGTGCCGCAACTACGACCGCCGTCTTACCCAAACGCTGGCAGATAAAGTGGTGGAACTGCTTCTGAACAAAGACTATGGTAAGATGCCGGTGATGAAGAAGATCGTACCTTTCCAGGAGCTGGAAGAATTCAATACCTCCGCCATCGATATGGGCGACATCGGAAACCAGCCGCTGCCTATTGAATACTACGACCTGGATGAGTTCACTTTCTCCGACCTCTATTCCGACTTCCTTAGAAACATCCTCCGCGAAGTCCACTACCACGACTTCGATACCGACTTCCCGGTGGTGCTGCCTAAGGAAGGTTGAGGATGTTTAGTTGTTCATCGTTCAGTTGTTTAGTTGAAGGCAGACAATCCTGCAGGAGTGAATTACCTAATCCGGGACATCATCCAGGGATGCCTAATCCATCCAAACCTGACAGCCCCGTAGGGGCGAAATCTCCTAACACGGGACACCGTCCCGGGTGGCAAAATGCATCCAACATCATAAGCCCCGCAGGGGCGACAGAAAAAAAATCGCAAAAAAGCTTGCACAGTAAAAATTTGTCGTATATTTGTCCAACTGGTTAAACCATATAGTTTATCCAATAGTTTAATCCAAAGGGTCAGATGATATGACTGAACATGACAAACTTACCGAGGAGAAAATCTTTGAATCGGCCACAGAAGTGTTCCTCGACAAGGGAATGGATGGTGCCCGGATGCAGGATATCGCCAACCATGCGGGCATCAACAAAGCGCTGCTGCATTATTATTACCGGACCAAAGACCGGCTGTTCGATATGGTGTTTGAGAAGATTGCCGGGCTGATGTTTAAAAAGTTTGCACCGGTATTCGATGAAACCCTTACACTGGATGACAAAATCCGGTTTTTCTTCCGTGAGCACATCACTTTTTTACAGAAGAACCCCAG
Source organism: Bacteroidota bacterium (assembly GCA_022709695.1). Taxonomy (GTDB): domain Bacteria; phylum Bacteroidota; class Bacteroidia; order Bacteroidales; family SKPS01; genus SKPS01. The sequence continues at coordinate 371,981 of JAKLII010000003.1, forward strand.
GCTTCCCCTGTTTATCCTGAACGAGCTGAACCGTAACCCTGCCAGGATGCGAAGGCTGCTGGAAAATATCCCCGTGAAAACGCTATGGGAGAAGCTGGAGGATCAGCATCCGGAGGAGATCAAAGCGATGAACCTTACCCGCGAGAAAATACCACAGTTGATGACCACCATCGCTTCGATGAGCGTTTTCCCCTTTGCCGCCAGAAGCGTCATTGGGGCGATCATGGAAAAGGCGGGGTACGACTTTGACCGCTACATCGAGGAGCGGAAAGATTATGCCGCCGAATTTGTGATTGCTGCCTTAAAAAATCCGAAGGACAACCCAACGATATGAAAAAGCGCATCGTAATCAGTGTTTTAGCCCTTCTGGCAGGGATATCCGGCATCCGTGCACAGGAGGTTTTAACCCTGCAGCAGTGTTATCAAAAGGCACTGGAACATTCGCCACTCGCCTCCGAGCTGCAAAGCCTGCAGGAGATCAGGAACCTGAAAGACAGGAATCTCGCGGCCGGCTGGTACCCCACACTTGATGCGGGGGGCAGTTTTGTCTACAACACCACGGTGGTGGATCTCTCCTCCACGCTCGGTTCCCTTCCTATCCCCGGTATCGGGGATAAACTGGAGGCATTGCCGCACGAACAGTACAGAGTTACCCTGGAGTTGAACCAGATGATCTGGGACGGAGGCGCCGTTAAATGTGCAAAAGCATTGGAAAGTGCAGACCTGCAGGTAAATGCAAAGCTGTTGGATGCAGAGCTCTATAAGCTCCGTGGTCAGGTAAATCAGTACTATTTCTCCATCCTGTTGCTCGACCGTCAGAAAGACCTGCTGCTCACCTGCCTGGATCTGATAGACGAGCATATTCGTACGGTGGGGTCGGCCCGGGCTGAAGGCGCCGCCCTGAAAACCGATCTGGACCGGCTTCGGGGTGAACAGGTAAAACTGCTGCAGCAGCTCAGAGAGAACAGGATCAGCCGGGGAGCAAACCTGAGGATGTTGTCGGAAATCACCGGCACCCCCGCCGACACAACGGCGGAACTTGCTTTACCCATCTTTGAGATTGCGGGTCAGCCGGAGCTGAACAGGCCGGAGCTGCAGGTCTTTGACCTGAAAAATGAGCAACTGAATGCCTCCCTGGAGATGATCCAAAGCCGGAGGATGCCCAGAGCTTTCGTTTTCGCCACCGCAGGGATGGGGAACCCGCCGGGCAACGATTTTTTCAGCAACGAGTTTGCCCCCTATGGCGTGGCAGGGGTAGGGATCAAATGGAATATCTTCGACTGGAACAAAGCGGAACATGAAAAAAGGATTGTGTTGCTGCAGAAAGAGATGCTGCAGGGGCGCAAGGCCGACCTGGCCGCAGCCCTGATTCGCCAGCTTGAAGCAAAAAGGGCTGAAATAGAGGGCATTGAGGCACTTCTGAAGACCGACAACGAGCTGATCGCGCTGAGGACCACCATTGCAGCCACCACCCTGTCCCAATACCGGAACGGCACCATTACCCTGGCAGAATACCTGAAAGATCTTCAGGCTGAGCAGGAAGCAATGCTTACCCGTGAACTGCACCGCATAAGCCTGGCACGTGCAAAAACCGAATACCTTACCATTGCAGGGCAGGATCTCCATTCCAATTAATAAAAGAAATGATGAAGCACAAATTCTGGATTGCCATTGCACTGAGCCTGGCCTGGGGCTGCAGCAGCAAAACGGATCAGGCAGACGCCTACGGTACTTTTGAAGCACAGGAGGTGACCGTTTCGGCACAAACCGGTGGACAGATTCTGGCATTTGAGGCACAGGAGGGTGCCCCCGTGGAAGAAGGTGCTCTTATCGCTTTGATTGACACTACGTTATACAAACTTCAGCTGGAGGAACTCTATGCGGGTATGGGAGGGGTAAAATCGAAAGTTGTTACCATTGGGGCACAGAATGAGATTCTGAAGGAGCAGATTGCCAACCTGAAAGTGAATATTGCCAGGGTGGAAAAAATGCTGAAGGAAGATGCCGCCACCCGGAAACAGTACGATGATCTTACCGGGCAGGTAGCAGTGCTGGAAAAGCAGATTGCCGCAAACACCACGCAGATGAACTCGGTAAATGCTGAGCTGTTGGTGATGCAGGCAAAAAAGAACCTGGTACTGGAACAGTTCAGCCGCAGCAGGGTATGCAGTCCTATCAGCGGCGTAGTGATTGAGAAATATGCTGAAGCCGGGGAGATTACGGCTGCCGGAAAACCTCTGGCCAAGGTAGCCAACCTCTCACTGATGAAACTGAAGGTATACGTGAGCGGGGCCCAGCTCGGAAAACTGAAAACCGGCCACGCCTGTACCGTGCGGATCGATGACGGGGAAAAGGGGTACCGCACCTTCAGGGGGAGAATCAGCCGGGTATCGGAGAAGGCGGAATTTACCCCGAAGATCATCCAGACCAAGGAGGAACGGGTAACGCTGGTGTATGCCGTTACCATTGAGGTGCCCAACGATGGAACCCTCAAGGCGGGCATGCCCGGAGAAGCAATCTTTTAGCCATATGCAACCCGTGGTTCAGGCATTGGGAATTGGGAAAAGCTTCGGCACCACCGTGGCGCTCAGGGATATCAGTTTTGAGGTGCTGCCGGGGGAGGTCTTCGGATTCATCGGCCCGGATGGCGCCGGCAAAACCACGCTGTTCAGGATCATAACCACCCTTCTGCTGCCCGATGCAGGGGAGATACAGGTAATGGGGTTCGATGTCCGGAGAGATTACCGCGGGATCAGGAAAAATATCGGGTACATGCCGGGCCGGTTCAGCCTCTACATGGATCTTACCGTGGAAGAAAACCTCCGGTTCTATGCCACGGTTTTCGGAACCACGGTGGAGGAAAACTACGACCTGATCCGCGACATCTATTCCCAGATCGAACCCTTTAAGCATCGGATGGCAGGCAAACTGTCCGGAGGCATGAAACAGAAACTGGCCCTGTCGTGCGCCCTGATTCACAAACCCTCCCTGCTGATCCTGGACGAGCCCACCACAGGGGTGGATGCCGTATCGCGGGCTGAATTCTGGGAGATGCTGAAAAAGCTGAAAGCACACAACATCACCATTGTGGTATCCACACCCTATATGGATGAGGCTACGCGTTGCGACCGGGTAGCGCTGATCCAGAATGGCCGTATCTTTTCGGTTGACACTCCGGATCATATCACCGCCGGATTCAGCCGGCCGCTGTTGCAGGTGAAATCTGCCTCAAAACACCTTCTGATGAATGCCCTGAAAAAGTATCCGGGTACCTTATCTGTCTGGCCCTTTGGCGAATATGTGCACCTTACCCTCAGGGATGTGCTGCCGGAGGAGCCGCTCCCCCGTTTTCTGGAGCGGCATGGAATCCGGGATGCCACCCTTATGGAAGCAAAACCGGGCATCGAAGACCGGTTTCTGGAGCTGATGAGCGGCGCTGAGCCTGTTCCGGAATACAGAAAGGAGGTAAATGATGACCAGCCGTGAACCGGTGATTACGGTACAGAACCTGGTGAAGAGGTTTGGCAGCTTTGTGGCCAACGATAACCTGAATTTCGAGGTGTATGCCGGCGAGATCTTCGGATTTCTGGGGGCCAACGGTGCCGGAAAAACCACCGCCCTGCGAATCCTGTCCGGATTATCGGCTCCCACCTCGGGAAAGGTGATGGTGGCCGGGGTGGATGCAGGGCGCAATCCTGAAAGAATTAAAAGAAATATCGGGTATATGTGCCAGCGGTTTTCGCTGTATGAGGACCTTACGGTTACAGAGAACATCACCCTTTACGGGGGGATCTACGGCATGAAAAGGAATGAGATCCGGGGAAAAACCGCTGCATTGCTGGAGCGGCTTCAGTTTGGAGCTTACGGCAACACCCTTATCTCCGCACTGCCGCTGGGGTTGCGCCAGAAACTGGCTTTCGCGGTGGCAGTGCTCCATCAGCCAAAAATCGTATTTCTGGATGAACCCACCGGAGGGGTTGACCCCATCACCCGCAGGCAGTTCTGGGAAATGATCTACGAAACCGCTGCAGGGGGTATCACCGTGTTTGTTACCACCCACTACATGGATGAGGCAGAATACTGCGACCGGGTCTCTATCATGAGCGAAGGAAAAATCGTAGCACTGGATACTCCCGCAGCCCTCAAAAAGCAGTACGGAGTTTCTTCGGTAGAGGAGGTATTTGTTAAAATCGCCCGTCCCGGCCAACAACTGATCCCATGAAAAGATTCCTCGGATTCGTAAGAAAAGAGTTTCTCCATATTTTCAGGGATCCCCTTACCATGATCATCATCTTTGGCATCCCGGCGGTACAGATCCTGCTGTTTGGTTTTGTGGTGAGTACCGATCTGAAAGAGACCAAAGTAGCCTTCCTCGACCTTTCGAAGGATGAAATCACCCGCACCCTGTCCGGAAAAATCTGCTCTTCGGGCTTTTTTGAATTGGGAGCCGACCTCACCGGATACCACGAGGCAGAGCACGTGTTGCGGAAAAACAAAATCAAGGCGGTGATTGTGTTTGAAAAGGATTTCGGAAGGAGACTGATCAGCGATGGCACCGCTTCGGTACATATTATTGCCGACGGTTCCGAGCCCAACATGGCTACCCTCATCACCAGCCATATCTCGGCCATCATCGCCGATTATAACCGGGAGCTGGCAGGGGCCGGACTGCAGCAGGTATTGCTGGTACAGCCCGAGGTAAGGATGTTCTACAACCCCACCCTGAAAGGGCAGTTTATGTTTGTGCCGGGAGTCATCACTCTGATTATGCTGCTGATATGTGCCCTGATGACCTCCATCACCATCACCCGCGAAAAGGAGTTCGGTACCATGGAGGTGCTGCTGGTGTCACCCCTGCGGCCTGCGCAGATCATCCTGGGCAAGGTGTTGCCCTATTTCATCCTTTCGTTCGTGGATGTGATCCTGATCCTGCTCCTTTCGTGGTTCGTATTTGAGCTGCCGGTGAAGGGGAGCCTGGCACTGCTGCTGGCCGAGCTGATGCTCTACATCCTCATGAGCCTGTCGCTGGGAATCCTGATCTCTACCGTGGCGAAGAACATGCAGCAGGCCATCTTTATTTCCCTGGTGGGAATGATGCTCCCAACGGTGCTGCTATCAGGATTTATCATCCCGGTAGAGAGCATGCCCATGCCCTACCAGTGGGTCAGCAAAATCCTGCCCCCGGCCTACTTTATCACCATCATAAAAAACATCATGATCAAGGGAACCGGGTTTTTGTATGTGTGGAAGGAAACCCTCTTCCTGCTGGTGTTCACCCTGGCAGCCATAGGTCTCAGTATTCGAAATTTCAAAATCCGACTTCAATAAAAACCGGGAGGAAAAAGATGAAGGTGATTCTGTACCTGATCAGAAAGGAATTTTTGCAGATCTTCCGCGACCGGTTTCTGGGCAAGGCGATCTTTGCCGTGCCCGTTGTGCAGATGCTGCTGCTGGTGCCGGCGGTAACTTTCGAAATCAGGCATGTAAACCTGTGCGTCATCGACCGGGATATGACCCCTGCCTCCCGTGAACTCACCGGCCAGCTCGAAGGTTCCTCCTTTTTCAGGATTACCCGTAAAACCTTTTCGGAGGAAGAAGCCCGGACAATGATGCACCGAAATCGTTGCGACCTGATCCTGCAGATTCCCGAAGGGTTTGGTCGGAACATCGCCAGGGGCATCCCGGTACCTGTACAGGTGGGTGTAAACGCCATCAACGCCTCCAATGCGCAGCTCTCCTGGGGCTACCTCAATGGGGTGATTCAGAATTATAACCTCAACCGCCTGAAGAAAGGGGCCGGTATGCCCGCCGGGGTGCAGCTGCAGCAGGTTTCGCTGAGCAACCGCTACTGGTACAACGAGATGCTCAACTACCGGCACTACATGATGCCCGGGGTGCTGGGCATTCTGGTGCTGGCCATCGGGTTTATCCTCGCCGGGCTTAATCTGGTGAAGGAGAAGGAGTCGGGCACCATAGAGCAGATCAACGTAACGCCTGTGAAGAAATACCAGTTTATCCTGGGCAAGATGACCCCTTTTCTGCTCATCGGACTGGTGGATCTGGCCATCGGACTCACCATCGGCATTTTCACCTTCGGGGTTCCGTTTCAGGGAAGCATTCTGTTGCTTTTCCTCAGTTCCGCCGTGTTTCTGGTAGGGGTGCTCGGACTCGCCCTCTTTATGTCCACCTTTGCCCGTACCCAGCAGCAGTTTATGTTTACCGGGTTTTTCTTCATCATTGTGTTTGTGCTGATGAGCGGCATCTTTACCCCACTCGAAAGTATGCCGCTGTGGGCGCAGAAAATCGACCTGGTGAACCCCATGGCCTATATCATGCGCATCAACCGGATGATCATGCTGAAAGGATCAGGATTTCATGACCTGCGGAACGATCTCCTGGCTTTGGTGCTGATTGCCACGGCGTTTACCACACTGGCGGTGTGGCGGTACAGGAAGACTGCGTGAATAATGTGAAAATGCTGAGCAAAGCGAAGTCCCGGGAGCGAAGCGATCCGGGATGAAAATATGAAAATGTGGAAATGTGGAAATGTGAAAATGTGGAAATGTGGAAATGTGAAAATGTTGAGATGTGAAAATGTGAAATATTATCAGAGGCTACGTCCTGTCGTGGTGGAAATTAGAGTATTTTGCAGATTTTAAGAGGGATAATTGAAATGACCCCCTTTCTGTCATGTTTGCCTACCAATAAAATACTCAGGGTCTGATTGATTTGCTTCAATAATATTAAACATGCGTTCAAAATCATCGGAACATGATCCTGATTCTAAAAGAAACCCAATCAAGGACATTCCATAGCCTAATGGGATGACCATTAATGGAAGGATTGAGTCAGAAATACCGCCATAATCAGTCCCGGAATATTTATCTAAAAGGTAGAAAAGGATTATACTCCCGATCCCAATGGTGTAAAAGATCTTCATAATACTGTTCAAACTGGTTTTCATTCTTAATACTGTTACCTTTGCAACCATTTTTGTCTTTCCTTTGATTTCGATGAATGGAAGTTTGGTTGGAAAAGCTAACAGAAAGTCTGATATGTAATGCAATTCAAAACCATCGGCATATATTTCTCCATCAATATTTTGATTCTTTTCTATGTACCTATTGATTCCCAATAATAAAGACTCTTCAGAGAGATATGTTTCATAATAGACAATTCTTCTGAGAGCGAAGAAATTCGATAGATTGATGATGGCCTTCATCATGAACCAGCTTTTGTTTATATTGATTATTTCTAAAGCACTCTTTTTGAAGGTATACCAAGATGTGCATACAGATCTCGTTGCTCATCGAGTACACAATAAACACCTGAAAAACATCTGTGCGTCAAATTTATAAGTTTTCCGAAATTATTTCCTCTGTTCGATTGGGAATTTCAAAACTATTTTAACCCCCTACGTCAGAAACATCACGGCAGGCATGGCGGTGATACCAGGTGCCAAAGATTTGATTTCCATTTATGGCGTATTATCGGTGATTGTAAGTACAATTATACGCCAATATTTATCATTTTCAACAGGAGGATACCTATTGGCAAAACAATTCCATAGCCGTTTCAAGCCAGCACAAAGGTTAACCCTACTATCAGCTGTCGACTCCCGACTATCGACTGAAATTCTATCTTTGCACAAAATTTCGGGCCCTGTGATCCATCCGCTGCTGAACCTTTTCCTGAACCATCCCTTGCAACCTGAGGTTCTTGCGGCTCTGCGACAGCTGGGTGCCTCCCTGCACTGGAAGGGTACCCTCCCTTCCGCACTGGCGCTCCATGTGGCGGCAGTGGAATCGGCTACGGAAGTGCCGCAGCTGATCCTGCTTAACGAATACGATGAAGTACAGGCCTTTCACAGCGATCTGGAAAACGCCTTCGGTGAGAAGGAGTATGAGTTCTACCGAAAAAATATCCTGTTTTTCCCGCCCCCCGACAAAGCCGGTGCAGGTACCGGAACTCCCGATCCCAACCATGTGCTCATGCGCACAGAAGTGCTCAAAAGGCTCGGTTCAGGCCAGCGCAGGATCATCATTGTGGCCCCGGTATCGGCCCTTGCCGACCGGGTGGTGTCGCAGCAGTTTCTCACTGAAAATACCTTCAGGCTGAAGCAGGGGGAGATGGTGGACCTGGACTTTGTGGCCGATTTTCTGCTGGAAGAGGAGTTTGAACGGGTCGACTTTGTGGCCGAACCGGGACAGTTTGCCATCCGCGGAGGTATCGTGGACGTGTTCTCCTTCTCCAACGACTACCCCTACCGCATCCAGTTTATCGGCGATGAAATAGACTCCATCCGCTCATTCGATCCCGCCACCCAGCTGTCGAAAGAGCGGGTGGACCATATCACCATTGTGCCCGACCTGCACCGCAATGGCACTGCAGTGGCCCGCCAGAGCCTGTTCGACTTTCTCCCGCCGTCGGCCATCCTCTGGTGCCAGAACCCTGGCTTTGCCATCGACCAGCTGGAACACCTCCATGCCGGACGCAAAGCCACAGGGGCACTGGTAGCCGTAAACGATTTCACCGGGGCAGACCTGAAGGAGGCATTCCAGCAATTCCGCGTGATCGACTGCGGTTCGGCCCCTTTCTTCCCGGATTCTGTGGAAATAGCTGCTGAACAGGCGCCACAACCTGCTTTCAATAAAAAATTCGACTTGCTGTCGGCCGACCTGCGGCAGTGGCACGACAAAGGGTACACCAACTACATCCTTTCCGACAATCCCAAGCAGATCGAGAGGCTCCGGAATATCTTCGATGATATCTCCAGGGGAAACGTTCCGGTGCATTACACCACGGCACTCCCCTCGTTGCACCACGGCTTTATCGATCACCACCTGAAGCTGGTATGTTATACCGACCACCAGATCTTTGAGCGGTACCGGAAGACCGGGCTGCAGGAGGGTTATAAAAGGCGGGAAGCGATCACCATCAAGGAATTACTGAGCCTTGAGCCGGGTGATTACATTACCCACATCGACCATGGCATCGGACGCTTCGGGGGGCTGGAAACCATCGACAACAACGGGAGGCAGCAGGAGACCGTGCGGCTGATATACCGCAACAACGACGTGGTGTACGTGAGCATCCACTCGCTGCATCGCATTGCCCGCTATACCGGTTCGGAAGGGAAAGTGCCCGAACTCGACAAGCTGGGGTCGGGTGCCTGGAAACGGCTGAAAGAGAAGACCAAATCGAAGGTTAAGGACATCGCCCGCGACCTGATCAGGCTCTATGCCCGCCGCCTGGCGGCAAAGGGCTTCGCCTTTGCCCCCGACACCTACCTGCAGCATGAGCTGGAGGCCTCCTTCATCTTCGAGGATACCCCCGACCAGATCAGGGCCACAGCCGATGTGAAAGAGGATATGGAGAAGGGCTACCCGATGGACCGGCTGATCTGCGGCGATGTGGGGTTTGGCAAAACCGAAGTGGCCATCCGGGCAGCCTTCAAAGCAGTAACTGACAGCAAACAGGTGGCAGTGCTGGTGCCTACCACTATCCTGGCGCTGCAGCACTACCACACCTTCCGCAGCCGCCTGAAGGATTTCCCGGTTACCATCGACTACATCAACCGGTTCAGGAGTGCCAAAGATCAGAAGGAGACCCTGAAAAAGCTCGAAGCGGGCAAACTCGATATCATCATCGGCACCCACCGCCTGGTTGGCAGCGACGTTAAGTTCAAAGATCTGGGATTGCTGATCGTTGACGAAGAGCAGAAATTCGGGGTGTCGGTAAAAGAGAAGCTGAAACAGCTCAGGGTGAATGTGGATACCCTCACACTCACTGCCACCCCGATCCCGAGAACATTGCAGTTTTCACTCATGGGCGCCAGGGACCTGTCGGTAATCAGCACTCCGCCTCCCAACCGCCATCCGGTGCAGACACAGCTTCGCGGCTTCAGCGAAGAGCTGATCAGGGAAGCCATTCAGCAGGAACTGAACCGGGGCGGCCAGGTATTCTTCCTCCACAACCGCATCCAGAGCATCAACGAAATGGCAGCCATGGTGGAGCGGGTGGTGCCGGGGGTGAGCGTGGCGGTGGGTCATGGCCAGATGGAAGGGGAGAAGCTGGAGCAGGTGATGATGGATTTCATCGAGGGAAACTACGACGTATTAGTATCTACCAGCATCATCGAATCGGGGCTCGATATCCCCAATGCCAACACCATTATCATCAGCGATGCCCACATGTACGGACTCAGCGACCTTCACCAGCTCCGTGGTCGGGTTGGGCGGTCGAACAAAAAAGCCTACTGCTATCTGATCACACCGCCCCTTACCGTACTCACCCCCGAAGCCCGCAAACGGCTCAAAGCCATCGAGGAGTTCTCAGACCTCGGCAGCGGATTCAACATCGCCATGCGCGACCTCGACATCCGGGGCGCCGGCAACATCCTGGGTGCAGAGCAGAGCGGCTTCATCGCCGATATTGGTTACGAGATGTACCAGAAGATCCTGAAGGAGGCGATGCAGGAACTGCGCATGGCCGAATTCCCCGAGCTGGCCGATCACAGCCCCGAAAAACGGTGGAAGCCCGGCAAAGAGTGCCAGATCGAAACCGACCTGGAGATCCTGCTGCCCCCCGACTATGTGGAAGCTTCCGGAGAACGGCTGCTGCTGTACCGTGAGCTGGATGAGCTGGACGACGAAGAGGCGCTGCAGGCCTTTGCCGGCAGGCTCTCCGACCGTTTCGGGCCGATGCCTGCCGAAGCCGAAGCGCTGCTGCAAACCATCCGCCTCCGGTGGCTGGCCGCTTCACTGGGATTCGAAAAAATCGTTCTGAAGAACAACCGGTTTAACGGACAGTTCCCCGAAAACCAGATGCACCCCTTCTACCAGAGCGAAGGGTTCGGCAGTATCCTGGAGTTTGTGAAGAACCACCCCAGGCGCTGCCTGCTCAAAGAGCACAACGGAAAACTCAACCTGATCTTCCCCGAGGTTTTTTCGGTGCAGCAGGCGCTTGAGGTGCTGGGGAGGATTGTTTAGGAAGTTTAGGAAGTTGAGGTGGTTGAGGAGGTTGGTTTGTTGATATGTTTATTTGTTTATTTGTTTAGTCGTAAAAGCTTATATGCGCAGTATTTGCGCAGCCCCAATGCCAACCTGAAGCTGATACAGACTAACATGATTCCCGAGCATTTACCAGCACCCGATCTTTTCGCAGTACCTGTAGCCTTGTTCGGATACAATTTCAATTAAGTTAAATGAGGCATGGCTCACCGTATGTTATTGGTTTTCTTGTGAATGTACTTTGCCATTCCCGAAAACATTTTGCGGTAAATAATCGAATTATTCACCGCAAATCTGCGGTGAATATAGAGATTGAATTTCTATTCCGGCACTTCGAGCCTGAACCCTACTCCGTGAACGTTTGTGATGGCGATGGAGGGATCGCCTTTGAGGTGTTTGCGTAGCTTGGTGATGAATACGTCCATGCTGCGGCCAATGAAGTAATCGTCGGTGCCCCAGATGGTTTTCAGGGTAAACTCCCGGGTGAGCAGCTGGTTTTTGTGCCTGGCAAGCAACAGTAGCAGGTCGGCCTCTTTCCGCGTAAGTGTGGCACTCTCCTGTCCCAGTTTAAGGGTCAGGTTGCCGTGGTCGAATGAATAGAGGCCAATCTGAATCAGGTCGCCAACCTGCCAGGGGAGGGATTTGGTATTGCGCTGGCACCGCCTCAGGATCGCTTCGATGCGCAACTGCAGCTCTTCGGTACTGAAGGGTTTGGTGATATAGTCGTCGCAACCTGCCTTAAATCCTTTCACACGGTCTTCGGGAAGGGATTTGGCGGTAAGGAAAATCACCGGCACCAGAGGGTTTTTTGCCCGTATCTCAGACGATAGCGTAAACCCGTCCATACGGGGCATCATTACGTCCAGCACACAAATATCCACCTGTTCGGTGAAGCCGGCAAGGGCGGCAATCCCGTCGGTGTAATGCAAAACTTTATATCCTACAATTTGCAGGAAGTCCCTCAGCAGAATCCCAAGGTTGGGGTCGTCTTCTGCAAGTAGTATCGTGGTTTCCGTAGACTGACTCATCAATGGGGTTTTTAGCAATAACAAACAGCAGATGAAATAGTTTTACCCGGCAGGTTCAAATGGGATAAAAACGGTGAAACAACTCCCCTCACCGGGGGTGCTTTTTACCATAATACTGCCCGAATGGCTTTCTATCACACGCTTAACGTAATACAACCCGATGCCGGTACCGGGGGTGCGGTACAAATCCCCGACAGGAACCCTGTACAACCGGTCGAAGATGCGCTGCTGCTGGTCAGCAGGAATTCCAATGCCCTTGTCAATGAAATCGATTTCTGCTCCGGAAGGCATCGTTCGGATGGAAACCCGGATCTCCGGAGTGTCGGCAGAGTACTTGATGCTGTTTTCGATGAGGTTGTTGAACACATTGGCCAGGTGCATCTGATCCGCCACCACAGGTTCGCTGCAGTGCCCCTGTAGGGTAATGGTGCCCCCTGTTTCACGAAGGATCAGCCGGTTGGTTTCAATGCAGCGTTCCAACAGAATATTGATGTCCAGGGGTTTCATGGTGAAGCGGTAATTCTCCTCCTCCAGCAGAGATGCTGCCATCACCTGATCTACCTGATGCTGAATCCTTTTATTCTCCTCGAAAATAATACCTGCATACTTTTCAAGCTGCCCTTCAGGCATATTTTTCCTGTGCTGCATAATCATCTCAGCGGCGATGGAAATAGTAGCCAGGGGGGTTTTAAACTCATGGGTGATGTTGTTGATGAAATCGCGCTGCACCGTGGTGATCTTTTTCTGCATCTTCAGCTTGGCAACGGAAATAAAATACCCGGCAATGATCCCGATAAACAGCAGGAGCGACAACAACAGCAACCAGTTATCCTGCCCTTTGAGCGTAAGTACGCGCTCATTCGGGAACCATACCACCACGCTGTACCTGTCGGTGGGCAGAATGCCCCGGAGGTTTCTCCGGTAAGGGCTGCCCAGGATCAGGTTTGTCCGCTCCTCAGAAGCAGATGATAGCGCCAGCTTTCCCGTGCGATGATCTATTATACCATACTCGTAATCGTGGTGCAGCTCGTAGTGGCGGTATTCATTCTGCATCAGGGCAAAGAAAACCTTTCTGCAGAAAAGCGAATCAGGAGGAATAAGCCGGTCGGAATCGATCCTGTTGCCCAGTCTATCCCTGTACTCAGAAAAAATCATGTCATCACTCTGCTGCACCAGGCTTCTCAAAGCCGAGCTGTTCATCTGCCGGAACGATTCATCGGCAGCCCGAAAAGCCCCCATCACCCAGAACACCTGGGCTGCAAGAAACCCTGCAAGTGAAATGGTGAACAACACCATCAGTGTATTCAGCTGTCTTTTGTTCATCTTCTTATATACCCCCGAAAAACTTCATAAAACTAAACTGTTTTCGTATTGAAATCACCCGGTAAGGGTAAAAGTTATTTCTTTACCGCAAAGTTGTTCGTATACCGGCAGAATCTGAAAAAATCCAAATCGCATATAATCAATATATTAAATGAAATCCGCACGTTCTGTCAGCAGTTTGTTATTTAGAATTATTCTTAATTAACACAACGTTAACACAGTTAAACAGCTTTTAACACTTGATATTTCGGAACGTTTTTATTTTTGTGCTGTGAACAAAGAGACCGGAAATCGGTTTAGCAGTTTGAAACAAAAACAAAAATTTATGAAGAAAGCTATTTCAGTGTTGATGATCGGTCTGATGGTGATAGCGGTTAGCATATTTGCAGTTAACGCATCAAATGCAAATCCCGATAAGGACCCAAAGGCCAAGGAATCAAAGGAAAAAACATGTTGCAAGGATGACAAATCGGCTACCAAAGATGGTAAGTCGTGCTGCGCTGACAACAAGGACGGAAAATCGGGCTGTGCCGACAAGAAGGATGGCAAGTCATGCTGCTCCGAAAAGAAAGAAGGCGCCTCAGGATGTTCAGGCAAGAGCGAAAGCAAATCATGTGGCAGCAAATCTGAGACCGGCAGTGCCTCAGCAGCTCCTGCAGATCAGAGTGCATCAGCCGGCAAGACCAATTGCGCAAGAACCAAGTGCCAATAAGAGATAATGATTCATTTTCATCGTGTGTGGGACCCGCAGGGATGCGGGTTTTTTTTTGCCCTGAAGTCTGGTTTTTCTGCACGACACATATAAAAACAGAAGCGGGAAGCGCTTCTGTCTGAAGGGCTTCCCGCCGAACCTCCCTCTGGCCGTAGCCATTGGGTGCCATCAGGTTATTGTTATTCCGGCTGATCCTTCCCTGGCGCGAACGCCCTGGTTCCGGATCCGGCGCTGCTTTCTCCCTTTCGGGTTCCGGCAGATCGCCCGGCTGTTGCCAGCCCCGGTGGCCCTTCTCCCGTAGGAGGGTGCTACCGGCTTGTTTAGCAGAACCGGCGGCAGTGCCGCCATCCTCTAAACCTTTTCCCCGGATCAGACTCCTTAACGGCTATACCGAAAAGGTGGGTCTTTCGTTGGTGCCGCCTGCGCGCCACCTGAACAGGCTTGGGTAAGCTCCGCAACATTTGCTCTGCCTTCCGGCTTTTTCTCCTGCTGCTTCGGGCCTTGCTCCGGATTGCTCCTTCGCGCAGGCCCCCGTACCCGGGGTTCGCCTTTTATCGCTCACCTGACGAAACAAAGATACACCCCGGTGGAGGGTTTGTCAAGGGTTTTTTCAGCCAATTAACCCACAAAGATTCAACATAAGTTATGAACAATTGTTAATAACTCTGCACCACCTGCCGGGTCACTTTTTCAACGCCGTTGATGCGCCGGATTTTCTTTATGATCCACCCTATCTGCGGGTTATCTCTGGCTATAAGCTGGATGGTCCCTTTGAAACGCCCCTCAACGGCTTCGAATGTTGCAGAGCGCGTCATCACTTTCAGATCCCCCGAAAGGACATCGGTAATGTCGCGGATGATACCGAGCCGGTCGCGCCCCGTCACGGCGAGAGCCACCTGGATCCCCCCACCTGCCGGCTCATGGGTCCAGCGGCTCGGGATGATCCGGTAGGGGTAACGGGTTTTCATCTCCGCGGCATTGGGGCAATGGATCCGGTGGATACGGATTCCTTTGCCCACCGTCACAAACCCGAAAATTTCATCTCCAAAAACCGGGTTGCAGCATTTTGCCAACTGGTAATCGCGGGTGGGCATTTCATCGTTGATCATGAGCACCTCTTCCCCGGTGGTGAGCCAGCTGCGTCCTTCGAGCGGCGGGAGGATCTCCTTTCTTACCGGGTCTTCCTGTGAGGGTTCCTCTTTTGCCAGTGCATCCCTTAGCCTCGCGGTGGTGATTTTTTCCTCAGCGATCATCCGGTAAAATTCCCCGGCATCCCTGATCCTGAAGTGTTGCATCAGCCAGTTAACCTTTTCATCCAGCGACCCTGCCTTCCACTGCCTGAGTTTTCGCTCCAGCAGTTCCTTCCCCTGCATGATCCCGGCATCCTTGCGCTCCTGGAGGGCTTTGCGGATCCGGTTCCTGGCTTTGGACGAAATCACAATTTTAAGCCAGTCTTCCGACACATTGGGGGTTTTAGCCGTGAGCACTTCCACCTTATCACCGTTTGCCAGGGTATGTCTGATGGGCATCATCTTCCCGTTCACCACTGCCCCCTTGCACCTGAGGCCTACATCGCTGTGCACCTCGAAGGCAAAATCCAGGATGGTGGCGCCCTTCTTCAGCCTGACAAGGTCGCCACCGGGGGTTACGGTAAATATTTCACCGGAAACCGGGTTGTGCATTCCGCGGGCATCTGCTTCAACAGGTGCCTCAAGGAGTTTTCTGGCCCTGGCAAGCCATTCGCCGGCATCTTTTTTGGCCCCCTCCTTATAGCGCCAGTGGGCTGCCGGCCCCTCTTCTGCCTGCCGGTCCATCCGCAGGGTGCGGATCTGCACCTCGACCCACCGGCTGCCGGGCCCTTTTACGGTGGTGTGGAGCGATTCGTACCCACTGGGGCGGGGTACCGAAATCCAGTCGCGAAGCCTCTCGGGATCAGGTGGATACAGATCGGTTACCAATGAGTAGATCTCCCAGCACCGCCGTTTTTCGTCTCCCTCAGGAGCAGGGTCAATGATCCGGATGGCAAACACATCAAAAACCTCCTCCAGTCCCACCTGCTGTGTGCGCATCTTTCTCCAGATGGACGCAACCGATTTGATTCTGTACCGGATTTCAGGCGCAAATCCCTTTGCCCTGAGCCGTTCATTCAGGGGAGCAATGAAACGTTCGATGTACCTGTGCCGCTCCTGTTCAGTATCTGCGAGATCACGGGAGATTTTGCCGTAGATGTCCGGATGCTTCTGCAGCATCACAAAGTCTTCCATTTCCGATTTAATCCGGTACAGCCCTAACCGGTGTGTAAGGGGAAGGTACAGGTGCTCCAGATCGGAGAGGAGTGCCTCCCTGAGGGAATCAGGGATGGTATCAAAATGACGGAGCTGCCAGATCCTGTGCCCCAGCACAGCCAGCAACGCCTGCATCTCTTCTGCCAGCAGGAGCAGCATTTTCATGAAATTTTCGCTCTGAAGATTGGCCCGGCGGGTGTTCAGTGCTTCCACAGCCCTGATCCCTCTTAGCAGCGTAAGTATATGCGGATCTGTTACTTTCAGATCTTTCTCCCCTGCACCAGGCATCAGGAAGAGCATAAGGGCTGCAGCTCCGTGCGGGCTCACACCGGTTTCGATCAATGCGGTAAGGGCCATCTGATGGATCCGTGCAGCCTCATCTCCCGATCCGGAGGCCTGCAGCTTGTCTGTTACCCTTTCGGGGAAATGATGCAGCCATGGCTCCTCTTCCGGGAAAAGCCGGATCAGGTGCTCATATGCTCCGGGATCATCCATCCTGCTGTGCTTCCGAGGCCTTGGCCTCATCCCACCAGAGGTCCATCTCTGCCAGGGTCATGTCATGTAAATTCCGTCCATCCTGCAATGCCCTGTTTTCAAGATGTTTAAAACGCCGGATAAACTTACGGTTGGTTTTTTCCAGGGCATCTTCGGGGTTAATACCTATAAAACGGGAATAATTGATCAGGGCAAAGAGCAGGTCACCGAACTCCTCTTCGGCACGTGATCCCGGAACATCTCCTTTCTCAAGCTCCCGGGTCAGCTCATCAAGCTCTTCCAGAACTTTTTCGCGTACCTGGGAGGTCTTCTCCCAGTCGAATCCCACTCCGCGTGCTTTCTCCTGTATCCGGTAGGCTTTTACCATGGCCGGCAGCGACATGGGAACCCCTTCCAGCACACTCTTCTTCCCTTCACCCAGCTTGATCCTTTCCCAGTTGTTTTTCACCGTTTCAGCATCATTGGCTTCTACATTACCGTAAATATGCGGATGGCGGTGCACCAGTTTACTGTTGATGGAATCGATCACATCTGCAATGGAGAATGCCCCTTTCTCCTCACCGATTCTGGCATAGAACACCACGTGCAGCAACAGGTCTCCCAGCTCCTTTTTTACCATATCAAGATCCCCCTCAAGGATCGCATCGGAAAGCTCGTACACCTCCTCAATACTCAGGTACCTCAGCGATTCGAGGGTTTGCTCACGGTCCCACGGGCACTGTGAACGGAGATCGTTCATGATCCCAAGAAGTTTGTTAAAATTCTCCAGCGCTTTCTCGTGCATAGTTCTCTGTTTTTTACAGGCTGCAAAGGTACACAATCAAAAGCGCTCCCTGTCGCTGAAAAGGTGTAATTTCGCTTCGTGAGACTAACAGCTATGGATCGTACCCTGACAAAGCCTGCCAGCAGGCTGCTTTTATATTGCCTGGTAACCCTTTTTACCGTGCTGCATTACAGTTGCCGCAGACAGGGCGATGATGCCGGTGCCTCCGTCTGGTTGAAAGTAAAAGGCAGCAATGGTGAAACCATCTGGTTGCACAGGATCACCCTTGAGGAACCCGTGGTGGTGGACAGTGCCCGGCTGGACCGTCAGGGAGAGGCGAGGTTCAGCATTACCACCGGTGATTTTGATTTTTTCCTGCTGAAAATGGGTCAGGCCCGGCCAATCCTGCTATCGGTGGAGGCAGGTGAACAGATTGAGATTTACACTTCTGCAAGTCGATTTGGCGAGGAGTACGATGTCCAGGGATCAGGTGCATCATCGCTGTTAAAGGAGCTGGATGCCCGCAAATCTCTGCTGCGATACCAGCTTGATTCACTGGGGAATACCTGGAACAGGGTTGAATATGCCGATGATAAGCTGGAACAGAAAAGGATTCTGGACAGTATGGCAGATGTGTTTCAGACTGCACATAAAAACTGGCTGTCCGATTTTATCGGACGATATCCGGAGTCTCCGGCCTCGATTCTTGCACTCTACCAGATTGCAGGCCCCTCAGGGCCGGTATTTACCCTGCAAAATGATTCATCCCTGTTCTTTGGACTTGGAAAAACCCTGCTGGCCCGGTATCCAGGAAATATCCATGTGAAGGATCTCGTAAAGCGAAACGAAGTATACAGGGAAGAGGTCGCTGCCTGGAGATTGCGTGAACAGTTGCTTGAACCCGGAAAAGATGCTCCGCCGGCAGACCTCATTACTACTTCCGGAGAGAAGCTGTCACTCTCTTCACAGCAGGGGAACATCGTTCTGCTCTATTTCTGGGATGCCCGTAAAAAAGAGTGCTGGGACATCAACCTGCAACTTGCCGGATTATACAAACTTTACAACAACCAGGGGTTCAGGATCTGGGGGATCTATACCGGCGAAGACAAACAGTTGCTGTATAATGCCATTCAGATCGACCGGCTCCCCTGGACCCACCTTTTTGCCACCAGCGGAGTGGTGAAGACCTACAATGCAGACCCGGTTCCTTCAATGACCCTGGTGGGGCGAGATGGGAAGATACTGCTAAGAAATTTCACCGTACAGCAGCTTTCCGGCCGGTTACCCTACCTGCTGCAGCAAACACAGCCTAACGTGAATTAACGCCCCGATGCTCATTCAGGATACAACCCTTTCAAAGCAACAACCTGCCACAGGCCTTTTCAGGTCGTTTATAACAGTGCCGGTGCTGACATTCCTCCTTTTCTTTTCTTTGCTGAAGTCCGGAGCACAACCCGTTGCACAACATCATATTACTGCAGAGCTGGATGATATCAGGCATGCCATTTCAGCTTCCGATTCCCTTATTTACCTGAATACCACACGGGATACCCTGTACAGGATCCGGTTCAGCCTGTATCCGAATGTGCTCCAACCCGGTTCAATTCTCGACCGGCAACTGCTCCGCCAGGGCAATACTACCCTTGCCCATGCACCCATTGAACAGCAGGGAGCCATTACCGGTTTGATATTCAGGTCGGAAGGCAGGGCACTGAGGTGGGAGTACGACCCGTTCGATACAGGGTTGTGTGAAGTACAACTCCTTAAGCCTCTGCCTCCGGGCGGTTCTGTTACCTTCCTGATCTTTTTCAGGGTGGCCATTCCCGAAAAATCATCAGGGATGATGGGACATGGTTCGCAATCCTATTTTTTATCGGAATGGTTCCCCAAACCGCTCATCCGTGATACCGGCGGCGTGAAGATGAATCCCATGTACCTCGATGGAGCAGCCCGCAGCCCGGAAAGCAGTTTCAGGGTAACCATCACCCTGCCAAAGAACTATGTGGTGGCTGCCTCCGGCATTTTGGCCGGGGATCCGGAGGAGGAGAAATGGCTAGCCAACCTCGAAGAGAAAACCCGGAAGATGAACCGGTGGGGCAGAAAGGAGCAGGCTGCATTTCCTGTTTCTGCCCAAAAAACAAAAACACTGACATACACCCTTCTTCAGGCGGAAGACTTTGCTTTCTGCGCCGACAAACGGTTCTTCTATCTGTACGATACCCTCCATGACGGACATTCGGGAAAGGTAATATCCCTCCATTTGCTCTTCACCTCTTTTGAAGCATCCCAATGGAGCAGATCCACCCTGTTTATTAAGGATGCCCTCCGTTATATGACAGATAAGGCGGGAGCATATCCCTATCCACAGCTTACCCTGGTACAAACCCCATGGGAAAACGGAGGCTCCTCGCACCCCGGGCTGATCAGGCTTGGGTCCTTCATGAGTGAACAGCTTCTGCAGGAGGAGATCATCCGGCAGATCGCATCCCAGTGGTTCGGTACTTCCCTGTCACTCGACAGAAATGATGACTACTGGTTTCACAAGGGACTGTCAGGGTATTATGCTGCCAGGTTTCTGAGAGACCGGCACCGTGATACCCTCTTCATGCAGGGGCTGCTCCTCGACACCCTGGTCCGGATAAATGTTGCAGGGCTGAAAAGCCACCCCTGGTCCCGGCTCGATTATTTCAGATTTGCCTGGCTGCTGGATGAGGAATTGCAGCCCACCTCAACTCCGGCAGATGGATTAACCCGGAAGAACTTCGTGGCGGTGGGGCAACTCAGGAGTGCCATGACATTTAATACCCTGGCAGGTTTGATGGGAGAGGAGGCTTTCGACGGGATGATGAGAGGATTTTATGCGGAATGGCAGGGGAAATTTCCGGAATATCTGGATTTTATAAACTATGTGGAGCGCTCTTCCGGCCGTGGGGCTCTGCTGCAGTCGCTGCTGGTGGAATCGGCATTGCCCGATTTTGCCGTGAGCGGATGTAAAAAAACAGCCGAAGGGTACCAGATCACCCTAAAGAACCGCAGCAGATCAAAAACGCCTTATCCGGTCACCCTGAGTTACCCGGGGTACACGCAAACCCAATGGATTCCGGGGCATGAGGGAACCTACCGGCTGGCGGTAGCGGATACAGGGCATTCCCTCCGGAAGATCACCATCGACCGTGATTATCAGATCCCTGAACTGCACCGTTCGGATAATACCATCCGTACTACCGGTTTCCTGAGACGTATTGAGAAGCCACGGCTGACGCTGGGAGCTGCACTCCCCGATATGGATCACACCCGGATCAACTACTTTCCGGTTGTCGGGTGGAATGCTGCCAATGGGGCAATGGCCGGGTTGGCGCTCTATTCCAATCCCCTGATCCGTCCTGCTACCGAGTATCTGGTGATGCCCATGTTCGGATTTTTAAACCGGCAGCCCGCAGGAATCGTGCGGATTCAGCATGCCTTCCGTATCAATGAAGGCCCTGTCAGCAGGGTTGAAGCTGCGTTCGAAGCCAAAAGGTTCGGACTGCTGAACCAACCCTCTGTCACTTACTACCAGCGATTCGCCCCTTCGGTCATGCTGCAGATCCGGAAACGGAATCCCCTGGATCCGGCAAGGCACCGCTGGATGATTCGCTCCCTGTGGTTTTCCCGCGGGGAACCCTCTCTTGTCGATTCTGCCGAAAATATCTGGCGAACCGATCATCAAAGCCGGTGGTACGTGAATGAAATCTCATGGCGGTACCGGAATACCGATCCGGGTTTGCCCTTCCGGTCGGCTGTATCGCTGCAGCAGTCGGAAGGATTGATTCGTGCTTTTGGGGAAGCGACCATGAAATTCCCCTACCGGAAGGGAAACAAGGGGTTTTCTGTACGCTCCTTTGCCGGAATGGTAGTGATGAAACCCTCCGGTGAGCTCCCCTGGGACTATCGCTTTTCCACGGCCGGGGTGGCTATGCAAACACGCACTTACTTTCGCCCGCATGACCCTCTGTTCGACCAGCTGTATCTGGGCAGAAACAATGCTGAAGGGATTCTCCGCCAACATTTTTACCCGTATGAGGGGGGCTTTAAGCGGGCTACTACGGTAGGCAATACGGAGCGATGGATGTGGACGGTGAATTTGAGCACGGCATTCCCCGGCAGAATTCCTGCTGAACTGTGGCTCGATGCGGGAATCTTCGCCGACGACTCACAGGATGAATTTTTCAAAGGGGTCTTCCTCTTCAGCTCCGGAGTAAAGCTGATTCTGGTTCGTGACGTGGCAGAAATCTGTTTCCCGTTCACTTTCTTTGAGTCGGAAGCGATCCGTGAACGGGAGAAGCTGAATAACATCAACCCCTCATACCTGCAAACCATCCGCTTTGTGCTGAATTTGCCGGTATTAAACCCCCTTCTGCTGCCCGGTAGGGTCAGGCTTTGATTTTTTTTATATGTTTGCCTGTGTAACCTCTCAACCAACGCAATTGGAGACCCGTACAAAAACCTACTTTGCTTCAGATTTCCACCTGGGCGTGCCCTCCGGCAGGGAGAGTCTGGAACGGGAAAAGGCTGTGGTAGCCTGGCTCGAATCAGTCAGAACTGATGCCAGGGCCATCTACCTGCTGGGAGATGTGTTCGATTACTGGTTCGAATACCGGAGTGTTGTGGCCAAAGGGCATGTAAGACTGCTGGGGAAAATCGCAGAGCTTGCGGATGAAGGTATTGAAATCCACTTTTTTACAGGGAATCACGACATGTGGACTTTTGGCTATCTGGAGGAGGAACTCGGGATCAGGGTGCATAAAGGACCTGTAACCCATACCATCGGCAGCAAGGTTTTTTTTATTGGTCACGGCGATGGACTGGGGCCGGATGACAAGGGGTACAAACTGATGAAGTGGATGTTTTCGGTACCGCTGTTCCAGTGGTTGTTCGCACGCCTGCATCCCAACCTGAGTTTTTATCTGGCCAGAAGTTTTTCAGCGAAAAGCCGGAAAGCCAATTCATACCGGAAAGATGTTTTTCTGGGAGAAGACAAGGAATTTCTCATCCTTTTCATCAAGGATTACCTGAAAAGCAACCACGCTGATTATTTTATCTTTGGCCACAGGCATATTACTCTGGATCATCAGGTGGGCAATAGCCGGTATATCAATGTAGGTGAATGGATCAACACCCGGAGTTACGCGGTGTTTGACGGCAAGGACCTGACGTTAAAGTATTGGAAGCCCTGATAAGCCTTTTTCAGCCCGGTATTTTCCGGCAGATATCCTGAAATATTTTTTCTACCTGAAACAAGAAGCGGGAAACCCTTTCCGGAATTTCCCGCTTCAGAAGAGTGTCTGTAACGATCAGGCAATCATGCCAATGAGGTCAGCCACGCGGTTCGAGTAGCCATACTCATTATCGTACCATGCAATCACCTTTACGAAATTGCCTTCCATAACCGTAGTGAGTTCGGCATCGAAGATAGAGGAATGGGGGTTGCCAATAATGTCGGCACTCACGATCGGGTCTTCATTGTACTGCAGAATCCCTTTGAGGGCTCCTTCTGCTGCTTCCTTCATCGCGGCATTGATTTCATCCTTGGTAACGGTCTTGCTGAGTTTTACTGTGAGGTCTACCAGAGAGCCATCGGGGGTGGGAACCCTGAGGGCCATTCCGTGCAGTCTGCCATTCAGGGCGGGGATCACGAGCCCTACAGCTTTGGCAGCACCGGTGGAGGTTGGAATGATCGACATGGCAGCAGCCCTGGCACGCCTCAGATCGGAATGGGGGGCATCAAGGATGATCTGGTCGTTAGTGTATGAATGGATGGTGTTCATAAGGCCGTGCTCAATACCGAATTTCTCGTGCAGCACTTTAGCTACCGGTGCCAGACAGTTTGTGGTACAGCTTGCATTGGAGAGGATTTTCTGATCCTGATGCAGCATCTCGTTGTTCACCCCTAAAACGATGGTGGCATCCACATCTTCCTTGGCCTTGGAGGGTACTGTGAGAATCACCTTTTTAGCCCCGGCCTCGAGATGTTTTGAGATCTTGTCGCGACTTCTGAAAACGCCGGTGGATTCCACAACCACGTCAATGTTCAGATCCTTCCAGGGAAGCATCGCCGGATCTTTTTCAGCAAAAACACGGATCGAATGACCATTAACTACCAGAAAATCACCTTCATATTTCACTTCGCCGGGAAATTTGCCATGTACTGAGTCATATTTCAGCAGATGGGCCAGGGTGGCTGCATTGGTAAGGTCGTTGATGGCCACGAGTTCCATCTGCTCATGCCTGAGCATAGCCCTGAAGGATAGCCTGCCGATTCGTCCGAATCCATTGATTGCTACACGTATTTTACTCATAATCTGATATTTTTTAGGTTAAAGTTTTCAGGGTGCAAAAGTAACGGTTTTCGGTGAATAAACAGTAACCCCCTGCCTAAGGTTCAATTGAAAATCCGGGTTTCAGTTCAGGAATTCCCCAATGGATACCGGTGTAAAATGCCGGTTTTCGAACACACACAACGATTTTACACCCAGTTCTTCCAGCATGGCCATCGTTTGTGGATAATACCCGCTGATTTCGGAAGGTTTGTGTGCATCGCTGCTCAGGATCAGGGGGATGTCGAGTTCGACGCAACGTCGGATGAGTGCCGGAGAGGGGTAGGTTGTATGATGCCTCCCTTTGTAAAGTCCCCGGGTGTTCACCTCCACCACTACCTGATGTGCCTTTACCAGTTCCAGTAGTTCATTCTGCAGGGCAACAATCCAGGGTTCATCCTCCTGAAACACCCTCCCTTTGTTGTGCATGGTGATTTTATCGAAATGCCCCAGTACATCAGGCTTTTCGTTCACTACCATCTCCATCTGCTGGTGGTAGAATGCTGATACAGCTTTTTTGACATCGTTGCCAAATAAATCTGTAAGGCCGGAGAAGTACTCCTGTTCCACCGATCCGTCGATAAACCAGAGGGCATTACCCGTTTCTGGCCTTACCAGGTGAACTGATCCGATCAGATAATCGGTATCGTACTCCTCCCTCAGTTGTTTAAACGGATAACTGATGCCGGGGATATAATCGGCTTCGAGTCCTCTGAACACTTTCAGGGTGGTGTGGTAGATATTCCTGAGTGGCTCAGTGATGGCCAGATAGGCATCACTTTCGGCACTCGCCAGGCTCCATGGATTCTCGAAAGGGACCGGGGCATGATCGCTGAATCCCAGATGGGTGAAGCCTTCGGCGAGAGCTTCTTCCACAAAATCCTCAGGCGATCCGGAGCCGTCGCTGAAGTGAGTATGAAGGTGAAAACAGGTTTTGTACATCGCTGCAAAGGTAAGAGGCATGTCCTGAACAAAAATGTATTTCAGATTTTTTTTCCCTGCGATCTCCTTTTTTTGGATTTCAGGCAACTATACAGATGTAACTGCAGAAGAGGAGGGGATATGAAAAGCAGGGGAGCAGGATTTCTCTTTAAGATATGGATTTGTTTGGTTTACAGTTCCGGTTTGCAGGCTCAGGGGAGCGGGGTGCTGTGTATTTCTGAGCCCTTTACTGACACGGCATTTCCACCTGCCGGGTGGACTGCGGCAGGGGTTACGCGGGTTACCTCTGCAGGATCCTTTGTGTCGGCACCTGCTGCCGCAAGTATTGGTACCTATAACGGTTCCCTTACCCTGCCCGTGGTGAGCAACCCGGTGGAGATACAGTTCCAGCTCGGACGCACCACCTCCACCACCGTGAAAGAGCTGATTGTAGAAGTGGGTATTGCCGGCGTGACGGGAGGATTTGTGCCGCTCGATACGTTTGATCATTTTAACACACCCGACGGGGCGTTCCTGCTGTGCTCCGTGAACCTGACGGGCTGGTCGGCGGAGCCGGCGGTCTGGATCAGGTTGCGGAAAGCCTCCGCCACCACCTCTCCCTGGCGTATCGACGATGTGGAGGTGTACCATTCACCACCCCTGCCGGTTGCACTTACGGCATTCAAGGTTCTTCCTTATTCCCAGAAGATAGCAGAGCTCACCTGGTCTACGGCCGGCGAATGGAACAATGCCGGATTTGTGGTAGAATCATCCGGGGATGGATACCGGTTTGCTCCCATTGGATATGTTCCGGGAAACGGTACCACAACCCTCCCGCAGCACTACAGGTTTTCCGATCCGCTGGCAACCATCCCGGTGAGCTACTACAGACTCCGGCAGCAGGATTTTGACGGAAAAGAGGAGTTGTCGGCCATCGCAGAGTGCAGGTTTTCTGACCCGCGCAACGATCCGGATATTGAATCCATCATAATCGCCAATGGTGTTCTCAGGATCTTTTTCCGACAGCCTCAGAGGGAGTTCCTGCAGATTTGCATAGATGATATTTATGGAAGGATTCTGGTGTCGGATGGGGTTTTTAACCCCGAAACCACAGAAATTTCACTGAATGTGAAACTTTTGGGAGGCATTCACGTACTATCTGTGACAAGCACCCAAAAAACGGTAACCCGTAAGTTTTTTGTTGATTTCTGAAGGATCACCCCGGCACACCTCCGGGGTTTCCTTTTTTTTTAAGGCTCCTGCCAGTCGCCTCCTTCTTTGATCAGCCCAATCAAAGCTTCAATGGCATCTTCCTCCCTTACCCCGCGTTGCATTACCGTTTTCCCCCTGTACAGCGTTACCTTTCCGGCACCGGAACCCACATATCCGTAATCGGCATCGGCCATCTCGCCCGGTCCGTTTACAATACAACCCATAATGCCGATTTTCAGCCCGGTGAGGTGCGCTGTGCGCTGCCTGATTTTTTCAGCTACCTCCCGTATGTTGAAGCGGGTTCTTCCGCACGAAGGGCATGAGATGTATTCCGTGGCGGTGATTCTGGACCGGGTTGCCTGCAGGATCATGAAGGAGAGCCTTACAAGCCCGGCGGGATCCTGCGGCCCCGACAACCACAGGGCATCTGCCACACCTTCGCTGAACCAGCAGGAGGCAATCACGGCTGCATGGATGGGAACCTCCGCCTGGGGAAAGTCCCCGCATTCGATTTTAAGAATCAGGGGTTGCCCCGGAAGGAATTGGTCGAGAATAGACACCCATGCCAGCCCAACAGAGGTATGCATCGCCAGTGGTGCCCTGATCACAGGGATAAACGCAGGGTTGTAGCTCAGAATTTCCGGCAGGGTCTCATCAGGATGCAACGGCAGCAGAAGTGCAGCTGGTTGATTTTTATCGGGGATAAAGGTCTCTTTTCCAAGGTATTCCACCAGGGGCAATCGGGCTTCAGAACCCCTGAATATCAGCGAATAGGGATTGTTTGCAGAAGTCTCTGCAACTATATCCGGTGAAGGATCGGCGTGGCAGGGCCGGTCAGCGATCACCAGCGGGGGATTTGTACCCCCCATTCCGGCAACCGGGATTGTCTCACGGCGGTGCCGGGTATTGGTGATGGGTGGGGTATGCCCTGTTGGTTTGGATGAACCTGTCACGGATTGGATCTCTGAAAACCGGCGTGCAAGCGTTGTTGCAGCGGGGATCTCTTCCACGGGATCACCAGTAAGCGAAACCCTGATGGTATCCCCGATTCCCTCTTCGAGCAGCAATCCGATCCCGGCAGCCGACTTCACGATCCCCTCGTCACCGTATCCCGCCTCCGTAACGCCCAGATGCAATGGATAGTCGAAACCTTCTGCCTTCATTTTTTGCACCAGCAACCGGTACGCCCCAGTCATCACCTTTACATTGCTCGACTTCATCGAAAGAACCAGCTCATGAAAACCCATACAGTGAAAAATCCTCACAAACTCCAGGGCTGCCTCAGTCATCCCCTCCGGAGTGTCCCCGTACCGGTCCATAATCCTTGGTGATAGTGAGCCATGGTTGGAGCCAATTCGGATCACGGTTCCATGTTTGCGGCACACCGCAACCAGCTCTGCAAGCAATACTTCAATTTCAGCAAGCTCTTCATGATAACCGGCTTCATCCCAATGTGTTCTGAGCGGTTGCCCGGGTTTCCGGTAATTGCCCGGGTTAATCCGCACTTTATCTACTACCGGTGCGCATACCAGGGCAATGTCGGCGCTGAAATGCACATCCGCCACCAGCGGGACTTCGATGCCTGCAGCCCGCACCATCGCCCTGATCTGCTTCAAATGTTGAACATCTTTGAGTGTGGGTACCGTAAGCCTGACCATTTCACAACCTGCCCTGGCCAGTGCAGAGATCTGCCTGACAGCCGCCTCAGGGTCATCCGGAGGTGTGTTCACCATCGACTGGATCCGGATGGGGTGGTTTCCACCCAATATCAGATTTCCGATCCTCACCTCACGGGTGGGAAACCTGCCGGGAACGGACTGTATGGGCAGAGTGGGCATCAGGCAGTAATCATGGATTGTGTTGGTTTGCAGAAAGATCCCAGTCAGGCGCTATGAAGAACTTTTTCCGGTAGTGCATCATCTCCTCATAACTCAGGCTGTATTCCAGGACAGATTCGGAAGCGTCCCCGGCATCGGCAAAGATTTCTCCGAAAGGACTGATCACCATGGAGTTGCCGGAATGGGATATCCCGTTTCCATCTGTGCCGGTACGGTTCACGGCTGCCACATACGCCTGGTTTTCAATGGCTCTGGCCATCAGGAGGCTGCGCCAGTGAAAGGTCCGGGTGGCAGGCCAGTTGGCATGGTAGCAAAGCACATCGAACTCGTAGGTCTCCTCAAGATACCGGTTCATGCTCCAAACCGGGAATCTGAGGTCGTAGCAGGTGAGCGGAAGTATACGCCACCCCTTCACGGTAAAAGCTCTGCGTTCTTTTCCGGGCATGAAACATCCGGCTTCTCCTCCCGGACGGAAAAGATGGCGTTTGTCATAGAACCCCAGGTCACCATCGGGGAATACCCATATCAGCCGGTTTACATAGGCATCCCTTACGCGGATCATCAGGGTTCCGGCAACCACGCACTGGTATTCGGCGGCGTGGGTCACCATCCATTCCACCGTGGGGCCATCCATGGTTTCGGCCAGATGTTCGGGGTTCATCGAAAATGCCGTATTGAAAACCTCCGGCAGCAGCACAAGGTCAGGCTGTGAGGCAAGGCTGCCGAACATCCTGGCAAATCTTGCCAGGTTCACTTCTTTATTTTCCCATTCGAGTTCTGCCTGAAGCAGTGCAATCCTCAGATCATGCGTCATAGCTGCTGTTTTCTTTTGCAAAGGAAACCCATTTTTGCCATCTGTGGTTCACTTCTTCCCGATTCATGATTCAAATTCTCCTGCCATGTATTGAATTTTAAATCTGTTTGGTATATTTGACCTGAAATAAAATCCGGAATACCATGAAACTGAAAACCATCGAAGATGCCAATTTTAAAGGGAAAAGGGTGCTGATCAGGGTCGACTTCAATGTCCCGCTGAACCATAACCGTCAGGTAACCGACATCACCCGGATCAGGGAATCGTTGCCTACCATTCATAAAGTGCTCAGCGATGGCGCATCTGTCATCCTGATGTCGCACCTCGGAAGGCCCAAGGGGGGATTTGAAAACGACTATTCCCTTACACCGGTGGTCCCCATTTTATCGAACCTGCTCAACCGCGATATCATCTTCAGCCGTGACCTTTTTGGCCCCAAAACCATAGAGGTGGCCAAAGCCCTGAAACCAGGGCAGATCCTGCTGCTTGAAAACCTCCGGTTCTATCCGGAAGAGACCGAGGGGGATGAGGAATTTGCCAGGAATCTGGCATCACTCGGGGATGCCTACGTCAATGATGCTTTCGGAACCTCTCACCGCCCTCACGCTTCGGTGTATACCGTAGCAAAATATTTCAGCGAAAAATACTTCGGACTTCTGCTGGCCAACGAAATCAAGAACCTGGAAACAGTGCTCAATACCAAAGCCTCGCCGTTTACGGCCATCATCGGCGGGGCAAAGGTGTCGTCTAAGATCTCCATCATAAAAAACCTGCTGAATAAGGTTGATAACATGATCATTGGTGGAGGGATGGCTTTTACCTTCATCAGGGCCCTTGACGGCAAAGTAGGGAATTCCCTTATCGAGGAGGACCGGATTGACCTTGCCAAGAACCTCATTAAGGAGATGATGCTAAAGGGGGTAAATCTGTATCTTCCGACAGATGCGGTTATTGCGGATTCGTTCTCCAACGATACACAGATTCGGGAGGTGAATTCGTACGATGTGCCCGATGGATGGATGGCACTGGATATCGGGAAGAAGAGTTGCCGCCGGTTTGCTGAGATCATCAACAGCTCGCAGAAGATCCTCTGGAACGGACCTATGGGGGTTTTTGAAATGGACCATTTCAAACAGGGCACAAAAGCGGTGGCTATTGCCGTGGCAAGTGCCACCATCAGCGGGGCTTTCTCGTCGGTAGGCGGGGGAGATTCGGTTGCAGCCATCAACCAGTACAACCTGAGCGACCAGATCACCTACGTATCAACCGGCGGAGGGGCCATGCTGGAATATCTGGAAGGGAAAGAGTTGCCGGCTATTCAAGCCCTGCTTGAAGGGTAACAGCTTTTACTCCACGGTAACCGACTTTGCAAGATTCCTTGGCTGATCCACATTGCATCCCCGTAATACTGCAATATGGTAGGAGAGGAGCTGCAGCGGAACAACCGCCAGAATGGGTACGAACATCTCCTCGGTTTCAGGCACTTCAATGATGTAATCGGCCATGGTCTTTACCGCTTTGTCGCCTTTGGTAACTACGGCGATGATAATGCCGTTGCGGGCTTTCACCTCCTGGATGTTTGAGATCACCTTTTCATACGATCCCTTGTTGGTGGCAATGACCACCACAGGCATGTGGGCATCGATCAGGGCGATGGGGCCGTGCTTCATTTCAGCAGCAGGGTATCCTTCAGCATGAATATAGCTGATTTCCTTCAGTTTGAGGGCTCCTTCGAGGGCTACCGGGAAATTATAACCCCTTCCGAGGTAGAGAAAATTGCGGGCATCTTTAAATTTTTTGCTGATATCCAGCACGGTAGCATCGGAACTGAGTGCCTCTTCGATCTTTTCGGGCAATATCTCCATTTCGTTGAGAAGTTGTTGGTAGCGTGATTTGCTGATGGTCCCCTTTTTCGAAGCGATCATCAGAGCCATCAAGGAGAGGATGGTTACCTGTGCGGTAAAGGCCTTGGTGCTGGCAACCCCGATTTCGGGGCCGGCATGGGTGAAGGATCCGCCATGGGTAGCACGTGAGATGCTCGACCCCACAACGTTGCAGATACCCAGAATGGTGGCTCCTTTCGACTTGGCCAGCTCAATGGCAGCCAGCGTATCGGCGGTTTCCCCTGACTGGGATATGGCAATTACGATGTCGTCTTCGCGAATCACCGGGTTGCGGTATCGGAATTCCGATGCATATTCAACCTCTACCGGAATCCTGGTAAGGTCCTCAAACAGGTATTCCCCCACCAGGCAGGCATGCCAGGAGGTACCACAGGCCACCATAATGATCCTTCGGGCAGATACCAGTTTCTGTTCAAAATCAATCACACCTCCCAGGACCACCACCCCTGCCCGGGCATTGAGCCTGCCGCGCATGCTGTCGCGCACCGACCGCGGCTGTTCGTATATCTCCTTGAGCATAAAGTGCTCATAACCCTCCTTGGCAAGGGCACTGAGGTTCATCTCCAGCTCCTGCACATAAGGGGTCTTCACTTCGTTGCGGATGGTTACGATCTCAAGTTCATGGTTGCGCCGGATCACCGCCACCTCCTCGTCGTTCATATACACCACATGGGTCGTATGCTCAACAATCGGGGTTGCGTCAGATGCCACAAAGTATTCGTCGTTTCCGATGCCGATAACCATCGGACTCCCTTTTTTGGCGGCAATCAGCATATCGGGCTGGTCGTGCGACATCACCACAATGGCATAGGCACCTATTACCTGGTTTAGTGCAATTTTCACAGCCTCCACCAGATCAACCCCTTCTTTGGTCTTGATGTCTTCGATCAGATTCACCAGAACCTCTGTATCAGTCTGACTTTCAAATTTATATCCTCTTTGTGTAAGCTCTTCCTTCAGTGACGCATAGTTTTCGATAATGCCGTTATGAATCAGGGTAAGTTGTTTCCGGTATGAGCTGACGGGGTGCGCATTCACATCGGAGGGCTCTCCGTGTGTAGCCCACCGGGTATGGGCAATCCCGATGTTTCCGGTGATGTCTTTACCTTTCACAAAGGATTCCAGTTCGGCCACCTTGCCTTTGCATTTATACAGATTGATCCCTTCGTTGAAAATGGCGATCCCGGCACTGTCGTATCCCCGGTACTCAAGCCGGTAAAGGCCATTGATCAGGATAGGGTATGCCTGTTTAGGCCCGATGTAGGCAACAATTCCGCACATAGGTTATCTTTTTTGGGGATTAGGGCTTTGCGTAAACAATTTCAAGACGCAGATTCTGCATACCGGGGGTATTGCCCAGCACTGTGGTCCGGTCGGCTTTCACAGCAGCGGCTGATACCAGGATCACAAGGCCATGGTTTTCATACTCACCTGCGAGAATGCTCTGGAGATATCTCGATACTCTGAACCTGTATTCATGCCTGGTTTCGTCATAGGTTCCTCCCAGAAAGGTCTCCCCTTCGAGGAAATCGGCGGTGAAGGCGTTTTTCCCCTCATCGGTGATTCTGGCGATGGTGAGCTTTGCTGCAGGCTTGAAAGTGGTTGAGGTGAAATCGGTGGAATCCACCTTTATGACCAGTTCCGCGCGGTTGATGGCAACAGGTCCGTTCTTGTAAAGATCTTTGATATGGGGAAATTTTACCCGGATCTTCATGCCCGCCATCGCCTGAAGGTAAAGCCTGGGATTGTTACCGTTGGTGTCCTGCAGGTTTAGGGCAGGTTCCGCATGCGTATACCCGCTGTGGTCGAAATGGGAAAATTTGGCGCAATCATCGTTTATGTTAAAAGGATACGTGAGGGTATCTGAGGCATTGTGGTAGTACAGGGTGAGCCTGGAGAGATCAGCATTGAGGTTGAAATATGCCACAATCCCCTGATTGACAGACGATACTTCTTCTGCAGTAATGTACAATCCTTTAAAAAACTTGATAAAAGCGTCATTATTGGCAAGGTCGGTGGTGCCTGATGCGTTGATGAATTTCTGAATCAGATCCGGGCCAAGGCTTATCTTGAGGAGCGGTGATACCTTTTTTCCGCCAAATTCAACACTGTCGTAAGGATTGATCCGGACCACATCGTCGAATAACAGGGTGGTAACCGGAAGGGTCTGGTGGGAATAGTAGGAGGAATCTTTGTGAAAAACTGCGGTGGGATCGATCTCATACACTTTCAGCCTGAGTGATGCGAGGGAATCGCCGTAGTAACCATTGTACTGGAGGGTAAGTACCAGGGAGTCGCCCACAGGATTGGTGCCGAAACCCACGTTGTTGGTGGAGAGACGTGCCTGGGTATAGATGGAGGACGTAGTTTTTCCGAATACCGGATCATAATAGCTGCCCAGCAGATGAAGGTAAACCCCGCTGGTTTGCAGAGAGTCTTCCTTAATGCTCCATGCCCGTACAGTGGTGGTGTCGGTATAACTCATGCCTATCAGATCGCCCGGCAGGTTCACCAGATCAATACCGAGCTCATCTTCCTTTTTACAACCCTGAAACAAAAGGAGTATCAGGATGGAGGGCAAAATCAGATTGACAGAAATTTTCAGCAGGTTTCTCAATGGGAGGGTTGTATTAATGGGTGACGGGTGCCCCCTGGAGCACCTCTTCATAAAACTCATCAAAGGTGTTGATGTACGAATCGGCCGGCTGGTAAGGCAGTATGGGTTTTCCGGAGGCATTTGCCATCTGCATCAGACGGTCATCAAGGGTCGGGCTCCCGATGATCAGGGCATCGCTCATGGTGATGGCGCCCTGCATCAGTCCGTAATAATCGGGTGTGGAAAAAATTGGCAGTTTCTCTTCCGGTACCCCTTCCATCCGTATCTTCTCATGAAAATCGGCAGCAATCGGTTCAGGGAAGGCATCGTCGTACAGGGAGAAAATCACCTTTGCCCTGGAAAATATAGGATTTTCATGGTAGGCGGTCTTGATGTAGAAGGGCAGTATGCTGGAGAGCCAGCCATGGCAATGAATAATCGAAGGTGCCCAGCCCAGCTTCTTCACCGTTTCAATCACACCGCGGCTGTAAAACACGGCCCGTTCATCGTTGTCTTCGTAAAAAACATTGTTCTTATCCCGCAATACCGATTTCCGGTGAAAATAATCCTCATTGTCGATGAAGTAGATCTGCATTCTGGCTGACTGTATCGAAGCAACCTTGATGATCAGGGGATGGTCGGCATCATTGATCACGATGTTCATCCCTGAAAGCCTGATTACTTCGTGGAGCTGGTTGCGCCGTTCGTTGATGGTGCCAAACCGGGGCATAAATGTGCGGATCTCACGCCCCTTCTCCTGGATTCCCTGCGGAAGATACCTCCCGATAAGGCCCAGATGACTCTCCTTCATGTACGGTGTGATCTCCTGTGTCACAAACAATACCCTCATCTTTTCTTTTGCAGTCATGGTCAATTATTTAAAGCGACTGCAAAGTTAGTAAAAAATTGCTGTTTATCGGCAGGTAACCGTAGCTTTGCCTGCTCAATAACCTCACATCAGACGTATTATTGCGTTAAAATACTACATCCGTATCCGAAGAAATGACTATTATCAACAAAATCAGTGAGTTGGAAATCTGGCTTAGAGTGAATCACCGGGATCACGAATCCCTGGGATTTGTTCCGACCATGGGGGCACTCCACCGGGGGCATTTGTCGCTGGTACGGTACAGCCAGGCTGATAACCACCGGACTGTGTGTTCCATTTTTGTAAATCCGATTCAGTTCAACCGGGCGGAGGATCTGGCAAAGTATCCCAGAATGCCCGAAGAGGACATACGGATGCTGGAACGGGAGGGGTGCGATATGGTGTTTCTCCCGTCAGTGGAAGAGATGTATCCGGAAAAACCCCGTCAGGTGTACCGGTTCGGGCCGCTGGAAGAGGTGATGGAGGGTGCTTTCAGACCAGGGCACTTTAACGGGGTTGCCATTGTGGTGAACCGGTTTTTTCGGATGATCAGGCCCGACAAGGCCTATTTTGGGCTGAAGGACTACCAGCAGTATCTGATTATCAAAGAGATGGTGCGGCAGGATCAGCTGCCGGTTGAGGTTATCGGATGTCCGATCGTAAGAGAATCCGATGGACTGGCCATGAGTTCGCGAAATCTCAGGCTTTCTGAAAAACAGAGGGCAACGGCTCCCGTGATCTTCAGGGCCCTCTCGGCAGCCCGTGATCAGTACCGCAGCCATACCCCCGAATCCCTGGAAAATTACATCCTCCGTTTCTTTGCTGATATCCCTGAATGCAGGCCCGAGTACGTCTCGGTTGCAAATGCCGATACGCTGCAACCGGTAAAGCACTGGAGCGATGCCCGCAGCGCTGTGGTGTGCGTAGCGGCGTATTTCGGTGAGATACGCCTGATTGATAATATCCTGCTTTATTGAACCTTTGGTTGCCTGCTGTGTTTTTATTGTACCTTTGCAGCGGATTTGCAGTTCCCGGATCCTGAAATCTGATGACTGCAGATTATGTTGACCATCACCCGACATCATGCATATCGAAGTACTCAAATCGAAGATACACCGGGCCACGGTAAAATCATCCAACCTCAACTACATTGGATCCATCACCATTGATGAGGACCTGATGGAGGCTGCCAACCTGATTGAAAACGAGCGGGTTCATATCTACAACATCAATAACGGAGAGCGGTTTGAAACCTATGTGATCAAAGGAGATCGCGGAACCGGGATGATCGGCATCAATGGTGCCGCTGCCCGCAAGGTGGTTCCCGGCGACCTGGTGATCATCGTCTCCTATGCCTCCATGGATTTTGAAGAGGCCAAACGTTTCAGCCCCCATATCATTTTCCCCGACGGGGACAACAGACTCTGATGATGGCCGGCAGCAGGCTTACCGGCGCCCTGAAATTCCTCCTTTTCCTCGGGATCGGAGTGTTGATCACATGGTTATCGCTGCGCGGCCTCAGCCCCGGCGACCGAGCCCACATCACCGCCTCATTCCGGGAAGCAAACTATTTCTGGGTGTTGCTGGTGATCCTGATCGGGGTGGTCAGCCATGTGCTGCGTGCCCTCCGCTGGCTGATGCTGCTGCGCTCCTCGGGAGATCACCCTTCCCTCAAAAACACATTCATTGCCGTAATGACCGGCTATTTTGCCAACCTGGCCTTCCCCAGGCTGGGCGAAGTAACCCGCTGCGGAGTCCTCTATACCACCGACAACATCCCCGTGAACCGCTCATTCGGCACCGTGATCACTGAAAGGGCCATCGACTTCATCACGTTTCTGCTGATGCTGGCAGGTGTGGTGGCTCTCGAATACCGTTTGCTGATCGGATATCTCGACCGGAGAATATTCCCGGGGCTGTTGCAGAAGGTGCAGGCCCCTTCGGAACACATCGGTGCATTGCTGGTGATATTTGGAGTTCTCCTGCTTCTGGCCGGGGGTGTGATCTTCGTGATGCGATCGGAACCCCGCCACACCTTCAGGTTTCGGATCCGTACAATCCTGCTCGGATTCTGGCAGGGGCTGATATCGATCGGTAAAATGCGCCGTCCGTGGCTCTTTGTGGTGTACAGCCTGCTGATCTGGGTCTGTTATTTCCTGATGACCTGGATCACCTTCAGGGCGCTGCCTCAAACCATGCACCTGAGCCTGCTCGCCGGACTTTCGGTGCTGGTGATGGGAACCTTCGGCGTAATGGCCACCCCCGGAGGGATCGGCCTTTATCCCGTCATCGCCATGGAAACCATGTCGCTCTACGGCATACCCGCCACCACTGGCCTCGCCATGGGATGGATCATCTGGGCAGCCCAGACCCTCATGATCATCCTCACGGGTACCGCTGCCCTCCTCTGGCTTTCGATGCTGAAGAAGCGCAGAAAAGAGGGAAAT
The DNA here is from genome assembly GCA_022709695.1 of Bacteroidota bacterium. Taxonomy (GTDB): domain Bacteria; phylum Bacteroidota; class Bacteroidia; order Bacteroidales; family SKPS01; genus SKPS01. The sequence goes on from JAKLII010000003.1 coordinate 408,555, forward strand.
TTGTAATTTCACCACCTGCCTATACCCATATCCTATGAACCCCTGGCAACAACTGCAGCATAAGATGATCCCCTTCGCCGGTATCGGCACCCTCTCCAGAAAATGGAGGGAAGAAGAAGAAAACATCGTGTTTACCAATGGCTGCTTCGACCTCATCCACCGCGGCCACATCGACTATCTGGCCAAGGCCGCCGGCATGGGTACCAAGCTCATCATAGGCCTGAATACCGATGCCTCGGTACAACGGATCAAAGGGGCAAACCGCCCCCTGCAGGATGAGATTTCCCGTGCCATGGTGCTGGCCTCTTTCTTCTTTACCGATGCCGTGGTGCTGTTTGAGGAAGACACCCCCTATAACCTGATCCGTGAAATCATGCCCGACATCCTGGTGAAGGGAGCCGACTACAATGAACAGGACATCGTGGGATACGACCTGGTAACTGCTGCCGGGGGGCTGGTGAAAACCCTTGAATACCTGCCCGGCTACTCCACCACCGCCATTATGAACCGCATCAGACAGGAAGGAGGGGTATGAGTGCAAAGATGAAAACCGCCTGGTTCTGCCAGGAGTGCGGAGCCCAGAGCCCCAAATGGATCGGCAAATGTCCCTCCTGTGGCAAATGGAATACCTATGCCGAAGAGATTGTGCAACAGTCCGGAAGCAGCACCACCCCTGTGAGGTTTACTGCCGGAGCGGGCAAACCTGTTACAGTAGACAGCATTGCCCTGTCGGAAGAGCGCAGAAAGGAAACCTGCGACCGTGAACTCAACCGTGTCCTGGGGGGTGGCATGGTTCCGGGATCGGTGATTCTGCTGGGTGGTGAACCCGGCATCGGAAAATCCACGCTGCTGCTCCAACTGGCACTGAAAACCCCCGGGATCCGGACACTCTATATCTCCGGTGAAGAGAGTGAGCAGCAGATTAAAATGAGGGCCGAAAGGACCGGAGGCCCTGTTTCCGAATGCCTGATCCTTACCGAAACCAATACCGATCCGATCCTGTACCACTGCCGCGAAACCGCTCCCGACCTCATTATCATCGACTCCATCCAGACCCTCCAGTCCGACAAGATCGAGTCAGTGCCCGGGAGTGTCGGGCAGATCCGGCAGTGTACCGCCGAACTGCAGCAGTTTGTAAAAAGCCGCAACATCCCGCTGTTCCTGATCGGGCATATCACCAAGGACGGGCAGATTGCAGGCCCGAAGGTGCTGGAGCACATGGTGGATGTGGTGCTTCTGTTCGAGGGGGACCGGAACTACGGGTTCAGGCTGCTAAGATCGATGAAGAACCGGTTTGGCTCCACCTCGGAACTGGGGATCTATGAGATGACGGCTTCCGGACTGGCCGAGGTGCCAAATCCCTCTGCGCTCCTGCTTTCGCACCACGATGAAGCTTACAGCGGCACCGCCGTGGCGGTCACCCTCGAAGGGAACCGCCCCCTACTGATCGAAGTGCAGGCCCTGGTAAGCTCGGCTGTTTACGGTACTCCGCAGCGTGCCGCCACAGGGTACGACCTCCGGCGCCTCAACATGCTGCTGGCCGTGCTCGAAAAACGGTGCGGCTTCAGACTGGGTTCCAAAGATGTGTTCCTCAATATCACGGGGGGCATCAGGCTCGAAGACCCCGCCACCGACCTGGCAGTAATCGCCGCCATCCTCTCCTCCTCGGAAGATATTGCCATTGCCCCGGGTACCTGCTTCGCCGGCGAAACCGGCCTCACCGGCGAAATCCGTCCCGTGCCCCGCATCGAAGAGAGGATCGCAGAGGCAGCCCGTATCGGATTCACCTCCATGTGCATCAGTAAGTACAATGCAAAGGGAATCAGACAGATAAAAGGGATGAAAACCATCCCGGTGGCACGTGTGGAAGAGCTTGTACGGCAGCTCTTTGGATAATGCCACTACCCTCCGCCTTTCCTTTTGCAAATGAATCAGATAATGTCAGTAAAAAAATATCTGATTCGATTTAGATTTCATTCAATATTGATGTATCTTTGCAGGGTTCTTACAGATATAACTGCTAACCATGCGCAAAAACACTGTGGTCAGACTTACTGGAATCCTGGTTCTTTGGGCATTTTGTTCCCTTGCGGGCTGGATAAAACCAGTGTCAGGAACCCCCCTGCCCGAAGGGCTGATCCTGCAGCCCCCCGATACCATCTGCCCGGGAGATACCATCCAGCTCATCGGCACAAAACCCCTGGCCACCACTTACACCTGGACGCCCAACTACAACATCAGCAGCACCACCTCTTCCACACCATGGGTTTATCCTCAGGTCACCACATCCTATGTGGTGCATGCCACCGGACTTACCAACAACCTCATCACCAACGGTGATTTTTCCCAGGGGAATGTGGGCTTTACCTCTGCCTATACCTACACCACCAACCTGTGGCCAGAAGCCACCTACTACGTAGGAACCAACCCCCAGTTGTACCACTCCAATTTTGCCCCCTGCACCGATCATACCACCGGCACCGGCAACATGATGATTGTGAACGGGGCAGGAACTCCCAATATCGTGATCTGGCAGCAGAATGTGAGCGTGGTTCCCAACACCACCTACCAGTTCTCGTGCTGGCTTACCAGTGTGGTGAACTCATCACCTGCCCAGCTGCAATTTTTCGTGAACAATGTACAGATCGGACCGGTATTCCAGGCGTATGCTACCAACTGCTCGTGGAACATGTTTTTCAATACCTGGTATTCCGGAACAGCCACTACAGCCAATATCGCCATCCGCAACCAGAACACCGCCCTTTCGGGCAACGACTTCGCCATTGATGACCTCTGGTTCGCCCAGGTGGTGAACATCAAGGATACCTTCAGGGTGGTGGTGGAGAACCCTCTGGTGGACATCGGGAACGACACCCTGCTGTGCATGGGGGAAACCCTTACCATTCATGCTGTCGGAGACTCCGGCCTTGTGAATTACATCTGGTACCTCGACGGGCTTCCGATAGGTGTGCCCCCTGCCTCGACCACCTATACCCTGAATACCAACAGCCTCACCACCGGCCAGCATACCGTTGCCATTGAGGCCAACAACGGCAGCACTTCGGTACCTTGCCCCGCCACAGACATCATCACCATCACCGTGGTGGATATGCCGAAACCGAACCTCGGCAACGACACCGTTTTTTGTGAACCCAATACCATCACGCTCGATGCCGGCCCGGGGACCATCCACCTGTGGAGCCACGGGGCTACCACCCAAACCACCACCATTTCCAAGTCGGGAACCTACTTTGTGTATGTGGACGGAGGGAACTTAACCCGTTGTACCGCCATGGATACCATTGTGATTGAGGTAGTTAAGATTCCATTGGTGGACCTTGGACCCGATACCTGTTCATCGGTGGCAGTGCCCGTATCGGCCGGCATCGACCAGGCGTATTACCTCTGGAATACCGGCGCCACCACCAAAGAGATAACCCCTTCACAATCGGGGGTGTACACCGTTACTGTCACCTACAAGCCCGGATCAGGGTGTGAGGCCTCCGACAGCAGGGTATTCAATATCGTAAACGTGGACCTCGGCCCCGATACCACCATCTGCACCCATGAAACCTTAACCCTCACTGCCCCGCTGGCTCCAGCGGGACATACCTATGCCTACCTGTGGAGCCCCTCCGGAACCACGGCGCATACGCTGGTGCTGGCCGATGAGTTTGAAGGGGTGTACCACATTACAGTAGATGTAGGCGGAGGCTGTACCGGCGACATTACCGTTACCGTAATCCCTTGTGCCGTAATAATTCCCAATGTATTTACCCCCAATGGCGACGGTTTCAACGACTACTTCGTGATCGACGGGATCGACAATTTCCCGGAAAGCCGTCTGTTGATCTACAACCGCTGGGGGCAGCGTGTCTTCCAGTCCGACGACTACAACAGCAGCAACTCCTGGAACGCCGAAGGGCAGGCCGACGGCGTGTACTACTATGTGCTCTTTCAGAAGCGGAGGGTACAGGGGAAAACAATATTCGAGGAGTACAGCGGATCGGTTACCGTACTCCGTGGCAATCCCTGACAAAACATCCGGCGTTTTACAGCGACTTGTGGGTCCCGTCGCAGAAAGGGGCATTTTTGGTGGCCTTGCAGCGGCACAGCCACACCTCTTTCTCTGCTTCCACGGTAAACTTCAGCGGGCTCTTTTCAGGTGCTTTCACCTTGTGGCTCCCGTCGCAAAAAGGCTGGTTGGCGCTGTGCCCGCAGGCGCACCAGTAATAATCACCCGGCTTCAGTTGCAGGGCTATCGGGGTTTTGTGGAGGTCTGACATTCTTCTGTTGGTTTTTGATATGCCATTAAACAGGCAAAGGTGGGGGATTGTTCAGAACACAAACCCGAATGACTCCAGAAAGCGGTCGGTTTTGCGGCGCGTGAGTTCACCGGGGTTCCCCTTGATCGCCACCAGATATACCCGGTTTGATACGGTGACCACCATCACCGTGGCCACAACGGGCTCTTCCCCGCCGGCCCCCTCTGCCACCACTTTCAGCCCCTCATATCCCCCCTGCTTTACCGGTTCGCTTTTGGCTACGATCCCGTTGAAGGAAATAAGGTACTCCGCGATCAGTGTGTTTATCAGGCCGGTACGCTCTGGCGGGGTGATCAGGCCCACCGGCAGATCGAAATGGGACACAAGGTATTCAACGCTTCCGGTGGTGGAGGTGTAGGTATGACGGTTGAGCTTGTGGTCGCTTACCTTGTAGGATGCCTGTGCCGCTTCCATTTTCCCGTCGGGGACCTCTGCTTCAAAGCCGCCCGTGTTCGAGACGAAGTGGCCGTACGTTACCTTAGGCGGACGGTTTCCCTGCATCAGCAGGGCAAATGCCACCAGCAGGGCAAAGGCCGCCAGCACGATGCCTCCCACAAGCTTCTGCCTGCGGTCGAGGGATTTGATCAGTAATCCGATCCGGTTCAGTTTCATGGGTCAGTTCGATTCAATTACCCGGAACAATTCGTCAAGTTTCGGGGTGAGGATGATTTCGGTACGGCGGTTTCTGGCACGGGCTTCCGGGGTGGGGGCAGGGTCCACCGGCAGGTACTGGCTGCGACCTGCGGCGGTAAGGCGGGTGGGATTGATGGTGCTCCCCGACAGCAGGATGCGGATGATTTCGGTGGCCCTCAGCACGCTAAGGTCCCAGTTGTCCTTCATGGGGACGCTCCCCTTCAGTGGCACATCATCGGTATGACCTTCTACCAGCACATTGATTTCAGGGTTGGCCTGCAGCACCTTTGCCAGCTCGGCCAGCGCCTTGCGCCCTTCAGCGCCCACTTCGGTGCTGCCTGTGGCAAATAAAAGTTTGTTGTCCATCGATACGTATACCTTGCCGTTCCGCTCCTCCACCATCAGCCCCTTCTCGGCAAAGCCCTGCAGGGCGTTGGATACGGTGCTGCGGATCGCCTCCACCGTGGAGTCTTTCTGTGCCAGCACCCGCTGCAGCTCCAGCAGCTTCTGCTGCTTCTGCTCCAGGTCACGGCGCGAAGCCTCCAGTTCAGCCAGGGAACGCTCCAGCTCAGCACGGGAACTCCCCAGATCGCCTTCGGTGGTTTTCAGGGCTGCTTCACGCACCTTTAACTGTTCGGCGGTAGCCTGCAGTTCTGTCTGCTGCTTGTTCAGGTCTGTTTCCATCTTTTTCAGGGCATCCTCCTTCAGGATCAGTTTCTCCTGGGTCTCGGCCAGCTCACGGGTGATCCGCTCGGTCTGTAACCGGTTTTCGGAAAGGAATTCGTTGTTCTTCTGAAGCAGCAACTCGTTGGTCTGGGTCAGCTGTGCGTTTTTCTGCACTTCCTGCTCCAGCATCGAACCCAGCCGGGCCGTATCCCTGCGCAGCGCATCCGCCTCGCGGGTGATCCCCTGGTTCTTTTCTCCCGATACCTTCAGCTGCTCCTGCAGCCGGTCCCTTTCAGCCATGGCGGCCTGCTGATCCGCCAGGCACTTCTCCAGCGCCGTTTTGGTGTCGTTGAATTTGCGGGCCGGCACACAGGCAACCATCCCTGCCAGCACCACCATTATAATGGCAAAATATTGTATTCCAATTCTTTTCATGCAGTTTCTCCTGTAAAAAGTGAAGCAGGTAAAGATACTGCCTTTGCAGGGATCCTGAACCGGCAAAATACCTGTGTTTCAACGGCAGGATGTTCATAAGAGTAGTTTAGAAGGTTGAGGATGTTGAGGTGGTTGAGCTGTTTATTTGTTTAGTCGTTTAGTAGTATCGTCCTGCAGTCGGTCTTTCGTTCATTCGTAAAGTCGTACAGTCGATTTTAAACTCAACAGCGAAGCGCTCAGCTTCCTCAACAGCGAAGCAATCAACTTTTAAAAACAGTATGTACCACCGCGGCGATCCTTTTAAGATCTTCAGTCGTCATATTGCTGCCGCTGGGGAGGCAGAGTCCGCGGGTGAAGATATCCTCGGCGGTACCGTTAACGAATGCGGGGCAGTCTGCGAACACCGGCTGCAGGTGCATCGGTTTCCAGATGGGGCGGGCTTCGATATTGTCGTCGGCCATAGCCTGCATCAGCCCCTGCGGGGTTACGGGGGTATGTGCGGGGTCGAGGGTGATGCAGGTAAGCCAGCGGTTGGAGAAGAATTCTTCGGGCTCGGATAGAAACGACACCCCGCGGATTCCCCTGAACAGCTCCGTGTACCATTTGAAAATCCTGCGCCGGGCCTTCACACGGTCGTAGAGCACTTCCAGCTGCCCCCTGCCGATGCCGGCTACCACATTGCTCATCCGGTAGTTATAGCCGATATGGCTGTGCTGGTACCAGGGTGCCTGATCGCGGGCCTGGGTGGCGAGGAACCGGGCATGGCGGATAAAGGCTTCGTTGTCGGAGACCAGCGCACCGCCCCCCGAAGTGGTGATGATCTTGTTGCCGTTGAACGAAAGGATCCCCATACTGCCAAAGGTACCCGTGGCCTTTCCGTGGTACGTGCTGCCAAGCGACTCGGCGGCATCCTCCACCACCGGGATGTCGTACCGTTCGGCGATCTCCATGATTTCCCGGATCCTGGCAGGCATTCCGTAAATGTGCACCAGCACGATGGCTTTGGGCTTCCGGCCGGTCTTCCGGATCCGGTCCTCAATGGCCTGTTCCAGCAACGCTGGGTCCATATTCCAGGTCTCCGGCTCGCTGTCGACCAGCACGGGAACCGCCCCCTGATACACCACCGGGTTTACGGTGGCCGAGAAGGTGAAGGTGGATACCACCACCTCGTCATCGCGACCGATTCCCAGATTGATGAGTGCCAGGTGTATGGCAGCCGTACCGGAAGCAACGGCTGCCACATGCTTTACCCCCAGTTCGCTGGCCAGCTCCTGCTCAAACGCATCTACATTGGGCCCGATGGGGGCAATCCAGTTCTGTTTGAAGGCCTGACGGATGTATTTCTGCTCAAATCCCGACATATGGGGGGATGAAAGGTAAATTCTGGATTTCATGGTGGTGGGTTACACAAAGGTTTTAATGATGATTTTCAGGTCGGTAAAAAGGTTATGATGATGGTAGTAGGCGAGGTTGATCCGCACCTTGTCGGGCCAGATCACCTCGTTGTTGTAGCGCACGGGATCCTCCACGCCTGCCAGCAGCTCCTCTTCGCGGGTATACTTCAGGGTGGCAGGCCCGGTAATACCCGGCCGCAGCTGCAGAATCAGGCGGTCGTCACCGGCAAGCCGGTCGGCATAGCCGGGCACATCCGGCCGGGGACCCACCAGGCTCATCTGCCCGGCAAGCACATTCCACAGCTCAGGCAATTCATCCAGCTTGTGACGGCGAAGCCATGCCCCGGTAGGGGTTATACGACTGTCGCCCAGCACACTTACCGTGTTGGCGCCGTCGTTCCTGCGCATGGTGCGGAATTTCACCATCCTGAACAGCCGCCCGTTACGCCCTACCCGCGGCTGGATGAAAAACACCGGTCGTCCGTCACGCCACAGAATTACCAGCGCAATTACGGCCAGAACCGGCAGCAGCAGGATCAGGCCGGCAAAGGATAAAACCCTGTCGAACAGGTATTTGGTACTATTCCGGATCCTCCTGCTCATGTCGGTAAAAGTAGTGAAAACAATGGCATCGAAATTTCAGAGCTTTTCCAAGAGAGAAAATTTTTCTCGCTTAATCAGGGGATATAAATGCTTGTGATAAAATCACATAGCTTCCAATTCCTAAATTAGTCAAATGGAAAAAGAAAAAGTTCCCACAGATAAGCACAGAAACCGCACAGAAATTCACAGATCATTTTCTGTGCTTTCAGTGAAATATCAGTGGATTTCTGTGGGAAAAAGAAGAAGTTCCATCAGAAGTCAGTTACATAAGTGCTTAGTAAAAAATCACATAGCGAGTGAATCTCAAATTGGTCAGATGGAAAATAAGTTTGTTTCACGCTATGACGCAAAAGAATAAAAGACGCAATTCTGGTAGGTTCTAGATTTCTTTCCGGGAAAACAAAGAAAACACCCCCTTTGCGAACTTAGCCCCTTTGCGGACTTTGCGCGAAAAAAACCTCTGGTTTCTCAATGATTTCATGTATGTTTGTGTACGGTAACCGCCTTTTCGGAAAATTCCGGATTAATCATTTTACCTGCAACATCATGAATACCATGCAAGCCATCAAACTCATCGTCTCCATCGGGTTGCCGCTGGCCATCGGTGCCATTGCCGGCATGTACACCTCAGCGGCCGTGCCGGAGTGGTACGCCAGCCTCAACAGGCCCTCCTTCAGCCCGCCGGGGTGGATTTTTGGCCCGGTATGGACCGCGCTTTACATCCTGATGGGGATCTCGTTGTTTCTGGTCTGGAAAGAGGCTCCGGGATCGGCACGCAACTGGGCCATGGGGGTGTTCTTTCTGCAGCTGGCACTGAACTTCGCGTGGAGCTTTATCTTCTTCTACTCGAAGATGATAGGCCCGGCGCTGATCGAGATCATCGTGCTCTGGATCACCATCGTAATCATGGGGGTGCTGTTTTACAGAATCCGCCCCCTGGCAGCGTACCTCAACATCCCTTACCTGCTGTGGGTTTCGTTTGCATCGGTGCTGAATGCTGCCTATTATGTGCTGAACAGGCAGTGATACGGGGTTGCTACAGAAGAAGTTTCTCGCAGAAATCCGCAGAAATTGACGCTGAAATCCGCAGAAGAAAATTCATTTTGATTCACTGGTGGTTTTTACGCACCTTACATTCACCCCGTGATTGGTCTCGGCCAGCATCCACTGAAAATTTGATCTTCGGTAAGAGATACTGGTCGATAACCAAAACCGTTCATCATAGGGTGTTGTGGTCCACCAAAAAGCTTCATAACCTGTATCGGAAAAATCTCCCGCAGAGAATCTCGAACCGGATGGAAATGCTGAAAATCCTGAAGCATTTGTTGCACCACGATTCGGTGCTCTCCACCAGGAATACCCTGTCACTTTCAGGGCTCCACCCATTTGCCCCCCATATTGAAATGCAAAGGATTCCCATTCTTGTGAGGAGGGTACCCGCCATCCGGTCGGACATAATTTGCCGGTAACAACCGCATAACGGTTATAATAGGCTCCGGTGATTTTTTGGGGCCAATAGAGTGAATCCGGATTCCAGCAATATGCAGAAGTTTTCGCAGCTGCCCATTCAACATCGGCAGGCAAAAAATCCAGGGCTATTCCATCGTTCAATCGGGTAGTTCTGAGATTTTCAGCCATCCAGAGCTGATCTCCAAGACGGATCGTTTTATAGTCGTTTCCGTCTATATCCATCACCGGATCCCCAATGATTGAATCATGCAGAAACAACTTCCAGGTCATAACGTTTCTGAATCCTGTCCAGGCATTTACGGAGTCGGTATGAAAAGAGTCTGGTACAGAGGCTTTCAGCGTTTTACCGTAAGATCCTGCTTCTGTCGCGTTTCCCGGGGTTGACATCCATTCTGCAATATTATCAGAAAGATTGGTAATGCGATGTTTATGATATTTATAACAGGAGTAATAATTTGCCGGAAGAAAGAAATCCTTGTGGATAAATGCAGCATTCATGGTCCTGATACATTTGCGACGACCTGACACAAAGGTTTTACTTTCCACCGAAGCTTTTACAGAATCATCGTAATGAAGTGCCATGGAATATTCTGATGGTTCGGGCAGCCTGTATTCCGGATAGAATAAAAATCCATCAGGCAGATTAAAGGTTTTAAAAGCCCCCGCCTGGAACCGGGCAATGGTAAAATGGTTCTCTGGCGTCAGGTTGCTCCAGTCCTGGACAAGAACACCATATTTCAACAGAATAAATTCATATACCCTGTCAGACCGCCATTGTGAATATGCCAGAGCCTGCTGCTGACTGATGCCCACCACAGGAAAATTTCCATAGGCAGGATGGCGAAGGGTGAGCCTGGCCATATCCTCAGGATCGTATTCATTGTATTTGTCCCATCCAGCTATCCTCATCCAGACGGTGGTGTCCGGAAGGGCTGAAAGGTAGTGCTGATCTTCCTTTCCATAAACCAGCTGCAACCAGAAGAGGTATTCCAGCCAGTCGATGTTTCTGACTTCTGTGCGATCGTACCAAAGGGTGTCGTTGATGGCGACCCCGCCCGGTGGTGGCTGCAGGTAATAGGGTGCCTTCCGAACCGGCACCGATGAAAAACAGCCGGCCATCATCATTGTGATCAGAAGAATCAGAAATATACAGACAGGTGGGGCAGGTCGTTTCATCATTTTTTATTCGTTGGTCAAAGATTATAAAAACTACTGGAACCAATGTTATTCTTAGCATATAAATCCGATATAAACGGACCCATTACACTGATTTCCACTGAGGAACTGCTGAGGTGCCCTGAGGGAGTGCCTTTTAGTATGCCGGAAAAATTTATAAACCGGAGTTCAACAGGTACTTGTGGTTCAGGCCGGAGAGCCATTCACGGTCGTTCTCATCGGTGATGATCTGATTGAGCAGATTGTGGATCGCTTCGAGGGGGATCTTCCGGAAAAAGCCAGCCATGTGCTTGTACACTTTCTTTTGTCAGGCATTGCCGGTTTGGTAAACTTCAGGAGGATTCAAGGGTAGAGGTTTTAGGTGAATAACTGTTTATCAAATGCTTGCTGATGGATTTGGAGGAAGGTTTTATTGCCCTGCGAAAGCTCTTTGCGAATGTGCTCTTTGCCTGTGACGCCGATGCGTGCAAAGTCAGAAGGTTGTATCTGGTCTGAAAGTATGATTTTGCCCGAATTTTCGAAGGTGATGAGGTGGCGATCGAAGAGGGCGTCGTAGGTGGGGGAGAGGAGGACACTGGTCTCGGTAACTATGTTGTAACCCCTGCGAGCCGCTGAAGATGAATATAAACGGCATCTTCGCACTGGGGCAAATTCCACTCTGCCTGCTGCCCCCATACTGATCATGTATGGCAGCCCTCTGGTAAATTTGGCCCGGTATGAAGGGGAGTGGGGGCAATGCTATAAATTTCTAATTAACCTTTGTAAACTTCATTGTAATGGAAATCAAGAAATTCCTTTTTTGGCAAGTATTTCACTGGAAGGTGAATTTGTTTACTCTCAAAGGGAAGAAAATACTCTTGAAACCAAAATTCAGGGCTAAATGATTTAATTTCAGAAGAGAGCAAAACATGATAATCGGGTTTGATAGTAATCAATCCTTGATCAAAAGCTCTATCGTAAAGAGCTGATAAACAGATGCCATTCTCAGGATTCAACCTTTCTGATTGATTCTTTGACCATGGGATGATATGACTAGAGTTTAGTAGGCTAGGGATATTTATGCCTGAAATAGCGCATTTTCCAGAATAGTTTGCCAAGACCATTTCCCTGAATACATGTTGGTTAACCCTTGTTCTCGTTTCTTTTATTCTATCTTCTCCCTTAAGACCTGAAATATCATCCAGTATACGAGAATACTTCTCTTCAATGGGTTTATTTTCAAGCAAAGCCAATATAGATTCGCTTTCAAAAATTAAAGCTTCCCTATTTTTGGCAAATTCCTCCCAAATTGGTTCAACCTGTTTTCTGCCTCCTTTGAGACCAACAATACCACGATTTTGATGGTATGGATCAACATTAGCGAAGTTGCTAAGTCTCATTGCTACAGAATCAGGTGTGCGGCCAATTAAGCCAGCAAGCCTTATTATCTCTTCGTTACGATGATGTAGTTTCCCAAACGGAAGCTTTAGATAAAGATTGAGAGCGAGTATCAATTCACTTCTTGTCCAGAGTCTCGTCGGCATAGTGGATTTTTCTTATTAACGCATTGACCATCAAAGGTAGAAGTTTTGTAATACAAAATAATTACGATGAATTATTCTCTCTTCACCGCACCAGCATCTCAGGCTTTATATCCTTGCTGCGGATGCGGCTCATGTTGTAGCTGCGGGTGGCGGGGGTGTGGACGTCGGACATAAGAAAATGTGGAAATGTGGAAATGTGAAAATGTGAAAATGCGGAAATGCGGGTTTTATAATGCAAAGGTAGGGGTTTTTTGCTGCGGATGCGGCTCATGTGGTAGCTGCGGGTGGCTTTGTTATGGACATCGGTCATGGCATTCAGATGTTCAGAATGAGTTTATGTCTGACCAGATCATACGCCACAAATGGATCATAATGCATATCAGGCCTGAGCAAGGCAGTGGTGTCGCCCAGAAATTCAGGATCCTGCATTTTGTCTTCTATGTTCAGTAAAAACTCCCTTTGGGTGGGTGGTTTCCCGACAGAAAACTTTATGTATTCCCGGTAGCTGTGAAGCAATATATCCGTATCCAGTTCCGGTTTCTGGGTTAAGGCAACATACAAATCGCAGAGGTCTCGACCCTTTTTCCGCTGATAAAGTGCACGTAGTTTGGTTCCCAGTAACTCTTCCAAACGATAGGTGGTTATAAGGCAGTTACCATCAAACCAGGAAGATTTCACTGAAAAAGGGCATTGTTCCAATCCCAGAACCGTAAAATGCTCACGGGTATTGGTTTCTACCTTCAAACGCATGCTGATAGAAGGGGGGTGTTCAGAATCAAACCGGCAAATGATTTGGGTTCCATCCCTTTTAGGCTTTACTGTAGATTTGCCCAGAAAAGCCAATGATGATTGCAGCCTTTGAACCGTTTCTTTGATGGGTTCCGAACGAACCTGTACCAAATCAATGTCTACGGAATAGCGAGGCTGAGGTTGCAGATAGAGTTTATGCAAGGCCGTACCACCCCGAAAAGCCAGGCTGTCTGCCAGCCATTTATCCGTGAAGATTTCTATCAGGGCACGGCTGATGACCAGGTCCTGCTCCACCTGTTCGTGGGATTGCCATGGCACCTGCTGACTCCACTCTGCGATGTACCCCCGTGGTATCATTCGTCAATCTCTATTTCAGTGTTTACAACGACTTTCCAGCGATTGTCAGATGAAAAGCCTGTATTAGGCTTGGAAGCTTTTAGCGGGATTCTGAAAAAACTCAGTTTTTCCTTTTGCATGCACGAATAGAGAGCGTCAGCCAACTCCCGGCTCAAACAAACCCTCTCCAGCAAATAACCCAATCGTTGTAAAGTAGTAACATGGCTCTGATGGAGCAAAATCGGAGAAAAGTCTTCCGGCTTGATTACTTCAGCAAGTTCATTCAGTACCGTTGCCACCCGGTTGATACCACCCACCCGCTTTTCAAATTGCACCAAATCACAAGCGGTAAGGGCAGCATTGGAAACATTCAGGTAGCCAGCTTCCGTTTTTCTTTTCTCAATCAACACTTCCGGAATTTCTCCGATACTGACATAGTTCACTTTTTGCCCCTTTTTTTGGGTTGGGCGCAGTACCGGAAAGTTGGTCATAACAAAATATTCCTGAGGTTGCTGATGGGATGCACCATGGAACGCTGCAGCATTGATCAGCGCCACGTAATAGGGACGCTGCATTTGTTTCATGAAAGCATCCAGATACAAAGCGGGTGGCAGAATGCCTTTAATTGTGTATTGCGGTGGTATTAACAGGTAATAACCTTTGTACAGGGATATTATTTTCCCTTTCGAGCTTAGTCGACTCAAGGCTCTCTTAACCGCAATATCAGAATAGCCCGGCATTTCTTGCTGTAAAACATCTTTGGAAAAGCCATATGCTCCCTTTGCCAGCAAATGATCCAGCCATTGGTTTATTGATACTTCATTTTGGTCTGTCATGTGAAGAGTGAATTTTTGCGCAAGGTACCGATTTTTGGTACTTTTCGCAAAAAATCTATTTAAGTTTGATTTAGAATTTGCTAATTGACCTGCAATATACCCCTTTTTCGGGGTTTTCTGCAGGCCGAAGAAATTATTTTATATACCTCTCCACCACATACAATCTGGCTTGACCAATGTCGGGTATAAACTTTCCAAAAATATAACAATCTTCGGGCATCTCATACCTGATAAATCTTGTCTTCAATTATATACCTTTCAAATGATGAAACACAGAAAAATTCCTGCTCTGACCTTTATGTTAGCCGGTATCGTAATGTTCTTCATCAATACGGAGCCGGCCAAGGCAAACTTCCGTGGCGGCGAAATCACCTGGAATTGCACATCGAATGGAGATTTTGAGTTCATCATGAAGTTGTACCGCGACTGCGCAGGTCCCGGTACTTTCGCAGATACGCTCTGGATCAGATCCAATGCTCCGGGGTTCGATTCCATCGGGATGGTACGTGTGGCCATCACCGACATCACGCCGGTGTGCGACTGCCCAGCCGGTGCAGCGCTGAGTTGCGCCACCGCCACGCAAACCGGAAGCGGTGCACTCGAGGAGCATATCTATACTTCCAGTGCATTCTTTCCCAACGGGGTACCTCTTACAGGGGTTCCACCGGTCACCGGTTACTACTTTGCCTTCGAAGGGTGTTGCAGGGCACCTACTGCCAATCTGGCTGCCACCAACAATTCATTTGCGATACGGTCCATCATGTATCCATACAACAATGCAAACATCAGTAACTGTTTTGATCAATCAACCCTTTTTTTTGAGCGATCACCCATTGTTACCTGTTCCGGTAGCAGTAACTGGTACATTCACAGACATATGGATCCTGAACTTGATACCATCGCCTGGGAGTGGGCACACCCTCTTCAGGCCATCAATACTCCTGTAACTGCCTATCAACTCGGCTATGGATATAACTTTCCTTTACCCGGTCTGGTGCATGATTCAGCAAACATTCCTGCAACACTAAATTGGTTCAGCGGCGATCTTGGTTTCACATCGAACACTCCAGGTTCATTTACCGTTGTAATCAAAGCCACCGCCCGCAAATGCGGAATAAAAGTGGCTGAGATCTTCAAGGAGATGCCGGTGATCATTGTTCCCTGTGCCCCTAACAATGTTCCTGATATCTCTGTTAACGGGCAGCTTTCGGTTTTTACCGACACCGTTTATCCGGGAGCTCTGTTGAGCTACCTCATTGCGGCAAGCGATACCGATACCTGCCAGGGAAGTTCACCAGCTGGCCTTCAGACCGTAAAGCTTTCCACCTTTGGGAAACAATATGCCTCTCCCATGGCTCCTAACTTCGGCCCCTGGTCATGCATCAACCCTCCCTGTGCGTTGCTTTCACCGGTCATTCCGCAAGATTCAATGCTCACCGGAACCCCATCAGTCCAGACATCCCTCACCTGGCAAACCGGTTGCCAGCATCTTGCCACCAACATTGGTTGTGGTAGTACCAGTAACCAATACGACTTCATTTTTACCGCCACCGACAATTTTTGTCCTGTACCGGCGAAAAGAACCATTCGGTTCCGTATTGTGGTCACACCCAAACCACCGTTGAACTCTACACCCATCGTGTGTGCAAGTGTAAACGCCATTGGCACAGTCTTCTTGTATTGGGATAAACCCGATGACTCCTTGAATATTTTCGAAAGTTACCATCTTTTCACCTCCACCCAACCCAATGGCCCTTTTGCTCATTACGATTCTATATTCGGCATCAATCAGACCCTCTTTATCCATTCCGGAGCGGGTGCCCATCAACACCCGGTGTATTACCTGCAAAGTGTTCGCAGTTACAGCGGCGGATCAGTCGCATACGGTATGCCTTTTGACACTGTTTCCACCATTTTTATTGAGATTACAGGCTATGACACCACCCAGTCTGTAGCTCATCTAACCTGGAATCCGTTGCGCATCAACCCTTTGCCAGGTCCAGTACCCGTATACACCATTTTCCGTGAATACCCAGTAGGATCCTGGAATGTGGCGGGCATCACCACGGCACTTTCCTGGAGCGATACCCTGCCACCGGGCAATAAAGTGGTACACTACCAGGTCGTAACCACCGATTCCATCATCACCACAACCGGACCTGTGGCGTGCCAGTCATTTTCCAATATCGTAGAACTAAAGATCACAGTTGGTTCAGAAGATCCGGATCAAGCAGGGTTTTCTCTGGATCAGAACCTCCCCAATCCGGCGGATAAAAGCACCACCATTCCGTTTCGCCTGCCTGCCGCCGGAGAGGTTCTGTTGATAGTGCATGATATGCATGGGAAAGAGGTTCTGAGGCAACCCTGTAAAGCTAATCAGGGAGAGAACAGGATCGACCTCGATCTGACAGGGTATCCCGCCGGCATCTACAGCTACTCCATTCACTACCAGGGCAATATCCTGAAGAAGTTGATGATGGTGGAGTAGGAGGATAGTGAGTCCTCCGAATTGCCGGTTGAAGCTGCCAGGGTCAGGGATTTTTTAACAGGCAAACCTTAAGCTTTCGCCTTCCTGTGCCGGTTCCTCCGCCTCCTGATGAGCCACAGCGTAGCCGCAGCGAGCACCAGCAGGATCAACACCCAGTTGTACAGCAGGATATACACAAAATCCACAAAGGCATACCAGCCGCCAAACAGCGACTGCCTGATCTTTTCCGATGGCTTTGCCCGCTCATCCGGGGAGTAACTGTACGGCTTCGGCTGAGAAATACTCAGGGTCAGGGTGCTGTAGCTTACCTGCTTCGACAGGTATTGCAGCCTGCCCTGAGTACTCTCAATCTCTTCCTGCAGCTGGCGGATATTCTCCTGAATTTCCAGTATATCCTTCACATTTCTGGCGCTTTTCAGGAGCTCCTGATACCGCAGCATGTAGTTACGCTTGTTGGCGAGCCTGGTTTCCAGATCAATATACTCCTCCGTAACATCTCTGGCTTCAATCGATTTCGCGATGATTTTTCCACCTCCCTGTTCAATGGCGGCAATGAACGGTTCAAAACGATCGGCAGGAATCCTGATGATCAAGCCAATAGTCGTTTGCCGGCTTTCATTGAAGAGTTGCTCATTGGAATACCAGGCGCCCATCTTAGCCACAAGGGTATCCAGTTTCCGCTTTTCTTCGGCAAGATCGCCTACTTCCACCTCCAGTCTCCCGTCTTTTATGATCTTTCGTTCAATCGCCTCTTCAATATTCACGGGCTCTTCCAATATGGGATCTTCCAGCACCGGTTCTTCTACCGCTGCCTCCTCTGTAGAGGCATCATATTCAGATAAGAACATGTCATTCATCAGGGTTGAAGGGTCATTGTTTTTCGATCCGCACGATACCAGCATCAGGGTGGCTGCGATCAGAACAAGGTAAGTTTTCATGGGGTGGTGTTTTGGGTGAAGCATACTACAGTGATAACAGGATTGTGAACGTACAAATTGTAAATCGGAATACGATCGGCCAATTTGTATATGAGCCAATTTACTGATTTCTGTTTACAGGCTAAATTTATGCCTCTGGAGGAATTGCCACATCAACATCTCCATTCGGGGATTTTTGCCTGGGATGCGGTTACTTCATTTCCTCCTCCACCCTCAGCAACTCACCAGATGCATTGTAGTAATAACTTTTATTAATGACTTTAGGGTTAGCTTTGAAATTGATGATGGTTTCGGTGACAAGTAGCTCTTTTGAATTATAGTTCCTGATGATTCTTTGGTTCAAGTTCGATTTCTCAATCCAAACCGTTTTGCCCGAAGCAAGTGTTTTGTTTGTGTAAATAAACCCTTCTTGATCATGCTGCCATACTGTGTCTTGCAGCTCATTGATGGTGAAATATGGTAAAAGTCTGTCCGGAATTTTTTGCATGGCTTTGGCATTATGCAGAACCGCCGCTGGGGTATCCGGAACTGGTGCAATTTGAAAGACCAACCTAAAATAACAGTTACAATAAGTAAATTCTTCAACCCATTCTAACGTATCCCCAGTCTTATCTGTCTCCAAATAGCTGTATAAGAATGTGTTAAATATCAATGTGTCACCTGACAATTCAACAGTCGGCCTGTATCCTTGGGAACAGTTTAGGATTCTGCTTAACTCGATAGTTAATGTGTCAAAACTGTATTCCATCCTCAAAATGCCCTCTTGAATGATATTCAGTGAAGTTCTTCGATCGCACTCCGAAAGATGAAAGTTTATGATCTTTACTTCCTGAGCACTCCCATTCGTTGAAAAGCAAAGTATAAATATTACGACCACAATCAAGCAACTGGCAGCTTATGGTAATGGTTGTTGTAATGCCTTTCATTCATAGGGTAAAAGTTTGTGCCGATTTCTTCATATATCATCTGCCAGTATCATCCCCGATGCCCTTCTTTTCTTTCAAGCAATTGGTTCTCCTTATCGGGTTTGCCGGGGAGGTTTTTATCGTGGAGCCTGTATCTGAAGCCGTTGGCAGGATAGGAATGTGGGAATTAGCGAATGTGAGGATGTGGGTGTTATCATGCAAAGATATGGGTTTTTTGCTGCGGAACAGGGGCATTTGGTAGCGGTGGAAATCACGGTTTAGTCAGCTTTTGCATTATCGTTGATGCAATGCTCTCGATTTTTGAGAAGGCAAACCATTTCTTTCCAAGGTCTTTAAGGGAGGCACCAATATGATATAACACAGTGTTGTCGATGATCAGGAAGCGGTCGTGGCAGGAGGTGAGTTGCCGGATGCTGAGACCTCCGTATTGCCGGTTGAATTTGTCGGCTTCAAGGGCCAGTTCAGGGGTGATCGGGCGGGTATACACCGTTACCCCAACTCCTTCACGACGCTTCAGAAATAGCTTAAGCACCGTATCATCTATGTAGTTGTCGATCAGGAGTATGGAGTGTCGGGCGCTTCGGATCAGATCCGACACAAATACCCAGGCTTCGAATACCTGCCCATCGAAGAAAATGCCGGTTTCGGGGAGGGGATTTCTGGTTTCGAGGGCTTTGAAGATTTGCTGGAACTTCTGGTCTGATTCATGAAATTTGATGTCAAACATTGCCAGTTTTTCAAACAACAGCTCATGATGAACCAGTAATCTTCGCATCGCCACAAATGCTTTTATGATCTGAACACTCACTTTAACAGCGGTATCGCTCCTCAAAACACTAGAGAGCATTGCAACTCCCTGCTCAGTGAAGACTTTTGGAGCATATTTCCGATGCCTTCCGCGCTCATTGGCCTTTAAGGTTCCAGTTTGGTACCTTAAAGAATGGGAAGTAAGGTGCTGTGCTCTGGATGGAACAGATAGAGATTCTTCGACAGAAAGAGAGAAATAAAACTCTTCCGGAAACCTTTCCGGGTTTCTCTTTACAGCTCTGTTAATCATCTTCGTCGCCACACCATAGAGTTCTGCCAGATCACTGTCGAGCATCACCTGAAGCCCACGGATATGAAAAATTCTTTGCTCAATATCAATCAAGGACAAGGGATGGGGTTCTTCGGCCATCTCAATCTTTTTCAGGTATAGATGATTGAGGTGCCGAAAAAGGAGATATCAGGCGAAATTATTGTTATTTCTGTGAGGACTATGTTGTGTTCATCCCTTACGTACCAGCATTTCGGGCTTCGTGTCCCTGCTGCGGATGCGGGGCATGTTGCAGCTGCGGGTGGCGGGGGTGTGGATGCCGGGCATGGGTTTCCAGGGATTGATCAGGGAGAGGATTTTCGGGATTGGAGAACCCCGTTGCAGTGATTTTCGAGAGAGCGTTTGAGCTTTTCCGGGGTGAGGTCTTTTTGCAGGATCATCCTTGGCCATGCATTGAAATCGATGTCGTCAAAATAACAAATGCTCTTCAAAGCATGGAAATCGTTTCTCTGGTCATATTTCTCCTTGTAAAACCCCAGGATTTCTGCCAGAGTGAACTGGTTCAGCAAGAAATGGAGATCAATGAAATCCTTGACACGGCTCCCATCACCTGTAATGGCATTTACTTTCATGGCTGCGATATCTTCAGGTGAAGCCATCCTGATATCTTCCATTGTAAGCTCAGGCCTGATGAACCGGTATGGATGCGTAAGGATATCCACAAACACGCCATCAATGATCCCTTTTAACGTATTCCTGTGGGTGAATTGCATTTGAAAACCGTAGCTCTTCTCCAGATGATAAATCAGTGCATCCTGTTCAAAAGCCTCCGGCGAAAATAAGTCAATGTCTACTGAAACCCGGTGGCCGATCTGCATTGCAAGGGCAGTACCCCCCACCAGTCTGAACTGATTAAATGATCCATCAGCCTGAAGTCTGCGGATCAGTCCCAGTATTTCGGGTGTGACTGCCTCTGTATGCAACATAGCATCTCTTCTGGATTAATATGGTAATAGGAGATTACGAATGCTTTTGACTTGGGATCAAGGTACCCGATATTTTTCACCTGCCGGATCATGGTTTCATGGCCATAGTATTGCTCAACGGCCATAAATTCTTCGAGCGTGCCGTACTGAAGTACCTGCCTGATGATGTATTGCATGTGAGCCTGTTCATTCAGGGAGTTCTGGTCCATATCCCAGAAAATCGCAGGTCTGATCTTAAACGGAAGCATAGGTTCTTCTTTCGTTCAAAGATACGAATAAAACCGTTTCTGATCCCATCAAAGATGTATAATATGATTAAATAATCATCCGGTTACTGCTGCAGCACCTTGTCCTTTGGGTGGGAGATGATGTAGGAGAAGGTGAGGGTCTTCGATTCGCGGGGGGCAAGCTTCAGGTCCCAGGTGAGGGCGCCGGTTTGTTCGTTCAACTCTGCTCCGCCAAGGGTTTCCTTCGACCATTTCACCTTGATCTCATCCGGTACACCTGACACGGGAATCTGGTCCTCTACCTGGATTTCAACATTCTCATCCCTTTTGTTCCTCACGGTGATCTCAATAATGACCTCACGCTCAATATTGTTGCTGAGGGTGCGGTTGATCTCCCTGTCCTTGGTTTTCTTCCGGGTGATGCTCAGTCCCTGGTCGCGCCCCAGGGAGATGTTCAGGGTGTCCACGATCACGTTGGGGTTGATCTGGGTGCCGCCGATGATGGTATTCTGAAAATATACGTTGGCCATTCCAGGCAGCAGGTTCAGCTTTTCCCATCCGGTAAGGCGGGCAATCAGATAGGCCTCCTGCTCCATCTTGGGCACCACGTAATGTTTGTATATTGCCGGGATCGCCTCCTCCATGATGGTTACCTGCTGCGGCTTGCCATCGGCATTGATGGTGTAGGGGAGGTCGATGTCGAACTCCACGTTGGAGAAGTTCACATTCTGCACTGTATAACTGGAGGCAGACTGGGCTGCCGGAACAGGAGCCTTCATCTTTTTCTCCAGGGCAAGCCCTTCGTCAGCACCTGCGTTCTCCCGCACGTTGTCGCTCACCACCACCACGCTCTGCAGCTGGGAGATCGCCAGGTTTGATACCGCTCCGGTTGCATAATTCATCGGCTGAAAATACCTCAGCACCCATGGGTTCAGGTTGGGTTTGGCCTGGGAGCGCTGGGGGTTGAGGGTTGAGAGTACCAGTTTCACATCCTTCCAGTCTTCACCGGTATTCTGGGTGATGCTGGCCTTGTACATCAGGCTCACCGGCGAACTGCTGTTCTCGGCGCGCAGCTCATACGAAGGGCTCCACGAAGCGCTGTTTACCAGATAGTTGATGCTGATGCTGCCGCTGGTGGCGGCTTCGGCATTCACGGTAACGATCACCTGATAACTGTACGCTGCCTGGGTAACGTTCTCCTGCTCCAGGCGGTATTTGTAGTTTACGAGTTCGTTGATGCGGGCGGCCAGTTCTGTCCGCCTGCGGTTGATATTCTTCTGCTCGATTTTAATCTCCAGAATCTGGGCATTGATCTCATGGATTTTTTTGCGGTAAAACTCCATGGCCTGCATGAACAGGGCCAGACTGTCGGTTTTACCCTCCCCGGTCAGGAGCTTGTTGCGCTCCAGCATGTTCTTTTCAGCCGTCCAGGCATTCAACTTGTAATTCAGCCCTTCGATTTCGAAATCAATGATGGCAAGTGAATCCTGTGACAGTTCGATTTTGCGCAACAGCGATTCGGGTACGGCATTCTCCTTTTTCACTCCCGGCGGAGTGTACTCGGTGTTGTACCGCACGCTCAGGATTACGAAGCTCCCTTTGCCCCCGGCCTGCAGACTGCCGGTATTGAGGTTGGGGGAAACCCCTTCGAATATAATGTCGGTGGTACCGGGCGACAGGCTTACCGGGGCGGTACGCACGATCTGTGCCCCCTGCAGGAACACCGTAACTTTTTCGATTTTCGATTGCACCTTTTTGGGCTCGTTGGCGGTGGCCGTTGCCACCAGGCTGATGCTGACCAGCAGCAGGAATAACCATCTCATTGTTTTCATGGAACCAGTATTTGTGTTTTGCTGATATACACGGCTGGGGGGTGAGAGTTCATAAAGTCTGTAAAGTTAGTAAAGGTTTAGGATGTTGAGGAAGCTTAGGAAGTTTAGATTTCAACCACCTCAACCACCTCAACTTCCTCAACTACCTAAACTATCTGAACTTCTCCAGGATTTGCCTCACCGAATGCACATAGCCACCGCCAAAGAGGTTCACGTGGATCAGCAGGGGGTAGAGCTGGAAGATTTCCAGCCTCGTTTCCCACCCTTTCTGCAGCGGGAAGTGATCGTTGTACGACCGGTAAAACGCTGCCGGAAACCCCCCGAATAGTTTGCTCATGGCGATATCCACTTCCCTGTGTCCGTAGGCCACCGCCGGGTCGACGAGCCAGGTGCGATCGCCTGCACCGCTGAGGTAGTTGCCGCTCCACAGGTCGCCGTGCACCAGGGCCGGGGGTTCTTCGGGGATGATCTCCGGGAGTCTTCTGAACAGCTGGTCGAAAGCCCTGCTGTCCCCGGCCGACAGGCTCCCTTCGTCGCGTGCGATCCTGAGTTGCGGTACCAGCCGTTCGGAGATAAAGAAATCGTTCCAGTGCTGATGCCAGGCATTGCGCTGGGGCAGCGACCCCATGTAGTTGTTGTGTTCCAGCCCGAAAGCAGCGGAGGTATTGCGGTGCAGGTTCGCCAGCATCTCCCCGAACCGCTCCCCGGACTCCCTGCCGGCGGATCCCGGTACAACGTATTCCAGCGCCAGGTAAGATACATGGCCGGCTTCACCCTGTTCCAGTACTGCAGGCACCAGGGACTGGCCCGGATCAGCCAGCAGCTGCAGGCCAAGTGCCTCCGCTTCAAACATCCCGGGGTATCGGCCGGCGTCGTTCCATTTCACGAAGATTTGCCTTCCGCCCATCGAAAGGGTAGCGGCTTCGTTGATGGAGCCACCGGATGCATAGTGCACCTTGAGGCTCCCGGCCACATCCGGCCAGAGGCGGTTCATCAGGGCCACCATCCGGTGTTCGAGGGGCTGGGGCAGGGTCATGGCTGATTCATTTGGGGCGGCATAAGGAGGAACTTTTCGAGCACCAGGTGTTCGGCTCCGGTGGTGTGCAGCCGGCTTTCGTACAGGTACAGGGCCGGAGTGTCAACTTCCTGCAGATACGCATCATGGTGCAGGTTCATAAAATTCTGAAGGATCTTCCGGGAGGGGGATCGGGCGATGCGTGCCAATGTAAGGTGGGGAACAAAGGGGAGCCTCTCGCGCGGGAAGCCGGCCGCTGTGGCTGCAGCCAGCACCGCCTCACCCAGCTGGCGCAAAGGGGCATCTTCCGAGGTGCCTGCCCACAGCACCCGGGGCTGGTACCGGCTCCCGAAAATGCCCGTTCCGCGCAGCACAAACCGAAAGGGAGCCGTACACCCTGCGCATTCCTGCAGGTGCCTTGCGATATCAGGAATCTGTGACTCAGGCACTGAGCCGAAAAACTTCAGGGTGAGATGCATCTGTTGCGGATTGGCCCACCGCACGGATCCGCTGCCCAAAACCGCTTCCCCCTGTTGCATCAGTGCCAGCAGGGGTGGGGCAGGGGTTACCGGGATGGCAGCAAATAAACGTCGCATCGGATCGGGGTCGGTGGATACCGCGAAGATACGTCATCCGGCGAAAAGAAGAAAATTGCCGGAGACATTTGACCGTATGAGAAAAATAGTGCTATATTTGCAGCCGCTTTGGGGCATTAGCTCAGTTGGCTAGAGCGTTTGACTGGCAGTCAAGAGGTCATCGGTTCGATTCCGATATGCTCCACAAAAAAGCCTGTAAGTATTTTATATACAGGCTTTTGCATTTTAGTACTGACATATTAACGTACAAAACAAGGCCTTTTTGCCTGACAAACCCAATATATTTTTCATTACCACCATCACCTATTACCCTCATGAATATTTGATTTTGGGATGGGGAATCAGGTAAAATCTCATCAAAGTCGTAGCGAAGGGATATCAATTGACAAGGGGAAAGAAAATTTCAGCTTGGCCGAGGTCGGGTCGCAAAACCGGATTGGGGAAAAATGAGGGGGTGGCTGCGGTGTATTAGTAACCCCCTATGTGTAATCGAGAACTATCAAATTGAATCATAAAACGGTTGCAACCACTGCCACTACTTCAACCGCAGCTGATACCTCCCCTTGATGTTATGAGAGTAGTAGCTTCCGAAAGAGCTTGCCTGCTTGAATCCCTTCCAGATGGAAAGGGGTAGATCCTGATGAATGTATTCAGATCCAGTGGTGGAGATGATTAGAAATCCTTTCTGGCGGTCACAACTGTAATAAGAAGCTCCGGTGATCCATGAGCTGGAGGTGGTGTTAACACTTTCTGTAAGGGGAAAGGTCGCTGCCTTTACCTTTCTGAGAGCCTCCTGATAGTCAGAAAAAGTTCCCGGCAAGGTGTTGCAGGTGTATTCCGCAGATACGATGGTGACTGATGCCTGGAGGTTTGTTGCAGGTTCGTTCCCTGATGGTTGGCAATGGGTAAGGGAACATAAAGTAACTGCAAGGGTAAGAGTTCGCAGAAGAAGTTTCATGGGCTAATTGCTTAATGGTGGCTTGTTGCAGGGTTCATCTTCATGTCAAAAATAGGGTAAAGATGAATTGGCAAACCAGTTGGCATTTGCTTTTTATACAAGGGACACGTATCTTGCACGGACCAATAATATATGACTATCGGTTAATATGAATACAATCTTTGTAGTTGATTGTAGTACAAGCAATTAGAAGCCTATCACATGCACCTTCACAAGTGACCCCGGATTAATGGCAACTGCTACTTTTTGACAATGGTATCGGATTTAAGATCATCAGTCACGATCATTTTCACATACCTGAATCATGGTTCGCTTTTTATGCTTCTCCGGAGCCGTGAGAGGATAGACCGTTGAAGACATTACCAGGACTTTTATTG
>JAKLII010000004.1 GCA_022709695.1 Bacteroidota bacterium
GCCGGCAGGCTTCGGTTACGCTACCTAATTGCTCGGCTAACTGCAATACAGTTAGTCTTTTCCGTGCAATTTTCTCGTTGGGGTCTTTGGTGACCATACGTGTCAAAGTTAATACTTCCATCTTTTCGTTGTTTAACAAATTAAACTTACTAATTTGTTAGACATGAAGTTTAGTCTTACATATCATTGCCATTTTACTTTCTTTTCTTTCGGCTTGTGTGTCAGCGTTTTTTATTTTTTAAGGGTCGGCAAATTTTTTAAAACAATTTCTCTCGGTGTGTTGGCTTGTGCTGCTTTAGCAATGTGCTTGCAAATATGGTGGGTTGATTGGTTAATTTTCATTGTTTAATGCTCCAAATATTCTTCCATCTGATGTATGGCTTACTTTCCCAAAGTAAACTGTCTCAAAAAAATTACTTTTCTCGTTGAAAACGAAATTAAACTTTTCGCTCAAATTCATTTCAAAATATTCTGGTTTGGTAAAGCGTAATAAAACAGAAATACTTTCTTTCATGAAGTCGGGATTGTATTCGTAAGCTAAAATTGATCCAAAGTCCTGTCTTACTATTAGCCGCATTATTGCTTTCGGAAATGCTAATAAATATGGAATAATCGTCTGCTTGTCCTCAATTAAAAATACACGACCAAATGCTTCATTAGTATCAACATTTGCGAATACATTCCCTTCCATATAAAGATAATAGCCGCCACTTACTGGAAACCTATCATCAAGTTTTTTGAAGTTAAATTGGTCGTATTCCTTTGCTTCTTCAATCTCATTAATTCGTAATTCTAAAGCCTCAGTAATCCGCCTTTTTACGCCTACATTTTTGAACTCATTGAGATAATATCTAAGTCGTGTTAAAAGTTTGTATTTCCTTGGTTCCATCTCTATTTCAAAGGCTGGTGGGTCAACTAACCAAATTCTTGCCGTGCTATTTGCTCTATTGTCTAATACCCCTATTGTCCCATAATACAAGTTTTGATGAATTGGAATTTGCATCTGTGCTTCTTGTTCTCTAACATAAGTCTTCTTTCTATCTATGCTTGAATAATGTGCTTCAATTGAATTATTCTGAATTGAGTTGTCAGCAACTGCACTCCCTTTGTTTTCACCTTGAATAAAATTATTGCCTGTAGAAGCAATTGGAATGTCAAAGTCGAAAGTTGGATGTCCGTTTCTGCCGGGAGCAGTTGGGATTTTTCTCCAATCTGCTGCTGTTAAATTATGGATTTTATTTAGTAAACATAAACCAACCGAAACACCAATCCGTTCTGTATATCCTGTTTGCATTAAATCGTTCCCAATCACCCTTGCTTGAATGCTACCATTATTAAATGTCAGAAGTTGGTTAACAGCACCTAGATTATCTTCTACCAACGCTCTTAACTCATTATAAGTTCTGAAACCGTTAACATCCATTTGCCATGTAAACATCATATAGGCAAGGAATTCATCTTCAGTAATCATGATTCCGTTTTGGACAATTTGATTTATCACATCAGCATTTGGAAAACCTTGAAACAAGATTCTTTGCACGTCATTATAATATCCTACATCAATTTGAATCATAACTATTTACCACAAACTTTATTTACATTTATGATTTGTATCAGTCATCATACTACTTTAATATTACATCTCTATGTAACAGGGTCAATTTTACCGTCAACATCAAAGTCCTCTAAAGTCAGTTCGGAATGAAGGCGTTTGTTTTGAAGCAAACTCAAAATAGTGTCCAGCGTTTCATCAGTGAAAACAATTTGTCCGTTGTCAAACTGAATGCTCCAATTTTTTGCAGCACTTACTTGTTGCAATCGCTGCAGAAATTGCGGATTTCGGTAGTGACCCAAGTTTCTGATGGTCGCAATTTTTCGCAAGTAGCGTTGATTGTTTCCAACTCTTGTTGTTAGAATTTCCATGTTTACGAACAAATTAAGTTGCGTTACTTCCTGAAACATTTCGTCTGCTTTGGCAATCATACCATCACGAAAGTTGAGGCCATGCTCAAACTCTTTTTTTGATAATATGAAAAGTGTTTCGCCATAATAGAAAAGGTCAACTGAACTGGCAATACTGAAAACATTTTCGTCCTCTAAATCTTCAAACCGATTTTCTCGAAAAAGAAGCGGAATCAATCCTTTGTTCTTTTTCATTTTCCAGTTTTCGGGAATGGTTTTGAAACCTACAACTTGAATGCCTTCTCTATTTCGCAAAATGATTAAGTATGCTTTCGTTCCATTTACCAGTTCTTCAACATTGTCGATTACATCTTCTTCGGGATTCAGTTCTCCTAACTTTTCAAAGATTCTGTAAAAGTCCGTTTGGTCAGAATCAATGGTTCGCACTTGGTCTGCCTCTGGTTCGGGGCAATCATAACTATATTCATCAACAGTATTAGTGTTTTGAATCTTGCTTGTGACAATGTTTCGCAAACGATTTTCAAGGCGTTCGTCAATAGGAACATATTTTATTGAGTATTGAGATACCCTGTTAACTTTATACTCTTTGACAACTGCCAGCGAAACTTCGGCTCTGCGAAGATTTAAGTTTTTAAGATTCTGAAGAATGGTTCTATGCGACATTATTATTTTGATTTTCTTGTTCAACTACAAAATATAAAAAACGGGTCAAACTCCTGATATAGTAGCGTTCGCCTGTGTGTAACTCATGCTTGCTGAGAATAACCGTTGAGTAAATTTTTCCGTCCCGTTTGTATTCCAAATCATAAAGCCCGTAACCAGCCATTGCCAATAGCGGATTCATAAAAACGGATTTGCTTGTTATGGTTAGCAGTAGCAGAATGAGCAGAAAAATGGTAATTGCTATTACGTCTTGCGGCTTAGACAAGTCAATACCGAAAAAAGAAACCATATACGGAATGGTATAGTTTATTAAATCCACCGAACGGTTTTTTACAGTAACTACTTCGCCAATAAGATTACCCCGTTTCATAGTTGCCACTGTAATGAAAAGAAGAATAATACTCAATGCGGTGAAGCCGAGCAAAACATAAACAGGGATAGGATGCTGAAAGCGGTGATTATTGTCAAAATCAAAATCCTTTACTACCAAAATCCAAAATAGTGGTGAATATGCACTGATAAATAATAATATGGCTGTAAATAGTTTTGGTTTCATTTTCTATAACTCTCCTTGATAAAGATTAGCAAGAACATTCAAAGGCATTTCATTCAAACTATTTGCAAACTCATTTATTTGAGAAACAGTCTTATTCAGTTCTGAAATTGCTTTTAAAATTTCTTTTTGTCGTTCAACTTTTGGAACACGAATTTTCATTGCAAGTAAAAACTCTTCTTTGAATCGGTTACGGCTTGCTTTGGTTGTGCCTTTGCAGAACTTCTCAACTTCATTCCAAACAAAAGGCCTTGTGAAATATAAACTCAAATATTCAGCTAACACTTGTGTCTCGTCAACTTCATAAACAGGAAATTCGTTTGAGCAGTAGTAGCCGTCAAATTCATCTGCAATAATTCCAAATGCTCCTTTCCATGCAAACAATCTGCTGTAAAGGAAATTTCCCTTTGAAACTTTGTTTAATTCCTTGCCACTAATTTCTTGTCCGAGTTTTGTCTCTCGCAAAAAAGGCCCTCTGCCTGCAAGCGAACAGCCAAGTATGTTGTATGCTTTTGAAGGAATCAATGTCTCATAGTTGAGTTTCTCTTTCAATACATTTCCCAAAACAATTTCGTTAAGTTCAGAAGGATTTATTTGATTCAAAGATTTCCAATGTCCATTTGAAAGTAGTTTTTCAGTAGCAGAAAAAGTTGTTTTGAAAGCACCTAGTTCTTTTTTGACTTTTTCGGCAATTGTAACAGAAAAATCTTCAAGTTTCTTTGAAGGGTTTTTAATATCAAGATTATAATTTCTGCGTACTATTTCATCAAGATCAACAAACCATGAAATGTCTGATAATTTCCTTTTGCTCCACCATTGAGAAACAGGAATGAATTCTGAAATGCTTAACGGTCTTGTCTTAGAGTAACTTTTTCTGTCGGTCGGCATTGGCACTTCATAATACCAAACTTTACTTGTTGCCTTGCCATGCTCAAAGAAAAGTAAGTTACAGGGTATTCCTGTGTATGGATGAAAAACTCCTTCTTGCAGTTTTACAATTGTGTGCAAATTGAAGTTATCTAAAAGTTCCTTTTTAATTCTTGCGCAAACTCCATCGCCTGAAAGAATTCCATCAGGAACAACAACTGCTGCTCTGCCTCCTTGCTCATTTGGTTTTTTGCGTTTCAGTTTTCTCATAATGAGTTGGAGAAAAAGCAAAGCGGTTTCAGCTGTCTTTTTATCATCAGGAAAATTGTTGAGAATGCCTCGTTCTTCTTCACCTCCGAATGGCGGATTTGTTAGTATAATATCAACTCTCTCTCTATCGCCAATATCACGAAGTGGGAAACGCAAACTATTACCGCTGTCAATGTTAGGATATTCCAGGCCATGCAAAAGCAAATTCATTTGGCAAAGCAAATAAGGAAGTGATTTTGGTTCTCCTCCAGTAATTGAATTGCTTTGTAAAATATTTCGTTGCTCAACTGTTTGAGCCTGTTTTTTTAAATACTCAAATGCTTCAACCAAAAATCCTCCTGTTCCACTTGCAGGGTCAAGAACAGTTTCTCCAATTTTTGGGTCAAGCATTTCAACCATAAATTTCACAACTGGTCTTGGTGTATAAAATTCACCAGCATCACCGCTTGCATCACGCATCTCTTTGAGTATGCTTTCATAGAGGTGTGAAAGTGTGTTTATCTCAACGTTATTAGTGAAATGTATTTCATCAATCTTATTAACCACATCACGCAGTAAATAACCGTTTATCATTCGGTTTGTTATACCCTTGAAAACTGTTGCAATTACATCTTTTCGTTCGGTTCCTGTTTCACTTTGCAGACTTCTTAAATAATAGAACAAACCTGTTCTTTCTTTTCCATCGGAGAGTTTTACTTTTTCGTTATTGATGAAAGCCAATAAATCATCACCTGTGAGATTTTTATCTTTTGCCCAATCTCTCCAACGATAAGGTGCTGAAATTGCAGGTTTATACTTTTTCTCTTCTAACTGTGCGTTGAGTTCTTGAAGTTGTTCGTTATCGTCTAAAAATTTCAGAAACATTATCCAAGTCAACATTGGCAAACGGTCTCCGTCTCCGTTCAACCCTTTGTCCTTCCGCATGATTTTGCGACAGCTCTTGATTATTCCGCTTAATCGTTGTGCAGGAGTTTCTATAACCACAGGTTTTGCCGCTTTCTTTGGGGCTTTTTCTTTTATAGTTTTTGCCATTTTTCAGTTTATGCTGCTTCTGCGTATAACAGAGTTTGTAATTCTTCAATCGCTTTTTTGAATTGGTCTATTCCACCAAATTCTTTTACTATTTCAATCGGATTCCCCTGTTGAGTAATGGGTTCAACTGAAATAATGTCTGGTCGGATTTGGTTTAGTCCATAGTCCACATACTTTTCTAAAATCATATTCAATACTTCCTTTGCTCTTTCGCTGTATTCAGCAAAAAAGTCGGGTTTGTTCCTTTTCAATAATTCTGCTCTTTGCTTTCTTGTCAATGGTTTTAAATCAAAGGCAACGAAACATATCAAGTCAAATGGGTCGGCTTCTTGTTGTTTGGTTATATCCATTAACTGGTCAATAGAAATGCCGTTGTTTTCCAACTCGTCTAAAATGTGTTGCCTTTCTTGTAGGTCGTTCCATTTGCTTCTGAAGTCATTCATTGAAGGGAACATCGTTGTAATATGCTCTTTAGCATATTGCGTAAATTGAATGGTTCTCAATTTTCCGCTTGCATCTAAAATTTGAACACTTTCGGCTGCTATCGAAACTTCTCCCTCGCTGATGTAATATTTTCTTCGTTGTTCTACACCACCTCCTCCTGGAGGTGGGTTGTTGGTATCGTCATCATTTTCCCAATCGTCTGGTTCTTCTGTTGATGGGTCTGGAATCCATGCGTCTCCATCAATTATATTTCCATCACCATCAATTTCATCCTCTGTAATTAAAGGCGGTTCACCGTCAAAATCAGGGTCGGCAAAATTTCTTGTTGCACTTCCTGTATAGTCCAAAATGGTGAAAAATAATTTTTCCTTATCCTCTCTAACTCTTGTTCCTCTACCAACAATCTGTTTGAACTCAGTCATTGAATTTACCATTCGGAAAATCACAATGTTTTTGCAAGTCGGAACATCTACGCCTGTGCTCAACAATTTTGAAGTTGTTACAACTACCGGAATAGGTTCGTCAATGTCCATAAACTTGCTTAAATGCCCTTTCCCAATATCTCCTTCCTCTGAAACAATCCTAACTACATAATCGGGATATTGCTGAACTAAATCAGTATTAAGATTACTCAATTCTCTTCGGAATTGGTCTGCATGTTCTTGGTTTACGCAAAAAACAATTGTTTTATCAAACCTGCCGTATTTCACCATATGGTTGTAAAGGTGTTTTACAACGGCTTTGGTTCGTGGCAAATAGGATAATGAATTCTCAAAGTCAGGTGTAGTGTATACTCCATCAGGTATTACCTCCCCGTTGTCGTCTCTCTGTCCTTCTTCTGGTCTGAAACCTGTTGCATCAGCTTCTGTTACCACACGATGGACCAAATAAGGAGCTAAAAAGCCGTCCTCAATTCCTTGTTTCAAACTATAGATATAAAGCGGATTTCCGAAATATGCGTATGTGTCTTTATTGTCGTCTCTTAAAGGTGTTGCCGTTAATCCAACTTGAACAGAAGTATTGAAGTAATCTAATATAACTCTCCAATTACTTTCGTCTGATGCACTTCCTCTATGGCACTCGTCAATAACAATCAAGTCAAAAAAATCTCTTGGCAAATTTCTGAATGCACCAACTCTGTTTTCATCTTCGGCTAACGATTGGTAAGTAGAAAAATAAATTTCTCTGCTGCTTGGCAAACCTTCATCAGGAACTAAACATCTTGCATCTCCAAACACTGCAAAATCTTTTGCATGTGGGTCAGTAACCAAAATACTTCTGTCAGCAAGGAATAAAATTTTTGGTCTGCGGTATTCTCCTTTTATGTTCCAACGGTTGTTCCAAAGTTTGTAAATGATTTGAAAAGCAACAGTTGTTTTTCCTGTTCCTGTGGCAAGTGTCAATAATGCTCTTTTCTTTCCTTCTAAAATGGCTTTTATTGCTCTGTTGATAGCAATACGTTGATAGTATCTTATTTCTTTTCCCGATGTCGCAAAAAACGGTTTTAAAAATGTCTCTTGAATTTCAGGCTTTATTGGTTCTGCTTGGTTTAGTCTGTTCCAAAGTTCAGTCGGTGTCGGATAGCTTGAAATTTTTGTTTCAAGTCCTGTGATAAAGTCAAATTCTAATATTTCTGTTCCGTTTGTCGAATAGGCAAATTTAAGTCCGAGTATTTGAGAATAGTCTTTTGCTTGTTGGATGCCATCAGCAGCCGACTTGTATTTTTTCTTTGCTTCAACAATTGCAATCGGAAAGTTTTGTGAATAGCGAAGCAAATAGTCAAAGCGTTTCGCTTTTTTTCTTCTTGCTTTTCTTCCAATCACAATAATTTTTCCGTCAGTGAAAGTTCTTTGTTCAATAATCAATTCATCTGTCCATTGGCTCTCATATAGCTTGGGCAGCACTTCCTTTCGGCAGGTGTCCGCTTCGCTATCGTGGTCGTCAATATGTATAGTTTTATCACTCATTTATTATCTTAAAATGATCTGTCAAATTAACGAATATTTGTCGGTGCGTGGGCAAAAAGAGGCTCTTTTGCAAGCTTGGATTTGCGGGTCGGCTTGTGTGGCTTGCAAATGTGCCGTTTGCAGGCTGGCTATAATTGTTTTTAAAAAATGTGCGGTGGAAAAAAAATAAAAATCATAGGGTAGGTCAGCGTGTCGGTTTAGTAGCTGTCCGTATTTAATATCGTTTCTATGTCTTTGGTCACCTGTCAAAATGGTTTACTTTTTTCTGTTTCTGTCACTCGTTTGTTTATCGGGTCGTTGTCTTAATACACTTGCTGCCAACTCATTTATATATGTACTTCAAGACATTGGTCAGGTTGTTTTACTGGCCGCTCAGATGAGCAACTAGCATAACTTCTTTCTGAATATTCAAACCTGTGTTGTGGTTTCATGGTTACGTTTATTTGTCAAGGTCATTAAAGGAGTATAGAGCTGTTAAGAGAATTCAAATATTGGTTAGGTTGCACCCGGGTCTGAATTCCAGTCAAAGTTAAAACATTCTTTATATACGATGCAAACGATTTGGATAAATATTTTTGGGAAAAGTTTAGGAAGTTTAGGAAGTTGAGGAAGTTGAGGAAGTTTAGGATTAATGACCGGGATGTTACCTGTTTCTCCGAAGTGATCACTTACGGGTTCTACCGCCTCACCACCCTGAAAACCAGCACCTTGCCGGTATCGTCCGTGAGGCGCAGGAGGAGGAGGCCCGGGGGGATGGGGTGCAGATCGAGGGAGTTTGCTCCGGCCGTGAGGCGGGAGGTTTGCAGGATCCGGCCCGAAAGGTCGGTAAGCTGCGCCTCATACCCTGTGCCGGGTTGCAGCCCGTTGACATACAGCAGGTTGTCTGCCGGAACCGGGTACAGGGTGATATGGGCCTGTGCGGGATATTCCTCTGCGCCAATGACCAGGATATACTGGCAGGCGGAGGTATCGGCACACAAAACGCCCCTGATCTCCACGGCATAATTGCCCGATTGTAGCGGGCGAAATACCGGCAACACAGCTCCGCTTACCGGCGCCATCCCCTGGTCGCAATCGAGCCACTGGTACTGGCCGTACCCCGGCGGCGCCAGGGCAGAGTCGCCCGTAATGGTAAAGGTGGCCACCACCGAGTCCATGGACAGGTGCAGGGTAATGGTGGAATCGCAGCCCGCGGCCGAGGTAAGGTGGTTGACGTAAGTACCTGAGGATGTCAGCGGAACCCCGCCAAACCAGTACACATCGCCGTTACAGAAGGTATCGCTTAGCTGGAGGTTCCATCGTTCATTTACGGTGATGGCCTGAAAGGAGGAATCGGAGCAGGTTAACCCTGTGGACACCAGCTTGATGGTGTAGTTGCCGGCGGTGGTCAGCACCAGGTTGGGATGTTCCAGCACCGACACCGGGGTGCCGTTTATAAACCATTGGTAGGAGACAGAATTGAAGCTGGCGTTGATGAGCTGCAGGGAATCGCCGGTGCACAGCGGGTGCTGGGCATACGAAAACCCGGAATGAACCGCACAGGGGGTGGGTAAACCATATTTGGCCAGGTACCCGTCGGTTTCACCTGCCGAGGTGAGGGTATCGGGGCCAAACACCGCCTGGTGCCCGGTGGCACTGCCGAAAAAGCCCACCGTGTACACATTGCCTGCGGCATCGGAGGCCACGTTGTTGTATACGGTGTTTGTGACCCGGTTGCCTCCGGTATGTCCGCTGAGCACGGTGCCGCTTCCGCTCATCTTCACGATAAACGCACGAACATCGGTTGATCCGCCCGTCAGCTGGAGGGTATCGAAGTAATACAGCGAGCCAAGAAGTCCGGACAGGTACACATTGCTGGCCTGATCGATCACCATTCCTATGATCCCACCCCCACTGTTTCCATGAAAGATTTTTGTCCACATACCTGTTCCTGAAGGACTTACCTTTTGTACCCAGAAATTGTACACATAGAGGGTATTGAAAGAGGTATCGTTCAGCTCATGGTTGCCTGACCCGTGCCAGCCAGCGATGCAAAGAGATCCGTCAGGGCCGGTGGCCAGGGCATTTACCATGTGATCGCCCGTGCCGTAATACCTGCGCCGCCACATCAGGGTACCAGCGCTGTTGAATTTTGCCAGGAAGGTTTCGTACCCCACCGGATTAAAGAGGGTATCGACCCCGCCAATACTGAGACTGTTGTTGAAGATCCCGGTAAGATAAATGTTGGCAGCCGAATCCATGGCCACATCCCTGGCATAATCCATCCCTGTGGACTTCAATGCCTTGGTCCAGAGCAGGTTACCGGTGCCGGCACTCCACGCTGCCAGAAATATGTCTTCATTGCCAGCCAGGGTCAGGGTATCGGTTTGAATGACAAGTGACAAGAAGGCGTAATTACCTGTGA
This sequence comes from Bacteroidota bacterium, assembly GCA_022709695.1. Taxonomy (GTDB): domain Bacteria; phylum Bacteroidota; class Bacteroidia; order Bacteroidales; family SKPS01; genus SKPS01. The sequence goes on from JAKLII010000004.1 coordinate 10,124, forward strand.
TTGCGACCACTCCATTTTTTACGGCGATGGATGTGGGGTAGGCATTGGAAGTGCCGGCGGTAAGCAATTTGCCCCATACCAGGTTGCCCAGCGGATCAATTTTGAGGAGGAAGGTTTTATCGTTGCCGGTACCGGTAAAGCTGAAGTTGTCGTACACCAGCGGGTCGGTGCTGCGGCTGTAGCATGCCATATACACAAACCCCGAATCATCGGTACATATCGCAGTAACCTGGTCGTTGCGGTTGCCTCCGAAGACCCTTGCCCACACCAGGGTGCCGGAGGTGTCGTAGCGTGCCACAAATGCCTGGTCGTACCCCGGACTGCCGGAGAAGGCCACCGCAGATGAAAACCGGATGCTGTCCTGGTATCTGCCTCCGATATATACCGAAGAAGGCTGGCCGGTGGCTACCGTCAGAATTTCATCCGTATCGGGCCCGTTCACGGAGGTAGCCCAAAGCCAGTTCTGCGCTTCTGCGTGAAATGCAAACCCCGCAAGGAGGAATAAAATCAGTATGCTATTTCTGGCCATCATCTCAGGGGGTTAGGTGCGCGGTAATCTCCATCTGGGCAAAAGTAATCAATTTACCATGGGCAGCTCCTCAGGGTGCAATATGAGATCTTTCTGAAACAGAATGTTAAGATGGGTTTCATAACCCGTACCATTAACAATATTTAACATAGCCCTGACCCTTGCAGAGCGGGTTTCAGCTACTTTTGAGGCACTTAATCTATGAAATATTTATGGCTGATTATCAGATAAATATCGAGGAATTAAACGAGAAGGTAGCCCAGAAAAGCCGGATTACAGAGATGCTGATGCGGGGTTTGGACCACACGGTGATCGGGCAGCACCATCTGAAGGAGCGGTTGATCCTGGCATTGCTGGCCGATGGCCACGTACTGCTGGAAGGGATGCCGGGATTGGCTAAAACGCTGGCAGTAAAGTCGCTGGCCCAACTGCTGGATGCCAGGTTTTCAAGGATCCAGTTCACCCCCGACCTGTTGCCGGCCGACCTGATCGGAACCATGATCTATTCGCAGCGTGATGAAGAGTTCAGGGTGAAGATGGGGCCTGTGTTTGCCAACATCATCCTGGCCGATGAGATCAACCGGTCGCCGGCCAAGGTGCAGAGCGCACTGCTGGAGGCGATGCAGGAGCGGCAGGTGACCATTGGCGGCAACGGGTATCGTTTGCCCGACCCCTTTCTGGTACTGGCCACCCAGAACCCGATCGAACAGGAAGGGACCTACCCGCTGCCGGAAGCGCAGACCGACCGGTTCATGTTCAAGGTGATTGTGGAGTACCCGGAAAAAGAGGAGGAGAAACTGATTCTCAGGCAGCAAAGCTCGGTAACCATCCCCGAAACCACCCCGGTTCTGAGCCACCAGGAGATTATCGCAGCGCGTAAACTGATCCGTGAGATCTACCTGGATGAGAAGATTGAAAATTACATCACCGACATTGTATTTGCCACCCGGCACCCCTCAAAGTACAAGCTTGATCACTTCAGCGGCCTGATCCAGTACGGTGCCTCACCCAGGGCGAGCATCTACCTGTCGCTTACGGCCAAAGCCGTTGCCTTTATGAACCAGCGTGGTTTTGTCATACCTGAGGATGTAAGGAGCGTATGTCATGACGTGCTCAGGCACCGCATCGGCCTCACATATGAGGCACAGGCAGAAGATCTTGATACTGAAGATATTGTAACTGAAATCCTGAATCAGATCGAAGTTCCCTGATCCTGGTGGGGCATCATTATGGATACCGCGGAAATACTGAAGAAGGTCAGGAAAATCGGCATTCGCTCCCGGGGATTGTCTGATCAGATCTTTACCGGCCATTACCAGAGCGCCTTCAAGGGGCGGGGTATGGCATTTAACGAAGTACGTGAATATCAGTATGGTGATGCGATCCGGGATATTGACTGGAACGTTACCGCCCGTTTCAACCACCCCTATGTGAAAGTGTACAACGAGGAGCGCGAACTGCTGGTGATGCTGCTGATTGATGTGAGCGCCTCGAATCTGGCAGGATCGGGCAACAGGATCAAGCAGGACCGGATCACCGAGATTGCAGCCCTCCTCTCCTACTCTGCCTTAAAGAACAACGACAAGGTGGGGGTCATTTTCTTCTCAGACCGGATTGAAAAATTTATCCCGCCCGGGAAGGGGGTGCAGCATGTGTTGTTCATTATCCGGCAGCTGGTGGATTTCACCCCTGAAAAGAAGCACACCAACATCTCAGAAGCCCTCAGGTATCTCAGCAACATCATTCGCAAGCGGTGTATAGCCTTTATTATCAGTGATTTCCTGGATGAATCCTACGAAGATGCCCTTCGGATCACCTCCCGGAAGCACGATATGGTTGGACTCAGAATTTTCGACCCGATTGAGTCGGAGATACCTGTGCGGTCGTTGCTGCGCGTTACGGATCCAGAAACAGGCCGTCCTTCGTGGGTCGACGGACGTTCGGCAAGGGAGCGGCAGGAATATGCCCGCAGGTTTGAAGATCGCAGTGCACGTTTAAGAAACGTGTTTATCCGGTCGGGGGTTGATCTGGAGATGATCTCTACCCGTGAGGATTTTGTAAAACCCCTCATCAGGCTGTTTAAAAGAAGGGAGATGCGGAAATGACCCACCGGATCACAACAGGTTTGCAGGCCGTTATCACCCGTGCAGCCGGGCTGCTGGGAATGGTGATGCTGATGGGCCATGCCAGCAGCCAGGAGATCAATGCCGAGATGGATGCCCCAGGTTCACAGTTTTTTATCGGGGAACATGTACCCCTTACGTTAAAGGTTACTGCGGATAAGAACATTCTGATCCAGTGGCCTGTTACCGGGGATACCCTGGCCACCGGTCTGGTAGTGCTGAAGAAGGGTTCCACTGATACAGCCAAATCGGAAGGGGGATTGTATACCTATTCCCAGACTATTACGGTTACTGTTTTTGATTCAGGAACCTATACCGTTGACCCAATCATTGTCAGATTCTCCAATCCGGGTTCATCCTTCATCAAAGAGGCCTATACCCCCTCGCTGCTCCTCACTTTCTCACTGGCAGAACTGACCGATGAAGAAGAACTCAGGGACCTGAAACCCCCATTTTCTTTCCCGGTTACTTTCAGGGAGGCGTTGATTCCGGGGCTGATTTCCCTGCTTTTTGTTGTAGGTATCATAATGCTGATCAGGTTTATCCGCCGAAGGAAGCGCCGCCGCAGAGCTGCCCCTGAGGCAGTGATTCCGGTGCCTGAACAGCGCCTCGAGCCATGGCAGATTGCGCTGGAAGCGCTTGACCATGTGAAATTCCCTGCCATGCCTCAGGAAGTAAAGGGATATTATGAGACCGTATCAGGCATTGTGCGCGAATACCTGCGTGACGGTTTGTCGGTGAATGCGCCGGAGCTCACTACCCGTCAGGTATTACGGCGCATCGCGGCCCGCCGCGATATTTCAACCCGGTGCCACGGTACCTTGCAGCGCATCCTGCAAATTTCTGATCTGGTGAAATTTGCAAAGCTTGTACCCATTGGAGTACAGCATCAGGCTCTGATGGAAGATGCCAGAACCTTCGTGGCAGATACCGCGCCGGCATTCGTTGCCGGGCCCACTGAACTTCACAGGGAGGAGGAGCCATGATGATTGCTGCGATTACCTCTCCCCTCTCCTTTTCGCAACCCTGGTGGCTGTTGCTGCTGCTCCTGATTCCTGTTTTGTATTTCGTGAGAAAAAGGAGGGATCTGCCCTATTTCCCGTCGCTGAACCTGCCTGTGGAAGAGGCTGGTCTGCGCAGGGGGAAATCCTTCAGGACAAAGCTTCCCGGCTTCTCCGGTGTGCTGATGTCGGCGGCATGGGTGTCGACGGCCCTTGGGATGGCAGGCCCGCAATGGACCGAACGGGGCAAGGACCGGTACAACGAAGGGATCGATATCATCCTGGCGATGGACATTTCGCTGAGTATGCTGGCCCGTGATTTTGATCCGGACCGGCTGGAGGCGTCGAAGGATGTGGCAGCGCGGTTCATCCGTGAGCGGGGCCCGGACCGTATCGGGATGGTGGTTTTTGCCGGGCATCCCTTTACGCTGTGTCCGCTCACTGCCGACAAAGCTGCCATGATCATCCTGTTGCAGCAGGCACAGGCAGGATTCATCGAAGACGGGAGCACTGCCATCGGTGATGGTATTGCCACGGCCATCAACCGGTTGCGGGAGAGTGATGCCAAAAGCAAAGTCATCATTCTGCTCACCGACGGTGAGAACAATGCAGGCAATGTGGATCCTCTGCAGGCGGCAGAGATCGCGTCGCTCTTCGGAATCCGCCTCTACACCATCGGGGTGGGTACCCAGGGGATCGCCATTGGCCCTGTACAGATCATCGAAGGGAACATCCTGTTTGGACCGGTCCCTGTAGAAATCGACGAAAAAACACTTTCAAAGGCAGCTGAAATCACCGGTGGACGGTATTTCCGTGCTACCCATAACCAGGCACTGGAAAAGATCTACCGTGAGATTGACCAGCTTGAAAAATCGCGGCTCAAAGCCACCGTGAATGTTTCAAAAACAGACCTTTACCAGTGGTTTGCCGGTTTATCACTCCTGCTGATCGCTGCCGCCTGGCTCCTCAGATACCTTTTTGCCAAAACCTTACCCTGACGCTGATGCTACAATTCGCGAATCCCGGAATGTTATGGTTGCTGGTGCTGGTTTTGCCGGTCATCCTCCTCTATTTCCTCTTTCTAAGGTGGAGGAAACGGAGTCTCAGCCGGCTGGCCACGGATGACACCCTCCGCGTGATTGTGTCGGGTACCGACCGGCAGCGGCACCATCTGAAGTTCATACTCCAGGTCACTGCGTTCATGCTTCTGGTGATCGTGCTTGCCGGCCCCAGGGTGAAATCTGCCGGAAAGAAAAAGGTACTGAATGGCGGAGACGTAATGGTATGTCTGGATATCTCTTCGAGTATGCTGGCCGAAGACATCAAACCCAACCGCCTTACCAGGGCGCGGCAGGCTGCCTCCACCCTGTTCCGTCTGCTGGACCGTGAACAGGTTGGGCTTGTACTCTTTGCCGGAGAGGCCTATATCCAGGTGCCGCTCACCGTCGACAAGGCGGTGGCGGCCATGATGTTAAATTCAGCCGACGCAGGCACTGCCGGCAACCAGGGGACTGCCATTGCCGATGCCATCAGCCTCTCTGTAAGGGCTTTCGGAGCCGAAGACCGTAAGATGGTACGGTCCATCGTCATTATTTCCGACGGTGAAGACCACGAAGGAAATGTACAGGAGGAGGCCCGGCTGGCCAAAGCCCGGAATGTGAAGATCTACACGATCGGGTTGGGCAGTCCTGCCGGAGTGCCTATACCCGTATATGAAAACGGTGTCCTAACCGGTTATAAAAAGGACCGCGAAGGGAACACGGTCATTTCAGGGATGCAACCCGGCCTGCTGGCTGAGGCAGCAGAGGTGACCGGCGGTGAGTTTTTTGCCACCGACAACCTCAATGCCGCAGTGCGGAAAATCGTGGAGGCGATACGCAAAGAGGGGGTAAGTGAACGTTCTTACGATGACACATCCCAATACACTTTGCACTTCCGGTGGTTTGCAGGCCTGGCGCTGCTGCTGCTTGCCCTTGACCTCTTTCTTACCCTCAGGAGGAACCGGAGGAGCATTTACGACCGGCTGGCCGGCTCACTCCGCACGGGGCTCGTTTTAGGCATCCTGCTGATTCCGGCCCTTTCACAGGGTCAGGAGGTACGCCGGGGTGTGATGCGCTCCGGTAACCGGATGTATGAAAAAGGGGCCTACGACAAGGCAGAAGCCATGTACCGGCTGGCCCCGAAAGGGGGACAGACAGATCCCAGGGTGGATAACAACCTGGGGAGTGCCCTATACCGGCAGCAAAAATTTCAGGACGCCTATGGCCATTTCAGGGCTGCTTCGGGCAACAACCTCGACTCTTTGTCGAAAAGCCGGATTTTTTACAACCTGGGGAATGCTGCGCTGAAATCGTGGAAGGAGATGAAGGACCGCGGACAGGATGCCGGGGGAGAGATGTTGAAGGAGGGTATCAAGGCCTACAGTGAGGCGCTGCGGTTTAACCCTGCTGATGAGGACGCGCGCTACAACCTCTCAAGGGCATTGCAATGGCTGCAAAAGGAGCAGCAGGAGCAGAAGAATGAGCGGAAACAGGATCAGCTCCAGCAGCAAACCCAGAAGCAGGAACAACCGATGCCTGAGAGCAGGCGCGATGAAGACCGCGACCGCCAGAAAGAGCCCCGGCGACCGGAAGGGACCATCTCCCGCGAAGATGCAGAGCGGATTCTGAATGCGATCCGCGACAAAGAGATGAAAACCGCTGAACAGATTCAGGAGCGTGAACGCAACAGAAGCGAATCGTTAAAAAACAAAGACTGGTAAATCCTTCAGATATGGCACATCCGATTGCAGGAAATAAAACATGGCTGCTGCTTTTTATCCTCGCCCTTTTTCTCCCCGGAAGGGCTGACGGACAGGCATTAAGCTTTACCACGGAGGCCCCGGAGGAGGTACTGGCCGGTGCTGCCTTTCAGGTGGTATATGTGCTGAACCGGGAAGTGGATCAGTTTGAAGGTCCCGACATGAAAGGGCTGGAGATTCTGGGAGGGCCGGGTTATTCCGTATCAAGCTACACGGCTTTTGTGAACGGAAGGCGGAGCACAGAAACGAAAGTGACTTACACTTATGCACTTAAAGCCAGCAAAGCAGGCCGCGTTCAGTTGGGGCCCGCCCACGTGAAAATCGGCAAGACGGTTTATAAATCAAAACCCATTGCCATACAGGTAATTGGAAGTTCAACATCCGAAAACCGGCAGGGCAATCAGGACAACTCCGAAGGTGATATTTTCATCAGCAATATTATCTCCAATACAAACCCTTACAAGGGTGAAGTGATTGTTTTAACCCAGAAGCTCTACACGCGCCTTTCGATACAAAACATCGGCGGCCTTAAAGTGCCTTCATTCAACGGATTCTGGTTTGAATCGATCCCTACCGACCACTACCAGGTGGTTCAGGAGATGTACAAGGGAAGACCCTACAATACCATCATTCTCAACACCACCCTCCTGATTCCGCTGAAAACCGGCATTATCACCATCGAACCTTCCTCACTGCCCATCGAAAGGGTGGTGGAACGAACCGTTAACCGTCAGCTCTGGGGTGGCATCATTCAGCAGAAGGTACGTGAGCTGGTGGAGAATGAAATCAGAAGCAGTGCGGTTAAAATTCAGGTGAGGGAGGCACCGGCGGTGGGAAAACCTGAGACTTACACAGGAGCTGTCGGGGACTTTACGATGGAGGCCAGTGTGGCTGAGAGCGATGTGGAAGTCGGAGAACCCGCTGAACTGAAAATCGTAATCCAGGGCACCGGTAACCTGAAGCTTATCGACAAGCCCCAGCTCAATCTGCCGGCTTCCCTGGAAACCTTCGAACCGGAGACAGCTGACAGGATAAAAACCGGAGTATCCGGGATGTCGGGCAGGAGAGAATACACCTGGCTGATCATCCCCCGTGAAACTGGCCTGGTTGAATTGCCCGAAATCACCTTTACCTATTTGAATCCGGCCACCGGGAAGTACATGCGGAACGTTGCATCAGGCCTGAAATTCAATGCGGTAAATACCGGAAAGAAGAAGGTGAACACGGCCAACATGGGCAGGGATGATGTGCGGTATCTCGGTAAAGACATCCGGTACATTGAAACGGAGCTCAGGCGTCCCATTTTGCCCTGGATTGCTCCGGGATCCTGGATCCACCTGCTGGGGCTTGTGCTGCCGGTTCTGTTACTGACGATCCTGCTGCTGTACTTCAGGAAATATCTCCGTTTGCATGCCGATAAGGAGAAGATGAGGGCCATGAAGGCCAAAGCCACTGCCATCAAAAGGCTGAAACAGGCATCGGAAGCCCTGCGGAAAAATGACGTGCAGGAATACTACAACGTGTTGCTTAACAGCGTTTGGGGATATGCCACCGACAGGCTTGGGCTAAAAGCCTCGATGCTGAGCAAGGCGCGGGTTCGTGAAGAATTACTGGCGAAAGGGGCCGACCCTGAAACCGCAGATACCTTCCTGAATATCATTACAGAATGCGAGTATTGCCGGTATGCTCCGTCGCCCATGAAGCACCACCGCGAAAAAATGTATGTGACAGCGGAAAAATGCATCATCGCCCTTGAGACACAGCTCACCCTATGACATCCGTATCAAAATGAAAATCAAAGCAATACTGTACCGTCTGTATCTCCTGCCGCTGATAATCCTCTTCACGGTAGTTTTGCACCTGTTCTCTTTCGGGCAAAATCCTGATTCCATTTTCACGATGGCCAACGAAGCCTACCGAAATGGCAATTTCAGCGAAGCGGCCACACTGTACTCAAAAGTACTCAAAGAAAACCCCGCTTCAGCTGCCCTCTATTTCAATCTGGGCAACTGTTTTTACAAATTGCAGAAACCCGGTCATGCCATTCTGAACTATGAAAGGGCTCTGAAAGAGGAACCGATGCACCGCGATGCCAGGTTCAACCTTACCCTGGTCAACAGTCAGATCCGTGACAATATCCCTGTTCCGCGCCGGCTGTTTCTGATCCAGTGGTGGGAATACGGATCTTCCCTGCTGCCTGTTTCGTGGTGGATGGTGATTCACATGTTGTTCTTCCTGCTGGCACTGGTATCTGTGGCCTTTTTCCTGCTGAAGAAAGGGAACCGTACCAAGCAGACATGGTTCCGTACTGCGGTAACTGCGCTGGTGGTATCTCTGCTGATCCTCGGACTCGGGCTTCAAAGGCATTACGACACACGCATCGTGAAGCATGCCATTGTTCTGAGCGATGCCACCACCCTCATGAGCGGCCCCGGCGAAGGGAGCAGCGTCCTGACCGAATTTCACGAAGGCACCAAACTGAAAGTCAACCGGATTGAAAAAGGGTGGTATGAAATTGAGACACCCGACGGACACAAGGGATGGATCCCTGCCGGGGATGCAGAAATCATCTGAAAACAGGCCGGGGCCGGTGGTTACCTGATGCGGTCCGCAGCCCTTACCTTCATTTCGTCCTTCCGGATGCGCCCGTTGGCAAGATACACCAGAAAAGGCGGAACAAGCGAAAGGTAGGCACCCAGGTTATAGGCATATCCCACCAGGTCTGTCTGCTTTACCGTACGGTCCACGGTAAAAAAGATTGTCGCAACGAAAAGGATGATGGTAATAGAAACAATGCGGTTCAGGCGAAGCTGAAGTATGCGGTTTTTATAGAGGAATATCACCACCACCGACAGCAGGGCTGCAAGTATTCCCAACACCGGAATAAACCAGGTCTGTACGGAAGGCGCTGCAGCTCCTTCTTCAACACAAAAACCTGACATCCAAAGGGTAAAGGTTCCATCAACACCTTTAATAGTGGCCAGGGGAAAGAAGAACATCGCTCCTAAAACCACCGGGATTAAAGCCAGAAAAACGGATTGGATACGCTGAATCATAGTTATTCGGGTTTGTGGCAAAGGTAACCAATTACAGAAAATATGCGCAAGCTTTATTCTCCGGGTACCATCAACTGAAAAAAGTTGTATATTTGCAGCGTCGATCAAGACAAATTCCGGCCTATTACCCATTTTTATTCGTTATCTGACACCCGTCCCATAGTCGGCATGCCCTGTGAGGTACGGCTTATTCCCAGAACCATTTACTTATTTATTTACGTATGTACGATATTATTGAACTGAACAGCAAGTTGCTGAATGAATTACGCGACATTGCCAAGACGATGAACATCAAGAAAGTTGAGAGCCTCAAGAAGCAGGACCTGGTATTCAGGATTCTTGACGAACAGGCCTTACTTCCGGTGCAGCCCCAGAAAGAGGATAAGGGTGCCGTTGTTTCGGAAGAGGATCAGAAGAAGCAGCGAAAACCTTTCGGAAAGAGGAACCGTGTTGAGCGGGAACCGAAGCCGGCAGCCATCGCTGAACCACAGCCAAAACCTGAACCGGCAAACGTGCCTTCAGAAAATCCCCGGCCCGATAAGCCGGCGGTGAAGGAAGAGGTAAGGAGACCCATCACCATTATCAAGAAGGCTGTTCTGATGCAGCAGCAGGCACAGGAGGCTGTAAAGCCCGAAGCTTCGGCAGCTGTTGAAGAAGCCCCGAAAATGCCGGCAGTCCCTGAGGTTTCGTCGCAAACGGATGAGAAAGATATTCCCGAGAAGAAAAAGCGGGGAAGGGGCAGGCCGCCCAAGGCCAGAAATGCCGAAGACAAACCGAAGACGGACTCCGGAATTCATACCGTAATCAATATTGATGAAGAGCTTGGGATCGAACCCGGTTTCCCCTCTGAGGTACCTGAAACTTTGCCCCCTTTTGTGGTCAATCCCGATGAGGAGTCATTCCCGCAGCGCCCCGGACAGGAAGAACCCGAAAGGGAGGGTGAAGAGGAGGAGGAGGAAGATGACCAGTTTATTGAAAACTGGGAACGCAGGTCCAGAGGCCAAGACACCATTGCTGAACCCAGGAATTTGCAGCCGAGGGTACCCAGGCAGAATGAACTCGTGGCCGAGTTCGAGGACTTTGCCGAAGCACAGGGGGTACTTGAAATCATGCCCGACGGGTACGGATTTCTCCGTTCTTCAGATTACAACTACCTGAATTCTCCGGATGATGTATATGTTTCGCAGTCGCAGATCAAGCTCTTCGGATTAAAAACGGGAGATACCGTTGAGGGTACTATTCGTCCACCGAAGGAGGGTGAAAAGTACTTCCCGCTCATTAAAGTATTCAAGATTAACGGAAGGCCGGTGGAAGAGGTGCGCGACAGGGTGCCGTTCGACTTTCTCACCCCCCTGTTTCCCGAAAAGAAGTTCAAGCTTACCGGCCACAAGGGAGGTACCATCTCCACCCGTGTGATCGACATGTTCACCCCCATCGGTAAAGGGCAGCGCGGACTGATTGTGGCGCAGCCCAAAACCGGAAAGACCGTATTGCTGAAGGAGGTTGCCAATGCCATCGCTGCCAACCACCCCGAGGCCTACCTGATCATCCTGCTCATCGACGAACGCCCTGAAGAGGTTACCGATATGGCCCGCAGTGTAAATGCAGAGGTGGTATCAAGCACCTTCGATGAACCGGCTGAAAGACATGTGAAAATCGCCAACATCGTCCTCGAAAAAGCCAAACGCATGGTGGAATGCGGACACGATGTGGTGATCCTGCTCGACTCCATCACCCGACTGGCGCGTGCTTACAATACCGTCTCCCCGGCATCGGGAAAGGTGCTGTCAGGCGGGGTTGAAGCCAATGCGCTCCATAAACCCAAACGCTTCTTCGGTGCCGCCCGCGCGATCGAAAACGGAGGTTCCCTTACGGTAATTGCTACTGCGCTGATCGATACCGGATCGAAGATGGATGAGGTGATCTTTGAGGAATTCAAAGGTACCGGCAACATGGAGCTTCAGCTCGACCGTAAGCTGGCCAACAAACGCATCTATCCCGCCATCGATATCGTTGCCTCCAGTACCCGCCGCGATGACCTGTTGCTCGACAATTCGACCCTGCAGCGAATCTGGATTCTCAGGAACCACCTGGCCGACATGAATCCCATTGAAGCCATGGAATTTCTGAAGGATAAAATGAAGTTTACAGACACCAACGAGGAATTCCTCGTTTCGATGAACGGATAACGAAACCCCGGCCTTTCTGCCATGAAATTGCTGACGTGCGGGAGGTTCCCCGCAGTGCTTGTCTGGCTGGTGCTGCAGGTTGCCGGGAATGGCGCTTTTGCCGCGATTCCGGGTGATACCGATTCCCTTGCCTTTGTCAGGCAGAAGCATGCCGATACAACCGTGGTGCTATACGCAGACAAGGAATCTTCCATACCCCTACGTTCGTACGCCACAAGCAGACAGCTAAACCTCTGTATGATGCCATCGCCCGATCTGGTGAAAGCCATCGACTCCTGCTGGAGCTGGTATGGCATCACCAGGATCATCTCCACTACACCCCAGATATCTGAAAAGGAACTGGGGTTGCTGTGTGATACGACGCCGGGTTACAGCCAGATATTCGTACACATGGATATCGGTGCCACAGGAATACCTCCGCTCCTTAACACCCTTCCTTCCCGCTTCCCCTCTCCTGCCCTGCTCGTGGCCATCGTGTACGGAGACCCGCAGCAAAACCACCTGGATGCCCTGCATGGGTACGATGTAGTGATCCTGGCCGGAGAGCCTCTGGCTTCATCCGTAGCGGCGGTGGTGAAAGGGATTTTCGGTGGCATCCCTTTCAGAGGGAAAACTGCCAAAGGAGCAGGAATAGTCACCCGAAAAACACGATTGCACTACGGTTCATCCCTGGAGGCCGGTATCCCCCCCGAACGGTTTCTGGCGATTGACACCATCGTTCAGCAGGCCATGGATTCCGGGGCGTTTCCGGGATGCCAGGTGATGGCCATCTGGAAAGGCAATGTGATTTTCGAGAAAGCCTACGGTTATCACACCTATGATAAAACTACGCCTGTAAAAATTACAGACCTGTACGATCTGGCCTCTGTGACCAAGGTTCTGGCAACTACCGCTGCGCTGATGCATCTCGAAGATCAGGACCGCCTGAATACGAACAAACGTCTCGGGCATTATCTGAGTATAGCAAAGGATACTGAATATGAAGATCTCAGGCTCAGAGCCATCCTGTCGCACAATGCCGGATTGGTGGCATGGATCCCCTTTTACCGGAGTCTGATAAAAGAAGGAATACCCGATTCCACCGTATTCAGGAAAACAGCATCCTTCGACTTTCCCATCCGGGTCGCCGACAGCCTCTTCATCCATAAAAGCTATGCCGATACGATGCTGCGGATTATCCTGAATACGCCGCTGAACCCCAAACCCGAATACCTGTACAGCGACCTGGGGATGATTCTGCTGAAGTATGCCATTGAAGAACAAACCAAAACACCTTTTGAGGAGTACCTGGAAACCAATATTTATCAACCCTTAAACCTCTTTTCAATCGGATACAACCCGCTGGATGCCTTCCCCGCGGAAAGGATTGTTCCGACCGAAAACGACCGGTATTTCAGAATGAGCCTCCTGCATGGGTATGTTCACGATCCCGCAGCCGCCATGCTGGGTGGTGTGGCCGGGCATGCCGGGCTCTTTTCCGATGCACGCGATGCCGCCGTAATCATGTACACCCTGATTAACAAAGGGCGTTACGGGGCTGCCTCCCTTTTTTCCCCTTCTGTGATTGATGATTTCAACGAACGTCACTACCGCGATGTACGCCGTGGCCTGGGGTTCGATAAACCCGATCCCGTTGAGGGCAATAAACCTTCTGTTACCCCGATGGCTTCAGACAGGAGCTTCGGGCACAGTGGTTTCACCGGCACCTATGTCTGGGCCGATCCGGAGCATGAGCTGGTGTTTGTGTTTCTGAGTAACCGGGTTCATCCCACACAGGATAACGGCCTCCTTACAAGCCTTGGGATCAGGATGAAGATTCATGAGGTGTTGTACAGGGCGATTATGACGGAGGGACAATAGGTTCAAAGATCAAGGTTTAAAGATCAAGGTATGGGTTTGGCGGTGGCTGAACGCAGTCCCTGAGCGCAGCCGTATTATTTTTTGCTAAGTTTGCCGGAAAATTTCACTGGATATGATTGATGGCAGAAAAGTGGTGGTGGTGATGCCGGCTTACAATGCGGCAAAAACCCTTGAAGCTACCTACCGGGAGATTCCTCTCGACCTGGTGGATGAGGTAGTGCTGGTGGATGATGCAAGCCATGATGACACTGTGGAAGTGGCCAGAAAACTGGGCATTCAGCATATCATCATTCATGAGGCCAACAAAGGGTACGGGGGCAATCAGAAAAGCTGTTACCAGAAAGCGCTCGAACTGGGAGGTGATATTGTCATCATGGTACATCCCGATTACCAGTACACCCCTTTGCTGATCCCGGCCATGACCCATCTGATCGCCAGTGGCCTGTATGAAGTGGTTTTCGCATCACGTATTCTTGGCAAAGGAGCACTTAAAGGGGGCATGCCGATGTATAAGTATGTCGCAAACCGGCTTCTCACCTTCATACAGAACATGATCATGCATCAGAAGCTCTCGGAATACCATACCGGTTACCGCGCCTTCAGCGCAAAGGTGTTAAAGTCCATTTCCCTGGAGTACAATTCAGATGATTTTGTTTTTGACAACCAGATGATTGCACAGATTTTCGAGGCAGGATACCAGATTGGCGAAATTACATGCCCTACCAAATATTTCGCTGACGGGTCTTCTATCAATTTCAGGAGAAGTGTAAAGTACGGTCTTGGCGTGATGCAGACCTCCTTCCGGTACCGGCTTCACAGGATGGGATTGCAGAAGGATCCGCTGTTCACTGCATCGCCCCGGAAATGAAATACGGGCATGGCCGGTGTCACCTGTGACCGGTTCCTTATGCAGGGACGCCGGTTGGAGTCCCTTTCTTTTTTGTATTTTTGACATCAGATTAACCTTTATTTGAATGAAAAAGATTATATACTCCCTCCTTTTATGGTTCCTGGCTGTGCTGTGCGGAGCCGGCATTGCTGTGTATCAACGGCTTACTGGTCCTACCTATCCCATTTCCGGTAAATTGAACCTGGGTAACGAAGAGGTAGCCTATAAACTGATACGTACCTTCGGAGGTGAAGGGGATGCAAAAATCGTGATCCCGGTAAACCGCCCTGATGTGGCAGCTGAATTCAGCTATAAACGGTATAAGAGCCATGATGACTGGACTGCCGTTCCGATGTTGAAGACCGAAGAGGGGCTGGTTGCCTTTGTACCTCATCAGCCCCCGGCCGGTAAAGTGATGTACGAAATCAGCATTTTCCACGAAAACAGGGAATTATTGCTAACAGAAGAACCGGTCATCATCCGGTTTAAAGGTGCAGTACCCGACTGGGTTACCATACTTCATATCATCTTTATCTTCCTCGCCTTCATCTTTAGCATGCGTACCGGATTCGAGGCTCTGCGGAAAGGGCGTTACACTTTTGCCTATACGGTCGCCACCACCCTGTTTCTGTTGCTCGGAGGATTGGTATTCGGTCCCATCATGCAGAAATATGCCTTTGGGGCCTACTGGACCGGATGGCCATTCGGGCAGGACCTGACCGATAACAAAACTGCCATCGCACTGATCTTCTGGATGATTGCCCTGTTTGTGCAATTGAAAAACCGTGAGAAAAAACGGTGGGCTGCCATCGCCTCACTGGTTTTGTTGTTAACCTTCCTCATTCCCCATTCGGTGCTCGGGTCTGAAATTGACCATACGAAAACCACCACCGGGCAAACGCCCTGATGCCTTGTAACATGAATCGGTAAAAGATATGTATATTTGCAGGCTGAGAGCACATCTTTCAGGCAAATCAGTACACTGCTATGTCATGGGTTAACCATAATGGTCATATTGTCAGGGTTGAAGATCTGAAGCTCGAACCCAACAACCGTGCTTTTTCCTACGGAGATGGCTTTTTTGAGACCATCAGGCTGATCCACGGGCAGCCGGTACATCTCGAAGATCATCTGGACAGAATGAACCGATCGTTTCAGTTTCTGCATCTCAGACCCCCGTTTCTCACCAACCTGCAAACTATTCAGTCACTTACGGCTGAACTGGCCGAAGCTAACGGAATCCGTGAGGGTGGCAGGCTCAGGATCACTTTCTACCGCGACAGCGGAGGTTTTTATACCCCTCATACCGATCAGTGCAGTTACCTTGCCGAGTGCAGAAACATATCTTCCAATCTCTTTGAATTCAACAGGAACGGCCTTCACCTTGCCCTTTACACCCATAACCTGAAACCGGTTCAGCCGCTGTGTGCCCTCAAATCCCTCAACAGCCTGATTTACGTGCTGGCAGGTATTTATGCCCGGGATCAGCGCTGCGATGATGCCCTGATCATGAACGACTATGAAAGCATTATCGAAACCACCTGTTCAAACCTCTTCATCGTCCGTAAAGGCACCATCATTACGCCCGGCCTTGATGAGGGATGCATTCCGGGGGTGATGCGAAAAAATGTACTGAAGATCATTGAAAACAGGACCGAATTTTCATTGGAGCGCGGTATCATAAAGCAGAATGACCTGATTGAGGCAGATGAGGTTTTTGTAACGAATGCAATCAGAGGAATCCAGTGGGTAGTGGGTTTCAAGGAGAAAAGGTACTACCACAACCTGTCGGCCAGGCTGTCGGAACTGCTCAATGAGCCGTATCTGTAGAATGATGCCTCCGGTGTAGTCCGCACTCCTTTAATTCAGGATTTTCCCACCACCATCGTCCGGCACGCTCATCCTCTCCCGGTTCAACCGCTCTGGTACAGGGCTGACACCCAATGCTCAGAAATCCCCTGTCGTTCAGTGGATTGTAGGGTACATGTTGCTGCCGTATATAGGTCCAGACCTCTTCACCTGTCCAATCGATCAGAGGATTAATTTTCAGCATCCTGTTCCCTTCGTCCCATTCAATTTTCCGCAAGTGGGTACGGGTTACCGACTGTTCCTTTCTCAGGCCACAGATCCATACTTTCATACCGTTGAAAGCACGCTGCAGGGGCTCTACCTTTCGCACATGGCAACAAAGTTTCCGGTTTTCAACAGATTCATAAAACAGATTGATACCCTTGCTGTTCACCATTTTTTCCACCGCATCCCGTTCCGGGAAAAAAACCTGTATTACGGTGTTGTACCGGGCATTGGTCCTCTCCATCAGTTCATACGTTTCCGGAAAAAGCCGCCCTGTATCCAGGGTAAAAATCATGGTTTCGGGATCAACTTGCATCACCATGTCAGTAAGCACCTGATCTTCAGGTGAAAGACTGGAAGCCAGCGTAATGGCACCCTTGTATCGTTTCAGGAACAGCTCCAGCAGGGGAAGGGGATCCAGATGTCCGTATTCCTGGTTTAAGGCATCAATATTTTCTGACATACGGAAAATTTTTAGCTGTACAATGAGGCCGCAGTGAAACTTTCACCTCCTCTTATTCCTTTTGGGGTATCGGATAACCGGCACATTTCATTGAAGTAATCGTGCTGAAAAAACAGGAGATGCTGTTCCCCGAGAGCCCGTTTCAGGTAAGCGGTTTTCTCTTCCAGTGCTTTCAGGGGTTGAATATCCACGCTCGCAAGATAGGGAACAGGCAGGTGCACTTTACTGGGGATAAAATCTGCCAGGAAGGCTACAGTACCCTGTAGTGAATGAAAAAGCGGAATCATCTGTCCGCCGGTATGTCCATCCGTGAAAAAAACCTCAACCCCGGGAATGATCTCACCCGGTTCTTCCACCAGGGTTATGAGGCCCGATTGAAACAATACATCAATATTATCATGGAAGTA
Organism: Bacteroidota bacterium; assembly: GCA_022709695.1. Classification (GTDB taxonomy): domain Bacteria; phylum Bacteroidota; class Bacteroidia; order Bacteroidales; family SKPS01; genus SKPS01. The sequence continues at coordinate 27,514 of JAKLII010000004.1, forward strand.
ACTGGCACTTTCCCTGGCATTGGGTTCGGTTGCCCACCGGTATTGCCTGCCCGACAACCAGTGGGTGGCATTCGGAAACTGAGGAACCAGCCCGATGCCATTGTGCACCACCGCGCCGCCGCAATGGTCATCGTGAAGATGGGTAAAGATCACATCCGTAACCTCTTCAGGAGAAAAACCCTGTGCATTCAGCAGCGCCGGAAGGGAATTCCTTTGCGTTATATACTTGTATTGATAGTATTTCTCATCCCGTTTATGGCCAAACCCGGTATCCACCAGGATCAGGCGGTTATCCGATTCTGCCAGCAGGATCCTGTTTACGATGGGGATCAAATTGTCGGCACCTGAAGGATACTGGTTCCCCCAGATCGAGCGGGGCACCACCCCAAAGGCTACCCCGCCGTCCATATGCCAGAATTCGCTGATGAGTGAATGGATACGCATGTAAGATACTGCTGTTTGATGAGATTTCAAATATCAACAAATAATCAGAAAAACTGTTCAGAAAAGTTGTGTATTGCAGTTATAGCTATCTTTGCGATACAATTCACAGGTTTTTTTTTTAATCAAAAGGTAAAATGAAAAAGCTTTCAGCACTTCTCTTCCTGACTTTCACAGGTTTAACCATGGCTCTTGCACAGGTTGGCGGAGCAGAAATCAAGTTCGACAATATTGATCATAATTACGGAGACATCAAGGAAAACGGGGGCAAAGCGAAGCATGTATTCTCATTCGTGAACACCGGAACTGATACACTGATTCTCACCAGGGTACAACCCGGTTGCGGCTGTACGGCCTCTGACTACACGAAGGCAGGCATTGCCCCGGGTGCAAAGGGCTTCGTTAGTGCCGAGTACGATCCGATGGGCAGGCCCGGGCCTTTCAAAAAAAGCATCAGCGTAACAAGCAATGCCAAAACCACTCCCAATATAACCCTTTTTATCGGAGGGAATGTCATTCCGAAGCCAAAAGACTTTACCGATACCTTCAGGGTGCACCTCGGGGATCTTCTTGTTGACCGTAACAACCCTGTTTTTCATAACCTGAAATTTGACGAAGTGCGGATTGACAGCGTTAAGCTTTTCAACAACGGGGCACAGGAAATGCAACTGAGCCTCAAAGAGTCACCGGCCCATATCAAGGCAGTGCTTACCCATACCAAACTGAAGCCGGCTGAACGCGGGTTTCTGATTCTGACCTATGACGCTGCAAAGGCAGGATCGAGCGGAAACAGAAACGACAGGGTATTTGTCAATACCAATGACCCGAAACAGCCTGAAAAGATGTTCTTTGTAACTGCTATAATCCAGGAGGCTCCTCCAAAACCCACCGCTGAACAGCTATACCCCTACCAGATGGGGAATTTGCGGATGTCGAAGAACAGCGTGGTGTTTCCTCAGATCCTGAATACCGAAATCAAAACCGATACCCTGGTACTGTACAATGCAGGTACCTACCCCATTCAGATTGATTTTCAGAAATTTACTCCTCAGCTCAAAGCTACGGTGAGTCCTAACGTACTGCTCCCCGAACAGACAGCCACCATCAGAATTACCTACGATGCTTCAAAGGCAAACGGATTCGGGTTTATTTCAGATGGAAGAATCAACCTGCAAACCACCGATTCGATACAGCCCATTAAAGTCTTGTATGTATCAGCCAATGTAAAGGAGGATTTTTCGAAACTTTCCCAGAAGCAGCGTGAGAATGCTCCAAAAATCGAATTCGAGAATAAAATCTTTGATTTCGGCACAGGCACTACCGGCAAAGAGGTTGTGTACAGTTTCGTGTTCAGCAACAAAGGGAAAAGCGAACTGGTAATCCGCAAGGTTACGGCAAGTTGTGGCTGTACCGCAACAAATCCCGAAAAGACCAGCCTGAAACCGGGCGAAACCAGTAAAATCGATATCAAATTCAATACTGACGGCAGGGTTGGTGAACAACACAAATCGATCACTGTGATCACCAATGACCCTGAAAACCCGGAGGTAATCCTTCTGGTAAAAGGCAAACTTGAAAAGGCAGAATAGTGACGCCCCTACCCTTTTATTTGCTGAAGTGGTTATTGCCGGGTCGCAAAGGGTGGATTCTGTTCCTCTTTGCCCCTTTATTTCCGATCCTCCTTTCAGGGCAGACCATTCCTGAAAAAACGCGTCTGGCTGACCGCTATCCGATCGAAGATGGCCATCTGAGGATTGCCCCGTATCATAGCCTCTTTTTTATGATGGGTTTGTCTGAGGTGCGTACCGATACCATTCGCCTTTACAATGCCTGGGACAGCAGCATGCAGTTGCAGTTCAAAAGGGTACCTCCCTTTCTTGCGGTAAGGGCTGTGCCGGAATTGCTTCCACCCCATGCGGAGGGAACCATCGTTGTACGGTACGATGCCGCTGCCAGGAAGGATTATGACATGGTGGTTGACTACCTGGATTTATACACCAACGACACCCTGAATCCTGTTAAAAAACTGGAGATCATGGCAGTCATCGGAGATGATTTCGATGGCATGACTCTGAGGGAGCGCAGAAACGCTCCTTTGGGCAGGTTGTCTGCCGAGAAATGGGATTTCGGGACTGCAGAACAGGGCTCTATCGTGCGGTACCAGTTACAGGTTTTTAACGACGGAAAGGATACCCTGGCGATCAGAAAGATCAAAAGTTCATGCGGTTGTACCACCGGCGAACCGGACCGGAGCCTGATTGCCCCAGGCGAATCAGCCACCATTGCGATCTCATTCAACACTTACGGACGTGAAGGTTACCACGCCAAATCGGTTACCATATTCACCAACGATCCCGACCATCCCCGTCTGGAGTTCACCATCGGCGGGAACATCAGGAAAATCTGAACAGGGCTAGTCTGCTGCCTGGCCGAAGTTTCCCTGAAAAAAGACCTCTGTCAATGGCTTCCGGCTCCTTACTGTTACAGCCCGCTCTCTGAACTGTGGCAGCACGTTTTCCAGCGCATCGGGATATCCGAAAGCAACCACACAAATGGGCTGATATCCTTCCGGGATCCCCAGCAGCGCACGGGCCTTTTCCGCATCAAAACCTCCCATCTGATGTGCCTGGATCCCGAATGACAAAGCCTGGATAACCATCTGGGATACAGACATTCCGGTATCGTACCAGGCATGAGGGTTGGGCTTGCCGTTGCGTGCGAGCTTTTCCGAGGCAATCACCACCATGAGGATCTGGGCATCACAAGCCCATTGCTGGTTGTATTCCGACAACAATGAGATTACCCTGTTGAACTGTTCAGGTTGTTGCCGGGAGGCCCACACAAAGCGCCAGGGCTGCTCGTTAAAGGCTGAAGGAGCCCATCGGCCCGCTTCAAGAACCGACTGCCAGACCTCCGTCCCAATGGGTTTATCTGCCACGAACTTCATCGGACTAAAACGGGAAGAAATAGGGTCTATGGGTTTCATTATATGATAGTTAGGAGTTAGGAGTTAGGAGTTAGGAGTTAGGAGTTAGGAGTTATAAATTCCTCATTCCTAATTTTTAATTTTTAATTTTTAATTTTTAATTTTTAATTTATCATTCTGCCATAAGAAGGAGTCCTTTAAGATATTCTCCTTCGGGGTGGAACAGGGAAACCGGGTGATCAGCCGGCTGCACAAGACGCTGCAGAATGGTTACCCTCCTGCCGGTATCAAGGGCTGCCGCCATTACAGCCCCTTCGAACATACGGCGGTCCACCACCTGTGAGCAGCTGAAGGTCATCAGCAATCCGCCCGGAGGGAGGATTTGCAGGGCAGCCGCATTCAGCCGGCGGTAACCCTGGATGGCATTGTGCCTAGCGCTCAGGTGTTTTGCATAGGCAGGAGGATCCAGAATGATGATATCATAGGTCTCAGGAGGATTTTTCAGGAACTGTTGTGTATCAGATACAAAGGCCTGATGCAATGCCGGATCATAGCCATTCAGCTCCAGATTTTCACGCAGGAGCTCAATAGCAGGTGCAGAGCTGTCGACCGAATGCACCAGGGAAGCTCCTCCTTGGAGAGCAGCCAGCGAAAAACCCCCGGTGTAACAAAAGGTATTCAGAACCTTTTTGCCCTTGGCAAGATTTCCCAGCAACCTGCGGTTTTCCCGCTGGTCGAGGAAAAATCCGGTTTTCTGTCCGGTCTTCCAATTCACCAGATATTTACACCCGTACTCCGTAATCATGGCACCAGTGGTCTCACCTGCTCCCGGAAATTCCGCCAGAGGCAGCTGATTATCGGACTTACCGGCCTCTGCCTTAATGGCGATTGATTTCAGCGCCTCTCCAAAAACCTCTCTGAGCGCTTCTGTGATGAGGGGAAGGCTTCGCTCCATTCCGGCACTGTGGCACTGTACCACAAAATGATGATCATAGCAATCAATGATCAGGCCCGAAAGCTGATCCCCTTCTGCAAAAACCAAACGCCAGGCATTCAGATCGGGGCGGTTGGCAATACCGGCAACAATCCGCCGGTTTAGCGCTGCTTCAATTTTTCTTCTCCAAAACCCCACATCAGGTTCCTCCTTCTCCCAGGTCAGAATCCTTACAGTGATGGAACCGCTGTGCTGATAATGGCCACAGGCAAGAAATTCTCCACGGGAGGTGAGAACTTCCACCCAGTCGCCATGCTCCATACTCCCCTGTACCCCTTTTACAGCGCCGGAAAATACCCAGGGGTGAAGCCTTTTCACTGATTCATCTTTACCGGCTTTCAGAACTATTCTTGCAGTCATCTCACCTCATTTTCGACTGTAAACCTACAGGAAAAATCCGAAAAAAAGGTACCCCATGCAAATACCATTGAAATTTCGTTGCACATATTTAATATATTTATCTAATTATATTTATTTCATTGCATTCATGATTCTGCTAAAAATCATCTAAATCTTAAAAATTAACAAAAAAAATATCACCTGCAGTTGGATTATTGTGTGTATGTTGTTAACTTTGGTATTCTCTATTATTCAGTAGCCCGCTACCGGCAAAAACGTGATCTACTATTGCTTATCATATTAAACCATAACCGAATGGAAAAGCTATTCCCTTCCATCAAAGTATTAATCATAGGGCTCCTGCTGGGACTCGCCTATGAAGTATCGGCCTGTACCTATACTTTCAAGCTGTACGACACTTATGGCGACAGCTGGAACGGGGGGTACATCAACATCAAAGTCAATGGTGTTGTGGTGGCCAGCAATGTCACCCTGTCCTCAGGCAGTGGACCCTACATCTATTCCCTGGTGGTAAATCACGGAGATGTCATCTCCACCGATTACTATTCCGGGAGTTGGGCCAATGAAAATTATTATGACGTATTCGACAACGACAACAACTTTGTGAAGCGCGATGGATGCAATGATTACAGTTGCACCCCATCAGGGGGATTCATTGCCAACGCCAACTGTGCATTGCGCGATGTGACCATGTTAAAGATGGTCACACCAGCCACTTCCTGCGCCCTGTCATCGGCAGAATTGGTTAAGGTGCGCGTAAAAAATACTGCAGTACAACAGATTGATACCCTGTATTTTTCCTATTGCTGTCCCGACATCAGTCCAAACTGGTATTCCGATACCCTGTACCAGACACTGTACAGTGGTGATTCTCTTGAATATACCTTCAGCACTACTGTGGACCTGAGTATTCTGGGAACCTATTCTTTTATCGTGGTGGTTAAAGCTGCCAATGATCAAGGGCCCGGTAACGACACTCTTTCAGCAGAGGTTACCAACCTGCCCTACATCACTACTTTCCCGTATCTCGAAGGATTTGAAGCTGGTACCGGAGGATGGTTAAGCGGCGGTAACAACAACAGCTGGGAACTTGGAGTTCCCGATGGCAGTGTGATTGATACTGCTGCCACTGATACCATGGCATGGGTAACCAATCTCACCGGAAATTACAACCAGAACGAGCAGAGCTGGGTGGTGAGCCCTTGTTTCAATTTCACCGGCCTTACCAATATTGTTTTTGAGATGAATCTGTGGTATGAAACGTATTACAGTGACGGAGCTGCCATTCAATACACCACCGACAACATTGACTGGTACACCCTCGGGAACTGGAATGAACCTGTAAACTGGTACAACAACGACTGGGTTCAGGGGCTCGGACCATTCAATCCAATTACCAATCCTCAGGGATGGACAGGCAGCACCTCGGGCTGGATTCACGTTCGCCATTTTCTCCCTCCCGTACTGGCAGGCGCGTCCTGGGTAAGGTTCAGAATTGTATTCGGTTCAACCAATTATAACAATAATTATGAAGGGGTAGCTTTCGACGACGTGCATATCTACCAGCCCCCCCCAATGACCTATGATTTCAGCGATGCAGGGCAACCCAACACCTCTGTGGTGGGTAAGGGTATGCAAAACCAGGAGATCATCGGGTTGAGAGTGGTAACCAACAGCTCAACCAATCCACTGGCTATCACTGATATACGGTATAATTCTACAGGCACCACCAATACAGCGGATATTGATGCAGCCAGGCTCTATTATTCTGAAGACATCTCCTTTTACAACCCCCATCTTCAGTTTGGGCAGACTGTTACACCCCTGAGTCCTTTTGGTTTTCAGGACACCCTCTATCTCATGGAAGGAGAAAACTTTTTCTGGCTGGTATATGACGTGGATTCCAATGCCACCAGCGGTAATTTCCTCGATGCTGAAGTGGATTCGATTAAAATTAATGGCATCTGGTATGTTCCTTTCAATAATAATCCATTGGGTAACAGACAAATACAACCTCCCATGGCGGGCACCTATGTGATTGATCAAACGGGCAACGGAGACTATCTGAGCCTGGGTGATGCCATCTTCGACCTGGACCACAGGGGGGTTAATGGTCCGGTAATCCTGAACATGTTACCGGGGATCTATAATGAAAGGCCGGAATTCCGGCCGGTTTTCGGCAGTTCACCCACAAACACCATCACCATAAAGTCCTCAACAAACGACAGTACCTCTGTAACCATACAGGACAGCGCAGTTGCCTGGGAAGAAAACTGGGTGTTTTATTTCGAAAATGCCTCAAATTATATTCTCAAGCATTTGCATATCAAACCATTGTCGAATACGTTGGCCCGTGCCATCAATTTCAGGGGGGCTTGTACGGATATCATTGTGGAGAATTGTATCCTCGAAGGGGCATCCAATGTGCAGATCAATGATACCTGGCTGGCCATTGTTTTTGCTGAAGATCCTGTTGAGCGGATTACCTTCCAGAACAACCGGCTGCTGAACGGTTCTTACGGTATTTACAGTGCATCCTGGGGTAATTCTTCATCCTATATGCTGATCTCTGAAAACATCTTTGACAATCAGTATACTACCGGAGCATATCTGGAATCTCATTTCCGGCCTGTGGTTTATGCCAACCAGTTCAATGGTTCCCAGAATCCGAATTATTATGGGATATATGGTTATAATCTTTCTGACTCCTTCAGGATTATGGCCAACAGGTTGGTTTTACTGAACGATGGCATTGGTATCTACCTATATGATAGTTATGGAGATACAAATTACCTGGGAGCGGTAATCAACAATTTTGTTTCCGTTGCTGTGCAGGGAAACGGCTCAGCCTATGGTATCTATACAGGTTATCTGTATGATGTAGTGATCATGCACAACAGTATAAATTTGCATTCCGGCATGTACCCCGGTGGGTATCCCATTTATTTGTCAGGCTCATACGCTAACTGCTATGTGATCAACAACATTTTCTGCAACGCGGCAGGTGGAGGTTCTATCAGATTTAACAACCCGGGAGGCCTATGGGGTGATTATAACAATTATTATTATACCGGACCTGACTTCGGTAATTACAACTACAATGGAATCAACACACTACAATCGTGGCAAAATCAATCAGGATTTGATTCCCATTCGCAGGTAGCCAATCCGATGTTCTTCTCCAACACCGACCTGCATACCATTGCCCTTGCTGTGAGCAATAAGGGGATGGGTGGCTCAGGTTTATTGGTGGATATTGACGGGGAACCAAGGGATACGCTGAATCCTGACATAGGAGCGGATGAATTTCCGCAGCCGACGCAGGAAGCCTCGTTCGAGGGGTTTACCTCTCCTTTGGGAGATTGTGGCCTTGGAAGCGAAACCGTTACCATTCGTATTGCAAACAACGGTGTTAATGCCATAACAGGCACACTGACCGCCAGTTACCAGATCCTGGGAGGAGCTTTGGTAAGCCAGGCAGTACCGGGCACCATACTTCCCGGTGATACACTCGATTTCTCCTTTGCTACGCCTGCCAATCTTACGGTAATTGGAAATGACTCTACATTCATCCTGCACAGCTGGATTGCCCTTGTGGGAGACCCCATTCAATATAACGATTCTGGTGAAACCCAGGTTTGGTCAGGATATGTACCCCCTTCACCCGTTGCCGTAAATACTACCGTAAATTACGGGACGCAGGCCAATCTGTCGGTAGTGGGTGCAGGTACCATGAAATGGTATAGCTCTTTATCCTCCACACAGCCTGTTGCCTCAGGATCCTCTTATACCACTCCTCTCCTGTATGACACAACCACCTATTACGTGGAAGCCTGGGCAATTACCCCCACCCCCGGAGGCACAAACATTGCCCCTCAGGCCATAGCAAGCCACTCTTCGGGAGGAACCAGCTCCTACGGGCCGGCAAACTACAACGACAATGTGATCCCTGCCTATCCCAATACCCCATGGGGCTGGGTTAGCACCAACGGGTGGATTGAACTTACTTGGCCTGCACCGGTTACGTTCAATGGCGTGAAATTTTACAAATCGGACCGGCCGATGTACACCTGTACCTTTGAATACTGGGACGGTGTACAGTATATTCCCTTCTATTATTACAACAGTTCAGCCATTGATGATTCTGTTGCCTTTCCTGAAGTTACCTCCAGCAAACTCAGGTTTTACAATATTGCAGGAAGCAATAATCCAAACCACAGAGAGATCAAAGTGTTTGTGCCCGAAGTATCAGGTTGTCCAAGTATCAGAATTCCTGTAACTGCCAATGTAACCGCATTCCCGGCTATCGATGCCGGTATTGTCGCCATTGACCAGCCGGCAGGACAAGTACCTGCAGGACAATCCACTGAGGTCAAAGTGGTTCTGAAAAATTACGGAACCAGTAACCTGCTTAACACCACCATTTACTGGAAACTCAGCAACACCGTGCAGGGCTCGTATGCCTGGACCGGTAATCTGCCACACGGAAATCAGACTGTTGTGACCATTGATACCTTCCAGTTCGCACCGGGACTGAATTGTATCACTGCCTATACTAGTCTGCCCAATGGTGTGCCAGACAATTTTAACAGTAACGATACCTTCACTTCCTGTTTCACTGCGTGTATGTCAGGCACCTATACCATCGGCCCAGCCGCAACAGGTACCTACCATTTCAACAACTTCAATGCTGCAGTGAACGCATTGGCAGCTGCCGGAGTTTGCGGGCCTGTGATTTTTGATGTCTACCCGGGTACCTATACCGAACAGGTAGCTATTCCAGCTATCCCGGGTGCCGGATCCGGATCAGCCATCACCTTCAGGGGAACCACCCCCGACAGCTCGCTGGTCATCCTGCAATACACTGCCACTTCATCGGGATCAAACTACACCCTTCGTTTCAACGGAACGTCATGGATCACCTTCCAGCATATCACGATAAATGCAAACGGCACCTCTTACGGGAGAGTGGTGGAATTCTACGGAAACTCCTCCAACATCAATATCCTGAACTGCTCCCTGAAAACCAGCATCACATCAACAAGTTCAAACTTTACCTGTGTGTATTCACCAAGCAGTTACACATCCCATAATGTGAATATCAGCAACAGCAGGCTTGAAGGTGGGTATTACAGTATCTACTGGTACGGACCCTATATGACACCAAACAACACCTTCATAATCAGCAACAATATATTTACAGAATTCTACAGATCAGCGGCTTACATTTACTATACAAACAATGTTTTCATTGAATCCAATCATCTGACCAACCGGGCCTCTTCATCAAATCTATATGTTATTTACCTCAACGACTGTTACGGCACCGGCAGAATCCAGAAAAACAGGATCAACGCCCAATCCTCGGGTACATTCTATGGTCTGTATTTGTATGACGTTATTGCGTCCTCCTCGTCCCCATTCCTGATAGCCAATAACTTCATCACCTATCAGGGCAATCCGAACGGAACAGCCTGGGGTATTTATTCCTATTACAATGACTACCTTGACATTTTGTATAACTCCGTAAGAATGGGTGGAGGCAGCATTTGGGATGGTATTGCCTACTATCAGGACTATGGCGGAAGCAATATCAGGGTAATGAACAATATCTTTTCAAATTTCAATGGCGGGTATGCCATGTATGCCTATGGCACCAATGCCATCTCGCAGTGCAACTACAATGATTATTACACTACCGGAAGCACCTTGAATTACTGGAGCGGTGATTTTTCTACATTTTCCAACTACCAGAGTGCCGTTTCCTATCTGGGTTTCGACGGGGGCTCACAGAATCTGCTACCCCCCTTCACATCACCCACAAATCTTGCCCTGAACAGCACTATCCTTTCGGGGCTTGGCGGGCCTCAACCTACTGTAACTGATGACATTTTTGGAAATTCGAGAACGACCACCCCAACCATCGGTGCCCATGAAGTACCCCTGATTCCGAATGACGCCGGTGTAGTACAGTTCATTACTCCTACACCTCAAATAGTTGTAACTGAAGGAGATCTTGTTCCGGTTGAAGTGGTAATTAAAAACTTCGGGCTCGATCCCATCACCAGTGTACTGGTGAGTTACAGAGCCAATAATGGCACTCCGGTACAGGCAACCTATACAGGATATATCTCTCCCAATCAAACCGATACCTTTCAGCTTCCTGACCTTACAACCCCTGCGGGAAATATCCAGCTATGTGCATGGACCACACTGGGTGGCGATATCAATCTTTTCAACGACACTTCATGCATGGGTTACTACGCTTTTTCGAATATCGATGCCCATCTGATACAGATCCTGCCGCTTCAGGAAGGCTGTGGTCCGGGTCTGGATACGGTCAGGGTGGAGATCACCAACGATGCTACTGCCCTTCTTCCTGCAGGATACACCGTTTCTTACCGCAGAGGCACAGATCCTGCAGTAACCGAGACCGTCAATACTGCCATACCTGTTGGAGATACCATTATATACAGCTTCAGTACCCTCCTCAATCTGAACACCTCTGCAGATACCACTTACACCATCACAGCATGGGTGGATGCCCTTGATGACAACCTGCCCGTGAACGACACTGCAACCCGGCAGGTGGTTTCGCTGGCGACACCTCCACCTCCTGCTGCCGTTTCCCCGGTGACCATATCATACGGAAACAGTGCGATCCTCGATGCCAATACCCTGCTCTACAACGAGTGGTACAAGCATCCCACAAATCCGAAAGTTGCCTCCGGTAGTGTGTATCAGACTCCTGTTCTGTATGATACCACCACCTATTATGCACAGACGTTTTTCGGAAACCCGGCACAGGATTTCCAGGTTGGCACCGGTACCACCCAAAACAGCAGTACAGGCTATCCAAACCCTTACGGACATTATTACTGGGGTAACAAGGAACAATATCTGATCCTTGCCTCAGAGTTAACCACGGCTGGTATAATGCCAGGTGATATGACCGCACTGGCATTCAATGTGATCACTCCCGGAAGCATGTTACTGCAGAATTTCAGCCTGAAACTGGGCCATACCACACAAACCTCCATGTCGTCCCCATTCCTCACCGGCCTGACCGAGGTGTACACATCACCCTCATATCAGCAGCTTGCGGGATGGAATACCCATACTTTCCAGACACCCTTTAACTGGGATGGCACGAGTAACCTGGTAGTGGAGGTTTGTTTCAACAACTCCAGTTACACAAGCCATGGGATTATTTCGATGACCCAGCCCGGTTTTACATCTACCATCAATACCCATTCCGATGCCACAGCAGTGTGTGGTTATACCAGCGGCAATACATACAGCATCAGACCTGTCATCAGGTTTACAGCCTTCTCCCTGGGTTGCGGAAGCGGCCGTGTGCCTGTGGTGGTGAATGTGAATAATATACCCCCTCTCGGCAAACCCAATGTAATTCCCACAGATATGCAGGTTTCTCTCCAGGGATGCAACAGTACCGATTCACGCAATATTCGTATAAAGAATATAGGTACAGCACCCCTGCAGTACACTGCCTTCGGAGGGCCGCATATCAAAGACACCACTTCAACCCAATACTACAATTCTTCCACCTACCCCGACACTACCACCCATGTCTTTACCACCATACCTTCTTCTGTGGATTCACTGTACCTGGATATAACCATTAATGGAACCTACAGTTCATCAGCAGCTTATGCATCCCTGATCATCGAAGGCACATTCATCGGGGTGATTCCTGACGGGAACATCGGAAACGGACAGGATATTACGGTTACCTATGCCATTGGGGGCACCCAGCTCGAAAACTGGTTGTATGATGGTGAACTCAAGATCAGGATTGGCAACAGTTCATCCGTTAGTCCATGGACCGGTACCCGGATGCACCGGATCAGGGCATATACCAAAGCAGCCCCATGGCTTACCATGCCCACCATTACAGGTTTGATCCCGGTGGGTGACTCACTGGTGCTACAGGCACAGTTTTCCGGTGCAGGATTGAAAGAAGGCACTTATCATACATCCATACCTCTTGCCTTCAACCATCCGGGATACCCATGGGTGAAGATACCAGTGGTGATGACCCTGGATGGAGAACCTGTGTTCCAGAGCGCTGCATGCGTAAACTTCAATCCTGTATTCCAGTTTGGGACTACATCAGAATACCTCAGGATTTACAATACAGGGTGCGATGAACTCAATATTACCAACATCACTCCGAGTGATACCGCCTTTACGGTTTCCCTTAACAGTGCTTCCATCGATCCTTTCGATTCACTGGATATTCAGGTAGTATTCAATCCTAAACTTCTGAAAACCTACAACGACTCACTGATGTTTGTGACCAATGCCGGCAATCAGACGGTTTGTCTTACGGGTCAAAGCATCAGCCCTCCACTGATTGCATTCGGTACAGATACCGTTTCTGCCGTTGTACAGGGCTGTAACGATACTGTACCTGTTCTGCTTACCATTTTAAATCAGGGGAATGCTCCCCTCACCTGGCAGGCATTTCCCCCACAGAATTATATCCTCATTTCACCCGATACCGGAACCATACCTCCATTATCGCAGCAACAGATTACCGTATCATTTATTTCATCAAATCTGGTAGCAGGTACTTACATGGATCTGATAGGATTTACCTCCAATGATCCCACCAACCCAACGCCACTGATGCCTTACCGGATGGATCTGATCGGTTTACCCAATTTTGATATAAATACAGCTACCTGTCTTTCAATGGATTCACTGATGGTTGGAGCCTCATCATCGAAATCGTTTACAGTGAATAACCTCGGATGTGACACCCTTGAAATCACCTCATTGGTTACAGGAACAGCCCATTTCAGTGTGGCCCAGACCACCCTTCAGTTGTTCCCATTCTCCTCGGCCCCGGTTACTGTATATTTCCATCCCCTTGCTACCGGTATTTTCGAAGACACCATAACCATGACCAGTAACGATGGCATCAGGAGACTTTGCATCACAGGCAAAGGGTTGCCAGCACCAGATATTGCATTGAGCCAGAATTCATTAATCGTTAATATTACCAATTGCAATGATTCAGTGATCGTTCCTGTGCAGATCCAGAACCAGGGGCAGGCAAACCTCAACTGGGCCATAGGCTATATTACAGGAAGCTATGCCGGAATAGGGAGTACGAACGGAATGAAAGTAGGTGTTTACAACTCCTCTTCAATTACCAATCTCTTGAATACCACAACCGATATCGATGCGTTTAATATCGGCACCATGGATTATGCTACCATTTCGCAATATGATGTGGTGATGAACATCAGGGGATCCAATATCAATCAGGCTGACGTTCTGACCTATATTCAGAACGGCGGAACCTGGATTGGGGAATGGTCCAGCAACTATTATCCGTTTCAGTGGGGTGCCATTTCCGGAAGTGTCCCAAATAATGGCACAAGCGGTACCTATGGTGCTACCGTAATGATACCCAACCACTACCTGGCACAGAATATCAACTGGGCTGCCATGCCCTACGGTTCCAACCCTGTTGATTACATGCGCGATCTCAGGAACTTGAATGATCCCCAGGCCCAGGTTATTGTAAGAGCAAACCACTACTCCTATCCCAATAACCCTGCACTGGTTGAGAAGCAGTACGGGAACGGAAAAATCATCATTTTTAATTGGGATTACAATGATGCTCCTACTTACAACAGTGTGGTTTCCAATATGATCATCCAGGTGGTGAGGTATGGGGGCATGAAAGCCCAATGGCTGACGGCAGACCCCACCTCCGGAACTGCTGTTCCACAGGGATCCAATACCATCAATGTGAAATTCAATGCTTTGGGATTGAACAGCGGTACGTATAACGGAAAAATATTCATCACTTCTAACGATCCCGTGACGCCAACCGACAGTATGGTATGTACCCTGAACGTTATCGGGTCGGCAGGACTTCAGTTTGCCCAGCAGGGATGCGTGGAATTCGACACTATTATCCAGGGATTTACGGCAAACGATACCCTGAAGATTTACAATACCGGATGCGATACCCTTTTGATTTCCTCCATCACTCATAACCTTTCGGTGTACACCCTTTCTGCATCTTCGATGTCGATACTACCCTATGATTCAGCCTTGCTTGCCGTTACCTTTGCACCCAATGCTGCTCAGGTTTTTGCCGACACCCTGGTGTTTACCACCAATGCAGGTATTCATACCTATTGCGTTACCGGAGTTGGCATCGATGCGCCGGTGATCAGCATCAGTCCACCCTCCTTCAGCCATACCTTTACCACCTGCAATGATTCGGTTATCCTACCTCTGAAAATATTCAATACCGGCATCGGAGACCTGAAATACTCCATGACCAACCTGTTCGGAACCTCCTTCAATCAAACTTCCAGTGCTAATTACTCCACATCCGGAGCGACAACCCAGCACAATTTCAGCAATGTGCCTGTAGTGAGTGATACTATGACAGTGATCGTTACGGTCAATGGTGATTTTGACTACGGTTCAGAATATGCCTCCCTGATGATCGAAGGAACCAATATCGGTATTATCCCGGATGTGAACCCCTCCAATGGCACCAATATCACTGCCCAGTACACATTCACCGGAGCTCAGTTGTTGTCATGGATCGGTGATGGAAATCTGGCCATTTCTGTGATCAACTCAGGAGATGTTGATCACTGGTCGGGTCTTGTCAGCCTCCATCAGGTACAGGTAATCATCAATGGAATTCCCTGGATTACAGTAGATAAAACTGCTGACACCGTGGTTACCGGTGACTCATCGGTGGTATATGTGACCATGAAAACCGCAGGCCTCAACAATGGGACCTATCAAAGTACCATCAACATCTTATCCAATGACCCTGCGAATCAGGTGATTGCCATTCCATGTACCATGGTCATCAATGGACCGGCTGGTTTCGCACTCTCTGAACCCTGCCTCTATTTTGGCCCCGTGATGCAATATGCAAACAAAAAAGATACGCTGTACATAACGAACAACGGCTGCAGCAATCTGGTGATCAGTTCCATCTATACCGGATTATCCCAGTTCAGCCTGAGTGCATCTTACGCTTCACTGCAACCCGGACAGCAGTTTGCCCTTGTTGTGACCTTTGCTCCTACAGCAGTTGGATCGCTTACAGATAACATCTACATGGTAACCGGGTCGGGCACCCAGATGGTCTGCCTTACCGGCCAGGGTGTAGATGCTTCCATCCTTGGGGTCTCTCCGTCGCAGTTCAACAAAACCATAAACGCCTGCAACGATACCATTACTGACATCCTGCAGGTACAGAATCTCGGAACAGGGAACCTGACGTATCAGGTGTATGGCGGGCGTGGATTATCGGGTGACAGTACTGTGCTTGTGATCCGCGACAGCGATCCCTGGGGAGTGAATGTAGGACAATACCTCAGCACCAATTTTGGGGTAACGCCCCAGGTGATCACCAGCAGCCAGATTGCTGCCACCAATTTCGGTGATTACGACCTTGTGATTACCGTCGGCAACCAATCGGCGTCATACTACAACACCCTCACTGCCCAGGCTGCCAAATTCAGCACCTTTGCCAACAGTGGAGGGATTGTGCTGTACATGCTTGCCAATTACCAGGTGAACAACATTACACTTGCCGGCAATGCAAATATGGTATACGGAAACAGCGAAAGCCAGAATATGATTGTTCACGCAGGGCATCCTATTGTCCAGGGACTTACCAATCCTTTGAACGGAAGTAATGCCAACAGCTGCTACCTGACCAACCTGCCTCCTACTGCAAAGGTGATCACCTGCACCAACATTTCGGCTTTGCCCACCACTGCTGAATATGAGATGGGCAGCGGATTGGTAATCGCCACAGGAATGTTGTACGAATACCATTCAACTCTCACAGGGTTCAACATAAACACCATGATGCACAATGCATTGGCTTATGCTTTGTCGAACATCGGGAAGAGCCCTTCATGGCTCAGTTTTGCCTATGTGGCCGATACCCTTTTCGGGATCAGCAACACCAATGTGACTGTAAAATTCAATTCCACTGATATCCCCAACGGTGTGTACAATTCGAACATCATCGTCTACAGCAACGACCCGGTGAATCCGCAGATGCTGGTACCATGCACATTAACGGTAAACGGCCCTGCACAGATTGCCACCTCAGTTACCTGTCTCA
The DNA here is from genome assembly GCA_022709695.1 of Bacteroidota bacterium. GTDB lineage: Bacteria > Bacteroidota > Bacteroidia > Bacteroidales > SKPS01 > SKPS01. The sequence continues at coordinate 44,386 of JAKLII010000004.1, forward strand.
CTTTCGATACTGTGGTACAGAATGGCACTGACCAGCAGAGCCTGATGATATACAATACCGGTTGTGCCAATCTTAGTGTGACTTCAGTCGGAAGTCCCGGAGCCCAGTTTACCGCCTCTCCTGCAGGTCCTTTCCAGGTTGCTGCCGGAGACTCCCAACTGGTAACGGTTACTTTCCATCCAACGACACTTGGTCAGTTCAACAACACTCTGAATATCATTTCAGGACTGGGTACAACCTCAATATGTCTGAATGGTGTCAGCATCAATCCGCCGTACCTCCAGGTCACCCCTGCTTCCTTTAATGTTACCCTGAACAATTGTGCAGATACCCTGGTGCAGCAACTGAAGATCAAAAACATCGGCTCAGGTAATGCCATTTACCGTATGCTCGGTTTATTCGGTACCGACATCGACCAGATGAGCAATATTCCATTCAACAGCAACGGTGCTTCCACACTTCATAATTTCCCGGGCATTCCTGCCAATATCGATTCACTGGTCCTCGAAATTACCCTGAGCGGTGATTTCGACATGGTGAATGAATATGCAGAACTGATTGTTGAAGGGGTGAATATGGGTCAGATCGATGATGGGAATGTATCGTCCGGCACACCATTTACCGATATTATCGGTTTTGGCGGGAGTCAACTGGCTACCTGGCTGGCAGACGGGATGCTGAGTATCACTATTCAGAATGCCGCCACCGTAGATCATTGGAGTGGCCTTAACAGTTACCACAATGTAAGGCTGCGTGTTGCCGGCAATCACTGGATCAACCTGTCGTCCCTGACAGATACGGTTCATTCCGGCGACTCAACCCTGATCAATGTGATGTTCCATTCGACCCACATGTCTGTGGGAACGCATACCTACAATCTGGTGGTAGGCTCAAATGATCCCACCAATCCGAATATTGCCGTTCCCTGTACCCTAACGGTAAACGGAACCGCAGCATGGTGGGTGCAATCTGCGCTGGACTTCAACAGCATTCTGGTTGGAACCAGCAATGTGAGAAATCTCATTATCGAGAATACCGGATGTGACACACTGAAAATCACGAATGTACAATCATCAGAGCCACTTATTGTTCCCCAGTTTACCAGTTTCAACATCATGCCACACAGCATTGTCACCCTTGCAGTTACCTTCAATGCTGCATCGGCTGGCACTTACCAGGGAACACTCCAGCTCACCTCAAACATCGGAACAACTACGGTATCAACCATTGCCACAGCACTTCCTGCCTCTTCAATCCAGCTCAGTCAGACCTCTTTTACCTCCAATCTGGCATGTGAGCTCACGGAAACAAAGAACCTGACCATCAAAAATGTTGGACAAGCACCCCTGGTGTACAATTTCACCTATAACCCGGCCATCTGGCTTACGGTGACACCCAATGCAGGCACAGTACCGGTGGGTGATTCGGTGCAGGTACAGCTCAATTTCGATAAAACCGGCATCATGCTTGGCACCCATCTGACAACCTACACCATTCAGAGCAATGATCCGCTTAATCCTGCTCTGCAGATCACCTGTACCCTGCAGAATCCAAACCTGATCATTCCGGTTAATCTTGGACCCGACCAGCAATTGTGTGGTGGCCAGAATGTTGTTTTACATGCCGGAGGGATTTACACCTCATACCTCTGGGATAACAATTCAACAGATTCTGTCAGGACTGTGAGTGCATCAGGCACCTATCACATTACCGTTATTGATGCCAACAGCTGTACTTCTTCTGATACCGTCCAGATCTACTTCTACACGGTACCTGTTGCTGATGCAGGTATTGATACCGCTGTGTGTACCGGATCTGACTTTGTTCGTGCTGCCGCAGCTACAGGAACCATACAGGTCGCAGGAGAAAAACAGATTGGGACCTATAACGGAGCCTCGGGAAGCAACTCGGTAACACCTTTTGCCACTGGTTATCTGGCAGCCAGAACCCAGCTGCTGTTCAGAAACTATGAGCTTCAGGGTTCAGGATTTCCAAGAGGTCTGATCCAGACCTTGTCATTCAATATTTTATCACTCGGGGATCCTTCCATGACGGATTTCACCATCTCGATGGGTACAACCCTGGCAACCACCCTTGGACAAGGATTCCAGACAGGCCTTACCCAGGTTTACCATGTACCTCTTCAGAATCTGACCATGGGATGGAATACCTTAACCCTGGATGTACCCTTCTTTTACGATGGAATGGATCACCTTGTGGTTGAGATCTGCTTCACCAATTATACCTACAACTACAACTATACCGTTCAGTATTCCAATATTCCTTTCGTGGCAAACCGCAAGGCCAGTACCTACGCTGCAGGTGTGAACGGTTGCAGCCTTACCAGCAATCCGACATACAGTTACCAACGACCCAATATCAAAGTTGGCGGACTCATAGATCAGGGGATGTACAAATGGACAGGTCCGGGGAGTTTCCTGTTACAAAAACCCGAGCTGCGTTTAAGTCAGGTGAATCAGTCCAGCGCTGGCTTCTATACGCTGCACGTCGACAACGGTATCGGCTGTGTATCAACTGATGCCTTTAATCTTGCACTGGCACCGGTGCCACAGGTGAATGCCGGGCCTGATACTTTTGTTTACGAGGGATTGTCGACCATGCTGAATGGTAATGCGACGGGTGGCACAACCCCTTACTCAATCCAGTGGATCCCCGGCAACAGCCTGTCTGATCCAACCTTATTCAATCCTGTTGCCAGTCCGGTACAAACCACCCCTTACGTACTGTATGTGACCGGAGCAAATGGATGTACAGGATTTGATACTGTGAAGGTTACAGTAGTTCCACGGTATAATGTGCTCGGAACCCTTTCGTACAACAATGCTGCCTATACGCCTCTGGGAAATACATGGGTTTATCTGAAAAACCAGAGCGGAATTGTTCTCGATTCCTGTGTTACTGACAATGCAGGGGCATTCCTGTTCAATCTTTATCCTCCCGGACAGTACAGCCTTGCTGCCTCGGCAACCAAACCCTGGGGTGGTGTTAATTCAACCGATGCGCTGGTAGTACAGCGACATGTTATCAATCTGAATCCGATCACCGGCCTGAGGCTTCAGGGAGCTGATGTGAACAATTCTGCAACCGTTTCGAGTACAGACGCCCTGATGATCCTGCGAAGAACCCTGGCCCTTGACAATGCCTTTGCCAAAGGGGACTGGGTTTCTGAGACACCTGCCTTTGCCATCACTTCCGGCAATGTTGTAAAGAACCTTCAGGCACTTGCCGTTGGTGACGTAAACGGATCGTATGTGCCACCAACAATGCGCCAGGTCCCGGTTGTTGAGATAAAGCAGGACGGCTATACTGCGCTCAGGAACGGAGTGGCTGAAATCCCGGTAAGAGTTAGCACTGACCTTCAGATAGGGGCTTTAACCCTGTTTACTGACCTTCCGGAAGGAGTAACTTCGGTAGCTGTTACATCAGATCTGCCCGGATTGATGTACCATCAAACAGGTAATCAGCTTAAAATAGGCTGGAGTGATGAAAAGGGATATATACTCAGAAGCGGAGATCAACTTTTGTCCATTGTAGTTGAGATACCCGGAAACGTACCACTAACCCCTTTCCTGCTGAAAGCATCAGTGGAAAGTGAATTTGCTGATCTGCGTGCTGATGTACTTGATCCAGTGATCCTTACTGCACCGGCACTCCGGGAAGGAAATCCGGCATCTCAGGATTTGTCCGCTGTGAACCAGCCTAACCCGTTCAGGGAAAAAACCATCATCAGATATATCCTGCCTGAATCGGGAAGAGTGAAGGTTGAGTTATTTGATGCTGTGGGCAGAAATCTGGGTACATTGAAGGAGATCTCGGAGGAATCAGGTGAACATACTCTCGAAGTAGATGCAATTGGATTGCCTGCCGGAATATACCAGTACCGGATTACTCTCGAAACCCGGTCGGGCAGTTACCGGGCTCAGAACACCATGATAATCATACGGTAACAAGAACTGAATATGCAAAACGCTAACAGAAAAAAGTCAACTACAATGAATACTTCCAAGGTAAGATTTCTGCAAAAAGCAATTCTGCTTGCCGCTGTGTTATGGTGTTCAGCCACAGGCTTTGCACAAACGATCACCCTGAAGATTGATACTGTTAAAGCATACAGGAACGACAGCGTAGTGGTACCTGTTTCAGTTACAAACTTCTCAGGTATCGGAGCTATAACCATGTACATTCAGTTTGACACTACCAGGCTGGCGTGGGGTCGCGCACTCTCGTGGCATGCGGGATTTGGCGGTAATATCCCGCTCGTTCACCATCAAAACGGAGTCGTGGGCATCAGCTGGATCGATGTGGCAGGTATCACCATTCCGGATGGTCCCCTCTTCGAGCTGAAATTCATGCATAAAAAACTGAATTCAGTATTAACCATGGGTACGGCTTCTGAGTTTGCCAACCCAAATGGAATAATACTGCAGCACAGTGCTACTAACGGACTTGCGTGGGAAGGGCTTACCCTCAATCCCGACAGCCTTAACCCGGGGGTGTGCATCGGAGGGAACGTGGTACTCAATCCAAAGCCCAGCGGAGGATTTGGACCGCTTACCTATTCATGGGTGGAACCCATTACCTCTTATACATCCAACCTTTCTACCATCACTGTATCCCCTTCGGTAACAACCAGCTATTATGTGTCCGTAACCGATGGGGTAGATATTGTACCTCTGGCATTCAGTGTTCAGACTTTCCCCAACATTCCACCGGCAGCTCCCACCAGCCAGCTCCCCCAGGACAGCACCACCGACGTTGAATACCCTTGTACTTTCTCATGGTCGCCAAGTTTGCATGCTACCCATTACGACTTCTATATCTGGCCGTCGGGACAGTCGCAACCTACCAACCCAACCAAGCCCAACATTACACAGATTCAGTTTTCCGAGAGTTTTAGCCATCAGCCGGGCACCTGGCTGAAATGGCAGGTGGTGGCAAAAAACCAGTGTTATAATACACCGGGCCAGGTACTCAATTTCAGGCTAAGGGCGCTGCCAAATCTGCACATAACACAGGCAACTACTTCACAACCTGCTTCAGGTCAACCTATTACAGTAACCTGGACCGTTAAGAACGACGGAGAAGGTCCCATCAACGGACAATGGATTGACAAGATCTGGATATCCCCTGATTTCGACCTGCGTGTAGGTGAATCGGAAGATGATATATTACTGGGGCAATACCAGAATGTGAGCTCCCTGGCTCCCGGAGCTACCTATGTAAACACGCAGACGGTGCAGCTTCCTCAGAATCTGATGGGGCCCTATTTCATCTGGGTACTCACGGATATGGACGATGCCTATTTCTTCAACAACCCTGTGCCATCCATCCCCTACAATCCCCCACCCTACTTGAATGCATCCGGGATGCATGGAGGGGATTATAAACTGGAGACCAACAATCATGACAACTTTTTCTATGTACAGCTGAATTTTCCTGTACCCCCGCTGGCTGATCTCTATACGACATCCATTATTACTCCTGGTGCCGCCTTCTCGGGGCAAAATGTGCAGATCTCCTATACAACCGTTAATAACGGATCCAATACCACACCACAATCCACCCCGTGGTGGGATAAAATCTGGCTTTCCCCTGACACGGTTTTTAATCTGGCAACTGCTGTGGAACTTGCATCTGTAAACAAAACCATCCAGCTGGCCAAAGACAGTTCATACACTGATACGGTTCTGGTAAAGATACCAGATAATATCTTTGGAACCTATTACATCTTTGTGCAGAATGATGTAACCAATACGATTTTCGAAAATATCGGAGAAAGCAACAATCACAGGCTTAGCAACCCGATTAACGTGATACTCACACCTCCGGCAGACCTTACCGTATTGTTCTTTAACGTACCCGATACCGTATCATCGAGGGAACAGGTAAGCCTAACATGGACTGTAATCAATCAGGGTGGTGCGTCTACCAGTCAATCCGGACATCGTGACAGGCTGTATCTGAGCACCAATGGCAACCTGACCCTGTCCAATATCGATGGCAGCGCCGTTAACCTGGGCACCAAGGTGAACAATGGATCTATTCCTGTAGGGGGAAGCTACACTACCTCCCTTACGGTTACCATTCCTGAAAATTTTGCAGGATTGCCCGCTTACTTCTATGTGTTCACCGATCAGGAATTAAAAGTTTTTGAACACACCATGGAATCGAATAACCTGAAACGATCAGACACCTCCTCCGTGGTGGCCATGCCTGATTTCACCGTGTCGAACATCATTATTCCCCAGGCCGACAGTTCAGGATTTAACGTTCCTGTTGCCTTCAATATAAACAATATTGGCAATGGCACACATATTCCGGGTAAAACCATCTCCGTGAAAATTTACCTTTCAGCCTACTCTACCTGGCTACCCGATTCTTCCTATCTGGCGAAGGATCTGTCATTCTCAGCCTCAACACCACTGCTGCCAGGTGCTTTTGTATCAAACAATACCACCCTTACGATACCAAAAGGAATGCCCGGACCTTTGTATGTCTGGATGTGGATCAACTCCAATGCCCAACTGCCGGAAGTGACTGTAGCAAACAATATTAACCGCAGCAGTGCCTCCATGCAGATTGTAAGGCCCGACCTTGTGGTTTCTGCGCTCAATATCCCCCCGACTATTGTTACCGGCGACAGTGTTACCATTTCCTATACCCTGCAAAACAACGGTACCGGTCATATCAACCACAGAGGCTGGAAGGATCGGATCGTAATGTCCAAATACAACGTTTATTATCCTGATTCTACCATTACCGTTGGGGAGGTGATTTGGAACGGGACCACTCTCTTATCAGGAAGTTCAATGGTGCTGAACAGGAAATTTTTAATACCCCACCCCTACAGCGGATCCTGGTATTTTTATGTGATTACAGATTTGACTGACAGCATTTATGAAAAAACAGGCGAACTGAACAATGTATCCCTTCCTCCTGCAACCTCCACCCTTACCCTGGGCCCGTGGGCAGATCTGGAAGTGATGACCATCAGCATTCAGGATACAGCAACACAGGGAGACAATGTACCTGTCACATTTTCCATTAAAAACACCGGAACATGCACCACGGGAAATATTCCCTGGAAAGACAGAGTGTATATCTCCTCATCACCGGTATGGAACAGCAGCAATCTAACCGTACTCAATACCCAGGCTTATACCCTTCCCTTGCTGACTGATGAGGATTATCAGATTCAGGTCTCCTTCAATGTTCCCCTTTCGCTTGCAGAAGGGTTCTATTATATCTATGTATTCACCGATTTTGAAAACAAAATCTATGAATACACGGACGAAGGCAATAACATTCTGAGGAGCTATCCCATTTACATCAAGCCCTATCCACCGATTGATCTTGTTACCAATGCCGTCTCAGCGCCTGCTGCAGCCAACAGTGGTACAACCGTTACCGTAGGATGGTCGGTTCAGAATATCGGGCAGGGTACCACCCTTGCACCTTTCTGGTTTGATGGATTATATCTTTCACAGGATCAGGTATTCAGCCCTGCAACCGATACCTACCTGGGGGAAAAGAAGAGAACGGCTGTTCTGTCCACCGGCCAGAGTTACAGCACTACCTCAACCGTAACCATTCCCAATGGCTTTTCAGGGAACTGGTACCTGCTGGTGGTTGCCGACCGGATGGATGTGCATTATGACATCAACCGAACCAACAACACCGGCCCGGCCCAGGCTATTGCCATCACCCTTACCCCATCTCCCGATCTTGTGATCACCGGTTTTGCCACACCCACTACCGGTATTGCCGGCCAACCGGTAAATGTACAATGGGAAGTAAAGAACAGTGGTTTCGGACCTACGCTGAGTGGCGGATGGACTGATTTTATTTATCTCTCAACCGACCAGGTAATCGATCCGCAGGATGTTATATTGGGATCTGTACCACGAACCGGTAATCTTGCTTTGAATCAGACCTATACGGTTAATCAGGCATTTACTATTCCGATGATTGATGCCGGCAATTACATCGTGCTTATCCGTACCGATAATAATAACGTTGAATATGAGCACAATGCCGAGCATAACAACATTGTATCATCCATGATGTTTGTGAACCTCATGCCACCCTGTGAGCTGGAAGTGGTCTCATCATCATTCCCCGATACCTCAATGGCAGGAGAAACCATCACGGTGTCCTGGGTTGTGGGCAATGCAGGAACAAATGATGCAAATGGGGTGATGCGGGATAATATCCATATCTCACCTGATACCCTTTTTGATGTAACTGATCCTTTATTGGGCTATGTTTTCGGGAACATCCACATACCTGCCCTCGGACAGATTACACGATCAAAAAGTGTTACCATTCCCGGGATGGTACCGGGAGATTACCATATAATTATCAGAACCGATGTACAGAACAATATCAACGAGATAAATGAGCTGAACAACACCTACAAATCGGTTTCTAAGCTTTTTGTGGATTTGCCCGTACTTGAAATCGGCACCACCAAACAGGATACATTGTATAACATGCTCGACAAACACTTCAGAATACCCGTACCAGACACCCTGATCGGCGAGAGTATGATGGCAACACTCGAGGGTGACAGTGCCTATGGAGTTAATGAGCTTTACCTGTCAAAAAACAGAATCAGCACAAGGCTGGCCTATGATTACTCCCATTCCGTACCCTACCAGCCTGATCAGGAGATCCTGGTTCCTTCACTGGATTCTGGTAGTTATTACATGCTGGCTTACGGGATGGTACAGGGGATACCCGTTAATTATCAGGAGATTACGCTCAAAGCGGAGATTCTGGAATTCGACATCCGGTCGATCAACGATGACCGGGGTGGTAATACAGGACCAGTGACCATTCTGATCAACGGATCAAAATTCGACACGGGTATGGTGGTATTCCTGGACAGTCTCGGCATTACGATTCCTGCCATACAGACCAGCGTAATTGATATTTCGAAATGTCTTACCACCTTCAATCTGAACGGTGCATCCCTTGGAAAATATGATGTGGTAGCCGTTAACCAGCAGGGTGATACAGCCCGCCTGCCCCTCGCCTTCAGGGTGATACAGGGTGCCGACGGAATGCTGGGGATCAATGTACTTACACCTGCCAACAGCCGGCCAGGGCGTATCTCTGCCTTTACCATTGAATTTGGCAACACAGGTAATGTTGACCTTGTAGCTCCGGTAATCAAGCTCGAAAGCCTGGCCGGAGCCCCTATCGCATACGATCCGGCCGGATTGGCGGCAAACAACACCGTAATGCTGATACCCCTTTCGTTACCGGGAGAGCCACCCAACATTCTCAGGCCCGGAGTTAGTGGAAGCATCATGATTTATACAAAATCCACTGCAGGTCTGGGCTTCCTGATCACCAAACAGTAGTTCTATTCCGGAAAAACTTAAAATCTGAAATACAATACAATATGAATACACGACCTGTTATCTCCGGAACCATAACCATCATCATGATGATGCTGGTGTTCGCTCTATCCTCAATGACCGTTTCCGGTCAGGGGCAAGCCAATGCCGGCCCCGATACCACAGTTTGCAAAGACGTCCCCGTAACATTGGGCGGTGCAATGGATCCGAGCTGGTGTTTTCACTGGACCCCTCACGAAGGGCTCAGTGATCCTTACGTGGCTAATCCGCAGGCGACCCCTGCAGCCACCACTACCTATACCCTTACGGTTACAGGGCAAAATTTCAGCTTTACCTCCACCGACCAGGTGACAGTATCTGTGATTGTCATTTCCGACATCACTTTCAATCCCAATCCTTTACTGAACAGCATGGCCCAAACCTCACAGGCTTCCGCAACCATCAATGCAGGCGGGCCTCTGATCTGGTCCATCGAAGGTGATGCCATTGGATGCACCATTAATTCAAGCACAGGATTGATCAATGCTGGAATAACTACGGGGCAGATCACGGTTAGAGCCAAGTCAACTGCTTATCCCGATTGCTACCAGGAAGCCGATCTCTGCATCGGCTCAGGGGATGATTGCTGCCCTGTCTATGAAAATTTCACAAAGACCTTCGGACCCATCACCGTGACCATTCCGGGTAAAATTGAACCTACGATGCCCCTCGACGGAGGTTATTGCCGATACTCCTGTACCACAGCGGTGAATATTTCGATGGAGGGAGTTTTCCAGAAAAATTATTCACTACCGGGTGTTACCGTAAGCTGGAAAGAAAAACCAGGTGACCCGACGGATTTCAAGGATGTAACTTTAACCTGGCAGGGGACATTCACAGCCGGCACATTTGGCCTTATCGATGCCAACATTACAGAAGTCAGCCTTGGGGTTAACAGTTCAGGAGACCTTACCGGTTCTATCACATTCGGTGTATTTATGAACCAGGACAAGCCCATTGGGCAGATTGCTGTACTTCGATCCGGACTCAACGGTACCTTTACCTATACTTACACCTCCGGAGGTGGAGGAGGTTCCCTTCTTAATGGAGCAGGGTTTGGGGGAGATTGGAACTTCAACGGGATCAAAGGTTTTCATGTGGATCTCATGAAAGGCACTACCGTAATTGCCACCGTTACTGTGGGAACCTTCGATGCCAATGGGAATATCATAGATGCTGAACTTGTAGCAGCAGGGACACCCTCATGGACCACCCACAACTTCACCCTGACCCTTGAAGAGCTGTCACTGAAGTTTGATTATTCGATTCCCAACAACCAGGTTGACTTCAAAGCCGGTACCGGAAAAATTTCCCTAAAGAACATTACCAACGTAGAGGGTGACATAGAACTTGGACTGGTCTTTACATCCACCAATGTTACCGCATCGGTAACCCTGTCCAACGCCAAAGCCTTCAGTTGTACCGTTGGTGGCACCCTGACGTGCGATTTCAATTACCAGTTTGAATTACAATCCATTGCAGGTAGCGATATATCAGCAAAGCACGACGACTTCGACCAGTCGTTTACGAATGTTGAGTTTGAAATCAAAGACGGAGCCCTTGAAAAATTTGGTATCGGGCAGCTGGAGGTGAAATACAAGAACAAGATCACTTTCAGCATGACAGATGCCTTGTACGAGAAAGCAAGCGGTGAACTCTCTTTTAATGCCAAAGTCACCTTGCCGGGGATAGAGCTGGATGTTACCGATTTCAAAATCAACAACACCGGATTTGTAACGGTTGGGAACATTGGTGCCGACATCAATGAATCACCCGTATCGCTTCAGATCAACATCGGCTGGTCGACCGACCAGTTTCAGGGCAACTTTGCCGGCAGTTTCACAGGAGGCGTATCCATTAACGGAAGCATCATCATCGGGGCCACGGCGACCTTTAATTACGGTCATTTTTCCCTGGGTGTTTCCACACCGGGCATCCCACTGGGGCAGTCGGGTCTGAAGATCAAATCGCTTGCCGGTGAATTCGGCTACAACTGGAAAGCTCCGGACACCATTGGGGTAAGCGGGATTCCTGAGCAGGGAACCAAAACCATTGGATTTGGGCTCGGTATTTCTGATCTGGCCAATGTAGTGCTGGTAGAGGGATATATCCGATTGACCCTGGGTGCTGCTACCCAGATATACCTGCGGGGAAATGTTAAAATTACCGCAAATCCGCCGCATTATTTCAATGGTCAGCTTGAACTCTGGTACACTTTGGGTTCCACATCTGTGAATGGTGCCATCTCTTCGGAAATAAATTTCCCGGCTGCCAGCGGGGATGTAATAAAGTTCAACACAGGAAATGTCGTGTTTTCAGTCGGGAACGGGAAATGGACCTGTCAGGGAACGGCCATGGCAGGCAAGATTTTCACCCAGATTGATGTAACGGCGTCTGTAAATGCATGGGCATGGCTGGCTTCACCCGGTTCCATCACCGGAACCCTGACCGGAAATATGAACTGGGATTACAACCTGAGTTTCGCATACCCCACTGGTTTCGATCCATCATCCTGTGCTAACGCTGATGCCACCGACAACTGGCTGGGGTTTGGCGTAACGGGTTCCATGCAGATCAATCTGGCAGGGGCCCTGAATGCAAATATCAATGAAACCGGCATCACCGGAAACATTGGAGTTCAGGGTTCGGCCAATGCATCACTCAGCATTAAATGGCCTTGCCTGGTTTGCGGTTACAATTGTGTAGATACCTACAATGCCGCAATCGAAGGTGCTCTTACCGTTCAGAAAACCAGCAGCGGAGCCAGAATTTTCGGCAACGTGAAGTTCAGTTATCAGAATGAGCAGGAATACGGTGACATAGATTTCAACATCTAACAAACATCCATTGAACCGAACCAGGCACATATTCCGGATTTGCACTTTCTTCCTCTTCCTGCTGGCGATACTGCCTGGCAGGTTGCAGGGGCAGAAACCCAACGAGCTATATGCAGCACGGCAGAACAGTACCGTTCAGCTATACTGGGATTGCAGATCCTGGGCCCCTGATCAGAAAGGTTACAGGATCATGCGCAGCCCGGCCGGAAAAAACCAATGGGAGTTCCTGCATCAGGGACCAATTATCCCCTCGGTTGATACATTAAAAGACTTCTCTCTGCAGGGCTTGTCGGAAGAGACCGTTGCAAATGAACTCCTTCCCGCTTTCCGGAAATTTCTTAAAAATGGCATGCTTTCTCCACTGACCGCCGAAGATCTGAGGTTGATGCTGAAGCAAAACAACGGACTGGGTGCAGGTGACCGTATCAGGATGAAAAATGACTTTAACCTGGCTTTGGTAATGGGTTTTGCATGCATTGATCCTCTTGCTGAACCTGATCAATCCTATGATTATGCGCTGTATGAGGTACGGCTTGATGGCTCCCTCTCCACCCACCCATTGGATACCTTCAGGCTTGGGGACCTACCTCCCATTGCATTTGAAGTGGGTTTCAGAACCACCAGGGAATCGGTGATTATGGAGTGGAAAATACCGGCATCTGAAGTCAAAGCCAACGCCAATATCGGGTTTAAAGCTGACAGGACCGGTGCTGATGGACAGGAGAAGATACCCATTGCTACCCAACCTGTGGGTGCTGCCGGCACCGATTCAGGCATGACCATTTTCAGATTGGTGGATGTAACTGCCAATCCTGAAAACGATTATCTGTACTATCTGATTCCCGTGAATGTATTCGGACAAGAGGGAAAACCGGTAACCGCAGCTTTTCTTGCTGACCGGTACCGACAGATCAGCATGCCGGTTATCAGTATGATTGAACTGGTTGATGAAACCGATCTGAAAGTAAGTTGGGAAATCAATCCTGAAGACCAGAATCTCATTCAGGGATTCAGGGTTGAGTATTCGAAAGAGATGTCTGGTGAACATGCCAGGATTGTTTCGGACACACTGGATGCACTTACAAGGGTATTTGTCGATCAAACTCCGAAAAAATATGGTGATGTATACTACTACCGGATCACTGCCATGGGGAAATTCGGGCAGGAAACCACATCTGGTCCTGAAGCAACCTATTATATGGGGCTGGTAAGTCCACCGGATGTAACAGGATTGCGCTCCATGCCGGTAAAAAAGGATAGCAAGCTTTACGTGAATCTGGTTTGGACACCCAAAGAATCAGGAGATACTGTAACCAGGGGGTATGTGTTATACAGTGACGAGCTGATTCCCGACAGTTTTTTACAAATCACCTCACTGCCTTTGATTACAGAAAACCAGTCCCTCTATCCGATTAACACCCAGGGAGGAAGACGCTACCGCTTCAGGGTTGCAGGCATATCAGAACAGGGAAAAACCGGCAAACCGGCAGAAACCGCCATAGATGCCGGAACATTGCACCTGCCAAAGATCACACGTATCTCCAGTGAACTGCTTCTGGAAAACAGCCTGCTGATCCGATGGCAGTATCAGCCGTATCCGGATCTGAAAGGGTTCAAACTGCTGATCAATGGCAAGACAGAAGCTACTCCCGAAACTCTTCTGCCAGACATGAGAAGTTACCTTATCACGTCCATACCGGAGTCGGACAAAGGCGAGCTCAGGATTTCGCTGGTAGCAGTTGGATCAGAGACCGAATCGGAATCAGGATTCAATCATACGATTTATATAAAAGAAGGAAATAAGGTTTCAGGAGATGCACCACAAGGTATCACCTATGAAACCATTTCGGAGAAACATCCCGAGATGATCCAGCTTTGCTGGAATCCCCCTGTTGATACAGGTGACGGAATAGCAGGATATGCCCTGTTCAGCGATTATGCAGGCAACGGAAAGTTGTACAGGATTAATACTATTCCCGTGATTTATGAAACAAGTTACGTGTACACCAACGAACTTAAAAACAGAAGCTCAATTACCATTGGTGTAGCTGCTGTGTATAAAAACGGACGTACCGGAAATATCACATCGGTAACGGTACCATTTAAAAACCAGGAATTTAATATCAACCAGCAAAGATAAACCGGATGAAAAATCGCATCACAACTTCAGGGCTCATGATCCTGACCACAGCCATAATCCTTTTGGGGATGGTTGTTCAGGCAACAGCACAGGTTACGATATCCAACAAGAAGGATGTGACCTGCTTTGGCGCCAAGGATGGATCGGCCACAGCCTCAGTTCAGGGAGGCACACCACCCTACAAGTATTTATGGACACCTTCAGGAGGCACAAGTGCAACAGCTTCAGGGCTTTCAGGGGGTGATTATACGGTTGAAGTGACAGATGCCAACAACTGCAAAGCCGAGGCCTCGGTAACCATTGAAGAACCCGGGCCCATGAGTGTTTCGATAGCCGGAAGCGGTGCTACGGTAGAATACTGTTCCAATCAAAAACCCCCTTCGGTTACACTTTCAGCCAGCGCTTCAGGAGGAAAGCCCCCTTACACCTACAGCTGGCCAGGTGGTTCCATTACCGTGAACAGTTCAGGAACCTGGCCTGTAACTGCAACCGACAGCAAAGGATGTTCAAAGACCAACTCGGGTACAACTACATTCATACCGGTAGAATGCTCACAGGACCCCAACGATATTACAGGACCACAGGGTTACGATACGCTTCACTGGATTCCAAAAGAACAGGTGATGCCTTTTACCATCCGCTTCGAAAACGACCCTGTATTTGCCACAGCACCTGCACAGAGGGTAACTGTAAACCAAAAAGTGGATACAAATATGAACATCTTCAGTTACCGGATGGGTACTTTCGGTTTTGGCAGTTTTGTGTTCCAGGTACCTTCCAATACTACATTTTATTCCCAAAGACTTGATGTTCGTGATTCTCTGGGTGTATTTGTGGATGTGCTTGCCGGCATCGACGTAATTAATAAGGAGCTTTTCTGGATCTTCGAATCCATCGATCCCCTTACCGGTCAACCCCCTATTGATGCCAGAGTAGGTTTTCTGCCTGTGAACGACAGCATTTTCCGCCGTGGAGAAGGTTTTGTCAGCTACACCATCCTTCCGAAAACTACCGTCACCAGTGGCGATACTACGGTTGCAGAGGCCGTGATCGTTTTTGATGTAAACGAGCCCATTGCAACCAATATATGGAAAAATACCATCGATGCCCTGCCACCCACCAGCAAAGTAGTTGACAACTTCACAACCTATTCCGACACTACATCCATTACCATTAATTTCCAGGGCAGTGATGACCTGAAAGGAACCGGAATCAAGAGCTACAGGCTCTATTACTCAAAAAATAACGGGCCTTACACTTTCCACGAAGAATATGATGCTGATACCATAGCCACATTTAATACTACCTCAGGTTATTACAAATTCTTCAGCATTGCCGTTGACTTTGTGGGTAATGAAGAACCTATGAAAACCACGCCCGATGCCGACATCAATATCATCAGCAATCTGAGATATTCCATTGAGGGAGTAGTTTCCTACAACAATTTCAACACCACTCCATTAGGGAATTCAACGGTCTTTCTGAAGGACATGAACGCCCTTGATCTTGATACCATGGTGACTGACAGCTCAGGCTTTTACCAATTCAGTGATATCCGCACCGGCTCCTATATCCTCAACTCCGCCATAACCCTCCCCTGGGGCGGTGTGAATGCCACCGATGCACTGATCATCAACCGGAGTGCCATCCAGATGGTGAATCTCGATGCATCCCAATCAAAGGTTGCCGATGTAAATGCCTCGGCTTCCGTTACTGCCACGGATGCTTTGCTGGCCCTGAGACGTTCGCTGGGGCTTGATAATGCATTTGCATCGGGAGATTGGTACGGAATCCCGGATACCGTTCTCGTGATGGGAGATTCATTGCTGAACCATCCGGTATTTGCCTTATGCTACGGGGATGTCAACCGGAGCTATCAGCCGGCCAATGTGAGGATGTTCAGGAGTGTTACACCGGTTTATGAAGGAATATCCGAAATATCTGAAAATGAATTTATCTATCCGGTATATATCCTGGATCCAGCCATGCTTGGCGCCATTACCCTTACCATTGCGTATCCTTCCGACCAGGTAGAAATCACGGGGATCACTTACAAGGGAAAGGATATGCTGTACAACGACCTTGGTGGTATCCTGAGGATCGGATGGCAGGATACCAGGGGGGAAAACTTTGCTGAGAAAGAGATGATGCTGGGCATTAAAATGAAGCAATCGCACGGCGTTATGTCCGGAGCCGTTGTGCAGCCCACACTGACTGAGCCCTCAGAACTTGCCGGTCCGGATGCCAGTATCCTCTGGGGATCCCAGGTGATTATGCCAAAAATTCACCTCACCAAATCCGATCCCTCAAGTTTTGTGTTTATCGGCAATTATCCCAATCCCTGCGATCAGTATACCCGGTTCCATTTCATTGTCCCTGCAAAGGGTATCATTGAAATAAGGGTCTATAATTCACTGGGTGAACTTGTGAAAACCGTGGAAGCCGGACAAAAGGAAGCGGGAGAACACCAGCTTGAAATAGGGACAGCAGATCTGGCAACCGGTGTGTATCAGTATGCATTTACTGTAAGGACCAGCGAAAAGGAATTTAATGCCTCCGGAAGGTTTATCATCGGAGCCAGAAAATAACACGGGAGACCTGTCAATGCCTTTCACAATCCGAAGATATCAATGGTTTTTCAGCCTTCTGATGCTGACCTGGGGGTCCGCACCAGGGCAGCCATTAGTGATTTCTCTCGACACGGTGAAGGGGTGTGCAGGTGATACGCTGTTGTTTGATGTAAGGGCAGATCAGTTTAACAATGTAGGGGCCATAACGCTGATGATTCAGTATAACCCTTCTGAATTACAGTATGATACTACATTTGCCCTCCATCCTCAATTCCCGGGGATGCTTGTGAATGAGATGACCGGCAGTATTCAGGCTATTGGTTTTTCATGGTTCTCAACCTCAATGTCAGGCGTAAATTTAGGGACAGGAGTACTCGCTACGATGAAATTCATCAAATGGTCTGATTCCAGCCAGTTGCACTTTTCACCCCAGTGCGAGATAGCCAATGCAGTAGGTACGCCGCTTCCGGTAACCTATCAGGATGGTATCATCCTGCCACGGATTCCCGGACTGATCAACCAACCCTCTGATGTGACCGCCAAACCGGGGCAAAGTGCTGCCTTTTCAATAGTGCCGGTCCAGCCGGCAACTGCCCTGCAATGGTTTTTCAGCACGGACAACACCGTTTGGAATGAAATCTCGGATACCGGAATCTTCAGCGGAAGCTCTGCCTCCTCCCTGTCTGTTTCCCCTGTTACCTGGCTTCAGCATGGATGGAAATTCAAATGCAGGCTTACCGAAGGTACATGTACCGGTTTTTCTGAATCTGCCACCCTTTGGGTTGATACCATTGATACATCTGACTGGCTTCAGAATGAAGAGCCGGTTGGAAAACCCTACCCCAACCCATGCAGGAACCAGTTAAATGTCCCTGTCTACAAAACGGATGTATATTCCATGACAATCACATTTTCAGATATTACCGGGAAAGTAGTAAAAACCCTGCCTTTGGATTTGGGAAAAGTGTCAGTACCCGGCATAGTCAGGATGGAATTATTTGACATTCCTGAAGGGTTATATCTCCTGCATACATCATATCAGGGACTTTCAGGATTGACTATAACTGATCAGAATATCATTATTGTAAAATAATCAACTTCCATACAATGAAGACAACTTCAAGATTCATGATCATCGCTTTTTTTCTAAGCTCAGCGTTTCTCTTGCGGGCACAATCGATTAAGATCGATACCCTGGATGCCTGTCCAGGCGACACGATTCTGGTGCCAATCAATGCTGTTGCGCTGTACGATGTAGCTGCGGTATCGCTGGCAGTAGTTTACAATCCATCCGTTTTAACCATGATTGGCCTGGAGAATGTGCATCCTCAGCTTTCCGGAATGATGTTCAACGTCATCTCAGTCCCTTCGCCACAAATAAGGCTCGGATGGTTTACCATGGGATCATCAGGCGCAAACATCGGAACCGCCAAAATGCTCGATCTGAAAATGGTGTACCACGGAGGGGCAGTAAATCTTCCGTTTGACCCTTCTTCAGAGCTCGCTGACAACAATTTCAATGTATTACCCGTAGTTTTCAATTCCGGAAGGGTGCAGAACGGATCTACTCCTGCCATCAGTCAGCAACCCCAGTCGGTATATGTGTGTAACGGGGTCCCCACAGGTTTCTCCTTGCTGTCATCCAATACCCAGGGGTATGAATGGCAAATTCTGTCCGGAAGCACCTGGGTTCCTCTGATCAATGATCTGGTATACAGCGGTGTAAACACACCAAACCTGCAGATATCCGCCACAACCCCTTCGATGCATCTGAACCAGTATCGCTGCAGGCTCGACAATTTCTGCGACCTCTATTCAGATAATGTGACCCTCTATGTAAGCAATCCGATGGTGGATGCTGGTTCAGACGACACGATCTGCTTCGGCGGAAGTACTGTTCTCTCTGCAACCGTAAACGGAGGATTTGCCCCTTATACCTATACGTGGACTCCCGGAGGTGTTGGTTCATCCATCACCGTTAACCCTGGCGCCACCCAACTCTACCAGATCCAGATAACAGACAGCATCGGTTGTATGGCTATGGATCAGGTCCAGGTGGTTGTAAGCCATCCTGTGACCACCGCAGGTCCAAACGATACCATTTGCATCGGGGCTTCAAAAACAATTCTTGCCCAGACCGCCGGTGGTATTGCACCCTACAATTACACATGGCAGCATGGGGGAAACCAGCCCCAAACCATAGTAACGCCCACAGCCGGACAAACCTATGTGGTGAATGTGACTGATTTAGCAGGGTGTCCTTCTTCAGCAAGTATTTTTATTCAGGTGAGTCAACCTTCCGTTAATGCAGGAAACGATGACACTTTGTGTATTACTGCCCAGAAAACCATCACTGCTTCGATCACAGGTGGGTATGCTCCGTTTCAGTACAACTGGAGCAATGCTGCCTCTTCCCCGTCTATTGTGGTTGCACCCCTTGTACATACCACCTATACAGTAACTATCACCGACAAATTCAACTGCCCTGCCACTGATCAGATCGTTGTCAGGGTGAGCAACCCGGTGGTACAGGTAAATCCGAATGACACCATTTGCCTTGGAATGAATAAATCTCTCACTGCCAGTGCCACAGGAGGATTTGGTGCTTATTTGTACCAATGGAGTACCACACAAACGACTCCCACCATTGTGGTTGCCCCTGTTGCACAAACTGCTTATACCGTAACGGTAACCGATGTAAAGGGTTGCCCTGACAGTGCAACTACTACAGTGTTTGTAAGCAATCCGGTTGTGGATGCCGGGTTGAACGATACCATTTGCATCGGAACCCAAAAGACAATAACCTCCACAAAAACCGGCGGTTATTCCCCATTCCTGTATTCATGGAGCCAGGGAGGGACTTCAGCTGCCATTACAGTTTCTCCTACCATCAACACCTGGTATAAGGTGACCCTTACCGACGTAAAAAACTGCACATCTGTTGATTCAGTGAGAATTACCGTAAGTAATCCATCTGTAGCCCTGGGTGTCAATGACACCATCTGTAAAGGTGCCAGCGCCACTCTAACAGCAGTCCCCTCAGGGGGTATCATCCCTCTCACCTATCTCTGGAGCAATGCATCCACACAGATTACGCAACAGGTATCTCCTGTCACAAACACCACCTACACGGTGACACTTACCGATGCGAAAAATTGTCAGGCTACTGCCTCCAAAGCAGTAATCGTAAGCAACCCTGTAGCCGCTGCCGGAACCGATCAGGCCGCCTGTATCGGAACAGTGCTCACTTTCAACGGAACCGCTTCGGGTGGTTTCGCGCCATACGCGTACACATGGAACAGCATTCCTGGACAGAGCTATCAGATCACCACTGCTGCCAATACCAACATGATTTTCAAGGCAGTGGATAAATTTAATTGCCAGGCCACCGATACAGCTCTGCTCACCGCATGGCCCAATCCGGTAATAACCCCCATCCCCGACGATACCGCATGTTTCAATACCGCTGCTCCTCTTACCGCAAATGCTTCCGGAGGAACCGGCACTCTCAGCTATTTGTGGAGTACCAGCGCCACCACCCAAAGTATCAGCCCTATCATCACTATTAACACCACATTCTGGGTAAGGGCTACCGACATCCACAGTTGCAAAGCCTCCGATACCATTCTGGTACTTGTGTCAAACCCCTCTGTGAACATCGGGGCCAACGATACCCTTTGCAAAGGAGCCGTGAAGCCGGTTTCTGCATCCATCACCGGAGGCTTCAGTCCGTTTTCCTACGCATGGTCAACCGGGGCATCATCCACCACGATCAACGTTACGGTGAATTCGGACACCTGCATTATGCTGAATCTGACTGATAAGGTAGGTTGCCTTGCGAAGGATACCGTTTGTACGATTGTAAGTAAAATAGTTGCCAATGCCGGATCTGACCAGGCGGCCTGTATCGGAACACCAGTTACTTTCAACGGAACTGCCAGCCTTGGATTTCAGCCTTACACCTACACCTGGAACAACAATCCCGGGCAGAGTTATCAGATCACCACTGCTGCCAATACCAACATGATTTTCAAGGCAGTGGATAAATTTAATTGCCAGGCCACCGATACAGCTCTGCTCACCGCATGGCCCAATCCGGTAATTACCCCCATCCCCGACGATACCGCATGTTTCAATACCGCTGCACCTCTTACCGCAAATGCATCCGGAGGAACCGGAACCCTCAGCTATTTGTGGAGTACCAGCGCCACCACACAGACCATCAGTCCCATCATCACTGCTAACACCACATTCTGGGTAAGGGCTACCGACATTCACAGCTGCAAAGGGTCTGATACCGTTACAGTGCTGGTAAGTAATCCAGTTGTGAATCTGGGCGCCAACGATACCTTGTGCAAGGGTGCGGTAAAAAACCTCACAGCCGCCCCCACCGGAGGGTTCACCCCGTACCAGTATGCATGGTCGACCGGGGGTACCACCGCATCAGTGAACGTGACCGTGAACACCGACAGTTGTGTGAATGTTACCATCACAGACAAGGTGGGTTGTATTGCCAACGACAATTACTGCGCTGTGGTAAGCAAAATCACAGCCAATGCGGGAACAGACCAGGCAGCCTGTATCGGAACCCCGGTTACTTTCAACGGAACTGCCAGCCTTGGATTCCCCCCCTACACCTACACCTGGAACAGCATTCCGGGACAGAGCTATCAGATCACCACTGCTGCCAATACCAACATGATTTTCAAGGCAGTGGATAAATTCAACTGCCAGGCCACCGATACAGCCCTGCTCACCGCATGGCCCAATCCGGTAATCACCCCCATCCCCGACGATACCGCATGCTTCAATACCGCTGCTCCTCTTACCGCAAATGCATCCGGAGGAACCGGAACCCTCAGCTATTTGTGGAGCACCAGCGCCACCACACAAAGCATCAGCCCCGTGATCACAGCAAACACCACCTTCTGGGTCAGGGCTACTGATATCAACAATTGCAAAGGTACCGACACCATTACTGTACTGGTAAGCAATCCGGTGTTGAACCTGGGTAATGATGACACCCTCTGTCTTGGGCAAATTAAGCCACTGTCGGGTCAGATCACCGGTGGATTTACCCCTTTTGGCTACAACTGGTCTACCGGCGCAACCATATCCCAGATCAACATTCCGGGCATAAATGATACTTGTGTATCACTCACTGTTACCGATAAAATAGGATGTGTTTCTAAGGATACTGTATGTTATTCGGTTGATCTCCTGTTTGTGGATGCAGGGGTTGATGTAACCCAATGCCCGGGGGTAGCCCTGAACCTTGCAGCGACTCCCACGGGTGGGTTCGGAACCCTGAATTTCCTGTGGAGCACAGGAGCGGCTACCCAAAACACCACGGTGTATCCCAAAACCGATTCCTTGTTCATTATTACTGTTACCGATGGCTTTGGATGTACCGCCAAAGATACCATGGAGGCATTCATGCACCCGTTGCCAATGCCGAATCTGGGTCCTGACGACACCATGTGTATCAATCATGTTGTCACCCTGGATGCAGGAGCAGGCTTTGCTTCCTACCTCTGGTCTACCGGCGCCACCACCCAAACCATTATACTCGACGGCTCCGTTTTAGGTACCGGAACCTTCAATTTCAGCGTGACCGTTACCAACAGCTTCAGTTGTGAAAATGCCGATACCCTGAAAATGGTCGTAGATCCGTGTACCGGGATAGGCGAACCCGGATCCGGGCCTTCATTCACCCTGCAGCCCAATCCCGCAAAAGAGTGGATAGATCTGTACTATTCAGGCAATGATGACTTCACCCTGCAGATATACAACGCCACAGGCGACAGGGTATTCACCCACCGGTACCATGCAACAGGTACAAATCCATGCAGAATTGAGGTCTCAGCCTTTGGCCCGGGATTATATTTTGCTACTGTAACCGATACCCGGGGTACGACGATCCAAAAACTTGTGATTCTGAGATAATACACTGCTAGTGGTCGTTTTATTTTAAATCAATCCGGTAAAGCCCGCTGCCGGAAATCATACGTGGGGTTTTTGGTTATGCACAGAAAAACATATCTAAATTTCTGAATCTATATTCTATCTCTACAAACCGGATTATTCACACACATTTTACTTGTGGGTAATGAAGATTTTATACTTTCGCGCCGCCATTAAAATATGTATTTATTTATATTACGTTAACAGTTATAGGCGCTATGGACTTTTCTGGGAGAAGAATTGGTTTCATATTAATTCTCGGACTGCTACTGACGCATACAGGCTCTTTTGCGCAGGTTAAAATTTCAGACAATCCATCTACACCCTCGACAGTAAATACCAATGCCGTTCTGGAGTTGGAAAGTACCAACAAAGGAATTATTCCTCCAAGAGTTACTCTCTCCTCGGCCTTATCTGAATCCCCCCTTACTACCCCGGTAGAATACGGTACCTTGGTGTACAATACCTCAGGCAGCTTACCCACCGGATACTATCTGTGGCAGGGAATGTGGCTTATGGTAGGCAGCAAAACCCTAAACATTGTTGAAAAAATCACGGATGGCACTCTTGGTAGAGATGAAACAATGGTGCTGGCTAAACCCCAGGCAGGTGACGGGTACCTCCTTACCCTGGCCTTACCGCAGGTTACTGCCTCCGACAACGGTCTTACCGTAACGATTAAGCATGCAGGAGTTGCCAGGGGTTTGGTAAAAGTTACGGGTTATGGCGGAAGCACAACGATCATCGACGAAAGCGATGTGCATCTCACACGATATCAAAGCAAAACCTTTGTAGCGCATAATGGTGCCTGGTGGGTACAACAGGTGCAACCGGAGTTGCGTAATGTGCTGATGGTGGGTGCAGGAGAGAGCTGGACGACCCCGGATGAGATATCAGAATTTCTTTCATCACACTACAATTCCAATATTAGTAACCCTTGCCTGGTGAGGTTCAGTGCCGGGGAGTTTACTTTCGATGCCTCATTTTCCATCAATTACATAAAACCTATAACCATCGAAGGGGCATCGACAGGGATAACAACCCTCAAAGCTGGTTCATCTCTGGGTTCTAATCCCCTGATTTCGGCAGTAACACAAACCCACATCAGGAATCTGAAGATCCAGTCTTACAATGTAGGTATAGGTGAAGCGATTCGGATGACAGGTTCCTCTTCTGTACAATACATTATTGAAAATGTAAGCATTACCGGATTCAACACTGGAATTCAACAAACCGATAATTCGGTATTCACCCTTTCCTCTTCTGAAATCAACAGTTGTACCAGTTCAGGTGTGCATATTGATTACAGTTCAGCAGCAACAATTGGTGCCAGGATAAAAATCAACAACACCAACTTTTCGTCTAACCTGAATGCAGTAAATCTTTATTCCGGCAACAAAGCCGAGGTTTACATCACCCGAAACCACTTTTTACCCGGCACCGGAAACACTGCCATTACAAGAAACGCCAGCAGTTTCCTTACCCCTGATGATATGTTCATCAACGGAAATACCTGGAACAATACCGGGACTTTCCTAAGCAGCGGAATCGATCTGACCCGATCCGATGGCAGGGATGCTAAGTTTCAGATTAGGGATAATGCCGGGTATAATAAATTGAATGGATACGTTAACTACGTAGTTGCAATGAATACATCAAACACACCAGGCTTTGCAAATGTATGGCGTATTGCTGTTTTTGGAATAGGAACTACCTCATATTCATCAAAACTCTTTTCAGTGGCCGGCAATAAATTTACTTATCTGCCAGAATATTCGTCTGATTGCATCTTTACGATCAGGGGAGATATTTTTTATGGTCAAAATGAAGATATTGATGTTGCTTTTGTGAAAAATGGGCAAACTGGAACAACATATGGTGAGACTACAATAAGACGTTTTAACAACTATATTCCATTTGCTGCCACAGGCATTGTACCTGATTTGCAGAAAGATGATTATTTAGAATTCTATATTAAGGTTGGAACCAACAATAACGTTCAGGTAAGGAACCTGAATATATTGTTAGAAACCAGATAAGCCGAACCAACAGTAAGATGAAAGCATCAACGTATCATCTGATTTTAATCTTTAACACTCTGATCTCACTTGGTGTTTCAGGGCAGGTGATATTTGCTGATAGTGGTAGCATGGTAGTTATTGCTGGCTCAATGATACTACAACAGGGGGATATAAGCACCGAACACCATATGGTGGTTAAGGAGCACGGGAATTTGACAATAAACGATGGGGCAGCGTTAATATCGACTCCTTTTACCCGTGTAGTGCTTGAAAAAAACGCCAATTACCTCAATTTCAGCAGCAGCAGTCCGCAACTCGAGGTACAGCGCACCATTACCGGCCAAGAAGGGTGGCGCATGGTTGCGGCTCCAGTGCAAACGACCTATTCTGATATGTTTTCAGGATTTGTTACCCAGGGATTTTTAGGCTCCAGCTACCCGGCCAAGCAGCCCAACCTCTTGTGGTATGATGAAACGGATACCGGCACAGACCTGCAAAGCTGGCGCATGCCCGGCAACTTAACGGATACTGTTCAGGCCGGCCTGGGACATTTCCAGTATGTGTTCAACGGAGCCGGCATCACCGGTGGTGGTGCTTATCCGGATGCACTGCCGATCATCATGACATCCAGGGGAACAGAAACCCTGTTTCATGGATCATCGTTCAATTATGGTGTAACATTCACTCCCCAGCCCACACCCGGATCCTCAGGTATTTATGTGGAAAGTGCAGAAGAGGGATGGAACCTGCTGGGCAATCCTACTGCCTCCACCATCGATTGGGAGAGCGCGACAGGCTGGACCAGACAAAACATGGATGATGCCATATACCTCTGGGATCCGGCAGCTAACAGCGGCGCCGGAGAGTACAAGTACCGTAGCGGAGGGTTGGGAACCTTGCCGAACGGAAAGATTGCCCCCTACCAGGCATTCTGGGTACGAACCAACAATACCTCTCCCCAGCTAACCATGAACAACGATGCAAAATCACGCAATGGGGTGTTTCTTCGCAAAGAGGGTCCAACTGTTGATATTCCGCTGGTACTAACGGTGAAGGAATACAAGGCATCAGCTTTCCTGAGCTTCAACTCCTCAGGTAACCCAGGAATCGATTCCTACGATGCCTACCGACTGGAACCAATGAACGATACCTGGCTTGAACTCTTCACGCTGGGGTCAACCACAGACCATTACCCCTTGGTAATCAACAATCTGCCGGAGTTGGGAGCTACATCCTTTCATATCCCGCTCTATGTCGGGAGTCTCGAAAACGGGCAACCAATTCCGGGAACCTACCGCCTAAGCTGGAGTGTGCCTTCAAGCTGGCCTGCCGACTGGAACATCAGTTTACACGACCATTCCTTGAAAACCGCGGTGAACATGGTAAACAGAGGAAGCTACCTGTTTGATTATTTGCCGGCTGCTAATGCCAGAATGGGTAACACCGGAGATGAATTTATTATGCCAGGCCAGGTACTGACGCCGATTTCCAAAACCAGCAACGCAAAAATTGCCAGTGAACTTCCAGGGTTCAGCATCATTATCAATCAGGGCAAAAGCGATCGCCTGGTAGACTATATCAGTCTGAACCCCCAGTTATTACCCAATTATCCGAACCCTTTTACAGATCATACCACAGTGAGAATCAGCGTACCCCGGGAGGATGAGATTGCTCTCTCTATCCTTGATTTACAAGGCAGAAAAGTAGCCGATATTGAAAAACGGGTGTATCAGGCTGGAGTTCACGAGATTAAGATTTCCGGATCGGAGCTTCCATCGGGTATTTATCTGCTGCAACTATCAACAACTGAAAGTCAGCATATCCTGAAAATCAATAAATTCTGATGAAAGAACCGGCAGTTCTCCATACCAGGCCTGATATTGCTGACTGTGTTGAAAAATGGCAGTGGCTCAGGCTGTTCTGGATTTTTACGGTCCTGTTCATCAGTTACTTTGCAGGGCAGGCACAAACCACTTCCATTTCTATAAAAGCCTCAGCAACGGTAATAGACAAAAAGGAGATTGAACTAATAACCCTCAACGATCTGCAGATCGATGAAAGCATGGCTGATAACGGAATCATATTCGTCTCTTCAAAGCTGGATGCACATGCAGGTAAGATGCTGGTTAAAGGGAGATCAGGAGATCAGGTGCTGTTGAATTTTCAACAGGAACTGATCCTGTACAACACCACAGGAAATGGAACTTTGCTGTTTACCTATAATATCTGCGGATACAATGCCGACAACCAGCGGGCAGCAGAAATCTATAATACAGGCGAACAGAAAGTAACCCTGAGCCAGACAGGGGAATTTTATATCTGGATAGGTGGAAGGATCGATATTTCATCGGCATTGCCCGGCCATTATGACGGGGAGTTTACGATTGAGATTGAATACGTTGAATAACAGTTAGAAGTTAGAAGTTAGAAGTTAGAAATTGAGGTTTGGATGATTAATGTAGTGCGAAATATGATGCTTGGGTTTGTGGCCGGGATGCTGGTTACGATGCCTGCTGTTGCCCAGCGGATCAACTTCAGCACCTTTGCATCGGATGATATCCTAATTACCCAGGGATCTGTTCAGGAACTGGATTTCAATCAAAAACAAGCAGTCATTCTGGGTGGCAGTAATGTGAATATCCTACTTACAGATCCTTCAGCCGTAGTGTTTGCCATTGAGGCGAATGCTGAATTTGACATCACAATTGAAATCACAGCAGATCCCTGGCTTGAGCTCCTGGTGGGGCAAAGCATCTATAAGATTCCCTTTACTCCTGGATTCTCGTATACCAATAACGGATCTCTGACAGAAGCACAGGCAAAGCTACAGGCTGTGCCAGTTGCATCTGGTTTTTCCGGTATAACCATTCCTGTTTTTCATAGAACTGGAGCAGCCCCAACCCCGCCACCAACCCCGGTACATGCCGGATATGTGGCTCCCAAAAGCACCGTGTATCTGTTCCTTTACGGTTCAATTGCTGTTCCTCTGAATTCCCCGGTAGGATTATATTCCGGCAACATCAACATTCACGTTTTCTATACCACCAATATTCAGTGAAAAGGCTCCAGTTCCATATCACCCGCAAAAACGACGGAGGTTTCACTGCTACTTTTAGCAGATATTTGGTCGTGGCCATGACAGCAGCCGGTTGTATGGTTTCCACGGATCTGAATGCCCAGTTTGTGAATATCAGCATAAAGGTTAATCCTGAAACTGAACTGTATTCCCGGCCCGATCTTTTCTCGTTCAGTATCCAGAAAGGATCTCAATTCCCAGGCCCCCATCTGGAAGGAACCCTAACCATGATGATTTCGGCTACGGAGAACCAGCAGATACAGGTAAGGTACCCTCAGACACTGGAGCTGGTGAGCCGAACCGGTGCGATACAACCACTTGATGCCACCTTTTGTTACAATAACCAGCAAACACAAAGAACTGAAACGGATAGTTTTTCACAGATACCCTGTACAGCCGAAACTCAGAAACCAGTAGAGAATTTTTCCATGCACCATATCCCGTTGCTGATCGAACGACTCCCCGGTAACCCTTCGATGTTGTTTACCTGGCTGAGCTTTACCCTTAAAACCCCTTTGCCAGGCAATAAGTCGGAAGAATATTGTACTAATTTTCAAATCCAGATAGAATATAACTAACCAAAATAATCAGAGTTTAACTAACACCCCCACCACAGAAAGTGCCCCCTCTGCTAAGGTTTTAGTAGTGAGCCAATCCCAAAAAACAACGAACAACAAAACAACAAACAACAAACAACAAACAATAAACAACAAACACCAAACAAACCTTTTTAACAAAACAATTATGAAATCGATGAAATTTTTGGCCGCCCTTGCTATTATGATGGGCTTCGGATTCAGCGCAATGGCGCAAGCACAGTCAGACAACGACAATATCGCTGCTAAGGCAGAGGTTGTTGCCCAGGTAAATGTTACAAAAGTACTGGATCTTCAATTCGGTATCGTCACTCCTGGTGTAAACAAATCGATCAGCACAACAGGTAGTGTTCTGGCAGGAACAGCAGGTACCAGTACCTATGCTGGAACAGAACAAAAAGGACATTTTACGGTGACTAAAGGTGCCAACACCTATCTTACCCTGGCACTTACCCTTCCTGCTAATCTGACCTATTTAACCAACAACCTTCCCATAAACTTTGCTGATGTTTCGAGTACACAACTCGGTTTGCTGCAAATCTCAGGCGCAAATGATGTACCTTTTACACCATCTGCCACTCCTTTAAATCTCACTTCAGGAGCCTATAGTGCTTACTTTACTGCCACATCATTTGATGTATTCCTTGGGGGAACGGTAGCTCCAGCTGCCAGCCAGGTTGCCGGTGATTACACTGGAACCATTACCCTTACTGCAACCTACAATTAATACCAGTATGAATACCCCGGAGTCTGATACTCCGGGGTATTTTATTTTTTAGATCTTTGAATGTATCTTTTTGTAATGATGCACCGTATAAATATAATTGCATCTCAGTTACTATATAAACGTAAGCACTTACTCAGATGAAAGATCAAAAATCCCTTGTAGTTGCGCTGATTTTGATTACAATGTCGTTGACTGCCACTGCACAGATTTCGCTGGCACCTTCCTTTGTATTTTTGGACGCCAACACCGGAGTCGGAAATCTTTACATCAGCAACAACGGCACACAGGCACAAGAAGTCACCATCAGTTTCCTATTTGGTTACCCAGGAAGCGACTCAGAGGGGAATCTGGTAATGCGATACGACGACAGTGCAGCTTTTAAGCAATATGGTCTTGATTCGATGATCAGAGCTTTTCCCCGTTCATTCACACTGAATGGCGGAGAGCAACGGACCGTACGAATCCAGGTGATACCGGCTGCCCAGCAAAAGGATGGCTTTTTCTTCACCCGTTTAAAAGTACTTGCCAAACCTCTGTCGGCCGAAGTTTCACAACAAACTACTGAAGGAATTTCCACCCGTATCAGTTTTAATTTTGAGCAGATTACAGCTGTGTTTTATCATAAAGGGAAGGTACGCACCGGTTTGAAAGTGGAGAAAACTGAAACTTTTCAGAAAGAGAAACAACTTGAAGTACGTGCCCATCTGGTACCTCAGGGAAATGCTCCCTATATCGGGAGTATGTTTGCCAAAATCAAAGATAACCAGGGCAAAGTGCTTGCTGAATCGGAAGCCACCACAACGGCCTATTTCCCGGTAATCCGCAATATCTCCCTCAATACCGAAGGCATTGCACCGGGCACTTACACCCTGGAACTTTGTTTTGAAACCCGCAGAAACGACATGGCGGCCACCGATCTGGTTCAGGCGCCCCGCATCGTTCATGAAACCCAGGTGATGATTCGTTAGGAGACAGATGATTCCCGGTTTCACACGATTACAGAAATTTTCGGGCATAACAGTATCAACACTTGCTATGCTCTTTTTTTTATTCACCCCCGGCAAACTCTCAGGGCAGGAGGAGGAAGTTCTGCTCTCTTTCAAACACAGTGGGGTGGGCTATGTGTATGCAAATTCAATTTACAACGGAAAAACCGGCCAATCCTGGCTCCCGGTGACGGAGTTATTCAGCCTGATGGAAATCAACCAGAACGCCAATCCCTCTGGATTTACGGTAAGCGGTACCTTTCAGACCAACGGGCAACCGTATGTCATTAATCTGGCCTCACGTACCGTTGCTTTGGGTAAAACCAAACGATTGATCACACCGGATGATTTCAGAATCGGGGAAACTGATTACTACCTGTCTCCCGCGATTTTCGAGGAGGTGTTCGGGCTGCAGTTCACCGTGAACATCATGCACCTCACCTTAACCCTTGAAACGCCGCACACACTGCCCGTTCAGGAGCGCAAGGCAAGGGAAAAAGCCAGAAAAAAGATGGGGCCGTCAGGGGAAGCACAGGTTCATTTTCCCCTGCTCTACGGCAGAAAACGATCGTTTTTCAGTGGTCTGATGGTTGATTATTCCCTAAACGGGTATTACAGTCCGGGTCAGCCGCTGGCCATAGGGTATACCCTGACAGGAGGGGCAGAACTGCTGGGGGGAGACCTGATGGGGACGGTTGTGGGATTACACTCTTCCGAAGCCCCGGCACAGGTGGCTTTCAGCGGACTTCGGTGGCGCTATGCCGTTCTCAATACCCCCTGGTTTACCGGTGCTACCCTTGGCAGCATGGTTACCAGCGGGTTACAACCGGTATCATACAAGGGCATTGCGCTCACCAACGATCCCATTGAGCCCCG
Source organism: Bacteroidota bacterium (assembly GCA_022709695.1). Classification (GTDB taxonomy): domain Bacteria; phylum Bacteroidota; class Bacteroidia; order Bacteroidales; family SKPS01; genus SKPS01. The sequence continues at coordinate 75,604 of JAKLII010000004.1, forward strand.
GCGCCTGTTCGACACCCATATCATCGACGGGTACACGGAGCCTCAGTCAGAAGTTGAACTGTATGTTAATGAACGTATTACCGATTTCCAGCACGCCAATGAGCTGGGGTACTACCGGTTTAGTATCCCATTGCAGTATGGTGCAACGCGCATCAGTACCCGCATCTATACTCCTTCCGGAAAGATCATTACCAATGAAAGGCAGATGCAGGTGCCCTTTAACTTTTTGCCTCCGGGTACAGTAACCTATAACGTGCAGGCTGGAAAAAGCGATTTGGGATATTCCGATTCGGTGGGCTCGCAGTGGATCGGGCAGGGTAATCTGGCAGCAGGGATCACCCCCTGGCTGAGTGCCTCTGCAGGTGCACAGCACCTGGGTAATACATTTGAAACGGACCATCTCTTCTGGTACACGAATTTGTCAGCCAGAATTGCCAGACAATATCTTGCAAGCATTGATATAGCCCCGGGATTTTTCAACAGAATCACCGGCAACGTGCTGTATGCCAATAACCTGTCGGTGAATGCCAGCTACATCCGTTTCGGCAGCAATAATCTTTACAACAGCAGAGGGGCTAATGAAGAGATTTCCACAAATGTGTATATACCTTTCCGGCTTTTCGGGCTCCAGACCGGTTTCAGGGTTGGCGGTGACTACATCAGGCTTCCCGGTAACTCTTTAACCCGCTACCTTGCGGAGCTCAATATCAGAATCAGCAAGCTGAACCTGCGCATCAACTATCGTGATAACCTGCTGATGACAGAAGAAGATGTACTGTTTGGAGAAGGGATGATACAGACCTCTGTGATTTACAATCTCAGCAGGTCGCCAGGGGTACCGGTGTTTATCCGGGGGATGTTCATCAGGGGTCAGATTGAGTATAATGCCAGACGCAACCAACTGGCAACAACGGAGATACAGTTTTCGAAGACCATCCTGAAGAATGGACGGATCAATTTCACTACCGGATACAACTACCTCACCGACCAGGTTTTCGGACAGGCCGGTTTGACCATTGACCTGAATACCTTCCGGAGTGCTACCCAGGTGGGGTACACCAACGGGATGGCATACAGCCAGCAGAATATCACCGGCAGCCTGGGCTGGGATATGCCAAACCGCAGGTTCAACCTTTCGAACCGGCAGCAGGTAGGGCAAAGCGCAGCCTCGGTCAGATTATTCACCGATCGCAACAGCAACGCAAAATACGACGATGGGGATGAACTGTTGCCCTACAAGGGTGTTAAACTGGATCAGACCTCAAAGTTATCCCTCGGAACCGACAGTATCCTGAGAATCACCCAGATTCAATCCTACTACAGATACAATATCCGCGTGAACCGCAGTGCCATCAATGACCCCACGCTGGTGCCCCTGAAGGATGAGTTTTCGTTTGTAGCAGATCCCAATCAATATAAAGTGATCGAAATCCCCTTTTACCGCGGAGGCATTCTTGACGGACAGGTACAAATTGAACGGAAGGGCCAAATCTCAGGTCAGGGTGGGCTTAGAATCTCGATACGTGGCATAGATACAGAATATCAGCAAACACTGCGTACCTTCGTTGATGGTTCGTTCTATGCTATGGATATCCCCCCCGGAAGATATTGGCTGGAGGTGGATCGTGCACAGCTTGGATTTCTGAACGCGGAACAGAATGACTCGGTCTATTTTGAAGTAAAAGCCACTGCGAACGGCGATTTTATTGAAGGGATTATCGTTAAACTTATAGAGTTTCAGGTACAGCGGGAACTGGAAGAAATCAGGGAGCAGGAAGCACGGGAAGCCGAAATTATAGATGTGCAGGAAAAGACTGATGAAATGCCTGAGGGGAGTGATGACAGGGGTATAGAGGCATCTGCCGGTTTATCTGATTCAGCCAGCTCTCAATCCCCGATAATCCTCCAAGCGGGCGCCTTTAAACAGAAGGCCAATGCAGAGACCCTGGCAAAGAGGATACAGGAAATTACAGGATTAGAGCCCTACCTGGTTCTGGAGAAGGAGTTGTATAAAGTCAGAATGAAAGTTTCCGGTACCACGTCAGAGCAGGAAGCAATAATGGAAAAATTGGTTGCAAATAGAGTTAAAACCCTGATTATCAAACTATAAACAGGCAGGTTTTACTATCTGTTAGTGAAATCCCCCTTTGCCCCGGTAAAGGGAAACCGGCCCATCGAGCTCAACCCTGATGACGGTGATATAGCTGTCGTGTACATTTTCGGGTACATCGATGTATACCAGTCCGGGGACTGAGCTCCAGGAGATCTTTCCCACAATTTTATGACCGAGGGTTTGAGGCGTTCCGAGTACTGATATCTTTCTGATCTTATTTCTCAGCCCCTTGATCACCAGCTTATCACTGGCACCCTGTGAAAGAAACAGGTATAGTACGGTTGAATCTGCCGAGAGGGTTGTTGGGCCGTAAAAATGGCCATACGGGAGGCCTCTTCGGGTATCGAAGATTGCCTCACTGTGTTTCGAGGTCCACCTGCCCAGTTCTTTCAGGATGTGCACCTGTTCTTCTGGTATGGTACCATCGGCTTTGGGGCCGATATCGAGCAGGAGGTTTCCGCCGGCGCTGATCACATCGGCAAATATGGAGATGATTTCGAAAGGGGTTTTGTAATTGGTATCGGAGCCCTGGTATCCCCATGAGTCGTTCATGGTCATGCAGAGCTCCCAGGCACGGGATTCCGGGGGGATGATTGGGGTATGCTGCTCGGGAGTGGCATAGTCGCCATAGCCCTGCAAACGGGCGTTGATGATAGCCGAAGGGTTGCGCGCAAGGATTCTGTGACGTATCCCGGGTGCATTCCACTCTTCCGCCGAATGCTCCCAGTCGCCGTCGAACCACCATAGGTCGGGGTTGTACTGCACCAGAAGTTCATCGATCTGCCGGTTGCAGAACTGCATGTAACGGTTCCATCTGAGGGTATCATCGGCTACCTTATAGCGGGATGAGTCACGCAGAAACCCCGGATAATCGGGATGGGTCCAGTCGATGAGCGAGAAATAGAGTCCGGTTTTCAGGCCTGCTTTCCGGAGTTCGGTGACAAACGGGGTGAGCACATCACGTTTGGCGGGGGAGGCAGCAGGGATACTGAGGGCGTTGGCTTTAGTATTCCACAAGGCCACCCCGTCGTGGTGCTTGGAGGTGATCACGGCATACCTGGCACCGCTGGATTTGATCACCCTCACCCACTCCTCCGGTTTATAGTTTTCTGCGTTGAAGCGTTCGATCTGCTGCATATACACATCGTGGGGGATGTGCTTGTTGTGGAACGACCACGATTCCCCAACACCATCCACGGCATAAATGCCCCAGTGGATAAAAATCCCCAGGCGGGCATTGGAAAACCAGTCGAGTTTTGCCAGGGAGTCGGTCTGGGCCACTGCCGGGGTGGCAAACCGGATTACGATCCATAAGACCAGAAAGGCTGCTCTTTTCATCATATTGATTCAGCATGCATTATTCATCAAATCATCTGAAGCGATTTCTGTTGCCATCATCAACCATTTGAAATTCATAAGGGATTGAACACGGTTAACACTGATGCTACGGATGATCGCTGATTTAAAAAACAAAATTATGAATTCATTCCATAAATATCTGTGTTAATCAGTAGCATCTGTAACCTCAGTGTTCTATATAACTGTTCCTATGTTTAAAGGTTGATCTTCCCTCATACCAGTTGTATGCCTAAACATACAATGACCAAATTTTGTGATTAACGCAGGTTAAAAAAAGATTGTGTGTTAATGAACGAAAAATGAGCCTCGGTGAAAGCATCTCCGAATTTCAGCGAGAACTTCTGCGCTATCTGCTAGAAACACTATTACAGTGCCCTGAGCGCTGCCTCGTAATCGGGTTCCTGCACGATATCAGGCACCTGTTCGGTATACACAACCTCACCGGCTTCGTTCAGCACCACCACCGCACGGCTGTGCAGGCCGGCCAGAGGGCCATCTTCGATGGTGAGACCGTAATCCCTGCCGAAGCTGCCATCACGGAAGTCGGAAGCGGTGATTACGTTGTTGAGCCCCTCGGTGCTGCAGAACCGCCCATGCGCGAAGGGCAGGTCTTTGGAGACACATACCACAGCGGTGTTTCCCACTTCGCCGGCCAGTTTATTGAACTGCCTTACCGAAGCTGCACACACGCCGGTGTCGAGGCTCGGAAAGATGTTGAGAACTACCCTTTTCCCTTGAAGTTCGTCCAGGGAGATGGGGCTGAGGTCTGACTTAATAAGCTGAAATGCCGGAGCTTTGGTACCGGCTGCAGGAAGCTGACCCAGGGTATGGATCGGGTTTCCATTAAGATGGATGGTGGCCATTGTGTGTTATTTTTAGTTGTTTGGTTGTTTAGTCGTTGATATAACAATGGATGGGAGGGTTTGTTGGCGGGTGGATATAAATAATCAGGTAAATATCTGAAAATATTAAATAAAACATACCTAATTTTATGCGGTATATTCTCATCCTTAAATTTACATAACCGATGACAAATATTCATTCTCCGGGCAGCCGGCTTTTAATCCCTGCCGTTGTTGCAATTTGTTTATCTGCAACTTACGCGTTTTCTCAGGACCTAAATCCTGCGCAATGGCCTACTTTATCGGGGTACTGGAAGTTCCAGAATGCCGCAAACCTCACCCAGGCAACGGTTGGCAACCCACTGGTTTTGAACGGGACGCACCAATGGGTACCGGGGGCATACTATGGCGACACAGCCGTTCTGATTGACACCGGAAGCTTTTACAAATGTTACCACCAGATTGCCCCGAACGGCGGAGGAGATTCCGTGAACCGTTACGCCCTGATGTTTGATTTCATGGTACCCGATTTCAGCGTCTGGCACACCTTCCATCAGACCGACTCCACCAATATGAACGACGGGGAGTGCTTCATCAAACCCCAGACTGCCGGCCTGAAAAGCACCATTGGCACCGCCACAACCGGCTATACCCCCGATTCCATAAGCCCCGGGGTTTGGTACCGGATGGTCATTTCGGTATGCCTCGACAGTTTTTACCGCTATTACATCGATGGCAACCTTTGGCTGGAGGGAGATATGCAGGTGCTGGACGGCCGGTTCGCCCTGACCCCGTTGCTGCTGTTCTTTGCCGACAACAACCAGGAGGATGGACCCATCCACATCAGCTCGGTGGCCATCTTCAACAACTACCTCACCGCAGCTGAAGTGGCACTGCTGGGTAACCTCGATCCCTGTATGGCAAATCCTCCGGAAATCAACCTTGGAAAGGACACTGTGCTGTGTGAAAACCATATCCTTATCCTTGATGCCGGCCCCGGCTATAAAAGCTACCTGTGGTCGACCGGGGCAACCACCCAGATGGTGGCTCTCGACACGACCATCTGTGGTGCCGGCACCTCCAGCATTTCAGTGATGGCGGTGAACATGAACGACTGTGAAGCCAGCGATACCCTTGCGGTTACTTTCATCAATTGCTCCTCGGTCGATGACCTGCACCCGGAAGCAAACGTAAGGGTGTACCCGAACCCTGTTGGTGAGCAACTCACCCTTGAAACCGCTGCAGAGGACTGTGTGGTCACCCTGCTTTCCCCAGACGGGAAAATTGTATGGGAATCGACCATAACGGCAGTTGGTACGCAACGGTTTGACACCAGAAATCTTCCCGCGGGATTATATTTCCTGCAGATTACCAACAAAGGGGTGAGATCTGTGACGATTCTGAGCAAGCTCTGAATGGTAATTCCATTACTTTTGTGCCGGAACCCATAACCATCCGGCATCATGTCACTTTTATCCAAAATCCGGTCGATTGACCAGCTTGTTACTGCCAACAAACCCTCCATCAAAGGGCCGGCCGACCTGAAAGCCATCCTTCAGCAATTCAGGTTTGATCCCGATGAGCTGCAGGAGCACCTTCTGTATCCCGAAGACCTCCCCTATGGCCGCAAATGTATCTTCAGGTCGGAGAACTTCGAGGTGATTGTGATGAACTGGAAACCCCGCCACCAGAGCAACATCCACAACCACGGCAACTCCTTCGGCTGTGTGTATTCGATATCGGGAAATGCCGATAACGTATTGTACAGCGGTGAGCTGGAGGAACTCGGCACCACCCCGCTCATCAACCACAACATTGCAGAGGTACCCAAAGGGATCTACCATGTGATCCGGAACCCGCACGATGCCTATGCTGTCTCGCTCCACTTCTATGCCCCCCCGATGTGCGGCATGAAGGTGATTGATGCTTCGGATAAATCGAAGAGCTACTTTGTGAAAAATGACCAGGGGGCGTGGAACCCTGTTGAAGAAGGTTGAGGAAGTTGAGGAGGCGCAGCGAAGCCGAGCGGAGCGAGTCCCGGGAGCGAAGCGATTCGGGAGAAAAATGTGCTTAATTTTAAACATATAAGGGCATTTAAGAAGTCATATGAGGCATAAAAGCTTATATGAAATCTTATATTATCTTCAATGACTTATATGTTTCAAAAAATAAGCTGACATCATCGGAATTCTGATATATCGGAACAAGTCCACGAAAACAAAAAAAATCACAAAAAGATTGCATTATGTTATTTATTTCTAACTTTGTGTTAGAAATACTTAACCTATTCGTTATGAAAAGAGCATTGCTTGTTTTTGTTATTGCCACCCTGGTGCTGGTGAGCACAGGGCTATGGCTTTCGATGAGTTCTGGTTTCCTGAACTCCTTTGATGTAGTTACCCTGGGTATTGTACTTTGTCTTGTGGGGTTTGCTGTGTACATTGGCTACAGGAGATTTCAGGGAGCACGCCGGGGCGAGCCTGCCGAGGATGAGCTGTCGAAACAGCTGCTGCGACGCACCTCATCGCTCTCGTACTACATTTCGCTGTACCTGTGGGTGGCCATTCTGTTCATCAAAGACCGGGTAAGCCTGGATGTGGAAGAGCTGCTGGGGATGGGGATTCTGGGGATGGCGGTTGTGTTTGCTGTATGTTGGATTATTCTGAATATCAGGGGCATCCGAAATGAATAACCGGATCAGGGAGCATCGTGCAAGGCTGCGCCTCACGCAAGATGAGCTTGCCCGGAAGGTGAATGTGCGCAGGGAAACCATCGTTTTTCTGGAGCAGAACAGGTACAATCCTTCTCTGCGGCTGGCCTACGATCTGGCAAAGGTGTTCGGGATGGCCATCGAGGAGCTGTTTATCTTTGAAGAGGACAGGGAGTAACCTATTTTTTAGCTTTCAGCGCCGGGTTGCAAATCTGAAAAGATGAGGTTTTAATAATCAGCGGAAATCCGCGGGATCAGCGGGAGTTAAAAAATAGCACACTGATTTTGCGGATTCTACTGATTTTCACTGATTTATTAACCACTGAAGAGTTTGAGGCTTGAGGTTGGAGGTATAATCTCCTGCGTCCTCTGCGGACTCCGCGCGAAAAAGGTTAAAGGCTAAAGGCCAATGTAAAAAGCACAAAAGTTCTGCGAACATCAGCGCGATCTGCGGGCCAAAAAATGATTCAAGAATGTGCAAATATGCTGATTTTTAAACATATAAGATCATTTAAGTATGCATATAAGGCATAGAAGCTTATATGATATCTTAAATCTTCTTATATGCCTTATATGGTACAAAAAATATTTGCCTACATTATCGGGCGAATCCGGAAATTAACCCGGGAGAGACCTATTTTCTGAAAACCAACGCCTGGGTGCCTGAAAGTTTAGCCAGCAATGCTTTCGGGAGGATCACTTCTGTTGCATTTTTCGAATTACCGACCCGCAATGGATCCGGATAACCCAACACCGTAATCGTTTTTAGCCCTGTTGCAAAACCTTCAGGCAGTACCAGTTTTTCCGGAAGGGATTCACCCTCAGCACAGAGGTAGATGGCATACTGCTGCAGGCTGTCGGTGGATTGGGTGAAGCAGAAACTGCCATCCTGGTAAGGAGCCAGCGGCCGGGTTTGATAAATGGATTCTCCGTTGATTTTCATCCAGTTACCGGTTTCCTCCAGTACTTTGTACACCTCGGCGGGCAGTGCCCCGGTTTTATCGGGACCGATGCCCAGCAGGAGATTCCCCCCTTTGGCCACGATTTTTGCCAGGGTATGGACGACCCAATACGACGATTTGTATTTCTCGCCCGGACCGGTATGGTACCAGCTGCCGCCCAGGGTGATGCAGCTCTCCCACGGGTAATCGGGCTTCTGCACCGGAATCTGTTGCTCAGGGGTACGATAGTTTTCATACTCGCCATGCACCGTGCGGTCCACGATGAGCAGTCCGGGCTGGTGCTGCCGAGCCATGTGGGCTATACGGTCCATGCCGATATCCTGCACATACTGGTTTTTCCCCAGCCAGGGTTTGGTCTCCTCGGTGAGGCTCCCCTCCGGACGCACCCAGCCCCCGTCGAGCCACAGAATATCCACCTTCCCGTAACCGGTCATCAGCTCTTCCAGCTGGTTGTAGGTAAAATCCTGAAAGCGTTTCCATCTTTCGGGATATTTCTTTGGATTGTAATTGATGTTGCGGTCGGTAACCGGGAAGTAAGGCCACCAGTAATCGTCGTTGTGCCAGTCGGGTTTGCTGAAATAGACCCCTGCAGCCAGCCCCTCTTTCCGGAAGGCATCGAACACCCCTGCGGCGATGTTGCTGCGCGGATTGGACGAAAAACGGCTGTTGGGGTGGGTGATCCTGTAATCGGACTGCCGGGTATCGAACATGGCAAACCCATCGTGGTGTTTGGTGGTGAAAACCACGTACTTCATCCCGGCGTTGCTGCAGGCCTTCGCCCACTTTTCGGGCTGAAAATCAACGGGATTGAACTGCTCCCTGATCTTCTCATACGCATGGACATAGCTGTAGTAGTCACCGGCATACGGCCCGCGCCTGATGCACCAGTCTTCATCCTCGGGGCAGAGGCTCCAGCTCTCCACCACACCCCATTCGCTGTAGGGCCCCCAGTGGATGATCACACCGAATTTCCAGTCCTGCCAGGTTTGCAGTTTTGCCTTCACCAGCGTATCGGCCGGCCATTCGTAGGGGAATTCTTCCTGCGGCGGTTCTACATACCGGATTCTCCGTTTAAACACCTCTTTCCCGTCTTTCAGCACTTTCAGGTAAAAACGTCCGTAGGGAAAGCGGGTGAGGTCAAAGTCAAACTTTCCCTCACGCAAGGCAGGTACGATCCGCTCCTCCACCAGCGTGTCGCCCGGATCGGTTACCAGTAGCAGCTTCACGTCTCCGGGGGTGTTGGCGTAGTACCGGAAGGTGGTGGATGTGGATGTACGTGTGGGGTATAGGCTCGCAGCCATCAGATTCGAGTCGACCGATTCGGGGGTGTTGCCCACGGTAAAGCTGTAGATCCATCCCGAGCCACAATCGGGCTCGAAGGCTTTGATCATGAAGCCGTTGCCATCCAGCAGGCGGGCCTCTCCCCTGCCCCCTTCAGTGTTGTACCAGAACTCCAGTCCATCGCCGGCGGTATCAACAAATACCAGCTGGTAAGCTCCCTGCACTAATCTCAAGGTATCGGAATACACCGTAGCTGGTTTCATGGATCCGGGTTTCCGCTCCCTGATCACCTTTCCGTCCGATGCCAGCAACTGCCATCCGTTCTGTGCGGGCTGGTTGTTGGCAAGCAGATGGAATACAAGGGTGTTACCATGCACCGGAGCTGCGGTAAACGGGATCTCCAGGAAATTGTCGGCCGGCCGGGCATCGGGCTTTCCATCAGGCTGTTGCAATCTAGCAAAAAACCGGTTTCCGGTTCCCTTTCCATCGATGGTTCCCGGCAGCACAATGCGCTCCTGCTGTAAGGGCGGAATGGCCCCTTTCCACTGGTGGGTTTTGGCTGCAAACCCAACCGTTCCGTAAGAAATCTGCAGTGAATTCAAGGTATCGGAACCCAGATTTCTGACCCTCACCACCGGATTGAACGAAACCGGGTTCATCCTGCGGTAGAGATCTTTATCGGAGGGTGCCTCGATATCTTCCACCGCCACATCGGTAACCGCATTGGGGTTTTTGTACTGAATGAGGTATGCGCTGATGACTTGATTTCCATTGTTTTGATGGGTAGCGGTATAGGGTTCCATCACAAATTTCAGGGAATGGGATTTCCCTGGTTTCAGGGGCAGGTTATACACGTCGGGATCCAGCAGGTCGCCCGGGCACCAGTTGCCCCGGTCGAAGATCCAGGTGCCTGCCTGCGGAAACACAGGATTCCACCCGCACTTCTTCCAGAGCTGCTTTCTTTCCACCAGATTCCCGTCGAACCAGAATTCGCGGTAGCGGCTGCAGAATTCAGCGCAGTTGTCGGGACGGTCCATGCCATGTCCGGTCTGGATCACCCGCAGCCGGGCCAGGCTGGCACCTGCATCAGGCACAAACGAAAAAGGGGACAACGTGCTGTCGATCGGTTTTTGGGGATCACCGTAGGCAAAATGGTCGTCCCATACTTTGGTGATGGAAAGGGGTTCCAGAGCCGGTGTTCCGGCAACCAGGTCGAAACGGATGGTAAGAAGCCATCCGCGGTCGTTGGCAGGCTCATAGCCGGAGTGTATATAGTTGATTTCCAAACTGTCGCGCAGCAGCAGGCTGAAGTCTGTAACATCAATTTCCCAGTCGAACGACCAGGTTTTTCCGAAGAATCCGCCGTAGGGGGTTATCAGCCTGCCGATTTCATAATCGAGTCTTTTTCCGTTTATCCCTCCCACCCGCTCGATCTGGATCCGGTCGGAGTAGTCCCAGTCGGCGCAGCGGAGTGAATCGGGGCATCCGAAGGTAACGTGCATGGTAATTTTCCGCACGGGGATCTCTTTGCCGGGGAACACCGTCCAGGCCCTGTGATCGCGCACCCCTTTGGAGGGGTCGGTGACCACCACAGCCCGGTTATGGGCAAACACCCGCAGGGTATCTCCCTCAACGGCGCTCAGGAACTGGACGGAAAACAGCAGTAAAAGCAGCAAACACAGGGTAAATCGGTTTAGAAAATGTGCCATAGTCCTACGCTTTGATTGATGGATCAAAGCTATGGAAAAAATAAGGCAGGAACCTTATATGAAATCTTATATTTTCTTCTATGTCTTATATGTTTCAAAGAATTTGCGTCTATCTCCGTGACCTCAGTGCCTCTGTGGTAGAAATACTCTGGATATCAATAAGATATAACAACAGCTTCAGGACTTTTCGCGGGAATGCAGCAGCACCGGCACCAGAATAAGATCAAACAGCAATGCCAGCAGCAGATTCAGGGAGATAAAGACCCCGAGGAAGATGAGCGGACGGTAGTCGGAGAAGGCAAGCACCAGAAAACCGGCCATCAGGAGCAATGAGGTAATGACCAGGGGCCTTCCGATATGATGAAATGACCGGGTTACCGCTTCCGCAGCAGGCAGACTCCTTCTCAGATTTCTGAAGGTATTGGTAAAATGGATGGTATCGTCTACCGCAATGCCAAAGGAGACCGAGGTGATGAGTACCGTAGCTACATCGACCGATATGTGCAAAAAGCCCATGACCCCCAGGGTAATGGCAACCGGTAACACATTGGGAATCATGGCCAGCAGCGACCAGCCGGCGTTTTTGTATATAAATACAAAAAGGATGAAAATCAACACAAAAGCCCCAAAAATACTTAAGATCTGGCTTCTTACCAGTCGTTTCCCCATCATCGCAAACACCGGCATGGCTCCGGTGCATTGCACCGATACCTGATCGGTTGCCATCACCTCATGCACCTGCTCTTCAAGATTTCTCACAAATTCCAGGATCTGATTGTCCGATTTCCAGCCGGTTTTCACCGTAATCCTTACCGTTTTGCCATCACAGGAGATGAACCTCTGTAAAGCCATGTTATCCTGCACCATTTCTGGAGTAAGGGAAAAAGAGGAGAAAAGGGCTCCCTCCTCCGGAAAGAAATCATCCAGAAGCAGGCGGTACGACTGCCATGATTGCACGTCCGGGTTGGTGCCCAGGATCTCTTCAATTTTTCTGAATTCTTCATTATAGTGCTGAAAATCAGAGAAAAGTCCGGCGTCGAGGTGGATGATCAGCTCCACCGGAACAATGCCCGACATCCATTGCTCTGCCTGTTCGGTCTGGATCCTCAACGGGTTGTTCCGTTTCAGGTAGGTTTTCTGATCGGTATTCACCTCCAGCCTCGAAATGCCAAACACGGCAAACACCAGCAACAGGGCACAGGCAACAAACACAAACACCCGGTACTGCCGGGTAAACCTGTCGAGACGACCGAAAAGCCTGGTCCATGCCATGCTGTGATTCTCAGGGATGACAGGCATTTTCCACACAGCATACACTATTGGCAGGATAGAAAAAGTGATGATGAATGCCAGCGCCACCCCGATACCGGCAAACAGTCCGAAATGGCGCAGCGGGGTGATGGCGGTAATGGTAAATACCAGCATGGCCACCATCGTAGTCAGGGCCGAGAACAGGCTATTTCTGAAGATGGCTGAAAATGCCGATACGGCCAGCTCCCTCCGGTCGGTGGTTTGATTCTGAAGCACGGAGGCTGCGGATATATAATGGATGGAATAGGCAATGCTGATCACCAGCAGAATCAGGGGCATAGAGCTCAGCAGGATGTTGAGGGTTACACCGCAGGAAGCCATCAGCCCCAGGACCCAGACAATGGTTACCAGGGCTATCGCCACCGGGATCAGGGCCAGGAGAAAGCGGCGAAAGAACAGCCATGTAAGTGTCAGCATGATCAGGATGGCCAGGGAGAAGAACAGCGCTGCTTCGGAGGTAGAGAGGCGGTTGATCTCCGATTTCACCGGAACGATGCCAAATGGCACGATGCTGCCCAAACCTTTACGGTTCCGTTCCGCCAATGTCTCCACCGCTTTCAGTACCGAATCCATTTGCTGAGTGGAATGCAGCTGAATTTCTATAGCTGTTGTTTTGCCATCGGCAGATACCAGATGGTCCTTCAAGCTCCGGTATTTCATCGCTTTCAAACGAACCTTCTCCGGGTTCAGGGGCGGATCCGGTACAAGCGGCACTTCATATACACCTGCAAGGGATTGGACCGGAATGGCAACGGTGGTAAGGGCTGTCACCTCAGATACACCCGGAATCGTCTGCAATGAGTCGGTAAAGCCACGCAACCCCTGCAGAAAACGGGTGGTAAAAATGCTGTCTGACCGTATCAGCAAAATGATCGACTCATCCAGTCCGAATTGCTTTATATACTCCTGATACACATCATATTCCGCCCCGTTTCTCCCGATCCAGATATCGAGTTCGTTGTTCACCCTGAGCTTTGTCATCTGCCACAGACTCACTGCTGTTATCAGGGCAAACACAATGATTACGAGGGTTTTATGTTTAAGTAAAAAGAACATTAGGAGTTAGGAGTTAGGAGTTAGGAGTTAGGAGTTAGGAGTTAGGAGTTAGGAGTTAGGAGTTAGGAGTTAGGAGTTAGGAGTTAGGAGTTAGGAGTTAGGAGTTAGGAGTGTGAAATTAAAAATTAAAAATTAGAAATTTGGGGTTTGGGGTTAAACCCCGCAGGGGTGATATGATTATAGGTTGTTGAGGTTAGGTGTTTTTGCTCCCCCTCTCCTTGAGGAGAGGGGGCTGGGGGGTGAGGTGCATGACAGCGTGAGGAAGAGTGTGGGCATTGAGGGAGGTATGGGGTGGGGGTTCTAATTTATTATGATTTCATCCACAAAGATCCAGGAGGGTTTGCCGAAGCCACGGTGCCAGTCGGGACAGGTTTTCATGTTCAGGGCGGTAATTCTGACGAACCGGGCGACCACCGGATCAAATTTGAAATTATACGGTGTGGATATTTCCAGGTAATTCTGGTCGGTGCTGATATTGGATTGGGAGGCTACCTGTTTCCATTTGATCCCATCATCTGAAACCTCAATGCTGATTTCAACCGGCAGGAACACCCAGGATTCCACCGCTTTCAGGAAATTCATGGAAACTTTTGTCATTGTATCGGACTTCCGGAGGTCCACCATCACCACCATATCCTCCCCTTCGAACCCCAGCCAGTTGAACTGGAAATGGAGTCCGCCCAGAAGCCTGTCGTTCAGCGCCTTCTCCCCTCCTACCGGGTATTTCGGACTGTGCAGGGTTTGAATAGTGACTATTGCCTGATCGAGTTTGTTGGGGGCCGATATCCGTTCCAACCGTTTTAGTACAAATTCACGGTAGTCATCGGTTCTCCGGTTCCGCTCACTGATCACCTCCGTGCCCGTATTCCGGCTGCGTGCAATAAACTTTTCGAGCCTGTCAAGCATCACCGGGTTGACCTTTTCGCCCACGATCCATGGCAGCAGATCCGTATGTGTATTGATGGCGATGTCGATCAGGGCAAAATCATAGGGCAGGCGCGCCCGCTGTACCTTTGCAAGCAGTTGGGGATTGCCGGAGTTGCGGGCAGCCGTTTCGGCTTTGTCCATCTGTCCCTCATAAAAAAGGAGGAGCCGGGGAGCAAGGAATGAGTTTTTGTAATACACCGGAAATCCGTAAATATCCAGGCCCTGTGTGGCCTTATCCCTTTGGACACAGGCATGAACGGTATCGAAACAGGTTTGGATGAAGGGAGCTGCATCCAGGTAATAGGTGGTCATGAACCGGTTAATTACAGAATCCACATTGATGTCAGGATCCCATAACAGTTTGGCAATGAGGTATTGTTTAAGGTCCGACATATCTGACCAGTTGCGGCCGCTCCCCTGCTGAAACATCTGCTTACCATGGTGATCACGGAAGAACTGAATGTTGGGCTGCAGTACCTCAAAATTGGGGAATGGGGTAAGAAAGTTGCTGAACTGTACCACATAATCCCAAATGAACAGATTGTCGCTGAGGGCTGCCCAGTCCTTCATATCCTTCACAAATCCGGCACTGCGGGGATCTTCGGCCAGGGGCATGCTGCGGTTGCACTCGATGGAGCAGAACATGATGTTTACATTGGGCAGGGGCCTGATGTTTTTTGGAGCCTCCCGGGTGAACTGGTAGGCCAGGGTGGATATCTGCTTGTCGGGGAAAGCACGTGCCAGTTCGTTGGCCATGTGGATGTAAGCCCCTGAATAGGCTCCGTAATCTGCATACATTTTTTGGCAGAGGTCACATTCGCAGTAATTGTAGCAATCGTTCTGAGAAACAGACCAATAGGTGGCCGATGGATTCAGGGCGATCTCCTTAGCCAGGTTCTCTTTCAGCAGATCTATCACCGCCGGGTTTCCCAGGCAGAGCTGACCATCTTTGAGGCG
Organism: Bacteroidota bacterium; assembly: GCA_022709695.1. Lineage (GTDB taxonomy): Bacteria > Bacteroidota > Bacteroidia > Bacteroidales > SKPS01 > SKPS01. Next base: position 90,831 of record JAKLII010000004.1, read on the forward strand.
GCGGCCATCCACAAGCGCAAAATATTCGGGATGTTCGTCAAAATACTCCTCAGGAGGCACCAGGCGGTTGAAAGAGTGTACCCACCACCTTCCCCAGTCGCTGAAGTTGCTGATTTTATGCCACTGCGCAAAGGATTCGTTCCATCTTCCCTCAAAAGCCGGTATCCTGAAAGGGAAAGCGGGGGAATACAATTTATCAACGGGAGGGACCGAGATGTTTTTCTGCACTGGGATAAATTCCTCCTCACCGTTAAACTTCATGCATCCCAGGTACTCCTCCAGCAGGGTGTACACTGCATAGCGGTCACCTGCCGGGTTTTTCCCGGCCAGGTACAGATGGTTTTCATGGGTGTAAATAATGAAAGCATCTGCCATGGAATCTGCATCCAGTTGTTCTCGCTTCTGAGCCGGCAGCCAGGTTTTACCGATCCACACCACAAATTTGGTGGTATTGGCAGAAACATGCGAAATCGGGAGAGTGACTCCCGACATTTTCTCCACATACTTTTGCAGCTCCCCTGCCACCAGAAAGGAGGATTCATCCCGGGTAATCACAATAGTGGCAGCAGCTTTCCCCTTTGAGGTGAATTGCACATGGCTCTGTGAGAGACCCGGAAAAGCAGCTGAAATCATCAGTACAAGAGCGAGAAATTCCAGGAAGTTCCTGATTGGTCGTCTAAGCATAGAGTGGGTAATTAGAGAGGTGCAAGGTAGCAATAAATCATATTTTTAAAGAGAATCTTCGATTTTCAGAAGCAGGATACCTTCAGACACCGGGAAGAAAGTTGTATCTTTACCCGACCAATACCAGTTCAGAGTGATTCCGGAGCAATACACCAAAATACTTCTGAATAAGAAAGTTATTGTATTTCTTATCGGATGTGCTGTAATCATACTAACCGGGTCGTGCAGCCATGATCGCACAGAAAAGGGAGATTCAACCGGCCAGTTGAACACCGCAGAAGACACCCTTGTGATGAAAAAAGCCATCGGATATTATCTTCAGGATTCTGTTTCACTGAGTCGGGAGTACACGATGAAAGCTTTGGAGCTGGCGGTTGAGCAGGAGAACATCTCCCTTGAGATTGAAGCACTAAACCTGCTCGGATACATATATGTGTACTGGAATGATTACGAAGCTTCCCTGCAATATTTCCTGAAGTCGCTGCACAAGGCAAATCGGATGCATGATCTGAAGGGGCAGATGAGTGCATTGCTGGGTCTGGGGAGAACATACAACATGATGAATGCCAGCAGCAAAGCCCTGGACGTGCTGCATCAGTCACTTAGTATCTGCGAAAAGAATGGCTGGAACAAAGAAGCAGCCAAAATGCATCTCGAGATCGGGAACACCTATACCAATCAGAAAAGATATGATAAGACGCTAAAAGAGCTTGAAAAAGCCTACAGTTACTCCGATGCGGCTGGTGATACCCTTTCGATGATTTACATCCTCAATAATATGGGGCAGTCTTACAACCAATTGAAAGATTACCCCCGTGCGCTGGAATTTTTAAACCAGTCGCTCGGCCTCAATAAATACAGAGGGGATGCACAAGGACAGTCGGCTGCATTAGGGAATATCGGGGAGGTATATATCGCACTGGGTGACTATCCGAAAGCCATAGATTTCATCAACCGGAGCATTGAGATCAGCGAGCGGCAGGGGTTCAGGTTATTTACCAAAGACAATTATCTGCTTCTCTCAAGTGCCTATGAGATGAATCAAGAGTTGGAGCAGGCATTAAAATATTATAAGAAGTACACAGAATCAGGTGATTCACTTTTTAATGAAGAAAAGAGCAAAGCCATCAATGCCATCGAATTCAAGCATGCCCAGCAGGAGAAAGATCAGAAGATTGCTGTGCTGGAGCAAAAATCAAAAAACCGCACATTGCTGCTCCGGTTCACCATTCTGGCAGTGATTCTGGCAGTATCAGTTCTGGTGCTGCTCGCCATCACCCTGCGGCTGAGAACAAAACTGCATAAAAAAGAGAAGCAGGAACTGGGAGAAACCATCAGCCACAAGAACCGCGAACTGGTGTCGATGATGCTGCAATCGTCGCAGAAGGAAAAACTACTCGAGGAGCTGGAAATCAATCTCCAGAAGCTCTCTTCGTCAAAACATCAGGATTTGAAAGGGCTGGCGGAAGAGTTGAGGCACAAGGTAAAGTCGATGCAGGAGATTGATACTGACTGGCAGGTATTGAAAACCCATTTTGAAGAAGTACACCCCAACTTTTTTCAGATGCTTCAGTCACGTCATCCCGACCTAACCCAGAATGATTTGAGGCTTTGTGCCTACATCAGAATTAACCTTACCACCAAAGACATTGCCCGGTTGATCCACATCAGCGACCGCTCGGTGCAAACAGCTAAATACAGGATAAAAAAGAAGATGCAATTACCTGCATCTTCAGATCTCACTCATTATATCACTGAATTGTAATCTTTTACATTTTATTCAGATTTTTTTTGTAGTACCTTTATAGAAGGAATGTAGTAGGCTTGTCTACCTTCTTTAAATTATTCCTCTTATATTATAAGGTACTTTTGCAAACCCTTTTCTTTAGGAGTTGTTCTATCTTAAAAATCTTGAAATATGCGATTTGTTAAAGTCATTGCCTTTGCAGGCAGTTTGTTTTTTTCAGGTCTTCAGGGCCAGGCCCAGACCACTTTATTTTCTGAAGGGTTTGAAACGCTTCCTTATGGCTTTGTTGCCTCCGGGTCGGCCTCATGGAGTGCGAGCAGCACCCTGAAAACCGCCGGAAACTACAGCGACAGTGCCAGGATTGTAAATTCAGGGGATTCGGCTGTGCTTACCAGCCAGGCGTTCTCAACCACAGGGATGACACAGGTGGTGTTAAAATTCAAGCATATCTGCAAGATTGATTTTTTTGACGCAGCCTATCCTGAAGTAAGTATCAACAACGGAAATACATGGACGCGACTGGATGGATCCCATTACCAGGGAGCCGGGCAGTTTGTTTCGTTCAATAATCAGTTTAAAGATGGATCCTATATGGACTGGATGCCCCTGAATAACAGCGCCATACCCAATAATAGCTGGTGGAAGGAGGAGGTGTTTGACCTCTCGGCTCTGGCATCCGGAAATTCGCAGGTAAAAGTCCGTTTCACCCTGAAGGACATGAACGCCAATGGGGGATCCGGAGCGTACGGATGGTTCATCGATGAGGTGCAGATCATCGGAGGATCCTTTAACCTGGTCCCGCCCCAGATTTTCCCAAGCGCTGGAAATCCGGCCGGACAGGTTGCCGGAACGGGACCCTTTGTGGTTGAAGCCACCATTCTGGATGCAGACGGAATCCAGTCAGCCCGTCTGATCTATACTGCAGGAATGGTTACAGACACGATCGTGATGAATAAAATTTCCGCCAGCCTCTACAGCGGAATCATTCCCTCAATGCCTTACCAAAGCAGTGTTTGTTACAAAATGGAGGCTACCGACAGCAGCCAGTATCAGAATAAATCGGTATTGCCGGCGGCCAGCTGCATTTCTTTTACCAATTACAAGGCGCCGGTTACGGTGCAGGTAGGTACCGCTGCCCTGAACAACTATGCTGCTCCGATGTATAACAGCCTGACAACGAGCGCTGATAAATACAGCCAGCATATTTCATTGTTTACCCCGGCTGAAATCGGAATCAAGGGGAATATCCAGTCGCTGATCTGGGAGAAAGCCAACGCATCAGGTTATACTCTGGGCAATGGCATTCTTAAGATTTATCTGAAACACACCAGCCAAACCACGCTGTCCACCACTTCCGGTACCTATGCCACTGAGCTTCAGGGATCCACACTGGTTTTTGAAGATACCCTGGTCACTCTTCCTGCTTCCGCCGGTTGGCAGACTTTTGTTTTCAACAAAGGAAATTTTACCTATAATGGTACAGATAACCTGATGATCCTGGTCGACTGGTACAGGCCCGGGACGCTCACTGCCAATTACATCAACTGGTATCTGACCAATAACGCCGGCAAGGCAGTTACTTTTTACGGATCCACCCCGGCTCCTTCAACGGTTGCCGGATCAGGGCAAAGGCCCAACACGAAGTTTGTCATCGATCAGGTGTACTTCAATCACGACGCATCTATCAAGGCCATTACCACACCCTCAGGAACCTTTATTTCGGCTTTACCGGTGCCGGTGATTGTAAGTCTGAAAAACTCAGGACAATTGCCCCTTACCAAAGCTACCATCAACTGGAGTGTAAACGGCAATATACAGACACCCTACTATTGGACCGGCAATCTGCAGATGGATATGATCGCCCACAATCTTAACCTGGGAAGCTATCTGTTTGGACTTGGTTCCAACACCATCAAGGTATGGAGTTCGATGCCCAACGACAGTATGGACATGTTCCCTGGAAATGACACTCTGACGACTATCGCTTTCGGCTGCAACCAAATTCTGAATGGTACCTACACTGTTGGTTCCTCATCTTCAGACTTTCAGACGCTTGGTGATCTCTTTAATGCCCTCTATAATTGTGGCATTTCGGGCCCCTGTACTTTCAGAATCATGCCTGGTACCTATACCGACAGGCTCCGGATCACCGATTCAATTCCCGGACTGTCAGCAACCAACACCATCATTTTCACCTCTTTCAACAATAATGCGACCTCTGTAACCCTGAAGCCACCCGCCGCTTCCAGCACCAACAATTACGTCATCAATCTGCAGGGTGCCAGATATATCACCATCGATAAAATAACCCTTATTACAGAGAGCACCACGGCCGGCAATTGCATCACATTTACCAATAATGCAAGGTACAATACCATCTCTTATTGCAGGTTGCAAATGCCTTATGGTGAAAACACCAGTGTAATGGGGATCGTGTTGGCAGGAGGTTGCAACTACAACACACTCAACGGAAATTCAATTACCAACGGATATAAAAGCATCAGCGCTACCGGAACCTCCGGAAGCCGTGTGGTAGGGTTAACCGCAAAGAACAATACCCTTACCGATGGTTCGAGGTATGGGGCAGACATCTCGTATCACGACAGCCTGGTGTTCGAAGGGAATCGGGTATATTGCAGTTATTCTGCCCCCTCCTCCTCACGTTACGGTGTTTATGTGACCCAATCACAGCACAACAGAATCCTTGGCAACCGCATTCACATGCATGTAACGGGATATGCCTATTCGATATACTATACTTACAACACTGATGCCTCGGCAAGCGAAGCGAGCATCATCGCCAACAACTTTTTACTCCAAACCGGAACATCAACCGTATATGGCAACCATGCCCTGAACCTGCAAAACAGCAGCAATGTAAAAATCTACAACAATTCCATGATGGTTGCCACGGGAAACAGCAATGCGGGCACCATCAATTTCGAACAGGCCTCATCAGGGGTATATATGTATAACAATGTAATTGCCAATATGGCCGGAGGTCTGGCCATCAACCATTACTCCTCCGCAGGCCAGTTGCTTGCAGCCAGTAATTACAACAACCTTTACACCACCGGATCTACCCTGGTGAAGTGGAATTCTTCTGTGCTGGTTCCTGTTACAGGTGGGATTGCAGCGTTGACCGCTGCCACCGGAAAAGATTCAAATTCCATCATTGTAAACCCCTATTTTTATAGTTTAACCGATCTGCATTCCTTCAGCCCAATGATGAACAATGCGGGTATACCTTTTCCGGAGGTAACCACCGACTACGACGGGCAACCGCGCAGCCTTACCACCCCTGATATCGGGGCAGATGAATACAGCGTTACTCCTCTGGATGCCGGTATCTCCCTGATTACTTCCCCGGGTACCACCCTTGTTCAGGGGGATGTTGTTCCGGTTAAGGCTCTGATCAGTAATTACGGAACCACTGCCCTGACTTCCTGTACGGTGAAGTATACCGTAGGGCAGAGCACACCACAGGTTACCACCTGGACCGGCAACCTTGCCACAGGAGCAACCGATACGGTTACCCTGCCCAATCTTACCGTTCCTGCTCTGAGTTTTACCCTATCGGTTTATACTGATCTGACCGGAGATACCCTGCACTTCAACGACACAATCTCGGGGCTGTTTTATGGCAGTCCGCTGGTGGATGCCAGGATTACCGGGCTGACCAGTCCGACCGGTGGCTGCAATCCGGGTGTTGAAACCGTAACCATCACCCTGAAGAACGAAGGGCAGCTAAGCATTACCTCCGGACTCAGCGCTTCCTATCAACTTACCGGAAGCAGTGCAGTGATTACAGAACCGGTAACCCAGTCCATCGCTGCCAGCGGTACCATCACTTTTTCCTTCAGTACACAGGTGAACCTTACCACTATCGTTGACTCGGTTTTCATACTCAAAGCCTGGGTATCTCACAACCAGGATCCAAATTCTGCCAATGACACTTTAACATCTCTTATTCAGGCTCTTGCCCCGCTGCCGGTTCCGCAGGTATCGGATACCACCATCAGTTATGGACAGGCAGTAACCCTTACTGCCACCTCCAGCTACCCTGTCGAGTGGTACAATCAGCCCATCGCAGGTACCAAACTTGCCATTGGTGCGCAGTATACCACACCACCCCTTTTCGACACCACTACCTACTATGTGCGGGCCAATACCAACATCCCTTCCGGCACCTTTTACATCGGACAGGGAACGAATGAAAGCGGCCAGTACGAGTTTCCGAACCCGTTCGGAAAAGCGATGGGAGGAAACAAGACCCAATATTTGATACTGGCTTCTGAAATGGCTGCACAGGGGTATTCTGCAGGTCCCATCTCTTCTGTCGCTTTCTTCTCCAATGGCGCTATGGGCACCATTGCAGGCATGGAGATTTCACTCGGCACAACCACACAATCCCAGGCTACTACTACATTTTTTACCTCTCCGATGACCATCATTTTTTCCGGCACCGTTGATATAACGGCCGGATGGTTTGATATCACCTGTACGGCACCCTATAGCTGGGATGGTGTATCCAACCTCATTGTACAGACCATAGCACCCTCAGGGATGACCCTGATCAACCCTCCTCTGGTTTATGATTCCACTCTGGTGCCTATGACCGTTTTTAATGCCGGATCATCTTCTTCCCCAACAGGCACTACCACGCTTAAAAGGCACAATATCAGGATTAAAACCCTAGGTACCGCGGGTTGCAGCAGTCCGAGGGTGCCATTGAAGGTGATTGTTCCACCCCTTCAACGTGATATTATGATGAAAGCTTTTGTACAACCGATTTCAGGTTGTGGTATTGGAACAACCCCTGTTACAGTACAATTGATGAACCACGGCTATGATACCCTCTTCGGAGGCATTCAGGTGCGATATAAGATTGGTAATGGAGCCTATTCCACTCCGGAAACCATCTCAACCACCATCCTCCCCTATGCCACCTACAATCATACGTTTGCCGCTCAGGCATCCCTGCCTTCAGGCCCGGTACAGCAAAATTATCTGCTTACCGCCGTCGCCAGTATGACCGGAGATATGTACCTGCTGAATGACACCCTTAAGAGTGATACCATAACTTCTGTATACACCCCGACACCCATCGTTGCAAATCCGGTTACCATCCCTTACGGAACCCAGGCAATTCTTGCCCCCAGCGCTTCCGATACCCTATACTGGTATCATCAGCCTGCAGCAGGTACACCTTTCTTTACCGGGTCACCCTATACAACCCCTTTGCTGTATGACACAGCCCAATACTGGGTCGAATCCAGGTTTACCTCCCCGCTACTATCTGTCCAGACCGGCACAGGTACCACATACAACAGCTCCAGCGCCTATCCGTCACCCTATGGCAGTACTCAGTATGGTGCCAAACATCAGTTCCTTATCAGGGCTTCAGAGCTTACAGCACTTGGCCTGCAGAAAGGGATGATCCAATCGGTAGGCTTCAATGTGGCGGCACCCGGTACAGCGGTACTGCAGAACTACACCATCAAACTTGGACATACATCCCAGAATACCATCGGACAATTTGAACCCAACCTTACCGCTGTGTTTGCCAGTCCCTCCTATACCGTTACCAACGGTATCAATACGCATCCGGTACAGGTTCCCTTCGAATGGGACGGGGTAAGCAATCTGATGGTGGAAACCTGTTTCAAGAATTCATCCAACGGATCAATATCACAGGTTTACTATACCAATGCAGGTTTTACAGCCTCAATGGTGGCGGTTGGAACCGCATCCTTTGACTGTTCAACCACCACGAGCGCTGCCACCTATACCATGCGCCCGAACATCTACCTGAAACTGATTTCATACGGAGCGTGTACCAGCAGCAGGGTTATGCAGCAGGTAAATGTTTCAGGTATACCCGCCATTGATGCCTCGGTATCTCAAATCCTCTCTCCGCTGGGTACATCGGTAAGCGGAACCCCGGTTCCGGTAAGTGTTGAACTGAAAAACTACGGAACCAGCCCCCTTACTTCAGCACCCATCTGGTATCAGGTGAATAACGGCACACCCGCCATGTACAACTGGAGCGGAAGCCTTGCCCGACTGGCAACAGCTACCGTCAACATCGGAAACATAACCTTTGCAGGAGGCATTGAGACCCTGAAGGTGTGGGTGGCAAAAAGCGGTGACAATACCCACACAAACGATACAACTCAAACCACCCTAACGGTTTGCATGCAGGGAATTTACACAATCGGACAGGGGAAACGTTTTACCACCCTCAACGACGCAGTGAACGCCCTCACTACTTCAGGAGTTTGCGGTCATACCTATTTCGATATCGATCCGGGCATTTATGCCGAGAGATTAGTCATACCGACAATCACCGGTGCCGGTGCCGGTGCTGCAATCACTTTCCGCTCCTCCACCCTTGACAGTTCCGATGTGACGATTCAGGAACTCACCACCCAAAGCAATCCGTATATTATCAATTTCACCAATGCTGCATGGGTTAATCTTAAACACCTGACGATCACCGCAAACGGAAGTGCATACGGATATGCCGTGAAATTCGACGGAAATTGCAGTAACATCCAGATTACCAACAGCACCCTCAATGGGGCCTCTACCTCCACATCCGGTAATGCTGCCGCAGTGTACTCGATGAGTACCACGCTGCAAAACATCACCATCGAAAAGAATGTCATCACCAACGGTTACAGCGGGATTTACCTCTCCGGTGCCTCCGGTGTGGGAAACCAGAAGAAGGTGACGATAGCGGGCAACCAAATCACCGGTTTCTACCAGATAGGGGTTTATGCTTACTATCAGGACTCGCTGGAAATCAGGAACAACACCATCATCAGCGGCACCGTTAATCAATACTATTATGGAGTAAGAAGTTACTATCTCTCAAATACTTTTAAAATTCACGGCAACACCATGATACTTTCCCCGTCTTCGTACGGATATGGGGTGGATCTGAACTATTCCAACGGAACTGCTTCGAACTACGGGCTGGTTTACAACAACATGATCAGCCTGCTGACCGGTACCGGGGGGCACAACGGATTGTACTCCGTAAGCAACAACTATGTGAGGTTTGCATACAATTCAGTATATGTGAATGGCACAGGTATTACTCAGCGAGCCATGGGAGTTGGCGCCGGTTCCAATAATGAAATCCTGAACAATAATTTCATGTGCGGCGGACAGGGATATGCTTTCTACACTACCATTCCGGGCACTATTACCATGATGGATTACAACAACTACTACGTAAGTCCAACTTCCGGAACCTTTGTGCACTGGGGAGGCCCCATCAATACTTTTGCAGCATTTCAGGCATACGATCCATCCAAAAATGTTCACTCGGTGAATGTGGATCCGGTATATAAAGCTGTGGACAATCTTCATGCAGACAACATCCTCATCAATGCCAAAGCATTGCCTGTTGCAGGGATTTCCACCGACATTGACGGCCAGGCAAGGAATGCCACCACCCCTGACATCGGGGCCGATGAATTTTTCCCGGCACCCTATGATCTGTCGGTTATGCAGATTCTCAACCCCAGTATATCCTCCTGTGGTTTTACGGCTACTGATACTGTATCCGTGAAAATCCGTAATGCAGGTGAAAACGCATGGAATTTCGTCAGCAGCCCTGTCACGGTTAAGGTATTCATCTCAGGAGCCCTGTCGGATACCCTGGTAACTGTAATCAATAACGGTACACTTCTTTCCGGCAACACACAAACCATTGTAGTGAATCCAGCGTATAACCTGAGTGCCATCGGACACTATATCATTTCATCCACAGTAATATCCACCCAGGATACCGTTCCCGGCAACAATGGCTGTCCGGAAATCACCGTGGTAAGTCTGCCCACGATCTCCACCTTCCCTTACAGCGAAAACTTTGAGATCGGTTACGACCACACTTTCGGAGAGAACAGCGGTACAGATGCGAGCGTTTCGGTTTCCGGACTGGCAGCCAACAACAGCTCCTATGGCCTCCAGTTTCAGGGTGGTGGATGGGTGAACTGGGGCACAACCCCTTCCAATGTAGATCAGGCTTTCAGCAACACCAGCCATATTGCAGATGCCATCACCTGTCAGGTAATCCCGGGCAGCAGCACCCAATTGAAGATGAAATTTGATCTGAAGCAGACCTATGTGTCCCTTGGGCAACCCAATACCTCCTGGTTCAGGGTGATGATTTATGCGAATACCGGAGCGCAATATCTGAAAAATACCAACGGCGACTCTGTTTTCAGGGCCATTACCCAGTCGGGTGATCCATTCGTAACCCACATTTTCGATCTACAACCCTATGCTAGTCAGCCCTTTAATATCATCCTGGAGTCTGTTTGCAGGATCCGGTATGGCGAAGGCGGTGGTGTTGGCGATAACGCCTTTGTAGATAACTTCGTGCTTTGGAACCCTGTTCAAAATGATGCTTCGGTACAACAGATTCTCAATCCGGAGCTGAATTACAGCAAAGTTGGCAACCAGCAGTATGTGAAGGTAGTTGCAGGTAATTTCGGAACACAGACGATCACAAGCCTGCCCCTGCTCTACAGGGTCGGCAACGCTGTTCCTGTACTGGAAACCTTCCAGGTTTCCATTCCATCCAATAGTTTTGACACCCTCACTTTCACGGTACCCTTTATTGTTCAACCAGGAATGCAGACGGTTCAGGTGTACACTACCCTGCCCGGCGACGGAAATCTTCTGAATGATACCATTTCAAAGGAGATCAGAGGACTGAACACCTTCCCTGTTCCTTACTCCGATTCATTTGAAGGAAGCCAGGAATGGGTACCCACCGGAACTTACCAGCAATGGCAGCTGGGTACACCTTCAACAGCACTCATCAATACCACCCACAGTGGCAGTAACGCCTGGGCGACCCTGCTCAACCAGAATTACAAACCCAATGCTATCGAAATTCTCTATTCTCCCTACTTTGTAATCCCTCCGGTTCCTGACACCGCTACGGTTAGTTTCTGGCAGTGGATGTCGGTGGTCACGGATCAGGCTTACGGAATTATCCAATACACCACCAATCTGGGAGCCCAATGGAACAATCTGGGGTATATCGGATCAACCGACGGAACCAACTGGTACAATTCAAATGTCAACGGTACCCACAGCTGGAGTACCGTGCATGCAGGATGGACGCAATCCAGCCACATCCTGTACCCATCGGTTTTCAACACCGGGATGCCGGTTCAGTTCAGGTTTATCCTTTACACCACCAGCTACACCCTTTCGAGTGACGGATGGGCCATTGATGATTTCAGTATCAACATCCCGCCTCCCCAGCACGATGCGCATACCCTGGCGATCGTTACTCCTGCTGTTGGTACTGCCATAGGAGATCAGGTTCAGGTTCAGCTAAAAGCCGTGAATAAAGGGGTTCAAACCATCACCTCCCTTCCGTTGCTTTACAGGGTTGGGAACAATGTGCCTGTAGCTGAAACCTGGAGCGGCTCTGCAGCTACCGGTGATACCCTCAGCTTCACCTTTTCCACCCCATTCATCGGGCCGGTGAACTCCTACAACCTGTGCGTGTGGAGCGCACTTCCCGGTGACCTGAACACCCTCAACGACACCGTATGCAATGGCATCAATGCTACCCCGGGGAAACGGGATGCCGGAATCACTGCCATTACAGCACCCACAGGGCAAGTGCCCATCGGTGGCACCATCGAAGTAAAAACGGTGATCCAAAACTTCGGAACCGACACCCTCTATTCCATTCCATTGGAATATCGGGCCAATAACCTGCTGATTGGAACCGAAACCTTTAATGGAACGCTGCTTCCGGGGGCAACCGTACCCTATACCTTTGCTACCACCTACACTTCCCCTGCCGGACAAACCAATGTTTGTGTAAAAACTCTGCTCACAGGCGATGTAAACGGGGGAAACGACGAAAAATGCGAAGCCATTGTGGCTACCGGTCTGGAGGAATCAGGCAACGGAGGAATCCTGGTGGGACAGAATATCCCCAATCCGGCCAGCGACTTTACCATCCTGCCGGTGTTCACCGGAACAGGAGGGATTGCCCGGGTAATTATCACCGATCTCACGGGGAAGATTACCACAACCTATACATTTGAAGCACAGCGCGGTAACAATGCATTCCATATCCCAACGGCCAATCTGGCAACAGGCCTCTACCTGTACTCGGTTGAGCTGAACGGACAGAAAGTAACCAGAAAAATGGCAGTGACCCGGTAACGGGTTGCTGCCTCTATTTCTTCCAGCGGCGGATTTCTTCCCCCTTTTTGTTGATGAGAATTTCGTTGCCCTGCAACTCTACTTTGGTAACTCCATCACTGAAATCCTGTCCTTTCTCGTAAATGCAGGGGATTCTCATTACCCCTGTCCTATCTGTGTATCCGATCTTCCCATCCTTCTTCACCCAGGCCATACCATCAGAAAAGGGACCAGCTTCCTGTGCATCGGTAAGCCTGAGTACCTCCTTGCCTAAAGTATCAATAAAAATGATTGCATTGTAGAGTATTACCTGACCCAGGCCCTCTGAAAAATCGAAAGCATCATCATAGGTGGCCGGAATGACCTCTTTTCCCGATTTGTTGATATATCCCCATGTACCGGGGCCTTCAATATATTCACCATATTCATCCATTTCAGGGATCCGGAAAAAAGCCAGCCCATCATTAAATGCGCCCAGATAGGTATAATCGGGTTTCATCACCTCATTCCCCTTTAGATCCATAAAGCCCAGGGAGTTGTTTTTCAGAAAGATGATCATATCCCCATGAACGGCATCCAGCTTAGCAAAAGCCAGTTTAGCGAAAACGGTTCCGTCGTAACGAATCAATCCACATACTCCTCCCTGAATACCTTCCTCTTCCGACCAGGTTCCACTATTGTTCACCATAAAAAGGTCGTCTGAGTAGCTGAAAATGTGATCGTAGGCGTCAGAGATAATTTTCCCCTCAGAGTTGATAAGCATGTATTTTCCCTCATTCTGAACCACGGCAACCCCATGGTTGAACTGGTACCCTTTGTCAAACAGCGGCTCAATGGCCACCTTTCCTGTAGAATCGAAATACCCGACCTTTCCGTCTTTTGCGAAAGCCAGCATACCTTCCATGTATTTATCATCAATTTCATTGTAAACCAGTTCTGTGACAAGTTTCTTCTGTTTCAGATCATACAAGCCGAATCTGGTTCTCTCTGTTACCCATAAATCGTAATTGGTATAAACGCAAATCAAATCCGGATGCCCGATTTTCTTCCAGGAATCGAAAGAAGGAGGCATCAGGACCTCCCCTTTGCCATTTACAATCCCCATCTGGTCATTGAAATCACTGATGCTGGAAATCCCATCAGGGAAATCAAAGTTCAGATCTCCTATGTAAGCAAGGTTTGAATCAGTAAGCCATTTTCCTGATTTGTCCATCAAGCCACAAGTATTGCGGTCACTGTTTCTTACCTTATAAACTTCCTTAGAGAAATAGGTGATTTCATCCTCCCGGAGGGGCAGGATGTATTTACCGGTTTTGTCAATCAATCCCTGCTTCCCGCCCGCCGTAACGATAGCATAACCATCGTTAAACGAGGATGCCCAATCGAATTTTGGAGGGATAACAAACTGCCCCGTTTTGTTGATATAGCCACATTTTTCTCCAGACTCTACCGGAGCAAGGCCATTCCCGAAGTCACCGGCAAAACTATATTTCGGAGGAATCGTCACCACTCCCTTGTTGTTGCAGTAACCATATTTTCCTTCAACCGTTTTCAGTACCGCCATGCCATCAGTTACATCATCAATATAGTAATATTTACATGGTAAGACCAGCTTTCCGGTTTTATCGGCAAAACCATATTTTTCCTCGATAATTACCTTCGACAAACCTTCCACAAATCTGCCGGCATGGTCATATCGCGGGGCAACCACTATCTTCCCGCTCAGCGAATCTTTGAAGCCATAGAGGTTCAGCTTTTCATTTTTGTAGGGTACCAGCACCATTTTCGCAGTCTGCGCCATCAAAAACCCCTGAAAGGCGGCTACAACAAAAACAGAAATCAGAATAGCTCTGACACAATTGGTTTTCATAAAATATTGATTTGATATTGGTTTCACCACCAGATTCATTACACCTCCCCAGCCTGAATTGCTCATATTCATGCCGATAAAACTAATACTTTTGCCTGATTCACATTTTCACATTTACACATTTACCCATTTGCACATTTTCACATTTGCATATTTACACATTTACACATTAGCACATCAGCACATTATAAATGCCCCGCTTCAAAAAAGTATACATAGAGATAACCAACCGGTGCAACCTGCGTTGCAGTTTCTGTGCGGTTTCGGTTCGGGAGCCCAGGGATATGCAGGAGCAGGAGTTCATCACGGTTCTGAAGAAGATTAAGCCCTATACCGATTACATCTATCTGCACGTGCTGGGGGAACCCCTGCTCCATCCGGATCTGTTGCGCTTCCTGGATCTGGCTGAATCAGAAGGATTGCAGGTGAACCTTACCACCAACGGATTATTGCTGGAAATGACAGGTGATGCACTTCTGGAGAAAGGTGCCCTCAGACAGATCAATATTTCATTGCATAGTCGTGGTGGTTATTCCGCCAGGGAAGAACAACAACAATATCTTGAATCGATGGCCTTCTATAGTAAGAGAGCTGCGCTGAAGTATAGGAAAATCGTTTCGTTGAGGTTATGGAATGCCGGAACATCAGACCATGATGAAGAAGTTTATATACAGGCAGTAGCCAGATGTTTTCTTGCTTTCTTCGGAACCGAGAAGTCGGATATGAAAAACGGGAACGATCGCAGGGGAATTAAACTATCGGAGAATGTCTATCTGAACTTCGACAACCGGTTCTCATGGCCGGTGCCGGATTCCTCCCATGAGGATCAGGCGGGGTTCTGCCTTGGCCTTCGCGACCAGATTGCGGTGCTGTCGGACGGAACGGTAGTTCCCTGTTGCCTTGACACCGCTGGTGACATTTCACTGGGGAACCTGTTTATGCAGGAGATGGAGGAAGTTCTTGGGAACCCCAGGGCTAAAGCCCTTTATCAGGGTTTTTCGTACAGAAAGGTCATTGAACCATTATGTACCGGATGTACGTATAAGAACAGGTTTCAGAACCGCTGACCACATTTTTTAAACCACACCCAATGGTGTCAGATTAATGCCTATTATTGCATAATAAAACCCAACCGGGACAGGAATCCTGA
This sequence comes from Bacteroidota bacterium, assembly GCA_022709695.1. Taxonomy (GTDB): domain Bacteria; phylum Bacteroidota; class Bacteroidia; order Bacteroidales; family SKPS01; genus SKPS01. Next base: position 106,473 of record JAKLII010000004.1, read on the forward strand.
ATGATTCCCTGTTCGGAACCAATTCATCTAATGAAAACGGTTAAGTTGTCCAAAAACACTTCTCAATCATCCGCCGGAAAAATTGCTCCGGGGAATATTGGTTCACACCCGATAACACTCTCTTTTTCAGAAGCATTAGAAAAAGAATATCAGGCTGTATTTTTAAGAAATTCGCTCCTACAGTTCAGGATTGCTTTTGCGCTGTTAACCTTCCTGTATGTATTCTTTGTGGTACTCGATTCCCTTGTAGTTCCTGAATATAAGCATTTCTTTTTTGCCATACGGGTGTATGTGGTCGGGCCGGTATTTCTAGGTGTACTCGGTTGTTCATTCTTTAAATTCTTCAGGCGGGCCTGGCAGTATCTGCTCTTTGTCTGTTTCATCGTAGCAGGATTCGGTATTAACCTGATGCTGTTTACAGCTCCGTATAATATCTATTACAGTATGGGACTTATGCTGATCTTCAGCGCCGGGTATTTCTTTATTAAGCTGAGGTTTATTTACGCATCCCTGGCCGGTTGGATTACGGTAATCTCCTATACCATAGGTGCCCTGAAGTTTTCTGAAGCCACCCTTACCCTGGTTTTAATGAACAATTTTTTCTTTGTTTCTGCCAATCTGATTGGAATGTTTGCTTCCTACAACATTGAGTATTTATCGAGGAAGGATTTTTTCCTAAACCGGATGCTGGATCAGAAAAGGGCAGAACTCGAGTCTCTGAACAGAAATCTTGAGTCGATTGTAGATGAGCGTACCCGTGAACTCAGGCTGGCGAAGGAACAGGCGGAGCAATCAGACAGGCTCAAATCTGCCTTCCTGGCCAATATGAGCCACGAAATACGCACCCCGATGAATGGGATACTGGGGTATGCACAACTCATACCCGAAGCACAGAGCGCCGAAGAGCTGCAGGAATTTCTGAATATTATCGACGAAAACGGGAAACACCTTCTGAAACTGATCAATGATATCATCGACCTGTCTAAAATCGAAGCGGGGATGTTTCAGTTCGATATCTCTGATGTGAGCCTGAATACCATTATCGATGAGGTGGTTCAACTGTGCAGCATGCACGAAAAGGTAACCTCCGGGAATGTGGTGGTATATTCACAAAAAGGTCTGGATAATGAAAATGACATCATCTATGTGGATACGACCAGGCTAAAACAGATCCTGATTAACCTTACGGTCAATGCATTCAAATTCACCCACCAGGGTTCAGTGAAGATTGGATATACCATCGAAAATGATTTCATCAGGTTTACCGTAAAAGATACCGGGATTGGGATTCCACGGAACCAGCAAAAAGCCATCTTTGATCGTTTTATGCAAATCACCGTTGATCATAAGCCCAAAGATCCCGGCACCGGCCTTGGGCTCTCCATCAGCAAAGCGCTGATCAAGCAGATGGGTGGTGAGATTGGAGTGATAAGCGAACCCGGACATGGCTCGGAGTTCTATTTCACAGTACCTTACAAACCAGCCTGTTAACACCAATTTACCATGACAGACCCAAACACTCCGGACTGGAAAGACAAACTGATTCTCGTAGTGGAGGATAACTACAGCAATTATCGTTTGCTTGAGTTAGCACTGAGAAAAACGAACGCAAAACTCCACTGGGCGAAAAATGGCCAGGAAGCCATCTCCTTATGCAGGGAAGTTCAGGATATAGACCTGATTCTGATGGATATTCAGATGCCTGTGATGGATGGATATGAAACCACCGCCCAGGTAAAAATCCTCAGGCCCGAAATTCCGATCGTTGCACAAACCTCCTACAGCATGACCGGAGACCGGGAGAAAAGTATCGAGGCCGGTTGTATTGACCATATTCCCAAGCCCATAATTATCAGCGATTTAATTACAATACTTGCCAAATACATCTCCAGAAATGACTGAAACTTTCAACCCTTTTGCCAGGCAGGAAAAACAGCTCCACCAGATATCGGTTCTCTTCGTGGAGGATGAACTTCATATCCGCAACTTTATCAGCAAATTACTGGATGGACGTGTTGAAAAACTGTTTTTTGCCACCAATGGCGCCGATGGAATTGAAGTTTTCCATGAACACAAACCCGATCTGCTGATCACAGACATCAGTATCCCTGAAATCAACGGACTGGATATGATCCGCAAGCTGAAACTGACGAACCCGGGACTCTATGTAATCGTAATGTCGGCTTACAGTTTCAAGGAGTATTTTCTGGATGCCATCAGCCTTGGCGTAAATGGTTATCTGATTAAACCGATTGAGCCGGATAAGCTTTTTTCTATTCTGGATGAGATCTCAGGTTATATACTTATGCACAGAGCTCTTGAAGAAAAAGAGATAAAAAGGCAGATCGCAGAATCAAACCTTAAAAGGTCACTCGAAGAGAAGGAGATCCTACTCAAGGAGGTGCATCACAGGGTAAAAAACAACATGCAGATCATCTCCAGCATCCTGAAGATGCAGGAGCGACTGGTGGATGACCCCAAATTAAAAACCGTGCTGGGTGAGAGCCAGAACAGGATTCACTCAATGGCACTGATTCATGAAAACCTTTACAAGAGTGATAACCTTGCAAGCATTCAGTTCAGAAACTATGTGCAGAGCCTGGTCAATACCATCTCCAGGGGGTATTCAGACATGCATGGCAAAATCACCTTTGCATTTGAAGTGGATGATATCTACTTTCCACTGGATATTGGAATTCCATGTGGTCTGATTATCAATGAGTTAATATCCAATTCATTCAAGCATGCCTTTGCTGACCGCAGGGAAGGACTTATCAGGATCTCTCTCCGGAAAGACCCGAACGCCACCTATCATCTGATCGTATCTGATGACGGGATCGGCATCAAACACGATTTTGAGCCTGAAAAGGCAAACACCCTCGGGATGCGGATAGTGTCAAAACTCATTCAACAGATCGAAGGGAAGCTGGAATTTGATTTTTCAGCAGGGACAAAGTATACCATCAAGTTCAAAGTATAAAGTTCAAAGTATAAAGTATAAAGGCTGAAGTAAAAATTATTGATATGGGAAAGCTGAGAATTTTGATTGTTGAGGATGAGTTTCTGGTGGCTGCTGACATCGAAGAGAGCCTGGTTCAGATGGGTTATGAAGTCCAGGGGTGTGTGGCCAGCGGACAGGCAGCCCTGGATGAAGTGGACCGGTGCCTTCCGGATTTAATTCTGATGGATATCAGACTGAAGGGTGAGATGACCGGTATTGAGGCAGCAAAAAAGATCCTTCAAACGCATGATGTGCCAATTATCTACCTGACCGCCAATGCGGATCTTGGCACTATTGAACTGGCCAAAGTTTCACTGCCGTATGGGTACATCACCAAGCCGTATAATGAAAAAGACCTAAGGACAAATATCGAAATTGCCCGCTATAAATTCGAGAGCGACATTCAGATGAAGGTTGCCAGCGACCAGTTCCACTCCTTCTTTAAAGCAGGCTCTCCTACCCATGTGGTAATGGATGCAGACACAGGTTTAATCAGGGAGAAACAGGATAACATCTACTATATCGAGGAAGAAGACTCAGGAAGCAAGCTGCATCTCAGGGATGAGTCCTATTCCATTGCCACACCTCTTGACACTGTTAAAACCCTTCTTCCGGAAGACCTGTTCGTAAGAATCAATGAGCGTTGCATCATTAATAAGGGGAAGATCTTCAGGATCATGCTCCCGGATATCATCCTGAAGGATGTGATGGTAGTTCTGCCCATTGATGCTGATAAATTCAAACTGTTTGAATAGGATTCCCATGGATTTCCCTTTGCCCTTTCCTATGTCTATCTCGACAGATATATCCGAAATACAGGACTGGATTGACAATTTGCTAAACCATTCTGGTCCCGATCCACATGAATACGGGGACCTCCTTGCGCTGGTATCTGGGTTAAAGAGTCAGGATGTGCCTGCGGTAAGAGCGCTTATGATGCCTGTCCTTACCCCTGAAACCATCATCGGATTCTCATTTACCAAGCCGATGGGATACAATGGCGATTTCTTCATTATTGAAAAGATTTATCAGGAGTATGTCAATCCTGATCCAAAATACAGCCGCTGGGATCTATTCTTTCACCAACTGCCTGCCGCAAGGGCTGTTGTTAACCGGAAAGAGCTGGCCATTAAGGTACTTGCTGAGCTGAATAAGAGGCCTGAATACCGGAAGGATGTCCTGGTTCTTGGTTCAGGGCCTGCCAGGGAAATCAATGAATATATGGCATCCACGGTGAACAATACTCTGTGGTTTGACCTCCTGGACCTTGACCAGAGAGCCATCACCTATGCCTCCAACCGGAATAAAGCCTATAAAGATTACCTCACGTTTCATCATGCCAATGTCATACGGTTCAACCCGTCCAATACCTACGACCTGATCTGGAGTGCCGGTTTGTTTGACTATTTCAAGGACAAGCACTTTGTGTACATGATCAGGAAGTATTATGAATATCTGAATCCGGGGGGCATGATGATTATTGGAAACTTCTCTGTCAGCAACCCTTCCAGAAAGATTATGGAGGTGTTGGGCGATTGGTTTTTATACCACAGGTCGGAGGAACAGCTTCTGAAGTTCAGTCAGCAGGCTCATATTCCGGAAAACAATGCCTGGATTATGACTGAGCCCTTAGGAATCAACCTGTTTCTCACCATCACTAAAGACTTGTAAATGGAGAATTCTGCAGAAACCATTTTTTTTGAAAACCTCCACCTTCATCCTGATGCCATGGAGGGAATCGCCTCAATGGGTTTTTCGAAACCCACCCCGGTACAGGAGCAGGCTATTCCCGTGATTCTATCCGGAGCCGACCTCATTGCATGCGCACAAACCGGGACCGGAAAAACAGCAGCCTTTCTTATTCCGATAATTCATCATATCCTCACACAAACCCGTTCAGGTACGCAGGCTCTGGTCATTGTACCCACCAGAGAGCTCACCGTGCAGATTGATCAGCAATTGCAGGGGTTGGGGTACTATTCCGGCATCAGCTCAAAGGCTGTTTACGGAGGAGGTGACGGTGCCGGATGGGAGCTTGAAAAAACGGCACTCACCCAGGGATGCGATGTGATTATTGGCACACCGGGAAAACTCCTCCAGCATATGGTAATGGGGTATGTGCAGCTTGATTCCCTAAAATTTCTGATTCTGGATGAGGCCGACCGGATGCTAGACATGGGGTTCTATGAAGATATCATGAGGATTCTTGACTATCTTCCAAAGAAAAGGCAAAACCTGATGTTTTCAGCTACCATGCCCCCCCAGATCAGGCAAATGGCCAAAGCCATCATGCACAAACCGGTTGAGATCAGCCTGGCGCTGGCCAAGCCTGCTGAAGGAATTATGCAATCGGCTTGCCTGGTACAGGAATCGGATAAAGCCCGGCTGATCCATCATTTGCTGGAGGGGAAAAAAATGGAGAGCATTCTGGTGTTCGCCTCCACCAAATCGAGTGTTAAACAGCTTGCCAAAACCCTGGCAGACATACCCGGTTTCTCTGTACGTGCCATGCATTCCGATCTGGATCAGCCCACAAGGGAAGCGACGCTGAACAGCTACCGCAACCGTGAGTTCCAGATACTGGTAGCTACCGACATTCTGTCGCGGGGGATTGACATCGACCGCATTGAGCTGGTAATCAACTATAATGTCCCTCAGGATGCCGAAGATTACGTCCATAGGGTTGGGCGTACTGCCAGGGCCGAAAACACAGGACTGGCCATCACCCTGATCAGCCCCAGGGAACTGGAATCCTTTAAAAGAATTGAGAAACTTGTTGGTTATCAAATCTATCGCATGAAACTTCCGGATGGTTTCAAAGAGGGGCATGCCCCCGCAACCCCTGAGAGGCCTCATCGGTCTTATAACAGAAAAAAGAAAGGATAATGCCGGTTCTCCTGAATGATAAGCGCAATACTCCCAGGTGGATGATCTTTCTGATCGATCTTACCCTGGCAGCTGCCTCTGTTGGATTTGCCTATCTGCTCAGGTTCAGCTTTACGGTACCCCCGGAATGGAGGGAAACCATCCCTAATGTGCTGTTGGTTGTGCTGATAATCAGGGCAGTAAGTTTTATCCTTGCACGGACCTATTCAGGGATCATCCGCTATACAGGCACGCAGGACCTGATCAGGATTTTTCTGGTGAACCTTTCCGGAAGTGTTGCCTTCTCTATCATAAACCTTATTCTCAGCAAGGGATTGGGACAACCGCACCTGATTCCATTCAACGTGGTAATTATCGATTTCCTGCTGCTTACTCTGGCAATGGCCTCTTACAGAATGCTGGTCAAGATGGCCTTCATTGAGCTTAATTACCCAACCCGCCGCAAATCGGATGTGGTGATCTTCGGAGCCGGCGAAACCGGTCTGATGGCGAAACGGGCTATCGAAGGTGAAAGGGGTAACAAGTATAAAGTCAGTGCATTTATCGACGACAACCCTTCAAAACACCGGAAGAAACTTGATAACGTGATCATACTGCCGTTTCAGAAGCTTGGGGATCTGCTGAAAGAACAACAGATTGAGCAGGTGGTGATTGCGGTTCCCGGCATCTCACCGGTCAGAAGGAGCGAAATTGTGGAGGTTTGCCTCGCAAGTGATGTGAAAGTGATGAGTGTTCCGCCGGTAGCCCGGTGGATCGACGGGGAACTGAGCTACCGCCAGTTGCAGAAGGTAAAAATTGAAGATCTGCTGGGCAGGGATGAGATCGTGATCAATACCGATAAAATCCGCAGTGAGATCAGGGACAATACCATCATGGTAACCGGTGCTGCCGGAAGCATTGGCAGTGAGCTGGTGCGGCAGATTGCAGGATTTAAGCCCGCTACCATCATTTTACTTGACCAGGCTGAAACGCCGCTGTACGAAATAGAAAATGAACTGAACGGAACCTTTCCGGGTACCAAAACCATTTATTTGCTGGCCGACATCACAGACCGGAGCCGGATGCAGCGGATTTTCAGGAAATACAAGCCCCGGATCATTTACCATGCAGCTGCGTACAAGCATGTACCGATGATGGAGGGTAATCCGAGAGAAGCGGTCAGGACGAATGTGCTGGGCACCAAAATCATGGCCGATCTGGCCCATGAAACGGGGGTTGAAAAGTTTGTGATGATCTCTACAGACAAGGCCGTGAACCCCACCAGTGTGATGGGTGCATCCAAAAGGATGGCCGAAATCTATACCCAAACGCTCAACGGGCAATCATCCACACGGTTCATCACCACCCGGTTCGGCAATGTACTGGGATCCAACGGCTCTGTGATCCAACTGTTCCGCCGGCAGATTGAGAACGGTGGACCGGTAACGATCACCCATCCCCAGGTAACCCGTTATTTCATGACCATTCCTGAAGCCAGCAGGCTGGTGCTGGAAGCTGCTTCAATGGGCGGTGGCGGAGAGATATTCCTGTTCGATATGGGAGAATCGGTAAAAATCATCGACCTGGCGAAAAAAATGATCAGGTTATCAGGAAAGAACCCGGGTACCGATATCCAGATTGTGTATACGGGTTTACGGCCGGGTGAAAAGTTGTTCGAAGAATTGCTTACCAGTGGTGAAAATACGATCCACACCGGAAATCCCCATATTCTTGCGGCAAAGGTAAGGGATTACAATTGGGCGGAAGTTACGGATGCCATTTCAGAACTGCTGCAGAATATGCAGGAATCGGATACCTATGAGGTAGTGCGCTGCCTGAAAAAGATCATCCCGGAGTATGTAAGCCAGAACAGCCTGTTTGAACAGTTGGATCAGCCTGATCTTCAGTAGCCAAAGCCCTTATTTTACTGCTTTTGCCACCAGATTTGCCGCTTCTTCGAGGCTGATGGCAGACCACACTTCCATTCCTGAATGATCAATAATCTCTTTGGCTTCGAGGGCATTGGTACCCTGCAGCCTGACGATCACCGGAACTGAAATATTGCCGATTGAACGGTACGCTTCCACGATGCCGTTAGCCACCCGGTCGCATCTGACGATTCCACCAAAAATATTGACCAGGATGGCTTTGATATTCGGGTCTTTCAGGATAATTCTGAAAGCCGATTCCACCCTCCCGGCATCTGCTGATCCTCCCACATCCAGGAAATTGGCAGGCGCAGCACCGCTTTGTTTGACAATATCCATGGTGGCCATGGCAAGGCCGGCACCATTGACCATACATCCCACATTGCCATCGAGTTTCACATAGTTCAGGTGGTGGGAGGCTGCCTCAACTTCTGTGGGATCCTCTTCCATAAGATCGCGCATGGCAAGAATATCAGGGTGCCTGAACAGGGCACTGTTGTCTACAGCCAGCTTGGCATCGGCAGCAAACACACGTCCGTCAGCAGCCCTGAAGAGCGGGTTGATTTCCAGCAAGGATGCATCCAGGCCCTGGCAGGCTTCGTACAAAGCCATCACCATCCTGACCATATTCTGATGAGAGATCCCTGAAAGACCCAGATTGAATGCAATCCGTCTTGCCTGAAACGGTATCATCCCGGTAACCGGATGTATCTCCTCTGTGAAAATCTGCTCCGGGGTTTCTTCAGCCACCTGCTCAATGTCCATCCCGCCGCGTGGGCTGTACATGCAAACCAACCTGCCCTTTTTCCGGTCGAGCAGAAAGGAGAGGTAAAACTCCTGCGGTTCCTCTGCTCCCGGGTAAAAAATGTCCTGCTCAAGATACACCTTACGAACCAGTTTGCCGGTGGATAAAGTTTGCGGGGTTACAAGCATCATTCCCAGTATTTTACCTGCCAGAGCACCGGCTTCTTCAGGCGAACCTGCGATTTTAACGCCGCCTCCTTTCCCACGGCCACCCGCATGAATCTGTGCCTTTACAGCAAACCGCTTACTGCCGGTTTCTTCTGAAATAGTATTCGCTGCAGCGATGGCTTCTTCCGGCGTTTTAGCCAGACGTCCAACCGGAACGGTTACTCCAAACGCCGAAAGCAGTTTTTTTGCCTGGTATTCATGCAGGTTCATAGGCGGGTATTTTAAGGCTTGCTAAAATAACCATTAAACTGAACCTGATGTTCAAAGAGGGGGCAGATGTAAGCAAAAAAATGGGCTCCTTTCAGAGCCCATTACGCGTTATAGTTTGTTGCTTGCCGGTTCAGGCAAAACCCCGGTGTTAGTAACCACCGCCCTGGTAGCCGCCACGGTTTCCGCCGCCACGGTTGAATCCACCACCACCACCACGGTTGCCACCTCCGAAGTTATTGCTCCTCCGGTTGCTGTCCCTTCTGTCTTCGCTTTCGTTCACTACAATGGTACGTCCGTCAACTTCGGCACCATTGAGTTCGGAAATAGCTTTGCGAGCCTCATCTTCAACTGGCATCTCAACAAAACCAAAACCCTTGCTTCTTCCAGAGAATTTATCGGTGATAATCTTCACGGATGAAACTTCACCATACTCTTCGAAAAAGCCGCGTAATTCGTCTTCCTTCAGGCTGAAGGGAAGACTTCCACAAAAAATGTTCATAAAATCAATAAATTAATTAAAAATATCGGCAAATGTACTGCAATTTTCATTGCTTCAGCATTTCCGTTAAAAAAAATAACATCCAACCACCCATCAGATACTTGTAAAAGCAGAAAGCATTGCACAGAGGGCATTCCAAACCTATCAGGCAATCTGTTTTTTATTAATTTTACCCGATAATTTTACCTTATTCCTGATGTACGGAAGCCCTGACCGAAAATTATTCTGCCTGAATATCCCCCTTCTGATCCCATATTTCCTTACAGTCACCGGATTTATACTGCTATCATTCATGATTCCTGCCCAGGTCAGCGGACAAGATACCCCGGGAAAAATTGCAATGGCCGTGAAGATCCCTGCCGGGTCAGAGATCCGGATAGATGGCCTGATCGATGAATCCGTCTGGTTTACTGCTACTCCTGCAACCGGATTTACAGGACATGAACCATGGTTTGGCCGGCAACCCCGGCAAGAGACCGAGGCCTATTTCCTCTATAGTGATTATGGCTTATATGCAGGTTTGAAGATGCTGGATGATGCCCCCGACAGCATTTACCGCGATCTGACCGTAAGGGATGATGAAGGGAATACTGACTGGATTTCCCTCCTCATCTCTCCGGAAAACGACGGACAGAATGGATATCTGTTTGAAGTAACCGCTGCAGGTGTTCAGATCGATTCCAGGATCATCAAGGATGGTGAAGCAGATGACCTTTCATGGGATGCAGTATGGTACTGCAAGGTTGCCACTACCGATTCAGGATGGTCGGCAGAATTCCTGATTCCCTGGTCAGCACTCCGTTTCCCGAATGATGCTGAACAATCATGGGATCTCAACATCATGCGTGAGGTCAGAAGGTCCAGGGAACAATCGACCTGGAGCCCGGTCGACCGCAAAAAACATGGATTCCTTACCCAGAGCGGCAAACTCAAAGGCCTCAGCCAGCTGCACACACCCGTCCGCCTCGCCCTGATGCCATACGGCTCTGTTTACCTGCAGAAATATACCAACACCCATGAACCTTCCTATACCTTCAATGCCGGGATGGACCTGAAGTACGGTTTGTGGAACAATTACACCCTCGATATAACCCTCGTGCCCGATTTCGGTCAGGTAAAATCGGATGACGAGATTTACAATTTTTCCCCTTTCGAGGTGAAATACAATGAAAACAGGCCCTTTTTCACAGAAGGTACCGAATTGTTCAGCAAATCTGGTATCTTCTATTCACGAAGAATCGGAATGCGCCCTGCAGGCTATTATCAGGTATATAATCATCTCGGCCCCGGCGATTCACTGGTCGAGAATCCACAGGAAACCCAACTGATCAACGCCACAAAATTCTCAGGGAGAGGGAGCAAAGGTTTTGCCTTTGGGATCTTCAATGCCATGACACGAGAGGCAGGAGCCCTGATTCTCGACAGTTCAGGAAATGAATCGTTCATTCTTACCCAGCCTTTTACCAACTACAATATGGTGGTGCTTGACCAGTCGCTTCCCCAAAATTCCTATGTTCACCTGGCAAACACCAACCTGAGCAGAACAGGTTACGGGGCGAACGTAACGGCAACATATTTTCAGCTAAAAAACCGAAAACAGCGCTACGCCCTTACCGGCGAAGGGGCATGGAGCCGGCTGGTCCCTGCGGGCAGAACTCCGGTGGAAGGTTACCGGTACGGCCTTGGATTGAGCAGAATAAGCGGTAATATACGCTGGAATATTGACCATTCGGTGATCAGCGGGGCTTACAATCCCAACGACATGGGTTACCTTACCAATACCAATGTGGCAACGGTAAGTGGTTCAATGGGTTACTATCAATTTCAGCCCTATCGGAATATGCTTAATTACAATCTGGTTTTATCCGGTGCCCTCAATATGCTGCATCAGGATTACCGGTTTACCTACCTGCAGATAAACCTCAGGGGCAACACTACCTACCGGAACCAGCTGTCTTGGGGAGGTTCCACCGAAGTTGTACCTACCGATATGCACAATTACTATGAGTCCAGGGTTCCCGGAAGGGTCGTCATTCAACCTGGTTACTTTTCTGTCATGGGGTGGATGTCGCCCGACTACCGGAAGAAGTTCCTGGTGGATGTAAACGCAGCGGTATGGAGAAACTTCGATACGATCCAGAAAGGGTATTCACTGTCCCTTTCGCCCCGCCTCAGGTTGTCCAATCGTTCATTACTGATCGGAAGTATAGAACTTAACAGCGAACTTCCCGCAATCGGGTTCACCGATCAGGTGACATACAACGACAGCAGCTTGATTCTGTTCGGTGCCAGGAACATCCACACCATCACTACTACCCTTACCTCCAATTACGTTGTAAACCCCATGAGCTCTTTTTCCCTCAGGATCAGGCACTACTGGGTTACCACACGGTATCTGCGCCTGTATGCCTTGTCGGAGGAAGGGATTCCTGTACCAACCCAATTTACGGGAAATTATAATTTTACACTGAATTTTTTCAATATTGATCTGGGATATGCATGGAATTTTGCTCCGGGAAGCTACCTCAATATTGTGTACAAACAGGCGTTGTACAGCAAAGAGGACAATAAGGTAGAACACCATTACATCCGAAACTGGAATTCCATGCTTGACGCACCTGCAAACAACAGCATTTCGCTGAAACTGATCTATTACATTGATTACGAAACTATAAGGCGCAATCTGAAAAAAGAGACCACATGATAGAGACCAGGCAGATTTGTAAATCGTATGGTACCCTTCAGGTGCTGAAGGGGATAGACCTTGATGTAGCCAGGGGAGAGATTATCTCGGTAGTTGGTGCGTCGGGGGCAGGGAAAACCACTCTGCTTCAGATCATTGGTACGCTCGACCGGCCCGATTCAGGCACGGTGAAACTGGATGGCACGCTGGTGAACGGATTACGCGACCGGGAGCTTGCCCGTTTCAGGAACCGGCACATCGGATTCATTTTTCAGTTTCACCACCTGCTGCCTGAGTTTTCAGCACTGGAAAACGTATGCATGCCGGCTTTCATTGCGCGTACTCCGCGGCGCACCGCAGAAACAAGGGCCATGGAACTCCTGGAGGTAATGGGTGTTTCCCACCGGAGCCACCATAAACCTTCTGAACTTTCGGGGGGTGAGGCACAGCGGATTGCTGTGGCCAGGGCGTTGATTAACCAGCCATCGGTAGTACTTGCCGATGAACCTTCGGGGAACCTCGATTCACAGAATGCACAGGATCTTCACACCCTGTTTTTCAGCCTCAGGGATATGTACCGGCAAACCTTTGTGATCGTTACCCATAACGAAGCCCTTGCCGACTTATCAGACCGTAAACTTGTGATGAAAGACGGTCTGTTTCAGGTATAAAAAAGGCTGCACCCAACAGGCACAGCCCTCATTATCAATAAAAAACTCAACAGGCTTTACTTTACCTTTTCTACCAGTGCTTTAAAAGCATCGGGCTGATTCACGGCAAGTTCAGCCAGCACCTTGCGGTCAATTTCAATGTTGCTGGCATGAAGTTTCCCCATCAGCGCACTGTATGACATACCGTTGATTCTGGCAGCAGCATTGATGCGCTGGATCCAGAGTCCTCGGAAATTCCGCTTCTTCGTTTTCCGGTCGCGGTAGGCATACACCAAACCTTTTTCATCGGCGTTCTTTGCAACGGTCCATACATTTTTTCTTCTTCCAAACTGGCCTTTCACACGCTCGAGGACTTTCTTCCTCCTGGCCTTTGACGCAGCGTGATTTACTGATCTTGGCATACTTTGATTTTTTTCACTTCAGCGGCCCGGCTGTTTCACAGACGCTTGGATGCTGAGAGTAAGTTAAACAATAAATTACTTAAGAAGCATTTTCTTAACGTTGGCGGCATCGGCACTATCCACAATGGTGAAATAGGTAAGATTCCGTTTCCGTTTGTTGGACTTTTTGGTCAGAATGTGACTTTTAAAAGCATGCTTTCTCTTCACCAATCCGGTTCCAGTGAAAGAAAAACGTTTCTTGGCACTGGATTTCGACTTCATTTTGGGCATTTTGTATTGAGGTTTATTAGGTTTTATTTTGGTGCAATAATTATGATCATCCTTTTTCCTTCAAGCCTGGGCATCTGCTCGAGTTTGCCGTAGCTTTCAAGTTCCTGTGCAAACTTCAGCAGGATGATTTCCCCTTTCTCCTTATAAATGATACTCCTTCCTTTAAAGAACACATCCACCTTCACTTTGGCACCCTCCTCGAGGAATTTCTGCGCATGTTTCAGCTTGAAATCAAAGTCGTGGTCATCGGTATTGGGTCCCAGCCTGATCTCTTTAATCACCACCTTAGCCGATTTGGCTTTCATCTCTTTCTGCTTCTTCTTTTGCTCGTACAGAAACTTCTTGTAGTCCATCACCCTGCATACAGGGGGATTGGCAGTGGGGGAAATTTCAACGAGGTCAAGTTCGAGCTCTTCTGCTACCCGGATGGCATCGCGCAGAGGTAAAATGGCTGTTTCAACATTTTCACCCACAACCCTGACAACGGGTGCTGTGATGCGGTGATTGATCCGGTGTGGATCTTCCTTCTTGACAGGTCCGAACCTTCTGCGGCCCGGGAACTGGGAATCTTGAAGTGCTATGGGCGTATCCTCCTATATTGGTACAACATCTGTTTATTCAACTTACACGTCAAGCAATACGGCGATTTCATCCGAAACTACTCCGGCAAATTTCTCCGGGGTCATGGCCCCCAGATCACCTTCGCCATGTTTCCGTACCGAAACCGTACCCGATTCTGCCTCCTTCTCTCCTACCACCAGCATGAACGGAATCTTACGTAATTCGGCATCACGGATCTTTCGGCCCGCCTTCTCGCTCCTGTAGTCAATTTGGGCGCGAATTTCGGAATTATTCAGCAATTTCAAAACTTTTTCTGCATATTCGTGATATTTCTCACTGATCGGCAGGATAATAACCTGTTCAGGGGTGAGCCAGAGCGGGAAATTTCCTGCACAGTGTTCGATCAGCACGGCTACAAAACGTTCCATGGAGCCAAACGGGGCACGGTGGATCATCACCGGGCGGTGCTGCAGGTTGTCACTCCCGATATATTCAAGCTCAAAGCGTTCCGGTAAGTTGTAATCGACCTGGATCGTACCGAGCTGCCATTTTCTTCCAATGGCATCACGCACCATGAAGTCGAGCTTGGGACCATAGAATGCAGCCTCTCCATGGGCAATCACCGATTTCAGCCCTTTTTCCTCAACCGCTTCAATGATTGCACGTTCTGCCTTATCCCAGTTTTCATCACTCCCGATGTATTTTTCATGATCGTTCTTGTCACGGAGGGAAATCTGGGTTTCAAAATCCTGAAATTTCAGGGCTTTAAAGATGTAGAGGATGATATCCATTACATTTTTAAACTCATCCTTCACCTGATCGGGGGTACAGAAGATGTGGGCATCGTCCTGGGTAAATCCCCGGACCCGCGTAAGACCATGCAGCTCACCACTCTGCTCATAGCGGTAAACCGTTCCGAACTCGGCGTAACGAAGGGGAAGGTCTTTGTAGGAATGGTATCTGCTCCGGTAAATTTCGCAATGGTGGGGGCAGTTCATCGGCTTGAGCATAAACGCTTCCCCTTCCTGCGGGGTAAGGATAGGCCTGAAAGAGTCGGCCCCGTATTTTGCAAAATGGCCCGAAGTTTTGTACAAATCCACATTCCCGATATGGGGTGTAATCACAGGAAGGTAACCGGCTTGACGCTGCAGCTTTTTCAGAAACTGCTCGAGGCGCTCCCTGAGCTGTGCACCTTTCGGAAGCCACAGGGGAAGTCCCTGCCCTACCTGCTGCGAAAAGATGAAAAGGTCGAGTTCCCGGCCCAGCTTACGATGATCGCGCTTTTTGGCTTCCTCGAGCAAGGTGAGATAGTCGGTCAGTTCTTTCTGCTTCGGAAAGGTGATGCCATAGAGTCGCGTCAGCATTTTACGCTTCTCATCGCCGCGCCAGTAGGCACCGGCAACGCTGAGGATCTTTACTGCCTTGATGGGCGAGGTGTCGGGCAGATGGGGCCCCCGGCACAGATCGGTAAAATGGCCGCTTTCGTAAAAGGTGATCTCACCATCCTGAAGCTCTTCAAGAAGTTCGAGTTTATACTCATCCCCTTTGGTGGCAAAATGCGAAATGGCGTCAGCTTTTGGAATTTCACGCCGGTAGTAGGGATGCTTTTCGCGGGCAAGGTCGAGCATTTTCTGCTCTATCTTTTCGAAATCATCGCTCGATATCACCCTGTCACCCAGGTCAATATCGTAATAAAAGCCGTTTTCAATATCGGGTCCAATGCCGAATTTTGCACCCGGATAGAGTGCTTCCACAGCTTCTGCCATCAGGTGGGCAGATGAGTGCCACATGGTGGCTTTCCCTTCCTCATCATCCCAGGTCAGTAATTTCACCGAAGCGTCAGATGAAATGACCCTTGTGGCGTCCCATACCACACCATTTACTTTGGCTGCAAGTACATTGCGTGCAAGCCCTTCACTGATAGAGCGGGCAATGTCGAGTCCTGTAACAGGAGCCTCATAATGCCTTATACTCCCGTCGGGCAAAGTAATATTGATCATACCTGTGATTTTTTTTCCAGGGCGCAAAAGTACGCCTTTCCTGCGTACTAACACACCAGGGATGCAAAAGTTTATCCTTTTCTCACAATCAGCTGGGCATTTTCGTACCCCGACACTACTACCTTCTCACCTTTTTCAATATACCCTGATTCAGCAGTGGCATCGTACTGAATGTCATCAATCAGAATTTTCCCTGCAGGCCTCAGCATGGTATGGGCAATCCCCTCAATGCCGATCATACCCTGCAAACCGGGATCCATGATGGTATAACCCTTTTCAGCTTTTTGTTCCGTGGCAAGGGAGAGCTGACCGAACAAAAAGGTGGATTGACCGAATATCTTGATTGTGAGCAGATAGGATAGCATGAGGGCCAGGAAAATCGCAGTGATGACCACAGAGAAGGAGATCAGCACGCTACCTGCTTTAACCCCTGAAAAATCGAACTGCACATTGCCTATCATACTGAGTATAAGACCTGTAATGATCAGGGTAATCCCCAATACCCCGGTTACCCCAAAGCCGGGGATGGCAAATATTTCCACCATTAACAGGATCACACCAATGATAAAAAGGAGAATTTCCCAATGTTCGGCGAGACCCTGCAGGTAAAGGGGTGCAAAGTACAGCAAGGCACCCACCACCGCAGCCGCAAGGGGAAATCCGATCCCGGGTGTCTGGAGTTCAAAATAGATACCTCCGATAATCAGCATGATCAGGATGCCACTCACTACCGGAAGCACCAGAAAACCAATGATTTTGTCAATCACCGTCAGTTTCAGGGTTTTTACCCTGTAATCGGTAAAACCATACTGGCGGATCGCTTCATCCGTGGTTTCCGCCATCCCTTCACAATACCCGAAACGGATGGCTTCTGCAGTGGTAAAGGTAAGCACCTTGCCAGAATCGATAATGCCTTCGATGAACACATCAGGGTCCACCATGGCTTCTGCAATATTGGGATCCCTTCCCTGGGCTTCGGCAGTAGCGCGCATCGAAGACCTCATATACGACTGGTATTTGTCGGGCAGTGCCTCTGCATCCTGGTTTACCACAGTGGCAGCACCGATCCTGGCCCCTTTTCGCATATAGATACTGTCGCATGCAATGGATATCCATGCCCCTGCCGAGGCAGCATTGTTATCGATAAATACCGCAGTCGGTACTTTGGAGTTCATGATCCGGGTGCTGATACTATCGGCATACTGCACCATTCCGCCATAGGTATTCATATGGATCAGCAGCAGATCTGCCCCGGAGTCCTCTGCTTCTTCAAAAGCCTTCTTCGTCATGAGCCACACCGGAGGGGCAATCTCCTGCCGGATCTCCAGTAAATAAACCATTTTGGAATTATTCGTCTGTGTTTTCACAACGAATCCTGACAGTAACAGGATCATTGTCAGAAAGGATGTGACTGCAGTTTGAATCTTCATCATAGTACCGTTTTTTGCAAAAATATCGTATATGATAATGGAACGGCAAAAAAAAAGCTACCATATTTCTATGATAGCTTTTCTTCGCCGAAAAGGGCTGATTACTTGCTGGTACCGCCGCCACGAAGGGCTTTGGTGTTGGCAGCATCCTGCTTAACAGCCTGTCCGGCTTCTTTAACCTTCTGAATGGTGGTTTTTTTGGCAGGGGTCTTTGCAGCTTCTGCTGCAGCAATAGAATCAGCAACAGCCTGAGCGGCAGCTACGGAGTCATTGAAAGCCTGAACAGCGGCCAATGAGTCAGCTGTAGCCTGAACTGCAGCGAGAGAGTCGGCAACGCGGATTGAATCAGCGATTCTTGCTTCTTCATCTGCCTTTTTGTTACCACAGGCTGCCATTGCGATGACAACGCCTAAAACCAGGAGAACTGAGAAAACCTTTTTCATAATCGATTACTTTTTGAGGTTGGTTTAAAATTCGCGGCAAAAGTAAGAGGTTTTTTGAAATAAAAAACATTTTTTTTTAAATATTTTTGGAAAAATAGTTTATACCTTTGCAGTCTTAATCTTTAAATCCCAAACCTATGAAAAAATTATCAGTGATTTTAGGAGTTGTTGCTGCCATGCTGATGGTATTCAGTGCTTGCGAAACCGATGACCTTGTAAACCCGGTTATTACCCTGACTGGTGCTGACACGATTGAAATTGTACTGAATGATGCAGCAGGGTTCACCGATCCGGGTGCAACCGCTACCGACGACAAGGATGGTGACCTCACCGCCCAGATCATCAAAACCGGAACTGTTGATGTTGCCAAAATCGGTTCATACGAACTTACCTACAGTGTTTCTGACAATGCCGGAAATCAGGCAACTGTGAAAAGAATCGTAAATGTAATTGTTGAACAGGCTACCTATGCCGGCATTTGGAACGTGACTGAAGTGATTACCGGTTCGAATCCCGATCCTAACTGGGTATACTCTGCTACCGTTGCTGCCTCCGGTACCGACGTAATGAAGCTCATCATCACCAATTTTGGCGGATTCGCAAACTTCAATGCCAATATTACATTTGACAAATTCGGAAACTTCACCATCCCCAACCAGGCTGTTATCGGAGCACCTGAAGCAGCAACCATCGAAGGGGAAGGCACCAGCACAACTTCTGACGATGGAACCACCCTTACCATTAATTATAAGGTAGAGTGGGCAACTTCAGGTACAGACCACAGTGCCGGCACCTGGACCAAAGCCAAATAATCTGACTGCTGTAAAACCAATATACAATAAAAGGCACTCCGGAATGGGGTGCCTTTTTTTGTTGAGGAAGTTGCGATGGTTGAGATGATTGAGGAAGCGGAACGAAGTAGAGACCCGGGAGCGAAGCGATTCGGGATTGAGATGGTTAAGGAAATTGCGGTGGTTGAGGATAATGAGGAAGACTATCTGCAGAGATTCCGTTCGGCAAGTGCATTACGAACCCCCTCTTTCAGCTCTTCGAAAAGCTCCCGGACAGTAATGATGTGGGTTGCACGAAATGCATTGGTACCCGCAAAGGCAAAACCAGCCTGCATATTTCCCTTGTAGGCATTATATAGTGCACTCACAATACAATAGGGTGTTGTGCTGATGTTGCAGGTTCTGATACAGTGAAAAGGGCATTTTACTGGTCGTCTGAGTCCCTCCTTCATGCTGCGCACAAAATTGTTGACAATAGCTCTGCCTGGCATACCCACCGGACTTTGAATCACCCCTACATCCCCTTCATCAGCGTCGATATAGGTCACTTTGAACTTCTCGGAAGCATCACATTCTTTGGTGGTAACAAAACGACTCCCCAATTGTACCCCTTTTGCACCCAGGTTGAGAAATTTCACAATGTCCTCGCCTGTATAGATGCCTCCGGCAGCTATCACCGGAATCTCACACTGGTATTTCTCTTCGAAATAGCCCACCTCCTTCACTACATCGGTTATCAATTGCTCTAAAGCGTACCCGGGTTGCTCAAGTTGTTCGTATTTGAATCCCAGGTGCCCGCCAGCTTTCGGACCCTCTACCACAATGGCATCCGGAAGATAATCATAGGATAATTTCCAGCGGTCGCACAGAATTTTTGCTGCTCTGGCAGAAGAGACGATGGGTACCAACCGGGTTTTGCAATCAGGTGTCAGATGGGATGGCATATCCATGGGCAAGCCTGCTCCACTGAAGATAATATCAACCTCTTCCTGGATTGCTGTTTTCACCAGATCACTATAATTGGTCATGGCTACCATGATATTCACACCAATTACCCCTGAAGATTGCTCCCTGGCTTTGCGAATCTCGTACCTTAGGCCGGCAGCATTGGCTTCGGCATAACTCATTCCGGAATACTTGTGAATAAAGCCCAGCCCGGCGGCTGAAATTACCCCTACTCCACCTTCTTTAGCCACTGCTGTTGCGAGGCCTGAGAGGGATATCCCCACACCCATTCCCCCCTGAATGATGGGCACAGCAATCCTCAGCCCACCGATATTAAGTTCTCTCAATCTATCCCCCCGATATTTTCCTGGCAAAGGTAGAAATTCTAACGGAAAAAACTGAAAATAAATAATTTATTGTTTAATCATCTCCCATACCTTGCCGGAGGAGTCCTTGTACCAGAATTCATCACTGGTAAGACGGGTAATGATCATATCCTCATAGGCCCCCTGGATGTTGAGCGTCAGCTTCTCTTTATCAGCCGTAAATTCCCAGGTACCATCGTAGACGATATCCACACCAAGAATGGTTATAGTGCGTTTATAGGTTCCATCGCTCTTGAATTCATGCAGCAGAGGCGTAGCTACGGTGGCACCGTCAAATTTTTCAGCTTTCCACACACCCACCAGCCGGGCTTTCTTGGTAGCCAGGGTGAAGGAAGGGCCATCCTCATATTTGGCACAGGATACGGCAAGGGTAAGTACTATCAGTGCAAAAGGCAATGCTGATTTCAGAAACAGATTCTTCATAGGTAAAAGTTTAATGGATTGATCGGGCAAAGATACCGGAAAAGGGTAAAAAAACTTAGGTTTGCACACGAAATAACACCCTGAAGGATTGATTATCGAGAATTTTCGGTTACGGCATCACCTACCACTCTGGCTTGCAGGAGTTTTAATTGTTCCGGCACTCCTGATCCATCTGGGTCGTATGCCCCTGACCTCGGATGAACCTACCCGGGCACTGGTAAGCCTCGAGATGCTGCTGTCAGGCAATTACATCACCCCTACCATTGCCGGGGAGTTCTATTACAACAAACCCCCGCTCTACAACTGGATCCTGGCGATGTTCATCCATTACAGCGATGGTATACCTGAATTTGCCGTCAGGATGCCGGCGGTGCTGTCCCTGCTTGGTTTTGCCGCGTCAGTATTTCTGTTTACACGGCGATACTGGGGCAAAACTGAAGGGATCCTTGCTGCCCTGATGCTGGTCACGTGTGGAAGAATTCTTTTCTGGGATTCGATGCTGGGCCTCATTGATCTTCTGTACAGCTGGGTTACTTTCGCTTCTTTTGCTATAATCATCAATAACCTGCTGAAGAACAACTTCCTGAGGCTCTTCGTCGGATCCTGGATCCTTGCCGCAGTGGGTTTTATGCTCAAAGGGATTCCATCGTTTCTGTTTCAGGGCATCAGCCTCTTCGTGCTGATGCTCTATGCCCGGCAATGGAAGCGACTTTTCTCATGGCATCATCTCACCGGCATCGCAACCTTCATCCTGCTGGTGGGTACTTACGCCATGCTGTACAGCCGCGAGAACAGTTTCAGCCAGTACGTGCAGGTGCTGTGGGACCAGTCGGCACAAAGAGCCTCCTCCGGCAAGGGCCCCATGGGCTATATTTCGCATTTGTTGCTGTTTCACCCCCGCATGCTCTACCATTTTCTTCCATGGAGCCTGCTCCCGGTCGCTCTTTTTTTACCGGCCATCCGGAAACCCATGCTGAAGCACTTTACGAAAAGCACATCTGATCCGAACAACGATTCCTCACAGAATGATCCCCGCGACCGGGTTGCCTCCATGCTCCTCCTGCTCTTTATTGCCAATATCAGTGTCTACTGGCTCTCCCCTGCCACCATCCCCAGGTATATCCTTATGCTGGCTCCTCCGGCCTTTGTTGCCGGATTACACGGAGTCACCAAATATGCTGGAATAAAAGCTTCAACCCGGTTCAGGGGCATTGCAGGCTGGATGATTACAGGCTTGCTCGCAGCCCGGATTCTTGTTAACGTCCTTTGGATTCCCCCCAGGGCTGAAATGCTGGCAGAAAACCGTCAGAAAAAGGATGCACTGGAAATGGCTGCCATTACAGGGAATCGCCCGGTACGGGTGGTGGGATCAAGCTGGATCGATCATGTTACCCTGGTGTACCTTACCCGTGCCAAAGGTGAGATCATCCGCCGGGAGAAAGCCTCTTTCGAATCTGGGGTTTATTATCTGGCTGATCAGCAAAGGTACAACAGCCTCCTGAAGACCTCTGCCGAAAAACCCGATATCATAAAGACCACCCTGATACGGCATCAGCAGGAAACTGCATATCTCATCATGTTTAAACCGTCTCCGCCATGAAACCTCTGCTTTCCATTGTAATTATCGCCTATAACGAAGAAACCAATGCTGCACTCCTCATCAGGCAGATTCTCAATTTGCTGAATGACACAGATTTCGAGGTGGTATTTGTGGATGATGGATCTACGGATAACACCCTGGCCGAGGTCAGGGAGATTGCTGATTCCAGGCTTCAGATCATTGAGTTCAAGCGGAACTTCGGTCAGAGTGCAGCGCTGTCGGCCGGCATTGAATATGCCAGGGGAGCATTCATCGTTACCATGGATGCCGACCTCCAGAACGACCCTGCAGACATCCTCCCGATGCTGGAAAAAATTCAGCAGGGGAACCATGATCTGGTAGCCGGTATCAGAAAAAACCGGAAAGACGGATTTTTCCTGCGCAGGCTCCCCAGCCTGATGGCTAACGCCATCATCCGCCGGTCCACCGGCATCAGGATCCGCGACTATGGATGCACCCTGAAAATCTTCCGGTCAGAACTGGCACAGAACCTCTCCATTTACGGTGAACTCCACCGCTTTATCCCTGTCCTCGCAAGCCTAGAAGGGGCCTCCATCAGCCAGATGGAAGTACAACACCACGCCAGGATCCACGGGAAATCGAAATACGGATTGAACCGCAGCTTCAAGGTCATCAGCGACCTGCTGTTGCTCCTCTTCTTCAGAAAATACATGAACCGGCCGATGCACCTGTTCGGGCTCATCGGGCTCCTGCTGTTTGCCGGAGGTGCAGCCATTGAGTTGTACCTGTTCATCATCAAGCTAATGGGGGCAGATATCTGGGGGAAACCGGTGATGATACTGGGGGTAATCTTGCTTATACTTGGCATTCAGTTTATTACCATTGGCATCATTGCCGAGATGCTGATGCGCACCTATTATGAATCGCAAAACAAGAAGCCTTACAAGATCAGGAATATCAGCCGTGGAAAAGACCAGGATTAAGAAGGTACTTGTTTTCCTGCTTAAACTGCTTGTCTCGGCGGGAATGCTGTGGTATGTGTTCAGCCGGATAGAGCTTACCGCCATTACCCGGATCATCCTCCGTTCGGAGGGGTGGTGGCTGGGCCTGGCATGGCTGCTTTTTGTCGCCTCAAAGGTGGTATCTGCCTTCAGGCTAAACCGATTTTTTTCGGCCACCGGACTGGTTTTGCCCGCTAAGCTCAATCTGCGGCTTTACCTGCTCGGGATGTTCTACAATCTTTTCCTTCCGGGAGGAATCGGTGGCGATGCCTACAAAATCATCCTTCTGAACCGCAACAGTGAAGTAAAACTGAAATACATCTTTCAGGCGACCCTGCTCGACCGGGTCACAGGGCTGGTTGCCCTTATCGTTATCACTGCTATCCTGCTGATATTCATGCCCTTTCCCGGATTATATGTATGGCTGATGATCCTGGCCGTTGGTCTGATAATCCTGGCATTTCATCTGGTTATCAAGCGGTTCTTTCCGATCTTCTTAAGGAGTTATGGAAGCACCATGGTACAATCCTTTGTTGTGCAACTGCTTCAGCTGGGGTGTGCCTGGTGCATTCTGGTGGCACTGGGATACCGTGCTGATCCGCTGGTGTTACTCGCGCTGTTTATGGTATCATCGGTAATGGCCGTTTTACCCTTCACCTTCGGCGGAGCAGGGGCAAGAGAATTCACCTTTGCCCTTGCCACAACCTTCATGCAGATGGAACCGGTTTTGCGCGACACCTCTATTGCACTGGGTTTGATGTTTTACCTGATTACGGCAGCAACCTCCCTCGCAGGAATCTGGTACCTCTTTTTTCCAAAGAAAGTCTCATTTTCCTGAAAGTAAAGGCAGATTTTCTGAAAGTTAATACCTGGCTTCTGACATATATAGGGTCGCTGACCTTTTCACAGGGGCCAGCGACCCTTCAGGGCTTTAAAATCCTTAAATACTGAGGTTTATACTGCGGATGGAATGATCGGCACCAGGAATCAGCTTCCCAGTGTGGCCACCATCACAGCTTTTATGGTATGCAGGCGGTTTTCGGCCTGGTCCCACACCACTGAAGCAGGAGATTCAAACACCTCTTCGGTCACTTCCATTCCATTCAGGCCGTACTTCTGGTAGATCTCCTCGCCCACCTTGGTTTCGCGGTTGTGGAAAGCCGGGAGGCAATGCAGGAATTTACAGGCGGGATTACCCGTAAGGTCCATTACCTTTTTATTTACCTGATAGGGTTTGAGCATATTAATCCTCTTTTCCCAAACGGCATCCGGTTCTCCCATCGATACCCATACATCGGTATAAATGAAATCCACATCTTTAACAGCTTCAGCAACATTTTCGGTAAGGGTGATCTTTGCACCTGTTTCTTTGGCGATTTCGCGGCAAATGGCAACCAGGTCTTCAGCGGGTTGCACCGCGGCCGGAGCCGCTGCCCTGAAATCCATCCCCATTTTGGCAGCACCCACCATCAGCGAGTTCCCCATGTTGTTGCGGGCATCTCCCAGATAGGCAAACTTCACCTTGTTCAAAGGCTTGTTGGATTGTTCCATCATGGTAAGGAAGTCGGCCAGAATCTGTGTCGGATGAAACTCGTTGGTAAGGCCGTTCCACACCGGCACCCCGGCGTATTTGGCGAGCTCTTCCACGATGGCCTGGCCGTATCCGCGGTATTCGATCCCATCGTACATACGTCCCAGCACCCTTGCAGTGTCCTTCATCGACTCCTTGGCACCCATCTGCGACCCTGTGGGCCCGATGTAGGTAACATGCGCGCCCTGATCCAGTGCCGCCACCTCAAATGCACACCGCGTGCGGGTTGATGCTTTCTCGAACAACAGTGCGATGTTCTTCCCTTTTAAACGTTGCTGTTCAGTACCTGCATATTTTGCTTTTTTCAGGTCCTTCGACAGCTCCAGCAAAAATCCGATCTCTCTGGGGGTAAAGTCCAGAAGCTTCAGGAAATGTCTGTTTCTTAAATTGAATGCCATGGTTCCTCCTTTATGTTTGTTGTTTGTTGTTTGTTGTTTGTTGTTTCAAGTTCCATGTTCCATATCAGGACTAAACTCCTGACTCCTAACTTCTAACTCCTAATTTCTGACGATCCTCGTTCCGGCATCGGGGTTGCTGAGGTGGCTGGCTTCGGTAATGATGGTTTCCTTTCCGCCATGCTCCACAAAATAGATGGCTGCACGCACTTTCGGAGCCATGCTGCCTTCGGTAAAATGTCCTTCGGCGAGGTACTGTTTTGCTTCATCCACCGTAATCACTTTCAGCCTTTTCTCCTGAGGGGTGTTAAAATGGAGGCATACATTCGGCACATCAGTGAGGATGTAGAACTCATCGGCCCTGATTTCCTTGGCAAGCAGGGCGGAAGCGAGGTCTTTGTCGATAACGGCATCAATACCCTGCAATTTATTTTCCTCTACCCAGAAAACCGGAATGCCGCCTCCGCCCACTGTAATAACCACGGCGCCACTGCGGGCCAGCTGTTCGATCGACTTCACATTATTAATATGCGTCGGGGCAGGAGAAGGTACCACCCTGCGCCATCCACGGTTGCGGGGGTCTTTCTGGAACGACCAGCCATTCTGCGACTTCATTTCCATGGCCTGCTCCTCGGAATAGAAGGGACCCACAGGTTTGGTAGGATTGCTGAAAGCCGGGTCGTTCCGGTCGATAAATACCTCTGTGATGATGGTCAGGATATCCTTTTCGATTCCATCCTTCAGCAACACATTTTTCATTTGCTGTTCGATAAAATAACCAATCGATCCCTGCGTTTCGGCCACACATACATCAATCGGCATTTTAGGGATGCCAAAAACATTGTAACCGGCTTCGTGTTGCAGCAGCACATTCCCAACCTGAGGGCCGTTTCCATGCCCGATTACCAGGTCATATCCCCTTTTTATCAACTCATAAACCCGTGAACATGTATCAAAAACATTCTGCTCCTGCTCGTCGATGGTCCCTTTCTGGTCACCTCTCAGTAACGCATTGCCACCAAAAGCAACTACTGCCAGTTTATTCATATTGAACTAAATAATGATTTTAATTGATTCCTTTTCAATTTCCGGGAAAAGAGTGCAAAGGTAATTAAAATGTGATACATGAAAACTCAGCCCTGACCATTCACGGGTTCAGGCACAGGGTCAGCGCTTTCATCCTGAACAATTCATAATAAATTCTAAACCAAATCAATATACAGGGAAGAGCTTTCAGCACATACGGGACCACGAAACTCCTGCGCAGCACTGCCGGGAAAAGGTCGGTTGGGGAGAGCACAGTAAGGATAAAAGCCAGTACAAACAATACTACGTTCAGCCGGTTTCCCGCTGCCGGCACAAACCACATGGCGACACCCGTCATGGCAATGATGTAGGTGGGTGACTCAGCCCTGTAATTGAAAATCACTACCCAGATCAGGATGGATGCCAGCGTCAGATACCTGAAATCAAAGCTATTGTACAGCCGGTAGCGGAGAAAGGGCAGAAAGAAGAGTATGACCCCGGACATCAGCACCAGATTTTTGGGGATATCCGCCCTGAACCACGACTGCAGCAACCCTGCCACCGACATCCCCAGTTGTACGGACTGATCCTCCTGCAACGCATGAAGGTAGCTGGTGAGTAAGAATCCGTATTGGTTCAGGCTGATGAACAGCAACGGCAAGGAAATCAGAATAATAAAAGAAAGCGCGGAATACAGAGCCATCTTCCATTTCCCGGGGTAAAACAGGAAGATTACCATCCCTGCCAGGGCAAAGGGTTTGATAAAGGCGGCAAACAGAATGAAGAGGGTTGCCGGAAAACAGCGGCCCCTTTCCAGCATCCCGAACGAAAGCAGCATCAATCCTGCCATCAAAGGGTTCGACTGCTCGTTCTGTATCGCTGTCATCAGTTCAATCACAATAATCAGCACCATCAGCCCTTTCTGTCTCTGACTCCGGACAGGGAGCAGCCAGATCGCAAAGAACAATGCCATGGCATTAAGAAGATTCCACAAACTGAGCCCCAACCAATCGGGGAAAATGGCAAACAGGCCAAAAAAGGCCGTAAAGGTGGGGGTGTATTTGTATTGGTCCCAGAACTCCCCGGGATACAAAAGATATAAATCCTTGCCCTCCTGCAGGTGGTGGAAGGATTTCTCAAACATCGTATAGTTGTTGTACCGGTTGTATTCCCTTCCCCCTTCTTGGTAGGTTTTCGTACCCGAAACCAGCGATTGAATACTGGCGGACAAGGACAAAAAAATCACCAGTGCCAGCAGGAATCTCCCGGAGGTAAAAAAGGCCAGTTTATGTTGCAGATGAAAACGGTTCAGCATCCCCTGTTCTTTAAATCGCAATAGGAAAGCAAAAATAGGAAACATCCCTGTGATCATTTTAATCCCGGTGTACGAAAAAATTGAAAAAAAAATAACACTCATTTCAATATTCGATATATTTGCGTGGATCAAACACGCACATACCATGAAAAGAAATCATTCGTACTCCACCAGGCAATGGATCATTCTTCAGGTTTGTATTCTGGTAATTATACCGGGATTTATTTCTGCCCAGTACCAGGACAGAATCTGGGTTTTCGGCAGACCCTATGCAGGGTCTTCGAATGCTACCCTTAATTTTGGCAACCAGCCTGTGCCGTCCGGGCCCATTTTTACCCTCCCAAACGGGCAACCTTCGTCTATTTCCACAAGCAATGGCAATGAGCAATGGGCAGTTGTGGTGAACCCATTTACCGGGAATGTAATTTTTTATACGGACGGGAAGCAGGTCTTCGACCATGTGAACGCTGTAATTCCAAGTATTGACCTGGGCGCAAATGTTTCCTCAGTCCAACCTGTAGCCATTGCTCCCGTGCCCAGATCAGACCTTAAAGCGAAGAACAGTTACAATCTGTATTATATTTTTTCAAACGGAACCGGAAGTTTTTTCTCCTCATTCGTGAATGGAAATATCGTGTATCATATTTACGATTATGTAAATCAGACCTTCAGCCAGACCTTCACACTGCCCGGTCCGTACGGTACAGCAGATGTTACCGAAGGGATGAAAATTATTCCGTGCGACAATAATCCGGATGTTCTCTGGCTTGTTACCAGTCTTTTCCCTTATACGGGCCTCACAACCAAGTATGTGGTGTATAAGATTGATAAGAACGTCGTTACCTATCATGGAGACTTCGATTTCGGCCCCGCAAAAGCTCCCCTGAATACCGGCGCATCACCGATCATCTACATTACCTACAGCAGAGCCGGAACACCTGCCGGAATTACCAATGTAGGTTTTGCCTCCCAGTACCCTCCGGCTGTTTTCACCTGTCAGTTCGATAATATCAATGGGGCATTTCTGCCAAATACTGTAAAGACCTGCAATACAGGATATACCTCTTCAATTCCATCCATTTATACCTGTGAATTTTCTCCCAACGGAAGATTCCTGTACTATTCTGTGTACAGAACTACCGCCACCACCAATGCGCTGTTCCAGGTAGATCTTACAGATTCTGTCCTGACGCCCACCCAGGTAAAGTCTTTCAACTATCCCTATGCAGGCGGATTGAAACAGGGACCCGACAGCCTGATTTACCATGTTCATGACGACGGGTATGAAACACATGCCATGAAAATTGGCAGAATTCTTACCCCTAACCAGAAATTTATTCCGGGCACTACCCCTATCAACCAGTTTTACCAGGAGAATTTCCAAATCTATAATAATGTTTTCGGGATCGGATTGTGTGAATTCCTAGTCATCCCTTACACTGTGCAGATTGGAACAGATGATTTCCCTGCTGCTGAAGGATTGGATTTGCAGCTATATCCAAATCCTGCCGATGATTTCCTGCATCTCAGACTTAATCCGGAGGATGCACAGGGAGGAACGATCATCTTATCGGATCTGCATGGGAAACAGATTATTTCAGTCCCTGCTGGTCAGACCCGGGAACTGGAGATACCAACCGGCCATTTGCCCGAAGGGGTATACCTGTTGCATTGTATTACCCCTAACCGGACCAATCTCCAGAAAGTGATGATTGCTCACTAATGGTACGACCGAATCCGGAAACTCCATCGGTTGATCAGCCTAAATACCTAACTTTGCCCTGAAAAACCAAGGGCGATTGAATATCTCATTCCATACACTGGGCTGTAAACTGAATTTTGCAGAAACCTCGGCCATAGCCAACCGGTTCAGGGCGGCTGGCCACACCATATCCGAACGGCATGCCGGTGCTGATGTGCTTGTAATCAACACCTGTGCAGTTACGGATATTGCCGAAAAGAAGTGCCGGTCGGCCATACGGCAGGCCAGGCGTAACAACCCGGATGCCATTATTGTGGCTGCCGGTTGTTTCTCTCAAATCAGCCCTGAAGTGCTGGCCTCAATGGAAGAGGTGGATATTGTGGTGGGCAATGAACACAAATACCAGCTGGTGGAGATTATTGAACAGTACCACAAGTCGGACAAGGCCTGGATTGATCACACCAATATCCTTAAGACCAGGGTTTTCACACCCGGATTCTCGTTGATTGACCGAACCCGTACCTTTCTTAAAAT
Organism: Bacteroidota bacterium; assembly: GCA_022709695.1. Classification (GTDB taxonomy): domain Bacteria; phylum Bacteroidota; class Bacteroidia; order Bacteroidales; family SKPS01; genus SKPS01. The sequence continues at coordinate 136,077 of JAKLII010000004.1, forward strand.
CCAGGACGGCTGCAATTATGGCTGCACCTACTGCACGATACCGAAAGCACGGGGAAGAAGCCGGAGCGGCAAGGTATCCGAGATCGTTCAGCTCGTGAAAGATTTGGAAACCAAGGGGGTACAGGAGATTGTCCTGACCGGGGTAAATGTGGGCGACTTTGGCAGGCCGCATGGTGAAAACCTCACATCGCTGCTGCAGGAGATTGTCTCCATCAAACCATGGCTCCGGATCCGGCTGGGCTCGGTTGAACCGGAACTACTGTCTGATGAAATCATCCGGCTTGTGGCGGATTCCCCGTGCCTGATGCCCCATTTCCACCTTCCGTTGCAGTCGGGGGATGATGAGGTCCTGAGGGCTATGAAGCGTAAATACACTACCCACCTGTTCGGAGATCGTGTTGAAAAAATCCGGGAGCTGCTCCCTGATGCCTTTATCGCCGTGGATGTGATTGCCGGTTTCCCGGGCGAATCAGAAACGATGTTCGAAAACTCCCTCCGGTTCATCGAAGGGCTTCCCCTGTCCTGGCTGCATGTGTTTACCTACAGTGAAAGGAAAAACACTCAGGCAATTACCATAACCCCCAAGGTACCTCCCGCAGAGATCAAACAGCGGGGAAAAATGCTGCAAAAAATGGCTGATCAGAAAAAGATCGCCTTCAACCAATCGTTTATCGGCTCCACAAGGCCGGTGCTGTTCGAATCGGACAGGCATGAGGGGATGATTCAGGGTTTTACAGATAACTATATCAGGGTTTTACATCCATATGATGCAGATCTGGTAAATCAGATCAAACAGGTCAGGCTGCTTGAAATTCACCCGGGCGGGGTCCTGGGTATACTGGAACCGGAATTTTCACACCGCAAGACCTAACATTTACCTGAAATTTTCGTTCAACTATTTTTGTATTTTAATTTTTTACGCATCAGAAGGTTTGTAAAAATAGCGCTTATCACCATCGGTGTCATGTTGCTGATACCGGTATTGCTGGTTTTGCTGATTCAGATCTCCTCTGTTCAGCAGATGGTAAAAGATAAGCTGGCAGGCAATCTCAGCAGGAAATCGGGGATGGAGGTGAAAATCCGACATGTACAGCTTGCTTTGCCTTATTACATCAGGGTCTCAGGGGTTACCATCCACGACCACCACAAACAGCTGATGCTCAGCGCAGAATCGTCCAGCATAAAAGTAAGGTCGTATGGATTCCGTTCAGGGGTGATCAGGATTCATCAGCTTACCCTTTCCAAGCCCGCCATCTGGCACACGAAGTACACAGGAGAATCCACGGACAATCTTTCGCTTTTTCTGCAAAAAATCAGTGGCCCGCAAAAGAAAAAAACACCGGGCGAAACCGCTTCAACAGTACGGGTCGACCGTATAACCCTGAAAAACGGCAGGTATGTATCTGCCCTTTCATCTAAAAGAAATTCCTCCACCTCAATTGACTTTAACCATCTGAATCTGAGCGAAATTTATACGGATATTTCCAATATTTCGCTGCAGGGGAACGATGCCAGCTTCAAGGTCAACCGCATGCGTTTCAAAGAACAGAAAGGGTTTATCCTGCAGGATCTCGCAGCCCAGGCTGAAATCAGTGAAACTTCCATCCGCCTGAGAAACCTGACGATAGAAACCCCGAAATCGGCACTCGCCCTCGACCTTAGTTTCCATTATCTCGATTTCAGTGACTTTAATGATTTTATCGACAAGGTGATGATCAGAAGCCAGATCGGAAACAGCCGTTTATCCACCCATGATCTGGGGTATTTTGTGCCCGCCTTTTATAAAACCGACAATATCCTCAATCTCAGAGGAAGCATCATGGGCTCACTGGGTGATTTCTCAACCAGAGGGCTCCAGTTCAGCAGCGGATCTACCAGTTTTGACGGGGAAATCGCGATGGAAGGGCTGCCCGATTTTGAGAACACCATGATAAGCCTGGATATCCGTCATCTGATTATGGATCCGCTGGACCTGGCGCGATGGAGCTACACCCGGGGGGCTGACCGCAATTATCTGAACCTCCCGCCCGAGGTCACCGGTCTGGGTCCGGTATCGGTAGAAGGAAAATTCAATGGCCGTTACAGGGATTTTGTCGCACAGGCAGGCTTCACAGGTCAGTTTGGAAATATCACCGCCAACATGCAGTTGTCGGAAACCGGCGGGGTTTACTATGCCGATGGCTCCCTCGGAGTAAACGATGTGGATGCAGGCAAATACCTCCGCGAAAGCAGGCTTGGCAAAGTAAGCTTTGACCTTGACATCAGCGGATCGGCTACGGATAAGACCTGGGATTTTACGGTGGATGGCCTGGTACACGCATTGGCATTTAACGGATACGACTACAGGAACATTGGTATCGACGGTAAGGTGCTCGACCGAAGGTTCATCGGATCCGTTGACATGGAGGACCGGAACATTGCTTTGAATTTCAACGGAAACATAGACTTCAATGCCAGGATCCCGGAATACAACTTCGTGGCCGACATCCGGAAAGCAAACCTCTTTAACCTGGGTTTTGTAAACGATTCACTGAAGGGCCTGCTGTCGGCAAAACTCTCTATCGACATGAAGGGCAATCACCCCGACAACCTGTCGGGACTTGCCGAGGTTGAATTTGCCGAGTTCAACACACCCGCCCGGAATTATCAGCTCAGCTCATTGAAAATAAATACAGTAGCCTCACAGGAAAACAAACGAAAACTGATTGTGGTCCGTTCCGATTACCTGGATGGTGACATTTACGGCAATTTTACGTATGCAGCCCTCCCTGAAGCCATCAGACAATTTCTGCAGCCATATCTTCCTGACCTGACCAAAAAACTGTTTCGTGCCGGAGCTGAAACAGCCATGAACGGCGATAGGAACGATATCTTTCTTGATATCAAGCTGAAACAAACCGGAAACCTGACGCAGCTTTTTACAGGGACCCGGATTGATGCCTCCCTTATTGACCTCAGGGGGAGTTACCAGCAGGAGCAACGGAAACTCAGACTGAATGTGAACGCTGCCACGGTAAAGATGGGTAGCCGCAGTCTTGAGAACTGGTATCTGAACCTGTACAACAACGGCAAAGGGCTTGTAACTGAAACCGGTGCACAGATGGCCGGTTTGAGTGACACCCTGAATATCTTTGCCCCTTCATGGGAAAGCACAACCCTTGACAATAATACCAACAGCCTGATAACATGCAAGTTTCAACCCGATGCACCCGAACCTGAAGGGGTCATCCGCAGCGAAATCCAGTTGCACGACTTCTCTGATCTGAAAGTTATACTTACTGAAGGGTATATTTCCCTCAGCGATACCCTCTGGCAAATCCGCAACGGAAGTACTGTATCCCTCAGAAACAAGAGCCTGGATATCCAAAACTTCGAGTTTTACAGCAACAGCCAGAAAATCACGATAGATGGTGAATCGGCAGAGCTATCGGACCATTCCATCACCGCCACCTTCGAGAAGATTGACCTCTCCTGGATTGATTTTCTGACGGTGCCGGCAGGGGTTGACCTTGATGGTGCCATCTCGGGCAAGGTGAACCTCAAGAACATTTTTGATGAGATCAGGATCCTGTCAGACCTTACCATTGCTGATTTTGCGATGAACGGTGACCGGCTTGGGGATTTCAACCTGATGAGCATGTGGGACGATCGGTTGCAGGGAATGAAGCTTGCCGGGAATTTTCTGTACCAGGGAAATGCGGGAGTAAAACGGACCGCCGAGATTTCGGGGTATCTGTTCCCCCTGGCACGCGACCGGGACAATTTCGACCTTACCGTGGATTTCGACAACTTCAGGCTGAACCTGCTGAGCTCTATCCTCTCCAGTATATCCACCGATATTCGTGGTTTCGGGATGGGAAAGCTTCATCTTGGGGGCACATTCCGGTCGCCGGAAGTGACAGGCAAGCTGAAAGCAACAGTAAGGAATATGTTTATTGATTACCTGAATACCTGGTACAGTTTCACGGACACCATCACGTTTACCAGGGATGCGATCATCTTCAAGAATATTCAGCTAAGCGACAACAACCGCGGCAACTCCCGGGAGCCCTATGAAGGGGTACTCAATGGCACCATAAGCCACAGGGGGTTCAGCAAATTCAACTTTAATCTGGGCATCAGGGCTCAGAATTTCACCTTCATGAATACCAATGGTGAGCAGGACCCTTACTATTTTGGCAAGGCAGTAGCATCCGGAAATGTGTCGATCACAGGCCCTGACAACAGCCTGCTCATCAAGATACAGGCCACCACCGAAAGGAACACCCTGCTGGAGATACCCGTTACTTCCTCAACGGAGGTAACAAAAAGCAGCTTCATCACATTTGTAAACAAAAGTGCCGGTGAAGATGATGATGTGCCAGTTCCGGCAAGGAAGCGAAGGGAGAATTCACTGAGGATGGATATGAACATCCGGGTTACCCCTGATGCAACCGTGAGGCTGGTGTTTGACCCGCTGGTTGGTGATCTGATTCAGGCCACCGGCAGCGGCGACCTGCAGATGGAGATCGACAGCAAAGGAGATTTCGCGCTGCGCGGACAATATGTCCTCAACAGCGGGGATTATATGTTCAACCTGGAAAATATTTTCAGCAAAAAATTCAACATTAAGAGCGGCAGCACTATCCGCTGGAACGGGGATCCGTATGATGCCATCCTGGATATTGAAGCGATTTACCCTACCAAAGCCCACCTTTCACCCTTAAATCCTGAGGATTCAACCCTGAGTGCACAATCGGTGAACTGTGTGATATATATGTCCGACAAACTCTCGAACCCATCCATCCGGTTCGGCATTGAATTTCCGGATATGACGAGTTTCGATGCTGAACGCTACCAGGCGTTGATAAAGCCGAACCTGAATTATCATTTCCTGTCGCTGCTGGCCATCAGCAGGTTTGTGAACACCCAGTCGCAGCAGTTTCTTGAGGCCGGAAGCAGTGCCAATCTGGCAAACGTAAGCACCACGGAGATTCTGGCGAACCAGTTGTCGTTATGGTTATCGAGTATCAGCGACAGGTTTGAGGTGGATTTCGCTTATCATCCCGGCTCGTATCTGGGTCAGGAACAGGTAGATGCGGCATTAAAGACCCAGATTCTGAATGACAGGCTCACCATTGAGAGTAAAGTGGGTTTCGGCGGGGGCAACTATGCCGGGTCCAACGAACAGACCAGCAATATGGTAGGCGACTTTCAGGCGGAGTACAGGATCGATAAGGAGGGGAAATTCAGGGTGAAGGCCTACAACCGGCACAACGGCTACAACGTATTGTACGAAGGGGCACCCTACACACAGGGGGTAGGTGTGTTTTACCGCAGGGAGTTCAACCACCTGCGTGATGTGATCCGGAAGCAGAAAAAGGAACAGGCAGCAGGTACCGGAAACTGAAGAAGGAGAAAAATCAGGATTAGCGGAGATCGAGGTTATGCCCCATCTTCTCCTGTTTGGTGATCAGATATTTCTGGTTGAACTGGTTCGGGGGGATGATCAGCGGAATAATTTCCTCGATAAAAATTCCATACCCCTCCAACCCCACTTTCTTTCCGGGGTTGTTACTGATAAGCCTGATGTGCGACAATCCAAGATCGCGGAGAATCTGTGCGCCAATACCATAATCCCTTTCATCGGCTTTAAAGCCAAGTTTGAGATTGGCTTCCACGGTATCAAAACCATTCTCCTGCAAATGATAGGCTTTCAGTTTGTTGATCAAACCAATCCCCCTTCCTTCCTGGTTCATATACAACACTACCCCTTTGCCCTCTTTTTCGATCAGTTTCATCGATTCATGGAGCTGGGGGCCGCAGTCGCATTTGCACGATCCAAAGATATCCCCGGTAACGCAGGAGGAGTGCACCCTTACCAGCACCGGTTCATCCTTCTCCCACGAACCCTTTACCAGGGCAATATGGATCTGTCCGTTGGTGAGTTGTGAGTATGCTTTCAGCCTGAAGGAGCCCCATTCGGTGGGCAGGTCTACCTCTTCTTCCTGATGGATCAGGCTTTCGGTGCGAAGCCTGTAGGCGATAAGGTCTTTGATCGTAACGATCTTCAGTTTGAACTTCTGCGCGATTTTGTACAGGTCCGGAAGGCGGGCCATGGTACCGTCTTCGTTCATGATCTCCACCAGGGTGCCTGACGGGCGAAATCCTGCCAGGCGTGCCAGATCGATAGAGGCTTCGGTATGGCCTGCACGCCTGAGGACACCGGCCTGTTTGGCCCTTAGCGGGAAGATATGACCCGGGCGACCGAGCTCAGAGGATTTGGTGGCGGGATCGACCAAAGCGCGGATGGTTTTTGCCCTGTCGCTGGCGGAGATCCCGGTGGTACAACTATGGCCCAGGAGATCAACGGATACGGTAAACTGGGTTTCGTGGCTCGAAGTGTTGCGGTTCACCATCAGTTCCAGGCCAAGTGTCTCGCAACGCTCCTCGGTGAGGGCAACACATATCAGGCCCCTGCCATGGGTTGCCATGAAATTCACTTTTTCGGGAGTAACCATTTCGGAGGCAATAATGAAATCCCCTTCGTTTTCCCGGTCTTCATCATCCACTACAATCACGAAATTGCCATCCTTGATCTCCCTGATAGCCTCTCTGATGCTGTTGAGCTTGTATTCCATTGTTTTGATGCCTTCCCAAAATGTGGCGCAAAATTAACAATAAAGCAGAGATAATCGATGAATTAAACAACAATCTCCAACAGGCAGAATGGGATCGCTACAGAAGGCCCGCATCCTGCATGAAAGTTTCCATGATACGATCCCAGTTGTAGGAATTCAATACAAAGGCATGGCCTGCGTCGGCCAGTTCCGAAGCCAGGGTTGGGGTTTGGAGCAGTTGTATTATGGAACGGGCAATCCCGTCAGCCGTTTCTTCCTCCAGAATCTGCCGTCCGGGCTCTGCCTGCAGAGATGCATTGGCAAGGGGTGTGGTAACACATGGCAATCCCATGGCCATAGCTTCCAGCAGCTTATTCTGCAAACCGCTTCCGGAGCGCATGGGTGCCACAAAGACTCTGGCTGAATTGTAGGCATCCCTTATATCATCGAGCCAGCCTGTAACCTTAATGCCATTCCCCTCCAACCGTTTTACCTGTGCTGTGGGGTTGGCTCCTGCAAGCAACAACGTGGCGCCCGGTATTGATTTGCGCACCTCAGGCAAAATTTCCCGGGCCAGCCAGCAGGCCCCTTCGATATTGGGAGGATATCCCATATTGCCGGTAAAAAGGATGTCGAACCGTCTGGTGGATTGCTGATCTGGCCGGAACCAGCTGAAATCGACACCATTGGGCACTATCCTGATGCGGTCGCGGTCCGGGTGGTCGATCTCATCCCTGTCGGGTTCTGCAATAATGATATGCCGGTCGAAAGTATCGAAAACCCTGCGCTCATAGCGTTGCACCGCATTCGCTTCCCGACGGAAGAGCACCTTCAGGAGCCCGCCTGAGCCGGCAGCCCTTCGGTTCATATTCATCGAAAAAGAATCCTGAAAGTCGATGATTTTAATCCCAGGCAGTTTCTCCACCAGCGGAACCACCCGGATGAGCTGGGCGAAAATCACCTCCGGCCTTAATCCTGCAGCGATCCCGGCAACCGCATTGCGGGCAAAGCGTGAGTAAAAATACCCCACCTGGAACGGCCTTCTGTGCCAGAGGGCCCACAGCAACCCACCCAGAATGTGCCACCACCTGTAACGGATTACCTGCACCGACCCACAGAAGGATTGCAGTTCCTGGATATCCGTCTGAGAGGGGTTGTGGGGACTAAGGGCCACCAGATGGACCCTGTGCTGCCTTGCCATTACCCGCAGAAAATGGTATGCACGGAGCTTGTCCCCCTTTTCAAGAGGCCACGGAAAACGGGACAAAACGCAAAGAATGTCCAAAATAGTCAGGATTATGATGCAAAGATAATAAAAAGGGGACAGGGGACAGTGCTAAGGGGACAGTAGTTAGTTAGGAGTTAGGAGTTGATGTAACAGGTTTATATGTAGGCTGTTGACTCTCGACTACTGACTGTCGACTGTCGACTGTTGACTGTCAACTCCTGACTTAGTTGGAATTTGTTCTGAATTTGCTGCTGACAGCTGTTCTCACGCGGCGCCATAGCTTCGCGTAGGTTTCGGCATCCAGGAGCGGCGCATCGGAGGTAGCTTTCCAGGTGAGGAATACGCCTGCCGGAAGGATAATCAGCGATGCCATCCACATACCGGCAGCAGGGGTAACGGTACTCTCGCGTGCCAGTTTGTCGCCGGTCATGGAAAGCACATGGAATATGATGAAAAGCACCACCGATAATACTGCCGGCATTCCCAGCCCCCCCTTGCGGATGATGGCTCCCAGCGGGGCCCCGATAAAAAACAGGATCAGGCATGCTATGGAAAGGGTGAACTTACGGTGCCATTCAATCTCGTACTTTCGTATCAGGCGGATTCTCGTGGTGAGCATCAGGTGACGGTTATGGATGCTCTCCTTGGCACTTCTTGCCAGCTGTTCCGCTGTAACCGCGATATTCCTCTGCTCCTCACCGGTGAAATTTCCGAGGATATCGGATACAACCGAATCGCCGTACAAGGGGTTATAGGGTCGCCGTTCCTTCATCACAGAATCCTCCAAAACAAGAGGGGAAGCCTCCGGGGGAGGATCTGCCGGCAGGGTGTCGTTGTAGATATTACGGAATGCCTTCACCACATCCTTCTGGAAAAGGTCATTATCCCGACTGTAATCCAGGTATAGTGAGTCGATGGTGGTGTTAAGCTGGGCTACACTCAGCATCCTGAAGTCATCTTTAAAGAACTCCTCGTTGGTTTTCTGAAAAGCAAAAGCTGAAAGGTCGATGGTTTTCTGCTGTGACGAGAAGGTGGTGCGCTGGAGCGGCCTGGAGGTTATCTGTTCGCGCGACTGGATTTTTTCTGAATAGTTCACTCCATTGAACAGGGTGATTTTCAGAAACCGTTCGTCAGGGGTAAGTTCGATACGTCCTTTTTTTGCCATCGTAAGGTTCAGGCAATTGTAGCGGGAGGCTTCCGGAGTTGAATAATCGTATATCAGAATATCCTCCACCCCTTTACCATCAGCATCTTTCTTCCCGATTTTTATCACTACCCCTTCAATCTCACTGTAGAAAATACCGGGTCTGATATTGACTGCAGGCTTCTTCTGGCGTACATCATTCAGCAGGGTAAACATTTTCAGGTTTGCCACAGGTAATACGTTGTTGGAGAAGAAGAAAGCAGAGATGCTGATGAAGATTGAAAGATAAATAAGAGGTCGCATGATTCTGCTCAGCGAAATTCCGGCAGCCTTCATCGCCACCAGCTCATACTTTTCCCCCAGGTTCCCGAAGGTCATGAGAGAAGCAAACAGGATGGCCAGCGGCAGAGCAAGGGGCACAAAAGTGGCAGTGGCATAAAACAGCAGTTCTGTAATGATGTACCATTCGAGCCCTTTTCCAACCAGGTCATCAATATATTTCCACAGGAACTGCATCACCAGTATAAACAGGGAGATGCTGAAGGTGAGCACAAGAGGTCCCGCATAGGACCGCAAAATATATTTGTAGATCTGTTTCAATGCTGTGGAGGCAGTTTACACGATTTGTTTTCCGATTAGGTAGGAATGGGTAAGATCGAAGAAACGTGGAAACAGCGCTTTATTGCATGCAATGATCTGCTTGCTGAACAGATATCCGGTTCCCCCGGTATAGTCCGACACCTCACCACCTGCCAGTTTCACAAGGAGGGCACCGGCTGCCACATCCCAGGGGTTCAATCCGGTTTCGAACATGCCGTCGAATCTGCCGCAGGCCACGTATGCCAGATCCACGGCTGCCGAACCGGTGCGCCTGATTCCATGCGAATGGGTGATATACACCTTCAGCAGTTCCATGTGCCGGTCGAGGTCCGGTAGGTCTTCATAAGGGAATCCTGTGGTAATCAGGGCATCTGCCAGACTGTGCGTGGGGCTTACCGTAACAGGCTTATCATTCAGAAAAGCACCTCCCCCTTCGTATCCATAGAAACATTCGTCGAGGGCCGGGATATAAACCACCCCCAGCACCACCTTCCCGTTATGCATCAGGGCAATACTGATCGAAAACATAGGAAATCCATGCACATAATTGGTGGTACCATCCAGGGGGTCAATAATCCATACAAGTTCCCGGTTTTCAAAGGACACGGTCTGCTCTTCGGTAAGAAAACCCGCGCCGGGCAGTATCCTCGAGAGCTCAGAAACGATGCGCCGCTCATTTCCACTGTCGACATAAGTAACCAGGTCGCCTTTCCCTTTCAGTTTAATCTGATCCTTACGGATATCGGCAATCTCGTTCAGCGCGAAATCACCCGCTACACGGGCAGCATTGATTACACTCCGGCAAAGGTTATCGAGCATCATTATGCAGCATTGTTTTCGGAGGTTTCTGCAGAAATTTTCTCCGTCGATTTCCTGTACATCCGGCGGAAAACAAAGATGCCTGCAATACCCAGAATGACCAGTATCACGGCAATCAGCTCAGCCTGTGTGTAAGTGATGTTTCCCAGTTCAAATTTATTGTTCACCCTGATCCTTTCCACAAAGAACCTTTCCACACCATTCATAATGAAGAAGATGGCGAAAAGGATACCGGGAGCTTTCAATATTTTTCTCAGACCCCACAGGATAAAAAAGAACAGGATACTTACCATCGACTCATAGAAAGGTGTTGGCCAGACCGGTACTTCCAGCACATAGCAATAGTGCCCGGCGCAGTTCTCCATGGGTACCCCCTCATTGATCACGTTGTGCGGAAAGTTGAAGGACCACATCCAGTCGGGGAGGAATGCCAGCCATTCCGGCTTGGGGTTAAGGTTCGGGACGCCCCAGCATCCGTCGCCGGAAGCCATGCACCCCAAACGGCCAATCCCATAGGCAAGGATAACTGCAGGTGCAGCCACATCCATCATCTGCAGCCATGGTATCTTCTTTTTGCGGATATACCAGAGTACCGCAACCACGCCGAAAATCAGGCCGCCGTAAAAAGTAAGTCCTCCGGCTGAGAACAGGTTGCCGATGGGATCGCTGAGGAATTCCTGAAAATTTTCGAGCTGATGAAAGATCTTTGCCCCAACAATCCCGGCAATGGCAGCCACCAACAGGATGGCGGCCGCATGTTTCTGCGGGGCCACCATCTCATCTTCTTCCACCGGCTCAGGCAGCTTCTGACGGTTCTGCACACGGGCAAACCACCATGCACTCAGCCCCCCTGTGACCAACCCCCCAAAAATACTCCCCTCAAGTGAGAAGACATACCCCTGCACATCCTGCACAAACAGACTGTAATTCAGGATGATACCAATGATTTTCCAGCCTGCCAGAAAACCAAAGAAACCATAGGCCGCAATATCTCCTGTGGCAGCTCCTTTCCCCTTCACCACCTTTTCAGGAATGGCCGGAATCAAACCCTGCCTCCACTTCCGCCGCAGCTCAACCCTGATGATCAGATACCCTGTGAGAAATGCACAGGCAAGAAGAAACCCGTAGGTAGGCAACGGAAAAACGATGTTGGTACCGAAAATGGCATTGAAAAGATGCCCCAGTGTTGGAAACATATGGCAATGGTTTGTTCAGACAAACCTAAAGAAAATTTCGGTACCTTTTCAAATTATCCGTTAGTTTTGCCAAAAACCTTCAAGTTGTTACGCCCTGTACTTCGCATTAAATTCAATTTCAGCAGTATCCGTTTTCAGGCACTGCTGATGCTTTTGCTTTACCTGCTGATGGAACATGAGTACCGCAATTTTGTAGTTCCTCTCTTTCAGCACCTGAACTTCACCTATAGCTTTGATCTGATGCGCTTTATTACAGGAATCATCATACTGTTATCCGGTATGGCAGCCATTATTTTCCTGAAGCCCAAGCCCTTTCTGCATGCCATTTCGGTCTGTGCCATGGTTCTTCTGCTGATCCCGAACGTAATCCTGTATCAGTACATGGACACCGATCCGGCCATTCCTCTGGCAGCGCTGTTGTTTGTAGTATTGTTGAGCATACCGCTGCCTGAATGGAAACGTATTCCCAGAATCCCCGTGCTGCACCAATCCACATCTGTATGGATTCTGATGATAATCACCGTAGCATTGCTGGTACCAGTGGTTATTGATTTTGGGTTCAGGATGCCGGACCTCCATCGTCTGATGGATTCATCGGAACAATACGAAGTGAGGCGTGAAACTGCACACAGCATCAGCCTGTTTTCCCACTACAGCCTCGGACAATTGCTCAAAGCCCTGATCCCTTCGGCAATCCTGCTCGGAATTGCCTTAAAGCGTTACTGGCTTACCATTGCCGGCTGTCTGGTACTAGCAGGGCTCTTCCTGGTATATCCGCAAAAAACTACCCTCGTGATGCTGCTTCCGCTGCTGCTGTTCGGGCTTGTAAAAGATCACCGCAGACAAGCCGGGTACTTGCTGGCGGGGTTGTCTGTTGCTATCCTGATTACGATGGCACTGAGTACCTGGTGGAATATAATGCCCGAGTCGCTGCTTGTGCGCAGGGTTTTCTTCACTCCTGCATTTATCACCCATGCCTACACCGAATATTTCAAAGAAACCCCTGTATTTTTCTCACATTCTTTCATGGGGCGGTTCATACCCTATCCTTTCACACTCGAACCCGCTTTTGAAATCAGCAGAGCCTACTTTAACTCATCGGTAATGCGTTGTAATACAGGATTTTTGGGGGATGGATTTCTGAACTTCGGTTATGCCGGGATGGTCGTTTTCACTGTAATGACTGCCGCACTTTTTCAGTTAATCGCACAACTAAAGCTGAAACCCCTCTATTTCGGGCTAAGCTTCTTTATCCTGTATGAACTTTCAAACTCTTCGCCCGTCACTTTGATCCTGACCCATGGACTGCTGTTACTGCTGCTGATCATGACTTTCGTGCTCAGGAGCCGGAAGGAAGAAGATGTATAATGCTGATTATCAATACAAACCCGGTTATTTGGGTTCAAGATAGGTGTACCCGTACAATCCCGAACGGTAATTGGAGAGGAACTCCTTCCCTTCAGAAATGGTAATGGTACCAGCCTTCACTGAAGCGGTGACCCAGCGCTCCACATTGCGCACCATCTGCTTGGCATCATACTGCACATAATCAAGTACATCGGCAATGGTTTCTCCATCAATGATCTGATCAATATGGTAGGCCTTGTCGTCCACGGTAATGTGCACCACGTTGGTATCGCCGAACAGGTTGTGGAGGTCGCCCAGGATCTCCTGATAAGCGCCTACCAGGAATACCCCGATGAAATACGATTCCCCCTTTTTGGGCAACTGCACCGGAAGGTGGTAGGCAATATTGCGTGTGGCAATGAAATTGTCAATTTTCCCATCGGAATCGCAGGTAATATCCTGGAGGGTAGCCGACCGCATGGGCTTTTCGTCAAGCCGCTGGATGGGCATGATGGGAAAGATCTGGTCGATGGCCCAGGAATCGGGGAGCGACTGGAACAGGGAGAAGTTGCAGAAATATTTGTCTGACAACAGTTTGGGAAGCTGGCGGAGTTCGTCGGGCACATGCTTGTTCTGGGAAAGCATATTGTGGATATCGCGGGCAATGCTCCAGAACAGCCGCTCCATCTTGGCCCGGGTGTCGAGATCGAGCATTCCCAGGCTGAACAGGTCGAGCACCTCCTCCCGGATCTGCTGGGCGTCGTGCCAGGTTTCGAGCATGCGGGGCTGGTTGATCTCATCCCACAGATGGTACAGATCCCTTACCAGTTCGTGGTCATCATCCGTGATCTCCTCATCCTCGCCCCACAGGGGTACCGGTATGGTTTCCAGCACCTCGAAGATCAGCACCGAATGATGGGCCGTGAGGGAGCGCCCCGATTCGGTAATCACATTGGGATGTGGGATATCGTTCTTGTCACTTACGTCCACCATCGCCGAAATAGCATCGTTCACATACTCCTGAATGCTGTAATTCACACTGCTTTCGCTCATCGACGATCGGGTGCCATCATAGTCCACCCCCAGGCCTCCTCCGATATCCACAAACCGTACATTGAAGCCCCGTTTGTGGAGCTGCACGTAAAACTGTGACGCCTCCCTGAGGGCATTTTTGATGTAGCGTATTTTGGTGATCTGACTCCCAATGTGAAAATGGATCAGTGCCAGCGACTCCTGCAGATTGTTCTTCTCCAGAAAATCGAGCGCTTCAATCAGCTCACTCGAGGTGAGCCCGAACTTGCTCGACTCGCCGCCCGACTCTTCCCACTTGCCGCTACCGGAGCTGGCCAGCTTGATCCTGATCCCAAGATTTGGCTTGATTTTCAGTTTCTTGCTGATATCGGCAATCAGCTTCAGTTCATTCAGTTTTTCTACCACAAGGAAAATACGCCTGCCCATTTTCTGTGCCAGGAGGGCCATCTCCACATAGTCGGTATCCTTGTACCCATTGCAGATTACCAGTGCGTTATGGTCGGAATGCATGGCAATAATGGCATGCAGCTCTGGTTTGGAACCGGCTTCAAGTCCGATGTTATATTGCCGGCCATGCTTGATGATCTCCTCTACCACCGGCCGCATCTGGTTCACCTTGATGGGGTACACAATGTAACTCTCCCCCTTGTAATCGTATTCTTCGGCCGCAATTCCGAAACATTCCGCCATCTTTCCGATCCGGTTTACCAGGATGTCAGGAAAACGGATCAGCATAGGAGCCGACACATCCCTCAGCTGCAACTCGTCCACAAGTTCCCGCAGGTCAATCCGCACCCCCTTTTTTCGGGGAATCACTTCCACATTCCCTTTCTCGTTGATAGAAAAGTAATTAACACCCCACCCCTGGATGTTGTAAAGTTCAGCTGAATCTTCAACACGCCATTTTCTCATGTATGCACTTCCTGTATTTGAGGCACTTTAATCTGAAAACCGGTACAAAAGTAAGATAGAAAATGGGATATGACAACACATGTGTCCTAATCAGAACCTGGTTCCTTACCAATAAGGGATCTCCACATGCAGGTGCCTCATTTTTGATTGGCCTTCTCAACACCCTCAATCCCGATACGCTTCGCTATCAGGATTCGCTATGCCCGGCTTCCTCAATCCCGAATCACTTCGCTCCCGGGACTCGCTACGCTCGGCTTTGCTACGCCTCCTCAACATTTTCGCTACCTTTGCAGTATGATTCAGGAAGAAGTGATTATCCTGGCTATAGAGTCGTCATGCGACGATACCTCAGCAGCGGTGCTGCGGGGCAGGAAGGTGCTGTCGAACATTATTGCCGGACAGAAGGTGCACGAGGAGTATGGTGGAGTGGTGCCCGAACTGGCCTCCCGGGCACACCAGCAGAACATTGTGCCGGTGGTACAGTCGGCGCTGAACCATGCCGGAATTGCCCCCGGCGACCTGGATGCCGTTGCCTTTACCCTGGGTCCCGGACTGATTGGCTCCCTGCTGGTGGGGGTTACCTTCTCGAAAGCCCTGGCGATGGCCCTGAACATCCCCCTGGTGCAGGTAGATCACCTCGAAGCGCATGTGCTGGCCCACTTCATCGAAGGGCAGCATCCGGCTCCTCCCCCTTTCCCGTTCCTGTGCCTTACGGTATCGGGTGGCCACACCCAGATCCTCCGTGTCGATTCCCCGTTTGATCTCCACATCATCGGCAATACCATTGATGATGCAGCCGGAGAAGCATTCGACAAAGCCGCTAAAATCATGGGACTGCCCTACCCCGGCGGGCCCCTCATCGACAAGCTTGCCCTGCAGGGAAACCCCGAAGGGATCAGGCTGGCACTTCCAAGGATCCCCGATCTGGATTTTTCGTTTTCGGGCCTCAAGACCTCGTTTCTCTACCATATCCGCGACCATCTGAAAGAGAACCCCGCCTATATCGAAGAGCGCAGGAACGACCTTGCAGCGGCCATGCAGCAGGCCATTGTTAAATCCCTGATTGAGAAACTAATCCTTGCTTCCAAAAAAACGGGCATCCGGCACATTGCCCTGGCAGGAGGTGTTTCTGCAAACAGCCATCTCAGAAAAACCGTGGTGGACACCGGGCGGGAAAAAGGGTGGACCACTTATATTCCCGAATTCAGGTATACAACTGACAATGCCGCGATGATTGGCATCGCCGGATGGTTCAAATACCATGAAGGAATCTTTACCGATCAGCTGGCAACCCCTTATGCCAGTGCCTCCGGCAGGCCTGCCGGCAATCCGAAATCCTCCGGATAACCCCAGGTCCCTTTGAACTGTTCGTGTCCCGGGTAGTACAAATCTGCTAAGGCTTTTTCAACAGGATAGGTGAAGAATTCGAGCTCTCCGCTGCTGCACAACTCAAGCCTGTGGTTGTACAGGTTCACCTCAATCAAATAGAGGTTTCTGCGCTGAAGTATCTCCCTGCCAACGGTATACAGATCCCCTTCGGCCACGGAGGCCCCTTTGTGGTACCGCACTGAAAGGCGCGAGGTGAACCCTGCCGTTCCGGCTATGGCGTATATCCACCAGGCGGCCGTTTCGTCGAGCAGCGTGGCCTGGATGCCGCCGTGCAACAGGTTGTGATACCCCTGCAGATCAGGGTCGGGGTGCCAGCGGGTGATCAGGGTGCGGCCATTACGAAAGAAATCAAGCTTAAGCCCCTTCGGGTTTTTGCTGCTGCACCCGAAACAATGGTATCCGTCGCCAATCTGTTCAAAAGGGTTGTTGAGTTTTTCGATTTTGATCTCTGATGGCATAATCCGTGGCATGACAGGGTTCAGAAGGGTATCTGCCGGCAAAGGTACGGGGAAAATAATGTGGAAATGTGAAAATGTGGAAATGTGAAAATATGCTGTATTTTAACATATAAGATCATTTAAGGCATATAAGCTTATATGAAATCTTATATTTTCTTCTATGCCTTATATGGTTTAAAATCTGCGCATTCCTGTAAACCGGAACAAGTCCTGCAGCACATGAAATGGAACGCGGATGACGCTGATCTTTTTGATTTTCACTGATTTTAGAAATCAAACAGTAACTCCCTCTGTGTTCCTCTGTGGCCTCAGTGCCTCTGTGGTTTAAGAAAACTCTGAATATCAATCAAATAATAAATCAAATATTAACAACTTTACAAACTCACCACAAACCGAAAGGGCCTCAAAGCATCTTCACCCGCATAATCCACACCAATTCTGGGGGTTACCGTGATATCTGCCTCCGGAACCACCACCCCGTGATCCTCGATCCAGCAGGGACCCGACAACAGTGAGGTTCCGGAAAGCCCGGTATGAATCCCCATCGCCTTCGACAACCGCCCCGGCCCGATGGTATCAGCCGGCTGCAATATCCCCCTGCCAAGCCGGGCCGCAGCCTGTTCCATCCCTGATACCACCTGTCCACCCCGCACCAACACAGCATCCGGAACATCCTCAACCCCCGTAACCACATTAAACAGATGGTGTATGCCGTAGCACAGGTACACATACGCTACTCCACCCCCACGATACATCACTTCTGTTCGCGGGGTTCGCCTGCCGTTATAGGCATGTGAGGCCCTGTCGGTAATACCGGCGTAGGCTTCTGTCTCGGAAATCATCAGCTTCGTAATACCGGCCTCCGTTTCGTGGCACAACACCTTACCCAGCAGTTCGCGGGCGATGAGGACCACATCATGCCGCCTGTAGAAATCTGCACAGAGCCGCCGGATCATTTTCGCTTGCTCCATACCAGCTTGTTTCCGAACCAGTTGATCTTATCATGTTCGATAAGCCACCGCACCACCTTCACGCACTTCTGTTCCTGTATGGCAGGTATACGAACCAGCAGTTCCTCCATGGTGAGCGGTTCGCTCAGCAGCAGGGGTTTGATCACCTCTACCACCTGGTCGAACTCGTAGGTGCTCATTCCCATGGTGTTGCGTTTCAAACACACATCACACAAGCCGCAGCGTACTGCCCCTTTTTCACCGAAATACTCCAGCAAAACCAGACTGCGACATTTGGCGTCAGAAACCGCATACCGGATCATCACCTCAAGCCGCTTCTCCGCCCGCTCTTTCCGCAAAAGGTAATCGTTCCTTCCGAACGACATATGGGCCACATCCTGCCTGGGGTAGATGAAATAGATCCGCGGGTTGCCATTCCGGGGCTGGTACGCCAGGATACCCGACTGATCCAGGTGCCTGAGCATCTGGACAATATCAAGCACAGACCGCTTTGCCCGGGCAGCCAGCGCTTCCTCGCTGATCTTCACAAAGTCGGAAAATATACCGGCATACGACCTGATGATCAACCGAATAATAGGATCATAGGACAGGTTTTTTACCTGAAAGCGGTACAGTTCTTCGGTATTTACCAGCATCATCACGCGGCTTGGCTCAAGCAACCCTTCG
Source organism: Bacteroidota bacterium (assembly GCA_022709695.1). GTDB lineage: Bacteria > Bacteroidota > Bacteroidia > Bacteroidales > SKPS01 > SKPS01. The sequence goes on from JAKLII010000004.1 coordinate 154,438, forward strand.
TTCATGGTTATATATCCCTGCTGCTCAATGGCTTTGAGGCAGTAGAAAACATCGCGGGGATTTCGGTTGTTGCGGGTTGCGAAATCGTTGATATCGAAATCGAAACTGCATTCGCGGCCACTTCCCACCGCCAGATTGTAGTAGTTGCACAGTGCATTGTACACTTTGCGGATCTCGGCGACCTCGGGCCAGGCCTGCTTCAGTGCCTGCCGTGCTTTGATCACATCAGCCTTCTCGTGCAGCAGCACGGCATAGCTCTTTTTGCCATCCCTGCCCCCCCGGCCTGCCTCCTGAAAATAGGCCTCTGGGGTATCCGGAATGTCGATATGGATCACCAGCCTGACATCCGGTTTGTCGATCCCCATTCCGAAGGCGTTGGTTGCTACCATCATCCGTGTTTTCCCTGAGATCCACTCGCTCTGACGCTTATCGCGCACCTCCTGCCCCAGCCCGGCATGGTAAGCAAGGGCCGGGATCCCCTTTCCGGAAAGAAATGCGGCCAGCTCTTCGGTAAGCTTCCGGTTGCGCACATACACAATGCCCGTTCCGGGTATCTTACGGCAGATCCGGATCACACGGTTATATTTGTCCTCCTCGGCTATCGACATGTATATCAGGTTGTCGCGCGCAAAGCTCTTGCTGAACAGCCTGCCGTTCCGGAAAGCCAGCTTATCCATAATGTCGGCAGTAACCTCTGGGGTTGCCGTGGCCGTGAGGGCGATCACAGGTACATCGGGAAAAAACTGCCGTATTTCGGCAATCTGCAGGTAGGGCGGACGGAAGTCGTAACCCCACTGGCTGATACAGTGTGCCTCGTCCACAGCCAGGGTCTTTACCGGCATCTCAGGAAGCACATTCCTGAAGGTTTCAGTCTGCAGCCGCTCGGGCGAGAGGTACAGAAACCTCAGGTTACCTGCACATGCCTCATCGAGGATGTGGTCGATCTCACGGGAATGCATGCCGGTATAGAGCGCCCTTGCAGATAACCCTTTCTTTTCCAGATTCTCCACCTGATCCTTCATCAGGGCGATGAGCGGACTCACCACCAGGCACAGCCCGCCCCGGATGATCCCCGGAACCTGAAAACATACCGACTTGCCGCCTCCGGTAGGAAGCAGTGCCATGGTATCGGTGCCGGCTATCACACTCTCTATGATATCCTGCTGCAGGGGCCTGAAAGCGGTGTGCCCCCAGTATTCCAGAAGTGTTTTGTGCAGCAGATCCATAAAAGAAGGGTTCTAATATTGCTGTAAATATAGGCTGTTTTCAGATGCACGCCGGTAGCTTCAGGTCATTTTTGTATCTTTAGCGGCCTTTTGGGAAGGCAGCTGCTCCGGTGGCAGCACCGGATTTTGCGTAAAGAACAGATTCCCCACAATGAACAGGTACCTGATTAACCTCCTGATTATCTGCATCCCGGCAGTGCTCGTGCCGGAAAGATCTGCCGCTCAGGATGCTTCCGATACTCTCTGCTGGAAATTTCAAACAGCTGCCTGGGAAGGCGACAGCTCCACTCTGCTGATGCTTCTTTCCGACAGTACGCTGGATATCGATTGCTTTTTCGACGGAGAAACCAACGCCCTGGGATATGCAGTACAGCAGGGGCATTACCCTGTTGCGGAGTTGCTGCTACAATACGGAGCCAATCCCAATGGCCATCCGGAAATCAGCCATACCCCGCTTAGCCTTGCAGCCGGTACAGGAAACCTGGAAATAGCTGAACTGCTGATACTTTACGGGGCCAGCCCAGACCTGGCCGACAGGTTCTCGCTTACGCCTCTCCTCAGGGCTGTATACTATAACGACTTCCTGATGGCCGACATGCTTCTGCACTATGGCGCATTCCCCGACACTCCCCTGCGCGATGGCACCCCTCCCCTGCTCACGGCAACCCTTCTGCACCATTACGACCTCATCGCACTGCTCCTCAGTAAAGGGGCAGACCCCGGAAAACCTGACTTCAACGGCTTCACTCCGCTGATGGCTGCCGCTGCGGCCAATGACACCCTGGCAGGAAGTATGCTTCTGGAGGCAGGCGCAAATCCTGCCGATACCACTCCGGCCGGTTGGAATGCACTGGCTTACGCCATGAGCCAGGGCAGCACAGAGATGGCTGCCATTCTCACACCCCCCCGGCAAAATCCCCTGCCCGGGGAGCTTCGAAAGCTTATCCTCCATAATCAGGGGAAATTCCGACCAGGCGCCATAAAATCCCTGGGCCTGAACACCGGTCTCAAACCCCTGGCAGGATGGATGACCATGGGCTGGAGTTTGCGTTTCACGGGAAAAGACCTTATGTACAGCTACAATGCCGGGATCATGGAACTGAGATACAACACCCTTGTATCCACCGGGTTTTCAAACAGGCGACGTACCGCTATGGTAACTGTCCCCGGGACCGGAGACACCCTGCTGTACCAGATGCAGGGGCGGAGGAATATGGTATTTCTGGAGCTCGACAAACATTTCAGGATCGCAGGAACACCCAAACGATGGTTTTCATTGTCGGCCGGAATTACACCGTTTTATGCTTGGGGACGCTTCAGAGGCTCGGAAAAGCGGCCCTGGCAGGGTTTCGGCACGGGTGTTTTTGCCGGTATCCGGTTCGAAACCAGTATATTGTCGCTATACAGCCGGTATGGATACCTCCCCTTGCATGATGCCCCCGTTCCTGACTGGAGCTTTGAGACCGGGCTTACCCTCTCTTTTCGCGGAAACCGATATCAGTTGAAAAATAAACCGATCCCTTATGAGTTCTCGTTATAAAATCATCAACACCGTATTCATTTTTATGCTGATAACCGGGTCTGTGGGTTGTGCCAACTATGAGTTCTGGTCGGATGCCTGCGACGACTGTATTTCGGATGAACCCACAGAGGGTGAGCTCAGGCTGCAGTTCCTGATCAACGATCAGTATCCTGAAGTGGTGTACAGGGTGTACGAGGGTACTGTGGAATCGGGTACCTTGCTCTTCACCGATACTGCCAGGGAGGAGGAGCTTACCTGGGTACTTCCGGCTGAAAAGGAGTATGCTGCCGAAGCCCTGTATCCTGAAGACGGCAAAATGGTGGTGGTGGTCGACGGTGACAAAATCAGGACGCAAACCACCAGCTGCACCGATCCCTACGATTCGGAAAGTACAATCAGTTGCTGGTTTGTGATTCCGGCAAGACTAAATCTGAAAAAGAACCCACAATGAAACAACATACAATATTGGTAGATCCCCAAACCCAACAGCTGTTTGAAAGGCTGCAACCGGCTCTGAGCCTCACATTGCCCGGCACTGAAGCGCAGATGCAGATGGTGCCGGCTGCCCGCCACGACCAGATTTTCAGGCAGAAACATCAGACCCCGGTGCACAGCAGCATCCTGATTGTGATGTATTTCAAGGGACAAAAGGTCCATGTGCTCTTCATCAGGCGTCCTGAATATCCGGGAGTTCACAGCGGACAGATTGCCTTCCCCGGTGGCCGAAGGGAGCCGGAGGATGCAGACAATCTGGCCACCGGACTCCGTGAAACGGAAGAGGAGACCGGGATACAGCGGGAAACCCTGCAGATTGCCGGGGCCTTGACACCGCTGTATATTCCCCCCAGCAATTACCTGGTGTTTCCTTTCGTGGCGGTTGCCCCGCCCGATCCACGATTTATTCCCGATCCAACCGAAGTAGCCTCTATTGTGGAAATACCCCTCGAAAACCTGCTTAACCCCGACAGCATCAGGCTCATGCCACCTGCCCGTGAGTTCAGCTTTCTGGAAGTACCAGCCTATGTGATTGGTGAAACAGTCATCTGGGGAGCCACTGCCATGATTACGGCAGAACTCCTCGCTGTGATCAGCAGGGTGAAAACCTTGCAGCAAACGGAAAAAACCGGGATTACGGAATAAGCCTGATCTCGTGGGTGATGGTGGCGAATTTCCGGTACATGGCACTCACGCCGCAGTATTTCTCCTGTGAAAGGTGAATGGCTTTTTCAAGCTTTTCAGGATCCAGTCCTTCGCCTTTAAACTGAAAAATCAGGTGAAAAGAGGAATACACCTTCGGGTGTTCATCGGTGAGGGATGCCTCTACCATGATGGTCAGATCCTCCGGTTCTGATTTCATTTTTTTCAGAATGGAGATTACATCCATGGCAGTACATCCTGCCAGGGCAGCCAGCATCAAAGGTTTAGGCCGGGGACCACGGTTCTCGCCACCTACCATTTCGTCGGCATCGAGGGTGATCCTGTGTTCATTGACTTCAGCGCTGAAAGCCATGTCTTCCAGCCAGTTGAGCTCAATACGGTGTTTCATAAACGCTTTTAAACGGTTGGCCGCAAAGATAATACATTTCAGAAAACCAGGTTGCCATCCCGGTGAGCTTTATTGGCCGGAAAAACTTTGCGGCCTTCGCGAACCCTTTGTGGACTTTGCGTTTAATGCGGTACCCGTCTGTTAACCAAATCTCCTCAACTTCAGCACTCCCCCAACATTTTCTAACGCCATAATTACACGAACGAGGAAATTCAAGTGCCTTAAGCTATGTATTAGTGGCACTGATAAATATTTCAACTTTTTTTTCACCTTCATGTCGTAAACTCTATATTCTGAATTATCTTTACCACCCAGATTACACACACTTATATTTTTTTCTCAAGATCCTGAAGGATCATTTCTGATCGTTTAACGGCTGAACTATCAAATCTGAGATGGCAAATGAGGTTATTTATATTAGAAATTATCAATATATATTTAATGTATTTCAACAGATTTATTACTGCTGTAGAGAGAGAGAGAGAGAGAGAGAGAGAGAGTAAAGGTTGAGGTTGAGGTTGAGCACATCCCTGTAATTCGGCAAGGGTTGGGGCTGAAGACGATTCAATGTATTTACATCACTTGCATTTTTTGGCTGGGGAAGAATGACTTTGAGCTAACAAAGGGTTCGACCAAAAGCGCCTTTTGCAATATTTTAATCACAAACATTCAATAAATCATTATATGAATAGGAATTCAATATTTATAGTCATCTGGTTAGCGTTTCTATACTGCATAATTCCAGTAACAGGCCAAAACATCCAGCTTGAACAATGGTGTGTGGGCAATTCCAAAGTTGATTTCACCTCACCATCAGGTAATTCCTACACCAATCAACTACTGCCAGCTGTTGCCTTCACTTCAGGGTCTGTTAGCGGAATGTACGATGAATTGGGAAATACCTTGTTTTACACTGACAATCAATATGTTTATACTAATACTGGCGTGGTTGCCTTTACTTTATATATGCCCTCTACAAATCATGAAATCATTGAAACATGTATTGTACCTGTACCAGGTGAATGTGAAAAGTACTTCATTATCTACAATACATTTTCTTCAGGAGCGACTGATGGAGTATTTTATGCAATTGTGGATATAAGTGGTGGACTGCCTGTGATGATTTCATGGGGGGGAGTTAATCTCACATGTCCTACGCCCATGAGGGCCAGTTTTGCTGTAGGAAATATTATGAATCAAAGCGGTGAAAGGTGGCTCTACACAGTGGCAGGAACCAATAGATCGAACAGCAACTATTGCGGTGCGGTTAACAAACATCGTATCACCAGTACAGGTATTGTATATGAGTCTACTATTATGTCGGGAAATAACTACCCATTGGAGTACACTCCTCTGGAAGCAGAATTATCACACGACGGGACTATGCTTGCCTGGGGTGGTTGGTTTGAAGAAGAATCCATTTACGTGGTTTCTTTAAATTCATCTGGTAACTACTCCTCTCACGTTGATATTGATGGATTAGCTGTAAGTGCTAAAAGCCCGGGGCTTGAGTTTTCACCAGATAACCTTAGGTTATTTTTTGCAAGATTGGGTGATGGAATTGGTTATATAGATATTTCCAATGGATTTTCAGTCAATGTATTATGTGGGCCGAGTTGTACTTACTACAATAATCATATTGGCGGCTTCCTTGAACTTGCCAACGATGGACTGATCTATTCAGCGGGCTTTACTGATTGCATTTCCATTGATCCAATAACAGGTGTCATTGGGGGAAAGCAATTGAATTTAGTGCCACGAAGTATAACCCTTGGCCACAGTTATTGGCTATTGCCCAAGCAGATAGACGGCTTTGATCTGGCTCAGTACCGGAAAGACAATCTGTGCTGCCTGCATGCACATACTTTCGATGATCCACAGCCAATGATAAACTATTTAAGCGGAACATGGACTCCAACCTCAAATCCTTTTGCGACCCAAGCGGTAATTTCACTTCAGAATGATCTGATAATCGAGCCCGGTATTGAGGTCGAAATTCAGGATATGACTTTTATGTTTGGCCCTAAAGCAAAAGTGATTGTAAAGCAGGGTGCCAAGCTCATTCTTGACAATACTATTTTCACAGGAATTGATGAATGCGAGCTTATGTGGCCTGGAGTAGAGGTTTGGGGCGATCCCTCCAAAACACAGGATAACTGGAATACAAACGGACTCAATTCTTACCAGGGATTAATCATTGCTAGGAGTGGAAGTCAGATCAACAACGCCCTTTACGCCATTAGCGCCATTCCTTTGGATGCAAATGGATTGTACGACGCGAGTAAGGCAGGTGGGATAATCCAGGTAGAAAACTCCGAATTTAAGAATAACAATGTAGGAATCATGATCGGATTATACAAAAACTTTCAGTCAAACACCAATACACGTTTAACAAGAAGACCCAACAGGAGTTTAATCAGGGATTGTGACTTTATTACCGATGATGACTTCTATAGAAATATGTATTCTCCGCATAATGTCGTATTATGGCTAGGCAGCGGCATCAGGATTGAGGGAAACAGTTTTTTAAACACTGCTTCAGTTCCCTGGTCGGTAAAAGGTACTGGCATTTTGTCTCTCCATTCCCCGATGACTGTTACTTCGCTGTGGTCCCCAAATTCGACTCCCAACCCAGGTTATATACCAAATTTTTTCTCAGGCCTGCTTAAAGGGATTGATGCCTATAGCTTCCTGCCGGGTAACAGAATAGTAATTACCGATTGTATCTTTGAGCAAAATTATCGTGCAATTACTCTGGCTAATGCCACCAAACCAACTATTACTGAAAATTTGATTAACCTTCCCCCATGGGATCAAGTAACGGGGTATCCATTCGGAATTTACCTGTCGCAATGCACAGATTATCATGTTGAGGCAAATGAAATATCTGGTTTTGACTACCCACAAACCCATGGTATCATAGTGCACAATTCAGGGCCAGATGATAATGAAATCTACCGAAACAAATTTCTCAATCTGAATTTTGGCATCAAACCCCAGTTGATTAACAGAGGTACCATTAATAATTTACCGACGGGACTGTGTCTTTTATGCAATGAATTTAGCACAAGCTCAGACTACTATGACATTATGGTGGTGGCCAAAAGCGCATGGAGCGGTATCCCTTCTGGATTAGCAGGCATTGCATTGAATCAAAAAATTAGTGTTCTCGGAGCAATTTCACCCCCTTGGCATCTGCCAGCCGACAACAAATTCTCAAATAGCCATTCTGCTGGAACCTTCGATTTCGATAATTCAGATGCTGATTACCTGTACTATGGACATACTAACGATATAGGTTTACCATCTCCTATCAGATACAAACCAGAATGGTCGACAAATATCGGTTTTTTTTATTTGCCGCCTGATGTAGTTCGCTGCCCCTCAAAGCTTCCGCCCTTGCGTACTCTGACTCAATTGTATTCAGACCAAAATACAGCCCAGGTGGCTGTGAACTCCTCAAGACTACTGCTTGATATCTGGAAAGACGGAGGCAACATAGATCTGGGAGAGGAGGTGGAAACGACAAGTTCCTGGGACGCTTACCAACAGTTTAACGAACTGATGGGGATGTCGCCCTACATTTCCGAAGAGGTACTCATCAGCATGATCAACAACCCGGTATTTACCGCTCTGATGGTGAAACTGGTGTGTGTGGCAAACCCTCAGTCCGCAAGAAATGATGGGGTTTTGGATGCTTTGTATAACCGAACCCCTTCGATGCCGGAGGAATACATTGAGGATATACTGTCGGAATGGGACACATACTCACCGCTGGACGAGCTGAGAGCCAATGCCGGTGCCGATTACCATATGCTCCGTTCGATACAGAGTGAAATTATTGGCATGTACCGAACCGACTCGTTGCTGGAGAACAACCCTGTGTATTACGATAGCCTAGTGGCCTTCCTCTCTCGTATGCCCGGCTTGACAGACCGGTATGAGCTGGCATTGACGTATCTTGAATTTGAAGATTTTGAGGGAATGCAAAACACATTGGATTCCATCCCATACAGTTTTGAACTTTCAGAGTTCGAAAATCAGGAGTACCTGAACCATGTGATCTCCTTTGGTATTGCACGTGAAATCATAGAAGAGAACCTGATGCCGGGGCAGCTTTCCCAAACCCATATTTCCGATCTCTCTGGTATTCTGGAACAGGGAATTGGCTACTCGCATGAAATGGCGCTTGCGCTGCTGAAATGGAACGATCCTGCCTATATGTTTGAGGAGATCATTCTGGATTATGTGCCACAACAGCAACGAAAAACCAAACAAAGCAAAAAGGCAGTCGATCCGGGCCTGGAGGTCTTTCCAAATCCTGCCAGGGATTATTGCACTGTGGCCTTTGAGATTCCTGAAAACCCTGAAATCAATGCAACCATTGTTGTTACAGACATCAGTGGACGTGAAGTGTATCGATCTCAGCCAACCCAAAAAAGCGGTGAAATGCTCATCGACCTGAAAGGGTTGAAATCCGGTTTTTATACTGTATCTTTGATCTCAAATGAAACAAACCTGTCCGCAAAACGACTTGTCATTGTAAAGTAAATCATTCAAATTTTGCCCTCAGGGAATAATCCCTGAGGGCATTTACAACCAACTATGAAAAAAATACTATTTATACTGATTGTCTTTTCAGCTTTGTCTCTTTCGGGGCAATCCCCCACCTATTTCAACAAACTGATCTTTCCCTGGATCTCAACAAACCACCTTACTTCAATAGTACCATTGGGTAACGATTATTTGGTTTTATCCGGATGGATTGACACCCCATTTTATTACAACCAAAGCCCTGCACTCATCCGTCTGAATTCCCAGGGAAACATACTGAATCAAAGGCTTTATCTGGATACGACCCATTATTACTATTTTTATCCTTCGAACTCCTTGGTGGCAGCCTCCGATTCCACCTTTGTAATGGCAGGTTGCCGTTGGAACAATACCAAAGGGGTTCATCCCTTTCTTATGCGTGTCGATGCCAACCTTGATACCATCTGCTCCAAAGAGTTCACACATCCCGATACCCTGGCGGCCAATCAGCCCGGAGCTCTTATTGATTACCGATTCACCTGCATCAGAGAAACCTGGGACAAAGGGTTTTTACTATCGGGTTACTACAATCCCGGTTGCAATACCAACAATACCGAGCGATCGTACCTGTTGAAACTGGATAGCCTTTTTAATGTGGAATGGATTAAAAAATACAGCAACATAGGTATCAGCTTTAATGTTGAAACTACGGCCGATTCAGGGTGCTATTTCGTATCCATAAGCCAGGTAAACCAGATCTATAAATACGATAAACTTGGCAATCTGGAGTGGCAGGTAAACACCAATTTGTCACCACCGTATGTTGGATCAAGCGGCCCTGTTGATCTTAAAGTATACGATCAAAACACCCTCTATGTCGCTTCGGGCTATTGGGTTGAACCTGTTTATGGCCGCCGAGGCTTTCTATTAAGCAAAGTGGATATACCTACTAGAACAGTCGTATGGGAAAAATACTTCATAATGTTCAATCATATAGACTGTTTTACATTACATCAGCACATTCGTCTGCTCATTGCCTCAGACGGAAACCTTATCGTTTGTGCCAATTCTGTGATGCCCAACCCTACGGACTCCAGCGTTATTAGCAACAAAGGTTTTATCGCCAAGTTAAACCCCAATGGCGATAGCCTGTGGGCGCGACATTTGGGCTATGGAGACTTTGAATTTGTTAACCAGATCAATGACATTATTATTACAGATGACGGAGGTTTTTTAACTGTTGGTTTCTTCACGGATTGGCATCCGGGAATTATGTATGAGGATGCATGGATTGTGAAAACTGACAGCCTGGGGTGTGATACACCGGGTTGCCATATAATTGGGGTAGAAGAATTAAAAATTAGAAATGAGAAATTAGAAATGTTTCCGAACCCGTTTGGGGAGGAGATACACATTTCGTTGCCGGAGGAGTTTGGAGGTGGAATGTTTGTGATGTATGATTGGCAGGGGCGCAGGGCAGTGGAAACAACTGTACCGGAAAGCTATGGAAAGCAAACGTTTACCATTCAAACCACTAATCTGAAACCTGGAATGTATCTGGTGGAGCTTTCAGGGGATGATGGAATGGTTTGGAGGAGGAAGGTGGTGAAGGATTAATGTGCCAATTTGTGAATGTGCCAATTAGCCAATGCAGAAAAAGGCAAAGGGCAAAAGGAAAAAGTAAAAAAATCTGCGGAAATCAGCGCGATTTGTGGGAGAAAGAAAATAGTATCTGTAAACCAACCCTCCTATTCCTGGTAAAAGAATACCCCCGAAGGATTGATCCCTACAGTAAAGCTGTCGACCGGCTGATGGGATGCACTAAAGCGATACACCATTCCTTCATGCTGAAAATCACCAGCATCGGTAAGATACACCTCACCGCTGCGGGGATCTACCCCAAGGCCATAGAAATACTTTCCGGAAGAGGTTATTACAGGTATAGTGGGTAAAACAGCATCACTGATCTCCATTCTGAAAATATCGGTATCGGCAAAATAGAGCGCTTTTCCATCCGCCGAGCGGGTAAGCAACGTCGGATAATGTCCGGGAGCCGGAAATACAAAGCTTTTCAGGACCTGCAGGGTCGAAGGGTCTATGCAGACAAGGGCCGGAGCCTCTTCGCCCAGATAACCTCCGCTTGACAACACCCACAGCTTACCGTTTGCATCCAGCACCATACTGTTCGGCTCTTTCGTCACCTTGACGGAATCGGTGAGTGCACCGGTGGTGAGATCCACCACCATGACCGTGTTGTTGGGTTTAGGAATGTAATATTCTGACCAGTTGGCAGCAAACAGGCGGTTGCCTGCAATGACCATCCGATCGGTCGATTTCACCACATCAATCTGCTGCACAATGGTATGATCCGACAAGGAAACCTTTGCCACTGAGGAGCTACCAAGCTGGGATACGTAGGCATATTTGCCGTGAACCAGCAATTGCCTGGGCATCTCGAACCCCTGGATCGTTTTGATGCCTTTCAGGTCCTTCAGCGAGAAAACCTCAATGGTGTTCGAATTGTTGACCACCAGATAGCCGGTTTCGTTCAGGAAGGTGAGCGACTGGGGTATATCCCCGGGAGGCCGGTTGTTCACACTGAAGAAAAGATTGTTGCTGATCTTCTGATCCTTCCGGTTGTAGAAACTCAAATCGCCGTTTCCTGCCATAAAAGTTCCCTCATTCACGATAAAAACCCCATCCGACGACTGGTACACCGACTTCACCTTCTGCTCCCCTACGTCATCTTTCCCGCATCCCGTTACAACTGCCAGCCCAATAAAAAATACAATCAGGACTTGGGCAACCATTAACTTTCTGATATTTTTCATACAAACTGTATTTTATTAATTTTTTATTGATGTTTTTCTTTCATATGACACGAATCATTTACCTGTGATTTTTCATGCGAAGAGGCAACAAAGCAAAGAACATTTTCCTATGATCATCACTGTTTGGGGTTTGGTAATGGGTATTGAACCCAATCCGAGAATCAGCATCCCTTTTTTTTCCCGCAGATTTCGCAGATAATCGCAGATTTATTTATATAGTTGTTTTTTAGTATGTTACAATCTGCGTAAATCAGCGGGATCAGCGGGCCATTCTTTACAGTTGTTTACTCAGTATTTGAATCATTTACTAGTCTAGGGTATTTTTTTAGTTAAAAATTGTTGTCATATCTATCAATCCGTATCATTAATATTGCATCATATGCCTCGTGTCGGTTTAAAAGCCAATGTGATTCCAATTCTGAAATACCGCCCCGGCATGGGATACCAGGCCACTGACTGGTACTGGCGGTTGAACAGATTGTGCACCGACAAGGTAACTCCGGGTTCCAGGTTACGCATACCGGAAATGCGGTATTGGATCCTGAGCCCTGACACACTGTATCCATTCAGCCATGCGGTATTGTCTGCATTGGTATAGCGTTTCCCGGTAAACCGGGTATCCCAAGAACCCGTAAAACTCCTGTACTGAAATATGGCGCTAACCACACCGCAGTGGTAGGGCTGGTAAGCCAGCTGTTTCTTTACGGTGGCTGGGTCATTGCTGATCCCGGAAACCCGGCTGTACTGGTATGAGGCGGTACCAGAAAGGTTTATCCGCCCTATCACTCCCTCTCCTTTCAGCAGGGGGGTTATCCCCGTGGACCTCACCGTTCCCATATTGAGGGCTTGCCATAGCACACCGGAATCGGGAAGCCAGATGATTTTGTCATCGGTTTGCTGCATAAACATAGTGATATCCGGTGTCAGGTGCAGGTTATCCCACAACTTCAGGGTGGTTTCATAGCGGATTTCAGCACCCCGGTTCCGTTCGGGTCCCAGCAGGGGATTACCGCCGGGGTACCAGTACAGGTCGTTGAGTCCGGGGAGGCGGCGGTCGCGCCGGAGCCTGAGCGAGAACCTGTGCCGGTCCTGCGAAGGAGGAATCCAGGTAAGTATCGCAGAGGGCATCCATGCAAGACCTGCAGCCTCCTCCCATTCGATACGGTTCAGGATCCTGTATTGCAGGCCGTTGATAATTTTTCCGGATACCTCGGCAAATCCGGCCACCAATGTTCGTGAGACCGGCTGGCTGTAAAACTCTGTGTGCACCGACTGCCACTCCCATTCGGCACGGGTGGTTACCCACAATTTCCCCATAAGCCCGGATGCCGTAACGGATTCCTGAAAGCTCCGGGTATGGTGGAGGGCATCGGTGGCGGATCTCTCCTCCACATAGTGCATCCATCCGTCCTGAAAACCGGCCAGATGATGGAAGGCAAGCCCCCTGTTACCCCGGTAACGGTTTTCGAGCAGCACGCGTACCCCTTCGTCTGACTGTTCCTGGCGATACGTTCCCTGCGGCTGTTGGATCGGATAGGGCACCTGGCTGAACTTCCGGTACAGCCACAGGTGCAGGGTGTGGCTTACCTCCGGCGACCTTTCGAAAACCAACTGCTGCATGAGCCCCTCTTCGCGCCAGAAGGCATTTTCGCGGTAGACCACAGGAAATGGATCTGCACCCTTGAAATTATCGGCATAGGGATAACGGTTATCACAGGATAACCGGAAAGCCCTGGTTACCGATCTCAGGTTTCTTATTTTGAAAGAGATTCTGGCATTCCCGGAAAGGTATCCGAAACTTCCTCCCTGAAGCTCCAGCTTTCCGGACAACGTGGAGTCTGCTGCCGGATCCGAGACCAGGTCAATAACCCCGCCGGCAGCCCCTGAACCATACCGCAACGTGGCAGGCCCCAGCACCACACCCCCGCCGTCGACAAAACCTGCCGGCACCAGCGACAAATCGAACTGCGACAGCATGGGGTTGCTGATGCGCATTCCGTTCCATACCACGGAGGTCTGTGAGGCACCGGCACCCCTGAAGGAAGGGGTGGAGATCTGTCCGGGGCCGTAATCCTTCAATACCATCGGGCCAGATACAGCGAGGAGTTCCGATAATGTTCCACTACGCAGCAAGGCAAGGTGCATTGAATCAAAAGGTTGTGTTACCTCAGCATCGAGCAGATGGGTTACCACCACACGTTTTAACATAAGGGTATCGGATTGTGCCATGAGATGCCGGGGTGCATGGAATGCCACCACGGATACCAGCGAAATCAGGACAACCTTGATGAAATAGTTCTGCATCTGAAAGAGGTTTTTCAGCGCTCAGGGTAACAGTTCAGAGAATGGGCAATACAGGCTGTATATGCAGATTCCCGGCTTTTTACCCGAAAGCCCGAATGGAACGATGATCGCAGGCAGGTCTTCTGACTTACTCCCCGTGTGGTCCGCCTTCCCATCCTGCCGGGTGGCTGGACAGTGGCTCAGTGGACTACGGTTCAGGAGCTTACAGCAGCGGGTACTGTCCGGGATTTTCACCCGGTTCCCTCTTGCCGGATAATTTTCGTATCCGGACACCTGTAACCGCTGCAAAGATACAGAATGCGAAAATACACTATCTTTGCTTCGTGCTAATTGTTAATCAATCTAAATAAGGATAATGAGACTTTCGGAGCTGCAGACCGGTGAAGAGGGCTGGATTCTCAAGGTCAGGGGGCGTGGTGCCTTCCGCAAAAGGATCACCGAGATGGGATTTGTGGTGGGGAAACAGGTGAAAGTGGTACGCCGTGCCCCGCTGGGAGATCCGATCGTATACAGCCTGATGGGATATGAGGTGAGTTTGCGTGGCAATGAAGCGATGCTGGTGGAGGTATCAACCGGGAAACCTGAGGCTTTAATCCATCCGGATGAAAACGTAATACCCGCCAGAACCGGCAGGCCTCACCGGAATCAGCATGAAGAGCCCGGTGACACCGAAAAGATAATTCACGTTGCATTTGTCGGAAACCCCAATTCGGGAAAAACCACCCTGTTCAACTTTGCCAGCCACTCCCGCGAGCGGGTAGGAAACTACAGCGGAGTTACCATTGCCGCCAAGGAGGCACGCTACCGGCTCGATGGTTACACCTTCAGTATCACCGATCTTCCCGGTACCTACTCACTCACAGCCTATTCGCCTGAGGAGATGTATGTTAGGGAACACATCACCGAGGCCATGCCCGATGTGGTGGTGAATGTGGTTGACACCTCGAACTTGGAACGCAACCTCTACCTTACCACCCAACTGATTGATATGGACATCCGCACAGTGGTGGCCCTCAATATGTACGATGAGCTGGAAAAAGCCGGTAACCAGCTGGATTACAAGATGCTGGGCGATATGACCGGTATTCCCTTCGTGCCCACAGTAGGCTCCAAAGGGAAAGGTGTGGTTGAGCTTTTCCGCAAAATCATCGAGGTATATGAAGAGCGTGAACCCTCTCTCCGTCATATCCACATCCCCTACGGCCGTGAGGTGGAATCCTGGATTTCCAGGCTTCAGGAGCTGCTCAACCGGAACGACAACACCGGCTTAACAAGCCGTATTGCACCCCGTTTTATCGCACTGAAGCTTCTGGAGAAGGATCCGGAAATCACCAGCAGGGTACTGCAAATGCCTGATGGAGATGAAATTACAAAACTAGCAACGGAAGGGATCCGGCAAACCGAAAAACTGTATGGTGAAGATTCCGAGACCCATATCACCGATGCCCGCTATGGCTTCATCGATGGCGCCCTCAGGGTAACCTACCGACCGGCACGCGTGCAGCGGGTGCGCCGAAGCCATATCATCGACAACATCATTGCCCACCGTATCTGGGGCATCCCCATCTTTGTAGCGATCATGTGGCTTACCTTTTTCCTGACGTTCAGGATCGGTGAGTATCCCATGGCATGGATCGAAACCGGGGTGAACCTGCTGAGCAGCTGGCTCCATGGCATCATGCCACCCGGTATGCTGCGGGATCTCTTTATCGACGGCCTGATCGGCGGTATGGGCGGGGTGCTCATCTTCCTGCCCAATATCATCATTTTGTACCTGGCCATTTCATTCATGGAAGACACGGGGTATATGGCACGGGCGGTATTCATCATGGACAAGGCGATGCACCGTATCGGGCTGCATGGCAAGTCGTTCATCCCGCTGGTGATGGGTTTCGGCTGCAATGTACCGGCAATTCTGAGTACCCGGATTATCGAAAGCCGCCGCGACAGGCTGCTGACCATCCTGATCAACCCGTTTATGTCGTGCAGTGCCCGTTTGCCGGTATATGTTCTCATTATCAGCGCCTTCTTTAAAACCCATCAGGGAACCATCCTGTTTGCCATCTATCTTATCGGCGTGCTGATGGCGGTAATCACTGCCCTCCTGCTGCAAAAGCTTTTTTTTAGAAAACAGGATGTTCCGTTTGTGATGGAGCTCCCCCCCTACCGCATCCCCACGGCCCGCTCCATGGTGCGCCACATGTGGCACCGCACCGAACAGTACCTCAGGAAAATCACCACCGTGATCCTGGTTGCTTCCGTCATCATCTGGGCACTGGGCTATTTCCCGATGCACAAGGAATTGCCTGCAACCCTCGAACATCGGATTGCGGAACTTGAACAGGCAAAGGACACATCTCAGGAAGCAGCAAAAGAGTATGGATCTCTCGTCGCCCAGCGATCAGCCCTTTTGCAGGAACAAAGCTATATCGGAAAACTCGGCAAGTCTCTCCATCCTGTGATGGAACCTCTCGGGTTTGACTGGAAAATGAGTGTGGCACTTCTTACCGGCATCATGGCCAAAGAGGTAATCGTGGGCACGATGGGAGTGCTGTATGAAGCAGGCGAAGGAGCCGATGCACAAAGCCAGTCGCTCATCGATAAGCTTCAGAATTACACCTATCTGTCAGGACCTGATGCAGGGAAACCGGTAATCACCCCCCTGGCGGCCTTTGCCTTTATGATGTTCATTCTGATCTATTTCCCCTGTGTAGGGGTGGTGGCAGCCATCCGGAAGGAGACGGGATCCTGGAAGTGGCCTGCCTTCAGTGTTTTCTATACTACCGGACTGGCCTGGCTTATTGCTTTTATCGTGTACCAGGGCGGACTTCTGTTCTTCTGACGGAGGCCCTACATCTTCACCTTCCACACAACCGGTTCGGTTTGGGTGTAAAAGTGGCCCCATTCGCCTGAGAATTTTGCCACTTTCCCTTCGGTGGTGTGTGTGATCTTTGAAGAGTTCAGTTCAGCACCCTTTGATTCCCTTGGCAGGTTCAGCGTAAGCTCATAGGTGTAGGAATCCATCATCTCCTCTTCATAAGCTGCTCTGTCTTCCTCGGTTAGCTCATGTACCGGCCAGGTGACGGAGAGCTTTTTCTTCCCTTTGGCGGCAAACTCCTTTCGCATGAAAGGCGCTTCATCAAACATCTGCAACTTGTAGAGTGCATTCAGGGCTTTCAGATCATCGAACTGATAGGTAAAGATCATGCGGGTTTCATCCTCATCATACCTGAACAGCACATTATGAATCCCCCTGATCTGTATGGCAGAATCGCGGTAGGCTGCCGCAAGCTCCATCTGCGACGCCAGGGTGGAGTCGTTCTCTTCATCCTCGCCAAACATCGAAATGTTGTACGAAACCGATCCGGTTCCGGAGAAATTCTTATTGAAGGTAAGTTCCTCTTGTATGGTGCAGGCGCCCAGTATCAGAGCCACACCAGCAAACAGTAAAGCTTTTTTCAGCATCTTGATCGTTTTTGGTTCAGATGTCAAAGGTAGTATATTTGTGTGAGGATTGTCATCCATTTTCCACTTGTCAGCTCAGGATACCTATCGATCAATTCCTTTAAAAGCTAAAAATTATCAAAGAATAGCGAATCATCCTGGCAACGGGGAAGTTGTTCTGGTGCTGGTTTGTGGCGTCGCTTTGTCGTAAAGTACTATTTTCCAATACCTTATTTGTGATGAGAAGGAGATTTGCAAATATGTTCAACAGATAAGCCGGATATGGGGAAATAATTAACTACCTTTATGGATTATTTGCATTTAAATGAATCTAATATGAAAAGGGCCATTTTCATTACCGCAGTATTCGTTGTTTGCCTAAGCAGCTTTTCTTTTTCACAAACCATTGACACAGCGCGCTTGTCGAGCATCAATCCCGGTTTTTCATACGGGAATTACGGTCAGGATGTTATGAATGGAACACCCTTCTATCTGCTGGAAAATGATAGTGCACTGGTGTGTATCAGCACGGTTAAAGTCAACAATAATCAGCAGGGTGGTATCCACAAAGGCGCCCCCATGGACGTAGTGCACAGAAGAAAATTAAGGGAAAACATTGACTGGGCTCAGTTTCTGATTTCGCCGACTATTCTTTCGAGCTGGAACTATCCCACCCTGAATCTGACCCTTGACAGTTTCTGGCTCAGCAACGATTCCACCAGCGTTTATGCATACGGGCTATGGAATAATGACAGCAGCATCAAAGTTTTGGCGCACTACAGTTTACTTCCGGGCTCACCGATTCTGAAAATCAAATTGCTGATCATAAACCAGAGCGCACTCAGTTTCAACGGATATCTTGCATACCAGGTTGATCCGGATGAAGTTGGGGAACAGGAGGCCTATGTCCCCGGTGTGGGTTGGGGAAATACCCAGGTGAACAGTGGATGGAATAAAAACTATGTTTACAATGGTGTGGGTCAGGGAGCTTATTCCAATAATCCGGCACATGGTATCGCATGGTTTATGAACACGCCTACTGCGGTAATCTCGCCCGGTTTCATCTTCGGTGTCTGGTTCGATGTAAGCACCCCTGCCGGAGACACCACCGAGATATCCCTGTATCACATCACAGACGTGCCCGAAGACCTGAATGTACCCAACTATACCTGCATTGAAAAATGGGTGGAACCTATCATGTACCTGGATCCTGATCTGTCCTCCTTTTCGAAAGTCAGTGGGGTGGTTAAAGACGTTAATAATGTCCTGATCCCGGCTATCCCGATCGTCATCAAAGATATCTATGGAAACCTGCATTCCCAAACGGCAACAGACAGCCTTGGCCATTTTGAGGTATTTATTGAAAAAGGGGTGTACACCTTCACCGCTTCCGGTATTGGATATGCTATTCAATCAAGATCGATAGACTGTAACATTGACAGTATTCTTGATTTTACAAATGCCTTTAACGCTGCCCTGCAGCCAGTTACAGTGTGGGCAGGCCACGGAAAGGTGTTAAAAGCAGGAATAATACAGGGCACCGAAACCGATCTGGTGATGGAAAATAATCAACTGGCTGTCTCCATTGCAAATACAAGCATCGATGGTCAGCTGCAATATTCTTCCCTGGGACGCCCCCTTGATCTGGCTGTTACAGGCACTGATGATGACCTTGACTGGATACACCTCTCTTTTGCAAGCAAACTTAAACCATCAGGCACAGAAGCCTGGGATTTCGAATCGGTGCGCTACGATACGGTGTATGTAAGCCTGCTGAATCCGAATGTCGCCATCGTTAAAGCAGAGGGTCATTATTTTGAACTGCAAGGAGTCAATAATGATTCGGTAGTGGTTTTCAGTACAATTCCCGTGAAAACCACCTACACCATTGAACCAGGCAAAAAATACATCTATACGGAAACTGAGATGGTAAATAATACCTCCTCACCTCAGTCTTTCTGGATTGGTGATGTGATTGACCATGATGGCGCCGGGCAAAACTCGTATGTACCGGGATTCGGCAGCATAACTTCTGCATACAGCAATCCTGCAGGGTACACCCCTTCGTTACCATGGATTGCAATGACGGGGAACAGCCCGCAGGCCTATGGCTTTATCTATGAAGGGAGTTTTGGATCGAATTTCACAGCCTATGGGAATGGTTCATGGATCATGTCTATGGATTCCATAACCATGAACCCCGGCACCAGTTATCTGTACAAACGCTATCTGGTCGCTGCCAGCACCAATGGTTATCCTAACAAAGCTGACGCGGTTCAGGATGTTTATTCCCAATTGATTACACAGCAGACAGGAATATCCGGGAGTTTTAGTATATCCAAAGATAAACTGCATACCAATGATACACTTCTTGCAAAACTCACCATCTCAAATAGTTTAAGTCAGACTTCCATGGCACTGGACATCAACCTCCAGCTCCCAGGGTCGCTCACTTCAGGCAGCTCCAGCCTCATCCATATTTCAGGCATTCCTGCCAACAGCGACACAACCCTGTCATGGATACTCACGGCACATAATGGCGGCAGGGGTTTTATCCGTTGTCTGATCACCGATACAGCAAACCAAACCACCACTAATTATGCGTCCATTTTTGTTAACGGGAGAGGGTGGTTTGCCGGTGATAACCACATGCATACAAAATTCAGCGATGGGTCCGGCACTGTAGCTGACAATGTTACCTCTGCCTATCAGAAAGGTTTAAGCTGGGTTACCGTGACAGATCACAATACCATTAATCATGCTGCTGCTGTGGCAGTGGAGGATGCAAAATATGATGATTTCCTGGTTATGTTTGGTGAAGAAGTCTCAACCTCTCCAAGCCATTTCCTGGCCTATAACATTACCAATTTAATACCCTGGAATGCAAGTACATACAGCTACCAACAGTTGATTGATTCGGTACTGCACAACAACAATGGCAAAGGCATCGCATACCTGGCCCATCCGTATTACCCGGGCCTTCCCTGGACAGACTGGAGTGTTAGCGGACACAAGGGAATTGAAGTATGGAATGGATTTTATCATGCCACCCATTCGGTTAATGCACAAGCATTTGGGATATGGGATAGCTTGAATACCACGGGTAAACGCCTGTTTGGGATTGCCAATGCCGATGCACATAATGCCGGTAAAGTGGGTGATCCTCATATAGTTGCACTTTTAAACAGCCTGTGTAAGGAAGAAGTGATGGAAGCCTTTAACACAGGCTGCTTCTACGGCACAAACGGCCCCGAACTCGCATTCGATATTGAAGGTATTCCTATGGGTTCAGCCGTTAAAATCCCTGCTGCCGGCAGAGCTGTAACCATTCATATTGAAGGAACTGCAGGACAGGATATCAATGCTTTACGAATCATTAAGAACGGTCAGGTTCTTTACACCTCTTCACCGATGACGGATACCACATCTTTTGTCTATACAGCAAATATGGGACTTAATGATTTTTTCAGAGTGGAAATGGAGGCAGGTAACGGCTTTGCATTTTCGAACCCTGTTTGGGCTGATCTGGGAAATGACGATGCGCTGGCAAAAAGCATCCGGCTTGACAACATCCTGCTGAGCGGCTTTGCAGACACCGTTTATCAGTATACCGTTCAGTTTCCTGCCGGCACAACCCATATTCCCCTTGTAACTGCAGAGCCCCGTGACACCAACGCATCGCTGATAATTGTTCAGGCCACAAACCTGAATGGAACCCTGGTGGAGCGTACCGCCAGGGTGCAGATTACGGCAGAAGATGGCGTTGCCATGAAAGTTTATGACATCGTTTTCTCGGTAAGCAGCGGCACAGACGAACTCAAAGAGGATCAATCTGTTGAGTGTTATCCGGTGCCGACATCTTCACAGGTGGTTGTGGAATTTACCTCTGCCCCTGAAAATGCCTCATTTGAATTGTTTGGAATGAATGGAAAAGTCATCCTGTCCGGATCGTTGGATTTCAGGGTAAATCATATCGACCTGGGTCCTTTCGCCAATGGTACCTATTTTATGAAGATCTACAGAAATGGGATTTGTTTGTCGGACAAAAAGCTGGTGAAAATAAAACCGTAAGGACAATTCCTCAAACAATCATCCCCGGGAACTGTTAAAAGCTCATGCACCTTCCCTGGCAGGAAATAATAACCTCACTGATTCTTGCGGGAGCCATCTTCTGGCTGCTGAGGAAATATGTATTTAAAAGAAAACCGGTGAAAGGGGCAGGCGCATCGGAGTGTGCCCCGTGCAGTACCGGGTCCTGCGATGGGTGTGCAGTGATGGAGCTGAAGAAGGAGATCGAGTTAAGAAAAAAGTAACACAGAGCCAACGGGTTATCTCGAAGGGCAAATGTTCTCCCAAACTCTTTTTATAATTAAAATATGTGTTATCTTTGCACCCCTGAAACGGCGAGGTAGCTCAGTTGGTTAGAGCGTCGGATTCATAACCCGGAGGTCACGAGTTCAATTCTCGTCCTCGCTACATTAAAAGCCTGTTAATCTGTTGATTAGCAGGCTTTTTGATTATTTATAGTAACAGAATAGCAACAAAAAATGCAGAAACCTCCCTTTCTGGTCTTCATTTGAAATTTAAAGGGCAGCCAAAGATTATCGATAATAAGTTAAGCTCAACCCAGGGCTTGAAAGAAGAATTTGATGGAATTTTTACTGCTGAATGAGTGATACGATGAAAGGATCTAAACCGTTTTGATAAAAGTGTCTAAATAATAGGGTGTTAAAGCATAGATAAGTGGTTACCTATATTAACCCCACAGCTACCTCCACTTAATATAGTAATCTTAGCGACACGACCCACCCCTCTCAGAAAATTTTCCTCTGTCAAAACTTTTCATGAATTATTACACTATCTTTGAAGGATACTAATTCTGCCTAATCATTAACCCAGTTAACCATGAAAAAGAATTGGCTGATTCCATCTATTTTGTTAATTTTCATCATTGCCATATATTTACTTGGTTGCATACAGACAAGCAAGAATCAGAATCAGACTTCCAAGTCAGCACTTAGGGATGATGCATCAGAAGATACAAGTTTGCAGGTGACTCCATATATGAACGACAGTAAATCTATAGAAGCTGATACCATTGCTGTAATTAAGTCTAATAATGAAGGGAAGTTTGTTGCCAAGAGTAAAAAAGAATCAAATGCACCGGAGTTAAAGGAAAGGGATGATTATTTTAAGTTGGGGGTCATAAAGTTTCAGCAAGGTGAATACAATGAAGCATATATGAATTTTTGGTTAGCCACAAATCTTGACCCCAATCATTATGAGTCCTATGGATATTTGGGGGATATCTCGTTCTACCAAAACCAATACCAAAATGCCATTAACCAATATTCAAAAGCGATTGAAATAAGACCCAATGATCCTCTCAATTATCACAATAGGAGCAGAGCTAAGCAAGAACTTGGTGACTTCAATGGGTCAATTGCTGATAATAATAAGGCCATTAGTCTGAATAAGAATTATGTAGATGCTTTTGAAGGTAGAGCTATGGCAAAAATGAATCTGGGTGATTACAGAGGAGCTATCTTAGATTTTTCAAAGGTTATAGAGTTGACACCCAACAATTCCATGTCCTATTATGGTCGAGGGCTAGCCCAAATCTTTATCGGGCAAAAGGAAAGTGGATGTTTGGACTTAAGCAAAGCAGGCGAATTAGGGTATACCAAAGTATACTCTGAAATCAGAAAGTATTGTAACTGATTCTAATCCAATATTATGAAAAAATTCATGCTTTTAACCATCGGATGTTTAATTCTAAACCTACAGATCTTTACTCAACCAGCAGCAGAAACAGAAATTCAACAAATAGCAAAAAGGATAACTTATTCTATTGTCAATCAAACAGGTGGGTATCTCTTTGAAAGTAGAGGACTTGAACCAGGGCAAACTGTTTTTGTTGGGTATTCAGTAGGAGTGTCAACCAATTACACCTTCGACTTAGTAAGAGTTGCCATTCAAAATGTTATGAATCAAGAACCAGATGCTACACTTATCGAGCCATGGACACTGAAAGAATGGAGATACTGTGTTAAGTATGACATTTTAAAAAAATACACCTTAATCATTTCCTATCCGCTTGATAACACAAGAGTAAATATGATTATGATTTCATTGGGAAAGAAAGTTTGATGATTGATAGCACTTAGTATTCTTCAGTTTGCCTACTTAAAGTTACATATCTGTAGTATATCCTAAGCCGAACTGTCTTTTCATCCAGCTCTGTGATTAATTCACTTTCTTGAGAGATTTTACCTGGCTGGTAATTAGGTAAAAGCAGCACCTATATCTATGGTATGGGTGTTTTTCCTTCATTTTGCCAAAACACTAAATCGATTTAGGCAAACGGTTACAGCTGGCATACTCATAGAGAAATGGATGGGGTAAGGGGGTGCAGATCATGGCACTTGTCTATATCAGTTAACCTTAGTCGCTATTGTGCAGTTATATACCTTTGCTGGGCTTCATACTTTTCATCAGGTTCAATATTCCCGACCCGACCGCACCGATTAAGATAAATTTTAGCCACTTTATTCATTAGTAAGGTTTTATGTATCTTGCCTGATGCCATCAAGGCATTAAATACAGAACTTTTAGCATAAGAACTCATTGCCCCGGTTCTACATATTAAGTTATTTACAGGTACAATTATTAAAATTTAGCTTCTACTATTTAACCCTATCGGTAATATCTCAATGCCTGTTTTATCTTTTTATCCAGCTCGACCACAAACGGTAGTTCCTTGGTGGTGTCCGGCTGGCAGAACTGTTTCCTGATCTGATTTCTCAGACGGCTATAATACTCAGGATTATCAAATGCCTGCAATGCTTTGAGTTGATCAACCATCTGCAATGCCGCTTCTATCCCTATTAGCTTTATCCACTGCTGGTTACCCTGTTTCCAAAAATCCCCTGGTGTTTTCATGGCTCTATAATTTAGGTTGATTTCTCTGATCTTATGGATTTGTTGGTATTCTGTATACCACCTGTTCACCAGGTCAATGTAGAACGGTTCCATGATGATCTGTCCACCTGTTACATCATTGTTTAACTGTTTGTTCAATCGATTCAGAAACCTCAATTCATATCTTAATAGGTTCTGGCCGATTAAAACCTCTGGGATGGTAACATCTTTGGCCACTGCTTCTGCTAATTTGTTATAAAAAATCATAGTTCTCAGGCCATTGTTGTAATACAGGCTGTGAGCCAGTTGCTGCCTTTGGTAGTACATACAATCACCTAAAAAAAGATAGTATGATTCTGGTGGTTGGTCTGTAAGCATATTGGCTGCAAGGTCAACTCTGGTAATCTTTGCCCGGTTGATGGGTAAATGTACCTCATCAGATAGCTTTTCTATAGCTCTGGCTGCATCAGCCCGGGTTAATGTATGCAGGTTATCGGTCAGATAGTACTTTGCAAGGCTGCCTTTGAAAGATATGCCTGCATCTGATACTGATACCTTGTAATTGTCCATGTACCCGGTATATCTTTGACCATTTTCATCTCTTAACTCTGTGATTTGCTCCAGACGGTTGAGGATGGCCGGTTGATTGCCGGCCACCTCATCCCATCTGAGCCAAAAGTTCACTGTATCATACATGATTGACAAAAATTGTCAATTGAAACAGGTTACAATAAGCACCCACCATCCAGGTAGGGGTAAAAAGTTACTGCAATTGATCTCATCCGCTGTATCTCCACATCAAAACCACCATCGATTAACTTCTGATAATATGCAGACACAAGGTTTCTGCCGGCAGGTACCACCATCAGTTCAATCCGGGTATAATCCTCATTGCAGATAAACAGGTAGGCATCCTGATGATAGGCATACAGCGGGTTTGGCAGCCCGGTTGAAAGGATTCGATTGGCGTTGGGGTACCCATATCCAAACTGTGGGTAATCGGTATCCTCTATGTAGATACTGGATAGGTTCAGGCTGTTGTTTGTCAAGCTCCATTCTGAAATCCTCCTGGTCTCTGCATTGATGAATGAGTGTGCCGGTGTTTTGTAAAAGAAAAGCTGCCCTTTGTGATTTTGGAAGGGTTCCAGCCCTTTGTACCCTTCTGGCATTTTGTCAACAAATCGGATACAGTCAAGACGTGCTTTGGATTTGATGCCATTGGCCTTCCTCATCGGCTCAGGCAAACACTGAAAGAGGTAATAGGCTTTGATCATTTCATTCATGACCGGCCTCCTCTCACTGCCAGGATGGTATTGGCTCTGGCTTCCAGTTCCTCACTTGTGGCCTTCCGGTTCTGCATCAGCCACTGATCCAGCTCAACCCTGCTAAAGAACAGCATTTTGCCGGATGGTTTGTAACATGGTATGCCCCCTGTGGAGGTTAGCTTATATAGGTAACTTTTACTGATACCGGTGTATGCAGCCGCCTCATCAAAGGTGAATACTGTTTTTTGCATCAGCAGCATGGTTTCAATGTTTTGCAGCCGCTGCTCAATTAGATCTTGTGTTTGCATCTTTTTTCTTTGTTTTAATTTTTATTAAATGGACTGGCCAGCCCGATAATGATATCGATGCAAATATAAAAGCACAAATAATTGATAATGAAAAGATTAAAGCCTACTGTAGGCCTACAGTAGTCATTTTATCATTGATGAATGATGCAAACAATTCATCAACTATATCGCTCTTTTTGGGCAAACCGTTCTCTACACTTCGGCCATAGGCCTGCCTTAAATTTTCAGCAGGTGCATAGGTTAACTTATTGTTTAAGTATGTAAAACAGTCCTTTGCAATTTGCCAGTTGTTCTTTTCCTTTACATAGCTGAACAGGTTTTTGATAAAGTAGGCCAGTAAATTGTGTGCACCTCTCCATCGGATTGGTGTAACCTCAGTTAAAGGTTGACCTTTGAAAATATTGATGAAATTCTGTTGATCGGTATCCGGATTTATTAGCTTTGCAGCTATCATTTTTTGATACAGTTCTGGCAGTTCCCTATCCGAGTTATTCAACCAGGTGTATGAATGCTTATTGTCATTTCGTCTTTGTTCCTTAAATGATTTTGATCTTTCACTTTTTTGAAGTAACAGTTTTAGTTTCACAATTGCCTTCAGACTTGAAGCTGTTGTAAGCCATTCCCAATACCCAGGTAATTCACCCGGCATAGCTCTAACCTTACCTGTTTTGGCAAACTGCTCAAATATCTCAATAGGTGTATTAAAAATTATACTATTCCTTGCTTCATGTTCAATCTCATTACTTCTTTTCTTTTCAATGCCTTCATACAATTCATTGATTTTCTTGTCAATGAAAATTCTCTGTGATTCCTTATCATAGCAAAGAACCTTACATTCCTTAATGATCTCATGAGTGATCTCTGCACTCTTCTTATCTGAATTTCTTGCAACAAATGCCTCCACTACTGCCAAAAATTTCCCTGCCAAAATTTGGTTTACTTGATAGCACTCCCACCAGGGGTATGCTACCCCATAATTACTATCCCCATTCCAGCAGTCAGGTTCACACTTTTTACAGTCAGGTCTGCGCTCTATAATACCATTGCTCAAGTAATCCTTTAGATCATCTGGACTGCTAAAAGGTGCCATGTTGCCCATTATCTCTTTTCGGCTGTATTCAGCCCTCCTCTTGTCATCATCTTCTTTGGGATCAAAATAAAAGAGATCATCATTTATTTCATCCTCAGGATTTTGTTCCATATCATTAACAATTTATGGTTTTCACTGCCTGCCGTTTGAGTTCATCCACCACCCTGGTATATTTCTCAGTGTGCTTTAGTCCGGAATGCCCTAACAATGAGGATACTGTTTTCACATCGACTCCATTAATGAGAAGATTTACAGCGAATGAATGCCGGGCACAATGCCAGGTAATATGTTTATCAATGCTGGCAGCCTCCACCCAATACATTAACATCGTGTTTGCATAGGCAGCACAAGGAAGGTTGAATACCAGTTCATCTCTCCGGCCTCTTTCTGCCAGAATGGTATTGGCTGCATCATTCAGGTAAACCACAACCTCTTTCCCGGTTTTAGCCTGCATCAGCTTCACCATGTCGTTATCAATATGTTTCCACATCAACCCTTTCACATCCACCCACCTCAGACCGGTATTCAGACTAAATAAGAATGCCCTTTTAACCTCATTTTTATGGCACACAGCCTCTCTTAGTCGTTTGATCTCATCCATTACTCAGGATATCTTTTTTCAACCCCTCAGACCGTCCATTTTTAACCCCTGTGCATGGATTGTCCTGCATTAACCCGGCCTTTGTCGCATCATGGCACAATTTGATGAATTTACCAAAGTAGTTAAATGGTGTTTCACCGTTCAGGTTTTGATCCAGGTACTTTTTGAAGTTCTCAACCAGTTCAGAGGTGATCTGCCGACTGGTGATCTTTGTGCTTATACCCTCATCTTTGAGAAACAGCAGAAAATGTCTGTAACACGCCTTGGCCAGCCTCACATCCTTGTTTCTATACCCGGCAACCCACCGTACAAAGTATTCCAAAAAATAGCTGTTATCCTTGTGCTTAGACCTGATTTCATTGTCCTGGCTGGTTAGTTCCAGTTCCCTTTTGGCTCTGACCTTTTCAGCTAATTCCTTTTGCTCCTTATTGGCTTGTACATCCACCGGGTGCCGGCTGTTGAGTTGATATAGATTCAGCATTTCATACCGCCTCTTTCCATTGTGCCAAATGTCAAGGTAATAACGGCTCCTGGCCTTCAGTTCCTTTTTTCTCAGATAAACAGGCATAGTTCAGCTTTTTGAGGTTTCGGTAACAAATGATGCATCTGTTACCCTTGTTTATTCTTTGCTTTCCTTTGGTAACAAAGATAATACATTCTCAAAAAGTAGTAACATAATAGTAACAAAAAATGCAGAAACATAGGAAAATGCTAACTAAACAAAAGATGTTAACAACCTAATTACTATCTGTTTTTTAGTGCTTTAGCTTCCTTTTTTTGTACCCTGCTTTGTACTGTTATAGCCGTCCTCGCTACATCAAAGGCCTGTTAATCTGTTGATTAGCAGGCTTTTTGATTTTTACAGCAAAAAAATGGTAACAAAAATTGCAGGTTGAGGGTTTTCGGGTGTGTTAACGGCGATAAAATCAACACATTGCTGGCAGCTTCCGCTTATAACATGAAGAATGGGTCTAATGACTCACCGTTTCGCCTGCCCGGTTGGTGGGCGTTAATTTTTCACCAGTTTAACTACATTTTGTCCTTCGGTAGTTCTGATGGTCAGGAAGTATATGCCATTCGGGCCATCTAACGTAATGTTGGCTCCTGATTGTAATGTGAAGTGATTTTTGGAAATCACTTCACCATAAACATTCATAAGTACAAATTCAACATCATCGAGTTTCTGTCCAAAGGAAATGGATACATCTCCGGTTGTTGGATTCGGATAGGCAGTCAACCGGATGACTTGTGCATGTTCTTCTGCACCACTGGAAGATTTATTCATTTTGTGAACAAAAATGTCCGTTTCTCCAACCGAAGTGAGGTTGAAGGTTCCCGGACCGGGGTTAAAATCCACTGTATTTTGAAAATACCCCGTGGTATAAACATCTCCAGCAGTATCAACGATGATGGAATAGCCTACATCATATAAAGTTCCCCCGAATGATATTGCCCAGCTGAAATTCCCGGCTGCATCCAGTTTCTGAACAAAAATGTCATCATTTCCAGCCGACTTGAGGTTAAAGGTTCCGGCACCAGGGTCAAAATCTACTGTTTCTTTGAAATACCCTGTGGTATATACATTTCCGGCAGCATCAATGGTGATGGAGTTGCCCTCATCCCAATAAATCCCCCCGAATGCTTTTGCCCAGATAAAATTCCCGGCCACATCCATTTTCTGAACAAAAATATCATCATATCCAGCCGAAGTAAGATTGAAGGTTCCGGCACCCGGGTCAAAATCTGTTGTCCCATTGAAATCCCCCGTGGTATATACATTTCCACCAGCATCAACGGTGATGGAATAGACATCATCTTCAGCCCCCCCCCCGAATGATTTTGCCCAGATGAGATTCCCGGCCGAATCCATTTTCTGAATAAAAACGTCCCAAAATCCAGCCGAAGTGAGGTTGAAGTTTCCCAGACCAGGGTCAAAATCTGCTGTTCCCAAGTAAGCCCCTGTTGTATATACATTTCCGGCAGCATCAACGGTGATTAAGGGGCCCTCTTCCCCATCAACCCCCCCGAACGATTTTGCCCAGACGAAATTCCCGGCCGCATCCAGTTTCTGAATAAAAATGTCCTCAGATCCAGCCGGAATGAGGCAGAAGGTTCCCGGGCCGGGGTCTAAATCTACTGTATCAACGAAAACCCCTGTGGTATATACATTTCCGGCAGCATCTGCGGTGATGGAGTTGCCATAATCACAATAATTCCCCCCGAATGATTTTGCCCAGATGAAATTCCCAGCCGTATCCATTTTCTGAACAAAAATGTCACCATTTCCTGCCGAAGTGAGGTTGAAGGCTCCGGCACCGGGGTCAAAATCTGCTGTTCCTTTATAAGTACCCGTGGTATATAGATTTCCAGCAGCATCTAAAGAGATGGAAGAGGCGCCATCATGGTCAGCCCCCCCGTATGATTTTGCCCAGACAAAATTCCCGGCCGCATCCATTTTCTGAACAAAAACGTCAGAAGATCCAGCCGAAGTGAGGTTGAAAGTTCCCGGACCGGGGTCAAAATCTGCTGTTGCTTGAAACCCCCCTGTAGTATATACATTTCCGGCAGCATCCACAGCGATGGAGTAGCCCCCATCTGAACCATTGCCACCGAATGACTTTGCCCATTCCAAGGTTTGGGCTTGCAGCGTTGCCACTGCCAACAACATGCTGGCTAACACTGCGGGTTTAATTTTCATGGGTGTTTAATACTTAATAATGTGTAGTGGTGGAAATCTTCAAACCAAAATGAAGGATCCAATATACAAATATAAGTTGGTGTTTTGCAAAGATAATCATGATGTATGAAGGTTTCTTTCCTGGTTCTTTGTAAAAACGAATCGTTGTCGCTACCATTAAACCCCTTAATCTGTTGTTTAGCAGGTATTCCGATTTTTTTTGTAACCAAATGGAAACAATCTTTACCCATGTTTTGATGTGAGTGATTTTAAAACTCACACGATTCCTCCAACTACCCACCTGTCCCCTGTCAACAGTCCTCATTTACTGCACCTCACCCCCCAACTCCCTCTCCTGAAGGAGAGGGGGAGAAAGAGAGTGGTTTTTAATGTTATTTGTACGGCTAAGGTGAAAAGGATTCCTAAAAATCCAGAATCTTTTGTCCGGGAATGCAATATATTCCATCTTTTAGCACTTTGACGGAAGAAATCATCGCTTCCGCCAATCGTATGGTGGAGATGGGCTTCTGAGCCCGCAGCAAACCCATTCTGTTGAAGAAACCTATGATTCTGGCACCCTGTACTTCGGTGGGCCGTTCAGCACCCCCGCGGAGCAGCAGTGGCGGACGGAAGATGATAAGCTTGTTGAAGTGAAGCGCTCTGACATCTTCATCCAGCTGCCCTTTCATCCTGCTGTAAAAGAAGGGTGATTTTGCTGCTGCATTGATGGCCGATACCAGCACGTAGCATGGTACTCCATGCTCCCTTGCAGCTTTGGCAAACTGGTACTGGTAGGTATGATCCACTTTCCATTGCGATTCCTTACTTCCGGCCAGCTTGCGGGTGGTACCCAGACATGAAAACAGTACGTCCCCTTTTACGTATTCCTTCCACTCATCGGGATTGTCAAAATCTATCACATGGATCTTTAGCCTTTCATTTTGAATACCCGGATTTCTCCTGACAAATACATCCAGCTGTTGAATTTCATCATCCTTCAGCAGTAATTCGAGGAGGTCTTTTCCGGTCGCTCCCGTTGCTCCCAGCAATAATACTTTCATGATTCCGCGTAACTCCCAAAAACGTTACTTCACCATGAGTTTCCGTGCTGCAGACATCTGCTCACCATTGGCGAGACGGATGATGTACAGTCCTGAGGCAATGCCATCAAGGGAATACCGATTTGCTGCCTCAAGGTCGTAGCACCTCAGCATTTGTCCGTGTACATTGAACAATATCACCTGCCTGTATCCGTCAGTTTCAGTGGAAAGGCTGAAACTTTCCATGGCAGGATTGGGATAGAGGATAAACTCTTCATCAGCTGACGGTATGTCACCATCTTCATCAGGGTTTAGCATACGGGGGCTTACCGTATTGGGGTCATCCGGCGTGAAGAAAGTGAGGGAGGGACTCCAGGCACTGATGGTATTGGGTCCGCAGAACGATGCCACCTGTACTTCATAGGTCATGGAATCGATCAGGTTCGTTAACATTCTTTCCGGGAGCTGGGTAATCTGCTGGATCCAGTTTTGTGCACCGGCCGGCCGGTATCGCAACCTGTAGTGATAGGAACCGGGAACCGGGTTCCAAAGTACCTTTGCAGAATGGGCCGTAAGATTGGAAAAGTTCAGCCCCACCGGAGGGAGGCATGGGGATGCCTGAGCCGAAAGGGTTATAAAACTGTCCACAGGGCTAAGGCTGCTCATATTACCGAGGTTGCCCGCATTGCCTGATATACCGCATGATCTCCTGATCCTGAAATAGTATTTGGTGCTGTCGGACAAATAAGTCAGCATCACACCGGGCTGATGGGTTGTTTTCAGCATCCAGTTCCCGGTGCCGGCCTTCTGATAATACACCTGGAAATAACTGCCCTGAGCCGGAGCCATCCAGGTGATACCGGCTGTGTGGTTGGTGACCTGTCCAACCGTAATACCCGATACCGGCGGGCATGCATTGCCGGCTGCCAGGGTTGTGAAGCTGAGGACTGATGACCAGACCCCCTGGGCATTGGAACCACAGAGAGAACTCACCTGATACTCGTACTGCGTGGTATCAAACAGCTGATTCAGGGTAATCACGGACTGCTGGGTCGTCATGGATTTCCAGAATTGAGAACCTGAAATCCGGTAACGGAGCTGATATGCCATGGCTCCCGGTACCGGTGACCAGGAAATCTTGGCCGAGGTGCTTGTGATATTGGTGGTCTGTATCCCTGTGGGCGGATTACAAGGATTGGGGATACCGGTAGTGGTAAAGGTATAGACCGGCGAAAAGGCTCCTGTTGCATTTCCCGGGCAGAAACAACGGACCCTGAACTGATACGGGGTTGTATCCGAAAGGTTGAATATCGTTTTACTGTTCGTGTTGGTGGATACGGTAAACCAGTTATTCAAACTGGCCTTTTTATAGGAGAGATAATACAAACTCACACCGGGTACGGGATTCCAGCTGATGGTAGCCCAATTGTTTCCAACGGCCGAAACAACAATTCCGGTTGGCGGAGGACATCCGGTTGAACCGGCAAAGGTTGTGAAAGTAACCATGGCAGACCAGTTGCTCACCGCATTCTGTCCACAGATCGTCCGCACCTGCAATTCATAACCGGTATTACTGGTCAGGCCGGAGAGGTTAACCCCGGGAGCGGTTGCAGTCATGTTGGACCAGGCCAGTGACCCTGTAATGCGGTATTGAATCTGATAGCCCACCCCCCCCTGGACAGCCAGCCAGCTTATTGCAGCGCTATGTGGGGTAATATTTCCTGCTGTAACCCCGGAAGGGACAGGACAGGTTGACGCAGTGCCGGACGTGGAAAAAATTCCGGTGGCAGACCAGGCACCCAGGCCAAATCCCTGACAGAAGGATCGTATTTTATACTCATACGGGGTATTGGGACTCAGGTTATTCAATGTAATTCCGGGCAGAGAGGTAACCTGATAAGTAGTCCAGCTGGTGGAATTTGCCGGTTTAAAATAGACATAATAGTTTGAAACGCCTTGAACAGCCGGCCAGGAGAGGGTTACCGAAGTTGCTGCCACTGCAGAAACGGTAATCCCGGCAGGTGGTGGACAAGTACCGTTTGCTGACAGTGTGGTAAAGGTAAAGATCGGGGACCAGGCACTCTGCAGATTGGACCCGCAGATACTGCGGAGCTGAACTTCATACGTAGTAGAATCCATCAGGTTGTATATGGTCAGAATTGGAGTTGGAGCAGGAGTCTGAGCTGATAACGGGCTCCATGCATTGGTGCCCGCCACCCTGTACTGTAGCTGGCAGTAAATGGCTCCCGGTGCCGGTACAAAAAGGATCTGCGCAGAGTTTGCCGTCACAATTCCTGTATGAATCCCTGTGGGTGGGTTACAGTTTTGGGCAACGGTACTAAAAACACTACCCATCATAAAAACAAACAGTGTAAAAGCCAATGCGGACGCACGTAGATTTTTCATCAGTTCTGAATTAAAGTGTTAATAGCCTGTTTGATTTTAAATTCCGAAACAAAGATAATACACTTTGGGTCCATTTTGAAAAACTACGGCATCCCAAAATATCTCCGGAGACCCTGAGATTCAGTCAATGTGTGTACCGGCCTTAAAAAGTCCAGCTCAATGTAATCCTGGGAGTTACAGAACTTTCAATACGGTAACCGAAGGGCTCTTCAAATGCCTCCACTAAAACATTCCCCGAAACCAGTAAGTTTTCTGCAGGTTTGCATGCGAGCCCTCCAATGAAAAGGGTTCTGTAATAAGCCAGGGAAAACTCCCCCGAATTGGGTTCAAACTGGTCGATCCTGGCAAAAACATTCCAACGTTCTAAAAAGTGGAGGGTGCCAAATACCGACAGGCCATAGCCGTTGGTATTATCGTAATAGTGACTGAATTTTGTGCCATTTTCGGTCATCTGACAATAAGCTTCAAATCCAACCGAGAACCTGTCCTTTTCCTGGAAACCCACAAAAAATGCTGATGTGAGGATGCCATTTGCCAGGTTGTTCCCCGGGGAAAAAGCATTGGGTTTGGATGCTCTTGCCTGGTAATCTGTATACAGCGTAATGGCCATTCCATCAATAGGTTGAATCTCAAGATGCCCATAGTACCTTTTGTACTTCTCGGCTTCGGGGAGTGAAGGTGAACCATTGGCCAGCATCACCCAATAGAACACTTTCGCTGAGGAAAGCACTTTCCCTTTAAGGGCAAGACCCAGATCCCGGGATGAGCAAATTCCCCTGCCATCCATGATGGTTTTCTCGATGTAACGGTTACCCCAGTATTTTTCGGAGATCTCAAAACTTGGCGGTCCCTGGATGCCAGCATAGAGTTCGTGGCTTCCGGCATAATTCCACCTGATCCATGCATCCTTTACAAACATTCCAAACTTATTGGCTTTATTTCCAGCCAGGCTGGTGGTGAAATTGGCTTCATCCGACTCAAGCCTGAACCTGGAGGAGAGCCTGGCATTGAATTTATAGTCATACGTGATGTTGATCCGCCGGATCTGAAAACCCCGAAGGTCCTCCTCCCCTTTCAGCATGGTGTTATCCCATCCTGCAATGCCGGTATCGCGCTGAAGGTTGTAGTAATAGTCCATAAAAAACACCCCACTCAGTTTTCCTGAGGGTTTGTCGGTGTCCTGGGCGGTTAGTTGCTGCGCAAATGGCAGCAGAAGCAAGGTAACAATCCAGGAAAGTTTCGGGCTCTTTTTCATATCAGTTGTTGTTTTGAATTCAAGATGGTTACAGTATCACGAATGGTCCTGAACAAAGATATGAATTGGTCTATTCCTCAGGATGGTTGTCACCCGTGGGGTTCAGATGGGTCTGTTTCTTCTTCTTTTTGTCGTGCTTTAAAATTTCCGCATCCAGATAAAAAATGATCTCTTCGGCGATGTTGGTGAGCAGGTTGCTGGACCTTTCGAGTCTCGTGATGATGGAATAAATATCGAGTGCGTCGGCAGGATTTCCTTTGTC
This sequence comes from Bacteroidota bacterium, assembly GCA_022709695.1. GTDB lineage: Bacteria > Bacteroidota > Bacteroidia > Bacteroidales > SKPS01 > SKPS01. The sequence continues at coordinate 189,669 of JAKLII010000004.1, forward strand.
AGCGGACATCCTGGATTTCATTTCGGATACCAGTTTATGGTACAGCTTGTTGATCTCCTTGTCTTTATGGAAGGTGGCCCTTGCCAGGTGGGTGTCAGCTGACTCAAATGAGCCGATCAGGTCCGAATAGATAGCGTTCACCAGTGAAAAGAGGTGTGCAACCTTGTAATCCTCCAGGTCAGCTTTTTTCAGAGGTTGTTCTTCTCTATCCTTAACCAGCCTGGCAATGAATTTGGAATGGTCCCCGATCCTTTCGAGATCAGAGACGGATTTGAAGATCGCCAGCACAAATCTCAGGTCTGTGGCAACGGGTTGAAACAGGGCAATGATGTTCTCACAGCTCTTTTCAAGCGAAAGCTCCAGGGCGTCCACCCGTTTCTCATTACGGATCACCTCTTCGGCCAGCTCCATGTTATTCAAAGCCAGTGCCTCTATTGATTTGGACAGCTGGCTTTTAACCAGTTCAAGAATTTCGACAAAAGACTCCTTCAGGTAGTCGATTTCGTAGGTAAGGTGGTTCATGTATTTTTTGATTTAAGGATCAACCAAATTGACCTCTGATGTAATATTCGGTTCTTTTTACTCCGGGGTTGGTGAAAATCTGCTGGGTATCTCCAACTTCTATCAGATTGCCCATATAAAAGAAAGCTGTCTTGTCACTGATTCTGGCAGCCTGCTGCATATTGTGCGTAACGATTACAAATGTGTACTGTGATTTAAGTTCAAAAACCAGTTCTTCAATTTTTGCTGTTGAAATAGGGTCAAGAGCCGATGTAGGCTCGTCCATCAAAACGATGGACGGCTCCACTGCGAGTGTTCTGGCAATGCACAACCGCTGCTGTTGTCCACCCGAAAGGCCAAATGCATTTTTCTTCAGGTTGTCCTTTACTTCATCCCAAAGGACCACTTGCTGTAATGACTTGACGACCCGCTCTTCAATAAACGATTTTTCTTTAATCCCCTGAATTTTAAGACCATATGCCACATTTTCGAAAATGGATTTTGGAAATGGATTTGGTTTCTGAAAAACCATCCCTACCCTTTTCCTGAGCTGTTCTACGTTTACTTTCTTGTCATAGATGTCCTGCCCGTCTACCAGCACCTGGCCTTCAACACGAAAACCATCGATGTAATCGTTCATGCGGTTAAGCACCCGGATCAGGGTTGATTTCCCGCAACCTGAAGGACCGATTAACGCTGTTACCGTCATGGGATCAACAGTGAGGTTGATATCATCCAGGGCACGGAAATCCCCGTAATAGGTACTCAGGTTCCTGATTTCGATTGCACTGCGGCTTTCTGTCTGAACGGTTTCACCGTGTTGTTTTGTTTCGGTCATAATACGTTATGAATACATCAATTACTCTTTCTCTGATAACGGCTCCGGTAATACACTGCAACCAGGTTCATCGCCAGGGTAATGGCCAGCAGAATTAATATACCCGCTGCTGCGTTGGTAGAAAAGCCGGCCTGGGGTCTTGAAATCCAGTTAAATATCTGTATGGGCAACACTGAATACTGATCCATGGGTGATGCGGGAACAAATGGCACATAGGCCAGGGCACCCACCACAATCAGCGGGGCGGCTTCACCAACGGCCCTTGACAGTGCCAGGATCACACCGGTCATAATTCCTCCGGAAGCGCCAGGCAGCACCTGTAGCCAGATGGTTTGCCATTTCGTAGCCCCCAGTGCATAGGAGGCATCCTTGATTGAGCCGGGTACTGCCCTGATGGCTTCCCTGGTTGCTACAATTATGATCGGCAGCACAAGAAGTGCCAGGGTAAATGCACCTGCCAGCAGGTTACCACCCAATCCCATCGTTCTCGAAAAGATCTGCAATCCAAGAAGTCCGTAAATGATGGATGGCACGCCTGCCAGATTTGAAATATTGATTTCCAGAATATTCGAAAACCTGCCTTTTTTTGCGTATTCCTCAAGGTAAATCGCTGCGGATATTCCAAGTGGAAGCGACAGGATCAGGGTAAGAACCACAATCCAGAGGGTTCCCACCATTGAGGTGTAGATTCCTGCCTTCTCAGGAAATCGTGACGGCAGAGAGGTGAAAAATGCCCAGTTGATGCGCCCAAGGCCATCGTACAGAATGATGCCTATGAACATAAGGAGCAATGCAATACCTATGAAGGTGCTCACCACGCCCCACACAGAGAATGCCCTGTCAATTAATCTGTTTCTGCCTGAATTAGTCATATTTCTCCCTGAACTTTTTCCGCAGCCAGTTCCCCATACTGTTCAGCAGAAAGGTTAGTGCAAAAAGGGTAATGCCAGCTGCAAATATAGTCCTGTATTCCAATGAATTATGTGGAACATCGCCCAGGCTCACCTGAACAATATAGGCCGTAATGGTTTCGATGGGTACCAAAGGATTCATGGTAAGGCGGGGCTGCTGCCCTGCGGCAATGGCAACGATCATCGTTTCACCGATTGCCCTGGAAATCGCCAGGATGATTGCCACAATAACGCCCGAGCTGGCAGCGGGAAGTGTTACGCGGAAAGCAGTCTGAAATCTGGTAGAGCCCATGCCATACGCTGCTTCGCGCAGTGAATAGGGTACGGCGAAAAGTGCATCTTCGCTCAGGGAAGTGACATAGGGAATGATCATAATGCCCATCACCAGGCCTGCCGAAAGTGCACTGAAACCTGCCAGGCCGGGTATTATGCCCTGCAGAAACGGGGTTATGATCACCAGCGCAAAGAAACCGTACACCACCGTGGGTACTGCTGCCAGCATCTCAAGCATGGGTTTAACAATGCTCCGGAACCTCCTGCCGCTGTATTCATTCAGGTAAATGGCAATCACAAGGCCCACGGGTACAGAAAAAGCTATAGCCACCAATGTGGTAAGAATGGTTCCACTCAGCAGAGGAAGGATGCCAAAATGTTTTTCATCAAACAAAGGTGTCCATTGCCGGTCGGTTAAGAATTCGACAATGGACACATCTGAAAAGAAAATAACGGTTTCATAGAGCAGCACACCAAGGATGAGCGCTGTGGTCAGCACTGTAAACAGGGCTCCTGCAAACAGGCCACCTTCAATATATTTTTCTGATTTCCTTGCCAAGGGTATGCTGTTCAGGTAGTTAAAATAATGGATTACTATTTTTGCCCGTCCTGGGCACCATGCAGCTTCACGAAATCTGCAAACCTCTGTTTTACCGATTCATAGGTACTGTCCTGGAGGGGAATGTATCCCACCTCTCCGGCAAGCGCTTTCACATTGGAAAGGTAGAAATCTACAAATCCGACTACCTCCGGCCTGCTTACAGCTTTTTCGTTGACATAGATGTAAATGGAACGTGACAGGGGTTTGTACTCTCCGGAAAGAACGGTCTCCTTTGAAGGCAGTACAGGTCCGCTTCCGCTGTTGACTGCAACCAGTTTCAGCGACTCATGGTTCTCCTCATAATAGGCCAGTCCGAAAAACCCGAGGGCATATTTATCGTTCTTAATCCCCTGTACCAAAACATTGTCATCTTCGCTGGCCGTAAAATCCCCGCGGCTTGAACCGCTCTTGCCCACGATAGCCTCAGTGAAATAATCGTATGTACCTGAAGCAGTTCCCGGACCAAACAGATGAATTTCCTCATCGGGCCATTCGGGCCGGATCTGGTTCCATCTCTTGATTTTATCCTGGGCTGAAGGTTCCCAAATCTTTTTAAGATCTGCTACAGTGATTTCGGTAAGCCATGTATTCCGGGGGTTAACCACCACAGCCATTCCATCATAGGCTACTTCCAATCCTATATAACTGATTCCATTATCCTTACAGAGCTGAATCTCTTCTTCCCTGATAGGCCTGGAGGCATTGGAGATATCGGTTTCGCCGCGGGCGAACTTCTTAAATCCTCCTCCGGTACCTGAGATCCCGATGGTAATTTTAACATCAGGAAATTCAGCCCTGAATTCTTCTGCTACTGCTTCCGTAACAGGATACACAGTGCTTGAACCATCGATGGCAATGGAGCCACTAAGATCGCCTGTTTTATGATCGCTTTTTGAGTTGCATGATGCCATCAGCATGGTGGCAACTGCCAAAATCAACAGATACTTTATCTTCATTTTTTTTTTGGTTTTTGATGCTGCAAAAATACCCTGCCCGGTTCTACCGGATATTTCGCTGGTGTTATCATTAGTTTAAGTTAATGTTATCCAGGCAGAAACCTCCGGTACCATCGTGAGCTAAGCCAGATGGAACCTTGCTTTCAGATCAGGAATCAATGCCATCCAACGACTTTGAGAATGAAAAAAAAGCCATCCACCGAAATGGAGGGCCCCGGGCTGGCAGGCCACATCAGTTGTAATTCATGGTTCGGGATCATTTCTCCTGTGGAAACCTCCTGTGCTGAAGTCAACTGGTACAAATAAATGCCTGCTTTGATTTCAGAACATGGAAATGATAGCACATGTAATATGTAGATTAGTATTGAGAATTAGGGATTTCCGGATTTTTAGCGTATCTTTACGTTTCTGTTTCCGCAACAGCACCTTATAAGTTCCTCTCACAGATTTTTATTCAGAGATTTTTCTCAATTTTTTGGTTTTCAATAATTAGTCCCGAAGCTAAACTTAAACCCAGAATTGAATGAAAAAGCTATCTCTCTTTATAGGAAATTGTTGTAACGCATGCTTTTGGGTTCGGAATTCATTTTTCAGGAATATCAGAACGACCGTGGTGATTTCCCGGAGATTTCTGGTGATTACGATGTGCTTTCTTTTTTTTCTGAACACAGAGGCTCAACTGGTTACCTACTGCCCGCTGAATATGACCAGCATTGATGGTTGGCCACTCTTTTTCACCACCCCTTCACATGATGTCATGTGGGTTGTTATCAGGGGAGCAGCCACCAATTCGGCTTATTACGCCTGCACTTCAGATGCCGGGGCAAGTTTTGCTGTTGGAACCATCCCGGATCTTAATCATAGCCCTACCTGCATCTATGCCCTGGATGACAAGACAGCGTGGGTTGGTCTCACCGATTTTGTCGGTTCATATGGAGGGGCTGTCTGGAAAACTACAGATGGTGGACAGAACTGGACAAAACTCACCACAACGCAGTATGCAGATGCCGCTGCATATATCGACGTTGTTTGTTTTTTTAATGCCGATACCGGGTTTGTGCTTGGCGATCCGATCGGCGGGCACTATGAAATCTATACAACTACAGATGGAGGCGTTTCTTTGTCGCCTGTCCCTTCTGCCAATATCCCTGCACCCCTTGCCTCAGAGTTTGTGCTCGAGAGTCGCTATTCGAAAATTGGGAATAAAGTATGGTGCGGCACCAACAAAGGCAGAGTTTTTTATTCTGCCGACAGGGGACATACCTGGTCCGTCTCAACTGTTAAAGCATCTCTCACCAATATGGAAGTAAGCATGAACGATTCCGTTCATGGTGTTGCATGCCAAATGGAGCATAACGTACCTTACATAACCAATGATGGTGGAATTACATGGCAGAAAAAGCCTTTGTCACCTTCCGCCTATATGTGCAGCGTGAATGCCATCAAAGATGTACCCGGTGCATTTGTTTTCAAAATAGTGGGACAGGGGATTTACATTACGGATGACACCTTCGCCACCTATTCGCTTATTGACAATCTGCATTTGACCGGGCACAACTCACTGGTAATGTATAATACTACCATTGGCTGGACACAAACTGCTTACCAGAATTTCGATTCAGCGATCATCAAAATTGCAGATATTCATATCGGTGCTTTTTCACCCGTAGCAAACCTTCATCATGCAGGAATTTTTCCCAATCCTGTTAAGCAAAATTCGGCATTGGTATCATGGACCCTGGAAAAAAATGCAGAGACAACACTTGCCTTGTATGATATCACCGGAAATCTTGTCCGGATGAATAAGGTGCCTGGCACCCGAGGCAGCAATGCAAAGGTCTTTAAATTTGAGAATATTGCCTCAGGGATCTACCTGCTTTCCGTTTCAGATGGCACAAATTCATCTAAAATCAAGGTATTGGTTGAATAAGTTGATCCCTGAAAATAAAACCTTTAACCCCAACCCACTAATCCTCTTCTTCCATGAAACAGAAGTTCAGGGTGACTGCAACGCCCCAGCGAACGGATTTCAGGGACATCTGCCCGGCATCAAAGGTATGGTGGTGTCCCTGGTTCAGTTCTTCATTGAACGGTGCGGCATCCACTTTCCAGAACGGAAAAGTGTAGTAAGGAATCACATCGAAGTTGAATTTTCCGCTGCCAAACGAAAGCGGCCATCTTAGGGTTAGCCCCATCATGAATTTATCCACCGGCTTCTCATAGGCGCTTGTTCCGTAATCGATGGCGGAACGGCAATACATCCTGAACTTCTCAATGTTCAGTGCCAGAGCAGGGCCTGACCTGAAACCTTCGGTATTGATAAGATGATAGGTACCCCCTGCTGAGATGCCCACATTTCCGATTTTGATTTTCTTGAAATATTCGCCCGACAGTGCACTGTCGGTACCATTGGCGGTGCTTTTAAACTGGGCCCAGTGGAGCCCGAATGCCATACCACCCCGGTTAAAGTTGGTCTTAATCCCAAGCAACATACCCCCGAAATTCCCGGGAGACTCCAGCTCCTCTTCGGGTATGTATTTCAGCGAGAGGTTGTACTGGTTGTATGAGTCCACCGCCAGCTTTACCGCATCGGTATTTTTATAACCCTCGAGTCCATACCCCACCACAAAGAACATCCGTTTCTGGGCACTCATGATGACCGGTGTCATCAGCAAAACTACCAGCATACAGGCAAGTCTGATCTTATATGATCTCATAACAAACTGATTTTATACAATATAAGGGATTGCAGAACCCGGATCCCAAACTTTCGGGTTTCAACGGGAAGTCAAAATTAGAAAGGAATTCTCATACGCCATACCGGCTGACCAAAAAAAATCATTATCTTGCAGACAAAACAGCAGCATGGGTACTCAGCTGGAAGTGATTCTGATCGGGTTATCTGTCCTCTTCTTTTTCAGCATACTTGCAGGAAAAGCGGGATCGAGGCTTGGGGTGCCTGCCCTGCTCCTGTTCCTTATCGTTGGGATGCTGAGCGGAGATGATGGTCTGGGAATCCGTTTTGAAAATATCTACATCGCCAAAACCATCAGTACCGTTGCATTGTGCATCATCCTGTTCTCCGGCGGACTTGATACAAAAGCCAGGGAAGTTGTACCGGTATTATGGCCCGGATTACTGTTGTCAACCCTTGGGGTCTTCCTTACAGCCCTGATTACAGGCCTGCTGATCTGGTGGATCTTCGGAGCAACACCTGCAGCAGGTGGCATTGGGCTGATGAGTTCGCTCCTCCTCGCTTCCATTATGGCTTCCACCGATTCTGCCTCGGTGTTTTCCATTCTCCGCAACAGGGGCCTCACCCTTCGGGGTAGTCTGAGGCCTCTTCTGGAACTGGAGAGCGGGAGCAACGACCCCATGGCCTATATGCTTGTGATAACCCTTGCCGAAATCATCAAACTGAATACAGTACCAAATCCCTGGTCGGTGGCAGGTTCCATTCTGCTGCAGCTTGTGATCGGTGGCGGCATGGGGTATGCCTTTGGCAAACTGGCCGTTTTCACCATCAACTTCATCAAAATCGACAACACCTCCCTCTATCCCATACTGGTGTTCACCTTTTGCATGTTCATCTTTTCGGCCACCTACTTCCTGCATGGCAACAGCTATCTGGCCGTCTATATCGGGGGACTCGTGATCGGGAATTCGGTGTTCGTACACAAAAGAACCTCACTGAGCTTTTTCGACGGACTGGCATGGCTGAGCCAATTGCTCATGTTTCTTACCCTTGGGCTGCTGGTGAATCCCCATGAACTGGTACCCCTGATTGTCCCCGGACTTATCATCAGCTTCCTCTTGATTTTCATCTCAAGGCCTGTCAGCGTGTTTCTGTGCCTGCTCCCTTTCAGAAATTTCAAGCTGAGGGACAAAGCATTCATCTCATGGGTCGGGCTCAGAGGCGCTGTACCCATCGTTTTTGCCATTATCCCCCTGGCCGACCAGTTACCCCATGCCCGGCTGATATTCAACCTGGTTTTCCTATGCACACTGGTTTCTCTTCTGGTACAGGGAACTTCCCTTTCGATGGTGGCCGGTTGGCTCAAGCTTTACCAGGGGCCCAAAAAACTGAAAAAAGCAAAGGATTTCGACATGCTGTTTTCCGAGGAGATCAAATCAGTTACCACCGAAATCGAAATCACAGCAACGATTCTCAAAAGAGGTAACCTGCTGATGGATCTGAACCTGCCCGATCAGACTTTGGCCGTAATGGTGAAACGTAACGACACCTATTTCATACCAACCGGTAAAACCATCCTGCAGGAAAAAGATAAACTATTGATTATCACAGACAACCATGATGCCCTCATGGAAACCTATCGCCAGCTGGAAGGTGAACTTCCCGCTTAAACTCTTTACACACCCATCCCCCTGAAAAACAACAAACAACAAACAATAAATCATGAGCGAGAACATCAACAACTCCGGTTTCAGGAAACAGCGGCTGAAGGAACTGATCCTTAAACTCCACAGGGGTGAATCGGCTGCCGAGGTGCGGCAGGAGCTGGCCGACACCCTGAAGAGCATCCCCTATGGCGAAGTGGTGGAAGTGGAACAGGAACTGATTCACGAGGGGCTCCCTGAGTCGGAGGTACTGAGACTGTGTGACATTCACGGCGAAGTGCTTGAGGGGCAGGTAGATCTGAGTGGCGCAAAGCCTGTGCCCGCCGGTCACCCTGTGGATGTGTTCACAAAAGAGAATGCAGCACTGAAAAAGGTAGCCGATAAAACCATGCAGCTTTTGGGGGTTATTCAGGCTGTGTCCGGTTCCGATTTCAGGGATATGGTGCTGGCACTCACCGGTTGCTTTAATGAGCTTATGGACGTGGACAAACACTACCAGCGTAAGGAGTATCTGCTGTTTCCGTTTCTTGAAAAACGGGATATCACCGGTCCGCCTAAGGTGATGTGGGGTAAGCACGATGAAATCCGCGATCAGCTCAAAGGGTGCATCGAAGTGCTGCGCACTCCCGGTCTGGAGAAGGAGGATCTGCTGGCGACCCTGGATCTTTTATTTATCCCTGCGGTGAAAGGTGTGGCCGATATGATCACCAAGGAGGAGGAGATCCTGTTCCCGATGAGCATGGACATGCTGACCGCTGCAGACTGGTGGCAGATACACCGTCAGACCCCCGATTTTGGCTTTACGCTGGTTGAACCGGAGGCCGACTGGCAACCCGAAGGGATGACAGAGGCCACGGAAGAGGCAGGATTGGTAGCCGATGGCAGCGTGCGGCTCCCTACCGGAAAATTCACGGCAGAAGAGCTGATGGCCATCCTGAATACCCTGCCGGTTGATATGACTTTTGTAGACCGCAACGACAAGGTCAAATATTTCTCACAGGGGAAAGAACGCATCTTTGCCCGCAGCCGCTCCATCATCAACAGGGATGTACGGTTGTGCCATCCCCCGGGCAGCACCCATATCGTAGAAAAAATCCTTGAGGACTTTAAATCGGGCAAAGCTTCCCATGCCCCGTTCTGGATTCAGATGCAGGGTAAATTTATTCTGATTGAGTACTTTGCCCTGCGGAACGACCGGGGGGAATACCTGGGAACCCTCGAAGTGTCGCAGGACCTGACCCATAACCGTGCCCTGAGCGGCGAACGGCGAATCCTTTCGTACACTGACCCTATGGAGGAAAACTAAATGGAAAAGCTCATCATCACCCCCAAAACGAAGATCTATGATTTACTTGAAGCTTATCCGGAACTCGAAACCCTGCTGACAGAAGCGGCACCCCCTTTCTCGAAACTGAAAAACCCGGTCCTCCGAAAAACGATAACCCGGATCACCACCCTGAGCCAGGCCGCTGTAATCGGAGGGCTCAGGGTTGAAGACCTGGTGAACCGGTTGCGAAATGCCGCCGGGCAATCCACACTGGAATCGGTAGCTTCCGACAGCGGCAGTTACCAAACCCTGAAACCCGCCTGGTTCAGCGAAGAGGCATTAACCACCACCATCGATATCAGGGAGATGCTCAATGCCGGAGAACAACCTGTGCATGAAGTACTTGGTGCCATCAAACACCTGAAGGAAGAGGAAATCCTGAGGGTCATCGCCCCCTTCATCCCGGCACCTCTCCTCGACAAATCCCTGAGCATGGAACACCAGCACTGGGTTGCAAAACAGGGTGAGGAAGAGTATTGGGTCTATTTCAGGAAATAGCCGGCTTTAACTCTGGTACTTTTCGATGTCGAGTATCCCTTCACGGTTGAGCACAATCCGGTAACGCCTGTAGAAAATCTGGTCCTCGTACTTGAATTGCATCACAAGATTCAGGAAATAAGCCCTTTCCCCTTTCAGAGTCTTTAAGGAGTCATCTTCGTCCAGGCGGTACAGAGGAAACCCGGGATCATCCATTTTGGTTACGAAACTCGAAATGTTCAAACGGATGATATCATGGATTCCGGTGGTACTATAGCTTATCGCTTCATCAAGTCTGGGCCTGTAGATGCGGATGAGCTTGCGATACAGGATGATACGCTCTGAAAGCCAGCGGTTGTTTGCCTGAAGAATCGGGATCCGGTTTCTGATCTTCACAACCTCCGGTGGCACTTTTCCCTCAGGAATATAGTCCATCGCCTCTTTACTCCATCCAATGCGAATGTCCTTAAGACTGATACGTGTCTTGTGATCGAAATACCGCTTCCCCAACCGGTGGGCGAAATAGTATCTTCCCAGCTCCTTGATCCTGTCCTTGAGCATGTAGCTTACCACCAACGCCACAAAGAAGGGTATGGTAAAGTTACCGTATCGCATCTGGAAAGAAAAAGCAATGGCTGTGGCAAAAACCATGGATAATCCGGCAGCAATGCTGTAATAGATCTGTTCCACCAGTACACCATCCCGCTTCTTGTTGGTGGTCAGAAAGAGCTCGTTTTCAGCAAATTTTTTCAGTGATCCAAGCCTGAGAATCAATTCGCGGTTATGATGGGGATCCTTCTTCTCCACAACAGGATACCCCTTTTCTCTCCGGTATGCAGTTTCCTGCTGTATAATTTGTATTACCTTCTTTCTTAAACCACTGAATTCTTTTTCTTTACAAGTTTCTATGTTTTCAACCAGCTTGAAAAGATACTGTTCAACCAGGTTACTCATAAATTCATCCCCAAACTGGAAGTACTCGAACCAGCTTTTTTTTATGGTGGATACATTGATGATTTTCCTGAGTGATCTGAAGCGGCTGGTGATGGTATGGACCGTTTCAAGGTATTCTGCAATAAGATCCTTTTTATCTTTATGATTTTCAACTACTGATAAAAAGGCAAGATCATCCCGGAGTGCACTCTTCAGGATAGACAGGAACATCTTGATCTGGTACTCAAATTCAGCAGTATGGGTACGGGAAGGATGGGAAGCCAGGTTCTCAAAGGATTTCTGGAGAAGTACAAAAGGGGTGTTTTGCTCACCTGCAATATCCCGAAGGAGGTAAACAGGTGTAATGAGCCTGATATTGGATCTCACATCACGGTAAAAATCCTTTTTCTCATAGGTTAAAGGATTGATATCAAGACTATTGGGAATAAAAAGCCACGTGTTGACGGCAAAATCACTGACAGCACTTTTCCTCCGGGCATTAAATCCCAGCTTGATTTCGATCGAATACCTGTCGTGAATTTTTACCGATTCTTCAATCATGGATTTTACTGATTACTGTATCTTCAGGTTTAATCTTCCTTATAAACTTACTGATCAGAATAAGCCAAAAACGCCGTTCGGGGTGATGCCCAGGAACCTGAACCAGGTTTCGCCAGCGATGATGATCAGGAGCCATGCGATAACCATCATGGTAATACCGAAGCGGAATGCATCGGTCATGCTGTACCTGTCAGTCTCATACAGCAACGCTGCAGGCTTGCTGTTAAAGGGGAACACATACACATGCTCGATGAGGAATGCCACCGGAAGAGCCAGACTGAGAACAGAATACCCGAAACGGTTGGCTACGCCGATGGCGATGGGGATAAAGATCATGGCACGCATGGTCTTCGACTGAAATATCAAGGCACTGAATAGCATTACACCGGTAAGCAGCAAATAAATCTTCCAGAACTCGGTCTGGTCGCCGATGCCAAGATGATCGAAGAAAGCATTGACACTGATGGAAGGCAGATCGGTGATGTCGAGACCGGCACCCAGGGTGTAGGCGCCGGCAGAGAACAGAAAAAGATGCCAGGGGATGTCCACGTCATTCCAGCGGATAATGCCAATTCTGGGCAGAAGTGCCACAATGGCCCCCACAAATGCTACCGCTGTGGGACTTATGCCATGGATCCTGTCAGTGGCCCAAAGCCCGAGTATTGCCGCAAAAATAATGATGGCCTTTACTTCGTTTGGTTTGATTTTCCCAAGTTTCCGGTACTCGGTCCGAAGGCGATCCATTCCACCCGGAATTTGTGGAATTCTCTCTTCGGGCGCCAGCGGAAAAAATACCCGCATGGCCAGCAGGTAACCGATCAGCATTAAACCCACCATGATGGGCAGCATGGCAAAAAGCCAGTCGGAAAAGAAGATATTGCCCCCGATGGCACCGCCAATAAGCGCCGCAGCCAGCAGGTTTGCGCCTGACCCGGTGAGAAACGCCCCTGCTCCAAGATTGATATTCAGCAGGTTCTGAAGTACGATGCTGCGCCCGAAGTTTTTATGCCCTTCACCCTGCCTAACCCCATAGATGGCAGCAATTACCATGAATATTGGGAGTAAAATAGCTGCCTTGGCTGTGGTGGCAGAGATGAAAGCTGAGAGGATCAGGTTGATCACAATGAAACTCAGAAAAATACTGGAAGCATTCCTCCCGAAACGCAGGATGAACCACAGGGCGAACCTTTTGGCCACACCGGTTTCCACGAGCATACTGGCCAGCACAAACGACATAATATTGAGCCACATGACCGGATGACCCAGCTGGGCATACGCCTGTTTTTCGGGAAGTACATTGAACAGCACCAGTGAGATGATCAGGATCAGGGAAGTCTGATAATTAGGGATTGCCTGGGTAATCCACAGAATCAGTCCCGCCAGAAAAATGGCCAGCATATAGGTATTTGACCGGCTGAATGCTTCCGCACCTATCCTCAGAAACTCCTTCTGCGCCTCGGCAGACACCACCCTGGAGATATCAAGGTTCTGCAGAAACGGCAGGTCAATCACAAAGGCAAAAAGCACAAAAACAATCAAAGCCAGAGGCGCCCCTATAATGGCCAGCCACTTTTCGAAAGGGGTCTGGTCCCGCTTCGGTAACCGCTCAATGCGGTAATGATGCATGTCCAGCGGGTCGAAAGGCTGATCATCGTTTACTGCATTGGCAGAAGTCCCTTTTCCCTGTTCCATGAAATTAGGTATTATTGGATCACCGGATTACCAGTTTTTAAATGGATTCTTCATCAGCATGGAGTTGTAGTACCGCACATCACCGGTTACTTCCTCTCCCAGCCAATCCGGCTTGCTAAAAGCCTCATCTTCCGAAGAGAGTTCAATCTCAGCAACCACCAGTCCTTCATTCTCCCCGAAAAATTCATCCACCTCATAGGTATGTTTACCAACTGTCACAAGATGCCTTACCTTGTCAATTACCCCCGGTTCACAGATCTTTAACAGTTCATTTACTTCCTCTGCAGGGATCTCTTTTTCCCACTCGTACCTACTGGCGCCTGTCTGGCTTCCGATCCCCTTGATGGTGATAAACCCTTTCTCACCCTTGGTCCTTACCCTTACCGTACGCTCAGGTACCGATGAAAGATAGCCCTGTGTAATTCTTGTCTGCTTTTGCGAAAAGGGCTTAAAATCCCCCTTCACCAGAAACTTACGCTCAATTTCCTGTGCCATAACGCTTTAATTTGCAAAAGGTTTATGTATCATTCCAATTACCCGCTTGATGGCCTGCAGGTAATTGATATTCTCAACACCCTCAAGGCCAATATCTTGAATGGTTTTCCTGATATCTTCAATTTCAGTTGATTCAGAATTAATGGTTACCAGCCTGGCACCATTGATGAACACATAGCCCCATTCACAGATGGTATTGTTCACCATATAGCCAAACCGCTGCTTAACCACTTTAACGGCAGCCAGATCGGGATGCTGACGGATCATTGCGATAAATTCATCATAACCATACTCGTCCTTCACAAGTTCCGGAATTTCTACCTGGAAGGCCGGAAAAACCTCCTCCAGCAGTACCTTTGCTTTCATGGGGAACTCCCCTTTCATCAGAGGGTTCCATTGCTCAAGCCCATCAACGGTCTGAACATAGGTTTTAATGTCCATTTTCCCGTCCCTGATCTTTGTATTGTTGATATCGTTGGTTCGGGAGATGATATAAATCTCCTCAGAATGCCTCTCCCAAACCTTTTCAGGCACGGGTACCGAAAGCCGGCCCATTCTGAAAACAGCTTTGTCGAATTCCTGCCCGAAGGAGCGGAATTCAAAACGGGGTTTGGAGATCTCTCCTATTTTAAGTTCTTGATTCATAGTCTGTTTATTTGTTTTTTCACGATTACACTTTTGAAGTAATACTCAGAATTCAGCCAAAAAAATTCCAGATCGGCATTATCGACCTGATCCTGTTCAGGACTAGACCGCCCGATTCAGAAACAAACAACTGCCCGGCAGTTATAGAAAAAGGTGTCCGGATGGAGAATCATCCGGACACCTTGCTGCTGCTATTTGCTGTCGGGGATATCAATGGCTCCTGTGCCATCATTGGCTGCCCTTAAAGTAGGATTGTCAACGGCTTTCCATACACCGGTTCCATTGGGAATCCTGCTATAGGATTTTGGTGACAGGTCGGAGATGGTTACATCCAGGTTGTTTTCATCACCACGGAGGAATACGTCAATCGGGTCACCGGTCGGGGTCAGCATTTTAAATCTGATGGATTTTTTGGCAGAGAACCCGGATGAGATCGAATTGTCGTAGGGTGCATTGGGGTCGCTGGGGTTGATGGTGTTGTTCTTGGTCCCCAGAATATAATAGGCACCAGCGGCAAGCATGGTATTGGCGGGTATCGTACCAACCGTTCCATCGTTGTTCCTTTCGAAATATACCCCTGAAATATCAATGGCTTCAGTGGTAACGTTAAGGAGTTCAATGAATTTCTCATTGTCGGTCGGGGCACCGGCCCAGATCTCATTGATCACCACACCGGCGTAATTGATGCCTGCCACAATATATTGTTTGGCAGTTGTGGGGGCATTTGAAGGTTCCGTGGTAACCAGGTCCACCGAATTCACGGCTTTGATGTAATACCAGATGGTATCACCTGCTGTTTGTGCAGGGATATCACCCGAATACACATTGTTGGTGCCTTTGGTCATGGCTACCACCTCAAACGTAGTTGCTGCATTCACCTTGTAGAACAATTCCGCACTCTTCAGGTCTCCGTTATCATCCTGAATGGTGGCAGTAACGGTGTAGGGACCACCGCCTGTGATAGCAACATTGGTAATCAAAGGCGGATTCTTGTCATCTTCTTTGTCACACGAAACAGAAAACACTGTGGCGCTCATCAGCAGGAGAGCCATTGCACCGATCCATAATTTTTTCATAGCACTTTGGTTTTAATAATGAATAATTGGGTTAATATCAGAAATTTTATCTGTTTTAATGGTTGGTCTAAAGATACAGCATTTTAAAAATCAATTTCAAAGCGGGTCCCTATCCAGGTATAATCAAAACCGCCGGCAGGGACATTCCATTTATACTTGGTGGATGCATTTTCATCATGATCCACATAGGCCACATTGAGAATGATCCTGGCATTTGTATGTGCCCAGTAGGTAATTCCGAAGGCTGTGATTTTGCCTTCTCCTCCAAAAACTCCGGCATCTTCATCATTGAGTTCCAGAGTGCTGTAACGTGCTGACAACTCAATGGTTCCCTTTTTTGAGTTCGGCCTTACCCTGGTAAATTCCCCTTCACGGTAGTTGAAGTTCTGCATGTCTCCAAACAGGTAATATCCAATTTCAACGTAATATCCGGAGTAATGGGCATCATTGAGGTTCTGGCCGGTATAATTAACATCGGTATAGATTTTCCCGCGGTTGAGGGTCATAATCTTGTACTCGCTTTGCAGGCGGAAAGAATTCCAGGCAAAAGCAAGTTCTCCATTGGCAAGGATGATATTTTTCACATTGGGAATGGCGTCGGTGTCTAGAAACCGTTTCTGGGAGGTGCGGTTTTCGTCATTGACCCGAACCCTCACGGTATTGGACCCTTCGTCAGTAATCTGAGGGGTGCGGTAGGAACCGCCAATACCAATACCAAGGGTAAGGTTGTTCCTGTTAATCGGGTACCCCATAAAACGACCCGTAATGGCTTTGCTGGCTTCAGTACCGGTTCGTATCTTGCGCCGGACATCCTTGGCTTCGATGCCATATACTTCATCCGTGAATATTCCCAGTCCCGTGAAAAACCGGGGCCTGAAATAGCTCGCTCCAACCCCGACATGCCGGCTGGGGTCCATTTCGCTGCTCAACGGCCTTTCCATGAAACTCACATAACGTGAGGTTGTATTGGTCATCATGCCAAATGGCTCACGAAACTGACCTACCTTGAAACTCAGCCTGTCGGTAGCACTGTATTCCAGGTACACATCATTCATATCAAGTTCCAGGTCCCTGAAATCCATGTCAATCTCCCCATACCACTTATCACTCAGCTGAGCCTTGAAGGCAATCCGTGCCCTGCGGATGTGCCCTCCGTCTGACAGTTGAATTGCAGAATCAGGGTTTCCGTTAACAGACAGGGAGTTGTCATAGTTGTCGAAGTGCTTGGTGAAATCAACATTCAGTCGGATATCAGTCCAGAACCTGAAAGATTCGTCCTTCGATTCGAATGTCAGAATGCCTTCCCTGTCTTCGGCAAATAATGCTTTGCGCGACACCTGCTGTCCGTATTGGTTGTACCGGACGCTGCTGGTAAGGGTAACATTAAGTTGTGATTTGCCTATCACAACCACCTCCAGTTCGTCATACCCCTGATGGGAAAATATCAGGGTTTCCGTTGATTTTTCTGCCACGGTAATGGAATATGTCCCGTTCTGATCGGAGTTGGCAACCGTCACAGCCCCTTTCAGCCGCACCGATACTCCGGCAATGGGTTTACCATCGGTTCCGGCAATGGTCCCGGTAACGTTTCTGGTTTGGGCATGCAGGATTCCGCAAAAGGCGATCAGCATTCCCAGGGTTAATAAGGTTTGTTTACTTTTCATAATTTTAGGTTTTGGTTATTGAATGGGTTGGTTATCATACTGATTTCATGAATTCTGTAAGGCTTTCCCGCTCCTGAAGTCCAAGTTTCCTGCGAAGCCTGTATCTGGCAATATCCACACTCTTCGCAGAGATGTTCATCAGCGTGGCAATTTCTTTGGAAGCGAGATTGAGCCGGATGAGCATGGCCAGCTTTTTCTCATTATCGGTCAGATCAGGGAATTTATCAGACAGGTTCATATAGAAATTCTGATGTACCTGCTCAATCTGGCTGTACACTTCGTCCATCTCCTTCGAAAAGGACTTCTTTTGCTTCATCATCAGCACAAGGTCCCTGAGCCTGTTATCCCGTTGGGTAGTATCTTCAACCCCGATCAACTCTGATAACTCCCGTGTAAGGTAATCAAGAAAGTTTTTTTGATCACTGATATTCAGCAAGATATTATTGAGCTGCTGCCTTTTAAGCTCAAGCCTGGTGGTTAGCATAGAGTTTTGCATCTGAACCGTATTGATTTCAAGTTCGTTGAGGGACCTGTTCGATGCATAGTTTTCATTGAGCTGCTGTAAAAACTGATTCTCTGCCTGCAACCTCAATTTCTGTTGTCTGAAAATCATTAGGATAAGAAGAATGATGGCAACAGAGGCAAGAATAATGGCCGAGGGCAGGACGAGGTTAAAAACCGGAACATCATGAGCGGGAGCTCCTGCAGATGAGATAACATGATTGTCAGGAGAGGCTGAAGGGATGGAGGAGGTAACCTCAAGCCCGAATACATTCTGAATAAAAAACAAGGCAAACCATGTGAGAATTCCTGCAGCCAGCGGAGTGCTGATCCACCCCAGTCCAATACCTCCCAGTGTCCTGAACCTGATTTCCCGGCCTCCCTTTATAAGGCCTATTCCCAGCACTGCACCAACCACCACCTGGGTACTTGAAACAGGAACCAGGGGGATCGCAGGTAACCCGATGTTACCGAGAAAAGCGGAGAAGGATCTGGAAGAGAAGAGGAAAAGTACGATCGCCTGGGTCAGTACAACCACCAGGGCAGCTTCCGGGGTAAGGGCAAGTATCTCCTTTCCCACGGTAAGCATCACCTTTTTGCTGTAGGTAAAGATACCGGCAGCAATGGCCAGTCCTCCGATGAGAAACAAAACCTGAACTCCATCCATGGTAAACAACCCGAAATCAAGCGTAACTTCAGGTGCCATGGCAACAAATACCCCCATCACATTGGCAATGTTGTTGGCGCCAAGGCTGTAAGCTCCAAACGCCCCGACCACAATCAGCCCGATCCTCAGAACTGAATCAAGCTTAATGATGTGCAGTTTCAGCCGCCGAAGCAAATAGCGGGTAAGCAAAAAGAGCAATGCAGCGAAAAGCATACCCAGCAACGGTCCGCTGATCCAGGATCCTATGATTTCTGACAGAATCCCGAGATCGGTTTTATGACCCGTAAAGACCGACCAGCCTACGATGGCACCCACTATCGACTGGCTGGTTGAAACGGGAAGGCTCATGCGGGTCATGAATAATACGGTTATCCCTGCACAGAGTGCCACCGTAAAGGCACCTCCAAGGGCATCCACCGATCCCAGTTCGGTGAGGGTATCCGTGGCTCCCCTGCCCTGAAACACCGCTCCAAGAACCACAAAGATACTTGCTATCCATGCAGCCTTTATAAAGCTAACCATCTTTGAGCCTACTGCTGTGCCAAAAATATTGGCAGCATCATTTGCACCCAGCGACCAGCCAAGGAATAATCCGCTTGATATGAACAGTATAAAAAGCATAAGCAGTCTAGATCGTACGCTTTATCGCCATAATGGAAAGAAGGTCAGCCACCCGCTGTGCAGCATCTGAAAGCGTTTCTATGTGCAGTGTGAAATAGCGGAGATGAAATTTTTCGCTCAGGCGTGAAATGGGAAGCTCCTGAAATACTTTACGTTTGATGGCATCCGCGAGCTTGTCGGCTTCTTTCTCATACAGGTAAACACGGTGTATTTTCTCCTTTACCTCTTCAGGACTCCTGAAATATGCCCTGGCAGCCGGCAACACGGATTCAACAGCCAGACAGGATATTTCGGTGAGTTTGATGAGATCCTGGTTCAGTGCAGCAGGAATAACCGGGACCTCCACATCAAACTGAAACAGGCTCTTCTTCGACATATCAATGATGTTGTCGAGCTCCTCGAGCAATTTGAGGATGTCGCCCCGCAACTGCGGCATAAGGGATTGGGTGTACAGGATGTTCTCGATCTTGCGGCGGATATGATCCGCCTCCGTTTCCAGCCCAGAAAGAGTGCTCAGATTATCAAGGAAACTTTCACGGTTCCCCAACAGGTAGTTTTTGACACCCTCCCTGAAAATCAGCGCACCCTGATCGATGGTATTGATAAAATGATCAATGAATTCAACAGACTGGTTTGCGTGTTTGAAGAAAACCATACCAAGGAATTTAATCTCTACAAAGGTATATAATTAGAGCTATTCCGGCAGGTTGTGCCATAAAGAATCCATAAAAAAAACCCAAAAGGTATGTAGATATATTTCTTTTCTTATATCATTGTTATACAATTATTTATTGATATTTATGTTAACATATATCAGAAAAATATACGAAATATTTGATCTGGATGTAGAGAAAATAACAAGAAATAAAAGCACACTTCCGGGAACCAGGCTTATCCCATCTGGCAGATTTAATGGATCTGCAATGTGAAATTTAAAGGTAGAGGGAGAATACTGAAATATGACTATCAGTAGAGCGGCCTTGGCCGGAGCGGTGCCTTCGGGAGCCTCAGGCACCGCTTACAGAGAAATGCCCCGATGGCGACAAACTCCGGGCGCAGACGCGATGCATCTACAAAGAAAATGGAACTTATTACAAACGAACGTACCTTTGTAATGCCTGGTGGCCCCGAAACCTACACCTTTGAGATGAGATGGGCCTGCGATCAAGGGTTTGTCAGGCAAATTGTTGGTCAAGAAAAAAGCCACCTACGAATAAACTTCGTAAATGGCTGTATTTCTATGAGCGGGAAACGGGATTCGAACCCGCGACCCTCAGCTTGGGAAGCTGATGCTCTACCGACTGAGCTACTCCCGCAACAATATTTCAAAAAAACCCTCAGCCTGGGATCCGCCGGCTGGCGGACTACCGACTGAGCTACTCCCGCAATCATGAAGGCGCAAAAGTACAAATTTTTCAATTTGCAGCTGCAGGGAGGTGTTTTATTTCAGGGTTTCCAGCTTCAGGAACAGGGTTCTTGCATCAGGATCGTAGTAATATACCAGAACCTTGCCTGTGAATGCCATGGCAAAACCCCTGTAAGGATCGTTGAAATAGGTGAATGTCTGATCGGTACCCGTTACGGCTTTGTCTAGCTTATATCCAAGATTTTCCAGTTTCGTATTGATGCGGTCGAGCTGGTTCATGTCATCCGGAGATTTGGGAATGACATACTGCGCCGGAGCCTGGGGATGTTTGGCTGCGGTTTGCTGTGCCACCGGAGCAGAAAAAACGTATTTGCTCCGATCGATGGTATTGGTATACGCAATATAGGGCTGGCCGGCCGATTGCAGGGTTTTCAGGTAGGAGAACATGTTGTAGTTACGCATCATCAGCGAAAGCGACAGCCCTTTCTGCTGGCCGATACTCCCGGGAAGCTCGATGTTCTGCTCTGCTTTCGGAATCCTGTACACCGATGCCAGCTTACCCTGATTGTAGTCGAAAACGATGAAGTCGTAAATGGAGAATGCCCGGTCGCCCAGGTCCTCTCCCATCAGTAGCCCAAGCCCTGTTGTTCCAACAGACTTTTTGTACAGTTCTCCGATCACCCTGAAGCTGCCATCAGGCATCATCACCATGTCCTGGATTAGGACCTTTACCTTTCCGCTGACGAGGAAGTCGGAACCTCCGGTAACCTTGAGTGCACCTTCCACATCCTTCCACAGGGTTTTCAGATAGGTTGCCGTTGTTCCATCAGGCTTAAGTTTCAGAAAGAATATCCCATCGGAATTCTGGGAATCGAATTTGTTCCCTTTGAAATACATACCGCTGGTTACCACACTTTTATCCGGTGCAATCATCACGTACTCCGGAAATCCGGAATCCTGCCCGTCATAAAGATCATGGTCATACAGCTGTTTGCCTGTGTTATCGTCGAGCACGGTAATCCGGTTCAGGAACTTATTCCATCCCGCAACGGGACGCTGGGTGTGAAGTATGGCAAAAAGTCCGGCATTGGACTGTGAGGCAACCAGTTGCAGGGCTTCATCCTTTTCTGCCAGGTACGACCAGGTCCAGCGAACCTGATGGCTTGCCCCAAGTCGGATCACAAGAATCCCATTGACTTTTTTTACCTCGTCCCAGTAAGTCTGGAGCAGGTAAAAACCTTCCGGGGCGGTACCAATTTGCAGGTTGCCGGTTGGATATACCTTTTCCCCTTTATCCAGAGAAACTGAATTTTCGGTCACCAGTTTACCCGTTTCATTCAGTTCATAGAAATACCATGTTCGTTCCCCCGCGTCATGGAACACCATCACCTGACTTTTTCCGCTGGCCACATTTCCGGTAAAAACCGCACTGTTGGGGACGCTAAGCACCGATCGGCCCAGGGTGTTAAGCTGTTCATCCAGCCGGTGATAAATGTACAAACTGGTATTATTGTGACTGGGTTCACCATAATAAAAAGTATAATAGCCCCTGCCATCCACAGGCATAATGCCTCTGAACTGACTTCCCGGGATGCCGGTAAGCGCTAATTCACTGCCTGCAGGAACAGGATTTTTTACTTCGATATTCATCACCTCCATGGTTAACTCTTCATTGCTGTAGTCGTAAAAAACCATTTTGCCGGGCTGATGGTAGGGAAGAATATCGTACTGACAGGTCTGAAGAGGAGTCTGCATACCCTCTTTTTTGAAATAGTAGGCCGAAAACTGTCCTGCATCACCCTGGGCCACAGAACGGTTCAGGTATATCCGGTTGAGGATGTTCTCGTGGTTCACCTCCAGGGATGTGAATCCGAAATAAGGCGTGTTGCGGCTCCAATTATGGGAGACCAGCTCGGGCTGGCCGTTTCTGGTGGTCAGATACCTGAACGAAAACAGCCCAAAGGGGGCAAAATAGTCATCAGCGGTGTATTCTGCTCCAAGCGTATGGCCTTCGGCATCAATTCGTTTGTAAGGCTTGGCTATCAGCCTGGTGCCGGCCAAAGCCCCCTTTTCATTGATCTCCAGCAGAACATAATCCATGATATAGAGTTTTCCCGGCTGGCTGATCTGGGTAGTCGCACCCGGTGTGGCAGCCACCGGGGTTTTGATGTACCGGTAGGTTTCACCCAATACCCTGATTCCCTTATCGGTAGTGGAGATATCTTCGAAATGGATGAGAGGCGTAGTATTGAAACCAAAAGCATTACGACCCATCTCTGACATGAGCTTGTCTTTAAGGTCACCCTCCATGGTTAATTTCTTGTCGTACAATACATTGCCCGAGGCATCCAGCTTTTGGTAAAACAGATGGGTAACCACTTCACCAAACGATTTGGCAGGGTCAAAGGTGTATCCGATGACGAATGCGCTGCCATCAGGCCCGATAAAAAGTTCTTTGGGTTTGCCGTTACCCTGCTCATTGATAATCACTTTCTCATACACCAGGGAGCCGTCAGAAACGGAAAACATATACAGCCGTTCCTCGAATTTGGTAGAAAAAACCGACTGCATGAACCTGGCCATCACACCAACCCTGTCTCCGGTCAATCTTGCCATCGAGAAGTCGATGCTCCCCTTCTCAGGGAAATAGGCCTGGGTCCACTTTTCCGTCAGGTTGTTGTCGTAACGGGTAACCCTGAATCCGTCTTTTTTCAGCTCATCGGGTCTTACAATGACAAAGCCATCCTGGCCAAGGCTAAGGATCTTAACATTATGGTGCTGCGCTTTTTCCAGGACCAGGGTTTTCTTCCACAGCAATTTGCCCGTGGCATCAAAGGAATACACCAAACCCTCCTTGGCACTTTGCAGATAGCAGATCAACCCGCCATTGTGCGGAGCAATATCGGCAATGCTGCTGAGGTATTTTACCGGGATCACCTCCTGGGTTACCCGCTTCAATTCGCTGTTAAAAATCTGAATCACATAATTATAGGGGATATCTTTCAGTGGAGCACCATAGTGGGTGGTGTAAAACAACTTCCCGTCAAAAGTCTTCACCCCTTCGAAGGAGTGGCGGGGTATGTCAGAATAGGTTTGAGACTGGGAGAAAGATGAGCTGTACACACACACAAGAAACAGAATGCCGAAAAGATTTTTCATAATAGTACCTGGGGTTAAATAAAAATAATTGCCAACATTGGAACCAGACCTCTGGAATACCCTTTAAGGAACGGAAAGTTCAGCCCCGGTTAAGGAGCTAAAACCTTTCAGACCTGTAAATCCGGTACTGGTTTAATCCGGGATCAAAGAATATCGAAAAAAAACAGAAAGTCGTTGCAAATCAGCCTATTTTGTTGTATATTGCATACCTGTTACGGGGTCATATTTTGGGCAGACAAATCCGGCTGATTGTCCCTTGCAACTAAAGCAGTCAGCCATTTTCGCAACCAAACTCCCCCTGGATGAAAAGAATCTATGTACTCCTGCTTCTGGGATGTATCATACTGCCGGCAGGGGTAGCAGAATGCCAGGAGAATGATACGACGCCCCTGTGGATCAAAACCCATGGCAACCTGTCATTAACCGGAAATTATTCCAACCGGAAGGAGGCATTTGGCTATAAAGTCCCTCCATCCTGGCTGGTATTGCAGGGAACCGGGATAGTGGAGGTTTTTGGGATCCCATTGTCGGTCAGCGGGCTTTATTCCACCATGCAGAACGATCAGTATCAGGCCATGAACCACCTTTCGCTGAAGTTTGACGCGCGATCCCTGCTGGCTTCGAAGGTACAAAAGCCGGGGTTCCGTTTCATGCGCCGGTTTGATGTGTTTGAGATAGGCCGCGCACGTCCGTCCTATTCTCCGCTCATGCTCAGCATGGTCCCCCTCACCGGTATCAACATCCAGGTGCGGTTCGGGGCTTTTTACACTGCATTTGCCGGTGGTGACCTGCAAAGGGAGATTTCAACAGCTTCCTTTGGATACAACCGTTACCGTCAGACGATGTATTTTGGAAGGCTGGGACTGGGAAAGGAAGGGGCAAACCACATATACCTGCAGGTGCTTCAGGCAGAGGATCGTGAGAGCAGCCTGGTATCGGACCTGCAAACGAAATTCATCCGGCAGCCCGATACGCTGATTCATCTCACAGACACGTTTTTCATCCCGGCTGACACCCTCCTTTTAACAGAAAGTCCGAAGGAGAGCCTGCTCACCGGAATCGGCGGAGGGCTGAGTTTTTTCAGAAAGAAACTCACGCTGGAGGGTGAGGTGGTCGGTGGCCTGCATACGGCCAATACCCGGAGTGATACGCTGGGGGGTGACCTCCTTCCTGTCTGGGCTTTGAAACTGTATACCCCACGACTAAGCACCTCGCTTTCGTATGCAGCACGCACCAGGACCATGCTGAACCTTCGTACCACAAAGCTGCAGCTGTCGTGGGAAATGGCGGGTCCCGGATTTCAATCGCCCGGTATCAATTACATCCGGCAGGATTACCAATCGGTGCAGGCCAGTGGAAGCCAATACCTGTTTCGCCGGAGATTCAGCCTGCAACCCCAGATCCGGTGGTACCGCGATAACCTTAGCAAAGCAAAGCAAACCACCACCACTACGTTCATCTGGGGTATCACTGCCCTTTGGCAGCCGGTGAAGCTGCCTTATGTAAGCATCCACTACGCCCCCCATTCCCAGGTTCTTGAATCCGAAGGGGGAAACATCAGCAACACCGCGAAGGTGATGGTAATTTCAACAGGGAAAAATTACCACATCGGTAAAAATGTCACTTGTTTTACGGGCATCACCTGGTCAAACCAGCAGATGAAAGCCCTGTTGCAGGGAGACGCGACCCAGTTTACCGGCAACAGCCTGACGCTGCAGCAAAGCATCATCCCGCGGATCCCGCTCTCCTTTAATTTGAATATCATGGGATATCACCAGGATTTTGGCAGCAGGGAAGACCTTTTACGGCAGTTTGGCTGCAGTATGCAATACCGCTGCAAAAAGATCCTGACCGCCGGGCTGGGTGTTCGATACAACGACCGGAACGGAGAGGAGCGCAGAACCGGTATAAGCGGGAGCCTTACTGCAGATTTCAAACAATGGGGACAGATACGGGTACTGGCTGAACCGGCGACTTATACCAGCCTTACAGACCCCGGGGAGGATTTTTCAGAATATTCGATACGCATAACCTACAGCAAGCGATGGTAATATACAGACGATTGCATTCCGTTAAAAAAGTACTTTGGATCCTTGCAGTCATTGCATTCTGGCCGCACTTGCTGGCAGGGCAGGTACAGATCATCATTCAGCTGCCGCCGCCCGGACAGTTCAACCCTGAAGACTTCATTCATCTGATTTCCTTTCAGAACAACGGCTCTTTGATGCAAACCTATATGACGGCCACTGTTGAGGAAGAGCATTCCGGGACCGTGTTTTCAGGTACAACTGCTCCCTTTGAGCTGTCACCGGGATTTACCATGCCACATTACTCAGTTTATGAGCCCATTACCATAGATTATATCAATGAATACTACCGCAATTATGTGCTGAATTCCAACACATTGCCATCGGGCAACTATGTGATCTGCTGCCGGCTGTATGAACTACCCGGTAATGCAGAAGTGGGATACCAGTGTGTGCCGCATACGCTTTTCCGTCCATCGGCACCGGTGCTCATTCACCCTGTCGGAGAGGTCCCAGCCACCGGCACCATGCCTGTTTTCCAATGGCTTCCTCCGGCCCCCCTCCCGCCCGAGCCGATCCGTTACAGGATACAGCTGGCAGAAGTGTTTGGCAATCAGCTGCCGGAGGAGGCAATCACCTCCAATCCCCCGCTGATGGAATGGAGCACAGACCAGACCCTCTTTTCCCCTTCTGTCGGAATTTTTCCTTTGACTGAAGGAAAAAAATATGCCTGGAGGGTTCAGTCCCTTTCAGGCATTCTGCCTGTTGGGGAGAACGAAGGGTTCTCTGAAACTGCGCTGTTTACCTGGGGTAAGAGGGAAGATCACAGTATCACCCCGTTGTCGCCGGTGGCAGCCTGTGTGGGAGAGGTGAACGAAGGTGTCAGTTCAGCGGCAGCGCTGTTTCAGTGGATGGCTTCGGGAGATTTTGTGAGTTTTCAGGTGGTTGTCACAACCAATGCCTGCGGCAGATTTCCCGGACAGAAAACGCCACCCTCGAAACCCTCCATCCCCAACCAGCCTTCGAAACCTGTCAACCCACCGGTATCGCCTCCCCATCAACCGAAACCACCGGTTACCTCCCCAGTTAACGATACGGTGAAGCCAGGCGGGGATGAGCCTCCCGAGAACCCCCCGGTGATTACACAGGGTGGCAACCCGGATACCACCGGTGGCGGGGTTACTGTGGTACCGGCAGGTGGAGGGGGCATGGGTATCACCCACTGGCCCGACGAGGATGAAGGGGAGTTGCCTGCATTGCCCCCCGGATGGGAATGGGGGCCATCAGGCCCCAGGTGGACAGGCGAACACCCTCCTGCCCCACCCGACCTGCCCCCGGGATGGGAATGGGGGCCATTGCGGCCTGTATGGACGGGCAAAGGGTCGGAACCTGTCAACCGGAAAATCCTGAAAGTATCCGATCCCTATACCCCTGAAATCCTGAACCCTGATCCGGGGTTACCCTCAAATGCCATACAGGAGGTGTACAGCACCTGGATGCATCTGGATGATGTGCTCTTACCGGGGCAGGCATTTGTGTATCAGGTATATGGCATCTATAAAGACCCGGTCGAAGGAACACTTAAAGGGTGCCTCTCCGAGCCGGAGTGCCTCCGCTATGAAGCCACCGCCGATGGCTCGAAACCCCAAAAAGCACCGTGCCAGGAATGTGTTGCCCTGATTAAAACGGAAGCCTTCCCCCCGATGGACGGTGGACTCGACCCACCCCAGGAAATCCTGGAAATACTGCGCGACGGTTTTGTAACGCTAAAGGCCCTGGGTGCCGATTTTGATCAGATTTTCTGGTATTGCACCCCAAAACCCGATTGCCCGGAGACCCCTTCCACCGACATGAGACCGGCATCATCAAGGGTGAGATTCACCTGGGAAATCATTGCAGGTGAGGGTGATTTCGTGCAGATCGGTTGCTCTGGCACCGGTAAAACAGATAGTGGTAACCGGGTGATCTACATGCCCCCGTATGTCAAACCCGACAGCACCAAAGAAACGCGCATAAAGCTGAGCATCATCGACGACAATCCTTCGCAGGCTACAGACCAAACGGTTACCAGAAGGATCATACTGAAGACCAGCCGGAAAAAGCAAAGACCTGATTATTACAAAGTTGAGATCACCTCCGACAAATACCAGCTCCCATCTGCCAGCCAGGTTACCAATCTGCCCAGGGGCAGCTGCCTCACCGACGGACCTTACTGGAGCGGAGAAAATGACCTTAAAACACCTGAAATCCTGTTGCCCGGAGTAAAGGAGGCAAAGAAACTGGTATGCAGGGAGCAGATCCGGCTTACGGTAAAAGATCTCCGCGACCCCGACAATCTGCATGTAAACTGTAAATCTTCCCAGTGCAATACCCTGGGCAGAGACAGCATGTTTGAGGATGACGTGGATTTTGAATGGCGGATCAAAAGTGGTGGGGGTGCATTTATCAAAGGACAATATGGCAGAACTGTCGTATATGAGGCGTCGGGCATTCCGGAAGAAGTGACTATTGAAGTTCAAGCGTTTAATCCGAGTGGGTTGAAGATTATCGACAAAAAACAACCACCTGGAAAAATCACCCTGAAGGTATATCAGCCCGGAATCAGGATGGATCAGACGGCAGCTGACTGGTTGCCGAAAAGTGATATCCTCCTTGTAAAAACCTCAACCCTCATGTATCTGGAAGGAGAAACATGGACTCCGGGACTGGACCACCAGTGTGCCATTCATCACCTGGAGCTCATTCGTCCAAGCAATGAGCCGGGAATTTGCCTCAATTACCCCATGGCTTTGCCCGCAACCCCGGGAGTCTTTGCCGATTCCTGTCCCGATCTGCATTTTAACCTGGCAAAAGAATGGGAATCGTGGGATACGGTGTTTTGCAAAAGATGGCCACCTCCGGACTCGGTTTCCTGTTTGTCGGCAAAATCAACGATACCCTGCAGGGTTCAGAAAGTGACACTTCAATGCCGGGATTATGGCGCCTATGCATTCATCAAAAGTTCTGCAAAATCGCCATACCTTCCGATAGCCTGGAAAGAGAGTGAATTGTTGCATCCCGACCGCAGGAAAGCGATTGTTTTTTCTGACAACCGGGTTACCATACCCAGAGATGTGGATACCAACCGCATCGCTGATTGCGGATATGCTCCGATCTTCCTTGCCAATGACCTTTCCATGATTGCACGGGACACCTTTCCCCCGGCGTCGGATGGTGAGAAGTTTGCCGGAAACAGCTATGATGGGGATGGTTTGACTGCCTATGAGGAATACAGGGGTTTTATTGTTAAATCACAGCATAAAAGGCTGAATCCAAGGGTGAAGAACCTGTTAATCTGGGACCGGGATCAGATTGGCACAGGTAACTTCTCTTCCTCAAATACAGGGGGAATTTATCCTGTATTGATTGAAGCTGATGAAATGGATACCGGCAGGGTCATCAACAATAACAGAAAATCATTTACCCAGGGATTTGAGCAGAAAGGACTCCGGCTGATCAGATATGCGTTTTCACCTGATTCGGCCTATGGGGGTTATGCAGATGGATTCAGCATCGATACCTGCCATTTTGTAAGGATCAACAGCAACGAGTTCATTAATAAACACAATGATTACGAGAAATATCTTGTGGCCCATGAGCTCTCTCACGCCCTTGGTGCCTACCACCATGGGGAAGGGCAACTTGCGGGCTTCCTGCCAAATCACCATTCCTTTACCCTTGACAGCCGGACCATGAGAAACGACACCGCCGATTTCGCCTGGTTTTTCATCGCATGCACATCAGATCTCACCAGTGGGGATGAACAATGCTGGATGCGCTATCCCAGTTATGCAGCTCCCTGGTGCAGGATCGGAGGAACTTCAGAAAACTGCAGCGCAGATTATCTGGAAGCCGACATCAGCACATGGAGACTTAAAACACGAGATCCCAGAATGGGTTTCGGAACAAAAGTCACCAATCACAGTGGAGGTACGGGCACCAATGCTTCAGGCAATTGCGCACAAGGGCCTGCAGCGGGCAGGGGACAATGTTTAAGCCAGTTAAAGGTGAGTATGAAACCCAATACACCATGAAAACAAAAAGTTACCTACAGGTCGTAATGATGCTGGTTGTATGCCTGGTGATGGCCATCAGGCTCCCGGCACAGGTGGTGATCCATTTACAGTTGCCTCCTCCGGGCAAGTTCAATCCCGAGGACTTCGTACAACTCGTATCCTTTGATAACCTTACCAGCGGGGTGCTGACCGTTCGAATGACCGGCACGGTGGAAGAGGAGAACAAAGGGATGGTGTTTTCGGGTAGCACGGCAGTATTTGAGTTGCAACCAGGCATTTCCACTCCGCATTACAGCATCTACGAACCCATCACTGTGGATTTCCTGCCTGATGAATACAAGCAGTATGTGCTCATATCCAATACATTGCCTTCGGGTAACTATACCCTCTGCGCGACCCTCTGGAACGTGCAAACCATGGAGGAGGCAGGCAGGCAGTGCATCCAGCATTCGGTTTTCAGCCCTTCGCCCCCGATGCTGGTTACTCCGGGCAACGGAACAGCGGTGTCTGAACCGCTGCCGGCTTTCACCTGGCTCCCCCCCTCCCCGTTACCAGCCGCGGAGCTTTTTTACAGCATCACCATCACCGAAGTACTTCCGGGCCAGGGGGCAGAAGAGGCCATGCATGCCAATCCCCCCTTCTTCTTCGGTGAGGTTCTGACTGGCTCCTTCTTTCCCTATCCGCTGCATGCCGCACCCTTTGAACCCGGGAAAACCTATGCATGGCAGGTAAGGGCATTTGCAGGTGAAGGGATTTCACTGGGGATGAACGAAGGGTACAGCGAAGTCTTCACATTCCTTGCTGGATCGGAATCACTGCGTAACATCATACCCATTGCCCCTCTGGCAGAATGTGCGGGGAATGTAACCGAAAAGATCCGCACCCCGGAAGCTGAATTTCAATGGATGGCTACAGGAGATTTCACCAGCTTTGAGGTGATCGTCAGTGCAAATCCCTGCGGACTGCTACCAGGCCCGACACCAACGCCTACACCAACTCCCACACCAACGCCCACTCCAACTCCAACTCCAACACCGACTCCAACCCCCACTCCAACACCAACTCCGACACCAACTCCGACACCGGTACCCACCCTCAATCCCACGCCCCCTGTGAATATTCCACCGCCGGGATCCGGCACCAACCAGGGCGGAACCATTACAGGGGGAGGAATCTTCGCCGGTGGTACTTACGGACAGCCAAAAGACACCACCGGTGGTACTTCACCCGCCGACACGATACCCTCAGGAACCAGTTGGCCTGATGAAGGGGAAACGGACCTGCCGCCACTGCCACCCGGCTGGGAATGGGGGCTTGACGGCCCCAGGTGGACGGGCGAGCATCCTCCTGTTCCGCCCGAATTACCGCCTGGATGGGAATGGGGACCTCTCCGGCCCGTTTGGGTTGGAGAAGGGAGTGAACCTCCGGCAAGAAAAGTGATCGGATGGAGTGTTCCGGTACCTGCCACACCCACACCTGTTCCGGGATCCGGAACAACCGGTACCCTTCCGCAGATGTATTCGGTGACAATGCCACTGAATACTTTCCTGAAACCGGGTCAGGCCTTTGTGTACCAGATCTATGGAACTTTTATCGGGACGGATGGCCTGCCCTCAGCCTATCTGTCCGCACCCCAGTGCATCCGCTTCAGCCACAATGCCAGTGCAACGGCAGGCAATGACGTTGAGCCTGTACCCCTCGACTGCGGTCCCTGTCTGGTAAAACTTGAGCTTGACAGTTTCCCTGCCATGCAGGGGGGGCTTGATCCCTGGCGCGATTCGATGAGGATTGCCCGGGACAGCATGATTGTTTTATTGGCTGTTGGAGATGATTTCGACCTCATCCGCTGGCGGTGCAACCCCATGCCCGACTGTCATGAATCCGGATCATTGAATACCCAGGTCACGTCAAGCCGTGTGAGATTTGAGTGGCAGATTCAGAGCGGTGAAGGGGATTTTGTGGAAATAGGCTGCCTGGTGCCCGAAAAACAAAAACCCGGTAACCGGGTGATCTTCATGCCACCCTACGTAGAACCGGACAGTACAAAAACCACGCAGGTAAAACTGTTGATTATTGACGACAATAAGTCGCAGCCGCTTGACCATACGATCACCCGAAACATCGAAATCAAGACGAGCCGCTCCCGTGAAAATCCGGATTACTACAAGATACACATCGAATCCGACAGCTTCAGGATGGCTTCAGCACCCCAGGTAAGCGGTGGCCCGATACCCGGAACCTGCCTTGCAAAAGGACCGGCCTGGTCACAGGACAGGGACCTGACCAAACCGACGATCATTACACCCAAGACAGACGACAATACCAGGCTGGTATTCAAGGAATGGGTGTACCTCTATGCCTCCGATATCCGTGACCCTGACAAAATGAGGGTGTGGTGCGAAGCGGTAAGGTGCCTCACCAACGACACCATCGCCACTTACGAAGACAACGTTGAATATCAGTGGTCTATAGTAAAAGGTAGTGGCACGTTCGTGAAAGGGAGCAAAGGCAGGTATGTGGTTTTCGAAGCCCCTGACGCAGAATGTGAAGTTGAAATTGAAGTGTTTGCCTATAATGCGTATGGCATGAAGATCAATGACAGGAATTCGGAGAAGGGAAAAATCACCTTTAAAGTGTATGAACCGGGAATAAAGCTGGAACAGACCGATATGAACTGGTTGCCTGAATCAGACAATACGCTGCAAAAGAGATCCTGGCTGGTATACAGGGATAAAAAGGAATGGAAAAATGGTCTGGCGCACCAGTGCCGTATCCATCACTTTGACCTGATCGACGTCAGCGAAGAGCCGGGTATTTGCCTCAACTGGCCAGACACCCTTCTCGGTCGGTATGTGGATAGCTGCCCTGACTTCTCGTTTGAAAAAACCAATACGCTCGAACTGTTCGATACCATTATAAAGGACCGATACGGTACCCTTAATACCATCTGGTGCAAATCGGCCTGCTCCACGCGTCCTGAGCGTGAATATACCGTTACAATCCGTTCGTGGGACTTCGGAGGATTCGGTTTCCTCAGAACCACAGCCAATGCGGATAAAAACGCTGGCGGACTTTATACCTCTGTTGGACTGAAAAAGGAGGAGCAGAAACATCCCGGTCTGGGCAGGGTCACCAAAAAGGAGTATGATGATAACCGGGTTACCATACCGCGTGACGTTGATGAAAACCGCATTCCGGACGGAGGGTGGCAAACCGCAGCACAGGCGGCCACTGGAACAACCAGGGTTGCTGATCCTTATGATCCGAAAGCGGATCTGGATTCCGTTCCCCGAAACCCCAACCCAGGCGACGGCATATCAGCCTACGAAGAGTACAGGGGATTCATAGCCAAGGGCAACCATGTAAGGTTAAATCCCGGGATAAAAAACCTGTTCGTTCAGGATGTGAATAACTTCGGAGCAGGAGATCTGCCCTTCTGTGGAGTTGCTCCGGTATTACTTGGCAACTTCGAATTCGACTCAGCCAGGGTGATCAACAACAACTGTAATACCTATAAACTGGGTTTTCAGCAGAAGGGAACCAGGCTAAACCACAAAGACCTTTCAAGCCTGGGGTATGGAGGGCTATCTAAAATCGGACTGGCTGACGCAGATACGACCTTTGTAGATCAGATCGGCATGGGAGACCCTGTATACTGGCGTTATGTAATTCCGCACGAACTCTCCCATGCCATGGGGGCACTCCATCATGGTGAAGGGTACATCCGCGGCTACCTTCCCAGAGGGCAATCGCTGACCATCGACCGTGTAACCGGAAGGAATGACACTGCCAATTTCGCCTACTTCCATATTGCGGGGCCCGGAGGCATTACCAGCGGCGACTGCAACTGCTGGATGCGGTATCCGACACGTTTTAACCCTTATTGCTATGTGCGGGGTCCCACCACCACCATCAACTGCTCGGCAGGTGAAGTGATGGTGGATATCAGCAGGTGGGTACTTGTGAGTAAAAACACCAGCATATACGGACGCAACATTACCAACAACACCTCCGGAACACAGGAAAATGCAGGTGGGAGCTGCGGCGGGAACGCAGCCACCGGACGTGGCAGATGCCTTGATCAGATTAAAATATCCCTTAAGCCATGAAAAATATCATTATCAGTGTCTTATGCATCCTAACCCTGGGATTACCAGCAAAGGCTCAGGAACCGAGCGCCACTCTTACCTCAGAGAGCCTTGAAAACGTTCAGATTATACGTGGCATGCCGGTGATACTTCATTTCAGCATCGCCCGGCAGTTGGGGTTCAGTTACGAGGAAGCGGTATGGGATCTTCCGGATTCGGTGCTGCGAGATCCTGTGTTTATCCGAAAACTTGACTCAGTGTTTGCACCTGTACAGCTGTCAAAGCCGGGAGACCCCTGGTACTCAGGCTTCGTCTTCCAGCTTCGGCAGGGAGCCCAGGGGTTATCACGGTCAGACCTTCACCTGTTAAAGCCTCTCCCATCCGATACCCATCAGCTGGATCCCCAGACACCCTTGCACCTCTGGCTGGGGATTGACCCTGGTACCACCAGGGCCCTGGATCCGGGGAAAACAGCTCTCAGAATAGGCATTCCGGTGGCAGGCACAGGAGATACCATCTGGAGCAATGATCTCAGGCTTGATATTACAACAGAAAAAATAAAATCAGAAAAGAAATGCACGGCAGAGCAACAGCGAAAGGTAGCCCGGTACTGGCTCCTGCGCGGCGAATGCACAAAGGCTGCTCCCCTTGCCGGAAAACTTTACGGAGCAGATTCCACCTATATCGGCAATACCATGCTGATGGCGATGGTGGCGGAATGCGGCGAAAAGACCGAAACAGCGCTCCATTACTACTATAAAGCGTATGAGCAGTATATGAGACAACCTGAAAAGGGGTACGAACCACCAGACCTGCTGATGATGAAGATCGGTGAACTGCAGGAGAAGTTCTACCTGAAAGAGCCTTAAACAGCTTATCAGTTCTCCCTCAGCACATATTCATCATATTCGATCTCGAAGCGGAGTTTGTGTTTCGACTCCTCCTGGGCAAGTGAAAGGAATATGTTGCGCATGGCCGGATCAGGGGCGCGATCTGCCAGCGCCATATACAGCTTAAAGGCAGCTTTCTCCTTTTTCATGGCTACCACAAGGGCATCATGATAGCTCATATCAGGAGTTATTGCCACACTTACCGTGTAATCCGCAATTTTCATATCGGCAATCTTCTCCAGGGGTGTGTCATAAGTGCCCTCGTCCCTGATTTTTATCAACCTGGCTTTATGAGCAATCTCCTCATTGGCAAAGGTTTCAAAAATCACCCGCATATCCCCGGTTTTCGACTGACCAGCCAGACGCGTATAGAACTCCACTGCCTGCTGTTCCTCATTCATGGCAAACTCCAGGATGTCGTTCACAGAATTGAACTCTTTCATACCTATTTCTATTTTAATGATGAATCAAACCTGAATCTGCTCGCCGGAGTGTCCTCCTTTCTCGAAGTGAATACTGCCCGTGGCCTGGTTACAGGAAGCAGGGATAGTGCTTCTGCAAGGATTTCCGAAGGCTCCCCGCTGCTATGCAATCCAAATGCTACCAGCAGTTTATGGAGCCACTGATATGTATTCAGATCCGATACAGGTGCCTTTTGTGCCTGGAACTGCTGGAGGATTCTCTGGGTACTGGTAAAGCTGCCATCAAGCTCCAGGGGCAGGGATGCAGGTATGATCAGGCTGGCCAGTGCTGCAGTTTCTGTCATGTATGAATCGGAAACCACCAAGAACGGAACCTTACTGAGCCATCTGTGAATCTCCTCCTGATCTTTGGCTTTCCCTACTGGATCTTCGCTCATGATCACCACGGTTTGTAAGGTCTCTTCCGCGAAAAGATCGGTGAGACACTTATCAGGAACTGGCAGCGATCCTGTTTTCCAGGCATCTGCAACCCTTTTCTGATGCTCTTCCGAGATATATACACCTCCGGTCAGGAACCTCTCATGCATTCCCATGTCAAAGATACCCTGGGCATTAGGCTGCTCACGCAAGGCGATCAGGCCGGCGGCGTGCTTGCCGGGTTTTCCGGTAAGGAGTGCCAGATTTTTAATCTCAAGCGCTGCTGCAGCTGTTACCTCCGACAGGTTAAAGATGAAGATGCTTTCATGATCGAGGTTGTATTGCCGTGCAATATTCTCCGTACATTGCTGGTCGCACCCTCCGGCCAGCTGAAGCATCTGTTGGTAATCCTCCTTCAGCATCTGCTCGCGGTACCCGGCAAATCCGTCGCAGTGCGCATCGATATACATCTGGTTCTGCAATCCCTCCGCAAGGATCATCCGGTTCATTGCCCTGAAGAAGTGGAAGTACGACTTAACGGTATGCACTTTATCCACCTTGGCTGCCAGCCGTGCTTCAGCCCCTGTGGTGACTAGCTCTACGGGTATTCCTGCACGGAATCTGGTACTGAAAACCAGATGATTTACCAGCGGATTGAGAAGATGAAGGTTTTCCCCGACCAGATAAATCCGTTTGGCATCTCTGATTTGCGTCAAGGGAACATTGTCACGGGTAATCTCTTCGTATCCTTTTCGGCGGCCCAGGTAAAGGAAACTATGCACATTCGGGGTCTTTACACCCCCTCTGGCAAGCTTCTGCACCTGATACAATGCCTCATTGGTAAGGGTTCCACCGGCAAAGAATGCCACTGCGGCAGGATTGGTACTCTTCAGCTTATCGGTAAGTACCTGCAGGGCCTCGTCGAAACTGATTTCCCTGAAACGGCCATTTTCCCTCAGCATGGGTTTGGTAATACGGTCGGTACGGTTGAACAGGTGATACCCGAATTTTGCCTGGGTGCCAATATTGCCCTCCGGATTCAGGTCATTGGCAACTCCTTCGGCACGCATCACAAATCCACCCTTATGCAGCAGCTTGACCTTAAAGCCTTCGCTGGTAAAAGGATCGATGCACTCCATCGATTCAAGCTTCACAGGGCCCGG
Organism: Bacteroidota bacterium; assembly: GCA_022709695.1. Lineage (GTDB taxonomy): Bacteria > Bacteroidota > Bacteroidia > Bacteroidales > SKPS01 > SKPS01. The sequence goes on from JAKLII010000004.1 coordinate 226,354, forward strand.
CTTGAACGGTACATTTTCCGAGATGGCCGCTGTGGGGCAGGCGCTGATGCACATCCCGCACGACTCACAATGGGTTTCGGTGAGTGAGTTGCCCATCGCCGGTGCCACATAGGTCTGAAAACCACGGTTCACGAGTCCGAGGGCAGCAGCACCCACCACCTCACGACAGATGCGCACACATCTTGAGCACAGGATGCATTTGTTGTTGTCGATTTCGATATAGGGATGGGAAAAATCCACCTCATAGGTTTTAAACTCCCCGTTGAATTTCTTCTGCTCAGCCCCGTAAGTGGTGGCATGTTTTTTCAGTTTGCAGGTAAAATACTCCACGCAACCACATTCAAGGCACCGGGCTGTTTCCTGCCTGGCAATCTCTTCTGAGGCATATCCCAGTTCCACCTCACAGAAATTATGGCGCCCGGCCGGATCCAGCACCGGCATCTCCTGCCGGAGCTGATGCAGGTATTTGTGGGCGTACTCCTCCTTTTGCTGCACCCTGAAGTTATCCCGCTTACTGAGGAACTCATAGGGGGCAGCCACCAGCGGAAGACCTTTCAGATACTGATCACAGCTCCTTGATGCTACCTTCGCCTGGGCAATCGCTTCTATCAGGGTAGCGGGACCGGTAACCCCGTCACCGGCAGCGAAAACTCCCGGAATGCCGGTCTGCAGGGTGGTTTTATCCGCATCGATATCTCCCCACCGGTTGACCTTCAACTCACCACCCTCTGCAAATGCATTGATGTCACTGATGAAATTCACATCGGTTTTCTGACCGATGGCAGCCAGAATGATATCAACCTCCACATCAAACTCCGAACCTTCCTTCGGAACAGGCCTGCGTCTTCCGGAGGCATCCGGTTCACCCAGCTCCATCCGGATCAGGGTCATTGATTTCAGCTTTCCTGAATCGTCCTTGTTAATTTTTGTGGGATTTGTAAGGAACATATATTCCACACCTTCCAGCTTCGATTCGTGAATCTCGATGGGATTGGCCGGCATCTCCTTTTCGGTTCTGCGATACACCACAATAACCCTATCGGCGCCGCACCGGATGGAGGTCCTGCAGCAGTCCATCGCAGTATTGCCACCCCCCACCACAGCCACGGTTTTCCCTTTGAAATCGTATTTCTGACCTGTAACCTCCATGTTTTTCAGGAAAACGATGCCCGGATACACCCCTTCTGCATCATCCCCTTCGCATCCTACTCCCGTTCCGGTTTGAGAGCCGATGGTAAGGATGGTAGCATCATATTGATCCTTTATTTCCCTGTAGCTCAAATTTTCACCCAGCTTTTTGTGGTAGAAGATATTGGCACCCAGTTCGGTGATATTATCCACTTCCTTCTGCAGCAAGTCATTGGGAAGCCGGTATTCTGGTATTCCATACCGCAGCCAACCGCCGGCGGCAGGAGCAGCTTCATAAATATCGCACTGATGTCCTTTGGTCTGCAGGAAATAGGCGGCCGAAAGCCCTCCGGGTCCACCACCGATAATGGCAACCTTTCTCCCCGAAGAGGGGGCTATTTCAGGTACATATTTGTCGGGTGATGCGAGATCCTGATCTGCTGCAAACCGTTTCAGGTAATCGATGCCAACCGCAGCCCCTTCGTCGAGCAGGTTGCGGCGGCAGGCCACCTCGCAGGGACGCACACAAACGCGGCCGCAAATGGCAGGAAGGGGGTTCACCTCCTTGATGAGCCCAATGGCTTCTTTGTATAATCCTTTTTCAATCAGAGAAATATATCCCTGCACATCTACCCCGGCCGGACAGGTTTGCTTGCAGGGTGCCATACAGTCGGCATAGTGGTTACTCAGCAGCAGATCGAGGGCCATCTTCCGCGCTTTTTTCACCCGTGCATTTTCGGTCTCAACGCGCATCCCTTCAGCGATGCGGGTAGAGCAGGCGGGCTGAAGGGTACGTAGCCCTTCGACCTCCACCACACAGATGTAGCAAGAAGAGTAGGGCTCGATGCGCGGATCGTTGCATAGTGTTGGTATTTCAATGCCATAGCGGGTTGCCGCATTCAGGATGGTATCCCCTTTGAGCCCCCTGGCTGGTTTACCGTTCAGGATTATATTGAGTTCTTCCATAATGATTTCAGGTTTTTTCTTCAGATTAAATAAGCCTGATGGCTTCAAACTTACACCTTGAATAACAGTCGCCACATTTGATACACTTGTCCTGGTGGATGAAATGCACCTCCTTCTTGTTGCCCGTTATGGCTTCCACCGGACATTTTTTGGCACACACCATACACCCGGTACATGCCTCCGGGATGATTTCGTAGGTCAGCAGGTTCTTGCAAACCTTGGCAGGGCATTTCTTCTGGTTGATATGCGCTTCATATTCATCCCTGAAGTACTTGATGGTGGTAAGCACCGGATTTGGTGCCGTTTGCCCCAATCCGCACAGTGAGCTGTCCTTGATCTGATGCGCCAGTTCCCCGAGCATCTCTATGTCGCCTTCATGCCCGTCGCCACTGCAGATGCGCTCAAGAATCTCGAGCATCCTTTTGGTGCCGATCCTGCAGAAAGTACACTTGCCGCACGACTCTTTCTGGGTAAAATCGAGGAAGAAGCGGGCCATATCCACCATGCAGGTGGTTTCGTCCATCACCACCATCCCTCCGGATCCCATAATGGCGCCGGTGGCGTTCACAGAATCATAATCCACAATGGTTTCACCAAGGTAGGCAGGAATACAGCCTCCTGAAGGCCCTCCCAGCTGCACAGCCTTGAACTGCTTGTTCCCTTTGATACCGCCACCCAGTTTGTAGATGATATCGTTGATGGTAATACCCATGGGTACCTCTACCAAACCACCATTCTTGATTTTTCCGGCAAGGGCAAAAACCTTGGTCCCTTTCGACTTCTCGGTTCCGTAGGCAGCATAGGCAGCAGCACCGTTCAGGATAATCCACGGGATATTGCCGTAGGTTTCCACATTATTGATGTTGGTAGGTTTTTTCCACAGCCCGGATTCAGCCGGAAAAGGCGGGCGCTTCGTCGGCATCCCGCGCTTGCCTTCAACTGAGGCCATCAGGGCGGTCTCTTCACCACATACAAAAGCCCCGGCTCCTTCCTTTACATACAAATCGAAATTAAAACCTTTGATCCCGGCAACGTCGGTACCCAAAAAGCCGTTTTTCCGGGCCTGGCCGATGGCAATATCAAGCCGCTTAAGCGCCAGAGGATATTCAGCCCTGCAATAGATGACCCCTTCCGATGCTCCGATGGCATAACCGGCAATGATCATCCCCTCAAGTACCGCGTGGGGATCTCCCTCCAGAAGCGAACGATCCATAAAGGCCCCGGGGTCCCCCTCATCGGCATTGCAGATCACATATTTTTTATCGGCTTTGTTATTAAAGGCAAAGCGCCATTTCATGCCGGTAGGGAAACCTCCGCCACCGCGCCCGCGGATGCCGGAATCGAGCACCTCCTGAATCACCTGCTCAGGGGTAAGTCCCTTACCCGCAATCATCGCGATGGCTTTATAAGCCCCCTTGGCCCTTGCCTCCTCAATGGATTCCGGATCTATCTGACCGCAATTGCGAAGCGCAATTTTCACCTGTCCCCTGAAGAAGGAGTCATCAGGAGTTGCAAATAGATCTGTGTGAACCACATAGTCCCGGATTACCTCATGATTCACCACATGCCGGTCGAGTAGTTCCACCGCCCTGGCTTCGTTCACTTCACCATAAATATAGTGTCCTGTATCATCGATCACCTCCACCAGGGGTTCGCGAAAACACATCCCGACACAACTGGTTTTCTTTAACTCAAAATCGAGCTTTTCCACCTCACGGATCGCCCTGATCTTGTCATATACTTTTCCGGCGCCGGCAGCAATCCCGCAACTGCCAAGTCCCACGATTACCTGTGTCTTTCCCATAAAGTTTTGGATTACTGGTTCTTAATTATTTTCCGCAAGCCGGATGTCTTTGATCACTTTCACGGCATCCTTGCCTGTGAGATTTCCATAGGTCTCCTTACCGATCATCATCACCGGGGCAAGTGAGCAGCACCCCAGACAGGCAACCGACTCAAGGGTAAACAGCCCGTCTGTCGTGGTGCCGCCATCCTCTACGTCCAAAGCCTCAACCAGCGCCTCCGAGATCTTTGGAGCCGACTGCACATGGCAGGCCGTTCCATGGCATACCTTAATGATATGCTTTCCAACTGGGGCAAACCTGAACTGCGCATAAAAGGTGGCAACCCCGTAGAGCTCACTGAGCGGTATACCAGTTTCATCCGACAGACGGATAAATGCCGCACGGGGTATGAAGCTGAAACACTCCTGGGTGCCCTGCAGCAAAGGAATTACATTACCTTTCCTGTTTCTGTATTTTGCGATCAGGCTGTCAATCAGTGTCAGATCAACATCCTGAACCGGAGATGGAATTTTCTCCTGAGGGATCCTGCCAATTCTCATAGTGTATAAAATTTGTTAACGGCCAAAAGTATAAAATTGGAATGTCAGGGGCGTACCTTCATTTCAATTTAGAGCCATTTTAAATAAGAGTATGCTTGATTCATTAAAAGCAACTAAAAAATAGATATTACGTAAGATAACAGGAATCACACATTTAGATTGATTATATATGACCACTCAATGCGAGTTTTTGATATCCAGGTAGTATGAAATTAATGTAAATAATTCTTTAATTCCTGATAATTCAATCAAGTACAGAGAAAACACATATTTAAATGATACGAAAGGTGGCAAAATTTTAACTCTTAAAATAACTATAATTAATTTTGAATAAGACATTCACGGAATCAGATTCAATACTTTTCCGATTTCACACATAATTTAACATATGGTTAACATAATTTATACGAAAAAAAATTTGCATAATTCGATTTATTTATTTTTAATTTGTACTGTCTATTTTAACAGTTTATTGTATTTTTTGTAAATAGTCACGATTCTAATGAAAATTATATATATTTAACCCTACAACTCAGGCAGATGGTAAATTACATCAAATATAAAATACAAGTAATTATATATATATAAATAAAATTAATTCTATGAACGCAATAAGCACTCATGCATATCCATTTCGAGAATTGAGTATTGTACGAATATTATTTAATTTTTATTCAATATATTAACTTTAATTTATCAATAAAGAAATGACTCTATCCATTCAGGGAAGAAGTAGCATCTTTTTGATGTTTATAGCGATTCTCTGTAATTTGGCTGAGTCAGAAGCACAATGCAGTGCAACTTTCCATGTAAGCTCCTTATATGCCTGCCTTAACGGCCCTTCTCCGGTAATCACCATTACCTGTATAAATGGAACACCAGAATACACTTTATACTATACGGTAAAGGGCATCAATCAAATCCCGTTGCAATCCATCAGCGGAATTGCGACCATATTGGTACCAACCAGTACCGCAGGTCCAATTGAATATAAATTCGACTCAATCATGGATTTCAATCTGAATAAGGGGTATTTCAACCAGACCTTTAGTATAATTATTGACAACACCGCCCCCTCACCAGCAAATCCAGCAATCGTTTCACCATTTTTAGTACAGAGTGGCATCCAAACAGCTTGTTATATCAATTCCGCAACGACACCAGGTGGTGCCCCGGCATTTAACCCCACCTTAGCTGCATCCTATTATTCTGATAATTGCCCTGGGACTCTTACAGCCACTTTAGTCAACACAATCGTTACAGGAAATAATTGCTCATGGGAATTATCCTATATATTCAACATATCAGATAGTTGCGGAAACACCAGAACCAACCAGGTTTTAAAATATACCGGAGGTGATGGCACTCCCCCGGTTTTTAATACCTGCCCCGGCAATTTAACATTGCAAAGTACAGATAGTATCCCTGCGGCAAGCCTCGTGACGGCAACAGACAATTGCGGAAATACCCTTACCGTCAACCTGATGAACACAGCAAGCTATCTCGAAATACCCTTTGGCTTACTGAATAAGCCTGGGTATTGTCCGGATAGTTTATACAGATACTATATTGTTCAAGACGGTTGCCTTAACAGGGATACATGCTTCCAGAAAATTCTGGTTCTGAATGACACAACCTGTGAAATTTGTCAGCAAAGTGTAAACTACTATCAGGTTGACCTGACATCCTCCCCTTCAGCGTCTGCTACCTTATTAAACCTGGAACGAAAAGGACTTTGCTGTAATGAAACATCTCCATCAAGGTGTATTGCTTTCAATATGCAACTACATCCGAATACAGCGGGTCTGATGATTGAAATTCAGAATGGGGGAGTATGGACTGCACAGGGGCAGATTCAGGCAGGTGAATGGAACCTGAATTGTTCACCAGGTATATTCAATGGAACCATCATGTGTTTATCCGGAGCCACAATATTCACGCTAACTCATTGTAAACCTGGTGGTAATGATGTTGGATACCGCTTTACAGCATACGAAGGTATGGCAGTATCACCTGGATGGACTATAAGAAAAGGATGTACAACCTCAAAAACAGTGACTGTCTCAGGGGTGTACGATACCTCAGTCGTTTTTCATGACCTGACGGGTAACGGTCAGTACCTATCTTACCTCTCCCACCCCACGGGAAGTCTTACGACAACATTCAATCCTGATTCCCTGGCACCCTCCACTATAAGCTATGCTGTCTGCGGTTCACTTAACCAAACATCTTGTAGTGGAGGTACTCAATGTGACACCATTACTTTTTATATTGTAGATCCCATTGGAATTCAGCTGATTATTCCGCCGGTCATTTGTCCTGATAACCCTTTGGCAGTTTATGCAACTGCCTATCCCTATTCCAATCTCTATCAGTATTACTGGTATTCCGGACATGATAGTACAGGACAATTATTACAAACAGGGGGAAACTATTTCTTGCCCAATACATCAGGCCCTTATTCTGTGGTGGCAGTTGACATTTCATCAGGGTTAGATTGTAATACAGCCCTCCGAAACTTCGATATAACCTTCGATACCCTTGGGCCTGATATAATTGCCCCAGACACTCTCCACATTGATTGTCATAATTCTGACATTAATGGAACCATATGGCAATGGTTAAATACTGCATCTGCATCAGACCCTAATAATGCGACATACTCCTTAGCGATCAGTCATAATTACTCCCCCTTCCCCATTTACTGCGGATCAACACAACAGGTTGTATTCTACGTATCTGACAGTTGTGGCAATATTTCATCAGACACTTCCTATATCATTGTGTACGATTCTATCAAACCAGTGATAACATCAGCCGGAATGGATACAACTATTCACTGCCTTGATATTCCGTACTTTACATCGCCTAATATAATTGATCTTTGTGATCCCAATCCCGTATTGAGCAGCTTTGACCTGATAACACCGGGTCTTTGTGCAACATCCTATATATTAACCAGATACTGGTGGGGGCAGGATGCCTGCGGTAATTTGAGTGATACGGTGCATCAATCAGTGACAGTGATCGATACGATTCCACCCTATTTATTTGGCGGTGCTGTACCAGTACAATCTACGGTAGCATGCCTGAATCAGGCAGCACCTCCACTTATTCTTCCAACAATCATTGATGATTGTGAAGGTGTTATACAACCTCCCACTCCAATTATCAACGACACTCCAAATCCAATTGTTTGCAACGGAACCCGCAGGTATACATATAATTATGCAGACTGCATGGGGAATACACTTTCATGGTACTATACCTACACCATCGAGTACCAGCCCTTCCCCGTCATCCCGCCCTCCTTCGACACCGTGGACTGCGTGGCCTCGATCGTCCTTCCCCAACTGCCCCTTGTAGTGGATCACTGCGGTAACACTCTGGTAGGTCAAGGCCCTGTGCAAAGCGCCATCCCAGCCTGCGAAGGGAATATCACCTACCTGTGGACCTTCACCGACTGCGAGGGAAACTCCCAGAACTACGTTCACACCGTTACCATTGAATACGAACCCTTCCCTGCCATCGCCCCCACCTTCGATACGGTGGACTGCGTGGCCTCGATCGTCCTTCCCTCACTTCCTACCATAGTGGATCACTGCGGTAACACTCTGGTAGGTCAAGGCCCTGTGCAAAGCGCCATCCCTGCCTGCGAAGGGGATATCACCTACCTGTGGACCTTCACCGACTGCGAAGGAAACACCCAACAGTACCTGCACACCGTCACCATTGAATACCAACCCTTCCCGGCCATCACTCCCACTTTCGACACCGTGGATTGTGTAGCCTCGATCGTTTTGCCAACTTTGCCTGCCATAGTGGATCATTGCGGCAATATCCTTATCCCAGTAGAGCCCGTGCAAAGCCCCACCCCTGCCTGTGAAGGAGACATCACCTACCAGTGGACCTTTACCGACTGCGAGGGAAACTCCCAGAACTACGTTCACACCATTACCATTGAATACGAACCCTTCCCTGCCATCGCCCCCACATTCGATACCGTCGACTGCATAGCCTCGATCGTCCTTCCCCAACTGCCCCTTGTAGTGGATCACTGCGGTAACACTCTGGTAGGTCAAGGCCCTGTGCAAAGCGCCATCCCAGCCTGCGAAGGGGATATCACCTACCTGTGGACCTTCACCGACT
>JAKLII010000005.1 GCA_022709695.1 Bacteroidota bacterium
CTTTGATCTTTGAACCCATCGGCTTCGCTTTCGCTGCGGTGCCTTCGGGAGCCTCAGGCACCGCGCTCAGGGCATCGGCTACGCAGCTTCCCCCACATGGAACCTGGAACCTGGAACATTTCTTTGATCGTTGAACTTTGATCTTTGAACCCATCGGCTTCGCTTTCGCTGCGGTGCCTTCGGGAGCCTCAGGCACCGCGCTCAGGGCATCGGCTACGCATCTTCCCTCACATGGAACATGGAACCTGGAACATTTCTTTGATCGTTGAACGTTTAAACGCTTGAACACTCGATCATTTGCAATCCGGATCGCTTCGCTCCCGGGACTTCGCTTCGCTCAGCATTTCCACATTTGCTACTTCTCCAGCAGCCATTTCCAGGCAGGGATTACCCGGATGGTGGTGTCCTGTACCGGGATGATCTCTTCATGATTCCATGTGATGATCAGCAGGTTATTGGTACGTAGTTCAACGGATGCTTCAGTAAGTGCCGACAATTCTCTTTTTCGGGTTTTCAGGGATGAGAGATCGAAACAGACCTGAATCAGTTGGTACATCAGGTGCCCCTGGCGCACTAGAAAATCAATTTCTTTGTTGTTTTTTGTGCGATGATAGAACAGTTCGAATCCTGGCTGATTTCCGCGCCGCATGAGCTCAACAAGGATCATGTTTTCGAGCAGGTGACCCAAATTTGGAGATTGTTCGAACGAGCGTGCCCCAACATATCCATTATCGATAACATACACCTTTTGGGGTTTTCGCTGGTGTAATTTCTGTTTTGTAGCATAGGCCGGAAGTGAAATCTGCAGAAACGCTTCGGTTAGGTAGCCACAGAACTTTTGCACAGTTGCGACACTGTTGAACTGCAAATCATTCTTTAACTGGTTATATGTAAATGGGTTGGTGTAGTTGGTGATCATCCATGAAGCCAGATCATAGAGCTGTTTTGTTTGCCGGACCTGGAATCTTTTCAATATGTCCTTGAGTATGAGGGAGTCGAACAGGGTTGAGAGATAGCCATTGCGCATTTCCGGATTTCGGACAACTTCCGGAAATCCACCATGGGTAAGGTATTGGTTCAGGGCATGCAGCATAACTCCCTGATCAGAAGGAGTATTGGCCGTTTCTGATTCCATGCTTTTGGAATTATAATGTAACATCTCCCTGAAACTGAATGGCCAGACTTTGATCTCTGTATAACGACCGGTGAGTGAAGTTGCAAGCTCCCGGGAAAGTAGCCTTGCATTGGAACCGGTTATCACGAGATTGGTTCCGCGACGGGCCAGTTTGTTCACCCAAATCTCCCAGCCATTAAGATTCTGAATTTCATCGAGCAGCAGGTAGTGGTAGTTGCCATACACCTCTTTCAACCCGCTGATCACCTCATCTTCATTGAATGCGGAGAGCAACTGGTCATCGTCGAAATTCAGGTATGCGAATTCCTGATCTTTAAGCATATTGATCGCCATGACTGATTTCCCGGCACGGCGGGGACCGGAAATAAGCTTTATCAGCTCACTGTTCAGCAATTCTGTGGTCATTGACCTGTCTAGCCTGTCGATATACCTTTGACCCAGCAGATAGTCACGCTCAGCACGTTGTTGTTTTAGGACGGAAGTGATCATTGTAAATGTTTAACTGAACAAAAATAGACAATTTTATTCAGTACAACAATATTTATGAATATAAATAAATATCTTATGGACCAGGGTACTGACTAAATACCATGCTTCTTTTTGCCAATGAGGCGCTATTGGTTATTGGCGAGAAAAGCAGCCCCGAAGGTGATGAAAAAAAAGCCAACGGCCAACAGCCCTCTTTACCTTAACCAAAAAATGGTACGCTGCGCTGCAGCTTATAGATGTGTGGCGGGCCCTTATTGCTACAAATAGTACGCTGCTACGCAGCTTCCCTCACATGGAACCTGGAACATTTCTTTGATCATTGAACTTTAATCTTTGAACCCATCAGCTTCGCTTTCGCTGCGGTGCCTTCGGGAGCCTCAGGCACCGCGCTCAGGGCATCGGCTACGCAGCTTTCTTCACATGGAACATGGAACCTGGAACATTTCTTTGATCGTTGAACTTTGATCTTTGAACCCATCAGCTTCGCTTTCGCTGCGGTGCCTTCGGGAGCCTCAGGCACCGCGCTCAGGGCATCGGCTACGCAGCTTCCTCACATGGAACCTGGATCCCTGAACCTTTTCATTTGCCTGCCGTCCGAACTCAGATAAAGAGCTGCTCCGGGGTAACAACCGTAATGCCCGGGGTATTGGCTTTCTTTTGTTGAAACAGCACCTTACATATTTTTTCCGGAACGGGGAATGGCAGGTTGGCTGCTTTGCGTGTTAGAGAACCTGCCACTTCCCTGCTCCGATCTTTGTCAGACCATTTTGCCTCACCTACCAGCAGCGCAGTGCCATCAGCCGAAAGGGCAACGATATCCAGCTCCATGGGTTTCCTGTCAAGACCTGTTCCCCACCAGCGGCTGGCCAGGTTAAAGCGGTGGCCGTCTATCACCATGCTCGCTACCGACAATCTGGAAAGGTGCTCCCAAATGGTTGAAATATAGGGGTCGAAACTCCCGGAAACATCTTCCCATACTTCATCTGTCATATCAAACTCCAGTCTGCTTTTATGGGGCACCAGAAAGGAAAAATAGAAATTCAGAAATGGATCATCGATTTTATATAGACTTCTCTTCGATGACCTTGGGGATTCGCCAAAGGGAATTTCACGCCGTACATATCCCTGATGCACAAGAAATGCCAGAGGCCTTGCCAGCTGGGTGGCAGGTTTACCGAGCCGTGCCGCAATTTCTGAAGGGCGGTGCGCTCCTACACCAATCAGGCTCAGGATGGAATATGCCTGCAGCGATGTACGTAACTCATCAGCAAACAGCCTCTCTGGCTCTTCGTACAGAATCCCGTTCTGATCCAGGATGCTCCTCCTTACCGCATCTTCAAATGATCCCCATGATTGCCTGATCTCCCAGTATCTGGGAACCCCACCCCATACCCCAAATTCCCGTATCGCCTCACAGGGGGTAAGCCCGAGAAATGTTTTCATTTCCCTCCATCCCATGGGTCTGATATGTATGATCTCATCGCATCTGCCATAAAGAGGTGATGTTTTGTCGAAAACCATCGAGTGCATCATTTGCTGGGAGGAGCCGCAAAGGATCAGGTGGAACTGCATCTGATGCCGTTGGTCGACGAAATTCTGAAGTACCGAAGGCAATTCCGGACTGTTTTTTACCAGGTAAGGAAACTCATCGATGCAAAGCACTGTATGCTTTTTGAGAACATTGTTCAGGCTCACAAACAAACTCTGCCAGTCGGGATACACGGCAGTGGCGAATCCCGGGACAACCCGTCCGGCCTGCATTGCCAGAGCGGCAATCTGCAATGGCTTTTCCTGCAGATCGGCAGAGAAGTAGATCGTTTCGGGAGGAAGAGCCTGTTGCAGCAGGGTAGATTTTCCGCAACGCCGGCGTCCATAGAGGGCAATCAGCTGGGATCTTTCCCTTGCCAGCGCCGAATGGATTCTGAAAATCTCTTTTTCACGGTTTACAAACATTACAAAGGAATTTAATATTATGCATGACAAAAATAATGTATTAGATGCATATTATTACAAGTTACGAAGATTTTTTTTTGGTTTTATCATTTGGAGTCGGCAATTGGCTATTGGCGAGAAAATCAGCCCCGAAGGTAAAAAAAAAGCCAACGGCCAACAGTTAACGGCCCTCTTTACCTTAACCAAAAAATGGTACGCTGCGCTGCAGCTTTTTGATGTGCGGCGGGCCCTCATGGCTACAAAGAGTGCGCTGCTACACAGCTTCCCTCACATGGAACATGGAACATTTCTTTGATCCTTGAACCTTGATCCTTGAACTTCTATCCCACTGATGCGCTTTCAGAATTTAACCATTTACCATTTACCATTTACAATTAACAAATTACCTCCATTCTCCTTCGAGCTCAAACGGTGGCCACACGTCTTTTTCGGAACTGATCCTGAAGCTTTTGATGTTGTTGAGTCGGGCGAGGGGGGTTCCGCCCGGTTTTTCGGCAATCACCAGGGTAAGGTAGTACACCCCTTTGGAGAGTTGTATGCGGGGAAGGGTCAGCTGGATTTCGACGGAAGGCGAAGGGGTGAGGGGGTCGGAAATTTTGCCTACGGAAGCCAGGGTGTCATCGGAGAAGCTGATGGCCACCGGCTTCTGTTCCATGTCGGTGATCACGAGGGAGCACCAACCCTGTACAAGGCTTTGATCGATGGTGAGTTGCAGTGCAACCCTGAGGTCGGAAGTGCGGGGAATCACCGGTTGTGCTTCGATGCTGTCGTTGAGGATGATGGAATGGAGTTGAACGTTGGAATCGTCGCGGACGAAGTCGGGTTTCAGGGTAGGGATGGTGCTGTAATAGCGATCGATGCCTTCGGCCACCTCGCTGCCGGCAAACAGGCTGTTTCCGTTTTCCAGCACCAGCACCCGGTTACAGAGGCGTGAAACGAGCTGCATGCTGTGCGACACGAAGATCACAGCCGAGCGGTCGATGATGCGGTCGATGAGGTTGAAGCATTTGAGGCGGAAGGCGAGGTCGCCCACAGCGAGTACTTCATCCACCAGCAGGATATCGGGGTCGAGGTGGGAGGCCACCGAGAAGCCGAGCCGAACCTTCATGCCGGAGCTGTAGTTCTGCACCGGGGTGTCGATGAACTCGCCGATCTCGGAGAACTCCACGATGGCACCGAACTTTGCATCAATCTCTTTGCGCGAAAAGCCCAGCACCGCACCGTTGTTGTAGATGTTTTCGCGGCCGGTGAGGATGGGGTTGAAACCGGTGCCCAGCTCGATGAGGGCCCCCACACGCCCCTGCATGGTGATGCTGCCGCGGTCGGGTTTGATGAGGCCGTTGAGCATCTTCAGCAGGGTGCTCTTGCCGGCGCCGTTGTGGCCGATCAGCCCCAGGCACCCGCCTCGCTTCAGCTGGAAACTTACGTCGTTAACCGCCCAGAACTCGTTTTTGCGCAGTTCATCACTCCTTTGCCGCCCCATCAGCTCGTTGCCGATGTCCTGCATGCCGTACCACAGCGACCGTTTCAGGCTGCGGCAGAACTTCTTGCTAATGTGGTCAACGGTGATCAGGGTGTCGGACATAGGGCAAAGTTAGGGAATTTTAGTTTGGAGTCAGGAGTTTATAACTTGAACCTTGATCGTTGATCCTTGAACCTTTTTACCACTAAGGCACTGAGGACACTAAGAAACACTTAGTTAACAAATTCTTAGTGTTCCTCTGTGCCCTCCGTGCCTCAGTGGTAAAGTCAACAGAATTAAAAATTAGAAATTAGAAATTTGGGGTTTGGGGATCTGATCAAGAATCAACCCTTGAGCGCTTGAACACTTGAACTCTCGAACATTTGAACACTTGAACATTTTCACCAGGCCTGGGGCTTTATCATCAACTTACCCTTAGACATCTGACAACTTTCTGATCAATTCTTCTGCATCGAGATTGATGCGTGAGAATGCGAACCATTTCTTACCCAGATCTTTGAGTGAAGCCCCAATATGGTACACGGTTTTTTGGTCGATGATCAGAAAACGATCATGGGATTTGTCGAATATTTTAAGTTCTATAGCCGGATACTGCGCGTTGTGGCGTTTCAGATCATTACTCAAAACCTGTTCTATTCTGGATGTATAGATTTCGGCACCAACTCCTGGTTGTCGTTTTGCCAGTAATGAAAGTACCGATTCGTCTATATAGTTGTCGATTAACACTATGCTTCGGGTAGCTTCTTTTATCAGTCCGCAAACAAACTCCCAGGCATCAAATATTTGGCCGTCGTAAAAGATGCCTTCCTTTTGCGGGAGATTGGTATTGATCAGCAACTCAAATTTTTGGTCATGCTCTATTAACTTTCTTTCTACTTTGTCGAGGCGATGACTGATGGCGTAGCCTTTCAGGAGGTATTCCTTCAATACTTTGTTCGCCCAGATACGGAATTGTGTTCCTTGATGCGATTTTACCCTATACCCGACAGATATGATCACATCAAGATTATAAAATGATAATTTCCTTCTTACCTTTCGGTTTCCTTCCATCTGAACTGTCAAGTATTCCTTGACAGTTGATTGGGGTTCCAATTCTCCTTCCCTGAAAATATTACTGATATGAAGACTGATGTTCTGCTTTGTAGCCTCGAATAGTTCAGCTAGTTGCGTTTGGGTAAGCCAAACCGTTTCATCTTCAATTCTGACCTCGATTTGAAAGTCTGGATTGTCGGATGTCCTATATATAACAATTTCTGCCTGATTCATCATGAAAGCAAAGATAAAAATTTTCGACTTTTCACGGCAGGAAGGTATGAGGGTACGAGTCGGGAGTCAACAGTCGTAAGTCGGCAGTCGATAGAATTAGAAATTAGAAATTAGAAACTGGGGGTTTGGGGATCTGATCAAGAATCAACCCCTGAGCGCTTGAACATTTGAACACTTGAACACTTGAACACTCGAACATTTGAACCTTTTAAACCCTGGAACATTTCTTTGATCCTTGAACCTTTTCACCACTAAGGCACTGAGGACACTAAGAAACATTTAGTTAACAAATTCTTAGTGTTCCTCTGTGCCCTCCGTGCCTCAGTGGTTTTAAACTTTATAAACTCTTTTCAGGATCCGATGCGTTCAATGATCATCGGCATGGCGAGGCGGAAGACGATCAGGCTGAGGACAAACAGTACGAGGAACACCCCGCTCCAGATCCAGAAGGCGGGCATATCCAGGGGTGGCTGGGCTGTGAGCCAGTTGCGGGTTTGGGGGAGCAGCACTGCCAGTGGGTTGATTTTCATTAAGGCGGCGAGCATGCCGGAGCCGGGTCGGGGATAGATCACCGGGGTGAGGTACATCAGGAAGGGGAGGATGGCGCCGATACCCCGTTCCACGTCGGTAAAGAGCATCCCTGCCGGGGTAAGGGCAAGTCCGATGGCGTACCCCGACAGCATCATGGCAAGCAGCCCCACCGGCACCATCAGCAGCCCCTGCCACGAAATCTCCTGGCGGAACCACACCAGCATCAGTGCCAGGATTCCCAGTTTTATTACCATGCTGAATATCAGCTCGTAGATCCCCGATAGCAGGAGTCCTTCACGGGGGATATTGATTTTGGCGAGCATTGCTTTATTGGCGTTGATGCTGCGCAGGGGCGACATGATGGCTTCGCTGAAGATCTGCCACAGGATGGTACCGGTGAAGACAAACACAGGGTAGGAGATACCGGTATCGGCGATGCGCATCACCCCGTTCTGGCGAAGGAAGATCCACAGCAGTGCGGTAAGCACCGGGGGGATCAGTGCCCAGGCAAACCCCAGCACCGATTGCCGGTACTGCGCTTTGAGGTTCCGTTTGAAGAGGCGGTACCCGAGCTCGTGGGCCGCGGGCAGGTCGTTCACAATGCCACGCAGGTGATGCCTGAGCGACTTGTTGGGGGCATTGGCAGAATAGATGGTGGTTCGCACGATTTTTTGGCTGTTGGCTGTTGGCTGTTGACGGAAATAATCTCCAAAGATAGAATAGATATGCCAATAGCTAAACGCTAATGGCCAACAGCCTTTCTAAGTTTTTGTATGAACTGGTTGGTTTGTTTCTGTAGAATGTGTATCTCAGCAAGATACTTTTCCAGAGTTTCATTTGAAATATAACCAATCTCCTTAGCAATGATAAGTTGTGTCTCAACCTCAAAAGATGAACCTATTGCAATTTCAAGATACCTGGCAAAATCTGTTTCTGACATCCGGGCAGAACCTTCTGCAATATTCGAAGCGATAGAAACAGCAGCCCGCTGAAGTTGACTGCTCAATCCATATTTTTCGCTGTTGGGAAATTTTTCAGACAGGAGGTAAATATCTTTTGCGATTACAACAGATTTTTTCCATATCTCAAACTTTCGGTAGTCACGCATGGCTATTGGCTATTGGCTATTGGCTATTGGCTATTGGCTATTGGCTAAAAAATTAACCCCGAAGGTAATGAAAAAAGCCAACGGCTAACAGCTAACGGCCAACAGCCTCTTTCGCCATCAGGTCTTCGAGGTATTTCATGTTCCGCACTACCTCCTTGTCCTTTTTGTAGTTCGGGATTTTTTTCAGCTCGTCGATCGCTTTCTGGTATTCCCCTTTCTGGAACCAGGCGCTGGCAAGGGCTTTACGTTCCTGTTTCAGGGCGGGTACCAGATCGGTGATGTAGGTGAGGCAGCTGATGAGGCTGTCGTATTGTTGATGTTTGCTGTATATCAATCCCATACGGGAGATCGTCCACACATTTCCCGGGAACAGCTCCAGCGTTTTCCGGAACCCTTCGAGGGCCTGTTCGTCGCGCCCCAGGGCTGCATCCGACTTGGCCACATAGTATTCGGGGGGATAGGCCATGGGGTTGAGGCTGCGGAAGGGGTTCATCGATTTCTGGGCATAATGGATCGCTTCTTCGAATCGGTTTTGTTTTTCGGCCTGGATGGTCCGCTTCATATTCACTTCCATCTTCACAGATTGGTACCCGTAGATGATACCGAACCCATTCATCACAATGGCAGCGGCCAGCAGCAGTTTGGTATTGGTTTTAAGCGGTTTGCGCGGGAAAGCTTTGTGGTGCAGCACGATGGCGGCTGCAAGGTAAAGGGCCAGGTACACGGTATGGTTAACCCGTTCGTAGGGGAAGGAGAAGAAGCTGATGCTGAGGTATCCGAGAATCCCTCCTGCAATAAGCAGGGCCAGCATCCGGTCGCGGGTATGGGGGCTGAAGAAGAACACCCGGAACAGGTAGTAGAACCCAAGGATGAACATCGCCAGGTAGAGAATCAACCCGAAAAGCCCTTTCTCGGCCCACACCCAGAGGAAGTCGTTGTGGGGCCTTCCCCAGTTTAGCGAGCTGATGGTAGAAAACATCCCTTTGCAGTAGGGTGCGATGAGCAGCTGCCAGTTGCCGGCCCCGACTCCTTCATAGAACGGCCGTTCGTGGATCATCTGAAGGGTGGCCTTCCATACATTGAGACGGCTGATATTATGGGGTGAATTAAGATCTGTGATATTCTGTATCCTCCCCACTATGGAAAAATCATCAGGTTTCTTCGGAAGGGAATAGATGTACGTTACCCCTGCAGCAGCCAGCAAAACGGCAACAGCGATTCCGATGCGCCATGAACGGGGAAGTTTTACCCTGTGTCCGGCGAAAATCAGAAAGAGCCCGGTTACGGCAGCACCGAGGGCAATACCTACCCAAACCGAACGGGTTTTCAGCAGGAGGATCATCACCAGGTTCAGGATCAGTGCCACGATGGAAATAAACCTCCACTCCCTGCGGAGGCTGTAGATCCCATAAATCAGGAACGGGAGCATGAGCATCAGGGCATTGGAAAATTCATTCTTGTGCGACATCACCCCGATGACGGCATAGATGGATTCCCTGCGATCATCGAGCAGCGAGGGGCCGTTCATTACCTTATCGAAATATTGCACCAGTCCGATGATAGATGCCAGGATGGCGGCCGCTGCGATCAGTTTGGGCAACTTCTCCTGCCACTGTTCATGAACCCTGAAGATGAGGGTGGCAAACACCATCACCCACAGGAACATGGAGGTGCGCACCATGTCGAAGTAGCTTTCGCGGGGGTTGATGGCCCACACCACCGAGAAAATGGTGATGAGGAGGTAGGCTGCTGTAACCGGAAACAGCCATGAACGCAACGGGGAAAGGTCGAGGATGGCCAGGTTTTTCCTGTGGAACACCAAAATGGCCAGGATTACCAGAAATCCGCTCACCACCATAAGGCGCGGCATCAGGGTTACATCCATGGCATCCTTGTAATAGAACACCGGAATAAACAGGATGAAGAATGCTGCGAAGAGGGCAAAGATGATACGGAAGGGCGAAGTTACCTGTGTTTTTTTGGCGGTATGGGTATCGCGTTTGGGGGCTGCAACCGGTTTGACGGGTTTGTGCGGCGGATGGTGGTTTTTTTGCTGTGCCATGACAGAAGGGGTTATAGTGCGTTTTGGAGTATGACAAAGGTAGAAAAACATACCAAAAGCCTGCTCCCTCAGGGCACTTTTTATGCACAATGCCGGCATGGCACCTGTTGGTAAGCATTGGTGTCCATGGTTTGGAATATTGTTATTTTTGCAGGCGTTAAGCAATAAACCACCATTCAGGAAGTTAAACAACCTGGGTGAAAATAACCCCGACGGCATGCAACTCGGCGAAATTTTACAATCGAGGAAATTTTTAAAGAACCTGTTGTACATGGCCCTGCTCACAGTGGGCATATTGTGGGGGGCCATGGCTATATTAAAGGTGTATACACGGCATGGTGCCAATCATGTGGTGCCTGATTTCCGGGGGATGACGCAGGAGCAGATTGAAGAAAACAGCGACTTCAACAAGTTCAGGGTGGTGGTATTTGATTCGATCTACGACAATTCCAGGCCGGGAGGGGTGGTGGTGGATCAGGATCCCCCGGCCGGCACCGAGGTGAAGCGCAGCCGCACCATCAACCTTACGGTGGTCTCGAAGCAACAGGAGATGGTATTGTTGCCTGATCTGGGCAATACGGTGAGATCGGCCAGGAGCCAGCTCGAAGCCTACGGGCTGATGCCGGGCAGGGTGATTGAAGTGTACGGTGAATACGAAGGGCTGCTGATCGGCGTTTTGTATAACGGAAAGCGGCTGAGCGAAGGTGATAAGGTACCGCGGGGTGCCAGGATTGACATGGAGGTAAGTTCTTCCACGGTAAGTTCCGATTCACTGACGGAAGATGACATGACCGGGATGCCCGATGAATCATTTTAACAGAGAACGAAAACTATGCGTATGATCCGAAGAATATCATTTCTGGCACTGATCATCATTGCCTCAGGGATGCAGGTGCTTGTTGCCCAGCCGGGAGAGCGGCTCACACCCCTCTGGTCGAACCCGGTGCTACAGCAGAAGATACCCTCCGCTCCGGCATCCTCGAAAACAATCCTGAGCCTTCCGTTTGTGGAAGATTTCTCCTCAGGCCTGTTCTACCCCGATCCGCTGCGGTGGAGTGATGCGCTGGCCTATGTAAACTTTCACTACGCCGTGAGGCCACCCTCTGTGGGGGTAGCCACCCTGGATGCCCTCGACCGGTCAGGTGCCGTGTACCCAACCGCTACCGCTTTCCCCTTTCCGGCCGATACCCTCACTTCGCAGCCCATCACACTGGCCGCCAACAATCAGGCCGATTCCCTGTTTTTCAGTTTCCTGTACCAGCCCGAAGGGTTCGGGAATGCCCCCGAGCGCGACGACTCACTGCTCCTCGAGTTCTGGTCGGAAGCCCTGCAATCGTGGGTCCATAGGTGGTCAGACAGGGGCCGCTCCCTCGAGGCCTTCGCTGCCACCTACGGCAGCAACTGGCGCATGGTGGTGCTGGAGGTCGACAGCGCCCTCTTCTTCTCGCCCTCCTTCCGCTTCAGGTTCCGCAACTTCGCCAGCATCACCGATGCCTCCCTCCCCGACTGGGGCGGTAATGTGGATATGTGGCACCTCGACTATATAGTCCTCAGCACTGAGCGCTCCATCACAGACACCCTGATTCACAACGATCTGGCATTCAGGGACTATCCAAAGTCAATGCTGGCAAAATACCATGCCATGCCGTGGAACCAGTACCTGGCAAACGCTGCCGGTGAAATGATCACTAGCCCCGATGATATCAGGGTCCCTTATTCTGTCTATTACTATAACACCACCAACCCGGTACTGCAAAACTTCACGGTGAAAAGCACTACAGGGGGTACCTCATACACCCCACCCCCCTACAGTTTCGGAAACCTCGTAATGCCTGTCGACACCTTTGTGAAACCCAACCCCAATGTGCCGCTGGCTGGGTTCACCTTTTCAGCTCCTTCACAACCCTATGCCGATTTCGAGATCACTGCAGCCATCTCCCCCTTCAGTTCCTCCGAAGCCATCAGAACCAACGACACGGTATCGTTCTACCAGAAGTTTTACAACTATTATGCATACGACGACGGATCGGCAGAGGCAGGGTACGGGGTGAGCAGCTCAAACCCCAACGCCACACTACAGGTGGCACTGCAGTTCAGCCTGAATGTGCCCGATACCCTGCGGGCCGTACAGATCTGCTTCAACCAGGTGAAGGATCAGGCCAATAAGGAGCGCTTTACCCTGGCAGTATGGAATACCACCAGCGGCAATCCCGGTGACACCCTTTACACCGAGGCGGACCTCTTTCCGGTATTTGAGCCGGGGATCAACTGGTACCATACGTACAAGCTTACCCGTCCTGTGCCGGTATCCGGATCATTCTGGGTGGGGTGGCAGCAAAAATCGGGAACCATGCTCAACGTGGGGTATGACAGGAACCGGAACGCCAAATCTTACCTCAGATATAATATCGGAAACGGTTGGGACAGCTCCCTTTTCGCTGGAGCTCTGATGATCAGGCCGGTGCTGGGAGATACGAATGAGGCATGGGTCAATATCCCAAAGCCGAAACCTTTGGCGGGAGTACGGCTATACCCCAATCCTGCCGGTCCGGTGTTATATGTGGAAGGGGCCACCCCCGGTGAGGTCTTCCGTCTCGAATTTTACAACGGGCAGGGACAGCTGCTGAAAGTGGCCGAAGCTGCGGGGAGTACCTCTACCGACGGATTGCCGGAAGGGTTTTACGCAGTAAGGGTTTACCGTCCTGATACAGGAGCCCTGGTGGGCACCCACAAGCTGATTATCGCAAACGGGGGGCATGGCAATTACTGAGGATCCCGAACTGTTTACAGGTGCTGACTCCGATCTGGGAGATGATCAGGAGCTTTTCGAACATCACCGAATCACAGCCGACAAGGGGCAGGGATTGCTCCGCATCGACAAGTTCCTGATGACCCGCATCGATGGGGCCACCCGCACCCGCATCCAGCAGGCTGCCCATGCGGGGAATATCCTGGTAAACGGAAGTACCGTTAAACCCAATTACAGGGTTAAACCCCTGGACCTGATCACAATCGTACTTCCCACACCCCCGAGGGAGCTGGAGATTATCCCTGAAAATATACCTCTGGACATCGTGTATGAAGACGACTGGCTGATGGTGGTGAACAAGCCCGCCGGACTGGTGGTGCATCCCGGTCACGCCAACTATACCGGCACCCTGCTCAACGCAGCCACCTGGCACATCATGCATGCCACAGGCAAACCGGCTGCAGAAAGCATCCCGTGGCTGGTCCACCGTATCGACAAAAATACCAGTGGCCTGTTGCTGATAGCAAAGGATGAGCAGTCGCAAAACCGCCTGGCCGGGCAGTTTGCAGCACACACCATCAGCAGGTTGTATCTTGCCCTGGTATGGGGTTGTCCTTCACCTGCCGAGGGCACCATCAGGGAATATATTGGCCGTGGCCAGCGCGACCGGCGGGTGATGGAGGTATATCCCGATGGCAGTTACGGCCGGCATGCTGTAACCCACTACCGGGTGCTGGAGGATTTCGGATATGTGAGCCTGGTGGAATGCCGCCTCGAGACGGGTCGCACCCACCAGATCAGGGCTCACTTCAAATATCTGGGGCACCCGCTCTTCAATGATGAAACCTATGGCGGCAGCCGGATCCTGAAAGGGACTACCTTTGCACGCTACCGTCAGTTTGTGCTGGGATGTTTTCAGGCGATCCCGCGTCAGGCACTCCATGCTGCCACCCTCGGCTTTGTGCACCCTCACACAGGAAAACAGGTCCATTTTGCCGCCGACCCCCCTGAGGATTTCGCCAACGCACTCAACTGCTGGCGCGAATATGCCGCCCGGGGCAACCGCGACTGAAATTATTGGCGGGGTGTGTTCATTTTTTTCAATATGACCTTAAACAAAGATAGAATAACGTTGTTTAGTTCCCGTACCCATTCTGCTGACATACCGCATGAGCCAGTATTCCATCAAGGATCTAGAGAAACTAACCGGCATTAAAGCCCACACCATCCGGATATGGGAAAAACGGTACGGGATTGTAAATCCGGCCCGCACTGAATCGAACATCCGCCTCTATTCTAACTGTGACCTTAAGCGGTTGCTCAACATTTCGATCCTTAACAAACATGGCCTGAAGATCTCGAATCTGGCCGTGATGTCGGCTGATGAGTTGAATGACAGGGTGTTGAATCTGATGTCGAACCAGCATGCCTATGAACATCAGATCGAAAACCTGGTGATGGCCATGGTGGATTTCAATGAAACCCGCTTCGAAAAAACCCTTGGGAATGCCGTGATTGAGCTGGGGTTTGAAGAAACCCTCATGAAGATTGTGTATCCGTTTTTTCAGAAAACCGGTATCCTCTGGCAAACCGGGGCCATCAGTCCTGCCCATGAGCACTTTGTCTCCAACCTGGTCAGGCAGAAAATTATCGCTGCCATCGAAAACCTTGAGCCCAAACACCCCCCCAGGGCCAAGTTGTTTTTACTGTTTCTGCATGAAACAGAATACCATGAACTTGGGCTGCTGTTTTACCATTATATCATAAAGAAGGTGGGGCACCGTGTGATGTACCTAGGGCAGGCCACCCCGATCGAAGATGTCCGCAAGGCTGCCTCTATCCACCACCCCGATTACCTCCTGACCAATTTCACCAGTCCGATTTCATCTTCCGATATTGACTCCTACCTCCATTCCCTCACCTTTATTTTTCCCGGTATTCCAATCTGTATCAGTGGAATGCAGCTCAATGGCCACCGTTTCGGACAGGAGTCACTGATCCGTCATGTCCCCGGCCCTATGGAGTTCAAGCAGGATCTTGTTGAACTTTTAAGGTAAGCCTCCCCCCTGTTTTCCCCATACTTACGTTTGATGCTTCTGCCTGTCAGAAGGCATCCCTTTAATATCCATTTATACAGATATATAGAGATAATGTAACTGTTTAATCCGGAGGGCTGTTATCCTGCGTTATCTTAAACAGGACTTATCGGCATGAAATTTAGAATGAAGATCAAAAAGTTTTGTAAAGAAATGTAAATCAAGCAATAAAGTTAATTCTTATTTAGAATACGTATAAATTGTTCAAAAAAAAGCTAAACAAAATTTGGATTTGTGTTTATTATGTCCGTACATTTGTTCAACAAAATTTAAAACAGAACCACGATGACAGCAATTGAGTTTAACTATCAGGTAACCGGTTTGAAAAAGAACCTCGAGTACTTTGCTTACAGCCTCACTGCCAATCAGGAAGATGCCAACGATCTGGTACAGGATACCTATCTGAAGGCCTTGTTGCATCGCGAAAAGTTTGTGAAGGAGGATAATCTGAAGGCGTGGATGTTCACCATCATGAAGAACACCTTCATCAACAAATACAGGCGGAATGTGAAGGCCAACACCATTATTGATGGCACGAAGGATCTTTACTACATGAACATTTCGCGTGAGAGCGGCTTTGCAGACCCGGTGTCGGTATGCAACACCAAAGACATTGAAGCAGCCATTGCCGCGCTGGAGGATGAGTACAAGATACCCTTCACCATGCATCTGAAGGGTTGGAAATACAAGGAAATTGCAGACAAGCTTAACATCAGTATCGGAACGGTAAAGAGCAGGATTTTCTTCACCCGGAAGAAACTGATGGCTAAGTTACAGGAGTTTGCCTGATGGATTTCAAAGGACAGGAGGGGCTGCCGGGTTACGGCAGCCTTTTTTTTGTCAGTGCAGCTTTGAGCCGATCAGGTGCATAAACTCGGCACGGGTTTTATCGATGAGGAAAGCGCCTGTAAAATCGGAGGTGGTGGTCACGGAATTTTGTTTCTGAATGCCGCGCATGGCCATGCAAAGGTGCACCGCCTCAATCACCACGGCAACACCCAGCGGATGGAGGGCATCCTGGATACACTGTTTGATCTGGGTGGTGAGGCGTTCCTGCACCTGTAACCTGCGGGCGAAGGCATCCACAACCCGTGGAATCTTGCTGAGCCCAACGATATGTTTGTTGGGGATATAGGCCACATGTGCCTTCCCGAAGAAAGGGATCATGTGGTGTTCGCACATCGAGTAAATTTCGATGTCCTTCACAATTACCATCTGTTTGTAATCCTCCTCGAACATGGCCGAACGCAGGATCTCATCGGGATTCAGATCATAACCGTGGGTGAGGAACTGTATGGCTTTGGCTACCCTAACCGGGGTATCCATCAACCCTTCGCGGTCAGGGTCTTCACCGATAGTACTCAGGATATTCCTGTATAAAGGTGCCAGGGTGTTAATCTTCTCAGGATTGTAAAGATCGATTTTTTCATATCCGTCCATCTCTTCGTATCCGTCCATCAGGTTTTCTTTTTTCATCATAGGGTTTATTTTTTAATACGGGCAACGCATGCGTTGCCCTTACGATATAGGATGGGGCAAGGCATGCGTTGCCCTTACGATCCGTAGTATTCGACATAGTTGTTTTCGGTCTCTTCGATGCGTACCCGGTAAAGGGTTGCACCTGTGTTGTGGATACCGGGGGCCAGCTCGTTCCAGATGGCGATGGCGAGGTTTTCGGTACTGGCCATCTTTCCGGCCATGAAGTCCACCTCCAGATTGATGTTTTTATGATCGAGCTTGCTGATCACTTTCTCACGGATATGCTCGCCCAGCCACTTCAGATTGATCAGAAATCCGGTTTCAGGATTCAGGGGTCCGGCCACCGTTACATACAGCACATAATTATGCCCGTGCCAGTTCGGGTTCGAGCATTTGCCAAACACCTCCTCGTTTTTCAGGTCTGTATAATCGGGCCTGAAAAGGCGGTGTGCTGCATTGAACCGTTCCCGGCGGGTGATATGGATGTGAGGTTCCATCATTATTGTTTAAGTCTAAACATAATTAGTTCAACAATGTTGGCATTACCGGCAGATAAACTTTTTGGGTTTGCATATAGGCCCATAGCAGTTGACGTTTTTCTTCCGAAGAAAAACCTTGAATATCAGCCAGAAAAGCCCTGAATGTATCCATCAGTTGCTGTCTGACAGGGGTATCGGGGATGATAAAATGCCAGCGTACCGGTGGGGCAAAGGGGTTGGAAATCTCCCAGTAATACTTTCCGGGGGGAAGGGAATCAGGGCTGATCAGGGAGAGCGTTTTCACCGAATCGGTGAGGGTATCTGTGATGATCGTTTTAAATTTCTGGTTCAGCAAACGGAAGGTTACTGTCTGATTACCAGGATTTCTGAAAAAGAACAGGATGGTATCGGAAAGGATGGTGGCGCTGTCGCCGGGCAGGCGCGAGGGTTCATCCCCTCTCACCACCCCTCCCGGTGCATTGGTCCTGGTGTTTTGGTTTTTCATCGCCTCCCATACCATAATAAAGTACCGTACACTTGTGGAGGCCCCGGCTTTTTTGATCATTTGCTGCACCTGCGCATAGGTGTAGGATCCCTTTTTATCAAGGGTAACCCTTTTCTCGTCGCGGCTGATGATGGTCATGGAGCCGGTGCCAAGGTTGATTACATCACCGGGAATCAGTTTTTCTCCGTGAAAATTTCTGATAACCGTTTGATTCCGTTTTAACTGAACATCTCCGGAAGAATTGTAAATCAGCAATTCCGCGCTCTGGCCCGAAGCAGTAAACCCGAAGCCATACATCAAAATGCAGATGATCAGTAACTGTTGTCTGCGCATGGGGTCACGATTCATCAGGTTTCACGAAAAGGCTTCTGTAGGGGATGAATTTTTTCCATCGGTTCATCACAAAGATATACAGATTCAGGACTCCGCCGGTCAGCACCACGCAGGTTAGCAGGTATTTTACGGTGAATGCGACGGCAAAGTTGCTGAAAAGCATGAAGGATGCCCACAACACCACCACAAAGGCAACGAGTTGGGCGGCAAGGCTGGTGATATCGAACGCCAGGGGCCATCGGAGGGACAAATGGATCATCAGGCATACAAACAGCATCATCAGGATAAAACTCACCAGGTAAACCAGCCAGTCCGGCACCCTGCTGATCCACGCCTGCTGCATGATCATTGAGAGGATATTGGCATGCACAACGATGCCGTACATATCGGGGCGCCGGTTCACTTCCATCCCGAATCCCACAGGGGTGAAATATCTGTCCGACTGATCTTCGGAATTCTGCATCAGGCCACCGCAAAAACCCAGCAGTACGATTTTCCCCTTTACCAGTGGGAGCAGGGCTTCCGGTTCATTCAGGACGGAGCTGCCCGGCAGGATCCTGAAGGCCTGTTCATCACCGGTATAGTTGATCATTTCAGTCGGGTGGTTCTTTCTGAAGGGTTTGAAGGTGCCATCTGCCGGCAGGGAAGCAGCCATCTCAACCGCAAACGAATGGATGGGTTCCGGGGTCGCAGGAATCACGGGCTGGTAGTCACGTACGGTCTGGGTTCCTGCAGCGTTGGTAAGCAGGCCGGCATGCCCGTACCTGAATTCCGGAAGGTGCCAGTATCGGGGATCAGGTTTTCCTTCCTGATCGAAAGGCAATGACAGCACCACCAAATCGCGGTGGCGCAGGAGGGTTTCCTGCAGCAGCGAGTCATACGGGGTATGCAGCGCCTCTGAAAAGAAGATATCAATGCCCAGAACAGCTGGTGGGGCGGTGGCAATATGGTTGATCAGATCACTCAGCTCCAGGCGGTCGAGGTTTTCGATATTGATGATGACAATGGAGGTATCGGCTTTGTGGTTTGCTACGGACGAGAAATAGAGGTCGTTGAGGTTGATGCTTTCGATGGTTTTTGCGATGTAATTCAGTGGTTTGAATGATACGTTGACCAGCAGGTAGAGGAGCCAGAGTGTCAGGAATATCAGCAGGGTAATCAGAAAGGACTCGAACCAGAGCAGTTTTTTTCGCATGATGGTATGGGGTTATCAGGGGGTTATCTGAAAGAGCAGGGTTTGGGTGCAGGCACTGGTATTCTCCGTTTCCCGGGCACTGCGTGTGGCGTTATTCTTTCCGGTCATGGTGAAAATCTGCCGGCTCACCGGGTCGTTTCCGCCATCGCGGAGCAGGGAAGGGGGCCCGGGTTTGAAGGCATCCCGCAGGTCGAGCGTGTAAGGGGTGGCAATGCAGACAAACAATTCATTACCGGCAGGTGGCTCCACGATCAGAGGCCCTGAGATGTAGCTGTTGCCGGGTTCGAGGTACAGATCGTGCATGGAATGCCGGGGAGCCATCGGTCCGGGTATCAGGATGTTGACAAACTGATCCGGCTGGATGTCGAGAAGGTTGAAATATACCGGGAGTTCACCCGTGTTGGTGATTTTTACCCTGAGAGTATCCCCCGGGTAGAACAGCGGCAACGAACCATCGGCAGGGGTAGATGCAGGATTTCCTTTGTTGTCGAGGATTTCCAGCACGATTTCGGTACGGTCCGATTTCTCCTCATAGCTCCGCAGTAGCATGGCTCTGGCATACATCCATAGCCGCTCAGCGACAGTATTCATAAGTGTTTCAGGCTTGATTTTCAGTGCATCAGGTACCGTCAGCAGCATGGTGCCGGGTGCCGTCATCAGATACAGCGCACCCGACAGCGAATCGAACCTGGCAATTGCTGCCGATGGGGTTTTCCCGAACCGGATGAATGGATACTGATCTGGCAGGACGGTAAAAATGGAATCAAGCGCACCGGGAAGATCTTCGGTGAAAAGCCCGGCACCTATTCCATCGTAGCCTTTTCGGGTCACCCTGCACAGGGTGTTGAGGAGGGAGTCGGCCGGCAGAACTGCTCCCGAATCGGGTGTGATTACGGACAAAAACAGGGTTGTCGTGACCACCGTTCCTTCCGAAAGGGTGATACTTGCCTCTGCGTTGGAAAGATCGGGCAACACAAATGCCACACGGGTGCCTGTCGACAGGCCATTCAGGGAGCCCGCCTCTACCAGGATCAGGGAATCCCCTGTGATTCCGGTGACGGTGTATCCATCTGCGGGTAACGGCACATCGCCCCCAAAGAGTAACGCATCGAGGGATCCTTCGGCCTGTGGTTGCTGCCAGGGGTGTGCAGAGGCAAATAGATGACGGATCTGTTGGTACACCTGCCGGTAAAGCCTGTCGCCGTCTGTCTGTTCGAGGGCCCGGCAGAATGCCCAGGTCAGGGAGCCCATCGAAGTCCCGTCGGGCAGTGAATACTCATAGTTGTTCTGTCCGGCTGCAGAGGCAGATATTACGGTGAGGGGTGCTGATTGCGATTCATTGGGTATCAGCCCCAGCCCCGGATCCTCAGATGATGGGCCGCTTCTCAGATTCGTCGCACCATTAAACGGGGTATCACTGCCTCTGACGATCCCCTGCCCACGGGTGGCTGTGCCACTGTGACAGGCATCCACCAGCATAAGGACACTGCCGGTGGGTCCGGCTTTATTCTGCAGCATCGACAGCAGCACCTGCAGGGTATCATCCCGCAGATGCCGCTCCCCTTCATATACTCCCCTGATGTAGTATTTCCCTGCATCCCAGGGGATCAGGGCCTCGTCGTATCCGTCCGCTTCATCACCGTTCTGATCTGCAATCTGTTGTCCGTGCCCGCTGAAGTGCACCAGCAGGTGATCTCCGGGGTTAACAGTTGCCGCGAATGCCGAAATAGCATCCACAATCCCCCGGAAGGTGGCCCCGCTGTCGGCAAGCAACATGATGTTCTCACGGGCAAACCCCTGTTTGAGGAGGCCTGATGTGATCGCCACCGCATCGGTGGCCGCATTGATTTTTGTCCAGCCAGAGGTGGAGGCCGGATAATCCCCGATGGCAATGATCAAAGCCCGCCTTACCGGTAAGGGCTGTTCAACCCGAACGGAATCAAGGTCCTGTGCTGAAATACCACAACCGGTAAACGTGGAGAGCAGTATCAGCATTACCGCAGCGGTATTCCTCATGGCAGCAGGCAGGTATCAGGGTGCAGAAGCAATCAAAATTAGTATTTTCTGTGTACAATGACTCTCCGGAAACAGATTATTGCGATTTTCTCTGTAATTTTGAATCGGAAAGAAGAGCGATCACCATGAAAATCCGGAATCTGAATAATCTGTGGGTAATTGCCGGCATGATGATCATGCTGGCAGGCAGCGTGTATGCTCAGGACCGTGGACTCAGGCCGGTTACCGTGAAAATTGAGGGGCAGCCCACCACCCTGTACAAACAGAGCCACGCCTTGATCATCGGAGTGTATGATTATACGGGAGGCTGGAGGCCACTCCCCGGTGTGAAGGCCGACATCGCGGAGGTAAAGAAATCCCTGGAGCAGACCGGCTTTAACGTAGTGGTATCGGAGAATGGCACCAAGGAGCAGATCAATAAGGCGATTACGGATTTCATCTACAAATACGGGCAGAATGTTGATAACCGGCTGCTGATTTATTATGCAGGGCATGGACACACAGTCAGAACTGCCTATGACGATAACCTCGGGTACATTGTTCCGGTAAATGCCCCTGACCCTACCACAGATCTGGCAGGGTTCCAGGCGATGTCCATCGAAATGAAGGCCATTGAGATTTTTGCTTACAGCATCCAGTCGAAGCATGCCCTGTTTCTCTTTGATGCCTGTTTTGCAGGCTCGCTGTTTGATATGCGAAGTGCTGTAAGTGAAGCCATTACACAAAAGACCACCCGTTTTGTGCGGCAATTCATCACCAGTGGCAGTGCAGATGAAAAAGTACCGGACGAGAGCATCTTCAGGCGTGAATTTGTAACGGCCATTACCACCGACGAAGCGGATTACGATAAGGATGGGTTTCTTACCGGCAGCGAACTCGGATTTTACCTGCAGAGCAAGGTGGAGAGTTACAGTGGCAACACCCAGCATCCGCAGTTCGGGAAAATCAGAAATCCAAAGCTCGACAAGGGGGATTTTGTGTTCAGGATCCCGGAAAAGGGAGAAACCGTCCCTGAGGCTCCGGCAGTATCCACCGGTACTGAGCCTGCCCTGGCACAGAAACCTGCGGCAGAACCTCAGGATAAAGCGCAGCCCTCTTCGCGGGAGGCTCCGGTAACAGCTCCCAAACCGGTGGCAGAGCAGAAGGCTGCCGAACCCCGTGAGGATTATGAGGAATTTAAGTACCGCAAGCCCGCCGAAGGACAGAACCCGCAGGAGGCAGCCGGTGCAGCCTCCAAAGGGCACATCGAAATCAGTGCACAGATTGCAGGGGATGTATGGATTGACGGGGTATTTCGCCAGCGTACCCTGGCAGGGGGTATCGTGGTGGTCAGGAACCTTGTGCCCGGCCCTCACTGGGTGGAGCTCAGGGGTAACGATTCCTGGTCAGATACCGTGATGGTGGAAAACGGGCAAATTGTGTATGTAACCGCCGAAAAGCAGAAGCTCTTCAGAATCGGTGATTTCAGTGTTCCATTTGGTGGCACTGAGATCAAAATGTGCGGCATCCCGGGAGGTACCTTTATGTTTGGCAAGGGGGATGAAAACCCCGGAAGCTCCATGACAGTGGAAAATTTTTCCATCATGAAGTATGAGGTTTCCGTGGTGGAGTTTAAAAAGTTTATTGAGGATACAGGATACAGGACGGATGCGGAGCGGCACACCGGGGATTTCGGCAGCGTGATCCTCAAGGGCACCTCACAGGAAAACAAGGACGGCGTCAACTGGAAATGCAGCTCCGATGGTTTTTTACGCCCCCAGCTTTCGTATAATCACCCGGTCATCCATGTGAGCTGGAACGATGCGGTTGCCTATGCTGCCTGGCTGTCGGAGAAAACAGGCATGAACTGGAGGCTTCCCGATGAAGCGGAATGGGAATATGCGGCCCGTGGTGGTGAGGATTGGCGCTATGCCGGCAGCGACTCTGCGGATGCAGTGGCATGGCACTGGAAGAACTCCAACAGGTCAACACAGACACCCGGGCTGAAGAAAGGCAACGGATTTGGCATTTACGATATGTCGGGTAATGTAAGGGAATGGTGTATGGATCAAGTAAATACAGGTGAAGCAGAACCTCTGTCCGGACAGCCCTTCTCGATACGGCGCCCAGCCAGGGGTGGCAGCAGCGATATGATGCCGAACTTCTGTGAGGTAACTTCCCGCAGTTTGTTTCCGCAGGAATACCGTAATCACAGTACCGGTTTCAGGCTTGTTCTGGAGCCTAAATGATCAGGAAGAATCCTATGAAAAGAATACTTGTCACCGGTGGTACCGGATATATCGGATCCCATACGGCAGTGGCACTGCTGGAAGCCGGCCTTGAGGTGGTATTGCTTGATAACCTCTCAAACAGCTACCGGTGGGTCGCTGACAGGGTTGTACAGATCTCAGGCCGCCAGGTTCAGTTTGCGGAGGTAGATCTCATCAACCGTGAGCAACTGCATGGTTTTTTTGGCCGGCAGGAGCCCTTCGACGGGGTGATTCACTTCGCTGCACTCAAGGCAGTGGGTGAGTCGGTGGAGAATCCCCTCCTCTATTACCGGAACAACATTGGGGGGCTGATGAACCTGCTGGAAGCGATGCAGCTTTCTGGCTCCGGAAACCTGGTGTTTTCCTCAAGTTGTACGGTGTACGGCAACCCTGAGCAGGTGCCTGTTGATGAGGCATGCCCGTTGCAGCCTGCCATGTCGCCCTATGGCAACACCAAACGGATCGCGGAAGAGATGATCCGCGATCAGGTGCAGGTGGGAAAACTCAGGGCGGTTGCCCTGCGCTATTTCAACCCGGTGGGGGCACACCCTTCGGCACTCCTGGGCGAACTCCCGATGGGCATCCCCAACAACCTGATGCCCTTCATCGCACAGACCGCCATCGGCATCAGGGAACGGCTGCTGGTATTCGGGAATGACTATCCCACCCCCGATGGCACAGCGATCCGGGATTATATTCACATCACCGACCTGGCAGATGCCCACGTAAAAGCCATACACCGGCTGCTTTCCGTTGAATCTCCGGAGCCCTGGGAGATCTTTAACCTGGGTACCGGCAAAGGCTATTCAGTGTTGGAGATGATCAACGCGTTTGAAACAGTCAACGGAGTGAAAGTACCCTGGCAATATGCCCCGCGCCGTCAGGGCGACATCCCCGCCATCTGGGCCAACCCGGCCAAAGCACAACAGCTGCTGGGATGGAAGGCCACAAGGAACCTGACAGACATGGTGGCGTCAGCCTGGAAATGGCAGATGGCACTGCAAAACCGATAATGCATCAACATAAAAAACCATGAAAAAAATACTGATCACCGGCGGAGCCGGGTTTATAGGATCACATGTGGTGCGGCACTTTGTGAAAAAGTACCCGCACTATACCATCTTTAATCTGGATAAACTTACCTATGCAGGTAACCTTGTCAATCTGGCCGATGTGGAATCGGCAGAGAACTACCGGTTTATTAAAGCCGATATCAACGATGCCGCACTGATGCAGCAACTTTTCGCCGATCACGGATTCGACGCGGTAATCCACCTGGCCGCCGAATCGCATGTCGATCGCTCCATCGCCAGTCCGAATGAGTTTGTATTCACCAACATTGTGGGCACCGTGAACCTGCTGAATGCGGCACGTCACAGCTGGCAGGGCCGTTTCGACGGAAAGCTGTTTTACCATGTCTCCACCGACGAAGTGTACGGGTCGCTGGGAGAGGAAGGGATGTTTACCGAAGAGACCGCCTACGATCCCCGAAGCCCCTATTCCGCTTCAAAGGCCAGCTCCGATCATCTGGTAAGGGCCTATTTTCATACCTTCGGATTGCCGGTGATGATTTCGAACTGCTCCAATAATTATGGTCCAAACCAGTTCCCCGAGAAACTTATACCTCTGTTTATCAATAATATAAGACATAATAAGCCTTTACCGGTCTATGGCAAGGGGGAGAATGTGCGTGACTGGCTGTATGTGATTGACCATGCGGTGGCCATCGATACCATTTTTCACAGCGGGCGGATAGGGGAGACCTTCAACATCGGCGGGCACAACGAATGGAAGAACATTGATCTGATCAAACTGATGTGCAGTATCCTGGACCGTAAGCTGGGCCGGGATCCCGGTACCAGTGCCCGGCTGATTACCTATGTGAAGGACCGTGCGGGGCACGATCTCCGCTATGCCATCGACTCCTCGAAGCTGCAGCGGGAGCTGGGCTGGGTACCATCGTTGCAGTTCGAAGAGGGGATTGAGCTTACCATCAACTGGTACCTCGAAAACCAGGCATGGCTCGACTCTGTCACCAGCGGTGCCTATCAGCAATACTATGAGGCCATGTACCTGGGGCGGTAAAAGGGCATTTTTGTATTTTTGCACCCCGATGTAGTAAAACCTAAACTGAAAACAATATGAAAGCATATGTATTCCCGGGTCAGGGAGCCCAGTTTGTGGGTATGGGAAAAGACCTGTACGACCGATTTGATGAAGCCAGAGCCATGTTTGGGAAGGCCAATGAAATCCTCGGCTTTCGCATCACCGATCTGATGTTTGCCGGCACCGACGAAGACCTGCGCCAGACCAGGGTCACGCAGCCTGCGATTTTCCTCCATTCGGTGATCTTGGCAAAAATGGTGGGCAAAGAATTCCGTCCGGAGCTCACCGCAGGCCACTCCCTGGGGGAATTTTCGGCACTGGTGGCTTCAGGCGCCATCTCGTTTGAAGATGGCTTGAAACTGGTGTATGCGCGAGCCATGGCCATGCAGAAGGCATGCGAGGCAGAGCCCTCCACGATGGCTGCCATTCTGGGACTGGATGATGCAGTGGTGGAAAGCATCTGTGCTGAAATTGACGAGGTGGTGGTACCTGCCAACTACAACTCTCCTGGGCAGCTCGTGATATCCGGCTCAATGGCAGGTATCGATCTCGCCTGTGAAAAGCTTAAGGCCGCAGGCGCCAAACGAGCCCTCCCGCTCAAAGTGGGCGGTGCCTTCCACTCCCCCCTCATGGAACCGGCCCGTGTGGAACTGGCCGAAGCCATCAAAAACACCCCGTTCAGCAAACCCATCTGCCCGGTGTACCAGAATGTGGATGCCAAACCGCACTGCGACCCGGATGAGATCAGGGAAAATCTCATTGCACAGCTCACGGCACCGGTACGCTGGACCCAGATCATGGAAAACATGGCATCCCATGGCATGAAGGAGCTCATTGAGGTGGGCCCGGGCAACGTGCTGCAGGGGCTGGTGAAGAAGGTGGCACCGGACGTGGTGGCAAGCGGTGCAGCGGTTTGACAGGAGTTAGGAGCTTTAAGGTATAAGTGATAAGTTATGAGTTATGAGTGTTTTAACTCCTGGCTCTGAACTTTTAATGGCATACAGATGTTATCCGGATAAAGAATTATAAGGATGCACCGCCGGATACTGTTTTTGAGTGTTGGATTATGGATAATTCTGTTGCCGGGTTGTGTGCATACCAGAAACAACAACAACGGAACTATGACCTACCGGACACTAACCCCTGAAGAGGAGCGCGTTATCGTTAATAAAGGCACCGAACGTCCGTTCACCGGCGAGTATTATCAGCACAAAGAGAAAGGAACCTATCACTGTAAACGTTGTGATGCCCCCCTGTACCGGTCGGAGGATAAGTTCGATTCAGGATGCGGGTGGCCCAGCTTTGATGATGAGATCCCGGGTGCGGTGAAACGGGTGCCTGATGCTGACGGATACCGTACTGAAATTGTGTGTGCCAATTGTGGCGGTCACCTCGGCCATGTATTTGAAGGTGAGCGATTTACAGAAAAGAACACGCGCCATTGTGTCAATTCCATCTCCATGATATTTAAAAAGGAAGATACCATGCAAAAAACCGATACTGCCATCTTTGCCGGCGGCTGCTTCTGGGGTGTTGAGCACCACTTTCTGAACAAACCCGGTGTAATTTCCACCACCGTGGGATACATCGGGGGTCATAAGGATCACCCCACCTACGAGGAAGTCTGTACAGGAAAGACCGGTCACGCTGAAGCGATGCAGGTGATTTTCGATCCTGCCCGGGTATCCTACCAGGAGCTGGCCATCCTGTTTTTCGAGATTCACGACTTTACGCAGGTGAACGGGCAGGGACCTGATATTGGTGAGCAATACCGTTCGGAAGTATTCTATCTGGATGAAAATCAGAAGAAAACCATTGAAGAGTTGTTCAGTATCCTGAAAGATAAAGGGTATAAAGTGGCTACAAAGCTTACTCCGGCCACCAAATTCTGGGAAGCTGAAAACTACCATCAGGAGTATTACAGCAGGAAGGGGAGCAAACCCTATTGCCACGCTTACCGGAAGGTATTTTGAGTAGGCAGTCGACAGTCGGTAGTCGAGAGTTGGTAGTTGGGGATCTTTATTTATACGCTGATAAGCAAAGGGTTACAAAGACATGGTTAGGTTATTAACCCTCATCACGGGGCGGTTTCAAATGACAAAGTCACGAAAATTGTCTCTGTGAATTACTGATATTTCCGATTTGTAGGCATTCAGAAATGTTACCGGAGTTCTGGGTTTCTTTCTGGGGTTAAGCTTGATCTCGAATGCGGAGATTACCCCGTTTTGCTCTTCCAGATAATCGATTTCCTGTTGTTGGGTAGTTCTCCAAAAGTAATCATTAGCAAATCTTTGGTTGAATTGGTTGAATTTTTTGCGCTCGCTGATGATAAAATTTTCCCATAAAGCTCCTGTGTCTGTCCGGATGGCGAAAGGTTGTAATTGACCAATCACAGCATTTCGTATTCCATTATCATAGAAATAGATTTTCTTTCCTGATTTGATTTCGTTTCTGAGGTTTCTGCTGAAAGAGCCTACCCTGAAAATAATAAAGGCCTGCTCGAGGATATAGATGTATCTTTCAACAGTTTTAGGATCAAGACCTGTGAGTTGTCCCAGCTCCTGATACGAGACTTCATTCCCAATCTGGAATGCCAATGCCTGAAGAAGCTTTCTGATTTCATCCGGCTTCTTCAGATTCCCATACTGAAGGATGTCTTTAAAGA
Organism: Bacteroidota bacterium; assembly: GCA_022709695.1. Lineage (GTDB taxonomy): Bacteria > Bacteroidota > Bacteroidia > Bacteroidales > SKPS01 > SKPS01. The sequence continues at coordinate 27,900 of JAKLII010000005.1, forward strand.
GATAGCTGTCAGCGAGTTCCCGTAAAGTTACCTCCTCATCATGGGTTTGATTCAATACATCCGGATACATTCCGAACACCAATCGGTTTTCCAGATCCTGCTCCGCTTTCAGGTACCCGGAATAATCCTGCCACTCTTTCCAGGATATAGGGTACAGGAAAAACGTTCTTTTTCTTCCTGTGAGTGATTCCTGGGTTGCTGATGCCAGCTCGAATGAAGAGGAGCCACTTAATAACAACTGAACCTCTCTGAACGTATCTGTTATCAGCTTGGCGGTAATGCCAATCTGACGGATTCGCTGAGCTTCATCAATAAGGATGATTGTGTTCTTTCCAATGAGTTGCCTGAGCTGTTCTGTATTAGGTAAATCAAGAATATTTCTGATCGTAGGATCGTCTGCATTCAATCTGAGTGACGGGGCATCCATCCTATTGAGCAATTCATTCAGGAGCGTTGTTTTACCCACCTGACGTGGGCCATACAAGAGAATAGTTTTTCCTTTGAAGATGGTTTCTTCCAAGGTTTGGAGCATGAGTCTCGGAATCATAGCAGCTTTTTTTGCAAAAATAGTATATTTCAGGAATTAAATCCCGAAAAAATATAATAATACGGGAATAGGATCCCGAAATATCATAATATTTCGGGAATATAGGTGTAATAGTACCTTTTCCGGTCAATTTTCCTACAGGATGAACCGTTGCTCCCTGAATGCTTTCAAAATCTTTTCAACCCCCTGTACCGCGCAGCCCGTTGCTGCTCAGGCGTCATTTTGGGTTCGGTGTAAAGCGCCTGCTCCCAGTCGCCATAGATGGCGTTGGGCAGGATGATGTATTTTTCCCCGAAGCTCTTTTTCTGGTCGTGGATTCGGTTCTTCCGGTCTTCCCCCCTGGCGGTTTCAAAGATATCGCTGAAGTCGTTCAGGTTATCCCCGATGAGCAGGATGACTTCGTACCTGGCGGCAATCTCTTTTCTGCGCGATTCCTTTTCATTCTCCTTGATACGCAGGAGCAGATCCTCGTCCTTTGCCACAGGAATCCCCAGGCTTTGCAGGTTGTTTTTTGTTGCTTCTCGGAACTCCTCCTTCCGGTTGGAAATATAGATCACCTGCACACCGAGTTTCTGCGCCTGCAGGATAAATTCCACAGCGCCCGGTATTGCTTCTGCTTTTGCAAGCATGCACCACTCTTTCCATTGCGCGGGATAACGGATGTTGTCGGTAATGCATTTAGCTTCGTAGGGGGAGTTGTCGAGTACCGTTTCGTCCAGGTCCATCACCACTGCCAGCCTTTCAGCGCTCCCTTTTTTGCGTACCGTCTGCTGCATCCTTGCGGTTGCCAGGTTGTAGGTCTGATAACAGAGGGCAGCATATTCCGGCGCCTGCTGGTGATACAGTACCGCCATGGTGAGGTGGTCGTTCTCGGAAACGAAAGGCTTGTCTGCAGCGGTAAGCAGGGCAAACAGCAAGAGCAAAGGGAGGTATCGCAGTATTTTCATGCCGACTGCCGACTTACTTGCTGAAATCCATCGCTGCAAGCCTTTCGTAACTTGCATAACGCCATTTGGCGTTCTCTTCGGCAGCCTGGAACAGTTCAACGGCGGTTTGCGGGAAAGATTTCTTGAGCGACAGGTACCGCACTTCCGAATTCAGGAAACTCTGGAACAGATCCCACTTCGGAGGTTTGGAGTCGAGCTGGAACGGGGTTTTCCCCTCTTTTTCCAGTTCGGGGTTGTAGCGGTAGAGGTGCCAGTAGCCGGCTTCCACTGCTTTATCGGCCTGATCCTGTGTTTTGCCCATCCCGTTGCGGAGCCCGTGGTTGATACAGGGGGCGTAGGCAATAATGATGGAAGGGCCTTTGTAGGCTTCTGCCTCTTTAACAGCTTTCATGAACTGATTCTGGCTGGCACCCATAGCCACCTGTGCTACGTATACATAGCCATAGGTCATGGCCATGGCGCCCAGGTCTTTTTTGCGAACCTTCTTTCCGCTGGCGGCAAATTTGGCCACGGCACCCGCTGGGGTGGATTTCGACGACTGTCCACCGGTATTGGAATATACCTCAGTGTCCAGGACCAGCAGGTTCACATCGGCACCGCTGGCAAGCACGTGGTCGAGTCCGCCGTACCCGATATCGTAGGCCCAGCCGTCACCACCAAAGATCCATACCGACTTCTTCACGAAATACTGTTTCAGCCCCACCAGTTCCTTTGCCACAGGATGGTTCATCTTCTCAAGAACCGGCAACACCTTTTCAGAGGCTTCCCTGGAGGCTTCCCCATCATCTTTGCTGTCGATCCATTGCTGCAGGGCTTCTTTGGTTTCTGCCGGAAGTTCTTCGTTGAGCAATACCAGCATACGTTCTTTGATCCTGTCCCTGAGCTTGTTTACACCCAGTGCCATACCAAGTCCGTATTCGGCATTGTCTTCGAACAGGGAGTTGGCCCATGCCGGTCCATGCCCTTTTTCATTTTCGCTGTAAGGGGTTGAAGGGGCCGATCCGCCATAAATGGAGGAGCAGCCGGTAGCGTTGGCCACCATCATACGGTCGCCATAGAGCTGTGTGATGAGTTTGATGTAAGGTGTTTCACCGCATCCTGCGCATGCACCCGAGAATTCAAACAGCGGCTGGGAAAACTGGCTGTTCTTCACACTCTTTAATTTATCCACAGGGGTTTTGTAGCCTACCCTGGCATGCATATACTCAAACCTTTCGATTTCAGCTTCCTGTGTACCGAGAGGCTTCATCTCAAGGGCTTTCTGGGGAGCAGGACATACATCGGCGCAGTTGCCGCAACCGGTGCAGTCGAGCGGGCTCACCTGAATCCTGAATTCCAGTCCTTCAAAAGCAGCACCCTTGATGGGCTGTGATACCGTACCAGCCGGTGCCTTGGCCTTATCGCCGGCGTTGAGCAGGAAGGGGCGGATGGCAGCGTGAGGACATACAAACGCACATTGGTTACACTGAATACAATTCTCGGGAACCCAGGCGGGTACATGCACTGCAATACCCCGTTTTTCGAAACGTGTGGTACCGGAGGGGAAGGTTCCGTCTTCGCGGTCGAGGAAAGCACTTACCGGAAGGTCATCCCCCTTCATGGCATTGATCGGGTAAACCACATCTTTCACAAAGGCCGGGAGGTCAGTGGTGCCATTGGTCTTCTCATCCTTCAGGCTGGCCCATTCGGCAGGGATTTCCACCTTCACCGGCTGGCCGCCACGATCCACTGCTTCATTGTTCATCTTCACGATGTCTTCACCCTTGAGTCCAAACGATTTGGTGATGAACTTCTTCATTTGCGTTACCGCAAGCTCGTAAGGAATTACATCGGCGATTTTGAAGAATGCCGACTGCATAATGGTGTTGGTGCGCCCTCCGAGTCCGATTTCTTCAGCAATTTCAGTCGCATTGATAATGTAGAAGTTGATTTTCTTTTCAGCAAGGTACCGTTTCATGTGGTTGGGGAGCCTGCGCTTGGTCTCTTCCACATCCCAGATGCTGTTAAGCAGGAAGGTACCACCTTCCCTGAGCCCTTTGAGCATATCGTATTTATCGAGGTAGGCCGGCACATGGCAGGCGATAAAGTCGGCTACATTCACCAGGTAAGGTGCCCTGATCACCTCATCTCCAAAACGGAGGTGCGAGGTGGTAACACCGCCCGATTTCTTCGAGTCGTAGGCAAAATAGGCCTGGCAGTATTTGTTGGTATTCTCTCCGATGATTTTGATGGAGTTCTTGTTGGCTCCAACGGTGCCATCGGCGCCGATGCCGTAAAATTTGGCGCTGTAAGTACTGCGGGGCACTACGCTGATTTCAGGAAGCAGCGGGAGTGACCTGAACGTCACATCATCCACGATGCCAACGGTAAACTGGTTTTTCGGTTCGGCCAGCTTCAGGTTTTCAAATACGGCGATCATCATCGAAGGAGTGGTGTCCTTGGAGCTGAGTCCGTAGCGGCCACCCACGATCAGGGGAGCATTTTTGGTTCCGTAGAAAAGGTCTTTCACATCAAGGTACAGCGGGTCGCCATTGGCACCCGGTTCCTTGGTGCGGTCAAGTACGGCAATGCGCTTCACGCTTTTCGGAATCACATTGAAGAAGTATTTTGCAGAGAAGGGACGGTACAGGTGCACCGACACCACCCCGGTTTTTTCCCCTTTGGCATTCAGATGATCCACCACGGTGCGTATGGTTTCGGTGATCGAACCCATGGCAATGATGATGTTTTCTGCATCGGGGGCGCCATAATACACGAACGGGTGGTACTCCCTGCCACACATCCTGCTGATCTGCTGCATATAATCCTCAACGATATCGGGTACTGCATCGTAGAAGCGGTTGGCTGCCTCGCGGCTCTGGAAATAAATGTCGGGGTTCTGGGCGGTGCCGCGTGTTATGGGATGTTCGGGGTTCAGGGCATGGTCGCGGAAAGCCTGCAATGCTTCCTGGTCGATGAGCGGAGCCAGATCCTCAGTCTCGAAATATTCCACCTTCTGGATCTCATGTGAGGTGCGGAACCCATCGAAGAAATGGAGAAAGGGAACGCGTGACCTGATGGCCGCCAGGTGGGCGATAGCTGCAATATCCATGATCTCCTGAACGCTTCCGGTTGCCAGCATGGCGAAACCGGTATGGCGTGTGCTCATGACATCGCTGTGGTCGCCGAAAATCGAAAGGGCCTGAGCAGCAAGGCTGCGTGCCGAAACATGAAATACACCCGGAAGGAGCTCACCGGCAATCTTGTACATATTGGGGATCATCAGCAGGAGACCCTGCGATGCGGTATAGGTACTTGTGAGTGAACCTGCCTGCAGCGAGCCGTGAACCGCACCGGCGGCTCCTCCTTCACTCTGCATCTCGGTCACCTGCACCGTCTCCCCGAAAATATTCTTCCGTCCGAATGCTGCCCATTCGTCGACATACTCCGCCATGGTGGAGGATGGGGTGATCGGATAGATGGCAGCGTTTTCGCTGAACATATACGCCACATGACTGGCTGCATAGTTACCGTCGCAGGTGATAAACTTCTTTTGCTTATTCATAACAAAAATATTTTAAGTGTCTGATTATTAGTTTTATCCGTTTTCAACCGGAAAATCGCTACGAAATTACAGAATTTCCCTGATACAGGGTTTACGGGTATCTGAATAATGACTCTAAAACGGTAATTTAGACCGATTATAAAGTTGGCCGGGCATTGTTTGATATTGATGCATTTTTAGTGCTGTTTGGAATCAAAGGTTGATTTCCGGGAAAGGGTTTTCGATTTCCCAAAATTGACAGCATGGAAAAAGATTTACCTTTTTTTGTCCTAACATTGAACAACCTGATATTCTATCTGTTTAACCATAAATTAAACAAAACACACGGACCACTATGGCAAATTTACGAACGACCTACATGGGGATTGAATTGAAGAATCCCATTATCATCGGCGCAAGCAATATGGTGATGGACCTGAAGTTTGCGAAAAAGCTTGAAGAAGCCGGTGCAGCCGCACTGGTGTACAAGTCGCTTTTTGAAGAGCAGGTATTGTTTGAGCGCATTCAACTCCAGAATGACCTGGAGGCGTTTAATGAAATCAATGCCGAGATGCAGCGGTTGTTCCCAGAAGTTGAACATGCCGGTCCGCAGGAATACCTTGTGAACCTGAAGAAACTGAAGGAATCGGTGAACATCCCGGTGTTTGCCAGCCTGAACTGCCTGCACAAAGAAACATGGGTAGAGTATGCACAGCTAATCCAGGATACCGGTGTGGATGGCATTGAGCTCAATTTCTACGCAATGCCGGAGGAGTTTGACCGCGATGCCAGACTGATTGAAGACCAGCAGCTTGAAACCCTGTTCGAGGTGAAGAAGAAGCTGAGGATCCCCGTTGCCGTTAAGCTGAGCCCTTTCTACTCAAATCCGTTGCAGGTGATCAGCCGGATGGACGATGAGGATGTGAATGCTTTTGTGCTTTTCAACCGGTTCTTCCAGCCCGATATCGACCTGGAGAACATGAAGCTCCATTTCCCGTACAACCTTACCCCTGAATCGGATAACCGCTTAACCCTCCGTTTCGCCGGTCTCCTCTATGGCAATATCAATGCGGACATCTGTGCCAACACCGGTATTTTCACCGCCAACGACGTGATCAAGATGCTGCTGGCCGGCGCCTCTTCGGTGCAGGTGGTAAGTGCCGTGATGAAAAACGGTGCCGACCATATCAAAGGGATGCTTGAAGGGATTGAGAAATGGATGGATGCGAAAGGGTTCGGCTACATCAACCAGTTCCAGGGTAAACTGGCCCGTCAGAAAATCAAGGATCCGTTTGCGTACAAACGTGCCCAGTATGTGGATATCCTGCTGAAATCCAGGGATTTCTACAAGACCTATCCTCTCCGGTAGTCGGCAGTTGGTAGTCAGCAGTCAGTAGTTGGCTTTTCGTCAAAATTTTAGCCCGATAGGTAAGGGTAAAATGCCAGTGTCCACCAGCTGACGGCTATCATCCTTTATATTATTTTATTGACAATCAGATTTTTCTTTAACCACAAAGGCACTGAGGGCACCGAGGAACACGGAGGGAATTCTTGCGTGATTTCAAAAATCAGTGAAAATCATAAGTAATCCGCGTCATCCGCGTTCTTTATGTGGCCCGCAGATCCCGCTGATCTCCGCAGATTTTTTTCCTTTTTCCTTTTGCCCTTTGCCTTTTGCCTTTCCCTACTTTTGCATCACCAATGATATGATGCACTACTGCGATGATTTTTCCGGAGGGTTTTGAACAGAAGATTGGTTTCGACAGGGTTAGGGAGATGCTGTTGCAGGCATGCCGAAATCCCATGTCACGCACGTTGGTTGCAGAGATGGCATTCAGCCCGGAGCATGCGGAGGTGACGCTCCGCACGGGCATGGTGCACGAATATGTGCGGGTGCTGAGTGAAGTCTATGGCCATCCTGACGGAGTGGTGGACGATTACATATGGCTCCCTGAAAGGATCCGGATCCCGGGTTCATGGTTTGAGCCGGAACACTTGCCGGGCTTCCACGACGCCCTCAGGGCGATTGAGGACTACCTCCTTTTCTTCCGCCATCACACCGCTGCTCCTTTACTGGCGGGACTGTCACGCGATATCACGGTCGATGCCCAAATGATCACCTCCATCGGAGCACTTCTCAACCAGCAGGGGGAAATCCGCGACGACGCAACCCCTGAACTTGCCACCATCCGCAGGGAACTGAACCTTGCAAGAGCCCGGAGCGAACGTGTGCTGAAGAAGGTGCTGCGCGAATCCATTGCCTCGGGAGTGCTTCCGAAAGATACCGATTACACCGTAAAGGACGGACGTTTTGTGATCCCGGTGCCTGCTGCCCGCAAACGGCAGATCAGGGGGTATGTGCACGACGAATCGGCTACCGGGCAAACCTGCTACATCGAGCCCGCCGAGATGGTGGAGCTCTCCAACGAGATCCGGGAGCTGGAGCTCGCCGAACGCCGGGAGATTATCCGTATTATGGTGGGAGTGGCTGATCTGATACGCCCCTCGGCACCGGAGCTGCATGCAGCCTTCCGGTATGCAGGAAAGCTCGATTTCATAAGGGCTAAGGCACGGCTGGCCCTGCAGATCCGTGCAGTATTGCCGCAGATTGAAGACCGGCCCGTGATCGGATGGCGGAACGCTGTCCACCCGCTGCTGTACCTGGCTTTCAGGGAGCAGAAAAGGGAAGTGGTGCCCCTCAGCCTTTCGCTGAATACCTCCGACAGGATACTGGTAATTTCAGGACCCAATGCCGGCGGAAAATCAGTATGCCTCAAGACTGCCGGCCTGTTGCAGTACATGCTGCAGTGCGGGTTGCTGATTCCGGTTGACCCCAACTCCACAGCCGGGATCTTTTCCGGATTGTTCATCGACATCGGGGATGAGCAATCGATCGAAAACGACCTGAGTACCTACTCCTCCCACCTGGTGAATCTGAACAAACTGTTGCAGGTGGCCGGTTCCGGATTGCTCTTTCTGATCGACGAGATGGGTAGCGGCACCGAACCGGAGAGCGGTGGTGCCATTGCCGAGGCAGCGCTGGAAGCGCTGGCAGCCACGGGTGCCATGGGGATCGTTACCACCCACTATGCCAACCTGAAAGGGCTGGCAGGTGTGGTTCCCGGTATCCTGAACGGAGCCATGCTGTTCGATACCAACCACATGAAACCCATGTTCAGGCTGAAAACAGGGAAGCCCGGCAGCTCCTTTGCCTTCGAAATAGCAGCCCGCACCGGGTTACCCGATGCGTTGCTGGAAAAAGCGAAGGATAAAGTCGGAAGGGCCCGGTTTGAATTCGAATATCAGATTCAGCAGTTCGAAACCGAAAAGGAAGCCCTGGAGAAGAAGAAACAGGAGATGCAGGTGGCAGATGCTTTTCTGGCTGAGATGCTGGCGAAATATACCGCGCTGTACGAGAAGCTGGAAGCCTCCCGCAAAGAGGTGCTGCAGCAGGCGAAAGCAGAGGCGAAGGGAATCCTCTCCGATGCAAACCGCATGATTGAAAAGACCATCCGTGAGATCCGGGAGTCAGAGGCACAGAAAGAGTCCGTGAAGGCCGCCCGTGAAGCACTCCGGAAGGATGCGGCCGAGCTCACGGAATCAGAGCCTCAGCCGGTCCCTGTGCCCGCAAGGGACCATGCAATCCGTATCGAAAAGAAACGGAAAACACAGCAGGCGCAGGAAGAAGTTCTGAAAATGAAGCAGAAAAAATTGGAACCGGGCGATTTTGTGCGCATGAAAGGGCATACAAGCCCCGGGCAGATCATCAGGCTGGATGGCACGAAGGCTCTTGTGGCTTTCGACAACCTGAAAATAGAGGTGCCCACGGAGCAACTGGAACGTTCTGCCCCTCCTGCCAAACAAAACCGGAATATCGCTGTTCATACAGATGTGTTGAAGGACCTGAGGAACCGGAGTGAGAACTTTAAACCCGGCATCGATGTGCGGGGTAAACGTGCGGAGGAGGTTCTGACGGAGGTAAGCAGACTGATTGATGATGCTATTTGGTTGAATATAAAGGAATTATCAATATTGCACGGGAAAGGTGACGGAATTCTCCGCAAGGTAATCAGAGATTTTCTCGCAGGGGTACCGCAAGTTTTGTCGTTTTCAGATGCCCATATTGAGCAGGGGGGACACGGAATCACCAGAATTATCCTGAAATAAAAACACTATGGCAGCAGCAGGTTGGATTATCGGTATCGTATCTATTTTGGTTTTAGCATGGATGATCTGGTACTTCAGACGAAACGCCATCGAATCGTTCAGCACTGCCGCGCCGTTCGAGAAAATGGAGGCAACCCTGGTGAATACCATTCAGGAGGCAGGCTGGAAACTGTTATCGATGCACGACATTCAGGCCAGGCTTGTAGGAGCCGGATTTGATGTGAAGCGGATTGCCGTGTACGAGATCTGCCGTCCTGATTATGCGGCTGCGGTGCTTGAAAAGGATACGAACAAGCGTTTTTCGGCGCTGATGCCCTGCAGGATCTCCATCTACGAGATGCAGGATGGAACTACCGGTATGTCCATGATCAATGCGGACCTGCTGGCAACCCTCTTCGGAGGTGTGGTGAAAAGGATCATGGGGAAGGCAGCATCCGAATCGGAAATCATTATTCACAAAGCCATTAAAACAGCAGAGCATGAATGAAATGGAGCAACCTGCCGGAGAGCAGCAGGAAGATAAGAAACCCGGGAAAAAATCGTGGAAGGAATACCTGCACCCCGGTGCCATCATAGGTATTGTGCTGGGAGCTGTGGGGGGATATCTGTACTATTATTTTATAGGATGCAGGTCAGGAAGTTGCCCCATTAACTCAAACCCATGGATATCAACATTATGGGGCCTGTTGATAGGCTACCTGCTGGGCGATATGTTCCGTTTCAGAAAGAAGAAAACTTCGTAGACTCTTACGAAGATATTTTCCCGTACTTCTGATTGCGTCGGTTTTTTCAGGATATTTGCGGGTTGGCAGAATTCGTATGGGTTTTATAGGTAATCCCATTAAAATCTCCTGATTATGACCTTCAGAAAATTCATTTGGTATCTGTGCGTGTATCTGTTGTTTGCCCAGCCATTCCTGGTAAAAGGGCAAACCCAGATGACAGGGGTTTTTGCGGATGACTCCCTGATGGTGATGACGCGTTACAACCAGGGGCGTGGTCGGATGCTATACAATCAGGGTGTGAGCTCAATGCAGCAGGGTAATTTTCAGGGCGCCCTGCAGCAATTTTCAGAGGCGCTTACTTTTGATTCTGAGTTGTCAGAAGCATATTACAACCGTGGGATAGCCCAACTGCGGCTCAGGAACGAGGTGGAGGCAATGCTGGATATTGCTTCTGCGATCCAGCTTGATCCCCGCCCTGAATATTACTACGGCCGTGCCCTCATTGCCGTGAAACGTAATGACCTCAATTCGGCCTTGTCGGATATGCAGCGCGCCAGTCAATCAGATCCGCCCCCCCCCGATCTCCTGCTTAGTATCGGCATACTCCAGTTACGGCTGGGTAATGTATCTGCTGCCCTTGATGCCTTTACCAGGCTCAGCCGCACCGACAAGCTAAACACCCGGGCCATCAACGGACTTGCTATGGTATACCTTCAGCTGGGCGATACAGCTTCGGCTTCCGAAAAACTTGCAGAGTCGATCGAAGCAGATTCTGCGCAGACTGATGTACTGATGCTGATGGGTGATCTGTCGATGAAGGCTTCAAGATTGCCCGAAGCCATGGATTATTTCGGAAAGGCGCTGGCCCTGGACGGGAAAAACCATCAGGCACTGAATGCCCTGGCGGTGGTTTATTTGCTCACCAAAAACACCGATTCGGCATTCTATTACAGCAAATCAGCCATCAACGCCAATCCGGGTTATCCCCCTTCATGGAATACCAGCGGGATGGTTTTTTATCTGAACAAGGACTATCAGAAAGCAGAAGCCGATTATTCGATGGCCATATCCCTTGCACCCGGCATGTGGAAAGCCTATTACAACCGTGCCCTCTCCCGTGAGATGCAGCGCAACGATCAGGGTGCCTGCGACGACTGGAAAAAAGCAGGTGATAACGGAGTGAAGGAAGCCAGAGAACAATATCTTCAGAACTGTGAATAAACCGGAGGATCAGCTATGAGATACATACTCGTTTTAACAGTGTTTATTGGATTCTCTGTGTTGTTGCAGGCTCAGGATGTGCCCTTTGAGCGCTCTGCCTTTCCGGGGCAGCGCAAAGAGCTAAGGGTGGCGAAAAAACAGATGCAAAAAGGGATCAAGCTGGCTGGAAAGGGAGAGGTTGAGCGGAAGGAAGCGCTCGATCTCCTGTTGTCAGCCCATGCCTTCAATCCGAGCAATGCCCGCCTGAACTATACCATTGGCACTGTGCTGTACAAAAGTGCCGACCCGCACCTCTCCCTGCCTTATTTCGAAAAAGCTTACTCCCTGAATCAAAAGGTTGCCCCCGACATTTTTTTTCTGCTGGGAAGGGCGTACCATCTGAACCACTATTTTGAACTTGCGGTATCCTTTTATCAGGAGTATGCCGGGATGATCGATGGCAAGGAGAAGAAACGGATGCTCCCGGTGGTTACCCGTTTAAGCCATCAGGCCACATTCGGGGACAGCCTGGTAAACCATCCGACGGCCATCTTCGTTGACAATATGGGCAACAGGATAAACTCTGTTTTCCCGGAATATGGGCCTGTGCTGATCCCTGACGGACAAAAGCTCTGGTTTACATCACGGAGACCCGGTAGCACAGGGGGAAATACCGATAAAAGCGAGCAGTTTTTCGAAGACATCTACCTGCTTGAAAAAGTAGGAGGAACCTGGAGTGAACCCATCAACCCGGGTGAACCACTAAACACCGAGAAACATGAATCCACCTCGGGATATTCCCCTGCCGGCAACAACCTGGTGGTCAGACGGGGAAACCCTTCCGGAGATCTTTATCTGGCGGAAGGAAATATGCCAAAGGAAGTAATGCTGAGCAAACTATCCAAAAGGATCAACTCAGGGGATGATGAAACCACCATTACCTTTTCCCCCGACAGCACCAGGGTGTGGTTTGTGAGCACCCGCAAAAGGGGATATGGAGGAAAGGATATCTGGATGTGCCAGGCAAAACCCAAAGGGGGTTGGCGAAAGGCCGTCAATGCGGGTCCTCAGATCAATACTCCCGGGAATGAGGAATCACCCTTCATCTCTGCCGACGGAAAAACACTCTGTTTCAGCTCCGACGGCCATCCGGGAATGGGTGGATTTGACATATTCCGTACCACCCTCGAAGGGGGTGTATATTCGGTTCCGGTAAATATGGGATACCCTGTGAATTCTGCTGCAGATGACCTGTTCTTCTCGCTCGACAGCAGGGGCAGGAACGGATATCTGGCCTCCGCACGAATGGGTGGCAACGGCTCCTTCGACCTGTACCGTGTACGGATTGTGGATGCCGAAAAACCACTGCTCTACCAGACCGATTCCTTTAAGATTGAACTGGCATTGCCCGGTCCTGAAACCCCGGAACCTATGCCGGCGCTGAAACCCTATGAGCCTGTAATCCTGGTCCGGGGCACACTCTCCGATGCCACCTCAGGAGCAACCCTTTCCGGTTCAGTATCGCTTTTTGAACAACCTGCCGGCCGGTTGTTGGCTTCCCTGCAAAGTTCGCCTTCAGGAACATTTCTGGTGAATGTACCTGCACGGCAGGAATATTTGCTTGCTACGCTCATCAAAGGGTATCTGCCCGTTCTGGAACCATTGGATGTAAGCCGGATGGAACTCTATGCCTCCGTGCAACTACCGGTCAAACTTACCCCGGCAGCCCCGGGAGCAGTATTGTACCTGAAAAACACCCGCTTCGCCACCAACGACTCGATCCTGCCTGCCGATGACAACAGAGAACTCGAGATACTGGCCTCCTTCATGAAAATGCATGAAAACCTGGGCATCAGGATCCTGGGTTTTGCCACCTCCTCCGAGGATACTGCGGTATTGCCCGCTGCCAGAGCCGCCGCTGTGTATAACTTCCTCATCGCCAAAGGTATTTTCACCGGCAGGATGAATGTGGATCAATCCGCATCCGTGCCGGGAACCGAATCCACTGCTCCGGCTACCCCCGCAAATTTTGTCAGGATCGTAATCTTTCAAATATAATAAACATCTTAGTACACTAAATATACAGGGTATCCGTTATCCCCGCCAAAAGTAATCCTTCCATGATCAGATTTTTCCGTTTGCTGCCATTAATGGCAGTAGTGTGTCTTCCTTTTATCATTAACGGACAGAACCCTGCAAGGGTCACGATGCATGGGATCCTTCATGATACCACCGGTATGGGGATTTCCTCCGCCACGGTCATGCTGCTGAACCCTGCGGACTCCACCCTTGTGAGTTTTACCTCAAGCGACAAGACCGGTCATTTCAGATTCAACAGTGTGAAGAATGAGCCATGGCTGCTCAAGGTGTCCCATGTAGCTTTCATGCCGTATCAGAAAAGTACGGAGCGGTATGCACGGGCAGATGCGGATCTGGGCATCATCCGGATGGAGCCATTTTCCCAGATTCTGATGCAGGTGGTGGTGAAGGATGCCAGGGCACCCATTAAAATTCACGGAGACACCGTTGAATATGATGTTTCCACATTCAAGGTGCCGCCGGGATCTACGGTGGAGGATCTGATCAAAAGACTTCCCGGAATCGAGGTGGATGAATCGGGGAACATCTCCTCCCAGGGAAAAAATGTGAAACGGGTGTATGTGGATGGGAAAAGTTTCTTTGGGGATGACCCGAAAACCGTAACCCAGAACCTTGGTTCTGAGGCCATCCGGAAGGTGCAGGTGTATGACGAAAAATCGGAACAGGCAAAGATTACCGGGCAACCTGAAAGAGCCTCGGAGAAGGCGATGAACCTGGAACTGAAGGAGGATTTCAAAAAGGGTTCTTTCGGAAAAGCGACCCTTGCCGGTGGCACGGAAGAGCGCTGGGCAGCCAAGGCGAATTACAACCGTTTCGACGAAAAGCAGCAGCTCTCCTTTATCGGGTATGCCAATAATATCAACCAGTCGGGCGTAAACTGGGAAGATTACAGGGAGTTCAAGGGTCAGGCCGGTTTTGGTGATTTCTCCGAATATACCTTTGGTTTTTCGGGTGGAAACCGAAGGATGTTCAGATCCGATTTTTCATCCGATGTCCCGATCAGCCGGGACTCCGATAAAGGATTTTCCAGAAGCTTTGGTGCAGGGGCAAACTATAATTACGATAACAAGAAAACCACCTTCAATGCCAGTTACTTTTACAGCGGATCAACCCTGTGGCTTGACCAGTTTTCTCAGAAAAGAACCTTCCTCCCCGACAGTATTATCTTCTCAGCAGATACGCTGAATATGACCGATTTCCGTGGGAATCACTCCTTGTCATCCAGGATCAGCCACGAGTTTGATTCCACTTCCGTCATCTCTGCCAAGATGAGCATGAGCCTTACCCCTTCGGAATCAAGTTCCGGCCGTGAGCAGTGGTTTGCCTTTAATGATACCTATTTCAACCATCTGACTACCGGTGATGAGTCCCGGAACCTGTCGGGAAGAGTAAATGCCCAGGCCATGTATCGCAAGAGTTTTAAAAAGACGGGAAGGTCTTTTGCGGCAAGCACTGTGTATTCCTACTCGGGTACCAATGGGGAGGAGAACCTCAATTCAATCAATAAATTCTTCTCGGCATCCAGTTTTACAGAACAGGTGGATCAGCTCAATGACAATACCAATGCGTCCCGGTCGCTGAGTGCAAACCTTCTCTATTCAGATGCCTTTTCGAAGCGGTTTTACTGGAACACCTTTTACAATTTTAATTCAACCGTACAGCAGAGAAGCAACGAGGTTACCGATGGCCTTCTTTCCGGAAATCCCAGGGTCGACAGCCTCTCTTATTTTTTCAGCAACCCCAATCAGTACAACCGCCTGGGAACCGTTCTGATGTATAGTTATAAGGGAACCGAAGCATCTGCAGGTGTTGCAGCGGAAAACCTTCAAATCACCGGAGCTTACGCTAACCGCGAAGGAGAGGAGTGGATCGGTGAACCCCTCACCCGGTCATTCAACAATTTAACGCCGTATGTTAGTGTGAGCCAGGAGTTTGAAAACGGAATTTTCGTTGAAACTGGCTATAGCTACAACATCGAGGCCCCTTCCATGTCCAATCTGCTGCCACGGCCGGCCATCAGCAATCCACTGTTCATTTCTTTGGGAAATCCTGATCTCAAGCCTCAGAAATCGCATGACCTCAGTGGCTCGCTCCACTACTGGAATCAGGCCTCTTTTTCGAGTGTGGGGGTAAACATCAACTATTACCGCTACGACCAGAATATTGTACAGCGCATAACCACGGTGTTTATCGATTCTATCGGGTTGCGCACCATTACCCGCCCCGAAAACCTGAAAGGAGGCGACAACCTTAACGCCTTTTTATGGTCCAGTTTTCCGATCGTAAAAACCATCCTTACCATGAGTCTCAATGGAAGCTACTCCATGGGTTCAAGCCCTGCCTACGTGAATGACATACTGAATGAAACCAGTAACCAGGGTTATTCAGCCGGCGTGGGCTTTAACCTCACCCCCGGCAACAAACTGTCCCTGAGCCTGAACGGACGGATATCGGCCAATCTGATTTCGTATTCAATCCAAAAGTCCCATAATCAGCAAATATATAACCAGTCAGCCTCCGCCACCGTCAGGTACCAGTTCATGCAAAAAACCTTCTTCGAAAGCAATTTCAGCTACACCAGCTACCAGAATGAAAGTTTTGGTTTCGACCAGGATATTCCTCTCTGGAATGCATCCCTGCGCAGGATCTTTGGGGCGAAGAACAGGCTGGAGATCCGGCTGGCCGCATTTGATGTGCTGAACAAAAGGATCGGGATTACCCAGAACGGCAATCAGAACTACGCCATTCAGACTGTTTCCAATACCCTGGGCAGGTACTATATGCTGAGTGCAAGCTATAACATCAAGGGGTATGACCTGAAAGGGCAGCAGGGCAGGAGAAGAGGGTTTTTCTGATGAGCAATGCCATATCCGAATTTAAGAAACCTTTATATAATGGTGCAATCCGGTAAATTCCTGATGGTATGAAAAAGAACCTGGTATGTGTGGGTATCGTGCTGATATTTGGCAGTTTGCTTTTTGCATCATCCATTACGGCACAGGACTCCGTCTCAGTTGTAAGCTACAATCTGAACAAAGACTGGCTGAAAATGATCGAAGGGGTGCCCTGGTTCACACCCCAGCAAAAGGAGCGGGCAAGGTATATGTGGGGCAACCGTACCTCATTTACCACGCATGCAAAACTGTGGTACAGCGATACGGTTTCGTATTACTGTGATATTCCGGATGAGGAGGAGATACGGTTTGGCTACACCCAGGATCCGTTTCTGATCCGGCGCAATTTTTCCACCATGACTACCTATGATGTAATCAAATGGCTGGGTAAAACCCAGGTCATTGAAGATACCCTCATCATGCCCCAATGGAAAATCCTGAATGATGTGCGGGAAATTGCGGGCCATATCTGCATGAGCGCAGCCATTACCGATACCGTCAAAGGGCAGTACATTGTGGCATGGTTTGCTTTGGACATCGCTTCTCCTGCCGGTCCCGAAAGGTTGTGTGGCCTTCCGGGGCTGATCCTGGGCGTTGAGATCAACAACGGAGCCCTCGAAATTATGGCCCAATCCGTCACAAAGGAGCCCCTGACCACCCAGCTTGATATTCCACACCGGTTTAACGGAAAGAAAATCAAGGGGAAGCACATCACCGAAACCGGTTATCAGCTCATGGTTCAGAAATACATGGACGAGAAGCGAGAAACCATGGATTATCCTTTTTGGGGAATCCGTTACTAATGTGTAAATGTGTAAATGTGTAAATGTGTAAATGGATTGTCACTTATTTTGCTTGCTGGTAATGATAATCTTTGCTATAAGTTTCCTGATATCGTAGATTTGAGTTAAAAGAATTTCACATTGGGTACTTGGGCAGATTTCTCTGCAAATCAATAACCAATAGATTGTTTCTTCACATCCCTTTGCTGCGATTTTGAATTTATGCACAAAATCAGGTCTGCTTTCGGCACATTGTGCTTCATGGATATTGGCACCTATTAAAGTTCCAGACCTTGAAAGTTGATTTTATATAATTCTTTCACCATTGGTATTCAATTTATTACAATACCTAATCACGTGTAAAGCAAAATCAAAGCTCTTATCCAGAATGATATTCTTCCGCTCTTCCATTTTCATGATTAAAATCCAACAAATTAATCTCACATTTCCATCCCGGATCGCTTCGCTCCCGGGACTTCGCTTCGCTCAGCATTTTCACATTTTCACATTTCCACATTTTCTTTACCCGGCCCAATTCTTCCGGTCGAGGCTTCTGAAGTGGATGGCTTCGGCCATGTGGTGCGCCTGGATGTGGGGGGCTCCTTCCAGGTCTGCGACAGTGCGCGACACTTTCAGGATGCGGTCATAGGCCCTGGCGGAGAGGCCAAGCTTCTCCATAGCATTTTTCAGGATGGCGGACCCCGCCGCATCGAGTTTGCAGTACTGCCTCAGGGCACGACTGCTCATGTGGGCATTGCAGTATACCCCCTGCAGCTCGCTGAAGCGCAACTCCTGGATTTGCCGTGCCCTGATCACCCGTTCGCGAACGGCATGGCTCTTCTCGCTTTCGGTGGTGCGGCTCAGCTCCTGATAAGGTACGGGGGTAACTTCAATGTGGATGTCGATGCGGTCGAGCAGCGGCCCTGAGATTTTATTCAGGTAGCGCTGCACGATGGGTTGACCGCATACACACTCTTTTTCCGGGTGGTTGTAATATCCGCAGGGGCAGGGGTTCATGGCTGCGATGAGCATGAAACTGGCCGGATAATCCACACTGAACCTGGCCCGCGAGATTGTTACCCGCCGCTCCTCCATCGGCTGCCGCATCACCTCCAGCACCGTAGGCTTGAATTCCGGCAGCTCATCCAGAAACAGTACCCCGTTGTGTGCCAGCGAGATCTCTCCGGGCTGTGGCCATGAGCCGCCGCCTACCAGGGCAACATCCGAGATGGTATGGTGGGGCGACCGGAACGGCCGTACCCGGATGAGGCCATCTTTCCTGCGGAGTTTTCCTGCCACCGAATGGATCTTGGTGGTCTCCAGTGCTTCCTGCAGATGCAGCGGCGGCAGGATAGAGGGGAGCCGCTTGGCCAGCATCGTCTTCCCTGCTCCCGGAGGCCCGATGAGGAGGGCATTATGCCCCCCTGCCGCAGCGATCTCCAGCGCCCGCTTGATGTTCTCCTGCCCCTTCACATCCGAAAAATCGAACTCGTAGCTTTCTACCCCCTGAAAAAAGGCCTCCCGCGTATTGATTTTCACTGGCTGGAGCGAAGGGGTGCCGTTAAAGATGTTTATTACCTCCAGCAGCGACTCCGCTCCATACACATCGATCTTATCCACGATGGCCGCCTCCATTACGTTGGCTTTTGGCAGGATGAGCCCCTCAAACCCCTCTTTCCGGGTTTGGATGGCAATGGGCAGTGCCCCCTTGATGGGTTTCAGCAACCCGTCGAGCGACAGCTCGCCCATGATTACAAATTTTCCAACCCGCTCATGTTTAATCTGTTCTGAAGCGGCAAGGATGCCAATGGCCAGGGGCAGGTCATATGCCGAACCCTCCTTCCGGATGTCGGCAGGAGCCATGTTGATCACCGTTTTTTTCCCGGGGAGCTTTAATCCGAAATGTTTCAGTGCCGACTCGATGCGCTGCTGGCTCTCCTTCACGGCACTGTCGGGCAAACCCACCAGCATAAAGTTAACCCCTTGATCTACATTTACTTCAATGGTAATGGTAATGGCATCGATGCCCAGAATCGTACTTCCGAATGTTTTTACAAGCATACTGCAATCGTTTGCCAGTATAGATGATTGAAACCGGAAAAAAGGAAACCGGACGAAAGATATTTGTCAACATCCTGCGTCCGGAGTCCACCCACACACGATGAAAATGAAAATAATCCGCTTATAGAGATTAACGGATTTTCACAAGAATTTCGTCTTTGGCCACCCTTTCGCCGATCTTAAAACAGATCTCTTCCACAATACCCCCTTCAACGGCCAGAATGTCATTCTTCATCTTCATGGCTTCCAGTATCACCAGCTTGTCGCCCGGTTTTACCTTTGCTCCCACAGCCACGTACGCTTTCCGCATTACACCCGGGATAGCCGCTTTCACGATTTTTAGGTTAACCGGTTCGTAGGGCTTTCTTTTTTTATACTTCTCGGTGAGAATTGTATCATAACTGTCGTCCCCAACCTGCAACGATTCAAGTTTCTTTTCAGGCACAGGGTGCAGTTCCTCACGGTACAGATTGATATCTTCCATAGTATCGGTTTGATCAGAACGGTGGTATACCGTGTTTCTTTACAGGATTTTTCACATCTTTGTTTTTGCTGATTTCGAGTGCATGGAGAACAAACTTACGGGTATCAGCCGGTTCGATCACAGCATCTACATATCCGTAGGCTGCTGCCACGTATGGGTTGGCAAATTTGTCCTTATACTCCTTGATCTTGAGCTTACGCATCTCTTCCGGGTTTTCGGCCGTGGTGATCTCTTTGCGGAAGATGATATTGGCAGCTCCTTCGGGGCCCATCACTGCGATCTCGGCCGTGGGCCATGCGAATACAAAGTCCGCACGCAGGTGGTTCGAACACATGGCGATGTACCCTCCTCCGTAGGCCTTCCGCAGGATCACGGTGGCTTTCGGGACGGTAGCTTCGCTGTAGGCATACAGCACCTTGGCGCCATGGCGGATTACGCCGGCATGCTCCTGGTCGATGCCCGGCAGGTATCCCGGCAGATCCACAAGGGTCACCAGCGGAATATTGAAAGCATCGCAGAACCGGATAAACCGTGCCGCTTTATCGGAGGAATCCACATCAAGCACCCCTGCCAGCACCAGAGGCTGGTTGGCTACGAAGCCCACCGTCTGGCCGTTCATTCTGGCAAAGCCAATAACGATATTGGCAGCCCACCGCTCCTGCACTTCGAAGAATTTCGAATCGTCACAGATGGCCATGATGATGTTGCGTACATCGTAGGGCTGCTTGGGGTTGGTAGGGAATATCTCGTTGATCTTGTAGGTACGGCTGCGGGGATTTTTTGGCGGATAGGGATCGGCCGTTTTGGTATTATTCCATGGGATATAGCTTACCAGCTCCTTGATCTGCTCAAAGCACATCTGCTCGCTTTCGGCATAGAAATGGGCATTTCCGGTGATGGAGGCATGCACTTTGGCACCTCCGAGGTCTTCCATCGAGATCTCTTCGCCGATCACGGTTTTTATCACCTCCGGACCGGTGATGAACATTTTGGAGATCTTATCCACCACAAACACGAAGTCGGTGAGGGCAGGGGAATACACAGCGCCTCCGGCACACGGGCCCAGGATCACTGAGATCTGCGGGATGTATCCCGAGGCCTGGGTGTTGCGGAAGAAAATTTCGCCGTAACCTGCCAGGGAATTCACCCCTTCCTGGATGCGGGCACCGCCCGAGTCGTTGATGCCGATGATGGGCACCTTCAGCTTCATGGCGTGGTCCATGATCTTGGCAATCTTCTTGGCATGCATATAACCAAGGGAACCACCTGCCACGGTGAAATCCTGGGCATAAATACACACCGGATGCCCCTGGATGGTGCCGGTGCCGGTAATCACGCCATCGCCCGGCAGGTATTTCTTGTCCATCTCGAAATCCCGTCCGGCATGCTCAACAAAAAGATCGTATTCGTGGAAAGATTCTTTATCGAGGAGCGAAAGAATACGCTCCCTGGCGGTGAGTTTGCCGCCTGCCTTCTGTTTTTCTATCGCCTGGGAACCACCACCCTGCACAGCCTCCTGCATCCGCTTCTTCAGATCGCTGGTCTTGGTTTTTAACGACATACCTTTATCAGTTTAATGATCAATGGGTTAATTGGCTTTTACGCGGGAAAAGGAGCTGCTTGCCCCTTCTTTTCCTACTGCAAATATAAGGGATTTTATTCGCCAAACAATTTTTTCGGCCTGCAGTCGACTGTCGACTGCCGACTCATTTCCTTATCTTTGCCATACAACAACCCAATACACATGGACATCGAACAGATGCGCAGCTACTGCCTCTCAAAGCCGGGAACCACCGAAGATTTTCCCTTTGATGAAGAAACTCTGGTAATCAGGGTAATGCAGAAAATCTTCGCAATCATCCCCCTCGAGCGGGGTGCCTGTATCAGCCTGAAATGTGAACCCGAAAAGGCCCTCTTCCTCCGCGACCATTACCAGGCGGTGGAACCTGCCTGGCATATGAATAAAACCCACTGGAACCAGGTGTGGGGCAACCGCGATGCGAAACCTGAGGAGATCAAAAGCTGGATAGACCATTCCTATGAGCTCATCGTGGATTCCCTCCCAAAAAAGGTGCAGGCGGAGCTGAAGTCATTATAATTGGTAAGTTTGCGCGGTCAATCACCCTCTATGAAAAAGAACATTGCCATACTTGCCGGCGGAAATTCGGGGGAACACCAGATCTCCCTCAACAGCGCCTCCCTCATCCTCGAACACATCGATCCCAAAAAATTCGCACCGTACCTGGTTGTGATTAATGGCAGCAACTGGATCTGCCGTACTCCAGACGGGGACTACCCGTTGAATATCAGCGACTTCACGGTAAAAACAGGCGGAGACAACCTTCGATTCGATGCAGTCTTCAACATCATCCACGGTACCCCGGGCGAAGACGGAATGATCCAGGGCTACTTCGACATGCTGGGCATACCCTACACCTCCTCGGGCAGGCTCACCTCAGCCCTTACCTTTAATAAATACATGTGCAGCCGGTTTGTATCCTCTGCAGGATGTGTTTCTACCGCCGATGCTGTGCTCATCAGAAAGGGAGCTGAAGTCAATCCGGATGATATCCTGGCAGTTACCGGACTGCCCTGCTTCGTGAAGCCCAACAATGGGGGCAGCAGTGTGGGGATGACCAAGGTGAAGGTGGCCGAAAAGCTGCAGGCAGCGATCCGCAAAGCCATGAAGCACGACACAGAGGTGCTGGTGGAGGCCTTTGTAAAGGGAACCGAAGTCACCTGTGGCGTTTTCTCCGACAGGGGTAAAATGGTGGTACTGCCCCTCACCGAAATCGTATCCAAAAGGGAATACTTCGATTTTACCGCCAAATACAAGGGGAAATCAGAAGAAATTACCCCGGCCCGCATCCCCGGAGAGGCAGAAACAGACATCAAGCGCATCTCTTCAATCCTATACCGCCATCTCGGTTGTCGCGGCGTAGTCCGTTTCGATTACATCCTGACCCCAGAAGGGCCTTATTTCCTGGAAGTGAACACCATCCCCGGCATGTCGCGCGAAAGCATCATCCCCCAGATGCTCGCCCACCACGGAATGGCGTTGAAGGATTTTATCACCGCGATGATAAAAAATGTGTTGTAGGGTCAACGCATGCGTTGACCCTATCGGGGTAAAAACTCCACCATCCGCCATATCGCCTCATACCGGTGGCTGATGCGGTTTTTTTCTTCCGGGGGCAGATTGCCGAACGATTGGTCATACCCTTTGGGCCTGAAAACAGGATCGTAACCAAACCCCCTGGTCCCTTCCGGAGCGGCCAGGATCTCACCCTCCACGATTCCTTCGAAAAGATGCTCCCTCCCTTCAAGGATGAGGCTTACCACCGTTCTGAACCTGGCTTTCCGGTTCTCTTTCCCTTCCAACATCTGTAAAAGTTTCCGGATGTTGTTGGCAGCAATAGCCTCCTCTCCTGCAAAACGGGCAGAATGTACCCCCGGGGCCCCGCCAAGTGCCTCCACCTCCAACCCTGTATCATCAGAAAAACAATCCATTCCGGTCATCCGGTATACAAACCACGACTTGGCAGAAGCATTCCCCTCCAGGGTGTCCTCCTCTTCAGGGATATCACCTGAAAAACCGGTGTCCCGCAAATTCTTCAGTGTAAAAAGTTCACCAGAAGGGCTTTGGGTTAAGATATGCTGCACCTCTTCGAACTTGTGCAGGTTCATGGTGGCCATCAGCAGGATTCTTTTTTCCATGTCGTGATTTTATAGGCCGCAAAACTACGAATTCACCGTTTGCACTGCTCGATTTCATACCTTTACCGCAGATAAAAACAACCACATGTCCTGGTCAGGTGCTGTTTTTCGCGAAAACGTAGTGATTGCCGCAGGATCAGTAAGGAGCCACCTGCTGCGCAGCATCCTTACCATGCTGATCATCGCATTCGGAATCACCGCTTTGGTGGGTATCCTCACCGCCATCGATTCCATCCGGTACTCCCTCACCAGTGAATTCAGCCGCATGGGCGCCAACACCTTTTCAATCCGCAACCGGCAGATGTTTGTGGAGGGGGATATGGATTCACGTCCGTCGCCTCCCATCACCTATAAGGAGGCTGCTGCCTTTAAGGAGAAATTTTCAGGGAAGGGGTTGGTATCTTTCTTTGCCTGGGGAGGGATTCCCACCACAGTGAAATATGGCAATGTAAAAACCCATCCCAATATTTCTGTGATGGGCTGTGATGAGAATTACCTGGTAACTTCCGGGTATTCACTCAGTGCGGGCAGAAATTTCTCGTTACTCGAAACCGAAGCAGGCTCCAATGTGGCCATTATCGGGAGCGTACTCTCAGAACGACTGTTCCGTTCGGTAGTGGATCCCATGGGAAAGATGATCTCCGTGGGAAGTGTGAAATACCGTGTGATCGGGGTGCTGGAGTCGAAAGGTTCGTCCATGGGCTTTTCGAACGACAACAACCTTTTTGTGCCGGTGAATAATATCAGGCGATATCATCCCAACCTCAACCGTTCCTATGAGATCAATGTAAAGGCGACTGACCCGACAGCCATGCAGGGGACCCTGTCTGAAGCCAGGGCGCTCTTCAGGAACATCAGGAGGCTCGATCCGCGGGAAGCGGAGAACTTTGCAGTGGAAACCAGCGACAACCTGGTAAGGATGCTCGTCGATAATATATCCACCATCACCCTGGCAGCTACCTTCATTGGGCTCATTACCCTGTTGGGTGCGGCCATCGGACTTATGAACATCATGCTCGTGAGTGTCACAGAGCGCACTCGTGAGATCGGCATCCGGAAGGCGATGGGAGCTACTGCGTCCGTGATCCGCAATCAGTTTCTCATTGAGGCTGTGGTAATCGGTATCTTCGGAGGCATCATCGGCATCCTCACCGGGATGCTTGTGGGGAATATCACCACCCTCCTGACAGGTGGGGTATTCATTGTGCCATGGGGCTGGATGTTCATGGGGGTGTCGCTGTGCATACTTGTAGGACTGCTTTCCGGGCTATACCCTGCAAGCAGGGCTGCCCGCCTCGATCCGATTGAATCCCTCAGGTACGAATAGCAAAATTGACCGGCAAACGAAAATGACCGGCTATACGTTAATCCACCTAAACTGGTTTTTTGCCACATCAGGGTGTTGTGGTATATTTGTAAATGAAAAAGTAATCTTCTGTATGAAAGCCCGGATCCTTCTGTTACTGTTTGCCTTCCTCAGTGTAGCCCGCTTTTCCGGTCGTGCACAGGAACTGGTAAGGCTGGAGCTGGAGGCTTCCGATCTTTCATTGCCCTACTATACCATTCCTGTGGCACAGAAAGGGGTGATCGTCTTCAGGGCTACCGAGACGAATGCCCGGCGCGCCTCAGGATGGGAACTTCTGCACTATGATACCGGTTTTCAGCCGGTTGAGAAAAAGCGCCTCGACATCCCCTCCCGGCTGACCTTCGCAGGATGGGAGGTGAATGATTCATTTCTGGTGCTGCTGTTTCTGGCTGAACCCCCGGGGATCGAAGGGAGAATAGCGATCTACCATCTGGATCAGAAGTCAGTTACTGCTGTGAATTTTGAAGTTGCCGACCTCAGGCCCGACGATCTCTTCCTGCTCCTTTCAGGTGATATCTGGTACTTTGGCGGTACCATCCTGGTACGGAAATCAGGAGCCAAAAGGGGAAATACAACTCAGAACAACCTGTTCCTCCTTACCGGGAGCTGCACGGGCGACACCTTTGCACAACACAGGTCTTTTATCCCCGAAATGACGGAAATTGCCCATATACAGACAGATGAGGTTCATTCCGGCCTTCTCTTGGCAGCACGCGTCTCCACGGGTAAGTATCAGGAAAATATGGAGATCAGAAGAATTTCCCGGGAGGGGTTCCTTCAGCCCATGCCCATGTTTACGGTGGATTTCAGAGATAAATATCCGGTGGATATTACCTTCTCCAACAACTCGGGAAACCTTGTTCTTACCGGTACCTATGGCATACGCCAGAAAAAATCATGGAAGAATAACTCCCAGGTAATGGCGGAAGGGGTTTTCTACCAGGCTGCTGATTCTACAGTAAATATCCCCCGGGGGTACTATCCTTTTTCGAACTTCGGAAAGCTTCCGGTCGATTTCATGAAAGTCTATTTTGAAAAAGCCTCAGGCAACAGCCAGCGGAGAGGAGACCGGAATTCAGGTTACAGGATGCTGCTCCATGATAACACCTATACCTATAAAAATCAAAGCATTCTGGTAGCAGAAGCCTACTATCCGGAGTACGAATATGAGAACCGTACCCAGTTCTATTCCTCTCCGTACAGCTATTACGGCTACTACTATCCCGGCTATTACGACAACGGAAGCCGCTGGGTCTTTAAAGGATTCAGATATGCCTATGCCATCGTGGCGGCATTCGACTCTGCAGGGGGGCTCACCTGGGAAAATGCCTTCGAAACCTCGAATATCCTCGACAGGAACCTCACCGCCCGCCTGACGGTGAAACCCATCGGTGAAGAAGTGGTGCTGGTGTATGCCTTTGATGGGAAAATATGGTATAGGGTTTTAACGGGAAATGAGGTGATTGTTGACAAGGAAAGTATTCCGGTAGAGTTGTTGTCCCCTTCTGAACGCATTCGCGAGAACCAGTCAATGTACCTCTCCCAGTGGTACAACCGCTATTTCCTGGTATGGGGCCGGCATACCATTGTGAATAATGATGGAAGAAGCAGGACTGTGTATTATTGCAATAAACTGGCGTTTGAATGAAATCAGCACACGGCCTGCACAAAACGAAACGCTCATTACGGCTCCTGGCAACAGGGGGTGTGTTCATGTGCATTGTCGCGATGACCTCGTGCTCCCTTACTTCCAATCTCAGGGAGGATGAATTTCTGTTGAAGAAGAACAGAATCAGGGTGATAGCTGATGATCAGACCCTGAACTTCCAGACCGGGGACCTCGAGCGCTACTACCGCCAGAAACCCAACAAAAGGATGTTCAAACTGGTTCCCTTTCATGCCGCTGCCTACAATTTCGGTGAGAGAATCACACTGCATGATTCAGCAGGGTTTTCACCTACAGCAAAATGGTTCTGGAAGCGAAGGGAAGGCTTGCGCTCGTGGATCATAAGAAACGGTGAACCTCCGGTTGTGCTGGACACCGTGGCAGCAGACAGAACGGTCTCCCAGATGGAGTCGTTCCTGTTTACCAGGGGCCATTTCTCCGCCAGGGCGGAGCGGTACGTTCAGCCCCGGCAGAGAAAAAAAGCGGTGGTAACCTATATGGTGTACCCGGGTGAAGGACACCGCATCAGGCACTTCACAAACGATATTGCAACCCCCGGGGTGAAAAGAATTTACGATGCGGCAAAAGGCGGTTCCCTCATCAGGGAGGGGGCGGGGTATGATGAAAAGCTGCTCCAGCAGGAGCGCGACCGGATTACCCGTATCCTCAAGGACAGTGGTTATTACCACTTTAACAAAGCGTATATCACCGTAGAAGTGGATACTTTTATACCGGAGAACTTGCTGGATGTCCATTTCAGAATCCTCGACCAGAGTTTTCAGTCATCCTCAGGAAGCGATGAGATTATCACATTGCCCCATAAGCCAAGCCGAATCCGGAAGGTTATTATCAATCCTGAATATGAAGGGATCTTTGCCGAAAAGAATTACCGTATCCTTCAGGTGGAATCAGGATCACACAGGAATGGCAATACCGTGGTATATGAACTGTTGACTGCCGGTGAACCGGTGTATGATCCTGCGATGCTTATCAGGAATATTCTGATTGAACCGGGAAATTTCTACTCATTGCTGGATGTGGAACGCACCTACCTCTACCTGTCGGACCTCGGCAATTTCAGGAATATCACCATCTCTTTTACGGATGTTACTGATGAGGATGTTTCTTTTTCTGATACTTCTGTGCTCTGGATCGATTGCTATATCAACCTTGCACGTGAATTAAAGCAGGCTTATGAGGTCAGGATGGACCTTACCAACCGTGCCGGCGACCCCGGTGTGGCTACGAACCTTGTGTATCAGAACCGCAACCTTTTCAGGGGGGCCGAAAATCTTGGCATTACCGTGAAAGGTGCCCTGGAAGTGCAGCAGGTGTTGGATCAAACGGTCCCTAACGACCAGATATTCAGTGGACTGCCATTCAATACCATTGAACTGGGAGCAGAAGCCGATATCAGGATTCCCCGCCTGGTTGCCCCTGTGAACCCTCGCCGGTTACCCAAAACCTTTCTGCCAAAAACGCGCTTTTCAGGGGGGGTAAACTTTCAGCAACGACCTGATTTTAAGCGGTATGTTACAAAAATTGCTACCAGTTACGAGTGGCATTACCGGAGCAATGCCGTGATGGCCTTCAGCCCGCTCGAAGTGAATGCCGTTAGCATATTTCCTGAGCAGAGTTTCATCGATAAACTCATAGCGCTCAATGATCCCAGGCTGCTGAATTCGTACACCGATCACCTGGTAACTGCCATGACCTATACCCTGGTGATCGACAACCAGGGGGATAAGACCCGTCGGAGATTCTCCTACACACGCATTGGCCTGGAGTCTTCGGGACTACTGGTTAATGCTTTGCGGAATCCCTTGAACTACACCCTTAATAACGATGGGATTGCGATGATTTTCAACATCCCCTATGCCCAGTATATCCGTGCCGATGTGGACTACCGCCGCTTTTTCCGCCTCCGTCAGCCGGAACACCTGGTAGCTGCAAGGGTATACCTGGGCTTGGGTAATCCTTACGGAAATTCAATTGTGCTCCCTTTTGAGAAGAGTTTCTACGTAGGTGGGGCCAATGGTATCAGGGCATGGCAGGTGAGAAGCCTTGGGCCTGGAACCTACCACGACAACACCACCCTTACCCGCTTCGACCGTACAGGCGATCTGGGTATTGAAGCCAGTGTGGAATATCGCTTTCCGATGTACAGTACACTGCATGGTGCCTTTTTCCTCGATGCCGGAAATGTATGGCTGAAAAATAAAAACGACAAATACCCGGGCGGTGAGTTTCAGATGCGTAACTTCATCGGGGAGATGGGCCTTGGTACCGGATTTGGGCTGCGTATCGTCTCCTTTTTCGTCATCCGCCTCGATGCCGGCATCCGTGTGCACGACCCTTCAAGAGACCCCGACGACCGGTGGGTGATCGATGAATTCAGGCTGCGGAGGATCAACTGGAACTTTGGTATCGGTTATTCCATCTGATATGTCCCGCCCCCATTCCTTTGATGCCAAACGGTTTGAATCCTCCCTGCTGCAGGAATTCCCCTACGAACCCACCCGGTGCCAGCGGGAAGCCATAAGCCTGTTATCATCATTCCTTGCAGATCCTGAGCCTGACAGGCTCTTTTTGTTGCAGGGGTATGCCGGAACCGGCAAAACCACCCTCATCAGCGCATTCGTCAATGCCCTCGATAAATGGAAGATAAGAACACGTCTGCTGGCACCCACGGGCAGGGCTGCAAAAGTGCTGGGTGGTTATTCGGGGAAGGACGCCCATACCATCCACCGGTATATCTATCTGGTATACACTGCCCCCGATGGAAAAACCGTGATTGTGCCCAGACAGAACAATCTCCGTGATACGGTGTTCATTGTAGATGAAGTTTCGATGATCTCCGGGCACGAACAGGCTGAAGAGGAACATCAGCCCTTCAGGGAACGGAATCTGCTGAGCGACCTCATCAGACATGTGTACGAGGCTGAAAACTGCCGCATGGTATTCATCGGCGACAAAGCACAACTTCCTCCGGTAGGCACCCGGTTAAGCCCTGCCATGGATGCAAGGCAGCTAAAATCCTCCTTTGGCCTGAATATTAACACCCATACCCTGGATGAAGTGGTGCGGCAGGAAGCGTTGTCCGGAATCCTCGGGAATGCCACCAGCATCAGAAACCGGATCGACCAAAGCGACTTCGGTTTCCCGTTTTTTACGCTCTTCAAAAAGGATGTCAACCCCTTGTCGGGAATGGATCTTATGGATGAACTCTCCGGGGCCTTTTCCAGGCACAACCCTTTTGGTTCTGTCATCATCACCCGGTCCAACAAAAGGGCCAACCTCTATAACCGCGAAATCAGGGGCCGGATCCTTGGCAGGGAGTATGAACTGGAAGGGGGCGACCTTATGATGGTGGTGAAGAACAACTACTTCTGGCTGCCGGAAGGGAGCAGCGCGGGGTTCATCGCCAACGGCGACCTTATCGAAATCCTGCGCGTCAGAAACACCTCCGAACGTTACGGCTTCAGGTTCGCAGATGCATTGATACGGTTGGTCGATTACCCCGATGAAAAAGAGCTGGAAGTAAAAATACTCCTTTCGGCCATCGACGCAGAAAGTGCATCCCTGACCCGAAAGGAGCAGGTTGCCCTGTTTCACGCCGTATCTGATGAAATTGCAGAAGGGGATGCCCCTGACGGAGTCAGAGGTGTGAGCCGGCACCCCTGGTATAATGCCCTGCAGGTGAAATTTGCCTATGCCCTTACCTGTCATAAAACCCAGGGTGGGCAATGGGAAAATGTGTTCCTCGATCAGGGTTGGCTCACCGACGAAATGCTTAACGAGGAGTTTTTCAGATGGCTCTATACGGCCGTTACAAGGGCAACCAAAAAGCTGTACCTGCTTGGTTTCAGGGACCAGTACCTTACCGGAAATGAGGAAGAGGAAAACTAACAGCCATTTTGATTACCTTTGCCACCCCTGCCGACAATAGATATCCGTATTGCCCGTTTGTTGCCTATGATCATGAAACGAATTTCCCTGCTTCCGCTCCTGCTGTTTATTGCTTTCGGCGCAAATGCCCAGTTGAATGTGAAGGATCAGCCGGTTAAAATCTGGTTTCTTCAGCCTCAGATAGGAGTCCAGTTTCCGATGGGCGACATGAAGGACCGGTTCTATACGAATACAGCCATCGGGTTCGGACTGAGTCTGAAAACCTCCGGCAACTGGCTCATGGGAGTCGATTGGAACTACCTCTTTGCCGAAAAAGTGCGGAATGAGGACCAGATCCTGGCCAACATCACTACCAGCGAAGGCTATGTGATCGACCAGACCGGGGTTTTTGCCAATATCTACTTCAGGGAGAGAGGGTTTACAGCTTCACTGAAGGGTGGGAAACTCTGGAATACCAGCTGGGGCAACCCCAACAGCGGTGTCGTGCTGATGGGATCGCTGGGGGCACTCCAACACCGGATCCGCATCGAAAACTACGAAAATACCGCACCCCAGCTGCAGGATGATTACAAGAAGGGGTATGATAAGCTTACTTTGGGTCCGGCGGCTTCGGTGTACCTGGGGTATCTCCGGTTCAGCAACCATAAACTCACCAACTTTGCATTTGGGGTCGAATACCTCTACTCCCCGTCACGCAGCATGCGTGATTACGATTTTATACTGATGGGCAAGGATGAATCCATCCGGAACGATCAGTTGATTACCCTCCGGTTTTCGTGGGCTATACCGGTGTACAACAGGGCACCGCGTGAATTCTATTACAACTGATTAACCCCAAGATGTTCAGAATCCTCTACGGTGCAGTTCTCCAACTCTATGTGCTGATAATCCGCCTGGTATCGTGGCGCAACCATAAAGCTGCCCTCTGGATCCGGGGGAGAAGGGGGCTGCAGGAGAAAATAAAGAGCGTGATCTCTGCTGATGACCGTGTGATCTGGTTTCATGCCTCCTCCCTCGGAGAGTTTGAACAGGGGCGCCCACTGCTTGAAGCACTGCGGGAACAATTACCGGATCACAGGTTTCTCCTTACCTTTTTCTCCCCGTCAGGATATGAAGTGCAGAAAAATTATCCGAAAGCTGATCTGGTCACTTATCTGCCTATCGACACCTACCGCAGGATGCGCAAATTTGTGGATGCGGTTAATCCGGAGGTGCTTTTTATTATTAAGTACGAATTCTGGTACAACCTGTTCGATCTGATGCGCAGGCGGCATACTCCGGTATTTCTGGTATCCGGAATTTTCAGGCCTAAACAGCACTTTTTCAGATGGTATGGCAGCTGGTTTGTGAAAAATCTGAAGGCCATCACATGGTTCTTTGTGCAGGATGATGTATCCGTAAATCTGTTGGCCGGAGTAGATTACCACAATGTGGAAAGGGTAGGGGATACCCGTTTCGACAGGGTGGCCGGGATCGCCTCTGAACCCTTTGATCACCCGTCCGTTCCCGGGTGGGCAGGTGAAGATCCTGTAATTGTGGCAGGCAGTACCTGGCCGGCTGATGAGGAACTGATCCTCAGGGCTGTGCAGCAGTTCCCATCCCTGAAGTGGATTATTGCACCTCACCAGGTACACCCGGCAAATATCGACAGGCTTCTCCAGTATTTTCCTCCTGAAACCTGCAGACTGTCAGAGCTCTCCCCCGCTTTTAATGGAAGAGTCGTGGTGGTGGATTCCATCGGGCTCCTGAGCCGGCTGTACCGTTATGCACGGATTGCATACGTGGGCGGTGGCTTTGGCAAGGGAATCCATAATATCGCCGAGGCAGCTGTGTACGGGTGCCCGGTAATCTTTGGTCCGAACCACAGACAATTCCGCGAAGCCCTGGCGCTTATTGACTGCGGCGGAGGTTTCACCGTAAGCGACGCAGACCGGTTGCTGGAAGTGCTTACACCCCTTGTTACAGATGAGAACAGGCGAAATGAAGCCGCACAGGCTGCCGGATCCTACATACACACAGGTGCAGGTGCCACAAACCAGATACTCAAAAAAGTGCTTCCTTACTGCTCCCGGTAGCGAATCACCAGATTGGCGTATAAGGTAGGGATATTCAAAGGCTTATCAGTAATTACCCCATTTTCATCCAATAAGAGCATTACAGGGGTAACCGTTATGTTAAACTGATCCAGGACGTTGGATACCAGTCCTTTGTAATCTGATACATTGATAAAGTCCAATCCGAATTTCCGGATGGTTTGCTGGAGGGTATCCTGTGTGTCGGCGAAGGCAAACCCATAAATCTTCAGCCCTTTCTCTTTGTATTGCTGGTTGACCTTCACCAAATCGGGAAGGATCGCTTCGCAATGTTCACATCCCGGGCTCCAGAATACCAAAAGGGTCCGGGTGCCCAACTCTTCCAGCAGGCAGGCTTTTGTCCCTTCCGGGGTGGTTCCGCATACCTCCGGAATCAGGTTGCCGATGGTCGTGTTTCGGATAGCTTCAACCCTCTGCCTGTAAACTTTCTGCAGGGTGGGGTTTGCCAGAGGGGACTTCAGATAATGGTTTTCAATCAGATGTATAAACACCTGCTCCCATACGCCCACCTCGAAATTCTTTATAAACAGATCGATACAATACTGATACACTACCGGATTAACCTTTGCCTTCTGTAACACATCTTCGGTGAGTGAGATATAGGTTTCCGTTGAAGGGGTCTGTCCGAAGGAACGCATGTAGTCGTTGATCATCACCTGCAGTACCTCGGTGTACAGCATCCTGGAATCTCCGAAATCGAGTCTGTCGAAGAAGTGAGCCCGGTACCAGGATTCTTCCGTTGGCCAGGGCTCTCCGCCATGGACCAGGTAAAACCGGTAATCGGGTTTCTGAAATGCCCAGATCAGTTTTGGGGCCAGCATGCCGGGATAATCCTGCTTGAGCTTCAGCACATAATCGAACTTTCGCTTATCGAGGGTGTCAGAACGTTGTTCCAGCAGGTCCAGTTCCCTGGAGGGTTTCCCCTGATTGGCATAATAGATTTTCCTGCCACGGGCAATAACGTCATCAAGGGTATCCTGAATCCGGAAGTAATACCTCCAGTAGTCGAACAGCAAACGGTTCTCTTCCGACCGGTGCACCTGCATCCTGTCGATGATATAGGGGGTGGTCGATTCCAGCACAGTCACCTCACCGGTGAAGATGATGTCAGTAAAAAGTGTGTCGTTGAATACAATTTTATAAACCCCGTGCTGAAGCGGGGTCTCCCCTTTGAAGATCGCTGTATCTCCTTTCAGATAGCAGGAGTCCACTGCCACCACTTCCCCTCCGTACACCTGGCAAAGCCATGCCATGGTATCCCTGGTACCGTGAAGTACATAGGTGATATCGTAACGCTGTGATGATTGTCCGAAACTGTGTATGGAAAATGCCAGCATCAGAGCCAGCAGGGGTAATCGGAATGCAGGTTTCTTCATGGTGCCGGGGATTAAAAAAACCTGGCAACAGTTGCCAGGAGTGTTGTACCCGGAGCCGGGATCGAACCGGCACGAACTCAATGTTCATTGGATTTTAAGTCCAACGCGTCTACCAATTCCGCCATCCGGGCACTCAGGGCGCTGAACCCGGGGCCTTTAAACCAAATACCCGCCTGTGGGCGGGTGGTTTCTGGTTTTCAGCCCTCTTCTGTTTTCAGAACTGGGTTTCTTATGGAGCGGAAAACGGGACTCGAACCCGCGACCCCGACCTTGGCAAGGTCGTGCTCTACCAACTGAGCTATTTCCGCTTATTGAGAACAGGAGTGCAAAAATACATCATTTTTTAAAACGACAAATATTTTTATCTGATAATATGAAACCCCTTGGTCAACTAGCCCTTCTTTCTTCCGTACAAACGCTCCCTGATGGTATGCAGCTTCATCAAAGCCTCTACCGGGGTGAGCCTGTCGATGTCGGTGCTGAGAATATCATCCCGGATCTGCTCCAGCAGCGGGTCGTCGAGCTGGATAAAACTCAGCTGGAAAGCATCCTGTGCAGGCTTCTTTTTTGGGGTGGCAGTTTCCTGTCCCAGGACATCCCCGGTATGGGTTGATTCCAGCTGCTTCAGGATATGGGTCGCCCTCTCGATGGTTTTTCCGGGCATCCCGGCCATCTGCGCAACGTGAATTCCAAAGCTGTGTTCACTCCCACCTGCTGCCAGCTTTCTCAGGAAAATTACCTTGTTGTTTAGCTCCTTCACGGTGACATGGAAATTCTGTATCCTCGGTTTCACCCTGGCCAGCTCGTTCAGTTCATGGTAATGGGTGGCAAAGAGTACCCTGGGCCTGAACCGGGGATGGTCGTGCAGGTACTCAGCGATGGCCCAGGCAATGGATATGCCATCGTAGGTGGCTGTCCCCCGGCCGATTTCATCCAGGATGATCAGGCTCCGGTTCGAGATATTATTCAGGATGCTTGCCGTTTCATTCATCTCTACCATAAACGTCGATTCCCCTGAAGAGATGTTGTCGGATGCACCTACCCGTGTGAAGATCTTGTCTACAATGCCAATTTTTGCCGATGCCGCAGGAACAAATGAACCCATCTGGGCCATCAGGGTGATCAGTGCGGTTTGACGCAGCAAGGCCGATTTTCCCGACATATTGGGCCCGGTGAGTATAATGATCTGCTGCTTGTCCTGATCCAGGTATACGTCGTTGGGGATATACCGTTCCCCTTCCTGCAGGAACCGCTCTATCACCGGATGCCGCCCCTCCTTTATTTCGAGCCGGTACCCTGCATTGATCTCCGGCCTTACATACTGATGCTTTTCTGCAACCCTGGCAAAAGATAACAGGCAGTCGAGCCGCCCAAGCAAGCTTGCATTCAGCTGCACAGGGACGATATAATCCGACAGCGCCACTACCAGCGAATCGTAGAGTTGCTGTTCAAGTACCTGTATCTTTTCTTCGGCACCAAGGATTTTAGTTTCAAATACCTTCAGCTCTTCAGTGATGTATCGCTCGGCACCTGTCAGGGTCTGCTTGCGGATCCACTCTCCCGGAACTTTATGCTTATGGGAATTGGTAACTTCGATGTAATATCCGAAAACATTGTTAAACCCCACCTTCAGGCTTGTGATGCCGGTGGCCCTGATTTCCCGCTCCTGCATCCCGCGGAGGTAATCCTTGGCCGACCCCGACAGCGAACGGTACTCGTCGAGCTCTGCCGATACCCCGGCACGGAGCACCCCACCTTTGGTGATCTGCACCGGAGGTTCCTCCTCGACTTCACGGGTAATCCGGTCGGAGATGGTTTTGCAGGGGTTCAGCTGCTCACCCAGTTTCACCAGGTGTTCGACCCCGCTGGCGGCACACGCCTCCTTCAGGGGTTCAATGGCCATCAGCGCCCTGTTCAGTTGCACCACCTCCCTGGGGTTGATCCGGCCGGTGGCTGCCTTTGAGATAATCCTTTCCAGATCCCCGCACAGCTTCAGCTGCTGGGCCAGCATGTCGCTGAATTCCCCGTTTTGCATCAGAAAGTCTACCAGGTCGTGCCGCTCCCTGATCACCTGCTCTTCCTTCAGGGGTGAAACAATCCAGCGCCGCATCATGCGGGAACCCATCGGAGTAAGGGTGAGATCCAGAATATCGGATAAGGTTCGGGCCTGCTCGTGCGGGGAGGAGAGCAACTCCAGATTCCGGATGGTGAACCTGTCGAGCCAAACGAAACGCTCCTCCTCGATGCGGCTGATACGGGTGATATGGCTTCGCCGTTCATGGTGCGTCTCACTGAGGTAATGGATGGCAGCACCCGCAGCAATGATCCCGTGTTCAAGCTCCTCAACCCCGAAACCCTTGAGGCTCCGTGTGCCGAAATGTCGTATCAGACAATCATATCCGAACTCCCGGGTAAACACCCATTCATCAAAGGAGTTGGTGTAATAATTCCCGAAATCTTCCGCAAACTGCCGGAGCCGGTTCCTCTGTACAATCACCTCACTCGGCTGGAAGCTCTGCAGCAGTTTGTCTATATAGTTTTTGGTTCCTTCCGTAGTATAGAACTCACCAGTGGATACATCGAGAAATGCAATCCCCATCTTGTCGGCAGTATAGTACAGGCTACATAAAAAGTTGTTCCGCTTATGATCCAGTACCTGATCGTTGAGGGCAACCCCGGGGGTTACCAGCTCCGTTACCCCTCTTTTAACAATAGTCTTTGCCAGCTTCGGATCCTCCAGCTGGTCACAGATGGCAACCCTTTGCCCGGCCTTCACCAGTTTTGGCAGATAGGTCTCCAGAGCGTGATGCGGAAAACCTGCCAGCTCAACATACGCTGCAGCTCCGTTGGCCCGGCGGGTTAATACAATGCCCAGGATCTTCGAGGTGGTGATGGCATCCTGCCCGAATGTCTCATAGAAATCGCCCACCCTGAACAACAGCAACGCCCCGGGATACCGGGCCTTGATCGTTGTATATTGTTTCATGAGCGGGGTTTCCGCATCATTTTTACTGCCTCTTGCCATCGTTTCTTGGTTTGGCCAAAGTTACATTTTCTTCACGAGGCTGCAATAGCCCCGATCGTGTTGATTCCGCTTCTTTTGTAGCTTTGCCGGAAGATAACAGACCTCATTATGCTGAAAAAACTGTCGATGGAAGAAATGCAGCGGATACCTGCCTCACGCTTTAAGGAGGCTTCCCGCACTGATGTGATGGTGGTGCTTGATAATGTCAGAAGCCTGATGAATGTGGGATCGGTATTCCGTACCATGGATGCCTTCGGGTTCGGAAAGATCTGGCTGTGTGGGATTACAGGAACCCCCCCGCACCGCGAGATCCATAAAACGGCTCTGGGTGCTACCGAATCCGTACCCTGGGAGTACCATCCTGATACCGCTGCACTGCTCAGGGAGTTGTCGTCCCGGGGGGCTTTCGTGGCCGCTGTGGAACAGGTGCATGGCAGCATTTTGCTGCATCAGTGGCAGGTTGTAACAGCTCAACCGCTCGTCCTTGTATTCGGGAATGAGATCAACGGTGTATCTGACAATGCCCTGGCCGAATGCCATGCAGCGATCGAAATACCTCAGTTTGGATCCAAACACTCCTTTAATATCGCCGTAACCGCGGGCATCGTACTCTGGGAGGTCTCCCGGCAACAAAGGGGGGAGCAATAATTCCCTGATAACAAAAAAGGCGCCTCGCGGGCGCCTTTTTGTTGCAATTCTGTTTCCTTTTACTTGGCGATGAAGATATCCACACGCCTGTTCAGGAAGAGCCTTTGTTTATTGGTAGTCAGAGGTTTCAATTCACCTACCCAGCTGATGAACAACCGGTTGGCATCGATACCGAAGTCTTTCACCATCACATCTTTCACGGCATTTACCCTTCGCTTGCTCAATCCGTCGTTATACTCGGTAGTGGCAATTTCACAGGCTGAACCGATCAGGTCGAACTTCATATCTGGATATTTCTTGAGCAGGTTGGCTGCCAGTGCGATCTTCTCCATATTTACCGGCGACAGATAAGTACTGTTGAGCGGGAAGAAGACACTGTAAAGAGCAATGGGGTCTGCCTGTTTTTTGGGTTGTTCAACCAGAATCGGGTTTTTGTTGTTGTCGAATTTGAATGAGCCGTCAGGATTCCTCTGGTATTTGTCTTTTTCGAATGGCAGGGAGATACCCTGGAAGTTTACGATGGTACCCTTGGGTGAGTTGGGCTCAAGATCCATATAATCCGGAACGCCATCCCCATCGGTATCAGGGCTCTTGGTCCTTTTGTTGTAATCGGCCATCAGCGTATCCACATCATCCTTCACATCATCAAGATCCTTCTTGAGTGTATCCAGGTTATCCTCGAGCTTCTGCATCCGCTTCAGCAGTTCGGCCATGGTGGGATCCATCGGGTTCCACTCATTGTGCTGGACATTTTTGCCAAACTGATACTGCACATACAGATTGGTATATCCCAACTGGTCTTTTTCGGTTAAAGTGCGGTACCGTACATCAAAATGGTCGGTCGGTAACTGAACCAGTGAAGCTTCCAGCCCTATTCCAATGCGTTGGGTAAGCTTGTATTTTACCCCTGCGGCAACCTTCCAGGTCGCTTCACTCTTCATGGTAGCCTTATCGCCGGCTTCAGTGGCTGCTTCATCCTGGCTGTTTTCGTACCCGATACTACCGGCATAGGAACCATCCAGCGTGGTAAGCAGTGAACGGTAATGGGCATTGCCAAGACCGAAACTGATGTAGGCATTGTAAGGCTTGTTGTAGATTTTTGGGAAAAGCAGATTACTCAGGCTCACAACGCCGTTTACATCGTAGAAAATTGCTGTACTTGCCAGTGTCACATCGTATTTTTCCTGCTTCTGGGTATAAAGTTTACCAAAGGTAAGGTTGGCGTTAAGTCCAAAATATGGATTGAACCAATAATTACCACCAGCCATCAGATCCCAGGAGAAACCACCGTTATCTGCACTACTGGTACTGTTGCCCGGATAAAAGTTGGCCCGGGCAATATCACCGTAGTACTGAAACCATCCACCGCCCAGATAAGCAGACCATCTGTTGTACTGGAATTCGGGATCTGTTGAAGTTTGTGCTTGCGTTTGCTGACTGAACCCCAACAGAACCAGAAGTGCCATCAGAACTAATGCCTTGAATTTCATCTTGTTATATTTTGATTTCTGAATTATTGCCTTCACGGTATCCGGTAACAAAAGTATAAAAAAAACCACCAATGCAATACATTGTTCAAAAAAGAGGTAAAATTGTTAATATTAATGCCTGTTTGATGATTTTTCAGGATGTATTCCGGTAGTT
Organism: Bacteroidota bacterium; assembly: GCA_022709695.1. GTDB lineage: Bacteria > Bacteroidota > Bacteroidia > Bacteroidales > SKPS01 > SKPS01. Next base: position 66,774 of record JAKLII010000005.1, read on the forward strand.
TTTCTCTGTTTTTGATACCATTTTTATGTTTATGCTCATAATACGAAAATCAGAGGTTAAGGTTTCAATCAGTACCGGAAGAACAGCAGGAATCTGGTCAGAGGATGTGAAATCCCGGCTCAAAGGATTTCTGCAGTAATTCTGAAACAAGCAGCATCAGAGGGTGCTTTTGTCCTTCGTCATAGTTGTTCATGGGGATAGCAATCACAGGGAACCTGAATTCCCTCGTCAGGTAGGCAAGATATTTTTCTCCCAGGCTTGCAAGATACTCTTTTGTAATCGTTTGCTCATAAGGCCTTCCACGTCTGGCAATATTTTCGAGCAGCTGCTCCGGTTCTGCCTGAAGATACAGCAGAATGTCAGGCCTGGGAAGTGCTCCCTCAACGATCTGAAATATCCGGTCATACAGCCTGAAATCAATGTCGTTCAGGTTGTTACGGGCAAAAAGCCTCGATTTGTACAGATGGTAGTCGGCAATGGTTACGGGTTCAAAAAGAGAACGCTGTACCAGGTTTTCAGAAAGCTGCCGGTACCGGTCGGCAAGAAAGGTGAGTTCTGTCTGGAGCGCATACCTTGCCGGGTCCTTGTAAAACAGGGGCAAAAACGGATTCTCATCAAATTCTTCCAGAATCAGCCTGCTCCCTGTCGCTTCAGCCAGCAGGGAAGCCAGGGTAGTTTTCCCTGCTCCGATATTTCCTTCAATGCAGATATAGTGATACAGCACGGATGGAATCATTTTATATATTTCTGAAAGATACAGGGTTATATACAGAAACCGGGTTCTTGTCTCCGCACTCCTCCAGCAGGGTCAGGATATTTTTGCCAATCACCGGGTGCACAAAAAGGGGGGCGATTTCTGCCATCGGTTCCAGAATGAACCTTCTGGCGGGAATCCCCGGATGAGGTACCTGCAGCGAAGGGGTGTTCAGTATCAGCTTTCCGTACAACAGCAGATCGATGTCAATCGTCCGGTCCTCGTAACCCGCTGATGACCCTCTGGTTCTTCCCAGCTGATCCTCAATGGCATGGCACAGGCCCATCAGGTCTTCCGGAGTAAGTTGGGTTATGCAGCGCAGCACCTGGTTTAAAAAAGGGTGCTGGCTCTGGTAACCCCAGGGTTCCGATTCGAAAAGTGAAGACACCGCCGGTGTGCTGATACCTGCTTCGTTTATCAGGTTGATGGCCTTCGCCAGAAGTTCCTCACGGTTTCCCAGGTTGCTCCCCAGTGACAGGTAAATCTCGGTTGCCTGTTTCATATGCTGCAAATGTAAAAAAAGGGATGACGCAATCTGGTGTAACTTTTTAACGAGAAAGGTGTCTTATCACATTATTTTCAGATAAAGTTTATCAAAGTATCCGCATTGCACTTAATTTTACGGACTTAAATCTTCAATCCTTTTATCAGTCATGAAAGAATTTTTCAAAATGATGTTTGCCTCCATGCTGGGGGTGATGCTCTCGGGTTTGTTGCTGATGCTCATTATGTTCATCATGTTTGCTTCCATCATCTCCTTCTCATCCGGGGATGAGGTTTCGGTTCCCGACAAGGCTTTGCTGCATATTAAACTCGATATGAGTGTGGTGGAGCGGGCGCCCAAAAATCCGTTTGAGGATTTTGGCGGATTCGGCAATGAACGGGTGATGGGTCTGAACCAGATTCTGGGATGCCTTGAAAAGGCGGCATCCGACGACCACATCAAAGGGGTACTGATCGATATGGGGATGCTGGATGCCGGCCCTGCCACAGTAGAGGAAATCAGGAATGCGCTGCTGCAGTTCCGTAAAAGCGGAAAGCCTGTGATCGCATACGGTGACATGGTGCCCCAACGCAGCTATTATCTGGCTTCAGCGGCCGATAAGGTGTATCTGAACCCCCTCGGCTCGCTCGAATTTACAGGCCTCTCCGCCCAGATGGCTTTTGTAAGGGGACTTGCTGAAAAACTGAAGGTGGAAATGCAGATCATCAGACCTGAAGGGAATACCTACAAAAGCGCTGTCGAGCCTTTTTACCTCGATAAAATGAGTGAGGCGAACAGAGATCAGACAGGTAAATACCTCCGTTCGGGCTGGGATATGATGCTTTCAAACCTTGCTGAGTCCCGCAAACTTTCTCCCGAAAAGCTCAACGCCCTGGCCGATAGCCTCACCGGTTTTAAAGCCGCCAATGCCTATGAAGCAGGCCTCGTGGATGGCCTCATGTACCGTGACCAGCTTATCGACAGCCTTAAAAAGGTGTTAGATCCCAAAGAGAAAACCGCACCCAACATCATTACCCTTGCCAGATACAGCAAGGCAATCCGTCAGAACGATCCGGGAAAGGGTTCCAAAGGGAAGAGTGATGGGCAGATAGCTGTCATATATGCCAATGGTAACATCGTAATGGGTGAAGAAGAGGAATCGGTTATCAGTGCAACCCATATCTCCAAAACCATCCGGAAGGCTCGTGAGAACAAGAAAATTAAGGCCATTGTGCTCAGGATCAATTCCGGCGGCGGCGATGGCCTCGCTTCAGAAATTATCTGGAGGGAAGTGGAACTGGCCCGTAAGGAAAAACCGGTGGTGGTGTCCATGGGCGATTATGCCGCCTCCGGAGGGTATTATATTGCCTGTGCGGCAACCCGCATTGTGGCTCAGCCCAATACCCTCACCGGTTCCATTGGTGTGTTCGGTGTAATGCCCAACATGCAGCAAATGTTCAGAGAGCATCTGGGCATTACATTCGATGAGGTGAAAACCCATCAGCACAGCACCTTCGGAAGTCCGCTTAAACCCCTTGATCCTTACGAATATACCATGCTGAAGCAGTATGTCGAAGATTTCTACAACCATTTCCTGCAACGGGTTTCTGAGGGGAGGAATATGACGGTCGCACAGGTCGATTCTATCGGGCAGGGACGCATCTGGGCAGGAACCGATGCCCTGCAGATCGGGCTTGTGGATACCCTTGGCGGACTGGATGTTGCGGTAAAAATTGCAGCTGCGGAAGCTAAGCTGAAAAACTATAAAACTGTGGATCTGCCCCATCAGACCGATCCTTTTATGCGCCTTATGAAACAACTGTCGGGTGAAGCTTCGGTGCAGCAGGCAATCCGTGAATCCCTCGGTGTAAATTATGCTTTTTATGAAATGCTTACCTCACTGGGTGAGCTCAAAGGGATCCAGGCACGCCTCCCCTTCGTGATGACCATGAACTAGTGTTCTGATCGATTCAGCGGCCGGTAAAGCGAATCCCGCTCTACCGGAATATAACCCGCCCCTGCGATAAGACTGCGCAAAGCTGTTTCATCCATGGACGGGTTCTTTTCTTCTGCACCTGCCTCAGAATATATCTTTGTGGAATCGTGAATGGTGCCGTCAAGGTCATCCACCCCAAAATGCTGCGACAGCTGTGCAATGTCACGACCGATCATCGGCCAGTAGGCTTTCAGATGGGGGATATTATCCAGAAAGATCCTGGAAACGGCATAGTTGCGCAGATCTTCCGTTACAGATACCTCTCCGGCTTCGCGCATCGGGTTGTTGGCATGTTTGAACTTCAAAGGGATGAAAGCATTGAACCCCCTGGTCCGGTCCTGCAGGTCCCTGAGGCGCTGCAGGTGATCGGTGCGGTGGCTGTAATGCTCTATATGACCGTACAGCATGGTCGCATTGGTGGGAATTCCCAGCCTGTGGGCAGTTTCGTGTACCTTCAGCCAGGTTTCGGCATCGTCCTTCTCAGGGCATATCTTCTCCCGGATTTCTTCTGCAAAGATCTCAGCCCCACCCCCCGGGATCGAGTCCAGGCCGGCCTCCTTCAGTCGGCTAAGGGTCTCCTCCAGGGAAATTCTGTCGATTTTGGCCATATAGCTGATCTCAATGGCACTATAGGCCTTGAGATGCACCCCCGGCCTGACCCTTCTGATTTCCCTCAGCAGCCCTGCATAATAGTCGGTTCCCCGGCCGGGTGCAACACCTCCCACCACATGGATCTCTGTGATCCGCTCCGGTGCCGATGCCGCAAGCCTGCCAATCTCCTCAGGGCTGTAATCCCATACAGTGCGGCTGTTCCGCTCGTTGTAGGAACAGAACCTGCAGTTATACACACAACGGTTGGTAGGCTCGATGTGGAAATTGTGGTTGTAGTAGGTATTAACCCCGTTGATCCGCCGGCGTATGGTATCGGCAAGGGATGCGAGCCAACCCAGCGGGGCCTCGTTGTACAGGACCTCTGCGTCGTGCCGGTCGATCCGTTTATCCGAAATAACTTTAGCAGCAACCTGTTGCAGGTTACCGTTCAGAGGTTCTGGCAACACGAAATTCATGGGAAATTCCTCCATTAATACCCTTTCCGGATCACAATTCTTTTGGTCAGGGTCTGCTCTTTTGTGATCAGATGAAGCAGATAGACCCCTTCGGACAGATGTGTCAGATCAAGCGGTTCCGTGAGGTCAGAAACCACGCGCTGCGAACGGGTATATACCTGTCGGCCTGCAGGATCTGTTACCACAATGCCGATGTCCGAACTTCTGTTGAGCATCAGCTCCAGATAAAAGATGCCGGCAGCCGGATTGGGATATACCGTGAAGTCAAAAACCTCCGGTATCTCCCCGATTCCAACCCCCGGAAGGCAGCCATCCGAAGTTTTTAATCCGCTCCTGTATGCATTCAGCGCGGAAATCATACGGGTTTTCTGGCCATTGGTAAACATCACCATCGCTGCATCATCCACATAATCCATGTAGTTCATAAACATCACCCCCGGGCTGTCGGGGGTACAGGCATCTTTCTGCGGAAATGCCGGAATGCCGTAAAACTCAACTGCCTGATTCGGGGTATCTCCCACCAGGTCGCTCCCCCAGCATGCCCCGTTGTCATCTCCCCAGATATGCACCAGGTTGAACCAATGCCCGATTTCATGGGTGGCGGTGCGCCCTTTGTTGAAAGGTGCGGTAGCCCCGTTTGTGCCGAAGTATTTGTAGCAGATTACCACACCGTCCTTACTGGCTGGTCCTCCGGGGGGCTGTGTGTAACCCAGGACACCACCGGTTAGGTTTACAATCCAGATATTCAGGTATTTATTGGCATCCCAAGCATTCTGGCCCCCCTGGGCCGTCAGCTTGATCAGATTATCATCGTTAATGGTATAACTCGATTTGGTTACCTGTGTGCGGGTTACACCATTGGTCCAGTTCCCCTGTGGGTCACGCTGGGCAAGGCAAAACTGAAACTCCACGTCAGCCACTTTGCTTTTAAATGCATTGGGTGTATTGCCAACATCTGTGTTCAGTTTGCGGAAGTCTTTGTTCAGCGCATCAATCTGATCTGTAACACGGCTGTAGGGAATATTCTGGGCAGAAGTATAATACAGGATGTGAACTACCACCGGAATGGTATACACTACCTTGCTCTGCCCCGGCACCTGGGGATTGTCTTTGAGCCACTGCTGCATCTGCATCTCAATCATCTCCCTGCGGGCAGGGAAACCCGGATCTTCCTCATCCAGCATATGCAGGTATTCATGATAACCGCATTTACGATGGGTTGCATCTTCCTCATCGTGTTGTGCCGAAATCCTGGTAATTCCGCATAACATCATGGCAGGTAAAAGAATCATCAAAGCCAGGTTTCTGGTGAATCTGTTCATATAGACGACAGTATAAATCCGTATTCTCGTTATCAACCGCGAAAAAAATCCCGGAGTGCAAAGGTAGGCATATTTGCGGAATTGAGGGTCAAGGAACCTCCTAATTCCTGTAAATCAGCAACAGATGGTTCGTCACGTTTCCGGTTCCATGGAGTTGAATCATGTAAGTGCCCGACGGTATCTCTTCGGGAAGGTGCAATGAAAACCGGGTATTATGGACATCCCGGGTAAGGATTGTTTTGCCAGTGAGATCAAGCAGGGAAACGGAGGTACAAGGTGTTGCCGTGGTAATCTGCACGAGATCATCTGCCGGATTCGGATAGATGGTGGCCTCATTCCGGCTTTCAGCGGATTCAATCCCGGCGGTTCCTACTGTTATGTAGTTTTCGCGGAGCATGGTGTCAGCACCCGAAAGGTTTGTGACCACGAGGAGCACATCAAAACTGCCGGCATTCGGATAAACTACCGGAGGGGGATTCTGCTGGCCGGAAGTCGATGGCACCCCACCCGGGAAGCTCCACTGCCAGGCCACAGGGTTGCTCATGGAGAAATCGCTGAAAATTACACTTTCACCTTTCAGGATGGTGGTAGGAGCAGCGACAAACCAGGCTATCGGAAGGGGAGGAGGGGGAATGATGTATATATAGAAAAGCACGGTTTTACTCTTGGAGCCTATCGAATTGGTGGCATCCAGGGTAACGGTGTAACTGCCGGGCTGGGTGTAGACATGCCACGGGTGCTGGAGGGTTGAGGTTTGTCCGTCACCGAAGTCCCAGTACCAGGCAATGGGGTCGAACTGGGTAAGATCCGTGAAATGGATAGTATCCCCCGGATAGGTGATGGCCGGGTTTGCCACGAAATTCACGGCCGGAAGTGCCTGGGTAACCGTGATGTAATTGAGTTTCATGAGGCTGTCGGTACCTCCGTAATTGCTCACTTTCAAAGCAACGGAATACACTCCGGTATCCTGATAGATGTGCTGGGGGTTGCTCAGCTGGCTCGTCTGTGTGTCTCCGAAGTACCATATCCAGGAGGCTGGGAAGTTGGCACTGTTATCTGTAAACTGGATAGCATCGCCCTGTGGCACGGGTATCGGGGCAGCTGTAAAATCGGCGGTTGGTGCCGGTGGAAGTGATACTGTTATATAGTTGGTCTTGATATGGGTATCTGTACCGCCCGCATTTGTAACCACCAGGGTAACCGTGAATTGCCCTGCTGTGGTATAGGTGTGGGTCGGGTTCATCACCACTGAGCTGTCGCCGTCTCCGAAATACCATTTGAAGGATGTTGGGCTCCCGGTACTCTGGTTGGTAAAGGTAACCTGCTGTCCGGTATACACACTGGTGTTGTTTGCCGTAAAACCTGCCACCGGGGGCAGGGGGACAAGGGGAATAATCCCGAAAATGGCTCCCTGATCGTAGGAAAAGTTGTATCCGCTGGCGGTAAGATTGTTCAGGTAAAAATAGCCGTTCTGATATCCGTTCCAGCCCCAGTTGCAGTGGTAATGGTTGTTGGAGGCCCCCTGATACCCGTCGATAACCCAGGCATGCCCGTCCTGTTGCAGAGCGTTGTTTCCCCTGTAAATCAGTGGCCTGCCATTGTCCATTTCTGTGGTCATCATCAGGTCCCACGTGGGGTCGGGCCAGCTTTGTTTCGCTTGGAGGCTTGCAGTGCTTTGATACCCGAAGTTATTGACAAGGGCATCCCGTGCATCACTTGCATAGGATCCTGACCCCTGTGGCCCGAAATTCATATCCACCGAAACAGCTGCATGATACGAGATCTTTGCTATTTCAGCATTGGCAGCACTTATACTTGCGGGCATCAGGCTCCAGTTGTAGGTACTGGAGCCAAAATTGGCGGTTAAGGTGCCATAGGTGGGATGGTAATAGCTGTTGCTGCCTGTGCCCTGCGCCGGATGACCGTAGTATTTCATCACCTGGCACATGGCAGTGGCAACACACCCTACGGGAACCCTGTTGCAATAGCCGCTTCCGGCTGCAGCATCGTATGGACAGCTGGCATTGTAGTAACATCCCTGTCCCCATTCTATCGATCCCAGAAGGGGTGGCACTGCAAAAATCTGGGATGGTGAGAACACCATGTTGCCATAGTGGCTCCAACTGGCCACTGCTTCTGCGGTTGCCGGAAGATTCTGCTCAATGTGATACCGGATCTGGTTCAGGTAATGGTCCATCAGCGCCCTGAAACCGGCTGGTTGCATGGAAGCATCCTGCTGGTAGTTACCCACGAGCGAATAACCGGGTACTGCAAGCACCCGGTCATCTCCTGATACCAGTACAAATCCCTGATTTTCAGCACCGTTTATAATATACAACAGGGGAAGTGTCCCCTGAAGCACAGGGGTGACGGAGGTAATCTGCAGGGATAACCCTCCACTTCTTTCATGATAGAAATTTACGGCAACACGTCCTGCCAGATCGGGGTATACAGGTGCCGATGTGAGCTGGGTTGCCAAAAACAGTAACAGTAAGGATGCAATGGTTTTTCTCATGGGATCAGTTACTTTTCCAACTAACAAAGTAAAGCATTTTTTGTGCATAAGGAATAAGGTTTAACAATTCGGTAAGAGGAATAAAATTGTACTTTAGCCCCGTCAAACCATTTAAATAATCTGAATATGACAGAAGCTATCAAAAAGTCGTTGCGCGAATCCAAGGCTGCCCGCTGGACTGCCCTGATTATCGTGTCGTTCATGATGCTGTGCGGTTATTATCTTGCCGATGTGATGGCCCCGCTGAAAGGGTTGCTCGAGCAGCAGCTCACCTGGACCAGTGCTGAGTACGGTTTTTTTACCAGTGCATACGGCTGGTTTAATGTATTTCTCTTCTTCCTGATCATTGGAGGGATCATCCTCGACCGGATGGGGGTAAGATTTACCGGCTTAATGGCAGCACTGATCATGGTACTGGGTATTGGTATCAAGTACTGGGCAGTATCTACCCACGCACTTGATGGCGTTACCTGGAACATCCTCTGGTTTTCAACCCGGGCTCAGGTCTTTATGGCCGGTATCGGCTTTGCCATTTTTGGAGTTGGAGTTGAAGTGGCCGGTATTACGGTATCAAAGATTATCGTTAAGTGGTTCAAAGGGAAAGAGATGGCACTGGCCATGGGTCTCGAAATGGCCATGGCCCGTATCGGTACAGGCCTTGCCATCGGCACCTCACTTCCGGTCGCCAAATGGCTGGGACATGTTTCCATGCCTCTGCTGGTAGGACTTGTGATGGCCTGCATCGGACTGATCGCTTTTATCCTCTATATCTTCCAGGATAAAAAACTGGATGCCTCTGAGGCTTTGGTGAAAGCCCAGGAAGCCACCCCGGCCGAGCCTGAAGAGTCATTCCGCCTCAAGGATATCCTTTTCATTATCACCAACAAGGCATGGTGGTATATTGCAATCCTATGCGTGCTGTTCTATTCGGCGGTATTCCCCTTCCTGAAATATGCCACGGATCTGATGATTCAGAAATTTATGATCAATGAGGCATGGGCCGGATCCATCCCTGCTCTGCTCCCTTTCGGAACCATCATCCTTACCCCGTTCTTCGGCAATTTGTACGACCGGAAAGGAAAAGGAGCTACGATCATGATGATCGGCGCCATGCTCATCATTTTTGTACACGCAATATTCTCCATTCCGGGGCTTGACCACTGGCTGGTAGCCCTTGCCGTAATTCTGATTCTTGGAATCGGATTCTCCCTGGTACCATCTGCAATGTGGCCATCTGTTCCTAAAATTATCCCTGAAAAACAACTGGGTTCAGCCTATGCTCTGATCTTCTGGGTCCAGAATATCGGACTTATGGGAGTTCCTGCCCTTATTGGCTGGGTCGTAAGCAAGTATTTCATCGGGTACTTCGCCATCATGGGAGCCGGCTTTACAACCGACCGGGGTGACGAGATTGCCAGTGTGATCACAAAAGACCTGAAACAGGTAGAACTTGTGCAAGCCGGAACGCTGGGAAGAGCAGACAAAACAATGAAAGTAACGGAATTTATCAAAGGTGCTGATGGAGAGATTTCAGCCGTTGTTGTTGAGTCGGGTGATACGGTCGCCAGAAATTATATTTCAAATAAATTATTGAAGAAGGCACAGAAAAAGAACGAGCTGAAAATCCCCTACTATTTTGTGAAAGTGCAGGGTGTTGACGGAAAAGAAGCTGATGCAGAAGTTAGCCTCTTTGTGACAAAGAACAACGCCGAATTAAACAAATTCACCAGCGTTACTTCGTTCTACAACTATACCACTGCCATGATGATATTTGCCTGTTTCGGTATCCTGGCACTGATCTTTGCCTTCCTCCTCAAGGCCGAAGATAAAAAGAAAGGGTATGGGCTGCAACTGCCCAATATCCAGCATTGATCCATCCGGATAAAACCTGAAAAAGGGCAAAATATCTGATGTCCGGGAACGTGGAACCTTTAACGGTACTTTTGGTAGCAGCTACCAGATCAGAAGTATCCCTGCTGCCCGGTGTGGGCAGCAGGGATACTGATGATCCCGAATCAGGGCTTCCGGAATTCATCCCTGCGCTGGGTACGGATCTGCTGATCACCGGACCCGGAATCGCAGCCACGGTGTTCCATACCACCAGAGCCCTGATATTGAAGCCATACCGCCTTGCCATGAATCTGGGCGTTGCCGGATCCTTTGTGCCGGAATTTGAACCGGGTATGGTACTTCGGGTAATCCGCGACCGTTTTGCCGATCTGGGTTCCGAATCCTCAGGAGGTTTTACCACCGGCGAAAACCTCCCGTTTACCGGCCTGAAATTACCCCCTTACAATCAGGGATGGCTGGAACCGGAAACTGTTGTGCCGGAGTTTACGAAAAACCTGCCTGAAGCCATTGCCATCTCCTCAGACACAATCCATACCGACCCTGCCTCGGTGAACAGGCTGAGGGTACTGTTTCAGCCGGGCATCGAAACCATGGAGGGTGCAGCCTTTTTTTACGCTGCTGCCATGCTGGGTGTGCCCTGCCTGCAGATACGTGCCGTGTCGAATCGCGTGGCACCCCGTAAAAAGGCAGGCTGGGACCTTGAAACAGCGGTGGAAAACCTCTGCCGCCATGTCACAGAAAACCTCTGCCACCTCTGACATGACCCGCCTTTCGCTAGCCATCTCGACCTGTCCCAACGATACCTTTATCTTCGATGCACTGGTGAATGGGCAAATCCCTTCACGGGGACTGGAATTTGAAACCCGCTTTGCCGACATCGGCGACCTGAACCGGCTGGCATCGGATGGAATACCTGATGTGGTGAAGGTCAGCTACGCCCATCTGCCGGCTCTGCTTGATACCTATGTTGCGCTCACTGCCGGAGGGGCGCTCGGATTTGGCTGCGGACCTTTGCTGGTGGCAAAGGATAAATCGGATTTTGAGCGGATTTCTTCTCCGGACATTGCCGTCCCCGGCCTGAATACGACGGCAAATTTCCTGCTGAACAGGTATTTCCCGACGATAGAAAAAAAAACCGTACTACTCTTTTCCGGTATCGTGGACGCCGTTTCCGCAGGCAATTTTGATGCAGGCCTGATCATCCATGAATCCCGCTTTACATTCAGGGATAAGGGACTGCAGGAAGTTGCAGACCTCGGCAACCTATGGCACCAGGAAACCGGACTGCCCATTCCCCTCGGTTGTATCGTGGCACGTAGAAACCTGCCTCAGAAACTCCTCCTGTCAATAAATACCCTTATTGCGGAAAGTGTTGCCTATGCCTTTGCCCATCCGGATGCATCAGAAGCGTTTGTGGGCCGGCATGCCATGGAACTCTCCCCTGACGTGATCCGTCAACATATCCATCTTTATGTCAATGATTTCTCACTGGATTTAAAACCCCTGGGTAAAAAAGCTGTCCGGACACTTCTGAAAGAGAAATTGTCGCCCGAAAGTCATATCTTTGTGGATGATCCCGTTTGATTACGATTAATCCACCCTTGTATGAGAAATTTCTGCCTTGTGCTGATTACCATCTTCCTCCTTTCGGCATGTCGCCATAAAAATGAGAACCTTCAAAACAAAGCCGACTCACTGAAAGGGGCTGATTCTGCCTTGGTGAACCGCAAACTTGGATATATGGATTGCAATGCCATGATTGTAGGGGAGGGGGTAAGACTCAGAGCAACCCCTGATACAAGGGGAGAGGTGATTGAAAAGCTAAACACCGGTGTGCTCCTGAAAATCATCAGAAATGGTGAAAAAAAAGTGCTTATGGGAGATCCTGATCCGTGCAATACCGATGGTTTTTACTGGTATGAGGTGATGGAACCCGGTGGCAAGCGCGGATGGATCTATGGTGCATTTATGTATCCGCTGGTGATCCCCGGAAGAAATGATGAAAACCTGCAGGAACCGCTCAGGAAACTGATGGCTGCACAATTTCCTTTTAAAAACGGCACCTACCGTATAGGCCTTGCCAGATCAGGATACAGGAGCTATGTGAGCCCTGCAGGAGATTCTCTCTGTGTCGATTACATCCTCCCTTTCTTCTGGCTTCCTGACCAGGGAACCGGTTTCCCCTTGCGGTATGTCAAATCTGCAAAGAAAAACATCAGGATGCTCGACCTTACCAAAGAACAGAACTATTTCAGACTTACCGAAGGGGGGGTATTTGACGATAAACTTACCGGTTTTTCAGCCCGTCAGAACACCCTCCGGTTGAATATGAACCGCGAACTTCAGGTGGACGGAACCGACCCTTTCACCTATACCCTCGAAATTAAACCAGGACAGGGAGTTTTCACTATTACACCGGTTCAGTAATATATTAAAAACTGCCTCAAGGCAACAAAGTACAATGCCATGATTGTTGTAACAGGTGCTGCAGGATTTATCGGAAGCTGTATGGTCAACAAGCTTAATAACAAAGGCTTCTCTTCATTGGTGGTGGTTGACGACTTTTCCAGGGAGGACAAGATGAAGAACCTTCAGGGGAAAGCGGTATCAGCCTTTGTGCATCGTAATGATTTTTTTTCCTGGTTTGATGAAAACCATGATCAGGTTGAGGCGGTGTACCATCTGGGAGCCCGGACCGATACCACGGAAACCGATACAGATCTGCTGAACCGTCTGAATCTTTTCTACAGCCAGGCGATCTTTATGCGTTGTGCCGGGTATGGTATCCCTCTGGTGTATGCCAGTTCAGCTGCGGTATACGGGGATGGATCCCTGGGTTACAGCGATAGTCACGGGAAAGTACCTTTTTATCAACCCCTTAATGCCTACGGCGTTTCAAAAAACGAGTTCGATAAATGGGTGATGTATCAGGTACAGACCCCCCCCTTCTGGGCTGGTGTGAGGTTTTTTAATGTTTACGGGCCCAATGAGTACCATAAAGGTAGAATGGCCTCCGTGGTGTTGCATGCCTTCCGTCAGATAGAACACCAGGGAATGGTGAAACTCTTTCGGTCCCATCGTCCCGATTTCTCCGACGGAGAACAGTTGCGCGACTTTGTCTATGTGAAGGATGTGGTCTCGGTACTCCACTTCCTGATGACTTACAGGCCATCCAACGGCATTTACAACCTGGGAACCGGCAAAGCCAGGTCGTTTAACAGCCTGGTGCAGTCCGTTTTTAATGCCTGCGGACGCACACCACAGATCGAATACATCGATACACCGGAAGATATAAGGGATAAATACCAGTATTTCACCGAAGCAGATATGGATAAACTGCTGAAAACAGGCTATTCAACCCCATTCCACTCCCTCGAAGAAGGAGTATATGATTATGTGAAAACCTATCTTACAAACGGTTACTATTATTGATGACCGTTGAGTTTCTGGTTCATCTCTTCCAGAAGTTTCCGAACGTGATTTAACCGCCGGACTACCTCCTCATTCGGATCATTTTTCCTGACTTGATTCCCTGCAAGGTTTCCTTTGGAGATGGCTTCACGGGTCTCTGCCAGGGTAAAACCACTGTCGCGGATCAGACTGAAAATCGTATTGAATGATTCCAGGTCCTTCTGGGTGAATAACCGGTTGCCCTTTTTGTTCTTATGAGGCTTGATAATATCAAACTCTTGTTCGTAGTACCTTATTAATGAGGTGTTTACGCCATATATACCGGCTACTTCACCAATGGTATAGTAAAGTTTAACGGATTCCTTGGGTTGGTAAGGCATAGGGTTGCACCGGGAATTGATGCACCAATATTACGAAAAATAATTGTAAACCAAAGATTATGAAAGTGGCTGATTGTCTTTGGAAGCCAGTCTGATCACTTCTTCGTAATCACGCGGATTCAGATCGTTAAAGAAATAGTGGATCGGATTAATCTGTTCCCCGCTGTTATGGATCTCATAGTGCAGATGAGGTGCAACCGACAGTCCGGTATTCCCGACATACCCCACCAGCTCTCCCCGTTTCACCTTTCTCCCCGGCTTGGCAGTTACCCTGCTGAGGTGAGCATACAGGGTTTGAAAGCCATACCCGTGATCGATCATTACGTAAAGTCCATAACCACTCATGCTTGATTCCGGTCTGATAACCGTGCCGTCAGCGGTGGCATACACCGGGGTGCCGGTTTTTGCAGCAATGTCGATTCCGGTATGCATCCGGCGGGTACGGTAGATCGGATGAATGCGGTACCCGAAACCGGAGATTACCTGCATCGCCCCCCCCTTAATGGGAACAATGGCCGGAGTTGCCGACATCCTCTGCTCCTGTTGTTTGGCCAGGGCAAATACCTTGTCGAAAGATCTCGATTGCACCACCAGCTTTCTTCCGATCTCGTCAACCCTGCGGGCAGTGGCAATCAGCATCTCACTGCTGCTGAAACCCTCCAGGTGACTGTAACGGTCAGCCCCGCCGATACCGCTGTTGCGCTCCGCTTCGGGAACCGGCTCAGCGTTGAAAATTACCCTGTAGATGTTGTCATCACGGTTCTGCAAATCGGCAAGAACTTTCTCGATTTTATCCAGCTGATCCGTTACCACCTGATTCTGGAGCTTGTACTGCTCTATCTCCCTTTTCAGTGCTTTCTCCTTCGGGCTGTCAACCACCTGAAAGGCGATCAGGGTGGTAATTACTGCAAACACCACGGCGGTCAGCAAATAGGATCCAACCTGCAGCAGCCGCTGTTTAAGCGACACCTCCACTTTCTCGATTTCGAGTGATGCAGGGTTGAATTTGTATTTTGGTTTTGCCATGGGTCGTTTTCTTCTCTTTTCCGACGCTGCAAAATTAGCGGTTTGGTTAACTTTGCACCCCGTTTAGTTGTTAAGAAAAGTTAAGCATCTGAAAATTAATACAAAACCTGATGATACAAACCAGTAACGAGATACGACAGCATTTTATGTCTTTTTTCGAATCCAAAGGACACCGCATTGTGCCCTCCGCCCCCATGGTGATCAAGGACGATCCGACACTGATGTTTACCAATGCAGGCATGAACCAGTTCAAGGATATTTTCCTCGGTAACCGTGAAGCCACCTCCCTTCGGATTGCCAATACCCAGAAGTGTCTCAGGGTCTCCGGAAAACACAATGATCTGGAAGAGGTGGGGCATGATACCTACCATCATACTATGTTCGAAATGCTCGGCAACTGGTCGTTTGGTGATTACTTTAAGGAAGAAGCCATTGCATGGGCCTGGGAACTGCTTACCGGCAAGCTTGGGATCAATCCTGAACTCCTCTATGCAACTGTCTTCGAAGGAGATAATGAACATGGACTTCAGGCCGACGATGAAGCACGCGCCTACTGGCGAAAATACCTTCCGGAAAGCAGGATCCTCAATGGTTCAAAAAAAGACAATTTCTGGGAGATGGGCGATTCAGGCCCGTGCGGTCCCTGCTCCGAAATTCACATCGATCTGCGGCCCGAAGCGGAAAGGATGCAGATTCCCGGCAGTAGCCTGGTGAACCACGACCATCCGCAGGTAATTGAAATTTGGAACCTGGTGTTCATTCAGTATAACCGCCTTGCCAATGGCAGCCTCGTGCCCCTGCCTAACAAGCATGTGGATACAGGAATGGGATTCGAGCGGCTTTGCAGGGTGTTGCAGCAAAAGACCTCCAATTACGATACCGACATCTTCCAGCCGGTAATTCAGCACACCGCAAAACTCTGTGAAAAGTCTTACGGCCGGGAAGAGAAAACCGACATCGCCTTCAGGGTGGTGGCCGATCACCTCAGGGCGGTTGCCTTTTCCATTGCCGACGGACAGCTTCCCTCCAATGTAAAGGCAGGGTACGTGATCCGCAGGATTCTCCGTCGGGCCATCCGTTACGGGTATACCTACCTTGGATTCAGGGAGCCGTTCATCAACAGGTTGGTGCCTGTCCTTGCCGGGCAGATGGGAAGCACTTTTCCCGAGCTGGAGAGCCAACAGGATTTCATCATGAAAGTGATTGCAGAAGAGGAGCTCTCTTTCCTGAGAACCCTTGAAACCGGAATCCATTATCTCGATCAGATTATCGGGAAGATGAAGGAAAGCGGAATTTCAGGACTCGATGGGAAAACCGCTTTTACCCTCTATGATACCTATGGCTTTCCGGTAGACCTTACCGCCCTGATCCTGTCGGAGAACGGACTGTCCCTGGATCATGATGCTTTCCTTTCCGAAATGGAGGCCCAGAAAAACCGTTCCCGGGATGCGGCTAAAGTGGAAACCGACGACTGGGTTGTGGTTACCCCGGATGAAGGAACAACCGAGTTTGTGGGTTATGACGAAACCGAATTGCTGGTGAAGATATACCGGTACCGGAAAGTGGTTACCAAAGACAAAACCCTGTATCAGCTTGTATTCGACAAAACCCCGTTCTATGCTGAGTCGGGAGGACAGGTGGGAGACTCGGGTGCCATCATGGATACCCTTTCAGGGGAACTGATTCCGGTGATCAGTACCAGGATCGAAAACCGCCTCATCATGCACCTCACAGAAAAAGTCCCTGCAAATCCTGCATCCGTTTTCCGGGCTTCCGTCAATGTGGATGCAAGGAAAGCCACCGCCCGTAACCATTCTGCCACCCACCTCCTCCATTATGCTCTCCGGAAAGTACTGGGGCACCATGTGGAACAGAAGGGGTCTCTGGTACATCCCGACTATTTCAGGTTCGACTTTTCCCACTTCAGAAAGATGACGCAGGAAGAGCTATCTGCCGTCGAATCCATTGTGAACGACCTGATTATGCAGTGCATTCATCGTGATGAGATGCGCCACATGCCTCTCTCAGAGGCAAAATTCATGGGTGCTATGTCGCTGTTTGGCGAAAAGTACGGAGAGGATGTAAGGGTGATCCGGTTCGGTGAATCCATTGAGCTGTGCGGAGGAACCCATGTGGCTGCCACGGGGGAAATAGGGCCCTTCAGGATCGTTTCCGAAGGAGCTATTGCTGCCGGCATACGCCGTATTGAAGCGATCACCGGGCACAGGGCAATTGAATGGATAAACCGGCAGATCGAATCATTGCAGTCGGCCAGGGAGTTGCTGAAAAATCCCAAAGATCTTTCTCAGGCCATTGGGCAGCTGCTTGAAAAAAATGCTGCCCTCGAAAGCGAGCTGGAAACCTTCGCCAAAGAGAAGGCTCGGAAGAATCTGGAGAATCTTATTCGTAACGCTCAATTGGTCAATCAGGTGCGATTTGTGGAAGGGGGAGATCAGATTTCCCCGGCAGAGCTGAAGGATCTGGCATTCAGCATCAGGGCCAGCGAAAAGAACCTGGTGATGGTTTTTCCGATGGTTTCCGACGGAAAAGCATCCCTCTCGGTATTTGTTTCCCCCGATATCACTGCGGAAAAGGGGATCAGTGCCTCGGCGCTTATTAAGGAAATTTCCCCACTGATACAGGGGGGTGGCGGCGGACAGGATTTCTTTGCATCAGCCGGTGGGAAAAATCCTGCAGGACTTCCCGAAGCAGTGCGCATTATCCGTGAGAAATTCTGAGGGATCGTTTCAGAACCGTTCCAGTAAACAAACGGCATAAACCTCAATTGCCCTCTCTTCCCCAATCAGGCCGATTTTCTCGCCGGTTTTGGCCTTGATGGAAATGCAGTCCTGCGTGGTTTCAAGTGCTTCAGCAAGTTTCTGCTGCATCTGCGGGATATAGGGCATCAGCCTGGGTGCCTGTAGATGAATCACCACATCGGCGTTTACCAGTTGCCATGAATGGTTCTTCAGGAGGGCATGTACCTTTTTCAGCAGCGAAATGCTTGATGCTCCCTTGTAGGCAGGATCAGTATCGGGAAAGTGGAATCCAATGTCACGTAATGCTGCAGCACCCAGCAGTGCATCAATCAGGGCATGAACCACCGCATCTCCGTCGCTGTGCCCCGCAGGGCCTTTATGCCATGCGATGACAACGCCACCGAGCACCAGCGGAATTCCCTCCTCAAGGCGGTGCAGATCAGTGCCCAGACCAATCCTGAGTGCCATCGAAAAACCTGTTTAAATGGTGCTTACTTGCCACCAAGTGATTCGAAATCAAATTGCAGGGAGAAACGCAAGGTGTTTTCCAACGGATTTCTTTGCCCGGTGGGAATGAGATATGAGAAGTCAAGTCCGAATACATTAAGCTTAAGCCCGACTCCCAATGTGAAATATTTCCGGTTCCCTTTTGAAACGTGTTCATGGAAATACCCTGCCCTGAAGGCAAATTGCTTGTCGTACCAGTATTCTGCACCCACCGAAAGGGAAATCTCACGGAGTTCCTCCCCGAAACCATCCGGGGCATCACCGAACGATTGGAAGATTCCTTTCACCACACCTACATCACTCGATTTGCCACGGGCAATGATGTAATTGCCCTGGGGATCCACCTCCGGCATATTGGTGGAGTCGTTGTATTTGTATTCAGGGGGAGTAGGTACCAGCAATTTGTTGAAATCCAGCAAAATACCAATGGAGTTGTAATCGTCAAGCTGTGTCTCGAAGGCAGTGCCGATACGCAGATTCGTTGGGATGAAATCCTTGGCAACCGTTTCTGTATAGGAAACCTTTGCACCGATATTGCTGATATTGAGTCCGGCAGAGTAGAATGAATTCTGTCCGTTCACCTTTAATGGTAAACGGTAATAGGCCGACAGGTCACCTGCTACCGTCTGCCCGGCATTCGACTGCATACCCCCGACAAAACGGTTGCCGGTAAGGTTGGAATAGATATAACGGAAGGCAATGGATGCCGAAAGGTGCTTTGCCAGTTTTGAACTGTAGGCAACATCCATTGCATACTCACTGGGCGAAAAGGTCCCGATATCCTGCCCGATGTCGTTGGTGAACTGGATTTCTCCAAGCGAAAAGAACAGGAGGGATGCCGAGATGGCATCGCGGTCGTTGTTCAGTTTGTAATAAAATGAAAGATACCCGAGGTCAATATCATCCACCAGTTTTTTCATCCAGGGAGAGTAGGACACCGATACCCCCATCCGGTTCTTCATAAAGGCATATTTTGCAGGGTTCCAGTGCTGGGAGAAAGCATCCGGGGTGCCGGCTACGCCTGCATCTCCCAAAGCCCCTGCCCGTGCATCAGGCGCAATCATCAGAAACGGAACGGCTGTGGTAATGGTATTGATCTCACCCTGCCCGAACAGTCCCTGATACGTGGTCTGGGCCTGTAGCGTAGCCAGGGGAGCAAGAATACCGATTGATAATAATAAAGCGCTGATCTTCTGTTTAATGGCTGTCATAAGAAGACGTAGGTTTTTATGGTTCGCAAAAGTATTAAAAATATCGTTTACCTATTTGAGAATTACCAGTTTTTCGAATTTTTCCGCTTCCTGCCCCTGCTGGTTGCGTATGGAAACCCGGTATACATACACGCCCCGGGCCAGCCTTTCCCCATAGTCATCAAGACCATCCCATGAAACCGGAGCAGCACGGTATCCGGTGGTAGGAACCGTTTCGCGCAAGGTTTTCACCAGCTTGCCTGAGATCGAAAACACCTCAATCATCACCTGCAGGTCGCAACAGGGCTGGTTGTGCTCAAACCAGAATTCTGTTCGTGTGGTGAAGGGATTGGGATAGTTCAGCACATGCGTAAGAATGGGTTTCTCAGAAGAAACTACCAGAAATTCAAGGCTGGCATCCGATGAATTGTTCAATATATCCCATGCCTTGAGAGAGATACGGTGAGGGCCTTCCGGAAGTTCCGACAGTTGGTAAAGAATGCTTCCTGACTGGTAGGAATCCAGGTCAGCCTCGTAATAATCGTTCAGGATGATAGACTTTTGGGTGTTCTCATCCAAAACAGCGACGATATCGTGGCCGATGCTCCCACCTGTGGTATTAATCCCGTTCTCATCCCACAAAAGTGCAAACAGGGCCGGGTTGGCATCAGTGGTGCCTCCTGAAACAAAACTGCTGTCGTTCATAAACAGACGCAGCTGGGGCCCGGATTGATCCGCAATGCTGCCGGAGGCATTTCCCCCCACAACCACCTGATTATAATACCCATGGGCATCCTCTGTGCCGTTTTCTGCATAAAAACTGATCTTCCCGTTCCCATAGGCATATTGAATATCTTTGGGAACAATAAAGGTGAAACTGAAGGTTCCATCCTTGATACTCACCTTCCCCTTATACAGGATATTCTTCTGAATGCCGAAATTCTTCTGATAGCTTCCGGCATCGTTCGCCAGGGTGGAATAGTTGATCTTTTTATCGTAAACAGCAGGATAGAGCGTGCCGTTGAAACTTTGCAGCAGTTGCCCCCCCTGGTCGGTTACCATCCCATTGATCGTGATCTTGGAAAGAGCCTTCAGTGTATCGGTGGGCCCGTTCACAGGTGCATTGTTGATATGGGTTGCAATAACGCGGTGTTTGGGGTAGGCCAGCATTAATGCCGGATCCCCCAGGATTACCATGTTCCGGTTACTGCTTACTGAGCCGGCATCAATCTTCGATTGCCTGAAAATGTCCCCGAGCCTGAGATATTCACCCTGTTCCTTCCGGAAAAGGTTTTGGTAGAAGGCGCTGTTGAAGGCGTAGTTGCTGCTGGCGAAAGCAAGCCTGGTGGTAGTGAACATGGCAATCCCGCCGGAACCGGCGTTCAGGTATACCAGCTCCCCGGCCGAACGTCTGCCAGGGTCATCAAACCGGCTGAATTCACAGGTGGAGGTCAGAAACAAAGGCATGTGCCAGTAATTCTCCCAGCTGTTGATGTCATCGATTCGCAACACCCGCTCATGCGCCCAGCCAAGCTCGCCCCCGTGCCCAATGTAGTTGAATACCAGAGACCCACGTGCCATCTGGCGGTTGATGGCTTCATTCACATCCGGATAACGGTGCCCCCCTGATATTGAAACCTGTGGGTAAGCATCCAGGTAGATCTTGTTCAGATTCCAGACCGGATGGTTCTGTTCAAGGTATCCGGCAAGCACCTCAGCCTGATCTAAATGGAGGTTACCATCTTCATCATCAGCCACAATGCAGATGTTGTTCCGCCAGTCGCCAAGAGGTCTTGTGCTGCTGCCGCCGGCACATACGGTAATATCATCAATCTGTTCGTTGTTGCTCAGGTACCTCTCAATTTTATCAACCATCTGTGTCGCTTCAGCTGCCGTAGCTACCGGGATGCGACCCACTCCAAGGTCAAGATCCCCGGATCCGTCGATCCCCTCAGTGTCATCCAGCATCCCGAAGAAGTCATCGGTTACAAAGGAATAGGCCGGGTGCATGCTCTCTTCCGACTGGAATGTGGTGATATAACAGGTATTGCCGGGAAGTCTGTTGAGATTGTCGTAGGATCCGTCGCCAAACAGCAGCAGATACTTCGGCATCTCCTGAGGGGTCTGTGCCCGGTCGTACAGCAGCTTCATGAAATCACGGATCGCTGCAGGATCCTGCTTGCCCGAGGAAAACTCATTGTACACTTCTGTTGAGGCAAACACCGATACCTTGAGATTGTTCTTCTGAATATGCAGGTTGGCTAATCGTGTGGCGGCCGGAACAAACAATGGATGAGCAATAATCACCATATCTACGGCAGGGGCGCCTGTAAGATTCTGATTGGCAAGTTTCCCCAATACTTCCGGGGCATAGCACCCTGTTGGGGTGAAGGAGGCAAATTCCCTGAGTACCGATGCATCCGACTTGAATATCAGGCTGCCGGAGGTAAAGGTTGCCTGTACATTTTCAGGATTGAAAGGATCGGTCACATCCCAGACCTGGACCCCCTGTGTAGCCTGATCCAGCGTATATTCTGCCACATTGCCGGCACCCGTTACCTTTGGATCCCTGAAACGCATCTGGGTGCCGTTGAAGCGGAGATGCCTTCTGAGATTGATCAGGATATAATCCAGCCACCCTTCCGAAGACGACATGGGCTTGTTGTAGGTGATCTGCAACGGAATCTGATTTCCGGTAAGAGTTACCTGCATCGGACCAAAGGAAGAAAAAGCATACTGGCTGTTGTAGGCTGAGTAAACCGGAGTGACCGGGATATTCACAGACTGGCTGCCCGACGCTACCGTAAAGGAGCTGGAGGTGAGGGAACGGGCAGCTACAGCAGTAATTACCTCGGCAGGTACCGATACATCAGCATTTGGAAAGGTAAAGCTGAAAGAATAGGAGGTCTTCAGATTAAATACCTCCCCGAGCCATAGTTTCCCCGATTTGATCAGATTGATGGAATCCTTCTCATACTGATAAAAGTCGGTGTAGGCAGAAACCTGATGCGTAGGGGCTCCTGCCGGGGGTTGTTGGGTCGTCACCCGTAAACCGGGAGAAGACCCTCGTGTGATATAGTAGTAATTGTTTTCTGCGTACTGATGTCGCTGAAAGACAAACCTGCCCTGGCCGGAATCATAAACCCACTGACCAGCCCCTTCCCCGTAAAACACGAGGTAATCCCCTGGATCGATACTGCCGTCTCCACCGTCTGAAACCATGATGGCAATTTCTGTCAGTCCATCAGGTCTGGGTGCCCCGGCATGTTCGGGCAGCATAGCCCCTCCCATCCCAAAAACCTTTATTTGTCCGGCCCCGCTGCCCGTAAGACCCATTGAGGCCAGAGCCTGATAATCCAAACGGAACATCCCGGTCCGGTCAACTTTCAGCTTGTACCAGGTGCCTGTCGCCAGTACCGGGTTGCCTTTTCTGAGTGCCTTTACTGAGGGGGGTGAAATGCGCGGGCTTTCATGGTATACCGGGGTGAAACCCAGCAGTTTTTCATAACCTCCTGCAGCATTTTTTCTGACAGGAAGGATAAACACCTTGTAACTGAGTTCTTTTCTGACATTAACTTCTTCAATGCGAATACTGAAGTGGTTCAGAACCTCATCCGCCGGTGCGATGAGGCTGGCTTCTTCAGCGGTAAGGGGAGCTGTGGAAACATCCGTCAGTGTGACTTCCTGAAGCTTGCCCAACCCTTTGATTTTATAAGGATGATGCCAGTATGGGATACGGTAATCTCCCGGATATACCGCTCCCTCAAACCCAAGTTGGGTGACAGTCTCCTGTTCACTGATCTGCACTGTCTGCAGGCCGTGCCAATTGAGATGAACAGCATTGTGATTGCGATCTTCCTGAGCGGCAAGTTCCGGCTTGGGCATGAGGATAACAAGGATCAGAATCATAGTCCAGATCAGGATAACACGCCCATAGGACAGGTTGGTCCTGTTGATCCCGGAATTCGCTGAATGCACGAGCTGCATGAGGTTTCGTTTGGTGTTTTTTGTCTGGTTTTGATGCTAGGAAAACATCTAAACTTCGGTTATATTGTCCGGGAGGACGGTTTTTTTACCCGGATTTTGCAAAAGAAGTTACAGGTTGCAGGATTTATACTGAAGTTTTTCAGAAAAAAACGAAACCTTAAACGATTTTGCCTGTATAAAACACACATCAATCAACGAATGTTCACTCAGGAAGTACTTGAAAACAAAGACTTTCCGGGGATTATTGTCACCAGGCAAAAAAAATGTTTAAGGATGTATACAATCGGAGGTGTTCACCGTTTCAAAAAATGTTCGTAATATTGTGATCTCAAAAGTTATGTAATGATTACTACCTAATAAACATACGGTGAGAAAACTATTCATAACCCTCCTGATCGGATTCGCCTTTTTTGCCTCTTCCTGGCAACTGGCGGCTCAGGACCCGATATTTACGCAGTTTTACGCCAATCCCATCTATATGAATCCGGCATTTGCCGGCACCAACGTGTGTCCGAGGCTGGTGATGAACTACCGTAACCAATGGCCCTCCATCACCGGTGCCTACATTACCTACAATGCCTCCTACGACCAGTACTTTGAGGCCATACGGGGAGGGATCGGGGTGCTTGCAATGTCGGATCAGGCAGGAGAGGGTGTCCTTACCCACAACTCTATTGGGATGATGTATGCTTACCGCCTTGGCCTCGATCAGCGCGACCGCTACAATATCAACTTTGCCTTGCAGGGATCTTACTATGCAAAAAGCATCGACTGGGGCAAACTTACCTTCGGCGATCAGATCGATTCACGCGACGGGTTTGTCTACACAACCTCAAACATCCCCGGTAATGAACATGTGAGCTATATCGATTTCTCTGCCGGAGCCCTGTATTATGCTCCCCGTTTCTATTTCGGCGTGGGAATCAACCACCTCACAGAACCTTCCAACTCCTTCTATGACTCTGATGCCTCGGTGCATTACAGGAAAATTACGGTGCAAACCGGCTATGAAATTCCCCTTGGGAAAAGCAAAGGGGTATACCAAACCTCCTATCCCAGCCTCTTCCCAAGCCTGATCTACCAGCAGCAGCAGCAGTTCCACCAGCTCAATTACGGCCTCTATTTCAACAAAACCCCCATGGTGGTGGGGCTGTGGTACCGTCACTTCCTCTCCTCACCGGTAGGAGGTTATGCCGATGCCATCGCGATCCTCGCCGGGTTTGAGTATGATAAGATCAAAATAGGATATTCCTATGATATCACCGTCTCCGAACTCGAAAATGTTTCCGGTGGTGCCCACGAAATCTCATTTACCCTCAAATTCAACTGCCCCGAAAAGGGTCCGAAATACCGGCCTATCAAATGTCCGGTCTTCTGAATCAACCCATGAAACAAACGATCAAATTGCAATACAAGATGAAAAGAGTGAAATTGATTACAGGTATTCTACTGCTTGCAGCAGTTGCCTTCTGGTCAACTTCGTGTAAAAAACCGGCATCCCGTACCACCGGCTGGGAGTATAACAATCCGGCCAATGGAGGTTATCAGGTGCAGCGGTTTATTGAACAGGAGACAGGACCCGGGCTTGTACTGATCGAAGGGGGTACCTTCCTGATGGGACGTACCAACCAGGAAGTGACTGAAAACTGGGATAACATCCCCCGCAGGGTTACAGTCAACTCTTTCTATATGGACCAGACCGAAGTGGCCAATGTCGATTATCTTGAATATCTCTACTGGATATCAAGGATTTACGGTATCGACTTCCCAAGAATCTATGAAAAAGCCCTTCCCGATACCCTGGTATGGAGGAAAAAACTTGCCTTCAATGAACCGTATGCAGAGCTCTACCTCAGGCATCCGGCCTATCAGGACTACCCTGTGGTCGGGGTGAACTGGCTGCAGGCCCGTGACTACTGTGCATGGCGTACCGACAGGGTAAATGAGCAGATCCTCATCAACGAGGGAGTGCTGAAAAGAGACCCCATGCAACAGAATGAAGAAAACTTCAATACCAGGTCCTATCTTGCCGGACAGTTTGTCGGGCTGGTGGATAAAGAGCTTAAAGACCTCAATCCCAACAGCAGTGGCACCCGTGGTGTACGTATGGAAGATGGAATCCTCCTCCCTTCATACCGCCTCCCAACAGAAGCTGAATGGGAATTTGCTGCCCTCGGCCTGATCGGAAATACCTACTACGAAAGAATCGTCGAAAGAAGGATATATCCATGGAACGGTCATAACACACGTACCGACAGCCGGAAATACTACGGTGAATTTGTGGCCAACTTTGTGCGCGGCCGTGGTGATATGATGGGAGTTGCCGGACACCTGAACGATAAAGCTGCCATCACAGCCCCGGTATTTGCCTACTGGCCAAATGACTATGGCCTCTATAACATGGCCGGTAATGTGGCCGAATGGGTTGCTGATGTGTACAGGCCTCTGTC
Source organism: Bacteroidota bacterium (assembly GCA_022709695.1). GTDB lineage: Bacteria > Bacteroidota > Bacteroidia > Bacteroidales > SKPS01 > SKPS01. The sequence continues at coordinate 92,473 of JAKLII010000005.1, forward strand.
ATTTGAGGATTTCGAAGAATTCAACCCCTTCCGTGGCAATATCTTTTCTACGGTTGTGCTGAACAACGAAGGTACCTATGACGACAAGCTGGACTATATCACCTATGATTACAAGGGTGTTCTCGATTATCTGGTGAATTTCCAGTCGGAACTGGCAAATTCAGGTACAGCCTCCGACAAGGAAGCTGACCTGGTGGAAGCTGTGATCGCCGATGCCGAAAAAGCTGTCGAAGACAATGATGCCCGTAATACCGAAGATGCTTCCCAGCGGATCCAGGATGCCATCGATAAAATCAACAACGCGGATGAAACCATCAAAATCGGTGGTGCTCTGCTGAAGGGAATTGCCAACTATGTACAGGGAATGCCCGGACAGATCAAAACCCGTGAAGTGCGCCCCGAAGAAAATATCGGACGCCGCAACTACCGCCAGGCCGACAATGTAGACTTTAAAGACGGGGATGTAATGAGTATGGTTTCTGCCGACTTCTTTGTTAAACTTGACGAAGACCGTGATATGTACCACTATGGCGAAACCTCCCTCATCAACAACCGCACAAGGGTATACAAAGGGGGTTCGTGGCGCGATCGTGAATACTGGATCAGCCCCGGGACCCGCAGGTTCCTCGAAGAGAACCAGGCCACCGAATATATCGGATTCCGCTGCGCCATGCACCGGGTGGGTGACCCAAGAGGTAACTGATAATTCAAGGGCAACCCATTGATATAAATCATGCAAAGCCTGTCGTGCGAACGGCAGGCTTTGTTTTTTCCGGTTTCTGAATCTATATTGCTACCTTTGCCAGACAGGCCAACACACCGGAATATGCAATTCGATATACACACCCTTCATCAGCTGTTTCTGTCATCAAAAGGTATATGTACCGACTCCAGAAAGGTACAGCCGGGCCAGATCTTTTTTGCCTTAAAGGGTGAAAATTCCGATGGAAACATTCATGCTGCCAATGCCCTGGATGCAGGAGCCGCCCGGGTGGTGGTGGATAACCCTGCTGTGGTATCAGGTGATCAGTATATCCTTGTCGAAGACACCCTTTTTACATTGCAGGAGCTGGCCCGCTACCACAGACAGCAGATCAGTGCCAGCGTCATTGGCATCACCGGTTCCAACGGAAAGACCACCACCAAGGAGCTTATCCTTGCAGTACTTGCTCAAAAATACCGTGTGGTTGCCACACAGGGGAATCTGAACAACCACATCGGGGTGCCGTTGACCATTTTGCGGGCAACCTCTGATACTGAGATCCTTATCGTCGAAATGGGTGCGAACCATCCCGGCGAAATCGCATTTCTTTCCCAATTGGCTGATCCAGAGTTCGGCCTGATCACCAGTATAGGTGAAGCCCATCTCGAAGGATTCGGATCCCGTGAAGGGATCAGAAGAGCAAAAAGCGAATTATACCATTATATATATGGCAGAAAATCGGGATGTTTGATCTGGAATGCTGATGACCCTGTGATTGAAGGACTTGTGAAGGAATTTCCTGTGTCGGAGTTGTGCTCTTATGGGAATGCTGAGCAAGCTGATGTAAGGGGAACCCCTGACCTCTCGGGTCTCTTCATGCAGTTTTGCTGGCATGCCCCGGAAGGTGAAGTCGCCGTTAAAACCCGGCTGGTGGGAAGGTATAATTTCCCGAATGCCATGGCCGCAGTGGCTGCAGGGGTATTGTTTGAGGTCCCATCTGTTGGTATCGTGCAGGCAATAGCATCCTATACTCCTTCCAACAGCAGATCGCAGTACCTGGACACCGGAAAAAACCGGCTGGTGGTCGACTGTTACAATGCCAATCCATCCTCCATGCGTGCTGCAGTGGGCCATTTTTCAGAAGGTGCTGACAGCACATCGTTACTTATTCTTGGAGATATGTTTGAACTGGGCGCCTATGCCCGCGATGAACATACCCGGTTAATGCGGTATGTGAAGGATCTTGGTATGGACGCCATGTGGATCGGGGAGGTCTTCCATGCATTATCGGATCAGGGCGCGGGTAAGGCATTCCGGGGTGTAGCGGAGGCAGCAGAATGGCTGAAGAACAATCCGTTGCAAGGCAGAAGTATCTTGTTGAAAGGGTCGCGGGGTGTGCAACTCGAGCGGTTGATCCCATTGCTCTAAAGATTGTACCATGGAATATCCGGTAGCAGGTTTGATGTCGGGAACCTCGGGCGATGGACTCGATGTGGCACTCTGTTCCTTCAGCTGCGATAAGGGCAATTGGTCTTCTCAGATCAGATTTGCGGTTACTGTACCTTTTCCTGAGGATATCAGGTTAAAACTCACTGAAGCCCACCGGGTTCCGGGCGCCGACCTGATCAAATCCGATATCGCTTTCGGAGCATGGTGTGGCGACCAGGTGAGAAAACTCTGCCTCAGGCATCACTTTGTGCCTGTGCTGGTTGCATCACACGGGCATACGGTTTTTCACAAACCTGAAGAGGGCCTCACCCTCCAGATCGGTCATGGAGGTGCCCTGGCCTGCAGGTGCGGATTCCCTGTAGTATACGATTTCCGGACAGCCGACGTGGCGATGGGAGGTCAGGGTGCACCACTGGTGCCCGTAGGCGACCATTTGCTGTTCTCAGGTTTTTCTGCGTGTCTCAACATCGGGGGTATTGCCAATGTCTCTTTTGTCCGCGATACATCAAGGGTGGCCTTTGATGTGGTTCCGGTAAACATGGTATTAAATGCCCTTTCGGGGAGGATACAGCGGCCATATGATGCGGAAGGCTCGGTTGCAGCTTCCGGTTCTCTGATCCCTGAATTGCTGGTTAAACTGAATAATCTTCCCTATTACAATCAGCCGATGCCCAAGTCACTGGCCCGCGAATGGGTTGAGGCAGAAGTAATGCCGTTGCTTGATGATCATTTTCCGGTAAGTGACCTGTTGCATACCTATACGGTGCATGCTGCACAACAGATTGCAGGATCGCTGGAAGACCAGCCCGGTGCAACGGTTCTGATAACCGGCGGGGGAGCTTACAACCGGTTCCTGATCGACCAGGTCTCCCGGCTGACCCGGGCGAAACTTATACTTCCCGATCCTGAAATTATAGAATTCAAGGAGGCTCTGGTATTTGCCTTTCTCGGCTTGCTGCGCTGGCGGGGAGAAATCAATGTCTATAAAACAGTAACCGGCGCAACGGTTGACCATTGCGCCGGTTCAGTTGTGTTACCCTGATATCTGTCAATCTTTCCTTTTCATCTTTTTCCCTTCCGGTTGCTGACAACTCTCGGGATGCCCCGGACCTGCATTATCCATCTGGGGCCCATGACAATGGGAATCGAACCATAACTTCTGCTCTTCATTCAGAAGTGCCCGAATCTGCTGCCTGGCTTTCTCAGCCTTTTTTCTGATGCTTGCCTGGATTTCAGCGATCTCATCAATGACACGGTCAATGGCTTTGCTGTCGGGCTGGTCAGTGCGTGTGAGGGTCCGGAGCCTTGCCTCCTTCTCCATTACCTGATCCTTAAGGCTTCTGATCTCCCTGATCATATCGAGCCTGATTTTCCGGATATCCTCCTTCTGTTTGTCAGTGATATCCGGTATACTAACGAAGTTTCTGAAAGGACCGTCCGGTTCGGCATTCTTGTGTTTCTGGCAGCCGGATCCATCATGGTTTCCCTGTCCGGTACACTGCTTTTCCGGTGCTTTTTCCTGAGCCGAAAGGGTATTTCCGGCAAACATCAGCAGCATGGCAGGAATCAATGCTGCAACCAATACTTTTTTGATTTTCATAATGAATAGATTTAATGGGTTATTTTAGGTGGTTATTGTTTTATCCGGCATTCTTTTTTTCCGCCCCTTCTGTGATGCCCGGGCCATTGAAGGCTGTCTTTCCGGCTCTGTTCCATAAAAGTGAAAAACCTGAGCCTCTGTTCATCATTGCACACCGCTGATGCCTTCTGAAGAAATTCCGTTGAACTGACCGACCATTTCTGATGAAGCAATCCGATGCGGCTGCTCAGTGAGTCCAGGTAGTTTGGGTCGGCATTCTTCTCCTGTACCGCCATGAATTGCAGTTTCCGGGTGGCCTCAATGTCTTCTCTGATCTCTTTGATTTCACTGAAATGTTTATCCCGTAATACAATGAACTGTTTCATCTGCGCTTCATCAAACTGCAATTCTTCCTTGATAAAAGCATCATGCAAACGATTGTGCTGTCCCTGATTTTCAGCCCTGCATCGTGTTTCGGGAGGGGAGGGCAACGTGTGCCTGAACCAGAGAATGGTTCCCAGGGCTGAAACATTCAGCACCAGCAGAATGATCACGAGCCAAACAAGTAGTCTGTAATTTTGCCTGTTCATGGATAGGTGTCTGTAGATTTATTCCGATAGCGTTTCTGCAAAATATAATTCTGTATCTGCCTGATAACCAGGTATGGATAGCATTTTATTAACCTCGGTAACCTGTGAAACCATTTCAGTGGTTTGTGCGCCCGACCGTTGGTTCCAGGAAATGCCAAGCCATATTCCCAAAGCAAGAGGAATGGCCAGGGATAAACCCATCAATACCGGCCTGACCTGCAGGATCCAGCTGAATCCGAAATCCTCCTGTTTTTCCAGTTTTGCTTCCAGCCTGGTGAAAAAGAAGGGATCCGGTTCCCGGACCTGTATATGCGGAGTTTGCTGAAGAATTTGCTCATACCGCTGTCTCAGGTCGGCGCATTCCCTGCATGATTCCAGATGCCCGGTGATCTCCAGCAGCTTCTTCGGCTCCCTGATCATCTCCGGATAAAAGGGCATCAGTTTTCGGATTTCTCTGCATTGCATGGTTTGCATCTTTGCTTTGTTGAACATTCTGACAATTCTTTCGGGGAAAACTTGCGGCCTCATTCCGTAATGTAGGATATCAGATACTTTCTCATATTGCTTTTTGCCCTGAAAAGCAACGACTCTACTGCGGGCAGGCTTACTTTCAGCACATCTGCGATCTCTTTGTATGACATCTGCTCATATTGGTACAAAATGAAGGCATTTCTCTGTTGTTCCGGCAATCTGTCAATCGCCCGGCTCAGTGCGATACGATCCTCCTGTTGCTGCATCACTGACTGGGGGTCAGGAACAGTATGTTTTTGTTCCAGAGACACAATTTCACGGGAGGACAGTTGTTGCTGACGAATACGAAACAGGGATTGTCTCCTGAGCTTTTTCCTGCGGTTCAGCGATTTGTTTACCGTTATCCGGTAAATCCAGGTGGCCAGAGAAGAATCTCCCCTGAATCTGTGGATGGATTCCAGTACTTCCAGGAAAACGTCCTGTGCGATGTCCTCGGCCTCCTCAAGGTCATTCAGATAGGCATTGCTCAGGTTAATTACCTTAACCTGCCAGGTGTTGACCAGATCTCTGAATGTATCACGGTCACCCTTTCGTAGTCCTTCTATGATGGTTCCCTCCTGTTGCATAAAATGACGTCAGCAGGCATTAGACAATTTTGGATACCACTTCCAGCGGTGCGGGTATGTTTTCGTTTTTCATGGCCAGAATACTGGCATTCAACTCAAACCCGATCAGCATAATACTTGCGTTGTAGTAGATATACAGCATAAGGATCAGGATGGTTCCCACGGAACCATACAGGGCATTGTAGGAGGAAAAATTGCTGATAAAAGTACCGAAGCCCCAGGCCAGCAAGATGGTGAGGACTGTAGCTACAGCAGAACCTATGGCAAAGAATCTGAAACCTGCCCGTTTTGCGGGAGCAACATAGTACACAATGCTCAGGGTCAGATAGATGACGGTCGCCAACAGGAACCAGCGGCCAATGATCAATAGGGAGTATACGTTTTTAACAGGCATAATTCCCTTTGCCATCATCCACTCCAGTGTATCCCGGCCAATGGCCATCAGGGCAACTGCCATGATCAGGATCAGGGTTGTGATGACCATAAGCAGCAGGCTGACCATCCGTTGCTGGTACCATGTGCGGGTTTCTTTGATATTGATACTTTGATTGAAGGCTGATATCAGGCTGATGAAGCCATTGGAACTGAAATAGAGGGTAAGGATAAATCCCAGCGAAAGCAGTCCGGAATGCTTAATGTTGACAATGTCTGATATGGTTTTCTCCAGAATGGGGAAAACGTTATCCGGCAGAATTTCCTGAAACACCAGCATCAGGGTTGGCTGAAAATCATCAACAGGGATATAGGGTATGATGGTAAACAGGAAAATGATGGCCGGAAAGATGGCAAGGAACAGCTTAAAAGAGATGGAGGCAGCACGGGTATTGAAATTGCCGGTTAGAACCGGTTTGAAACATGATGCAAAGTGGTACAGGGTCATTCCCGGTGTACCGGGAATCCGGATACGCTCAAGAAAGGAATTTATCCGGGTTTTCCAGGTATTGTACCAGCCTGTGATGCTTTTCATCCCTGCAGACTAAAGGTGGCTTTCAGACTCATATCCAGACTCATGATCTGGTGGGTGATGGCACCGGATGAGATAAAATCGACTCCGGTTGCGGCATAGGCTTCAATATTCCGGGCATTGATGCCACCGGAGGCCTCCGTTTCATATTTCCCGTTAATCCTGTTTACCGCAGCCGCCAGATCTACAGGGGAAAAATTATCGAGCATAATCCGGTCAACACCTCCATGCTCCATCACCGCTTCCAGCTCTTCAAAGTTACGCACCTCAATTTCAATTTTCAGATCAAGCTCTTTCTCCCTGAGGTAGTTGTTCACCCTGTCTATGGCACTGGAAATCCCTCCGGCAAAATCCACATGGTTATCCTTGATCATGATCATATCGTATAATCCCATCCGGTGGTTCCGGCCACCACCCATCCTCACGGCATATTTTTCCATCTCCCGCAGGAGTGGTGTTGTTTTCCGGGTATCCAGGAGCCGGGTTCCAAAAGGGGCAACCAGTTTAACCAGTTGTGCCGTTGAGGTAGCAATGCCACTAAGTCTTTGCAGGATATTGAGTGACAGTCGTTCGCCCTGGAGGATGGATCGAGCAGCCCCCCTGATGATGAACGGCACATCTCCCGGCTTCACAACAGTACCGTCTGCCATCTTTTCATCGAACTCCAGAGCGGGGTCAACCTGACGGAAAACCTCCCTGGCGTAAATCATACCTGCAAGCACCCCCTGCTGCTTGATCAGAAGCCGGGCACTGCCGGTAGCTTTATCGGGAATGGTTGACAGAGAAGTGTGATCACCTCCTGCAATGTCTTCTTCCAGCGCAAGCCTGATAATTTCAGAGGGAGTCATTATGGTAAACCTGATTAGTTCCTGATAAAAGTCATGCGGGTAATCTTCTGTCGCTCCCCTTCTTCCAACCAAAGGACATACACTGAGAAACGGATGCCTTTTTCGGAAGTATACGCCCCCAGGAGATAGCTCCCTCCGCCAGACACATGTCCCGAACCCTGAACCTGAAAGGATTTTGGCGGATGTTCCGAAAAGAATTTTTGGATTATCATCCTCCCCTGCCTGGCACTGTAGGTGCCACTCTGGTCTTCAACCGTAATGCTGATTGTGGTGGCAAAGTGTTCAGCAAGGCGTGAAGCATTGCCTTTTTCCAGAGCGTTCAGAATCTCCTGGCTGATGTCCCCGCCTGAAGTGAACGAGGAAAACAGGAATACCGTGAGGAGCACTGATAATTTTGCCAGTCTCCTCACGAATTGTAATTTTATGCTCGTATCTGAAAACATGGGGTTAAGAAAAACAGGATTCGCGCAAATATACAACAAATATACCAGTACTGCCCGCCCCGGCTCTTTTCAGGAGTGAGCAGCGTATGATAATGTCTTTTGCTTATGAGAATTGATTTGATAGTGCCCGGTTCAACCGGTGAAAGATGGATAAGGGATGGTGTGTCAGCCTATATCGGGAGAATTCAGCATTATGCTCCTTTCAGGGTCCGTGAGCTGCCCGCTGTTAAAAATGCAGCCTCACTTACCCCGTTGCAGCTGCAGCAGGAGGAATATCTGCAGTTGAAAAAACTGACAAAGGAGTTCGACCGGTTGGTGCTTTTAGATGAATCCGGCACCCAGTTCCGCTCGGTCGAATTCGCGGATTTCCTGCAGAAGCAAATGAATGCCGGTACAAGAGCACTCTGCTTCTTTGCAGGCGGGCCTTATGGCTTTGCACCTGAACTACGGGCAGCAGGCTATCCGATGATGTCACTCTCAAAAATGACCTTCACACACCAGATGGTCAGGCTTGTGTTTACCGAACAGTTGTACCGCGCTTTCACCATCCTGAAAGGGGAGGGGTACCATCATGAGTAGGGTCTGTTCAAAGGTTTCCGAGAGCTTTCTCAACTCCCTGCCAGAGTAAGTCTGCTGTGCGATCCCAGGTGTACGTTTCCGGCAGAACCTTGCTTTTAACGACCAGTTCTCCCGCAAGATCCGGATTCCGGATCAGCATATGCATCGCATCAGCGATTTCCTGCGGGTTGCCGGGATCTACCAGGAGCGATGACCTTCCTCCGATTTCAGCAAGGGCACTTCCTGCGGAGGTGATGGCAGGAATGCCGGCAATGGCAGCCTCCAGCAACGGAAGGCCAAAACCTTCGTACAGCGATGCGAATACCAGTGCTGCAGCCCCGCGGTACAGTCCATTCATTTCAGCATCTTCCACCCTGCCGGTAAAAATGACATCCTGATAAAAGGGGGTGTCCCGCAATGAACCAACCAGATCAGACATCAGCTCCGTTTTTACCCTGCCGGCAAAAACCAGTTTGAAAGGGGCCGGATGTTTCTCGCGGAACCTGATAAAGGCTTCAATCACTGTACCGGCGTTTTTTCGCGGGTGTATGGTTCCCGAAACCAGAAAATACTGATCGCCGGTATTGAATTTTTGCCGTATCTGATGTGTTTCATGATCCGATACAGGAGTAAAGAAGGAATTGAGGCCACTGTAAATCACGTCAATACGTGAAGGCTCAACTCCGTAGGTGCTGATGATATCATCCCTGGAAAATTCCGATACGGTGGCAACACGGGTGGCCACTTTTGCTGATTTTCGTACCCGGTTACGATAGATGGAGCGGTACCTGCCAGGGATGAAATCGGGAAAGTGCTCGAAATTGAGATCATGGATTACCACGATCGAGGGGATAGCCGGCTTATCGGGCAGGAAGCAGTCGGGTGAAATGTACAGGTCGGGCCGGTGTTTCCGGATTGCTGCCGGGATCGTTGTGGTGTGCCACCAGGTGAGCAGAAAAGGGAGGCGTGTAACTGGCGGAATTACCACAGATGTGGCATTATCCGGCAAAATAAAAGCAGGATTGGGCTTTCTGTCGAAAAAAAATAAAAAGTGATGATCAGGATGCCGGCGGGCCATGCGGGTCATGGTCTCCCACGAAAACCAGCCGATACCGTCCATCCGGCCTTTTACCACCAGCCGCATATTTACTGCAATCTTCAAGGCCTTCACTTTTTGCAAAGATCAAAAAAAAACCTGATCAGGAGTTCTGTATCCCGATGGTCAGGATCATGAAAAAATCAGGATTTGTTTTTTCAGCCCCGAAAGCTACCTTTGTGCGATGCAAAGGAAGTTTCTGGCCAACCTGATCCTCCTCCTATTTCTGAACCTGCTGGTTAAGCCGCTCTATATTTTCGGTATCGACCTGGGGGTTCAAAACCTCGTAGGTCCTGATGAATACGGGATATTCTTTTCTATGTTCAATTTCTCCATGCTGTTCAATATCCTCCTGGATGCCGGCATTACCAACTACAACAACCGAAATATCTCGCAGTACCGTCATCTTTTAAATAAACATTTCAGTGGGATTTTCACCCTCAGGCTGCTTCTTGCGGTGGTGTATGTACTTATCGCCTTCGGTACGGGGCTGATGGCAGGATACAGCCAGCGACAGATGCAACTGCTGGGCTTTCTGGCATTTAACCAGTTCATCATCTCCTTCATACTGTACCTCCGTTCCAATATCGCAGGGCTGCAGCTGTTTAAAACCGACAGCCTGATTTCAGTTCTCGACCGGGTGATACTGATTGTGCTTTGCGGGTATCTTATTTACAACAGGCACACCCGAAGCCAGTTTACCGTGGAATGGTTTGCGATTTGCCAAACCGCTGCTTACCTTGTCACTTTTCTGGTGGCATTGCTGGTAGTGATGCGGAAAGCTGCCTTCAGGCGCTTTTACTGGAATCCCACATTTGCCCGCATGATCCTGCGCAATAGTTTTCCGTATGCCTTGCTGGCCCTGCTGATGATGTTCTATTTCAGGATCGATTCGGTATTGCTGGAAAGGTTGCTTCCGGCTGGTACAGGATCCCTGCAGGCAGGAATCTATGCATCTGCCTTCAGGCTGCTCGATGCCTTTCTGATGATTCCATACCTGTTTTCGGTGCTGTTGCTGCCGATGTTTGCAAGGATGATCCGCTTCAGGGAAAACCCGGGGCAGATCATTTCCATTGCCTTCCCGATCATCCTGCTTTTTTCGGTGGGTACCGTAGCGTTATCGCTGGGTTTCAGCCGTGAAATCATGGAGCTGCTCTATAACGATCATGTGGAAGAATCAGCCCGGGTATATTCCCTGCTGGTGCCCGGCCTTGTGGCATTCTCGGCTTCCTATATCTTTGGTACACTCCTCACTGCCAATGGTAACCTCCGGATCCTCAACCTGATTGCCGGCGCAGGTATGGTGGTGAATATCCTGTTGAATATTATGCTTATCCCTCGTTATCAGGCCACGGGTTCAGCATTTGCCAGTCTGGTTACCCTAATGCTTTCAGCGATCCTGCAGATGGTAATTTCAGTAAGGAAGTTTGCCCTTGTTCCCTCACGAAGCCAATGGATCAGGTCATTGCTGTTCCTGTCAGGGGTATTTGCCATTATGTGGATTCAGCAATTCCTGCCCTGGGAATGGTACCTGCGCATGGGCATGGCAGCACTGGCAATCCTGGTACTCGCCTTCTCCATCCGTTTTATCCAACCCGTTCAACTGTACCGGATTCTTTTACGGACTGCCCCCTGACACCGCTGTATTCAGTTGATTATTTTCCGTAATTTTGAGCCCTCAATCCCTTAAGACATTAACCCTATGTCGGAAAAACGTTCTGAAAACCTCGATTTTAATTCTATCAATTTTGTCTGGTTCATCTGGAAGTGGAAATGGGTAATTCTGGTGGTTGTCTTCGTTTCAGCCCTGGCAGCAGCAATTTTCTCAGGCCCCAGGTTCATTACCCCGATGTTCAAGTCAGTAGTGGTGCTTTTTCCCACCGCTACCAACTCAATCTCCAAAACCCTGATGGATGACATGCCGGGAAACAAAGAGGATATCATGGCATTTGGTGAAGAAACAGAATCGGAACAGATGCTGCAAATCCTTAACTCAAGTGAGATCCGTGATAAAATCATTGAGCGGTTTGATCTGATGAACCATTATAAGATTAAACCGAAAACCCGTTTTGCCGTTACCGAACTGAACAGGGAATACAGCAGCAACATCACATTTAAAAGAACTGAATTTAAAGCGGTTGAGATCAAGGTAATGGACAGGTCTGCCGACACAGCCATGCTCATAGCCAATGCCATCTCGGAATATCTGGATACCATAAAAAATGCTATCCAGAAGCAACGTGCGATGGAGGGCCTGGCAATTGTTGAAGCAGAATACCGGCAGATGGAGCAGGATATTTCCGACGCGGAAGATTCTCTGACAAAGCTTAGGGAAAAGGGCGTACATGACTATGAAACCCAGGCCGAAATGATCAACCAGCAGCTGGCCATTGAGCTGGCAAAAAGAAATACCGTGGGTATAAAAGCACTCAACGATAAACTGGATACCCTGGCCAAATATGGCGGAGCTTATGTATCGATCCGGGATGCCCTTGAGCACGAAAAAAAGAACTTCAGCGAATTACGCCGATCGTATAAGAAAGCCAAAATGGATGCTGAAGCCTTTGTGCCACAGAAGTTTGTAGTTGATAAAGCCTATAAGGCAGAGAAGAAATCCTATCCGGTACGGTGGCTGATTGTAGCTGTTTCGGTTTTTGCGTCTTTCCTACTGGCAATTATCACATTAATCATCCTTGAAAACATTTCAGGGTACAAGATGGCAAGAGAGACCAGGGCGTCAGAAACCCAAGCCTGACAGCGGATGGAGTTGACCGAAAACAGGAAGCGGAATATCATCCTGGGCATCAGCGCCTTGTTTGTTGCGGTGAACTCAGTGCTTATTGCATTCGAGGTGTACTGGTTTTCGCTCTTTCCGGCTGCCATTCTGTTGCTCCTTTTGTACTTCCTCTCCATGGAGAGGGTTTTCCTGCTGGTTACCTTCCTGGTTCCACTGTCGGTTGTGGTTGATGTAAAGGAGTTCGGCATGAGCATCTCCCTGCCCACCGAACCGCTGCTGATAGGGATGCTGCTGATTCTGCTGCTTAAATTCTTTCACCGTAACCCCTTTAACAGAAAAGTGTGGTCCCATCCGGTCTCAGTGATCATTATTCTGCAGATAATCTGGATGTTGATGACCTCAATTACAAGCGAGATACCTCTGGTGTCATTTAAGTATGTGATCAGCCGCTTATGGTTTGTGGTGCCAGTGTATTTTTTCGGGATTCTGGTATTTAAAGAGCCAAAACGTGTACGTCAGTTTTTGCTCCTTTTTCTGATCCCACTTGCGGGGGTGGTGATCTATACCACATACCAGCATGCCTTGCGTGGTTTTAACGGCAAAGCTGCCCACTGGGTGATGGATCCGTTTTTTAATGACCATACAGCCTATGGTGCCATTCTGTCGATGTTTCTGCCGGTAGCAGTTGCCTTCATTCTCGACCGGGAGGGGTACAGCCGGTCTGTCAGGTTGTTGTTCCTGATCCTGGGAGTAATCATCACCACCGGAGTTTTACTGAGTGTAAGCCGGGCGGCCTGGGTGAGTGTTGTAGCAGCCCTTGCCTTCTTTATTATATTGAGGTTCAGAATTAAAGCAAAATTTCTTGCATTGGGATTTTTGGGAATTCTGGCCCTGTTGTTTGTCTTCCAGAGCTCCATTATTGATCGAATGGAGAAAAACCGCAATGAATCCAAGGAGACAGATTTTGCCGCTCATGCCAAATCGGTGTCCAATATCACAACGGACCCTTCCAACCTTGAACGGCTGAACCGGTGGAAAGCGGGATTCAGAATGTTTGCGGACCGCCCTTTCTGGGGTTGGGGCCCTGGTACCTATCAGTTTGTGTATGCCCCTTACCAGAACTCTGCTGATCTGACCATCATATCAACCAATGCCGGGGATCTGGGAAATATCCACAGTGAATACATCGGGCCTCTGTGTGATTCAGGAGTAATCGGGGCACTGCTGATGCTTGCCCTCGTCTTTACAGTGCTGAATGTGGCACAAAAAATCTTCCATCGCAATAATATGGACATGCGGGTATACCGCTATCTGATGGCGGTATTTCTGGGGCTGACCACCTATTTTGTGCACGGTTTTCTGAATAATTTTCTGGATACCGATAAAGCCTCCATCCCTTTCTGGGGTTTTATCGCTATACTGGTAGCTGCAGGACTGTATCCCGAAACGGCAGCCCCCGAAAAATCAACCTGAAAAGAGGGAAATCAGAGCTTTTCCGTGATCTCTGCCAGAATGCCGGGAAGCTGTTTCAGCAAAGCGATCTCCTTCATCTTCTCCCTGGCTTCGCGTACCGGAATGCCAAAATAGGTAGTGTTACCTTTCAGGGATTTTGGAACACCCGATTTGGCAAGGATCTCCGCACCCGATTCAATGACCAGGTCTTTCTGGATGCCAACCTGCCCCCAAATGGTCACATGATCCTGAATAACCGTCACACCGGCTATGCCTGCCTGTGAGGCAATCAGGCAATGTTTTCCTATGATGGTGTCATGTCCGATCTGAATCAGGTTGTCAAGCTTGGAGCCATCACCGATACAGGTATCGCCCGATACGCCCCTGTCGATAGTGGTGCCTGCCCCAATTTCCACATCATTGCCAATTACCACCCTTCCGCAGGAAACCATCTTGTCGAAACCTGAAGGCCTCCGTTTGAAATAGAAAGCATCCCCCCCGATCACTGCATTGGAGTTGATGATGACCCGGTCGCCAATGATACAATGGTCGTTTATGCTTACATGGGAGTGGATGATGCAGTCGCTGCCGATCTTAACATGATTACCGATGAAGGCTCCGGGTTGGATGATGGTCCCTTCTCCGATTTCAGCAGTGTCACTTACCATGGCAGTAGCCGGAATGAACGGGCGGAATTTTTTCACCAGGGAAACATAGCCTGAAAACGGATCCTCAAGATACAACAGGGTTTTGCCACGGCTGGGATGATCCTTTGTATTGATCAGTACCACACTGGCATGGGAGTGCAGCGCCTTGTCGTAATATTTCGGATGATCGACAAAGGTAAGGTCACCCTTTTCTACCATGTGAATTTCATTGATACCGGTTACGATGGTATCTGCATGTCCGATGACCTCGGCATTGATGAGGGCAGCGATCTCGGTTACGGGAATCCCCTGTGGAAGACGCATAGATGTTGTAGAATTATTCTTTTACTCTTTCTGAATAGTCACCGGTTCGGGTATCTACCCTGATCTTTTCGCCGGGATTGACGAAGAGCGGGATATTTACCGTAGCGCCCGTTTCAACGGTAGCCGGTTTGAGGGTATTGGTGGCAGTATCCCCTTTAACACCTGGTTCGGCGTAGGTCACCTCCAGCACCACAAACGGCGGAAGTTCAGCATATAACGGATTTTCGGTTTCGGCATGGAATACAATTTCAACCTCCTGTCCTTCCAGAAGGAACTGAGGGGAATTGATCAGTTCTTCATCGATATGTATCTGCTCGTAGGTTTCGTTGTGCATGAAATTATACCCGGCTTCATCCTTGTACAGGTACTGGTATTTGCGCCGCTCAACACGCTGGATATTAATTTTTGCTCCGGAAGGGAAAGTGTTGGGAAGTACTTTTCCGGTTTTTACATTTTTCAGCCTCGTGCGTACAAAGGCAGCACCCTTGCCGGGTTTTACGTGCTGAAATTCAATAATGGTGTACAGATCTCCGTTGAATTCGATACAGATTCCGTTTTTAATGTCTGCTGTTGTTGCCATACAATGCGGTTGGGTTTACTGTTGATGCCTGTTATGTAAATTGAAAATTCTCAATCCTGCTTCGGCCAACAGCATTCCATCAGATGGATGATCGGGATACCCTTATGGTTGCCTGGCCCATTTTTTTTTCGGGTGCAAAAGTATAACAATCCTGTAAACCTGGCAAAGGGGTCTGTTCAGATGTGGTAGCTAAATAGCTTTTATGTCAGCGATCTTTGAGAATTCAGGATAAAAACCGGGAAAAGATTTGGAAACTACGTACGGGTTATGCAGGATTACAGGATGCCTGAGGCCTGCCAGTGCAAACGACATGGCCATGCGGTGATCGTTGGTGCTGTTGAGCCCGGGTGGATCTGATACCTTGTGATAACCCTCCGCCAGCTGCAAAACATCCCCTTCCTGATGAAATGGGCATCCCATGGCATCAAGCCCACGCAACAGGTTGGTCAACCGGTCAGACTCTTTGAACCGGAGGTGGCGCAGGCCCGTCAGGGTGCAGGGAGTCTGGCGGAGGGCTGCGGCAGTGGCGAATGCATTGAAGAGGTCGGGACAGTTGGTGAAATCGGCATTGAATCCCTTTTTTGGATCGTGCTGGCGGGTGATAAGCACATCATTGCCTGTGGTTTGGGTTTCAATGCCCAACAACCCGAACAATCCTGCAGCTTCTTCATCCGCCTGCCCGCTGTCCCTGCGGAGGTTTTTCAGCAACAGCGATGAACCTTCGGGCATAAGGCAGAGGGCAGCGTAAAAAAATGCAGCTGATGACCAGTCTCCTTCCTTTCTGATGCTGATCGCGGGATATCCGGTCTCTTCAACCCTGATCCGATTACCTGCCCGTTGTGTCATCGCTCCGGCTTCCTGCATCATCCTTAAAGTCAGGTTGATATAGGGTTCGGAAACCATCAGGCCTTTAATTTCCAGGGTGAGTCCACCCTGTATGCAGGCCCCTGCCAAGAGAAAACCTGATACATGCTGACTACTTTCTGAGGCTTTTAACACCAGGTTTGAAATATTGAACCCTCCGGAATGAATAAACAGCGGAGGATAACCCGCTGACTCCCGAAATGCTACCAGTGCCCCTGCGTCAGACAACCCTGCAGCCAGTTCCCCCACTGGTCGCCTTTTAAGGGCTTCTGTCCCGGTAAAGGAATAGTCTCCGCCACGGTAGGCTGCATACACCGATGCCATCCTGAATACGGTGGCAGCATTCTGGCATCCGATTTCTGTCATCCTGCCGGTTTCACATGCCTCGTCAATCTGTTTGATTACACTGTACATTAACCGGACATCATCGGCCTGATTTTCAATATGTTCTTCGGAAACAGGTACGCCCTGCAGGGCGGCCATCAGAAGGTGCCTGTTCAGAACACTCTTGCTGGCAGGCAGACAGATTTCTGCATACACAGGTACCTGACGCTTTGGCGAGATCAGAATCCGTTCTTCCATCTAAAGATACCTCCTCAGAAAGGTAAAACCTTCAGCAATCTGGTCTGCCGTCAGCGGGCAGGTTTGAATTGAACTCCCGTTAAAAGGGATCACCGGCAGCAGTATGGTGTTACCCTTCCCTTTTTTATCGTGAAGGATCCATTCAGAAGGATCACCCTCCAGAATATTTCGCACGGGTGCAGGATCGAATAACCGGTGATAGGTGTGGAGGGTCTTTTCCATGAGGTCTTCCATAAGTTCGCTGTGCTGCAGCAGGTGCATTTCTGCGATGATACCGGCTGCAACTGCCTCACCGTGGGTTATGGGGATGTTTATCCGCAGAGCTTCTGATTCAAGGGCATGGCCAATGGTGTGTCCGAAATTCAGGATCATCCTGATACCGCTGTCCTCGGGATCCATGGCAACGATTTTTGTTTTGAATGCCACACTTTTTCTGATCAGTTGCCCAAATGCATCAGGATCATTACCTGCAGCAATCTCCTCCGGGGAAAACCCTGCACCCAGCAGGGAGTATTTAAGCAGTTCCCCTTTGCCGGATCCCCATTCCCTCTCTGGCAGGGTCTTCAAAAAGCCGGGCCAGATCAACACAGCTAAGGGGAAGTGAAAAGTTCCTATCTGGTTTTTGATATGACCCAGGTTAACGCCTGTCTTCCCTCCGATGGCAGCATCCACCATGGATAACAGGGTGGTGGGTACATTGATGTACCGGATCCCCCGTTTGTAGACCGATGCGGCAAATCCCCCAAGATCGCTGACCACGCCTCCTCCCACATTAACCAGCAGGCTGTCTCTGGTTTTCATAGATTGTGAAAAAAACTCCAGTACCTTTGTAATGGTAAATATGTTTTTATGTTCTTCACCGGCGGGAACAATAAACCGGCTGCCGATCTGCAGCTCTTTTAAATTGATACCGGAATTTTCTGAAAAAAACAAGCCAGTATTCGTATCACAGAGAACAGTGGCTTGGTCAGTCGATGAGTTTATCAGATACCTCTCAATAAATGATCTGATCTCAATACTTTCGGTACAATGGATAATTTGGCTCTGCACACTTTTGAAATTAACGGTAAAACTAGTCAATTTCGGTATAGCATATTCATTCACTCTTCAATAATGAAGATATATACCCTGAAATTGAGACTTTGGATTTATTTCGCATCGTAAAGCGTACAAAATCAAATGAATGCAAAAAGGGCACGATAATTGCTATTAGTTCATCTTCCTAACCTGTGTGAAATTTATCTATCATGAAGACCAGTAAAAGAATCTTACTTGTTGAGGATCAGAGGGAGTATTCTTTGATGGTTAAGGTATTACTTTGTGAAAAGTATGAGGTAAGGATGGCTTCCAACGGATTGGAAGCCATCAATGAAATGGAAAAAGGCTTCATACCGGATGTAATCGTTACAGATGTGGTAATGCCAGTACTTGATGGATTCAGGTTTTTAACGGTTTTAAAGAATCACAAGCGTTTTAAGTACATTCCGGTTATCTGGTTAACATGCCTGGATCAGTCTAATGTAAGAAACTATGAATCTAAGCGACTGGTTAGGCGTGTTATTATCAAACCATTCGAAGCAGAGAAACTGCTCAAAGAACTAATCCCTGCCATTGAGGATACTCATGGCATTGCCTCAATAAATTGAGAATCAATCTTAATAAGCAGTAGTAGGTATTTTTCATTTGGTAATTACATGGGAAAAATGTTTATCTTTGCGAAATGATTGCAGAGAAAGCATCCATATTGGTTGTTGATAATGATATCAATAATTTATCCATTGTCGAACACATTCTGTGTCCACACAACACCATCTGGAAGGCAATGGAACTTCAGGAAGCCAGATTAATCCTGAATGAATCTACAATTGATTTAATCCTTCTGGATATCAATATACCTGACAGAAAGGCTATTCAGTTTGTGGAGGAGCTGAGAAATTCGGAAAGGTTCAGTGATATTCCTGTTATCTTTTTGTCTGGATTGAATGGAATCGATGCTATCGTACAGGATTTTAATGCCGGTGCAGTGGATTACATCACTAAACCCTTTCTGAAGGAGGAACTGATTACCAGAGTAAACATACACCTGGAGTATCGGAAAATGAAGGCAACCCTGCTCCAGAAAGAAGAAACCATCCGACGCCACAACCTTTTCAAGGAGCGGCTGTATAAAGTTGTTGCACATGATTTGCGAACTCCGTTCAGCAATATTTCAATGCTGATTTCTTTGCTTGACGGAGGATACCTGAAGCCGGGTACAGAAGATTACAAGGAGTTGATAAGTAGTCTGAAGGAAAGCACCAAAGGTGCCTATTTTCTCATTGATAATCTATTACACTTCACTATAGCACAGTCTGGAACCATCAGGTTTCAGCCAACCCAGATAATGGCCAGCTCGCTTCTCGACGAAGCAATCCAATTGATAAGTAATCAGGCAAAGCATAAAGACATTGCCATTAAGGTCGATTATGACCGAAATTGTTCATTTTTTGCCGACCTTCAGATGATGCGCAGTATCATCAGAAATTTGTTATCCAATGCAGTGAAGTTTACTCCGAATTTTGGAACTATTTATATATCTCTTAAAAGTGAAGATAAAGGGTGTTTGCTCGTGGTAAAGGACAATGGAATAGGTATCGAAAAGGAAAGGCTCGAACATCTTTTTGATGTAGTTATCGCCAGAACCACCCTTGGAACCGGAGTTGAGAGAGTAAGTGGTTTGGGATTACAGCTAGTGTATGACTTTGTCAACCGACACAAAGGGACCCTTTGTATTGACTCCATTCCCGACAAAGGCACTACATTCTCAATACGTATACCATCTGATAAACAAATGTTTGGATAAGATGCAAAATGTTATTTCAAATGGAGACCCTCTTAAGGTTTTGGTGTTGGATGATGATCCGATAATCAGATGTTTGATTGGGCAATACCTTAAAGGAATTGCTAAAGTATATGTTGCCAACCATCCCCATGTGGCCTTGAGGATGTTGAATCAGAGGGAATATGATCTGCTGATAACCGATTTTATGTTGCCTGACCAGGATGGATTATCTGTCCTGAGTGAAATTCGCGAGCAATTTCCTATGGTTCAGGTAATAATGATAAGCTCTTGTGGTAATATGGAAACTGTGATTCAGGCAATGCGGAACGGAGCTGCCGATTATCTGCGAAAGCCTTTTTCGCCGGATGATTTGAGAGTCTCTATTGAAAGAATATTTAAAATCAGAGAGTTAAACCATTCCCTTCGGGAAGTCAACAACCGAAATCTTCATCTTCACAAAATCATCAATGAAAAATCTGGGTTAGAGGAGATCATCGGTATTTCTCCAGCCGTGCAAGAAATTAAAAAACAAATAGAACAGGTCGCCCGGACTTCTGATACCTCAGTTCTGATTCTCGGCGAGAGTGGTTCGGGGAAAGAGTTGGTAGCACGAGGAATTCATAAATTAAGCCAACGATCTTCCGAGGTTTTCGGAGCTGTTAACATGTCAGCAATACCTGAATCACTCTTCGAAAGTGAATTTTTTGGCCATAAAAAGGGAAGTTTTACCGGTGCAATTGCTGATAAAGCGGGGTGGTTTGAAATAACCAATCGGGGCACCCTTTTCTTTGATGAAATAGGCGAAATGAATATTTCCCAACAAGTCAAACTCTTGCGAGTGCTTGAAGACCGGAAATATACACGCGTAGGGGAATCCAAAGAACAGCCTTTTGACGTGCGTATTGTTGCGGCTACAAACAAAACCATCGAGGAGATGAACTCAGGAAAGAATTTCAGAGCCGATCTTTACTACAGACTCAGTACCTTTATCATACACATTCCTCCTTTGCGTGAACGAAAAGAGGATATTCCCATCCTAGCTGGGCATTTCCTGAGTTACTTTAACCAAAAGATGCGTAAGAATATAAATGAGCTTGATATTTCTGTGCTACACCTCCTCCAAGGTTACCATTTTCCGGGTAATGTTAGAGAATTGAGAAATTTAATTGAGCGGGCTGTCATTCTTTGTGAAACCAACCGAATCACACCCGATTTATTTCCAACTTTAATTTTTGGTGGTGCCAAGAGCCATTCTGCTGCCCAGGAACCAGAACAGTCAATTGACCGCAATGAGGAAATCTTTGATCTAAGGGAGATCGAAAAGATCGCGATCCTGAAAGCCCTGGAAAAGACGGCGAACAATAAGGTGGAGGCAGCCCGTATCCTGAATATTGAATGGAATGCCTTGCATCGTCGTATGCAGAAATACGGAATTGTTGTCTGATCTGTTTTATCATTTGTCTGGTTCTTGTTCGTTCTGCCTGTCGCATTTCTGCCATTACTCATGAATCCAAAATACTATGGTACCAAAGGTTTTGGTAATTGACGATGATCCTGTTATCCTGATTTTACTTGAGACAATTCTGCGGAAAGCCGGGTACTCTCCGTTTGTAGCCTCTAATGGGAACGATGGATTGAAAGCCTTAAAACAAAAAGAACCTAATGTTGTTATTGTCGATTATAAAATGCCTGAAATGAGCGGATTAGATGTGCTCAGGGCTATTAAGGAGATGGGTGTGGATGTGCCGGTAATTGTGCTGACTGCTTACGGGGATGTAGATATTACTATTAAGTTAATGCAATCCGGTGCTTTTGACTACATTGAAAAGCCTATTCTACCTAAGAAGTTGATCGATAGCATTAATAAAGCCATAGAGATCTATAAAAAGACCAGGATTATGATGGATAAAGCAAAACCCAAAATCAGGGAAATTGTTGAAAATAATATCCTTGTGGGGAGATCAAAAAATGTTCGGCAGATTATTAAAGAAATCGGTCGGGTTTCGCTGTCAAAAGCCAATATTTTAATTACCGGTGACATAGGTACCGGCAAGGTGCTGATTGCTACGATGATCCATTATAGCGGTATCACCCGAGAAGAGCCCATCAAAGTCTTCCATTGTGATTCCGTTCCTGAAGAATCTTTTTCCGAAGCACTCTTTGGTTCTCATAACCGCTTGCCCAACTCAAGAAACCAACAAAGGTTCGGACTGTTTGAAGAAACTTTTTCTGGCACATTGATTTTGAATGCCTTCGAGAGAATTCCCGTCGTCCTCCAGGCTGCAGTTGCC
The DNA here is from genome assembly GCA_022709695.1 of Bacteroidota bacterium. Taxonomy (GTDB): domain Bacteria; phylum Bacteroidota; class Bacteroidia; order Bacteroidales; family SKPS01; genus SKPS01. Next base: position 114,098 of record JAKLII010000005.1, read on the forward strand.
AGGATTCTTGAAAACAAGGAGTTCGTAAACTCAGATGGCTCTGTCAGATTCGACGCCAGAGTCATAGGTGTAACTTCGCTTTCGGTGGAGGAATTGATACAATCAGACCAAATCTTAAATGATTTGGTGTTTTCTTTGAATGTTATTCACTTCCAGATTCCTCCACTTCGTGATCGGAAGGAGGATATCCCCGAACTGATGAATTTTTTCCTGGATAAAATTAACAGAAAGCATGGTACCTCAGTTTATAGGTATGATCCCGAAGTAATTGCACTTCTTCAAAACCATTCCTGGCCAGGAAATCTTAAGGAATTCGAAAATACGCTTACGAAAGCTGTATTACTCGCACATAGCAATTTTATTGAAACCAGCCTGCTTGGCCTTGAATCCAATATTCCTGGTACGGATGACTCCTTAACACAGATCGAACCACTTTCCATAATCGAAAGAGACTATATCCAAAAGGTACTGAAGAAGTTCGGCGGCAACAAACTCCATACTGCCAAAGCCTTGGGAATTAGTCGCCCTACTCTGGATGCCCGATTGAAAACCGGGAATGCCCCGCCAACCCGAAAGTGCCAGAAGGAAATGTAAATATATTTTACATAGTATTTAAGGTCAAATGATTTAAACGCAAAATAATCAAGATGATATGAATTGTCCCAATCTGGAGTAAAGAAGTTTCGCAATATTCTCTTGACAAATTCACCCGTTTAGATTATCTTTGATTTGTACCTTTATGGATTGAGGTTCGGAAAACAGATCAAAGATGAAACCGGTAATTTTCATCAGGTCATTCCTTTTACTCCTTTGGGTTTCCCTGTCTATTGATATGTTCTCACAGAATTCTGTCACTGGTCATGCTTGTGCAGAGATCGTTGACCTTGTATCTATTAAGGGCTCGATTGTTTTAGAATTAACAGTCACTGAACCTGATACTCAGAATGATTACCTTCTTGGGATTTTTATTCTTACAGACTTTTCAGGGTGTACTGCAAATACCCTTATTTGTCAGATTGAACCTGCAAACCGATCAGGGTTCTTTGTGCCTTTATCACCTGTAACATTGTGGGAACACTCCCTTAGTGATGTAGCCCAGGCAGAGACCATGGTGAAAGTCTATTCTAAGATTCCTGCAGGATTGGGTCTCAGTACACAAATCAACTATCAATCATCCTATCAGATAATGATTATTTACAACTGACTTTAATCAATCTGGGATTTTTAATCCTGTAATACCTTTCGATTTCAAGGTTTGTAACAGGGTTTCTACTTCTTCCCGGCTGCCCAAATATCCGCAAAGCACCCGGTATTTATTGGAATGCTGCTGAATAATTATAGCACCCGGATTGTGAATTTCAAGCTGCCGAAGTCTTCTCATGGCCAATGATCGGCTGTTATATAATCCGCAATCAATGGGGAAAGTTCCATAGCCTGCTGTGTCAATGTAGTAACGATGTTTTTCGGGCTGCAAAAGTAGCTTAAATGATTCTGCCTCCGGCATATTAGCAAAGTGTCCGATTCTTACTTTAAAGTACTGATCTTCATATACAATGAAAGGAACTTTTGGTGAGATTAAAGAGATTCTATTCGCATAATTCAGGGCATTTGAATAATTACGGAAGGCCCCCGCCTGAAGGAAAATCTGAATACTGGAAGAGGATGTTTCTGCCTGTTTACCGGATGCAGGCTTTCTGACCACTGAATCTTCAATTATATCATTCTTTCCTGTTATCACGAAGGAAGCCTGATGTAAGCCGGTAAAGAGTTTAGCTAATGAATCTTTGCCACCCGGGTCTGCTTGAATATGGGTCTGATATGTTTTCCTCCGTCTGTCAATGGAGTCTTCTGATATTATTTGTGTTATGGTTTTATGTGATCCTGCTGAAAGAGAATCCGTTTCAATCAGTTGTCCTATTATCCCTTTTTTAGTTTCAGCTGATACATCAGTTGAATCCTGCCATTGCCGGATATTCAGATCTGGATCAGAAACCTGATCAGACAATTCAACCTTCGGTATCAGGGAGTCAGCCTTGGTTTGTACTGTAACATTTTCAGGGGCTGTTCTGACAGATAGGGTATCGGTGCCTGCAATTTTTACAGAAGGTTCTTTGTTGGAATACAAGGTATCTGTAATGCTTTTTTCTATCAAAAAATCAATGCCGTAAAGGATATCACCATTTGGATCGGGTTTTATGCTGAAAGGCACAAACGGTGTTGCAGACCATAATCCTGAGCGTCGGAGCTGAGATGAGTCTAATGTAATATGATAGTCACCAGGAGCAAGCCCAAGAAAAGTGAAGTAACCATCATTTTCGCTTACTGTTCTAGCAACCAAAACACCCTCACTGGTGAAAATATTTAACCTGATACGCCCCTGGCCATGTTTTTTGCCGTCTGTATCTATCATTGTTCTTCCATTGATTTCTCCTAATGGTTTAACAGGAATGAGCACTTCTTTGAATTGGTTGGGATCTGTTATTATGTTAATTTTCTTTGCCCCATACTGCCAGGCAATGTTGTCAAGATTTGCATCATCCAATCTTAAACAATAGGTTGTAAATGCTTCCAACTCCATAATCCTGATGAGTGTATCATGGTAATGATCCAGGATTTTTCCTCCGCTGATCTTCATTTTAACCCCTGGGACTAAAGGTTCATCCTTATCTATTTCTCCGTTATGGTTTACATCTAGGAAAGGATAAACCAGCAAACCACTTCTGCCAACAGCTGCTTTGTTTCCGAAATTAATGAAGGATTCTTTTGCATCACAGGTAATACTTCCGTTAGCACCCTGCCCTGTTGTAATGTCGAAATTACTGATAATTGCACTGCTATGAAACTGAGAGAATGAAAGATCCCATCTGAATGAAAATTCAATTCCCCTGTATCCGGCTGTAAAGTTCTCGTGATAAGCCAGTGAAACACTGCCTGATCGGTAAATCCTCTTTTCCAATTCCATTTTCACAGAGGTGAATTCCCGGTCAGAATAATTGTAGATGATTTGTGGTCTGATGATAAGGTAGGCTGGAATTCTGAATCCAACTGACAAAGTCCCGGTTATCACCGGAGGTCTGGTATCAATCCAGGTGGAATAGGTTGTAAGACTTGCACTTACAGGGCCTCGATATGCATTGAGGGTGATATCGCTGGTATTATATCTGAGCAGTTCATATGCGTTTTGTTTGTAGGTTAATCTGACAGCTCCTGTGAATTTATTGCGGTTGAAAGGAATATGAAGCGTACCCCTGCTTTCAGAAACGTAATTGAAGTGTATTGCTTTCTGTCCTTTGGTATATCTTGAATAATCAAACTCAAGCATCCATTTATTCCGCCATTGGTAATGCAACAACCCCTTTGTCCGAACCCCATGTGCATATTCGCTGCTGATAATGAGATTTCTTGTCGGGTTAATTGTCAGGTTTACGAGTGGAATGGATGGATTAGCACTAAAAATGAAGTGTTCATACCCTCCTCCAATGCTTATGTGTTTGGTTAAACCGTAAGTACCGGCCGCCTTCACCAGCAGATTGTTTGTTTCGGCTTTAACGTGGGCAGAGGATATACTATATTCAAATTCTCCTTTTGGCAGAATTTGAAAGGGTATGTTGATAAACTGTTCCTTGATTCTTTCTTCTCCAAAAGGTCCATAGAATTTCAGCATTACCTCAGAGGAACCGTACACAATTGGGACTTCAAAGCTGAAGAATCCTGATTCATCAGCTTTTTTGTAGGTTATCATCACCCCATTGACATATAGTTCAATCACCCAACCAGGTTGTGTATAGGCACTATAGTTATATGTTCCAAAGAATTTTCTAAATGATGTGGATGCATTGGTAACCGTGATACCATTGAAGGGTTGAAAAACTGTTGAAATGGTCCCTGGGTTGATTTTTCCGATCTGAACCTGTTTTATATAACGATTATTGTTGTCCACAAATCGCCATAAATATTGCTGGTTCAGTAGGTTTATTCCTTCACGGGTCGAATGGTTCAGGAAAATATTGGTTTCACCGGCAAGCAATTCCATCCCAATGCCAATAGAAAAACGATTGTCAGTGGTTTTTCCGGCCACTTGCGTTGAGATAAGGGACCAGTCTATCATCCCGAAACGGAAAAAATGATATCTCTGATCATATGTTGTGTCAGCTGGACTATCACCTTGCAGTTGCTGGATGTTTTGCCGGAATTGCATGAGCCTCATTTCTCGAATTGCAGGTAGTTCGAGGTCGGTTTTTATATCCACTGTCATATTTCGGAATGAGAAGGAGGCATGCAGCCCAAAGACTTTTCCGAGGACATCGGTACTGACATGAATACCAGACTCTGTAATTAAAATTTCATTATCTGATAATCGGTTCACTTTTCCATCTAGTATGATAGTTTTTTGTCGGGCGTCTATTTCGTATTTTCTCTGTTCTTCAATAAAAAATCCTTGAATGATCAACAGATTATCATCAGTCACATAACTGATTTTCAGAAATTCGAAAAGGCCTTCTACGGGGATGAATACTTTGTTGAGAGTATTGTGATAAACCACATCAGATTCAAAGCTTCCGATTCCCTGGATGTTGAATATCACGTTGATATCTTCATATTGATTATCATATTTGTCCTGAGCTCTTAGATATGACTGACAACAAACAGACAGAAGAAAGAAGATAAACCATATGACATACCTCATAAAATTGATAATCAGAAATATATATATATGATCTGTTAAAATTCAGAATGATTATTCCTGAATGAAGGTAATAGTAAAGAATCCAGCATATTCGCCAACAGGATTGGCAGCCGGATTGCCTACAAACAAGGTGCCTCCAATTCCCACCTGGTTGTGAAATGGATGACCGGCTGAGGTGACGAATGGATTTGATCTGCTTGCCGGGCCAAGGGTCACATTCATTGTGCCTCCCCCTCCATTTCGGTACAGGGTGCTTCCGGATCCTAACATAATCTGAACTAGTCTTCCCGGCAAAAGTTCAATTATGAAAAGTGCCTGATTAAACGAGCCTCCCATTGCCATCACCGAACCAGTCACCGATCGTGTTCCGTAAGGTGTAACTACAACCGTCCCTCCTGATGACCCAGTGTAAAAATTTCCAAATGCAAGTCCCTGAATATTGTATACTTTAATAACCCGGGGTGGAGGGAAAGGAGTGCCTCCACCCCCTTGTGCTTCGGATTTGAAAGGTAAAATACAACAAAACAATATTAGGATCCTTAATTTATGATCAAGTTTCACTCTTGTAAGGATTTGATATGGTTAAGATATCATAGGTTCAGAACACTTTGGGCATATATTTCTGGCTTCGATTCATTAGCGCTGATAAATTTAAGAGTCAGTTTGCCATTTTTTAGTTCTATGCCTTCTGGTTTATTGAGTTGGAAAGAGAAATTTCTGGTTTCATTGGGGGTATAAATACCTATTCCCCTTACAAGTCCTACTGAGTAGGTTATTCCATCATTTGAGGTAAACTCAGCCACCAGGTCTCCGTACATCGACTGCTCCCCTCTCCTCTGAAATGACATTTTCAGCCAATCGGTATTGTCTTCTTTTTTCTCAATGGACAATTCAGCAAGGGAAATAGTAGATGGAGAAGTGCCGATCCGTACGATAACTGGGATACTGATACCAAAAATTGGCGTTAGTTTAATGCCAATGGCATTGGTATCGATTACTTGATCTTCTTCCCCAAGGGGTTTCTGCAGAGGTACTGCCCTGAAGTAAAGGTGAGATCTGTATTCTCCCTTAGCCATATCAGGTGTTTTACGAAGTTGCATTCTCAGCACCTGTGATTCTCTGGGTCCCAAAACAACAGATCTCGGAAAGTACCTGATAAAGCTATCAGCAAAATATTGTCCTGAATCCGGCTCAGAGATGATCTCAAATGAACCATCAGTGTTCATTCTATACTGGACAAATGAAATTTCATAACGAGCAGTATCAGTGCCAGTGTTTGCAAGGGTAATCTCCTGCTTCTCCCGGTTTCCTTCGAAAACCACTCTTCTGGGTGTAATGAGAAGATCTCCCTGTGCATGAGTTTGAGATACTCCGACTGTTATAAACAGCACGCATAAAACGCAAACTTTAGTAATGGTGCCTGTCAGGCATTTCTGGTTTTTCATGGTTAGGGCATTAATATAATCTGGGATCAGTTTTTTCTGGTCCAAAGATAGTGCAAATTACAAAAAAATCCCTTTAATTTAAAGGGATTTTACATATTTATATTCAAATTTCAATCAGTTATAGGCAAAAGTAAGCTGGAATGATCCTTTATAAATGCCGGTCGGGTTTTCCTTGAGGCTTCCAATAACCAGAGTTGCCCCAATATTGATTTGCTTATAGCCGTTTTCCTGAATATTGATTTCATTGATGGCAGGGGGATCTGATGTCCAGTTATCAACCATCAATGTTTGATTGGTCTGCTGATGAACTAGAAGAATCGGTCCCGTTGGGAGTTGAATTGTAAAGTTCACAAGGGGAGCTCCGGTAACTGTAAAAACACCGGGGGTTGAAAACCCGGATGCAAGCATAACAGAACCGTTTGCGATTCTGGATCCGTCGGGGTTAAGAACAATTTGGCCACCTGATGACTGGGGCGAGAACCGGCCGAAGTTTATTTGCTGCACTTCATGTGCCGTTAAAGCTTCAATCACTACCGCGAAAGCCTGGGCAGATACTGTAACCTGAGACCAGGCAGCCGTTGAAAATGCAACAAAAAATACCAATGACAAAAAATACCGGATCATGAGTATTGCTGCTTTTTGGTGATTTTCAGGAATAAACACAAAGGGCAAGGGAGCTCCAACTCCCTTGCCCTTTTTCATATTCGGTGATTAGTTATAAGCTACGGTAATTTGAAGCGAGTTCGTATTGGAATACTGCCCGGCAGCCTGGTTGGCATCTACATTAAGGGTTGCTCCAACAGACAGGGTTTGGGTTCCGCCAGCACTTAAAGTACCAGTTGGGGTTGGTGAGGTGCTGATAGTATTAACAGTCATTGAGTTAGCTCCATTGGTTACGGTAAATGAGCTATTGTTAATAGTGATTGAATAGGTGGCATTAGCTTCTCCTGTTACAGTGAATTCAGCAGCTGCAAATGTCTGATCATTCAGAAAGACCTGGGCACCACCCGTAAAATTTCTGGCGCCTGCAGGAGTAACAACAACAGTTCCAGCAGTGGTGGAAGGAACAATTTTTCCAAAGTTAAGATCTACAGTTTTTTGAATCGCAATCGGAGTTACGATGTAAGCACTGGTTTGTGCTGTGGTGTTGGCGGTGTTTTGCGCCATAATGGTTTCGGTGAAGATAACCATAAATAAGAGTGCGGATAAAAGAACAATTGCTTTTTTCATTTTGATAAGTTTTTGTGTTTATTTTTTGTTTTGTTATTTGATAAGGTTTTGAGGTCCTATAAGATGTCGCAATGATCGTGCCAAAACACATAAAGTATTAATATACAGTAATATGGAAATCTCTTCGTTTCTTTACAGTCGTTGAAATCTTCATTTTCGAAGAGGCTGACATCTTCAGTTTTAACAAGGATATGATAAAGCAGGTGACCTTGGGCATCACAGGTTAGAACCAAACCTTTGCTGAAATAACGCCTGATACTGCGGACAGATGAACAATGTAAATGCCTTTAAGCCATGGCAGCTGCATGGTAGTAACACTACCACCCTGGAGATATGTTGAATGAATAATTCTGCCTGAGAGGTCAGTGATAACTAATTTACACTTTAGGCCAACCTCAACCAGTCTGAGGTCAGCATAAAGGGTTTTACCTGACGAATAGAGGTATGCAGGCAGGGGATCATAAGGATTTGCAAATCCACCTGGAATAAACTGAAGAACGAAACGGTCCGGGTCATCACCTGGAGTGGCTTTGAACCGATATTCTTGAAATGACAGAAAGTCGTGCTCGACATTGGTTTGAAGATCTTTTAAACGGACCAGGTTAAAGACACTTTTGTCAAAGGATGCGTGAAATGCATATTCACCGGTATTTCCCGGAATAAAGCTAACCGGTACAACCGGAAATTCTTCCAATGTGGTCAGATGACGAAGGGAGTAATCATTATATTTATATGGTATATATAAAGATGGTGCAGTGCCAACCATTGAGAATTTCTTCTCTGCACCTCCGGTACCTTCAGGATGTCCATATTCCACCAGAATCTGGTCGGATCCTGAACCACCGCTCGATGTTAAAGTCAGAGACAAGGAATTGATTTGCTCTTTGGTGCCTTTTAGCCAGTTACCGGAGCCCGAATGTATACGTACAGCATGGTTCATGGAAAGTTGACCATTCTGGGCTGCTTTAACAAAGAAGGCCTGGGTAGGGGCTATAAACCGGCCTGTACCAAGAGTACCGGCATCTGACATGGATGCTGAATTGTATACACCATAATTATAAGCTGTGTCATTCCATATCCATAGATTATATCCTCCTCCCGACTGTTCTAAAACAGTTCTGTCCCATCCTGTGGCTGCCTTCCAATCAATTGAAGAAGGATACGGATTCCCTGCCAGATTGTATCCATACTCAATTGCTGAACTACCTGTTTTGGTGAGGTTAACAGATTGTGTTCCCGAATTGAATACTCCTGTAAACTGCCTGGTGGGATTTAAACTCTGGTATGAAACAAGATATCCGCAGCCTGGTTTGAAATACAATGCTCCGTGGGTTGACTGCCAGGTGGTGGGATGGTTATAATAGATCCAACTTGTATCGGGTTCATGCCAGTAATACAGTGCATAACCGGTGCCATCCCCATAGGTGCCAACCGGTGTAAACTCAGGGGAAATGGACTGCTGTTGCATAGGTGATGATAGAGAATGCCAGGCTTCCGGCATGCCCGAAATATATCTTCTGAAAGTTCCTTTGATACCAGTGCTCTGAAAAATTAAGGAACCGGTTCCGGTTGGGCCTGATTCTATGATCAGTCCATTGGTGTCGGAAGAATTGGTAACAATGGTAGTCACCGTCATTTTTCCGGTTTGGCTGATGGTTAATCTGCTGTCTGGCTGAACTGTCAGGCTCTTTATGGTGTCTTCGCTATTAAGAATTGGTTTGTTTATTACATTTGGGATGATGATATTGTCAGAAAGCATAGGTATTCGGTTCAGGCTCCAGTTTCCTGCAAGCTCCCATTGGCTGTTGGTATTGCCGGTCCATACCATGAACCATGCTGAAGCCAGAGGGAGTAAATAAGGGTATCCGTCATTGTATATTGAATCCATATGCCAGATCTGGGTGAAATCCCAGCCTGAATAGGTAGACTGGGTCAACATTTGGTTGGTGTTCCTGCCGGTACCACCATTACTGGTTGTAAGACCTGAAGTTTGCCTGTCCCAATAACTGTCCAATACGGTGGATGCTGCAATGGAGCCTATAAGTCCGCCTCTGGGAGTGTTCGAACTGTTAACTAGCCCTGTCGAATAACAATCCTCTACCAAGGCATTCCATTCCAACCTTCCTACCAGACCTCCGGCATAACGTTTTCCATTTACACTCCCCCTGGCAAAACAATTGAGAATGTCGATTCCCTGAGCCCGCCCAATCAAACCTCCAACATAATTTGTGGTTGCAGATACATTTGAAGTGGAGAAACATTTGGAGACATAAGATGTCCCATCATATCCTGCAAAACCGATCAATCCACCACAGTTGCTGTAACCTGACACTTGCCCCACTGAATAGCATTTCTCAACGTTTCCCTGGTTAAGAAAGCCAATCAGGCCACCCGTATAGGCTCCGCCCTGAACGGTACACGAAGATGAGCAGTCGGTTACCTCACTACCACCATAACCACTGTAACCGCAAAGACCGCCTGTATAATCAGAAGCGCTGATAATCGTTCCGGCGGATGATGAAGAAAAAATATTACCTCCGTTGTTGATTCCTGCAATTCCCCCGGTATATATACCAGAGTTATTCACGGTAACATTTGATATGCAATTTTGAATGGTTCCTTCACTCTTTCCAACAACTCCACCAACACTATTATATCCAGATACAGAGCCATTTACTGTTGCATTGTTTAAAATTCCATCATTCAAGTATCCCACAATCCCACCTACCTCTTCTGAACTGCCGGTAACACTTCCGCTAAATCTGCAGTTGGTAATATTGCTTGAGTTTGCCTGCCCGACAATACCACCAACATCGGACCTGCCATTTATTGTACCCTGCACACTAATATTCGAGAGACTCCCTTCCAGTGTTCCAATTACTCCTCCGGTTGAATTTGTTCCATTTACAATAATATTTTCGAAAAATAAATCAGTGATGGAGAATGAAGAACCTGTATTGGATATCATGGCAGCCTGATGGGTACCGGAACGGTTGATAACCAGACCCCTGATGGTATAGCCATCCCCTTTGATGGATCCATTCTGATACCCGATCGGATCAAATCCAAGGCCACCATTCCAACTGATGGTTTGGGATGCATCGATATCAGCAGTTAGTATGTAATGGGCATTATTGGAAGCATATTTAATGTTTTGAAGATGGATGACATTAAAAATAATGTAAGGATTGCTAAGGGTTCCATTTCCGCCCCCGAACTGAGATACGGCCTGCGAAACAGGTAAGAAAAGTACAGCGATACATAGTACCCTGCCAAGCCACCTTAATTTTGTGGATGAGGGAGTATCGGTAGGTCCGTAATTCGAAGAGATAATATGCATAGTTCAAGCGTAAATTATCCTATACAAAGTTATAAAAAAAAGTGAAATCGTGTATCTTTGCCTTAGATTTAATAAGTTTATTATAAAATTCTATGACAATCATTCAGGACAGTGAGATGTTTATTAATACAGAGAATGCCTATGGTTTACGAAGCATCGGTGACCTAAGACGTGTCAGATGGATTTTTCGTCTTTTTCAGTATCAAGCCATTATGCAACTTTTAATAAGACTCACCCGATTTTTAATCAGAGTTGGTTTTCCAATAGGCTGGTTGATTAGACCTGTTGTATTCAAGCAATTCTGTGGAGGTGAATCTCTTCATGAATCCCTAAAGGTTATCAGGCACCTGAATGCTGCAGGGGTTAAATCCATTCCCGACTTTTCTGCCGAGGGCAATGCAACCGACAATGCTTTCCACCGTGTAAAGGAGGAGGTGTTGCAGACAATCCGGTTGGCGTCCAAAGAATCCTCAGTGATATATGCGGTATTTAAACCTACGGGTCTGGCTTCATTCGATTTATGGGAGAAGCTGAGTTCCGGGGTGGTACTCTTGCCTGATGAAGCAAACCAGAAAGCAAAGCTGGAGGAGTACCTTGAAGAGATCTTTACAAATGCATCAGCCAATGATGTTCCGGTATTGGTGGATGCGGAGGAATCCTGGATTCAACCGGCCATCGATCAGTACATCAGGATCTTCTCTGAAAAGTATAATCGTGATAAGGTATTGGTTTATAACACAGTACAAATGTACCGTACCGACCGGCTTGATTTTATCAGGCGGGAACTTGAAAGGGCTGTGTCCAGGGGTTACAGGCTTGGATATAAGATTGTCAGAGGTGCCTATCATGAAAAGGAGCAGCTGAGGGCCAGGGATATGGATTATCCTTCACCGGTATTTTCACGCAAGGAAGATACAGATGAAGCTTACAATGCAGCGATTACCTATTGCTTTGAACACAATGAATGGATCGCATTGTGTGCAGCAACCCACAACGAGCAAAGCACGCTGCTCCTGGCAAAGCTGATGCTTGAGCACAGGGAAGAGATTAAACTGCCTGTAACATTTGCCCAGTTGTTCGGTATGAGTGATCATCTTACCTTTAACCTGGCAGCAGCAGGATTTACCGCAGCCAAATATCTGCCTTACGGGCCTGTTAGGGAGGTTTTGCCCTACCTGATCCGTCGTGCCGAGGAGAACCGTTCAGTAACCGGCGAAACCGGCAGGGAGCTCCGTTATATCCGCATGGAGTTAACACGCCGGCGTGTAAAAGAAAAGAGCCGGAACAGGTGATTCAGATACAGTTTTTTTATTACCTTTGGGGCGTCAAATCAGATCGATATGCAGCGTCGTGATCTACACAGGATCTTCGGGATAATCCTTTGTCTGGCCCTGATTTCCGGCTCAGGGATTTCCTGTAAAGTTACTCAGAAAACATCAGAAAAGGATCAAACAGGTATGAATGACCAGGGCAATCAGGGGGAAAAGATGGTGGGTGCGCTTCCGCCCATGATCATCTACAAAACACGTGGGGATTACCAGTTCCTGGTACCGGTAACCCTGAATCCGGAAAAAACAGCCGTGATCATGTTCCCTGCACCAACCGATCTGCAATATGAAGGGCGCCTTGCCATTCCCGAGAACCTCGATCAGGGGTATCTGCTCGATTTAAGGGGGATTAACCAGCATACGGCATTTCTGCATATCACCTATGAAAAATACAGCCAACTGGAAAATACTCCGGATCCTGCTGAACTTTTCAGTATGATACTGGATAAGGATCCCTTTGTTGAAATATATGTTTGTGGGGTAAGGGAAGGAAGGGATGCGGACATAGCAAAAGCACAGGACCTGATCCGTAATGGCAAACTGGGAGAATGTGTACGATGGATCCCCTGATGTAAAGGAGAAATTTAATACGACAGACTATATGAAAAGTTTGGTAATGAAAAAGGCAACTTTAGGATGGTTAATGGTTTTGCTTTCGGTCAACCTGGCATTTGCCGGTGTTGTACCGGTGGAGGATGCCCGGCTGATAGCCAAGAACCTTTACTTTGAAAGGGTGCAGGCCTTCAGGCCTGTGAAAATGAGCATGATCGTCATCACTGATGAGTTTTCGGTCGGGATGGCAGGGGAACCCCTGTACTATGTTTTTAATATTGGTAACAATGAAGGATTTGTGCTGGTGGCTGCAGATGACCTGGTGTACCCGGTATTGGGCTATGCTTTCACCGGGAGGTTCGCAGGTAACGATCTTCACCCTTCCATTTCTGCACAAATGGAGCTATATGAAGCCCAGATTGTGCACGCCAGGGAGGCAGAACCTTTTATGATTCCTGAAATTGCCGAAGTTTGGGACAAATACAGGCGCGAGCAGTTTACCCCGGCTAAAGATATCCAGACGGTAGGCCCCATCTGCAAAACTACCTGGGATCAGGGCGGCTTTTACAACGACAGTTGCCCCGGTGGTTCGGTGACTGGTTGCGTGGCAACGGCTATGGCCCAGGTTATGAAAGCATTCAACTGGCCCCCGAAAGGGAAGGGATCTTATTCCTATACCCATCCGTCGTATGGGCTGCAATCTGCCAATTTTGGCATCACAACTTACAAATGGAGTTCTATGCCCAATGTGGTATCTGCTCCCAATGCCCCCGTTGCCCAGCTTATGTACCATTGTGGTGTGTCGGTGGATATGAGTTACAGCCCGGGTGGTTCCGGAGCTTCGATGTTCAGGGCCAAGGATGCATTGTATATGTACTTCAACTACTCTCCCTTCATCCGGACAGCAACGAAAAGCGCCTATACCGATATCTACTGGAAGATCCTGATCAGGGCACAGCACATGAATGGCAGACCGGTCATGTACTCCGGCCCCGGACATGCATTTGTATGCGACGGATTCCAGTATCCCGACCACTTCCACTTCAACTGGGGGTGGGGAGGCTCATATGACGGCTATTTTTATTTAACTTCCCTCAGACCGGGCGGTTACAATTTTACAAACGGCCAGGATGCCATTGTGGATGCCTATCCTGACTCAGCCTCCAGATTTGATGCGTATGGAGAAGGTGGTATATGGAACCTCTCTGAAGGAGAACAAGTGCAGATAAATCCCAACCCCTCCGAAGACGGGATGGTGAACCTGATCATGCTTGCCGGATATTCAGGCGAAGTGCTGGTATCCGTTTCCGATATCAAAGGAGCTGTCAAAGACCAGTTTGTTATACAAAAACAGCACGAGTGGTCAGCAGAAAAGTTGAATCTTTCCCATCTTGGAAGTGGGTTTTACCTGGTAACCATACAGATGGGGAACCAGACAAAGGTTTGTAAGTTGCTTATACAATAACTTAATATTAAGCGCATTAGCTCTGTATTCAAGCTGCCAATTCCAATACAATGAAACTGAAATATCTTATGAAAAATTCCATCATAATCATCCTTGCAGCTCTTGTCGTGCTCTCTGTTTCTTCGGGTTGCGGCAAATTAAAAAAGCCTACCACTGCAAACATAACAGTCGTATGTTCGCCATTACCGGGGAAAACCGTGGATGTCAGCAACCTGAAGGCTGAGTTGCATGGTACTGCCACCTATGACAACCTGAAGTACCATTTTGACGTCAAAGGAACCGCTGCAAGTTCAACGGGCACCATGAAGGAAATTGCTCCCGGCAGATACTTCCTTGTGGTTTGGAAAGACCTCGATGCCAGCAGTACCTTTTCAAAGGATGACATCTTCGGGTTTTATCCCACCGCACTCGATCTGGCAGCAGGTGACGAAAAGAACCTCACTGTGCAGATGTACATTGTGGAATAACATTTTTTCTATCTTTGCATCCGGTTCTTTTGAAGGCAATGAATGCTTAATTGTCTTATATTCAGTATTTAATATAATCTAAAACGTATAAGGTAATATGAAGAGGTATGTTTCTTTGGCTGTTGTGCTGGCGGTTATCGCTATGGTAGTACTGGCCGCTGGTTGTAAAAAAGATGATGACGATGATACCCCCACTGAGCTGACCCCGCGTGAGAAGGCCATTAAAGATTACACCGATAATTATGTCGGATCCATGGTGGCTGATCCTGCATGGACCGGAAGTACCAGTGGTTGCAACGAAGGCACCATATCACAGGATGCCCGCAACAAGGTAATTCAGCGGCTCAACTATTTTCGCAGGATCTGTGGTTTGAAAGACAATGTGGTTGAAAATCCGGATCAGCATGTGGGATGCCAGAAGGCATCATTGTGCTTTAAGGCGCAGAACAGCCTCAGTCACTTCCCGCCGCAGTCGTGGGCATGCTGGACACAGGCAGGATACGATGCAGCCGGCACCTCCAATATCGCCTGGGGTACCGCCACCAGTGGTGATTTCTGTGTTCACAGCACCTACGGGGTTTCCGGTTTCATCGAAGATGCCGGTGCCAACAACACCAAGGTGGGGCACCGCGCATGGTTTCTGATGCCTGGCCTTTTCAAGCTGGGCGTAGGTTCAACCAACTCCACCTGCTGCATGCAGTGGAAAGACAACTACAACACTACCGGAACTGCCGGTGAATTCATCGCTTATCCCCCCTCAGGGTTTGTTCCCAACGCAGTTGTATATCCCCGCTGGTCGTTCACCATCCCTACCGGTGCCGGTTTCACCGGAGCTACCGTAACCATGACAGATGCCAACGGTGCGCCTGTAACCTGCAACGTGATCAATAAACCTGCCCACCAGCCCGGATCGTATCCGCTGCAGCACCTGGTATGGGAGCCGAATATCAATCCGGCCACCATCATGGCTGATGCAAAGTACACGGTAACCATCAACAACGTTACAGGTGCTCCCAAAACCTCCTATACCTATGAGGTTACCATCATTCCGGTAACCCCGTCGTTTAAGAAAGTATCTCCGGAAGATACCGACAACAGGGTGTTCATGTCGGTTTTCGGCAGGTAAATCAAGGGATTCCGAAAGATTTTAAGACCGGCTGATCGACAGATCAGCCGGCTTTTTTTATAAGGCTGCCAGCAACAGGTTGATATCCTGTCCGGTGATGTTGAATTTTTTGCTGGCCCCGGGATGGGTGAGAATCCCCTGGTACAGGTAAATGGCTTCCAGTAACCCCTGTTCATGCAGCAGGAACTGGTTGAAATTGACAAAGTCGCCAAGATGGAGCAACAAGGGTGTGAAGTAGTTGCTCAGGGCATACGAAGTGGTACGGGCATATCGTGATGCGATATTCGGCACGCAGTAATGGATGATTCCATGATGCACAAAAAACGGATCCTGATGGGAAGTTTGCCTGGAGGTTTCGAATACACCCCCCTGATCTATGCTCACATCAATGATTACGGCACCCTGTTTCATCTCCTCCACCATCTCCTCAGGTATCAGGAAAGGGATATGTCCGTCTTCAGCCTGCATCGCACCAATCACCACATCGGCGGTGCGCAGGGCTTTGAGCAGAACCTTAGGCTGCAGGATGGAGGTAAACACCGCATGCTGCAAATCGTTGGAGATGGACCGGAGCTTGTGGATGTGGTCATCAAAAACCCTTACCACTGCTCCCATGTGCAGGGCAGCCCTTGCGGCAGCTGATCCAACGGCACCCCCTCCGATGATGACTACCTCTGCAGGGGTGATGCCGGGAAACCCTCCCAGGATGATGCCCCTGCCGTGCTCCGGGTGGGCAAGCAGTTCGGCAGCGATGATGACACTTCCGTTCCCGACAATTTCACTGATGGACTGCATCACGGGGAACCTTCCGGTTTTGTCGCGGATCGTTTCGTAGGTAAGTGCGGTGGTTTTTTTCCGTATCAGGGCCTGAAAATACTCCCTGTCCCTGCCACAAAAATTCAACGCCGAAATCAATATCCTGCGATTCTCCAGTAGCTCAATCTCTTCCGGGGTGGGAGGGCTTACCTTTAAAACCACATCAGACCGGAATACTTCGGACACATCCTGGGAGATCAGTGCCCCATTTTCAGCGTATTCAATATCCTGAAATCCTGCGTGGGTCCCTGCATTTTCCTGAATAACCACCTGATGGCCCTGGTGTACCAGCATCCCAACCGATTCAGGAACCAGCGGAACACGCCGTTCCTCAAAAGCGACCTCTTTGGGGATGCCGATCCTGAGCACATTTTTTGAAAGGATCTGTTCCGCCAGTTGTTCACGTGTGAGATACTGGCCAATAGGATTAGGCCGAATAAAGGTTGCAGCATCATCAGCCATCATGCAGTGGATTATGGTTCTGTGGCAGCACGGTAGGTCACAAACCGGCTGTTTGTACCGGCTTCCGTTTCAATTTTTAAAGATATATAATTTTCCGGCAATAGGGCAGAAATAATTTCAGGCCATTCAACAAAACACCAGCTTCCACTGTACAATATCTCTTCCAGCCCCAGGGTTGCAACATCTGTTTCTTTTTCAACACGATATAAATCAATATGATACAGAATATCTCCCTGGTCAGAATAGTACTCATTTACAATGGTAAATGTGGGCGAACTCGCGGTTTCATGTACACCTGCAGCTGCACAGAAGGCTTTCACGAAGGTGGTTTTTCCGGTACCGAGGTCCCCCTGAAGGGTAATAACTCCCGGATACTGAGCCTCTTTAAGGATGTCTGAAGCAAGACGGCTGAGGGCAGTAAAGTCGTTTTCTGCGATCCGGTAGGTTTTCACGAAATTCAGGTTTTTGATCTCATTTCAATCACAGGTACCAGTATCTCCTCCATCGAAATGCCGCCGTGCTGGAAGGTGTTACGGTACATATTGGCAAAATGGCTGTAGTTATTGGGGTACACAAAGTAATCGTTCTCGCGGCAGAAAACAAAGGAGGTGGAAACATTGGCACGGGGCAGGAAAATCTCTTCGGGGTGACG
Organism: Bacteroidota bacterium; assembly: GCA_022709695.1. Classification (GTDB taxonomy): domain Bacteria; phylum Bacteroidota; class Bacteroidia; order Bacteroidales; family SKPS01; genus SKPS01. The sequence goes on from JAKLII010000005.1 coordinate 131,668, forward strand.
CACTTCAAAGACATCTGAGGAATTAAAATTCAGATTTTTACCAAACTTGTACCGAAGGTTGGTATTGGTATTCCTGTCTCCCAGGATTTTTACAGGGTTCTGGCATTTCACGGAGCCGTGATCGGTGGTAAGCAGGATTCTTCCCCCTTTCTCACCGATATGCTTTACGATATCAAGCAGGGGTGAGTGGTTGAACCAGGATTGCGTGAGGGACCGGTATGCAGCCTCATCATCAGCCAGTTCCCGTATCACTTCCATTTCCGTACGGGCATGCGATAGCATATCGACAAAATTGTAGACAATGATGTTCAGCGGGTTGTCATTCAGGTTGTTGATGGTATCCGCCAGTTTCCGACCTGCCTGCAGGTTCAGGATTTTGTTATAGCTGTAGCGGATATTCAGCCCGAACCGTTTCATATATTCACCCACCAGTTCCCCTTCATATTGGTTTTTGGTCCCTTCATCCAGCTCATCCACCCAGAATTTCGGATATTTTCTGGCTATTTCCAGTGGCATAAGTCCGGCAAAGAGGGCATTCCGGGCGTATTGGGTGGCAGTGGGGAGAATGCTGAAATAGAGATCGTCGTTCTCAATCCTGAAATATTGGGCAAACAGCGGTTCCAGAGCTTTCCACTGGTCATACCGCAGGTTGTCGATCACAATCAGATACACCGGGGTTTTATCCTGCAGCATCGGGAATAGCTTGTTCCTGAGCAGTGTATGGGACATAACAGGGGTTTGCAGCGATTTCCCCTGGATCCAGTCCTTGTAATTGTTTTCAATATAGCGCGAGAACACGGCATTGGCTTCGGTCTTCTGCATGGCAAGAATATCCAGGATCCCCTGATCCTCATTCTTTTCAAGATCTATCTCATAGTAGCACAGTTTTTTATAGATTCCGTACCATTCCTGATGGGTAAGCCTGGGTCCGATCATGGATCCGATGGTACGGAATTCCTGCTGATACGACATGCTGCTTTTTTCGCTCACCAGCTTCCGCTCATCAAGGTTTTTCTTGAGACAAAGCAGAATCTGGTTGGGATTCACAGGTTTGATGAGGTAATCGGCGATTTTGGAGCCGATGGCATCCTCCATGATGGATTCCTCTTCACTTTTGGTGATCATCACTACAGGCAGATGGGGCCTGATTGCTTTGATCTGCATGAGGGTCTCCAGTCCTGTAAGACCTGGCATATGTTCATCGAGAAAAACAATATCGTAATTTTGTGTACCAATCATCTCGACGGCCTCTCTGCCGTTATTGACAGTATCTGTTTTGTACCCTTTCGATTCGAGAAACAGGATATGGGGTTTCAGCAGGTCAATTTCATCATCTGCCCATAAAATCCGTAATTTGTCCATTGAAATCAGATTTGCGTAATTTGTTAAACAAACAAAAGTAAGAAAAGTGCTTGCCGAAAAGCGAAAAATCATCAACGACCCGGTACATGGTTTTATTTCCCTGCAGGGCGACCTGGTCTGGAAAATCATCGATTCATTATGGTTCCAGCGGCTTCGTCGCATAAAACAGCTGGGCCTCACGCATCTGGTTTACCCCGGGGCATTGCATACCCGGTTTCACCATTCCATTGGGGCAGTGCATCTTATGCAGCAGGCCATTGCCGCACTCCGGATAAAGGGGGTTGAAATCTCCCGGGAAGAGGAGGAGGGTTCTGTACTGGCAATCCTGTTGCACGATATCGGGCATGGCCCTTTCTCCCATGCACTTGAGTATGCCATCGTAAAGGATATCAGCCACGAAACCTTATCGCTCAGGTTTATGCAGGAGCTGAACCGGCAGCACGGCGGCGCCCTGGAAACGGCACTTGCAATTTTTGAGGGCAGATACCACCGCACTTTTTTTCATCAGCTGGTTTCAGGGCAGCTGGATGCCGACCGGCTCGACTACCTGAAGCGCGACAGCTTTTTTACAGGCGTTTCGGAAGGGGTAATTGGCACCGAACGGATCATCAAGATGCTGGACGTACAGGATGACCGGCTTGTGGTGGAAGAGAAGGGGATCTACTCCATCGAAAAATACCTCCTTGCCCGGCGCCTGATGTACTGGCAGGTGTATCACCATAAAACGGTACTGGCGGCCGACAGCCTTTTAATCCAGATATTGAAACGGGCAAGGTTCCTGTTTGCCAATGGGGATTCTCTGTTCTCAACCCCGTCGCTCAGGTTTTTTCTGGAGGGTAAGGCAACCGGCTCTGATATGGTGAATAGGGAGCGCCTTGACCAGTTTGCAGCGCTGGACGATTTCGATGTGATTGCTTCCGTAAAAGTGTGGGCTGGTCATTCCGACAGGGTGCTTGCCACCCTCTCATCCATGCTGATGTCCCGGTCACTGTTTAAGTGCCTGATTCAGAATGATCCTTTTTCCGAAGAATTTCATGAAAGGGTCATCCGGAGGGTGCAGCAATGGCTCCCGGTAAGCGCTGAAGAGGCTGCCTGTTTTGTGCATTCGGATATTACCTCCAACAGTGCCTATTCACCGGATTCAGGTCCTATCCTTATCCAGCTGAAGGATGGGACCCTGCGGCAGATGGAAGAGGTTGCTGAACAGCTTAATTTGTCGGGAGAAGCCATCATGCGGGTGAAATATTTTTGCTGTTATCCCAAGGAAATAGCCGAAGCTGTTTAACGTCAGATGTTTAAACGGTTAGGCATCACCATGGTAACTTCAGGTTAATATTGTACTTTTGCACTCCAATCAGAACCTTTTATGAAGTTCAGTGCAGAACAGATTGCCGGTTTGATTTCCGGAACAATTGAGGGAAATCCGCAGGCAGTAGTGAACACGGTATCAGGAATCGAAACAGCCGAAGAAGGGTCACTGGCCTTTCTGGCTAATCCGAAATATTTTCCGTTGATTTATGACACAAAGGCTACCATTGTACTGGTATCCAGGGATTTTAAGCCTGAGAAGCCGGTAAATCCCACTCTGGTGCGTGTGGATGATCCTTATCATGCGTTTGCCGGTTTGCTGGGATATTATCAGAAGATGCAGGAAAACCGGACAGGTATCAGCCCGTTGGCCTATATCCATCCGGAAGCAGTAGTGGGTCCGGACTGTTACGTGGGCGAGTTTGCCTGGATTGGTGCAGGTTCTGTCCTGGGCAACCGGGTGAAGGTTTACCCCCAGACTTATGTGGGCGATCAATGCCGGATCGGTGACGAATCCATCCTCTATCCGGGCGTTAAAATATACCATGGATGCCGTATTGGAAAATCATGCATCCTGCACTCAGGGGTGGTGATCGGTGCTGATGGATTTGGCTTTGCCGTGAATGAAGATCATGCTTATGACAAGGTCCCCCAGATCGGAAACGTTGTGATGGGCGACAGGGTTGAAGTGGGTGCCAACACTGCCATCGACAGGTCTACCATGGGCTCCACCCTCATTGGTGCAGGGGTGAAGCTCGATAACTTTGTGCAGATTGCACACAATGTGGAAATAGGTGAAAATACTGTGATAGCAGCCCATACCGGTGTATCGGGATCCACAAAAATCGGAAAGAACTGTCTGATTGCCGGCCAGGTGGGATTTGTAGGGCATATCAGGGTTGCGGATGGGGTGAAAATCGGTGCACAGAGCGGGGTTTCGGCAGCAGTCTCCGAGGAGGGTAAAGCCTTGCTGGGTACCCCTGCTGTGGATGCTTCACTACAGAAAAGGATACTGGTATGGATCCGGAAGCTCCCTGAACTGGCCGCCCGGCTCGCTTCTCTTGAGAGCAGGGTACATAGGATCGAGGATCAGTCAGGTAATTCCTTATGAACAAGTTGAATGATATTCCAGGATAGTATGAAGCAAACAACGATTCAACAGCCAGTCTCTATCCGGGGTGCAGGATTGCACAGCGGAGAGCTGGTAACCATGACCTTCAGGCCTGCAGAACAGAATACCGGCGTGGTGTTCCGGAGGGTTGACCTTGCGGGCGAACCCACGGTTAAAGCTGAAGTATCAAATGTGGTGGACACAGCCAGGGGCACCACCATTGAAAAGAACGGTGCAAGGGTGATGACCATTGAACATGCCATGGCAGCATTGGCGGGCCTGGGTATCGACAACGTGATCGTTGACATCGATGGCGCGGAACCACCCATTCTGGATGGCAGTGCCATGCCATTTGTGGAACTCCTCTCAGGCGCCGGGTGCGAAAAGCTTGAAGCCGACCGGCAATACATTGAACTGGGAGAGGTAATCACCTACAACTCCGATGACCGTAAAACCGAATTCATAGCCATCCCATCTGACCATTTCCACCTTTCGGTGATGATCGATTATGAAACAGAGGTGCTGGGCACCCAATATGCAGAGCTTTATAACATCCATAAGTTCAGGGAGGAGATTGCACCTTGCCGAACATTTGTATTTGTGCATGAACTCGAATATCTGCTTGAGAACAACTTGGTGAAAGGCGGGGATATCAGCAATGCCATTGTTTTTGTGGAAAAGATCATCCCTGATGAGACCCTGAAAAAGCTGGCAAAAGTCTTCAACAGACCCGATGTGAAGGTGCTGAAGCAGGGGATTCTTGACAATGTGGAGCTGAAATTCAACAATGAACCTGCCCGGCACAAACTGCTGGATGTAATTGGTGACCTCGCCCTTCTTGGCGCTCCCCTTAAAGCCCATGTGATTGCCAAGCGCCCCGGCCATCTGGCCAACACCCGCTTTGCTGCTCAGATCGAAAAGCACCACCACGACAGGATAGCCAGAACCGGTCCGCCGCAGGTTGACCTGAATGGCGAACACCTGTACAATATCCAGCAGATCATGAATATCCTGCCGCACAGGCCTCCCTTCCTGCTGGTGGATAAAATCATAGAGATGTCGGATACCCATGTGATCGGCATGAAGAATGTGACTATGAACGAACCGTTCTTTGTGGGCCACTTCCCCTCAGAACCGGTAATGCCCGGTGTGCTTCAGATCGAAGCCCTGGCTCAGGTGGGAGGCATCCTGGCGCTGTCAACGGTGCCCGATCCGGAGAACTACGTTACCTATTTTCTGAAAGTGGACAATGTAAAATGGAGGCATAAAGTGGTTCCCGGCGATACGCTGATCTTTAAAAATGTATTGCTTGAACCCATCCGGCGGGGTATCTGCCAGATGCAGGGAGAAGCTTATGTTGGCAATAAACTGGTGATGGAAGCCACGATGATGGCACAGATCGTTAAACAGAAGTAAACCCCATGAACCAACCCCTTTCGTATGTGCATCCGCAGGCAAGGATCGCGGAGAATACTGTGATAGAGCCTTTTTCAGTCATCCATAAAAACGTGGAGGTGGATGAAGGGACCTGGATCGGATCCAATGTAACCATTATGTCGGGTGCCCGAATCGGGAAGAACTGCAAGATTTTTCCGGGAACTGTCATCAGCGCGGTGCCCCAGGATCTCAAATTTGCCGGAGAGGATACCATTGTGCGCATTGGTGACAACAACGTGATCAGGGAGTGTGTGACCATTAACCGTGGAACCCGCGCCAGCAACGAAACGGTGATCGGAAACAACAACCTGATCATGGCGTACGTGCATATCGCCCACGACTGTGTGGTTGGAGACAACTGTATCATTGCCAATGCAGTATCACTGGCCGGCCATATCGATATCGACGATTACGCCATTGTGGGGGGGATGTCGGCAGTGCACCAGTTTGTAAGGATCGGCAAGCACTCCATGATCAGTGGCGGTTCCCTTGTGCGGAAAGATGTGCCTCCCTATGTAAAAGCCGCAAGGGAGCCCCTTTCGTATGTTGGGGTGAACTCCATAGGACTTCGGCGCAGGGGTTTCTCCTCAGAACAAATTGCTGAAATCCAGGAGATTTACAGGGTTATGTATATGCGCAACAAAAATGTAAGCCAGGCCATGCGCATCATTGAAGCTGAGCTGAGAGCCACAGCCGAACGGGATGAAATCCTGTCCTTCATCAATAATTCCAAGCGGGGAATCATGAAGGGCTATACCCGAAATCAGCAGAACGGCAACGCATACTGAAGTATCAGGGCTTCCACAATTTCCCCTGCCAGGTGTTTCTTTCCAGCAGCCCCTTTTCGATGCGGGCTACCACCGTTTCATTCCGCACCATTCCCCAACCCGGTGTGACCTGATAGCGTGGAGGTGCTTCACCGGCAAACCTTTCCACCACAAAGGCAGGATTCAATCGTTCGAGAAACCGGATGATGAAATCGGTATATTCTTCATAACCAAATAGCTGAAAGGATTCCGGGTGGTCCTGATACATCTGTTCGAAGCGGGTTCCCTTCAGGATCTGCAGCTGGTGGAATTTCACAGTTTGAAGGGGTAGCCGGGAAATCACTGATGCGCTGTCCACCATCATTTGCCGTGTCTCACCAGGCAGCCCGAAGATGAAATGGGCGCCTGTACTAAGTTGAAAGGATGCTGCAGCTTCGAGGGCACTCCGGGCCGTGGCAAAATCGTGACCGCGATTCACCAGGGCAAGGGTTTCATCATACACCGATTCAATCCCGAATTCAACATGGATGTAAGCCTTTTCCGACAGCTCCCTCAGGAGCTCCAGTACCTCCCGGCTGATACAATCCGGACGTGTCCCGATCACCAGCCCCATCACCCCGGGGCAGGCAAGGGCTTCCCGGTACAGCCGTTCAAGCTTTCCGGTGTCACCATACGTATTTGAATACGCCTGGAAATAGGCCAGATAGGAAACGGCCCTTTTATACCGCCATCTGTGAAAGGAGATCCCTTCTTCTATTTGCCGGCTCACCGGCATTTCCGGCCGGCAGTAGGATGGGTTAAACCCGTCGTTGTTGCAGAAGTGACAGCCTCCGGTTCCTTTGGTACCATCACGGTTGGGGCAGGTGAAACCGGCATCGATGGTCACCTTCTGCACCCTTGATCCGAATTTCTCCCGGAAATACCGGTTATAGGAATTGTATGGCCGGCTGTCGCCCCAGGGGTAGGTCATGGGGTAAAGGTAAAGAAAAAAGGCTGCCCCAAAATAGAGCAGCCTCTTTAAGAAGTTACTTTGAAGACTATTTTGCAACCCTTTCAAGCCATTTTAACATAAATAACATCGTTCCCATTGAGAGAAGACAGGCTACAACAAATACAGACCAGGTCATCCAAATCGGAACGTTTCCATAAAGAATTGCACCGATGAAAAGCAATTGGTTCCCGATGGCGGTAGCACCCAGCCATCCCCCTTGCATAATCCCCTGAAGATGAGGAGGAGCCACCTTTGAAACGAAGGAAATTCCTAACGGACTGATAAATAATTCTGCAACAGTTAGGATGAAGTAAGTTCCAATCAGGAGCCATGGAGTTACACGTTGAACGCTGCTAAGGCCCCCCATTGCGTCAACTTCAGATTTCATCGGAACGGTAAAAGATCCAATAGCCATCACAATGTACGCTAAGGCGGCAATGAGCATACCGATAGCTATTTTCTTGGGGGTTGAAGGCTCAATGTTTTTTGACCTGAGCCAGCCAAATATTCCCATAATTATTGGGGTAAGCAGAACAATGAATAATGGATTGATAGACTGGAATATCTCAGCCCCCTGAATTTTGACAAACCCAAGGTTGATGATGATCCCACTGAGGTCTGTGTAGTCTTTTGCAAAGTAAGTAAGGGTAAGGCCGTTCTGATGAAAAGAGAACCAGAAGAAAATCACAACACCAAAGACGGCAAATAATGCATAAAGCCTTTGTTTGATCTCTTTAGCATCCATTTCAATAACAGAACTGTCTGTTGCTGATTTTTTTGATTTAATTGCGGGATTTGGGAATTTCTTTTTATTGGCAAGATATATAATGATCGAAACCAGCATTGCAAGCATAGAAATACCAAAGGCATAATGAAACCCTGTAGTAAACACATTTACATAGTCATTTGCAAAGGCAGTAATATTTGCAACGGGGCCACCGGTAACTTCGGTTGCCAGTTCAGTTAGTCTTGCTGAGGCCTCTGGTGTGATAGTCTGATTGATATGAGCATGGCAAAGCTCTGGTAAATTGGGGTCATACTGATATCCGAATTTTGCAAGCCATCCGTTACGCATCCCAACAGCCATCAAAGGAGCAAACAAAGCGCCCACATTGATGAACATATAGAAAAGAGAAAACCCTGAATCACGCATTTTACTGAATGTAGGGTTATCGTACATCTGACCAACCAGTGCCTGTAAGTTTCCTTTGAACAAACCATTCCCAAAAGCAATAGTGAAGAGTCCAAAGCAAGAGATGATCAGAAACAATGTCTTATTAGGTACGGGTGTTGGTGATGGAATAGCAATCATTACATACCCCAATGCCATTACGATCAGCCCAATGAGAATGGTTCCCTTGTAGTTTCTTGTGCGATCGGCGATGAGTCCACCGACAAATGCAAGGATGTAAATTGAGAAGTAGAAAATAGAATAGATCAACCCTGCATGAGTACCATTTAAGCCGAATTTGGCCTGAAGAAACAATACTAAAATGGCCATCATGGTATAGAAACCAAAGCGTTCTCCCATGTTGGCCAAAGCAGCGGCAATAAGTCCTTTAGGATGATTTTTAAACATAACTGTTGTTTTTGGTTAGTGAATATGATTGAATTAACGTCATTTTTCAGGCGCGTACAAAAATAAACAAATAAATTTTTTGTGCAATACTTGTTTAAATCGTCAGCTGCATCTGGCAGCTGATATCAAAGGTTCTGGATGGCAGTTTGCTGCTTCCCGGTTTCAGATTTTCAGAAAATCCCCCCTTAAGCCAAACCTGTAATGAACGGCGGTATTTCCACCGCATCATAAGGTAAGTACGTGATCCGGTTCCGTAGGGCATTGCCATACCATAGGCTCCGGGTGCCTCATGTTCGGACAGGTACATCCGCAGGTCGTAGTGGTCGACTTTCCATACCATTTGCCTGAGGATGATCCGGTACTTGCCGCCCCGGTCCTGCCAGATGAGATCGGCTGCAATCATGCGGCCATCCAGGTGCTGCAGGGAGGGCCTTCGCTTGTAATCGATCCTGCAGCCAAAGCGGAGAAGATCCGTTACCTGAACCGCCATTTTTCCGGTTATCCCAAACGATTCCACTGGTAATACCTTTCCGTTGGAATCATCCACCGGCGGCAGGGTCAGGCCGCTTTCAAGATAGCTTTCACAGGTGATACGCAATAGCCAGCTCAGTTGAATGTCATCGGACGCGTATTGTAAGCTGAACTGCTGCCCGGTTTTTCCTTTTCCGGGTGCATCTGTAGTAGATAAAAGCTGATAAAAATCGGATCTCAGCTTCAGGGAGGCACCATATCTGGGGGTGTACAGTACAGTGAACCCTGTCCCTTTTTCTCCGGTAACATTGGTTCCGCGACCGGGCGCTGAGGCATACAGGGCATGGTAACCCGGTTCGTACAGCCTGCTGCTGATCCAAAGGGTGGTCTTATCTCCCGCTTTCACAACAGCAATGCCCAGCCATGCGTGCTTCCTGCCATCGCACGAAGCCTCAGCGGAAACCCCCAGCCAACGGTTGTACCAACCTATATCGAGGGAGATCCCCTGCTGCCGGTTTCCCCTGAAAGAATACCGGTTGGCAAAATTTTCTGCCGGTTCCACCGGGGCGTCAAACCTGAGATACAGGGCATTTGCACTTATTACCAGTGATTTATGGACAAACCTGATTCTTCCGCCCAGGGCGGCCTGTTGCAGGGCATGCCGGTCGGTGATTTCTCCGGGCGTGCTGTGAAGCCCCGTACTTTGTATCGAGCTCACTGCCAGTGGTTCAAGGCGGATGCTGTCGTATTGGGTAATGTTTGCATCCAAACTGCGATACGATGCGAACACGCTCAGCATCAGTGGCTTGCGGCGTATTTCCGCTGCCACGCCCCGGAAGAAAAGGTATTCATCCCAGGAGGTATGGGGTTTAATGATCCTGTGATCATGCGGATGATAGGAGAGGGACAGGTCGTTTCCGGCACTGAACGACTGGTTGCACAAAAGGCCGTTCCCCATCCGGATGCGATAGTCGCCCAGCACCACCTGCCGCACCCATCCGGTTCCCCGGAAGGCTGCATATCCTGAATAAAAGTCGAACCCTTCAGGTCGCAAATTTCCGCCGAACGGCTCCCCGGCGTCTTTTTCCGCCTTAAAACCGGCGGTCCAGTTTCCGTAAGAGGCCCTGTAACGCAATGCCAGCTTCCAGGGCTGTCCGACAGAATTATCGGTGGTGGCAGCGGGTGACGATTTTTTCAGTGCCCACCGCCCGGAAATTTCCTGCGTGAGCCGCCTGTTGGGAGGGGCCTCAAATGTAAGCAGCGGCGCCAGGGCTGCCACCATGCTGCGGGTGGCTCCCGGCACCGACAAAAGCTCAAATACCGATACAAAATATCCGAAAGAATCCCGGAAAGCCACAATGGAATCGGCGAACCAGGGTTCCATCCCCGGAATCAGCATCAGCTCCTCTCTCCCCGCCTGGTTGATGGATACCGTAACATAATTGGCCATGAGCGCTTCTGATCTCCGCTCAGCCTCCTCCTCAGAGCTCACCTCTTCTTCCTGCTCGAGGGGTAGAACCTCTTCAGGCGTCTGGGCATCAAGCCGTTGCATTATGGAAGAAAAGAGTAAAAAACATATCGGCAATATGGACCTGAAAAGCGATACGAACCGTCTCATGGCATTTTGTGGTTACCGGTGGCACACAGTGAAAAACTCCTGAATCCGGCCTCGTGCAGGGCAGTTGACGCACTGGTCCATACAGTACCGGCTTTGTACCCGATGCCGGTATGCATAAGCTCCTTTCCGGTACCCACACCCACACACAGCCTCAGATGGGAGGGGAGATTCGCTGCCATGGATATCCTCACCGAGAGGGGCGTGCCTGAAACTGATTCTGCCTCAAGGGCAAAAAACAGGTGGCGGGTGACGGAGATACCGACACCGCCCCTGAGCAGGAAAATGTGCTCATCGTAATCAAGGGTCCGGAGAAATCCGCTCTGGATGCCGAAGAAGTATCTGCCTGGTGCTGAATATTCCATGCCCGCAATGCCTCCTATCGAAACCGACCGTTCGTTCAGTTCCCGGGAGCGGTTCAGGTGGCCCAGCAGCAGTATCCCTGCAGAGAGGTTTTCCGACAGCCGCACCGCCCCGGTCAATCCTGCCAGATTGCGATGGTAACCAATGTCGTACAGTGCTGAATGCCTTCCGGAAATGCCGAATATCCAGCCACTTTCAAAGTACTGCAGGTTCCCTTCGAAGGTAGTGATGCCAGCAATGCCATACCGGCTGCAGGCACCGGCGCTCCAGTGCAACGTTCCCTTTTCACCCCATAGGGCTGTTGCACCAGGTTGAAACATCCGGTAATCCTGTAACAGCGGATACCCCGCCGTTCCGTTTCTGAGAAACTCCCTGTCGGTTTGGGAAAAAACCGCCTGCATGGCGCAGGCACACAGCCAGCCTAAGATCAGTCGCCTCATGTCGATCCCCTCTTTTCCGTATAGTCGTTTGAAAACGGGAAAAAGGAGATGCCGGGCTGAGAAAAATCAGCCTTAAAATGCATCTTTCAGACAATGAAAGAGATGCGGGGGAAATTTAAAAATACTCAGACCCTGAATTTGAATTTCACCTCAGACAGCTCCTTGTTGGCGTCGATGATCTTCTTTTTGAGCCCTTCTTTGTAGGCGACAAAATGGCTGTACAAAGCCTCATCGCCGGTGGCGATCATCTGGACGGCCAGCAGCCCGGCGTTCATGGCACCGTTGATGGCTACCGTGGCCACCGGGATTCCGGGGGGCATCTGCACGATGGCCAGCAGGGCATCCATACCATCGAGGGATGCCTTGATGGGCACGCCAATTACAGGTACCGGTGTCAGGGCGGCCACCACACCGGGCAGGTGGGCTGCCATACCGGCTCCGGCAATGATTACCTTTATGCCGCGCCCTTTAGCACTGTGGGCAAACTCCTCCACCTTCTCGGGGGTACGGTGGGCAGAGAGGGCATTGATCTCAAACGGGATCTCAAATTCATCGAGAATCTGGGCTGCCTTCGACATCACATCGTAGTCGGAGGTGCTGCCCATAATGATGCTTACAAGCGGTTGCATAATGTGGTTTTAGGGTTTGTGGTGCAAATATAAATTCAGATTTTTAACCATATAAGACATGGAAGAAAAAAGTTGAGGATGTTGAGGATGTTGAGGATGTTGAGATTTTTCATTTGAGCGGAAATCTCAACAGCGAAGCGCTCAACTACCTCAACAGCGAAGCGCTCAACCTTTTTTCATCGCTTTCCTCCTCCACACCCTTCCATCTTCTCCCTCCAGCTCCACCAGATACACACCCGGCTTCAGATACGGGGTTTGCACTGTATAGGTTTGCTTTCCATGGCTTTCCGGTACAGTGGTTTCCATTGCCTTTCTCCCCTGCACGTCGTACAGCACCAACTTTCCACCCCAAAACCCATCTGGCAGCAGAATGCTTATTTCCTCTCCAAAGGGATTTGGATAGACCTCTAATCCCTGTCCCCTGTCCCCTGTCCCCTCAATACTATTGAACTGGCACCCGGGGGTATCGCATCCCAGGCTGTCGAGTTTCACAATCCATAAATCATCGAATGATCCATTATATACATCCCTTATATTTCCACATACTACAAAACCACCATCCTGAGTGTGAGTAAAATCATAAGGATAATGGTCATATCCCCAATTTGGGTATTTTCGTATTTCACGAAACCATACACTGTCACCATCACTTGTTATTTTCATGATCCAACCGGGCATCGTGGTATTACCTGTGTCAGTATTTGCTGAAAAACCAATTGCAATCAGACTTCCATCGTCCAGTTCTTTTACTGTACTGCAGTTAAAAAGAAGTTTTGGGATTCCATATTGCTTATTCCAGATAATTGACCCGGAAGTATCTGTTTTTGCAATAGATAATCTTCCAACTGGAATTCCCTGATAAGTCCATTCAGTTAAGTTTAACGCGATAATATAATTTCCATCTTTAGCCAGCGCCAATCTTGCATAACCATCATTATAGAGCCAGCCAACCTGTTTTAGCCAAATTTCATTCCCAAGGCTATCGGTTTTTATTACCATACCGTTTCTGGAATCCTGCAGGGTTGCGCTGTAAGTGTCACCACCCAAGAGAAACCCACCATCGGGCAAAGTAAGGATATTGGTTCCACGGTTCATTTTGTTATTTGCCCCATAGGTCTTACGCCACAATTCATTGCCCATAGAATCGGTTTTGATCAGAATAAACTGGGTGGCATAGGTTCCAATGCCTCTGGTTTCACCAATGGCAATGAACCCTCCATCGATAGTTTGTTTAGCTTGCGTAAATATCAGATACTCCGAATACGTAGTATCGTAAAAGGTTTTCATCCATAAGGTATCACCGTCTAAATTATAGCGAACAAGAATTCCATTACCTTGAATAGGACCAGTTGGGTTATAGGATCCACCTAAGATGTACCCATTGTTAGTTATTGATAATGAACCGTTATCACCACAAAAGTAGACAAAACTATCGTTTTGGATTGTACTATGAATCTGTATTGATCCAAATAGGTCAACTTTTACAAATGAAACAACATTTCTATTTAACGCTGCACTATCTCCCCCAAGCATTATTGCCACATATCCAGTTGAATCCTTTAATATACTTCGACCTGCACACCATGTATTCAGTGGGTTATATTGTTTGTTAAAATACACAGATTGGGTAAATACAGAATCGGGGAAAATAAGAGCCAGTGATAGAAATATAAATATTCTTTTCATTTAGTTTTAGTTGAAGAGAGGACGCCCTGCACTGGGCGTCCTCGGGTGGATGAACTACTTTTCAATCACAATTTTCTGTACAGCCAGCGTGTTGGTTCCCTGTTTGAGCAAGCACAGGTACATCCCACGGGCAAATGGGTTGGTATTGATGATGATCTGATTCTGAGGGCCTTTCACTTCGATGGTTTTTACCAAACGGCCATCAATGGTTCTGATTTCTATCAGTGCTCCTGGCAGGTTCGGCTTATCCATAGTGTATTCGATTATAAAATACTCTTTGGAGGGATTAGGAAAAAGCTTCAATCTCACCATGCTCAATACTTTATCATCAATGCTATTATACTGACAACCAGGAGTGTCACACCCCAGGCTGTCAAGTTTTACGAGCCACATATCATCAAAGGTTCCATTATAAACATCCATAACCTTTCCGCAAACCACAAAACCGCCATCCGGAGTTTGCCCAAAATCATACGGATTATGCTCATAACCCCAGGGATGGTATTTTTCAATTTCACGAAACCATAAACTGTCGCCATCATTGCTGATTTTCATGATCCAACCTGGCCTCTTTGTGGATCCGGTATCTGTATTTCCCGAATTCCCTATCGCCACAATATTGCCATCTTCTAATACTTTTACACTACTACAAGTATAAAGAATTTTAGGTATCCCATACTTCTTTTGCCATATAGTTGAGCCTGAAGTATCGGTTTTGACGATATTTAACCTTCCAATAGGAATACCTTGATGATTCCATTCTGCGTAATCTTGTCCGATAATATAGTTGCCATCCTTCGCAATCCCCAATCTTGCTTCGCCGTCGTTAAAGAAACCACCCACCAGTTTTCGCCAGATTTCATTCCCAAGGCTGTCGGTTTTGATCACCATTCCATTTTTTGAATCCTGAAGGGTTGCGCTGTAGGTATTACCTCCCAACAGAAACCCACCGTCGGGCAAGATGAGGATGTTGGTTCCCCGGTTCATTTTGTTATTCATTCCATAGGTTTTGCGCCACATTTCATTGCCATTCGAATCGGTTTTTATCAGAATAAACTGCGTGGCATAAGTTCCATTGCCCCTGGTTTCACCAATGGCAACAAAACCACCGTCTGCAGTTTGTTTTGCTTGAGAAAAAATCAGATACTCTGAATAAGTGGTGTCATAAAATGTTTTTAACCAAAGGGTATCTCCGTACAAATTGTAACGAACAAGAATGCCCATTCCTTGAATAGGACCGACTGGGTTTTGAGAACCTCCAAGTATATATCCATCGTTTGCTATTGATAATGAACCAAAATCGCCACAAAAGTAGGCTATACTGTCATTTTGGATTGTACTTTGAATTTGAATTGAACCCAATGGGTCAACTTTCAGAAATGAAACAACATTCCTGTTCACTGCCATACTATCGCCACCTATCATTATAACATTATATCCAGTTGAATCCTGTTGAATACTTAAACCTGCACCCCAGGTATTCAGTGGATTATATTGTTTGTTGAAATACACAGTTTGGGAGAACAGGGAGCCGGAGAAAATGAGAGCCAGTGAAAGAAATCTCAATATTCTTTTCATTGAGTTTAGAATTAAAAGAGGACGCCCCACACAGGGCGTCCTCGGGTGGATGAACTACTTTTCAATCACAATTTTCTGTACAGCCAGCGTGTTGGTTCCCTGCTTGAGCAAACACAGGTACATTCCGCGGGCAAAAGGATGGGTATTGATGATGATCTGATTCTGAGGGTCTTTCACTTCGATGGTTTTCACCAGACGGCCATCAATGGTTCTGATTTCTATCAACGCTTCTGGCAGATTCGGGTTGTCCAAAGCGTATTCAATCATAAAATACTCCCTGGAAGGATTGGGGAAAAGCTTCAGATAATTGATTTTTGGATCATGTGCTGGCTTTTTTGCAAGTCTTGCAGGCTGAGTTGTTGGGAAGTACACCGGACCGTGGTAGGGTAAGGTGTCAACGATTCCCAGTAAAGCCTGGGCAGCCATAGCTGTATGGTTACCTGAATTTGCAGCAATCCCCCTAAGCCATTCTACAGACTCCGGGGAGATGCTGTCCAGGTAACTGCTATCTGCCAGCAATGCCAGATGAAGTTCAATGATCGCTTTTTGCTGGTTGTATATCGCTTGTTCGATACTGTCAAGGGATATCCGAATCGGTATACTGTCCAGCCTGTCCAGGGATTCTTCCATCATTCCCCTTTTCAGACACTCTGTAACCAATAAAATCTCGCCCTGAAGGCTGGAGTCGTTGGCATAGATATCCAGTAGCTCATCCTCAATCTGTTCGTCGGTATTGTTCAGGAAGTACCGGCTGAGGTCAGCAAAGGTTTTTTGCTGCTCTGCAAGATAGTAAGCCAGTTCATTTTCAAGCACCTCTTTGGGCGATGAAACATTGATGTTATATTCAATCGCATCCAGCATATATTGGGGCAGGGGTAGGGTTCTGTCATAAAGAGCTTCCCATACTTCCTGTGAGTGTGAAGCCTGCGGATTGGCGGTAAGGATCTGGGTTACCATGGCCGGCGTAAGCACCTCTTCATTTTGCACCACACTTACCAATACCAGTTCGGAGAGGTAAGGCGATTCCTCAAGAAGCGCCAGCATCAGGTCATAGGCATCTCCCGGTTCGCTGTCCTCGATGGTCCAGAGCATATTCTCAGTATCTCCTCCGTCGACCAGTTGCTCAATTACCTCCCTGCAGGCATTTGCTTTGTTCTTGAACGAGGTATTAGCAAGCTTCAGGCTGCTTACAGATGTACCACCCAAGTTGGACGGGCAGTTGTTTGTATTCCAGTTATTAATAACCGCATGCAGAAATACACTGCCTGAGCTCACATGAGGTTTGGGGTTGGTTGTGGTTCCTTCGGTAGGGGGATAGGGCTGATCAAAATGGTAATAATAATTTAACCATGTACCATCATTGTGTATTTCGGAGGTGGGACCACTATGCACATCCTGAAAAAAGTTATTGGACAGTTGGGTGGTTGGTGTGCCAGGCACATTGATGTAAAAACCCTGGTTTGCAGCAATTCCCTCTCCCATTGCCACGTTGGTTATGGCCAAAGCGTTGAGGTGGTGGTCGAATTGGTTGCAACAGTATTGAAGGCCATATTCAAAATTAAAATATTGTTTGTTTTGGCCCTGAGCAATGGTCGCCACACTGGTATTGCTGAAGCGGTTGTTGTACACAAAATTGTTCAGGGGGCCTGAGTTGTCAACTACCAAACCCGCATTTTCCCAAATCATGGTTTCTTCTGCTTGCCATTCTGCCGTGAATTCATTATCTTCGATACGAAATCCCGATTTACAGCCATCCAGTTGAAGGCCTACCGGATAAATCGGGCTGTTATCAGGGAAAGAGGGGATAATGAACTCATTGGAAGTGACAGTGAAGCCATTCATCCCTACCACTTCAATGCCACGTACATTGCCATTAAAATCAGCGCTGTTCACAAAAAAACTTGCATTTGTGAGAGCATCGCCTGCATGGATTCCGCAGAAAAGGTTGCTGAAACTGCTCCGCTTATACTCGGTGCATGGCACCGAGGTAGATGTACAGTGCGGCATTACCAGAAAAGTGGAAGCAAATGCCTGAATACCATACCCGAGATGGACTGGATTAGCAATATTGATTGAGGAGTTGTTTTTAAAGGTACACCCTTCTATCAGGAGGTGATGGATTCCATTGAGCCAGATACCAGCTTGTGGAATCACCCCGGGTAAGGTCAAGAGACCTGTAGTCGCAAATGTACATTGAATAAAACTACTTAGATTTGGTCTCAATACCGAAGGATCAACGGGATTAAAGTTTTTGTATGGGTACATCTTAATACCATATTCGCAATTGTAAAAGTACGTATTTTCTGCCTGAATGATACCACCGGCACCTCTTTTATTTCCGGTTTCAATACCCACCCTGGCATTGCCAATGGTTGCCCCATTAAGCAAGGTAACTTTTCCCTGGTTGGTGGTATTTTGTGGCATTGAAAAGTTGCCCATAACCTTGATCCCCTGCCACATAAGAGAGCAGGTGGTTAAGGTTGCATTGTTCACGATCAGTTCTGCCCCGCTCTCTACCAAAATGCTGGTATTCGGATCCATAAAAATCTGGGCATTCTCATTAATAGTGAGTTTATACCCGCTCTTAACAACGATATCTCCTGCCGAAAAGGTGGTATTTGACCAGGTCACATCACCTGTTCCCTGATCTATGATGTAGCTTTGTTGTGCACTTTCACAGGGCAGAGCTGCTTTCCATACACCATAACCATAAGTTGAGGCAAAGAGCTCGTTGGTTTCACGGTTTATTTTGAGGTCGGTAATATGGGTTACCGGGAAATTATTGGAAAAGCAAATCCAGTCTGGATCATTGTCGGAACGACAAAAGATACCGCCATCGGTTGCCAGAAAAACCCGGCTGGTTCCCGGCTGGTTTACAATTGCGGTGGTAGGAAGGGGAGGTAGTATACCATTAGGCCCGCCAGTCATATCTACCCAGATTACGGGATTGGCCGATGCATCATCAGTCCTGAAAACCCGGTTTTCAAGAAAAGGCGGGTAGGGAGGGGTGTTGTTAAAAGACACACCACCCAAACACACCCATACTTTGTTTGGATTGTTGTAGTCAACAGCAATATCTACCACTGGATAATGACCGTTTCTTACACCGGTTGTAAAGGATCCCCCGGTAATATCTGTCCATGTGTCACCGCCATCAATTGACCGGTAAACCCCTTTTTCGCAGGTGCTGCTATAAGTTAATCCCAGCGTATTTGCGTACATGATATTGATATTGGTTGGTGCTGTTGTGATACAGGATACCATTGCCTGTCCGGAAAGCAGGGAATTTGACCAGGATACAAGATCATTGGATATTGAGATTGCTGAATAAGTGGGATCAGCAATTCCATCTCGCGCACCCACGAAAACCTTTGGGGGATTACCGGTGATTTCAATTGGCAGCAAAGGGGCGTCTGTAGCTCCGTATGTAATTGGAAGTTGGACATTATAATGAGTTCCACGAAAACCCAAATTGGTCCTATCTACTTTAAAAAGTCCAACTGAATGTATTAAAAATTTTGATTTGTCAGAAGGGTAAAATTTGCATTTCCACCCATCACCGACTCCCATAGGGTCAGTTTGTGGGTTGTTGTTCTGGGGATAGCTAGGCCAAATAATATCAACAGTCAATGGTGTTCCATTAAGCCATTTTTTATCAAAAAACTTGAAACTGTTGTCGATGAGCCCAACTACGATATTGTTTTCAAACCCTCCAGTGATATCAAAACCACTCACTTCGTTATTCGTTAATCCGGTTTTTCCATTACCATTGATGGAGCTCCAGGTAGCTCCCATGTCAGCTGTATACAGCAATCCACCGTCAGTTCCTACCATGATCATATCGCCAACTGCATCCACACACCTCGCATCCGGATGGTAATTGGCAGTTATTTCATAGGGAAAAATACAGTAACCATGAGCATTTGCTGTGCTGATCGAGAAGCAGTCTGTGCCAATGTAGTAATAGGAATGATCAGATGTAACTTTGAAAGCGCGGTTGAATTGGTTGGTCTTTCCGGCAACAACCATGTAATTATTTGTATTCGAAGTATTCCAGGCCGGGGTTGGGAGCGAGAAGTCATAGAAAAGAATGCCACCCTGGTTTGCCTCACGGGTGAGCACATATAATCGGTCTGAAGAAGGGAAGTCAATCTGAAGGTTTAAAACATCATTGAGGTAGGTGTATCCCGAAGTGGTGAGTATCTCTGTGAAAATATCTCCCCCATCAGTAGAAAGCCAGATCTTCGGAACGCCTCCACCGGCCGGTAGTCCTGAAATGGCAATCACATCATTGTTGTTTGGATCCACTTCCATATCGTCGAGCGTACCTTCAAAATCATCATTGTTGAACGGTGGTATGTTGGTGGTCCATGTTATACCTCCATCCACTGATTTATAGAAGGTATTCATGGCAATGGCATATAGAATATCCGGATTGGTATTGTTGGTGCGAACCGGAGCTGCAAGCACTTTTCTGACCACGTAATTGTACTTTTGGTCAGCAAACAAAGGGAAATCCGGCAGGATATCCCAAGTTTCACCATCGTCTGATGATTTAATAATACCAATGCTATAGCCCACCTCGCTGCTGCCGGTGGCTGCATAAAAGGTGCGTTTGCCATTTTGCTCTAATATTGGGCTGGCTGAGATAAATGGGATGCCCAGGGCCGGAATCCTTTCCTGTGACAGTACATCCTGCCAGGTTTGTCCACGGTCTGTGGATTTCATGATGCCTGCTCTTCTTCCACTGCCAATCAGAATGAAATCAGGGTTGGAATGGTCGAACCAAACAGATTGGATGAATCCCATGTTGTGAAGATCTTCCGGGTACGGCCCGGCATTTTCCCATTGGGCATCATCCGTTCCGGTGCATGAAGGGTTAACCCAATAGGCACCAAGTGCCTGCTGATAGGGAGCAAAGGAGCCATTTAGCTGTGGATCGGAGTATTGCACTCTGGTTTGCCAGTAGGATGCCCACCTTCCAAACTTTTTGATTTCGAGCGTTTTTACCGAATCAGGAAGCTGGACAGAATCGATCCAGGCTTCGAAGTCGGCTACAATCTGATAGAAATTGGCTGAGGTGTCAAGCGCCGCCTGCCGGTAATTGGGTTGTGCCACTGCACCGGAAAACCCGGCAATGACCATTATCAGTATAAACAAATATTTGAATTTCATATAAATAGCATTAATTCGTGTGTTAATTAAGAAAGCCAATGATCTGGTGTTTGATTCTGAATTTGCCAGAGGTATGCAATTGCAACCTCTGGCAGCGATGTTCCCAGTCATTCTACCCCAGCCAAAAAATGGAAATCGGATAAAGGCATTGAACCCAATTCAGCCTTAAAGCCTGTCGGATTACAGGGATGTCCTCAAATTTAATCTTAACCTCTACTCTCTTTACAGCAGAAATAGATCCGTAGAAATACATTAAATATGTATTGAAAAGTATCTGAAATTAAAGCATCATTTTCAATCTTGGGGATGAGTTTCAACCAGCAAATGATCAGGAATGATTCCTGTGATCTCTTTACATTAAAATCGTGTATGCAATTGAGAGGATAAAGATAATACAAAATTAACCATCTACGACATAAAAGTGAAAAAAATATTGAAATTCATATCACATTCATGAATACACGAATTAATGATACAGGTATACCCTCATTCGTGAATTTGTGGCTATTGAAATAGAACGCGGTTGACGCTGATTCGCCGGCTGGCGGATGATTTTATATAATTATTTCTGAATGAAGTGAAATGCCAATATATTTTCAAGGCTCTGCTTTTTATCTTAATCACAACACAAACAACAAAAAACAAACAACAAAAAACAAACAACGAAAAACAAACAACGAAAAACAAACAACGAACAACTAACAACAAACGACGAACAACGAACAACGAACAAATCACTACATTTGCCCTTCATCATCACCGGAACCACAATGGAAACCATCACCATCCACCAACGCACCTTTGTGCCATACCTGCCGGCGGCCACGATCCAGCAGCGCATCCAGGAAATGGGAGCTGAGATCAGAAAGGACCTGGAGGGGAAAGTACCTTTGCTGCTGAGTGTACTGAACGGCTCCTTCATGTTTGCTGCCGACCTGATGAAAACGCTTGATTTTCCGGTGGAGATCACCTTCGTGAAGCTCGCTTCCTACCAGGGTACCGGAACTACGGGCTCCGTAAAACAACTCATAGGGCTGAATGAAAAGATTGCCGGCCGAAGTGTTCTTGTGGTGGAAGATATCATCGATACCGGAATCACCATGGAACACCTTCTGAAAGAGCTTGAACAGTACGGACCTGAAGAGATCAGGATTGCTACGCTGCTCTTCAAGGAGGAGGCTTTCAGGGGAAGTTTTGCGATTGACTATACCGGATTTGTGGTGCCCGATAAATTTCTGGTGGGCTACGGCCTCGATTACGACGGACTTGGAAGAAACTACCCCGATCTCTATACGGTAACAACCTAAACAATTGATCCTATGATGAATATCGCCCTCTTCGGACCTCCCGGCGCCGGGAAAGGAACCCAGTCGAAGATGCTCCTCGAAAAGTACAACCTTACCTACATTGCCACAGGAGATATGCTCCGCACCGAGATCGCCGAAGGGAGCGAGCTGGGGCTGCTGGCACGGTCGGTCATCGACCGGGGGCAACTGGTGTCGGATGAAATCATCGTGCAGATGATCGAGAAAAAGATCAGCACCAACCCCGACACCAAGGGTTTTCTGTTCGACGGATTCCCGCGTACCGTGGTGCAGGCCTATATCCTCGAAGGGCTTTTGCTGAAGATGAACACGAGCCTCAACTCGGTGCTCAGTCTCGAAGTGCCCGAGGAGGAACTGGTGCGCAGGCTGGTGGAGCGCGGAAAAACCTCCGGGAGATCGGATGATACCCCGGAAGTGATTCAGCTCAGGCTCAGGGAGTACTACGACAAAACCGAACCTGTGGCCGGCTACTACCGTGATCTGGGAATTTATACGCCGATCAGGGGTATCGGGGCGATTGAGGAGATTGAACACCGGCTTGATGAAGCCATCGTCTCGTCCCTGAAAAACACCTGGCTCAACGTAGTACTGGCCGGTCCTCCTGGGGCAGGGAAAGGTACCCAGTCTGCCATGCTGGCCGAAAAATTCAACCTGGTGCATATCGCCACCGGTGACGTGCTGCGTAAGGCCCTGGCCGAAGGGAATGAGCTTGGGTTGCAGGCCAAACCCTATATGGAACGGGGCGAAATGGTCCCGGATGAGATCGTCATCCGCCTGATAGAGAAACAGATGATGCACCACCAGCATGCCCGTGGCTTCCTGTTCGACGGTTTCCCCATCAATATTGTGCAGGCCTATATCCTCGACGGCATGCTCAAGAAAATGGATTCCTCCCTGGCCTGTATGATCAACCTGCAGGTACCTACCCTCGAAAGCATCAACCGGCTGCTGCAACGGGGAAAAACCAGCGCTGCCACCTCCTGCGATGCCAATGCCGAAATCATCCTCAAAAGACTGCTGGAGTACGAAACACAGATTAAAAAGGTCGACAGCTACTATATCTCCCAGAAAAAATTCATCCCTATCGAAGGCATCGGCCCTATTGAAGAAATCAACGACAGGCTCAGCCGACAGATTGAAGAGGCGTTCAAGGGAATACGATAGTTTGGAGTTAGAAGTTAGGAGTTAGAATTTAGGAATCAGGGGTTTGGTTTAACTCCGATTGCGTCGGGAGATTTTTTCTGAGTTTATTATTTTAGTAGCCGTTCGGGATTCAACGGGTGGTTTTCATTTTATTATTTTATTGATATTCAGGGTTTTTCATTACCACGGAGGCACTGAGATCACTTAGAAACACTGAGGAGGTTCCACGATGGCTTTTAAATCATATAAGATCATAAAAAATCCGCGTCACTTGTACTGAGCGCAGCCGAAGTATCCGCGTTCTATTTCTTCCTCTGCTCTAACAACAAACAATAAACAACGAACAAATCACTACATTTGCACCTCACCATCAACAGGAAAGGGGATGTTCAATATCATACTGTTTGGACCGCCGGGTGCTGGCAAAGGCACTCAGTCACTGAATATTGTAAAGGAGTTCCGGTTTGTGCACCTCTCCACGGGGAACATTCTCCGTGATCTGATTCAGCACAACACCGCCACAGGCCAGCTGATCAAAAAATTTATCGACCGGGGTAATCTGGTACCGGATGACATTGTACTGAGGGAGCTTTTCAGTGAAGCCCTGAAGCACCAGCGCAAGCCGGGCCTCATTTTCGATGGGTTCCCGCGGACGGTGAACCAGGCTGAAGCGTTGGATAACATGCTGGAAAAGAAGGGGATTCCGGTTTCGATGGTTATCAGCCTTGAGGTGGAGCAGGAGGAGTTGTACCGGAGAATCATCGGCCGGTCGGTCGATTCAGGGCGTTCTGATGATGTGGAAGAGGTGATCAGGCAGCGTTTTGTGACCTACGAACAGGAGACCCTTCCTCTGAAGGATTATTACCATAGCAGCGGTCGGTTGGTGGAAGTCTCGGGCATGGCTTCGGTTCCTGAGGTATACGAATTGATCAGGGAAGAGATAAAATCACACATGCAGGCATCCAAGAGGAGATCTGTGGTATGAGCAACGGAAGCAGCAATTTTGTAGATTACATCAAGATAAACTGCCGCAGCGGGAAAGGGGGCGCCGGATCGGCACACCTTTTCCGCAGCAAGATGAACCCCCGCGGAGGCCCCGACGGGGGCGACGGGGGCAGGGGAGGGCACGTGATTCTGCGGGGCAACCGCAACCTGTGGACCCTGCTGCACCTGCGATATACCAAACACATCATTGCCGGTGTGGGCAGCCCCGGGGGCAAAAGCCTGAGTACCGGAGCCGACGGCAAGGATGCCATCATCGAAGTGCCCCTGGGTACCATTGCCCGCGATGCCGAAACCGGGGTGTTCGATTGCGAAATCACCCAGCATGGTGAAGAGGTGATCCTGCTCCAAGGGGGGCGCGGAGGCCAGGGCAACGACCATTTTAAGAGTCCCACCAATCAAACACCCCGCTATGCCCAGCCGGGAGAGCCGGGTCTCGAAGCCTGGAAAATCCTGGAGTTGAAGGTGCTGGCCGATGTGGGGCTGGTGGGATTTCCCAATGCCGGCAAGTCAACACTTCTCAGCGTTATCTCTGCCGCCAAACCCGCCATCGCTGACTACCCCTTCACTACCCTGCGGCCGAACCTCGGCATGGTCACTTACCGCGACGACCGGTCGTTTGTGGTGGCCGATATCCCCGGCATCATCGAAGGGGCACACGAGGGCAAAGGGCTGGGAATAAGGTTTTTGCGGCATATCGAGCGCAATGCGGTGCTGCTGTTTATGATCCCTGCCGATACCAAAGATATCCGTGCAGAATACGGGGTGCTGCTCAATGAGCTGCGCGAATACAACCCTGAGCTGCTCGATAAACGCCGGGTTCTTGCCATCACCAAGAGCGATATGCTCGATGGTGAACTGAAGGCTGCCCTCAGGAAAGAGCTGCCCGAGGTCCCCTCGCTGTTTATCTCATCCCTTACCCATTCGGGCCTTACCGAGCTGAAAGACCTGCTGTGGCAGGCCCTTACCGATGAAGCATGGAAATAACCGAATGGCTTAACCGTATCGATACCTGGCTGCTGCTGCTGATCAATGGCGCTCACACCCCTTTTACCGACCGCCTGATGGGGGTGATGTCGTCAAAACCAGCCTGGATACCGCTATACCTGTTAATGCTCATCCTGCTGATTGTAAAATTCAAACGGAAAGCCTGGAAATACGTGCTGGTGGCAGCCCTTGTGGCCATTGCCACCGATCAGGCTTCGGTGCACCTTTTTAAAAATGTGTTTCACAGGCTACGCCCATGCTGGGAACCGGAACTGGAAGGGATGATCAGGCTGGTATCAGGAAAATGTGGAGGGATGTACGGGTTTGTCTCTTCGCATGCCGCCAATACCTTTGGGTTTGCGACCTTCATCTCCCTAACCCTGCGAAAATACCATCGCTGGATCCCTTGGCTCCTGTTCTTCTGGGCAGCCATGGTGGGTTACAGCCGTATATATCTGGGGGTACATTACCCCGGCGATGTGGTGGTGGGAGCCCTTCTGGGCTTTATCTGCGGCTGGCTGGGGTACAGATTGTTACGGCTAAAAGCCTGATTCCTTGCCCGTAAACTCCGAAACCACAATCTTATACACCGCCACGTCCATCACCGCCGGCATATTGTAGGCGAAGTCATCCCTGCCGGTGTAGTGCTGCATGATGAGGTTCAGTATCCGTTTTTTCTCCTCCGGATCCTCCATAAAAACCACTTTGCCATAGGCCAGTACGCTTCTGAATTTCATCCCGTAGCTGCAGGCCACCCCTTCGTTCACGAACCTGAGCTGGTGATCGGTGCTGAAGGCAATGCATACATCGGGTTTTTTCCTGAGTATGTCGATTTTTTTACCGGTTCCGGCGGAATGGAGGTAGATTACCCCTTCCTCATACCCGAAATTGAACGGCAGCACATAGGGGAGCCCCTGTTCGTCCGTCATTCCCATGTAGCACACCTGGCAGCGACTGATTACATCGCTGATCCGTTTTGCATCGTTAAAGCTTGTTTTTCGCATGGATTTTCAGTTTTGTAACAGATTTACAATCCCGGTATGCCCGTTTTTTACGGCGAAATCGATCGCCTTTTTCCCGTCAGCGGTTACTTTTTCCCTGTCGGCTTTGAGGGCAAGCAGCATTTTCACCAATTGGAGGTTGCCCTCCTCGGCAGCCACCATCAGTGCCGTTATCCCTGACCCGGGTGTGGCATAGTTTACCTGGGCCCCTTTTTTTACCAGCAGGGCCGACACGATGGCCGATTTACTCAGCATCAGCGCCGTCCACTTTTTGCGGTCGGTAAGGTTCGGGTCTGAACGCTTTTTCAGCAGCAGTTGCACCAGGACTGCTGTATCCTTCTGCACGGCCAGCATCAATGCCGTTTCTCCGAAGTAATTCTGAAGATCCGGTTTTGCACCATGCTTCAGCAGCCATTTTACCACTTTGGTATGTCCATGCTGAGCCGCGAACATCAGGGGCGTCTGGAGCAGCGAATCGGTGCCATTGATCTTCTCTCCGTTCTTGACCAGCTGTTTTACTTTTTGCAGGTTTCCATCGGCGGCTGCCCGGTGCAACAGCGGCTGGGCATGGAGGGAAACACAGAAAATCAGCATGCAGATCCCTGCTGACAGGGTGGTTATCGTTTTTTTCAGATGCATGGGTATGCTTTATGGTTAGCGACTGTAAAAATAAGGGTTTTCTTTTCAGAATGCCTAAACCGGTCTGCCATCATCGTGAAAATCTCCCGGATGGTACAGATAAAAAATGGCAGCCATGCGATAGCAGAAAAGAAAAATGTTGTACTTTTGCCACCGCAAAAACAGTTCGGGATGTAGCGCAGCCCGGTAGCGCGCTTCGTTCGGGACGAAGAGGCCGGAGGTTCGAATCCTCTCATCCCGACTGCACAGGCTCGTAGATCATACGGGCTTTTTTTTCATACGGATACCTGTCTTAAGTCATCAGTGATACTTTTCCAACATAAGGGTCATCTGTTTGTTATTCGGATATACTTACAAAATCCAGTATTCCCATGAAATACATCGGTCCGCACGTAAGTGCTTCAGGAGGGGTTGAGAATGCTGTCGTCAATGCAGTGGAGCTCAATGCCAATGCTTTTGCCCTGTTTACCAAGAACCAGAAACAGTGGTATGCCAAACCTCTGGAGAAGGAAACGATCCTGAAATTCCGCAATTTGTGCGAAAAGCATGGTTTTCAGCCATTTCAGATGCTGCCTCACGACAGCTACCTGATCAACCTGGGGCATCCGGAGAAGGAGGGGCTGGAGAAGTCGCGCGCGGCTTTCCTGGATGAGATGCAACGGTGTGAGCAGCTGGGCCTCGACCGGCTCAATTTCCACCCGGGCAGTCACCTCCAGAAGATCTCAGAGGAGGAGTGCCTGAACCGGATTGCCGAATCGATCAACATCACCCTCGGAAAGACGGCCGGAGTAACGGCAGTGCTCGAGAACACGGCAGGGCAGGGCTCGAACATGGGGTTCCGCTTTGAGCATCTGGCCTATATCATCGAACGGGTTGAAGACAAGAGCCGGGTGGGGGTGTGTATTGATACCTGCCACTCCTATTCCGCCGGGTATGACCTGAAGAGCGAAGAGGGCTACCAGGCTACCTGGGAAACGTTTGACCGGATCATCGGTCTCAGGTATCTGAAGGGGATGCACCTGAACGATTCCAAAAAGGAACACGGTTCCAGGGTCGACCGGCATCACAGCCTGGGAGAAGGCACCCTTGGGCTGGAGCTGTTCAAAAGGATGATGAAAGACCCCCGGTTCGACGATTTGCCCCTGATCCTTGAGACCCCCGATGAGGACCGCTGGGCGGAAGAGATCGTGCTGCTCAGGAGTTTTCAGGAGTGATTTTGCAGCTAATGAGCCTCTTTTACCCGGATCACATCGTTTAAATAGCTGTTGATGTGCATGCTGTAATCTCTCAGATGACCGGCAATTACCTGCGTCAAAGCATCAACCGCATCCGGTCCTTTCTCCTTTTCGATCTCCTGCATCAGGTTCATCAGTTCAGTTACCAGTGTGCTCACTTCCACCGAAGGGTCTGATACCATGTGGTGCGGTATATACTTCGCCAGTGCTTTGTCGGTGGCTTTCCCTTTGGCAGCAGAGGTGCCAGAGGCCGTTCTCAGGATGAAATCGTAACTGAACGGCTGTAACGGCGCAGGATTTTGCAGGGCTTTGTAAAAGGGATGTTCGTAGTTTTTTCCATTGTGCATCTCCAGGGAGACAAGCTGCTGGTACACCTCCATCACGGCATGGCGGTTCGAAACCAGCTGCACAGCGTTGTTTACCGCTTTCGGCGCTCCCATCATCGATTGCAGGTTGATCCGGATCATCCGTGCTGTGCTTACACCGGGCAGAGGCTTCATATGGTAGGGTTGTGAGATGTCGCCCACATAATGCATCCCCCAGCCGGCAAACCTCCATCCCCAGTAATCCTGGCTTTTGTGAAAAGCGAATTCGGCCAGTGCCTTAAACAGGAAGATGCGGTAGTCGAGCCAGGTGCGTTTCAGGAAGGGGCCGGCGGCATACAGGATGCCGGCTTCATGGTAAAAGGCCATGTGAAACGGAGCCTGTCCGCTGTATTCCAGTTTCGGGTTCCCGAAGGGCTGATTGCCAAAACCATAGACATCACCGTAGGGGGTGTTGCTGTCGGCGAACAGCCCCAGGTCGAGGCCGTAATCGGGTTCGTCGGTGGCGGTCACCAGCACATCGAAGGGTGAAACCATCTCCCCGTCCTTAAGCCATACATAGTGGGTGAACTGCATCAGTTCCAGCCCGGTAAGGGTGCACAGGTCAGCCGGATGGGCTCTGGGGCGCCCCAGGGAATCATCGCCGGGGAGCAGGTGCAGGTACAAAGGCGCTTTGGTGTGCGGATTGATCCGGATGGCACGGTAAAACCGCTCCACGATATCATCGGGATTGCCGGTGGCTTTGAACGCAAGGGCATCGGGCCGGGGCGCATAGTTGGGCAGGTTGGCCCGCGACCAGGCTTCGTGCTGCGCCAGAAACAGCTCCAGCTCCTTTTCGGTTTCCAGCAGAAAGGTTCTCAGGTGTGTCGCACGTACCGGCGCTGCCGTTGCCCACACCGGATGGTTTTTCAGGGCAGGACCGGTGAGCAGCGGATGCTCCGACCAGGCATTTACCTCGGGCATCAGCGAGGCTGAAAGCATGCAAAACAGCAGTGCAGCTGATGTTAATAGATTCTTTTTCATTGGGATCGATGATTTTCGTTTGCAATACTAAGGAAAAAAACACCCTGAGGGGGGGGTATGTTGATAAATGATTGTTAATTGATCCGGGACATGTTTTGCCTTTTAAAATGAAAATGATACTTTTAGCATCGGAAATCAACATAAAAAAACCTTAACCAAAACATATCCCGTTATGCGAAGGAGCAACTTGTCCTTTTTTGTTGTGGTCAGCATCACTGCCATGCTGCTTCTTTTTTTTCAACCCGTTCTGGCACAGGAAGGGGGGAAACCGCAAAAAATCAAAAAGGGCTGGACCGTTGGCCCTTTGCCGGCCATATCCTTCAACAGCGACCTGGGGTTTCAGTATGGTGCGCTGGTCAATTTTCACTATTTTGGCGATGGCAGTACCTATCCCAAGTACATGCATTCGGTTTTTGCCGAATGGTCCAGGTACACCAAGGGAAGTGGCATCAACCGGTTATTTTACGATTCGGAATATCTGATCCCCGGCATCAGGTTTACAGCCGACCTGAACTACTATACCGACCAGGCGCTCGATTTTTACGGATTCAACGGGTATGACGCAGTTTATAACCCAGAATGGGAGGATGACAGCGATACCACTGCCTACAAATCGAGGATGTTCTATAACCACAAGCGGAGCATGTTCAGGTTTCTGGCCGATTTCCAGGGGGGAATCATCGGAAGGAAGCTCCGTTGGGCTGCCGGGATCGGGGTTTTGCACTGCGCTATCGCTCCCGTGGATATTGCAAGGCTCAACAAAGGGAAGGATGAGGCTGATAAGCTGCCCGATATCCCGGGATTGTACGAAAAATATATAGAGTGGGGCATCATCGGTGAGGTGGAGAAGGATGGCGGCTGGGCCAATAACCTCAAAGCAGGTATCATCTGGGATACACGCGACTTTGAACCCAATCCGATGAAAGGGATGTGGAGTGAGGCGGTGATTTTCCTGTCGCCCCGGTTTGTAAACCAGTGTGAATATGGTTTTGCCAAGATTTCTCTTACCCACCGGCAGTACTTTACCCTGATAAAGGACAAGCTCTCCTTTGCCTACCGGCTGAACTACCAGGGAACCATTGCCGGGAGTGCACCGTTTTATATTCAACCCTATGTAGTCAACTCCTTCAACAACTCCTCCCTGCCGGATGGGATCGGCGGTGCCAAGAGTGTGCGCGGGATGATCCGCAACAGGGTGGTGGGGGATGCCACTGCCTTTGGCAATGCGGAGTTCCGGTGGAAGGTATGGAGAACCGTGGTGTTGAACCAGAACTTTTATATTGGTATCAATGCTTTCGTGGATGCAGGTCAGGTGCTGAAGAAAATGGATATAGACACCCTGTGGGTGCCTGAGGATGAAAAGGAGCTGTATTTCAGCACCGGGGATGAATTTCTGCACACTACAGCAGGCCTCGGACTGAGGCTGGTGCTCAATGAGAACTTTATTGTGGCGCTCGACTGGGGCAAAGCCTTCGACAAACGCGATGGCGATACCGGACTCTATATCGGATTAAATTACCTGTTTTAGCCACTGCCGCACCGGGGTGTATGCAGATTTCCTGTCCGCTCCCGACGGTCAGGTCGCAACATTTCATTACCTTTGCGGCCGGTTAATCAAAACGGCTACATGTCTTTAGCGCACTCATTTGAACAACGCGGCAACTGGCTCTTCAAAAGAAGGGGCTGGATTCCAATGGTATTGTTTGTCCCGGCCACGCTCATTATCTGGTTCTATACGTATGAATGGATCTCTTTTCACAATATCTTCTGGTCAGTTGGCTGCCTCGTGATATCTTTCGCGGGACTGGGGATTCGTATCTGGGCCATCGGGCACACCCCCAGGGGGACTTCAGGCCGGAACACCACACAGGGACAGATTGCTGAAAAGCTGAATACCACCGGGGTTTACAGCCTGGTGCGCCACCCGCTCTACCTCGGCAACTTCCTGATGTGGCTCGGTATCATCCTCTATGTGGGTAATATCACCCTGCTGATCGGGGTGGTGGCGTTCTTCTGGCTCTATTACGAGCGCATCATGTATGCCGAAGAAGCATTCATCAGCCGGAAATTTGGTGCCGGTTTTCAGGCCTGGTCGGCAGTGACGCCTGCCTTTCTGCCCAAAATCAGAGGATTCGTAAAAGCGGAACTCCCTTTTTCGCTGCGCAACGTCCTGAAAAGGGAGTATACGGGATTTTTCCTCACCATCTTCTGCTTTTCGCTGATCAACTTTCTGAAATACTGGTCGTACCACGGTACGCCTGACCTTGATCCGCTGTGGTTGTTCCTGCTCCCTTTCAGCATGATCGTATATGTGGTGCTCAGATCACTCAAGAAACATACGCAGATTCTGCATGTGGAAGGAAGGTAGATTTAGTTAGAAGTTAGGAGTTAGGAGTTAGAAGTTAGTAATTGTAATTTAGAAATTTGAAACTTGAGATTATGCAATACGATGTAGTGGTAATTGGAAGTGGCCCGGGGGGGTATGTGGCTGCCATCAGGGCTTCGCAGCTCGGCCTGAAAACGGCGGTGGTTGAACGTTCGGAACTGGGGGGTATCTGTCTGAACTGGGGCTGTATCCCCACCAAGGCACTCCTGAAAAGTGCCCAGGTATTCAGTTATGCATCCCATGCCATGGACTATGGGGTGCTGATCGAAGGATCGGTAAAGCCCGACTTTGCAACCATGGTCAAACGTAGTCGTGACGTGGCAGCCGGCATGAGCAAGGGGATCCAGTTCCTCTTCAAAAAGAACAATATCGAGGTGATACAGGGCTTTGGAAGGCTCACCCCTGACCGCAAGGTTGAGGTTACGGCAGCAGATGGCGGAAAAGAGACCGTGGAAGCCGGGCATATCATCCTCGCCACCGGCGCCCGTTCAAAGGAATTACCCAGCCTGAAACAGGACGGGGTAAAAGTGATCGGTTACCGGGAAGCGATGACCCTGCCGAAACAACCAGCCAGTATGGTGGTGGTGGGATCCGGCGCCATTGGAAGCGAGTTTGCCTGGTTCTATCAGACCATCGGCACTAAAGTCATCCTGGTGGAATTTATGCCCAATGTGCTTCCGGTGGAAGATGAGGAGGTGTCGAAACAGGTGGAGCGCAGTTTCAAAAAAGGGGGCATGAAGGTGATGACATCCTCCACCGTTGAATCGGTGGATACTTCAGGGGAATTGTGCAAGGTTAGTATTGCCACTAAAAAAGGGACCGAAGTGGTGGAGGCAGAGGTGGTGCTTTCGGCAGTGGGAGTATCCACCAACCTTGAAGGGCTTGGACTGGAGGAGGCCGGCGTAACCCATGCCAACGGGAAGGTAGCAGTAGATGACTATTACCGCACCAATGTGCCCGGCATCTATGCCATCGGTGATATTGTGCATGGCCCGGCGCTGGCTCATGTAGCTTCACATGAAGGGATCACCTGCGTGGAAGCGATAGCCGGATTGCATCCGGAGCCGGTGGATTATAAAAACATCCCCGGCTGTACCTATACGGTTCCCGAAGTGGCATCGGTGGGGATGACGGAAAAACAGGCCATTGAGGCAGGCTATGAAATCAAGGTGGGGAAATTCCCCTTCAGTGCCAGCGGTAAAGCCAGTGCCTCCGGTTCAAAGGATGGTTTTGTGAAGGTGATTTTCGATGCAAAATACGGCGAATGGCTGGGGGCCCATCTGGTGGGCGACAATGTTACCGAGATGATCGCCGAAGTGGTGGTTGCGCGTAAGCTGGAAACCACAGGGCATGAGATCATAAAATCGGTGCATCCCCATCCGACCCTCTCAGAAGCCATCATGGAAGCAACCGCTGCCGCATACGGCGAAGTGATTCATCTATAGTTTATAAGGTTTATAAAGTTTATAAAGTTTAGGAAGTTGAGTTGTTTATTTGTTTAGGTGTTTAGTTAAAACAACAAACAACAAACAACGAACATTAAACAACAAGCCATGAAGCTTCTTCCCTGCGAAATCCCCGGATTGCTGATTTTAGAACCTCAGGTTTTTACAGATGAGCGGGGTTCCTTTATGGAGACGTACAGTATGGAGAGGCTTGCGGCAGATGGGTTTCATGAGGTTTTTGTGCAGGATAATGAATCGGTTTCGGGCAAGGGTGTAATCCGTGCCCTCCATTTTCAGAACCCGCCGTTTGCGCAGGGGAAGCTGGTGCGCGTGGTGAAGGGAGCCGTCTGGGATGTGGCAGTGGATATTCGCCGTGGATCGCCCTGGTACGGCAAGCATGTGAAGGTTTTGCTCAGTGCCGCAAATAACAGGATGTTCTGGCTCCCCCCCGGTTTTGCCCATGGGTTTGCAGCACTTGAAGAGGATACCATTTTCAGTTATAAGTGTACCAATCCATACCGTAAGGAAGCAGAACACTCCATCCGTTTCGATGATCCGGATCTCGGGATCGACTGGGGTGTTGACAGCCCCGTTGTATCAGCCCGTGACCTCCGGGCCTCAGCTTTCAGTAATCATGCGGGGCTCTTTTCCTGGGAAGGAGAGCTGAGGTAAAATTCAGGGTTATGAACGAAGGGAGCAGGGCAGAAGATCCGGTAGGGGAAGAGTTACTGGAGGTGCAGGGCGCAAGGGTCCACAACCTGCGTAACATAGATGTGGCCATGCCGCGCAACCGGCTGGTGGTAATCACCGGTTTGAGCGGCAGTGGTAAATCATCTCTGGCATTCGATACCATTTATGCTGAAGGGCAGAGGCGTTACATGGAAACTTTCAGCGCGTATGCCCGGCAATTTATAGGTAACCTGGAGCGACCCGATGTGGACAAGATTACAGGGTTAAGTCCTGTGATCAGCATAGAACAGAAAACGGTAAGCCGAAACCCCCGTTCCACAGTGGGTACCATCACGGAAATATATGATTTCCTGCGTTTGCTCTATGCCCGTGTGGCCGATGCCTATTCGGTTGCCACAGGCAAAAAGATGGTGAGTTACACCGAACAGCAGATCATCGGGTTGATTGAAGAGGCATTTGAGCAGCAGCAGGTGATGTTACTTGCCCCGCTGGTAAAAGGGCGCAAAGGGCACTACCGGGAGCTTTTTGACCAGATCCGGCGCCAGGGATATCTGCAGGTCAGGGTGGATGGTGAAGTGCGTGAGATTACCCAGGGAATGCAGCTCGACCGTTACAAGATTCATGATGTTGAGGTGGTGGTGGACCAGCTTAAGGTAAATGCCCTGAAGCCGGAGCGTCTGGTAAAATCGGTACAAACCGCCTTGAAAACCGGCAAGGGAACCCTGATGCTCCTTCAGCCGGAATCGGAACAGATCAAACATTACAGCCGGTCACTCATGTGCCTTGATACCGGGATCTCATACCCGGAACCCGAACCGAACACCTTCTCGTTCAATTCCCCGTATGGCGCATGCCCCCACTGCAACGGACTGGGTGTGGTAACCGAGGTGGATATCTCCCGCATTATTCCTGAACCGAGAATGACGATCCGCAAGGGTGGTATTGCTCCCCTGGGGCCTTACAAACCTACCTGGATCTTCAGACAGGTGGAAGCCATTGGCTCCAGATACGGATTTACCCTCGATTCGGCGGTGGAGGACCTTGCCGAAGAGGCCATCGGGGCTTTGCTGTACGGGACCAGCGAGGTTCTGCAGGTAAAAAACGAGTATCTGGGAGTAATATCCTCCTATTCAGTGACCTTTGATGGCATCGTGAACTTTATCCGGAACCAGGATCAGGAAAGTCAGTCTGCCGGGGTCAAACGGTGGGCCAGTGCCTACATGAACGACCTGGAGTGCCCAGAATGCCGGGGTACCCGTCTGAAGAAAGAATCGCTGCAGTTTAAACTCGATGAACGCAATATTGCTGAACTGGCCGGGATGAGTGTGGTTGAGCTGCAGCATTGGCTCGAAGGACTTGAGAACCGTCTGGAGCCCTCAAAAGCACTGATTGCCAGAGAAATACTGCGTGAAATCCGCACCCGGATCGGGTTTTTGCTGGATGTGGGCGTTGAATACCTGAGCCTTAACCGCCCGGCCCGATCGCTGAGCGGTGGCGAAGGGCAGCGGATCCGGCTGGCTACCCAGATCGGATCGAAACTGGTGGGTGTGCTGTACATCCTCGATGAACCAAGCATAGGACTCCATCAGCGCGATAACATCAGATTGATCAGGGCGCTCAAAGACCTTAGGGATACAGGGAACTCGGTGATGGTGGTGGAGCATGACGAGGAGATGATCCGTTCTGCCGATTGGGTGGTGGATATTGGCCCCGGCGCCGGTCGGCTGGGCGGGAGAATTGTGGCACAGGGCCCACCCGAGCGACTGATGAACTGCAATACCATTACCTGTCAGTACCTGTCGGGAAAGAGGCAGATTGCCGTACCCCAAACCCGGCGGGCAGGCAACGGCAAGTCTATCAGTCTGAAAGGCGCCGGTGGACATAATCTGAAAGGCATTACCCTCGACCTTCCGCTGGGAATGCTGGTATGCGTTACCGGGGTGAGCGGCAGCGGAAAATCGAGCCTGATTAACCAGACCCTTGTGCCGATTCTCACAAACCTACTTTACCAGTCCCACAAAGCGCCGCTCCCGTATCAGGAGATTACCGGACTGAAAGCCATCGATAAGGTAATCGAAATCGACCAGTCCCCCATCGGAAGAACCCCCCGGTCGAACCCTGCCACCTACACTGGAGTATTCGACGAAATAAGAAAACTCTTCCATCAACTGCCCGAATCCAGAGTACGGGGATATTCACCGGGCCGGTTTTCATTCAACGTGAAAGGGGGGCGCTGTGAAGAGTGCAAAGGTGCCGGCATCAAGGTAATCGAGATGAATTTTCTGCCCGATGTAGGGGTGCAGTGCGAGGTTTGTGGCGGAAACCGGTATAACCGTGATACCCTTGAGGTGCGGTATAAGGGAAAGTCCATCAACGATGTGCTGAACCTGACCATTGACCAGGCTGTGGAGTTCTTCGAAAACATCCCGATGATCCTGCGCAAAATCAAAACATTGCAGGAAGTTGGGTTGGGTTATATTACCCTGGGGCAGCAGTCAACTACCCTCTCGGGTGGCGAAGCCCAGCGTGTAAAACTCGCTTCCGAGTTATCCAGAAAAGATACCGGCAAAACCCTGTATATCCTCGATGAACCTACTACCGGGCTCCATTTCGAGGACATCCGTGTGCTGATGGAAGTACTGAACCGGCTGGTAGACCATGGCAACACGGTACTGGTTATTGAACACAACCTGGATGTAATCAAACTATCAGACCATATCATCGACCTGGGTCCTGAAGGGGGCGGCAAAGGTGGTTATATTGTGGCATCCGGAACCCCTGAGGAGGTGGCCCGGTCGTATGATAAAAGCCACACAGGTTACTTCCTGCATAAAATCTTTAACAAGGTTTGAGTTGTTTATACGTTTGGTTGTTGAGATGAAATACTGCTGACCACTGAACAACAAACAACGAACAACGAACAACGAACAACAAACAACAAACAACGAACAACAAACAACAAACACGTAGCGAAGCGAAGTCCCGAGAGCGAAGCGATTCGGGAACAAACAACAAACACGTAGCGAAGCGAAGTCCCGAGAGCGAAGCGATTCGGGAACAAACAACGAACACGTAGCGAAGCGAAGACCCGAGAGCGAAGCGATTCGGGAACAAACAACAAACACGTAGCGAAGCGAAGTCCCGAGAGCGAAGCGATTCGGGAACAAACAACAAACAACGAACAACAAACAAAAAAATATGACATCAAACGAAGAAAATCTGATTCGTGAAGCATTCAGAGAAAAAACCTGGAATGAAACGGTAACTGCCGATTCATGGCAGGTATTTAAGGTAATGGCTGAGTTTGTGAACAGTTTCGAAAAACTGTCACGCATCGGCCCCTGTGTTTCTATTTTCGGCTCGGCCAGAACCCCTGAGAACCACAGGTATTTCAAACTGGCCGAAGATGTAGCCTATGGACTTACAAAACAGGGATTTGGAGTTATAACCGGAGGTGGCCCCGGCATTATGGAGGCTGCAAACAAGGGGGCCAAAAAAGCAGGGGGCAAATCGGTAGGTCTGAATATTGTCCTCCCGCACGAGCAACATGCCAATCCACATATCGATTCCGATAAACTGCTCAATTTTGACTATTTCTTTGTCCGCAAGGTGATGTTCATGAAATATGCCCAGGGGTATGTGGTAATGCCGGGTGGTTTCGGGACGCTGGATGAGCTTTTTGAGGCCATTACATTGATACAGACCCAGAAAATGGTGCACTTTCCCATTGTGCTGATGGTAAAGGAATACTGGCAGGGTTTGGTCGACTGGATAAAAAACAGGCAGGTTTATGAAGGTATGGTATCTGCTGAAGATTTAGATATCTTTGCAGTGGTCGATACACCTGAAGAAGCGGTTCAGCATATCGTTAAATTTTACGAACAATACGATATCAGGCCCAACTTCTGAGTCCTGTTCTTACAACCAAAATTCACGCTCAATGAGAAAGGTCCTGACTTTGATGCTCTGCATCTCTTCTGTGCTATTGGCAGCCCAATCCGAACAGCGAAAAGCTGAAACCTATCGGAGAAGTATTGTCAGTCAGGATCTCTCGGGGGTGAACGTTGCGTATGATTTTCCGGCTTATCAGAAGAGCGGAACGGTTTCTGGCCATGCCCCTTTTATATTTATCAACCTTCCTGGCACCGGTCTTATGCGGGACCCCGGCAAACCCGCATTGCCTGCCATTACCGAATTGATTGCCATTCCGTTACAGGCTGAGACCGAACTTCTCTGGACCTCTGGTTCCTTCACCGAAGAAACCGGCATACAGATTCATCCGGCTCTGCTGCCGGCATTCGATACCTATGGAGCTGAAACACCACCCTTTATCATTGATTCCGCACTCTATGGAACGGATGCATTTTTCCCGGAGCAGTTGGTTGAGGTGGTGGATACCCTTATAATCCGGGGTATGCAGGTGGCCGTTGTGCAGATACGGCCAGTTCAGTACAATCCGGTGAAAGGGATCCTGCGGTTCCACAAGGCGATAACCTTTGAATTCGGTTTCGGAAACAAAGGGTCATTTGATTTTTTTGCCCGGGAAAGCTCTGAACATTACTCCCGTTTTCTTTCAAATCTTGTGCTCAACGGTAATTCACTGCCCGAAGGATTATCAGGCATGCCGGCCCCGGATTATGCCAATTATCTGATTGTTACGGTGGATCAGTTCAGGGCGGCGGCTGATTCTGTGGCACTGTGGCGCGAGCAGATGGGCTTTCACACCGAGGTGATCTGCAACCCATCATGGACAGCTCAGGCGGTTAAAGATACGGTAGCAAGCCGCTACAACAAAAACCTGCCCCGTCCCGATTATCTTCTGATCATTGGCGATTTTAATCATGTGCCGGCCCAG
Organism: Bacteroidota bacterium; assembly: GCA_022709695.1. Lineage (GTDB taxonomy): Bacteria > Bacteroidota > Bacteroidia > Bacteroidales > SKPS01 > SKPS01. The sequence continues at coordinate 170,234 of JAKLII010000005.1, forward strand.
ACCTTCACCAGCGGAACCACATTCTATCCTACCGATCTGTATTTTGTGTGTATGGATGGCTCAGCTGATTTTTATCCTGATATGGCCAAAGGGAGGATTTCTGTTTCAACTACTTCCCAGGCAATGGCGGTGGTGCAGAAAATCATCAACTACGAAAGATCTCCTGTAACCGACACCGCTTTTTACCACAATGCCCTGCATTGTGCCTATTTTCAGGACGATGACACCTCCGGATACGCGACCAGGCGCTTTACCCATACTTCAGAGGAGGTGCGTGATTATATAATGAATCAGGGGTATGATGTGCAGCGCGTGTATTACACTGAGCCATATGTAAATCCATTGTTTTACAACAACGGGTATTACTCTAACGGAGAACCTCTCCCTTCCGATCTTCTCAGGAGCAACGGGTTTTTGTGGAATGGCGGGCAGACACAGATTGCGCAGGCAATCAATGCCGGACGTTTTTATGTGTTGCACCGTGATCACGGATATGTAGGCGGAAGTGGCTGGGCATCCCCTTATTTTACAACCACCTCTCTTAATAATGTGAGTAATGGGGCAAAAACCCCGGTGGTATTCAGCATCAACTGCCATACCGGGGAATTTTCACTGAACGAATGTTTTGCAGAGAAATTTCTCCGCTTGTCTGCCGGGGGCGCATCAGGTGTATTTGCTGCCTCCTTTGCCAGCTACAGCGGGTACAATGATGCCCTTACGGTGGGTTTGTTTGATGGGATCTGGAACGACCCAGGTCTGCTGCCCCTGTTTGGCAGCGGGGGTATTGCCAACCCCTCCGTTAGCGCTCACCCTCCGATACTTGCCATGGGAGATGTCCTGAACCATGGGCTTCTGCGCATGGTTCAAACCTGGAATGGCTCCACTTCAACAAACACCTACCAGTATCGTCTTATGCATTATTTCGGGGATCCTGCCATGCGTATGTTCACAGAGGTCCCCTCGCAAATTACAGCTTCGGTGCCCGACACGGTAGTAATTGGCACTACGCATATGCCTGTTACGGGCTGCAACGCACCCGATGCTTTGGTTACCCTTGTGTATCAGGGGCAGATGCTGGCTTCCGGCTCCATTTCCGGAGGCAGTACCGTCCTGAGTTTTCCACCCCTCAACGATACCACCTTCAGGGCCTTGGTTACGGTAAGTAAGCACAATTGGAAACCCTATATAAAATCAGTGGTAATCAGGACCCAGGCCACCGCATTGCACGACAGCCCCTGCCAGCAGTTGCATCTCGGTGTGAAAAAATTCTGCGATCCGGTCCATTCGGGGTTTGCCGGTGCCTCAGCTTCTGCAGTACCCTATCCCTCATGTGCATCGTTCAATGGACCGGATGTCTGGTTCTCTTTTACAGCACCCCTTTCGGGCAAAGCAGAAGCTGAATTGGGTGGGGCTCCGGTGGCAGTCGGACTGGCAGCCTACAAATCAGGATGCCTTGCTCCTGTTGGGCTTGACTGCAGCACCGTGGTGGGAACCGATGGTCGGATTCTGCTCAGAATGGACTCTCTGGTCTCAGGTGACACTATTTTGCTCCGTGTATGGCAGAATAGTTCCGGTGCTTCAGCCGGTTTTACCATCTGCGTTCGCGAACCCGATTCAATGCCATGTGCCTCAATACCTTACTATACCGGATTTGAAAATGGCATCGACTCCTGCTGGCAGCTTTTAAGCAGCAATACAGTGGGAAGAATCAGGATCGACAGCGTATGTGATGCCCGTAACGGAAATGCTTCGTTGCTTATGGATCAGAATCTCAATGGTTCCTATGCCGTAAATGAAGCCAGGCTCAGGATTGATCTCCGCGACCAATCCAACGTGAAGCTCAGCTTCTGGTGGCATGAATATGGCGATGAGTCCAATGCCGAGGATGGGGTTTTCTTTTCGGATAACGGGGGTGAATCCTTTGTGAAGGTTGCTGAGCTGAAGGGGTCTTTTGAAGCATGGACCCACTATATCCTGGACGTGGATTATCTGGTATCTCTGAATGGTCTGAATCTAACCGAAGCCTTTGTGATCAAATTTCAACAGTACGATAACTGGGGGATGATCTGTTCGAATCCGACCGGGGGTGATGGCTTTGCCTTCGACGAAATCAGGCTCTGGAAGGATACCCTCACCCAGTTTTATGCGCCGGTGCCCTTTAGCACAGGATTCGAAGACGGCTGTGATGCCGCCTGGAGTCTGGGTTCATCCCATCCGCTCGGACGGATCGTTTCTACGGGTGCGTACAGCCAGCCCCAGACGGGCAGTTATTTCCTGCTGATGGATGTATCGACCGGAAGCAATTACAATCTGAATCATTCCGATCTTAAGCTAAGTCTCAACGGATCAGACAGCCTGGTGCTCTCTTTTGCCCACAGGAGTTTTGGCAATGAAAACCATACTGAAAACGGGGTGTGGTTCTCTGATGACCACGGGAGCACTTTTGTGAAAGTGGCTTCATTAACCGATACCAATACCTACTGGCTGCAGAAGAATATCAATATAGGCGCGGTTTCCCAGCTTTACGGGCTTAGCAACCAGCAGGATCTCATCATCAGGTTTGCCCAGTACGACAACAATCCTGCGGCTTCCGACGGATATGGCATCGACGAGGTGAAGGTGCATACCCCGTCACAACCCCTGATTGATCTGGCACCGGTTGCCATGTCCCTTTCTGCAGATACAGGATTGATCCTGAGTAAGGATCTCTCGCTGATCAACCCGGGAAACTCTGCTTTACAGGTGAATGGCATCCTGCTGCCGTATGCTTTCAGTTCCCCGGTCACTTTTCCGTTTACCGTAATGCCGGGAGATTCGGTTATGGTCCCGGTGGCTTTTCAGCCCGACAGTGTAGGGCCTTTTTCAGGCTGGATCAGGTTTTTACACAACGGCACCGCAGGTCTTGATTCATGCAGGATCAACGGATTGGGAATGTACCGGGCTCTGGTACCGGACCTGACGAATCTCCAGTTCGATACCCTGCTGGTGCAAACCACTGATACCATTAATTTTCAGCTTACAAACCCCGGCAATGGAACGGTGCAGATGAGCGCTGTGGTTGTACCGAACGGATTCTCGGTACTCACACCCCAATCCCAAAGCTTCTCTCCGGGGCAGTCGCGGCAGGTTAGTATCTGTTTTGCCCCTGCCTCTCCTGGTGTTTACAGCGGATTTGTGTCGTTCGCCACCGATGCCAACCAGCTGCAGATTCCTCTTTCAGGATTCGCGTATGATCCATCGGGCATCGTTGATCAGGATCTGGACAAAGCATTCCTGATTTATCCAAATCCGGCAGGAGAATACGTCGAAATCACAAATGCCGGTCCGCAGGCTTTTCAGGTACAGCTCTACGATGCTGCTGGCAGAAAGCTGCAATCCGAGCTTGCCCTCGGCAAGGTAAGGCTTGACCTGTCTTCATGTGCTGCGGGCATGTATGTACTTCAAATTATGGATGTTGAATCAGGGATGTCGCACTTTGCAAGGCTCATCAGGAAGTAGGTATATCTTTCGGAAAACTTGCTGATAAACCTATCTTTTAATCACCAGTTTCCGGTGGTATAACCCTGTTGTTCCCTGAAACGGAGAGGAGATTTTTATCCTGACCAGATAAACACCCTCGGGAAGTGAAGTGGCATCCAGCCTGAAATGATCATCCCCCGTTTGTTGCTGCTGCAACAACATCTGACCTGTGATGGAAAAAACGGATGTATGCACCTGCATGCTGCGGTCACCATCCTGAATTTCAATGGTAACGGAACCGGATGCAGGATTCGGATAGAGTTTTACCTCTCCGGTAAAGTCCTTTGCAGGTGGCTCTATACCAACTCCAAGCGGTTTTGATCCTTTGTAGAAATGGAGTCCGCCTGCCCAGTTCCCGACGATCATCTCAGGATATCCGTCACCATTGAGGTCTCCCAGTGTAACGGCTGATTTTAGTTTGGCATCAATGGTAACCGGATTATGATCCTCATTTTCAAAATGCTGTACCGAATAGAACAGGTCATAATCGGTGGTATGGTACATATTGGAATCTTTACCAAACACACCGGCCAGGTTGCCGTCGATATCACGGTAGTAAAAAACAAAGCCCGGGCCGGATCCTACAAACAGGTAGGTGGTACCGGTTGTATCCCGATAGAAACAGGGGGCACTGTACCCGTCGGTATAATGAAAGTATGAGTCATTAACGCTGACTCCGCCCAGGGAATCGGTGATATGCGTGAACTGGGGAGCAGCCGCGCTTCCGGTATTGCGGTAGTAACTCAGAGAAGTCCTCCAGACCCAATTCACACTGTCGGCAGTCCAGATCCTGTCTTTATACCCGATTACCAGATCAGGCAATCCGTCCTTATCCAGATCGAAGAGCTGGGGAATGGCGTATTGCCCCACATCAATACCCTGATAGTTCCCGGTGACATAGTTTAATTGCATGGGCTGGCCTGCAGGAGCAACATTCTGGAAATAGTGAAGCTTTCCGGTACTGTCGCCCAGCACCATGTCGGGTTTTCCGTCTCCGTTCAGATCCCCGAAGGTGGGGTAGGCTCCGGTAAGATTGAGGGAAGAAACATTGGCAAAATCCTTCGTAATCAGTGTAAATTCTGGTTGAGTCAGGTTACCGGTATTTCTGTACAGGGTGACAGAGGCACGGTGGAATGTATGCAGGGTAGCCCATGGATCCATATAGGCTGAATCGAGATAACCGTAATTGCCGATGAACAGGTCCAGAAGTCCGTCGTTGTCGTAATCGAACAGCACCGGGTGGCTGTTGCTGCCGGCATCGATGATGCCATCGGTCAGAAACTCACGGGTCTGGAGCTTGAAATCTGGGAAGGAATTGGTCCCGGTATTTTTATACCACCATACATTTTTGATATTGAGATTTTTAGGATAGTACCAGCCAGGATTGAATGACCCTGCCAGGAGATCTTTTTTTCCGTCGTTATTCACATCCAGGTAGTCGGTATTCACAAGGGAGTATAGGAATACCGGTGTATCAGACTGGGGGTACTGGACAATTTGAGCAGTTGCATGGGCACTGTCGGCAGTACCCCCGTTTATCACACCGATCAGTGTCGGGTAGTCGGTGTCACCCAGAATCAGATCCATGATATTGTTTCCGTTCAGGTCCAGTAATAACAGGGTCGATCCTGCATGACGCGGTTTTTTTTGGGCAGCGCTTGTATAGGGCAATCCGTACTGGCACCATTTTGCGATATTGGTATCCTGTTGGATGTTCATTATCAATACGTTGTTGTCCGGGTCTTCTGAAAACCAGCCCCAGCACCGGTGTCTGAGCGCCAGCCAGATGGTATCGGTGGTACCCGTACTGTCCTTTGCATAGTTTCTGTGAAGTTCGATTGTGCTTCCCAAACCTGCAAAAACCAGCAAATCGATATCCCCGTCCCCGTCGGCATCAGCGAATGCCGGATAATCCACCTCCGACACCTGAATATTGCCCGGGAACACCCCCCCCTGGTTCGACAGAAGGTTTGGGGAATACAGGCTGAAGGATAGTCCGCCTGTTACGGTGGAGGTGTTTTTGTATACCTTGATGCCGGTATAACCATAGGTAAAAATGTCCTCTTTTCCGTCGTTGTTGTAATCGACCATCCGGATCCAACTGGTGATCTTCGGAAAATACTTTTCATATTCAGGCGCATAGGTATAGTCAACTGTCCCCGGAGTCCCTCCGTTCACGAAAGTCATCAGCCGGTCGCGCTGGGTGTCAAAAACCACCAGATCTTTAATGCCATCCATATTCAGATCTGTGGCATTGAAGTGTACGGTGTTGAATCCGCCCACCCATGGATTCTTCAGCTTCTGGTTCTGGGTATTGAAGACCTCAATGGTTTGATCCCGCTGAAAACCAAAGTCGAACTGGATCTGCCCCTGAGCGGCTGAAAACATAAAACTGACGAACGATAAAAGTATCAGTTTGCATAGAAGTTGAAATTTCATGGTCTGAATGGGATTATTGAATGATGACAAAAGTATGAAAACCCGTCGGGGTTTCTCTGGATGAATTGATTCATTAGACTGGTTTATTCACCGGTTGTTTAGTCATCTTGCATTTCTTTCTTTGGGTTTGTGAAATACGAACAGAAAATTCTATCTTTGCAGCCTTAAAAAAACAGGGTATCAACAGTAACCAAATCAAATAGAAACGCAATGCAGAACAAAGGAGCCGTACGATTGCTGGCGATCTTACTCACACTGATCTGTTTGTTTTACCTCTCATTTTCGGTGGTGACACGGGTGCATGAGAAGAAAGCAGACCGATATGCACACAGGCCGGAAGTTGCCCAGCTGGCCCAAAAGATTGCCGCAGGGGATGAAGTAAGGGAAAAGATTGTTTACGATTCACTGGTACAGGTGAATCGCACTTATTTTTTTGATTCAATTGCCAACACCACTGTTTACAACATTGGCATCAGGAAATATTCCTATAACGAAGTAAAGGCACGTGAGATCAACCTGGGTCTTGACCTTCAGGGGGGTATGAACGTAACCCTCGAGGTTACTGTGGTGGATGTGGTAAAGGCCATGGCAGGATACACCAAAGACACGGTATTCAACAAAGCCATCGATATGGCTATTGCCAAGCAGGTAAATTCACAGAGCGATTTTGTGGATCTTTTCTATGAATCATTTCTTGAATTAGATCCCAAGGGACAGCTGGCCAGCCTCTTCTCATTTGAGCTTAAGGACAGGATTCCGCAGAATGCCACCAACGACGAAGTGATCAAGGTGATCAGGGAGGAAGCAGATGGTGCCATCAGCCGTTCCTTCAATATTCTCCGTACCCGTATCGACCAGTTTGGCGTTGCCCAGCCCAATGTGCAGAAACTCCCGCAAAGCGGGCGTATTCTGGTGGAACTTCCCGGTATCAAGGATCCTGAACGTGTGAGAAAACTCCTGCAGCGAACTGCCAAGCTCGAGTTCTGGGAAACCTATGATTTCAAGGAAGTCAGCCCCTACATTAAACTCATGGACGAGCGTCTGAATGATGTGCAGTATGGTACAGCCATCAACACGGTTGAAGAAACCATCCAGGATACAACCAGCTTATTGGGAGTTGAAGCGACGGATTCACTCGAAGCACCTCTTGCAGAAGCACAGCAGGGATCTCTGCTGGGTACAACCGAAGGTGACACCACGGGGGCTGCCGAAGGCGCCGCCGGAGAGCTCGCCTCCACGGGTAAAGCACTGTCAGATAAATATCTGGCCCTCAACATTGACCAGACTGGTAAAGAAGTCGACGGACCGGTAGTGGGGCGCGCTGCAGCCAAAGATACGGCACGCATCAATCACCTGATTGATGTGGCTTACAAACGCAGTATCCTTCCGGCTTCGGTGCTGCTGAAGTGGACCAACAAGCCCAATAAATATTTCACCTACGACACAAAAGAAACCATCCTCGAGCTTGTGGCGCTCAAGGATAAATCCGGTAAAGGGCTTCCTCCGCTCGACGGTGGTGCCATATCCAATGCCGCCCAGGATTATGACCAGAACGGTGAAGTTGTGGTAAGCATGAGCATGAATTCAGAGGGGGCCAAAATCTGGAAAAACCTTACCGGACAGAATATTGGTAAATCCATTGCCATTATCCTTGATGGACTTGTATATTCCTATCCTACTGTAAACTCCGAGATCCCGACAGGTAACTCCCAGATCAGCGGCAACTTCACCATCGACGAGGCCATGGACCTTGCCAATGTGCTCAAGGCCGGTAAACTCCCGGCTCCGGCTAGAATCGTGGAAGAAGCTGTTGTAGGCCCGTCGCTCGGTAAAGAGGCCATCAGGGCTGGTTTGCTTTCATTTGTGATCGCTTTTTTCCTGGTATTGATCTACATGGCGGTATATTACAACAAAGCTGGTCTTATTGCAGATATGGCTCTGTTGTTCAACGTCTTTTTCCTCATCGGGATCCTGGCTTCCCTCCAGGCAACCCTTACCCTGCCCGGTATTGCAGGTATCGTGCTTACCATGGGTATGGCTGTGGATGCCAACGTAATCACCTTTGAACGTATCCGTGAAGAGCTCAGGCAGGGTAAAGGGTTGCGGCTTGCGGTACACGACGGGTACAAGAATGCGCTCTCAGCCATTATCGATGGTAACGTAACAACCTTCCTTACCGGTCTGGTGCTGTTCATCTTCGGTTCGGGACCCATTAAAGGCTTTGCCACCACCCTGATGATCGGTATCCTCACCTCCCTCTTCAGTGCAGTGCTCATTTCACGCCTGATCTTCCTCTGGCACCTCGACCGCAACAAGGAGATCACCTTTGGAAACCGCTATACCAACGACGCTTTCTCCAAAATTACCTTCGACTTCATCGGAAAAAGGAAACGATTCTATTACCTGTCCGGTGCCGTGATCATTGCCGGAATCATCTCCCTCTCATTGCAGGGGTTGAACCTCGGTGTTGATTTCCAGGGCGGACATACCTACATTGTCCGTTTCGACCAGGATGTACAAACCACGGATGTGGCGGCCTCCCTTGCCAAACCCTTTGAATCTGCACCTGAAGTGAAAACCTTCGGCGCTACAAGTCAGGTAAAAATATCCACCAAATATCTTATCACCAAGGCAGCAGAGGTGAATACCGACAGTCTTGTCAAACTGGCACTTTACGAGGGGGTTAAGGGATTCTTCAAAACTCCCATGACCTACGAGGAATTTACATCTGAAGAGGATGGGAAAATCATTGGGCTCATGAGCTCCCAGATGGTGGGGCCCACCATCGCCGACGACATAAAACTGGCTGCCTTTGAGGCAATTGCCTTCGCACTGCTCATTATATTCCTTTATGTGGCCGTGCGTTTCAGGAAGTGGTCATATGGGCTTGGCGGGGTTCTTGCCCTCTTCCACGATGCCATGATTACCCTCTCCATGTACTCTATCTTCTATAAGATATTCCCGTTCAATCTTGAAATCGATCAGGCTTTCATTGCGGCTATCCTTACCATCATCGGATATTCCATCAACGATACGGTAGTAGTATTCGACAGGATCAGGGAATTTCTCCGCCTCCATCCGAAAACCGAACTGAAGGACAACATGAACAACTCCCTGGTAACCACCCTGGGCCGTACCATCAATTCATCCGGTACTACCATCGTGGTGTTGATTGCCATCTTTATATTCGGGGGTGAGGTGATCAGGGGCTTCTCCTTTGCCCTGCTGGTGGGTATTGTGGTAGGTACCTATTCATCCCTGTTCATTGCAAGTCCGATAGCCTATGATTCCATTCAGGCCCAGCTCCGCCGGCGTGAACGGAAGATGGCTGAAAAAGGTCTCATCAGGAAGAAATAAAGATTGATATCCATTGAGATAAAGACCCGGTTTGCCATGCACATACCGGGTCTTTTCTCTTTTTTTTTAAGACTCAGGGCCGAAAAAAATCTGTAATAAAAAAAATCGGATGCATTCATAAGATAAATCACTATTTTAGCGAACGATTAAAAAGCATCAAAAAATAACGCTCTTATGTCATTATCCAGAATTCTCCTAGTACTCCTTGTCTCCCTGCTGACACTGGGATCTCAGGAAGCTATGGCGCAGAAAACCATCACAGCCGAAGCGGATGAGGCATTTCAGTTACAGAGGTATTCAGAGGCTATACCCCTCTATAAGAAGGCTTTCACCAAGGTGAACAATAAGCCTGAGAAAAGAAGGATCCTCTTTCAGATTGCCGAATGCTACCGGAAAACCGCCGACTTTGTCAGAGCTGAAGCAGCCTACGACCGTGCCATCAGGGCCGAATTCCCACTGCCGGTAATTTATCTCAGGTATGCTGAAACACTGAAAGCCCGCGGGAAATATGATGAGGCCCGTGAACAGTACGACGTTTACCTGCAAAAGGAACCGGGTGACCAGCGTGCCCGGATCGCGCGCGATTATTGCGACTCGGCAAAAAGCTGGATAGAGAACCCCACACGGTGGCAGCTGGAAAACATGAAGCGGTTCAATTCCAGAAACAACGATTTTTCCCCTTCCTACGCCGATAATAAAAAATACAATGTTCTGGTATTCACATCAGACCGTGAAGAAGCAGCAGGGAAAAAGATGGATGAATGGACCGGCGGTAAGTTTACCGATATCTTCTACGTGACCCTGGATAAGAAAAACAACTGGAGTAAACCCCAGTCGCTCGACGACGATAAAATCATCAACAGCCCTGCCAATGAAGGGGTTACCTTTTTCAACGATAAAGGGAATATTCTCTACTTTACCCGGTGCCGCATTGCCGGAAAAGGGGAGAAGCTGGGGTGCGACATACTGATGTCGAAGAAATCGGGCCGGAAATGGGGAGAACCGGAACCCATGGCCATTGCCGCTGACTCTGTCAGGGTTATGCATCCAACCCTCAGCGAAGACGAAAAAATCATCTACTTCACCTCCGATATGCCGGGTGGTTATGGCGGAGGGGATATCTGGATGGCCCGCAGGACCAGTAAAACCAAGCCTTTCGGAACACCTGAAAACCTTGGTCCGGTGGTAAATACCTCAGGAAACGAAATGTTTCCATGGCTCCGGCAGGAAGGTGTATTGTATTTTTCTTCCGATGGTCATCCCGGTATGGGTGGCCTCGATATCTTCAAAACCACCATGGTTAACGGAGCCTGGACCGCCCCTGAAAACATGGGCTTTCCCATTAACTCGGAAGGGGATGACTTCGGCCTGATCCTCCAGGGCCTTGAAAAAAGGTTTGGCGAACAGGAAGATGGATTTATGAACTCCAGCCGGGCCGTAAAGGGAGCCCGAGGTGGCGATGATATTTACGCGGTCCATCTGCCGCCCATCCTCTTTACCCTTACCGGTACCGTAAGAGATGCCCAAACCCTGCAACGCCTCCAGGGTGTGAAGGTGGAACTCAAAGGGAGTGATAAATCGGCCCTGGAAACCACTACCGACAAAATGGGGATCTACCGTTTCAATAACCAGCAGATCCTCCCCAATGTTACCTATACCCTTGATTTCAGCCGCGACGGTTATTTCAGTGCCAAGGGAAAGGAATCTACAGTAGGTCTTTTTGTGAGCAAGGATCTTGTGCACGACAAGAAGCTGGAGCCTATCCCCAAAGGACCCATCGTGCTGCCTGAAATTCGTTATGACCTGGCCAAATGGGACCTGAAGCCCCAGTACCGCGACTCACTGGCCGGCCTCGTAAAAACCATGAAAGACAACGAAACCATTGTGGTTGAGCTGATTTCACATACCGACTTCAGGGCCTCTCACGAATACAACGATACCCTTTCGCTCAAACGTTCGAAATCCTGTGTCGATTACATTATCACCCAGGGGATCGACCCTGATCGTATCACAGCTGTGGGACGTGGGGAGAGGGAGCCGCGGAAACTCGACAGGGATTACTACGTGGCCGAATGGAAAACCACCGTCAAAGCGGGTTCAGTGCTTACAGAAGATTATATCAACAAGCTGAGAACCAATAATGAAAAGGAAGCTGCCCATCAGCTTAACCGCCGTACTGAGTTCAGGATCGTGCGTAATGATTTTGTGCCGAAGGCCAAAAATGTGCCCATCGACAGCCTCGCCGCACAGAAATTCCAGATCCAGATCAACCCTGAAGAAAATGCCATCCCCTTCTTTGTGAATGAAACCGGCGAAATTGCTGCCTCTATCCCCGCTGTGGTGAATGGGATCAGCATCGCGTTCATCTACAATGAACCCCTGAAGAATGCCTCCATGTCGCTCGACCAGGCGATGTTCTTCCTTACAAGGGGCCTTATCACCAAAGAAGATTTCACCGAGAAGGATGCTGCCATCCTTGAAGACGGGACTATTAAAAACGGAGCGGAATTCAGGATTAAAACCCTCTCCTTCGGAAGAAATATGCAGTATAAAGATGTGCTGGTGAAGGTTTCGCACGAGCAGAAGCAGAACTTCATGGTGGGGAAAGCCCTACTCAGCACCATTGCCCCGATTACGGTTGACAGGAACAACAGCAAGATCATCTTTGACTTCGGACAATAATATTATGGTATAGAAATGCAGGGCATTCCGGCGGAGAAATGACGGGATGCCCTGCTTTGTTTGGATCAGGACCCATGGAACAGAACTCAAGGTACCAGCAACGTGGCGTATCCTCTGCAAAAGAGGATGTACATGCCGCGATCCGAAACCTCGACAAAGGACTTTTCCCGTGTGCCTTCTGCAAGGTCACACCCGATTTTCTTACAGGTGATCCCGAATGCTGTACCATTATGCACGCCGATGGTGCCGGCACCAAATCTTCACTGGCCTACATCTACTGGAAGGAAACAGGAAGCCTCGATGTGTGGAAAGGGATCGCCCAGGATGCGGTGGTGATGAATCTCGATGACCTGCTTTGCGTGGGAGTCACGGATCAGATCCTCCTCTCCTCCACCATAGGGCGAAACAAAAAGTTGATTCCGGGCGAGGTGATTGCAGCGCTGATCGATGGTACTGAGGAATTTCTGGAGCTTATGCGAAGCCATGGCATCGGCATCTGGTCCACCGGAGGGGAAACTGCCGATGTGGGCGATCTGGTCCGCACGGTGATTGTAGACAGTACGGTGGTGGCCCGGATGAGAAGGGAGCATGTAATCGATAACCGGAACATAGCACCCGGCGACCTGGTGGTCGGGCTCGCCAGTGATGGGCAAGCTACCTATGAATCGTCCTGGAATGGTGGCATGGGATCCAATGGCCTTACCTCTGCCCGCCACGACGTCTTTTCCGGCATCTACCGCGATAAATATCCTGAAAGTTTTGATCCTGCCCTGCCCGCTGATGTGGTATATACCGGGCCCCATTTCCTTACCGATCCGACAGCAGTACCGGGCGTAGATGCCGGGCACCTGGTACTGTCACCCACCCGCACCTATGCACCGGTTATGAAAAGGGTTCTGGAGGAGATGCGCCCGCGGATCCATGGCCTGGTGCACTGCAGCGGAGGCGGGCAGGCCAAAGTGCTCCATTTTATTCATCAGACCAGAGTAGTAAAAGACAACCTGTTCCCGGTTCCGGAGTTGTTTTCTATGATCCGGAGTGCCTCACGCACCTCATGGGATGAAATGTACCGTGTTTTTAATATGGGGCACCGGATGGAATGTTACGTTCCGGATCTCCGGACTGCAGAAGAGATTATCGCCATCGCTGCCTCCTTCTCCATTGAGGGACGCATCATCGGGCATTGCGAAGCTTCGGAAAAACCTGAAGTTCAGATTCAGATACCGGGTGAAACCCTGAGTTACTTTCGGTAGGAAGGTTACTCCCCCCTTTTTTGTATCTTTGCACCCCCAAATCTATCAGGAGTTTAATAATGCTGGAAAAGCTTGAAGGAGTATACACAAGATATCAGGAGATTGAACAACAGCTCAATGATCCTGAGGTAATTGCCGACATGAAGCGCTTTGTGAAGTTCAACAAGGATTACAAGGAGCTTCAACCGGTGGTAAGGGCTTATCTGGCCTACAAAAATGTGGTGGATAACCTGAAATCGGCCAGAGAGCTTCTGGCAAAGGAAAAGGACGAAGAGTTCAGGACCCTTGCGAAGGAAGAGATTGTGCTGTTACAGGAGGAAAAAGAGCGGATGGAGGAAGAGATCAGGTTGCTGCTTTTACCCAGTGATCCCCAGGACAGTAAGAACGCCATTGTGGAGATCAGGGCCGGTACAGGGGGGGATGAAGCCTCCATCTTTGCCGGGGACCTGTTCAGGATGATCACCAAATTTGTTGAAAACCAGGGGTGGAAATACGAACTGGTAAGTATGACCGAAGGAACTGCCGGAGGCTTCAAGGAGGTGGTTTTTGATGTCATTGGCGAAGAAGCATACGGAATCCTCAAATACGAAAGCGGAGTACACCGGGTACAGAGGGTGCCGAAAACCGAAACCCAGGGGCGTATCCATACTTCTGCTGCATCGGTGGCTGTATTGCCTGAGGCTGATGAATTTGATGTGGAAATCCTTCCGTCTGATATCAGGAAAGACACCTTTTGCTCCAGCGGGCCGGGCGGACAGTCGGTAAATACAACCTACAGTGCCATACGGCTTACCCATATCCCCACGGGGATTGTGGTATCCTGCCAGGATGAAAAATCGCAGCTGAAGAACTTCGACAAGGCCATGAAGGTCCTTCGTTCCAGGATCTTTGAGCTTGAATATCAGAAGTATCTCGATCAGATAGCCTCCAAGCGGAAGACCATGGTTTCTACCGGCGACCGCAGCGCCAAGATCCGTACCTATAACTATCCGCAGGGAAGGGTAACAGACCACCGTATCGGTTATACCATGTACAACCTGCAGGCAGTGATCAACGGCGATATCGGGGAGCTGATCGAAAAACTGCAGGTAGCTGAAAATGCCGAACGGCTGAAGGAGGCCACAGGCACTGAATGACATACGCTGAAATGCATTGAACTGCTTTCAATAACTCAAAATCTCCGGGTGATGAAAAAACAGGAACTTATTGATCTGATCAGGCGAAAGAAGAGCTTTCTTTGCGTGGGGCTCGACAGTGATATCACCAAAATCCCTCCCCATCTGCTGAAGGAGGAGGATCCGGTTTTTGCTTTCAACAAGGAGATTATCGACGCTACGATAGACCTGGCTGTGGCCTATAAACCCAACCTTGCATTCTATGAGAGCAGGGGCCTCGATGGCTGGAAAAGCCTGGAAAAAACCATTCAGTACCTCAGGACATTTGACAAGGAGGTGTTTACGATTGCCGATGCCAAACGCGGCGATATCGGTAATACCTCCCGACAATATGCCAGGGCATTCTTCGAAACCCTGAATTTTGACGCTGTAACCGTGGCACCCTATATGGGAAAGGACTCCATTACGCCATTTCTGGGATATGAAGGGAAATGGGTCATCCTGCTGGTGTTGACCTCCAACGAAGGGGCTTCTGATTTTCAGCTCATCCAACCCAGGCTTCCTTCTACCCTCGATAAGCTGGGCATCAGGGTGATGTACAGCTACCGGAAACTATACGAACAGGTGATCATCAAATCGTTTGAATGGGCTGATGATCAGGCAATGATGTTTGTGGTCGGAGCCACCAAAGCGGAGATGCTCCAGGGAATACGAAAACTTGCACCCGACCATTTTCTGCTGGTTCCCGGGGTAGGGGCACAGGGAGGGAGCCTTGAAGCCGTGGCCGAACATGGTATGACGGAGAGTTGTGGATTGCTGGTGAATGCATCACGCAGCATCCTGTTTGCATCCAAAGGGACCGACTTTGCTGAAAAAGCACGCCATGAAGCATCCATGCTCCGGGACGAAATGGAGCTGATGCTGAAAAAGTACGGTGTGATCTGAAGCTGAAAAAGCCGGAGCGGTTATTTCTTCTCCTTCAGCAAATCACGGATCTCTGATAAGAGTTTTTCCTGTGCCGGGGGTTCAGCTGGAGCTGCCGGTGCCTCTTCCTGCTTCTTCTTCATCCTGTTCATGGCTTTGATTACCAGGAAAATGGCTAAGGCTACAATCAGAAAGTCCACAAATACCTGAATGAAGTTGCCATAGTTCAGCGTTACCGCTTCAACCCCTTCCGATGCCTCTTTCAGGGTGAATTTAAAGGATGTAAAGTCCATGCCTCCCAGGAGCATTCCCAGTGGCGGCATGATTACATCATTGACCAGCGAGGTGATAATCTTCCCAAAGGCAGCCCCGATGATGATACCAATGGCCATGTCCATCATGTTGCCTTTGATCGCAAACGTTTTGAACTCCTTGATGAATCCCATATGATGTGAATTTTTGGTTTGTACCCCAAAGATAGTCAGAGATATCACATAACCGACTTCCCAATAAAAATAAATCCGACTATGAAAGAATCCGGGCTTATTTTTTAAAGGCAAACAATACAGCCAGGACCAGAAACACAAAGGAAATAAGGTGGTTCAGCCTGAATTGCTCATTCCTGAATACGAGCAGTGCAAATGCCATAAACACCACAAGGGTAATCACCTCCTGCAGCACTTTGAGCTCAATCAGGGAAAATGGGCCTCCGTTTTCCTTATATCCGATTCGGTTGGCAGGAACCATAAAGAAATATTCGAACAGCGCGATAAACCAGCTGATAAGCACAATTGACAACAGACCCAGAGAATCGAACCATTTCAGTTCCCTGAATTTGAGATGACCGTACCAGGCCATCATCATGAAGGAATTGGAAATCACCAGTAAAACTATCGTGGATAATATTTTCATGACAAGGTTCCGGATCGGTTACACTTGAGGGCAAAATTAACCTTTTCATGATTTGATGTCACAAAAACAGGTATCTTAGCCCACCTCATAAACCTTCGCTTTTCCAGCAATACCAATGAAATCAGTGAGTCTTCAGTCTTTGAAGTGCCGTTTTCGGAATGTACTCATTCTGTTATCCGTTCTGCTGATCCATGGAGGGTTCATGGCAACCGGGCAGGTTTCAACCGATTCAGTTCTGCCTGGCCGTTTCGACAGCGCACTGGTAAAGTTTGATACCATTCCCCAGTTGCAAAATGCCACCTGGGGCTTTTGTGCCGTCGATATAGCTACCGGAACCATTTGGAAACAGTCGCATGCCCGCACATCCCTGATTCCGGCCTCTACCCTCAAACCCATTACCACTGCTGCCGCATTGATGCTGCTGGGTCCTGATTACCGGTTTAAAACCGTGGTGCAGTTAAGCGGAACTACTGAAGCAACAGGGGTACATCAGGGTAATCTGGTGATATGCGGGAGTGGCGATCCAACGCTGGGATCCGACAGGTTTGGAGGTAAAACCGCCATCGACTCATTTTTTATTGCTGTGCTTAACGAGCTGAAAAGCAGGGGTATTCAATCCATTTCCGGGCGGATTATTGCCGATGCCCCGGACATGGGGAGTCAACCTGTGATCCCTTCATGGCAGTTCGAAGATCTGGGTTACTATTTTGGGGCTGCCCCTTCAGATATCAATGTGTTTGAAAACAGCATCCTCTTTACCTTTTACCCAGGGAAGAAACCGGGAGATCCGGCAAAGCTGGCATCCACCTTTCCGGATGCACCCTATATTGCTGTGATCAATCAGGTACTGACAGGTCCCAAAGGATCGGGCGACAGGGTGCAGGTAACAGGAGTCCCCTGGTCGAATCAGAGAATCCTTACCGGTTCCGTACCTGCCGGGGCAAAATCTCTTTCGGTGAAGGGAACCCTTCCTGACCCGCCTTACCAGATCGCTTATATGCTGCATAACTTCCTGGCGGCAAACGGGATTAATGTGGCTCTTCCACCCACCAACAGCCGGCTTCAGGAATGGTCAGGGGAAAAGGATACATTGGTTTCATTTCCTGTATATCAATATGTTTCACCGCCTCTCAAAGAGATCGTTTACCATATCAATATGAGGAGCGTTAACCTTTTTGCCGAAGCACTGGTAGGGGCTATTGGCGATACCCTTTACAGGCACGGAAGTACTGACGCCGGTCTGCTTGGTGTCGAGTCCTTCCTGGCAGGGAAACGGGTCAATACTGCGGGGATACGTTTGCGGGACGGGAGCGGTCTCAGCCGAAAAAATCTGCTTACCACCGAGTTTCTTGCCACAACACTGGCATTATGCACCCGTGAACCCTGGTTCAATGATTTTTATAGCTCCTTCCCGGTTGCCGGGGAGTCGGGCAGTGTGGCGGGGATGTTTCAGAAATCCCCGGCCAGGGGAAATCTCAGGGCGAAAAGCGGAACGCTCGAAGGGGTGAAGGGATTTTGTGGCTATGCCACCAATTCCGGAGGCCGGAAGATCGCTTATGCCCTCATTATCAATAATTATACAGGATCCCAATACGAAGTGCTTAGGGAAATGGAGTGGCTGCTTACCCTTCTGTGTGCATCAGCCAACTGATTTTTATCAACCCTTACCCGTTTGCCTTATCCGAACACTTTTTGTACATTAGCGCTCTCTAAAAACACCTCTAAATCTATAAGAAAAATGAATATCGACTGGAAAAACCTGCCTTTTGGCTATTGTAAAACAAAGTTTAATGTGCGTTCCTGGTTCAAAAACGGGCAATGGGGTCCGTTGGAAGTGAGTGAATCGGAGGATATTACCATGCATATGGCTTCCACATGCCTGCATTACGGCCAGGAAGCCTTTGAAGGGATGAAGGCATTCACAGGCAAGGATGGGAAAATCAGGATCTTCCGCTGGGATGAGAATTGTAAACGTTTACAGAATTCAGCCCGCGGAATACTGATGGAACCGGTTCCTGATGCCATATTTAAGGAAGCGGTTACCAAAGTAGTGCAACTCAACAGAGAGTTTGTTCCCCCTTATGGATTTGGCTCATCCTTCTATCTGAGACCTTTGCTGATTGGTGTGGGCCCCAACATTGGAGTGCAACCTGCGAAGGAATACCTGTTTATGGTTTTCGGAACCCCGGTGGGCCCCTATTTCCGTGAGGGCTTCAATCCGGTATCCATCCAGATCGCACGCGACTACGACAGGGCCGCTCCCCTGGGAACAGGAACCTATAAGGTTGGTGGTAACTATGCTGCAAGTCTCCTGGCACTTAAAAGGGGCAAGGAAGAGCATTTCGGCTCGGTGCTTTTTCTCGATGCCCGTGAAAAGAAGTATATTGATGAATGTGGTCCTGCCAATTTTTTCGGTATCAAGGACAATACCTATATTACCCCAAAATCAACTTCGATCCTGGCATCCATTACCAATAAAAGCCTCATGACACTGGCGGAAGATATGGGCATGAAGGTGGAACGCCGGCTTGTACCCGTGGAAGAGCTGGAGACCTTCGAGGAGGTGGGTGCCTGCGGAACCGCAGCCGTGATTACCCCGATCGGAAAGATCGTTGACCGCGACAGTAACCATGAATACCATTATTGCAAAGATGGTAAACCTGGTCCCTGGATTACAAAGCTTTACCAAACCCTTACCGGTATCCAGTTCGGAGAAGTGGAAGATATCCACCACTGGAACCTGTTGGTTGAATAGAAATTTGACATTTTGTCAGTCCTGCCCCGTTGGCATATCCTTTGTCCAACGGGGCAGCACTGTTTTAGTTCATAAAGTTAATAAAGTACAAGTGTTTAAATGTTCAACGATCAAGGATCATAGTTCAATAACTTATAACTTATAAATCATAACACAAAACTCCTAACTCCTAACTCCTAACTCCTAACTCCTAACTCCTAACTCCTAACTCAAGAATATTATGGTACAAGGCAAAATCAACGTTCAAACCGAAAACATCTTTCCGATCATCAAGAAATTCCTCTATTCCGATCATGAGATATTTCTCAGGGAGCTTGTTTCCAATGCCGTGGATGCCACTCAGAAACTGAAGGCACTGGCTTCTCTCGGAACCTTCAAGGGGGAGATGGGTGACCTGACCATCAGGATAAAGATCGACAGGGAGCAGAAAACCCTTACTGTTTCTGATGCAGGTATTGGAATGACAGCCGAAGAGGTTGAAAAATACATCAACCAGATTGCCTTTTCAAGTGCCGAAGAGTTCCTGAAGAAATTCAAAAATGTAGATGCCTCAACGATTATCGGGCATTTCGGATTAGGTTTCTATTCGAGTTTTATGGTAGCGGACCGGGTTGATCTGAATACGAAGACCTACAAAAAGGGGGGCGGAACCAAAGCGGTAAAATGGTCATGTGACGGGTCACCCGATTATACCATGGAGGAATCGGACCGCAGCGCAAGGGGTACGGACGTAATCCTGCACATCGCTGAGGATTCCGTTGAGTTCCTCGAGGAACAAAGGATCTTAACCCTGTTAAAGAAGTATTGCCGCTTTCTGCCGGTACCCATTGAATTTGGTACCGAATCGTATTCAGAGAAGATTGAAGGCGAAAAGGATGAGCACGGCCATGACAAATACGAAACCCGTCAGAAGCCCCGGATCATCAACAATACCAATCCGTTGTGGAAGAAAGCCCCGGTAGATCTGAAGGATGGGGACTACCTTGATTTTTACCGTGAACTTTACCCGATGCAGTTCGAGGAGCCGTTGTTCAACATCCACCTGAATGTTGATTATCCTTTCAACCTCACGGGTATTCTCTATTTCCCCAAGGTGAAAAACAATTTTGAAGTGCAGCGTGATAAAATACAGCTTTATTCCAATCAGGTATTTATCACCGACTCAGTAGAAGGGGTGGTGCCGGATTTTCTTACTCTCCTGCATGGGGTTATTGATTCCCCCGATATCCCGCTCAATGTTTCCCGTTCCTATCTGCAGAGTGATGCCAATGTAAAGAAGATCTCCGGACACATCAGTAAAAAAGTGGCGGATAAACTGGAGGAGATTTTCAGTAACCGCCGTGATGAGTTTGAGCAGAAGTGGGATGATATCCGCATTTTTATCATCTACGGGATGCTTACCGATGAGAAGTTTGCTGAACGGGCGATGAAATTCATCCTGCTGAAGAACACACAGGGCAAATATTTCACCCCTGAAGAATACAAAAACCACATATCCGGTCTGCAAACAGATAAAGACCAGAAACTTGTGTGCCTTTATGCCAGCGATGCCGATGCCCAGCACACCTATCTGGAGGATGCAAAGGAGCGTGGTTATGATGTGCTGTTGCTGGATGGCCCATTGGACAACCACTTTGTGAACCTGCTGGAGCAGAAACTGGAGAACGCAAGGTTTACACGTGTAGATGCCGATGTGATGGATAAACTGATTGATAAAGCTGATCAGATGCCTTCGAAACTCTCGGAGGAGGAGCAGAAACAGCTGCGTGAGTTTATTGAAAAAACCCTGGATAACAAGGAGTTTATCGTCCAGTTTGAAAGTCTGAACAGCGATGCCATGCCGATGATCATCACACGCCCTGAGTTTATGCGCAGGATGAAGGATATGCAGATGCTGGGAGGGGGAATGCAAGCCTTTGGTATGTTCCCCGATAGTTACAACCTTGTGGTGAACCTGAACCACCCGCTGGTGGAGCAACTTTCAGCTTCGGGGACTGCTGATGAGACCAGGGAAAAACTGATCAGGCAGCTGTTCGATCTGGCGCTGTTGTCACAGAACCTGCTCAAAGGGGAGAAACTCACCACCTTTGTAAAGAGAAGTGTTGAGTTGATCGGATAGGATTTTCTGTCACACCGATATTACCAAACAGCGATCTCTCTGGGCCAGAATGCGCTATGCACCCATATGGCTCCTGATCTCCTTCACCGCAGTAACAGGTGCCATCTGGCTTACCATCCTGTGGGTAATGCTGGAACTGAAGAAGATTAACGACAAAGGGCGAAGGTTCGCCAAAGGGCAGTAAGGTTTCAACAACCGGTTTTCAGAAAAAATAGAAAAAGGTAAGCAGCAGCCTCAGATTTGCTACTTCGGCAGCATTTTGCACCACACCATACGCATCAGGTGTGCCATAGGCTGCAACCGTGTATTCCGGTTCAAACGAAACCTGTACCGGACCCGAGATCCATGATACCGAAGGAGCAATCCTGTACAGATAGGCAATGTCGGCACCCCGTGCATAATATTTTCCTGTATTCACAGATCCGGTTCCGAAGTTTTTCGCAAAACCAACAAACAGTCCTGTCTGGATTTTCTTGCCATACTGGATATTTCCCCAGAGAAACAGATGATTCGTGGGCACGTAGGTTTGCTGATCGGTAAGGGTATCAAGGCTGTGAACCGCATATCCGCCCAGAAGGAGGTGATCGGTAAGGTTCTGGCCATAAATCGACTTGCAGCGCCATACCAGGTTGCCACGGGTATATTTCCAGTATGCCATGGCCGAAAGCCCCGATACCGTTTCGGGAGCCAGCGCATTGAATGCATTGGTCATACGCGGCCTGATCTTCTTCCAGTCGCCTGCCACCCCCAGCACATGGGCGCCCGATTTATATTGTGCCTGCAAATGTATGTTGGGAACCAATGCATTACGAAGATATATCGCTTTCATGCCTGAGGGACCGTCGTTCACGTTGTCACGCTGCGACAAGGCTGTAAGGCTTACGTTCAGCTTGCCAAACCAACGGGTGTAGCTGATCTGCGGATTGCGGATGAAGGGTTGAAACGGCGCTCCGGTATTGAGAGATATCACGTTGGGAAACACCTCTGTAACGAACATCGGATGCCAGAACTGGCCGAACAGCAGCTCAGCATTTTTCCATCGCAGCTTGCCATAGGCATGCCGCAACCTGAAACCGTTGATATCGTCGTTGGTGACACCGGAGAAATCGGCCTCGATCACGCCGGTGGCTTTGGCGCCAAAGGCATCCGGGGTGGTGATGATCCCGGTGAGGCGCGAGGTCACCGGACTGAAATTGACATAGTCTTCGGCATTGATATCCTTACCGTTCTTATCCGGAAGAACACCCTTCGGATAGAAGAGGAAAAGCTCCTCGCGTGAATTTACGACCTGCCGTGTATCGTACCAGTAATCGCTTTTCACAAAACCCTTGAAGGTGATGCCGAACTTTTTGGGTTCCGAAACGGGATCGGTTTGGGCGGAGGAAGCCAGTCCGCTAAGGAGTGGCAGGATGGTTAAAAGCAGTTTGAAATTCATAGGCTTTATTTTACCACGAATACATGGAGGGCACAGAGGTCACTTTGAGGGGTTGATCAGGCTTACCAATGGGTTCAGCACCAGGGAAGTCAGCATTCCGATGGTGCCTGCCTCGGGTGAAGGCATACCGGTGAAGTAGAGTATCAGGCATACTGCCAGGCCTCCGATGCCTGAAATGTAAGCACCCATCCGCGTGGCACGTTTCCAGAGCAAACCCCATACAAATGGGCCCAGGAAGAAAGCGCCCAATGCACCCCACGAGATGCCCAGGATTTCCACAATCACATCCAGCTCAACGGCAGCAAACAAAACGGCCAGCAGCACGAAGAAGGCACTCATGTAGCGCATCATCATGGTAGCCGATTTGTCGCTCATGTTCTTTTTTACAAAGCCCTGCCAGAAATCTTTGGTGAATGAGGAACTGGAAATCAGTACCAGCGAAGCCAGTGTGGACATGGATGCAGCCAGGATCAGGAGCAGAATAATGATTTCGAGTGATGATGGAACAATATGGGTAAGCAGCTCCGGCATCAGTTTATCGAAATTGGGGCCTTTGTCGGTAAAGAGGCTGGGATTGCCTTCAGGGCTCAGAAAAAATCGGGTGGTGGATCCGAGGAAATAGGCAACGCCCCCGATAAGGATCGCAAAAAAGGTTGATGCAATGGCTCCGATTTTCACAGACCGCTGATCGCGGATCGCGTAAAATTTCTGTACAAGCTGCGGCATCCCGAACGGGGCAACACTGGTAAGAAATACCAGGGCGAACAGGGGCCACCAGCCCGGAGGGCCGACCGGAGCCACCAGTTTGGGTTCGATGGTACGGAGTGTTTCAGTAATATTGGGTACTCCACCCCCTTTGTCAACTGCGAAGTAGAAAAGAATCAATACACTGACCGTCATGATGATGCCGAAAATAACATCCACCATGGCCATCGAATTGTACCCGCCCAGCACGATATACAAAGCCGTAAATACACCCATGCCTATGAGTACATAGATATAGGGTACTCCCAGAGAGATTTCGAAAAGGTACGACAAACCCATAAACACCGCAGCGGAATAGGGAATCAGAAAGATGAAGATGACAATCGCAGCCAGCAGCTTCAGCCTGCGGGCCCCGTAACGCCCTTCCAGAAACTCGCTCATGGTGCTGACATTCATCTTAATGGAAACCTGCTTGATCTTCCATCCCATCAGCACCCAAACCAGTCCTACCCCTACAAGGGCATTGAACAAGGCAATCCATAACCCGGAAAGACCAAACGACCAACCTATCTTTCCTGCAAATCCAATAAAGAGTACTGCGGAAAAATAGGCTGTCCCATAAGAGAATGCTGACATCCAGGGTCCGATATTGCCGCCTCCCAGCAAAAAGTCCTTGGTGGATTTGGTCCGGATGAGCCCGATGACGCCGATGGCGATGATCATCACCGCATACAACACAATGCCAATGATTTTTACAGTCATTTTGGTAGGTTTTTAAGTGAGGCGAAAATACAAAAGATTTGAGCATTCTGCCATTTCAGGGCTCTGTACCATAGAATTACCAGTAAATTTCTTCAGCAAAAAAACATTTGTTTTTAATATATTGATATTGAATTATTTAAAGTATTAAGTACTATCTTTAACAAATTATTTCCAAAAATTAAGTACTTTGTATTGCATAGTATTAAAATATTGCTGTATCTTTGCCGTATGAATATCGAGAATACGAATGCACAGATGCGGAAAGGGGTGCTGGAGCTATGCATCCTTTCGATTATCAGCAGGAAAGAGGCCTATGCTTCCGACATTCTGGAAATACTGAAAAGTCAGCAGATGATTGTTGTGGAGGGAACACTCTATCCATTGCTTACCAGGCTGAAAAACGACGGTTATCTGGAATACTACTGGGAGGAGTCGAAGTCGGGCCCGCCACGCAAATACTACAAGATTACAGTGCTGGGGGAGCGGTTCCTGAAGGAACTGGTTTCGAGCTGGCACGAAATGCAGCAGATTGTAACAGCCCTGATCGGGGAAAAGGATCAAGACAACAACCTATAATCAACATACTATGAAAAAGAGCCATTCTGTAAATATTGGCGGAATCATCTTCCAGGTGGACGAGGATGCCTATGAAAAACTTGAGCAGTACCTGGCAAAGCTGCACCGCCATTTTTCCGAAACGGATGGAAAGGAGGAGATCATTGCCGATATTGAGCAGCGGATATGTGAGATGCTTGTAGCGCGCCTCGGAGAATCCAACCGGGTGGTTACCCTTCCGATGATTGAGGAGATCATCCGTACCCTTGGTGAACCTGCCGATTTTGGCGACCAGCCCTCTGAACCATCACCTGCCCGCAGAAACTTCCGCAGGCGGCTGTACCGTGACCCCGACGATAAAGTGCTCGGAGGTGTTGCCGGGGGTATAGGTACCTATTTCAATATTGATCCTCTCTGGATCAGGATTGCCTTTGTGGTACTCACCATTTTCGGTGGATCGGGTATTCTCATTTATCTGATTATGTGGGTGTTGATTCCGGAAGCCCGGACAACCGCCGAGAAACTTGAAATGCGTGGCGAAGAGATCAATATTGGAAACATTGAGCGCTCGATCCGGGAGGAGATGAATGATATCCGTAACCGTTTTGGAAAATGGAAGCACGACGGTTACCGAAAAAAAAAAGATAGTGCGGGTAGGGTAATTGAATCGGCAGGCGAAGTTTTTATCACGCTTCTGACAGTTTTTGTCAGGATTGTGGCAGGCATCATTGGGTTTTCCATCTTTGTTACAGCGGTTGCCATCCTGCTGGCCATCCTGGTACCGGGTTTTACCTTTCACGGTTTTCCGGTCTGGAATGACCTGACTTTTCAGGAACTGATCTTTGCCTTCACCGGCAACGAAACCAATGCACTGCTGATCCTGATCTGCCTTGTGATCATCGTAGTACTTCCCCTCCTTGCTTTTCTCTGGGGAGGGATCAGGCTGCTCTTTGGCATCCGCGACCGTGTAAAAGTCCTCGGCTTCACCATGACAGGGCTGTGGTTTCTGTCGGTGCTGGCCTGCGCCGCCCTCTCTGTGGGCACCATCCGTGATTTCAGCAAACGGGGGGTTGTAACCCAGCAGGTACGGTGGAATGCATCCCCGTCAGATACGCTGGTGGTTGGTATGAAACCGGATGCGCATGACTACTGGAACCCGGATGAGTATGATTTGTACGACGATGATGGATTTGCAGCCATGCTGAGACATTACAACCACCAGAGCGGACATACTGTAACTGGTTATCCCTCAATAGAATTCCGCGAAAGCACAGGTGATTCACTCTACATCAGCATCATGAAAAGGTCAAGAGGTAAAAACTACCTGATCGCAGAGCAGCGCGCCTCCGATATACACTACGGATTTTCATCCGACAGTACGACCCTTCTGCTTGATCCGCTTTTCTTTGCCACC
This sequence comes from Bacteroidota bacterium, assembly GCA_022709695.1. Taxonomy (GTDB): domain Bacteria; phylum Bacteroidota; class Bacteroidia; order Bacteroidales; family SKPS01; genus SKPS01. The sequence goes on from JAKLII010000005.1 coordinate 196,180, forward strand.
CCCAAAACGCCGTTCCGGCATCAGCAGGTGAAGGTAAATGTCTATCTTCCGGCAGGAACCGTCTTTAAACTGGATCCGGAAATGCAGAGGCGTTCCGGATCGGTTACCAACTTTGAACCTTTGTGGGATGAAAAGCTGCCTTCAGGATTGCTCAGACTGAATAATGGTAAAATCGTAAACGCACAATAACACACATCTCCAATGGAACCCATTAAAATTGTGATCCGTATTGCCCTGATGGTGCTGTTTCTGGGCGCCATCGTATTCTTTGTAAGATTTTGTACCGGAATTGTAAGCGACCCCGATAAAGGTATGGTAGGAGACGGAAATCTGGTAAGAAGGAACATCCCGGTGGAGCAGGCATTTCAGTCGGTTGAAGTTTCAGGATCCATAAATGTGTATCTCCGGCAGGGTAGTCCTGCTGTGATCCAGGTACTTGCTGACTCAAACCTGCAGCCATTTCTCGATTTCAGGTTCGATGGGGGCGAACTCATCATCCGGCATAAACAACCCCTTCGGTTATCCAAAACTGCAAAGGTGATGATCACAGCGCCTGATCTGAAGGGAATTGAAGTGGAGGGAGCAGCGGAAATCAGAATTCCTGATACCCTGCGCACCGAATCCTTTGAACTGGATATCAAGGGGGCAGCGATGGCAGACCTGCTGCTCGACTGCAAAGATCTTAAAGCATCGGTTTCGGGTGCAGGAGAAATCAGGCTGAAAGGGAGAGCGGAACGGGCAACCACCCGCATCAACGGCGCCGGAAACCTGAAAGCTGCCGACTTCCTGATCCGGAGTCATGACCTCAGAATCAACGGAGCCGGTGATGCCCGTACCCTCGTAACGGATACCCTGAGGGCAACGATCAACGGCGCAGGTAAAATAGAATACAAGGGTAGCCCTGTTGTCATCCCCGATATCAATGGGGTCGGCTCGGTCAAAGCCTTAGGGGAATAATACGGTCCCCACTGTGGCAGATGCTCCGCAAAGGCGTAATCAGTCGCAGGCTGGCAGATGGGGGATTCTTCAGAGATTCCGCTGCAGTATGCCAACAATCTGCAATTTCCGGTGTTTTCATTGTGGAAATCAGAGTTTATGAGATTTTGCCATGTGAAAAACTTTCATCAACTTTGAAATCGTCAATGGTAACCAGAGAAGAGCTATGGCGAAGAAAATCAAGGAAGAAAACGCAATGCCTGATCGGGAAGGCATCCTGAATGATTATAGTATTGCGCTGGAAAGCAGACAAGTAAGTTTGCTGGGCAGGCGTGAGGTGCTTTCAGGAAAAGCCAAATTCGGCATCTTTGGGGATGGCAAGGAGGTGCCCCAACTGGCCATGGCGCGGTATTTTATGCCTGGCGACTGGCGCTCAGGGTATTACCGCGACCAGACCTTTATGTTCGCTGCCGGGATGATGTCGCTGGAAGAGTTCTTTGCCCAGCTCTACGGAGATACCGATCCCTCCTACAACCCTGCCAACGCAGGGAGGCTGATGAACAACCACTTTTCCACCGCTACCCTCGATGAACAGGGTAACTGGCTGAACCTGACCCAAAAAAAGAACTCCTCCTGTGATATCTCCCCCACGGCAGGACAGATGCCCCGGTTACTGGGTCTGGCCTATGCTTCCAGACTGTACCGTGAGGAACCCGCTCTCGCAGGCCTGAAAGAATTTTCCCACCGGGGGAATGAAATAGCTTTTGGTACCATCGGTGACGCCAGTACTTCGGAAGGGCATTTTTTTGAGGCACTGAATGCTGCTGCTGTCCTTAAGGTTCCCATGGTGATGTCGGTATGGGATGATGGCTACGGCATTTCTGTTCCGAAGAAATTCCAGACCGCCAAACAGAGCATCTCGGAAATTCTTGCAGGGTTCGACTACGACGAAGCGCTGGGTGGCATCCGGATTTTCAGGGTAAAAGGGTGGGATTATCCTGCCCTGCTCTCAACCTATCGCGAAGCTACCGGCATGGCAAGGGAACACCATATCCCTGTACTGATCCATGTTACCGAACTTACACAGCCCCAGGGGCATAGCACCTCGGGCTCCCACGAGCGGTACAAGGATGCTGAACGTCTCCTCTGGGAGAAGGATTACGACTGCCTGGTGCAAATGCGAAACTGGATCCTCGGGCAGGGTTATGCCACGGAAGAGGAGCTGCTTCAGATGGAAATGGCCGCAGTTGACAGGGCCCGTGAGGCTAAGAAGAATGCCTGGGAACATTTTACAAAACCCCTGAGGTCAAAGCGCGACCATTTTCTGCAGGCGGTCGATATTGCCACCTGTAGGTGCTCAAAAACATCTGCCATTCAATCGGTTAAAGACGACCTTGCCAGGATCGCTGATCCGATACGATCTGATATTACCGCGGCCGGAAAGAAGATTACCCGTTTGCTCTGTGATGCCTGTACCAACCCTGGTAACTCCCTCAAGCAAAAAGTAACGGCCTGGCTCGACCAGGACATCACGGAGAATGAAGATCATTACAGCTCCCATCTATACAGCCAGACCGGGCAATCTGCCCTCAAGGTTACCGGAATACCTCCCGTGTATGCGGAAAACCCTGAACTTGTTCCCGGGCGTGAGATCCTGCGCGATAACTACGACCATATTTTCCGGAACCATCCTGAGGTATTGATTTTTGGTGAGGATGTCGGGCAGATAGGGGGTGTAAACCAGACCCTGGAGGGGCTTCAGCAGAAGTATGGTGCACTCCGTATCTCCGACACGGGTATTCGTGAAGCCACGATTATCGGGCAGGCCATTGGACTGGCCATGCGTGGATTGCGCCCGATAGCCGAAATACAGTATTTCGATTACCTGTTATATGGCTTGCAAACCCTGAGCGATGATCTGGCGACCCTCAGGTATCGCACCAGGGGGCGGCAGAAAGCACCGGTCATCGTATCAACCCGTGGCCATCGCCTCGAAGGGATCTGGCACTCCGGCTCACCCCTGAGTATGGTCATCAACTCACTCAGGGGCATCTATGTGATCACCCCCAGAAACATGACCCAGGCTGCAGGTTTCTATAATACCATGCTTGCATCCGACGATCCTGCCATCATTATTGAGCCGCTGAACGGGTACCGCCTCCGTGAACCCCGCCCGCTGAACATCGGGGAATATCGTATTCCCCTGGGGAAACCTGAGATCATCGAAGAGGGGACAGATATCACCATTGTTACCTATGGATCCTGCCTGTCGATAGCCAGGCAGGCTTTGCTGCAACTCAAATCGGTAGGTATCAGTGCAGAACTTATTGATGTGCAGACACTGCTCCCCTTCGATATCGACCATATCATCGCCCGGTCTGTTAAAAAGACCAGCAAGGTGCTGTTTTTCGACGAAGATGTCCCGGGAGGTGCCACCGCCTATATGATGCAAAAAGTGCTGGAAGAGCAAAGGGCCTGGAACTGGCTGGATGCTGAACCACGAACCCTTTCCGCAAAAGAGCACAGGGCCGCTTACAGTACCGATGGCGATTACTATTCAAACCCCAATGCCGAGGATGTCTTCGATGTGGTGTACAATATGATGCATGAGTACCACCCGGGCAAATACCCCAAGATTTTCGGATACAAGCTGGGGAAGAGAGGTTGAGGTAGTTGAGGTGCCTCAGCAACAAAGTGCTAAACAAAAAAGGCTGCTTGTACAAGCAGCCCTTTTTACTCTGATGAGGATAATTATTTCAGTACAACCATCTTCTTGCTGGCTTTCTGCTGGCCGGCAGTAAGGGTGTAGAAATAGATACCATTCTGCAGGCTCCTGGCGTCTACTTCAAAGGTATGCTGTCCGGGAGTTTCCATCCCAAGTTTCTCTGACATTACTTTCTTTCCGGTCTGGTCGAAAAGTTCGAAAGTAACATCTGCCATTTCACTCAGGGAATAGCGAATGGTGGTTACATCGCTGAAGGGGTTGGGTTGATTCTGGTTGAGGCCAAGGATGTTATCAGCAACCTTTTCAATGCCGGTTTCGTCAGCGGTAAGTTTGTAGGAAGCGATAAGATTCTCATAGGCAAAAGTGTTGCTTGTGTATGCCCATTCCGGAATCTGCATTTCGTACCATGAGTCACCGGGAGTAATGGCATTGGTGGTACCCAGGTGTGATGCATTCCAGTCACCTTTTGTGTAATTTGACCATGTACCGGTTCCGTTTTCTTCATAGGCGAGGAAGAACAGGCGGTTCATATTGATCAGGGTATCCACATTCGGGATCCATGTATATCCGGGTTTGAAACGGAAGGTTGAAAGTACCATCTGGTTGGCATTTACCTGAGGAACATCAGGGGTGGCAATACCAATCACAACGGTACCATCATCAAGGGTATCCTGTGCAAATGCTTCTGTGAGGGGGAATTTGTACACCTTGGCACCGGTAACCTTGGTCGAAAGGTCACTTGCGTTGAACTTGTAGGCACCAAACCACACGGTATCGGTACCATAGTTGGCTGCAGCAACCGAAGTGGGGCCAAAATAGTACTTCGGGAAGTTTGTTGAAGTATTGGAGGTATAAATTTCTATGATAAGCGTATCTACGATGGCCGGATTTGGATGATTTCTGTCGTAGTAGCAAACGAATTCAACGGAATCCAGTGTATAGGGCATCAGTGAGTTGATGTGCATCTCATTCGGGTACACACCGTTGTCGTTGAACCAGTCTGAGGAAGGATCAAGGGTGTTGCCCAGAAGGTGTACCCATGTTCCTGAATAACCGGAGGTATAGTTCACCAGAATGGTTGAGTCCGGAAACAGGTTGTTACCTGCAACTTCGCTGCTCTGGAGAATGTCATCCATGGTAAACGCATAGTTATACCACCTGGATTTAATGGTCTTACTGTTTCTGGCTTTCAGCATACTTTTATGCAGCTGGCTGTCGAAACGGATTTTTTCTGTCGGAACCTTTCCGGAATAATCATTTACCGGAGTCTGGGCATGCGCTGCCATCAGAAAACAGGCTGCAAAGGAGAAGAGAAGAAGTTTTTTCATTTTCACTGATATTAAATGAGTACTATGGTTTAAATTCTTAAAAGATTTTGCGAAGATATATAAAATTTACATATACATCAAGAATTAGACGTTAAAAACAGTTAAAGGTTACAACGGAAAAGGTAAAGATTGCACATAAAAACTCTATCTGTAGGAATCAACAGGTTCACAGGCACAAACCAGGTTTCTGTCGCCATAGGCATCATCGATTCTTCTGACGGGGGTGAAATACTTGTCTGTGAGTACAAAAGGCACGGGAAAAGCAGCTTTTTCGCGCGGGTAGGGGAGGTTCCACTCGTTGGAGGTTACCATGGCAAGGGTATGGGGAGCATTTTTCACCGGGTTGTTGTGCTTGTCAGACTGTCCGTTTTCGATTTCGGCAATTTCGGTCCTGATCTGCTTCATGGCAGTAACGAAGCGGTCCAGTTCGTTCAGTGGTTCACTTTCGGTGGGTTCCACCATCAGGGTTCCGTGCACCGGGAAGGCAACCGTAGGTGCATGGAATCCATAGTCCATCAGCCTTTTGGCAATATCAATCACCTCCACTTCAGCAGTGCGTTTAAAATCGTGACAGTCGAGGATGAACTCGTGCGCTACCCGTCCGTTGTGGTTGGTATACAGGATCTTATAATCCTTTTCCAGTGCCGATTTCAGATAGTTTGCCGTAAGGATGGCATATTCGGTGGCTTTTTTCAACCCTTCGCCGCCCAGCAGTTTGATATAGGCATAGGAGATGGTGAGGATAAGGCTGCTTCCGAAGGGGGCTGATGATACAGCAGAGTTGGCCCTGTTTCCGCCGGTTTTCACCACACGATGTCCGGGGAGGAAAGGAACCAGGTGGGATGCCACGCCGATGGGGCCTACTCCCGGGCCGCCACCGCCATGCGGGATGGCAAAGGTTTTATGGAGGTTCAGGTGGCATACATCAGCCCCGATCCGCGCCGGATTCGTAAATCCAACCTGGGCATTCATATTGGCGCCATCCATGTAAACCTGTCCGCCATGCTGGTGAACGATGGATGTCAGTTCAAGGATTCCTTCTTCATACACTCCATGGGTGGATGGGTAGGTAACCATAATGGCCGCCAGGGTATCCTTGTATTGTTCGGCCTTGGCCCTGAGGTCATTCAGGTCAATATTACCCTGCTCATCACAGTTTACCACCACTACCTGCATGCCTGCCATTACAGCGCTTGCAGGATTGGTGCCGTGGGCCGAGGAAGGGATCAGGCAGATGTTGCGCTGCACTTGTCCGATGCTTTTCAGGTAGGCCATAATCACCAGCAGACCTGTATATTCCCCTGAAGCACCCGAGTTGGGCATAAAGGATACCGCCTCAAATCCGGTGATTGTGCACAGATCTTTTTCCAGATTCCGGATAAGCTGCATATAGCCATCGGCCTGTTCAACAGGGACAAATGGATGAAGGCTGCCAAATTCCGGCCAGCTCAGGGCAAACATCTCTGATGCAGCATTGAGTTTCATGGTGCAGGAGCCGAGCGGAATCATAGTGCGGTTCAGCCCAAGGTCCCGGTTTTCAAGTTTTTTCATATACCGCATCATTTCCGTTTCGGAATGATACGTATTGAATACAGGGTGGGTCAGGTAAGGAGTTGTGCGGTTAAAAGAGGAAGGGAAAGTAGTAATGAGTCCACATACTTCGGGGACACACACAAAGGGGGTGAATACCTTTCCGGCAGCTTCTGCAAGGACGGACAGGATCAGGTTTACATCGTTCAGATGGGTGGTCTCATCCAGAGAGATACCAATCTGATGGTCTGAGATATACCTGAAGTTCACCTGATGCTTTTGAGCCAGGGATTTAACCGTTTCAGCCGTCGTTCCTGCCGGTATTTCGATCCGCACGGTATCAAAAAATGCAGTATTCAGCTGTGCATACCCATATTTCTTTACCTCATCAGCCAGCACGCCTGTGAGGATATTGATATGTCGGGCGATCTTTTTCAGTCCTTCCGGTCCGTGCCAGGCGGCATAAAATCCGGCCATGTTGGCCAGCAGGGCCTGGGCAGTGCAGATATTGGAGGTTGCCCGTTCGCGTTTGATGTGTTGTTCACGGGTCTGCAGAGCCATCCTCAGTGCCCGGTTGCCGTCGGCATCCACCGATACACCGATGATTCTTCCCGGCATATACCGCTTGAAGTCCTCGCGGGTGGCAAAGTAGGCGGCATGCGGGCCACCGTATCCGAGAGGGATGCCAAAACGCTGGGTGGTGCCCACCACCACGTCGGCGCCCCATTCACCCGGAGGGGTAAGCAGGGTGAGGCTAAGAAGATCAGCAGCTGCCGCTACCACCAGTTCGAGCTGGTGGGCAAGTCCGGCAAATGCGCTGTAATCGTGGATATTGCCATATTGGTCGGGGTATTGGACCAGGGCACCAAAGAAGGCATCATCGAAGCCCGGGTTCTGGAAGTCACCGGTTACCAGTTCAATGCCTAGAGGTACCGCACGGGTATGCATCACGTCGATGGTGTGGGCAAATACCCTCTGGTCGACGAAAAACTTATTGGAGCCGGCTTTTACCTTACTCCTTGGGCGGGCATTGAATGACATGATCATGGCTTCTGCAGCTGCCGTTCCCTCATCGAGCAGGGAAGCATTGGCCATGGGCATCCCTGTAAGGTCGCTCACCATGGTCTGGTAATTCAAAAGTGCTTCAAGACGGCCCTGGCTGATTTCGGCCTGATAGGGGGTATAGGAAGTATACCAGCCCGGGTTTTCAAGAATATTGCGGACCACAACACCCGGAGTGATGGTGTTGTAATATCCCATTCCGATAAACGTCTTCCAGAGCTGGTTACGGGAACCCAGTTCCCTGAGGTGATGGATCAACTCATATTCGCTGATGCCTGCAGGAATATCCAGAGGTTTTTCAAGCCTGATGGAAGCAGGAATCGTTTCATCCATGAGCTGCTGCAGGGAACCTGCGCCAATGATTTCCAGCATCTTATGCTCTTCTGCTGTACGGGGCCCATTGTGCCTTTCGGTAAAGTTATCTGTAATCATATGAAGGGTTTTGATAAATTTCTGAAATAAGGTGCAAAGGTAAAAAAAAGGGGGATACCTCAGTACCCCCCGGATATCCGAAATTTGTTAAAAAAGCCTATTTGCCATGATGAATCAGCATCCTGTAAAATGATCTGTACACAAAAATCAGGGCAACCACGAAGAAGCCAATACCCACATAGGGGGCTATTCCCCTGAACGAAGGAGCCATAGCAATCTCCATGGCAAGCAGTCCGAACAGGGTGGTGAACTTGATGATCGGATTCAGCGAAACGGAGCTTGTATCTTTGAAAGGATCACCCACCGTGTCACCAACAATCGTAGCGTCGTGCAGCTCTGTCCCCTTTTCATTCAGGTCCACCTCAACCACTTTTTTGGCATTGTCCCAGGCGCCACCGGCATTGGCCATAAAGATAGCCTGGAACAGTCCGAAGATGGCAATGGAGATGAGGTAGCTGACAAAAAGGGAAACGGGTGCATTATAGGCCATGGTTCCCGGTGCTGCGGAAGTAAACGCACCCGGCGCCGATATCAGGGCAAAGGCCATGGCAAAGGAGAATATGGCCACAAAAATATTGATCATCCCCCGTTGGGCATAGTCGGTACAGATCTGCACCACTTTGGTGGATTTCTCCGTGGAAGCCTTCTTCTCACCATGAGGATCCAGGTTGATGTTTTTCCTGATAAATTCTACCGTGCGGTAGGCGCCTGTGGTAACAGCCTGTGTAGATGCACCTGTGAACCAGTAAATTACAGCTCCCCCTAAGATAAACCCGAAAATGCTGTAGGGATTCAGGAGGTTCAGGATCATTTCCGGATCAATGCCGAGCTCCTGCTTGATCACCAGGATCATCGAAAAGATCATGGTGGTGGCTCCAACCACGGCAGTTCCGATCAGCACGGGCTTGGCGGTGGCTTTGAAGGTATTTCCGGCGCCGTCGTTGGCCTCAAGGTAGTGTTTGGCTTGTTCGAAATCGGGTTTAAAACCAAATTTTCCTTCAATCCTTTTTTCAGCATCCGGATCATCCTTTATGAGCGACAACTCGAAAATGGACTGGGCGTTGTCGGTAACGGGGCCATAGCTGTCGACGGCAATGGTTACAGGTCCCATCCCCAGCATCCCGAAAGCAACAAGCCCGAAAGCAAAAATGGCCGGATAGCTCATCAGAGTACCCAGGCCCATGTGGCTGGTAAAATAGGCACCGAGCATCATGCCGAAGAATACCATCCCTTTCCAGAAAGCGCTGAAGTTACCGGCTACAAGTCCGCTAAGGATATTGAGGGATGGCCCACCTTCGCGTGAAGACTCCACAACCTGCTGTACATGGGTTGATTTGGGGCTGGTAAACAGTTTGGTAAGCTCCGGTATCACCGCAGCCCCCAGGGTTCCGAAACTGATGATGGTGGAGAGGACGATCCATAGATTTCCTTCAAGGTTTCCGATCATGAACCAGCTTACCACATAGGTGGCCAGGATGGAAACCAAAGAGGTGATCCATACCAGGTCGGTGAGCGGCTTCTCAAAATCAAAGTCCATCCCTTTACCGTACAGGATCCTGCTGAGTCCATGATTGATATAGAAAGCAATAATGGAGGTCGCTACCATAATAATACGCATCATAAAGATCCATACCAGCAGCTGGGTTTGCATGGCAGGTTCGGGCACTGCCAGCAGGATGAATGAGATCAAAGCCACACCGGTTACACCATAGGTTTCAAACCCATCGGCGGTAGGGCCTACGCTGTCACCTGCATTGTCGCCGGTGCAGTCTGCAATTACTCCGGGGTTCCTGGGGTCATCTTCTCCGATCTTAAACACCACTTTCATGAGATCCGACCCGATATCCGCGATTTTGGTGAAAATTCCTCCGGCGATTCTGAGGGCTGAGGCACCAAGGGATTCGCCGATGGCAAATCCAATGAAACAGGCGCCGGCATATTTTCCGGGTACAAACATCAGAATCACCAGCATCAGCAGCAGCTCCATCGAAATCAGCACTACTCCGATGCTCATCCCGGCATTCAGGGGTATCTTCAGGAGCTTGATCGGCTTACGCTGCAACGAGGCAAAAGCCATCCGTGCATTGGCCAGGGTGTTGATGCGGATGCCAAACCAGGCAACAGCATAGCTGCCCAGAATGCCGATTACCATCCACATCAGGATCAGCGCCACAGCACCAATTCCAAATCCGCCTTCCGATCCGTCTGCCGACTGGTTTGACAGCCAGCCAAAATAAAAGGCCACTGCGGCCCCGATAATGATAAAAAGATACAAAAGAAAACGTCCCTGCCTGATGAGATATGCCTTGCAGGTCTGGTAGATCACCGAAGCTACTTCCAGCATGGAGTTGCATGAAGGCTGCCGCTTCACTTTAAAATACTGGTAAAGACCAAACAGAAATCCGATGAAGGTGATCACAAATCCCCAGTACAGGATTTTTTCCGATTTTATCCCTTCAGGAATTATCAGATTGGCCTCACCCGCCCAGGCCATGACCGGAACCAATGCCAGCCCCAACATACCCAACATTCGTTTTATCATACGCAAACTTCATTGAGATTAGTATATAATGCACTTATTTACAGGGACCTACATAAAATCCATCAACGGAAATATCACATCAGAGTATAAGAACGGTTCAGCCTTGGGCAAATATAGAAAAGTAAATGGTTAAAATGCAAATGTTTCCGGAAATGCTGATCAAAGAGCTTTTTTACAATCCCATCATTTGCTTTCGATACAAAAAAAATAGACGTATTTTTGTGAGTTCAACAGCAAAGCAACATGCAGAAGATACCCCTGGCCGTGGTTGCGGTTTCCGGAAGCAAATCGCAAACCGGAAGCTATGCCCTTTTTCTGGATGAGATCGGAGGTAACAGAAGAATCCCGGTAATTATTGGTGCTTATGAAGCCCAATCGATTGTTCTGGAACTGGAGCAGATTAAACCTCCCCGTCCTGTGACCCATGATCTGTTTAAAACCCTTGCTTTAGCCCATGGCATCACCGTCAGGGAAGTCACCATATCACGACTTGCCAATGGTATTTTCTATGCAGAGATCCATACCGAAGATGCAGCCGGTAACGAGAAGGTGATTGATGCCCGCACATCGGATGCCGTGGCGATTGCGTTGCGTTTCAAATGCCCCTTATTTACCTACGAATCAGTGATTTCCGCTGCCAACATTGTCCCCAGGGAGGATGTTGACCCTGAAGAAGATTCCGGAATTGAAGCAGCGGGCCATACGGATACCCCGGAAGGATTAAAAGGATTATCTTCTGAGCAGTTGCTAACGATGCTGGATGATGCTGTTGCGCGTGAGGATTATGAACTTGCTTCCCGGATCCGGGATGAAATCAACCAAAGAAAGGTTTCCGATGGTTAAAAAACTTCGTTATTTTCCTGCCATTCTGCTGGCTTTCAGTCTTATTCTGATAGTTATCGGGATCTCCGTTTCGGCTTTCTCAACCCCCGGTCCTTCAACCCCTGCCCAGGAACCTCCGTCTCCGGTTTCCATCGATTCAGTTACTACCGATACCCTTGCCGTGGTTCAACAGCCTGTGCAGGCCACACCGACAGGAAACCTTGCCCTGCTTTCCACACTAAGGCCCAAACCGAGCCTGCAGTCTGTGCTGCGTGGGTTACTTGGACTTTCCCTTCTGGTGCTGGCAGGCTGGCTTTGCAGCACAAAACGGAAATCGGTGAACTGGCGTACGGTCGGAGGTGCCCTCCTGCTGCAAATGGTGATTGCCGTCCTGGTGATCTTCTGGCCCCCGGCCCAGAAGGCAATTGAGGTGATGGGTCATGCCTTTGTGAAGGTGCTTGCCTTCACTGCTGAAGGGAGCCGCTTTGTGTTCGGACCTCTGGCCTCACAGGAGTCGTTCGGTTTTATTTTCGCCTTCCAGATCCTGCCGACCATTGTTTTTTTCTCAGCATTGACTTCACTCCTGTACTATTTTGGTGTAATCCAGTTTGTGGTGTACCTGTTTGCCTGGGTAATGACCCGCCTGCTGCGACTTTCGGGTGCTGAAAGCCTTTCTGCCACAGGCAATATCTTCCTTGGGCAAACCGAAGCACCCCTCCTGATTAAGGGGTACCTGGACCGCATGACCCGTTCGGAAATCCTGCTGGTGATGGTAGGCGGAATGGCCACCATTGCAGGTGGAGTGCTGGCCATGTACATTCAGTACCTGGGGGGTGGGGATCCGGAATTGATGAAAGTATTTGCCGTACACCTGATTACCGCCTCCGTAATGGCAGCCCCGGGAGCCGTGGTGATGTCGAAACTGCTCCTCCCTGAAACTGAACCCATTGATACCAGCATCCATATCCCTAAGGAAAAGATAGGATCCAACATCCTGAGCGCCATCTCAAATGGCACCACAGATGGCCTGCGGCTGGCGGTAAATGTAGGGGGCATGCTGCTTGTATTTCTGGCATTTATCGCTTTGTTCAATTTTTTGCTGCTCAAAATCGGCGACTGGACCACCCTGAATCTATGGGTTGCCGATATTTCCAATGGGCAATACCAGCATTTCTCACTTCAGTTTATCCTGGGCTACGGGCTGGCACCCCTTATGTGGGTGCTGGGGGTCGACGGGAAGGATATTGCCCTCGTAGGACAACTCCTTGGTGAAAAAATTATCCTCAACGAATTTGTAGCCTATACCAGCCTGGGCAAAATCATGGTTGTCCCGGGGTTTGCCAATCCCAAATCCATCATTATTGCTACCTATATCCTCTGCGGATTTGCCAATTTCAGTTCGATAGGTATCCAGATCGGAGGTATCGGAGCCCTTGTTCCCGAAAAGCGGAAGATGCTTGCAGAACTGGGCTTCAGGGCGCTGCTCGGAGGAGGCCTGGCCTCACTGCTGTCAGCTACCATTGTGGGGATGATTTACGGGTAATCCCACCCTGTTATTGTATTCAGATTTACAAGTACACTATGCATCAATACCACCAGCTGCTTGAAACCGTGCTCCGCAACGGGGTTGAAAAAGAGGACCGTACGGGAACGGGTACACTGAGTATCTTCGGTCACCAGTTGCGGTTCAGCCTTCAGGATGGATTCCCCTGTATCACCACCAAAAAGCTGCACCTCAGATCCATTATTCATGAGCTGTTGTGGTTTCTGAAAGGGGAGACGAATATCCGGTACCTCCATGAAAACAAAGTGACCATCTGGGACGAATGGGCTTCTCCCGACGGTGACCTGGGCCCGGTGTACGGCTATCAGTGGCGCTCATGGCCAGCCCCTGACGGCAGGCATATCGACCAGATCAGCATGGTACTCGACGCTATCCGGAACAATCCTGACTCCAGACGTCATATCGTAAGCGCCTGGAATGTGGCCGACATCGATCGGATGGCCCTGCCCCCTTGCCATGTTATGTTCCAGTTCTATGTGGCGAACGGAACCCTCAGCTGCCAGCTTTACCAGCGCAGCGCCGATATCTTCCTGGGCGTTCCGTTCAACATCGCCAGCTATGCCCTCCTTACCCACATGGTGGCACAGGTCACCGGCCTGATACCCGGTGAGTTTGTGCATACCTTCGGCGATGCCCATATCTACCTTAACCACCTCGACCAGGTGAAGCTTCAGCTCTCCCGGGACCCGCTACCCCTGCCGACCCTGTGGCTGAATCCTGAAGTCACCGATCTTTTTGCCTTTGGATTTGATGATATCAGACTCGACCATTATCAGGCACACCCCCATATCAAAGGGGATATTGCCGTGTAACACCCCTTTGCTTATATGAAAGTTCCCGAAATCGCCATCATTGTGGCCATGGACCTTAACCGGGGTATCGGTCTTAAAGGAGATATGCCCTGGCGCCTCTCTGCTGACCTGAAAAGATTTAAATCCCTTACCATGGGGCATCCTGTGATCATGGGGCGCCGTACCTTCGAATCGCTGCCCAAAGGGGCACTCCCGGGAAGGACCAATATCGTGATCTCCTCCAGTCCTTCATTCAGGGCCGATAATGCCCTGGTGGTCAGCTCCCCGGAAGCAGCCCTAAGAGCCTGTAACAATGCATCAAAAGTGTTTGTTATCGGTGGCGGCCAGATGTACCGGTACTTTCTGGATAAAGCCAAAGTACTATATGTCACCAGAATTCATCATGTCTATCCCGCAGATACCCACTTTCCGGAATTCTCTGAAAGGGATTTTACGGTTATCGAACATGAATCTGTTGAAAATGACCCTGTTTTTCCTTACCGCTACGATTTTCTTACCTACCAGAGAAATCTTGTTTCTTCAGGCTAATTTGCAAAGAATTAACATACCTTTGTGAAACAATACGCTGCCGGATCAGTTTAACGAGTCTAACCTAAATGCCATACTATGAAATCTTCCATGAGGTTTACCTTAGCCATTGTCACTGCAGCCATTCTGTTTGGGATAACTGCCTGCGAGACAAGCCTTACACAGATCGATAAGAAGCCTGCAGAATCTGCACTGGCTGTTTTATCCAGCTTTTCCAAGATCATCATGACCGTTGATGACGGGCTCGTACCGGATTCGTCAGGCAAGGGTGGCATGAAACTGCTTGGGGAGCCCTATACCGAAACCATTACCGGTGACTATCCCAACAAGCTGTATACATGGGATTTTGGTAATGATGGTGATTTTCAGGGGATTCTGAAACTTACCATTACCGATGAATATACCAACCCCGGTGCACTGATTACCGCCAGTTTTGAGAATTTCCTCTACAAGGGGAAAGTTGTGGATGGGGTATTTACTTTTGAAAATCTCGGAAAAAGCCTGGACGAAAAAGATCAGTACGGATTCTCTCTTGATAATGTGAAAGTAGGAGACAACCATCTTACCGCCGGATGGATGCTGGAGCGCACTGAAGGAGGACTAACACCGGTACAGACGGATGATGTCTTCACCATCAGTCAGCTTGCAGAACCTGCAGAAGGGATCACCAGCGAAGGAAATGCATTTACCCTGAATATCACCAAAGGCCTTTTACTGGACCTTACCTGCGAGTACATCATCACCAAAGGTACTTTTGAAGTAACCAGCCAGGGTTCTACCCTGAGTGCCGACTTCGGGGAAGGGGAATGTGACAACCTGGTAAAAACCAGCAACGGCGTGGTTAAGGCAGATCTTTTCTTTTGAGCCAGGACTGAACAAAGAAATACTGCTACACTTTAAGAGGCGGAAGATCTGTCAGGTCTTCCGCTTTTGTTTTTTTGCTGCCGGAAACAACACGTTGTTCAGAATAAGCCTGTAACCGGGGGAGTTGGGGAACAAATCCAGGTCGGTAGCCGGATCCCCCACAAGGTGCTGATAATCTTCAGGATCATGACCCCCGTAAAAGGTCCAGGTGCCGTTGCCAAATTCTCCGTGGATATACCTTGCTTCGTTTGCGGGTTTGTTCTCTCCCATGATCAGCACACTGCTTTTCACCAGTTTGGAATTAAAGGCAGTGGTCTGGCCCATAAATCCCCTGATGGTGGTTTCATGGTTCTGGCACAGCATGGAGGGCACCGGGTCCCATTTGGCCGAGAAATCGAACAGCGTGAAGAAGTCGTTGTTTTGTGTGATAGAGCGGGGCCTTGTTTCCGTTACATCGATATCTGAAACCTCGTACCGATAGGGTGAAATCACCAGCGAAAAATTCTCGAAGGCAAAGCAATTCTGGAAATTGAGTTTTTGCTGGGCATTCTGATCCATCGGGTCCCCGTCGAACATGGCTTCACAGATATCCACACCGTCGGCGGCAAGGGCAATATCATAGCTGTCGGGAGCCGAGCACATGGCAAACATATACCCGCCGCCGGCCACAAAATCACGGATTTTCTTGGAAACCGCCAGTTTCATCTGCGATACCTTCGGGAATCCCAGTTTTCGGGCCATATCCTCCTGTGTACGTTGTTCTTCCACATACCAGGCATAATTACGGTAGCTGTACCAGAATTTACCGTACTGACCGGTAAAATCTTCGTGGTGCAGGTGGAGCCAGTCGTAGGTGGGAAGCACACCACTCATCACCTCTTCGTCATAGATGGCATCGTACGGGATTTCTGCATAGGTGAGTACCAGGGTTACTGCATCATCCCAGGGGAGCTTGTTGGATGGGGTATACACGGCAATCCGGGGTGGTTTATGCAGCCTGATATCCTGCTGGTTGATCTCGGGTTGGGCAATCTCGGACCGGATAGCGGCAGCCTGCACGTCGGCGATAATCTCGCTGGTTACCCCGCGGATGTTGCATTCGTTTTCAAAAGCCCGGGTATGCTGGAACATAAAACTCCCGCCACGGTAGTTCAGCAGCCAGCTCACCTCCACATCTTTCGACAGCACATAGTATGCAATGCCATAGGCTTTGAGATGATTTTTCTGCCTGCCATCCATCGGAATGAGCAAATAGGTGGCCGATACACCGGAAGCAAAGGTCATCAGGATCAGGGGAATGGCTATAAGTTTAAACAATCGGTTCATAATGTATCGTGAAGAATTTCCGGTTTAAGGATTCCTAAAGTAAGGTGCAGGTATGTAACGCCCCCGGAGGTGATTTTGTTTTATCAGAACGGGGCATCACCCGGGTCGTCGCCAAAGGTGTCATCGGGTTGGTTCATCTTCGAAGGTCGGGTAATGGTGTTCTTCCCTTCGAAGTTGCGGCTGGGGGCCAGGGTTCCCGGTTCGTTGAATACCGTCTGGCTGAGCTGCATTTCGGGGTCCGGGTTCTCGAACCGTGCAAACTGGCTGACGAATTTCAGGTTTACATCTTCGAGCCGCCCGTTCCGGTGTTTGGCGATGATGAGCTCTGCCACCCCTTTCGAGGGGATTCCGTTGATCTCATCAATCTTGTAATACTCGGGCCGGTAGATAAACATCACCATATCTGCGTCCTGCTCAATGGCACCCGATTCCCTCAGGTCGGAGAGCTGCGGGCGCTTGTTGCCACCGCGTGTTTCTACGGAGCGGTTGAGCTGGGATAGGCAGATCACCGGCACGTTGAGCTCTTTTGCAAGGGATTTCAGCGCCCTGGAGATGGTGCTGATCTCCTGCTCACGGTTTACTGACCGGTTGCTGTAACCACCCCCTTCGCGGTCGGTGGTGATAGTCATCAGCTGCAGGTAATCTACAATGATGATCTGAATATCGTGTAGTGCCTTCAAACGGCGGGCCTTGGTACGGAGTTCAAATACCGAGAGCGCCGGGGTGTCGTCGATGAAGAGTTTAGCCTCGGTAAGCGGCGTAAGGCGGGCCATTAACTGGGCCCATTCATGCTCCTCCAGCTTCCCTTTTCGCAGTTTGTCCGATTCGATTTCAGCTTCGCTCGCAATAAGCCTTGTAATCAGCTGAACAGCAGACATTTCAAGGGAAAATACCGCCACCGGCCGTTTGTAATCGATGGCGATATTCCTGGCCAGGGTAAGTACAAAGGCCGTTTTCCCCATCCCCGGGCGTGCTGCGAGGATGATGAGATCCGATTTCTGCCAGCCGGCAGTGATATTGTCAAGTTCAGCAAATCCACTGGGAACCCCGCTGATATGCCCTTCGTGCTTGCGTGCTTCTTCGATCTGATACACAGCTTCCTTGATCAGGGAGTGCATGTCCACCATCCCTTTTCTGATGTTGTTCTGGCTCACGTTGTACAGGTCGGTCTCGGCCCGGTCGAGCAGGTCCAGTACGTCGGTGGTGTCTTCGAATGCTTCCTGGATAATCTCTCCTGAAATGCGGATGAGCTCGCGCTGCAGGTACTTCTGCAGGATGATGTAGGCATAGTATCCCACGTTGGCGGCAGAAGCGATGCGGGCAGTGAGCTGGGTGAGGTAGAAGGGGCCACCCACGAGCTCCAGCTCCCCAGATTGCTTCAGGTAGCTGGTAACGGTGAGCAGGTCCACCGGCTGCTGTTTGCTGAACAGCGACCTTACGGCGTTGAAAATGCGTCCGTGGCTCTCCTTGTAGAACATCTCGGGGCGCACCGTGTCGATCACGGTGTTCAGGGCATTCTGATCAATCATCGAAGCGCCCAGCACCACCTCCTCAAGGTCTGTTGCCTGAGGGGGAATTTTTCCTCCTGCCATCGTCGGATCCAGCGGCATGCGGCTTCGGGCAATACCCCTTGCTTCCCGGGTTTTTTTGATATCATCCATACCACAAAAGTAGGAAATTTGACCGCATCATTTCCACGAATGAAAGAATTATTGTCCCGCTTGTGCCCTTTTTGTGGATACTTGCATCACCACCTTGCTGTCGGGCTAGGCGATGCTTTTAATGCGGTTCCTGAGCGGAGCCGAAGGACGGTTCCAGCTATCGTAGGCCCATCTCATCTCGAAGGTGTAGGTTTCACTGCCACCAGGCATTACAAAGGTACGTTCATTTGTAATAAGTTCATTTTTTTTGTAGCTGCATCGCGTCTGCGCCCGGAGCTTCATTCCTGAGCCAAAGGCGCTCTGCAGCTACAGGACGTTTTATTTTTATATCATACTTGCAAGATTGTCCATTTATTGAATGTTGGTATCTGAGACCCCGGAGGGGTCGAATATTTGTAGCCCCGGATGCAGTGACCATTGGGAAGTCTATGGTTTCACGAAACCCTATGCTGGTCACGGAATCCGGGGTTGATGGCGCCCGCGTGCCCCCCACGACCCCGGAGGGGTCGAACAATAATTGCTCGCCGGCAAAAAAACCCTCCCCAGCCCTCCCTCTCGTCCTTCGTCCGAGATACGGCTGAAAGGGCAGGGAAGAAGAACAAGATGCTGTATGTGTGTTGTTTAACATCACCAACTCATCATTATAAAATCATACTTCTTCACTATTCAATTTTCTGTCTTTTCTAATGTGCCTTTGAATTTTAAAAAGGTACTACGCATTTAGTGGTTTAATCATAAATGAATTTTTTGTATTTGCCATCATTCCAATAATAGGCATAGGTTATACTCTCATTTACTTCGGAAAGAAATATCCCATCATGAAGCACTCTTAATTTTTCATCTGCTGCTCTCCATATTCCTTTTGGCTCAACGCCAACTTCGAGTAAGGGGAATTGTTCTGGCCAGGAACCATAATTATCAATGAATATGTGACTTACCTTACTTATTTGAATATTAAAAACAAACAGAGAAACATGATTACTATCATCTCTTAACAAAAGAGCATAATCAATTAACTTATCGCCATTAAAATCCGAGAAGCAAGAATATCCTTGCCTTAGGTTAAGGTCGATGAGAAACTGTGAACTATCAATATCTACCTGAACTATTGGACAATATGCTGAAAGGGAATCATTGAGATAGCTTGAAATCAATTTAGACGCATGAAAATGTGTTGTATCAATTCCTTCTGCATTGACATCCCATTGCTGTGCTATTGTTAATAATACTAATATTACTATTCTTTTCATATCTATTTTCCAGTGTAGGTTAGATGTCCATGGTCATTATGACCACCAATTTTTTTCCCATTTACAAATACGGGGTAGTAGAATGTCCTAATATTTCCTCTAGGGCCAATTGTCATTTTAAATGTCAATACATTTTTTTGGTTGGAAATGTAATTCTTTTTGAAACCCCATTCACCTGCTATATCCAAGAAACTTCCATTGTTCCAAACATTAAATTTTGGATCATCAGCTTTTCCTTGATAACTTTTCCCTTTAATATCAAGGTATCTGAAGTCAATGCACACTCCTGAATAGCCCTTTATGCCACCATGCATTTTATGTTTATTATCATTACCTGGAGCTGTTCCATCACGAGCAGACATATCACCAAAATCAACATTAAATCCAGGAATTCTATTGCTCATTTCAGCCGTGAGGCCAAACAGAGCAGCAGCTGCATTAGGCTTTAAATAATGATCGCCACCTTTATCCTCAGTCCCATACCTCCCAAAGCCTAAGCCTGCGTCTGGAAATTTTACTAAACCTTTATCATTTGCCTCAAGTGTGGTTGTAGTAGTGGTATTCCCATTTTTCACTATAAATGTATGACTTGTACTACCTTCAACATTAATCCTTTTTACAGATCGATCTTGCACATTAATTTGAAAAGAATCTAACCCAAGTGGATCGATTAAATTTGTTGGTCTATTATAGACATAAGCATAAGGGTTGAAATCTGCATGCTTATCACTCATCGGATCCACACTCAACCACACACTTACATTCGGATCGTAATATCTTGCGCCGAAGTAACTGTAGCCTGTTTCCAGGTCTCTTTCCTTAGCCGAGAAGGTAAATGGCGTGTAATAATCCGTTGTGGCTCTTTGCTCTATGTAGTTTTCGCCGAAAGGCAAATATTGCAAATGTTGTGTGGGATCGCCGAAGGCATCGGTTAAAAAGGAAGAAGAACCCAGATGGTCTGAATGATAGATGTACCAGTTGTTCTCTGCGTAGTTCTGGCTGGCGGATGCCTGGACGGATTCCAGATGCGGCTCGTAGCCAATATATTCTGTGTACAGATCAAGACAGGCTGAAAAACTGCGTTCCAGCATTTCCCATAGGTGGGTTGAAAGCTCTGAATATTCGTCGGTGATGGGTGAAACGGTGTCGGTTATGGGATCTTGTAAACCGTACATTGTTCCGCCACCAATGCGAGAACTTACTCTTTCGGCGCCGGCATAGTAATGCTTGCTGTAGCCCTGTTCGTTGTATACCACATATGGGCAATTGAATATCGAACAAGGATTAACGATTTTTGATTTTAGAAGTATTTGAGAATAAAATATATCCATAGTGTCAAAGTTTTTAACCTGGATCTACAAGCTGATATTTTGCATAATGTCTTCGTCTGCTCAATAATGCAATACAACAATACGATACGAGCGCTTCTGAAGAACGAAATAAACCAAATATTTATCACTGTAGCCAATAGGCCTGTAATATTCATCGACACCGGGTATTAATTCAGGGATCTCATACAAATACCTATTGGTTTTAAAAAAATAACTACTGTCAGTCTTTAACAGGGAAACATTTTCTCCGTATATTAAAGTATCTTCATAATAGACAGATTTTGAAATGGAAATTACTGTTTGTGAAACCGTTTGCTCTTCTGAGAGATAATGTCCTGTAAACCAAAGTGTATCCCCATTTTCTTTGATTCTTAGCTGGATTACAAAGATTGTATCATTAATTCTAATGGGATTTGTAATCATCCCATTAGATAATCGAGTAACCGTATCAATTGATAGATTTGCAGACAACTTATACCAAACGCCTGTACATGATGACAGGAAAAACATTGAGTCTTTCTCGATAAATCCCTCTCCGATACATGCAATATTTTCCTCTTGAATTTTTTTTGAATAACCAACTATCTTTCCGCTATTCAGGTCCAATTTTACAATACGTTGATAAAGCTGATCGAAAAAATAGCCATAGCAATCTTTGATTAATATGCTTGATACTCTGGCTTCAGGGCCACATCCAGTTTTTAAATAGCCAAAACAATCGTTGGTGCTTTTTGAGCAAATAGGAATTGTATACTCCCTGGAAGATTTAATTTTTTTTACCGGGACTTCAGTATTCTGTCCAAGGCTCATCATGGCGATTAGGAGAAGGCATTGAACTAATATTAATCTTTTCATAGGTCAAAGTGATTATTGAAGATTACAGTTATTGAAGAATAGTCGCTGGAATACTCTCAACCTTTATAGGTTCTACTTTCGTTGCTGGATCAGCAGTGGCGCTTACGGTAAATGTCGGCAATATTGCTATTGGTGGCTCGCACCTGAATGCACCCTTTAAGTCTAATTCACTTGTACTCCAATTACTTCTCTTTTTTGCAAAGTCCCAATTCATAAGATACATTCCACTCCGGCAAACATGTATAAAATCAACACTTGAAACCTCTCCGTTTTCATTTTTGATAACGTTTACTACAATGCCAATATGATCAAATTCCCCATCTTTGCCTTTGTGATCAGTTCTGCTTGTTTTAAATGTAAGAAGGTCACCAGGTTCAATCTGATTATATGCTATTGGTAGGCTTGCACCTACAATTATTGCAACACCGTTAGAATAATATCCACCACCACTCTTTGGTACACCGGGGTTATTTCGATGATCAGGGTAACCAGCATACCTTAAGCAATCAGAAACAAATCCTGAACAATCAGCAGTACTGCCAGGTGCACCACTTTTTGCACTCTCATAGGTTGTTTTCTTATTTAAATGCTGGAATGCTCTTTCCACAACAAGTTCTCTGAATGTTTTAACTCTAACAGGTTCATCACCGCCTTGTTTTGGCGCCATGCCATTCGGATCAATAAAAACCATTGGATTTAAATGGCAATACAGATAAGGTGTGATTTCAGGATATCCATCCGCCATCGGATCCACAGACAACCAAACACTTACATTCGGATCGTAGTATCTTGCTCCAAAATAGCTGTAGCCGGTTTCCATATCTCTTTCCTTTGCAGAGAAGGTATATGGAGTGTAGTAATCGGTTGTTACCCTTTGCTCGATGTAGTTTTCGCCGAAAGGCAAATACTGCAAATGCTGGGTGGGATCTCCATTGGCATCGGTGAGGAAGCTGCTGCTGCCCAGATGATCTGAATGATAGATGTACCAGTTGTTTTCCGTATTGTTCTGGCT
>JAKLII010000006.1 GCA_022709695.1 Bacteroidota bacterium
TGGCCAGCGTGGTAAAGTGGAACAGCACCGAATCGCCCGGCAACACAACCGGAGTAAAGGTTTCGGTGACAACAGAAGCTGTGGGTTTGATCTGATAGCTTGCCGTTACCGTCGAAGGCGAAGGGCTGTTGATGGCATTCACCCCCAGATTATGAACCCAGATACTTACCGTATCGAGCCCAATGCCACAGCCTGTCTCCAAACCTGTAATTTTTATCAGCCTGGCATCATTCGACGGGGTACCAAAGAAGTTCTTGCACAGCTGATCATTAAAGAAATTGGTATCGCCTGGCAGAAGGGTCTTTGCACAGATCGTGGAATTCCCAGCAGGTGAAACCATCGATGGCATGGTGATATTATTCGTGGCACCTGTCACAAGCGTATCACTGAACTGAACTACGACCGGGGTACCGTTATTCACCGTGTACTGCACATCCATCGCAAAGATTGTATCCGTTCCGAAGTTGGTAACCGTAACTTCCACAGGATAAGTCTGCCCTTCGTTGGTAAGGGTACCCGGTGTAATGATGGCTGTAATCCCGGCATCTTTGGGTATTAATGGAATCTCATCGGCACCGATGGTAGGAAGCGGGCTGCGCGGATCGCCGTCGATATCGGTTGTAATAGCGGTTAAAGGTGTTGCCAAAGCAGATAACCCTGTGTTTGAGAGATGTAAATCGTGCACCGCTTTAAAAGGCGGGTTGATGTTTACTGAGTGCACATTCTTACCACTGGCCGTCTGCAGAGAAGCAAGGGTCGTATGAGCCCCGCTCCAGTATGCCAGGTTTACACCCGTTGCGTAATAGTTGTTGTAATCACATTCCAACACGCAGGCAGGGGTACTGAAATAGGCTGCATACCCTCCCCCGGTATTGGAAAAAAGGTTGTTGACAAACTTCTGCCCAAGGGTATTTGAGGTTGTATTGGCTTGATAGAGACCGTAATAGGAAGTTGAACCTCCTGTAATGCTCACAGTATTGTAATAGTACTCGGTTCCGTTGCAGTAATAGGCATACATCCCATAATGGCCTGATGTACTTCCTGAAATGCTCACCATGTTGTTGGCCACCAGGCCAAACCCAGTTGGATTGGCATTGTAGGAGTAATAGTTGCAGTAATAATCCCTTATACCATAGGATGTTCCTGATGTACCCGTAATTCTTACCGTGTTCCCGACAATTCTGTAGTAGTTGTTGGTATAGTAGAGGTTGATACCATAGGAGTAGGTACCTACAACGCTGTCGACCAGGTTTCCTATCACTTCAACAGAGTCGCCGTAATACACATAAATCGGATAGTAATAGGTCCCCCTGATCGTATTTCCTTTGATCACGGTGCCTTTTTCCCATGAAGAAGAGCTGACACCATAGATGTACATGCCATAATACCCGCCTTTCATGTAATTGTTCAGGTAGGTGTTGTAGTGGTTAAGGGTATTGTAGTCGTAAATACAGGCAGTGGTGGATGTTGAAGTTCCGGCTGAGATGATCTGGTTTTGGGCAAAACGGTTGTACATTGCACCGTTAATCATCTCCACCACTCTTCCATAGGAGGTGTTTAACGCCCTGATGGTGAGCTTTTCAAACCGGAAATAGTCGGCACCGTTAAGCCGCAGGGTCCAGTTGGCTGTACTCGAGGCCGAGAACTCCAGAATCGCCTGGGTGCTGTCGCCGGTTCCCCTGAAAGTGACCGTATTGTTGATATCCATGCCATTGATCTGGGGTATGGTAACCTGTTCGGTATATGTACCAGGATACACATCGAAAACGATTGGGCCGCAAATGCCCGATACCACCAGGGTATTCAATGCCGAATTAAACGAATTGAAATCGTAGGTTCCCGTGGCAGAAGGTCCGATGGTATAGGTGCCCGCCATACAGGCATTGAAACACGAAACTGCGGTATCGTTGCTGTTTACTGAATCTGTGACCCCGTTGGGCAGAAACGTCCAGGATTGTATGCAATAGGTACCTCCGGCGAATACGGCTGTATCGACCGTAACAGCAAGGGTTTGATTATAGGGCAGTGAACCCGTCCAGGGCAGGGTATCCTGAACCACGCTGTTCAGTGACCACACGATGTTTGCACTGACCAGGGTATCTGCTCCGAAGTTTTTCAGTTCCACGGTGATGGGTGTAGGCGTTCCCGAAGTTGTATTGACCACCGGATTCAGCACGGCGGATATCCCGGCGTCCACCAGGGGCGGCAGGCCGGTGTTTACCTGGACGGATGCCTTCTGGCTCTGACACCCACCAGAGGTACTTATTCCTGACAGGGACTGCAGGATTTCAGCCTGGGTTAATGCCCGGTTATAAATACGGAACTCATCCATCAAACCATTCAGGTTACTGTTTGAACCATATCCTCCTATCTGAAATCCTGAGCCAGCCATGGTATTGGAAGTTGGCGCAGAAACAGTAACGTTTAATACTCCATCAATATAACCCTTGTACTGGCCAGCTGACGCATCATATACCACATGAACCGTATTTGGAGCCGCGGTAGCAGAACCAGTGATGGTAAGGTCCGGTAGTCCACCACCCCTGACCATCCAATTGTTGGCACTTGCAACACCATTGGTAAAACACCGGAAAGTGGAAGCTCCTGCATCTCCCCAGATATACCAGAGGGTTGAACTTGGTGCAATGTTCTTTGTCCAGAAAGATATTGTAAAGCTTCCGCTTAAATTGGTTGCCCACCCGGTATTTATCACACCACCCGTTGAGGAAACCCCTGTACCCTGGAGTGCTGATCCGCTTAAACCAGCTCCACCGATGGATAATCCCGTTCCGGTTATCGGTGCCGGATTGGTGCCCACCGGCGATAAGGCAAGGTTGGGCACTGATGTACCGGGCACATCAAAATTGTAATACAGCAATTCAGGCGTGGCACCCATTGACTGTCCTGATCCTCCGGCGGCCACATAAAATGTTGTAGTGTCGTATAGGTATGGGGTAACAAATACACTTCCGGTGTCGAGCCAGATGGTTGATGTATCGGTTGGATACCAGTAAATCTTGCCGGTACTTGTTGCATTAAGGGTTGCCTTGGTTCCGTAAGGGATATTCACCGGTGACGTTACGGTGGGCGGAATCGGGGTGTACTTCGATTTAATGCTACTCTTGGCGGTATCATTAAAAGGAACCGGATCACCCGTAAGGGTCGTCCAGGCTTCCAGCGCAAAAGTGGAGTCAATGCCTCCGAATCCTAAAACATCCAGATTAACCGTTGCTGTAAAGGTATACTGCAGGGTATCTCCCGGGTTAATGGTTCCTGAAATATTTTCTGTTACCACGGTTGCACTGTTGTTGAACCTGAAATTCGCTGCAAGCCCGGAAGTAACGGCATTGCTCCCCACGTTCTTGATCAGGATGGTAACGGGTTCAGTTGCTGTTTTGGCACATCCGGAGGTGGGAGCAGTAAAACCCAGCACCGTAACGTCGATGGCCGGAGGATCGAATTCATCGGCTCCGATGTCAGGTGTTGTGGCATTTCTGGGTTGGTTATCGATGTCGTTGGTAACCTGTGGAACAGGCAGCGCAATGCCGTTGAGCAGGCCGTTTACCGTATGCAGGTTGGTATTGCTGAAAAAGTAAGGAATATAGGATACCGAATTGGTATCTTTCTGAGATGCTGCTTTATAGGCAGCCAGGGAGGTAAAATTCTGATAGGTAGTAGAGTAGAAACCATACAAATCACCGGTAGAGTATAGGTTGTTGTAATTTGAGCGACTGCAGGAACTTCCCTCATAGAGTGTTGGATACTTGTTTGACTGAATATTGTTGTTGAGCACCTGAATATTGCTGCTGCTCCCTACTGTATTCACCCCGCGGGTGTCGGTACTGCTGGTGCCTGTAATGTTGAGGGAGTTGCTGAAGATGTTCCAGTTGGATGTGGTAATAATCCGCATCCCATAGGTCTGTGTGGTTCCACTGAGGATGGCGATAAAGTTATTGGCCACCAAACCCTCCAGACCTACTGCCGAGGTGCAGTTTTCGAGATAAATTCCATGCGTGTTGGTGGCATTGGACAGGATCATCTGGTTGCGGATCACTTTGATAGTATCTGCACCGTAAACTACCAGAATTCCTTGCCTGGTACCACTATTTGTGGTTATAGAATTGAGCAAATTAGCTTCTGCTGTTACGGCTGCCACCAGTTCAAACTTGATTCCGGCATTGGTAAAGCCCTCCAGCACATTTTCTTCGATGCGTATACGCTCAAGCCGTGCGGCAGTACTCTGCCCTTTGAAATACATCCCTATGGATCCACCCTCCAGGCGGTTCCCTTTCACCAGGTTATCGGTATTGGTGGCACCTTCGGCACGGATGAGAATCAGATCATCAGTTGTGCCGGTTGCACCCACAAAAAGATTTCCGACGAGGGTATTGTATTTCGCCCCATTGGTAAATTTAATAGCAGTGGCGTAACTGGTACCTGTGGGTACAAATTTGATATTCCTGAATATAATTCTTTCAGAACCTGACAGCTGAACCAGATAGTTATTTGCCGTCCCAGTGGCTCCGTAGGTAAGGATCACAAGTGTGCTATCGGGTGTTGCCGACTGGAAGGTAATGGTATTAATGGCCGAAGATCCACTGATCCAGGGTATGGTAATCTGCTCATTGTAGGTTCCCGGTGCCACATTGAAGACCACAGGTCCTGAGATACCACACTGCTCCAGAGCGGTGACCGCTGCGCTGAAGGATGGGAAGTTTGCTCCGGCACCCCCTATGGTATAATTCCCTGACAGCAGGCTGGCGCATGCCATAAAGCTTATTTTGGAAGAGTCATTTCCTGTATTCAGATCGGGCTGGCCGTTGGGGTTATCGGTCCATGCCACGATGGTGTGGTATCCGTTGGCCAGGGTGATATTGCTGAGGATGATGTCAGCTGAGCTCGAGTCCTTCAACAAGGTGCCAGCCCAGGAGTAGGGGGTCTGCAATACACCATCCAGCCTCCAGTTCACGGTAGCTGACAAAAGGGTATCGGTACCGTAATTCTTCACCTTCACTTTCACATCAAACGGAGTATTGGCCACCACACCACCGGTGGGGTACACAATCTGTCCCACCCCTGCATCCAGGGTTAATGAAGTGACGCCAAGGATCTCAATCTTCATGTTAGGCCGCTGGGCATAGGCAGTAGGAG
The DNA here is from genome assembly GCA_022709695.1 of Bacteroidota bacterium. Lineage (GTDB taxonomy): Bacteria > Bacteroidota > Bacteroidia > Bacteroidales > SKPS01 > SKPS01. The sequence continues at coordinate 5,152 of JAKLII010000006.1, forward strand.
TACCGGGAGCAGTACAAACCGTAGTATTATCGGTATGGTAGTTCAATAGGCTGTTAAAAGCAGTTGCGCTCTGGTATACGCTCGCATTCCCGTTGGAAAGATAGCTGGAGTTATTAAAACATACCTCAATCAGCACATTGTCAATACCATTCCACACAAATGGAGTTTGGAAGGTGTGGGTATTCCAGCCAACTACCGGTTGATAAAGGTTGCTATTGTATACCGTGTTTAATCCGGAGGTTGTAAAACTGGTCAGTGCCGAAGCAGTGGTGTGTGCCATCTTGATATAAAAACCATTCAGTCCCGGACAAGCATTGACGTTGGAAACATTAAAGGCAATTGATGAAATTGGACCTCCGGGCATCCCCAATGCCAGCATTTCGCTCGCAAGGATCAGATATTGCTCTTTGCTACCGTAATAATAGTTACCGTATGGAGTTGGATATCCCGTGGTGGTATTTACGGTGGTACCCGTACCAAGAGTGTATGTCCCACCGGTACTGAACTTGCAGTAGAAGTGGTAGGTACTGGAGGTGGTTGTATTATGGGCTGCTGAACCATCCATTGCCACAACATAATAGTGGATATTCTTCCCGAACCCAAAGAACGGAATTGAAGCGCTGAAAGTGTCTGCCGGCAGTTTGGTCATCCCGATGGTATCCGGTGTCCCCACGTTCACCCAGTATACCAGGTACGCCGTGTCAATTAGCGACTGGTCAGTGATATGGGCACGAACCACATAGGGGCCGGTGCTGTAAACTGTGTCCTGCACAATCGGAGGCAGCATGGTAAGCACCGGGGGAATCAGTTCGGAATAGGCTCCCAGGACCCTGATGTTGTCGATGAACCAGGCATAATTGTCGGGCATGGTATTGCCAGGCTGGGCATCACGCAGCACAAACCGGATCTTTGCATTGGCCGCATTGCCTATTAAAAGCGAGATATCAAAGGTTTCAGCTTTCCACCAGGAATTTGCCGGAACCGCATAAACCCCTGCAGCCCAATCTGTGGAATAGGCCGCGGCAGTGAATTTATTGCCCTGCGTGGCAAACTGACTAAGGCCCTGATACTGGGCACCTGTCAACCGGATCCATGAAGCCCCGTTGTCATTGGAAACCTCCACGTAGGCTTCATCAAAAAACTCAATCTTGCAGATCTGGTCGAAATGCAGCATCACAAAGGAATTTCCTGTCGTGGAAAAGGCCTGGGTGGTCATCACCACCGAATCACCTGCCACATTAATCCGCATTGAGTCACTTTGTAACCCCTGCGAAAAGAGTATGGAACTCTTCCCGTGCAACCCCGTACCGGTATATACAATACTGTCGGGCAGGGAGTTCGTTTCGAAATTCTCTGAATAAAGGAGGGTCTGAGCGCTTAACGCGCACGAAGCTAAGACCACCAGCAGGAATGTAAATGTCAATTTCATATCAGAAATGTTTAGGTGAATATTCCGGAATTATCAGCCCATAAAGATAAAGATTTCTAACACTGGTTTCAAAAAAAACAAAAAAGGCGCCATTTTCAGACGCCTTTTTTAGAACAGGATTGTTCAGATTTACTTCCTTACCACCAGTTTGCGAGTGATTTGGTGACCCCTGTATTCAAGGGTGTAATAGTAAACACCCTGTGCCATGTGGCTCACATCCAGTTCAAGGGTGTGTTCTCCGGCAGGCTTCACCAAAACTTCATGATGGATGGTTTGTCCGGGAAGATCGGTAATCCTGATCTGAACCTCTCCCCCTTCAGGGATCAGGAACGGTATCAGGGTCCTTCCGGTGGCCGGATTCGGAATATTCTGCCCTACCGCAAATCCGTCCCCTTCCATTTCATCCACCCCGATGCAGAGTCGCCCGATATAGGTCTGGCAGGCCTTGTTGTTGGTCACTACCAGGTCCCCGGTCAGGTTGGTTTCCACACAGAGCTGCTGTGCCCCCATGTTCGGCAGGAACTTGTTGGTAAGGTCCACATCCACCGTGGTGCCCGGAGCCAGATTCCCTGTCCAGGTCTCTGTCACCACGGTTCCTCCGTTATAGAAGGTGTACTTCAGGGGAATGCTGGTCTGGGCATTCTGCCCGAAGTTTTGTAAACGTACCTTCACCACAAACTGATACCATGGCTGGACATTCGGTTCGTACAGACAGATCTCTCCTATTGAGTCAGGCAACGGAGCCACAATCAGCACAGCCCCCACATCATGGTAGGCAGGTTGCGGGGTAAACTGCTTGCATTTGAAGTCATTCATAGTGTAGGCATCGTTCGCCAGCTGGGTCTCAATACACAGGTTATAGGAAGATGAGGGTACCGTAAACGGCTGCACAAAGGTGTAGGTGGTTGTGGCTGTGCTGGCCAGGTTACCGGTCCAGGTCTCGTTGAGCGTAGTCACACCATTGATTTTCAATACAATGGGGATCATCGTCTGGGTGTTGGTTCCGAAATTGGTAATAACAGCCTTGGCAATCACCTGGCTACCCATGGCAGTGTCATTCACCGGATAACTGATCAGCGAAACCCCCACATCATTGGGTGCCTGCGGCAGTGAGAGTTTGAAGTTGTCAATAGCCCACCCGTTGGAGGTTCCGGAAGAATTGGACCAGAAATGGAACCTGAACTGGATATCGGAACTTCCGTTAAATACCAGGGGGTTCAGCTTGTAGGCCGAATACATCCAGCCTGAATTGGTGTGGCTGAAGTAGTGTAACCCACCCGAGGTAATGTTGTACCAGTTGGTACCGTCAACATCCATATAGAACCCAAGATTCGACCAGGTCTGACCTGCATTGGTGGAGTACTGTACCCTGCCGTAGTCACTTGCCGCCATGGCGCACCAGTGATAAAAACTGAGGGTAATGGTATCGGTGGACCCCAAGCCGTTGAAGTCGAACAGGGGTGAATAGAGATATTCATTGGCATTGTTCGAGTAATCACCGGTAAGATTCGTAACCCACGACTTGTTGCCACCATACGCAGCATTGATGATATTGGCAGAAGGCGTCCCATATTGCCAGTTAACGGATTCTATGGGCTTGTACCAGTTGTTGGCCCCCTCAAAGTCGTCGAAGAACGGCAGGGAAGCCATAAACTGCCCGAACGTATTGATACATATCTCATTGTTAAACAGCGTACTGTCACATGCCAGGATGGTATAGGCGCACAGGGTGTTGTTCCCCTGTAACAGCGTTAACGATGGCATCTGGATGCTGTCGATAGCCCCGGAAGCCATGCCACCAGGATAGGGCACCACAACCGGGGTTCCGTTGTTCAGCTTGTAGGCGATGGAGAGGTTACCGGCAGGTATCGGATTGGACCCGAAATTCATGAACTTCAACCATACCGGAAGCACTACACCCGCCTGGGAAAGCTGTGTTGGTTCCATGATCTGGATCACACCGGCGTCACATGTTGCCTGTGGAGCAACGGTTACCATGTAATCTTCCGTCTCCCCGTAATTGTAGGTACCACAAGGCACCACCAGTGAAGCTGTGGAGGTTTGCTGCAGCACCACGCGCATCATCGTATTGCCGGTCAATGCCGTAAATGGAATCTGGATATTGGCCGTCACCGTATTGCTCGAGGTAGTTGCCTGGGAGAATATCATTTCAGTGGTGGCATCAAAAGCGCCGTCGCGGTTCAGGTCAATCCAGGCTTTTAACCAGCATGACTGCTGTGTGGAGGAGCTGGGTGCAAAGCTCGAAGTGATGCTCATCGGATAGGTAACCCCCGGTGAAAGCATGGGTGGCAATACCGTAAGCGAATGATTCGTGTACATCGCTCCGGTGACGGCCGAGGTATTGTTCATCGTTCCCAGCGTTACATTTGAAATCTCCTGGTACAGGGCACTGTTAGCAGTTGATATACAGTAGTTTGGCAACAAGTTCGTTACCGACCTCCAGGCCGTGTCATTCAGATGGGTTGCATCACACCCGATACTTGCCCAGGCTTTGAGCTGATAGGTTGTACCGGCAACCCCGAGGTTTGCCTTGGCGGTAAAAGTGTAATCGACAAAGCTGTTGGAAGGAATGCTCGCTGTAATCGTTTCTGTGACTACAGGGAGGTTGTTTACCTGATAACTGACCGTAACATTGCTCTGCGCAGCCGTACCATAGTTCTGGACACGCACCTTCACATCCTCCTGGGCCGTAAGGTTAATGGCCGTAGTGGGTTGTAAAATGGTGCTCACCCCAACATCACAGGGTTGCTGATTCTGCACGTCTACCAGAACGGGTACACGGGCGCTGCCGCAACCATTCCCGCCTGCCTTGAAGCGGATATTCGGCCGCTGGGTATAGGTTGTCCCGGTAGCCAGTGCACATGTTCCTGCAGCGTCCTGGTGGGTGTTGATGCTCGAATTGAATGGGGTTGATGTCTGAGCGACCACAGCATTGTAGGTATAGCCGGAGTTGTTGAAGCAAACATCAACCACTAGATTGCTGGTTCCGTCCCACTGGAACGGGGCAATGAAGGCATGGGTGTTCCATCCCACCGTTTCAGTGTAGGCACCGGTGGAATAAACAGTCGTCAAGGGCGTTGATATAAAACTGGTAGTCATATCATTCACCGTGGTAAGACCCATTTTGATGGTGAATCCCTGAAGCGGAGTTGCCTGAGCTGTGAGCACATTGAAAGCCAGCTCTGAGATATCCCCTGCTACCATACCCAAAGCGGTCAATTCGGATGCTCTGATCAGATACTGGTCTCTGCTACCCCAATACCAGTTACCGTAAGGCGCTGGATAGGTTGTATTTGTATTTTGAACGGTACCTGTACCCAGGAAAAAGGTTTGCAGAGGCAATGCTCCTACCGCTTCAGCGTAGAACGTGGTATCGTTATACAGGATACCGGTGGTGAAGCTGTTGCCCATGTGGAAATGGGTCCCTCCGGTAGGATTCAGGTACCACAGGATCGTGTCGTTTGTAGGAGAAGTAGCCGATACCAGTGCCTGCGTGGCATAAGGTATTGCCACAGTAGGTCCGATGGGTGAAGGTGGTATATGCAGCGATTTCACCACAAACTTGGCGGTGTCGTTGTATTTCACATTGTCGCCCTGAAGTTCAACCCACGCAACCACATTGTAGATTGAGTCAGTAAGCAGTGAAATGAGGTTGGCAAGGCTGGTAAAATGGAACAGCACAGAGTCATTTACCGGGATCACCTGGGTTACATTCTGACTCACCACCGGCATTACCCCGTTCAGCTGGTATTTGGCCACGATGTTGGATGTCGTTGGTGAATTGATGGCTGATGCCCCGTTGTTTTTGATCCAGATGCTGATGGTATCAGCACCGATGTTGCAGGCATCTTTCAATCCCACAATGCGGGTAGTTTGGGCATCATTGACCGGGGTGCCAAAGAAATTTTTGCACATCTCATCGTTGAAGTAATTGGTATCGCCCACCAGAAGGGTCTTTGCACAAATGGTGGAATTACCGGCAGGAGATATCATTGAGGGCATAGTGATATTCTTTGTAGCACCTGTTACAAGGGTATCATTGAACTGAAACACGACCGGTGTGCCGTTATTCACCGTGTACTGCACATCCATCATAAACAGGGTGTCGGTTCCAAAGTTGGCAACCGTAACCTGTACCGGATAGGACTGCCCTTCGTTGGTAGAGGTACCCGGGCTAAGAATGGCCGTAACCCCGGCATCTTTAGGTATCAGGGGTATTTCATCTGCCCCGATGGTAGGAAGCGGACCTCGCGGATCGCCGTCAATATCGGTGGTTATGGATGTTATAGGTGTTGCCTTTGAGGATAGCCCTGTGTTTGAGAGATGTAAATCGTGCACCGCTTTAAAGGGCGGGTTGATGTTTACTGAGTGCACATTCTTACCACTGGCCGCCTGCAGAGAAGCAAGGGTTGTATGGGCCCCGCTCCAGTATGCCAGGTTTACACCCGTTGCGTAATAGTTGTTGTAATCACATAGCAACACGCTGGCAGGGGTGCTGAAATAGGCTGCATACCCTCCCCCGGTATTGGAAAAAAGGTTGTTGACAAACTTCTGCCCAAGGGTATTTGAGGTTGTATTGGCTTGATAGAGACCGTAATAGGAAGTTGAACCTCCTGTAATACTGACGGTGTTGTAATAATACTCGGTTCCATTGCAGTAATAGGCATACATCCCGTAATGGCCTGATGTACTGCCCGAAATGCTCACCATATTATTGGCCACCAAACCATAACCTGTCGGACTGGCATTGTACGAGTAATAGTTACAGTAATAATCCCTTATACCATAGGATGTTCCTGATGTGCCCGTAATTCTTACTGTGTTCCCGACTATTCTGTAGTAGTTATTGGTATAGTAGAGGTTGATACCATAGGAGTAGTTACCTACAACGCTGTCAACCAGGTTTCCGATCACTTCAACGGAGTCGCCGTAATACACATAAATCGGATAGTAATAGGTCCCCCTGATCGTATTTCCTTTGATCACGGTGCCTTTTTCCCATGAAGTAGAGCTGACACCATAGATGTACATGCCATAATACCCGCCATTCATGTAATTGTTCAGGTAGGTGTTGTAGTGGTTAAGGGTATTGTAGTCGTAAATACAGGCGGTAGTGGATGTTGAGGTTCCGGCTGAGATGATCTGGTTATGGGCAAAACGGTTGTACATTGCACCGTTAATCATCTCCACCACTCTTCCATAGGTGGTGTTTAACGCCCTGATGGTGAGCTTTTCAAACCGGAAATAGTCAGCGCCATCCAGTCGAAGGGTCCAGTTGGCTGTACTTGAGGCAGAGAATTCCAGAATGGCCTGGGTGCTGTCGCCGGTTCCCCGGAAAGTAACGGTCTGATTGGCGCTCGTTCCAGGAATAGCTGGCAGAGTTACCTGCTCTGTATAGGTTCCGGGTTGTACATCGAAGATCACATGGCCACAGATACCTAACGTTTGAAGAGCTGTAACTGCCTGGTTGAACGTATTGTAATCCCAGGTTCCGGTAGTAGCAGGCCCGATGGTATATACTCCACCCAAGCATGCGTTGAAGCAGTGGTTGGCTGTGTCGTTCAAAGGCAAAGGATCAGGGCTACCATTGGGTAAGATGGTCCATGCTTTAATGCAGTACACTCCACCGTTAAAACTCATGGTATCCAGGGTAACATCAACGGTAGCAGCATTGGCAAGGGAACCAGCCCACATGGTGGTATCCTGAATCACATTATCCAGGCTCCAGACGATCTTTGCTGAGGTAAGGGCGTTCAACCCATAATTCTTCAGTCTCACCTGTATGGGATGCATGACATTTGAAGCAGCATTCATATAGGGATTTACTATCTGCGAGATCCCGGCATCAACAGCAGGGGGTGCAGAAGTGTTTACCACCACCGGTACGCGGAGGCTTGGACATCCCAATCCTCCAACCACATAGGTCACATCAATCCTGGCAATATTAGCCGCTACCTCAAGGCTGATGCTACCCGTTGCTGCAGGACCTGAAACCAGAGGGCTCTGATACACCAGCCTGGTAAGCACCACGGGTATCCCTCCGATAGATGATGGTACCTGAGGCGACCCATAGGAATTGTTCATGGTGGTTCCGGATGAATTGGTAGCTCCAATAATTCCTATTTCATCCCCGGCTGCAATGGGAATATTCACCGGTTGCACAACCCCAAAGGGCGCATTGGTAATCATTGCAAGGGTGGTGAATGGACTTCCGTTGGGATATACCACAGGATAGCCGGAAAATTTGACCACCTGAATGTATTGCCCTCCTGAGGTCACTGTGTTGGGGACCATAAGGCCCGTAATGGTCATATTTACAGGTGCTGTAAAGTGAAAACCACGGGTTTGTGCTGCTGCGTAATTGCTGCTTTGGGTTCCGGTGTACAGAGCAGAAGGTGGCCCCATAGCCGAGCCAGCCTGCACCCAGTACGTCGTGGTATCATATAAGGGTGGCGTAACATAGGTGTAACCTGTATCCAGCTTCAGGGATGCTGTGTCTGAAGCGAACCATTCGACCGGCATTGGTGACTGCGCAGTAAGGGTTGCCTGGGTTCCGTAAGGGATGTTCACGGGTGAAGTTACCACAGGTGCAGCCGGAGTTTCAAGTGATAACAGTGAATCAGCCATGATGCTGTCGTTCTGATGGTTGGGGTCACCAGTCACATTTACGGTTGCCCAGATCGTAAACATGGTATCCCCTGTAAGCGGAGCAGCAAGATTGGCCAGTGTACTGAAGGTATAGTATTTAAATCCACCCGGCAGAATGGTATCGGTGATGGTTTCCGGGGTGATCCACGGGCTGCTGTTAATCTTGTAGGATGCTGTGGCACCCCCTTTCAGGGTATCAGTCCCCTGGTTGTACACTTTAATGGTAATGGGTTCGGTATACACGGCACAACCGGTTTTCACGAGAAGCTCCGAAATACCCAGATCATACGGAGGAATCCCACCTACATTCACCGTAACCGGGATACGGTTGCTGTAACACCCTGTGGCGGGTGCGCTGAAAATCTCAATCTCACGGAAGTTGGGATTGGATAATTGGGAGCCAGATAGTACAAATGAAGTCATCCTCAGGCGCGTGGTGGATATTGTTGGGAAGAATACCTCATTTTCACATTGCATCGGGAGGTTTGAAAATGTGTGGAAAAAGACCCAGCCGGCACCATCCCACCAGTAAAGCGATGCACCACTCAGGAAACGGGCTGAGGTTTCCGCATGATGGATTTTCATCTTATTGATGGTCTGCGCTGTTGGCCAGGTGAAATCCATCCATTCAACATGGGGTGTTGTTGAGGGAGGTGTAGATGTTGCTATCCACATCTGCTGGGTGCCGCAGGTACCCAGGTTCAAATCATTAAGGGTAGAGCACGCACCGGTGTTGCAGGTACTTGCATTGGCAACTGCCAGGGGTGCCACGTTTATTCCCGGAGGGCTGGCACTGGATACACCCGACTGTACAGCAACCCAGTATACCGTGGTATCGAACAGGATCGGGGTGGTGTAGTACGGACCGGTGGCGATGGTGGCTGAAGCTGTATCGCTGGCAAACCATTTCACCGAATCGGTGCTGACCGCATACAGGGTAACAAAACTGGCATAGGGAATTGTGGTATCGTTAATTACAGGGGGCGGCGGAATTTTCAGCGAATTCACCGTACGACTGGCCGTATCGTTGTACGCCACATTGTCGCCGGGCACAGAAATCCATGCCAGTATTTTAAACATTGAATCAACCACCGAGGAGAAGTCCGCCAGCGTATCGAAGGTAACCACCACGGTATCATTCACTGCCAGGGGGCCTGTTACTGTCTGAACCAATGTATCATTTCCACCTTCAAGTTTATAAAATGCCTGATAGATACCTGAAATGGCAGTTGCTCCTGTATTCTTCACCACAACCTGAATAGTATCCAGTCCAAGTCCGCATCCTTCGTCAACAGGCCTTACCCTCACCAGGGTCCCGTCGGTAATAGGGATGGCATAGTAGGTTATACAGGTTGAATCGTTAAAAGTATTGGAATCGCCCGGAAGAACTGTATAGGCACACAGGTGGGTATTCCCGGCCGGAGAGGTATAGGAATTCATGATCACCGGAGTGGTCTGGAATGGCAGTAAAGTGCCGGTGAAGGTGGTAAGGGAAGGGGTACCCCCGTTCACACTGAAATACACATCTGCAGTGGTTAGGGTATCCATTCCGAAGTTCTGGATGGTCACCGTAACCGGTACCGTACCCCCTTCGTTGATCACCGACTGGGGTGTTGGAGTCACAAAATTAATGACCCCTGCATCCTTATGAATCAGTGGTACTTCATGGGCACCGATGGTGGGATACGGGGTTCTGGGATTTCCGAAAATGTCGTCTGGCACCGATGGCAGAGGGGTAGCTTTGGCCGAGAGCAGGGTATTGGTGAGTGCCAGGTCGTGGGTGCCTGCAAAAGGAGGCAGCAAACTCACAGAATTAGTATCCTTTCCACTTGCGGCCTGCAATGCAGTGAGATTGGCCTGATTGCCCCCCCAGTAGGCCAGATTAGCTCCAGTGGAGTAAAGGTTGTTGTAATTGGAAACATTAATGTAGGTTGCGCTTGAATTGTAATAGGCATACCCCCCGTTGGTATTTGAAAATGTGTTGTTCACCACATTGATATTGCCTCCTGAATACATATAGAATACGCGTCCTGCCGTGGCCGTTCCTCCGGTTACATGAACAGAATTATTATAGAAATTAATGTAATAGGATCCGTACACATACACACTATAGACGGTTCCGGTCAGATTGCCCGACTGGCTGATGAAGTTGTTGCTCACCAGAAGGGTATCTGTACTTGTGGATTGCTTGTAATAGATGTATAATCCATAATTGGTTCCGGTATTGGTTGATATTATCCGGTTTTTGCTGATCTCACCCCAACCGGTGGTATACCCGATATACATCGGGTACAATGTTCCGGAAGCGGTCTGATTTTGCAGTTTGTTGCCGATCAACCGCAATGAATCGGTATAGTAGGTATATACACCGTAATAGTAGTAATCCTGAATGATATTGTTGATCAGGTTAAACCTGTATTTCTTGGATGCATTGGAGGTGTAATAATACACTCCGTAATAGCCTCCCTTCAGGGTACTGTTGGATACGGTGATGTTATAATCTGCGCTGGTGGTACTGTATAACGGTACTGCCGAACTGCTGGTGGAGAGTGGCGCATCAAGAATACAGCTGTCGATGGTGATATGCTGACTGTTCCCCATAAACTCCACGATCCTCCCATAGCTGACGTTGGTCGACTTGATGGTAATCCCCTTCATAATGATGTATTTGGCACCATTGAACCGGACCACATAGTTGGCACTGGGGCTGGCGATCAGCTGCCAGGTTACATCGGCCGGGTTTCCGGAGGCCGATCTGAAAGTGACCGTATTTACATCGCTGATACCATTGATAAGGCCAAATTCCCACTGGCCGGTATAAATCCCTGGGGCAAGGTTCAGTACAACGGGGCCGTTGATACCACAATTGGTAAGGGCTTGCGTTGCATCTGCCAGGGTGGCAAAATCGGCGCCTGTTCCACCTACGGTGTAACTACCGTTCAGGATGGAAGTACAGGCAAAGAAATTCACCACCGCTGTATCGTTGTATCCATTGATATCGAGACTGTCGTTGGGCCCGGTGGTCCATGCCTTGATGGTATGGCTGCCCACAGGAACGTTCACAGTGTCGATGGTTACAGGTGCTGATGCTACCCCCTGCAACAGGTTACCGGTCCATACATATGATGGGGTCTGAAGTACCCCATCCAGCGAGCAGTGCACCGTAGCTTTGGTAAGCGCATTGGTACCGAAATTCTTCACCAGAACATCTACATTCAAATTTGTGTTGGCAATCACGGTCCCTGTCGGATTCTGGATTTGCATCACCCCTGCATCGTACGGGAAATTACTGGGGGGACTTGCCAGCTGGATATTGGGCCGTTGGTTGATGGTAGTACCCGTTGCGTATGCACAAATACCCGAAGCATCTGACCTGTAATAATTGGAGGATGCAAATGAAGTAGCCGTTTGGTATACAATGGCATTGTTTGTATAGGAGGTGTTGTTAAAGCAGGCCTCTATCACAAGGTTGTCCACGCCATTCCAGGCAAAGGGGGTCTGGAAAGTATGGGTATTCCATCCTGTAGTTTCGGTATAGGTGGCTACCGTATAAACCGTTGTGAGATTTGTGAGAAATGTGGAAGTCAATGCGTTGAGGGAGGTGTGGCCGATTTTTATAGTAAAACCCTGAAGCGCAGTTCCCTGAACGGTTGCCACGTTGAATGCTGCTGACATGATCTGCCCGGGTGACAAACCGGCAGCGTTCAATTCCGAAGCCAATATCAGGAACTGATGCCTGGCTCCGTAATAATAGTTACCATAGGGAGCAGGATAAGAGGTATTGGTATTTACTACCGTACCGTTACCGATGGTCACCACGGTAGGACCTACCATAATGAACATGCTTTTGCACCCTGAGACCGGATAATAACCCACGTTAAAAGCTGCAGAGCTGTCAACCGCCATAATTTTCCAGCAGATGGTTGAGTTGTATGTGTAACTGGGAATCACCGCACTGTATACCCCGGCATTCAGGGTCATGTTCACGGTATCAGGAGTCCCGTTATTCACGGTGTAAATAACCTTTGCGGCACTGATGCCTGATGCATCAGTGATCGTCGCATTCACAGTAAAAGGACCGGTGCTGAAGGTAGTGTCAGTCAGCAGAGGTGGTGCCAGGGAGATCGTAGGTGGCACCAGTTCGGAAAAGGCCCCCACCACCCTGATGTTGTCGATGAACCAGGCATAGTTGTCGGGTAAGGTGCTGCCCATATTCACATCCCGCAGCACAAACCGGACCTTTACACTGGGAGCATTTCCAACGAGGGCTGAGATATCAAAAATCTCACTTTTCCACCATATATTGGTGGGTACGGCATACGTACCTGCAGCCCAGTCAGTCGTATAGGCAGCAGAGGTAAACTTGTTGCCCTGTGTGGCAAACTGACTTGCCCCCTGGTATTGTGTACCGGTAAGTTTCGTCCAGGTAACTCCGTTGTTGTTCGATACTTCTATAATCCCTTCATCAAAGAACTCGATCTTGCAGATGTGGTCGAAATACAACATCACAAACGAGTTACCGGTGGTGGAAAAAGTGAAGGTGGACAAGACAGAAGTATCACCGGGGTTTACAATCCGCGATGAATCACTTCGGGTACCCTGCGAGAATAAAGTGGTACTCGGTGCCCAGGTAGCTGTACCCACAGCGGTAACACTGTCAGGAAGGGTGTTGGTTTCAAAATTCTCCGAAAAGAGCAATGTCTGGGCATTTGCCCACGACATGGAAACCATCAGCAAAAGCGTAAAGATCAACCTCATGGCGTTATGGTTTTTGGTGAATGATTCAGATTTCACACCCTAAAATTACTACTATTTGTTATCTTTTACTAAAATCTAAAAAATTTTAAAAAAAAAGAGCGCCTCCTTAGAGGCGCCCTTCTTTTCAATGATGCACGGTTGCACTATTGATGCACAATCAGCTTCCTGGTGATACGCTGCCCCCTGAATTCCAGGGTGTAGTAGTACACACCGGAGGCCAGCTGGCTGACATTCGTCTCGAAATAATGTTCACCAGCAGGTCTGGTCTGTACATCACGGTGTATCACCTGACCCGGAAGGTCAGAAATGATCAGGCTGACTTCACCGGTTTCCGGAATCAGGTATGGAATCAGGGTGCGGTTGTTAGCCGGATTTGGGACATTCTGACCAACCACGAAACCGTTTCCATCCGGATCATCAATTCCGATACAGGTAACACCGATGTAGCTCTTGCAGGCTTTGTTGTTGGTGATTACAAGGTCACCGGTGAGGTTGGTTTCCACACAAAGCTGCTGTGCGCCCAGGTTCGGCAGGAACTTGTTGGTAAGGTCCACATCCACAGAGGTTCCGGGTGCCAGGTTTCCGGTCCAGGTTTCTGTCTGCAGAGGACCTCCGTTGTAGAAAGTATATTTCAGCGGGATGCTGGTCTGGGCATTCTGCCCGAAATTCTGCAGGCGTACTTTCACCGTATACTGATACCATGGGTGTGTGGTGGTTTCAAAGAAGCAAATCTGACCAAGGGAATCAGGTTCCGGTTCAAGAATCAACACTGTCCCAACATCGTGGTACGCTGCCAGCGGTGTGAAATTACTGCAGCTTCCATCGTTCGATGGATGGGGATCTCCCACCAGCTGGGTTTCAACACACAGGGTGTAAGCCGTGGAAGGCACAGTAAAGGATTGAATAAAAGTGTAGGTCGTGTTGGATTGTGGGGCAAGTGTTCCTGACCACACTTCGGTGGCCACCACATTGCCGTTCACCTTCAACGCCAGCGGAATCATTACCTGGGTATTGGTGCCATAGTTATTCAGGGTAACAGTAGGATTCACCACACTTCCCATGGCCGTATCCACAATCGGATAGTTGATCATCGAGATCCCCACATCGTTGGCCACTGTGGGTAGTGCCAGTTTAAAGTTGTCGATGGCCCAGCCGTTGGCATTGCCAGTGGCGTTCGAATAGAAGTTAAACCTGAAACGAACGTCGGTATGGATATTAAAGGTACCGGGAACAAGCTGGAAAGCAGAGTATTGCCAGCCTGTATTGGGCAGACTGAAATAATGCACCCCGCCACTCTGGGTGTTGTACCAGTTGGTGCCAAGCGGGTCTCCCGAGAAGCCCAGATTGGCCCAGCTTACACCACCATCTATGGAGTACTGTATCCTGCCGTAATCGCTTGCCTGTACATCCATCCAGTGGTAGAAGCTCAGGGTAATGGTATCGGTTGCACCCAGCCCTGAAAAGTCGAAGATCGGTGAGTAGAGGTATTCGTTTGCATTGTCGGAATAATTCCCGGACAATTTGGTCTTCCAGGCTTTAGTTCCGGAATAGGCGGAATTAATGACCGTGGAGGCCGGGGTGCCATACTGCCAGTTGGTGGCATTGTCAGGTTTGTACCAGAGGTTCTGCCCTTCGAAATCGTCAAAGAATGGAACCGTGGTGGAAAATACCCCGAACACATTCACACACTTCTCGTCGTTAAAGGCTATAGTGTCACAGGCCAGAATGGTCTTTACGCAGATGGTATTGTAGCCCATCAGGGCTGTGAAGCTCGGAAGTATCACTGCAGTGTCAACTCCCATGGATGGAAGGGCAAGCGTACCGGTGTAAGGGATGATCTGGGGCGTCCCGCCATTCACCGTGAGACTGATGGACAGTGCTCCCGTGGCAATAGGATTGGATCCGAAATTCATCACTTGTACTTTAATCGGCAACACAGATCCGGCCTGGGCGGTACCCGTGGGCTCTACAATCAGGGTAACCCCGGCATCACATGCGCCCTGCGGAGCAATGGTAATCATGTAATCTTCGGTTTCACCCCATGTATAGGTACCACAAGGATTAACATTTGTTGCTGAAGAGGTTTCGACAAATACCACACGCATCAGGGTATTCCCGGACAGTGCAGTTGGCGGAATGGTAATCGTACCGGTCACCGTATTTGCCGAGGTGGTGGCGGAACTGTACATCATTTCAGTAACTCCATCCAAAGTGCCATCCCGGTTCAGATCCATGTATACCTTCACCCAACAGCTGTAGGAAGAAGAATACCCCGGTGAAATGGCAGAGGTAATGCTTAACGGGTAACTGATACCCGGTGAAAGCACCGGTGGAGGAACCGTTGCCGTAAAGTTGGTGTACATGGCGTTAGCTGCTGCAGAAGTGTTATTGAGGGTATGCAGGGTAACGTTGGTCAGTTCTTCATAACCATTGCTGGTAGCATTGGAGGGGCAGTAGTTGGGGATCAGGTTCTGGACGGTCTTCCAGGCAGTGTCATTCAGATAGGTATTGTCAGCCGCCAGGCTTGTCCATGCCTTGATCTGGTAAGTGGTACCGGCATTCCCCAGGTTTGCCTTGGCAGTGAAATTATACGTGGTTGAATCACCCACCGGGATCGGGCCCGGAATGGTTTCCGTGACTGCAGCATTGGCATCCACTTTAAAGCTCACCGGAATATTGCTCTGGGGCGCTGTACCGTAGTTTTTCACCTTTACGGTTACCGTCTCATTGGTAGTAAGGTTTACACCGGTAATCGGGTTGATGATCTCTGAAACCCCTACATCCGCAGCTGCTGCCGCGGTTACTGTAACCACAAGGGGCACTCTGGCACTTGAACACCCAAATCCGCCTTTATTGTAATAGATTCTTCCACTCCAACCACGGGGTGAACAACATCCATCCCAGGCGGTACAATGTGCCATCCCGCTCATCACTGAGATATCTCCATTGGAATAGGTTGTATTGCTGCTGATGGATGCATACGCGGTGTTTGCCTGCCAGTATATGGCATAGGTGGCTCCCTGTGGAATCGTTAAAGGCGTAATGGGCATATTGGTAGCCATATTGGTACCGGGGGAATTCACCGAATAGGTACCCCAGGGAATCCAGGCTGCCTGTGTGGCCGCATTGCCAACCCAGGTGCCCACCCGGTAGAAAAATGCAACAGTCTGTACACCGGCGGTGACTAAATTCATATCCAGCGCAGTTATGGTAATGTCCGAAGTTAAGGCTGTTACGTCAACCATAAAACCACCACCACAGGAAGTGCCGCCTGTGAAGCCATTTGGCGACAGGAAGCTTCCTGGCACCAGGGTAAGTGTGGAAGATTCCACATAATAGGTAGTATTGGTGTACAGAAGCGGTGTTGTATAGGTTGTGCCGGTGTGTATCGAGGTTCCTCCTGTAGGTACAGTGTACCACAAAATCGGTGAGTTTGTGGATGAACTTGCCGTTAGGGTAGCCGGTGAGGCATACGGACTGGTAACGTTGGTTACCGTTGGGGCAGGTGGCACCAGATAGGAAATCACCGTAAACTTGGCGGTATCGTTATACTCAACATTGTCACCCAGCAGGTTGACCCATGCTTCCACATGGAAGGTATCGTTGGCCACCGTTGAGGTGAAGTCCCCAAGGGTGGTAAACACAAAGAGTACCGAATCGCCCGGTGCAATCACCTGGGTCAGGGGCTGGTTCACCACAGGATTGGTGGGCTTGGTGCGGTAATGCATGGTAATGGTAGATGGCAGCGGACTGTTGATGGTATCCACGCCAAGGTTTTTAACCCACACCCCCACGGTATCCAGACCGATATTACAGGCGTCGGCAAGCCCTGTAATGGCCACTGATTTTGCATCATTTACCGGGGTTCCGAACAGGGTTTTGCAGGTCTGGTCATTGAAGAAATTGGTGTCACCCGTCAGCAGGGTTTTGGCACAAATGGTATAATTCCCGGCCGGGGAAGCAAAATTGGGCAGGACAAAGTGGGCCGTATCCATGGTAAGAATGGTATCATTAAATACGGCAGAAACAGGTGTACCATTGTTCACCGTAAACTCCACATTCATGCTGAAGATGGTGTCCATTCCGAAATTGGTCAGCACTACCTCCACGGGATAGCTCTGCCCTTCATTGGTGGGTGAAACTGGCAGAAGTACTGATGAAACACCTGCGTCCTTCGAAATCAGCGGGATTTCATCAGCACCGATGGTCGGTGTTGAAGTTCTGGGATCACCGTCAATATCAACCGTAATCACAGCCAGAGGGGTAGCCTTGGCCGAGAACAGGGTGTTGGTAAGGTGCAGGTCGTGCGCAGAGGTTACCGGCGGATTCAGATTCACAGAATGCTGGTTCTTGAGGCTCACTGCCTGGAGGGCCGGGATCGTGGCAACCACACCGCTCCAGTACACCATATTGGAGGAACTGGAGTAGAAGTTGTTGTAATCGCAGTCAATCACAGAAGCGGGGGTTCCGAAATAGGCACCATATCCCCCGGCGGTGTTGCTGAAGGTATTGTTCACAAACTTCTGACCCAGGGTATTTGATGTTGTATTATATTGATAAAGACCATAATAGGATGATGAACCTCCTGTTACATGCACGGAATTGTTGTAGTACTCGGTTCCGTTGCAATAGTAGGCATATATCCCATAGTGACCTGATGTACTGCCTGAAATACTGACCATGTTGTTGGCAACCAGGCCGTATCCGGTGGGTGATGGGTTGTAGGAGTAGTAATTGCAGTAATAATCCCTGATTCCATAGGAAGTACCGGATGTTCCTGTAATTCTTACCGTGTTTCCAATAATTCTGTAGTAGTTGTTGGTATAGTAGACGTTGATACCATAGGAGTAGTTACCTACAACGCTGTCAATCAGGTTTCCGATCACTTCAACGGAGTCGCCGTAGTACACATAAATTGGATAATAATAGGTACCTCTGATGATATTCCCTTTGATCACTGTTCCCTTTTCCCAGGTAGTTGAATTGATACCATAGATATACAGCCCGTAATACCCACCTTTCATGTAGTTGTTCAGGTAGTGGTTGTAATGGTTCAGGGTGTTATAATCGTAAATCAGAGCGGCGGATGAAGATGAAGTGCCTGCGGAGATGATCTGACAGTTTGAGAAAATGTTATAAAGTGCACCGTTGGTAAGCTCCACAACCCTTCCGTAGGTTATATCCAGTGCCATGATGGTAAGCTTTTCAAACCGGAAGTAATCCGCACCATTCAGTCGCAGTGTCCAGTTGGCGGTGGAGGTAGAAGTAAACTGCAGGATGGCCTGGGTACTGTCGCCGGTTCCCCTGAAGGTCACGGTGTTGTTGGTATCCATGCCATTGATCTGGGGTATGGTAACCTGCTCGGCATAGGTTCCCGGATAGACATCAAAGATGATATTGCCGCATATTCCGGCAAGTTGCAGGGTTGAGATTGCCGAGTTAAAGGTATTAAAGTCGTAGGTACCGGTGGCTGGTCCGATGGTATAGGTGCCGGACATACAGGCACTGAAACAGAGGCTTGTGGTGTCGTTGTTGTTGATGGTATCCGGAACATTGTTCGGCATGGAGGTCCATGCTTCCATGCAGTAGGCACCCCCGCCGAATGTTACGGTGTCAATGGTAACAATGGTGGTTGAATCCTTGGCCAGACTACCCGTCCAGATGACAGAATCCTGCAGCTGGTTATTCAGGGTCCAGACGATTTTTGTCGAGGTAAGATTGTTCAGACCGAAGTTCTTGATCCTGACCTTGATTTCTGTCGGTGTTCCGGAAGGTGTGGCGGCCAGTGGATTGACCACGGCAACAGCACCTGCATCTTCGGTCGGAAAACCAGTTACATAGACCGTCAGGGGCACCTTGTTGCTCTTGCAGCCGGCACTCTGAATGGTGAGCTTCATGTTGGGGCGCTGCGAAACCACTGACCCTGAACCTGGTGCGGTACAAACGGTCGCATTATCGTTGTTAACATAATGGGTAGATGGAAAACTGGTTGCCGTTTGATTGACAATGGCATTCGCAACATAGGAGGAATTGTTAAAACAGGTCTCAATGATCAGATTGCTGATGCCATCCCAATAGAATGGTGTATTGAAAGTGTGGGTATTCCACCCTGTAACGGGTTGATAGGCAGGGCTAAGGTACACCGAAATAAGTCCGGACTGCCAACTGTTAGTTAAGGCAGACAGGGATGTACTGCCCATTTTAATTTCAAAATTAACATGGGGTACAGCTCCGTTTACGTTGGCCACATCAAAGGCAAGAGCCTGAATATTGCCCTTTTTAATCCCCAATGCTGTAAGCTCGGCAGCGGTGACCAGCATCTGGTGCTTGGCCCCCCAATAATAATTGCCATAAGGAGTCGGGTAACCATAGGATGAATTCTGAAGGGTACCGGTTCCTACAGTAGCCTGCCCTGCAGAGAACACACCGGCCGAAACATAAAAGGTGGTGGTATCAAACAGCGGTGGGGTAACGTAAGGATTGCCCATAAATGCTTCAACAGTGGCTGTATCCGTTGTGTACCAGAACAATGTATCATTCGAGGTGGCCGTAAGTGATGCCGTATGGCCATATAGAACCGAAGTGTTGGTTACCACAGGCGGAACAGGCGTGTAGTAGCTTTCGGGCCATACATTTACTGTATCATTCTGTTGTACATTATCTCCGGTTAATGTGGTCCAGACTTGTATGGCATAAACCGAATCCTGGGCAAATGCCGTAACATCCATATTTACCGTTGCAGTGAAAGTATGGTAAAAGGTATCACCCGGGTTGATGGTAGCAACCACAGGCTCTGAAATAACGGTAGCACTGCCGTTGAATCTGAGGTTTGCATTGAGTCCACTGGTGATGGGAACAGCACCCACGTTCTTGATCACCATGGTAACCGGCTCACTGGAAGTCTTGCCACAACCGGTGAGGGGAGCGGTGATGGTCAAAACAGCTGCATCATAGGAGGAGGGAATAAATTCATCAGCGCCTATGTCAGGAATCAACAGATCACGCAGATCATTGTCGATGTCATTGAGCACACTGGCCACAGGCATTGCTGAACCGTTCAGCAATCCGTTTGAAGTGTGAAGATCCGTTGCGGATGTGTAGAACGGAGGAACCGACAGCGATGCGGAATCTTTTTGAGCAGAAGCCTTATAAGCAGCCAGGGTCGTAAAATTCATGTAGCTGGTTACATAGTACCCATAGAGGTTCCCCGTAGAAAGGAGGTTATTGTAATTGGAGCGGCTGCAGGAGCTTCCTTCGTAAAAAGTAGGATACTTGTTACTCCGGATATTGTTATTGAGCACCTGGATG
The DNA here is from genome assembly GCA_022709695.1 of Bacteroidota bacterium. Taxonomy (GTDB): domain Bacteria; phylum Bacteroidota; class Bacteroidia; order Bacteroidales; family SKPS01; genus SKPS01. Next base: position 25,316 of record JAKLII010000006.1, read on the forward strand.
TAGCTGCTGGAAGATACTGTATTTACCCCACGGGTATCTGTATTGCTTGTTCCCGTGATGTCCAGGGAGTTGTAGAAGATATTCCAGTGGGAAGTTGTCATGATGCGCATCCCGTAAGTAAGGTTGGAGCCATTGAGGATCGCAATGAAATTATTGGCTACCAGGCCCTCCATCCCCACAGCAGAGGTGCAGTTCTCCAGATAGATCCCGTTGGTGTTGGTGGAATTTGACAGCACGATCTGGTTACGGATGAGCTTAATGGTATCTCCACCATATAGAACCTGAAACCCGTGCTTTGTACCAGTGTTGGTAACCGCTGAACTCAGGAGGTTGGCTTCTGCGGTGATGGCTCCCACCAGCTCAAGTTTGATACCGGCATTGGTAAACCCTTCAAGCACATTGCCCTGAATCTGGATGCGCTCCAACCTGGCAGCAGTGCTCTGTCCCTTGAAATACATGCCGATGGATCCGCTCTCAAGCCGGTTGCCGGTAATGAAATTGTCGGAATTGGTGGCACCCTCCCCCCTGATAATGATCAGGTCATCGGTGGTACCCGCCACACCTATAAAAAGGTTTCCGGTGATGGTATTGTATTTCGCTCCGTTGGTAAATTTGAAGGCAGTGGCATAGGTGGTGCCAGTGGGTACAAACTTGATATTTTTAAAGATAACCCTCTCAGCACCTGATAGTTGTACCAGGTAGTTGTTGGCAGTTCCGGTGGCGGCATAGGTAAGGGTAACCAGTGTACTGTCAGGGGTTGCCGACTGGAATGTTATCGTATTGGTGGCTGATGATCCGCTGATCCATGGAATGGAAATCTGCTCATTGTAGGTGCCGGGAGCCACATTGAAGGTAACAGGGCCTGAAATACCGCACTGTTCCAGAGCGGTAACGGCACCAGAGAAGGTTGGAAAGTCGGCACCGGTACCACCAACGGTATAATTCCCTGATAACAGGCTGGCGCAGGCCATAAAGCTGATCTTGGAGGAGTCGTTACCGGTATTCAGATCGGGCTGGCCGTTGGGGTTATCGGTCCAGGCCACGATGGTATGGTATCCGTTGGCAAGGGTGATGTTCCCAAGAATAATGTCGGTTGAGCTCGAATCTTTCAGCAGGAAGCCGGTCCATGCATACGGGGACTGAAGTACTCCATCAAGCCTCCAGTTCACTGTGGCTGCATTGAGGGTATCAGTACCGTAATTCTTTACCTTTACCTTTACATCAAACGGGGTATTGGCCACCACACCACCGGTGGGGTATACGATCTGCCCTACCGCGGCATCCAGGGTCAATGAAGTGACACCAAGGATCTCAATCTTCATATTAGGCCTCTGTGCATAGGTTGAAGGGGTACCGGGAGTACTGCAAACCGTAGAATTATCGGTATGGAAGTTCAATACACTGTTAAAGGCAGTTGCGCTTTGGTTTACACTTGCATTCCCGCTGGAAACATAGCTGGAGTTATTAAAACATACTTCAATCAGCACATTGTCAACACCATTCCACACAAATGGAGTCTGGAAGGTGTGGGTATTCCAGCCAACTACCGGTTGATAAAAGTTGTTATTGTATACCGTGTTCAATCCGGAGGTTGTAAAACTGGTTAGTGCCGAAACGGTGGTGTGTGCCATCTTGATAGTGAATCCAGTCAGCCCCGGACAAGAATTGACGTTGGAAACATTAAAGGCAAGGGATGAAATTGGACCTCCGGGCATCCCCAATGCCAGCATCTCGCTGGCACGGATCAGATATTGCTCTTTGCTTCCCCAATAAAAGTTACCATATGGGGTTGGATATCCCGTGGTGGTATTTACGGTGGTACCCGTACCAAGAGTGTAGGTCCCACCGGTACTGAACTTGCAGTAGAAGTGGTAGGTACTGGAGGTGGTTGTATTATGGGCTGCCGAACCATCCACAGCTACCACATAGTAGTGGATGTTCTTCCCGAAGCCAAAGAACGGGATCGAAGCACTGAATGTGTCTGCAGGAAGTTTGGTCATCCCGACAGTGTCAGGAGTTCCCACATTCACCCAATATACCAGATATGCCGTGTCCACAAGAGACTGGTCAGTGATATGGGCCCGCACCACATAGGGGCCGGTGCTGTATACGGTATCCTGCACAATCGGAGGCAGCATCGTAAGCACAGGAGGGATCAGCTCGGAATAGGCTCCCATTACTCTGATGTTGTCGAGAAACCATGCATAATTGTCGCCAAAGCTGCTCCCAGGCATGGCATCCCTGAGGATAAACCGGACCTTTACATTGGCTGCATTTCCCACCAACAGCGAAATATCAAAGGTTTCACTCTTCCACCAGGCATTGGTTGGGGTGGCAATAGTGGTAGGCACCCAGTCGAGATAAGACATGGAGGAGAACTTGTTCCCCTGGGTACCGAACTGACTGGCTCCCTGGTATTGCGCCCCGGTAAGCCTGGTCCATGTTGTACCATTATCATTCGATACTTCAATAAAGGCTTCATCATTCCATTCAATCTTGCAGATCTGGTCGAAATAGAGCATCACGAAAGAGTTGCCGGTGGTGGAAAATGCCTGGGTAGTCATGACCACGGAGTCTCCGGAAACGACAATCCGCATTGAGTCACTTTGCAACCCCTGCGAAAAAAGCATGGAACTCTTGCCGTGTAATCCGTTACCGGTGTATACCACACTATCGGGCGCGGAAGTGGTTTCAAAGTTCTCAGTAAAAAGCGACGTCTGCGCCTGCATAACACTGGAGATCAGCAATAATGCAAGCAGGGTAAAGATCCATCTCATAATATATCGATTTAGGTTGAAGTTTTTCGAGGGGTCTAAAGTACACAATAAATCTTTGCAAGCATAAAAAAGGCTCGTGAAAAAGACAATTTTTCCCTTACATCTGTTGGCTGCCAGAATAAAATCAAAAAAGAAGGCGCCTCCATCGGGGCGCCTTCTTCAAGGTTTATCTAAGCTACTTTCGGATTACCATTTTACGTGTTTGTCTGACTCCGTTAATTTCAACCGAATAGTAATACACCCCGGCAGCCAGTTGTCCGGCATCCACCTCAAACCTGGCAATACCGGCAGCGCTCTGTTTTTGCTCCATATACACCGGTTGTCCCACAGCATTCACAACAGAAAGTGAGGCCAGTCCACCGGTCGGGGTTTCAAATTCAATCAGCGTACGCTGGCTGAATGGATTCGGTACATTCTGATGCAGAATAAATCCATACTGGCCATAGTCATCGATACCCGTACACTGCACACCCGTATAGGTTAAGCAGCCTTTGTTGTTGGTGCTTACGGCATCACCCCCGAGGTCTGTTTCAACGCACACCTGCTGCGCTCCAATCACAGGCAGGAAAAGGGTAGTCAGGTTGAAGGTATCCTGGGAATTCTGGGCCAGCGTTCCTGTCCATGTATCCGTGTACACGGTGCCTCCGGTACTGAAGGAATATTTCAGAGGGATAGAGGTTTGGGTATTCTGTCCAAAATTCCGGATGAGTACCCGTACGGTAAACTGGTACCAGGGTTGGGCAGCGGCATGGTAGAAACAGATCCTGCCCACCGAGTCGGGCAATGGTGACACTATCTGCAATACGCCAACATCCACCAGTGCCGGTAAAGGATTGAAGTTTTTGCATTTACCATCGTTGATCGTGTAAATATCCCCGGTGAGCTGGGTTTCAGCACACAGCTGATGGGCTGTGGCCGGTACCGTAAACGGGTTTGGAAAGGTAAATAAAGTGGTAGCCTGTGGCTGCAAAGTGCCAGTAAAGGTGCCGGTCTGGATGGTCACCCCATTCAGTTTCAATACCACAGGTATCGAAGTCTGGACATTGGTGCCAAAGTTCATCAGGGTAACGGTAACTGAAGCGTTGCTGCCGGTTGCAGTATCATTCACCGGACTGTCGATGCTCATCACCCCAACGTCATTGGGAACAAGCGGCAACGCCAGGTTGAAGTTGTCGAGCGCCCAGCCATTGGCTGTTCCGGTGCTGTTGGTGCTGAGCCTGAACCTGAACTGAACTTCATTGTGCAGGTTAAAGATACCGGGTTGCAGTTTGTAAGCCGAATACTGCCATCCGGTGTTGGTAAGACTGAAATAATGGGTACCCCCACTTTGTGCATTGTACCAGTTTGTTCCCATCGGATCAGCCATAAAGCCCAGGTTGGCCCAGTTGGCACCACCATCCAGGGAGTACTGGAGATGGCCATAATCGTTTGTGGCCATATCGAGCCAGTGGTAGAAACTGAGTGTAACCGTGTCAGTGGCACCGAGACTGCTGAAATCGAACATCGGGGTGTACAGGTAATCGTTGGCCCCGTTGGTGTAGTCCCCGGTCAGGTTTGTGGCCCATACCTTGGTGCCGGAATAAGCCGTGTCGATCACGTTGGCAGCGGGGGTTCCGTATTGCCAGTTTGAATTCACATCGGGCTTGTACCAGAGGTTTGAGGTTTCAAAATCATCGAAATAGGGAACTGTGGTTGAGTACTGGCCGTAGATATTCTTGCAGATCTGGTTGTTAAAGGTAGTGGAGTCACAGGCAAGGATGGTATATACGCATAGGGTGTTATTCCCCATTACCGGCGTTACATTGGGCAGTGCCATACTGTCAGTTGCCATCGGGGCAAGGCTGCCGGGATAAGGGGTTATGACCGGGGTTCCATTGTTGAATATGTAACCCAGCGATAAAGTCCCGGTCTGGATCGTATCCGTACCAAAATTCATGAACTTCACCCAAACCGGAGAACTCAGTCCTGCCTGCATCGGGCTTACCGGTTGCATCACGGCTATCACACCAGCATCACAGGCTCCCTGGGGTGAAATGGTAACCATATAATCCTCAGTTTCTCCCCAGCTGTATGTTCCGCAGGGGTTAACTGAACTTGCGGAAGAAGTTTCCACAAACACCACACGCATCAGGGTATTGCCCGGCAGCGCCGTGGCAGGAATGGAACAGGTGCCGTTCACAGTATTTGAGGAAGTGGTTGCCATGCTGAAGATCATTTCATTCACCGGATCCAGTGTACCGTCACGATCGAAATCAATATAGGCTTTCACCCAACAGCTATAGGCATAGGAATACCCCGGAGGAAAACCGGTAGAGATGCTCATCGGATAGGTCATCCCCGGCGATAGTACCGGAGGCAGCACGGTTTGTGTGAAATTGGTATACATAGAGCCCACGGCAGCTGAGGTATTGTTGAGGGTATGCAGGGTTACATTCGTAAGATCCTCATAGGCCGGACTCGTGGCAGAAGAAGGGCAGTAAGAAGGAATGAGGTTGGTAACCGAGCGCCATGCGGTATCGTTCACATGCACAGAATCACATACAATGGTTGCCCATGCCTTAATCTGATAGGTAACTCCGGTATTTGCCAGGTTGGCCTTGGCAGCAAAGGTGTAATCCAGGAAGCTGCTGGCAGCAAGGGAGGCAGTGATGGTTTCGGTGATCACAGGCTGATTGTCGATCTGATAGCTCACCGTATAGTTGCTTTGGGCAGCTGTTCCGAAATTCTGAACCCTCACCTTTACATCCTCATTGGCTGTTAGATTGACTGCAGTAGTTGGCTGCAGGATGGTAACAATACCCAGGTCGCACGGCTGCTGGCCTGATACAAATACCTGTACCGGAACCCTGCTGCTGGAGCAGCCGTTGGCGCCTGCCACCAGTTGCATATTAGGCCGCTTCGTGAAGGTATTATTGCCGGAAGTGTTGCCACACACCCCGGAGGCATCCTGGTTGTAATGTGTGGTGGATACAAAAGATGTGGTGGTCTGCTTAACGATTCCGTTATTGGTATAATTTGAATTATTGAAACACACCTCAACAACAATGTTGCTTACCCCATCCCACTGGAAGGGACTCTGGAATGCATGCACATTCCAGCCCGAAACATCAGAATAGGATGAAGTGGTATATACCGTGGAGAGTCCGGTCTGAATAAACTGCATAGTCATGGCAGTCAGCGTAGTAGCGCCCATTTTGATGGTAAAATTCTGCAAAGGAGTACCCTCGGGTACAGCTACATCAAATGCCAGGGATGAGATCTCGCCTGCAACCATACCGAGGGCTGTAAGTTCGCTGGCAAGCAGCAGGTATTGTTCCTTGTTACCCCAGTAGTAGTTACCGTAAGGTGTCGGATAGCTGGTACTGGTGTTCTGCAGGGTACCGGTGCCAAGGGTGAAGGTCTGGTAGGGTACAGCCCCGACAGCCTCCACATAGAAGGTTGTGTCGTTGTAAAGAATGCCGGTGGTAAAGGAAGAACCCATCGTAAAGAAATTACCACCACTGGCAGTTTTGTACCAAAGAAGGGTATCATTGGTGGGAGATACTGCACTCACCAGGGCAGTGGTACCGTAAGGAACCGTGATGGCAGTGGCTGTGGGGGAAGCCGGGGTGTGGAGGGATTTCACCACCTTAAGGGCCGTATCGTTGACCTGCACTCCGTCGTTGACATGCTTAGCCCAGGTTTTGATCGTGAATACCGAATCCACAGTGGTAACTGCAAAATTGTACAGGGTGGTGAAGGTGTAACAGCTGGAATCTCCCGGGTTCATAGTCATGGCGAGCGGTTCTGTTACCACCGGGCCGCCATTCACCTGGTAATTGGCTGTAATGCCACCGGTGATGGGGGTACCGCCTACATGCCTGAAGCACATTCGGATGGTATCCATGGCCAGATTACATCCATCAGCCACCGAGGAGGCCTGGTAGGTCCACAGGTCGACCTGGGGATTACCAAAGAGGGTCTTGCAGGTCTGGTCGTTGAATGCATTGGAGTCACCGGTGAGGATGGTGTAAGCGCAAAGGGTGAAGGTGCCCGGCGGGCATATAAACGAGGGAAGGGTCAGGGTATCCTTGCCAAACTGGGGAATCGACAAGCCTGTAAACGGGGTAACTACCGGGGTGCCGTTGTTGATGGTGTAAGCCGCACTCAGCGCAGTAAGGGTATCTGTACCGAAATTGGTTACCTCCACCAGAACGGGGATGGTATCACCTTCGGTGAGGAACTGCGTGACGGTGGGATTTATAATACTAGTAACACCGGCATCATAGGGAATGCTGGGGGCAATCATCACCACATAATCCTCCGTTTCGCCATAAGAATACAAACCGCAGGGAGTCACCTGTGATGCAGTTGAAGTCTCACTTAATACCACCCTCAGCCTCTGAATCCCCGGAGCAGCATTTGCAGGTACCGTGAAGGTACCTGAAACCGTATTGGAACTGGTAGTGGCAGCACCGAAAATCATCTCGGTCACGGGATCGAACACGGCATCGTGGTTAAAGTCGATCCAGGCCTTGGTGTAGCAGCTGTACTGGTAAGTATAGCCGGGAGGGAACCCGGACGAAACCGAAACCGGGTAGGTAGATCCCGGTGAAAGTACCGTGGGCTGCACAGTGGCTGTATAGTCGGTGTAATTGGCCATATTGGCCACGCTGGTATTATTCAGGGTATTCAGGGTAACATTCACAATTTCCTCATATCCGGCATACTGTGCTGCCGACTGGCAGAAAATCAGCATCTTGTTCTCCACAGTCTTCTGGGCAGTGTCATTCACCACAATCGTATCACCTGTCAGTTTAGCAAAGGCCTTGATGTCGTAAATCTGATAGGCTGAAAGATTTGCCGGGGCCGTGAACGTGTAGTTCATAACCGCATTGGTGGCCAGAGGCCCGGCTACCGTCTCAACCACAGCGGTTCCTCCATTGATGTTGTACCCTACCTGGAAGTTGCTGATGGTTTGTGTACCGAAATTCCTGAGAACCACGGTTACAGGTTCTGTGGCCGTGAGGTCAAAACCGGTCACGGGAGTGTTGATGGTAACCACGCTCAGGTCCAGGGGAGGAGGATTTCCAACAAATACATTTAACGGAACTCTGTCACTTGGGCAGCCTTCTGCTCCGATCCGGTATTTCATTTCAACTCTGGCAATGCTGGAACTCTGTTCCAGTCCTATTGATCCTGAGGCAGCAGCACCTGTAGAAAGCGGACTCTGATACACCAGACGTCTGAGGGTGACAGGTATGCCGTTAATACTGGATGCCACCTGGGCAGGACCATAAGAGTTATGCATGGTGGTACCCGAAGAATTTGATGCTCCGATGATCCCGATCTGGTCACCGGCCATTACAGGGATGTTTACCTGCTGGGCTACACCGAATGGAGCGTTCTGTATATATGCCAGCGTGGTGAAGGTACTGCCGTTGGGGTAACTGAGAGGATATCCGTTGAATTTAACCACCTGGATATACTGGCCCCCCGATGTAACAGTGGTTGGAACCATCAGCTCCATAATAGTCATATCTACCGGTGCCGTAAAATGGTAGCCACGGGTCTGGGAAGAGGTATATACATTGGACTGGCTGGCAATGTATAACATACTGTCAGCAAAACTCGAGGTTTTTGCTTCCACATAATACGTTGTGCTTCCATAGAGCACAGGGGTTGTGTAGGTAGAACCAACATGGAAATTATTGACAGATAACAGTGAATCGTACCAATACACACTGTAGTAGCTGGATGCCGGCAACGTCACAGAGGATCCAAAAGGAACCGTTGTATCATTCACAATCGGATGATAAGGTGCAAAAGATGAAGTAAAGAATGCATTTGCTGTATCATTCGCCTGCTGAATATCTCCCGTAAGCACTACCCAGGCTTTAAAGGTAAATACCGAATCCATCAGAAGGGAATCCACATACAGATTGGCCTTGTTGCTGAAGGTAAACTGGATGCTGCTGGCCGGTTGAATAGAAGTGGTAACCGGTTCACTCACCGGTGCTGAGGCGCCCAAAATCTGGTAATAAGCTGTAAGGTTACCATTAATAACCACACTTCCTGCATTTTTTATTTCAATGATCACATCCTCCTGGGTCGAATAACCACAACCACTAACGGCAGAAGTGATGGTAATCACTGCAGCATCATAGGGTGAGGGTGTAAATTCATCGGCACCCGGGTCGGGTACCAGCAGATCACGAAGTTCTCCGTCTATATCATCTGTTACCTCAGCAAGCGGGGTTGCTATGCCATTGAGTAATCCGTTGAAGGTATGCAGATCTGTGGTGCCAACGAACAGGGGTATGGTCGAAACCGAATTGGTGTCCATTTGGGTGGCGGCCTTCAGTGCTGCCAGAGAGCTGAAGTTTATATAGGCCGTGGTATAGTACCCGTACAGATTGGTGGAGGAGTAGAAGTTATTGTAATTCGACCTTACCACAGAGGTTCCTTCATAAAGGGTTGGATAAAAATTACACTCCACGATGTTGTTCAGTACCGAGATCTGACTGGAGGTACCGGTAGGATTGATCCCCCGGGTAGCGGTGCTGCTGGTGCCATTTACATACACGGAATTATGGTAAATCCTCTGGTAGGATGAATACTGGATCCTGATCCCGAAAGTGTTACTCGTACCACTGGTAATGCTGACGAAATTATTGGCAATCAGCCCCTGGGTGGCAACAGTGGTGGTGCAGTTTTCAAAATTGATGGCATTGGTATTGAAACCGTTCGACATCACGATCTTATTTTTAAGCACCTTCAGATCAGCACCACCATACAGGTAATGGATCCCCTCTTTCTGACCGGTTGAGCTCACAGCAGAGGTAATGGTATTGCCTGTTGATGTCATCTGATCCACAAACTCCCCACGGATACCGGTGTAATCGAATCCTTCAATCACATTCCCGGTGGCAGTGATGTTATTTACTTTCGCTGCCGTGGATCCCCCTTTGGCGTATATGCCATAAGAGCCACCACTGATATAGTTGCCGATGAACTGGTTGCTGTGGCACAAGGCTCCGTTCAGCCTGATGACAGCCAGATCCTCGGTAGTCCCTGGATTTCCGGTAAGATGGCAACCCTGGACCAGATTGTTCTGTGCGCCATTGGTGATCAGTAAAGCGGTTCCAAAGGTAGTGCTGCCGGGTGACCATTTGAGATTTTTCAGGATGATGTGCATTGCCCCGTCGAGCTTCATGATGTAGTTGGAAGCCGTATTCAGTGCTGTGTGCTGAAGGATCACCGACGTGCTGTCGTTGTTGGCAGCCTTGAAGGTGACGGTATTGGTAGCTGAGCTGCCGCTGATCCAGGGAAGGATATACTGTCCCGTATACGTGCCAGGCGCCACATTGAAAGTAACAGGTGCACTGATACCGCATTGGGTGAGCGCAATGATTGCAGCATTGATATCAGCAAAATCGGGGTTGGTACCTCCCACAGTGTAGGTGCCGGCCAGGAGGTTCGCACAGGCCATAAAACTGATTTTTGAAGAGTCGTTGCCGGTATTCAGGTCTGGTTGCCCGTTGGGGTTGTCAGTCCAGGCAATGATATCATGAACTCCCTGTGCAAGATTAATGGTACCAAGGGTTATCACCGAAGAGGATGAGTCTTTGAGCAGAGAACCGGTCCAGGCATACGGGGTTTGTAATACGCCGTCCAGTCTCCAGTTCACCGTTGCAGAAAGCAGTGTATCGGTACCATAATTCTTCACTTGTGCGGTAACAGCAAAAGAAGTATTTGCCACCACACCGCCTGTGGGATACACAATCTGCCCTACCCCGGCATCAAGGGTAAGGGAACTCACCCCCAGAATCTCGATCTTCATGTTGGGTCTGTTGCTGCTGGTACTGTATGCGCTGGTGGTAGCACAAATCCCTGATGCATCCGAATTGTAATACACACACGAAACAAAAGGAGTGGCGGTATAATAGGTAGAAGCATTGTTGGTATAGGATGAATTGTTGAAGCATACTTCCACCACCAGGTTATCAGTCCCATTCCATACAAACGGGGTCTGGAAAGTGTGGGTGTTCCATCCTGCCACATCGGTATAGGAAGGTACACTGTATACCTGCGTGAGGTTTGGAACAAAGGTGGTTGTAGCAGCAGTCAGCGTGGTATGCCCCATCTTGATATAGAAGTTCTGGAGGGCGGTACCCTGGACCGTGGCTACATCAAAGGCCAGAGATCCGATGGCGCCTCCGGGAGCACCCAGCGCCAGGAGCTCAGATGCCAGAATGATAAACTGGTGCTTTGCCCCATAATACCAGTTGCCATAAGGTGCAGGATAGTTGGTGTTTGCATTGGCGGTAGTGCCGGTTCCCAAAGTAAACGTACCGCCTGTGCTGAACTTGCAGTAGAAGTGGTAGGTAGCTGAATTGGCAACATTGTGCGCTGCTGAACCGTCAACAGCCTCCACGTAATAATGGATGTTTTTCCCAAAACCGAAAAACGGGATAAAAGCCTGGAAGGTATCATTGGTAAGTCGGGTCATCCCCAGGGTTACCGGGCTCCCGGTATTCACCCAGTATTTGACATACGCTGTATCTATCAGTGACTGATCCGTAATAACGGCTTTCACAAGATAGGGTCCGGTGGAATATACCGTATCCTGCACAATGGGAGGAATCATGGTGAGGATGGGAGGGTTCAGCTCGGAGAATGCGCCGACCACCCGGATATTATCGAGAAACCAGGCATAATTGTCGGGCATTACGCTGCCAGGCTGGGCGTCGCGGAGCACAAACCTGATCTTCACCTGGGCAGCATTGCCGACAAGGAGGGAAATGTCGAATGTTTCGCTCTTCCACCAGGCATTGGATGGCACCGCATAGGATCCTGCAGCCCAATCATTGGCATAAGCCGCTGCGGTGAACTTATCCCCCTGGGTACCAAACTGACTGATTCCCTGATATTGGGCAGCCGTAAGACGGGTCCATGTGACTCCGTTGTTGTTTGATACTTCGATATAACCCTCATCAAAAAACTCAATCTTGCAGATTTGATCAAAATAGAGCATTACGAATGAGTTGCCTGTGGTTGAAAACGCCTGGGTCGTCATAACCACGCTGTCGCCCGCCAGGGCAATGCGCATCGAGTCGCTTCGAACTCCCTGGCTGAAAAGGGCTGAACTCGATCCCGAAGTTCCGGTTCCCGTCAATACCACACTGTCAGGCAGCGAGTTGGTCTCGAAATTCTCGGAATAAATCAAGGTCTGTGCCTGGGTGATTCCCATAAGGAACATCATACCGATCAAAAGTAGTATAGTTCTCATATCAGATGATTTAATGGATTATCAATTCAGATTTTTTGCAGACTACTAAATTAGATAATTTATCCGCACATCAGATAAAATAAAAAAAGAAAAAAAAAGAAAAAACCTCCGGTTATCTCCCTCGCCATGCAGGGGGATAACCGGAGTGATTTGACATACAAACAGATACTACCTGCCTACAACCATTTTTCTGGTAAGGCGCTGGCCGCCAAACTCGATGTAGTAGTAATACACTCCTGATGGCATCGTGGAAAGATCAACCTCCACAGAATGGCTTCCCGATGGTTTGGTGCCTCTTTGCAACAACAGATGCTGGCCAACGAGGTTCATCAGACCAAAAGTAACATCACCTCCTGTGGGAATTACATAGCCAATTGTAGTTGAGAGGGTTGCAGGATTCGGAACATTCTGCATCAGCACAATACCATCTGCCATCACATCATCAATCCCGATACAGGTTCTGCCGATATAGCTCTGGTATGCCTTGTTGTTGGTGATGATGAAATCGCCGGTAAGGTTGGTCTCGGCACACAGCTGCTGGGCACCGATTTTTGGCGGGAACTGGGTTTGCAGAATGTAATCCACCTGGGCATTCGGTGCCAGGGTGCCCGTCCAGGTATCTGTCATCTGAGGTCCACCATTGAAGAAGGTATATTTAACCGGTATGCTCGTCTGGGAGTTCTGCCCAAAATTCTGAATCCTTACAATCACATCCTTCATGTACCAGGGGTGGGTGACCGGATCGTAGAAGCAGATTTCACCGATGGAATCGGGCAGAGGTGCTACAATCTGCACAACGCCCACATCATGATATGCCGGCAGGGCATTGAAGCTCTTGCAAAGCTCATCGTTTGAAGCAAATGCATCCCCCGGGAGCATGGTGGCTGCACAAAGCTGGTAGGTGGAAGATGGAGCTGTAATGGGAATTACAAAGGTGTATGCAGCAGTTGCCTGATAGGCAAGGGTCCCCGTCCAGGTCTCGCTGCTCACAGATACACCATTGATTTTCAACTGCAGCGGAATCATTACCTGGGTGTTGGTGCCGAAGTTTTTGATCAAAACTTCCACATTGATCTGGCTGCCGGCTGCTGTGTCGTTCAGGGGATAGGTGATGGCCGATATCCCGACATCGTTTGGTACCACAGGCAAAGCCAGGTTGAAGTTGTCAATGGCCCATCCGTTGGAAGTACCCGAAGCGGTTGAATAGAACCTGAACCTGAACTGCACCGTGTCGTTCCCGTTGAAGGTGCCAGGTGAAAGCTTGTAGGCGGAATACATCCACCCCGAGTTCACCTGGCTGAAATAGTGCACCCCTCCTACCTGCATATTGTACCAGTTGGTGCCGCTTGCATCCCCTACAAATCCCAGATTGGCCCATCCGGCACTCCCATTCACCTTGTACTGTAACTGCCCGTAGTCACCTGATGCCATGGCAAGCCAGTGGTAGAAACTGATGGTAACCGTGTCGGTTACACCCAATCCGGTGAAGTCGAATACCGGGGTATAGATGTATTCATCGGCATTATTGGAATAGTCCCCTGTAAGATTGGTAACCCAGGCTTTAGTACCGGAATAGGCCGAATTGATGATGTTGGCAGACGGGGTTCCCAGTTGCCAGTCGGGTGTGAGGTCAGGTTTGTAGAAATTATTTGGGCCTTCAAAGTTGTCGAAATAAGGCACCGTTGTGTAATACTGGGCATATACGGATTTGCATACCTGATCGTTGAACAGCGATGTGTCGCAGGCCAGGGTCGTATAGGCACAGATGGTATTGTAGCCCATGGTGGCCACAAAAGGAGGCATCTGGATGCTGTCGGTAGCACCCGGAGCAAGGGACGAAGTGATATTGACCGTGACCGGGGTTCCGTTGTTCACCTTGTAGGCTAACGATAACGTATTGGCAGCAATAGCCTGTGATCCGAAATTGGTGAATTTCACCCACACCGGCAGTGAAGCACCCGCCTGGGTCATTCCGGCGGGTTGCAGAATTGCAATCGCACCGGCATCGCAGGGGGCCTGAGGAGCAATGGTGATGGCATAGTCTTCCGTTTCGCCATAGGTATAGGTGCCGCAGGGGGTAACCAGCGTGGCATTGGTGGTTTGGTTCAGCACAACCCGCATATAGGTATTCCCCATTATGGCGTTTGCAGGTACAGTAACCTGGGCTGTAATCGTATTGGAAGAGGAAGTGGCATTACTGAATACCATTTCATTCACCGGGTCAAACACACCGTTGCGGTCGAAATCGATCCAGGCTTTTGCCCAGCAACTCTGCGAGGTGGAGGATCCGGGAGCAAAGGAGGATGTAATGGTCATGTTGTAATTAACCCCCGGAGAGAGCATCGTGGCAGGAACCGTACTGATGAAATTGGTATACATCGCACCGGTGGGGGCTGAGGTATTATTGAGGGTATTGAGGGATACATTGGTGATCTCCTGGTTCAGCGCACTGGTAGCAGAGGATATACAATAATTGGGCAGCAGGTTGGTAACCGATTTGGAAGTGGTATCGTTCTGATGGGTCGTATCACAGGTTATCCCTGGCCAGGCCTTGATGGTGTAGGTGGTACCCGGAACAGAGAGATTTGCCTTGGTGGTGAAGGTGTAATCGACAAACCCGTTGACTGCCAGCGCAGCACTTACAGTCTCGGTTACTACCGGCAGGTTATCAACCTGAAAACTGACCGGGAAATTGCTCTGTGCCGCAGATCCGTAATTCTGGATCCTCACCTTCACCGGCTCCTGGGTGCCAAGATTAACCATTGGCACGGGTTCAATCACCTGGCTCACCCCCAGATCACAGGAAGGCTGAGCAGAAAGGGACACTACAAGGGGCACCCGGGTACTGGCACATCCTGCCGTTCCCTTTGAATAGTAGATGCGCCCGTTCCACATTCTTCCGGTATTTGCCAGCGCAAAAGGATATCCTCCCCCCTGCCCGAACATACAACTGAAATCAGGGAAGTTCTGAATCACTCCCTGTGTGACATTGCTATAATACATGGTACCAGTAACCACAGTAATGTAGATACCATAGGTTTGGTTTGGCTGAAGGGTCACCCCGCCCACCACGGCACGGGTTGCCACACCGGAACCCAGGCCATTAACTGTGCAGGATCCTACCTTTATCCAGCCGGTACTGTCATTGTTATGACCCACATAAGTACCTGACCGATAGTAAAGTTCGATCACATCCGCACCCCCTGCAATATTTACATCAAAACTGTCAAGGGTTATCGTTGTGGTGGGTGTTATGTCAAACATGTTCCCGTCAAAGCTGTTTCCGGAGGCAAGGGAGGTGAATGCTGACAAACCACCGGTAAAGGAATTGGTTCCGGCCTGCACCCAATAGGTAGTTGGATTGTATAACAACGGTGTGGTATAGGTAGGGCCTCCGGCAATGGGCGTTAATGCGGTCTGGGAGTCAAACCACAGGACGGAATCAGGACTTGTAGCGGTTAACGTGGTGCTTGTGGCATAGGGAATCGTGACGTTGGTAACCACTGGAGGAGCAGGAACCTGTTTCGAAATCAGCTGGGCATACGCAGTGTCGTTATACTTCACATTATCACCGGTCAGGTCAATCCAGGCCTTCACATTGAAGGTATCATCCACCAAAGTAACCGAAAAATCAGCCAGGGTACTGAAATGGACCAGAACTGAGTCGCCAGGCAGCAGCACCGGCGTGAAGCTCTGGGTTACAACCGGGGCAGTGGGTTTAATGCGGTAACCGATGGTGACAGCAGACGGAGCCGGACTGTTGATGGCGTTTACCCCAAGGTTCTTTACCCACATGCTGATCGTATCCAATCCCACATTACATCCATTGACCAATCCGACCAGCGAAACAGCCATGGCATCATAAAGGGGGATACCAAACAGGGTCTTGCAGGACTGATCGTTGAAAGCATTGCTGTCGTTGGCGAGCAGGGTCTTTGCACAGATCTGGTAGTTGCCGGCCGGGGAGATCATGGCCGGCATCGAGAAGCTCTTGGATCCTCCCGTCAGCAGGGTATCGTTGAAGGTGGCGATAACCGGAGTACCACCGTTGACCTGATATTGCACGTCAAAGGTGAACAGGGTGTCGGTACCGAAATTTGCCACCGTTACGGTAAAAGGATAGCTCTGGCCTTCACTGGTGGTACCCGAAGGGGTTGTGATGGCGGTTACCCCGGCATCCTTAGCCAGCAAGGCAACCTCATCGGCTCCGATGGTAGGAAGAAAAGGAGAACGTGTTTCTCCGTCAAAATCGTAGTTGATGGCTCCAACCGGAGTCCCTTTCCCGGATAGGTTGGTGTTGGAAAGGTGAAGGTCCGTAACGCTGGTGAAAGGAGGATCGATACTTACCGAGTTGGCATCCTTGCCACTGGCAGCCTGCAAAGCTGTGAGGGTCTGCACATCGGCGCCCCAGTAGGCAAGGTTGATCCCTGTGGCGTAAAAATCATTATTGTTGCTGGCCGTAACCTGCGCCGGGGTGCTGAAATAGGCCGCATACCCCCCTGCAGAATTATGGAAAATATTGTTTTTGTAAATCTGCCCCAGTGTATTTGAGGAAGTGCTGGCCTGATAAAGGGCCCTGCTGGCAACAGCTCCCGAACGGATACTCACCGAATTGTAATACGTCTCGGTGCCATTGCCATAGTAGGAATACAACCCATAGTTGGTACCCGTACCCCCTGAAATAATGATCATGTTATTCGCTACCAGGCCAAAACCATTGGGGTTCGCATTGTAACTTGCGTAGTTGCCGTAATAATCCCGTATTCCGTAACAGGCACTGGTCGAACTCCCGACAATATTCACATAGTTGCCGATAATCCGGTACATATTGTTGATGTAGTAGGCTGAAATGCCGTACGAGTAGGGCGCTGTACTGCTGATGACCCTGTTCCCGATAATCTGCACTGAATCAGCATAATACACATACATGGGGTAGTAATAGGATCCGGTGATTGTATTTCCTTGAATTACAGTGCCTTTCTCCCAGGAGGAGGTACTTACCCCATAGATATACATGGTATAATACCCTCCCGACATGTAGTTACTGAGGTAGGTATTGTAGTGATTCAGCGTATTGTAGTCGTAAATACAGCTTGATGTGGAGGCTGTTACCCCGGTGGTGGTGATATGACAGTTCTCAAACCGGTTGTACATAGCTCCGTTGATGAGTTCAATCGCCCTTCCGCTAGTGGCATCCAGCGCCTTGATGGTCAGCTTTTCAAAACGGAAGTAATCGGTACCGTTCAAACGGAGGGTCCAGTTGGAAGTGCTGGAAGCAGTAAACTGCAGGATCGCCAGCGTGCTGTCGGTGGCACCCCGGAATGTGACGGTGTTGATGGCATCTACGCCAGCCAGCTGTGGAATGGTCACCTGTTCAGTATAGGTGCCGGGCTGCACGTCAAAGACCACCGGTCCGCAGATCCCAGCAGCCATCAGTGCATTAACGGCACCGTTAAAGGTATTGAAATTGTACGTACCAGTGGCAGCCGGTCCGATGGTATAAGTACCACCCATACATGCATTGAAACAGGAAGTTGCACTGTCGTTTGCTGCTACCACATCTGCAATACCATTCGGCATACCGGTCCAGGATTTAATGCAATAGGTGCCACCGGCCAGACTGAGGGTATCCACAACAACCTGTTCGGTTGAATCCTTGAGGAGGGAACCTGTCCAGGCTATTGAATCCTGCAAAACTGAATTCAGGCTGTAATAGATCTTGGCGGATATCAGGGTATCGCTTCCGAAATTCTTCAGTGAAACCACCAAAGGTATAGGTGACCCTGAATTTACGGAGCCTGCAGGAGACAGTACCTGGGCGATACCGGCATCAACAGCCGGGGGAGGCCCAACCGCTACCAGTACCGGAACCCGGTCACTCTCGCAACCGGTGGCATTGCCTTCAAATACCTCTATTTCCCTGAAATTCGGGTTGGAGGTCTGTCCGGTACCGGTCATCTGGAATGTAGTAATCCTTAGTTTGGTTGTGGTAACCAGCGGAAATGGAACCACATTCTCGCATTGCATCGGAAGGTTGCTAAAGGTGTGAAAACT
The DNA here is from genome assembly GCA_022709695.1 of Bacteroidota bacterium. GTDB lineage: Bacteria > Bacteroidota > Bacteroidia > Bacteroidales > SKPS01 > SKPS01. Next base: position 43,418 of record JAKLII010000006.1, read on the forward strand.
TACCCAGTTACCATTGTCCCATTTGTATAAAGTGGCACCCGTAAGGAAACGTGCCGTGGTATTGGCATGGTGGATTTTCATCCCATCAATGGTTTTCGCCACCGGCCATTCAAAATCGATATAGTTGGTATGGGGCACTGAAGAGGGGGGACTGGAAGTGGAAACCCATACCAGCTGGGTACCACAGGTTCCGAAGTTGAGGTCGTTAAAGGCACTGCAGGGCCCGGTGCTGCAATTGCTGGCAGATACCGTGGCAAGAGGTGCTATATTCACTCCGGGGGTGTATGGCCCCGACGACTGTACCGCTCCTGTGGAGGAGGCAACCCAGTATGTGGTGTTCGCAAACAGAGGGGGTGTAACATAGGTTGCCCCCTGCGACAATTCAAGTGTTGAGGTATCCTTTGCATACCACAGGATAGTGTCGGTGCTCAGGGCCGTTAAGGTAGCTGAAGTACCGAAAGGAATGGTGACTCCGGAGGCAACCGGTGGATTGGGGGTGAAAAATGCAATGAACTGATCCGAAAGGCTGTCGTTGTAAGGAACAGGATCTCCGGTAAGGGAAGTCCACACATCCAGTGCAAAGGTGTCGGTCACCAGGGGCGCCAGAACTTTCATATTTACGGTGGCCGTAAAGGTATACACAAGTGTATCCCCGGCATTGACAGGCGTTGAAATGCTTTCGCTGACAATGGTGGCACTGTTGTCGAATCTGAAATGGGCCGACAATCCTGAAGTGATGTTTGTGGATCCGGTATTGCGGATCATCACCGTTACAGCTTCAGTACTGTCCATCCTGCATCCTCCGGCAGGGGCCAGAATTTCAAGCATCGCCACATCAATGGCAGGCGGGTCAAACTCATCGGCACCCGGATCAGGATTGTTCGCATTTCGGGGCTGCCCGTCAAAATCATCCGACACATACGTAAGCGATGTGGCCAAGCCATTCAGGATCCCGTTGAAGGTGTGCAGGTCTGAGCTGGAATTGAAGTAGGGCTTGATGGCAAACGAGTTCAGGTCCCCGTTGCTGAAAGACTTCCAGGCAGCCAGATCCGGGTATCCCGCAGAAAGAAAAGCAGTACCCCCATCTTCTGCATAAAGATTGTTGTAATTGCTCATAAAAGCAGATGCCGTTACTCCTTCAAAATTAAGTACAACACCCCCGGTTACATGGTTTACAAAATTATTGTTCAGCATGACAACCCCCTGGGTGGACCCGGTTCCGTACAGCCGGAAAGATGCATTGGCGATGGTTGAACTTCCCCACAGATTCACACTGTTGAATACAAACCGCTGATTTGAACAACTGTAGGAAACCATACCAGCCGGGTACAGGCTGTTTGCAGCACTGATAGCGATTTTCACAGACACCATATTATTGGCAATCAAACCGGGATAAGCCGTATCTGAGACACACCCGGCCAGTTCAATACCAGGGGCCGATACTGCATTGTGAATCACAACGTTATTCTTTGTGATCAGGATACTGCTGTCGGAATTCTGAATATACATGCCTCTGAAGATATCCACCTGGTTCATAACTTCAATACTGTTGCCCTGAATCAAAGGGGCCGAATGCTGATCAAGGGCAATTCCGTTGATAATCTGCCCGGTAATGACGTTACCGGATATCTGGGTCCCGATCTCCCTGGCAGAGGCCACACCTTTCAACCAGAAAGCGTGTTCGCCATCCAGGATTCGGTTGTTACTGAACACACAGAAGTGGTTGGTGGAGCCACCTGAATACAGTACGGCACGGGCTGCATCAGAACTCTTTGCGGTATTTACAACCCCCTGAATAATGTTGTTTTCCAGTTTTATGCCGGATGAAGTACCACTGATCTCCACAACCCTTCCGTTGGTATTATTGAGTGCCTTGAGGGTCATTTTCCTGAAGGTCACAAAAGAGGCATCATCGAACTTCAGGGTGAAATTCGCAGCTGCCGATGTAGCATCGTATTGCAGCACCACAGAGGTACTGTCTGCATTAGCCGACTGGAATATCACGGGACTGGATGCGGTGGCACCGCTGATAAAAGGCACTGTAATCTGCTCGGTGTATGCACCCGGAGCCACATTAAAGGTAACAGGACCGCTGATACCACATTGATCCAGCGCAATCATAGCTGCCGAGAATGAGGCAAAATCAGGATTCGACCCCCCGATGGTATAGGTGCCGGTGAGCAGATTTGCACAAGCCATGAAAGAAATCTGGGAGGTGTCGTTTCCATAATTCATATCTGGTTGACCGTTGGGGTTGTCAGTCCAGATTTTTATCGTGTGAACACCCAGCGGGAGTGTCAGGGAGCCGAGTATGATATCCGGGGTAACCAGTCCCTGTGCAAGAGAGCCTGTCCAGGCATACGGCGTCTGCTGTACTCCGTCAAGGGTCCATTTAACCGTAGCTGAAGTCAGGGTATCCGATCCGAAATTGGTCACTTTGGCAATCACATTGAATGGAGTATTGGCGATCACCCCGCCGGTGGGGTTGACAATCTGGGATACTCCTGCATCATAGGTCAGGTTCGAAGGCGTCACAAAGGTCATCCGGATATTTGGCCTGCTACCGTTACCGTAGGTGATATTCGGGGGATTGGTGGCTGAACTCCATGTACATGCCATACCAGTGGCTGTGGTGTACTGCCATGGAACTGCCCCGGTGGGAGAACCCGGACGATACCAGTCCACCAGCACCATAAGGTTCTGCACTCCATTGTAAGAGAATGCGTTGGGATATGTGAGCACAAAATCTACCCATCCAGCCGCAAGGGGCAGGTTCTGGGTGGTATTCTCATACACCAGGGTTGCCCCTGCCAGCTCTGTGGTGAAGGTTCCAACAGCCGAATTTACAGTGGTAGCTGTTGTATGCTTCAGGTAGATCCTGTAAGTTGCGTTATTCAGGTTGTACCCCTGGGCATCTGTCTTATACCATGAAATTGTACTCAGGGCACCTGTATATCCGATCTCGGCAGGTGTAAACATGCTGATGTGGTTACTGTAAAGGTATGTGCTTGTTGCACTGCTGATATAGGTCGGGCCCACTGTGGATGACCCTGTGGTTCCGGTACCTATCGTCACTGTGCCCCCCGGACTGTATTTTGCATAAATCATCCGGGTACCGGTGGCAGGATCTGAGGCCATATTGTGAGCCGCACTGTTATCAATGGCTATCACCTTGTAATGGATGGTTCTTCCGAATCCGTAAAAGGGGATGCTGCACTGGAAGGTATCTGCCGCCACCAAAGCCATTCCGATGGTATCAATAATGCCGGTATTGACCGTATATGCCACATAAGCAGTATCAATTCCTGAAACATCGGTGATTTTTGCCTTGATCTGGTAGGGCGTTGTGGTGTACACTGTGTCCTGAGGAATGGGTGGTACCATGGTGATTACCGGGGGATTCAGCTCCGAAAAGGCCCCGATAATCCTGATGTTATCGATAAACCAGGCGTAATTATCACCAATGGTAAAGCCTGGTATCGCATCCCATAAAATAAAACGTATCTTCACATTGGCAGCATTCCCAACCAGCAATGAGATGTCAAAAGTTTCACTCTTCCACCAGGCGTTGGAGGGTACGGCCGCAGTGGTAGGCACCCAATCTAAATAGGACATCGAAGAGAATTTATTGCCCTGAGTCCCGAACTGGGCAGTCCCAAGGTATTGTGATCCCGTCAGGCGCGTCCATGTGGCTCCGTTGTCATTGGACACCTCGATATACCCTTCATCATTATACTCAATCTTGCAGATATGGTCAAAATAGAGCATGAGGAATGAATTACCCACAGTACTGAAAGCCGGGGTAGTCATCACCACAGAATCACCTGACACAACCATACGTAATGAGTCGCTCCGCAGCCCCTGTGAAAAGAGGGTATTGCTGTTCCCATAGGTACCGGTACCTGTAAAAGTCACACTATCAGGTACGGTATTGAACTCAAAATTCTCCGAAAACAACAGGGTCTGTCCGGTTGTTTGCAACACCGCGGCTATGACGACAACCAGGGTTAGTAAAACTGATCTCATATTGAAATGATTTGGTTAATTATATTTGATTGATTCTTATTTGATTGCAGATCCTCATAAGTACTATGTCTTTTTTACCTGATGATGAGTTTTGCGGTTCTCCTGACCGGTCCGCCCATCAGCTCAGCCCAATAGATACCAGGAGGTAAGTTCTCTGCTGTGATCTGCATCGATCCTGAACCTGTATCCATCCAGGAGGTACGGTAAAGTTCCCTGCCGTCAATCCCCAGAATGCGGACACCCTCAGGACGATACCCCCGGTTGGTAATAAAGAAACTGCCGGTATTGGGGTTTGGAAACAGGGTAAATCCGGCATCTGAAACCTGCTCTGTAATGCCGGTCTGGGTCACCTGGATGCTCTTCTTCAGGGTATCCCGGTGACATACATTGCCGGCAATCAGGGTAATTGTGTAGGTACCGGGCGCTGCAAACACGTGGGTGGGTGATGGCTGGGTTGAGGTCTTCCCATCGCCAAAATCCCACAGCCAGGTAAAAGGGCCTCCTGAGCTCTGGTCTGTGAATTCCACTTCCAGATAACCGGTTCCGGACTGGCTGGTGAATGCCGCAACCGGCTGTGTGGCAGTACCGTTGCACATAATGAAGTCCCAGATGCCACGGCCATAGGTTCCAAACCGGGCAGTCTTCAGTGACTCAACATAGTCCACCGACCACCAGGTCTGATCAGGGGCATACCCCTCCGACAGATCATACCACTTTTCTTCGCTGCTCACATATACAAACGGACCCAACTCGGTAGCGGCAAAAAGCAGCCCCTCTTCAGGAGTGCAGTCCAGCGCATAAACCAGGGTATTGGGGATCCCGTTGTTGATAGGTTTTACTACAGCTCCGAAATCGCTGATTTCGAATACCGGTGGGTTGCTGTAACCGCTGCCGCATACATACAGTTTCCCCTTCTCATTTGGGGAAGGAACGATGTCAGCTCCATAGAAGTAATGTCCGAAACTGAAATTGAAATTGTGTTTCAGCGTCCAGGTATCGCCGGAATTGGCAGAATGGTAGAGCCTCCCGTTGGTGGTAAGCACGTACCAGCAGTCTTTGTCGAGTGGGCTGGTCGCCAGGGCACAGATCTTCACGCTGCTGCTTCCGCCCGAAAAATCGAAAGGGAATTCATAGGTCACCATGGGTGCCCCGGGGCCCATGTAGGTCACCTGGATGATATGGGCTCCTCCATTGAAACCACCACCTCCGATCAAAACATTATTCTTGTCATAGGGGTCAATGATCATGGGTGGGATCCACAACGCATTCTCGAAGGTAAACTCCCACCAGGCGCGTGAGGTGGAATACAGTATATCATTATAATGCACCGTGAAACCGGGATAATTCATCCAGATGCTTAGCCCGCCATCGCCGGATACGATATGGCCGTAATCGCCCGACCACACCTGATCAAAGCTCCTGACTGCCCCGGGTGTGCTGTTCGACCGCTGATACCCCTGGTCCTGACTTCCGGCGTGAATAAAACTGGTATTGACCCGGCTGGTATATACAGAATAGTACTGACTGACATTCAGGTCAAGCATCGACAGGTTACTTACCGTTTGCATGCCATTGGTGGATTTGTATATACCCCCGTCGGTGCAGATGTACAATACTTCGGTTCCCCCGTTTCCGATAAAGGAACAGAAGCCGGGAAGGTCAGCATGAAGCCGGTTGGCCGGCTGTCCGTAATAATCGCCCCAGGCATTCACCAGGTACCAGTTGGTACCGGCAGTAGGACTCCGGAAGGCCTCCACTCCGCCATAATAGAGTAAATCTGGATCAGTGGCCGAAGAGGCAAAACTGTTGATCATGAACGGGGTTTCCTGTACATCTCCCCTCCATGTCCATGTGGATCCATCGTTCACCGACCTGTAACAGGTGCTGTTGTTTGAACCGGCATCCATCAAATAAAGGGTGACAGCTCCTCCCCGCTCATAACCGGTAAGTCGTGCCTGGTTCTGCGGGGATGCCTGCAGCGTGCCCTTCAGACTTAACTGACCCTGAATGAGTTCTGTAACTACTGAATCCTTAACCATAAATACCCTCCCGGATCCATACCGATCGGACCAGATATCGCATTTCCTGATGCTGCCCACCTGGCTCTCGGGGAAACTGGTAATCTCCTGGAATGATACCCCCAGATCTGTTGATTTCAGCAGCCTTACCACTGCGGAGCTGTTCCACCCCTGGGCAAGGGCATACAGGGTGTTCTGCCCGTCGTTGGCGGTAACCACCCGCCGCACATACCCCCAAGACGCAGTCTGGGTTCCGGTGGCAGCTGTCCAGGTATTGCAGGTATCATCAGAATAATACACTCCCGGGGTCGAACCCTGATTGGTGGCGATTACCACCCGCATCAGCCCGGCCTGTCTGAAAATCCGCAAGAAATGGATCCCCTTGAACTGTATATGATCGGTCATGACCTGCCACTGTGGCACTGAGGCAGCCGATGGGGTGCGCCAGATCTGTCCCCCGTCTGAAGCACAATACAACCATTGCCCAACCGTGTCAAGCTCTGCCAGCAGGATCCTCCCTGCCTGGTTACTGCTGCCCCGCTCCTGCCACATTCCCTGCACTACACCGGCAATGCTCACACTTCGGTCGCCCGTCAGCAACTGGTTGCCGCGGAACCCCCTGGAGCGCTTCAGCCTGTATTGCAGATCCATCATACGCCAGTTGGTACCGGGAGCCGCCTGATGCATATCCGCCATCCACTGCTCCCGTCGTTCATGATCGTTCATCCCTTCGTCGGTGGGACGGGGCATCATACCGGCAGAGTCACCGGTTTGGATAAATGCTCCGGAATTAAAAACCGATGGAACGATCATCAGGAGGACAATCCCCACTGTAAGTATCAGATATGCGATTTGTTCTCTCCGGAAAAATTTGGTACTGTCCATGGAATAAGGTAAATGTGACATTAGTGATGTAAAATGGTAACCCGCTCCACCATTTTGCGCCCGTTGACTTTGACCTCCATCAGATATATTCCGCTTTTCAGATGAAAGACAGGAATTCCATCGCGATAGAGCGTCTTCGCATCAGCATAGCGTTGACTGGCAACCAGATAGCCAGCCTGATGGTAGAGGTTCACTTCCACAGGTGCCTCTTCAGTATGGTAAATGGCTGCATAAATCCTGTCATCAGCCGGGTTGGGAAATATCAGGATGCCCTGCGGCGCCTTCTCCTGTGGCTGCAAACCACTGGTTGAAACCACCTCAAAGGTATGCGGATCGAGTATCCCCATGTAGGGGTGGTTCTCGCTGCGCCTGGAGGTATCGGCAGCATGAAGTGCATACCCAATGGTAACCCCGGCTGCGCTGTCGGGGATATATCCTATCCATACATGACCCGTATCCGGAGTCATCAGTACGCTGTGCCAGGGGCCTGTATTGTACCTGTAATATATCCGCGCAGAATCACTGTAAAGCATTGATCCACTGTATGAAATAAACTCTGCCTTCACCTCATAGGAGGACTTCTGCCCTACCTTTCCCCACATGGGCTGATGCCTGATATACAGCATCCCCCTGTCTGCAATTTCATGGGCCCGGCAATGCAGGGCATCAGTACTTGCCCAGGGCTTGCTGCTCAGGGCATAAATGCTCTGGACGGTGTATCCGGGCATGGCTCTTTCGTAGGCCGCTTTGGCAGAATCGTTCCAGGGAGTACCACTGGTAGTGACAACCGGCAGAAAAACAGTTTTATTCAGAATATAGGAATTGGTATAGGGCTGGCCGTTCGGGCTGTACACCCTGAATACTTTATACGGGTATCCGTAAGGAGAAGGTGTGCCGGCAAAAAAAGTGGCCAACGCTTCATAATCATTGAAACGGGGATCGTTCGAGGGTACCTGCCCCAGCAGGATTTTATCAGGGGCCAGAAACTTACCCCAGCAATCGATATGCTCAATGTAATCACCCAAAGGGTCATCAAGGGTATAGTATGAATCAACACCAAGATAATCGGCGAAATAGGCATTGATCTGAGCGGTTGTCAGGTTGGTGTTTTCGGTCAATACCAGTTTGGTGGAGGCTGCCCTGCCCGTACCATCCGACATGTAGTTGCCTCCCGTATGCGTCACATTCATGCCGTACATCTGCAACCCCAGGGCGGTGGCAACCCGGCCGGGAACATCATCGTCGTTGGGGCGGGGACGGTTATACGGAAAATCAACGATAGCCACCCTGTTGGCACTGTCGGCTATGAACCAGGGGCCATAATCCCTCGACCAATAGGAGTCGATGGTGCCATAGAGGAACAGGCAGTTGTTCAGGTTCACGCCATTTGCAGTATACTGGTTGCGTACGGTGGTTTCAACCGAGGCATTGGCAACCAGGGTATATACCTTTGCTATCTGCGACATCTGGGCAATGAGGTTGAAAGGTATGCCAAACTGTCCTGAATACGCCACAATGACCCCTTCGGTGGGCTCAAATTCGGCAATGCTGCGCACCTTGCCCCCCGGAGGAGGAGTGGCCGTAAAGCCCTTCCCGCTTTCAGGCAAGGCAAGCAACTCGTCAGGATGAACCATGTGCGTTCTTTGCTGAAACGTCTGCAGGTCTGCCTGTCCGAAAATGGTCAGGGTTTGCAGCACCAGAAATATCGGAATTAAAATCCTCATTATGAATTGATTAATGGCTTTGCAGGAAAAGTTCATCGCCGGATTATCAGTTAGATCAGCCAAAAGTACTATTTTTGAACTTTGTTATGAGAGGAATTCTGTTAACAGGAATGTAAATTCGGATAAAAAAACCATTCAAAATAGAAAACGCATATGAAATTACTTCTTCTGAGCAATTCGACCAATGCAGGTGAGTCGTACCTTGGGTGGCCAAGGCCCCATATCAGCACATTTCTTAAAGGTACAGGTGTCCGGAAGCTTTTGTTTGTGCCATACGCTGGTGTAGGTTTGACAGACCAGGGACTTGATGCCTCATTTGACCTTTACGAGAAAAGAGTGGCAGCCGTATTTGAGGAGCTTGGCTACGGGATTTACTCCATCCATCGCGAAGAAGACCCGGTGAGGGCAGTGGAAGAGGCCGAAGCCATTGCTGTGGGGGGTGGCAATACCTTTCATCTGGTATATATGATGCATAAAACCGGGACCATGCAGGCGATCCGCTGCCGTGCAATAGCCGGAGTTCCCTTCATCGGTTGGAGTGCCGGGTCAAATGTGGCATGCCCATCCCTGAGAACCACCAACGATATGCCCATCATCGAGCCCGAAAGCTTCCAGTGCATGAACCTGATTCCTTTCCAGATCAACCCTCATTACCTGGATGCAAATCCTGAAGGGCATGGCGGTGAAACCCGCGAACAGCGGATTGATGAATTCTGCAAAGTAAACCGTTCGATCTATGTGGCAGGGCTCCGCGAAGGTTGCTACTTCAGGATGGACAACGGGAAACTTGAACTTGGCGGCAAAAGGCCGCTCAGAATCTTCAGGTTCGGTGAAGCAGCCTACGAACTGGAACAGGGGAGCGATGTGAATTTCCTGATGCAGCCTTTACCCTAAAGCTTCTGCATTCGACCCGAAGCATCCGCCGGGATAACCCTCTTCCGTTCAGGATCATAATGGTAGTAAATCCTTGAAGGGTACTGGTATCCCTGGCTTACCGAAACCGGATCGTGTTTTTCGATGTACCTGTTCATCCACACATCAAACAGCCGCATGGCATGTTTTTGTCCGGATGAGCCCGCTAAACGGGGCATCAGCAATGGTTTCATGGCATAACGCCTGAAATAGTAGGTGACATTTCCGCTGATCTGGTGCTGTAAAAAGTATCCATCCACCACATCCATGATAGAATCGGAGGTGTAAAACAAATCCTGGCGGGCAGTTGCACTGTCCACCACCGATATCTCCACCCATGAATTGAGACTGACCAACCTCACCGGAATCATCTCTACATACTCCATTTCGTCAAAAACCTCTGACTCCCGTTCATACGAAGTCTGCTCCTCCAGCTCAAGCTGTACAATGTTAACAATGAGCTTCAGACCGGCCTGACTGAAAAAGGAATCAGACTCATAATAGCTGAAAACACGATAACCATACCCCTCCAGTTGCCGGGCAAATCCGGCATTGTAAAGCTCGAGCAGCGAATCCTCCATGGCAGCACCGGTAAAAACACAGGGCGTAATGACTGAATCCTCTTCCATCGTACAGGTTTTGTACAAATGGTTTGCTCCGATAAACCACACCGATGGTTTTTCGTTCATCGTTCCGGTTACAAAACGGCGGCCAAGGGATTGTTCCGTATAGCATGAACTCATCATAACAACTACAGCCAATAGTAAAATACCGGAAAGGATGACCGGGTGATTATTTCTCATAGGCCCTGTAGATTTTCTGTTACCATCCGATTATTGAACGAAACCAGGTTATTTTTAGTGCCCGGCTCTGCCAGTCATGCTCCATCAGCTGCGCAGTTTTTCCGCAAACGCCCTTCCATAGGCAAAAGCATCCCCGAGTTCCCTTTCTGTCGGGGTGAACTTCACAAACACACCCTCCCCGAACACTTCCAGTTTCAACTGCGCCAGAAAAGCAGGGATCATCTTTGACCCTTCGCCACTCCAGCCATACGAACCAAAAGCTCCGGCCAGTTTCCCCTTGTCACGGAGAGGGGTCATCATGGCAAAAAGGCGGTAAACGGGCATTAAAATATTCTGATTGATGGTTGGGCTCCCCACGATAACCCCGCTGCACCTGGTAAGGTACATATCCAGATCCCCGAGTGATGTGGTCTCAATGTCCACCACATCCACAGTAAAACCATTTCCCAGGCTTCTGATGCCCTCAGCAATCTTTTCTGCCAACAGGCCGGTTTTGTGATAGGCGGATACATAGGGAATAAAAACTGAATATTGCTGTGGTAATGTGAGATGATGTTCCGACATCTCTTTCGACATTTCCACCATCCGTTTCCAATGGCTTCTGAGGATCGGTCCATGCCCCGTACAAATGGCACTGATGCCGAGGGGCTCGATCTTCTCAATGGCCTTCAGCAAAAATTTACTAAAGGGTTTCAGAATCACATCGAAATAATAGACAAATGCATCGTCATAATTCCCAACTTCATCGTCATACATCCGTTCATCGCAATAGTGTGCCCCGAATGAATCACAGGTGAACAGAAGTTTGTCCTCTTCAAGATAAGTGTACATGGAATCGGGCCAGTGCAGATTGGGGGCAGCGATAAACCGCAGGGTCTTGTTGCCCAGATCCAAAGTGTCGCCATCCTTGACAATCAGATGTCTGAACTCCCCTTCAAACAAATCCGACAGGTACCGGATGGCATTGCCCGAACCTACCACGATGGCGTTCGGAGCGATGGAAAGAAGGTTCTTCAGGTTACCCGAGTGATCAGGTTCCGTATGGTTCAGAATGATGTATTCAATTTCAGCAGGATCGCACACCTTTCTGATCTTTTCCTCGTAGGTATTCCAGAATTTCTCCTTGGTGGTTTCGATGATTGCCTTACGCTCTGCATTGATGAAATAGGAATTGTAGGTAGTGCCATATTTCGTCTCCATCACCACGTCAAAAGTCACAATATCGCGGTCCAGCACCCCAATCCACTGTACATCGTCTGTGATTTGTAATACCTTGTTATCCATATGCTTTGTTTAGTTGTTTATGCGTTTAGTTGTTTATGCGTTTAGTTGCTTAGGCGTTTAGTTGTTTAGGCAGTAGTCGGTAGTCGGCAGTCTCAGTAAAACACTCATAACTTATCACTCATAACTCATAATTCTACTTTCCCCTTTTTCCTTTTTCCTTTTGCCTTTTGCCTTTCTACTCCAGATCCAGTTCCATCTGTATCCCCTGCTCCTTATCCATGCTCACTGACGTGATGCCCCCCTGCGATTTCGGGGGCCTTCCCCTTCGGGCCTTTGGCTTCTCAGGCTGAGATGCTGGCGGTGGTACCAGCAAGGTATTCTCACGATCACCCTCCGTCAGGGTCTCTTTCTGCCCCTGTGCCTCCTCCTGTTCCTTTTCCTGTTCCTGTTCCTGTTCCTGTTCCTGCTCCTGTTCCTGCTCCTGCTCCTGCTCCTCCTCCTGTTCCTGTTCCTGTTCCTCTTCCTTTTTCTGCTCCTGCTCCTGCTCCTGTTCCTGCTCCTCTTCTTCTTCACCCGGAATCAAATCATCAGCCACGGCATCATCTCCGTTATAAACATCTTCTGTAAAGGCATCTTCTCCGGAATCAACCGTATCCGGTTCCGACACTTCATCAGGTTCAAAGGACGCTACCGGAAACCATTCGACTTCAGAGATCCGGTTCTTGCTGATTCTTTTACCCTTGGCGCTCAGCCCCTTGACGGCAATAAACTCTTCTGCCCTGAAATTCTCATCAGGTTTGGCCTTTGATGTGGCATCCAGTTCGTAAAGGATCTTCAGATCGACCTGATCCCCGAAAAACCAGCTGATGAGCCGTGAGCCCTCGCCACCGGTAAAGGATACCCTTTTATCAGAAGGCTCAAAAGTGAATCTTTTCAGGTAGGGAAATCCACTTTCCGGTTCCACATACACTACGTTGCAGATTTCATCCTGGTCGTATTTTCTGAGGTGCATCAGATCGTCATCGAAATGGGTGGCAAGGTCATAACCGTACAACCGGTACTCACCACCGGCGTATAGGACCAGGAGCTTTTCATCATGGCGGAATGCACCCAGGTAAAGCCCACGCTGGTCATAATTCAGCCTTCTGACAGCCTCATCAAACCACACAAGAATCGCTCCCAGGGTCGAAATTCCATCCTCCTTCTTTACGATACTCTTGATCGAGTATTTCGACAGCATATTGCCTATTGAGCCTCTGCCCTTGATGGCCAGCGTTTTAAAGTCAAATTCAAAGTTAAGCTTGCGCAACCGTGCTTTGGGCCGCAGGAGCACTTTCACTACTTCCGCCTCTCCGTTGGGGTTGGCGGTAAAGTACAATACCCGGGTGCCGGCAGTCCCTTTGGTGAGGTTATACTCCTTGTCGCGTGTAACACCGGTAACTGCAAACCGCTTCACAAAATTGGCGCCGCCGGTACCATCGCGATACACCAGGTTATAGATTGTTCTTTCGTCGTTTCGCTTGAAAACGTCGATGTGAATAATATCTTTTCCGACAAAAACTTTATCAGCCACTTTAGTCACAAGACAAGTTCCATCCCTTCTGAACACAATAAGGTCATCGATATCAGAACAATCACATACAAATTCAGCCTTTTTTAACGACATACCGGCAAAGCCTTCCTCCCGGTCGACGTACAGTTTGGCATTGGCCACTGCCACACTGGTGGCTTCAATATTCTCGAAGTTCCGGATTTCTGTTTGACGCTCCCTTCCGGTGCCGTACTTCCTCAGAAGCATTTCGAACCAGGCAATGGCATATTCTGTCAGATGCCCCAGGTGGTGCTGCACCTCCTTCATCTCCTCCTCGATCGATCGGATGACTTCATCCGCCTTGAAGGAGTCGTATTTAGATATCCGCTTGATTTTGATTTCAGTAAGCCTGATGATATCCTCACGGGTGATCTCTCTTCGGAAGAGCTTTTTATAAGGTTCCAACCCTTTGTCGATGGCTTCAATCACAGCCTCCCAGGTGGTACACTCCTCAATATCACGGTAGATACGTTTCTCAATAAAGATCTTTTCAAGGGATGAGAAGTGCCATTCCTCCAGAAGCTCTTCCATCCTGATCCTGAGTTCCATCTCGAGGAGCGAACGTGTTCGCAACGTGGAAATTCTGAGCAGCTCGGATACCCCGGTAAACAGTGGCTTGTTGTTTTCGATCACGCAGGCATTGGGCGATATCGAGATTTCGCAGGCAGTGAAGGCATACAGGGCATCAATGGTCTGATCGGGGGAGGTGCCCGGGTGGAGGTGGATCAGAATTTCGGCATTACCGGCTGTATTGTCCTCTATTTTTCTGATTTTGATTTTCCCTTTATCATTTGCGCTGATGATCGACTCGATCAGCGACCCGGTGGTGGTGGAGAAGGGAATTTCATTGATCACCAGGATCTTCTTATCCTGAATTCCGATTCTCGCCCTGATACGGATTTTTCCGCCCCGTAAACCATCATTGTATTTGGAAATATCCATCAGCCCCCCGGTGCTGAAATCAGGAAACAGTGTGAAAGGCTCTTCTTTCAGGACCGCAATGGAAGCCTGCAGCAATTCGGTGAAATTATGGGGAAGGATCTTTGAGGCAAGGCCCACCGCAATCCCTTCGACCCCCTGGGCCAGGAGCAGCGGGAATTTCACAGGCAGGGCAACCGGTTCCCTGTTGCGCCCGTCATAGGATGCCTTCCATTGGGTGGTTTTCGGGTTAAAAGCCACCTCAAGGGCAAACTTTGACAACCGGGCTTCGATGTAACGGGGCGCGGCCGCTGCATCGCCTGTAAGCACATTGCCCCAGTTGCCCTGCATGTCGATGAGCAATTCCTTCTGGCCAAGCTGCACCAGTGCATCCCCAATGGAAACATCGCCATGGGGGTGGTATTTCATGGTGTGCCCTATGATGTTGGCTACTTTGTTGTACCTGCCGTCATCGAGTTCCCGCATCGAGTGCAGAATCCTGCGCTGCACCGGTTTCAGGCCATCCTCCAGCATGGGTACGGCCCGCTCCAGAATCACATAGGAAGCATAATCGAGAAACCAGTTTTCGAACATGCCCGGCAGTTTCATGATATGATACTGCTCCTGCTCCTGCTGATTGTCCTCCTGGATTCCTTCGTTGTCCGTGTGATCCGTCATATTGATGGGTATTACCGCGTATTGTCATTCTGCCATGGCCAGTTCCTGCGCAGCAGAATTACCTCAATCAGCAGAAAAATCAGTGATGCCATTACAAAGAACCGCCACAAGGGTTTCCCCTCAGATGATTCCCTCAGCTTGTCTCCTGTGCTTTTCCCCGCTTCCTTCAGCAATGTAAAATTCCGTATATCCGAACCTTCCAGCCAGTTCTGCAGCTTTTTTTCATCTGCACACTGCATATCAGATTCTGTATCCCGCAGATTGAATGCCAACGGTGCTATGACACTGTCACCGGCAAACACCTGGTAATTGCCGGGAATAACCACCTGATCCTCAAAAAAGAGCAGATATCCGAAAGGGTCACTCCGGTGACCGGGAATAAATTCAAAAGGACTGTCATTTGCTTTCACCCTGAAAGGCTCCTCCCCCATCACACCATCCCAGGGGATTACTGCTGATTTATCGATACCGAGGGTATTAAACAGAGGTGGGGCAACTCCACTGTATAAAGCCATGTTCACCACGGGAGGAACGAAAAGTTCAGGCAGCGCGGCAAGGTTCGAATAGTCTTCCGTGAGTGGAACCGCAAAGAGGTAAACAGCTCCTTTTCCGGAGGTAGATGAAAGCCAGAAAGGCCTGTCATTCAGCATTTTCATGATCCAATCCTCCTTTCCCTCCCCTTTAAGGATCAACGGATAGTGGGTATTCACACGGGGTAACGCCGGATTGGTGGGACGGGTTGCGAACACACCCTTAAACAAAGGATGCTCCGTGTTGATGGAAGAAACACGGGTATCTGCAGTATCAGGGGTACCATAGGCAGCAACCCCCAGGGTATTCAGGAGGGCATTCAGCTGTGCCGGATCCTTTCCGGCAGAGGGTGGCAGTACCGCCATGCTTCCACCCGAAGTTACATAATTCACCAAAGCATCCTGCATTCCATCGGTAACCTGTTCAATGCCATTCAGAAAAATCATATCATAACGGCTCAGGGCTGCATAATCGATCTGGGTCGAAGGGCGTACATCCAGCCTGAAAAGGGAGTCGTTGCCAAAGATGCGGGAGAAGGCCACGTCTTTCTGGTCCCCATCCAACAGCAGGAGGTTCCTGGCGGCAGCAACCCGAAAACCCAGGTAAAAGCGGTCGTCGAAAATGATGGGATTGTCCTCGAGGCTGACAAATCCCTGATAAATCCCTTCTGACGGGATGCGCGCCGATAACTTCACCGGGATCCTTGCCCCTGCGGGTACGGTAACGGCAGCTACCGCAACCTCCTTTCCATGGATATTCAGGGCTATCGGCACCTCCTCGGCATCCGATGAACCAGAATTGCCCACCCGGGCAAAAAGCTCCATCACCTGGCCGGTACGCATCACCGGTATCTCTGACCAGACAGAATCGATATACAGATTGTGATCAGAAGTTCCTGCCAGGGGTACCAGATAACCCCTTATACCCTCCGGAGGGGTTGCTTCCTCAGGTTTCACCGTTGCGAGCTGAAAATCGCTGATCATAAACAGGGTGATCGCCCTGCTGGGGTTTCGCTTTTTCAGATCCCCCACCCTTTCATAAATCTCCTGAGCACTTCTGCTGACAGGAGAATAGCGTACTGAGGACAACAGGTTCAGAAAATCGGAACGGTTTACGATCCTTGAAAATGTTGCTGAGAAATCGTTTGTAATCAGATAAAACTCTTCAGAAGGTCCGTAATAACCCGCCACTTCTGCAGCCTTCCGTGCAGCAGTTTCCAGCAGGATCCCCTGCCGCCCCTGTGCCTGCATACTGTAGGAATTGTCGAGATATACAACCACCAACGGTTTGCCTTTCAGAGGAACAGCACCCCTGTCCAGCAGAACCGGACCGGCAAATGCCATCACAAGGGCTGTCAGGGCAAGCATACGCGCCAGCAGCACCAGCAGGTGCCTGATCCTCGACTTCTTTCTGCTCTCCAGTTTTAACTCCCTCAGAAATCGTACATTGGTAAAAAAAACCTTACGCGGCTTCCGGAAATTAAAGAGATGCACCAGCACAGGAATGGAGAGTGCCAGCAGCGCAAACAGGATGTTGGGATATAAAAACTGCATAATCAATCGTAGGCCTGCAAAGGTAATCATTAAACTTTTCCGTCACGCGAAGGTCAAACGGCAGTACCATAAATTATCACCGTTTTTTCTCAGACAGAAAAAAATATGTTACTTTTGTCAGGATGTGCAACCAAAGCTGGTTTCTGTCTGTCTGTAAAACAATTAAACCATACGCTATATGAAATCAAAACTTACAGGATTTGCCGTTACATTACTGCTGGCCATCACCATGGCATCCTTCACTTCCGATAAGGAAACCCTCTACAAAGAGACTGAAGGGATTAAAATCACTTATACCAAACAGCAAAAACAGCTCAATCCCACCGAAGTTGCAGAGTACCTTATTGTGAAAATTTCCAACACCAACAGCTATGCTGTAAAACTCAACTGGAAGCTGGATCTCTGGTACAACGGCAACTGCCGCACCTGCGACAAACCCTCACCCACCGGTTATGAATTTGAGCTGGACCTGAAACCCGGTGAAACGGTTACCGGCGATATCAACAAAGATGATTTGATGCTGAAAATCTGGTTCAGGAATATCAAACCTGCCCGTGAAGGTGGACTTACCCGGTTTGAGTTCACGAACCTGACAGTTTCAAAGAATTAACAATCTGTTGGTTATGAAAAGAATCAAGCGATTCAGATTTTTTTTATTGCTGTGGATCGCCGGAACTGCAGGGGTTTCATACGGGCAGTTGGCACTCAACGTTTCCATGACCCCTCAGCAGCTGGTGCAGAATGTTTTGGTGGGAACCGGTGTGGTGGTAACCAACATCACCTATTCGGGTTCGGCCGGTGCTATCGGGTCCTTTACCAACGGTGGCACCACCAACATCGGACTTGGAAGTGGCGTAATTCTTACCAGCGGAGCCATCAGCGTTGTGCCCGGACCTAATAATTCAGGAAGCGCGGGTCAGAGCAACTCAATGCCGGGCGATCCTACCCTTCAATCCCTCATCCCAGGATACACCACCTATGATGCTTCGGTATTCGAGTTCGATTTTGTGCCCCTCAGCGACACCATCAAATTCAGGTATGTGTTCGGATCTGATGAATACCCGGAATATGCGAACTCCAACTACAATGACGTATTCGGGTTTTTTATCACAGGGCCGAACCCACTGGGAGGAAATTACAGCAGCTACAACATTGCCCGGTTACCCGGCACCTCAACTCCGGTATCCATCAACAATGTAAACAACGGCACCTCCAATGGCGGCCCCTGCATCAATTGCCAGTACTATATCAACAATGCCAATGGAGTAACCATTCAGTACGATGCCTTTACAACTGTGTTAACTGCATGGGCCCTCGTAACACCCTGTGTTTCATATCATTTCAAGATTGGGGTGGCAGATGCCGGCGACGGAATCCTGGACTCAGGTGTCTTCCTTGAAGCCAACAGTTTTTCAACCGATGCGATTGAAGTAGAGACCGAATACAGTATACCAGGTGCCGGGAAGTCGGCCATTGAAGGCTGCAACAATGCCATCGTAAAATTCTCCATAAGCAAATTTGCCACAGACACCATCTGGGTTCTCATCGACACGATGTACGGTACTGCTACCAATGGCGTTGATTTTGCCTCCATACCCAATAAAGCCTATATTCTTCCCGGCCAGAAAACAGGCTCCATCACCATTGCACCCTTTATCGACTACATCACCGAAGGCACCGAATATATCACCCTCATCATCCCCACATCACCCTGTACCATCGATACCCTCACAATTCCAATCCTGGATTATGTGCCGGTTACCCTCAACATGATGAATGACACCACGGTGTGTGAGACGGCTGCACCCTTATGGGTACAGGCTACGCAGGGCGCCCCTCCCTATACCTATGCGTGGACGCCGGCCGCAACCCTTAGCAGCGCTTCCATCGCCAACCCCGTTGCAAATACCCCGGTTACCACCACCTATACAGTTACCGTGAAAGATACCACCGCATGCCCGGCTGTCAAAGACTCCATGGTGGTTACCATAGTACCCAAACCCTCCGTGAGTTTTATGCCTGATAAATTCTCGGGGTGTGAACCTGTAACCGTGAACTTCACCGACTTTTCCGCACCTGCCATTACCGCCTGGAACTGGGATTTCGGCGACGGAGGTACCTCAACGATAAAGAATCCAACCCATACCTACATAGCCGGAACCTACTCCATCGTACTCAGCGTTACCACGGCCGATGGCTGCACCGGATCCTTTGCCGCAAATAACCTCATCAAGGTATTCCCTATGCCCAAACCCTACTTTGATCCGGTACCTGCGGTAGCCCCCATCGACAATCCGGTAATCAACTTCAACAATATGACCGTCAATGGATCCATCTGGGCATGGAACTTTGGCGATCCGGGTTCAGGTGCAAACAACACCTCATCCCAGCAGCACCCATCCCATACCTACAATGGCGACGGCACCTATACCGTGTGGCTGGTAGCCAGCACCCCCGACGGATGCATCGATTCGATCTCCCGGCAGGTGATGATTATCATCGATAAAATCGAAATCCCCAATGTGATTACTCCCAACAGCGACGGTTTCAACGATGTGTTCTTTATCAAGAATATCGACAAGCTTAAATCTTCACGGCTGATCATTTACAACCGCTGGGGCAAAAAGGTGTTTGAGATGGAAAACTATGACAACACCTGGGATGCCCGCAACCACTCCGATGGGGTGTATTACTGGACCCTCGAATACAGCACCTTTTTCCGCGATTCAAAGGAACACGGCACCGTAACGGTGTTGCGAGACATGTAGGGTCAAGGCATGATAATAGGGTCAAGGCATGCCTTGACCCTACTCTTCGATGCGGAGGTTCTCGATGATGAAACCCTGCCGGTCGGGTGTGTTTTTCCCCATGTAAAATTCGAGTAATTCTTTTGTGGAAGAGTCCCGCTGATAAATCACCGGGTCGAGCCGCATATTAGGCCCGATGAAATGCTTGAATTCATCAGGCGAAATCTCACCGAGGCCCTTGAATCGCGTGATTTCCGGTTTGGGGCCCAGGTCATTGATTGCCTGGATACGTTCCTCCTCTGAATAGCAATAACGAGTCTCCTTTCTGTTCCTGACCCTGAACAACGGGGTTTGCAGGATGTACATATGCCCCCCTTTGATCAGGTCGGGGAAGAACTGCAGGAAAAAGGTGAGCAGCAACAGCCGGATATGCATGCCGTCCACATCGGCATCCGTGGCAATTACGATGTTGTTATAGCGGAGGTTCTCAATGTCGTCCTCGATGTTAAGGGCTGTTTGCAGAAGGTTGAACTCCTCGTTTTCGTAAACGATTTTTTTGGTAAGGCCAAAGCTGTTGAGGGGCTTCCCCTTGAGGCTGAACACTGCCTGGGTATTCACATCCCTCGATTTGGTGATGCTGCCGCTGGCAGAGTCCCCCTCGGTGATAAACAGGGTAGAGTCGAGCCGGAGCTCGTGGGTTGAGTTGTAATGCACCCGGCAGTCGCGCAGCTTTTTGTTGTGCAGGCTTGCCTTTTTCGCACTTTCGCGGGCCATCTTTTTGATGCCGGCCATCTCCTTCCGCTCCCGTTCCGACTGCAGGATCTTCCGCAACATCGCTTCCGCCACGTCCTGATGAATATGGAGGAAGTTGTCGAGATTCCGTTTGATCACATCGTTGATGTAGTTACGTATCGACTGCCCTCCCGGCTCCATGTGGCTGCTGCCCAGCTTGGTCTTCGTCTGCGATTCAAACACCGGCTCCGTAACTTTGATGCTGATGGCGGCAATCATCCCGGCTCTGATATCCCCCGGGTCAAAATCCTTCTTGTAAAACTCACGCACCGTCTTGACCACCGCTTCGCGGAAAGCCGCCAGGTGGGTGCCCCCCTGGGTGGTGTTCTGGCCATTTACAAAACTGTAATATTCCTCACCGTAATTCTTCTCACTGTGGGTCATGGCAAGCTCGAAGTCCTGTTCCTCCAGATAAATAATCGGATACAGGGTTCCGCTGCCGTTGATGTTCGACTCCAGAAGGTCACGCAAGCCATTCTGGCTGATGAGTCGCTGCCCGTTGAACCAGATGCTGAGCCCCTTGTTGAGGTAGGCATAGTTCCACAGCATCTTTTCGATGTACTCGAATATATAATGGTAATTCCCGAACAAGGCTGCATCCGGGCGAAAAGAAATCAGAGTACCACGCTGATCTTCAGATGGTTGCTCTGTATCTTCCCGGGTTAGAATACCCTGTTCATACTCAACGATTTTAGTCTTCCCGTCGCGGATACTCTGCACCTTAAACCAACCCGACAGGGCATTCACCGCTTTGGTCCCTACCCCGTTGAGTCCCACTGATTTCTTGAAAACGGCTGAATCGTATTTGGCGCCGGTATTGATCTTTGATACACAGTCAATCACTTTGCCCAGCGGAATCCCACGGCCATAGTCGCGGATGTTTACCGTACGTTCCTTAATGGTCACTTCGATCTTTTTCCCAAACCCCATCACATATTCGTCGATAGAGTTGTCTATCACCTCCTTGATCAGCACGTAGATGCCATCGTCGCGGCTCGATCCGTCACCGAGCTTGCCAATGTACATCCCCGGCCGCAACCGGATGTGATCCTTCCAGTCCAGCGATTTTATGCTGTCTTCATCATAGGCTAAAATACCGTCGCTCATAACTGACCCTTGGTTGCAGCTGCAAAAGTAACGGAGTTTGCTTTACCTGTAAGCCTTTCAGAGTTTTTTTACCAACAATCGGCAGTTTAAAGCATCACGGTCTTATCGACAATTCTACATTTCAACTACAGATTTGTCAAAAAAAAGCCTCAGTAAGGATACATGATTTTCACCAGCGAAAGTCCTTTGGCCGGTACGGAAGAGCCCGCTTCGCTGCGGTTTTTGCTTTGGATAATGCGCTCAATATCTGCAACCTGCAGCTTTCCCCGCCCGATATCGAACAGGGTACCCACCACTGCCCGCACCATGTTGCGCAAAAACCGGTTGGCTGTGATGGTAAACACCAGCTCCCCGTCATACTCGCGCCAGTAAGCCTCCTGCACGTCGCACACGAAGTTGCTTACATCGGTATGCACCTTCGAGAAACACTGGAAATCGTGCACGCCAAACAGATGCACAGCTGCCCGGTTCATCGAAATCACATCCAGCCTCCCCTGCCAGTACCAGGCAAAACGCTCCTTAAACGGATCTTTCCTCGTAAGAATGTGGTACTCGTAAGTTCTTGAAACCGCATCGAACCGGGCATGGGCATCAAGTGACACCGGAAACAGATCGTGGATGGCGATATCAGTCGGCAACAGGTTGTTGAGTTTGTAGATGGCCTGCAGAATCTCATCCGGGGTTAAAGCAAGCGGAAGATCGAAATGGGCAAACATCTCCCGGGCATGCACACCTGTATCGGTGCGCCCTGCACCGGTAATCTGAAGCGGTTGTCCGAATACAACCGACATATCTTTCTCCAGCTCAGCCTGGATGGTGTTGCCATTGGGCTGCACCTGCCAGCCACAGTAGGCCGTGCCATCGTAAGAAAGTCTCAGAAAATAGCGGTGGTTCATTGCATCCTTTCCGTTGCAAAGCTATGAAAAAAGCACACCCTCCGGTAATTATCCCTTTGTCTGCATCCTGCGGATCACGGATGCAGCCTGCCGGCCCGACAGCAACCTGGAAAACCGGATCATCAGGCGGTTTTTCCACCCATGCACCACGGTGGTACGCCCCAGCATCATTGCACGGTACCCAAAGGCTGCCACCTCTGCCCCCGAAGGCATCCTGTCTCCCTTGCCCGGCTTATCCTCCCTGACCTCTGCCGCGGCCTGAAAACCACTGCGGGTGGCGCCCGGGCATAAGTTGGTTACGGTAACCCCTGTACCCTGTAACTCAGCGGCCAGGGCCTCCGAAAAACTGGTAACAAAGGCCTTGGTGGCAAAATATACCGACATATAGGGACCCG
Source organism: Bacteroidota bacterium (assembly GCA_022709695.1). Lineage (GTDB taxonomy): Bacteria > Bacteroidota > Bacteroidia > Bacteroidales > SKPS01 > SKPS01. The sequence continues at coordinate 66,218 of JAKLII010000006.1, forward strand.
GGATAAACGAAGCCACTGAGGATACATTCAGAATCCGTCCGTAGCCCCCGGAAATCATTCCCGGCAGGTAGAGCTTGGTGAGATGGGTCAGCGCTGCGATATTCAGCTGTATCATCCGGTCTTCCTTTTCCCAGGGACTGTCGGTAAACAGGTCAAAATGGCCGAATCCGGCGTTGTTTACCAGAATATCGATGGCCAGATTGGCCTTTTGAGTGGCTTCAAATACCTCTTGTGGCGAGTTGGCAAGAGACAGGTTCTTTGCTATTACCATCACCTGGATACCAAACTGCTCCTCCAGTTCCTTTTTCAGCGCTTCCAGCCGGTCTCCCCTGCGGGCAACCAGCACCAGATGATCCCCTTTTGAGGCATGAATTCTTGCCAGCTCCATTCCGATCCCCTCCGAGGCTCCTGTGATCAGAGCTGTATGTTTTCTATTGTTCATTGATAATTGTTCTTTGATTAAATGAATGCATATATCATCCATCAATAACATCCGAGGTAGAATAATGTTAAAAGATAGTTTTTTAATGATGTGCTGATGTACTCATTTATAAACATATAAGATCATTTAAGATCGCATATAAGACTTATAAGCTTATATGAAACCTTATATTTTCTTCTATGCCTTAAATGTTTATAAAATCTGTGTTGATTTGCGGAATCAGCGGGCAAAAGAAAAGTGAAATCCGGCGTTAATCCATACCTTTGCAACCCTTAACCCCGCGCTGTTTTGAATACCCAAAGACTCCTGCAAAAATCGAAACGCTTCATGCAGCTTGTCGGGGAGTCGATCCGGGGAACGGAGTATGATTTCACCAAAATCAGGCTTGGCAAAGCAATCCTGATCCTCTCGGTCCCCATGATCCTGGAGATGCTGATGGAGTCGGTGTTTGCCATTGCCGACATCTGGTTCGTATCGTCGCTGGGGGATGAAGCCATCGCCACCGTGGGGGTTACCGAATCGCTGAACACCATTATATATGCCATTGGGTTTGGGTTGAGCACCGCCATCACGGCACTGGTTTCGAGGCGGATCGGTGAAAAACAGCCGGAGAAGGCTGCACGTTCTGCCGGGCAGGCTATGAGCCTTGCGGTGATCATTTCGGCTGTGATTGCGGTGCCCACCGCTTTGCATGCCAGGGAGATCCTGCAGCTGATGGGCCTATCGGCACGCATGGCTGCAGAATACAGCAGTTACACAGCCATCATCCTGGGCAGCAATACCATTGTGATGCTCCTGTTCGTAAACAATGCCATTTTCCGGAGTGCCGGAGATGCTGCCATTTCGATGAAGGTGTTGTGGCTTGCCAACCTGCTGAACATTATCCTGGATCCCTGCCTGATCTTCGGATTGGGCCCTTTTCCGGAACTCGGCATCAAAGGTGCCGCTATCGCCACCTCCACGGGCAGGGGTGTGGCGGTTCTTTGGCAATTGATTCTTCTGTTCAGGGGAAACGGACGGATTAAAATCAGAACTTCATACCTTGTGCCCTCTTCAGGAAAAATCCTCACACTCCTCAATCTGGCATGGAGCGCTGTGCTCCAAAACCTGATTGGTACGGCAAGCTGGCTGGCACTCATGCGGATCATGTCGCAGTTTGGCAGCGAAGTGCTGGCCGGCTATACCATTGCGATACGTGTAATCATGTTCTGCCTGCTCCCCTCCTGGGGCATCAGCAACGCCGCATCCACCCTCACAGGCCAGAATCTGGGCGCAGGCCGACCCGACAGGGCAGAAAAAGCTGTCTGGACCACCGGCCTGGTGAATGTGATAATGCTCGGAGTAATAAGTCTTCTGTTGATACTGGTTCCAGAGTTCTTCATAAGGCTTTTTACCGACCAGCCCGGCATTTTGCAGCCTGGTGCCGGAGGATTGCGCATCGTTGGGTATGGAATGGTCGCCTATGGCCTCGGTATGGTGATGCACCAGGCATTTAATGGTGCCGGTGATACCCGAACCCCACTGGTGCTGAACCTCATCAGCTTCTGGGTCATCGAAATCCCCCTGGCCTGGTGGTTAGCCATCCATCTGGATATGAAAGAGATGGGCGTATTCTATGCCATACTGATCGCTGAGTCCACCCTCACCCTGCTGGGGGTTTGGATGTTCAGACGGGGGCGATGGAAGGGTAAGTTAATTTAGATTGGTTATAAATTTCCCTCTCCATAGGAAAAAAGGCGCAAAAACCCCTGATAAAACCGGGGCAATTCCTAAATTTGCCACTGTTAATTTTTTAACAATAACAGGAAATCATTATCTAAATCAACCTATTAGGAGGAAAAATGACAGAAACAATTGCACTGATTAAAAGTCTGGCTGACCGTTACGGCAGGACCCGTGATGCGTTGATGCCGATTTTACAGGGAGTGGTGGAAGAAGAACGCTACCTGTCGGATGTGGCAATGACGGAAATTGCCCGGGAACTTGATATTGCTGCTGCTGAGGTGTATGGCACAGCCACTTTTTACTCATTTCTGGACACGGTGCCACGCGGCAAGTATGTGATCAGGGTGTGTAAAACCATTACCTGCGATATGCACGGCAAGAAAAGGGTGATTGAAAAGATCGAGGACCTGCTGAAAATCAAACTGGGTGAAACCACCCAGGACAAAAAGTTCACGCTGCTCACCACGAACTGTCTGGGCTGGTGCCACAAGGGACCTGTGATGCTCATCAACAACACCCCTTATCCTGACCTGAACGAGGACAAGGTAACGGAAATCATTATGGAATACATCCGCAAATAACACAGGAGGAAACATATATGGAAAATCTGAAACGAGTTGACCTGATTTTCGGGGCCTATACCAACGAAAAATATAAAGTTCTGGAGAGTTCAATGTCCAAATCTTCAGAGGAGATCATCAATGAGATGATTGCCTCGGGGCTGAAAGGACGCGGCGGTGCCGGTTTTCTCACCGGTATGAAATGGAAATTCACCGCTGCAGAAAAAGATCCGGTGAAATATGTAGTCTGCAACGCTGACGAAGGAGAACCCGGCACATTCAAGGATCGCGAGATCCTCACTGTGGTGCCGAGGAAAGTGTTCAGCGGAATGGCTATCTGTGGTAAAGCCATCGGAGCGAAAAAAGGATATATGTACCTCAGGGGCGAATACCGTTATATGCTTCCCGACCTGATGAAGGAACTTGAAATCTATCACGAACACGCCAGAAGGTTTGGCCATGACTTCACCATCGAGATCAGAATGGGAAGCGGTGCCTACATCTGCGGTGAAGAATCCGCATTGTTCGAATCGATCGAAGGGAAAAGGGGCGAACCCAGGAACAAACCTCCCTATCCCACGGTAGCAGGGTTGTTCAGTAAACCCACTGTGATCAACAACGTGGAAACCTTTGTGAACGCCGTAATGATCATGAAATACGGTGCCAATGAATTCAAAAAACTGGGTACCAGCGATTCCAGGGGATCGAAAATGTTCAGCGTTTCGGGCGACACCCCGAAAGCCGGCATCCATGAACTGGAACTGGGAATGTCCCTGGCCGATTTTGTGAATGAATTTGGCGACGGTGACACCAAAGCAGTTCAGGTAGGAGGCGCCTCCGGGTTCTGCGTGCCCCGCAAACGTTTCAACGACACGATCATCGGTTTCGAAGGGGTACCAACCGGTGGTTCCATGATGCTCTTCAACAGCTCCCGCTCCATGTACAATGTGCTGCACAACTACCTTGACTTCTTTGAAGAAGAATCATGCGGACAGTGTACACCCTGCCGGATCGGTTGCCAGCAGCTGCTGAAAGGGATCGTGGCAGTAAAGAAAGGGGAAAAGCCCTCAAGTTACCTCGATCAGCTCCTCAAGCTCTCCGATACCATGAAAATCACGGCAAAATGTGGTCTGGGACAATCGGTGGCCAATTCCTTTGCATCCATTGTAGAGAATTTCAAAGAAGAGATGATCTACTAATCCGGTTCCAATCATAAACTATTAAACTAGAAATAAAATGGCAGATACAGTTAAAATACATATTGATGGCATCCCCGTTGAGGTCATAAAAGGAACCTCCATTCTTGATGCCGCCAAAACGGTAAATGTAAAGATACCGACCTTATGTCATCATGAAGACCTTTGTGTAGCCGGAAATTGCCGTGTATGCGTGGTTGAAGTGGAGGGCAGAAAAAATCTGGTGGCCTCCTGTGCCGCCCCGGTAGAGGAAGGGATGATGATTAAAACCACCACCGCTAAAGTGCGCCGTGCCCGTACCGATCTGATTTCGCTGCTGGTTTCCGAGCATAACACCCAGTGTACCACCTGCTACCGCAGTACCAACTGCGAGCTGCAGGCGCTGGCTTCCGAGTACAATGTGGATTCGGAAAGGTACCTCAGTGTGCTTAAACCCAACCTTCAGATTGACAAGTCATCCTACTCCATTGAAAAGGACGACAGCAAGTGCGTAAGGTGTCAGCGTTGTGTGAGGACCTGCGCCGAACTGCAGCATGTGAACGCCATCGACGTCGCCCACAAGGGTCGGGATATGAAAATCTCTACCTTTATGGACCTCCCGATGAACGATGTGGTTTGCGTGAACTGCGGACAGTGTGTTACCCACTGCCCCACAGGCGCACTGACCGAAAGAAGGTACTATCACGAAATCTGGGAAGCCATCGGCGACCCCGACAAGCATGTGGTGATCAATACCGCGCCTTCGGTACGTGTGGCCCTGGGTGAAATGCTGGGCTACCCTGTCGGAACCAGGGTCACCGGAAAAATGGTGAACGCGCTGAAAAAGATCGGATTCGACTCCGTACTGGATACCGACTTCACCGCCGACCTTACCATCATGGAAGAGGGGCACGAATTCCTGCAAAGGGTGACCAAAGCGCTGAAATACGGCGAAAAGGTTGCGCTGCCGATGATCACCTCCTGCTCACCGGGCTGGGTGAAATTTATTGAACATATGTACCCCGAACACCTCGACCATCTCTCTACCTGCAAATCGCCCCAGCAGATGTTCGGATCACTGGTAAAAACCTTCTACGCAGAAAAGATCGGCGTGGATCCTTCAAAAATCGTGAGCGTGGCTGCCATGCCTTGTGCCGCCAAGAAGTTTGAAGCCAACCGCCCCGAAATGAAATCGAGCGGATACCAGGATGTGGATGCAGGTCTCACCACCCGGGAAATCGGCCACATGATCAAACAATCGGGTCTCGACTTCGTAAACCTGCCCGACATGGATTACGACAGCTACATGGGCGAATCCTCAGGGGCCGCTGTGATCTTCGGTGCTACCGGAGGTGTGATGGAAGCCGCCCTGCGTACCGTGTATGAAGTGGTAACCGGAAGGGAAGTTCCCTTTAAGAACCTCGCCATCACCCCGGTGCGTGGCCTCGAAGGGATCAAGGAAGCTGCTGTGAAACTGGAGAATGTGCTGCCTGCCTTCGACTTCCTCGAAGGGGTTGAAGTGAAGGTTGCCATTGCCCACGGCTTGCGCAATGCCCGTACCATCATGGATCAGATCAAGGCCGGAACATCACCCTACCACTTCATCGAAGTGATGGCCTGCCCGGGTGGTTGTATCGGCGGCGGCGGACAACCCATCCCCACTACCGACGAGATCCGCAAGAAACGTATCGCAGCCATCTATGCCGAAGATGAAGGGATGCCCGTGAGGAAATCGCATGAAGTGCCAGAAATCAAGATGATATATGAGCAATTCCTGCATGAACCCCTCGGACACAAGTCGCACGAACTGCTGCATACCCATTACATCAAACGCAAAAGGTACTAAAATACCTTAAGTTCTTTGCATAGTCCCGGTGAATTTACCCTTCACCGGGGCTTTTTTATCTTTAGAAATCAATAAGATATAATAATATTCTGTTATTTTATTAACAATGTTATTATTTTAACAATTTTTCTTGACATGTATAATAAATGTCTGTAATTTTGCCGCACCATTGTTACGAGGAAAATGATTCATAAACCAGATAAAGAACAGGCTATGACAAAAATCAATTCACCGGAAGATCTCCTCAGGATGAAGGAGGAATTTGCTGGCAGGCTTAATCCTGTTTACAGTCCGGATGACCTTACGGCACCGGTACGGATCAGGGTAGCCATGGCCACATGTGGCATTGCTTCAGGGGCCCGTGAGGTAATGGACTACCTGACCGAAGAACTTGAAAAGCGGAGTATACAGGCCACCGTAACCCGTGTGGGCTGCATGGGGTATTGCTATGCAGAACCCACCATTGAGGTTACCTTACCGGGCAAAGAGCCGGTAGTGTTTGGCGAAGTGGATATCCGAAAAGCCGATCAGATCATCGAGAAATTCATCAGGCTTGGTGAACCGGTGGATGGAATCATACCACTGAATTATGAATCCATTGACAAATAACGGAAGGGAACCCACATATGACAAAGCACAAACAAATCAGAATTGCCCTGCGTAACTGTGGCGTCATTGACCCGCAGGCGATCGGGGAGTATATTGCGAGGGATGGTTATCAGGCACTTGCAACCTGCCTTACCAAAATGACTCCGGAGGAGGTGATTGATCAGATTAAAAAATCGGGGCTGCGCGGCCGTGGTGGCGGAGGCTTCCCCACCGGTCTGAAGTTTGAAATTACCCGCAAATCAGTCAGTGACCAGAAGTATGTGGTTTGCAATGCCGATGAGGGTGACCCCGGTGCATTTATGGACCGGTCTATCCTTGAGGGAGATCCCCACTCGGTGATCGAGGCTATGGCGATCTGCGGCTACTGCATCGGCGCTGACAAAGGGCTGGTGTACATCCGTGCAGAATACCCGCTTGCCATCGAACGCCTCAAAATCGCCCTGGAACAGGCAAGGGAGATGGGACTCCTGGGAAAGAACATTTTCAATACCGGATTCAGCTTCGACATTGAACTCCGATATGGTGCGGGTGCCTTTGTGTGCGGCGAAGAAACTGCCCTCATACACTCAATGGAAGGATTGCGCGGGGAACCTACCTTTAAACCGCCGTTCCCTTCTGTTTCAGGTTACCTGGGGAAACCCACCAACGTGAACAACGTGGAGACCTTCGCCAACATCCCTGTCATCATCAACAAGGGAGCCGGCTGGTTTTCCGCAATCGGTACAGAAAAATCAAAAGGGACCAAGGTATTTGCATTAGCCGGCAAGATCAATAATGTAGGGCTGATTGAGGTACCCATGGGAACTACCCTCCGCGAGGTTATTTACGAAATCGGAGGTGGCATCCGGAACGGGAAAAAATTCAAAGCTGTTCAAACCGGTGGCCCATCAGGCGGGTGTCTGACCGAAAAGCACCTCGATACCCCCATCGACTACGACAACCTCATTGCAGCCGGCTCGATGATGGGATCGGGCGGTATGATTGTGATGGATGAAGACAATTGCATGGTGGCTGTTGCCAAATTTTACCTCGACTTCACCGTGGATGAGAGCTGCGGAAAATGTGCTCCATGCCGCATTGGGAACAAAAGGCTGTATGAGCTTCTTGATAAGATTACCCAGGGTAAAGCTACTATGGAAGATATCTCGAACCTGAAGAACCTTTGCACAGTTATCAGGGATGCTTCCCTGTGCGGGCTGGGCCAAACCTCTTCAAACCCCGTGCTTTCAACCCTTGACAATTTCTATGATGAATATATCGGGCATGTGGTGGATCATAAGTGTGCCGCCGGTCAGTGCAAGGCCCTGATGAAATATGTGGTAATCGACGAAAACTGCGTGGGATGTACGGCATGTGCCCGCAACTGTCCGGTAAATGCGATCAGCGGTGAGAAAAAACAGGTGCATTTCATCCATCAGGACATCTGTATCAAATGTGGTGCATGCTACGACCGTTGTAAATTCAATGCCATTGAAATTCAGTAACCGGCTATCAGCCTGAAAATCAATAAAGATATGGAAATGTTGAAAGTAACCATAGATAACAAAACCGTTGAAGTGGCTCCGGGAACCTCCATTCTGGATGCAGCAGCCAAAGTGGGTATTCAGATACCTACCCTTTGCTACCTGAACCTTCACGACCTGAATATTGAAAACAAACCAGCCGGCTGCCGTATTTGTGTAGTAGAGGTGGAAGGGCGCAGGAATCTGGCCCCTGCCTGTGCCACTGATTGTGCCGACGGGATGAAAATCAACACCCACTCCATCAGGGTGCTGAATACCCGCAAAACGGTGATGGAACTGATTTTATCAGACCATCCGTTCGATTGTCTGGTGTGTGCCAAATCGGGCAAGTGCGACCTGCAGAAAATGGCTCAGGACCTCGGCATCCGGGAAATCCGGTACCAGGGCGAACAAAGTCATTACCGTGAGGACACCTCGCCTGCCATCATCCGCGACGTGGACAAGTGCATCATGTGCCGCAGGTGTGAGATGATGTGCAACGAGGTGCAGACGGTAGGCGTTCTCTCCGGCGTCAACCGTGGCTTTGAAGCCGTGGTAGCTCCTGCCTTTGAGATGAACCTCGACCACTCAGAATGCACCTATTGCGGCCAGTGCGTGGCAGTATGCCCCACGGCAGCACTTACCGAGGTGGACCATACCTACAAGGTGATTGAAGCACTGGCAGATCCCACAAAGGTAGTGGTAGTGCAAACGGCCCCGGCCGTCAGGGCTGCTTTGGGTGAAGAATTCGGACTGGAGCCAGGTACTTTGGTGACCGGAAAGATGGTGGCTGCACTGCGCCAGCTCGGTTTCAACTATGTGTTTGACACCGACTTCGCTGCTGACCTCACCATCATGGAAGAGGGTACCGAACTGCTTACCAGACTGAACAAATACCTGGCAGGCGATACGAATGCAAACCTGCCGATCCTTACTTCATGCTGCCCCGGCTGGGTGAACTTCTTCGAGCACCATTTCCCCGAACTGAAGGATATCCCCTCCACAGCCCGTTCTCCCCAGCAGATGTTCGGCCCCATCGCCAAGAACTACTTCGCCGATAAAATCGGTATCAAAAGGGAGGATATGATCGTGGTTTCCATCATGCCCTGCCTGGCAAAGAAATATGAATGCTCACGCGAGGAATTCAAAGTAAACGGCGACCCCGATGTGAATTACTCTGTTTCTACCCGCGAACTGGCCAATCTCATCAAACTGGCCAACATCGACTTCCACAACCTTGATGAAGATGATTTCGACCAGCCGCTTGGTGAATCTACCGGAGCAGGTGTAATTTTCGGCACCACCGGTGGTGTGATCGAAGCAGCTGTCCGTACCGCCTATGAAGTGCACACCGGAAAAACCCTGGAAAAAGTGGACTTTGAACAGCTTCGCGGGATGGAAGGGGTGAGGAGTGCCAGTGTGGATTTCAACGGGCTGGAGCTGAAAATCGGTATCGCTCACGGACTGGGCAATGCCCGCAAACTGCTCGAGGAAATCAAGGCCGGTACCAGCCAGTACCACGCCATCGAAATCATGGCCTGCCCCGGCGGATGCATCGGGGGTGGCGGACAGCCGCTGCACCACGGCGACTCCTCAATCCTGAAAGCACGTGCCCAGGCGCTCTACCGCGAAGATGCAGGCAAGGCAATCCGGAAATCGCACGAAAATCCATTCATTAAAGAGCTGTACGAGAAATTCCTGGGTAAACCCAACAGCCATAAAGCACATGAATTGCTGCATACCCACTATTTCGACAAGAGCAACCAGATCACCATTGAATAACCTTAATACCGGAAATACCATGTCAAGCATCAAAATCAAACTGCACCAGCAGGATATCGACAAGCTGAAGGAGGTTTGCGCTTCCTTTAACAACGATGCCGGAGAACTCATCAACGTGCTGCACAAGGCACAGGGAATTTTTGGATACCTTCCGGCTGAGGTTCAGGAAATTATCTCAAAAGAGCTTAACGTTCCACTGGCTAAAGTATATGGGGTAGTTACCTTTTACAGCTTCTTCACCATGATCCCGAAAGGGAAGCACCCCATCTCCATCTGTACCGGTACCGCCTGTTACGTTAGAGGCGCCGAGAAAGTACTCGACGAGTTCAAAAAGAACCTCAACATCAAAGTGGGTGAGACTACGGCCGATGGTAAATTCTCCCTCAGCTGCCTGCGCTGTGTGGGCGCCTGCGGACTGGCACCTGTGGTGCTGGTGGGCGAAAAGACCTACGGTCGGGTGGCACCGGATATGGTGAAGGAGATCCTTGCGGAATACAAGGACTAATGAGCCAATTAGCCAATTGATCTTTAACATATAAGATCATTTAAGAAGCCCTATAAGGCATATAAGCTTATATGAAGCCTTATATTTTCTTCTATGTCTTATATGGTTTAAAATCTGAATGTTAAAATAGAACGCGGATGACGCGGATTTATTAAGATTTACACTGATTTTCCTTTACCACATAGGATCATAGGTGACATAAGAAAAGTTGAGGATGTTGAGGATGTTGAGAATGTTGAGTTGTTTATTCGTTTAGGTGTTTAGCTGATCAGAAAAGATCATAAAAAATCAGCGTTATCCGTGTTCTATTTCAAATAGCCACAAATGCACGAATGAAGGTATCCCTGAAGCATTCATTCGTGCATTCATGGCAATATAAAACACTGATTATCAATAATATAATAAAATCAAATGGTAGCGGTGTGATTCAATGTCCTACTAAACTCATAAAATTGAGTATGGAACTGCGCTAATGATCCCCAAACCTCACAGACCCTACAATCCTTACGAATCCCGTATCGCTTCGCTCACGGGACTTCGCTTCGCTCAGCTTTATAAACTTTACAAACTTCTCAGATATACCTGATAATCACCCGCTTCAGGTACTCTTTTTCGAGGATGGAGGCGATCCGTTTGACGACGGTGCGCCGGATTTCGAGCTCCACCGGAAGGTTGGGATCCTGATGTGCCACATTTACGCGGGTGCCGATGATGAAGGTGATTTCGTCACTGTCAAGCAGCATCCTGATTACCTGATCTGCAGGCCCTTTCCCCTTGCGTACCTTATTGAGGTATCCCGGAAGCAGTGAGGCCACCTTTCCAAGGGTGAGGATGCCTTCGGTATAGAGGTCAATCCCCTCCATATAGCTCACCGGAGGGAGGTCGTCATCTGTAAATTCAAAACCATCCTGAATTTCCACCCCCAGTTCGCGGGCAATGATGTCGCCGGTGGTGGCTCCTGATACAATTTTTCTTCCATGGAAATTCTTCACCGCTTCCCCAAGCTCATGATCTTTTGACTCTTCATAAGGGGGGCCGGTGCAATAGAGCAGCTTGCGGGGTTCCCGGAAATAGACCGATACGCAGCTGATATCGTCGTGCGGCATGTATTCATCGTGCTTGTTGGCAGCATTCACCACCCGGATGGCAAGCTTGTCGGCATCGATATCGGGCTCACTCTGAACCGTTTTCAGCACAAAATCACGCAGTCCCTCTTCGCCCCACCCAAACGGATAGGCATCCGTACCCATCCCCGATTGGGTCACGCCATCGGAGCAAAAAATAATCCGGTCGCCCTTTTCAGGTGTAATGTTGCACGTGCGCAGTTTTTTTCCTGCATGCGGACCATCGATCAGCTCTATTTCATCCCATTCAGGTTCCAGGATCTCCACGCTGCGGAGGTACACCATGCCTGGGTTATCAAACTCAAGCACTTTGATGAACCCCTGCTTTTCGATGTCAATGATGGTGAAGGTTGCATAACTGGTATGGCGTATCGAACACACCGGCAGTGTATTCATGATGATCTCGGCAATGCGGCGGCTCTCCTTGTGTTCGGCAGTGAAATTGAGTGCCATGGTGGCTGTGAGGGTAGCCAGCACGTTGGCTTTTACGCCATGCCCCATACCATCAGAGAGCACAACGATTACACGGTTCTCCTCCAGCTGGTGGCGCGAGAAGAACACATCCCCGCAGATGCGTGCATCGTGATGCTGCTTCTGGCTGTATTTGACCTCTATGTAGAAATCTTCGCTCATTTTGAACCTTTCTCGGCCGCTTTAAAGGATTCGATCAGGGAGTTGAGAACCTTCTCTGTATTAGCAGCACCCTCCCCGAGGAGGAAGCCGATCTGCTGCACCATCCTGAGATTTTCGTCAATGGCTTCAGACAAGCGGTTCACCACCTCCTCGCCCCGTACCTCAGGCGACTGCAGGTCGCGTATCACGGCGCCCACAATCCGGTGTTTCCGGATGCTGAAAACCGAAAGGTTGTAGATCCTTTCCCCGTAATGCACATCCTTGTTCACCACACTCTCGTCATGATCGAGCACATAGGTGAAATAGCTGTAAAAATTATAGGGCACCAGGGTCTTCAGGTCGGCACCTTCGAGTCCCGGTATGATCTCATTGATTTCAGCCACCTCATCACCGAGGAGCCTGACAAAGGTTTGATTCGCCTGGATGATTTTCAGGTTTTCGTTCACCAGCAAAATACCCGACGGGATTTTCTGGAGCATGGAACGTGTGATCTCCATGGCTTCCAGGGCGGTTTCCTTCTCCTTCCGGGCCTCTTTTTCAGAATCTTCCAGTGCCTGGCGGGTCTGGGCCAGCTTTTCGTTGGTGATGCGGAGTGAACGGATGTATTCCTGCTGATTCCGGAGGTTATGGCTGTGGCACATCTCGGTTTTGGCAAGCCCTTTGGCCACGGCCACAGCAAACTCCCTGCACGACGGGTAGCCACAGGCAGAACAGCCTTTCATTCCCACCTCATCACCCTTGCCGATGATGCGCATGATTTCGGAGATCTTTTCCTCCGAGGGTTCTTCCATCCGCTGATCGTCGTTGCGGAAAACTGCCTCAGTATTGAGCCTGGCATATTCGGTGAACTGATCCTGCCAGGCCTGCTTGTCGAAAATACTGTCGCGCTTCCTGGCATAATTGATTACCAATGACCTGCGTAAAAACTTATTACGGTTGGGAGAGGTACCGGGACCCATCAGGCAGCCTTCGCAATAAAACAGGTTGAAATGCTTCTGCAAATCATCAATGTGGGTGCTGAACTCACCGATCGCAGTGGCAATGTTGCCTGACCCTTCGGAAGTAATGATGCTTCCGTCAAGCAGGTCTTCGCTCAGGCGGGCAGCCTGGATGATCCCTTCGCTCACCGGGTAAAGTGCCCCGGCAGCGCCAAGCGGCTGGTCGAAATCGCTGAATTCCAGCTTACTCTCTTCTATCTGCTTCTCTGCAAACATCTCCCGAAGCTCCCTGAAAGTAATCAGCTCATCCACTTTCCCTGAATCCTCATAACGGAGCGCTTCGCGCTTGGCTGCTATGCACGGTGAAATGGCCACCACCTTCAGTTCCTGCCCGTACTTCTCCCTGACCACGCAGGCAGAGACGGTCATGGCAGTGGTGATCGGGGCAAGATTGCCGATCAGTTCGGGGTTGTATTTTTCGATATGCATCACCACCGCAGGACAATTGCTGAACATGTAGTATTTTCCCCTGAAGTCCCCGACCAGGTGCCGGTAGTTAGCGGCAATAATGTCCACCCCGAAGGATACCTCGGTCACATAGTCAAAACCAAGTTCACGGATCATTTTGACGAACTTCCGGTAATCGGTAATGTCATCAAACTCGCCCGAGATGGAAGGGTCAACGATGGCAGCCACTTTGTGTTCAGAGTCGAGCAGCTGATACACCTGCTGCACAGAGCTCCGGAATGAAATGGCCTCTTCAGGGCAAATATCCAGACAGTTGCCGCATCCGATGCAACGCTGGTCATCGATTTCAGCAAAAGGCTGGTTGTGTTTTACCTGAATGGCTTTCACAGGGCAGATGCGAATGCAGGTATAGCACAGGGTACACTTGCGGCTGTCGATTGAAAGCAGGGGAAGATTCATTCCCGTAGGCACCGTGCTGGTCATAATGGTTTTCTGTTGGTAATTTCGTCCAGTAAACTGATCAGTTTCTCCTCCGTCAGTTTTTCATAGATCACCCCGTTGATTTCAATGATCGGTCCCTGATGGCAGTTCCCGAAACAGTGCCCACCCCGGAAATCAACCCTCGATTCCAGGCTGCGCGATTGCAGATACTCCTTCACGATTTTTACCATACTCTTGTTTCCCCTTGAGAAACAAGAACTTCCCAAACAAATTCTAATCTGTATCAAAACGGATTCTCTTTATATCAAACTGAGGTGCAAAGATACAACAACAAATATCCGAATAAATATTTGTTATTTTAATAACATTGTTATTTTTGTAACAAAAAGAATTATTTTTGTGGCAAACAATGAAAACAGCAGAAGGATGAACGACATCTTGAAGCAATTCAGGCCAGACCACCGGGAGGATCTGATTCCCTGCATGCAGGCTGTACAGGACAGGGAGGGATATATCAGCGACGACTCGATGGCAGCCATTGGGGCCCATTTTGGCATTCCGGCCATTAAGGTGTATGGTCTGGCAACTTTTTACGACTATTTTACTTTTGCGCCGGTTTCGGGCGATGTGGTGAGGATCTGCAACGGGACTTCCTGTCATATGATGGGTGCCGGAAAGTTGATTTCGGAGGCAGAGAAAATAAAACAGACGGGTGCGGGCAAGGGAAGAAGCCGTTTTACACTGAAAATTTGTGAATGTCAGGGTGCCTGCAGTGCCGGACCTGTGATGGATGTCAACGGAAAAAGCTACATCAGGGTAAAACCGGAGGAGGTAAGAAGCATTACAGAGAAGAGCCTGGGCCGTGAGAAAGGGGGTGAAGGATGAGTTTACAGGCCATGAACAGGGAAACAGCCCGGCGGATTATCGCCCTGCCACCTTCGAAAATCACCAGGGAAGAGCAGGATCTGTTACTGCTGCTCAGAAGAGACCGCTGTACGATTCCGGTTATACTGGTTTCGGAAAGCCGGCCGGCAAGGGTTAGCGGATCGAATGCAACCTACTCTGCCATTGCAGATTATATCTCAGAGAATAATCTTAGTGTTGAACTGGGTCGTTGCAGTGGCAAGGGATTTCAGCAAAACGAACCCTTTGTGGATGTACAGTTACCGGGAAAATCGAGGGTAACATTCGGACCTGTATCCCCTGAAATTGTACCGCTGATCCTGGATGGTATGATCAATAAGGCTATTCCGATGGAATACGCCCTGTGGCAATACAGGAACCCGATGCATGAACCGTGGGACGGGGTACCTTTTTTTGACGAAATTCCTTATTTTTCAGGACAGGTACGCAAGCTTACACGCAACTTCGGTTTAAGCGATCCCGCCTCCGTTGCCGAGTACATTGCCCGCGACGGATATAAAGCTTTTGTAAAGGCGATCTCCAATTATACGGCAGCTGACATTACCGAGCTCGTGGAACAGAGTGGGCTGCGGGGCAGAGGTGGCGCCGGGTATCCCACCGCACAGAAATGGCAGGTTGCAAGAAATACCCTCTCGGATCAGAAATATCTGATCTGTAATGCCGATGAAAGTGATCCGGGAGCATTTACCGACAAAGCGCTGCTGGAGCGTGAACCCCATAAGGTGATCGAAGGAGTCGCCATCGCAGCATATGCCATTGGAGCCTCCATGGTGTTCATCTACGTTAATGCATCCGACAGCTATTCAACCGATTGCATCGAACATGCTCTTTCGGAAGCTGCTGCCCTTGGTCTGACAGGCGAAAATATTTTCGACAGTGGTTTCAACCTGAAGGTTCAGCTGGTACGCAGTGCAGGGGCGTATATCTGCGGCGAGGAGACAGCCCTGATCAACAACCTTCAGGGAAAACGGGCCATTCCCCGCCAGAAGCCCCCCTACCCTTCTGAGAAAGGATTATTTGGCAAGCCTACAGTGGTAAATAATGTCGAAACCCTGTTCAATCTGCCGGATATTCTGAATTATGGTCCCCAGTGGTATCGAAATACCGGCACACCTGATAGTCCCGGCACCAAGATTCTTTCCCTTACGGGCAAACTGAAGTACCAGGGGTTAGTGGAGGTGCCTTTCGGGATTACCCTAAACGATCTCGTAACAAAAATCGGGGGCGGGATCCGCAACGGAAAGCAATTCAAAGCCTTGCAGATTGGCGGGCCGGCTGGTCGCTGCATTGGTCATGAAGGGCTTCAACTGAAGCTCGATTACAAAACCTTCGCGGAAGCAGGTATTTTTCTCGGATCGGGTGGCGTCGTGGTGCTGGATGAGGAGAATTGCATGGTGGATGTAGCCCGTTATTTTCTCCGGTTCATCAGCCGCGAGAGTTGTGGTAAATGCATCCCCTGCAGGGAGGGTTCCCGCAGGATGCTCGACATCCTCAATGCCATCAGTCATCGTCCTGAACAGGGCGCTTCACACGAACCTCTGGAACGGTTTAAGGGTGTTATGACCCTTGAAAGCCTGGCAGAAGTTATCAAGGACACCTCCCTGTGCGGCCTTGGCAAAACAGCACCGGACACGGTTTTAAGTACGCTGCGCCTTTTCAGGGAGGAATATGAGGAGCACATCTTTGAACGAAAATGCAGGGCTGGCGTTTGCACCGACCTGCAAACCTACTACATTGATATGGAAGCCTGTACAGGATGCACAGCCTGTGCAAAAAAATGCCCGGTCAACGCCATCATCGGCACTCCGAGACAACCATTTTTCATTATCGAACAGAAATGTACCGGTTGTGGTATCTGTATGGAAACCTGTAAGTTCAGCGCCGTAAAAACACGATAAACTATGAATTTTTTCATAACCGTTAACAACAGGGAGATTGAAGCCGTTAAGGGTGAAACCATCCTTCAGGCGTTGAAACGTGCAGGTATCAGCATTCCTACCCTTTGCAACATGGAAGGGTTTACCCCAACAGGGGCGTGCCGTCTCTGCATGGTTGAGGTGAAAGGGCGCGAAGGGCTGGTTCCTTCATGTTCCCAGCCTGTCGAAGAATGGATGGAGGTGAAGACCCACACCCCCAGGGTGATCAAAGCACGCAGGATGATTGTTGAATTGCTGCTTGCAAGCCATCCTGACGACTGCCTGTATTGTGAACGCAACTGCCACTGTGAGCTGCAAAACCTTGCTTTTGAACTGAATGTCAGAGAACGGAAACAAAGCTCCCGAAGACCAGCCATGGTAAAGGACCTCAGCAGTCCGGCCATCACCAGGGATCCCTCCAAATGTATCCTCTGCGGACGCTGTGTAAGGATATGTGAAGAGGTGATGGGTTGCTCCTCGCTGGAATTCTCCGGAAAAGGGGATGCTTCACGGATCGACACACTGGGCGGGCGCGGGCTGAATGCCACCAGTTGTATCGCCTGCGGCCAATGCGTTATGGTGTGCCCAACAGGTGCCCTCTATGAAAAGAAAAAACTGGCCGAACTCCAGATCGCCCTCGGAAATCCCGGACTGCATCCCGTTGCCGTGGTGGATCCCGTGGTAAGCCTCTCACTTGCGGATGTGTATGGCAACCGTAATCTCAGGCAGTCGGCAAGGCAACTCAATAATCTGCTGAAAAGGTGCGGTTTCAGGGAGGTGTATGATTATGCTGCACTGCAGGATCTTTATGTGCGGAAAACCGCTGAAGAGCTGACCCGCGCTGAAGGCAGCACAATTTACTCTTCAAACTGTCCGGCATGGATCAAATACGCTGAACAATACCTGCCGGAACTATTGCCCTGTATTTCAAAACTGAAGAGCCCGTCGCAACTGGCCGGCACGCTTCTGAAGAAACTTCTGCCGGAAAAAGATGGCACAAAGCCGTTTGTAGTGAGCTTCAGCCCCTGTACGGCACGAAAGTACGAATCACGCCGCAGGGAATTCAACCCTGTGGGAGAACCGGAGATTGATCTGGTAATCACCGCAAGGGCTCTGGAACAGTATGTGGTTCTCAACGGAATGGATCCTGCCACAGCCGAAGCTGAAGAATTCAACAAGCCCTTCCAGACCTCTTCGATGTACGGAGAGCTGGGAGGTGTAAGCGGAGGGACCATGGAGGCGGTTGCTGCTGAAACCTATTTCAGGCTAACCGGAGGCAAAGACCTTCCTTCAGGCAGACTGAAAAAAGTAAAACCGGGGAAAATCAGGGAGCTGGTTTTTGATCATGCGGGAGAAACCTGGCGGTTCGCTTCGGTGAGCGGTATGGCTGAAGCAGCCGGATTTATTGAAGAATTATCGGGTAAACCGGGTTACTACCGGTACATTGAAGTAATGGCTTGCCCCAACGGCTGTATCAACGGGGGAGGGTTGCCGATTCTGAATGATGACAATATCTTGAAAAACAGGCAAAAGCAACTAACGGAGCTTGCAGAAAAGAATGCACTTGCATGTTCCAACCGTAACAGGACCATCGACGAGCTTCTGTCGGAACTGGCAAAAATGGATGGTGGTGAACAGCTGCTTTATACTGCATACGAACCAGGAAAAACTGTATAAAACCTAAAAAGATGGCCCCTAAGAAGCCCATAACCCAACTGGTATTCACCGCGAAAGATCTGTGCAGGGTTTGCTATTCATGCGTTCGGTCGTGCCCTGCCAAGGCCATACGGATTTACGCCGGGCAGGCTGAGGTGATCAACGAACGCTGTATCGGATGCGGCAACTGCACCCGCGTATGCAGCCAGGGCGCCAAGACCTTTCTTAACTCTGTGAAGGAAGTTGAAGCCCTTTTACAGGAAGAAGGGATTAAAACCGCCATCATTGCGCCGAGTTTTGCTGCAGAGTTCACTGATTTTGAGGATCATGAAAAGCTGGTAGGAATGATTCGCGCCCTGGGATTTGACCATGTGATGGAGGTTGCCTTTGGTGCCGATCTGGTGACTGCGGCCTATGCAAACCTTTTCGGACATGAAACCGATTACAGTTACATCGCTGCCAACTGCCCTGCCATTGTGCACTATATCAGGCAATACCATCCTGAACTGGTAGACCATATTGCCAGGATTGCATCGCCGGCAGTGGTTACCGCAAGGGTTGCACGGAAGATCACAGGGGAAGATACACGGATCGTATTTATCGGGCCGTGCATTGCCAAAAAAACCGAATCGGCCGAGCTTGATGAGGTGATCACCTTTGCAGAACTCAGGCAGATGTTTGCTGAACATCAGCTGAACCAGGAAGATATCGCTACCTCCCGGTTCGACCCTCCGTTAGGCGGCAGAGGTGCCATTTTTGCGATCAGCCGAGGGATGATCCAGAGCGGGGATCTGCCCGATGATGCCATTCAGGGGAATATTGTGGTGGCAGAAGGGAAGAACAACTATCCGGAAGCACTGGCGGAATTTGAAAAAGGGCTGCTGCACGGGCAGCACCTCGAGCTGCTTGCCTGTGAAGGGTGCATCATGGGCCCCGGCAACACCGTTACCGGAAAACCTTACTCCCGGAGGAACAGCATCCGAAAATACCTCCACCATAAGATGGCTGCATTTGATGAGGCAACATGGCAGCGTGCCATGCAGGATTTTTCCGGTATTGATCTTTCGCAGAGTTATTCTCCCAATGACCAGCGTTTACCATTGC
This sequence comes from Bacteroidota bacterium, assembly GCA_022709695.1. Taxonomy (GTDB): domain Bacteria; phylum Bacteroidota; class Bacteroidia; order Bacteroidales; family SKPS01; genus SKPS01. The sequence continues at coordinate 85,568 of JAKLII010000006.1, forward strand.
CCTCACCCGAAGAAGTGGACAGGGTGCTTGGAAGGCTTGGGAAGCAGGACCCGAAAGACCATCTGAATTGCGGCGCGTGTGGTTATGAAACCTGCCTTGCCCATGCCATTGCCATCATAGAAGGGCTGGCAGAAGGAGAAATGTGCTTACCCTATACCATCGAACAGCTTCATAAATCGATCACTGAACTCGATATCTCCAATTCCAAGCTGGCTTCGGCCCAACAGGCGCTGAAACAAAGTGAGAAACTGGCATCCATGGGACAGCTTTCAGCCGGGATTGCCCATGAACTCAACAATCCACTGGGTGTGGTGATGATGTACAGCAATATCCTGCTGGATGAATGCGCGCCCGATGACCCGGTGAGAGCAGACCTGCAATTGATTGTTGAACAGGCAGAAAGGTGTAAAAGAATTGTGGGGGGACTGTTGAATTTCGCCCGTAAAAATCAGGTTAACTGGGATGACGTGGATGTCAGACAACTGATCGACAGCTCGTTGAATGCAGTGGTAGTGCCCCCTGGTGTGAGTATTGAATTCAATCCGCCAGACAGGAAAATATCTTTCCAGGTAGATGCGGAACAACTTACCCAGGTACTCAGCAACCTGTACAAGAATGCCTTCGAAGCCATGAACGGCAGCGGGACCATCAGGATAACATTGTCGGAGATAGACGAGTCCGTGCACATTTCGGTTCAGGATACCGGTACCGGAATATCCAGGGAGAACATGGAGAAGATCTTCGAGCCCTTTTTTACCACCAAGGAGATCGGAAAAGGAACCGGTCTGGGGCTGGCTACTGCCTACGGTATTATCAAGATGCATAAAGGAAAGATCACTGTGGATTCCAATGATAATCCGGCGAAAGGACCTACCGGCACAACCTTCCATATTGAAATTCCCAAAACAAGAACCCTTTAAATATCAATGATATGAACAGGAAAGAAATAAAAATTCTGATAGCCGATGATGATCCAGATTATCTCTTTCAGATGAAAATTATGCTGCAAAATGCAGGCTTTCAGGTAATTGCCGCTGACAGCCAGGCACAGGCAGAAGAGATCATAGCCTCGGTGAAACCCGATCTGGCGATCCTGGATCTGATGATGGAGAAAGATGACAGTGGTTTTATCCTTTCTTATAAAATCAAGAAACTGTATCCCAGGGTACCGGTAATCCTTGCCACGGCAGTATCTCAGGAAACCGGTATTTCCTTCGGATTTGATACCGAAGAGGACCGTTCCTGGATTAAAGCCGACCTGTATCTTGAAAAAGGGATAAGGCAGGATCAACTGCTGATGGAAATCGAAAAACTTCTTAAGAAATGAACATCCTGAAAATTCTTGTGGTGGATGATGAACCCGGCATCCGTTCGGGAGTGAGCCGGATACTGACCCGGTTTACGGTGGATTATCCGTTTATGGATGAGCAGATTGGCTTTGAGGTGCTCGAAGCTGATTCCGGAGAGGCCGGGCTCGCGATCATCGAAAGAGAACCTGTTGATGTGGTGCTCCTTGACAACAAACTCCCAGGTATCCAGGGAATTGACCTGCTAAAACTGATCAAGGAAAAGCAACCCGACACCCTGGTTACCATGATCACTTCGCACGCATCGCTGGATGTGGCCATCAAAGCCACCTCGATCGGGGCGCATGATTTCGTACCAAAACCCTTCACTCCGCAGGAGCTGAAATCCTCTATCGAAAACATCACCAAACACCTCTTTCTCAAGAGGATGACAAGCAAGCTGCAAAAAGAGGGGAAGCAGATCCGCTTTCAGTTTCTTCAGGTATTGTCGCATGAGCTCAAAGCTCCGCTCAATGCCGTTGAAGGGTACCTGCAGATGATCACAAACCGCCAGTTTGGCAGCAGTATCGAAGACTATCAGGAGATCACACAACGGGCCGCAGAGCGGCTTAAAGGGATGCGGAACCTGATTATGGATCTGCTTGACCTCACACGGTTTGAAACCGGAAAAACCCCATCCGTACCCCAGCAGGTGGATATCAGAGCACTGGCCACTGCTGCTGTGGACCTGCATAAACCCTATGCCATCCAGAAGGATGTGGATATACATCTCCACACCGATTGTGAGGTGTGCCTGTATGGCGTTCCGGATGAACTGGAGATTATATTCAATAATTTGATTTCCAATGCAGTAAAGTACAATAAAAAGGGTGGCAGGGTAGATATTACCATCTGTTGCGACGGAAGGGCTGTGACGATGGAGTTCAAGGATACGGGGATAGGAATTCCTGAAGATGCCCGGAAAAACCTCTTCACAGAATTCTTTCGCATCAAGACTGCCGAAACCAAAGGGATACAGGGTTCAGGCCTTGGACTTTCGATTGTGAAAAAAATTGTCGATATTTATAAAGGTTCCATCGAAGTAGAGAGCACACCCGGCGAGGGTTCCACCTTTACCTTAACCTTACCGTTGCCTGCAGCGGTCAAAGATTGATACGCATGAACAGTGTTAAGAATCTTCCGGAGAAAACCATTGAGCGTCTGAGCCAGTACCGCAGGGTGTTACTGGATTGCCTTCGCCAGGGCAAATACAACATATATTCCCATGAGCTTGCAAGTTTGCTGCATATTAACCCTGTGCAGGTAAGGCGTGATATCATGCTTATCGGGCACAATGGCACCCTCAGAAAGGGGTATGATGTAAAAAGGCTGAGCGACATGATCGGCACCATTATCGACAGTAAGGAAGGGCAGAAAGTAGCAGTGGTAGGGGTTGGCAATCTGGGCCGTGCCATCATGACCTATTTTCAGGGAAAGCGGACGAAGCTGGTGATTGCGGCTGCATTCGACACCGATCCCGCCAAGGTAAACCGCGTAATTGCCGGGATTCGGTGCTACGCTGCCTCAGAGATGGAGGAAGTAATCCGTAAAGAGGGTATTACCATCGGGGTGATTACCGTGCCCCCGGACAAAGCGGCTGAGAGCGCCGAAAAACTGGTGATGGCGGGCATACGGGGTATCCTGAATTATACTCCGGTGGCACTCAACGTTGAGCCTCATGCCTATCTTGAAGAATATGATATGGTTACATCGCTGGAAAAAGTGGCATTTTTTGTTAAAAACCGAAGCTGATGAAAGTACACTACGGATTGGAGGAGGATCTTGGTATCGCCCGCAGCGTGGTCACAACCGGTACTTTTGACGGAGTGCATATCGGGCACCAGGTGATTATCCGGAGAATCAATGAGCTGGCCCGCGAGGTCGGAGGGGAAAGCGTGCTGATCACCTTTCATCCCCACCCCAGAAAAGTGCTTTATCCGGATACACTGGGTAAGGATATCCGTATGATCAATACCCAGCGTGAGAAGATTGCCATGCTGGAAACCACCGGTTTAAACCATTTGGTGATCATGCCTTTTACACGCGAATTTGCCCACACCTCCAGCGATACCTTTATCCGGGAAATTCTGGTAAGAAAGCTGAAAATCAGAAAGAGTGTGGTGGGCTTCAACCACTTCTTCGGATTCAACAAGGAGGGTAACTACGAGCAACTGCATACCCTCGGGCTGGAGCTTGGTTTTGATGTAGAGGAGATTCCGGAGCAGGATATTCAGAATGAAACCGTTAGCAGCACGAAAATCCGAAAGGCCATCGAGGGAGGGAATATACAGCGGGCAAATGCCTACCTGAACCATATCCTGATGATGATGGGGAAATTGCGGAAGGAGGATACCGGATTCAGCCGGAGTGCCGGCAAAGAGACCTTCATCCTGCCTGCCGAAGAGGAGGAGAAACTTCTGCCTCCGGCCGGTACCTATGCCCTGAGAATCAGGCAGGAGGGTGTTAATGCAAAATGCCTGGGGATAAGGCGCTCCTCGTCGCATGATGACAAAAACCTGGTGGTAATCCCCGTTGAACCGGTCGGGGTTATGCAGGGACCAGCCACCCTGCAATTTTATAAACAACTCTCCCAGATAGAGGAAGGACAGGATCTTTCCGCAGAAATTGCCGGTGCCCTTGCCCTGGCCGATGAACTAATCTATTAGCCCACATGCCTGAACACCACCTCCCGGAACCCATCGACCTGGAACTGATCCTGCTGGGAACAGGCACCTCCACCGGAGTCCCTGTGCTGGCCTGCGACTGCGCCATCTGCCGCTCTGAAGATCCCCGTGATAAAAGACTTCGCACTTCTGCACTGATCAGGGTGAACGGGCATACCTATGTTTTCGACTCAGGACCCGATTTTCGTACCCAGCTGATCAGGGAGCAGGTGAACGACCTCGATGCCATCCTGTTTACCCATGCCCACCGCGACCATATCGCCGGGCTGGATGATGTGCGTGCATTTAACTATGTGCTGAACAAGACCATTCACATCTATGCATCACAGGAGGTTGAGCAGTCCATCCGCAATGAATTTCCCTATATCTTCAGAGACGACGGTTATTTTGGCCGGCCCCGGATCGACATCCATACTCTGCACAACGAACCCTTTGACCTTGATGGCATTACGGTGTTTCCCATCCTGGTAAAGCATCATCTGCTGGATGTGTTCGGGTACCGGATCGGAGAGTTGGGCTATATTACCGATGCATCGTCTATTGAGGAGGAAGAGATTGAAAAGCTGAAAGGATGTAAAGTACTGGTGATTAACGCTCTGCGGAAATCAAGACATATTTCCCATTTCTCTACCGAAGAGGCGTTTGCCCTGATTGCACAGATTAACCCTGAGGTAGCCATTATTACCCACATGAGCCATTTCATCGGAAAACATGAGGATCTGTTCCATGAATTTCCCCCCAGGGTACTTCCGGGATACGACGGAATGCGGTTACAGATCAGCGGGAGTAAGGTGAAATTATTACCACCGACCTGGTATTGATGTATCTTTGTACGCAAACAAGAAGGGTTGCGGATTGTTATTTCATCAACCCATTCAATTTTTAAGATCATGATTTTTAATCCTGAACAATGTGCCATCCCCGACGAACGGATGAAGCCGTTTATCGATCCTGAAGAGATCTGGAGGCACCTGCAAGAAAACAAGGCAACCCCGGAACGGGTGCGCGAAATCATTGCAAAGGCCATCGGTAAAAATCGCCTTACGCTGGCTGAGACCGCTGTGCTGATCAATGCGGATGACCCTGCACTGATCGAGGAGATCAAACAAGGTGCACGGACGTTAAAAGAGAAGGTCTACGGAAACCGAATTGTGCTGTTTGCACCCCTCTACATCGGCAATAAATGCACCAACAACTGCACCTACTGCGGTTTCAGGGCCAGCAACAAAGATGCTAAGCGGATGACCCTTAGTGACGAGGAGATCGTGAAAGAGGTGGAAGCGCTGGAGGACAACGGTCAGAAACGACTGATCCTGGTGTATGGGGAGCATCCCCATTATAGCCCTGAATACATTGCCCATACCGTAAACCTGGTGTACAGCATAAAGAGGGGGCCCGGCGAGATCAGAAGGGTAAATATCAACGCGGCACCGCTGGACATCGAAGGATTCCGCACCGTGAAGGAGGCCGGGATCGGCACCTACCAGGTGTTCCAGGAGACCTACCATCCCGAAGCCTATGCCTGGTACCATCTGGGAGGAAAGAAAAAGGACTATGAATTTCGCCTCACTTCCCTCGACCGTGCACAGGAAGCCGGCATCGACGATGTGGGCATCGGTGCATTGTTTGGACTGTACGACTGGCGGTTTGAGGTGCTGGGGCTTGTGCGTCATGCCAACCATTTTGAGGCATGTTACGGCGTTGGTCCGCATACCATTTCGTTCCCGCGCATCCAGGCGGCAAGTATGCTGAATATGGATGGCAGGTACCTGGTAAATGATGATGAATTTGTGCGGCTGATCGCCATCCTGCGACTGGCAGTCCCTTATACCGGATTGATTCTGACGGCCCGCGAAACCGCCCGGGTTCGCAAGGAGGTGATGCGTTTCGGTGTATCTCAGATCGACGGAGGCACCAAACTGGAGCTGGGAAGTTATTCCGACAGTAAAAACCAGGATCAGGACCTCAACAAGGAGCAGTTCAAAGTGAACGACGATCGTTCGCTGAATGAGATCATCGACGAGCTCATCGGGGAAAAGTACCTCCCTTCCTTCTGCACGGCATGTTACCGCCTGAACCGAACCGGTGAACACTTTATGGAGTTCTCGGTTCCCGGATTCATCAAACGGTTCTGTACCCCCAACGCCATTCTGACGCTTGCAGAATATCTGGAGGATTATGCCCCGGAAGAGACGGCAAAGAAAGGTTGGGAAGCCATTGAGGAGAATCTGCAGGAGCTCGGAAATTCGGCACAGGTGCAGGATATCCGGAACCGGCTTGAGAAAATTAAACAAGGCACCAGAGACCTTTATTATTAATCCCATACCCCAATCCGATATGAAAAATCTGAAGATCCTGGGAATATTCATCTTTGACCGCATCAAGGAGGCTCAGTCTACCCAGAAGGTGCTTACCAAATACAACCACCTGATCAAGGCCAGGCTCGGTTTTCACGAGCTGCACCAGGGGGCCTGCAGCCGGCAAGCCTTCATAATCCTGCATTTGCACGGAGCACCTGCCGAATGGGAACAATTTGAAAAAGAACTCCTTGAAATCGGCGGCATTGAGGTTCAACAGATGTCGTTTCAATACTAAAACCAACCTTATGGAAAAGATCCGCATCATCGGCATCAGGGTTACCCCGGAAGTACAGGATGCCGTTCAGATACAGAATATCCTCACCATGTACGGAAATATCATCAGAACCCGGCTCGGGCTGAATGAAGAGACCGATGACCGTGGAAACCGTTATGGGATCATCCTGCTTGAGCTTTCAGGTGACCCGGAACAGTTCGACGCCCTTCAGGAACGGTTGCTGAAAATACATGGATTGTCTGTGCAAAGCATGGAGTTTTGAAAATTCTGATCATCGGGATTGTCACGCTGCTGGCATGCAGCAATTTAGCTATCGGCCAGTCGGAAGAGGTTGAATCCGACGTTTCAGAACAATACGAACTTGAGATTCCGGATACCTTTTTTCGCTACACACCTGAATTGATTGTTACCACCGGACTGAATGAGGTAATCGAAGGCGAAATCCTCGATTCCTTTGCCGATCCCAAAGGATATCTGGTGCAAAGCTATGATGAAAGTGAAGGCCTGAAATGGTGGATTCTGATTCGGAAAGACAGTGTTTATATAGCCTTTAACCCGATGGAGGGTAGTCAGATCTGGAGCTTTTCATCGGTACAGATTGACCGGGCCGACCTGAACGGAAGCGGAAACGAGGAGCTTGTATTGCTCTGGCAAAACACCCTCGGGCATTCTGGTTGGCAAGGCGGGATTTCTGAGGACTGGGAAGGTATACTGATATGGGATCCCGATGCACTGGTCAGGTTGATGGACTTTGTGGATTATTACCGGTTGGATACCTGGTGGACCAATTACAGGGAATGGGACCCGGAGGAAGATACTGCAGACAATCAACAGGGACATTTTGCAGAGGAGGATATCATCGGCAGCGGGGAAGAAACAGAATGTGACAGCTATGCTGTTACCTTCAGCAGGGGATTTGTTGAAATGAAGCGAAACCTGTGTGATGATGACAGGGAAAGGGCAGAGGAGGAATTGCCTGAAATACCGGTTTTACTTTACAAACTCACTGATGCCGGATTGGTGCGGGTTGTTTCTGAAAAATAATTGCTATTTTTGCACGGCGGTTGGATTGTGGCGCAGGCCTGAAACCGGAAGTTCCTGTTATCACATGTGCCTTTAGCTCAGTTGGTTTAGAGCATTACCTTGACAGGGTAGGGGTCACTGGTTCGAATCCAGTAAGGCACACACCATCCATCATCCATTCCTTCCAAAGGCATACACTCCTGTCATTCTGACAGCGAGAATCTAACTTAACTGCCATACTTTCAGTTTATTGGATTATTTTATGAGATGGCTGCTGTTTTGCCGGTTCCATAAAAAAACTGAGACATGGAAAACGGAAACCACAAATGGCAGTCGCTGAACCTGTATGCACGCAATCTGAATGAGCTGGCATCATCAGGAAAGCTCGATCCCGTAATCGGCAGGGACGAAGAGATCAGGAGAATTTTACAGATCCTTTCGCGCCGGACCAAGAACAATCCAATCCTGATCGGTGAGCCGGGGGTTGGAAAAACGGCTATTGCCGAAGGAATTGCGCACAGGATTATCAGCGGGGATGTACCCGAGAACCTGAAAACCCGAAAGGTATTTTCGCTGGATATGGGTGCCCTCATCGCAGGAGCCAAATACAAAGGGGAATTTGAGGAGCGGCTGAAAGCGGTGATCAAAGAGGTGATTGACTCTGATGGAGAGGTGATTCTTTTCATCGACGAGATACACACCCTGGTGGGTGCAGGAGGGGGTGAAGGGGCCATGGATGCGGCCAACATTCTGAAACCGGCGCTGGCGCGGGGCGAATTGCGGGCCATTGGCGCCACTACCCTGAAGGAATACCAGAAATACTTCGAACAGGACAAGGCGCTTGAGCGCAGGTTCCAGCTGGTGATGGTGGAGGAACCCTCCCCTGAGGATGCCATTTCTATCCTGCGCGGGTTGAAGGAGCGGTACGAGAGCCACCACCGGGTGCGGATCCGTGACGAGGCTGTAATTGCCGCCGTTGAGCTCTCGCACCGTTACATCAGCGAACGGTTTCTGCCCGACAAGGCCATTGACCTTCTGGACGAGGCAGCGGCCAAACTCCGGCTGGAAATCAACTCGATGCCCGAGGAACTTGATGAAGCCGAACGGAGGATCAAACAGCTTGAAATTGAGCGGGAGGCCATTAAGCGGGAGAAAGATGAGAAGAAGCTGTCAGCCCTGCAGGAGGAGCTTTCGAAACTCAAGCAGGAGCGCGACCAGCTCCGGACCAAATGGCAGAAAGAGCGGGAGATTGTGGATCAGATCCAGCAGCGCAAGCGGAACATTGAGCAGCTGAAGCTGGATGCAGAGCGGGCTGAACGCAGCGGGGACTACGGAAAGGTTGCCGAGATCAGGTATGGCCGCATCGGAGAGAACGAAACTGCCCTGGAGGCACTGAAGGCGAAGCTTGCCACGGTGCAGCAGGATCATCCGATGATCAACGAAGAGGTAGGACGGGAGGAGATTGCCGAAGTGGTTTCGCGCTGGACCGGTATTCCGGTGCGCAAGATGCTGGAAGGGGAACGCCACAAGCTGCTCCATCTGGAGGAGGAGCTGCACAGACGGGTGATCGGGCAGGAGGAGGCGATTGCGGCGCTGGCCGATGCGATTCGCAGGAGTCGTGCCGGCCTGCAGGAGAAAAGCAAGCCGGTGGGGTCGTTTATTTTCCTGGGGACTACAGGCGTGGGTAAAACCGAGCTGGCACGTGCCCTGGCCGAATATCTGTTCAACGATGAGCGGGCGATGGTGCGGATCGATATGTCGGAATACCAGGAAAAACATACCGTTTCGAGGCTTATCGGCGCCCCTCCGGGCTACATAGGATACGATGAGGGGGGACAACTCACCGAAGCGGTAAGGAGGCGGCCGTACTCCGTTATCCTGCTCGATGAAATCGAAAAAGCCCACAGCGATGTGTTCAACATCTTGCTGCAGGTGCTTGATGACGGGAGACTCACTGACAACAAGGGGCGCACAGCCGACTTCCGCAACACCATCATTGTGATGACCAGCAACCTCGGTTCAGGACTGATCCAATCGCGGCTCGATCACCTCCGCAGCGAAAACCGTGAGAAGGTGCTCGAAGAGTCGAGGCTTGAGGTGATGGCGCTCCTGCGCCAGACCCTGCGGCCCGAGTTCCTGAACCGTATCGACGAGGTGATCGTGTTCACCCCCCTCACCGAAACGGAGATCAGGCAGATCGTGGTGTTGCAGATCGAGCGGGTGAACGGATTGCTGCAAGACAGCGGCATCAGCCTCCACCCTACCCCGGCAGCGATTGACCTGATTTCAAAACTTGGCTACGATCCACAATACGGCGCACGTCCGGTGAAAAGGCTTATCCAGCGGAATATCCTGAATGAACTCTCGAAAAAGATCCTCTCGGGTGAAATTCCCGAAGGAGTAGCGGTATCAGTGGATGTGGTGGATGGTGGGTTTGCATTTTCCCGGAAGCAAAACTAATGTGGAAATGTGGAAATGTGGAAATGTGCTGATTTTTAACATATAAGATCATTTAAGAAGTCATATAAGTCACATAAGCCTATAAGAAACCTTATATTTTCTTCTATGCCTTATATGGTTTAAAACTGAATGTTAAAATAGAACACCGATACTTCGACTGCGCTCAGTACAAGTGACGCTGATTTTTTATGATCTACACTGATTTTCTTTACTAAATTGGATCACAGGTGAAATAGGATTATAGGATTCCTGAAATCTTCTCCGTGTTCCTCTGTGCCCTCAGTGCCTCGGTGGTAAAAAAACATCGTATCTCAGGAAATATTTCGACAAAAAAACCCTTCCCGTAACCTAAAAAACACTAGCTTTGCATACTATCTATTGACAAAGCTAACGTATTGATAATGAGCGAAAAAGAAAAACTTGCAAGGAATTACACGGCCGAAAATATCCAGGTGCTGGAGGGGCTTGAAGCGGTTCGGAAACGTCCGGCCATGTACATCGGCGACATCAGCTCGAAAGGGCTGCATCACCTGGTGAACGAGGTGGTGGACAACTCGATTGATGAAGCCCTGGCAGGGCACTGCGATCATATTGAGGTAGTGGTACATCCCGACAACTCGGTATCGGTAACCGACAATGGCCGTGGTATTCCGGTGGATATGCACGAGAAGGAGAAACGCTCTGCCCTCGAAGTGGTTATGACGGTTCTGCACGCAGGAGGAAAGTTCGATAAAGGGAGCTACAAGGTTTCGGGAGGTTTGCATGGTGTTGGGGTAAGCTGTGTGAATGCTTTGTCGATTCATCTGAAAGCCACGGTATACCGTGATGGTAAAATATATCAGCAGGAGTACAAACAGGGAAAACCGCTATATGCTGTGAAAGAGGTGGGTACCTCCGACAAGCAGGGAACCACCATCCACTTTCTTCCCGACGATACCATTTTCCAGGTCACTGAGTACAGCTATGAGATCCTTGCCACCCGGCTGCGTGAACTGGCGTACCTCAACCGCGGCATCACCATTACCCTAACCGACGAACGTCAAACCAGGGATGATGGGACTTTCAGGAGTGAAACCTTCCATTCGGTGAACGGACTGGTGGATTTCATCGAATACCTCGACAGCAACCGCGAGTCGCTGATCCCGGATACGATTTATGTAGAGGGTGAAAAAGGAGGGGTGCCGGTGGAAGTAGCCATGCGGTACAACACCTCCTTTACCGAGAACCTGCATTCCTACGTCAACAATATCAACACCATCGAAGGGGGGACCCACCTGAGTGGTTTCCGGCGTGCCCTAACGCGAACCCTGAAGAATTACGCCGAGAAGGAGGGGATGCTGGCCAAGCTGAAATTCGATATCAACGGCGACGACTTCCGCGAAGGGCTAACCACCATCATCAGCATCAAGGTACAGGAACCCCAGTTTGAAGGACAGACCAAGACCAAGCTCGGAAACTCCGACGTGATGGGTCTGGTGGATACCATAGTAAGTGAGAAACTTGCCTATTACCTCGAGGAACATCCGAAAGAGGCAAAGATGATCGTGAACAAGGTGATCCTGGCAGCGACTGCACGCCATGCGGCACGCAAAGCACGGGAGCTGGTGCAACGCAAGAATGTGCTGGCAGGCGGAGGCTTGCCGGGCAAACTGGCCGACTGTTCGGAGAAGAATGCCGAAATGTGCGAGATCTACCTGGTGGAGGGAGACTCTGCAGGAGGTACCGCAAAACAGGGTCGCGACCGCAACTTCCAGGCAATCCTGCCATTGCGCGGAAAGATCCTGAACGTAGAGAAAGCAATGCCCCACAAGATCTTCGAGAGTGAGGAGATCAAGAACATCTTCACCGCCCTGGGGATCAGCATCGGCACTGAAGACGACACTAAAGCCCTCAACCTTGACAACCTCCGCTACCACAAGGTGATCATCATGACCGATGCCGACGTGGACGGGTCGCACATCACCACCCTGATCCTCACCTTCTTCTTCCGCTACATGAAGGAGCTCCTCGAGCAGGGCTATGTGTATATTGCCACTCCCCCACTCTATCTGGTACGCAAGGGGAAGCTTGAGCGCTATTGCTGGAGCGAGGAGGAACGTGAAGCACTGTTGAAGGAGCTTACGGCTGATGGCACCAGCAGCGAAAAAGGGATCAATATCCAGCGATACAAAGGTTTGGGAGAGATGAATGCAGAGCAGCTCTGGAGCACCACCATGGACCCGGCCCACCGCACCCTGCGACAGGTAGATATCGAAAATGCGGCCGAAGCCGACCGCATCTTCTCTATGCTTATGGGTGACGAGGTTCCTCCCCGCCGTGAATTCATCGAACAGAACGCAACCTACGCGAAGATCGACGCATAAGTAAGGGCAACGCATGCGCTAGTAAGGGCAACGCATGCGTTGCCCTTACAGCTAGATCTCTCCCAGGAACCGCTCGGCTTCGATAGCTGCCATGCAGCCGGTACCGGCGGCGGTGATGGCCTGGCGGAAGGTTTTATCCTGTACATCGCCGGCAGCAAACACCCCATGGATGTTGGTGGCGGTGGAATCGGGTTTGGTGATGAGGTATCCCATTTCGTCCATGTCGAGGACACCCTGAAACAGTTCTGTATTGGGTTTGTGCCCGATGGCGATAAAGACCCCTTCCACATCCAGTCTGCGCTCTTCGCCGGTTTTGGCATCCTTTACGATAAATCCGTCAACGGTCTGTCCGCCCACGATCTCTTTGGGGATACCGTTCCATACCATTTCGATGTTGGGGGTACGAAAGACCCTTTGCTGCATCGCCTTGGAGGCACGCAGCTCGTCGCGGCGGTGCACCAGATATACCTTTTTGCAGAGGTTTGCCAGGTAAGTTGCCTCTTCGCACGCGGTGTCGCCACCACCCACCACAGCCACCTCTTTGCCGCGGTAGAAGAAACCATCGCAGGTGGCGCAGGCAGAAACGCCGTAGCCGTTGAACTTCTTCTCACTGTCGAGCCCCAGCCATTTGGCGGTGGCACCGGTGGCGATAATCAGGGTATCGGCAAGGATTTCTTTGCCATCGTCGGCGGTCACCCTGAAAGGCCTTTGTGATAAATCAACTGCAGTGATGATACCCCAGCGCACGTCGGTGCCGAAACGCTCGCACTGCTTCCTGAGGTCTTCCATCATATCAGGGCCGGTGATCCCCTCGGGATAGCCCGGGAAATTCTCCACTTCGGTGGTAATAGTGAGCTGTCCACCCGGCTGAAGTCCCTGGTAAAGAATGGGTTTCAGGTCGGCACGTGCGGCATAGATCCCTGCGGTGTATCCGGCAGGTCCCGATCCGATGATAAGGCATTTGGTCTTTTCTGTCATAAGTTAGTATGATTTTGGTTTCTTGATTTGCCGGCGCAAAGATACTAAAATGGATGACTGTGGTTTTTCCCTATCTTTATCGGCTACTAAGGTTTATACTATGATAAGGTTTGGAATTGTTTTCATTCTCGGGTTATACTGCTTACTTTCAGGTAATTTAACAGCTCAGCCCGTGCAGAAGTTCACCGGGAAGCTAGCCAATGGGTTCACTGATCCGGGTGAGATGACTTACAGTTATCGTCCCGATCCCAAAACCGGAGAACACATCCGGCAGGGGGCATTCAGGTACAGTGTCAAATCGAAAGACGAACTGCAGCGTTTCAGTCATAACATCACCGGCAACTATGCCGGCAACCTGAAGGACGGGCTGTGGAGTTACAAGATCAACCAGAAGGATTTTGTACTCCAGGAGCCGGGAAGGTACACCTCAGGAATGGTTTCGCTGGATGCCATATATAAGATGGGGCTCCCCGACGGAAGATGGCGGTATGAATCCGTGCTGAAAAGCCGTGATGGAGCGAAAGAAAACGACAAATGGGTTTGGGGGAAACAGGACTCGGCACAAACAGTGATTCTGGAGATGAATTTCAGGGCTGGGGTGCTTGCCGGAGACCTCTTCGTGAAGGATGGTAATTTCGTTGAAGTGAAGGGGAGATTCGATGATAATGGATTTTTCGACGGCGAATGGGAGTGGAAGTATGCAGATAGTATAATTACCTGCCATTGGGAAAAGGGGATTCTGCTTAAAAGGGAGGTAAAAAGCATGGAAGGGAACACCCTTCATCTGGATATATACACTGATTTCTCGGAACAATTGAAGGAGTTGTCGGAAGCCATTGAAGCAAAAGGGGCACAGGTGATGCGTGAATTTCCCTTCAGAGCCGACACTGCAAGCTATTTAACGGACACCGGTTTTTATCTAACCAGGCTATTGATGCACACCCTGTACCATCCGCAGTATTTCCTGTACATGCAGATTCCCGGTGACAAGGGGATTGCCTACGACAAGCAGACCTACCGGATAAAATACCATCTGAAAGGGATGTACCACATCAACACAAAAAGCAGTCTGACCCCCATTGAGATAAGGCAATACCGGCAGATGGAGGATATCCTCAGCCGGATGGATTCACAGATAGGATATCTGTACCTGATGAACCGCGAGGGTAAGTTAAAGAAAGAAGCCACTGAAGCTTTCAAACTGATGGAGGCGAACATCAGTCTTGCCCGGAAATACAGCTGCACCGCTGATTTCTTAAAGTTCAGCACAGATTTTTCCACTGCCCTGTCCAAGGCCGAAACAGGTTGCAGCGCCATAGCCATCAAAATGGAGAAACTGCCGGGGTTTAAAACGCGGGAAGAAGCATTGCTGTATATGGCCGGACAAGTTTCGCACCTCGAGCAGGAAAATCAGAAACTGTACACGAATATCCGGAAGAATCTGGCGAAGTGAGAAAGGTGTTCTATTGTTTGAGTGTTTGAGCGTTCAAGCTTTTAAGTGTTCGATTTTTAAAATGTTCAAACTTTACTTCAACGCCTTTAGCGTAGTCTCCGATTAGGTCTCTGGTTTCATGTTCCGGGTTTCAGGAACCAACAGGTAGAAGGTTTTAATCCTTCCGAAATCCATTTTCTATTTCCCGCAGAATCCAGAAACATTAGTGTAGTGTTTAAACTACATAGCTAACAAATCCCAAATAAGTAAGATGGAAGAAGAAGAAGCTCCCACAGATAAGCACAGAAACCGCACAGAATTTCACAGAACTTTTTCTGTGCTTTCAGTGAAATTTCAGTGGATTTCTGTGGGAAAAGAAAAAGTCCCCTCAGAATTCAGGGACTTAAGTGCTTAGGATAAAATCATTTAGTGAACTAATCTCAAATTGGTTAGATAGAATATCGCAGATATTCGCAGATTGTAAGTCGTGGTATTTCAGCATATCACTTTCAGTGAAAATCTGCCGGATCTGCGGGCATTTATTTCGGAGTGGGTTCAACGTTGATCTTTGAACGTTGATCGTTGAACACTTAAGCAATTAAACGTTTGAACAATTGAACATTTGAACCTTTTGAACCCCCGAACACTTATACCACCTCCATCATCATCCTGTCGATTTCAGAGCGCAGGCGAAGGATGTTACGGTATTGCGAGGGGTAGGTATATCTGAGAAAACGGAACCGCAGGCGTGCCAGGTATCGTCGGAAAAGGAGGCGGTACCGCGCGGCAATCCATCCGGTTACGGGCAATGAAATGGCGTACAGCAGCGTCCAGATTCCGGGCCATGGGGCAAGGACATGAAACAGGATGGTTTGCAGGGCATAAAAAACGGGAAAGGTAAGGATGGAGAGTCCGAATTTGAAAGAAGAACGGAACTGCACATCTTTGATTCTTACCACGATGGATTTGGGCAGCCCCACCGGAAGCAGGTTGTTGATGAATCCGGCCAGAAACAGGGGGAAACAGAGGATGAACAACAGTCCCTGTCCGATGATCTTCCACCACGGCCACTTCCCCTCTTCAGGATTTCTGAACTGCAGCTTGTTGTATCCCAGCAGGATACGGTATTCTCTTGCCGTTTCACTCAGTTCCGGCAGAATTACACTCTCCGGATTTTGCGCAATGAACTCTTCCAGCAGCCGGATGGTTTCGATCTCAGCCGCATGCCGGTTCCAGGGTGTTACTTTGAAATGCCGGTCTTTCAGTATAGTATATGCATAGCAACGCCTCAGGATGTCGATCATCTCGTAATGCTCCTCATTACGGATATCGATCATCAACTCACCGATTCTTTTGCGGAGCTCAGCAATCAGCTCATTCACGCCCCTGGCCGGGTTTTCGTGGTAGCTTTCGAAGTAATCCGACACTGTGATGGGTTCTCCGTACTGCACGAGCAGTTCGGCACCCGATTTCTCGTACCGTGAATAGTCGAGTCCCACGGGAACAATATTCAGTCCCAGCTTATAGTCACATGCCTCTTCCGCCTGGAAGGCTATGCGGGCAATTCCTTTTTTAAACGGGCGCAGCCTGCGGGTACCCTCGTGGTTCCCTTCGGGCAGGATCACCAGGGGGCGTCCGGCTTTAAGGATGTCGATGGTTTTGTCAAAGATCTCGGTATTCTGCTGAAGGGCGGAGTAGCCATCGCGTATGCGGAATACCGGCATGATCTTCAGAAAGGTAAGGATGGCCGAGAAGAATTTCCGCTTGAAGATATCGGCCCTTGCCAGGAACACCATCTGGCGCTGGTTGGTAAACAGCACTGCCAGCGCATCCATGAGGGCATTCTGGTGGTTGGGTGCAAAGATAATAGGTTCTTTATCAGGGATATTCACCTTACCCCTTACCCGTAACCTGCCGTAATAGAGGTAATGCATCATCCTGCCGTACATTTTCAGCAGGTGATAGCTCCACGAGAATTTTTCGATGTTTTTACGGCTCATGCTGATTTTTTTATCGGGATCCTTGCCAGTATATTCGCCAGTCCGAGGCCGGAGATGATATGCCAGATGCCCCACCAGGCAGCGATGAAGGCCATACCGCCCACTGCCAGGTCGGGCGGGAAAATCTTTGGATTGAACAGGAGCACCAGGCCGAGACCTGAATTCTGGATTCCTACTTCGATGGTAGTGGTTCTGATATCAGCCTTCGGAAGCCTGAAGACCCTGCCAAACACATATCCGGTTCCCAGGGCGGCGCTGTTGTGCACAAGCACAATAAAGAAAATGAGCCCGATATACCGGATAAAATATTCATAGTTATTAGTAAAAGCGAGCACTACCATTCCGATAAAAATCACCATGGAGATGTTTTTCAGGGGCTTGACGATTTTTGCGGTGATTTTGGGCAGATAGTGGGCAAACAGCATTCCGAGGGTAAGGGGAACCCCCAGCAGAATAAACACCGTTTTGAACATCTCGACAGGGTCGATGGTAATGGGCTGGAGGAGGTCGGAGGTGGAGCTGTAGAGGCCACCCCAGATGGCAAAATTGAGGGGGGTAAGGACGATAGCACTGAGGGTGGCAATGGCGGTAAGGGTTACCGAAAGTGCCACGTTGGCTTTGGCTACCGAGGAGATGAAGTTGGAGATATTTCCTCCCGGACAGGCTGCCACCAGGATCATTCCCATGGCCACGGCAGGTGAAATATAATTTCGGAAAATCATCACCAGGATAAAAGTAACCACCGGAAGGCCAATAAACTGGCCGGTAAAACCCACCAGAACAGGCTTTGGATTCCTGAGCAGCTGCCTGAAGTGTTCCACTTTTATCTCCAGAGCAACTCCAAACATGATGAATGCAAGGGTGATGTTGATGATCATAAGCCCCTGCGGACTGAAATTCAGCCGTATGGAATCGAGTGCCAATAGTTTTTCGTACATACAAAAGGTTTTTGGTTATGGTGCAAGCCAAATTAGGCGCTCCGGAGGATCACCATCCGGAACCCATCGGCAGGACAAAGATATATTTTTTCCGGATTTGCCATTGTCCGGATATTCCCGGGGTAATTTTTCTGTGAGAACCTGCCCGGGCAGCCTCCGCTTACAATAAAGCTTCATTTCTATATCGAAAAACTCACTCCGAAAAGCGGATACTGCCAGAGGGTTTTATCCTTGCGGATTGCGAAGCCCCACCCGAGCTGAAATGGGACAAAATGGCGCACCAGGTGCACATCGGCAAGCAGCTCCACCCCATAGCTGTAGAAAGTTTGGGCGCTTTGGTCCACAGGAGCCAGCAGGTCGAAGAAGGCGGTGGCTGAGATGCGTTTGACATAGAATACCGGAGGAACACTCAGGTCGGGATACAGCAGGGGCAACCGGTAATTGCAGGAAGCAGCAAAGGCATTGTTCACCGAGTCGAGGTAGGCATACCCCCGGGGCAGGGTAATCACCCGGTTGAACCGCAGGTCGTTCCCATCAATACGGCGCTGGATGCCCAGATCCATTCTGATCCCATGGTTTGCGAAAGGTCCGGGCAGGTACCAGAAGGTGCGTGCCCCCATTACGGTGCCGGCATCCAGATCACCGGCAAAGGTGCTTACCGAACGAAGCGAGAAGCCCCACCCGTATTTGGGGTACAGGTCTTTTGCGGCCATGCGGCGCAAAGCATACCACGACAGGGAGGAATGGTTATACAGCAATCCGCCCCGGATGAAGTTTTCGGGGGTGCTGCTCAAGTGCCGGAATGCCAGGTAGGTGAAACCGGTTTCAAGGTTCAGGGAGCGGTTTCGGTGCCTTTTCAGGAAGTTGAGCGGCAGCCGGAAGGTAACATCGGCATAGGGGCTGCGGTAACCGAACCGGCCGATAGAGGTATCGGGATGCTGAACTGTAAGCCACAGATTCCCGGCTTTCACTGAAATCCAGGGCCAGAATCCCTTGTAGGTGAACGACATATTGAGATCGGCCGACCGGTCGGCAGGCTCCATATCCAGTGCCCCCCTGAAAAATGCCGTACTGAGGGTGTTCTGCGAAAAGATGCTGAAACCGGGCTTCACCGTTTCAGCTTCCGGGTCTATCGAAACAGGAAACGACCAGGAGTGGAAGCGGAACAGTTCGCGCCCCGGTTTGTACCTTTCGGCCGGGTAATCCTGAGGCTTGTTGGAAAAGGGTTCATTCCTGCTGATTATCTGAGTTTTATCCATCCCATCTGCCATTACGAAACCAACGGCCATGGGGGGCCATTCCACCGGTTTCATCAGAAAATGTTCGGGCGTCAGGGTGCACAACTCTACCCCAAAAGGGTGCACACGGCTATACAAAAGTTCATTATTGAGATCAACCGAAGGGTACATGGCTCCGAACCGGCTGTCGGTAATCTGGCGGACCGTTCCGGAATCGGGTGAAAACAGAAAGATCTGCGAAATTCCACTAAAGGCAGCCTGGAAGATAATCCCTTCCTTAAACCCCTGTGGATGGGCAATATTGGCCCTGGTAAAAGGGGTCATCCGGATCAGCTCATCTTCCCCGTTCCAGGAGTAGAGTGCTTTTCCTTCAGGTCCGGTCACTACCAGTACCAGTTTGTCACCCCCGGCCCACCAGGCGGCGTGGGATGCCTCCCAGCCTGCGGGGAGAAATTTCCGGCAGAGAATTTCGGCCGAGAAGCTCATCCGTACCAGAGAGAAGCGGTGGTCGGGGTGGTATTGAAGGGCATATAATTCACCATTCACCGGATCCTCCACCGGGGAGAAGAAGCGTTGGTTGCGGGTAATTCTGGCCAGTGTGTCGTATTCGGCATCGTACACCCAGATATCGGAATATTCCACATTGGGCCACCGGGGATGACGTGAAAGTGCGGAGAAATACACCCTGCGGTCGCACCGTGAGATGCCATCGCCAAAGGAGTACCCCGGATAACACAGCACTTTTTCTGAACCGTCGCGGGAGATTTGCACCAGCGCAGGGATTTCGTCCTGAGAGACTTTCAATGCAGCCAGTTCCCCGAACCTGAAGGGGATGGGATACAGGTAGCGGCTCCACCGGTTACCGGTTTGCATTACCACCGGGAGGGTATCGGGGGGGATGGCGGTATCGGCTGCTCCCCATGTTTTGCTCAGATCGCGCATGGCGGCACGGTAGAATTTCGCCTTCCCCATGCCCGTGATCCGCTTCATGGCAGTGGTAAAAGCCCACGGATTGTATGGATTGCGTGCCACATACCGGTACACGGAATCCCACATCAAAGGTCCAAACTGATGGATTCCGTAGGCCACAAGCTGGTAACCGAGCTCATAATGACCGGGGGTGAGGGTACGGAACGAACCCAGGTAAGCTTTGTCGTAGCTGTAGCGTTTGCCTGAGACCAGGCGGGTGCGCATCAGTTGTTCGAAGGAGGCTTCCCTGCCGCGGCCGGCACCGGAGAGGAGGGTTTCGTAGTACACCGCCTCCCCTTCGATGGCCCAGAATGGGATATAGAGCCCCATGACCAGGGCCGGAAAATGTTCGCCATAGAGTTTCGCACCAAAACCGGTGACTCCCCTGTACATCCTGCTGTACTGGTACCAGTGGGTAGATTCGTGGATGCAGAGCTGGTCGGGCCAGAGGTGTGCATACCCGTCCGGGGGCGGGATGGTGTAAAACTCCATCCGTGAAGGAGCCCAGCCGGCAAAGGCATTGGAGATGCTCTTTTGGTTATGGAGCACCACCGGCAGCGGTTTCAGAGGGAGGGAAAAGAAGGTATCAAGCTGAAGAATCGCACGGTCGAGGGTTTCCACTGTGGAACGACCCGTTTCTTCCAGGGTATCGGGGAAGATCATCCGGAAGGAGGGTGTTCGCACGATTTTCCAGGGGGTGCTTCCCGGCTCATGGCCGGCGTCGTAATATTGTGCGTTTGCAATCCAGGGCAAAATAATCAAGGCGCCCAATAACTTTCTATTTGCAAAAAAACTTTGGATCATTTCAATTGCCTGTTCGTTGAGAGGTGGTCACTCGCCTCCCTAAAGGCCTGCTGAATTCTTATTTCCAATTCCTTTCGGGGAAGCAGCTCAGTCCAATATTCAGCAACTAAAATCCCATCTTTATGCATTTCCAGCAACTCAATTTGCTCACGGCTTTTCTCTGCGCACAAAATCAGACCTAAAGGTGATTCCTCTTCTGGCCTTTTTTCAAATTTATTCAACCATTTAAGGTACAATTCCATCTGCCCTTTATACTTAGCCTTGAATTTGCCAATTTTTAGTTCTATCGCAACCAACCTCCTTAAATTCCGGTTGTAAAAAAGCAGATCGAGATAATAATCCTCACCATCAATAATCATCCGCTTCTGCCTTTCCACAAAAGCAAATCCTTTTCCCAATTCAAGAATAAAATGCTCAAGTTTACCAAGTACAGCATTTTCAAGGTCCGATTCCAGAAAACCTTGATCCACCTTGAGAAAATCAAGCAGATAGGGGTCCTTGAAATGTCCGTGAATATTTGGTTCGCTTTTCGGTAATTGCATATCGGCAATAGCAGCCCGGTGAAAAGTTTTCTTCTCGATCATCTTCCGAAGGCTTCTAACGCTTAAATGTTCAGTACTGGTAAGATTGGCATAAAAAGACCTTTCCTGATCAGATTTTATTGGGAGTAAAACCACAAAATGTGACCAGCTTAATTGTCGTGACAGTGTAACGACATTTTCAAAATCAGGATAGATTTCCGAAAACTGAATCATTCTGCGGAGATTTTTTTCTTCAAAACTCCTTCCATAGCTTTCGGTCAATTGGATTGACAAATTTACCACTACCTTTTTCCCATAGCCCAAGTTGCCAGACTCATTGATAAATGCCCTGATTCTTTTGCCAATCGACCAGAATATGCAGGTAAGGGTGCTGTTTGCGTAACTGATTGTTTCAAGCTTCCCTTTTTCAATTAAGGATTTTAGCTCTATCAGCAAACTTTCCTCATTGGTGTACCTCGGCTTGTCCGGTATCATGATTACCAAAAAATATTGGTTGAAACAAAACTAACATTTAAACAAACGCAATGATGTATTTTTGGTGCTACCCTGAAAAACCGTCATGAAAAAGCCAACCATTGTCATCATTGTCCTTTTCATCACGCGTTCATGCCTGTATGCCAATACATTACAGGACACTACTCCCTGGAACCTGGCCTGTGGGATCTTTCACCGGGAATACGGATTTCTGTGCGGGCATGCTGCCAAAGACCAGCTTACCGCCATCTACGACATCCAGACGTTTCTGAACCCTTTGCTTGTGCGGGCGGAGCGGGAGCAGGCATGGGGGCTGGTGGACTCGATGGCGGGGGTAGTGCTGGCGGGCACCGGTACTTTGCGTGAGGTCCGGTGGTATCCGCTCAACAATTTCCGGGGAACCGACTCGGTGGATCTGGGGAGATTTTACCGCATGTGGTTGTATCCTAAAACCTTGAATCTGAAGGACACCACCCTGCAAGTACGGGAGGAGTACCATTTATCCAGCAGCCAATTCCTGTTTCTGGCGGCACAGGTGCTGCGCATCGGGGCTTCACTGCCGGCGGGGCGGTATCCGAAGCTTGATTCGCTGATGGAGGTGTTCCCCTCCATTCTGCTGGAGCATCACTATAAACGATGGATCATGGAGACCCGTTCGTTCAGGCTTTCAGGGTGGGGTTGTGCCAAAGGAACCTATAACCACCGGGAGTTTTTAAGGTTGAAGCAGGATCGGGGATTCCGGTTTAAGCCTGTGGTGTGCAAAACCATCTTCGACTCCGACCTGATGATCATGGCCGGACTGGCGCAGGTGCTGACAGCCCATGCCATCGACCCTGCGAGGGTGCCGGTTTCAGCCGGGGACCTGGCAGCTTACCGGGAATATCTGCGGGAGGCGGAGGCCATAGTGCAGAGCCGAATTGAACTGCGCCCTATTGCACTGGCTGGCAACACCTTGCAGGGTTTCGCCTTCGATAACGAACTGTACCGCGATTACGCCGATCACAGGTATGCCCTCTATACCGACACACTCTATCCTCCTGAAGGAATGAAAGAGATGAGATCCCCCGATGCCGCCTGGGATATCAGCCATGCCCGCAGATTCTTCTTCGTGTTTAACGCCATGCATCAGGCATCCGGTACCGTTCCTTTAACACTCCCCTACCCGCAATACCTTGAAGCATTGGGACATCAGTTCTATCATGTGGTATATACAGACACGGTAAGAATGCTTTTTTCCAACTACCTCAACGGCGAAAATGGCTGGTACCGGGTTGGGTATCATGGCAAAGGATCGGGATCTCCGCCTTATAGCCTGTCGCAATCGGCACTGGAGGGCGGGTGGTTCTTCCTGTCGGAGTATTACCCACCTGTTGGTGAATTGGGACAAAAGCTCTGGAAGCAATTCAGGGAAGATCCGGAGGTTTACAACCGTTATTACGGGGTGATTTACCGCAATTATCAGCCAGTTTATCGAAACTTCAGCACCTCCCCTTCGGGCAGCGAGCGGTTTGTGCTGCTGCAGTGGCTGCCGGGGATTTTAGAAATGTGAAAATGTGAAAATGTGTAAATGTGTAAATGTGCTGATTTTTAAATATATAAGATCATTTAAGAAGGCATAAAAGGCATAGAAGCTTATATGAAACCTTATATATTCTTATATGTCTTATATGGTTTAAAATCTGAATACCAGAATAGAACACAGATAACACTGATTTATTAAGATTTGCACTGATTTTATAAACCAAGTCGGAACTCCCTAAGTGTTTCTTAGTGCCTTCAGTGCCTGAGTGGTAAATAAAACCCTGACTATCAACAAACAACAAACACTGAACCACCTTACCCTGCCAGGTTCTCGAAGTATTTCCAGAGGGTTTCGTCGGGTACCGGTGCGGTAACTGAAACGGGTTGTTTGCTTACAGGGTGAATGAACTCCAGCCGGCGGGCGTGGAGGTGAATCGATTTATCGGGGTTGGCACGGTCGTAACCATATTTCACATCCCCTCTGATGGGGGATCCGATTTTGGAGAGCTGTGACCTGATCTGGTGGTGCCGGCCGGTGTGCAGGGTAATCTCCAGCAGGCTGTAATTATCGCTCTGGTTTAGCAGCAGGTAATCGAGTTCAGCCCTTTTCCCCTCGCGGGTGGGGTTGTCGTTGGCATAGGTGCGGTTCTTCTCTTCATCCTTGCGCAGGTAATGCACCAGTTTCCCCTCCTCCATAGCCGGCCGCTGTTTTACAACTGCCCAGTATATTTTCGTGATCGAGTGCTCTTTCAGCATCTCATTGATCCGTGCAAGTGCCTTGCTGGTGCGTGCAAAGATCACTGCACCGCTCACCGGCCGGTCGAGGCGATGTGTTACCCCCAGAAAAACATCCCCCGGCTTTTTATATTTCTGCTTTATATAGGCCTTTACCATATCCCCCAGCGTCTCATCACCGGTTTCATCCCCCTGCACAATTTGCGAAGGCTTCTTGTTCACAATGATCAGATGATTGTCTTCGTATAAAATGTCTTTGAGGGTAAGCATAGCTGTTAATTAGAAATTAGGAGTTAGGAATTAGGAGTTAGATTTTCACATTTCCACATTTTCACATTTCCACATTTTCACATTTCCACATTAATATTGTTCGCGTTCATTGGGAAAATCGAGGTTTTTAATGTCGTTGATATAGGATTGCACGGAGCCGGTGATTTCGGCGTATAGGTTATGGTACCTTCGGAGGAACCGTGGCGAGAACTCCTGGTTGATGCCCAGCATATCGTGGATTACCAACACCTGACCATCCACTCCGGCGCCTGCGCCGATGCCAATGAGGGGGATTTTGAGTTCCGAGGCTACCTGTCCGGCGAGTTTGGCCGGAATTTTTTCCAGCACTATGGCAAAGCATCCTGCGGTTTCGAGGGTATGGGCATCGGTGATCAGCCGTTCGGCTTCATCTTTACGGGTGGCGCGCACCACGTAGGTGCCAAACTTGTGGATCGACTGCGGGGTAAGCCCGAGGTGACCCATCACCGGAATTCCGGCCGAGAGGATTCTTTCCACCGAATCTGCGATTTCGCGCCCCCCCTCAAGCTTCACGGCATCGGCACCCGATTCCTTCATAATCCGGATGGCTGACTGCAGCGCCTTTTTGGAGTTGCCCTGGTAGGTCCCGAAAGGGAGATCGACTACCACAAGTGCGCGGGAAACACCCCGCACTACTGAGGAGGCATGGTAGATCATCTGGTCGAGGGTGATCGGAAGGGTGGTGGCGTGGCCAGCCATCACATTGGAGGCAGAATCCCCCACCAGGATGATATCGATTCCGGCCTTGTCGATGATACGGGCCATGGAATAATCGTACGATGTAAGCATCGCGATCTTCTCCCCTTTCAGTTTCATCTCCTGCAGGACATGGGTGGTAACCTTGGTCACCGAGCGGCTTAATGATGCGGACATGGCTGTTGGATTTTATTTGAGGCGACAAACGTACACCAATTTTTTGATACCGTTAACTGATTAACCGATACATGCTTCTGCAAAATTAGCTACATTTGCCCCCCAGATCAACAGACAATGTACCTGAATTCATGAAAAAAACGCTCCTGATAACCACTGTACTCTTCCTTCTGATCACCGCATTCTGGCGTTGCAACAACGAACTGGATGTTACCTCCGACTGGAAGGAAGTACCGGTACTATACGGATTGCTCAATCCGGGAGATTCCATCCATATCATCAAGGTTTCCAAGGCTTTTCTGGGGGATGGCGATGCTACCCTAATGGCTCTGAACCCCGATTCGAGCCAGTATGGCGATGAACTGAAGGTGAGCCTGACCGAGATTGATCCGCAGGGATGGTACAATGCGACCTGGGTGTTCGACACCATGTGGATTCACGACAAACAACCCGGCACTTTTTACAGTGGCGACCAGAAATTGTACAGGGTAAAGGCACCGCTGAACCCTGTGTGCAAATACCTGGTGCGGATTGAAAACACCAAGACCGGCATGTCAGCCTATGCTGAAACTGCCCTGGTAGGTCCCATTAGCATCCTGAAGCCAAGGGGCGGATTGAAGTACTTCTCGTTTACGAGCAATGCAGATATCCAGACGGAAGTTGCAGAAGCCGCAAATGGCAAGGTTTACCAGATGGTGATACGTTTCAATTTTGCCGAAGTGAACCTGACTTCCGGTGATACAACCTACCGGTATGTCGACTGGGTATTCCCAAATAAAAAGATTACCAGTATCACAGGTAATGGCAGCGAAAAGATCTCCTGGTCGTTTACGGGGACGAGCTTTTACACGAACATCAAGGCTAAAGTAAAAGTGGATCCGGATGTCAAACGTATACCCGGAATGGTTGACTTTATGGCGTATGCCGGCGGAGATGAGCTGAATACCTACATTGACATCACCACACCCATTAACACCATCGTAACCGACCGGCCCGACTTCACCAACGTTACCAACGGCCGGGGGCTTCTCTCAAGCCGTACTTCAAAGGTGCACTCCGTCGAACTCAATGTACCTTCGATGGATTCACTGGTGAACGGCAGCAAGACCTACAACCTGGGATTTGTGTTCCCCTGATTTTCCTGATCCTGCAGATTTCTGACACCCGTTGATGCTGAATTCCCGGCAAGTCTGACTTTTTGTCATTTATTTTCTGATGGCATAATGGTTGACTGCACCTGCGCCGGACAAAAATGATTTATCAAACCAAATATTTAACAGACCATGGGAAAGATTATAGGCATTGACCTGGGAACCACCAACTCATGCGTATCCGTGATGGAAGGCAATGAGCCGGTAGTAATCCCCAATAGTGAAGGAAAAAGAACCACCCCATCGATAGTGGCTTTCACCGACAACGGTGAACGGAAGGTGGGAGACCCTGCCAAGCGGCAGGCTATCACCAATCCTACCAGAACCGTGTATTCGATCAAACGGTTTATGGGGGAAACATTCGACCGCGTCCAGAAGGAGATCAGCCGTGTACCCTACAAGGTGGAGCGTGGCGATAACAATACACCCCGTGTAAAGATTGAAGACCGTTTGTACACCCCGCAGGAGATATCTGCGATGGTGCTGCAGAAAATGAAAAAAACCGCCGAAGATTATCTGGGGCAGGAAGTTACCGAAGCCGTTATCACGGTACCGGCCTATTTCAGCGACTCCCAGCGCCAGGCCACCAAGGAGGCCGGAGAAATTGCCGGACTCAAGGTGCGGCGTATCATCAATGAGCCTACGGCTGCCTCTCTTGCATACGGCCTCGACAAGAAGAACAAGGATATGAAGATTGCGGTGTACGACCTGGGGGGTGGCACTTTCGATATTTCGATCCTTGAACTGGGCGACGGGGTATTTGAAGTGAAATCGACCAACGGAGATACCCATCTTGGCGGTGATGACTTTGACGAGCGGATCATCAACTGGCTGGCCGACGAGTTTAAAACCGATGAAGGAATTGACCTGCGGAAAGATCCGATGGCGCTGCAACGGTTGAAAGAAGCTGCCGAAAAGGCAAAGATCGAGCTTTCAAGCTCCTCCTCCACAGAGATCAACCTGCCCTATATCATGCCGGTGGATGGCATTCCGAAGCACCTGGTACGCACCCTCAGCAAAGCAAAGTTTGAGCAGTTGGTGGATGATCTTGTAAAGGCAACGATTGAACCCTGCCGCAAGGCCCTGGCTGATGCAAACCTGAACGCATCCCAGATTGATGAAGTGATCCTGGTGGGTGGATCCACCCGCATTCCAGCCATCCAGGATGTGGTGGAGCAGTTCTTTGGCAAAAAACCTTCAAAGGGTGTAAATCCTGACGAAGTGGTTGCCGTAGGCGCTGCCATCCAGGGAGGTGTACTTACCGGTGAGGTGAAGGATGTATTGCTGCTTGATGTAACGCCCCTTTCTCTGGGCATTGAGACGCTGGGTGGTGTAATGACCCGCCTCATCGAATCTAACACTACCATCCCCACCAAGAAGAACGAAACCTTTACTACCGCCGCTGACAGTCAATCTTCGGTGGAAATCCACATCCTGCAGGGTGAAAGGCCGATGGCCAACCAGAACAAGAGCATCGGCAGATTCCATCTCGATGGTATCCCGCCTGCCCCGCGTGGCATTCCGCAGATTGAAGTGACCTTCGATATTGACTCCAACGGTATTCTTCATGTTTCAGCCAAAGACAAAGGAACCGGCAAGACCCAGAGTATCCGCATCGAAGCTTCTTCAGGACTCAGTGATGACGAAATCAAGCGTATGAAAGCTGAAGCGGAGGCCAACGCTGAAGCAGACCGTAAGCAGCGCGAAGAGGTCGACAAGCTCAACACAGCCGACTCCCTCATTTTCAACACGGAAAAGCAACTGAAGGAGTATGGAGATAAAGTTCCGGCCGACAAGCGGAGTGTGATAGAATCGTCGCTGGAGAAGCTCCGTGAAGCCCACAAATCGAAAAACCTTGCCGGCATTGATCAGGCCATGCAGGAACTGAACAACGCATGGCAGGCCGCAAGCCAGGATATGTACAATGCATCGCAGCAGGAACAACCCGGAGCACAGCCAGGCGGAGAGCAGCCAGGCGGGCAGCAACAGCAGGGTCCTTCAGGTGGCAGCGATGATGTAACCGATGTGGACTTCGAAGAGGTAAAGGACAAATAGAACCTTTTCTGATAAAAATTGCGGATCTACGGAAAAAGGTTGTATCTTTGCAACCGGATTCCAGCAATCCGGATCGGGGTGTAGCGCAGTTGGTAGCGTACTTGCATGGGGTGCAAGGGGTCGCAGGTTCAAGTCCTGCCACTCCGACCAAAACAGAAGACCGGCACAATGCCGGTCTTCCTATTTTACTACAGTTCCTTTGATGGTCAGGGTAACCGTCGGAGATTTCGGGTCGTTACAGGTAACAACAACCGTTTTATTGAACAAGCCTGTTTTCTTTGTATTGTACACTACCCTGATCTTTCCCTGCTGGCCGGGAAGCACAGGCGCTTTGGGATAATCGGGCACTGTACATCCGCAGGATGCCTTTACCCCGGTGATCACCAGTGGAGCATCACCGGTGTTGGAAAATACAAACCAGCAGGTACCGTCGCTGTTCTTTTTGACGGTTCCATAATCATACAGCTGGCTTTCGAACACAATCCGGGGATCTGAGAGATTTTTGGTTTGTCCTTCCGGTGACATGCACATCAACAACCCCAGCAACACCTTTGGCAGAAAAGAGATCAGTTTCATGTCCGTGTTATTTTTTTTGAAGAGAAAGGTCTCTCGACAGGTTCACCACCACTGCATAATCAGCACCCAGCTGCACCCCGTGGTAATACTGGTACAGCGGCTTTTCGTACATCAGCGATATATTCCAGGTTTCATTGATACTCAGGTTTATCTGGGGAGAAACCACGAACATACGGCCACCGGATGCGTCTACAATATTATCGTTTCGGATATTCTGATTCTTCGACTGATACCTTGCCTGCAGGATCAGTGTCCAGTCTTTCAGTGCACCCTGTCCGAAAACAAAATGGCGGGTGATAAAGGCGGCAGAATTAAAAATACTTCCAAACACATAGCCCTGAGGGTTTTCGAAATTTCTTTCGTAGCGGTTCACCCAGAAAAACCGTAAGGCCCTGAAGGAGTTCTCTTTGATCAGATAGGTCTGCAGGGTGATCCCGAAGGAGGATGTTGAGGGCTGGAGATCCACCGGCAGGGTTACGCCGTCAACACTCATCAGGGTTCTTGAAAACGGAATATTAACCCCGGCAGCGCCGGTGAACTCAAATCGCTGATCCTTATTCTGATAGAGAGCATATTTTATGCTCACCAAAGCCGTGGAAAGTCCATAACC
Organism: Bacteroidota bacterium; assembly: GCA_022709695.1. Lineage (GTDB taxonomy): Bacteria > Bacteroidota > Bacteroidia > Bacteroidales > SKPS01 > SKPS01. The sequence continues at coordinate 115,244 of JAKLII010000006.1, forward strand.
CCTGAGTGATAGTTGAGACAGTCGGTACCGTTGGGTTTTGTTGTAATAATATCCCCCCTCGGCTTCAAGGCTCAGCCGTTTCGTAAGGCCATACCCAAGAAGCAGTCCCTGAAAATTGTAGTTGGCGCTGCTGAGGGTTCTGTTGTCCTCATGGTAAAGCTCGTCGCCCGAAAAATAGCGGGAGGCGAGATGGTAACGGTAGGTGGTCATCACTCTGAGGCCTTTTTTCTCCATAACCCCCAGGTTGCCGGAACCTCCTACAGGGTTGCCGGAGGAGGCAAAGCACTGGGCTTCTGCGTTTCCTGTGGCAAACAGAAAAGTTACAGGCAACAGGATTGATATCAGTAATCTATTCGACATGTATCAGAATTGAACGGGTGATGGATACATTCTCTGCAGAGGCTGTGCAGGTGATGGTATTCTGGCCAATGGTGCAAAATGAAGCAAGGTATTGCACCGAATCCCCTTTGCCGAGGATATCTCCCGCAGAGGCATCCCAGGCAAAGGTAACCCCTTTCCCCTCGTATACTGCCTTGATTCGGGCAATCTGCCCGATATACAGGGAGTCGTTGTCGGCAGTGAGGCCCGAAAATGAAATCAGTTCAGAATCCTTCACCGGCTCAGGTTCATCCTTCCTGCAGCCCCAGAAAGCGGCTACCGATATTCCGGTAAAGATGACCATGATTCCTATAAGTTGCTTCATGTATAGTGTGTTTGTTTTCATCACAAAATTAGTCAAATACTATATCCTACAGTTCCTATAGTACTCCCATTCGTACATTTCCATCCATGGACGATACTTGAGCTTATACTTCTTTTTAAGGAGTTCATTTCGTTCTCCGGGGAAATTCTCCAATGCAATAGTAATTGCCAATCTATGCCGTTTTCGTTTATCCCTCGATACCCCGGGACGTTTATTAAGGTATTTTTCCATGACCAGAAAAGATTCCTCAGACCCTAACTTTGTAAGATATGCATATATTTTTAAAAAATAGGATAAGTCAGTATCATCGCCAATATTCCATGCATCAATGATCTCTAAACTTTTACAAACGTTCTCAAAGTAATCAGGATTCGGGCACATCATTGCCATCCATAAACCGTCGGCCTGGTGGTTGTTACTTATTATCCAATCATTAATAAGTTGAATATCTGTACCTATATTGAGTCTTGTAAGAGCCAGCATTGCATTTGAAGCAATAAAGCCCTCATTTTTAACAATTTCCAATAATCGGTTCCGGTCTGATAGTTGGGGCACATAGCATCTGAGCATAACATCACGTACCGTATCTGATAAACTATTATCATTTAAGATCACACTATCTATGTATGTTTTCCGGACAAATTCCTTATTAAAAACAATAGTGCAGTGCTCATAGGTAGTGTAGTACAATAAAACTAAAAAGCTATTGAACGGTCTTGACATGGGGTAGAAATGCTGAGCAAAAACCGGCTCATTATTATGGATATTAAGGATTAATAATCTTTCCAATTCCTGGACATCCAGATTATTGGCCATGATTGAGGCATAATAAATCGTAAAAAAGGTTGGATATTTGTCCAGATCAATCTTCTTTAAACAAGCATTATACTCCTCAGATAGCTGTTGATAACGTATGTGCTGACTGCGATAATCTTTGTCCATCCAAACTACATGTGTATCGAAAACTCTGCCTTCAAGTTCAAACTGTATGATACTGTCAATAAGTTCATTTGTTCTTACCATATAAGTGGAATCGCATTCCTGAGATAATCCACTCCCTGAAAACATCAGAATTGTAAGGATGAATATCAATAATCTCAAATGCATTGCCATCAGGTTTATCTGTAAAAGGTCTTTTAGATTCTCTTTATCATCTAGGATTTCGGAAAAACTCCATCAGATCTTGCTCAAACTCTAACTGTCCCCTGTTGCATCACCTCACCCCCCAACCCCCTCTCCTGAAGGAGAGGGGGAGTATAAACATCCAACCTCCTGTGCTATAATAATATCACCCCGCAAGCGGGGTTTAAACTCAACTTCCTAAACTCCCTCAACCTCCTCAGCTATAATAATATCACCCCGCAAGCGGGGTTTAAGCTATAATTATATCACCCCGCAAGCGGGGTTTATACGCAACCTATAATTTCTATCTCCAGACTTCCAACTCATAACTCCTAACTCATAATTAATAATTAACAACTAACCATTAACAATTTAAGGTGCGTTTTTCAAACACCTCAGCGATCCCCCGTTGGTTTTGGTGGTATTGTTGTAGCGCCCCACTTTCGGGTCGGGGTCGCTGAGGCAGCGGCGAAGGGCCAGCAGCGTGTTGAAACTGTAGGTATTTGAGGTATACAGGTATTCAAAGGTACCGTTGTTGTAGAAATATCCGCCATCGTACCGAACACCGGTAAGGTTGGCATTGAACCCTGAGGTTCCCCCCTGCTTCAGTTTTGTCCCTTCGTCTGTTCCGCGCCAGGTATTCATCAGATTGGCAACTCCCGGATCCATGCCCAAAAATATCTCGAGGCTCAACAACGACTGGTCGGTGGGAACGTGCCATCCTTTGGGACAGATTCCCTGGGATGCGGGCGCATTGCTGTAGTCCATGAGCTCATCCCATTGATAGAGCGCACCATGGATATTGCAGTTGTTTGTATCGTTGTCGAAGCAATATTTCTCGATGACGGAATCGTTGGTCATGGTTTGTGCGCCCGGGACCATCACGCCCACATTCATATTCTTCCCCATCCAGCACTGGCTGCCAATGAGTACGGTTGGATACTGCCGGCCGTCGCGGTAATCGGTGATGGTATCGCCGCACACAAATTTCCTGACGGCCTGTGCCGGCGAATAGACGGGCTGACAGGTGCCTGACAGGATTTTTGCGCGGTACCAGGTCAGGGAGTCAGGGGGTGGAAAGCTTACTGAGTCAAAGGTCCATCCGGGCTCATCCGCCCAGTTGATCTGATCGCCTGATGACTGCCACTGCACGGAACCATGTGTTACCCCTGCGGTGACGAGCACTACTGAATCGCCTGTATATACAATGTGCACCTGGGCTGACACCAGCACCGGCACCATAGCCAGAAAGGCCAGAATGACTGCTGCCTTTTTCATAGTACCAGCAGTTTTGTCCTGTAGACCGGGGAGGTATCTGCCACCAGCATGTATAAACCCGGTGTGATGCCATGCCCGTTTAGGTCGATGGTGGTTTCGGATGCATTGAGGGCAGCTTGCAACATAAGCCTGCCATCGGTGCTGTACAGATGGATGCCGGTGTTTCCTGCAAGACCCGGCCAGCGGATGACCAGCCGGCCATGAGACACAGGATTTGGTGAGATGACCCAGGGAACAGCATTGGAACCATCCTCCTGACAACCTGTGCCAACCGTTACATACGCTGTATCGACGGCAGTACAGAGGTTCTGATCAGTAACCGTAAGAGAAAAGATACGTGACGAATCGGCCACGAAGACAGGATTTGCTGCAAGGGGATCGTTCAATCCGGATGCAGGGACCCACAGGTAGGTGTACGGGGAGGTTCCTCCGTTGGCAGACTGGGGACCACCGAGTGTAACCTGCGTTCCTGGGTTGATACCGTGGTCGGGCCCCGCATCGGCTTGTAAAACAGCTGGCTGGGTTACCGCAAAGTTGATAAAATACTGTGCATTCAGTCCCACTGGCCGGAAAAGCACAAGGATGAACAGCAATACAAGGATGCACCTGAAGTGTTTCGTCATCATGGACACCATTCTGTTTAACCTCACAGAATCTCCCCTACAAATATAGAGGATTCCATAATGCGAAAATGTACAATACCGAATTGCGGTTACCGGTACCCGGCACCGCAATTCAGGAAAACAGGATCATGCACCGAAAGTTTTCTGGTACAGGATGATGCTTTCGGTGATGATGTTGTAGGCATCTTCCCTGCCAAGGAAATGTTCAACCCGTACCTCCTTCTGTTCCAGCTTTGTATAGTCTTCGAAGAAGCGCTGGATCTCCCGGGTGGTATGGGGTGGCAGTTGTTCGATATCGGTCATGTGGTTCACCGACACATCGTCTTTTGCCACTGCAATGATTTTATCGTCAGCCTCCCCGTTATCGATCATCCGCATCACCCCAATCACGGTGGCTTCAACAATACAAAGCGGCGGAAAATCAATCTGGGACAGAATCAAAATATCCAGCGGATCTCCGTCATCGCAGAACGTTCTGGGAATGAACCCGTAGTTACCCGGATACCGGACAGAGGAGAACAGCACCCGGTCGAGCCGCAGCAACCCGCTTTCCTTGTCGAGTTCATACTTGCCTTTGGCGCCTGTAGGAATTTCCACAATGCCCGTAACGACGCGGGGGGCATTTTTGCCGCTTGAAATGGTGTGCCAGGGATTGAACATACTTTTTTTCATTGATATGGTAAAGGATTAGAATGCAGTAGCGGCGAGAACGAGGGCAACAATCGACACCAGTTTGAGCAGGATATTGAGCGAGGGGCCGGAGGTGTCCTTGAGGGGATCTCCCACCGTATCACCCACCACAGCTGCCTTATGGGCCTCTGAACCCTTTTTATAGGTCACACCCTTGTGTGTAAATCCACTTTCGATCAGTTTTTTGGCGTTGTCCCATGACCCACCGGCGTTTGACTGGAAAATGGCCAGCAAAACCCCTGAAACCGTAACACCCACCAGGAGGCCTCCCAGCGCTTCTGCCCCAAGCCACAGACCCGTAATCACGGGGAAGGCGACAGCCAGCACCCCGGGCAGAATCATCCGTTTCAGGGCGGCCTGGGTGGAGATCGTAACACATTTACCGTATTCGGGTGAGCCATCGGCCTCATTCATCACCTGCAGGTCTTCAGGAGACCAGTCCTTCATAGGCTTCTGATCATTCTTCTTCATCACGGCAAGGGCCTTTTTCAGGGGCTCAATCGTATTAAACTGGCGGCGAACTTCTTCGATCATCCTGAGGGCTGCATCGCTTACGGCCTTGATGGTGAGGGCAGAAAACACATACGGAAGCAATGCCCCGACAAACAGGGTTGAGATCACCACCGCCTGTGAAACATCAATTTCTGTGATCTTGGCGGCGGTCATGTAAGCGCCAAACAGGGCCAGGGCAGTCAGGGCGGCAGAGCCAATGGCAAAGCCTTTTCCGATGGCAGCCGTAGTATTGCCGACCGCGTCGAGTTTATCGGTTTTTTCACGGACTTCAGAGGGGAGTTCCGACATTTCGGCAATTCCGCCGGCATTGTCAGAGATCGGGCCATACGCATCAACAGACAACTGGATGCCAAGATTCGACAGCATCCCCACAGCCGCAAGGGCAATTCCGTAGAGGCCGCTGAGGTCGAAAACGATCATGATGGAGGCGGCGATGGTAACAATGGGAATAATGGTGGAAAGCATGCCAATACCAAGGCCTGAGATGATGTTGGTAGCACTGCCGGAGGTGGACTGTTTGGCAATGATACGGACCGGCAGAAAATTGAGGCCGGTAAAATATTCGGTGGAGTAGCCTATAATGAGTCCGGCTACCAGGCCGATAATGGTAGAGAGGAAAACGTTGAAGGAGGTGATGGTTCTTTCAATCCCTCCGTACAGAAGGTCATTGAACACTATTTCGGAAGGAAGCATCCAGGTAATCAGAAACCAGGAGAGCACCACCATAACCACGGCAGAGATAAGCTGACCAATATTGAGCGCAGCAGCGGGATTGCCACCCTCTTTCACCCGTACGAAGAAAGTACCAATAATTGAAGAGAGGATACCGGCAGCAGCCAGAAACATGGGCAGAATCACCGGGGAAAGGCCACCGAAGGCATCGTTGCCTGCGGCAAGCATCATAGAGACCCCCAGGACCATGGCAGCCACGATGGAACTTACATACGATTCAAAAAGGTCGGCTCCCATCCCGGCAACATCCCCCACATTATCTCCCACATTATCGGCAACGGTGGCCGGATTGAGCGGATGATCCTCAGGGATTCCCGATTCGACTTTACCTACCAGGTCGGCTCCCACATCGGCAGCTTTGGTGAAGATTCCTCCACCCACCCTGGAGAAAAGGGCGATGGTGCTGGCTCCGAAGGAAAATCCTGTGATCACGGAAAGAATCCGGCCTACCAGGTCGGGTGTGTCTGTTCCAAAAATCTCTGCATAGAGGATAAACAGTGCCCCAAGGCCCAGCATTCCCAAACCTACTACGGCCATTCCCATTACACTGCCTCCGGTGAAGGCAACCTTGAGGGCACGGTTGAGGCTGAAGCGGGCAGCATTGGCAGTTCGCACATTGGCTCTGGTTGCAATGCGCAATCCTATAAAACCGGCGAGTGCTGAGCTGGCGGACCCTAGCACAAAGGAGAGGGCCACCAGTGGAGATGAGGTCTCAGGATCAGCCACAAATACCAGCACCAGGGTGATAAAAACCACAAATATGGCCAGAATCCTGTACTCGGCCTTGATAAAAGCCATGGCTCCATCGGATATGAATCCGGCAATTTTGCGCATTTTTTCGTTCCCTGCATCCTGTTTGCTGATCCAGGAAGACCGGGCCGCCGTAAATACCAGTGCAAATACACCTATCAGCGGAACAAGGTAAATCATCCATCCGTTCATAAGCTTTTTGGTTTAGTTTGGTTTATATTTGCACTATAACATCAAACTATAACAATATGTTTACAAATAAACACATTTTTCGGCAATCAGTGCTTGTAGCACTGTTCATTGCGTTCAGTGGCATCTCCTTCTCCCAGGAAACGGCAAATCCCGATACGGTCCCCGGGCCCTGGAAATATGGGGGCAGATCAGCTATAAACTTCAGCCAGGTGAGCTTTTCGAACTGGGCTGCAGGGGGCGAAAACTCCTATTCACTGGCAGGTCTTGTACAATTATTCGGGACCTACAATAAAGGAAAGGCAAACTGGGCCAACACCCTCGATCTGGGGTACGGGGTCATCAAACAGGGTGAACTGGGCATCAGAAAATCGGATGACAAGATTGATTTTATGAGCAAATTCGGATACGTGGCTATCAACCGCTGGTATTACAGCGGGATGCTCAATTTCAAAACCCAGATGGACGTCGGTTACCAGTACGAAAAAGATGGCAGTAAAATCCGTATCTCCGACTTCATGGCCCCGGGGTACCTGCTCGGATCCCTGGGGATGGAATACAAGTCGAAGGATGATAATTTCTATTGTCTTATCTCCCCTTTTACCGGTAAGTCAACGTTTGTGATGGACGACACCCTGTCAGATGCCGGTGCCTTCGGGGTGGATCCCGGAAAAACCTTCAGAATGGAATTCGGAGGGTTCGCAAAAATTGCCTGGAAGCGGGAGATTTTTACCAACGTGAACCTTGGAACCAAGCTCGATTTGTTCTCCAACTACCTCGAGAAACCCCAGAACATTGACGTGAGCCTGGAGATGATCCTGATGATGAAGGTGAATAAATTCCTGGTTACCAGCCTTACCATGAATCTGTTGTATGATGACGATATCAACATCACCGGTAAAGACGGAACCATCGGGCCGAAGACCCAGTTCAAGGAAGTGCTGGCAATAGGATTGTCCTACAGTTTCGGGAATTAGCTGACCACACGATTCAACCGGGACTATAACTCCTCTTCCTCTTCGTCGTCGAAGCTGAAGTCGTCTTCCATTTCATCTTCACTGAACAGCGAATCATCGTCGAAGTCCTCCATATCCTCGTCGATATCGAAACCTTCCGAGAGGTCCTTGTCATCATACCGAAGGTCTTCCTCATCGAAATCGTCATCATCATCATCATCATCGAAATCGATTTCAAGATCTTCATCCAGATCTGCTCCAAAGTCCTCATCCAGTCCGAGATCGTCATCTTCGAAATCGTCATAATCCATATCATCCTCATCATCAGACATCAGGCTGAGCGCATTGTGCATATCACCATTTCTGACAAGCAGCTTGATACCGGCCGTTTTCTCTGAAAAAAACGCGGTCGGGAAGTTAAACCCCAAATCCCGGATCATACAGGGAATTCCGTTTTCTTCCAGCAGCGATTTGTGGAACTGGGCCAACAATGGATTGGTGTAGTTGCCGAAAACAACCAGTTCTTGATCTCTTTCCATTCCGTTAAGTCGTTTTAATCCGTTTGGTTTTATTGTCTGTTCTTGATCTCCGCTTTTCTATATCCTTTTTCAGGGTGCCAAATTACAGGTAAAATCAAATCAACAAGCAAATCAAAAAAAAAAATTCATCTCCCCGGGGGCTCTCTGTTACTGATGCCTTTTCAGGCAGTATTCCTATCTTTGCCCAATAAAACTCTGCACCCCATGATAAGTTACTTCGGATACAAAGAGGATTGGATCTATGTGGTTGGCCATCATCATCCCCTGGAAGATACCGCTGTTGAGCGGCTTACCTGGCTGCTGGGGTGCGGAGAAATCCCGGAAGAACCACAGGGCAGTTTCATCGGACCGAGAAAGGAGATGGTTACACCCTGGAGCACCAATGCCGTGGAGATTACCCAGAACATGGGCATTGCAGGGATCTTCCGGATCGAGGAGTTCCGGAAGGAGAAGCCGGGTGTACCCTTCGACAAGATGCTTCAGCAACGGTATCAGGGGATTGACCGGAATGTATTCACGGTGGATCATATCCCTGAGCCTGTGCGGTATATCGATGACATCGCCGGATACAACCGGCAGGAGGGGCTGGCACTGAGTACAGAGGAGGTGGAATATCTTACCGGCCTCAGCCACAGGATCGGTCGGAAACTTACCGACAGTGAGGTATTCGGATTTTCGCAGGTAAATTCCGAGCACTGCAGGCATAAGATCTTCAACGGCACTTTTGTGATCGACGGAGAGGAGAAACCATGGTCTTTGTTTGATCATATAAAACGCACCACACGGGAGAACCGCAACAGGGTGGTTTCAGCCTACAAAGACAATGTGGCCTTTATTGCCGGACCTTCCATCCGCGAATTTGCTCCTGAGCGTCAGGATGTACCTGCATTTTTCCGGCTGTCCGACCGTGAATCGGTGATTTCCCTCAAGGCAGAAACGCACAATTTCCCGACTACGGTGGAACCTTTTAACGGAGCCGCCACAGGAACGGGAGGAGAGATCCGCGACCGCCTCGCCGGCGGCAAAGGGAGCCTTCCTATCGCCGGAACAGCGGTGTATATGACCTCCTATCCCCGTTCCGAAGAGGGACGGAACTGGGAGTCAGACAAACTCACTGCCAGGCCCTGGCTCTATCAGACCCCGCAGGAGATCCTTATCAAGGCCTCCAACGGTGCCAGTGATTTTGGCAATAAATTCGGTCAACCCCTGATTTGTGGCAGTCTGCTGACCTTTGAATACCAGGATGATACGGAATTATACGGATACGACAAGGTGATCATGCTGGCCGGCGGTGTCGGCTACGGATACCTGAAAGATGCCGAAAAGGATGTTCCTGTTCCCGGGGACCTGATTGTGGTGCTCGGAGGCGATAACTACCGGATCGGGATGGGGGGCGGAGCGGTATCCTCGGTGGCTACCGGAGAGTTCAGCAACAGCATTGAACTGAATGCCGTACAGAGGAGCAACCCCGAGATGCAGAAACGGGTGGCCAACGCCATCCGTGCCATGGTGGAGGCCGGAGTGAATCCTGTGGTGGCCATCCACGACCACGGCGCCGGAGGGCACCTCAACTCCCTTTCGGAGCTGGTGGAAGCCACCGGCGGCGAAATTGACATCACGAAACTGCCGGTGGGCGACCCTACCCTCTCCGCCCGGGAGATCATCGGAAACGAATCGCAGGAGCGGATGGGACTGATCATACACCCCGGTGACCTCCGGCTGCTGCAGCAGGTGGCAGAAAGGGAAAGGGCACCCATGTACGTGGTTGGACGCGTTACGGGGAACCATCGTCTCCTTTTCTCCGGCCCCGGCACAGAAACTACCCCTATTGACCTGGAGCTGGCCGACCTGTTCGGAAAACCTCCCCGCACCGTGCTTGAAGACACTACCCTGCCCCGTGACAGAGAGTCTGTGCCGGTAATGCCTGAGTTACAGCAGGCACTTGAGGCAGTGCTGCAGCTTGAGTCGGTGGCCTGCAAGGACTGGCTTACCAACAAGGTCGACCGTTCGGTAACCGGGCGTGTTGCCCTGCAACAATGTACCGGGGAACTGCAGCTCCCACTGAACAACCTGGCGGTGGTGGCGCTGGATTACACGGGAAAGGCAGGAATTGCCACCTCTATCGGGCATGCACCGGCTGCGGCCCTGATTGACCCGGCAGCCGGATCGCGGCTGGCTGTGGCGGAGGCCCTCACCAACCTGGTATGGGCACCCCTGACCCACGGATTGGCCGGTGTTTCGCTGAGCGCCAACTGGATGTGGCCATGCCGCAACCCAGGTGAAGATGCACGGTTGTACGAGGCCGTGGAAGCCGTCAGCGATTTCTGCGTGGCCCTGGGTATCAATATTCCTACGGGCAAAGACTCCCTTTCGATGACCCAGAAATACCCCGATGGCAGCAAGGTAATCGGACCCGGAACGGTGATCATAAGCAGCGTAGCGGAAGTGGACGATATCACACATTGTATTACCCCCGACCTGAAACCTGTACCGGAGAGCCTTCTGATCCATATCGATTTCTCGGTGAATAACCTGGCACTGGGTGGCAGCGCTTACAGCCAGGTGATGCAGGAACTGGGTTCTGACACTCCGGATGTGACACCGGAAACACTGAAAAAAGGGTTCGGTCTTGTGCAGGCCATGATCCGGGAGGGACTCATCCTGGCCGGCCACGACATTTCGGCAGGAGGTCTCATCACCACCCTGCTGGAGATGGCCTTCCCGACCTGTAAGACAGGATTTTGTGCAGATTTAACAGTGCCTGAAGGCTTGATGCCCAACCATGTACTTTTTTCGGAACAACCCGGTGTGGTGATACAGGTCCGTGACACTGACAGAGCTGAATCCCTGCTGCTGGCTTCCGGACTCCGGTACCACGTACTTGGAAAAGTGACCACTGACGGTATTGCTGCCCTCAGATATGAAGGCGGCGAGCTGTCCCTTTCCGTAGAGAGGATGCGGAACCTCTGGTTCAAAAGTTCATGGCTGCTCGACAAGAAGCAAAGTGGTGAACAGTGGGCAGATGAGCGTTACAGAAACTTCGCATCCCAGCCTCTCCAGTATCGGTTTCCGAAGCATTTCAAAGGCTCCTTCGCCTCCTTCGGCATCGATCCGTTGCGGGAAACCCCCACCGGAATCCGGGCCGGAATCATCCGTGAAAAAGGGGTAAACGGGGACCGTGAAATGGCATGGTCAATGTACCTGGCCGGATTTGATGTGCGGGACATCCACATGACCGACCTGATGTCGGGGCGGGAGACCCTTGAAGATCTGCAGTTTATTGTTTTTGTGGGAGGGTTTTCGAACTCTGATGTGCTGGGTTCTGCCAGGGGATGGACAGGGGCTTTCCTCTTCAATCCCGCGGCAAAGGAGGCACTCGACAGATTTTATACCCGGCCCGACACCCTGAGCCTGGGGGTGTGCAACGGCTGCCAGCTGATGGTGGCCCTGGGGCTGCTTTACCCCGATCATCCCAGGCCACCTGTGATGCACCATAACCGTTCTGGGAAATTCGAATCGGCGTTCCTCACCATCGATATAGAACAAAATCATAGTGTCATGCTGGGATCACTGGCAGGAAGCCGATTGGGCATCTGGGTGGCACACGGAGAAGGGCGGTTTGAACTGCCGTTGCCTGAAAATGAATACCATATCCCGGCCCGGTATACCTACCATGCCTACCCGGGCAATCCCAACGGCTCCGACTACGACGCTGCGGCCATCTGCAGCGCCGACGGCAGGCATCTGGCCATGATGCCTCACCTGGAACGATCTGTTCACCCCTGGAACTGGGCATGGTACAACGGTAACGCTGCCGACGAGGTATCACCCTGGATCGAAGCCTTCGTAAATGCACGCCTCTGGATCGAAAAACACCATAAGAAATGAATGTCCCCCACTCCCCCATTGCCATCATCACAGGCGCCACCGCAGGCATCGGAGAAGCCATTGCCCGCAGGTTTGCTTCCGGCGGATACCGGCTGGTGGTTTGCGGACGGCGCGGCGACAGGCTCGCTGCCCTGGTGCCGGAACTGATCGCTGCCGGCAGCCCCTCCGTGAGGCCGCTGTCCTTTGACATTACCGACCGCCAAGCCACCGAAGCGGCATTGAAAAGCCTCCCCACGGATTGGAAACAACCCGGCCTGCTGGTGAACAACGCAGGGCTGGCCCTGGGACTCGACAGGATCCAGGAAGGGAGTATTTCCGACTGGGACACGATGATCGATACGAACATCAAAGGGCTCCTGTACATCACGGCGATCGTTTCACGGTGGATGGTTCAGGCGGGCACCGGGCACATCATCAACATCGGGTCCATCGCCGGCAGGGAGGTGTACCCGGCAGGCAATGTGTACTGCGCTACCAAATTTGCGGTGGATGCCCTGAGCAAAGCCATGCGTATAGACCTGATGGATGCAGGGATCCGCGTGAGCCAGATTGCACCGGGTGCCGCCGAAACCGAGTTTTCACAGGTGCGTTTCAAAGGGGACTCAGCGCGTGCAGAGGGCGTTTATCAGGGATTTACGCCGCTCACCGGAAACGATATTGCGGAAATCGCATGGTGGGTGGCCCGGGCCCCCGCACATGTAAACATCGCAGACGTGCTGGTGCTGCCCACGGCACAGGCTTCGGCAGGGTTGATCAGGAGAAGCTGACGGGCAGAGTTTTCACTTTCCGGTGTATCCGTTAATGGGAAACTTTTATCTTTATCCCCTTTTTTAGCATAAAACCAAATACCGGAATTCAATGGCAGATTACCAGGTGGCGAGGCTGTTTGACATTGTTGACAGGTCAAAAGCCCTCTTTTCATTCAAAAACGATGTACTGGCAGGTAAAGAAGACGGGCAGTGGAAGCGATACTCCGCTGAAGCCTATTTCGATATCGTAGAACAGATCAGTTACGGCCTGATCGCACTGGGGGTGCAACCGGGCGACCGGATCGCTACCATTCTGAACAGCCGTCCCGAATGGAATTTCCTCGATATGGCCATCATGCGTGTGGGTGCCATCCACATACCCGTGTACCCCACCATCAGCCAGGATGACTATCGCTATATCCTCAACCACGCGGAAGTGGTGTATGTTTTTCTGGCAGGCAAGGAGCTCTACCATAAAATCGAGGGGATCGAAGGGGATATCCCCAGCCTGAAGGAGATCTTTACCATCAAAGACTGGAAGGAATTCCGCCACCTGGGCGAAGTGATTGAGCTGGGAAAGCAGAACCCTGTGCCCGAAGAGCTGGAACAAAGGATGGCGAAGGTGCTGCCGGATGACCTGGCTACCATCATCTACACATCAGGCACCACCGGCCAACCCAAAGGGGTGATGCTGTCGCACCGGAACATCATCACCAATTTCCTCGATTGCGAAGATATACCGCCAATTAAAGAACAGGGCTGTGCTGTGAGTTACCTTCCCTTGTGCCACATCTATGAACGGATGATCAACTATCTGTTTCAGTACGTTGGCCTGTCGATCTACTATGCTGAAAGCATTGCCACAATCGCTGACAACATCAAAGAGATCCGGCCCCACATCTTTACCACGGTCCCCAGGCTGATAGAGAAGGTGTACGACAAGATCATCGCCAAAGGGCGCGATCTGAAGGGGATCAAAAAGCAGCTGTTTTTCCGGGCCGTAAAACTGGCACTGAAGTTTGAACCAGGGGTGAAATATTCTGTAGGGTACAGGTTGCAGCTCAAACTGGCCCGAAAGCTCATATTCTCGAAATGGCAGGCAGCCCTTGGAGGAAGAATCATGGTGATCATTTCGGGGGGCGCAGCATTACAGCCCAGGCTGGCACGCACTTTCTGGGCAGCCGGAATGCCAATCCTGGAAGGCTATGGGCTCACCGAATCATCGCCTGTAATTGCGGTGAACCTGCTCGAACCCGGTGCCTGCCGGGTGGGGACGGTAGGGCCAGCTCTTGCGCATGTGGAAGTGAAAATAGCTGAGGATCAGGAGATCCTGGCCAGAGGGCCCAGCATCATGCAGGGATATTACAAGGATCCAGGGCTCACTGCAGCCACCATCGATGAAGAGGGATGGCTGCATACCGGCGATATGGGGAGGATGGTGGATGGACGGTTCCTGCAGATTACCGGCAGGAAGAAAGAACTGTTCAAAACCTCCTTCGGCAAATACATCGCACCCGGATTGATAGAGGACAAACTGAAAGAATCGCCCTTTATCGACAACGCCATAGTGGTAGGGGAAAACCAGAAATTTGCCGCAGCCCTGCTGGTGCCCGACTTCCTGCACCTGAAAGCGTGGTGCCATGTGAAGGAGATTCCCTTTACCTCACCGGAGGAGATGGTGCAGAATCCTTCTGTACGGCAGCGTTTCAGGAAGGAGATCGACCGCATCAACCAGAACCTGGGAAATACGGAACAAATCAAAAAATTTGAGCTTCTTCCGGATGAGTGGTCACAACCCACCGGTGAGCTCACCCCGAAAATGAGCGTGAAGCGCGATGTGATACACCAGCGTTACCAGGAGCTTATCGGGGCGATGTTCGCCTGAAGCCCATAAAAGCACCCAACTATTGGCCACCCCCCTGCCCCGCAACAGGTTCATGGTGCGGTGGGTGGAGGCAGTTGTGAGCAAGGGCAACAGCAAGCGTGTGGGGAGCGGGATATGAAGGGGCTGGGTGGGTGGGGCTAATGAAAGTGATTTTCCTGTTGTTCGGTTATGGTTCCGGAGCTTGCTACTGTCCCACAAGCTTTGCTTTGTTTTTAGTCAGATTTTCTTTAATGTATGCCTTTAATTGCTCAAAGGTCATGTTTTGAGTTTCCTGACTAATTCTGTCCCGGATCTCACGCATCATTTTTACTGCGTCTAATGTCTTTTCCTTTTTTTTATTCGTCTTCATAATTGACCAGGTCTTTAGGGCTTCTAATTTCAATCATTGAGTAACCAAGTCTAAGGTTTACAGAATTGTAACCTTTTATCTTGTCCAGATTTACTATATGCTTGAAGTTCCAACTTGCTAAAACATCCACTTTGTGGATTGTCGCCAATGCAATATGACGGCAATCTACAATACTTGTTTTTCCAACTACCTTTTCATCAATATAGGTATCTGCCAATATTAGGGCTTCGGCTGTCAATTCAACTCTTTCGAAAAAGTCTGGCGGAAACTTGAAAAGCAATTCTTTAACGTATGAAGGTGCGTTAATCAGTTCAAGGTCAAGCAAATCAGAAACAACGAATTTAACCTCCCTGTTTTCAAGCCTTTGAAACAACATGATGGTTGTTTCTTTGAATTCCTCATCAAAGTAACCACCTACTATTGAGGTATCAATATATATCCGCTGAACCATTTTTTAAAGTTTGTTAAAATATCGATTCGATATACAAATCGTCTCATAGTTATTTGAACCTGGATAACGCATATCGGATCAATTGTTTGCACAAAGATAACGGATTTGTGGTTAAGATGGGTATGTTGCTGTTAACTTTTCCATTACCCAACCCACGCATCACTTATGCCAAGCTCCGCCTCAACAGCAACTTCGCTGCCCCGCAACAGGTTCAGGCTGTGGTGGGTGGAGGCGGTGGCAGTGTTTACTGCGAATGCCAGCGCGAACAGAAAGAGGATGAGGCGTGGGGGCATGGGGATATGTGTTTAGTTCTTGCTTGGGTTTATATAAAAAAATACAGTTCACTAAAGCGTGTTATAAATCTTAGAAACCTTGGATTTTCTAGTGTTAATAAAATTTGCAATATTGTAATTATTTACTAATATTTCAGAATTTTGAAGCTTTAACCTATCTTCTAAATTAAGTTTTATTTCATAAATAATTTTTCTATTTGATTTTAGGCTAATCAAAACTTCTTCTGGAAATTCATAATCCATAGGTACTACCTCAAAGGCAATGTTTAAATTGTTCAGTTCTTGAATAGTCATTCCAACTTGTACACCAAAGGATGAAAAACAGGTTGACTCTGTAAACATATTGAATGGCAGCTTACTTTCAGCATACCATTGCAAATAGAAAGCACAATCTGGTTTATATGAAGCAGAGCATCTGATAATATCATTGGTTGGCCATTCTTCTGAGGAATTTGGGTCAATAATTGTATCTAACTCAACATTTGAGCATATTTTCTTAAGATTCATCAATAAATAATCCACTGAAGAATCAAGGCAAAAAAGTGAAAAATATCTATTTGTTATTGCAAATGTATCTTCATTAACTTTCTCATACATTTTTATTTCATTTTCATTTGAAATAGCATTTGATTTATTTACACTATCAAGCTGATTCACATAGCTTAGTGAATGATTTGTTGAATCAGGTTTTGACACACATCCAAGAATAAATAAAGGAGTAACGATGATCCAATAAAGTCGCTTCATGTTTTATTGTTGGGTTTGATTTTTTACATATGGTATTCTGTCATGTCTCGATATCTCATCTTTTTTAAGTTGGACGCTGAGTATAGCTTGTTGCATTTCTTTTGATTCTTTAATTTTCTCTTCTTTATATTCTTTTAGTTTAAGGGCATCACCACCGAATTTTTCAAAGAATTCTTTATTGGAAGTTGTACCATAAGATCTAGTTAGTGGATCTACCAATCTACCATCTTTATCAACAGCATCAACATGAAGATGTGCCGCATAATTTCCTCCTGTTTTACCACTCTTCCCAATGATCTGACCCTCAAGAACTTTTTCACCCTTCTTAAATTCATTAATGGAACTTAAGTGTCCAAATCTAACTTTATCTCCATTTGAATATTCTATTACAACAAACTTCCCAATTCCATCTGCTTCTCCAGAAGAGACAACCACTCCATCACCAAAAGAGTACACATTAGTTCCTTCTTTTGCTCTGAAGTCAACTCCAAGATGAGGCGAAGAGCCAACGGACCTTATCTTAAAAAAATTTGATGTTACAACAATCAACATTCCATTAGACTCAGCTTGTTTTTGCTCTGTGGTTTTGGGAGGAAGATATTGAATGCTTTCAAAGGCATAATTGTATTCTTGTCTTTTATGCCCTAGACTTTTTATGGCTTTTTGAATAAAACTTTTAACAATTTTTTTAACAACATGTTCATAATACAAAACTGTACCAAACAAAGGAGCTTCAAGAAGGCCATTTATATCTTTGTAAGTTAATGGACTACAGAAACCAAATCTATATGGTGTCATTGATGGAACTTTGTAAAAAAAAGGATCCACCGCCAACCATCTCCCTACCCTCGGATCATAAATCCGGGCGCCGAAATCGTAGCTGTTACCGCTGCCTTTGAGCTCATCATCTTTCTCCATGCCATTAAACCCATACCGATACCCATCCGCTTCATACACCCGGCCGGGCATCTGGAAGCCAAAGGGGTAGTAATCGGTGGATGAGAGGATTTCGGAGGTGTACCAGGCCACATGCCCCTGGTCTGAGATGTTTTCTACCGCAATCTTCCGGTCTGAGAAGGTGGTGAGTACGTTTCCTAAATGGTTACTGAACTCGTACACCTTGTAGCCCAGGGTTTGGGTGTGGCGCAGAGTATCGTTTGTGAGCTGAGAAAGGGCTTCCGGCTGGGTAACCATGCCAATCCTGGATGAACCATAAATGTTGAACTCACTGGCGGCAAAGGCGGTGCTGTTTGTTGGTTTGGTGTACACCGCTAGCACGTTTCCCTGGGCATCCCTTGCGTACCAGGTGATGGTCCATTCCTCTTCGTCAACCCAGTTTTTGGGCTTCTGTATTTTGGCAATCCGGTTTCCCATGGGATCGTAGCGAAAGGCGAGGTTGTAATCCTTCTTCGCCGGACTAAATATCACTTCGCTTACTTTGCCGGTTACGATCCAGAGGCTGCTAGCAACACCCTTGCCCACATTCATGTGCTGCTGGGTAGTGTTCGGGCAGGGGTGTGTCAGGACTGCACTGATCATTGCGGCTGGGTTTTAGAGGCTAATGTTTGGTTTCTGTAATCTTCACATCATCATCACGCATCCTGAAACTGGTCGTAGAGATATTCTATCTATTAATGATTTCAGTTGCCTTTTCATTCATTAAAACAATAATGTAGATCTATGCGATGGATATTTTACTAAATATTTAAAGATGAATTCTATAATTAATATAACTCTCTACGAATTAGCATTCCCTTGTTCCAATATTCCTTTTTGACTAACTGGCCGTTGTAGTTAAAATATTCCCAGATTTGATCTTTTACAGAAATCATTTCTTGAATGCAAGTTACAAAAATCCCTATCTCCTTATCAATAATTGTGTCACACCTGATAGTATTTCTTAATCGGTGCGGATGTATTGAATCAGTCCAATAAAAACCTATTGAATCAACAATTCCATTTTCATAGTATGATACACAAGGTCCATAAAGATTTCCATTGATGTAATATTGAATTGATTTAAGTTGACCATTCTTGTAATATGTTTTAAGAAAACTATTTATGGTTTCTAAATTTTTTCCAAACGTAACCTGTTCTGATTCTGATTTAATATTGCCTCCCTCAAGATAGAGAAATTTAATGTTTTGAAAGTGAAAAAAGAAAGTTGAATCTGGAATTCTAAGGTATGTTATTTGACTGTCGATTTGTACTAATCCTTCAATTGTATCAATATACACATTAGTTTCAATGGATACTTGACTTTTGGTAATACCATAAACAAAAATAAATACTGCAATAACTAAATATTTCATAACTACTGAGTTTTTTGATAAGTTACCTCAATTTCTACTCTTCTATTTTGCTCTTTACCTGCTTGAGTATCATTTGATGCAACAGGGTTTACGTCACCGCGCCCTTCACAATTCAAAATCCTGTTTGCATCAATCCCATTATCAATTAAATACTTTTTCATAAAATCAGCCCGTTCTTGTGAAAGAGTTTTATTATAATCCACGTCACCAGTATTGTTCTCACTGCTGGTATACCCAAATATATTTATTTTAAGATCAGGATTTGTAATCAGAGAGGTCTTTAAGTTCTCTATTGTCTCATTAGACACACTAATAGGAATTGATTTATCATATGGGTATTGTATCGTATATGTTGGCTCTTTTTGTGTTAATTGAACAAGACTAGCTAGTTTTCCATATAATTCCTTTGCCCAACCCTGAGCCTTAATAAGACCTTTATTAAAAGCCCTATAGCCTTCGGCCATCGTACTCCGATATTCCCCTTTAAACGTGCCTTGTGAATAATCAATAGTACCATCATCTTGAACAACGGGGTTTCGCAAATACACCCAAAGTTTTTCATATTCTGCCGGATCACTGTAAGTAACACTTTCAATTGCATCAATGAATGCCGCTTGTTGCGAATAATCTAATTCGATAATTTGCATATCCCCACCTCGTCTGCGATTCTCATCTCGCATATATGGATATGGTATTCTAATAGCACAGTGGCCAGTATATTTATCCTGATCAAAAAAGCGAACAACGATTAGTTCTTCCAATCCATCCAAATCAATGGCCGATATCGGCTTATTGCCCGCAAATTGATATGAAGTATACCAAGGATATTCCTTAAACAACGGATCCACACTTAAAAACCTGCCAATCCGTGGGTTGTAGATGCGGAAGCCATAATCGTACACATTGCCTGTGCCGTAGGTTTCGGGGTCTTGCTCTTTACCGTTAAACCCATACCGATACCCATCCGCTTCATACACCCGGCCGGGCATCTGGAAGCCAAAGGGGTAGTAATCGGTGGATGAGAGGATTTCGGAGGTGTACCAGGCCAAATGCCCCTGGTCTGAGATGTTTTCTACCGCAATCTTCCGGTCTGAGAAAGTGGTGAGTACGTTGCCTAAATGGTTACTGAACTCGTACACCTTGTAACCCAGGGTTTGGGTGTGGCGCAGAGTATCGTTTGTTAGCTGAGTAAGGGCTTCCGGTTGGGTAACCATGCCTATCCTTGAAGAGCTGTAGTTATAGAACTCGGTGGCCGAAAAACCCCTCCCCAACCCCTCCCCTAAAATGGGAGGGGCTTTTAACGCGTTGATGGCGGCACTTGGCATCGAGGCTGGGTTGGTGGGATACTCCGGTATCCTCAGATCCTGATAATCTTCTCAAGGAAGAGCACCTTCCCTTCATTTCCGGTGATCATCAGCAGGTGGGTCCCCTGGGGGAGGTGGGCGGTGGAGAATGTAAGCGATTTGCGTCCCGGGGTCAGGTCCTCCTCCAGAAAGCGGTGCAGCAACTGTCCGGTTACGCTGCGGATTTCGATGGTAATGCGCTGTGCCTGATCAAGGGTAAAGTCCATGGCAAACAGATCGGTAACCGGGTTTGGATAAAGGGTTGCCTCCAGGGCAGTGCTTTTTATCACCACAGGCTCCTCAGGGACGCCTGTCATCACCTCTGCAATCTGCGTGCTGAGGCGCTTGGCAAGGCCCACCTTGATGCCAAACATCCCCGCCACCCACACCTTGCCCGGCTCGTTGTATTTGCGTTGGTTTCCGGTATAATCGCCCCACCGCTCATAGGTGCCCGAGAAGATGTTGATCAGCTCCTCCCCCTGTTTGATCACCACCCTTTCAGAATAGCCCCCGTTACCATCGTATGCGATCACGGATACCCCGGGCAGGATTGAATCTCCGGTGTGGTTAAAGCCGATGATAGCCTGCTGGCTGAAGCGTGAATTGCCACTGTAGGAGATATTGGGGTACCCGAATTCCATCTGAGGTTCTGTGATCAGTTTTCCCTTCAGTTCAGGCCTGCTGTTCACATTTTTAATAATTCCGTGGTATATTACTGCACTGCCTGTGGTGGTGTCGATGGTATTGGCCACGAACTGGATGGTGTTGTTGCGCAGAAATCCTCCCAGCACCCGCGCGTCGTTTGTGGCCAGTTTGTCGTTGGATTTGGGCTGCTTTGCATCAGGAGGAGCTCCATACCCCGGATCGGCTTTCAGGCAGGTAATCTTCAGGTCGGCATCCTGCTTTTTGAGGTTTCCGGTGATTTCGAGGAGGAATACCGAATCGGAATAGAGGGTAAAATTTCGGTTTGAAAGGAGGTAGATATTGAGTCCTTCTAATGCTTCACCACCCTGTATCGGATTGATATTACGTATATTAACATTATCGAATGCAATATCTTTCCAAAGTTTTGTTTCAAGTGAATCGCCGGCATAGCCGTTAAACTTATTCACCTGCCACACCACCGTCTGCCGGAAGGAGGTTTGCCAGGAGGTGCCGTAATTGAGGAGGTTTCCGGTGATGAACAGTTCATCGCGGGTAAGCGCTATGGACGGGAAATCGGTCCAGCTGGTATCGTTGAGGGGATTACCGGGCAGGGTGTACAGGTTCCAGTCGCCCAGCATGTCGCTGGTTTTGGAAAAGGCTACGATGATGTTGGTTTTTTTTGAGGCATCGGCGCTGGAGCCTGCAAGGAACACCAGGATAAACCTGTCCTGATCAGGGTCGTACAGCAATTTCGGATCGTACTGGTGGGTCGAGATCCCTGCAAGGGTTGATGCGAACTTATTCAGGGTAACCACCTTCATCAGCGAGTCGAGGGAAAGGTCGTAAAAACAGATATTGGTATTGATGGCAGAGATCAGCTGACCTCCGTTGGACACTGCCAGGGTATTGTCGTTCGGGGCGCTTCCTGAGTAGGCATTCCCCTGGAAATTGCGGTGCACCACCGGCGACGGTGCTTTTACCTGGTTCGTTTCCTGCATCCCTTTCCCGTCCTTTCCAGTGTTCTGCCTGCGTGGGAACCGCTGTGCACTCAGGGCTTTCAGCTCACTCAGGTAATAGCGGTAATCGGGATTGCCTTCGGTGATCCCATCGGTTTGCCTGAGCGTGAAGAGCCATTCGTCGGTAATGTCTGCGACCCTTACAGAACCATCGGGCTTGATATGGTACCGCTGGGTGGACCAGGTGGTTTCCTGTGCTCCGAGAAAGGCAAAACAGCCTGTTAACATCATTACTATCAGAAGTATAGATCCGGCTTTCATAGAAATAACGGTATTACAGTTATCATGGAATGGCTGTGTAAAGATAGTGCAAACCGAAACAACTTCCTCGATAAATCAGCTAAAAGGCATATATTTGCTGCAAATTTTCAGAGATGAGAGCTATTGTCTGGATGGGATTTCTCATGCTTACCACCCTGGTATGCCAGGGGCAGGAGTGGGTGAGGATGATGGGAGATACCAGTTATGGTTTTTTTGAGATCAGGGAAGAATTTGAGAGATATCTTTCTGACAAGGACCTGAGCGGGAGGGTCGCCGGCAGGAAGCAGTTTGACCGGTATTCCTTTTTCACCGACAGCCGTGTGGATGAGCGTGGGCGATTCGGACGTCCTGAGGGCACATGGACTGAATATGCACGGCTGATGAAGGAGAAAAAAGAGGGGAAATATTCGCAGGCTGCCAACTGGTCGCCGGTAGGCCCTTTTGTGGTGCCACAGGACGGTCCCGGAATGGGGCGCATCAACTGCATCGCCTTTCACCCCGTCAATACACAGGTAATGTATGCCGGAGCAGCTTCGGGTGGCGTGTGGAAAACCACCAACGGAGGCAGTTACTGGAACCCGGTATCTGATTATATTGCCTCCCTGGGGATCTCCTCCATCGTCATCGATCATCAGAACCCCGAGGTGCTGTATGCTGCCACCGGCGATTTTGATCATTCTGATACCTATTCGGTGGGTGTGCTCAAATCGACTGACGGCGGGAGCACCTGGAATACCACCGGACTGAGCTGGACTGTGCAGAACCAGCGGCGCATCTCCAAACTGCTCATCCATCCCACCAACCCGCAGGTTCTGTATGCTGCCACCACCATTGGGCTTTACAAAACCACCAACGGCGGATTGAACTGGGCAGTGGTAAGATCAGGGTCCATTGGTGATGTGGCCTTCAAACCGGGCAACCCTTCGGTGGTATATGCGGTGGTAAACACCAAGGTATGGTGTTCACTCGACGACGGAGCCACCTTCAGCCTCATCTCGTTCCTCTACAACCAGACGGTGGGAAGGGCAAAAATTGCAGTAACCCCGGCAGACTCCAACTACGTGTACCTGCTCACCTCCACCAGCAGTGAATCGGGGTTCGAAGGGCTGTACCGGTCAACCGACGGCGGCACTACCTTCACCACCATGTCCACCTCCCCCAATGTTCTGGGTTATGCCACCGACGGCAACACCACCAGTGGTATCGCATGGTACTGTATGGGTCTGGCTGTGTCGCCGGTGAATAAAAACGAGGTCTTCGCAGCGTGTGTCAACATCTGGCGCACCACCAACGGAGGAAATTCGTGGGGCATCAGGGCGCATTGGTATGGTGATGAGGGACTCCCCTATGTGCATGCCGACATCCATGACATGGTGTACCACCCGGTAACGGGTGCGCTGTTCGTGTGCTCAGACGGAGGGATTGATATAAGCACCAACAGCGGTGCCTCGTTCCAGCAACTGAACGACGGGCTGATGATCGGACAGGTGTACCGGATCGGCGTATCGAAACAGGACCACCGAAGGATCATAGGAGGATGGCAGGACAATGGGACCTTCTTGATGAACAACACCTTATGGAAACACATGCTGGGCGGTGACGGCATGGAATGCATCATCAGCCCCGTGAACTACAACTACATGTACGGCGAGATGCAGTACGGAAAGATCCACAGAACCACCAATGGCGGCAACAACTGGGAGAATATCTCCGACGATATCGGGGAGGAAGGGTACTGGGTAACCCCGGTGGTGATGCATCCCACTTCACACAATACCCTCCTGGCAGGATATGCCAATATTTACCGGACCACAAACTACGGAAACTCCTGGACGCAGATTTCTTCCTTTACCGGCACCGGATACTACGACAAATTCAGATCCATCGCATACGCCCCGTCGAACCCCCAGTACATCTATGCCGCCACATACGACCGGATCTACAGGTCAGTGAACGGAGGCACCACCTGGACGCAGATCAACAACAACCTCCCCTCGGGCCCTATCAGCTACATTGCCGTGCATCCAAACCAGCCCCTGCAGGTTGCCGTTACCTACGGAGGGTTTCTCTCCAACAGCAAAGTATTCTACAGCAACAACGGCGGCAATAGCTGGGTGAACTATTCGGCCACCCTGGCAAATCTTCCGGTCAACTGCGTGATCTTCGACAAAAACACCCCCGGAGCCCTGTATATCGGAATGGACGTGGGGGTATTCTACCGCGACAGCACCCTATCCACATGGATCCCGTTCTTCGACGGACTCCCCAACGTAAAGATTGCCGAAATGGAAATCCACTACGACAGCCACAGGCTGATTGCTGCCACCTTCGGCAGAGGTATCTGGTGGAGCGATACCTATGACTGGCTGAACCAGATCAACGAGTTCAGCGCAGGAGACCAGGCAGCCTTTACCATCTATCCGAATCCCTGTGCTGACTTCTGCAAAGTGACCCTGAACTCACCGGAGCTGCGTATGAAACGCATCAGGATTTTCAGTTCCGACGGCCGGCTGGTGTACGATCATTCCCTGACGGACCCTGCTGCCCATTTTACCCTTGAAGCACCCGCCCTGCTGTCTCCGGGAATCTATCTGCTGTCGCTGGAAACGCAGAACGGAAAAATGACATCGGGAAGAATGGTGATTTCCCGCTAACGATGGACACCTTTCAATTCTTCGACCTCCCCAACGGCGTACGCAGCATCATGCTGCCCTTTACCTCCGAAGTAGCTCATCTGGCGGTATACATAAACACCGGCTCGCGCGACGAGCAGGAACACGAACATGGGATCGCCCACCTGATTGAGCACACCGCCTTCAAAGGGACCACCCACCGGAAAGCATACCATATTCTAAGCAGGATCGATGATGTGGGCGGCGACCTCAACGCCTTCACCACCAAGGAACATATCTGTTTCCATGCTTCATTCCTCACCCGGTACACCGACAGGGCCATGGAGTTGCTTGCCGATATATTGCTCCACTCCACCTTCCCGGAGAAAGAGATCGAAAAGGAAAAGCTGGTGATCAGGGATGAAATCAATTCCTTCATGGACAGCCCTGCGGAGTCGATCTTTGATGATTTCGAGGAGATGATCTACGACGGACATCCCATTGCGAGGAATATTCTGGGAGATCCTTCCACCATCGGTAACCTAAGCCGGGATCACATCCTGCAGTTTGCCGGCCGGAACTTCAAGCCCCGGGGAATAACCATTGCCTTTATCGGGAATCTTACCCCAAAACGTTTCAACGGACTGGTATCCAAATACTTCAGCGAGATGAACGGATCGGGGCCACTTCCGGAGCGGCTCCCCTTTACCGGTTACAGGCCCCGGGAACTCTGCATCGAAAAAGACACTTACCAGACCCATCTGATCACCGGTAACCTGGCCTATCCGGAAAGTCACCCGAAAAAGCTTACCCTGCAGCTGCTCAACAACATCCTGGGAGGGCCTGCCTCCAGCAGCCGTCTCAATATGGCGCTGCGTGAACGCAATGCCAGCACCTATCATGTAGAGTCGAATTACCAGGCCTATACCGATACCGGATACCTTATTGTGTATATGGGAATCACCAACGGAGAGACCGGAAAGGCCATTGACACCCTCTGGAAAGAGCTGGATAAGCTGCGGAATCAACCATTGGGGAGTCTACAGCTCCACAAGGCCCACCTGCAGGTGGCGGGACAGATTGCCCTGGGGCATGAATCGAAACTCAGTGAGATGTTGTGGATGGGGCGCAGGTATCTGCATGAAGAAGCGCCGGAAACGGTGGCTGAAATCATCAGGGAGGTTGAAAAAACCGATTCCTCCGCGTTGATGGAAACGGCCAACGAGATCTTTGTCAGGGACCGGTTTTCGACCCTGATTTACCCGGCAAAACCCGAAAGTGATGGATGACCTCATCCTTAGATATGCCGGGGAGCATACCTCGCCTGAGCCGGAGGTTCTCCGGCTTCTGAACCGTGAGACCCACCTGAAGACCGCCTGGCCGCAGATGCTGTCGGGGCATCTGCAAGGGCGGATTCTGGCGATGATCAGCAAATTACTGAAGCCCGAAGCCATACTGGAAATCGGCACCTTCACCGGATACAGTGCCCTGTGCCTTGCCGAAGGATTACCTGAGCATGGACATCTGCATACCATCGAAGCCAATCCCGAATTCGAAGACACCATCCGCCACTGGATCGCACGGGCAGGTTACGAAGAGAAAATTCACCTGCATGTGGGAGATGCCGTAAAGTTACTGCCCGGACTTCTGGCCCGGTACCGTTTTTCTCTTGCCTTCCTGGATGCCGACAAGCAAGGGTACCCGGAGTATTACCGGTTGCTTCGGAAAGGGCTCCCTTCAGGGGCCTTTATCCTGGCCGACAATGTGCTCTGGGATGGGAAGGTGGTTCCGGAAACCCGCCATCAGGATCCTGAAACTTTGGGAATCAGGATATTTAACCAAATGGTATCTGACGACCCGGGGGTCGAACAGGTAATCCTGCCTGTACGTGACGGCCTTTCTCTGATCCGGATACTCTGATCGGGTTTACATCTCAGGTATCCCTATCTCCAAACCAATCATCAGCTTGGGCAAATCCCCGCCGTTGACCTTACCCATGATCAGGTAATCACTCATCCGGTATCTGGCACTGATCTTCAGATAATTGCTGCCAAAACCGGCGTGAAATCCCCAGGCCCAGCGGTGCAGATACGGCAAATAATTCCGCTGGGTATTCACCTTTGTATCAGTAGCTTTGTCTTCACCCAAAAAAATATGGCTGTTGAAAAGGGAATACCCTCCAAAGACCCCGGCATCCAGATATTTACCCAGATGATTGCCCCGCTTCCCAAAATTCACCCTGCCAAACCATGCCAGGGTGATATTGATCTGTGTGACCCTCTCTTTCTCCCATTCGGGCAGCAGCTGGTAAGGCTGCAGGGTGTTCATGTTTTTCATACGGTACGAAACAAACTCCGCCCGAAAGTCGCCTCCGGTAGAAAGATAATTGTTCAGGCGATACTTATACAAAACCCCGAAATCAACTTCGCTTGATGCAAATGGTTTAACCACCTGTTCAGAAAGCCTGGAAACAGGTATGTACCATGAGAAATAGCGGTACACGAAATGCTGGCCATTGGGGCCAAACCGGCGTGAGAATACCTCTTCACTCACCGTTTCATCCAAAACCACTTCCTGGGCCGTCAGAGGAATCAGCGGAAGAATGGCGAGCATTCCGAGGATCGGTAAATATTTTATGGATACCATGGGATCTTCTGTTTATGGGTATGATTATCTTACGAAAATTGAACCTTGCATTCGGTTTTATTCCTCATCGTCCAGTCTCACTTCACATTCTGTAACACCTCTGAAGTGGATACAAAGGGTTTCGTACTTGTCAAGCAAGGGCAGAGGTACCATTTCCGAAATGGAGAAGGAGCATTTTTCCTCCGGAATTTCCACCACCAGATACCGGGAGAGGACGCCACGGCTGTTTTTCAGATGCAGATAGAGGTATTTGTCGGTCGGAAAGCGAACATCGCCACCCTGGCATTCTACGCTGATTTCGGCATATCCCTCATCATCAATACCTATATTGATCACAGCCCTTCTTTCGTCGTACTGCTGCTGATCTGACGGGTATAGCTCCCCGATCTCTATTGGTTTTTCTTCATCAAATTGCATGGCAGCTACCGCGGCAAGGGAGTCCGCGTAACGTAATGAATCCATCATGAAGTCCATCTCTTCCGCATCTTCAACCGACAGCATAACTGGCTCTGCTGCAACTGTATCTGCAACGATCTCATCCATATCAAGCCCAAATGGATGAATTGGAATATCGTCGCCATAATCATCTTCGTCATCTTCAGACCAAACAAAGGCAACCTCGGGTTGAAAGCATTCGGATGGGAGAAAAGTTGCGGGTCCGGGGATCCCGTAGCCATGGGCATAGTCGAAATACGGGTACAGATGGCCCGATTCTTCGATACGCCGGAATAGTTCCATATTGCTCATGGCGGTATCGGTTTGCCAGGCACAGGCAGCAAAGCCGGCCATCAGGGGGGATGCAAAAGAGGTACCTGACACCGATTTATACCCGTTTTTCGCAGCGGCCATGGCGGTTCCAAAGGCCACCACATTCGGTTTCATCCGCTGATCGAACGTAGGTCCGAATGAGCTGAAATCGATATGGCGGTATGTGGAGGGGTCGATGCCACCCACTGATAGTACGCTGTCGCCATCGGCAGGTGCCCCGATGATTTTCCAGTCACCGGTTCCTTCATTCCCGGCGGCATTCACCACCAGCATCCCCTGTGCAGCCGCCATGTTGGCAGCACGGGTTACAAAGGGGGTTTTTCCATCCATCTGATCGGTGAAATAGCGGTTATTGGTATACCCCAGGGAGCTGTTGATGATATCAGCCCCATGTTTGTGGGCCCATTCAGCGGCGGCAAGCCAGTTTTGTTCCTCTACGAAGGGTTCTGAACGTACTTCGGTAATAGCCAGCAGGAAGGAGGCACCGGTGGCAAGGCCCAATGGCCTGTTTCCGGAGATCCCGGCGATACACGACAGCACACTGGTGCCATGGGATACGCCACGGTCGACATTCTCTTTGTTCCGCGTAAAATCCCAGGTGTGTAATATCCGTTCACCCTGGCGTAAATGCTCAAATGCGGGGTGTTCCTTCCAGGAAGGGAATCCCCCGTCGAAGACGGCAATACGGATGCCGGTACCATCCATTCCGCAGGCCTGCCAGGAAGGAAGGCCCAGAATTCCTGTCTGTGCATCAACCAGGTTATGATCCGTTTCGGTGTAACCGGTACCGCTATTTTCACTTTCGGTTTCAGCATAAATTCCCGGTTCTGTTGCCGCCGAGGCCTCCCACCCTGCCACAAAAGAGAGAGCGGCAATTTTCTGCATGGCCTCAGGAGAGGCGGTAACAGCCACCGCATTGAACCAGCGGCTGGCATAGCCAACACTGTCGGCATACCCGGCAACTGCTTCAACATAGTCTTCCCGCACCGGATAATTCATCTCAGCCATGGGTGATATCCCCCTGAGCTCCATTTTCCGGATCGTGGCGGCATCAAACCAGGACTCCGGGTTGAATTCCACACCATTTTTATCCGTAAAATAAACCCAGTAGTGCTGTGCTGAGACCGGAAGCATCATCAACAGCAGCATGCCGGTGAACAGGCCGGCCAATACCCTTTTGATCTTTGCAAGTTTCTTCATCGTATTCGGAAATGGATGTAAGAAAAGAGGCTGACAAACTGCCAGCCTCTTAATAATTGTATGTGTATGGTTTACTTACGGATCACCTTGGCGGTCTTGCTCTCACCGCCCACAACTATCTGAACAATGTAGTTGCCGGTTTTCAGTCCTCCCATTTCCAGTGCAATCTCATTACGGCCGCTCAGCAGGTTCTGGTTAAAGGAGAGCACCACTTTACCTGACAGATCATACACCTTTACGGCAGCATTGCCCCCTTTGGTCAGGTTGACGATGGCAGTGGCATTGGAAACCACAGGGTTGGGATATACAAGGAGGTTTGCCCTGAAGACAGAAGGAGTTTCGGTAACCGGCTTTTCGATACCCACAAAACTGAGGTTTCTGAAGGCACCACGGCCATGGGTTCCGGCATAGATGCCTCCGTAATTGATGGTCTGCGGATACTCGAGCAGCAGGGTCTCTTTGCCGTCCACCAGCAGGTACCAGGTATAGGGAAGTGTGGTGGTTTGCTGGTGCAGCATCAGGGTGGGAACCCTGTCCATTCCTGTGTTGGCTTCGGTCCATACCGGCTGGTTGGCGGTAATATCTTCGCAAACAAACGTGCCGTATTCAGTCCCCACAATCAGCATTTTGGGATTATAGAGAGGGATAACAGAGGAATAGACCGGGAAAGCAGGAAGTTTCGTAGTGGCAGCTGTGCCCTGTTTTGAGCTGAAAAGAGGGGTTGCTGCGAGGGCATCGGTTGAACGGTATACATACTGTGTGTTTCCGTAGTTACCCAGTGTTACCACTACATGGTTATTATTGGTGGGGTCAACTGCAATGGAGGTAATGGCTCTTCCGCTCCAACCGCCGATTGCAGTGCGCGTAATCACCTGGGTACTGCTGGTTACATCGGCGCTCAGGCTGTCGTATGCCTGGCGGATATTGGAGAACCGGTAAAGGTTGCCGGTAGTGGTACCCACAAAAAGATGATCCCCGTCGGCCGACCAGGTGATCGTCTGTATCATGCCTCCGGAAATAGTACCGATCTTGAACCAGGCTGGTGTTTTGCTGAAATTCAGTGCTTCGCGGGTCATCCATACCGCCGTACGGGCAGCAATTACAAACACGCTCTGGATCGGGTTCTGGACTCTCATGGTATCCCCTTTTTGCAGGCCTGCAAGGAGGGTGTGGCTGAAGGGGTAGTTGTTGTGTGCATGAGCTCTGACGCGAATTACTTCGCCGGCGAGATAATTGGTATCAGCGATAAAATCAATGGAATCTTTGGAATCGTATGCCTTGATGGTTTCCCAAAGGGCAAGTGGCGTTACGAAATTGGAGAAGTTCTGTCCCGGAGTGCCTTCGAGCAGCATCCTCTTGTTGAAAAATTCCTCGGTGGTGTTTGTGGTGCCCTTGTAGGCTTTCTGATAGGTTTCGAAATCGTTTGCCGTACGGGCAGCGCTACCATACTGGGAAGAGACGAAGTATGCCTCGGGGTTGATCTGGGAAATGGCTGCATAGCCACCGTCACCTGCCCACAGTTCACGAGCAGATTTGGATGTATTTCCCCTGAAATCGATGAACTGGTAGCTGTTGTCCTGTGTACCTCCCATCACCTGCCCTGAAGCGCTGGAGGTGATCGCATAATACTGGATGGTACTGAAATTCTTGTTCATCATGGCCCAGTCCCCGCCTCTGTTCAGCGAACGGTGGATACCACCATCGCATCCTACGAACACAATATTCGGGTCGGTGGGATGGAACTTGATTTCATGGATATCCACATGCACATAGAGGCTGCTGGTTTGGGAGAAGGCTCCCGAGGTAACCTGTGTCCAGGTACCGCCATCGTACCATTCCCAGATATTGATTCCACCCACCAGAATCCGGTTTTTGTCATCAGGGAAAACGGCAACGGCATTGTCATATTCACCCTGGTTGCTGTGGATGTTAAAGGTTGTAGTAGCTGCGGGTCCAATCTGGGTCCAGGTGGCACCCTTGTCGGTTGAGCGCCATACACCCTGGGTTTTTCCATCGGCGGCGGCCAGCACTGCATAGATAAAATTGGGATCACTGGGGGCGATAGCAACTTCCATTCTCGTCCCTGCACCCGGAACGGCGCCTGTGCCACCGGATACACGGGTAAAGTCGGTGCCATTGGAAGATACGTAGCAGTGCTTGTTCAATACGGCTACCACCGTACCATCAGAGGCAACTTCCACATCCTGGCCATTGGAGTTTCCGGATGGAGAAAAGGTAAGGGCGACACTCCAGGTATTTCCACCGTCACTGGAGGCTTTCAGACCGATCGAGGTGGCTGCATAGATGGTACCGTTGGGGGCAACGGCCATCTCGTTCACAAAGGTCCATGATGCCGTGGCAGGCAGAGAAACGAAATTGGTTCCATCGGTGGATTTATAGATTCCCATGCCATTGAAACCCATGGCACCGGTACCATAGCCCTGGTAAAAACCTTCACCGGTACCCACGTAAATATCGCCGTTGGGAGCCTGGGCGATACAACCGATGATCATATTTTCTGTCACAGAGGCTACCTTAGTCCAGCTGCTTCCTGCAGTGGTGGATTTCCAGAGGCCTCCGCTGACCGAACCGGCATACATGATACTGGGGTTGTTCTTGTCGAAAAGGATTGCACGGGTACGACCACCGAGATTGTCGGGGCCCATTTCTTCCCACTCCCATGCCAGGGATTTGGATTTCTTCATCCTGGCCATTTCAGCGATGGCAGCCTGCACGTCAGCTTCCGAAACCTGCCCTGTAATCTGGTTGGCACGAATGGTTTTCCAATACCCGGCAGCACCTGACATTTCCTGTGCTGCATACTCTGAACGGGGCACATAACTGCGCTCTTTTCCACCCTGAAACAGTGTTACAAAAAGGATTGCCAGCAGTGGGAGAACCGTAATACTTAATAGTAAACCTTTGTTTTTCATACTTTTATCAATATGTTAATGTTATTTATTTCCTGGTTTTTTAGCGGCACAAGTTACACCTTTTTCGATTTACACCAAAAAAAACTTACCAGCCGGATGGTAGAAATCTGATACTCCAAAAACACCGGTAAATATAGCAAATCGGAAATTCCTGTATCACCCTGAAACAGTTTTCGGTTGGCAGGAATAAGGATATGGAGCATAGGTTTGCGTTAACTCCTCGCGCCTATCTGCAGGGCGAAGTAAAAAGTGAGGTAAATGTTGGAATTGGAGGTAAACGCCATGATCGGAATCTTCTTTGGAAAAAGATCGAGTGCTGCTCCTATTTCCAGTGCACGCAGATATTCACGTTCTTCGCCGTATTCAAACTGGAATGCCCCTTTAAAATACCCGCCCGGGTAGATTTTCGATTCACTGAGTCCGGATCCGAGTGGCCCCCTTCCGTAAATGTTATCGGCGAAATGTTTGTCAGGATCATACCTCTCCAGCACGCGGTAAAATTCGTTCTCTGTGTTGTCGTAATAAAGGATGTACAGAAACACGGGTTCAGCCAGAGAAATATTGACTCCTGCTGAGAGGGTGTAGGCGGTCATCACACCACCCCAGTAAGGTTTTTCGGTAAGCATGCGGGAATAGCCGACACCCCCCCGGAGCATATACACCCGGTTCAGTTTACCGTAACTGTAGGTTTGGGTATTGGGGAACGCCTCATTCGTCCTGCGGTACTCCTTGGGGTGCTTCATGGTAACCAGATCGGCCTGCCAGAACAGGGTTGTTTTGATATTCTGAATTCTCCCCTGCTGGTATCCGAACCCAAATCCACGGGTGTGGGCAATCAGGCTGAAATGCCTGGTCTTTTCCTGAATAAACTGTGGTGCATCCGTTTCCTGACAGGAGGATTCCACCGGCATCAGTACCGGCAGGATCAGCCACATCCATCTGAAAATTAAGCGATTCATCAGGTTTTGTATCAGACTCTCTAACGCACCCCTTCCGAATTTGTTGCTCTGGCGCAACCAACGGTATTGCTTTGCACAGCCTTCGGAATCAGTTGGCCGGCACCTCTTTCTGTACGGCAGAAGGTTGGTCTGCATCGGAGGAAACACCCCAGCATTCCCTGGGTGCACGGCACGATGCCAGCGCTGCCATTATAAAAACGAATAATGCTACCTTTGCAATAATTCTTTTGTTCATGGGTTTCAACAGGTTTGTATCTAAAATTTCTTCAGGTTACAACTCAAGACATAACCCTAAAACGAAGGTGATTGTTTTAAAGTTTGCCGTGCAAAATTAAAAAAAAGATATACCGTGTACAGAAGTTCCGGGTATAAGATATGAACATGATGAAATGGAAATACATCCGGTAATTGAAGAGAGTTGGGCAAACGCCCTGCAGCCCCAGTTTCAGGCTCCATGGTTTGCCATGCTGAAACAATTCCTGCTGGAGGAGAAGAAGCACCACACCGTTTATCCCCCCGGAAATGCCATTTTCGCGGCTTTCAACCACACACCGGTCGATCGGGTTAAGGTGGTGATTCTGGGGCAGGATCCCTATCACGGGCCGGGACAGGCGCATGGCTTGTGTTTTTCGGTGCCGGACGGGATTCCCATTCCTCCATCGCTGCAAAATATCTTCAGGGAACTTGAAAGTGATCTTGGGATCAAAGCACCCCGGTCGGGAAATCTCACAGCATGGGCCCGCCAGGGGGTGCTGCTGCTCAATGCCACCCTTACCGTGCGGGCCGGACAGGCAGCCTCGCACCAGGGGAAAGGGTGGGAAAACTTTACCGATGCAGCCATCCGGTATCTGTCCGATCATCGGGAACATCTGGTTTTTATCCTGTGGGGATCACCTGCAGGGGAAAAAGCGCGGCTGATTGACCATAGCAAACATTTGGTATTAAGATCAGTACACCCCTCGCCACTTTCAGCATACCGGGGTTTCTTCGGTTGCAGGCACTTTTCTGCTGCCAATGCATGGCTCGAAAAACATCATATTGAACCTGTTTCATGGGTTCTCACCTGACCCCGGCAAGGATGCCTCAGAAAATCCCGAACCACCC
Source organism: Bacteroidota bacterium (assembly GCA_022709695.1). Taxonomy (GTDB): domain Bacteria; phylum Bacteroidota; class Bacteroidia; order Bacteroidales; family SKPS01; genus SKPS01. The sequence continues at coordinate 149,500 of JAKLII010000006.1, forward strand.
CATTTGCAACAGACTCCCGTTTCTTTGGGTGCTGGCGGTGTTGCTGCATTGCGGAACCCTGACGGGTCAGTCTCAACCCCTTACTGCCTGTATCCATTTCGTCGACTCACCCGATACAGTACTCCCCGAGGTGGGAAAAATACATCTGGCAAAATTCAACAGCCTGCAGGAGATCGGGAAATCCGTGGCAAATCTCTCACTCCGGTATCAGACCGCAGGATATCTTCTGGCCGGAGCAGATGCGTTTACGGTGTCGGGAGATACCTGTCATATCCGGTTTTTCCGGGGTGAAGTTTTCCATCATATACAAGTGGTTTTCAGCGCAGAAGACTATGACTTCCTCTCCTCGGCAGGGTATGCCTGCCATAACCCGGTTCCGGCAGCTTCGGCCGCACAATGTCTGCAGCAGGCGGTCTTCAGGCTGAACGAGAAAGGATACCCCCTTGCGAAGATCCGGCTCACAGCATCAGCAGACAGCAGCACCACAGGGGTTTTCGAGGGAACAGTAGAGAGAGGTCTTTACTACCGGTGGGACTCTGTGGATATCAGGGGTGACTTACAAATCAGCAACCGGGTGCTTCAGCGGATGCTCCGCATGAAAAAAGGGGAGTCGTACAGCAGAAAATCCTTCGGACAGGTTTCAAAAAACCTTTCCATGCTGCCCTACCTGAAACTGACGGGTAATCCTGCAATCATCCTTACCGACGAGGGACTGGCGAGGCTGGTCCTCCCTCTGGAACGTGTCAGGACCTCATCCTTCCGGGGCATCGCCGGTTTTGGCCCTGATCAGGCAGACCCCTCCCGAATACGGCTTTCGGGGGATGTTAACCTCAAACTGGTGAACGCTCTCCGGTACGGAGAGGAGATGGTCCTGAACTGGACCGGCATACAGGGCGATCAGCAGCTTGAGCTGGGGTATGCACAGCCTTACCTGCCTATCCTCCCTTTCGGATTGTATTTCAGAATGGATTTTCTGAAGAAAGGCGACCTTTACTACCGGCTCGATCAGCGCTACGGACTGTTGGTGCCAGCAGGTCCCGGGTTTAACTTCTCCCTGTACATCCGACAGCAGGAAAGCCGTGTGCTCGACAGATCGATCTTCACAGGGGTGCCTGTGTTACCCCCCTATACCGATATGACTTTCAGGAGTTTCGGCGCTGCCTTAACCCTGACCCGTCTCGACCATCTTCAAAATCCCGGCAGGGGTGGATATCTGAAAGCAGACCTCAGCACCGGAAAAAAAACATTGCTGTCATCCTACGATATTCCGGAGACTCTGCTTGCCGGCAAGCCTTTACAACAGCAACAGGGCAGTGCCGATCTGCGTGGGGATCTTTATATTCCCCTGACCCCCCGGTGGATCTTCCATCCTGCCCTGATGGCGTATGCGCTTGCAGGACAGATGTTGCTTGAAAATGAACTGTTCCTGCTGGGGGGAACAGGTTCGCTCCGGGGGTTTGAAGAGCGCAGCCTGAGGGCCTCCTCTGCTTTGGCTTTTACAGCAGAAATCAGGTACCGTTTCGAAGAAGCGTCCCATTTCAGGCTATTCACTGATGCAGGATGGTATGAAAGAAATCTTCCCGCTTCTTACCACCGTGATTTTCCGGTTGGCTTTGGGGTTGGCATCGGGTTCAGTACCGCTGCCGGCATCCTGCAACTCGACTATGCCTATGGCATTCAACAGGGTAACCCTTTCGATTTCCGCACGGGAAGGCTCCATCTGGGAATCCTCACCACCTTCTGAGGGGTTTCTCTCACTTTTTTACAGGACATTGTACCATTTTACCGAAAAACAGTGTATGTTTGTTACCCTCAAGCCAAACCCCTGGCCGAAGCCGGATATGTCTCTTCCTAAACAGTGAATGGTATGAACAGAAAATTACCCCTTCTCCTCATTCTGACGGTTTTTGCTGCCTGCGCCCTTGCACAGTCGCCCGGACTCAACTGGGCACAAACCTTTGGAGGCCCCAACAATGACGAAGCGTACGATATTATCAAAACCAGGGACGGCGGATACGCCGTTTGCGGGATGACCGAATCGAAAGGGATGGGAGGAAAAGATGCCTGGGTGATCAAACTCGACCCGCAGGGAAAGCTGGAATGGGACAAGACCTTCGGGGATAAACAGGATGAAGCGGCCAATGCCATCATACAAACCTCTGACAACGGATATGCCATCATCGGCTATACCACCTCCAAGGGGAAAGGGAAGAAAGATGTATGGTTTGTGAAAATCGACAGCATGGGAAACAAGCTTTGGGAAACCAACTACGGCGGACCAAAGGATGACATCGGCAACGATCTGATTCAGACCATGGACGGGAATTATGCTTTCATCAGTTCCAGCAAATCGTTCGGCGCCGGCAATTTCGATTTCTGGGCCATGAAAATCGACACGAAGGGGGCCAAAATCTGGAAAAAAGCCGAAGGGGGCAAAGGTGCCGACCTGGGAGCCAGCATTGCCGAAAACCCCCACGACAGCAGCATCATCCTTTGCGGCACTACCTTCTCCTATGCGACCGGACAAAGCGACCTCTGGCTGATCAATCTTACGAAGGAAGGGAGAAAAGACTGGCGCAAGAATTTCGGGACTGTAAACAAGGACCGTATCAATCACATGCTGATTAAAAGCACCGGTGAGTATATCATGACCGGCGGCACACAGCCCAAAGGGGAACGGTACGAAGATTACTGGGTGGTAGGTTTTACCGCCGAGAGCTGGGACGATTGGGAAACCACCGAGACCACTCCACAGGATGAGGCTGCTTCATGCGCCTCGGAAGCTACAGACGGAGGGGTGATTGTTTGCGGTTATACCTCCTCGGTCGGTGAAGGGAGTTATGACTTTCTTCTGATCAAATACGACAAAAAAGGAAAACAGCTCTGGAAAGATACTTTTGGCGGTTTTGAGGATGACCGGGCTTCTGCCCTTGTGGCCATTGGCAAGGATGAAGCCGTAATCTGCGGCTTTACCCGCTCCGACGGGGAGGGAAAAAGAGATATCTGGGTGATTTCTGTAAAATAAACAGCTGATCAGGATGCAGGCAGTGTATTTTCTTGCCGGTATCATCGCAGGGCTTGCCATAGGCTGGTACCTGACAAGATTACATTATGAAGGGAAAAAGGATCAGAAAGGGCAACCTGACAATCAGGACCAAATCAATTGAAAGCCATGACGGAAAAAGAGAAAGACCGGATGATCTGCGGAATTCGTCCGGTAGAAGAAGCTATTGCAGGAGGTAAGGAGATCGACCGTGTGTTACTCCGGAAATCGGGGCAGGGAGAAGGTTTCCGGGAGCTGTTCAGCCTGATCCGGAAAAAAGGGATACCTTTTCAGTATGTACCTGACGCCAAACTCCACCAGCTTACCCGGCAGCAGCATCAGGGGGTGGTGGCCTTTATCTCTGCCATTGAATACCAGAACCTCCAGGAGGTTATCATGGGGATCTTCTCCGGCGGGAAAGATCCTTTTCTGCTTATGCTCGACAGGGTAACCGATGTGAGGAACTTCGGTGCCATCGCCCGCACGGCGGAGTGCGCAGGAGTAGATGCCATTATCATTCCCGAAAAGGGGGCTGCACGTATCAATGCAGAAGCAGTAAAGGCTTCGGCGGGTGCGCTGATGAGGATACCTGTGTGCAGGGTCCCGAACCTGATTCATTGCGGCACCGAACTCATCCAGTCGGGACTCTCACTCCTTTCGGTAACCGAAAAGGGGAATGAGGATTTCTACCAGGCCTCCTATGAAGGACCTGTATGTCTGATCCTCGGATCGGAGGAGGATGGCATCAGCGCCCCGTTGCTGAAAATGAGCAGCAGGCGCCTGCAAATACCGCAGTTCGGCACCATTGGCTCACTCAATGTATCGGTTGCAGGAGGCATTATCCTGTTCGAAGCTGCAAGAAAGCGCAATCTCATCAGGCCATAATCCTGTTTACTGACTTTGAAGTATATGAATACCCCATCCGCTTCAACACCCCCCGGATCAACTTTCCGTTGGTCAGGATGGCCACTGGTGCTTTTGCTGGCGCTGAGCCTTATTCTTCGTTTGTATGGAATTGGGGAACGTTCCTACTTCAACGATGAATTAAGCGCCATTTTCAGGACTCAGACAGATACTTTTGATGAATTCGTCGAAGAAGCCGTCATCCCCGATTACCATCCGGCCGGAATCCAGTGGATCCTCTGGCAGCTGACCCGCTATCTGGGCACCGATCCTTTGGTAGTCAGATTGCCTTTTGTGCTTGCAGGCACCCTGGGGGTTTGGGTGTTGTTTCTGCTGGGCAGGATCTGGTTTGGGGAAAAAACCGCCTGGATGGCCGCCGCAGCGCTGGCATGTTTGCAGTTTCCGGTCTATTTCGGACAACTGGCACGCCCCTACAGCACAGGGACACTGTTTGTGCTGATGACAGCCTTGTTCTTCACCCTGCTTACACGATCGGCCGATCAAAGGCCCCGCACAAGGTACCTGCTGGCAGCAGCTGCAGGGATCTCCTGTGCCCTTAGCATGTACAACCACTATTTTAGTTTTTTTGTGGCAGGGATCACTGCACTGGGATTTTTCCCCATGCAGCGTAAAAAAACATTGATCCCCTACCTGTTTGCTGGGGTAACCGCCCTGGCCCTTTTCCTGCCCCACCTCGAAATCAGCCGCATCCAGCTTTCCCGCGGAGGGCTCTCCCTTTGGCTGCCCCCGCCTGAACCAGTATGGCTGAAGGAGCACCTTCTGTATCTCTTTAATGAAAGCAAAGCGCTCACCTTCCTGTTTTCCCTTTTTCTGATTCCCCTGCTTATCAGGCTCACCGGACGGCCCGTTCCCGGGTTGAAAAGAGGTAAGGTGTACCTGGCAGCAGGCATCTACCTGGGTTCGCTCGGCTTTGCCTGGCTCTATTCGGTGCTGGTGAATCCCATTTTACAGAATTCCATCATGCTGTTTGCCTTCCCCTTCCTGCTTCTGGCCCTCTTCTTCGGAGCCGGCGTAATACCCGACAAGTGGTTCAGAATAACCGCAATCCTGTTCCCTCTGCTGCTCACGGCACACCTGATCCTGGGTGCACGCTATTACCGGAATGATCAGTACTCGGATTTCAGAACCAATGCCTCCCTTCTGTGCGATGTACTCTCGAACCACGAAAATGCGGTATGGATTGCACAGGTGAACGATCCCTGGTACCTCCATTTCTACATGGATCCGGTATGCAAGCCCGACAGTGCCCTGACCTATCTGATCAGCAACCGGGAAGACCTGAAAAACCTCGACCTTGCCCTCGACACCCTTCAGGCCGACCATGCAGCCTTTGTGTGGCTACGACCATACGACCCGATGATCACATCGGTAATCCGCAGCCATTTCCCCTTTCTGGTAAGATACAATGCCACCCAGACCTTTGATGAGTTCTACCATTTCTCCAGAAACATACCTCCGCCGGATGAAAACGGATATCTGTACGATACCCTCAAACTGGCTGCCTTTGACGATACCTTACATCCCGTACAGGTTTTGCCTGAAAAGGAATTCTCCGAACTTTTCAACGGGTCACTCCCCACCGAAAAGATCCCCGCAGGGCGCCCCTGCCTTCTCCATGCATCCCTCAACGGGACAGGTGACACCAGCCTTTCGGCCCTGCAACTCGTTGTTACGCTGGAATCGAACACCGGGGTGGTAAAATCGTGGAACAGCCTGCCAGCCTCATTCCTCGACCCCAAAGGATCGCGCTTTTTCTTTTCGGTATATCTTCCCGGTTATATCAAAAATACCGACCGGTTAAAGGTATTTTTATGGAATCCTGATCAGGAAACCTATACCCTTGGACAATATACCGTTTCGATGATACTTCCAAAAGAACAGAAATAAAATGAACCATACCCATCTGCTCAGGTATTTGATTTTTTCAGCGGGAATTCTCCTGGTGGCCAGCGGATGCCAGCGCACCAGGGTTGAAAAGACCTATCATCCGAACGGTAAAACAGCTTCTGAAGTTGAATACAAAGGGTCGCTCAAACACGGGAAAGCGGTCTGGTATTACGAAGACGGGCGTAAGGAGGTGGAGTATTCATACCGGGAAGGGGAGCTGGAGGGAACCGTAACACGCTGGTATTTCAACGGGAATATTGAATTCAGGGAAGCCTATTCCGGGAACCTGCTGCACGGAACATCAGAATACTTTTTCATCACAGGGAAGCTGTCTGAGGAAAAACACTACCGGGAAGGTACACTTCATGGCCTTTATCTGCTGAACTGGGAAAACGGATCTGCAAAAATCCGGGGGAATTATGCGCACGGGCTTTTCGATGGCAAATGGGAATATTTCGACGAAAAGGAGTCGAAGGTGGGTGAAGCTTCCTTTCAGCAGGGTTCCGGCACCATGACCGGTTACCACAAAAATGGAAAAATCAGCAGGGTAGTCCCCTATCAGAATAACCTGAAACAAGGGAAAGAGCAGGTATATGATGAATCCGGAACCCTTACGGAAGAGTTGGTTTACGAGAAAGGGGAACTGGTTGGGAAAACCTACGCGAAATAACTTGCGGACAGGAAAAAAAAGTTGTATATTTGGAGCTTTAACTGTAAACCAATTCTTTCCATAATGATCAAAGAACTGCCAGACATCACAGAGCGGGTGGAGGTGTTCGGGGTATCCACCGCAAGAGACCTGATAAACCGGACACTTCAACACCAGCAATTTGTAACCCCATATTCGGCGCACGAGGAGCCGAACATACCCTCGGGGTTCGAGAATCTTGATCAGATCACCAAAGGTTTCAGAAGAGGAGCACTTACCGTTGTAGCCACCAGGCCGGGCAACGGAAAAACGGCATTTTTGCTCTCTCTGATCAGCAACCTTACCCTTCAGCTCGAACGACGGGTAGCTTTGTTTACTCCTGAGCGGTCGGCACAAAAAGTAATGAACCGTTTGATCGAGAGCACGACCCGGCATTCGGTCAGCCAGATCCGGGGGGGGATGCTGAAGGATGCCGACATGGAACTGGTAAACAGCCAGATACAGCGAATCGCCTCTGCGCACCTGTTTTTTGATGAAGCCCAGAACCTGGATGCCCGTGAGCTGATGCTGCGATGCTACCATCTGAAGGAAAAGTACCAGCCGGAGATCATTCTGGTGGACGCTCCCTACCATTACGTAAGCCACATCCAGGACACCTCGGTTCAGGCATCTGAGATGCAGGAGATGCTTGGTGTACTGCAGCATATTGCCACCGAAATGAACGTACCTGTGGTGTGTTTCCTGCAGCTCGACCGTCCGGCGCATCCGGTAAACGGAAGTATTGTTCCTGTGATGGAGGAGATGCCTCCGTGTATGGCTGCTGCCGGCGGGCAATTCATCTTCATCCACCGGCCTGAGTTCTACAATGCCCTGAACAAGAAAGTTCCCAAAGGGACAGTAGAGCTGCTGGTGTATGCCTCGAAGGATGCAAAGGTTCCGAAAAGCACCTACCTCAGGTTCATCGAAAGCATTGATACATTTGTAAATCCGTAAACAGGGGCTATTCCCTTTCTGAACCCGGATCCGTCACCAGGCCTCTTCCTGCCACGGCTCCGTAACCTGTCATGTAGGAAGCATATTTCAACGAAGGGCTTCCCGGATCAGACCCCAGCCTGTATTCCTTCCACCGCCGGTTCACTGTTTCAATTGTAGATGCATCCATGACTACCGGGTTAGGCCATTCCCGTGTAAAGCCATCATTTTCAAGGGTTTTTCGGGTACCGTCGAAACCTGCCACCACAACCCCGGCATCAAAATCAGCCCGAAGGAAATCCCGCTCCGGGTCTATATTGCCTGCCATAAGCCAGAGGCAATCTGACAGCGAGAATGTTGCAGCGGTGGCATCCATATAGGCAGCAAACCGGATGTGGTTTTTCAGGAGCCGGGGGGAGATGATCCGGTGCAGTTCCCTGACGGATGTACCTGTTTGTTTATCAACAAATATCAGCATGAGAGGCAGCCCTGACCGGATGGCCTGGCCAGATACAGATACCACCCCCTGAAGCTGCAGCAAAGCGTCAAGGTCTGTCTGCTCAGGGAGTGTTGCACCGGGAAGTGCCCTCGCGATGGTGGCATCCACCCCCATTTTTCCACCAAAGGCAAAGGAGCCTGAAGCATGATCCAGCACATCCAGGGGCCCTTTCTGGAAGAACAGGTCCCTTGCCGGGTCTACCGAGGAGGCGATGGTGGCAAGCACCTTCTGCGGATCATCCAGGTTCACCGGTTCAGGGAACAACACCATCACTTTGTTGAACATCATCTGTCCGGCACCCCACAGGGCAGAGGCGACCTTTTGCGGCACACCCGGAAAGGAGGCTTTTACAGATGCCAGAACCATATTGTGGAATACTCCTTCGGCGGGCATCTGCATATCCACAAGTTCAGGAGCGACCGCTTTGCGGAGCGGGAGCCTGAAGATCAGGCCTGTGGCTTTTCCGAGCCAGAGATCTTCCTGAGGAGGGATCCCTACGATGGTGGTGGGGTAGACCGCATCGCGCCGGTGGGTAATGGCAGTAACATGGAAAACCGGATAGAGGTCGGCCAGGGAATAGAATCCCGTATGATCCCCGAATGGACCCTCCATCCTAAGGGCCTCCTCCGGGTCCACATATCCTTCGATCACAATATCAGAACCTTCGGGAATCCAGATGTCGTTGGTAAGGGACCTGACCAGTTTCACTCCCTTCTTGCGGATAATCCCCGCCATGAGCATCTCATCGATGAAAGGGGGAAGCGGCGCAGTTGCAGCATAGGTGAGTATGGGGTCCCCGCCCAGAGTAACGGTCACCGGCATCCTTTTTCCCATCGCCTTGTACTTTCTGAAATGGGAAGCTCCATCCTTGTGCAGATGCCAGTGCATTCCGGCAGTTACGGCATCGTAGACCTGCATCCGGTACATACCGGTGTTGGGTTTACCGGTCTCAGGATCAACGGTATGGACCAGCGGAAAAGTTATAAACGGACCCCCGTCACCCGGCCAGCAGGTGAGCACCGGCAAACGGGTAAGGTCAGGTTTCGGCATCACCACCTCCTGGCATCTGCCCCGTCCTTTGTGTTTTTTGGGCAGCCTGCGGGATAGTCTCAGCACTTCGGGGATCAGCGGGATTTTACTGATCAATCCCTGACTTCCGGCTTTCTCCAGCACCTGCATGGTATGCTCCAGATCTGTGGTAACATTTACCAGGTCTTCCACCCCAAAGGCCATAGCCATGCGGCGGTCAGATCCGAAGGCATTGATCAGCAGCGGAAAGTTGGTGCCATTCTGTTCGAAAAGCAGCGCAGGGCCGTTTTCTTTGATCATCCGGTCAGCTATTTCGGTGATTTCCAGATGGGTGCTGACAGGTACCGAAATGCGGCGCAGTTCTCCTGCTGCCTCAAGCTGCCTGATAAATTCCGACATAGATTCAGATCGCATGGTGCTGTTATTTGATGACCCGGCGGATGTTCCTGCGGATATTCAGTTGGTTGATAAGAAGCATGCCTGCGATCAGCAGGGCAGACAGCAGGAAGGTAAACAGGTTCGGACTGTCCATAATATTTATGCCCCGGTCAGATAACTGGTTCCCGATCCAGTGGTGTGCTACCCCGACCATGATGCTGTCAACCATATACAGAATCACCACGACCATCGTCAGCATCCCCAGCAGGTACCTCTCCACACGAAAGGGGGGGACACCGAGGTGCACCAGTGTTCTGATCTCGTAATCTGATCTCACGATGAAGAGGCTGAAACTGAGTATGAACAGGTAGAGGGCCAGGATAACGATGACAATTCCCACGATGGCAGTGACCAGCACACTGACCTGCAAAAGCTGGTTGAGCCTTCCGCTCCTCAGCTCACTCTGGTTGGTTTCGTATCCCTGCTTACGGATGAAGGTGGTAAGGTCAGGATCAGCAGCCCTGTAGGAAACCACCACCAGCCGGGTGGGATCCGATTTCTTCTGATCGCCGTAAAGGTTGTTACTGAATTGCAGAAAGGAGTGCGGTACCAGGATCGCGTTGATCTTTTCGCTCAGGCCCACAATTTTTCCGGGATATTGCACTACCTGACCGTTTCCCTTTATGGTAATCACCAGATCCGCCAGCCGCAGGCTTTTACCTGACAACCGGGGTAGGTTTTGACCGGGTGCAAATCCGAAATTGTAAAACCGGAGAAAATCGGCGGGCAATACCACGGGAACAAACGGGGATGCTGTGTCCCAATGCCATTCTGCATCAGAAATATCTACAAGATCATCAGGTATCGACTCAAAAAAGAACTCTGATACCATATTGGGGACCTCCAGCCCCCCCAGGTTCACCTGCACCGAGACTTTAAACCGGCATGGCTCAAAGGGTTCGACCCTGGATACGAAAGGCTTCTCACGGATTTCCCCGATTTCGTCATCCCGGAAGGCATTTCCCGATAAGCCCAGGGTATTTACCAGGGTTACTTTTTTACTGATGACAATGATTCCCGGCCCAAACAGGTCGTCACTGTCATTTTCCCTGAACCATCGCACATCGAACCACAACTGAACCGACATCATCAGAATAAAAAACCCCACCAGTGACCCGGCAGAAGCACCGGCAAGGCGCAGAAGGTTTTTACCACCGATGAGCCTGGAGAACCAGGGTTGTAGTCCTCTCATGTTTTACACCTCCAGTGTTTGATGAAACGGAATTCCATAGTCGGGGCCCAGGCTGGTCAGGATGAGCCCTGCCCCCTGCTCCTTTACCTTCTGCAGCATCAGATTTACTGCCAGCGCCGTATTGATCTCATCAAGGTGGCTGAAGGGTTCATCGAGCAGCAGGAAACTGAAGGGTTGCACCATCGCCCTGATGACAGCCACCCGCTGCTGCTCCCCGAATGAAAGGGTGGCTGCCTTACGGTGCATCAGTTTTTCAATACCCAGCAGGGCAAACAACTCTTCTGTCTGTGATTTGGATACACGGGAGGATATCTGCCGTTTCAGCATCACATTTTCCCATGCGGTAAGCTGCCTGAAAAGCCTCAGATCCTGAAATACCACCGACAGGTCTTCGCGCCTGAAACGGGCAAAATCGGTATGCCGGAGCATGCGGAGACTGGTTCCGTCGTAGGCGAGATTTCCGGTGTAGTCGGTGCGCAATCCATAGATAAAGGCAAGTGCAGAGGTCTTCCCCCTGCCGCTTTGCGACCGGAACAGGTATGCGTTACCTCTGGACAACACCACATGCTGCCCCCAGATTCCGGAGACCTCACCGAACAATCCACCCGTAACGTCTGGCCTGATATGGTCAAGGGTAATAGTCTCCATCAACGGTTATTTATCAGTTGTAACAATCCATGGGAGCAGAAGTTGCAGGCTGTTGACATCATCCTGCACCAATGTTGCCTTCAGATGCAGTTTTCCCGGCGTGCCTCCCGCATAAACTGACCTGCACAAAGATATGATCGCCCCCCTTCCTTCTTCAGGGGTAAACCCTTTCATCAGACCTGAAATTCTTTCTGCATTCAGAAACAGGTACAACCCTTCCGATGCATCCGGAGCCGCTATGGCACCCGGAGAGGAAGATGCCGGATTCCTGAGATCTGTTCCCAGGAGGGGTTCCTTCCGGTTCGATATCAGGATCCCGGAATCCTTAATGGTAAGGTAGAGCGGAGTAACAACACCTGAAGGGATACCGGGTATGTTTCCGGTGGCACGGTACAGTTTTCCATCGGCCACAAGCGTTCTGTTTGCCATCAGCTCAGCCACAAGGGCTTCGGCATCCTGCCTGCTCCGGGCATCGAAACTGATGCGAACCTCGGGCTTCAGCAGTGAAAACGGGTTGCCGATGTCATCGTGGAGGTTCAGTACCAAACCAAGCATTTTCCCAATGGGTGCATCGGGATGAGAGATGCTGACCACCAGATTGCCGGCCACGTGCTGCAGTAATGCATCGGAACTGAGCCCGGACAGCAACCCGAGGTCAAGCCATTGGGGTGCTGCCGCACGTACGGCATTAAATCCGTTCGAATCCGCAGCCAGCGCTGCCACAAGCAGGAGGTTACCGCGGTCATGGAAGGGAAACGACTCCTGCGAGATTCCCCTTCCAACAAGCCACTTCAGGTAAGGCTGGATCCCTTTGTCAGGGGTAAAACGGAAATCCAGATCCACGGCACCCTGCTCAAAAGTCACATCAGCCTGCCAGGATTCCAGCCACTCGTTCATCCCGATACCGGTCAAAGGAACCGGGCCTTCTTCAGAAAAGGCTTCCGGGATTCCAAAGATGGTGGCATCAGCCCCTTCTGTAACTTTTATGTCCTTCTCATCCATATCCTTAAAGTAGCTCCCTGCAAGGGAACCAGAAAGGAACTGCTCAAGGGTGCTACGAACTCCTGCAGTTCCCTTCGGATGACCGATCCGCAGGATCCACATCACATCGCGGCTGACGGCAACTGCCTGAAGGTCACTGATGAGGAGGCGATAATTTTTATACCTGGCAGCAGTGACAGCATTACCAGGAGAGGGTTTGAAGACACGTTCCGCATCAACCCTGCCGGAAAGGGGGATGGCCATACCCCAAACCGATGCCTCCTTATCCCGGAAGTGGAATGCAACTCCTTGTTTCACAGGATCAATATATTTCCGGATGTATTGAAAGCCCTCATGCGAAAGCATACCTGCCAGAGGCAAAGGCTTACCGGGCATCTCCGCACCGGCTGAAAGCGTTTTATTTTGCCATTCATCGGGGTTCCCGGCCTTTTCGAGAAGCACCGCGGGGTTGAAGATCGCTACCAGGGAAGCCCCTTCCGGAACCAATGACATATACCCGGTCTGTTTCCGGAATGCCGTAAAATACCAAAGGAGCAAAGCTGCAAGCAGCAATGCTCCTCCGGACCACCACAGAATCTTGCGGTTCATATCTTTATATTATCGCATATACCTGAAACTCTTACCCGGATAATATGCCTGGTTTCCTAAAATCTCCTCGATACGGATGAGCCGGTTGTACTTGGCGATCCTGTCGGAACGGCTGGCTGATCCGGTTTTAATGAGGCCTGTATTAAGTGCCACGGCCAGGTCGGCAATGGTGGTATCCTCGGTTTCACCGGACCGGTGGCTCATGACGGCGGTATAGCCATGACGGTAAGCCATATCCACTGCTTCGATGGTTTCGGTAAGGGTTCCAATCTGGTTCACCTTGATCAGGATGGAATTGCAAACGCCCTGTTTGATGCCTTCCATCAGACGACCGGTATTCGTCACAAAGAGGTCATCGCCTACCAGCTGGATCTTCTTTCCGAGCTCATCGGTCATCAGTTTCCACCCTTTCCAGTCGTCCTCGGCCATCCCGTCTTCGATGGAGAGGATCGGGAACCGGTTCACCCAATCTTTCCAGAAATCCACCATTTCGGCAGGTGAAAGCTTATCGCCTGTTGACTTATGGAGGTGGTATTTGTTTTCATCAGGGAGATAGTATTCGGATGAAGCCGGATCGAGGGCTATGGCCACATCTTCGCCCGGGCGGTACCCGGCTTTCTCAATGGCCTGGAGGATAAACATAATGGCTTCCTCGTTGCTGGCGAGGTTGGGAGCAAAACCACCCTCATCGCCGACGTTGGTGGAGTGCCCTTTTGCCTTAAGCACGCTTTTCAGGTTATGAAACACCTCTGCCCCCATGCGGATGGCCTGGGAAAAGGTTTCAGCACCCACAGGCATAATCATAAACTCCTGAAAATCTATGCTGTTATCCGCATGGGAACCTCCGTTGAGGATATTCATCATCGGGATGGGAAGGGTGTAGGCATTTACCCCTCCGACATACCGGAACAGCGACTGGTCGGTCTCCTGGGCTGCTGCAGATGCGCAGGCGAGAGAAACCCCGAGAATGGCATTGGCACCCAGATTTCCTTTGTTGGCTGAGCCATCAAGTTCGCGCATGAAGGCATCAATCTCCCGCTGGGCAGTTACCGGGATTCCCTGAAGCTCTTTAGCCAGGATGGTATTCACATTATCCACGGCCTTCAGAACACCTTTGCCAAGGTAAACCCCTTTGTCGTTATCGCGGAGTTCAACTGCCTCGTGGCTTCCCGTGGAGGCACCACTGGGTACGGCAGCGCGGCCGATGATTCCGTTTTCGGTAAGCACATCAACTTCGACCGTAGGATTACCCCGCGAGTCAAGGATCTGGCGTGCATGAATGTTAGCTATCAGACTCATTTTGTTTTGGTTTTAAGTGAACGATCATTAAGATAACAAAAAAGGGACGAGGCGGATTGAGCCTTGTCCCCTGTTTGCTTAGATTTTTTTACTCAGCACTGAGGATCAGGCCTCTTTTTCTTCTCCCTCCTCTGCGGGTTCATCGGTCTCCCGGGGCAGCTCTTCAGCTGCATCTTCCATGGGAGCTTCGTCCGTCACTTCAGCGGGGGTCTCATCAGCCACAACCTCCGGTTCAGCCACTTCTGCTTCAGGTACAGCAGCTTCCTTCTTCAGACGGGCAGCGGGAGCGGCAACTACATCGGTACCTTTCTTTCCGGCACGGCGTGTACGTTTTGCGGCCTTCTTCTGGGTTGATCCTGCGTTGTAGAGTTCGTTGAAATCCACAAGTTCGATGAAGCACATCTGGGCATTATCGCCGAGGCGGTTTTCGAGTTTCAGGATTCGGGTATAACCTCCCGGCCTGTCGCCCACCTTCTGCGATACCACGCGGAAGAGTTCAGTAACGGCTTTGTTGTCCTGCAGATAGCTGAATACTTCCCTGCGGTTATTGGTGGTATCTTCTTTCGATCGTGTGATCAGGGGTTCCACATATACGCGGAGGGCTTTGGCTTTTGCCAGAGTAGTCGTGATCCGCTTGTGGATAATCAGGGATGAGGCCATATTCGACATCATGGCTTTCCTGTGCGCACTGGTCCGTCCCAGGTGATTTACGGTCTTTCGGTGTCTCATTGTATTCTGTATTTCCTTGTCAAAATCTCTTTCTAATCCTTGTCCAGTTTATATTTCTCCACATTCATCCCGAATGTGAGGTTTTTGGATTTCACGAGCTCATCGAGTTCAGTAAGGGATTTCTTCCCGAAGTTTCTGAACTTGAGCAGGTCGTTCCGGTTGTAGCGTACCAGTTCACCAAGGGTTTCCACTTCGGCGGCCTTCAGGCAGTTGAGTGCCCTCACGGAGAGATCCATGTCCACCAGGCGGGTCTTGAGCAGCTGCCGCATATGGAGCGAAGACTCATCAAACTCTTCAGTCTGCACCTTCTCTTCAATGTCGATGGTGATTTTCTCATCGGAAAAGAGGAGGAAGTGATGGATCAGCACCTTGGCAGCTTCCTTAAGGGCATCCTTGGGATTAATGGAGCCATCGGTAGTGATGTCGATCAGCAGTTTTTCGTAGTCGGTTTTCTGTTCCACGCGGAAGTTTTCGACGGTGAACTTCACGTTTTTGATGGGGGTGAAGATTGCGTCGATGGCAATGGTCCCGAGGGGAGCATTCGCCGGTTTATTCTCTTCTGCAGGCACATATCCCCTCCCCTTCTCGATGGTGAACTCCATGTTGAGGGTGGTACCGGGTTCCATGTGGCAGATCACCAGTTCAGGGTTCAGCACCTGAAAGCTGCTGAGAAACCGGTTGAAATCACCCGCTTTGAAGACTTCCTGCCCGGAGATGGAGAGGTTTACCTTTTCTGTGATGATCTCATCGATCTGTTGTTTGAAACGTACCTGTTTGAAATTCAGTACCATTTCCACAACATCCTCCACAACACCCCTGATGGTGGAGAACTCCTGCTCCACTCCTTCGATGCGGATGGAGGTGATGGCAAAGCCTTCGAGCGACGATAACAAGATCCTGCGCAGGGCATTGCCGATGGTGATGCCATAACCGGGTTCGAGCGGACGGAATTCAAACCTTCCGAAGGTTGGGCTCTCTTCCAGCATGATCACATTGTCCGGCTTCTGAAAAGCTAATAATGGCATATCTTCAGATCCTTATATTAGTTAATACTTAATAGCCTCAGTGAAATAACACATTACTTGGAATAGAGCTCAACGATGAGCTGTTCTTTGATGTTTTCAGGGATCTCTTCGCGGGTAGGCACGGAGATGATTTTTCCTGCCTTGAGGTTTTCATCCCAGTCGAACCAGTTGAATTTATGTCCCCTGCCTGCCAGTGAATCGATGATTACCTCGAGGGATTTGGATTTCTCACGTACACCCACGATATCGTTCACCCTTAATTCCATGGAAGGAACATTCACACATTCACCGTTCACGAGGATGTGCTTATGGGTCACCAGCTGACGGGCAGCGCGGCGTGTGGGGGCAATCCCCATACGGTATACCACATTGTCGAGCCTCAGTTCGCAAAGCTGCAGCAGCACCTCACCGGTGATACCACTCTTGCTGGAGGCTTTCTTGAAGATATTCCTGAACTGTCTTTCAAGAATTCCATAGGTATACTTTGCCTTCTGTTTTTCCTGCAGCTGAAGGCCATACTCCGACTGTTTCCGGCGACGTTTGTTGGCACCGTGCATTCCCGGAGGGTATTTTTTCTTCTCGAAGTGCCTGTCGGCACCAAAAATCGGTTCTCCGAATTTTCTGGCGATTTTGGTTTGGGGGCCTGTATATCTTGCCATAATGATAATAATTTACAAAAATGAATGATTGGTTCCCTTGGGGTTATACCCTTCTGCGCTTAGGTGGTCTGCATCCGTTGTGCGGCAAAGGGGTGATGTCCATGATTTCCAGTACTTCGATACCGGAGGTATGGATGGTACGGATGGCCGATTCGCGGCCTGAACCCGGACCCTTCACAAAAACCTTCACCTTACGCAACCCTGCTTCGAATGCCACTTTGGAGGCATCCTGCGCTGCCATCTGGGCAGCATATGGGGTGTTTTTCTTCGAACCCCTGAATCCCATTTTTCCTGCTGAGGACCATGAGATTACCTGTCCGGAGTCGTTGGTAAGGGAGATGATGATGTTGTTGAAAGATGCCTGGATGAAGGCTTTTCCAACAGGGTCAACCTTTACTACACGTTTCTTGGTGCTTCGCGTGTTTTTAGCCATAACTGTATGATTATTCGCTCGGTTTGATGAATCAGATTATTAACCTTTGGTTGCTTTCTTCTTGTTGGCAACCGTTTTCTTCCTTCCCTTGCGGGTACGGGCATTGTTCTTTGTGGTTTGTCCGCGCAGCGGAAGACCCAGACGGTGACGGATTCCCCTGTAGGAACCGATATCCATCAGGCGTTTGATGTTCATCTGAACCTCGGAACGGAGCGCACCTTCGATCTTGAGATTGTCGTTGATGTATGTACGCACCAGGTTCTGCTCATCATCTGTCCAGTCCTGCACTTTTTTATCGGGGTTGATGTTCACCGCCTTCAGAATGGTGGAGGCAGTGCTACGGCCGATTCCGTAGATATAGGTAAGGGATATTTCTCCCCTTTTGTTTTTTGGTATGTCTATACCAGCGATCCTTGCCATATTGCGTTTATTAATTCGTTTTCAAACTGTTATCAGCCCTGACGCTGTTTATACTTCGGATTTTTCTTGTTGATGATATAAATCCGCCCCTTTCTCCTGACGATTTTGTCTTCCGGGGTACGTTTCTTTACTGAAGCTCTGATCTTCATTGCAATATCGGTTTATGTTATTTATACCTGTATGTAATTCTGCCTTTGGTGAGGTCGTACGGGGACATCTCGAGTTTCACGCGGTCACCGGGAAGAATCCTGATGTAGTGAAGCCGCATTTTGCCGGAGATATGCGCAGTAATCACATGGCCGTTTTCAAGCTCAACGCGGAACATAGCGTTGCCGAGAGATTCGATCACGGTGCCATCAAGCTCAATCGATTTCTGTTTAGCCATTTACTGTGCATTTTTTTTATTCCACACTTCCTCAATATCACTAAATGTTGATAAGACCTCTGCTTTTCCCTTCCGTATGGCCACAGCATGTTCGAAATGGGCCGAAGGCATCCTGTCGGCAGTACGGATGGTCCATCCGTCGCTATCCTGAACCACATGACGTGCACCGAGATTTACCATCGGTTCGATACAGATCACCAGTCCTTCCTGCAGGCGGGCGCCGTTTCCTCTCTTGCCATAGTTCATCACTTCCGGTTTCTCGTGCAGCTTCTTTCCGATGCCATGTCCCACAAGCTCTCTCACCACACTGAATCCGTGTCCCTCCACAAAGCTCTGAATGGCATATCCGATATCACCGAGCCGGTTACCGGCCACAGCAGCGCCAATTCCGAGAAGAAGGCTCTGCCTGGTTACCTCGAGAAGCTCCGATACCCGCTGCGGCACATTTCCCACCGCGAAGGTATAGGCTGAATCTCCATAGTATCCGTTCAGGATTACACCACAGTCGATGGAGACGATGTCCCCCTCTTTAATGGTACGCTTTCCAGGAATACCATGCACCACCTGCTCGTTTACGGAGATACACAAGGTTGCAGGAAAACGGTTATACCCTTTGAAACCTGGAATGGCTCCATGGTCACGGATAAACGTCTCAGCAATGGCATCGAGTTTTCCGGTTTCCACTCCGGGTACCAGCCACCCTGCCACCTCAGCAAGGGTCTTTCCAACAAGTAAAGAACTCTTACGGATCAGCTCAATCTGGTCGTCAGTCTTGGTCTGTATCCTTTCAAACATTGTTATGCTGTTATCCGGTTATTCCTCCAGATCTCCCTTTGATCCTGCCCGATTTGGTAAGTCCGTCGTAATGACGCATCATCAGATGGCTTTCTATCTGCTGCAGGGTATCAAGGATTACCCCCACCATAATCAGCAGGGAAGTACCTCCATAGAACTGGGCAAACTGGGAGTTGACCCCTGCAAGCCGTATGATTGCCGGCAGGATGGCCACGAACGCCAGAAAGACAGATCCGGGAAGGGTAATCTTGGAGAGGATTCCATCTATATATTGTGCGGTTTTCTTTCCGGGTTTTATGCCGGGAATAAATCCGCCGTTTTTCTTCATATCGTCAGCCATCTGCGTTGGGTTGATGGTGATGGCGGTATAGAAATAGGTGAAGGCGACGATCAGGATTGCAAACACCAGGTTGTACCAGAGGCCATTATAATTCACAAAGGCTCTTGCGAATGAGGAAAGGGTTTCTGAGTTGGAGAATCCCACCAGGGTGATCGGGAGGAACATGATGGCCTGGGCGAAGATGATGGGCATTACCCCTGCAGCATTCACTTTCAGGGGTACATACTGCCGAACCCCGCCATACTGTTTGTTTCCGACGATTCGTTTGGCGAACTGCACTGGTACACGGCGGGTGCCCTGCACAAGGAGGATACAGACCAGGATCACCACAATCAGCACCACCAGTTCAACCAGGAAGATCACGAGGCCACCGCCCTGGCTTTCCATGCGGCTCGCAAATTCGGCCACAAGGGCAAAGGGAAGCCTGGCAATGATACCCACCATGATAATCAGAGAGATCCCGTTTCCGATCCCTTTATCGGTGATTTTCTCACCCAGCCACATGATAAACATGGAGCCAGCGGTAAGAATCAGCAGCGATGAAAGGCCGAAATAGGAGAAGATTCCGATATTTCCGAGCGGATCGAAAGGATAGATATTCTCGGGGCGTATCGTATTCACGAGGTTACGGATATAGGCCGGCGACTGAAAAAGGAGAATCAGCACGGTAAGGTACCGGGTGATCTGGTTCATCTTTTTCCGACCGCTTTCCCCCTCTTTCTGCAATTTCTGGAAATAGGGTATTGCCATGCCCAGAAGCTGCACCACGATAGAGGCAGAGATATAGGGCATGATTCCCAGTGCAAAGATGGATGCATTGGAGAAGGCACCACCGGAGAACATGTTGATAAGGCCCATCAGCCCGGAGTCGGTCTGGCTCTGAAGGTTGGCAAGGCCTGACGGATTTACCCCGGGAAGGACCACATACGAACCCACACGGTAAATGAGAATGATACCGATGGTAAAAAGAATCCTTTTCCTCAGATCTTCAATCTTGTAAATATTTCTAATGGTCTGGATAAATCGCTTCATAAGGGAAATTATAAGATTGTTGCTACACCACCCTGGGCTTCAATAGCCTTGATCGCCGAAGCGGAGAAGGCATGTGCGGTAACATCGAGTTTGGCGGCAAGTTCACCACGTCCAAGAATTTTCACCCTTTCATTTTTATTGGCAAGCCCGTGGTTGATAAGTACTTCCACATCGATAGAGGCAAGGTTGTACTGCTCAGCAAGTTTGCGGAGGGTATCCAGGTTAATGCCGTGGTATTCTACCCGGTTGATGTTTTTAAATCCAAACTTGGGCACACGTCTGTACAGAGGCATCTGACCCCCTTCAAAACCCATCTTGGATTTGTAGCCCGAACGCGCTTTGGCGCCTTTGTGCCCGCGGGTGGAAGTGCCACCTTTGCCGGAACCTTGTCCGCGGCCGATGCGCTTCTCTTTCTTAACAGACCCTTCTGCCGGTTTTAAGTTACTGAGATCCATATCAATATAATATCTTGATGATTATGCTTAAATTTCTTCACATTTCACAAGGTGATGCACTTTGTTTACCATCCCCAGAATCTGGGGTGTGGCATCATGTTCAACCACCTGATGCATTTTTCTCAGGCCCAGTGCCTGGAGGGTTCTTTTCTGGCGTTCGGGACGTCCGATACCGCTGCGTATCTGTTCTATTCTGATCCTTTTCATAGTTCGGTCAATGTTTTCCTTAGCCGTTAAACACTTTGTTGATATCCACCTGCCTGTTTTCAGCAACCATGCGGGCGTCACGCAAACGTGAGAGTGCGTCGATGGTAGCTTTCACCACACTGTGGGGGTTGGAGGATCCTTTGCTCTTGGCAAGCACATCTGTTACCCCTACACTCTCGAGTACAGCACGCATTGCACCGCCGGCAATTACACCGGTACCCGGGGATGCAGGTTTGATGAACACCTGAGCACCACTGTAGTTACCGATCTGTTCGTGGGGAACCGTTCCTTTGAGCACGGGAACCTTGATCAGGTTCTTTTTGGCATCGTCAACGCCTTTGGCAATGGCTGAGGTAACCTCTTTGGCTTTGCCGAGGCCGTATCCTACCACACCATTCTCATTACCCACCACCACAATGGCAGAAAAACTGAAGGTGCGTCCCCCTTTGGTAACCTTGGTAACACGCTGAATACTTACCAGCCGGTCTTTGAAATCGATTTCGCTGGATTTTACTTTCTTTACGTTTAATTTTGCCATGTTCATTCTAGAATTTAAGACCTGCTTCCCTTGCTCCTTCGGCGAGTGCCTTCACCCTGCCATGATACAGATAACCGTTACGGTCGAACACCACTGATTCGATACCGGCAGCGATGGCTTTTTTAGCCAGGGCAGCTCCTACCATCTTTGCGATATCGGTTTTGGGCAGTTTTTGTTCGCTGATCTCCTTCTCCATGGAAGAAGCCGCAACGAGGGTGTTCCCTTTCAGATCGTCGATCACCTGAGCGTAGATCTGCTTGTTGCTTCTGAACACCGAGAGCCTGGGACGTTCATCAGTCCCCGAAATGCGCTTACGGATGCGCATTTTGATTTTCTGTCTTCTGATCTCTTTTTTGTTTTTCATTTCAGTGGTCATTTACCCGCTTTTTCAGAACTTCCGCCACCGGAGTCTTTGCTGCGGGCTGTTAGTGATTATTTCTTTTCGCCAGACTTACCGGCCTTCTTGCGAAGCACTTCACCCCTGAAGCGGATCCCTTTGCCCTTGTAGGGTTCAGGTTTGCGCAGTGAGCGAACCTTGGCGGCTACCTGTCCCAGGAGCTGCTTGTCGAATGAGCGGAGAATCAGCACCGGAGGTTTACCTCTTTCGTTTAAGGATTCTGCTTTAATCTCTTCAGGAAGCTGGAACACGATATTGTGGGAATATCCGAGCGACATTTCCACAATCTGCCCTTTGGCTTCAACCTTGTAACCTACCCCGATGAACTCCTGGGTGGTGGAGAAACCTTCGGATACGCCGGTTACCATATTCTGAATCAACGCTCTGTAAAGACCGTGTTTTGACCTTTCGGGCCCTGTGCTCCCCTCCCGGGTAAGTAAAAGATGGTTCCCTTCCTGTTCAACCCTGATGAGCGGATCCACTTGCTGTGTGAGTTCTCCCTGAGGGCCTTTTACCTTTACCACATTGTCGCCGGTAATGGTAACCTGAACGGTTGCAGGAACGATGATGGGGTTTTTTCCAATACGTGACATTGTTTTCCTCCAAAATAATTAACTGATGTAACAAAGAACCTCTCCGCCAATGTTGAGGTTTCTGGCCTCCTTATCGGTCATAAGCCCCTGGGAAGTGGATACAATCGCGATTCCCAGTCCGTTGAGTACCCTGGGCATATCGTCGGCTTTTACATAGTGCCTGAGGCCCGGGCGGCTCACGCGATCCATCTTCTGGATGGCAGATACCTTGTTTTTGGGATGGTATTTCAGGGCGATCTTGATGATCCCCTGTTTGTCATCTTCAACAAACTTGTAGTTGAGAATGTATCCTTTATCGAAGAGGATACGGGTGATTTCCCGTTTGATGTTGGAACCGGGAATCTCCACAATGCGGTGATTGGCATTCACAGCATTGCGAATCCGGGTTAAATAATCTGCAATAGGATCGGTAATCATATCTTTTTCAGTATATTAACATTAAAACTTGTTACCAGCTCGCTTTTTTCACCCCGGGGATCAGCCCTTTCAAGGCCATCTCCCTGAAGTTGATTCTGGAAATGCCGAACTGACGCATAAAGCCTTTCGGGCGTCCGGTGAGGGAACACCTGTTGTGAAGGCGGACGGCAGAAGAGTTTTTGGGAAGTTTCTGCAGTGCTTCAAAGTCGCCTGCTTCTTTCAGGGCAGCACGCCTGGCAGCATACTTGGCCACCATACGTTCCCGTTTTCTTTCTCTTGCTTTGATTGATTCCTTAGCCATTTCTGTAAGTGATTAATTTTTCTTGAAAGGAATTCCGAATGCCTTGAGCAGGGCGTAAGCCTCTTTGTCGTTGGCAGCCGTGGTTACAATGGTAATATCCATACCGGTGATCTTGTTCACCTTATCGATGTTGATTTCGGGGAAGATGATCTGTTCAGAGATCCCCATCGAGAAGTTACCCCGGCCGTCGAATCCCTTGTCGGAGATACCGCGGAAGTCGCGGATACGGGGAATCGAAACTGAGATCAGCCTGTCGAGGAATTCGTACATCCTGTGGCCACGGAGGGTTACTCTTGCACCTACGGGCATCCCTTTTCTGAGTTTAAAGTTGGAGATGTCAACCTTTGATCTGGTTGCCACAGCCTTCTGACCTGCTATCTGTGTCATTTCATCCATTGCAAAGTCAATAAGCTTTTTATCGGCAATAGCACCACCAACGCCCTGATTAAGAACAATTTTTGTCAGGCGTGGCACCTGCATTACGCTTTTAAACTTAAACTCTTCCATCAGCGCAGGAGAAATCTCGCTGACGAATTTTTCCTTAAGTCGTGGTGTGTAACTCATTATTTAATTACCTCCCCTGTTTTTTTTGAATACCTGACCATTTTCCCGGATTTCTCATCCAGTTTCTTTCCAACCTTCGTGGCGTTTCCTTTTCCATCCACCAGCATCAGGTTGGAGACATGAATGGCAGCTTCGCGCTTGACAATTCCTCCCTGCGGGTTCTTTGAGGTGGGTTTGGAATGCTTCGACACCAGGTTGATCCCTTCAACGATCGCCCGTTCCTTTTCAACATCGACCCGCAGAACCCTGCCCTGCTGGCCTTTGTCTTCACCGGAAATCACTTTAACGGTATCGTTTTTCTTGATTTTCAACTTCTTCATACGATTAGATATTAAAGCACTTCGGGTGCCAGTGAGACAATCTTCATAAATTTCTTATCCCTGAGTTCCCTTGCCACCGGGCCGAAGATACGTGTACCCCTGATTTCGTCTGCATTGCTGAGCAGCACAACGGCATTGTCGTCGAACCGGATGTAGGACCCGTCGGGACGGCGAACCTCCTTACGGGTGCGTACGATAACGGCCTTTGAAACGGCACCTTTTTTAATATTGCCTGACGGGACAGCATTTTTTACCGACACGATGATCTTGTCACCCACGGAAGCGTACCGGCGTTTTGTGCCGCCCAGTACCCGGATGCAGAGGACTTCCTTTGCCCCGCTGTTGTCTGCAACCTTGAGACGTGATTCTTGCTGTATCATAACTATTTGGCTCTTTCAATGATTTCAACTAGTCTCCAACACTTGTTTTTGCTGAGCGGACGGGTTTCCATGATCCGTACGGTATCGCCGATGTTGCACTCATTCTTTTCGTCGTGGGCCACAAACCGCGACCTTCTCTTGACGAACTTACCGTAAATCGGGTGTTTTTCACGATGGTCGATCTGTACCACGATGGATTTCTGCATTTTATTGCTTACCACCAGCCCGATACGCTCTTTCCTTAAATTTCTGGTTTCCATTGTATTCACCTATGGATTAAATGTTTTTCTCTTGTTCCAATTCTCTTCTGCGCATCTCGGATTTCAACCTTGCGATGGTCTTCCGGAAGGCAGAGATTTTCCGGGGGTTTTCGAGTTCAGAGACCTTGTGGTGCAGTTTCATTTTCTGCAGCTGATTCTCCTCATCCTCAAGCCTTTCTATCAGTTCGGGAGTGGATAATTCCTTAATCACCTGTTGTTTCATCAGTATCCTGGTTTTTATTCTTCAACATAATCACGACGTACCACAAACTTCGTGGTAACGGGGAGTTTCTGGGCTGCCAGGCGCATAGCTTCCTTGGCAATGGCGAGGGGAACACCTTCCGATTCGAACATAATCCGACCGGGGGTAACCCTGGCAACATAGTACTCAGGGGATCCTTTTCCCTTACCCATACGCACCTCGGCGGGTTTCTTGGAAACGGGTTTGTCGGGGAAAATACGGATCCAGATCTGCCCTTCACGTTTCATATGACGGGTAACAGCCTGACGGGCGGCTTCAATCTGACGGCCGGTAATCCAGCCTTCTTCGAGGGTTTTGATACCAAAGGTACCGAAAGCCAGCTGGTTTCCCCGCTGTGAATTCCCCTTCATGCGCCCTTTCTGCTGCTTTCTGTATTTTGTTCTTCTTGGCTGTAACATAATGTATCTAGCGTTTACAGATTATTGCAATTGGTTATTTTTTCCTGCGCGGACCGCGGTTTCCACGTGTTACATTGCCGGCCGGCCTGGCAGGTTTCTGGGTTACTGCCCCGTCAACCGTGGAGAATTCACGCTTGCCGTATACTTCACCTTTACAGATCCACACCTTGATACCGATGCGACCGTAGGTGGTATGTGCTTCACTCAGGGCATAGTCGATATCGGCGCGGAAGGTATGCAGCGGAGTACGCCCTTCCTTGTACCCTTCGGTACGGGCCATTTCAGCGCCACCCACGCGGCCGCTGATCATCACCTTGATCCCCTCGGCACCCATACGCATGGTATTGGCAATGGCGGTCTTCAGTGCACGGCGGAATGAAACACGCCCTTCGATCTGTTTGGCGATGGTCTGGCTCACGATGTAAGCATCCAGTTCCGGCCGCTTGATCTCGGAAATATTGATCTGTATCTCCTTGTTTGTGACCTTCTTCAACTCTTCCTTCAGCTTATCTACTTCCTGGCCACCCTTACCGATAATGATACCGGGGCGGGCGGTGAAGATGGTTACCGTTACAAGCTTGAGGGTGCGTTCAATCACAATCCTGGAGACACCGGCCTTGGAAAGCCTGGCCGACAGATACTGACGGATTTTGAAGTCTTCGTGCAGTTTATCGCTGAAGCTTCTGCCTTTGCCACCGTACCAGTTCGAATCCCATCCTCTGATGATTCCAAGACGGTTGCCAATCGGGTTAGTCTTTTGTCCCATTATTTCTCTGCGTTATGATTCTTCTTAATTTTCAGTTTCTTCTTTCACCTCTTCCTGCATGGCGAGAAGGGCTTCTTCTTCTTCCTTCCGGCTGCCCAGAAACACGGTAACGTGATTCGAACGCTTCCGGACACGGTGAGCCCTGCCCTGAGGAGCTGTCTGCAAACGCTTCAGCATCCTGCCTCCATCGACCTGAATGGTTTTTACATACAAATGGCTGTCTTCCATCCGTGCACCCTGGTTTTTCTGCTGCCAGTTGGCCATCGCAGATAAAACCAGTTTGCGCACCTTATCAGAAGCATCCTTGGGGGAGGTCTTCAGCACATACAGTGCTTTTTCCACCTCCATGCCCCGGATCATGTCTGCCACCAGGCGCATCTTGCGCGGTGATGAAGGACAATCGTTCAATTTGGCGAAATACAGGCTTTTGTTGGCCTCTTTACGCTCTTCTGCTGCTATTCTTTTTCTTGCTCCCATTGTTCAGTTTTTTTACTTACCTCAGTACCGTAATCGTATCAGGGGTTCATCCGGAATTATTTCTTCTTGTTTCCGGCATGTCCACGGAAGGTACGGGTGGGTGAAAATTCGCCCAGCTTGTGACCCACCATATTCTCAGTTACATATACGGGGATGAACTTGTTGCCATTGTGTACAGCGATGGTCAACCCTACAAAATCCGGGGAAATCACAGAAGCCCTCGACCAGGTTTTGATCACGGATTTCTTGCGGGATTCCTGTGTTTCAAGTACCCTCTGCTCAAGTTTGTAGTGGATGTAGGGTCCTTTTTTCAGCGATCGGCTCATATTACAATGTTGTTATATTGATTACCAATTATTTCTTTCTGCGTTCGATGATGTAGTTGTTGGAGGGGTTCTTCTTCGAACGGGTTTTATAACCCTTGGAGGGGATACCCTTCCTGGAGCGGGGGTGTCCACCGGTTGCCCTACCTTCACCACCACCCATGGGGTGATCAACGGGGTTCATTACTACGGCCCTGGTGCGCGGACGGGTGCCGAGCCACCTGGACCTTCCGGCTTTGCCACTCACTTCAAGGCTGTGGTCGATGTTGCTCACCATTCCAATGGTAGCTTTGCACGACTGGAGGATGAGACGGGTTTCGCCGCTGGGCATCTTCAGCACTGCATACTTGCCATCGCGCGACATGAGCTGTGCGTACGAGCCGGCACTGCGGGCCATCTTGGCTCCCTGTCCGGGACGAAGCTCGATGTTGTGAATGATGGTACCATAAGGAATCTCACTCAGATACAAGGTGTTGCCAAGGTCGGGTGATACTCCCTTGCCCGAGTTGATCTCCTGCCCCACTTTAAGTCCGTTGGGTGCAATAATGTACCGCTTCTCTCCATCGGCATAACATACCATTGCTATACGGGCCGTGCGGTTGGGATCGTATTCGATGGTCTTCACGAGGGCAGGAATTCCTTCCTTCTCACGCTTGAAATCGATCATACGGTAGGCCTGTTTATGGCCACCCCCGATATAACGCATGGTCATCTTGCCCTGGTTGTTGCGGCCGCCGCTCTTTCGGATAGGGGCCAGCAAACTCTTTTCAGGCTTTTCCGCAGTAATGTCGTCAAATGCGCTGATAATCTTGAAGCGCTGGCTCGACGTTGTGGGTTTGAATTTCTTTAAAGCCATGATATTCCTTAGATATTACTGAAAAAATCAATCGTTTCACCTTCCGATAATGTCACAATGGCCTTTTTATAGGCATTGGTGCGCCCTGTCAGATATCCCGACTTGCTCATCCTGCTCTTGGCTTTACCATCATGATTCATCGTATTCACACTTGTAACCTTCACCCCGTAGAGTTGCTCCACGGCGTTGCGGATCTGTACCTTGTTGGCACCCCTGTCAACGATAAAGGCGTACTGCTTCAGCTTTTCGCCGATCTCAGTCATCTTTTCGGTGATCACAGGTTTTAAAATGATATTCATTGTACTTGCTTGTTAATGGTTTAACCCTGTGCTTTAGTCATTCTTCAGGATCGACCCGATCTTCTCCAGTGATCCCTCTGCAATCAGCAGTTTTCCTGCGTTGAGGATTTCATAGGTATTGATGTTATCGGCTACGATTACTCTGGATTTCTGCAGGTTACGTGATGCAAGCCAGATATTCCTGTCAGATTCCGGAACCACCAGCAGGGTTTTCTGCCCTTCGAGGTTCAGGTTCTTAAGCATCGACAGGAAGCTCCTGGTTTTGGGTTCCTCGAAAGAGAAATCTTCAAGAATCACAATACCTTCTGTTTTGGCTTTGTAGCTGAGTGCGGAGCGGCGTGCCAGCAGTTTGAGCTTTTTATTGAGCTTGATGCCGTATTCGCGGGGTTCAGGACCGAACATGGTTCCACCACCACGAAACAGGGGTGATTTGATGCTGCCGGCACGGGCTGTACCAGTACCCTTCTGACGTTTCAGCTTACGGGTACTCCCGGAAACCAGTGCTTTGTTCAGGGTAGCATGGGTTCCCTGACGCTGATTGGCAGTGTATTGCTTCACATCCAGATATATGGCGTGATCATTCGGCTCGATACCGAAAATGGAGTCATCGAGATTCACATTCCTCCCGGCCGACTCTCCGCTGATTTTATATACTGTTAGCTCCATCTCTCTAAAATTAAATATGAACCTTTTGGCCCGGGAACCGAACCTTTTACCACCACCAGGTTTTTCTCAGGGATCAGCTTCATAATCTGAAGGTTGATCATCTTGCGGCGGGCATTGCCGGTACGGCCAGCCATCCGCATCCCTTTGAATACCTTGGAAGGATAGGAAGATGCACCAACTGAACCGGGAGCCCTGAGCCTGTTGTGCTGGCCGTGGGTGGAATCGCCTACCCCACCAAAGCCATGGCGTTTAACCACGCCCTGGAAGCCCTTTCCTTTGGTAACACCTACCACATCAATGTATTCCCCTTCAACAAAAACCTCCACAGTAAGGGTCTGCCCATACTGCTTCCGCTCTTCAAACCTGGAAAACTCAGCAAGAATTTTCTTCGGACCTGTACCGGCTTTGCGGAAGTGCCCCAGCATCGGCTTGTTGGCTCTGCTCTCTTTCATCTCGTCGTATCCAAGCTGGATCGCTTCGTAACCGTCATTCTCCAGGGTCCTTACCTGCGTAACAACGCAAGGTCCTGCTTCGATGACCGTGCAGGGAACCATTTTCCCGTCCTGGTCAAAGATGCTGGTCATCCCAATCTTTTTTCCTATTAATCCTGACATATCCTATCGTTTTTTATCGCGTCAATAACCTGATCAAACCTTGATTTCAACTTCAACCCCGCTGGGAAGTTCAAGCTTCATAAGGGCATCGATCGTCTTGGAGGTGGTGCTGTAAATATCCAGCAACCTCTTGTAAGTGAACAACTGGAACTGCTCGCGTGACTTCTTGTTCACGAACGTTGACCTGTTCACGGTGAAAATCTTGCGGTTGGTAGGCAACGGAATAGGACCGTTCACCACAGCACCGGTGGTTTTCACTGTCTTGACTATCTTCTCTGCCGATTTATCGACGAGGTTGTAGTCATACGACTTCAGTTTTATTCTGATCTTCTGGCTCACCTTGGCTAATTTTTTTATTTATGAATAACTGTAGGTTCCTTTGAGTTTTTTGATGATCTCTTCTTCTACCTGCGGAGGTATGGTTTCGTAGTGGGAGAATTCCATGTTGCTGGTAGCCCGCCCCGAAGTGAGGGTACGCAGGGTGGTTACATATCCAAACATATTGGCCAGCGGCACCCTGGCTTTGATCACCTGCATGCTGATTTTGCTGTCGACTCCTTCCACTACGGCACGACGGCGGTTCAGGTCGCCGGTCACATCCCCGACATATTCATCCGGAGTAAGGATCTCGAGCTTCATAATGGGCTCCAGCAGTGCCGCTTTGGCCTTGCGCGACGCTTCACGGAAGGCGATGCGGGCACAGATTTCGAATGACAATGCATCGGAGTCGACGCTATGGTACGAGCCGTCGATAACGCGTACCTTGAGGTTTTCGACCTGATAGCCTGCGAGGGGGCCGTTGATCATGGCCGATCTGAAACCCTTCTGGATGGCAGGCATGTACTCCCTGGGGATGTTGCCGCCACGCACTTCATCCACAAACTGCAATCCGGTCTGCCCTTCGTCCACGGGTCCGATCTCGAGGATGACATCGGCGAATTTTCCCTTGCCACCGGTTTGCTTCTTGTAAAGTTCGCGGTGCCGGACAGTGGAGAGGATGGCCTCTTTGTAGGCTACCTGCGGCTGTCCCTGGTTGATCTCCACCTTGAATTCGCGCCTCAGCCTGTCGGTGAGGATTTCGAGGTGCAGTTCTCCCATTCCGCTGATGATGGTTTGCCCGGTCTGCTCATCGGTATGCACCCTGAAGGTTGGATCCTCTTCGGCAAGTTTGATGAGCGAAAGGGTAAGCTTATCGAGGTCGGCTTTGGTCTTTGGTTCAACAGCCACGCTGATCACGGGTTCGGGGAATGTGATAGACTCGAGCACCAGCGGGTGACGTTCGTCACACAGGGTATCACCTGTGCGGATGGTTTTGAAACCAACAGCAGCACCGATATCACCGGCGCAAATCTCCTCCAGGGGATTCTGCTTGTTGGCATGCATCTGCATGATACGGGAGATACGCTCCTTATTGCCGGTGCCGGTGTTGATCACGTAGGAACCGGATTTGAGGGTGCCTGAATAGACCCTGAAGAAGGCAATACGCCCAACAAACGGGTCGGTGGCAATTTTAAATGCAAGTGCGCAGAAATGGTCATCAGGATCCGGGTGGCGCAACTCGGTTTTTTCGGTTTTGGGATTCAGCCCTTCCACAGCGGCAATATCGAGCGGACTGGGGAGGAAAGCTGCGATGGCGTTGAGCAGCATCTGCACTCCCTTATTCTTGAAGGAGGCGCCGCACATCACCGGGGTAATGCGCATTTCGATGGTAGCTTTCCGGATGGCAGCGATCATATCCTCCTCGGAAATGGACTTGGGGTCGATGAGGAATTTATTGAGAAGGTTTTCACTCTCCTCGGCAACTCCTTCGATAAGTGCACTGCGATATCCGGCGGCCATTTCAACCATGTCGGAAGGGATGGGAATCTCAACGATGGTGGTACCCAGATCGGTCTCATCCCAGGTGAAGGCTTTATTCTTGATCAGGTCCACCACACCGTAGAATTCATCTTCGGCGCCGATGGGGATCTGCACGGGTACCGGGTTGGCTCCCAGGCGCGTGCGGATCTGATCCACCACTGCAAAGAAGTCGGCACCGGCACGGTCCATTTTGTTTACAAAGCTGATGCGGGGCACACGGTATTTATCGGCCTGACGCCATACCGTTTCGCTCTGGGGTTCAACGCCTCCCACGGCGCAGAAGAGCCCTACGGCCCCATCCAGGATCCTCAGGGACCGCTCCACCTCAACGGTGAAATCGACATGCCCGGGGGTGTCGATGATATTGATTTTGTATTGTTCCGATTTGTAATCCCAGAACACCGTAGTGGCAGCCGAGGTAATCGTGATACCACGCTCCTGCTCCTGCGGCATCCAGTCCATGGTGGCAGTGCCTTCATGCACCTCACCGATTTTATAGCTCTTGCCGGTATAAAACAGGATACGCTCGGTGGTGGTAGTTTTACCAGCATCGATATGGGCCATGATCCCAATGTTGCGCGTATGTCTGAGTTGTTCCGACATGACTGGGTTGAATGCTCCGGGTTAGAATCTGAAGTGGGAGAATGCTTTGTTGGCTTCGGCCATACGGTGGGTATCCTCCTTACGCTTGTAGGCGGCTCCCTCTTCCTTGAATGCCGACATGATCTCTCCTGCGAGTTTCATGGCCATCGATTTCTCGTGGCGCTTGCGGGCATAGCCGATCAGGTTTTTCATACCGATCGACTGTTTTCTGCCGGGCTTGATCTCGGAAGGGATCTGGAAGGTGGCACCACCAATACGGCGGCTGCGGACTTCCACCTGCGGGGTTACGTTCGAAAGGGCTTTCTTCCAAACTTCAAGTCCGTCTTCCTTGGTTTTGTCAGCAACCACCTCAATGGCATCGTAAAAAATGCTGAATGCAGTGCTCTTCTTGCCCTGCAGCATGATGTTGTTGACAAACTTTGTTACCAGCGGGTCGTTGAACCTGGGATCCGGAAGGATAACCCTCTTTTTTGGTCTGGCTTTCCTCATACCATTATATATTAACGTGGGGTACTAACTGCTGAATTATTTCTTCTTGGGACGCTTGGTGCCATATTTCGACCTGCGCTGTTTGCGGCCGTCCACCCCTGAGGTGTCGAGTGCACCACGGATGATGTGGTAACGCACACCAGGAAGATCCTTCACCCTTCCGCCACGGATCAGCACGATGGAGTGCTCCTGAAGGTTGTGACCTTCACCGGGGATATAGGCATTCACCTCCTTCTGGTTGGTGAGCCTTACCCTGGCCACCTTACGCATCGCTGAGTTCGGTTTCTTGGGGGTGGTTGTGTACACCCTTACGCATACACCGCGCCTCTGCGGGCACGAATCGAGCGCGGGTGACTTGCTTTTGTCAGTCAGCTTCTGACGTCCTTTTCTTACTAATTGCTGTATTGTAGGCATACTGTTAAAATTGTTACTCGCTGTATTTGGGCTCTGAAAAAGGAGTGCAAAGGTACGATCAATTTCTGAACGTGCAACATCCGCAATCACATTTTCATAACCTGTGATTCACAAAAAGATAAAAACAGTTTTGGGGAAGAAGAAAGAGAACGCGATTCGTCTTTCAGATACAGACAAGACCTTGTGCCTGGGGGGCTCGGGCCGGAAACCTATAACTGTCTGATTTTATCAGGTTTCTCTTTTCTGCTTACCCTATTTCGCTATAAAACAACCTTTTAAAAAAGGATGATCGAAAGCGGCTGCAAAAATAGCAACTCTTTCCGAACTGTGCAAACATTCAGCGAAGTTTTTTCATCAAAGCATTGTATGGTATCAGGGTCAGGGTTCAAATGTTCAGGATTCATGGATCAAAGATCAAGGTGAAGCCATGGCCGAAGGGAGAGCAACCCTTGTGGCATCCTTATCTGCCAGGTAAACGGCATCAAAATTTACAGGGAGTTTTTACATTTGCCTGGTATAAAACCGGGTGGATAAATCTCCTGCAAAAGAAATCAGAAACCGATCAGAATACTCCATGAAAAAAGCCATTGTTGTCGGGGCAACCTCGGGTATTGGCAGAGGACTGGCAAAAATACTTGCACAACATGATTATTTGGTTGGGGTCACAGGCAGACGAACCGGATTGCTGGAGGAATTGAAGGGAGAGCATCCGGAAAGCTATGTGGTCAAATCGTTTGATATTTCAGATACTGCGTTGATTGCCAATATAATGGACGAGTTAACCGCTGAACTCGGTGGGCTGGACCTGCTGGTGATCTGCGCCGGCACCGGTGATCTGAACGAAAACCTCAGCTTCAGCATCGAAGAACCCACCATCCATACCAATGTTCTGGGGTTTACCGCTGTCGCCGACTGGGCATTCAACCATTTTCAGGGAAAAAAATCGGGGCATCTGGTGGCAATCACCTCCATAGGAGGGCTCCGCGGAAGCAGAGTTTCACCGGCGTACAATGCCAGCAAAGCTTATCAGATCAATTACCTGGAAGGTTTGAGACAGAAAGCATGGCGGAAAAAACTGCCGGTTTTCATCACCGACATCAGACCAGGATTGGTAGATACCAACATGGCAAAAGGGGATGGTTTGTTCTGGGTGATGCCGGTTGAAAAAGCAAGCCAACAAATATGGAAAGCCATACAACGCAAAAAGCGTGTAGCTTATGTAACCCGCCGCTGGCATCTTGTTGCCCTGATTCTGAAGACCCTGCCAAAATTCCTTTTCGATCGCATGTGATGCCGGTTTTGGAGGAGAACCATTCAGTGCGTATCTTTGTGCCTGATCCCTGCATCCAATAATCTGCATGACAGTCCACGAAACCTTTCTGAAAATTGCCTTTGATGAGGCATTTGAAGGAATGAGAAACCGTTCCGGAGGCCCTTTTGGTGCTGTGGTGGTGTGTAACGGAGAGGTGATCGGAAAGAGCGCGAACCGTGTGCTTGCCACCCACGATCCTACGGCACACGCCGAGATCAGCGCCATCAGGCAGGCATGTGAAGCCACAGGCCATTACCACCTGCCCGGCGCTACCCTCTACACCACCTGTGAGCCCTGCCCCATGTGCCTGGGAGCCATCTACTGGTCAGGCATCAGCGAGGTGTATTATGCACTTACCCGCGAGGATGCCGAACGGATGGGTTTCAGCGACAACCATATTTATCAGGAAGTTACACGGGATCCGGACAACCGAAACATACCCTTTATTCAGCTATCATCTCCCGCTGCAGAACAACTGATATCGGAATGGAACCGGAATCCTGACAGGGAACTCTATTGATTAGAAATTAAAAATTAGAAGTTAGGAGTTAGGAGTTAGGAGTTAGGAGTTGGAGGTTATGAATTATGAGTTATGAGTTATTGGTGGTTTTAACCCCGGAGGGGTGATATTATTATAGCTGAGGAGATTGGATAGTTTTACTCCCCCTCTCCTGAAGGAGAGGGGGTTGGGGGGTGAGGTGTTTTTGCCAGAGAGGAGGTTGGGCGATGCCCTGAGCGAAGTCGAAGGGGGTGAGGTGCGGCACAAAAGGGGACAGTGCTAAGGGGACAGGGGCCAGTGTGAGGAAGGGTGTGAGTATTGAGTAGAAGGGGTTACCAAAGGGTTTATCAAAATAGATATTGTATTCTTAAATTACATAATAGGTGCTGTTTATAGCATTTCTACTTTGAACTTTGAACTTTAAACTTTAAACTTAATAATACAAATGGCTGAAGACCATAAAATCATTTTCTCTATGGTGGGGGTGGGCAAACTGATACCCCCCAACCGACAAATTCTTAAGAACATCTACCTCTCTTTTTTTTATGGTGCCAAGATCGGCATCATCGGGCTCAATGGATCGGGCAAATCGACCCTGCTGAAGATCATTGCAGGGAAAGACAAATCGTTTCAGGGGGAGGTAGTCTTTTCCCCGGGTTATTCGGTAGGTTTGCTGGAGCAGGAGCCGGAGCTCGACGACACGAAGACGGTAAAAGAGGTTGTGGAAGAGGGAGTCCAGGCTTTAGTGGATATCCTGAAGGAGTACGAAGAGGTGAACAACCGGTTCATGGAACCGATGGACGACGAGGAGATGAGCCGGCTGATTGAGCGGCAGGGTGAGCTTACCGAACTCATTGAGCAACATGATGGATGGGAGCTGGAGTCGAAGCTGGAGCGGGCCATGGATGCTCTGCGCTGCCCCGAACCGGATATGCCGGTGAAACACCTCTCCGGGGGTGAAAGACGCCGGGTCGCCCTTTGCCGGCTGCTGCTCTCGGAACCCGACATCCTGTTGCTGGATGAGCCTACCAACCACCTCGATGCAGAGTCGGTGGACTGGCTGGAGCAGCATCTGCAGCAATACAAGGGCACCGTGATCGCCGTTACCCACGACCGCTATTTCCTCGACAACGTGGCGGGATGGATCCTGGAGCTTGACCGCGGGGAGGGGATCCCCTGGAAGGGCAACTACAGCTCGTGGCTGGAGCAGAAGTCGGTACGGCTGGCCCAGGAGGAAAAGAGCGAAAGCCGCCGCCGGAAGACCCTGGAAAGGGAGCTTGAGTGGGTACGCATGGCTCCCAAGGCGCGGCACGCCAAATCGAAAGCCAGGCTCTCGGCCTACGAGAAACTGATGGGAGAAGATGTGAAGGAGAAGGAAGAACGGCTGGAGATCTATATCCCCAATGGACCAAGGCTTGGCAACAAAGTAATAGAATCGGAAGGTGTATCTAAGGCTTATGGTGACAAGCTGCTGTTTGAAAATCTGAACCTTTCGATTCCTCCCGCCAGCATTGTGGGCATCATCGGGCCCAATGGCGCTGGCAAAACCACCCTTTTCCGGCTGATGATGGGGCAGGAAAAACCCGACACCGGCACTTTCGTGGTGGGCGATACCGTGAAGCTGGCCTATGTGGATCAGGCACACGCAGCCATTGACCCCGAAAAGGATGTATGGCAGATTATCAGCGATGAGCAGGAACAGATTCCGCTTGGAGGGAGGCTGGTGAACTCCAGAGCCTATGTCGCACGGTTCAACTTTACCGGCTCCGACCAGGCCAAGAAGGCAGGAATCCTGTCAGGGGGAGAGCGAAACCGCCTGCACCTCGCCCTCACCCTCCGCTCCGAAGCCAATGTACTGCTGCTCGACGAACCCACCAACGATATCGACATCAACACCCTGCGTGCACTGGAAGAGGCGCTGGAACACTTTGCCGGATGCGCTATGATTATATCGCACGACCGCTGGTTCCTCGACCGCGTGGCTACCCATATCCTCGCTTTCGAAGGGGATTCGCAGGTGTACTTTTTCGAGGGAGGCTATACCGAATATGAGGAGAACCGGCATAAGCGGCTGGGAAATGAGGCGCCGAAAAGAATCAGGTACAGGAGATTAATGTGAGAATGTGAAAATGTGTAAATGTGGAAATTTGAAAATGTGGAAATGTGCTGATTTTCTTTTACCACAGAGGCATTGAGGATCCAGAGGTACTCTAAGAAGGAATTGCAAAGCATTCATTCTGATTATTCTGGCATATGGGAGCCAAATTTAAATGAATCCACATTAGTTTTTACTGGTTATGTTGATTCCGGGGCAAGTCGTATTATCTTTACCATTGAAAAGCCATCCACTTATCGATCATTAAAAATGACAGACAACTATGATTCGTTTTTACAACTCTACAAGTGACCAATTCACCCTCGCCCAACCCACCGGCCAAAAAATCATTGATCTGAAAGGGCTGGCGGATGGGTTGTATTATATAACGCTAAAGACCAAACGCAACCTGGTTGTTACCAGAAAAATCACGGTTTCAAATTAATCACCTTTATGCAGGAAGCCTCAGGGCTTCCTGCTTTTCACCCAGAAATATTCTATGAAAAAAAATAATATTCATGCATTATGCACCATAGTTATGGTAATGGCTTTTCATGGATTGTTTGGCCAAACGCCCATCTACTTCAGCAAAGCCTTTTGCCCTGATGGGATTGCTGCCAGTGCAACGAATGTTCTGCTCACAGATTCAGGGTATATTATTGCTGGCGCATATAAAGACAGTATACTTCTTTGCC
Organism: Bacteroidota bacterium; assembly: GCA_022709695.1. Classification (GTDB taxonomy): domain Bacteria; phylum Bacteroidota; class Bacteroidia; order Bacteroidales; family SKPS01; genus SKPS01. Next base: position 186,548 of record JAKLII010000006.1, read on the forward strand.
AACGTTTGTATTTAATGCATATTGATCATAACGGAAATATCAATAAAATTTCTACCCATGGTAATGATTCTATGAAATATTTTCCTGGGGATCCCACTTCCATTATACGTGCAAACGACTCTGATTTCTTCTGGGCCTGCCAAAAATCTAATGTTGTAAAGTCAATGGGGGTTCTTCTAAGACTTGATCCCCAATTCAACGTTATTTGGGAAGTGGATTATCCTTATAATAACGACACAACCTATTCATTCCTTGGAACAACGAAAATCTATTCCACCAATGACAAAGGTTTTATTATATCAGGAGGAATTGAATCAAACCATTATAATACGGATTTACTTCTCCAGAAAACCGACAGCCTGGGAAATATTCAATGGCGAAAGCAGTTTGTTTATTATGGTGTAACCACCGGTTGGAGTGTCATTCAGACCCCAGACCATGGATTTCTGATGGGGGGCGGCGCCTATGTGCCGTATGTTGATCACACCTACCAGGGTTTAATCATCAAAACTGACAGCCTGGGAAATGAGCAATGGCGCAGGTACCCCGGAAGCCCCGATTACGACGACTGCTATTGCATTGTAAGAAATTCACCCGATGGCAATTACATTGTTGGGAGTCAATTGGGTGTCACACCGCTGAAACCTTCACACTATGATTTTACAGAAACCCGCCTGATGAAGTATGACAACAATGGGAGTGTTATTTGGGACAAAGTTTATGGCCCAAAAAGCATGGGAAATACCACCACTCAAGTATATGTTCATCCAAATGGTGATGTCACTTCCTGCGGTTATTGCTACACAAATGATCCTTATGCGGTTGCGGTATTCCAAAGCTCCGGATGGATCTTAAAAACCAACAACAACGGCGACAGTCTCTGGATGCGTGAACATTACCAGTATTCAGGTACCTATAGTGATAATTACCTTCAGGACCTGAAACCCACCCTGGATGGAGGCTATATACTGGTGGGGGAAACTGATTCATCTCCTTACATACCACAAAGCGCTTGGGTGCTTAAGGTTGACAGCCTGGGGTGTGCAGTACCGGGGTGCCAGTATATAGGAATGAAGGAATTAATAATTAGTAATGAGGAATTAGAAATGTTTCCGAATCCGGCAGCAGAGGTAGTTACCCTGAAGATGCCCGATTTTATGAAACAGGAGGTGCTGGAGGTACGTATCTATAACCAGTTGGGGCAGGAGGTGCTGCGGCAACCGGTAGCTTCATATAACCTCCTGATTACTATTCCAATCCACACCCTGCCCCCCGGAACCTACTTTGTAAGAGCCATCACCAGCGATATGTCGGTAACCACCACCCAAAAACTCATTATCAGCAGGTGAAATTCAATTTGCCAATTTGCGAATGGGCCAATGAAGAGGAAAGGCAAAAGGCAAAAGGAAAAAGTAAAAAGGCTAAAGTGCGGTGGCTGAGCGTTGTCGAAGCCAAAGGCTAAAGTGAAAAAAGAAAAATCTGCGGAGATCAGCGGGATCTGCGGGCCAGAAAAACAATGTGGAAATGTGGAAATGTGGAAATGTGATAGGTTACAAACAAAGTAACGACTAAACAAACTCAACTTCCTCAACCTCCTCAACTTCCTCAACTTTCGTCCTTTGTTGATAAATTCTGCACAGCAGAGAGAGGATCGGTTCACTCCCTTGGATGGGAATGGTTATTTTTGCCGGGAGAAAGCTTGGCGTATGGCGTATGATTATCTGAAGGATCTGAACGAAGCACAGCGGGCGGCGGTGGAGTACCTCGACGGCCCCATGATGATCATTGCCGGTGCCGGCTCCGGCAAGACACGCGCCCTTACCTACAAGATCGCCTATCTGATCGACAGCGGACTGGATCCTTTCCGGATTCTGGCCCTCACCTTCACCAACAAGGCAGCCCGTGAGATGAAGGATCGGGTGCTGCAGCTCCTGGGGAACACCGATGCCGGAAACATCTGGATGGGAACCTTCCACTCCGTATGTGCCCGGTTGCTGCGCATCTACGGCAGCTATCTCGGCTATCCGCCCAATTTCACCATTTACGACAACGACGACTCGAAGGGGTTGCTGAGGACCCTTGTGAAGGAGATGAACCTGGATCCGAAGGTGTACACCGCCTCATCGCTGCTGCACCGCATCTCATCCGCCAAAACCAACCTCATCACCCCGGCCGAATATGCTGCCACCACCGATTTTGTGCAGGAAGACCGGAAGGCACACAAACCTTATTTCTCAGAGATATTTTCGCGGTACAACCAGCGGCTGCACAAGGCAGCCGCCATGGACTTCGACGACCTGCTCTTCAACATGAACGTGCTGCTCCGCGATGAACCCGATGTACTGTACCGTCTGCAGCAGAAGTTCAGTTACATCCTGGTGGATGAGTACCAGGACACCAATTATTCCCAGTACCTTATCGTTAAAAAGCTGGCAGCGCAGCACGAAAGCCTGTGTGTGGTGGGCGACGATGCGCAGAGCATCTACGGATTCAGGGGCGCCAATATCGAAAACATCCTCCAGCTGAAGAATGATTACCAGGAGCTGAAGCTGTTCAAGATGGAGCAAAACTACCGGTCCACCAAAACCATCGTCAACGCAGCCAACAGTGTGATCAGTCATAACAAGGACCAGATCGAGAAGGTGATCTGGACCGACAATGAAGAGGGATGCCTGCTGAAGCTGATCAAAGCCGGCACCGACAACGAAGAGGGAACGCTGGTGGCCAACAGCATCTTTGAAACGAAGATGAACCAGCAGCTTCCGCACACCAGCTTTGCGGTGCTTTACCGCACCAATGCGCAGTCAAGACCCCTGGAGGAAGCACTCCGCCGGCTCAACATCCCGTACCGGATTTACGGGGGGCTTTCTTTTTACCAGCGCAAGGAGGTGAAGGATCTGCTGGCGTATTTCAGGCTTGTGGTCAACCCGTTGGATGAAGAGGCCTTGATGCGGGTCATCAACTATCCGGCGCGGGGCATCGGAAAAACCACGATGGACCGGGTGGTGGTACTCGCCAATGAAAACGGGCTCAGTGTGTGGGATATGCTTTGCCGAACCGGTGACATGGTGCGTGAATTCAACAGCGGTACCCGCGCGCGGATCGGTGAGTTTGTAACCCTTATCCGCAGTTTCCAGACCCGCCTGTTGAAAAAGGATGCCTTTGACCTCGGCAGGGATATCGCTGCTGGTGCCGGTTTGCTGAAGCTGCTTTCGGAAGACAAGACCCCCGAAGGAGTATCGCGCTATCAGAATATCGAAGAGTTGCTGAACGGCTTGCGGGAATTTACGGATACCGAGCGCCCTGTTGAGGAAGAGAACCCTTTGCCCTTCAGGACGCTGGATGAATACATGCAGAGCGTATCGCTGCTCACCGACCTCGACACCGACGATAAGGAACAGACCGACCGTGTAACGCTGATGACCATCCATTCGGCCAAGGGGCTGGAGTTTCCATACGTCTACATTGTTGGGCTGGAGGAGAACCTTTTCCCCAGCTATCTTTCGATGGGCAGCCGGCAGGAGCTGGAAGAGGAGCGGCGGCTTTTTTACGTAGCTCTTACCAGGGCCGAGAAACAGGCCGTTCTGTCGTTTGCCAGGTCGAGGCTGCGCTGGGGCAACTTTACCTTCTGCGAACCGAGCCGTTTCCTGGCCGAGATTGATCCGCGCTTCATCGAAAAACCACAGGGGTCACGTACCCGCCCCGACAAGGCTGAAGATGCTGCCATCCCTTATGCATCGCGCCCTGATCTGTCGAAAATGAAAAAGGTAACCCCCAACACCACAGGAAAGGCTGCCAGCGACGCTTCGCAGCTGGCAGTAGGCATGCGGGTGAAGCACGAACGCTTCGGGGCAGGTATCATCAGGGAAATTGAGGGCAACCCCGCAGATCTGAAAGCAACCGTTCTGTTCGACCTGGCAGGTGAAAAGAAGCTCCTGCTCCGCTTTGCCAGACTCGATCCCATTGATTAATCCTGAGGTAAAGTATTGATTTCTGAAAAATGATGTATTTTTGCAGTGCAGTTTAACCCTCCCCCCTACTTTATTTTTACGTTTTACAAGATTGCAAGGGAAATAACCACCGTTCAGAATTTTTTCATGGATTACAACACAAGCCGTAACAAACTCGTCATTCCCGAGTATGGAAGAAATGTGCAGCGTATGATTGAATACGCCATCCAGCTCGATGACCGCGATCAGCGCACCCGCCTGGCCACCCTGATTGTAGGGGTGATGGCACAGCTTAACCCCGCCATCCGCGAACAGGGCGATTACCGCCAGAAGCTGTGGGATCATCTCCACATCATTTCCGGATTCAGGCTTGATGTGGATTCACCTTATCCCATCCCTTCAGCCGAATCACTTGACCACAAACCCGAAAGGCTACCCTACCGCACCAACGGAATCAGGTACCGCCACTATGGTAAGCACATCGAAAACCTGATCCACAACATTGCCGAACTGGAAGACGGGCCCAAGAAAGAGGAGCTGGTTAAAATGCTTGCCAACCAGCTGAAAAAGGCGTACCTTACCTGGAACAGGGAATCGGTCACCGATGAGGTGATTGCAGCCCATCTGGCAGATCTGTCGGATCATAAGCTGATGCTGGGGGAAGGAGTGGTTCTTGCACGCACCCACGACATCCTGCAGAAACAGGCTGTTCCGATGAGCGGAACACGCCAGAAAAAGCAACAGCAGCGCCCCGGCATGCAGGGGCATAAAACACAGCATGGAGCTTACTATCGCTCGAAAAGGAACAAGCGAAACAATCCCTGATAATACCTATGGCTTCTTTTCAGATACACGGAGGCAAAACCCTGAGCGGAGAAATCATACCCCAGGGTGCCAAAAATGAAGCATTGCAGGTGATCTCCGCAGTGCTTCTGACCCCTGAAGCGGTCACAATCTCCAATCTCCCCGACATCATCGATGTAAACAGGCTCATCCAGCTGCTTGAAGGGCTGGGGGTTTCGGTTGAGCGGCTGGCCACGGATACCGTAAGATTCCGGGCAGATCGCATTGACCTTTCATGGTTGCAGACTCCCGAATTCAGGAAACAGGCTGCAGCCCTCAGGGGTTCGGTGATGGTGATGGGTCCGCTGGTCGCCCGCTTTGGCAGGGGATTTATACCCCAACCGGGAGGGGATAAGATCGGACGGCGACGCCTCGATACCCACTTCATCGGGCTGCAGAAGCTGGGTGCCGATTTCCTTTATGATGAAGATGCCAAGACCTATGAGATCACGGCCGGAAGGCTTGAAGGCTGCTATATGCTTCTCGACGAAGCCTCCGTTACCGGTACTGCCAACCTGGTGATGGCCGCTACCCTGGCAAAGGGCACTACCACCATCTTCAACGCTGCCTGTGAACCTTATGTGGCACAACTCTGCCGCATGCTCATCCGCATGGGTGCCAGGATTGAAGGGGTAGGCTCAAATCTCCTCACAATTCACGGGGTTGACTCACTGAACGGTACGGCCCACCGGCTCCTTGCCGACATGATCGAAGTGGGTAGTTTTATCGGGCTGGCTGCCATGACCCGCTCCGAAATTCTGATCAGGAACACCGATTACCCACACCTGGGCCTGATACCCGACACCTTCAGGAAACTGGGTGTACAGCTGAAAGTGCAGGGCGATGATATCCTGGTGCCGGCACAGGACCACTACGAAATCGACAGCTATATCGACGGTTCCATCCTCACTATCGCTGATGCCCCCTGGCCCGGGTTTACCCCCGATCTCCTGAGCATTGTGCTGGTGGTAGCTACCCAGGCAAGGGGAAGTCTCCTCATCCATCAGAAGATGTTTGAAAGCCGTCTCTTTTTTGTCGATAAACTCATCGATATGGGTGCAAAAATCATCCTCTGCGACCCACACCGTGCAACTGTGATCGGTCTCGACCGGAAAACCCCTCTCCGGGGAATCCGCATGAGCTCTCCCGATATACGGGCCGGGGTATCCCTCCTCATCGCCGCCCTCTCCGCCTCCGGAACCTCCATCATCGACAATATCGACCAGATCGACAGGGGATATCAGCAAATCGACCTTCGCCTGCAGGCACTGGGCGCCGACCTGACAAGGATTGACCTGTGATGGCATCCCCTTTCCCGGGAATAAGCATGTCAATTTGTCGGAATTGTAGGCTGTGGCAGGCAAATTGACAATGCTGCAGCACAAAAATCCATTGTATACCGTTTACCGATATGACAAAGAAGAAGCAGACTGACAAGAAAGCAGCGGAAAAGGAGCTCATTGATGTGGAAACCGGAACTGCTCCAACCGGCAACAATCAATCGACTGAAGAAACAAACCAGGCTGAGGAAACCATCCGCCTTAAGGAGGAAATCGCAAACCTGAACGACAAATACCTCAGGCTTTACAGCGAGTTCGACAACTACCGCAAACGTACCCTGAAAGAGCGTGCTGAAATGCTGCAAACCGCCGGTGCCGGCATCATCACCCAACTGTTACCGGTGCTCGACGATTTCGACCGTGCCCTTCGCTCGATGGAGGGCGCCTCAGATCCGGAAGCAGTGAAAGAGGGTATTCTTCTGATAAACACGAAATTCAGAAAAGTTCTGGAGCAGAAAGGGCTTGAAGAGATGCAGCCCATAGGCGAACCTTTCAGCACCGATTTCCACGAAGCCATCACCAGCCTGCCGGTCGAGGATGCATCACAAAAAGGGAAAGTGCTGGATGTGGTTGAAAAAGGGTATCTGCTCAACGGTAAGGTAATCCGGTTCGCCAGGGTGGCAGTGGGCAATTAACAATTCGTAACTATGACAAAAAGAGACTACTACGAAGTGCTTGAAGTAGGCAAGGATGCAGGTGCCGACGAGATCAAGAAAGCCTACCGCAAGCAGGCTCTGAAGTATCACCCTGATAAAAATCCGGGAAACAAGGAGGCTGAAGAGAAGTTCAAGGAGGCGGCCGAAGCCTATGAGGTGCTTTCCAATCCGGAGAAAAAGCAGAAATACGACCGCTTTGGCCATGCCGGACTTGGTAACCAGGGGGGTGCAGGTTATGGTGGCTTTTCGATGAACATCGAGGATATCTTCAGCCAATTCGGCGATATTTTCGGCAATTTCGGAGGCTTTGGCGGTGGTTTCGGACAGTCAAGGGGATCCTCACGCAGGGTGAACCGGGGCTCCAACCTCCGCATACGTGTGAAACTCACCCTCGAAGAGATCAGCTCGGGGGTGGAAAAGAAAATCAAGGTCGACAAATATACAAAATGTCAACCCTGCAATGGAAGCGGAGCACGCGACGGAGGTTCCTTCAGCACCTGCTCCACCTGCCGCGGTACCGGCCATGTTACAAGGGTTACCAATACCTTCCTGGGGCAGATGCAAACCTCATCCACCTGTCCGGCTTGCGGCGGCGAAGGGCAAACCATCGCCAACAAATGCGAACACTGCGCCGGTCATGGCATCGTGAAGGAAAACGAGGTCATCAGCATCGACATTCCCGCCGGCGTGGAAGAAGGGATGCAGCTCTCCTTCAGCGGGAAAGGGAACGCCGGTGCACGGGGTGGCATCCCCGGCGACCTGATCGTACTCATTGAGGAGCTCCCCCACCCCCACCTGGTGCGTGACGGACGTAACCTCCTGTATGATCACTATATCAGCTTCCCCGACGCAGTTATGGGCACTACCTCTGAGGTACCAACTCTGGAAGGGAAAGCCCGCATCAAAATTCCTGAGGGGACACAGGGAGGTAAAGTATTCAGGCTTAAAGGGAAAGGATTGCCCGGGGTGAACCATTACAGTCGTGGCGACCTGCTGGTAAATGTGAATGTATGGACCCCGCAAAGCCTTACCAAGGAAGAGAAAAAACTGATGGATCAGCTCAGGCAGTCGGCAAACTTCAACCCAAAACCCACCGCCCGCGACAAGAGCTTTTTTGAGAGGATGAAAGAGTATTTTCAGGAGTAGAAAGGCAAAAGGCAAAAGGCAAAAGTAAAAAGTAAAAAGGATGGTGAATTTTTTTGAAGCGCATAACATTTACAAATCCTTTGCGGCACATAAAGCGCTGCAGGATGTCTCCATCAGCGTGCCGGAGCAAAGTGTTTACGGACTGCTGGGACCCAACGGGGCAGGGAAGACCACCCTGATCCGCATCATCAACCAAATTACAGCTCCTGACAGCGGTCAGGTCTTTTTCAATGGCAAGCCCCTGCAAAAGGAGCATATCCACCAGATCGGTTACCTGCCGGAGGAGAGGGGGTTGTACAAGAAGATGGCCGTTGGGGAACAAGCGCTTTACCTTACCCGCCTGAAAGGGCTTTCGAGGTCAGAGGCTGAAAAAAGGCTGAAAGCCTGGTTTCTTAAATTCGATATCCTGAGCTGGTGGAACAAAAAGGTAGAGGAGCTTTCCAAAGGGATGCAGCAGAAAGTGCAGTTTATCGTGACCATCATGCACGACCCCAAACTGCTGATCTTTGATGAGCCCTTCTCCGGCTTCGATCCTATCAACACCCAACTGCTGAAGGATGAGATCCTGAACCTGAGGGCCAAAGGTGCCACCATCATCTTCTCCACCCACAATATGGCTTCAGTGGAGGAAATCTGTGATGACATTGCCCTCATCAACCGCTCGAAAAAAATTCTGGAAGGCAAAGTGGATGAGATTCGGAAGAAATTCAGTGATAACATCTTCGAGATTGATCTGACACCGGAAAGACCCGATGCCACCATTGAATCCAGGGCATTCACCATACTTGAAACTGAACGGGTAAACGGAGATGTGAAACTCAAGGTACAAATGAATGCGAACGACCACACCAACCACCTGCTGCAGGAGCTGATGCCCTACGGACAGGTGAAAGGGTTCAGGGAAATGATTCCCGGTATGAACGACATCTTTATCAAACTGGTACAGGAAAACAATCCCGCAAACCTCCAATAATCCCTTCCCCATGAATAAAGTGTGGCTGATCATCCAACGGGAATACCTTACCCGCGTAAAAAAGAAGTCTTTCATTATCATGACCATCCTGGGGCCGCTTCTGATGGCTGCTGTAATGATACTTCCGGTGTACCTTGCCCAGCAATCAGATAAGGTGTACACCCTGACGGTCGTGGATGAAACCGGTTTGTTTCTCAATAAGATACGTGAAACCAGTTCATTGCGCTTCCGGTATGCAGATCAGCCGGTGGCAGTGGCACGCGATTCGGCACGCAACGGTGCCTCCGACGGAGTACTGTACATCATGCGTGAAGGGGTTTCAAAGGTGAATGCACCCATCTTCTTTGAAAGCCAGATCGGAATCTCCAACATCGAGTATGTGCGATCAGAACTTCAGAATATTCTGGATGAGATCCAGCTTAAGGCCGAATTTGGCATCACCAAGCAGGAACTTGAAACACGCAAGATTCGGGTAGATGTGGGACTGATTGACAACCAGACCGATAGCGAGGGGAATCCCCTGGAACTTTCGATCCTGTCGATGGTGGCAGGTATGATCATCTACTTTTTCATCTTTATGTTCGGTGCGCAGGTAATGCGCGGGGTGATTGAAGAAAAGACCAGCCGTATCGTGGAGGTAATTGTCTCATCGGTGAGACCCTTTCAGCTGATGATGGGAAAAATCGTGGGAGTGGCTATGGTGGGTCTCACCCAGTTCATGTTGTGGATCGTGTTTACGGTGATGATTGTAGGGTTCGTTACCGTGGCCTTCCCCGACAGTTTCTCACCCGACAACACCATCCAGCAGCAGTTTTCTCCTCCCGGGGCAGGACTTACCCCGGGCCAGAATATGGCGGTCAACCAGGATACCAATGCCATGATGGAAGCTGTATACGGAGTGATGGACCGGATCCCGGTGGTTACCATCCTGCTGAGCTTCCTGTTCTATTTCCTTTTCGGGTACCTCATGTATAGTGCCCTCTTTGCGGCCATCGGTTCAGCGGTTGACAATGAGGCAGATACCCAACAATTTATGCTTCCGGTTACCATTCCCATGATCCTTTCCATCGTGATGTCGTCGTTCATCATGAACAATCCGCAGGGGCCTGTGGCGTTCTGGCTCTCCATGATACCCCTCACCTCCCCGGTTACCATGATGATGCGGATCCCGTTTGGGGTTCCAGCCTGGGAACTTGCCCTGAGTATGGTGATTCTGATCCTCTCTTTCTTCGGAGCCATCTGGCTTGCCGCAAAAATCTACCGCACCGGCATCCTGATGTACGGTAAAAAGCCCACCTACAAGGAGCTCTGGAAGTGGGTGAGGTACAGAGGGTAGAAAGGGGACAGTGCAAAGGGGACAGTAGTTTGTTAGGAGTTAGGAGTGGTATAGCGATTTAATTCAAACAGCTAAACCATTAAAAGAACGAACAACTCAACTCACTCAACATCATCAACTTATTCTTCTTGTATGGCTTATAAGGTTTAAAAATGATCTGCGTACATCAGCGCGATCAGCGGGCAAAAAAGAAGGTTTAAAAAATCAATTCCGGGCAGGGGATAGATGATGGCAAGGGGGCTTTTATTGAATTTGTGGCATTAACTGAACCTCAAATATGTTAATTTTGTGGCAGCATCGGGATAAGACCCGGGAAATCCAAATCACCCTGCCATGAGATTAACTTTTATTAGCATTATATTGTTTTTCAGCTTCTTCACAGCCTTCTCGCAAAATCCATGGATCCAGCCCATCGTGCAGTCGGTGAAGGCGGATACTATCTTTACCACCATCGCCGACCTGCAGGCCATGGACCGGGTAACTGCCAGCAACAGCCCCGTGCCACATGACTACCTGAAGCAAAAATTGGAAGCCTATGGAATGGACACGGTATTTTACCATTATTATAAGCCCAACACTCCCCCCAATGTGGTAGGTATCCGTTACGGGACCCAGAACCCTGCTGAATACTGGCTGATGGGTGGCCACTACGATGCCGTGCTGGCCGGGGCCGGGGCCGATGATAATGCTTCGGGTACCGCTGCGGTGCTGGAGATGGGACGGGTATTGCAGGATTACGAAATCAAAAAATCGCTCATCCTGGTCCTTTTTTCAGGAGAGGAAACAGGCTTATGGGGCAGCCAGGCTTTTGCCGACAGTGCAGTAAACGTGATCAATATGGCAGGCATGATCAATCTGGACATGATTGCCTACAGCCATAACCTGGAAGATTCTTCCGTGAGTGCCTGCTGGAAATATTTCGCCGGCGATCTGATGCAGGATTTCCTCACCGGGGTCTCCCTGTATGTACCCGGGCTTAAGGTGGATCAGGATTCCACCTCAGGTATAATCAACGCAAGCGATCATGCCTCCTTCTGGAACCACATGATCCCGGCACTGTTTCTTATCGAAAACAGCGACCGCTGGGGAGGGTCTTTCAATCCCTGGTATCATCAGTTATCCGATACCACCGGCAAAGGGGCCAACAGCCCCTGGCTGGCAGAAAATATCACCCGTGCCGCTATCACGGCATTGCTGATCAACATCGAGCCATTCTCCACCATCTCTGTCCCAGATGAAGATTTGACCGCCAGTTCCATGACTTTCTTCCCAAACCCCGCCACAACGCACATAACCCTCCAATTGCCCTTTAACTCCGAACCGGTTAACATCACCCTTTTTGACCGGCAGGGTCGGATGGTGATAAATGAGAATGACCTCCGCCACGGTGCACAACTCGATATATCTTTCTTCCCAAAAGGAGTTTATGTAGTGCAGCTGGTTTCCGGCAAACAGGCAGCAACCGGCAAACTTGTCAAACTATAATTTGGATCGGTTTCATTTATCCAAGCTAAAACATTAGCACACAGATATAACCGATGTAACAAATTTACACAGATCTATGCTGATGCAGAAATTCCTTAAAGTCAATTTCTAATTTCTAATTTCTAATTTCCAATGCCCACCATACTTGTAATTGACGACGAATCGGCCATCCGGGGCGCTTTGCGCGACATCCTGGAATACGAAAAATATATTGTTGACGAGGCCGCTAATGGTACCGAGGCCCTGGAACTGGTGAAAAACAATGCTTACGATGCCATTTTGTGCGATATCAAAATGCCCGGGATGGATGGGCTGGAAGTATTGCAAAAGGTGATGGAGATTACCGAAACGCCGGTAGTGATGATTTCCGGTCATGGCACAATCGATACGGCAGTGGAGGCGATCAAAAAAGGGGCTTTCGATTATATTGCCAAGCCCCTTGACCTGAACCGGTTACTGGTAACCCTGCGCAACGCCCTCGACAAGGGTAATCTGGTGCAGGAGACCAGAAAGCTGAAGCGGAAAGTGCTGGGAGCCTATGAGATGGTGGGCGAATCCGCACCTATGATGGCGATGCGGGCCATGATCGACCGGGTAGCCCCGACGGATGCCAGGGTGTTGATTACCGGTCCCAATGGCACCGGCAAGGAGCTGGTAGCCAGAAACCTGCATGACCAGAGCAACCGGGCAAAATTCCCCTTCGTTGAGGTGAACTGTGCAGCCATCCCTTCGGAACTTATTGAAAGTCAACTATTCGGCCATGAAAAGGGATCCTTTACCTCTGCCATCAAACAGCGGAAAGGGGATTTTGAGCAGGCGCACGGAGGCACACTGTTTCTGGACGAAATCGGTGATATGAGTCTTTCGGCCCAGGCCAAGGTACTCCGTGCCCTGCAGGAGAACCGCATCACCCGCGTGGGGGGTGAAAAAGATATCCCTGTGGATGTAAGGGTGATTGCAGCCACGAACAAGAACCTTCGGGAAGAGATAGGCAGGGGGAACTTCCGCGAAGACCTGTACCACCGCCTGAGCGTAATACTGATCCCGGTGCCCCCGCTCAAAGACAGGAAAGAAGATATCCCCCTGCTGGCCAACCACTTCATGAACGAATCCTGCCAGTCGATGGGGCGTCCCGTCCTCCCCTTTTCCACAGAAGCCATTGAAGCGATGCAACAACTCGAATGGACCGGCAATATCCGGGAGCTCAGGAATGTGGTGGAACGGCTTGCCATCCTTTGCGACAAGGAGATCATGGCAAAAGACATTGATCGGTACGCGATGCCGGTGTGATAGTCGGCAGTCAGGAGTAAGGAGTTGGGAGTGTGGAATCAGGCTTTAATCCTGGTGCCGGTGAAATGTTTATTTTCCTTATTTTCGGTGCCAGCTGAAAAGATACAATGCGATGAACCGAATCAGATCTGTTATTGGTAAGCGCTTCGGAATACCTGCAATCTATCCGGACCTTCATCAATAAAAACCAATAGTTGCAATGCAATCAGGTTCAGAAACCAACAATTTTCAGATCTCTTCGCTTGACCTTCAGGGGGTAAAAACGCTGGTCTCCTGGGCTGCAAACGAAGGATGGAATCCGGGGCCAATGGATGCTGAGGTCTTTTACAACGCTGATCCGGAAGGGTTTTACGGTTATTTCCAGGGGGGTGAACTGATTGCAGGGGGAGCCGTTATCTCCTATGATGGTCTGTTTGGGTTTATGGGTCTCTTTATCGTACATCCATCCTACCGGTCCAGGGGTGTTGGCAGAGCACTCTGGCAGGAGCGTCGTGATCTTTTACTAACAAGGCTGAAACCAGGTGCAGCCATTGGTATGGATGGTGTAGTGGCTATGCAGCCATTCTATGCCCGGGGGGGATTCAGAATGGCATTCAGGAGCGAACGTCATCAACGAACCGGAGAACTCTTTCCGCCCAATCCAAACATACATCATATCTTTCCAAACGATTTCGATACCGTACTAAATTATGATACAAAGTGTTTCGGATTTCCAAGATCCCTTTTCCTCTTCCCCTGGTTGCTGCTCCCTGGGGGATTTGGCTTTATGTACAAGCACCACGGCGAAGTAATGGGTTTCGCATCAATGCGCAAAGCAATTCATGGGTATAAGATAGGCCCTCTCTTCGCTGAGTCTGCCATCATAGCTGAGGCACTGTATCGTGCCTGCCTCTCTGCTGCACCCGGTGAGGATATCTTTATCGATATCCCTATGGTGAATACGGCAGCTGTCAGGATGGCTCAGAATTACAATACACTTTATGTTTTTGAGTGTGGAAGGATGTACCTGGGAAATTTTCCGGTAATTTCCGGAGATAGAATTTTTGGCATTACAACTTTTGAACTCGGCTGATGCCAAAAATATATATGGCATTCTTAAGACAAGTTTAAATAATCTCACATATCATGAAACAACCTTTGATTAAAGCTGTTTTCCCGGGCAAATACATACAGGGTGAAGATGCGCTTGAAACACCCTTTTAAGCGGTATAGGATTCGAGAGCGCAGGTCTGGCCTCTGCCCATTCCGTGCACAACGGACTCACTGCACTGGATGAAACCCATGCATATTATCATGGCGAAAAGGTGGCTTTTGGAGTCCTGACAGGATTCGAACTGCCAATTTCTATAGATCATAGTACAACTGGAAATATATATATGCACGATGCATAACAATTGATATTATTGATTAATTTGAATGAAAGCAATAACAAGGGAGACAAAACAAGACTAAATACTGTTAAAAATATGTGGGAACAAATGTGGGAACAATTGTAAAAATGCACTACCTTTGTGTCAAATCAAAAGAAAACAACCATGGCAACCATCAGGTACTATTTGAGATCAGACAAACATGATGCAGGCGAGCTGCAGGTTAGATATAGGGATGGAAGGAATATCGACCTTAAAGCAATGTCAGGAATCTCGGTTCTTACAAGCACATGGAACCCGAAAAAGAGTGCTTTCAGACCTGGTGCTGATATGGAGATGACTATAAAGCCTAAAAAGAAAATGGACGCTTTAAGTGATTATCTGAGGCAGGGAATGCTGGATTTGAGGAATGATGGATCAATCCCTTCAGTAGAAACACTCAAAGAGCTGATTGATAAATTTCACGGCAGGGCCAAAGGGAAGAAGAAAGAAACCCTGAATGAGTACATTTCTCGTTTCATTGATGAAGCTGAGAATGGGACAAGGTTGATTCAGGGGGGGAAGAGGTATGCAATTAGCACCTGTAAAATATTGAAGTCCTGGTATAGGGTCTTCCTTCGATACCAGGCCGAGAAACATCCTGTGAACTTTTCTGACATCACCATGAAGTTTTATTATGACTATACGGGTTACTTCACGAAGAAGAATCTGACACCAAATGCAATAGGAAGATACGTCAAGCATCTTAAAACAATCATGAGGGCTGCACTTGAAGAGGGGCTGCATAATAATATGGTAGTAGAAGATAAGAAGTTCAGGGTTACAAAAGTACCAGTAGAGTCGATTTACCTTACAGATGGTGAAATAGACCTCCTTTTTCAACTTGACCTTCATTCTCATCAGGAACTGCAGGTTGCCAGAGATGTATTTCTGGTGGGATTTTACACAGCAATGCGATTCAGTGATTACTCACGCATAAGGAAAGAAGATTACAAGGAATATGATGATGGCGCCAAAGTCATTGACCTGACTCAGAAGAAGACGGGTGCACGCGTGGTGGTACCAGTATCTCCGGCACTTTTCGCAATCTTAGCGAGGTATAACTTCACCCTTCCTAAAACTTATGAGCAAAAAGTAAACGAGCGTATCAAGGTAGTTGCAGAAAAAGCAGGGATAA
>JAKLII010000007.1 GCA_022709695.1 Bacteroidota bacterium
CCCGATGGTGATGGCCAGGCCGTAATCGAGCAGCAGCTGCTCGTTGGCTACTTCAATGGTTTTCTGGGAAGCGATGGTGTCTTTCACATCGCCGTGCTCATAATAGAGTGTCCAGCGGGTGGAACCGACCGGAAGGGTGTTGTCGAACTTCAGGGTGAACTTGCCGGGTTTTACGTTCAGCGGGTCCACCACTTTCACGTTGATGGGACCTTGTCCGTTCAGGTACACCGGATTCTCAATTCTATGGGGAGCTCCCTCCATGATTTTGTCGATGCTCTCTTTGGTAAGGTCTACGACCATTCCGCCGTTGCCGTTCCCTTCGATACGGGTGATGGAGGGGCCGTCGCCGTATTCAGATTTCAGCACTGTACCGCCCTTTTCAGGAGAGGGGATGTGCGGGATAGCCGGGATCGCCACGATGGAGCCACCGGATTGGGTCTTACGGCTGGCCATGTAGGGCATCTTCTGTCCGCGCAGGTATTCCGGCAGGGCAGGATCGATTTTGTAGGGCAGGAATTCGTTGTGGGCGTAAGCGATGGCAATGAAGTAGTACTTCTTGTTGTTGATCAGCTTCTTGTCCTTGGAGGCGAACTTGTCTTCGGTAATCCTGATGGAATGGAAGAGTCCCTGGTTGGCACCGTTCACTTTCTCGCGGGGGACGTGCAGCCCCAGGTAACCGTCGAATTCGTAATTGATGATCCTGGCAATGGAGTCTTTGATGTCGCACTGGGCCACCAGGCGCACCTTGTCGGCGTTGCCGGCTTCGATGTCAGAACCGGTTACGGTGGCATCTGCTACCTGATAGATCATGTACCCCTGGAACTTGTAAGTTGAATCTCCGCGCTCATTTGAGGGTACTGTGTCAGGAAAAGCAATGGAAGGATCGTAGATTGAATAATCTTCATTGTAGTTCGGGTTGTTTTTCCGGTTCACAAGATAAAGGATCAGCTCCTTGTCAAGTTCCTGAACGATCAGATCCGGAGCATCAGGGCCTTCAACAATCGCAAAACAGTTCTCAAATAACCTCTGGCACTTGTCATCCACAATACGCAGTAATTCAACCGAGGCCCAGGTTCCACCGGAAGTGGCACGTGCCCAGGGAATACCCACTGTAATGTAGTTTACAGCACCTGACTCAAGGGTAAACGGACCTGCCGACTGCATAAAACGGCGGTCATAAGGTTGATTTCCGGCTTCCTTTTCACTCCAGAATTTCGGCCCGTTGGGAGGACTTCCACCGGTACCCCAGTTGCATGGGTCGGAGTCTCCCGGGAACATGAAGTCGCATTCGGGGCCGTAGGATCCCGGTGAACTCTGGTGGGCATTCCCGCCATAAATCATCTTGGTGCCATCCTTCCAGATACCCCTGAGGAAGTTGTAGTATTCCACTGCAACACTCGGATCAGTCATGTAAGCTGCCGATCCTGTATTATTATGGTATACAAACCTGCGCATTCCGAAACGCTCATTGTCGATGATGGTATCACCGAAGTTCACTCCGTTGATGGATACATCACATACCTGGGTCTTGGTTGCGCTCAGGGTATCACCGCTGATTGAATCAATCACATATACCCATGTGTGTTTCGGATTATCGATGCCATCAGCATCCATGTAGGGTCCCTGGAAGAAGTCAACGCCAACGGCTGGGGGGTTGGCACCATAAGCCCATGCCTGTCCTGCTCCGTCTATTTCAGGGCCATTGTAAGAGTAACCCAATCCACGAAGCACATCGCAACCCACATAGTCATCATATGCATACCCGAGATCGGTGTCAACCCACTGTGAAAAGTAGGTTTCCCGCAGGCGGAATGTGGAGCGGTTGATGATTTCGTATGAGTAGAAGGTCATATCATTGATTTCATCGCTGGTGGTAAACCCGAAAGCCTGCGCACGGATCTCAAGTCCAATAGGTTCACCACCGGTTTCGGAGTGGATATTCCCTTTGTCGTTGAATACCCACCAGATGGTTTTGTCTCCCTTGAGGATCTGGTCTGCAAGTTTGCCGCCCTTGCTAACTCCTGTGGTAGTCTCCAATGTAGGCATATCGCTCTTGCAGAGCTTGTTTGCACGGTCAAAATCGTAGTAAGGATAATCACCAAGTTCCCATTCGTAAATTCCATTCTGGTTCCGGTCGAAGAAAGGTGCAAGATATGGGGTTTGCCCCTTTGCGGTATTGCCTTCCCATGGCCACTCCTGGATCACTTTCGGCGGAGCCGGGTAGTCAATGGTGGGTACAAACTGCCCTGTTGCATCATCGATATGAGATAGAAATTCAGCTACTTCAGCACGGGTAATCACAAAGTGACGGTCATATTCCGAGCAGGTCTCGGCATCAATGGCAGCAGTTCCGTCAATGGTCAGGGGCCCCGGCCAGTAGTCGTTCCCCACCTGACGGTAACGCAAGGCAGCCAGCTTAAGCTGGTCGTTTACATCAAGACCTCCGATCCAGAGAGATGCAGAATACATCGACATCTTCTTTGACCCTTTGGGGATTTCATACTCGGGCTCTCCCTGCAGGTCCCACCACATGTCACCACCGGTATTGATACGGGTACGCACGTTGTTTACATCCAATTCCGTAGCGCTTGTTGCCGGAAGGCACCCGGCCGCTATTTTCTTGTTTCCTCCGGATGGGGTAACCACTCCCGGAACTTTCTCTGCATAGGATTGGGTAGCGAAAGCCATCAGGGCTAACACTGCCAGCAGAAATTTCACTGTTCTTTTCATGTTTGTATGAGTGTTAATTATATCTTTTTCTTGTCTTGTACACCTTATCAGATACTGATCATCAAACCAATCCTGATCCTGCGCGGCGATGAATAGTTGTACGGATCATTCACAGCGATGCTGTACATATCGCGATAAGCCTGCGGATCACGCTGTTCATTGATCTGGGTCTGGTATTCTGCTGCGGCCAGATATCCGTCATCGTCAGGGTTACCGGTTGCCCTGTAAACTCCCATGATGTTTTTGGTATTCAGTACATTCAGCACCTGAACATACACATTCATGAAAGCCTGTTTGTCTTTGTCCTTACCCCATGCCAGCATGATATCACGGTCAATACGGCCATCAATGGAGAACTGCCATGGAAGTCTGGATCCGTTGATCGAACCCTGAAGGATGGCACCGCCGGTGAGCAGGGAAGGATATACCGTACTGGATTTGCTGTAAGGTACTCCTGAACCGCCCCTGAAGGTGAAGTTAACACCGGTGGCCTCCAGCAATTTGATGGTTTTGGTGGTTCCGTCGGACATCTTGCGGGTCATCACCGGTCCGTTGTAACGTTTTCCTGCATCAAAACGGTAGTCGATAACCGTAGAAATCGCATGGCGACGGTCAAATGACAGCGGGTTGGTAGTTCTCAAGTTAGGCTGACCTGAACGGATCAAAGCGGATGCTGACTCTTCATTGGAACCGGTTCCATCGGCAAACTGCATGGTATAGCTGGCTTTAATCCAGATGTTTCCGGTTCGACGCAGGTCGTATGAAACGGTATACCCCTTTACGGTACCAAAGTCGAGGTTGTTGTAGGAGTAATAATTGGTGGGATAAGCTCCTGAAAAACGGTATGCCTGTACCAGATCGCGCATCTCGCGATAGAAAGCAGACAACTTGAGGGAAGAATTGGCATTCAGCTTTTGCTGGAAACCAAGTTCATAGTCAACGGTACGTTCAGGCAGAAGATCCGGATTATTGATGGAACTGCTTCCAAAATTATTGATAAAGAGGTACTCGATCGGGTTCATCCGGTTTCCATAGGTAGGCCTTTTCGACAACACATCGTAGTGGGCGAAGAAAAGCGCTTCGTCAGAAATCGGGAAGGAGAAGGAAATGCGGGGCAGGAAGTTGGCTTGAGGTTCATAATCCTTAAAAGCACTGGAATTCACCTCTTTCTGATCAGGATTCACCAAATAAGGGGCAATACCTGTAGCGGTTTCAAGCACCTTCGGATCGGAAATCTCGGTTCCCTGGGCATTGTACCAGCGGCTTCCGTCGCGATATCCCACTACTGCCGATGGGTTTTTAATATCGTTCACATATACTACATAGTTATCACCCATGTTGTTCGGGTGATCAATGGCAACGCCATCAATTTCAGACACCTCTTTCACTGTCCTTGCTTCGTAGAGCAGATAGGGGTCTTTCAGCACCTTCTGGTTGGCATCAAAACGGTCAACGCGGATACCAACATTAAAGATCAGGTCGCGGAAGGCAAACTTGTCCTCCACATAACCGGCCATATAAATCGGTTCAAACGGTGCAATGGGCCTCAGGTATCTGCCATCATCCGATTTTTTTGTGAAGAAATCATCCAGGCTGGGCTTATAGTCCAGGAGTTTTCCCGTATGATCGTATCCGTAATAGCCAACCAGGGCATTGCTTCCTGACCGGAGTAATTCATCTGCGGCAAAATAATCGATCTTAAAGTCCTTCGTGGGATCCAGGTTGTCTACATCGATCCAGTCGAGTTCGCCATACCCTAATTCCTTACGAAGGTTATAGTCGAAATAAAACTGGGATTGTTTGTCAAGGAGCCTGTCATAATTAATGGTATCCTGGAATACCCCGTTGTTATCCAATACAGCATGTGGATTGCTCTTGTCAAGTTCGCGGATGTGCCAGTTGGCATACTGACGCATTACAGTCCAGAGGGCTGTTGTGGCAAGGGAATAAGCCCTGTCAACCCGTTGCTCATACTGGAGCCCGAATTGAATGGAGTGGTTTCCGATATCGGCAGAGGCATGGGCATTGACCCCGATCTGGGTACCAAGGGATTTGCTGTATGAGCCATAAGGGGAACCCACATTGGGGAACAGACTGTTCACGCCATCAGGCCCGTCACCATTCAGGAGACCCTGCCCTGCCTGCACCAGCATGTAGTTTGCATAGTACCCCGAATAGAGGTCATAAAGGCTGTAATACTGGTCGGTATAGTTGGAAAGCAGCGGGTTGATCTCTGAACGTTCGAATGTGTACAGGGTATCCCTGAACCCGTTATGAATCCAGACATTCTTGTATCCGGTTACTTCATCGTCGCCGAGTTCGTAGCTGTTCGTTTTGTAGGTCTTGAATTTGCCCACATAACCGTATTTGAAAACATCATCCTTGTGGTCCCGGTGTTCCGACTTGCTTGCGGTGCGGGTATAATTGGCGTTAATGGAGTAGTACAGGTTTTTAATCAGCGCACCGCTCTGCTGGTTGCTTTCGAACCGCTGGGTGTACCTTCCGAAGATGCTGTATTCACTGAAGGTGCTGTGTCCGCGCGTATCGGGGTTGAAGAGGGCGCTGCGGGTTGACCATGCATCAGCATCGCTGTAATTCCAGCGGGCACCAACGGAGAAATTGGCGGTTTTGGAAACACGCACATCGATTTTCCCCGACAGGCTGGCCCCCATAGAAGTGTTGTACTGATTGGCTTTCAACAGGATCATGTCGTCTTTGCGGACAAACTCTGAATTGGGAAAAGACCCGAATCCGGTTCCTGAAGGACGGAGAGGATTCTCGCGCAGATATTCAAGTACCTCAGGCTTAACAGTCCAGGTTCCTCCGTATGCCGGAGCATCGTCTCCCCTGTAATTCAATTCGCCTGACACAAAATATCCGATTACTGACCTTTTCTGGTCGTTCTCCTCCCTGATGAGCAGTGGCCCCTGGAAGTTGAACCCGAGCAGGTTGTATCCATAGGGGTCAGTGAGTTGGGATGACACCAGCTCCATTCCGGCTCCAAATTGTCTGGAGGGCCCTTTGGTGGTAATGGAGATAATACCACCGGTTGCATCCCCGTACATGGCCGGAAGACCACCGGTGATTACCGACACCTGGTCGATGGCAGCCTGGGGAACGCCACTGGACCCCCTGACTCTTACACCATCTACGTAGGTAACGGTACCACTGGCACGCTGTCCGCGGATACCTCCGATATTACCGTTTTCGTCGGTAAAAACTCCCCCTACGGTGGCGGCTACCGATGCAGCACTACGCCCTGGCATCTTTTTAATCTCCTCAGAGGTCATGGTTCCCCCTGATTGCGTCTGATCCTTGTCGATAAGCGGCACAGCATATTCGGTTACCACATAAGTGGTCATCACCGTTTGGGTCGGTTTCATCTCCAGGTTGTAGAATACCACCTGACCACTTTTGATGATAATCCCCTTGATTTTCTGTGGTTCAAAACCCACATAACTGATCACGAGGTCATAGGTCCCCGGGTTGATCGGCCTGATGTGGTATTCCCCCTGAAAATCAGAAGTACCCCCGGTTACCATGTGACCGCCCGATTCAATGACGATATTGGCAAACGGAATAGGCTCCTTGCTGTCCTTGTTCGTGATCTTACCCTTCAAGGACCCCGCCTGTGAAAAAACCAGCATCGTGGATGCCAGTACTACAGCAACAGTTAAAAGTAATTTTTGAAACATATCGGTAATTTTATGTGATGATTCAGGTTATGGTGCTTTAAAAATGGGCGTAAATGTAACCAAAAATTTACATAGCGAACAAAATAAATTCATGTGACTCTCTACAGTATTGAACATCAGACATTAGGCCTTTCAAGGATCGTTTGGTAGATAAAGGCTGTCCTGATATCGATGGGATCACCGGGATGCCAGCGGTGCCTTCCCCCTGCTTTCCGGGTGCTGCCTGATGGCTTGTGAAGTTCATCCTCGTGCAGATCATCAGAGGGCGCCGGGACAGAGAGCTCGCTCATGGCAGTTGAAGTGGTATACACTGGTGGCTGCCATTCGTATTCACTGATCGACTCCAATGAGCCTCCCAAAGGTTTGAGGGTTTCCAGGGATTCTGCTTCCTGTTCCGTATGACTTACCGATCGCTTCGAAGGATTCATCACCTTCTTCAGGATGTCCTCAAAATCCTCAAAATCAACCGGGTCGGCTGCTACGGGTTTCGGTGGCTGGACCGCTGCTGCCTGCCCCTTTTTCTTCACAGCTTTAACAATATTGATGATCACCGTTATTACGATAATCAGAATAAACAACACATCCTGATCCATAAAAATGGTTTTTTTTGCGCTGCTAAAATAGAAAAACGGAATGAATCCTGCACCCTGTTTTTTACCCCATACCAAAAAACTTTGTCAAAGAACCGGGTGTAAAAATAGCAGGTTTCCTGCAACCCGAAAAACCGGAAACAGAAAACGGCATGAAAGGATAAGTTTAAGGAATCCCGGCAGGTTATCTCGATGAGATCAGATGGATCTCCTCCTGGATTTTTTCCCGTTTCCTTCTTGATACTGGCACCATCGTGCCGTCAGTCAGCAACAGGAATCCGCCTTCGGTTTTTACATAGCTTTTAATATACTGAATGTTCACCAGATGGGATTTGTGGGGCCTCAGGAATCCGAATTCCGACAAAAGCTCTTCGTGTTCTTTCAGGGTCTTCGATACCATGATGGGCTTCCGGTCGCGCATAAAAAACCGTGTGTAGTAGTCATCCGATTCACACCGAATGATGTCCCTGATATCAATCACATGCATCCCTTCAGCAGTCGAAAGGATAATTTTCTTCGACGGGGCCGATTTCTCCCGTTCATTTTCAAGCAACACCTTGATGTGCTGGTTAATGGTCCCGTCACCCTTCTTTCTCAGGGCTTTGTCCACGGCAAGCTTAAGCTCTGCCGGAACAATGGGCTTCAGAAGATAATCAAGGGCTGAATACCTGATCGCCTTGATGGCATATTGATCGTAAGCAGTGGTGAAGATCACCTCAAAGCTGATCTCATCAAGGGTTTCCAATAGTTTAAAGCCGCTGCCGTCAGGCATTTGAATATCAAGGAATACTACCTCAGGTTTGTACTTCCTGATGGCATCAAGACCGGTTCTGTACCCGTCAGCTTCAGCCACTATCTCCACTGTATCGCTGCAATATCTGCGCAGCAATCCTGTAAGGGTCTCACGGCTCCTGAGTTCGTCCTCAACAATAATTGCTCTGATCTTCATATAGATGTATGTTTTATGTTGATTTAAATATCGATGCTTGGCATTTTTACCTCAACCCTGGTACCTGCGGGTTTACCGTCTTCGTCTGTCTTGTCGGTTACTTTTACCTGTACGTCAACACCTTTGCTTCGGTCAAGGAGCTCAAGCCTTTGCTGGGTAATCATCATCCCGCTCGATTTTCGTTCCAGCCCCGATTCCAGCGATTTCTGCCTGGCAGCTTCCCTGCCCACACCATCATCCTCAATCACACAATACAGGTAATCCTCTCGCTGTTCAATGCTGATGAAAACTTCCCCCTTCCCCTCTTTGTACAGGATTCCGTGAATGATGGCATTCTCAACGTAGGGCTGGAGGATCATCGGGGGTATTCCCGTGAACTCCTGATCAATTTCATCATCCACCTCAATCCTCCAGGTAAATTTATCGTTGAACCTGAGTTGCTCAATCTCCAGGTAATAGGAGAGGGCTGCCAGTTCCTCCTTAACGGGAATGTACGATTCCCGGCTGTTGACCAGCACCTGCCGCATCAGCCTGGCAAATTTGGCCAGGTATTCAATGGCAGTGTCTGCATCATTGTTGATCATGTAACTCTGGATCGAGTTCAGGGTGTTGAAGATAAAATGGGGGTTCATCTGCAGCCTCAGGGCTTTCTGCTCTAATTCTGCAAACTGCCGCTCCATCGCCAGAAACTGCTTTTCTATCTGGTGTTTGCGGTTAATTCGCCGAAGCCTGTTGACAATCAGAGTGACTATCAGGAATCCTACCGTAAGGGTAAGCAGGATTCTGAACAGCCAGGTAGCATACCAGGGAGGGGTGATGATCACGGTAACGGCAATCCCCTGGTCATTCCAGATCCCATCGTTGTTCGAACCCTTTACCCTGAACCGATACCTGCCCGGGGGCACATTGGTATATTGTGCCAAACGGTCATAGGCATCCGTGGTGTTCCATGATTTCTCAAAATTCTCCAGATAATAGCGGTACTGGTTTTTTGCAGGGTTGGCAAAATCAAGGGCTGAGAAAGTGAAAGCAAAGAAGTTTTCACTGTACTTCAGATAGATGGTATCTCCGTCGAATAACTCACGGTGTACCATCCGGTCGAAAATATAAAACCCGGATACGGCAATTCTGGCCGGGTTTATATTCTTTCGGATTTCATCCGGGTAAAAGGTATTGAATCCATTCATCCCTCCGAAAAAGAGCCTCCCTTTTCTCGTGCGAAGCGATGCACCCAGGTTGAACTCATTGCTCTGAATCCCGTCTTTCAGTCCATAGGTAACAAACGTCTCATTCGCAATATTGAACCTGGCAAGCCCCCGGTTGGTTGGCACCCACAGGTTCCCGGTTCCGTCATCAACAACCCTGTATACCACGTTGTTGGGGAGTCCGTCTTTTTCAGTGAAAAACCGGTACGTGCCATTCCCGGGATGATATTTCATCAGTCCCCCTCCAAAAGTGCTGACCCAGAAAACCCCGTTCGGATCTTCATAGATACCCGAAGTCCTCTTCTGTCCGGAGGTAAGCATATCCATGCCGATGCCGGATGCACGGTAGAACCGCTCACTCATCCTGTCCAGCCAGCACAACCCACCGGATGTGGCAATCCAGAGCATTCCCTGTCTGTCGAACATGATGTCGAAGATCACATTATCCGGCAGCGTGAAAGGGGTATTGTCGGACTGAAAGAAATTCCTGAATGTTTCGGTTTTTCTGTCAAACCGGCTCAGACCCCTTTCCGTACCGATCCAAAGATACCCTTGCGGATCCTCAAGAATCTTCCATACAAAATTGTTGGAAAGGCTCTCAGGTTGCTGATCCTTCGCCGTAAAATGCCTGATGCTACGCGTACGGGTGTTATAGCTGGTGATGCCTCCATTTGAACCGATCCACAAAGTCCCGTCGCGCGTGCGGTAAAAAGTCCTGACAAGTCCGCTCACCAGTGGGGTTGGCATTCCCGAAGGGGATTTTGGCAAACTGAAAGCAAAGGTTTCAGGATTGAACAGATTCACGCCGTTTTCACTCCCGATCCAGATCGTCCCGTCCACGTCTTCAAAAAATCCGAAAACCACATCCCCCAGTAAACTGGCCGGATCTCCCGGAATATGTCTGAAATGCCTGAACTTGCTCGAATTACGGTCAAATTTGTTGAGCCCGCTGTAAGTGCCAACCCAGATGATACCCGCCTTGTCCTGGTACAATGAGTAAACCTGATCGTTCGAAAGGCTCTGCTGGTTGTTTTTTTCTGATCTGAGCCTGATGATTTCCGAATTTTCGGGATCATACAGTATAACCCCCCTTCCGTTGGTGGCCAGCCAAAGCACCCCGGCGTCGTCAGCCAGGATATCATAGATGTGGTCATCGTTCAGTGGTTTGCCTTTGGAGATCTCTACCTTGATTCTCCTGATACTCTTCTGTATGGGGTCCACAACAAATAACCCGTTCTCTGAACCTGTCCATAATTTCCCGTTATACCACTCCAGACTGAAAACGGAAGATTTGCCAAGCTCGTTTGCAAATACCGTTTCCCCCAATCTTTCAAAGACTTTTCGGCTGGGGTTGAAATGGTCGAGGCCACTAAAGGTGCCAACCCATATATGCCCCCTGCCGTCACAGAGAATGGCGTTTACCCAGCTGTTACTCAGGCTATTTCGTTTACCGGGATCATGGCGGTAACTTTCAAATTTTCCGGTTTTTCTCCGGAAAATACTGATTCCACGCGTGGTCCCAACCCAGATATCCCCTGCATGGTCCATGGCCAGACAGTTTATCCGGTTGTAAATCAACGACCCGTCATCACGATGATCATGCTTGTACTGCGTGAATTTGTCGGTTGACCGGTCATACACATTCAGGCCATCCTCAGTGCCAATCCAGATGAGCCCTTGAGGGTCTTCCAGCAAGGCTGATACATTCTGGCTGCTTAACCCGTTCTCTTCGTTGAAAACCGTATAGGAATATCCATCGTACTTATTGAGGCCATCCCAGGTGCCAAACCACATAAAGCCGTAATGGTCCTGGATGGTGGCCTGCACCGAATTTTGCGATAAACCTTTTTCAAAACGGACGATGTCGGTTGAAATTCGCTCGAAGGGATACCCTGTTTTGCGTTGTGCGGTTAAATCATGGGCAAATAAAAGAATACACCCGGAAAGCACCATCTGTACCATCCGTCTGATGAAAAACCGGGCCGATCCGCTCAGGATCCTGTGAGATATCATTCGGTGCGCTGCTGACGTCGGTTGTCCCTTCTTTCTCTCCAGTTGTAATACCAGCGTTCGTAAAAAGGTTCAGGTTTATTAGCCTGCCAGCGTCTGGACTTCTTCTCCAGTTCCTTCATCCTCTTTCGGGTGGCTTTATCCTGAGCCTTCATCTGGCGACTGGCCTGTTTTCTGTATTCGGCATCTCGATCATCTTTCTCCTTCTGGATCTTCCGCTGGCTTGCCTTAACCCTTCGATCCTCCTGTATCTCTTTGATCTTAAATGTATTACAGGATTGGATCTGAAAGACTACCATGGCAATGAGCCCCAGATAGAGAAACCTCCTTATGAATGACAGAATTCCGGAATTGGTCTTTTCCGCTTTCAGATGACAGGACATGTGTCTTAAATCCATTTGCTGTGCTATCTTTGCTGTACAAAGTTATAAATATTATGGCATCAGGAATCTTCCACCCAGTTAACGGTATTATCTTCTTA
Source organism: Bacteroidota bacterium (assembly GCA_022709695.1). Taxonomy (GTDB): domain Bacteria; phylum Bacteroidota; class Bacteroidia; order Bacteroidales; family SKPS01; genus SKPS01. Next base: position 11,661 of record JAKLII010000007.1, read on the forward strand.
ATGATTGTCTTTGGTGCCTTATCCTGTGACAAGACCGACAATGAACGGGTCCCCAATGTCTATGTCAACTTCACGGTCGACATCAACAGCGGTCAGTATACGGATCTTCAGCTGATCGGGGGATGGATTTACGTTACCGGAGGATACAGGGGTATCATCCTGCACCGCAGTTCAATGGAAGAGATTGTGGCACTGGACCGCACGTCAACGTATAAGCCTGAGACCCTTGGAAATCAGGTTTTTGTAGAAACCAATAACCTCATTGCTGCGGATACCGTCGGAGGGATGCGCTATTTACTGCTGGACGGATCGGTAGTGGAAGGGCCTGTGAGCACCCCGCTAAAGAAGTATCGCACCACTTTCAATGGCTCGGTACTCTACGTGTATAACTGATCAGAGGCCCGGAGCCAGCCTCAGGTGCTCCTTCGGATGAACACTCAGCACCGGAATGGGCGACTGATTCACCATCTGCTGGGCAAAGGGGCCAAGCCAAAGGTTCATGGCACTGGTGGTTTGTTCGGTCATGATGGTAATCAGGTTGGCATCCACTTTCATGGCATAATCGATTGTGGCTTTCGTAATATTGCTTGCCTCGATCTTCTCTACGATGAATTTCACTCCGAATTTCACAAAATGTTTTACCACCTGATCGCAGTAACTGTCAATCAGGTTCCTGTAATGATCGACCGAGCTGGTATAAATTCCTACAATATGGACTTCAGCACCAAAATACAGGGCAATGTCCGTGGTAATGGCCACTTTCTGCCGGGTCTCCCGGGAGTCGTCCAAAGGCAGGATGATCTTTTTCAGGTCACGGTTGATATCAACTCCCAGCCGGATGGTAATTACCGGGCAATGTGCAATACTGATCAGTTTATTGGCATTGCTGCCGATCCAGAAAGGATCGTACCCTGATGTGCCATGCGTGCCAACCAGAATCAGATCAGCTTCCTTTTCCCTGGAAATCTTTGCCAGTTCTTTATAAACCTTTCCCTGCCGGATGGTGAAGGAGATGGTGTTGTTTGGCAAAGTAGGCTGATATTTGTGTACCAGGTCTGCAAATTTTCCCTCAACAACCTGATTAATATCGGCATCCTTTTCAGAAAGGAGTTTTTTGGCAATGGAAGGGATACTAACCCAAACCATCAGGAGATCAGCTTCAGCTTTTCGGGCAATGGAAAGCGCGTGTTCAAGGCAGTTGATTGAACTGTCAGAAAAGTCGATACCAACAATAATTAGATCCATATCAAATTGAATTTGTGATTATTGATCGTTTATAGTTTAGGAAGTTCGATTCTTGAAGGCACCACATAAGCCATCTCGAAATGTTTCAGGATATCATTCAGAAATTTTTCTGCTTCAAGCCTGCTTCGGAAGTTGCCAACCCTCACTTTGAAATTTGGGGCATCAAAGAGGATGTAGGCACTTATCGAAGGGAACAATGCCATAAACCGCCTGCGCTCATTGTTTGCCCTGTTCTTGGCATTGGATCCGGAATCAAAGAAAATCTGGATCCGGTAGCCACTCAGGCCATTGAAAGCTTCATTGATCTGCCGGTGTTTCTCAAGGAGTTCTTCAACACGGCTGTCCTGTATAATGTTAACGTCTCCCCGGGTTGCCTGCTGCCCCTTCAGGCCGGCAGAAATCACCACCAACATTGCAACCAGCAAAAAGTATCTTCTCATCATAACGATCTAATACAATCTTATCTAAAGCATTACGGAAAACCGTGAAATTATTTCCACAAATTTCCCAATATGCAAATATATACCAAGATATTAAAAATGCAAGTAACTCCCGTCAGATTTCATGCCTGGTCTGCCAAAAAAATTATTCATCCCTTTACAATCATTTAAATTCCAATAAATTGGATTTTCAATGCAGGGCAAAATCATACAGGTTTCTTGATCTGAGACTCAGGACGGGCAACTCTGAATGGTTGATCATTTGCTGGGCGTATGAACCCAGGAGTAAATTTGACAGCGTGGTCTCCTGTTCGGTCATGATGACAATCAAATCGGCACTGATATCCCGTGCAAAATTGATAGCTTCATCCGTCAGGTTTTCAGCATGTCGCTTGTGAATGGTATTGATGATCCCTTCATTGAGCAGGTATTTTTCCACCTGTTTGCAGTATGAATCGATCAGCCCATCCATGGCTTCCGAAGTAACCAGTCCAAGGATAACCACTTCGGCACTGAACATATTTGCAAGCACAGCGGTGAACGGAACCTTCTGCCGTGATTCCTTGGTGCTGTCGATGGGGAGTACGATCTTCGAGATATTACGCTTGGCATCCTCGCCATAACGGATGGTAATAACTGGGCAGGGTGCTCCGGTAACGATGCGGTAGGCATTGCTTCCAACCCAGAAGGGCTCAAATCCGGATATCCCGTGGGTGCCAACTGCGATCAGAAAGGCATCGTGGTATTTGGCCTGATTGATAATCTCCCGGTCAACTTTGCCAGACCTGATTTTGTACATCAGCTTCCCCCCCCGGAGCTCAAACCTGCTCCTGGAAATAATCTCCTCAAGCCGCTTCTTGGCTTCCTTGCGCAATTCATTTCTGTCATCGGTAAAAATCGAATCCTCACGCTGGGGCTTCATCACATGCACCAGCATCACATTTGCCTGAGCCTTATTGGCTATACCGATGGCAATCTTCAGGGCATGCATTGAGCCCTTTGAAAAATCAATACCTACCAGAATGATCTTTTTCATAACGATAAGTGGTTAAAAGGTTGCTTTTCACAGTAAAATTACAAAAGTTTCCCGCCGAATGCAAGGTCTGCTGATGTTTTTTCAGTCTTCGGTGCATTCCGAAACCTTTCACGGGTAAATATCCGGCATTTACCGGGGAAATTCATGGCACCCACCGAATCTTCCTTGATGCCACAGGGACCCTGTGATATTTTTGCCACAGATTTAATAACAACCCATTGCAATCAAACATTAAAATCAGAAAAAATGGAATCAAATCAAAAAACACAGGAAAATGAACGGGAATGGTATCCCAACCAGCACAAAGAGATCAGGCCGGCCCTTAAACGCAAATCGATCGTTTTCGGGCTTCTGGTCGTTGGATTTGGCATCTGCTGGCTCCTCAGGAACCTTCAAATGCTGGATCCGGAAGTGGAAAGGGGGGTGTTCTCATGGCAAGCGCTGGTCATCGCAATTGGCTTGATCAATCTGTTCAACGGGCGTGGGAGGTTCTTCGGAGCTCTGCTCGTGCTGACCGGCGGATTTTTCATGCTATCCATGTACAGTGGGGTTGCCGCTTCTTTCAGGGACGCCTTCTGGCCATCTCTCATTATTATCATCGGTTTGACGGTGATCTTTGGGTCCCGGAGGGTTTTCAGAAAAAAGACCCGCCATGTTACGGCAACTGATGATTACTTTGAGGAAGTTGCTGTGTTTGCCGGCCGGGAAAGAAGATTCGTCTCCAGAAGCTTTAAAGGGGGAAAATCCATCGCGGTGTTTGGTGGGCTCGAGCTTGACCTTACCCGTTGCGAACTGGCTGATGGACCACAGGAGATCGAGTTTGTGTCGGTTTTCGGGGGAGCCAAGATCAATGTTCCGCGCGACTGGAATGTAAAAACCGAAGTGGTTAGCGTCCTTGGAGGATTTTCAGACAAGAGAAATCTCGATCAGGTAGCCGAAAACAAAGTGCTGTTAATAAAAGGTGTTGCTATCTTTGGGGGCGGTGAACTGTTCAACTGATCTGTTGTGAAAATTGCACCAGTACTGAAAAGCCGGTTGCCACTTATCTATTCCGGATTGTGGGTTATGATTGCCATAACCCACATGATGGTTTTATATGCCTTTTACAATATTTCGTGGGCTTGTGCTGCCACCGAGGCAGTTCTTTTCAACCTGAGCTTTGCCCTGATCGGGGTGGGATTGTGGTTCATGGTCCGGTTCTCTGACCTCAACGAGAAAAGCTGGCCGGAGCTGTTGTTTATCCATCTCTCTGTAATGACAGCAGTTCAGCTCATCTGGATTCTGCCGGTGTACGGGCTCCTGAAGCTGATCTTCAGGGAAATGGCCGGATACCTTCTCTTTCTCAACGAAACCATTGCCATCAGGGTTGTTACCGGTATCATACTTTACACGGTTGTAGTGAGCCTTGCATACCTGATAGTCAATCTGAAGAAACTCCGTAATCAGCAGTTGCAGCAGGCAGAGCTGCAGACCCTGCTGAAAGAGACCGAACTCAGTATGCTCAGATTCCAGATCAATCCCCACTTTCTGTTCAACAGCCTGAACTCGGTGAATGCACTGATCCTTGTCAATCCTCAAAAAGCACAGGAGATGGTGGTAAACCTGTCGGAATTCATGCGGTATTCCCTCGAATCAGGCAGTAAACCGCTCAGTACGCTGGAGAGGGAACTGGAGCATTGCAGGCTCTATTTCAGGATCGAAAAAGTGCGTTTTGGGGATCGGTTGAAAGTGGTGGAAGAGGTTCATCCTGAACTGGTTCATCATCCTGTTCCCGCCATGATCCTGCAGCCTCTGGCAGAAAATGCCGTGAAACACGGATTGTCGGATCTGGAAGAGGGCGCAGAAATCCTGATCCGTTGCGAACCAAGTGACAATGGGATGGCACAAATTTCTGTGAGCAATCCTTACGATCCATTCGCCTCCGGTAAAAGACCCGGCACCGGTACCGGCCTGAGAAACCTCAGGGAGAGATTCATGAACCTCTATAACAGGGATGACCTGATCACCATTATAAAAGAACATAACTGGTTCGTTATCACATTAAAAATTCCATATTCATGATGGAAAAAATCCGATGTCTTCTGATCGACGATGAAGCTCCTGCAAGGGACCTTCTGAGGCATTATATCCGCAAATCCGGGTTGGTGGAAATTGTCGGTGAATGTTCCAATGGCCTGGAGGCTGTCAGGATGATTCATGAACTCCAGCCTGATTTATTGTTTCTTGACATTCAGATGCCTAAAATCAACGGATTTGAAATGCTGGAAATCCTGCAGGAAAAACCGGAAGTGATTTTCTGCACCGCTTATGACGCTTTTGCCATCAAAGCATTTGAAATGCATGCCGTGGACTATTTGCTGAAACCTTTTTCGGAGGAACGGCTGCTGGAAGCAACAACCAGGACTACCGACAGGATCCGGAACAGGCAACCTTCCGCTGTTCAGCCATACCACAAGCTGATCAGTGAGGGTACAGCACAGATTGCCGGGCTGACGAAACTGGTGGCCCGGACCGGTTCCAAAATCACGGTCATTCCGCTGGATACAATCCATTACCTGCAGGCACAGGATGACTATGTGCTGGTGGTTTCCGATCTGGGAAATCATCTGAAGGAGAAGACCATGAAATTTTACGAGGAACATCTGCCAGCAGATACCTTTATCAGGATTCACCGAAGTTATATTGTTAATATAAAGCAGATCAAAAACATATATCTCTTTGGCAAAGAGACCTGGAGTGTAGTTTTAAAAAACGGCTCAGAGATCCGTGCAAGCCAGCAGGGATATAAAAAGCTCAGGGAAATGATTTCAGGGTAATCATCAGATACCCAATCCGGTGGTTCAGGTGTTGTGATTTGATTTCTGAATCGATATCTTTGCTGGGATGAATCAGGAATCCCTGTTGTTTTTTAATCACCTCCAATACCCTGAAATATGAGAAAACTGTACAGAATAGTTGTTTTGACAGTTGTCTTTTTGTGGCCTGCCGGGCTGATGGCCCAATGCTGTATTTTTTCCTATCAGCAGCAGGTTGAGCCTCCAACCTCTGCAGCAACCTTTGGCGTGGCTCTCGGGGATCTGGACGGGGACTCGGACATGGATGCAGTTGCCATATCGGCTTATTATGGAGTGGATGTCTACTTTAACAACGGAAGTGGCACCTTCTCCCTTGCAGCCCACTATGCCACCGCTCCAAATCCTGATTTTTACGGAGTACATGTGGTGGATATCGACAACGACAACGACTCGGATATCATTGCCATACCGTTTTATTCATCCGCAAGCCTTACCCTGTTGCTGAACAATGGGACAGGAGTCTTTACCGGATACAATGTGTCATCGAATATTGCCTGTTACAATGCCGCAGTGGGGGATTTGGACGGCGACAATGATCCTGATCTTTTTCTGCCGAATTCGGGCGGGGGCAGTGGAAAGATTTATAAAAACAATGGTACAGGATTGTATTCCCTTTACCAGACCCTGGCCGGTGCACGGGGACATGATGCCGAGCTGGGCGACCTCGACAATGATGGCGACCTGGATGCCTTCGTGGTTGAAAACAGCTCCTATGGCAACACCGTTTTCCTGAACGACAGCACTGGAAATTTTATACTGTCCGGAACCCCTTTCGGCTCAAATTGCACTTATGTGGATTTGGGAGACCTGGATAAAGACGGGGATCTGGATGCGTGGGTCGGAAAGTTTGGCAATACCTGTGAAATATGGCTGAACAACGGTACCGGCAGTTTTTCACTGCATAGCTCTGTCAGCACCGGATCATACTGCAAGTCAGTGAATCTCTATGATTTCGACAATGACGGGGACCTGGATGTTTTTTTGGGGTTTTACAGTGCTTCCCCTCAGGTCTGGATCAACGGCGAGAACCTGAATTTTTCCCTTTGTTACCAGGCCCCGGTGGGCTCAAGCTGCCACGGCCAGGCAATTGGATTCATCAACGGCGACAGCTATATCGATATCTATTCCGGGTATTTCAGCAACAACGACGGCGACTATGTGTTTCTCAATGCCAGCCCCTCAATTCAATATACCGGAAGCCCTTACTGCCCGAATAATTCAACACCCCAAACCGTAAGCCTGATGGGTACTCCTGGTGGCACCTTCGGGGTGATCCCCTCAGGCCTTGGGATTGACACCGCTTCAGGAACCTTCACACCCTCTTTGGGGGTTCCGGGAAATTATTTCATAACATATACTACCACAGGGTGTACAGTGGCTTTCCCGGTGGCCATCAAAAACCTCGATACCAGCGTTACAGCAACCGACTCGACGCTCTTTGCCAACCAGGACTCCGCAACCTATGTGTGGGCAGACTGCAATAACAGCTTTCAACCGGTAGCCGGGCAAACCGCCAGATTTTTCAAACCTGCTGTATCTGGTACCTATGCCCTGATTGTAACGTACGATGGATGTACCGACACCTCATCCTGTTATTCGCTGTCGGTTTATAATGCAGTCAAAGATCCTGACGACACTCCCCGGGCCGTCATTATTCCCAATCCTGCCTCAGCGGAATTTACACTTTTCACAGAGCCCGGTTTGACGGGCCAGTGCTATGCCATTAAAGATTTTACCGGCAGGGTAATTCACAGGGGTCTCCTGGCAGGATCAGAGACCAGGGTGGATATATCACATCTACCCCCCGCAATGTACCTTATCTGTGTGGGGGATGAAAATCCGCGGGTTCTGAAATTCATCAGGAAATAAAAAACCACCCTGGGCATCAGGATGGTTTTGCTTTGTGGGACGTACTGGATTCGAACCAGTGGCCTCATGTCTGTGAAACATGCGCTCTGAACCGGCTGAGCTAACGTCCCGAAAACCGGAGTCGAGACCGCAAAATTATAAAATCTTTATCTTGTTCAGCAAAGTTTTTAAAAACTTGATGAATACCTGGCTCCCAGTCGTTCTGCCCAGCTTTCCGGATAACCTTTGAAATATCCACCCCAGGGCTTGCTGCAGATGGCACGGTAGATTTTTGCATACAGGATCCTGGCAAGAGAAGGCACCCCCACTGCAATAAGGTAAAGCGGGCCGAGCCACTGCGATTGTAAAGCATGACCGTATTCGTGGGCTTTGCTCCTTTTTACCCTGATTCCGGTCTGGTCCTTAATAACTGGATAAAACACAAAGTACCCCAGGCTCACTCCAGATCTTTCTGTCCCCACAAAGAAATGATTCAGAATAATATCCGGGGACGCTAAGGGTTTTCTGTAATGTCTGTAATATAGGTACAGGAGAAATCCAAGCAGGTTCTGGGGCAATTCCCAGATGAGAGAAAAACCAGGTCGGAAAACCCCGTCAGCGGATCGGGTTTGGTTTGTTTGTTTTTTAACCACAGTCTCTTGCCGAAAGGTGAAAAATATCGTAACTTGGCTGTCGAAACAGATTGTGATCAAAAATAACAAAAAACCATCGGTTATGCGTTGGAAAGGAAGAAGACAAAGCACCAATGTGGAAGACATGAGGACTACCGGCCGTCGGTCAGTCGGACTGAAAGGGGGCCTGATCGGCACCCTGATCCTTGCAGCCATCGTCTATTTTATTGGCGGGGATCCTTTATCGGTGATAAATTTCGGAGAAGTCACCAATCCGGCAGAAACCGGGCAGGAGGTCCCATTATCGGCAGAGGAGCAGGAAATGGGTGAATTCGTTTCGGTGGTGCTGGCTGATATTGAAGATGTCTGGCACAAACTCTTCAAGGAAATGGGAATGGCCTACAGAGAACCCAAACTTGTACTTTTCAGAGGCAGCATTCAGTCAGCCTGCGGATTTGCCCAGGATGCCACCGGCCCGTTCTATTGTCCTGGCGACGAGAAGGTTTACATCGATCTGGAGTTTCTGGAAAAGTTACAGACTAAGCTTGGCGCTCAGGGTGATTTTGCCGTTGCCTATATTCTGGCCCATGAAGTCGGGCATCATGTGCAGAATCTCATTGGTACCATGGATAAGCTGACAAGTGTCAGATCATCCGGTGCCAGTCAGGCTGCCATCAACCAGATGACGGTTAAGCTCGAACTTCAGGCGGATTTTCTGGCTGGGGTATGGGTGCACCATGGACAAAAAATGTTCGGCTTTCTTGAGGAGGGAGATCTGGAAGAGGCATTGAATGCCGCCTCGGCCGTAGGAGACGACCAGATCCAGATGAACACCCGGGGGTATGTGACGCCTGATTCTTTCCAGCATGGCACCTCAAGCCAGCGAAAAAACTGGCTGGCCAAAGGAGTCCAAACCGGTGACATCCGCCAGGGAGACACCTTCAGTGCAAGAAGACTGTAGGTATTGAACTGGTCTGATTCAGAAGCGAATAACCAAAAGGTAACCTGTGGATTAAATCAGGATTATCTTAATACAATCTACTCTGTTTCAGCTCAGGGATTGTCTTTCCTTGTGTCGGCTTTTTTGGGAAACGGGAGTAACCCCGCCATCTCCCCGATTACATTTACCAGCTCACTGCCTGCAGGCACCACGATCTTGGCGTTTTGCTCAAGGGATTTTTCAAGGGCCTCCAGCTTTCGCAGCAGCTGTGCATTTCCAACAAAAAACTTGTCTGCCGCTTCGTTCACCAGCCTGATGGCCTCAGCTTCACCTTCAGCATGCAGGATTTTCGACTGCTTGAAGCCTTCCGCTTCCTTGATCTTGGCCCTTTTAACTCCATCTGCAACTGTTTCAGCTGCAGTGGCAGAATCAATGGCTGCAATCTTCTCATTTTCAGCCTTAACCACTTTGTTCATGGTTTCCTGGACATCTTTTGGCGGATCAATTTCTTTTAGCTCTGTCCTTACGATCTCAATACCCCAACTCTTGGTTTCTTCATGTAAAGTAGTATAGAGCTCTGCATTGATTTTCCCCCGTTCACTGTTGGCAGATTTCAGCGTCAGGGTTCCGATGATATTACGCAAAGTGGTACGCGCAAGGTTCACTATCTGATATCGGTAATTGTTTACGTTGTAAATAGAGCCTTTTACAAACTCCTCATCAGCTTTAACCCTGAAATATACCTGGGCATCTACCCGGGCATTCAGGTTGTCGTTGGTAATGATCTCCTGCGGTTCTGCGTCTACCATCTGTTCGGTGACGTTTACCAGAAAAATCCGGTCGATGATCGGGATGATCCAGTGGAACCCTGGATTGGCAAATTTGTAGTATTTTCCGAGCCGTTCAATCAGACCTCTCTGGGTGGGCCTTACAATCCTGATACCGGCAAAAAAGATGACCAAAACAGGGATAATGATGTAATAGAGATTGTTCATCGTGTGATGTTGTTTTTGGTAAATAAAATATGCAAACCTGTATTATCTCTTCAAAAAACCTTTCAGAAGATTCCCCAGCAACCCTCCGCCACTCTTGCTTTTTCCGCTCATGAGGGAACCCAGCACACTCTCCAGATTAATGCTGTTGTCTTTCGGGTCGTTCGTTTTTTGTACGAATTTCTTCATTACGATCGGCAGCAATTGTTGTACAATCCCCGATGCCGCACCCTTATCCAGGCCGAACTTCTTCATCAGGTCACCCGCAACATTGCCTGATAACTGATTGATTACCGGATTGTTTTCTACCTGTCCTTCTCCGGCAAACATCCCTTTAATGGCATCCAGTTCTCCGCTGCCCGCCATTTTTTGCAGATTCTTTACAATAGAACCTGAGGCAGTTTTGATGGCAGCCGAATTTTTCTTATTGGGAATAACAGGGTTGTTGATGATGGCTTCCCCGGCATTTTCCCTGACAATTTCAAGTATCTGTGATAACATATTGTGGTTCTTTTAGGGTTTGTCAATGATGTTAAAACCGGTACCACCAGCCTGGAAGATGACAGTACCGGTTTTTCCAAATTAATTAAACGGTCTGGTCTTCAACAGAAGCGTCCGGGGCATTCTTTTTAACCGATTCAATACCGGTTTTGCAGCTTTCTTCTGAAGCATACATCTGGCTCTGCCCAACGGTCTGGCCATTTGACGATTTGATCAGGAAAAAGAATTTGCCGTTGGCTGCTGCTTTTGACTCAAAGCGCCCTTCTGCCGCATTTTTCCTGACCGATTCAATGCCGTTCAGGCAGGATGGTTTGGCAGCATATCCTTCACTGGAAAGGATTACCTGCCCGTTGGTGGCCTGCAGATTGAACTGGAACTCACCATCCTTTCTTTTGGTTACAATGAATTTTCCCATAATTTTTTAATTAGATGTTTAAAGATCAGAAAAAGAACCCGTTATGGGTTGTAATCCAACTCCGGATTCGTATTACTCGGCCGGAGGATTGGTCTCTTCCGGAACAGCAGGCTGGGCCAGTGCTTCCTTTTCCTTCTGAGCCCTGCGCTCACACCTGTCACACAGATCGGTGATGTTTTTCAGCTCTCTGGCTTTGGCCACCGTTCCTTCAAAAATCTCATCCGTACGATCTGTGTTGATGTAGGAGCAATCCTGGTACAAATGGAAACTTTTCCCCGATTTTGTCCAGTATACATGATTAACGCCATTGTTTAATGATTCTACCTGCTGGGTTTGTTCTGCATACTCTTCCTGCGAGGGAGGATTCAGATCCACCCCGGCTATACCGGCAATAATCAGGGCGACCACTGCGATGGTTCCAACCAGACCCTTTTGTTTGCCAGTAAGGTTTTTGTTGGTGAAAATCAGAATAACCAACGGAAGGAAAGCAATAATACTGATGATTGCCCCAAGCTGATTTTGCACAAAAAACCTGAATTTGTCCTTGACCGATGCAGGATCCAGCCGGTTGGCCTTCTTCCAGACCAACGAACCTGCCACAGCGAAAATAAGATCTGCAACGATCAGAATGATCAGCATGGTCATATTCACCGGTACTTTCTTCAGAGTAATAATAGCCCAAACCTCAAAGGCAATGGCGATAACCCAGGCTATGACCGCGATAAGCCTGAAATTTCCTGCTTTGCGCTTGCTTTCACCGGTGGGGGTAAAAGTGCCGGGGTTAACAGGGCTGCTTCCTTCCGGAGTTTCATCGTCTCCAACTCTTGTGAGCTTCTTCGAAGTTTTGTTGTCTGTCATTTCGGTTCCTCCTTTTTGAGAAATTTTACAATCATTTGGATATGAATTACCTTTCAGCCCCGAAAGTTAGGAAATATTTCAGGGAATTATACCCAAACATGAAGATTGCGAAGGGAAGAAATTACAACCGATTGTTTGTCAGGCGGTAAAATATTTTCGCTTAAACCAGAATGCCAGGCTTACCAGGGCAATCATCACCGGTACTTCCACCAGCGGGCCTATCACCGCGGCAAAAGCCTCCCCTGAGTTCATGCCAAAAATGGCGATTGCCACAGCAATGGCTAGCTCAAAGTTGTTGCTGGCAGCCGTAAAGGAAAGGGTGACCGATTGAGGGTAACTGGCCCCAACCCGACGGCTCAAAAAGAAGGAAAGGACAAACATCACCACAAAATAGATCAGCAGCGGAAGAGCAATAAGTACAACATCGAGCGGTATCCTGATGATGTATTCCCCTTTCAGAGAGAACATTACAATAATGGTGAACAACAGGGCAATCAGGGTAACCGGGCTGATCCTTGGGATAAACTTCTGGTGGTACCAGTCTTTGCTCTTGACCCGAATCAAAATAAAACGTGTAAGAAATCCGGCAATAAACGGAATGCCCAGATAGATGAATACACTCCGGGCAATCGTACCAATCGTTATTCGTTCCACCGCGTCATTGGTAGGAATACCAAACCAGCCAGGAAGCACGGCAATGAAGAACCACGCATACACCGAGAAGAAAAGCACCTGGAAGATTGAGTTGAAGGCAACCAGGCCGGCAGCATACTGGGTGTCCCCTTTGGCCAGGTCGTTCCATACGATCACCATGGCAATGCAGCGGGCCAGCCCGATCATGATGATTCCGTACATGTAGGGCAGGTTGGCGTTGTTTTCGCCCGGGAAAAGTTTGAAAAACAGGATGGCCAGGGCAAACATCAGCACAGGACCAATGATCCAGTTCTGTACAAGGGAAAGCGAAAGTACTTTCCAGTTGCGGAAAACATCTCCAAGCTCTTCATACTTCACTTTCGCCAGGGGCGGGTACATCATCAGGATCAGTCCGATAGCGATGGGGATATTGGTGGTGCTGTCGGGCGACGACTTCAGGGATTCCCAGAAATCTGCGATATCAGGGAAAAAGTACCCCGACAGAACTCCGATGGCCATGGCCAGGAAAATCCACAACGTGAGGTAGCGGTCAAGGAATTTCAGTCGCTGTTTGCCGGGCATAAGGATGTTGTTATAGGATGAATCTGACCTTTACATTTTTATCCGCTTTTCAGCAACAACAACCCCCTTCATGATGGTGCAACCCTTCCAGCATAAACCCTCCATCTTCGAAATGGATGGTCACGCTTTCCAGCATCTCCAAAGCTTCGGATTCCTGGTAAAAAGTTATGCCGTCAATTTCAGTCTGTACATCCCCTTCTTCCGGTTTTTCGGCCAGCATCATCTGAATGGCTGCGCCACAACAACCTTTGTTGGAAAAAACTCTGATTCCTGCCTGTGGGTTCTCGTTCTCTGTCAGGATCTTTCTGAAAATTTCATTTGCCTCTGTGGTTACTTTCATGTGTCAGTTTTTTATTAGTGATACTTTGATAACAATCTATTGATGATACTGTTTGTTTCCATGATATTAAATCCAGGCTCCGTAAATCAGACCCGCGATCGTTGCCATTATAACCACCAGGCTCACATACACCACGGTTTTTTGTGTCCCCATTACATTTCTGATTACCAACATGTTGGGCAATGACAACGCCGGACCTGCCAGAAGCAGAGCCAATGCAGGTCCTTTTCCCATCCCTGAGGCAATCAATCCCTGCAGGATCGGTACTTCGGTAAGGGTTGCGAAATACATGAATGCTCCCACAAGGGAAGCAGCAAAGTTCGAAAACACCGAATTACCTCCCACCATCCACTTGATCCATTCATTCGGAATCACCCCGGCAATGGTTTGCCCATCGTGGGTCGATCCCAGCAGGAAACCTGCCGATACAACCCCAACAGCCAGAAGCGGAAGTATTTGCTTTGCAAAGCCCCAGGAAGCCAGGGTCCATTCCCGGTTGTCATCATCCTGTTTGTCTTTAAGGGTCATTATGCTTATGGCCGCAATCCCCAACAGCATGGGTACCAGGGGAGCCAGCTTGCCGTTCTCAATAAACTGGAAGGAGAGTAAACCGCTGGCTACAACGGCAACCACTGAAAGCAGCACCCACTGCCATTTGATTTTCAGGATCCTGACCAGTGACCACGCCAGGAACAGGCTGAAGAAACCTGTAATGTACCATTTGTAGGCCCAGATGCTGTACCATGCACCCGACGTAACTCCTTCAGAGGGTTTTCCCCAATTGGCAAAAACCAGAATGAGAATGAGTGTAAAGAAGTGAAAGGAAGTCTGCCACATCGGGCGTTTTTCGGGCATCAGGGGAATGTTCATCTGCTCCTCCCGTTTGGCTTTTTCTTCTTTCCGGTATATCAGCGACATAATCACCCCGATAATCACCGAAAAGCTAACCGCGCCGACTACCCTTGCAATCCCCATCTCGAAACCCAATATCCTGGCTGTCAGGATGATCGCAAGGATATTGATGGCAGGGCCGGAATACAGGAAGGCAATGGCAGGACCCAGTCCGGCTCCACGCTTGTGGATACTTGAGAACAGCGGCAGAATCGTGCAGGAACATACTGCCAGAATCGTCCCCGAAACAGCAGCTACCGTATAGGCAAGCCATTTTTTGGCATTGGCACCGAAATATCGCAAAACCGACCCCTGGCTCACGAAAACCGAAATCACCCCTGCAATAAAAAAGGCGGGCAGTAAGCATAAAACCACATGTTCGCGGGCATACCATTTTACCAGATCAAGTGTGGCATCAATGGCCGTATTAAATCTTGCACTTTCGATGGGGAGGAAAAAAGCTGCCACAAAAATTACAGAAATCCAGCCCAGTATCTTTAACTCTTTCTTTGTTTCCATACCTAAAAAGTCTATTTTGCAATATAAAAGATGTAGATATAATACAACCCTACCAGAATAAACAGCACTGCAACCACCCTGCGGAACCACTTTTCAAACGTCCTGATCCTGTTGTAAAATCCACCGATACTGGAAATGCTGAAGGCCAGCAGGTATGCAACGATTATTACCGGCAGCCCGGTGGCAATGGCAAAAATTACGGGCAGGTAGAGCCCTGATGCTGAACTGATGGTAATGGGAATCAGCATGCCAAAGTAAAGAACACCGCTGTAAGGGCAGAAAGCCAGCGCAAAGACCATCCCCAGCAGAAGGGCACTCCACCCGTTGTTCTTACGGTTTCCCGACTGATATTTCTCCCCGAATTTGCTGAACCCCGGAAACTTGATTTTGATGAAATCGAACATCAATACCCCGATAATGACCAATAGCGGACCCAGAAACTTCTCTCCGTTCGACTGAAACAGGCTCGCTACCCTGAAGGTGCTGGCCCCCAGGAACAGAACCACTCCCAGAGCAGTGTAGGTGATGGCACGTCCAAGTGTATACCACAGGCCGTTGTAAAAAATCCTGCGACGGTTCTCCAGGTCTTTGCTGATAAATCCGATGGCGGTAATGTTGGTCGCCAGCGGACAGGGACTGATAGCGGTCATTATACCCAGGATAAATGCTGTTAGAAACGGCGCCTGGGTTGAGTCAAGCCAGTTTTGCAGGAATTCCATTGCTATCTGATGTAAGCTTCGATTTTTGCTTTCAGCTCAGCGATAAAAAGGTCCGGATTATGGGCTTTCTGAAAAGCCCAGTCGGTGATGTCATAAGTGTTCAGCTCAACACCATCTTTGTACACCGTAAGCGCCAGGGTTGCACCGTAGGCTTCATACTTTTCTGCTTTCTGCTTGTTTTCGGGGAGCTCACAGTTCAGGATGTGGAGCTCCACTATGCCGCTGTCCAGCTCCATGCTGAACCATGTTTCGATTGTTTTTCGCACGTTGGCTTCAATTCCCCGGCATGTTCCACAGCGGTTGGTTATATGAAAATAAAGCACCTGTACCTTCAGGTTCGCAGGGTTATTGGAAATGATGGTATCATGATCCTGCTGCTGGGCAAAAGAGTTAAAGCTGAATGTTGTTAATGCGATGAAAATCAATGCTTTTTTCATAGGTATAATTATTTAAGATATTCTTCAATCTGATTTTTCAGGATCTCCCGGTACCTTTCCGGCTTGTTCCGGGCAAATTTAAATCCGGTTCCGGTAAGGTCGGTGGTGGATTCCTTTCCCTGAAATACACGGGTTACAAAAACTCCCGATCCGAAAGCCTCGTATTTCTCGGCAATTTTTTTATTCGCTTTATCGTCAACATTCAATATTTTACGTACGATTCTTCCCTGTTTCATCTCAACGGCAAAGTAATTCTCGAGGGTTTTGCCGGTTTCCTCCTCAATGGCGATGCAGGATGAGCAACGGTTGGTGAGATGGAAGTTATAAATCAGCACCACTGGCCTGGCCTGAACCGGTTTTATACTGGCTTTGGCAGAAGCCAAAACAGGTTCTACGGAGTCAGTGTCATCAGCCACTGGCACCTCCGCCACAGGATTTGCCTTGGCAGGGGGATCAACGTCCGGTTTTTGTGCCTCGTTGTGGTTGCCCGAAGAGCATCCGGATGCCATCAGAAGGACAATTGCTGCGAGCAAACCTGTATAGGTCAGGAATTTAAAAAGTCTGGGTGTAAACATGTGTTGAGAATTTTGCAATGGTTATTCGCGGGCTGTTCACCGACATCAGCTTTTTCATGATAAAAACCCCTGCAGGATGGCTTGATACTTTTTCATCCCGGGCAACATGTTGCTGTTCGGATGTGAATGCAGGTTTGTAAGGTATAGGTTGAAGCATTGGCATGGTCAAGGGGTCGCCACAGGTCCATTTTGTCATTTCGCAAAAATACGAAATGATTTCATAGCAACAACCTCAAGGTTCAAAAAAAAGTCACTTTGTGCAAATGGGCAGATGTACTTTCTGGCCTGAAAGGTATGTTAGCTTCAGGCTGAGATATTTACGGCCTGAAGTATAGTTTCTCAGAAACCCCTGCGGTGAGATAAATCTATTTCCCGAAGATACTGTACAGGGTTTTGAGGGAACCGGCAATTTTGGTCGCTTCTGCCACCGGAACTGCCGCGTTGTTTTTCACGGAATTCACAACAGGCCCCAGATCCATTTTTGTCGCTGATGCGATCACTTGGTCTACGATGCCCGTTTGCACCATTCCTCCCGATCCTGCAACCACTCCGGAGGCAAAATCCTTGTACAGGGGTGAAGTAACCGGCTGCCCTTTAACAACCGCACAGGCAGCAGCAAGGGTGACCAGATTGCCAAGATTTACAGGATTGGTCATGTCCACTTTCCCATCCTTTTTATATTGGCCGTAAAGCCCTATGAGAGAGGAGCCAAAACTCTTGCCCGACGTATACGTTGGGGATGAAACCGATCCTGTTTTCATCAGACTACAGGAGGTGCCCATCATGGCAAGAACCAGTAATGAAGAAATGATTGCTTTGTATTTCATATCTTTAGAATTTATTTGGTGATGCTTGTATCAGTGAGTATCCATTTATGGATTCATGCTTTGTTCGGGATGTAAAATTAACACCTTATTCGTCTGATCGTTCTCTTTTAACCGGAAAATTGCTTTTCAACAGAAATCTTACTATTTTTGTGAGTGGTCATTCGGTTCTGTCACGGGAATATTCACCAATAACCCATACCATGAAAACCTTACACAAACAAATGGTCTTGTTTCTGCTGTTGCTCCCTTTTTTTGCAGGAGCCCAATCCATCTCAGTTACCCATGTACAAGCCTTTATTGCCAATGGGACCAATAACGCACTGGCAGTAAACGTCCCTGAAGCGAACAGCAGGGAGGTTTCTGATGCCTGGAAAAAATTCATGAAAAAGAAGGGGGCCACCCTGACAGGCCTCACAGAGATACTGGCCGAAAATGCCAGATTCGATGTGATCTCCCCTGACCTGATGGATGTGTATGCCATCTTCAACCAGAAGGAAGGATTTGTTGAGATGATCGTTGCCTTTAAAACGGGTACCGGATTCATCTATCCCGCTACCTCCCCGGTTGCTTATGGAGCGGCCGAAAAAATCGTTAAAGACTTTGCGATGAAACAGGCCAGGGATGGGATAGGGCAAAGGCTCGCCGGAGAAAAATCTGAACTTAAAAAACTCAGCAACAAAGAGAAAAAGTTCCGGAAGCAGGAAAAGAAGCTCAATAAGCAGATTGCCAAATATAACCGCAAGATCGACAAAGCCAGGAAGGAAATCGAATCCATTGGACTGGCAAATGAGCAGCTGGTGAAAGACATTGAAGCAGCCCGGTCCAGGGTGGCAGAAACCGAAAGAAAGCTGAAGGAAATCAAATAGCGCTGAAGGTCAACAGAATACAGCCAAACCCCGCATGGGTGCCGCAGTATTTTCTTATTCAGGAAGAGGACTGTCTCAGAGTGGTTTGGAAAAGATCCTGAACCTTTTGTAAACCTCTCCCCCCATCCGTTCCATTTCCCTCCGAACCAGGTGGTTGGTTTCCAGTTCCAGATGGCTGTCCATGTACTGCATCCCGGCTTTCTGTGCGGTTTCCAGCATTTTTATCCCCATCATTACATCCAGCCCTTTTCCACGATAGTCTTCGCGAATGCCTCCGAGCAGCAGGTTCAATTGTTTTGACTTTTTTCTGGCCCTGATAACCCTGAAAATCCCGAATGGAATCAACCGCCCCCGGCATGCCCTGATCCCCTCGCTGATATCAGGCATGGCTACAATGAATGACACCACATTACCCTCCGGGTCGGTAATGATTTTGATAAACCGGGGGTCGAGCAACGGAAGGTACCGGTTGGCAAAGTCGTCCATTTCCCACTCCTCAAAAGGATCAAAGGCATAAATATCCTTAAATGTCTCATTCAGCAGGGTAAGCACCGGCCTGATAAGGGGTTTGATCTTGCGACGACTTGAAAATTCAATGATATGCACCGGATGATTTTGTAATGCCCTATGATAGATAGCCCGATAAAAGTCAGGTATCTTTTCCGGTATCGGAATCTTATACACCACACAATCCACCTTCTTTTCAAAGCCCTCCTGCAGTAGTAACTCCGGCATATAGGGGAAATTGCAGACGGTCGACAGTACTACAGGTTCATCAAAACCCTCTACCAGAAACCCCTGAGGATCTTTATCGTTGAACCCAAGCGGCCCGACAAGGTTACTGCATCCTTTCTCCTTTGCCCATTCCTTCACAAATGCAATCAGGGCATGAAAAACCTCCGGATCATCCGGGCTTTCCATGAAACAGAACCTGGCGTCGTTGTCACCACTGAGCGTATTGTACCTTTTATTGATAATGCCCATGATCCTGCCGGCAGGAATGCCATCTGTATAAGCCAGGGCAAGAATAGTGTCGCAATGCCGGAAAAGGCGGTTGGTTTTTGGGTTGAAGTATTTCCGGTCATCGAGATAGATCGGAGGCACCCAGTTTTTATGGCCTCTGTGAATCTTTGCCGGCAGGTTGATAAAAACCCGCATCAGTTTTCCAGAGGTTACTTCAACGATTTTTACATCCATTTGCCCGGATTTGGTATTGGAAATCCGGACAATATTACTGCTTTTATCCTTCATCAATAGCAATAACCCGAATTATGCGCCGTTGAATGTCACAAATGTTCTTTTTCCCACCGGTAAACTTGAAAAACCGGGTCAGACCACCGTATCTTTATACCCATTTTTGGCACCGATGAAACCGAGGCTATCAAAAGAGACACTTGAAACCATCTCTTCCATTTCTAAGGGAAGGCACAGGACCAACATGTTAAAAGTGCCCGAGCAGGCGCTGCTTGCCTGGCTTGTTAAAAGGATCCCTCTCCGGATCACACCAGACATGCTCACCATTATCGGATTTTGCGGCAGCATCCTGGTAGCTGGAAGCTTTATCCTCGGATCTTTGTACAACAGAGAGTTGCTTCTTTTGGGAGTACTGGGGTTTGCTGTAAACTGGTTTGGTGATTCTCTGGACGGAAGGGTTGCCTATTACCGTAATACGCCGCGTAAATGGTATGGTTTCTCACTTGATATCACCGTCGACTGGATTACTGTGATCATTATCGGTTCGGGTTTTATCATCTACACCTGGGGTTTTGGCAAGTGGCTGGGGTTTTCTTTCGTAGTGATGTACGGTTGGTCAATGATTACTGCACTGTTAAGGTACAAAGTAACGGACAAGTATTCAATTGATTCCGGCCGACTGGGACCCACTGAGGTAAAGGTTCTGCTGTCACTGATCCTGATTGCCGAAGTGATCTTTACCGGGTCCATCCTCTACCTGGCTGCTTTGGGTTGTATCGCTCTACTGGTGGTGAATGTGCTTGAAACCCGCAAATTGCTGATGATGGCAGATGACCGTGACCGTGCAGAGAAACAAAGGCAAAATGAAAAGGACCCTTGAACGGCTGCTGATATTCGGGAAAGCCCAGATCTCCGCTTTTATCGGGGGCATGACTGATTACGGAGTTATGGTCTTTTGTACCGAAGTGCTGGGTGTTCATTACTCCATCTCTGTGGGCATCGGGGGGATCATCGGGGCGTTAACCAATTTCCTGATCAATAAAAGGTGGACTTTTTACGCAGGGGCTGATGCATACAGGCATTCAGGCATCAGCCAGTTTATCCGGTTCTGCGCGGTGGTAGCCAACAGTATCCTCCTGAAAATGCTTGGCACTCTTTTCTTTACGGAAATGATGCACATCAGCTATCTTATAAGCAGACTGATCACGGATCTTTTTGTTTCCCTGGTATTTAACTATACCCTGCAGAAGCGATGGGTATTCAGAAAAAACAGCTCCAGGAGCACTGCGAAATAATCTCTTTGGATGAAAAAAACCTACATTTACAGCATATTTTCTTTTGTATGAAAAGACAATGCCGATTCTTTAAATGCTCCTTCTTAGCCATGCTTTGTGTTGTGCTTTTTTTACAGACCGGATGTAAAAAGGATCCCCCTGTTACCGACACACGATTGAAAGATTATGATGGAAACATCTACACTTCAGTGGTGATTGGCACGCAGGAATGGATGGTGCAGAATCTGAAAACCACCCACTACAGGAATGGGAGTGCTGTTCAAGCCGTAACGGGCTCCGCAGAATGGAAGGAATTATCCGCAGGTGCATTTTGTAATTATAACAACGATGGAGCACTGGTATCAACCTATGGCCGGTTATACAATTGGTTTGCCGTGACCGATCCCCGGAATCTGTGCCCGGCAGGGTGGCATGTGTCTTCAAAAGCTGACTGGGATACGTTGATGAATTATCTCGGTGGATATCTTTTTGCCGGAGGCAAGCTAAAGGAGAAGGACACTCTTCACTGGACATCTCCAAATAACGGAGCCACCAATGAAAAGGGATTTACGGCCTTGCCGGGGGGCACAAGAAACTATAACAGCGGTCAGTTTCTCGGGTTGGGAACCCAGGGTTATTTCTGGACTACCGATGAGCAGACCAGCGATCCGAATCGTGCCCATCGCTATTATCTGACAAATCAAAACGAATCTCTTTCATCAGATCCGGGTGATAAAAATTTTGGTTGCTCCGTGCGGTGTGTCAAAGATTGAAATGAATAATAATCAGCATAAAATGATGTGGTTCATCAGGGTTTCCTTTCATCTGTTTCTTGTGTTGATAATCGGATTACTACCGGGATGCAAAAAAGAGGATCCTGTGCCTGTGGATGGTGACGGCAATTCCTATAATACTGTTGTAATCGGTACCCAAAAGTGGCAAAGGAAAATCTGAAAACCACCAAATACAACGATGGCACTGCTATTCCTCTGATAACCAACGATGGGCAATGGATTCATGCTACCACAGACGGGTATTGCTGGTATCAGCATAATGAAGCGGCCTATAGGGAAGTATATGGCGCTCTGTACAACTGGTTTGCCATCAACACCGGAAAATTGTGCCCGAAAGGGTGGCATGTGCCTTCTGAAATTGAGTGGATAACCATGGAAACCTATCTGGGCATGAATGCAGCAGAAGCAAAGGAGCTTGGCTGGAGGGGTGTTGACAAAGGGATCGGAGGCATGCTGAAGTCAACCACAGGAGAATGGACGCAGCCGAATACAGGCGCCAGCAATTCATCAGGATTTACAGGTCTTCCGGGAGGAACCAGAACCATGAACGGCAACTTCGACTATATCAACAACTATGGATACTGGTGGTGTGCCGTGCAAAAGGATGATGATTTCGGAAATATGCGGAGTGTAAGCTGGGAACTGACCACAGTGTTTAAGAGTTTGTACCCGAAGACTTACGGGATGTCTGTAAGGTGCATCATGGATTGAACCGGTCACGGAATCCAGCACTAAAGGCCCCAGGGATACCCGTTGCGCTGGACATAAAAGCTGCCGGAAGTATATTGGGTCAGATCGATCCCGAATTTGATGGGAGCCTGCGTTGCAGCGTACGGTTCAATGAGTGAGAAGTAGTAAGCCTGTTGCTCCACATCTTCCACGATAAAATCGATATCAAACAGGCAGTTGCAATCGCAGCCTGCCTCCTTCTCGCTCTCCTTGACCTGAATGGTGTCGCCCAGGCGTTCCACATGGCAGTAGATTTCATCGGGGCAGCAATTGAATCCTGCATTGATATGCTTGATATTCAGTTGTTTGTTCTGAATATCGTAAGAATATTCCACACCGCTTGAATCGGGTCCAAGATTCTGGACCGTGGATTTTCCTGAGAATGTCTTGCAATCTGAATGGTTGACGGGTTTATCCTTATTACATCCCATCAGAGAAATGACTCCGCACAACAGAACTAACAGCAGTGAACTGACTGGTTTCATGGGTAGGTGATTTTCAGGTGTGTATTTCTGATATCAAAGATGATCGGCAATTGAAATGGTTGCTTTGCAAAGAAAAAGAGGGTCACTCTTTCAAGTGCCCTCTTTCTGATGTAACCGGAGTCTGTTACCTTCTGCCGGAAGAGCTTTCCCGGGATGAACCTCCTTTGGATGAAGGTTTTGAACCCTGGTTGTTGCTGCGGGAAGGTGCCGGAGAATGGTTTCTGCTATTGTTCTCCCTTCCTACGTTCGAACGCTCCGAAGATTTCCCTGAAGGTTTTGATTCCTGGGTCCTTGCCTTCTCCCTTGGTGCAGATTCTTTCCGGTCAGCTTTCTGATTTCTTGAGTGGGCAGGTGCCGTAGCTTCTCTCCTTGAGGGGGCTGCAGGAGCTTTTTCTGCTTTTGGGGTATTGGGTTGTCTTACAGCCGGGGTCTCTCGCGGTGAAGTAGCAGGCTCGGTGCGGGATCCGTTACTTCTGGTTGCTGGGGTTTCTTTCTGCGGTACCCTGTTCTCTCTTACCACAGGAGTTTGTCTTTCTGAACGGGTATTGCCGGGAGCTGCTTCCCTGTTTGAGGAACCACGAGGACGGTCGGTGGTTGTGCTGGTATTTTGTTCGGCAGCAGCAGCCCGGTTTCTTTCGTAGTGGTTGATCCCTTTCGATTTCTCTTCAGGATGCGAATAGGTAGACTTGTAGTACCCGTTTTGCACATATCCCTGTACCACCGGAGATCCGTGACGCTTTCCGGCATAGTAGTATTCGTGGTACCTCGGATAGCGGCAAGAATGCCATGGGCGGTAGTATCCGTAGTAGTGAGAATACCAGTTGTAGTGGTAACCATAATAGTAATGGTAGTAGTAGGGAGTCCAGGGAACCCAGTATCCGGGATAGTAACCGTAATACCACGGGGAATAATACACTACATACCCCGGTGTATAGATGTAGGTAACCACAGGCCAAGCAGCCACCTGATAATAGGTTGTGGTTACCACTTTAACCTTCTCGGCTGGAGCTGCATTGCCCTTGTAACCCGGGTTGGGGGTTTCGTCGTAGTTGGGCTCAATGATGTAGTTTTTTCCGTAAAGCGCTTCATCGCCTATAAGCTGCACATACGCGGAGCCATCCTTCAATTTTTCCACGATAAATACTGCAACATCCTGAGTTTCGCTGGCACTGATGGCAACACTCAGCACGATGTTATGGACATTACCGTCCACATAGTTCTTTACCATAATATAATCGACATAGTTGTCGCGGTTGAGGTCAAGGTTGTTGATGACCTTGTTGGGGTCGTTGAGGCTTTTTTCGAAGCTTTCGAGGGTGGGTGATTCACGGAACAGGTCCATGACGGCGTAGAGGTTCAGGTTATCACCGGGAAGGCCGAGGTATTCTTCGGGATAATCTTTTGCGAAGCTGGTTCCTGCGAGCAGGATCGCGATGACGGAGGTTAGGATGAGTTTTTTCATGGCGAAAATATTTAAAAGGGTTGAATGTTTGAAGGGCAGACAAAAGCCGTGCCAGAAATAGGGGAGAGGGATTACCTGCGGTGATCCCTAGGGAGGGGGTTGCAATCAAAAACCTTCGCCACTCACTCTGTTCGTGGCTTGTTTTTCATTTCCGAAAATCCTGCAAGCAAGCTTACCCCGGGGGATAGGGAGGAAGGGGTAAGGGGTAAGGGATTACCTGCGGTGATCCCTAAGAAGGGGGCTGCAATCAAAAATCTTCGCCACTCACTCCGTTCGTGGCTTGTTTTTCATTTCCGAAAATCCTGCAAGCAAGCTTGCGGATTTTTCTTCAATGAAAAACCTCGCTGTTAGCGAGGTTTTTTGAATGGCGGAGAGGGAGGGATTCGAACCCTCGGATCCCGTAAGGGATCAACAGTTTTCGAGACTGCCCCATTCGACCGCTCTGGCACCTCTCCCGCAGACTGTTTGCGAATTCAGCGGCAAAGATAAAGTATATTATCCGAATCCGGAAAGCAGGTCACGGAGAAGCGTGAACATATCGGGATAATGGATTCAGTTCTGAAAAAAGACTTTGCCTGTTAGCCCGGTTGGTTACTATCTGGCAATAAGAAAAACCAGATGCTTCTTTTCCTGATGGGTGCTGATGGTAAGATTGTAGATTCCGGAAGGAAGGCAGGCGACATCCAGCACCAGGGAGCCTGAAATCTGAACAGTTTTTTGCAGCATGATTTGTCCATTGATACTGCTAACCTGAATGTTGCAATCAGAAACATGATGATCCGGGGCAGTAATGATCACGTGATCTGATACGGGATTTGGATACAGTTTCCAGCGATCCGGAGCGGTATTCTCAGGCATGCTGTTGTATGAATCTTCCGCATCAGTGGCCATTCCAAACAGCATGGTGGGTACAGCGGTTAGGCTGTCGCAGAAGATGGTCACAGAAGCGTTGTTAGTGTTTACTTTGAACAGTTTGTTTACGCCGGTATAGCTGACAGAGACGATCAGGGTATCGGACCAGGCAGAGGGGACCATGCCATAGGCTTTTGGGGAGTTGCCCCCAAAATTCATAGTGTCGATGAGGGTGCTGGTAAAAGGATTGAGGGTGATTTTCACCAAAGTCAGCCCGGCACCAATCATGTAAATGGTATCGCCAATTATAGCGAGGTCTCCGCTGCAGGTAGTGCCGACATTGCCAACAACAGAAAAGGTGCCACCGGATATGCTGAATTTCTGCAGATTGCTGGAGTAATCCCCCATATACAGGTTCCCGGCACCGTCACCTACCATTCCGGGCATACTGATTCCCTGTGAAGCAGTACCAACCGGTGTAGCTGTTCCGGTTGCCAAATCGATGGTATAGAGGCTTAGTCCCTGGATTCCGTAAAGATTCCCTGCCTGCCATGCAATATCGCCGAACATAAGGGAAGTACAGCGGTAGGTGAGTTCACATTCGCGCATGTCCATGGTATGGATAGCCCCGGAATACTCATTTGCAAAGACGGTTTGTGCTGAAACCCTGCAAAACGGAATGAGCATCAGAAAGGTTATGGCCAGTAATTTAACGGATCTTTTGGTCGCCAGGAAAGAAGTATTTGGGTCAGAAGGATAGCTGTAAAAGTCGGGCTGCATTTTCTTCATGATTAACGGAATTAAGAACTACCTCAACTACTTTTGAGGGATCACGTTTTTGTGAGCCTTTCAGATAATATTTGTCGTAAAAGTACAACATTATTTCAGCAACCCTTTGAAAATCATCCTTATCAAGTGCTTCAAGTGCAATCCTGGTTTGGTCATACCCAAGGCGTTTCGTCAGTTTGCGGATAGATTCCGCAAGATGTTCCTGCTTCATGCGGGCATAGGTATCCACCAGGTGTTTTACCCGCTGATGCACCGGGATATTCAGAAATATGAGCGGAGACCGGCTCATTTGGGCAAACCAGGATCCGGGTAGGTTTACCCTGCCGATGGCGTTGCTTTCATCTTCAATCCATACCGGCTTGTTTGGATCAAGGGTTTGCAGGACACACAACAAATCGTTTTCAAATTGTTCGGTAGTGGGCTGAGGAGGCATATCAATCCCACCGAAAGCTGAACCGCGGTGATTTGCAAGCCCTTCCAGGTCAATAATCTGCTGCCCTTTTTTTGCCAGACAATGGAGGATCTCTGTTTTACCACTGCCCGAATATCCCCCCAATACCCTGAGCATGAAGGGGTTTTCGAAAGATGCAAGGACATGGTTCCTGTAGGCTTTATAGCCATTTTCGATAACCCAGACTTTTCTGAAACCGTTGTTGTCAAGGACTGTCGCAAATGCATTGCTGCGCATTCCGCCGCGCCAGCAGTGCACCACAGCCTCTCCATCCGGTGCGGTTTCGGATGAATGGGCAATAAACCATTGCAGTTTAGGCTGCGCAATCTGATACCCCAGTTCAATCGCCTTTTGTTTGGCTCCCTGATTATAAGTGATACTAACGGCAGTTCTTTCATCATCGGTAAACAGCGGGATGTTGATGGCACCGGGGATGTGCCCGCGGGAAAATTCTGCCGGTGACCGGACGTCTATGACGGGAAGGGTACGGAGTTCCTTTTGCCAGAGATCAACGGGGATATACCGGATCATTTCCAGAACATTGCTGTATTATGGGAGATCAAAGAACGTGTGTGGGTCAGAGTTTGAGATTCACCACGGTTTTGAAAGCGGTGTCATTGGCTGGAACTGCATCTTTGTTCACCATGCAGAATGCCTTGAATGCGTAGGATCCCGGAACCGACAGATTTGCCCGGGTTGCGAAAGAATAGAGCAGGGTGGAACCCGGATCTATCATCTGGGTAACCGTTTCAACCACAGGTATTGATTGATCGATCTGAAAAGCTACTTTTAAACTTTTTACCGGTTGGGTTCCCTGGTTCTTCAGTGTGATGCTGACAGTTTCGCTGGCAGAGAGATTATTGCCTGATACCGGGGTGTTGATGGTAATGACCTGCATATCAACGGTGGCTTGATCCTGAGAAAATGCAGCGAGAGGGACAATATTTTCAGAGAGACCTCCGGCATCATTCCGGACGTGTTCAGTATTCAGGGTTTTCTCAGTGAAAGGTTGCTTTGGGTGTGACGGGTACCTTGAGTTCCCGATCCCTGGGGAAACCCGGGAGTAAGCCAGTAAAGCAAAAAGGGCAATAACTGCAACTAAAACAGGCCATTGGATTTTTTTCATCGATTTTGGTATTGGAAGTTTGTACAGCAACATTGTATATGCCGACCGATCATGTAAAGGTATGGTAATTTCAAATATCCAAACAAGCCAGTACGACCCCCGCAACTTATAATTTTTAGCCCTTGAGTTTTTCCTGATAAAGATGATAGTTTGAACCTTAACTTTTAAAGTACTTTTACCAGATGAAAAGCCTGAACGTTTTCTTTTTTGGATTCCTTATGCTGGCCGCTATGACTGCCTGCCGGCACTCCGGCAGACCTGTTCCTGTTCAGGAATCAGGAGAAGAAACCAAATCAAAAAAAGCAATGGTGGTTTACATCCAGCCCCTGGGGGACGTAGATCCTGAGTACATCAGGGTGGTCATGAATGCCATTGAAAAATTCTATGGGTTTGGAAGTGAGCTGAGGCCTGTGGTTGAGCCGACGGATGATCTGCTGGCAGCCAGTAAGACAAGGTATGATGCTGAAAAGATCCTTGCAAGGTTCAATTCAAATGACCACGTGCTTGTACTGACTGAGAAACACTTTGCTACCCGAAAAGGCAACATTCCGGAATGGGGTATCTTTGGCCTTGGGTATCTTCCCGGAAAGGTATGCACAGTTTCCACCTACCGGTTCGAAAATGGAGTTTCGCGGGATAAAGTGTTGGAACGGCTTGAGAAAATTGCCCTGCATGAGCTGGGGCACAATCTGGGATTACCTCATTGCGATAACGATCCATATTGCCTGATGAGCGATGCCAGGGGAACCATCAAAACAGTAGACCGATGCAAGGTGTGGCTGTGTGACAGGTGCAGGGATGAAAAGGATCATTCGCACGAGGATCATCAGGTTGCGGGCAAGGAAATCCGTCTCAAAGATCATGGGAAAGTATTCCCCTTTCAGCGGTTCACCTGACATACAATCAGTTTGTCATTTTAAAAAATGGATCATCCCGATAAAAAGTCACATTGAAATCCCAATAAACAGTACCAGTGAAATTCTTGCATAGAATGCCCTGGTGGGCCTTTTTGTTATCCTTCACGGTTATCGGCATTAACCTTTTGTATATTCAGGCCCGGTTGAGGATACCTATCGATGGAGCCGGGTCGCTGGGGATCAACGGTCATTGTGAAATTACGGCCGTAAGGGAAAACAGTCCGGCGGGAAAAGCGGGTCTCAGGGCAGGGGATATCATTCTGCGTATCGGCTCCAGCGACGTTAAGGGAGAAAACCATTTTGTGATGCTGGAACTCTTCAGGGCGGGGGATTCTACAACCTATGACATTCTCAGGGATGGCAAAATCACCTCCGTCAGGATCACATTTGCCTCCTACTGGTCGCAGTATCCTATAATCTTTTCCCTGATGTATTTGCTGTTGCTGATCATTTGGGCTGGAAGTCTCTTCATCCTGTATAAAAAGCCCGCAGATTTCACAGCTGTACTCTTCTTTATCTACCTTCAGCTCTATGTGGTAACACAAAATACCCGGTATCTGTTTGTTGATGATATATACGCATCCATTGCCAATGCCGCCTTTGTGCTGAGCTTTAACCTCTTTGGCGCGGTGCTGATCCATTTTCATATGCTTTTCCCTATAAAGGCACGACACTACAGCACCCTACGTCCATTGCTGATTTCATTCTATGGAACCGGCTTCATTTTAGGGGCATTGAATGCCTTTGCAGTGATCCTGCGAAACTATTCCGCATCCATTTCTCATTACCAGTTCTATAACAACACCCAGTATTGGTCTGTTACCTGGATGGGAATATCACTGATCATCGCTTTTGCCATGGCAGCGTATCAGTTTGTTTCAATCAAAGATAATCATTACCGCCGGCAACTGCGACTGGTGATCATCGGTTCATTTTTTGGCCTGCTTACTCCGGTAGTGTTTAGCTTTTACCCTGAATTTTTCTGGCAGATAGAACTGGAAAAGCATTTGCTCTATGTGATTGAGTTTCCCAATATCCTGGGAAGTTTTATCATGATTATCCTGTTTTTTTCTGCCATTTTCCTTTACAGAATCTGGGATATTGAACCTTTTATCAGAAAGGCCTTCCTTTATATCGCAGCGACCTTGCTCATCCTGCTCCTCTATTTTCCACTGCTTTGGTTTGTTGAAAGGGCCACCAGCAACAGAGTGGAATCGCTGAACCTTGTGATCCTGACCATTCTGCTTATTTTATTTGCTGTATTCAGGGATTTTCTCCAGAATCTGGTGGACCGACTCTTTTTCCGGCGCCCTTATGATCCGGCCATTGTCGCATCCCGCTTCGAAGAAAAAATCACAGGCCTGTATGCGCCGGAAGATCTGACCCGGGGGATCTGCCAATTCATCAAAGAGATCTTCCATGTTGAATCATTTCTTTTCGCCATTAAAACACAGGATC
This sequence comes from Bacteroidota bacterium, assembly GCA_022709695.1. Taxonomy (GTDB): domain Bacteria; phylum Bacteroidota; class Bacteroidia; order Bacteroidales; family SKPS01; genus SKPS01. The sequence goes on from JAKLII010000007.1 coordinate 41,343, forward strand.
TTAATTACAGGGTCATATTTTCGAATGGTCATCAGGTAAAAGTGGTGCCAAAGGAGTTGACAATCCAGCCGGAGACTGAGCGTATGCTGGCTCTTCCCAGACCTTTGGCTTCTGATATGGTTCATGAAATGTTGCCCCTGATGACGCTTTGTAAAGGGGAACTACTGGTTCCGATGCAGCAGGGAAAAGAGCCTTTCGGATTCATGATTCTTGGCAGGAAGAGGTCTGATCAGTCGTACACGCTGCAGGATGTCAATATGATCGGACACCTTGCGATCAGGATCGTTGCGCATTTTCATACAGCGGCGCTTTACAGGAGGGATGTGGACAGGCAGGTGATGCTTGAAAAGGAGAGGATCCGGATATCCGAGGACATGCATGATGAAATCGGTGCAAGCCTTACCCAGATCTCCATTTTGAGCGAAGTCATGAAAAGGCAGTCGGGAAAACCTGACGAGACCCAAAAACTGATCGAGAAGATTTCCGGAATATCCGGCACTCTGGTGGATGAAATGAGCGATATCATCTGGGCTATGAATCCCAAAAATGACAACCTTGCCAGTTTTTCCTATTATTTGCGGAGGTATGCTTCTGAATACCTGGATAATACAGGGATAAGAGCGATATTTGATTTTCCGGAGAACTGCCCGGTTGTTCGCATGTCATCAGATCACCGGAGGAATCTTTTCCTGGTGGTCAAGGAAGCCTTACATAACGCTGTCAAGCATTCAGGAGCCACGGAACTGGCCATAGGCCTGTACTGGGCTGACGGGATCCTGAAGGCAGAGATCAGAGACAATGGCATGGGCTTTCACACTGAACAATCAGCGAATACAGGCAACGGACTTTTCAATATGCAGAAAAGGATCGGGAACCTTGGAGGGTCATTTAATATCGAATCAAAAATTGAGGGCGGGACACGGATCATTGTGGCAATTCCGCTTGACACTGCGTAAAATAGCATCTTTATGCGATTGGAACTAAAACCATTATGTTGTAAAATTGCATCTGTCAAAGCTGATTTGTTATGCAGCAGGAAATAAAGGTCATGATTGTTGAGGACCAGGAACCTGTCAGGGAGGGTTTGCGTATTCTCATTGATGGATCCGAAGGTTACCGCTGCATTATGTCATGCCGTACAGCCGAAGAAGCCCTGATCAGCCTGGGTGCCGAAACACCTGATGTGGTGCTTATGGACATCAACCTCCCGGGGATGTCTGGGATAGAATGCGTGGTACACATCAAAAACCGTTTTCCTTTGATCCAGGTAATGATGCTTACGGTTTTTGACAATAATGAACAGATATTCAAGTCGCTTGAAGCCGGAGCCACAGGATATATGTTAAAAAAAACCCCGCCTGCCCGCTTGCTGGAAGCCATTACAGAGCTGGTAAACGGAGGTTCGCCCATGAATGGGGAAATTGCACGCAAAGTGGTCATGGCTTTTATGAAACCGCTACCGGCAGGAATAGCAGATTTCTCCCTCACTTCCAGAGAAGAGGAGATACTGGCTTGTCTTTCAAAGGGATATCTTTATAAAGAAATAGCTGATAAGTTGTTCATCAGCCTTGACACCGTCAGGTCACATATCCGGAACATATACCAGAAACTGCATGTGCGGACCCGCACAGAGGCTCTTCTCCTTTACATGAACCGTTAATCCCGAAAGGATTTTCATTCTTACGAAGCACAAAATCACATGAATGTGCTATTGATACCTCTTTTTCCAAAGCATAATTTTGGCGTAAATACAAATTAATCACTTCAAACCTGTCACATAATCAAAACCTGTTGACCTATGAGAAAACATCTATTTTCAATCGCAGAAGTGGTGGCTTTTATCTTCATCTTTTGGGCAAGCCCATCTGAAGCCCAGGTGAACTGGACCAAATCTCCGATCAACCCAGTTTTGGGTCCGGGCACCGGCTGGCTCAGTTACGGATTTCCCTTTGTTTTTGTAATGAAGGGTAATGACACCCTGAGAATGTGGTTCTCAGCAGCGGAAGGTACTACAACAGGTCATGACCGAATCGGATACGCGACATCCACAGATGGCATCAATTTCAATATGAATGCCAGTCCGGTATTTGAACCTTCAGGAGGAAGTGCATTTGATTCGGAGGGGGTTTTCGGAGCAAATGTGCTTTATGACGGAACAGTGTACCGGATGTGGTACAACGGATATTCCACGCAGCCCTATTATGCCGGGGCGCTGGAGACGGGGCTGGCTACCTCGGGTGATGGCATAAACTGGACCCGGCACACAGGCAATCCGGTACTTGCGAAGGGACCGACGGGCAGCTGGGATGAACAATGGGCCTATGTGAATACCGTGTTGTTTATCGACAGTACCTACCGGATGTGGTACACCGGATCAGATCAAAACGGAAAATGTTCAGTAGGTTATGCCACATCAAACGATGGAATTGCGTGGAGCAAATATTCGGGCAATCCGGTTCTGGCCGGGAAAGGAGGGGGTTGGGATGTGCTTAACAATCAGAATGCAAGGGTGATTTATCATGATGGTAAGTATGAGATGTGGTATAATGGGAATCCTGCTCAGAACGCAGATTATGATATCGGGTATGCCACCTCATCCGATGGTATCAACTGGGTAAAATATACCAGCAATCCGGTAATGGTGACGGGAGGCACAGGTGCCTTTGATGAAGATTGGTGCTGGGCCCCGGCAGTAATATACGATGAATCAAATTATTACATGTGGTATACCGGATTCAGCAACAATCTTTATCACGTAGGTTTCGCCTCAGACTCAACCCATACAGGCTTACATCCGGCAAAAACGCACGAAAGGGAACCATTACTGGTTTATCCTAATCCCGTAAGTACAACATCCACCATAAAATACTATGTTGATGCTCCTGGCAGGGTTAAAGTATCGGTATACGACCAGGTGGGCAGGGAAGTACTGACCCTTCTGGATGAGTACAGGCAAGCCGGAAGTTACACCTTATCCCTAGGAACCACCGGGCTCAGAAATGGATCCTATACATGTGTGCTGCAATATCAGGATAAAACCTACCGAACCAATATTGCAGTAACCAAATTGCTGGTGTTGCATTAGGATTAGCCATTGCGGGTGGTAGGGTAAGAAAGGCAGACCAAAACAGGGTATGGCTGTGTGAAAGGTGCAGGGATTCCATGGCTGGGGGAGCCCCCCTGATTTTTTTGTAGCCTCTTCGCGACTGCGCCTGGAGTTTATCGGGGGGTATTTCAGCGGTGCCTTCGAGAGCCTCAGGCACCGCTCATAAGAGCCTCAGGCACCGCTTAGGAGAGCCTCAGGCACCGCTTGGGAGAGCCTCAGGCACCGCTCAGGAGAGCCTCAGGCAACTATACATCTATGGTCTCACCATGGCTACTTTTTCCTTGATAACGGAGTGCAATTATCAACAATTACCCTCATGTCATTAATGTAAAATAAGTGATAACGAAGAGGCTGCTTTTTTTTGAGATAGCCTCTTTTACCTTGATCTCCTGTTCCAATTATAAGCTCAGAGCTTGAAAACATTCTGATTTGCAGAAAGACCAATGTATTGCTATCTCTCTGATATTTATCACTTTTAGCGTTATAAATTATAATTTTATAATTTTACCTTATGTTAAGGGGCAGGCATTTAAACCAATTCTTATTGTAAACAACAGATTAATCATGCCATCATGAAAAAGGACTTTACTTTTCTCTTTGCAGTGTTGTTCCTAAATGCAGCAATGGGACAGACTTCAAAGGTACCCGTTCCGACTGTAATCGGTCCGGTTACGGAACCAGGAACTATATTTTCTGCCAGTACAGTTGAATTATCTTCTTACGGTTATTTGGAGGAGGAATTTTTCCTGATTGGGAATGCAAGGCGATTTGACTTTGACGCTAATCCAGGTTTTGCTGTCCCGGTTGATTCACTATATCCATACAAAACAAGGATCATTGTAAGAAGACCAGTAGCATCAGAGAAGTTCAACGGCACCGTTGTGGTTGAATGGCTTAATGTATCCAATATGTTAGATCTGGATCCGGGCTGGTATCAATCCTCCGAACATTTAATGAGATCCGGGTATGCCTGGGTGGGTGTTTCTGTCCAAAGGGATGGGATTCACAATCAGACAGGACTGAGGAATTGGAATCCTGAAAGGTATGGCAGTCTGGATGTTACTGTTGACTCAGCTTTGTTACAGGATCAGATCGGTTTTGACATATTCTCTCAAGCCATTATGGCTTTAAAGAGTGCCCAAAAGATCCGACCGTTAGGAACCTTTAAGCCTGAGATCATTATTGCAATGGGTTATTCCCAGTCTGCCTTGTGGCTGACCGGATATCACAATTATATCCAGTCACTTACCAAAATAATCGATGGATTTATGATCATTGGTGCCGGGGAGAAACTTAAGACGGACATTCATGGAAAAGTATTCAAAATTAATTCTGAAACAGATCTCATCCTATTAGGTCAGGTCGATTCCAGGCAGCCTGATAACGAAAAGATAGTAACCTGGGAATTTTCGGGTACTTCTCATGCAGATAAAAGATTTCTTGATTTCTATTCTGCTTCACTTAAAAGGGACTTTGGAAATTTTTCTCCCATCAATTGCGACCTGCCGTTATGTAGTGTAATTCCGATTTATTATGGTTATGCAGCCGCATTGGATCATATGAACCAGTGGATCAGAGAGGAGATCGCCCCCCCTCCAGGAATTCAGATGCCTGTGCTTCAGGCAGTACCGGAGGTGATTATTGGACGTGATACATTAGGTAATGCCTTTGGGGGTATCAGGCTGCCACAATTTGACGTCCCCACAGGAATGAACTCAGGGATTAATACAGGGCAGAATTGGTTTTGTCAATTCTATGGAACTCATAAGACGTTTGACCAGCGCACTCTGAAGTCGCTTTATGCTACCCATCAGGAGTACATGCAAAAATTTACCGAATCGGTTCAGAGAAACCTCAAAGACGGGTATATATTGGAGGCCGACACGATTCGCATGCTGAATGAGGCGAGGGAACTATCATATCTTTGGGAATAATTTGCATAAATCAACCCAACATAATGACAGTTAATAACTTAGACAGACAGAATCATTCTATTAATTTCTGGCCAACTATTCAATCCCGCACCTAAAAACCACCCAGATTCACATCTCAAGAATCCCACAGATCAATCCCGGTTCGCTTTGCTTCCAGGACTCTCCTTTATTAATCCCCTGAACCGAACCGCATTGATCCTGTTCAATCATCAGGGCAAATAATAGTATTGCAGAAGGCCACCGGGTTGCCTGCATGGTTTGGCCCCTTCGAAAGCCGCTTTTATTGTTTTCCCCATTAACCATTCTGAGGGCATTTCTTTACGGAGTGGCCCTGCGGCTTAATGTTAATCCGGAAGGGAGGTATTAAAAGTCTGTTATTGAAAGCTTTCCTGTCCTGGATATTCCTGACATTGAACAGGGCACTGCAACTTGCCGGTGTTCGGTAAAAGCATTGCAGGAATAGCGTTATTTTTGTCAACTCCGCGGTTTCGTATCTCGTTAAACGGATTTGCACAGCTTATGAGCACAATGATAAATCGTATGATTGTCAACGGAAGTCCGAAGGGTGAATACAGATTAACCCTGCAGCACAGTCTTTATATGCTGGTGCATGAAAAGGACATTGCCTACAGAGTGCTTCATGTGATGTACATTAAGCTTCATAAAGAAATGGGGTGGATCGGAAAACAGAGTAGATCAATACAGATAAACGAACAGGGATTACAATGAGTTATGATGTGATTGTTATCGGAGGCGGGCTGTCGGGCCTTACCGCAGCCGGTTTACTGGCAAAACGTGATGTAAAAGTGGCAGTAATAGATAAAAGTTACCAGCCTGGCGGATCCTGCGGTATTTTCAGGCGGAAACATGTAACATTTGACCAGGGTTCAGCCATGCTGTACGGTTTTGGCGAAGAGGGATTCAATGCGCACCGCTTCGTCTTTAATTGTCTCGAAGAGCCGATAGATGTGATCCGGCACGATCTGCTGTATTGTGTCAATTTCAAAGGGAGAAGGATCAAATTTTACCAGGATATTGACCGGTTTGTTCTGGAACTGTCTGATGTTTTCCCAGATGAAAGGGATAATATTAAACGTTTTTATCACGATATGCTTACAATGTACCGCCATGTGATGGTTGAGGTGCCCAGCTATAATACTGCTGATGAAACAGATCCGAAAATTGCCTTGAAAAGCATGATGAAACATCCGGTTTCATACATCCGCTTTCTGGGTTATCTGAATAAAAGCGCAAAAAGCCTGCTGGGAAAATATTTTAAAGACCCTGAGATTTTCAAATTCTTTGACAAGCTCACCTCAACCTATTGCTACACCACAGTGGAAGAATCCCCGGCGGTACTTGCAGCCATTATGTTTGTCAACAACCATGTTGGCGGAAGCTACTATCCTGCCGGCTCCACACTTTTTCTTCCGGGTAAACTTGAAAAAGTGATCGAAGAAAATGGTGGGGATATGCTGCCTGAAAAAGAGGTGGTCTCACTGATCTTCCGGAATGGAAAGCCTGCCGGCGTGAAGCTGGACGACGGCAGTGAACTGTTCGCTCCCTACATAATTTATTCAGGTACCGTCTGGAATCTTTACGGGAGGTTGATTGATCCTGCCTGCAGTTCGCCTGAAAGAAGAGCCTGGGCCAGGAATCAGGTCCCGACTTATCCAAGTGTAGTGTTATATGCCCTGGTCGACCGGAAGGCAATACCTGATGAAACGGCACCCATTGAAATGCTGGTGGGCAATCCCGATAAACTCGACGAAAGTGAAGTTACTGCCTACATCCTGAGTATTGATGACAGGACGCTCTGCGCCGATGACGAACATACCATCATTGCCATCGGGCCAACATTCGAACATTGGGAAAACCTTGACAGAGAGACCTATATGATCAGGAAAAAATCTGAGCAGGAGAGGCTGATCGCTGTTTTGGAAAGGCGTTTTCCAAACATCAGAGAGGCAGTGCGATATGCTGAAGTGGCCACACCCATCACCATTGAAAGATATAATATGAAAAATGGAGGTGCCGTAGCCGGTCCCAAGCAGATGCTGGGTCAGCATTTGTTTAAAAGGCTCCATACCCGAACCGAATGGGATAACCTCATTTGCTGCGGAGAATCTACCGTCATGGGCACAGGTACGCCAACCGTTACCACATCGGGTATCACCGCAGCAAACGTTTTGCTGAAAAAACTGAAGAAATCCCCATATGTGTACAAACCGGGTATGAAGAATTTCGTACGGCTGGTTGACAAGCCATTTACCCGCGAAAAACTGTTCGATGGATACGGTGAAGAAGAAAAGAAACTGATGCAGGAAGCCATGCGCTGCAGGTTTTGCGAGCATCCCAGCTGTTCAAACAGTGATTCAGCCGACATCCGGGGCATCATGCGGCGTGTGGCTGTTGGTAACTTCACCGGGGCAAAGAAGCGCTGGAAGGAGACCTGTTCAGACCTTCATCCGCCGGAATATTACGAGGCTCGCTGTATCCATACCCTCGAGAATGCTGAAGCGGTAAATATCAGCCATGTTTTTGCCTTTCTGGAAGGGCTGAAAGGTTGAAAGAATATCCTGTGCAATTCGGGGATGAGGGTGATTTTAACACTATTGCTCTCAGGAAGAACATAAGTTGAGTTTTTCAATTCCGTTGATACAAAGCCATTCAATCCGTTTATTGCAGATTTGCTTGTTACCAGCTGGCAATCAGTCGTCAATTCTTATAAACGTGCCGTTTAAAGTGAATTCCAATTCAATACCGTTATCCAGTTTAACCTCTTGATGTTTCCATTCTTTTTCCCATTCAGTTATTGAGTTTTTTGGATAATTTGCTTTGACATATTCATAGATTTTTGAAGGAATGACACTGATGGGCAAAGCGGTTTTCCTGTCAATTTTTATTATTTGATATTTGCTGTTAAATTCTAATTCCGTTTTGTCATTAAGTTCAATTTCATATTTTTTGTTTGTACCTTCCATATCAATCTCACTTTTTACGATTGTTTGGCCGGGAAAGTGGGTTTTGATATACGTTTGAATAGCAGAAGGAATTTCAGACGTTGGAATAATCCTGTCTTGTGCAAATAGTGCAACAGGTGTCAGAAAGAAGACAAATAATACTGCTTTCGCGATTTTTTTAACATTGTTCATGATCTTACTCTTTAAATTCATGCTACTCTTTTCTGGATTTTCGCAATCTCCGGTGTCGTAAAGTTATTTCATTATGATATTCTTAACATGCTTGCTTGAGAATTGTTCGTATCCGTATCTCTCCTCTTTCCTCAGGTTGGTATACCTGATGGCATGATGATCGGCTAACCCAACCCATTGCTGAACAACTTAATCCTTTATGTATCTGCATAGTCACGTCAGTTTTTGGTTCAATGTATAAGAATGTGTAAACTTACAACAGAACCTTAAAAAATCCAAGAACATAGATTTCTCCAGGAAGAGCTTTTTGCCAAATCGTTGATGGCCGGGGTGCATTCGCCGTATGAAGTGACCAATCTTCGCTGATAATATTGATACTCTTTGATCTTTGGAAATGTGGCAATTATGAGGCAAAAAGAATCCGTCGGGGAATGGTCTGCTTGAGCGGCGTGTCCAATACGAAGGGAGGGAGTCTCAAAAGAGACGCTCTCTTTTTTTTCTCCACGGCCGTGAGGCCGCATAACTGCTCCACGACTGCGCATGGAGTCCCGAAGCATTCGGGATCAGCGACCGACTATGGTTTTGCTTCACAGGCTCGCAAAACCATGTCGTCTGCTGACTTCATTCCTTGCGCCTTCGGCTCAGGAATGATCCCGGCAGACTATCGCCCACCGGGACCGCTCCAGCCAAGGTCGCTCCGTGGCTACTGGTGCCTTATTGGGATGACCACGGTAAGCTCAATTTAAAGTAGTTATGCTTTGCTTTTTGTGGGGTTGAAAATTATAAGGGCACCTATAAGAATTTGATTATACCACTTAAAGTGAAGGAGATTTCTTACATTTGCTCATGGATGAAGGGTTCCCCCCATGCCTGTCAATGCGCTATGAAAACAATACAGATTACCCTCCAGGAGCAATGGGCAGCCATGAAACATAAGATTCAGAGGAATAAGAAGCGGTACTGGCGGAAGAAGAAGCACAAGAAGCGGGAGGAGGAGAAGGAGGAAGGATGAGCCGGGACTTTATCTGAGAGGGTCCGCCGATAAAGAGTACCATTTCATGACATCTTACAACCAATCATGAAAACACTTCGCATTTAATTTAAGGGAGGTGGATCCTGAGTATATCAGGGTGGTTTGGGATGCCCTGCACTAGCCAGGACGCAATCTGGGACTTGCCCCAATTCAGCAACGATCCTTACTGTATGATGAACGATACCATAGGAACTGTCATAACCGTTGACCAATGCAAGGTATGGCTGTGTGATAATTGCAAGGATTCTGTATCCTTATAGCCAACAAAACCCTAAACCTCCTCAATCCCGGATCACAAATTCTGATGGAAGGGCATACCGGTACTTATGGATCACAAGATAGCACATGCCAATCTTTTCAAGTTTCATCCACACATAGCATCGGGGGGTTCTGACAATGATATATCCAAATTTACCAAATGCATTCCGATTTCTGCTCGACGATGGAATCGAATGGCTCCCCATTTGGTAGTATTCAGAAATCCACAAGGTTTTAGAGGTAAACTTCCTCATCATACTGATTGTATCCAGATTCCCAAAACTCCTTACCACATCAAATTTATTGTAATAATAGTGAATAGTGTATCCTATTGAATCAATATACACTTGTGACCAGGTTGTATCGTGCATAGTATTAAAAGCAATCACAGAGCCATTTACCGATGTTGCCTTCCGGGTCACATAATAGCCGGACATGTTACCAAAAGAGCCGGACAAATTGAATATTATGTCAGTAATACCATCTCTGTCGAGATCCAATGTGCAAGAGTTGGGATATTTGGTTTCATAACCCAAGGGGTTATTTCCCAATGTGTCCATAACCTCAATGGTAAATGGGCCGATTATAGGAGCATTATGATCAGATTTTTCTTTTTCACAACTCATCAATGATAATATTATCAGCGAAGTACAAACAACGATAATGTTTTTCATCCGGGAGATATATTAAGTTCCGAAATCGTGAATTTCAGGTTGATATCCACAAGGTAGTTTTTCCATATCATTGTTAAATGTCAGAAAGCAAGCTACACTTTTCTTTTTTTGGTCCTGAAAAGGTATCTCCTGATGCCTGAGTACAAATTCTGCAAGACGATGAATAATGCAAATATACGCCAAAGCAACAGTATTTCGACATTTGGATTCCCTCTTCCGGCCCCCGCACCTGCGGGAGACCCCCTGATTAACATCTCAACCTCCTAAACTTCCTCAGCCTCCTAAACAACAGAAGCCATCGCGAATGCGATGGCTTCTGTTCGGGGCTCCCCCTGAGGCTGGAAGCTGCAACCACTTTTCCTCAATGCATTGACTTACCTGCAATCTGCGCCAGAGGTCGCGTTAATGGACACACCGGTTAAGAGGACGCCCCTTTTCCCGGTTGCATTAACCAGTCGAAATTACTCAATATCAAGATTATAGGCTTAGTTGGCGAATTCAGCAAAGCCTGATCTATTCAACCATTTTATCCAATCAATCCCTGACACAACGGACAGAGAAACCGCATCTCTGTGGAGCGTAGATCCTGTGGACAATAGTAGAACTTTCGAACATTTCCCGATGCCAAGCGGAAGTTGATTGGTAAGCCGAAGACGACCACCAGTAGCCACTGGTCCTAAGGTCATCGAAACTCCCATCGTAGTCAATGCGAATGCCTCCGGGAAGGGCGGTGAATCCGCTTGAATTGGTGGCACCCGTGTTGGGGCTGTACCAATGTGCCGTACCTGCTTCTTTCAAGGCTCCTCCTGCAACGCTTTCCCCTCCCAGGTAGTCCGCCAGTATGGTCCATTCAGCATCGGTCGGCACATGCCAGCCCGTGGGGCATAATGCGTTGGAGTTATCCACTGCATACCAGTTGTACAAAGCGCCATAGGTTGCCGCGTAGGTGGATGAATCGTTGCTGCACCAGCACCTGGCACCGGTTGAAAGGCCTGCCCAGCCTGAGTAATCTGTAATATTGGGAATGGTTGTGCCATTCCTGTAGTTCCTTGCTTTCAAGTTCTCCTTCATCCAGCACTGGGTGCCAATCTGAACAGTGTTGTAAATATTGCCGTTAATATCTATAACCGTTGAAGGGCATATGCCGGAACTATACAGAAAGGTGTACTGGGTTGATTGAACAGGTTGGGCAACGATGGTATCGGCTCCGTTCGCAGTATGGCCGATGAACCTGAGGTTGTCCCCCGGCGCCCAGGGGAGCTTTCCTTGGCTAATTCTCAGCCCTGAAGCACCTGGCTGTCCACCGGTATATTCAAGCCGGCATGCGCCACCGGTATTACCCATAGATATGAGATTCCGCACCTGTTTCTGGTGGGGTGTTTCAACAGACAGAAGATAACAATGTGCCTCTCCGGCATGAAAGAGGGCATGATGCACCCCCGGCTGCAGCTGTTCGGAGAACCCCGCCACTTCCCGCCCCGACAGGTCGGACACCCGGAGGGTCACAAGTTCCTGCCGGGCCAGGTAGAATTGGATTGATGTCGATGCAGGGAAGGGATTCGGGGAAGGGGGGAATAGGACCAGTTCACCGGCGGGTCCCTGAAGGGGTTGTTCTGTTCCAATGCTTTGCTGGAGGAGCAGTACGGTATCATTGCCATACAGCGTGGTGTCACCCCCCTGCGTGAGGTTTTCAATGGAAATGCTGTCCAGCGGCTGATGGTTCCCGTTCAGGGTTGCCGTGAAGGTGAGAGAGATGGTTTGTCCTGATACCTGACCGACACAGGCAAGAAACATCATGAAAAGAAGTGTGAAGGTTTTCATAGCAACAGTTATTTAGATGGGATTAGTCATTTAGTTGGAAAGTGAACAAAACATCAGGTACGATAACGGACAGGGATTGTCAATTACATAAAACAGATATTTAGATACCTGCCACCGGCCCCTGAAGCAGGATATGGGTACCAGACTCACCATTGGCCCCGATGCTGAATCTCCCCCCCACCGACTCCATTCGCTCCCGCATGTTCCTCAACCCGCTGCGGTGATGGTTCTCCGGGGCGTTGCCGATCCCGATGCCGTTGTCGCGGATTGAAATCGCATAGTCCGCCCCCTCCACCCGGAACGATACCTCCATGACATCCCCGCGGGCATGCTTCAACACGTTGTGCAACGCCTCCTTCACCACCACGAACAGGGTCTGCTTGACATCGGGGTTGAACTTAACCCCGTTCCGCTTCTCGGGGAATTCCACCTTTACCCGGTAGTTCGTCGGCTCAAAATACTCCATGATGTAGGTACGCAGGTAGGCATAAAACCCCTCCAGGTTGTCGCGGTCCGGGTCGATAGCCCAGATGATCTCCCCGATCCGTTCCACCGCCGCACGCGACGAATCGGCAATCCGGCCGATCACCCCGTCCATGCTCCCGTATTCTGCCAGGGCCACCTTCCGCGCCGCCATCTCGCATAACCATACGATCTTTGTCAACCCGCTGCTGATCTCGTCGTGCATGTCCTGCGAGATGCGCCGCCGGATTGCTTCCTTCTCCTTCTGCTTCTCTGTCTCGATCAGTTGGGCCTGCGTCTCTTTCAGCCGCCCCAGCGCCTCCGATAGCTCCGTGTTGCTCCCCTTTAACAACAGGTTCATATGCCCTATTTCTGCATTCAGGGCTTTCAGTTGTCGGTTGTGCTTCCTCTGGCGGACAAAGTGCCGACCCACGTACCCCAGAAACAGGATGCTGACCAGCACCACCCCAATGGAGATGTTCCGCTGCAACGACCTGTTCTGCACCTGCTGGCGCGCCAGCTCGTTCTCCTTGCCCAGCAGGGCCAGCTGCTTCTCCTTCGACTGCCTCTCAAGACCCGCCGCCTGCAGCTCCGCCCTCTGCCTCAGGTAAGCCAGGTGGTTGTTCTCCTGCTCCTTGCGGCTCAGGGCCAGTTCGTTCGACTGCAGCAGGCGGGCCTGCTCGCTGGTTTGCAGCTGCAGCAGGTGCCTCTGTGAGAGCTCCGAGGCCACCAAAGCATTCAGGTCGCTCACCTCCTTCTGGCGCACCAGCTCCTTCTCCCGGGTTTCAAACTCGTAACGGAGCTCCAGACGCTGTATCTCCTTGTCTTTCAGGTTGTTTCATATTGAGTCACGGACTGCGATGCACTGGCGGTAAAAATAATAGGCTGAGTCATATCTTCCCGATCTCTCATAAATCTTGCTGATGCTGTTCAATGTCTCCCTCTTCCTCTCCATCAAGTTGAGGCTGTCGGCCACGTCTAATGCCCTGAAGCAACAGGACAATCCTTCCTGGTACCTATTCAGGTACATCATGGATTCTCCCAGGGTCCCCATCACGTAGATATAAAAACCCCAGTTCATTCTGACGTTGAGGAGGTCCAGTGCTTCGCGCAGCAACTTGGACGACATCTCATACTGGTTCAGGATCCCCTGGTCAAGACCTTTGAAAATCCCATTCCTGAGGTACTCATTAAAGTCACTTTCACATAGATTGTTTAACAGGCACGCCATATTGACCAAGGGTTGGAGCCTGGTGTACCGATCCCCGATCAAAGTGAATATTTCCAATGCGTCCGCATAATATCCACAAGCGATGGACCGATCCTGAAAATAGTCCTGATAGCTGATGCCAAGGTTGGTTTTTACATTAGCCATTCCCCGAAGGTCATGCAGTTTCTCATAGATCTCCAGGGATTTCCGGTAAGACTCCCTCGATTTTTCCTGTTCATCAAGGTAATTATACACATTCCCGATGTTCATATGGCAATTGGCCAATTCGGGAAATCTCTTCAATTCCTCAAGACCGGCCAAAGCTTTGAGATGACTGGATAAAGCTTTGGGGTAATTTGCCAGCAGGGAATAGCAGACGCCCGTCATGTCGGCTGCCCTTGATGACCTGTAAAGGTCTCCAATACTCCTGAAGATGGATTCGGCATTTTGAAAGTATCTCAGCGCTTCTTCTGCTTCTCCCGCGTTGAGGCAGATGTTACCCAGGTTCGCCTGCATCAGCCCCATTTCAAGACTGTCGCTGATGGCAATGGCCAGCTGGTACCCCTGTAATAAAAGCTCCTTTGCCATGGGAACCCGGTTTAATTTGTCAAGTGCAAGCGCCTTTTGCATCAATGCCTTGATCTCCCATTTCTTTGTATTGAACTTCCGGGATTGGGTGATAGCCTCGTCGCATAAACCCAACGTATAGGTTGGATCTGTACCGGTGATCTCTTTGGCCAGATTCACCAGGAGCCTGATCCGGACCGTATCCTGCGCGGTATGGGCCATAAGTTCCGATCTAAGTGAATCGGCGATGGTCTGCTGGGCTTCAGCAGGCTGGATCATCATTAATCCAGAAAGGCATCCGAGGAACAGAAGGACAACTCTTTTCATGGTTCGGGAAAATCAAATGAATGGACCGGACGCAAGCATGGTATCAGATAGAGTTCAAACATATCGAGACAGAGTTTACAATTTGAACTTTTTTATGCATTCAGGAGCTTTTTACCACTTTTCAATCCTGAATACATCGCACGAAATAACCAGTTCCCATTCCGCTGTTTGAAGATCCCACGCTGGTGCTGTTATTATAAACCCTCCTTTCTTTTGCGACAAGGACCGTCTGAAGGGTGGACGTCCACCAGCAGCCAGCATTCCCCAGATCATAGAACTTTCCATTTTGATTGTGCCTGCGGCCTCCCGGAAGCGCTGAAAAACCGCTGGCATTGGTTGCACCTGTATTGGGTGGTTTCCACCAGGTGGTTCCTGGCTCCTTCAGGGGGCCTCCTGCAACACTCACCCCTCCGAGGTAATTGGTAAGTACGGTCCATTCGGTATCGCTTGGGATCCGCCATCCATAAGGGCACAGGTTTCCTGTGGCCACTGCATACCAGTTGTACAACGAACCATATAAACCTGCATATACAATGGAATCGTTGGAATAATAGCAGCGTCCGGGCATTGTCAGGCCGATCCACTGGGCGCTGTCCATGATATTGGGAATTCCCAGGCCATTGTTGAAGTGGGTGACATTCAGGTTTTGCCTCAGCCATACCTGGCCACCGATATGAACCGTATCGTAAGGATTGCCATCGATGTCGACCACAGGAAACGTTGGTGGAGCAGATAAAACGACAACGCCGTTGGTCTTCACCAGGGTGTCATACCCGTATGGGTTGCCCGCAATCAGCGTGACCGTGTAGTTACCCGGCACCAGATAGGTATGGGACGGATTCTGCACCAGGCTGCTGTCGCCGTCGCCGAAGTACCATTGCCAGCTATTGGGTGAATAGGAAGAGAAATCCGTAAACTGGACCGTTTTTCCCATGCCTGGATTTGCGTTGCTTATGCCGAAGGCAGCTTTGGGCCTGATGTGATAGATCGAGGAATCAGCCAGCATACAACGTACCGAGTAGCCGAATAATTTCCAGGTGTAATTCATTATGGCAGATGCCTGGTTTCCTAAGATTACCATGGTATTGCAGCAGTAAATATTACCCGGTTCGAGGTAGGTCCACCACGTGGCTCGTTCACCCAACAGCCAGAACCCGCCTGATGCATCACCACGGTAACCAGATCCCCGGGCGGAGAACCCTGAGGCATTGGTTGCCCCCGTATTGGGAGCAAGCCAATAAACGGTGTCGGTCTCTTTCATCGCCCCCCCTGCAAGAGGCTGACCACCCAGGGAATCTATCAACACCGTAAATTCATTGGTGGTAGGTACCAGCCAGCCGGTAGGGCAAAGGTGCTCCATATTGGCTGTGTACCAGTTGTACAAGGCCCCGTAGAGCGCACCATATGAGCTTTGATCATGGTTGTACCAGCAATAGGCGGGACCTGACCCGGTGGTCCAGGAATAGGGATCCGTGACCATGGGAATGGATCCCCCGACCATCGTTTTGGTGGTCCTGAGATTCTCCGCCATCCAGGTCTGGGTGCCGATGGTCACCACCGGGTAGTGGTTCCCGTCGCCGTCGGTGCAGTCGATGAACTCAAAATCCACCCCCTGGCTCTGGGCAGGCACCAGGGTAACCACGCGGGAGTAGTTGCCGGATGTTCCCTTCAACAACAGCCGCTCGCCGGCATTATACTGCATCTGGACCTTGCTGGCCGGGGCCGGGAGCCTGGGAAGCATTTGGGGTTCCGTAACAAGCCGGATCCGCGGCTGTGCCGACCCGACGCCCAGAGAAATCAGTCGCCCGGTATAGTCCTGTACCGGTGTCAACACCTTCAGGATGAACATCCCCCGGGGCATACCGGATATCGTGGCTCTTCCCATCCCCTCGGAACCATACACCTCGGTTCCGGTCACCAGGTTGCCCGTAATGTCAAACACCTGCATTACCACCCTACCTCTGCAGGCATTCCCGAATGTAACGATAAAGTCGCCTTCCGACGGATTTGGACATACTCCCAAACTGCCCACTGCCACCTGCTTGCTGTCAACGATCCCAATCGTTGGCACCAGGTGCAGCGTGTCGGTCCCGGCAAGGGTCAGGGTGGTGTTCTGCGCCAGATTGGTCACCTGCACACTCCCCACCTGGGTACTCAGTCCCGATCCCGTGAAATGGAGCAGATAATTCTGTGCAGCCGCACTCGTGATGGAGCCAGCGAAGACAACGAAAAGCAGGATGATCTTTTTCATGATGATACTTTTATATTGCCATGGGTGCACGTAAGAATTCAGGAGGTTGGTGTGCAAAGATCTGTGCCAGGGTCGCACAGGATGGTCAATTTCTGAGCACCAGGATCTTCGGGGGGGCCGGCAGTTCCCCCTTCCGGATCATAACCAGCCCGTAGACCCCGTTCTGAAGCCCTTCGCAGGAGATCTGTACCATGGTCCCCGAAAGCTGCTCAAACTGCCGCACCGGCTGCCCCAATGCGTTGTACAGGAACAGTGTGGCACCGTCAAGCGGCATATCCGCCTCCAGGGTCACCTGACCGGCAGAAGGAACGGGGTAGATCCTCACCCGGCCTTTCCGGGGAATTTCCACCAAACCGGCACAGTTCGCAACCGTAATCCGTATGGTATCCGAGTTAGAGCAGTTGTCCTTCATTACGTTCACCCAGAACTCCTTGCTCCCGATCCCGATCCCGGAAGAGTCCACGGTGATGGTCTGGGTGGTTGCCAGGGTGGACCAGGCATAGGCATCCATCCCGGGTCCTGCATCCAGGGTCACCTGGCCCGTTTCACAGATCGCCGTATCAGTACCCAGGCACACAGCGGGTTTTATTTTTACGGTGATCAGCACTGAATCGTTAAAGGTCAGGGTACCCTGCGTAACCACCACATGGTACATGGTGGTAATTGCTGGGGTCGCCACAGGATTGGCGATCGAGGTATCGCTAAGCCCCGTCGAGGGGCTCCAGGTGTATGTGCAGTTACCCGATCCACCTGAAACAAGCGCCTGCAGCTGGCTGCTCTGGCCCTGACAAATGGATGATAGGGTTGAAGTAACAGCAATGGAAGGGCTTGTCAGGTATTTGCACACGAAGATGTCTCTGTCGCCCGAGCTGGTAAGGGTTGTTGTTCCAGGTCCGGGATTGAAATCCGATGACAAAAGAAATATACCTGAAGCATATACTGAACCGGCACCGTCGGAATCAACCGATGTCGCCTCTTCAGCACCATCATTGATCGAAAAAGCCCAGCACAGGACTCCCAAACTGTTGTAGCATGCATAGAAAGCATCCTGTGAACCGATACTAGATGTCAGGATGCACGAGGAACCGGAGGGATCGAAATCCACAGATCCGGAAAATTTCCCGCAAACATAAAGTTTCGACATTGCGTCCATGGCAACTTCATTGATCTGACCATCATTGCCAGAGCTCCCGATTCTTTTCGCCAAAAGAAAGAGCCCTGTTGTCGTGTACTTTGCAAGGTAGATATCCGGGCCACCGGCGGAAGTAAGATTCGCGACTCCTGATGCGGAGGGATCAAAATCCACGGTATTCTTGAATAAGCCTGTGATCCAGCAATTTCCTGATGGGTCAAGAATTATTGAACATTCAGTTTCACCCGAGGAAACACCACAATCGGCAGGCAATCCAAAAGCCCACAGATAGTTGCCGTTCGGATCATATCTGGCTACAAAAACATCCCTTGAAGTACCCGGGGTTATCCAAGCTGTACCGTTTGAAGGGTCAAAATCAATGGTTGAGGCAAAATGGCCTGATACAAATACATCCCCTGCATGGCTGGATGTGACCTCCGTTCCTTCTTCCGTGCCGCTACCCCCAAAACTTCCGGCCCATAATAGGGATCCGGCGGAACTGTACTTTGCCACGAAAATATCATTGTTCCCCATGGCAGTGTGGGTGCAGGATAACGGGGATGGATCAAAATCAACCGATTGTCCGTAATCACCCGTGACAATAACATTATCCAGGCTATCTACCGCGCAACTGCTGACGGTGTTATGTGCTCCATTTCCGCTCGACCCTATCGGTACCACCCACAGAAAATTACCAGTCGGAGTATATTTAGCGATAAAACCACTCCAGTAGGCGCTTTGGATGGATGTAGTGGAGACAGACGGATCAAAGTCCACAGTGCCCGAAAACTCTCCCACCACAATGATATTCCCCAGGTGGTCGAGGGTAATATCCCTTGGCCTCATCAGGTCAGTTGATGTTCCCTTGATGGACTCAGCCCACACCAAAGCTCCGCCCGAAGAGTACCGCGCCAGGAACATGGCTGACTGGTATTGCACTGCGGTTAATTGAAACACCGCAGGGGATGGGTCCATATCCACTGTATTTCCGTAACACCCGGCGATCACACATCCACCATCCGAAGTATGAACGATCTTTCCCCGGGCCTCCCATGTCGTGCTTCCGATTGGGAAAGCAAACTGGAGGGAGGGCAGCTGGGCGAAAACCTGAAAAGGTGCCAATGAAAACATCAACAACAGGTAAAGAAATTTAACCCTACTCATTGAATGTCTCATATCTTACTGTATTTAAGATTATTAATCTTAATTATTGTTGTACCTGTCAGTCAAACAGAATGAGTTGTTCCTTTCAGGTTTTCCTTGGGAAAGCCCTGTTCACCGCATCCGTGCGGGTGTGCACATGCAGCTTCTCATAGATCCTTCGCACATAGGTTCTCACCGTTTCAACGCTGATATTCATCTGATCCGCAATCTCCTTGTACAGGTAACCCCGGGTCAGGGCCTGCAACAGTTCAACTTCCCGCTGGGTGAGATTTTCCGGAAGGTCAGCCTGTATATTGTGTTCCCTGAAGTTCTGAATCACATACCGGGCAATCTGGGGCGACATCGGGGAGCCACCTGAGGCAATTTCCCTGATGGCGCTGATGATCCTTTCAGGAGCAATGTTCTTGATCAGGTACCCTGTAGCTCCCGCGCACAAGGCGGCAAAGGTGCGTTCCTGGTCTTGGTGCACGCTGCACATCAGGAATTGCACCTCCGGCCTCTGCGCCTTCAGGATGGAAACGCAGTCGATGCCGTTCATGCCGGGCAGGCTTATGTCCATTAGCACCACGTCCACATCCATGTCGGAGTACGCATTCATCAGGTCTTCCGCATGACTGAACGAACCCGCCACCTGGATGTCATCCACCTGCGAAAGGAAGTACTCCATTGAATATCGGACATCCACATCATCTTCCACAATGGCAATCCGGATCATGGTTTTTTTTGTAAATGTATGAAACCGGAGGGGTGGGACGCAATCACATAAAAGTAGACATTTTGTTTCCTATGGCGGCACCAAATGGAAGCCAATTCATTGGTCTTCAAACCAATTTGCACCATTTGAGGCAAAAGATATGGAATTGCTTCAACAAATATAGCCCAAATTTTATCGATTGTCAACTATAGTATTCCCATGATGTTTAGTGATGGTCGTATCTATCAGGACAATACTCAATAATAGCGAAGATCAATGTAAGGGCAGGAGGGTGAGATATCCCTCAATTGAAGGATTTCTTCGACTTCCTTTCTTATACACCATGCCTTTGCTCCCCCTCCTGGATCCCGCACCTGCGGGAGACCCCCTGATTAACATCTCAACCTCCTAAACTTCCTCAGCCTCCTAAACAACAGAAGCCATCGCGAATGCGATGGCTTCTGTTTTGGGCTCCCCCTCTTGGATCCCGCACCTGCGGGAGACCCCCTGATTAACGGTCTGGCAATGGAATTCTGGTCAAACCTGAAAGTTCTCCATCTGGGCTGAATTCCGGATCAATCAACTTCTCTATCAATAACTTACTCTTCTGTTTTTTAATATATTTTTCCAAACTGGCAACACTGCGCTTTGATTCTGAAGCACTGAATACAGCTTTAAGTTTCCAGTCGGCGAATTTGCTGGTAAAGGTCAAATTCTTTGGATCGTTATGTTGTTCAAGCCTGTTAAAGGGGTTCTTAGATTGCCCTACATAGTATTTGCCAGCTTTCTCTGAAAACAAAATATAGATATAGCACATATGAAATAAGAAAAAGCCACCGATCATCAGTGGCTTTCATGGTTTGCTCCCCCTCTTGGATCCCGCACCTGCGGGAGACCCCCTGATTAACGGTCTGGCAATGGAATTCTGATCAAACCTGCAAGTTCTCCATCTGGGCTGAATTCCGGATCAATCAACTTCTCTATCAATAACTTACTCTTCTGTTTTTTAATATATTTTTCCAAACTGGCAACACTGCGCTTTGATTCTGAAGCACTGAATACAGCTTTAAGTTTCCAGTCGGCGAATTTGCTGGTAAAGGTCAAATTCTTTGGATCGTTATGTTGTTCAAGCCTGTTAAAGGGGTTCTTAGATTGCCCTACATAGTATTTGCCAGCTTTCTCTGAAAACAAAATATAGATATAGCACATATGAAATAAGAAAAAGCCACCGATCATCAGTGGCTTTCATGGTTTGCTCCCCCTCTTGGACTTGAACCAAGGACCCCCTGATTAACAGTCAGGTGCTCTGACCAACTGAGCTAAGGAGGAGTATTGCTTTGTTTGAAAAGCGGGGCAAAGGTAAACTATTTTTTGATTCGGGCAAACGGAGCCAGCAAATTTTCGTAATTTCGCCTGCAACAATTTTCAGGGTTGATTGTCTAACATAGGTTTACGACAGAAATACTTATGACTAAAGAGAAACAAGGGCGTATTGCGCAGATTATCGGGCCGGTGATTGACGTGGTTTTTGACAGCGAGGAGCATCTCCCGAACATTTATGATGCCCTGGTGGTAGAAGCCGGGGATGGGCACAAAATCGTGCTCGAGTGTCAACAGGACATCGGAGAGAACACCATCAGGACTGTGGCCATGGATTCCACGGACGGTCTCAGGAGGGGAATGCCGGTGATTTCGACCGGCAGGGGGATCAGCATGCCGGTGGGCGATCATATCAGGGGCAGGCTTTTCAACGTGATTGGCGATACGATAGATGGTATCGGACCTGTTGAAAAGAAACAATCGTACATCATTCACCGTGATCCGCCGGTGTTTGAGAATCTGTCTGCTGCCAACGAGGTGTTGTTCACCGGGATTAAGGTGATTGACCTCATTGAGCCCTATTCCAAGGGGGGGAAGATTGGCCTTTTCGGGGGTGCAGGTGTTGGCAAAACGGTGATCATCATGGAGTTGATCAATAATATTGCAAAACAGTATTCGGGTCTTTCGGTGTTTGCAGGGGTAGGAGAGCGTACCCGTGAGGGGAACGACCTGCTGCGTGAGATGATTGAGTCTGGGGTTATCCGTTACGGGAAAGAGTTTCTTGAGGACATGGAAAAAGGAAGCTGGGACCTGTCGAAGGTGGATATGGAGGAGTTGGGAAAATCGCAGGCAACCCTTGTTTTCGGGCAGATGAACGAACCTCCCGGAGCGCGTGCCAGGGTAGCTTTGTCGGGGCTGACCGTTGCCGAATACTTCCGCGATGGGGATGAGCAATCGGGTGGAAGGGACATTCTGTTCTTCATCGACAATATTTTCAGATTCACCCAGGCAGGCTCCGAGGTATCAGCGCTGCTCGGTCGTATGCCATCGGCAGTGGGTTACCAGCCTACCCTTGCCACGGAAATGGGGATCATGCAGGAGCGCATTACCTCTACCAAACGGGGTTCGATCACCTCGGTGCAGGCGGTGTATGTGCCTGCTGACGACCTTACCGACCCGGCACCGGCAACCACGTTTGCGCATCTGGATGCTACCACCGTATTAAGCCGTAAAATTGCCTCCCTGGGGATTTATCCCGCAGTGGATCCGCTCGATTCCACCTCAAGGATCCTGATGCCGGAGATCGTGGGAGAGGAGCATTACGATACCGCACAACGGGTAAAAGCGATCCTTCAGCGCTATACCGAGCTTCAGGACATCATTGCCATTTTGGGGATGGATGAGCTTTCTGAAGAGGACAAGCTGGTGGTACACCGTGCCCGCAGGGTGCAGCGTTTTCTTTCGCAGCCTTTACATGTGGCAGAGCAGTTCACCGGCATTAAAGGTACTGTGGTGAACATTGAGGATACCATCAAGGGTTTCAATATGATTATGGATGGTGAGGTGGATGAATATCCTGAAGCTGCCTTTAATCTGGTGGGAACGATTGAGGAAGCGATTGAAAAAGGGAAGAAACTGCTGGCTGAGAGCGGCCAATAACAGCGCAGGGCATGCAACTTACCATTATCAGTCCGGACCAGCAGCTCTATGAAGGCACAGTCACGCTGGTGCAATTTCCCGGAACAGAAGGATCCTTTGAGGTTTTACCGGGCCACACCCGTATGATCGTTACCCTGGGAGCGGGAGAGATCCGGATTGTACAATCGGATCAGAAGACGATCAAGGTATCTGTGAAAGGGGGCGTGGTCGAGATCAAGGATGACAGACTGCTGGTGCTGGCTTCCTGATCAGCTTCCGTTTTTTATCAGCATATAGATTGCTGTTGCCAGGATCACTGTGTACAGCACAAATTTCAGGAAAGGGGTCCCTTTACGGAATGCCATTCTTGCAGACCACCATGCGCCCCCCATGCTACCGATCCCCATCAGGACACCGTAAAAGTAATCGACCTGTTTATGGGCAATGAAAACAGGCAATACTGCAATCGTAAAAATCATGGTAATCAATACTTTAACGGCATTGGCCCGGAGAAGGGTCATCTCTCCCGAAAGTGAAAAAGCGGCAAGCATCAGGATCCCTACCCCTGCCTGGATAAATCCGCCATACATCCCGATAAAAAAGAAGAGGATCATCATCACAAGCGCCCTGCCCGGTGTTTCGACCGGATGTTTTTTTAGATACCGGGCCGGGTTAGCGATCATAACTGCCAGGATCAGCAGCATGACAATGGCAATGACCTTGTGCATGGCTGCTTCGTCCAGGTCGACAGCTATAAACGCCCCGGGGATGCTGCCGAAAACCGCCGGCAGGATATAGCGCAGGTCGTGGCGGTACTGGTACTGCCCCTGGCGGTGAAACATCACCACACCGGCAGCACCCTGCATCAGAATGGCAATGCGGTTGGTACCGTTGGCAGTAAGGGGGTCCAGACCCAGCCACATCAGGAGCGGGAGGGTGAGGAGCGAACCGCTGCCGGCCAGGGTGTTGATGAATCCCACGATAAAACCAACTGCCAGTACAATGCTGTAGTTCAGTATGTCATACCAGATCTGCATAGGGTGGGTATTGCGGTTTTTCCATGATTGAAGGGAGGTAAAGGTAGCAAATTGATGATGATATCTGTACATATCTGTGCCCGCTTCAAAAATGTATCTTTGCAGTTGCTCATTATGGCGGAATCAGAAAAAAACAGGCATAACGGAACGGTAATCCGTTCAACCGGAAGCTGGTATACGGTTAGGATGGATGATGGCAGCATCATGGAGTGCAGGCTGAGGGGAAAGATTCGCACCAGGGGGCTAAAGGCAACCAATCCCGTTACCGTTGGCGACAGGGTTACGGTTTTGGACGGGCATGACAGGGATGCAGCAGTAATCACTGCGATCGGTGAGCGGAAAAACTACATCATCCGCCGCAGCGTTAACCTGTCGAAGGTAAGCCATATCATTGCCGCCAACATGGATTATGCCTTTGTAGCGGCCTCTCTTACCTCACCAAGAACCTCCACCGGCTTCATTGACCGGTTTCTCGTGACTGCCCAGATGTATGAGATTCCTGCCGTAGTGATTTTCAATAAGGCGGACCTGTATCAGAAGGAACACTTCGACTTCCTGGGGTATCTGACAGACCATTATCAGAGGATCGGATATCCCTGTCTGATTACGAGTGCGGTTACAGGCAGGGGGATTGAGGATCTGAAGGGGATGGTTTATGGCAACACATCACTTTTCATGGGGCACAGCGGCGTGGGAAAGTCGGCTTTGATCAACTGTATAGAACCGGGATTGCAGTTAAAGACAGGGGATATTTCGGAAGTGCATTACAAAGGGAAGCACACCACCACCTTTGCGCAGATGCATCCGCTCACCGCCGGGGGATATATCATAGACACCCCGGGGATTAAGGAGTTTGGACTGATAGACCTGGAGAAAAGTGAACTTGCCATGTATTTTCCGGAGATGCTGAAGTTGCTGGGACAGTGTCAGTTTTACAACTGCACCCATGATCACGAGCCGGGATGTGCAGTAAAGGGGGCAGTGGAGAAGGGGGATATCAGCATGGAGCGGTACAGGAATTATCTGAATATGTTATCGGGCAGGGACATCCAGACCAATGCCTGGGAACTTGAATAAAGCAGTATGCGGGTTGTGATTCAGAGAGTGAGCAAAGCATCCGTAACCATCGAAGGCATGGTGCACGGAGCCATTGGCAGAGGATTGGTTTTACTGGTCGGGATCGAGGAGGATGACGATATCACGGATGTACAGTGGCTTTGCAGCAAGATTGTGCAGCTCAGGATCTTCAATGATGCTGATGGGAAGATGAACCTGTCCATGGCAGATGCCGGAGGAGATTTTCTGGTGGTCAGCCAGTTTACCTTACACGCCAGCTATAAAAAAGGGAATCGTCCGTCGTTCATCAGGGCTGCCAGACCTGAAAAAGCCATTCCGTTATACGAGGCATTTATCCGGGAATTGCACCGGTTATCCGGAAGAAAAGCAGAAACCGGTATCTTTGGGGCCATGATGGAGGTAAGTCTGGTGAATGACGGTCCGGTAACCCTTTTGTTTGACAGTAAAAACAGAGAATAGGAGATGACCCTGCAGGAAGCTCAGGTAAAAGTGGATCAGTGGATCCAGACCTACGGAGTGAGGTATTTCAATGAGCTCACCAATATGGCCATTCTCACCGAGGAGGTGGGAGAGGTAGCCCGGATCATGGCCAGGAAGTATGGGGAGCAGGTGCCCCGGGAAGGTACTGATCCGGGTGATTTATCGGATGAACTGGCCGATGTGCTGTGGGTATTGATTTGTATCGCCAACCAGACCGGAACGGATCTGACAGAGGCTTTTGAGAAGAACCTGAAAAAAAAGACGGAACGTGACCGTACCCGGCATTCGGGACTAAGTTATACATAGAAACCAACTAAAATACTTTTCAAGATGAAAAAAACTGTTGTATTGAGTGTGATGATTCTCTTTCTGGCATCTGTGGTTAATGGCCAGGGTGGCATCCGTTTTACCGAAGGAAGCTGGGCTGAGTTACTGGCTAAGGCAAAGGAAGAGAACCGGATGATTTTTATGGATGCTTATGCCACATGGTGCGGCCCCTGCAAAAAGATGTCGGCTGAAGTCTTTCCGCAGGAAGAGGTGGGCAATTTCTACAATGCCATGTTTATCCCGGTAAAAATGGATATGGAAAAGGGGGAAGGGATTGCCCTGGCTAAATTGTATAATGTACGGGCCTATCCTACCTTGTTGTTTATCAACTGGAAAGGCGAGGTGGTGCATAAGTCGGTGGGGGGAAGGCAGGCTGAAGGGCTCATTGAACTGGGCAAAGAGGCGCTGGATGACACCCGTAATTTCCGGTCGGTGGAGCGTGCCTACCTTGCAGATCCCCAGAATTCCGAAAAAGTGATGGCATATGCATCCGCATTAAAGAAGAGCTATGACAAGTCATACAGTGAAATTATCGGAGCTTTTCTGAAGGATAAACCCGCGGATTTTCTCAAGAGCCCCCTGGGTTGGGAAATCATTTCAAATTTCATCGAAGATCCTTCATCGGAGGCATTCACCTATTTTGTAAACAACAAAACGGCCTTTGAAACCATCGCAGGAAAGCAGGAGGTGGAGACCAAGCTGGACAAGATCATACAGGTGATGATCGGGCAGGCCTTGCGGAAGAAAAATGCTGAAGCCATTGAGGAAGTCAAGCAACGCATATCTACCGTGTATCCTGAAAAGGCCGATTATTATCACAAGATGGCCAACATTCAGTATCAGCGCAGCAGCAATAACTGGGCTGCCTATGGATACGCCGTGATGGATCTTTTAAAGCTGTATCCTGAGAAGGACGGACAACAGATGAATGCTTATGCCTGGGATTTTTATCAGCATGTGGATGACCAGAAGGTTTTGGCTTTTATGACCAAACAGGTTGGTGATTTCATCAAAAAGGAGGATTCCTACGCCATTCACGACACCTATGCTGCCTTGTTGTTAAAAACGAAGAAATACAAGGATGCCCTGAAGGAAGCCAAAGCAGCCATTTCCCTTGCTGAAAAGGAAAAGATCCCCTTTGAAGAGACGCAGGAGCTGATCAGGGAGATAGAAGCCGCGATGAAGAAGTAACAGGGGCAGGATACTGCTGCTATTCCATTAAACTGACCAGGGTCCGGTAATCTTCACTGCTGAGCTGGTGGTGCATGCCTGAGACCCGGTTTCGGATCATCTGATCCACAATTTCAGCGGGTGCCGTGGCTGGCAGGTTTAGTTCACCAAGCCTTACCGGGCAGTTAATGGATTTGAAGAAACCCTCCAGTTTTTGGATTCCGTCTTCAATATCGGTGGTTTGGAAGAGATGCCCGAGCAGCTTCTGCACCCTGAGCGTCTCCCGGTCTTTCATCAGGCGCAGCCAGGTGGGATACACAATGGTCAGGGAAGCTCCATGGGGAACGCCGTACAGCAATGAAAGCACGTGCCCTGCTGCGTGAACGCCCCAGTCGCCGTGAAGGCGGCCGTGCATGGTCGTCCCGTTGAGTGCCAGCGTTGCAGCGTACATGACCCTTGCGCGGAGGTTGTAATCCTGCAGATGCCCCATCAGCTGAGGGCCTGCTTCCATGGCTTCCTGCAGGATGCTGACCACGATTTTATCGGCAAGGGGGCTGTCGCCTTTCCCAAACCATGCTTCCATCACGTGGGCCATCAGATCTGCAATGCCATATCCGGTATAATGGGAAGGTACTGAAAGGGTAAAGGCAGGATCGAGGAATGAGTGTACAGGGAATGAATAAGGCGATGAAAACGAGGTCTTTATCCCCAGCTGCTGGTTCTGGACTACGGCAAACGGGTTCATCTCGGTGCCGGTTGCGGCAAGGGTAAGCACGGTTACCACCGGAAGAGCCCCTGTGGGTTTGGTTTTACGGCTTACAAGATCCCATGCCGAGCATTGTGCCACAATGGCTGCAGCAATAATTTTAACAGAGTCTATCACACTGCCGCCACCCACTGCCAGCACCACCCCCACACCATTATGCCTTCCAAGTTCAGCGGCCGCATCCACATCTTCGATGATGGGATTGGATTTGATGCCACCATATTCCCAAACCTCACAGCCGGCATCATGGAGCTGTTGCATCACAAGATCGTACACCCCATTCTTCCGGATGGCCCCCTGGCCATACACCAGCAGTACTTTCCTGTGAATCGGGGCAATAACCGCCCCCAGTTGTTCAACCACGCCAGCACCAAAGTGCACTTTGACAGGGTTGTAAATGGTGAAATTTTCCATATTTCCTTGCATTGGGATAATTACTGACAAACACCCGGTACATCAGCCTAAACAAATCTGAAAACAATCGGTTGATCAGAACTGAAAATAAATAAAGGGTTGCATGTCAGCAGAAATCGACTGGTAGATGACGAATACCACCCCCACGGTAATCATGATCTTTGCCCAGAGAGGTGTTCCGATAAACCAGTTCATATATTTCTCCTTCAGTCGTGAGGGCCACCAATGGAGAATAAAACCGAAAGCCATCATCAGGAAAACCCATTTGTACCCTACAACGATTTCGGGAATCAGGCCCGGCTGGAAGTCATGGCTGATTTGTCTGAGCAGGTCTCTGGTGCCCTGCATCGATTCGCCCCTGAACCAGATACGGGTGAAGGTGATAAAATTGAACGTGAGGAAGATTTTCCAGAAGGTTGCGATCCAGTGGTTCGATTTTTCCCAGGGGCTGATCTTTCGCCAGTATTTGTAGGTAATTACCCCGAGGCCGTTAAGGCCTCCCCAGATCACGAACATCCAGCTGGCACCATGCCACAGGCCCCCTATCAACATGGTAAGCAGGATGTTGATATTGGTGGTGACATGTTTCTTCAGTGAGGGGATCAGCCTGGTGAGGAGCCAGATGAACAGAAAAATACCGCCAAAGATGGGGAGAAGAAGAAGGTTTTTGGAAATCAGTATAATAAACAGCAGAATGGAAGACAGGCTGATCCAGGTAAAAAGTGACCCCTTCCTGTTTCCGCCCATCGGGATATACAAATAGTCTTTGAGCCAGGTTGAAAGTGAGATGTGCCATCTTTTCCAGAACTCTCCAGTATTTTTCGCTTTATAGGGAGAATTGAAATTCTCCCTGAGCCGGAATCCCATCAGCAGGGCTACTCCAATGGCAATATCGGTATATCCGGAAAAGTCGCAGTATACCTGAAGCGAATAGCCATACATGGCCATCAGATTTTCGAAACCCGTATAGCTCAGATGGTTGGTGAAGATTCTGTCGATGAAATTCACTGCGATATAGTCTCCGATAAGGATCTTTTTGACAAGACCTTTCAGGATCATCCAGACCGCGAAGCCAAATTCTGCTTTCGAAAGGCTGAAATCCTTGTATATCTGAGGGATAAATTCTGAGGCACGCACAATCGGGCCGGCCACCAGTTGTGGGAAAAAGGATACATAAAAGCCAAAATCGATCAGACTTTTAACCGGTTTCAGCTGGCGTCTGTAAACATCTATCGAGTAGCTGAGGGTTTGAAACGTATAAAAGCTGATCCCTACCGGCAGAAGTATGGATCCCACATCGAAATGGGTACCGGCTGTACGGTTGGCGATCAGGGCAAGGTGGTTTATCACCTGGTACTTTTCTCCGAAGAACTGGTTGAAGGAATCCACAAAAAAGTAGGCATATTTAAAATACACCAGCAGTGTCAGGTTGATGACAATACTGGTGGCCAGGAGCAGTTTGCGGGTCAGGGATTTCTGGCTGTTAAAGATACCCAACCCAACCAGATAATCCAGCACTGTGGATAGAATCAGTATAAAGAAGAAGAATCCTGAGGATTTATAGTAAAAGAACAGGCTCACCAGGAACAGGTATCCGCTGCGGATAGTACGGTTACGGTTGTTGGCAATAAATGCATATATTGCCATCACGATGAGGAAAAATGCCCAGAAATAGAATTGGGTGAAAATCAGGGGATGCTTCTGGTTATAATAGAAAATGGAATGTAGGGTGCTATTCATGGCTTTCCGGCTGGCTGATTGGATTTTACTTTAGTGAAATGGCAGGGTGAGGTGTTGAAGGAGTGTCAGAGTTGGTTTTGTTTTGCTTTTTCATCCAGATGGATCGAATAACTTTTCAGAAAGGCTTCCAGCATCAGTTCTCCCTTGATCTGATAACCGGGCACCGTGAAATGAACCCTGTCGCGTTGCATGAGTCCATTGATATACCATGAAGGAACAGAATTATGACCTCCCATAACCCTGAAAAAATTCCAGACCCCGCATTCGTACGATGATGCCAGCTGGTAGATCACTTCCTCCTGGAGCGAGGTGTTTTTATTGCTTCTTTTTTTCTTAATCAGGACATCATTGGGTACTGTAAGGAGGAGATCTGCCTCCGGGCAGGCATTGCGGATAATGGTTATCAGGCTGACATAGTTCCGTTTATAGATATCCGGATTGAAATCGCGGGTAAATCCGTCGTTTGTGCCCAGTGATATGATGATGAGATCAGGATTCAGGATTGAGATCTGTTCCTGCAGGAGGTTACACCGGATGAAGGAGGGGAGGCTGGCTCCGTTTACCCCCAGTGAGCTGTAGGTGATGCCGGGTCCATCGAGCAGGAGTTCAATACCATAGAGTTCAAAAACCGAATTGGCGGAAGTGGATCTGGAAATCTCGAGCGTAAAGGTATCGACAGGGGTATTGAGGATAATTTCAGAATAACCGGCATCGGGGAAATACCGGATGTCGTTGATCAGGTACGGGTCTTCCGTCAGGACGTTGAAGGAATATGCATTCAGCGCATCGAAGTGGTAGATTCTTATCCGGTTGTGGGCACCTTTCGGGATCCCTGAAAAGCTTCGGAACGATATGGTGGCAAGGCTGTCTGTGGTAGTAACAGCCTGTCCTGTAATGCCAAGATTGCAATTCCGGTTTCTCTCGGTGTTGCGGCATTTGTCCCAATGGCCGGTCCACGAAACCGAGAAATTCCTCGGGTTGTTCGAACCTGTCATTGCTGTAGGGAAAATGAGTCCGCGCCCTCCGAAAAGACCCGGCTGGAGATTCTGCAATCCGATTCTGACCACCTGAGGGTACACATCGGATTGAATATGCGATCCCCCCAAATGCAGGATATGAACCCTTCCTTGTCCGTACAGCAGCAAGGTATCCATTTTTCCGTAAAAATGGCTGAGTGGCGGCTTTTTACTTCCGGGGATGAAGATGTAGTTCGTGTCATTCTGAATGAACGGATACGACCGGTAACCCTGTGAAAACGCAGAGGGAACCACCAGGCAGAGTGTAACCATTGCCTGAAAGGTGAACCTTCTGAAAACACTGGATATCCGGTACATCCCCTGGAGCACTTTTATTTGGCCGATTTTTTCCAGAGCTGGTATTCCCAGATCAGTGCGTTGTAGAACATTTCGCCGATGAGCCTTGAACCACGGGGCGAGAAATGGGTATAGTCGGGGGCTGCAAGCGGCGGAGATGCTGCCACCCAGGATGGCATTGAATTTTTACCCCCCATGGCTTCATACATATCCCAATAAGCACCACCTGCCTTGAAGGTGGCTTCCTTCAGGGCGTCTCTCACTTTCTCAAGCATCGGATAGGTAACGTAATATTCCTTGTCCTTGTAAGACATATCGGAGGGTCCGATCACGATTACGCAGGCAGTAGGCCTTACTTTTTTCAGAAGCATAATCTGGCTGTAAAACCAGTTGCCGTAAGCCACACATTCCTGTTCCGTTTTGATGTATGGCATTACGTTACCGCCAAACTGCAGTATGAACAATTCCACATTAAGGGCAGTATACATCTGCTGCAATTGCGCTGTGTTGAGACGGGTAAAAACAGTGCCTGAACTTCCCCGCATGGGTATGTTATCGACCATAATACCGCTGCCACCGGAAAGGTCAACGGCGTATATGTCAGGGCTATCATGCCCTGAAAACTGGATGGTGATTTCACTGCCCGAGGTACTGCATCCGATCACACGCAATGCACTATGCAGGGAATCGGTCCTGATATTGCCATTTTTATTGGAAAACTCCACACTCACCGGAGCTTTGGCATTGCCGGCAAAGAGCTTCACCTGGCTAAAAGGGTATGCAGTAGCCGAGAAAGTGACGGAAGCTTTATGCAGGATAGAGTCGGTGACTACCGAATCACGCAGTACCGGCCTGAACCTGGAGAAGCTTGCCATGGCACCGTACCTCGCATTTTTTGCAGAAGCGGGATTCCCAAACAGGGTGTATCGCTGCCAGTTGCCGGTCAGTGTTCGCTTTACCGCCTGAGAGTTGTACAGCTCCACTACCGGTACAATGCCGGGGCCTGACCCGCCGAACTGGGACTGGAATTTTCTTCTGAGGTAATGTGTGATTCGGTCACCTTCGATCTGGGAATCCCCGTAATGGAGGATCCGGATTTGTTTTCGTGAGGTTCCGAGCGAATCGAGCATCCTGAAGAAGGGATACAGGACATTTCGTTTTCCTTCATGAAATTCAAGGTGCCGGGTATTTAATTCTTCAAGGTTTGTTAAAGGCATCAATCCACCGGCAGGAGGAACATCTGCTTCCGGAGAGTCTTCAGTGGCCAGGTGCAGGGTGTCGGCTACCTCCTCCAGTGCTGAGATATCGGCATAGTCGACGCCCTCGGGTGTGAAGATCTCTTTCAGGGTTGGGAAATGGATGGTAGAAGATCCGATCTTCAATCCTTCGGCAGGAAAGATTGCTGCGATAATACCAAGAACCATAATGGTGATAAACACAAATACAACAACTGCACGGGGCTTCATCACGTTATTTTTTTGGAATTTTAATTTTCTGACCAACCTGAAGACTTCGCGGATCTTTGATCCCATTCAGTTTCATAATGTCATCTGCAGATACTCCGGGATATTTGGAGGCAATACCGGACAAGGTTTCGCCCCTGGCTACGGTGTGAATGGTATGGGAAGTGGCAGCGGATTTAGAGGGTTGCTGGGTAACTGCATTTCCTTTCTGTTTCTTGTCAGTGGATTTGGAATCAATCCCTTTGTACCGGTCGGCTTTTGAGGCTGGGACGTAAATATCAAGTTTCTGCCCAACTTTGATCATATCGTTTCTGATATGGTTCCAGCTTCTGATATCACTGACCTTCACGTCGTACAATGCAGAGATATGACCGAGATTATCCCCCTCTCTGACTGTATATACAAGCTTGGTTTTATTCTGGGGAGTAGCTGGCTGGGAGGCTTTTTCAGTTTGGGTCTGCTCGGAGGTGCCGTTGCCGTTATCCGTCTTTTCTGAAGGGGTGTTGGATTGATTATCGGGTTGTACCGGTGCTTCCGCAACGATATTGATTCGTCTGGAAGGGGGGAAATACACGGTATCGAGGTACTGGTAGATGGAATCCCCCATCAGGTTGAAGGGCACAATTTTGTCAAGCGGCAACTTCACCCACAGGGTTTTGCTGACAACCGGAATGATGCTGCTTTTATATTCGGGGTTCATATCCTGCAACAGGGGAAGAGGGATAGACAAGGCATCGGCAATCTGTCCCAGATGGAGCCGTTTCTCAACGGGTTCTTTCTGCCTGAAATTAGGTATTTCGATGGGAACAGGCTTCAGGTTTGCCAGGTCGGGGTGGGTTGACAGGACATAGCAGGCTGTAAATGCAGGAAGAAATTCCCTGGTTTCAGCCGGCAGGAATGGGTAAATTTCTTCGTATTTTCTTGAACCACCGGCTTTTCGAATGGCTTTGTTCACGCTTGCCGGCCCACTCGTATAGGCAGCAATGGTAAGCTCCCAGTCCAGGTATACGGCGTACAGGTCTTTCAGGTAGGCAACTGCTGCCTGGGTGGATTTCTCAGGATCCCTTCGTTCGTCCACATAGGAATCAATCTGAAGGTTATAAAGCTTGCCCGTGGTAAACATGAGTTGCCACAATCCACTGGCGCCCCATGGTGATACTGCTCGTGGATTGAGGGATGACAGGGCAAGGGGGAGATACATCAGGTCGGTGGGCATCCCTTCTTTTTTGAGGGTGCTTTCGAACATGGGAAGGTATGCCGGGGCCATGCCAAGCATCATCTCCACATCACGCCTTACTGTATCTGAGGTGTAGAAATCCAGAAGTTCCTGAACCCTGTCAGAATAATAGATACCTGTGTTTGCAGCGGCATTTTTCACCACTTTCATGGCCTGTCCAGAAGAGATCTTCCCCTGGGTTTGCCGGGAAGTTTGCGTCGCAATACCCTGTTTCACATACGCAAGTTCCCTGAGCCCCTGAAGCGAACGGGTAAAGGGCTCAAAGGCCGTATTATTCTGGGACACAATACCGGAAGGGTAAAATAGCTGAATTCCTGCAAACAGACAGAAAATCCATATTTTACGTGTTAGAATATTCATAACAGACATTATTTCAATATAATAGCATTAGAATTAACAGAGGAATGCTGCACAGACGGGATTACGGTTTAAGATTTCTTGAGACATCCACCCGGGTTTCAGTTTTGTTCCCGTCTTTATAGATCAGCTGGTAAACTACCTGTCCCTTGTTATCGTAATAGGTCCATTTGCCGTTACGCAGGGTGTTTTTATAGGACCCTTCGTATTTCTTCTGGCCGTTGGCATGGTACTCAGTCACTTTTCCATCCGGTTTCCCATTGGTAAATTGCTGTTTGAGGTAAACCTTTCCAAACTGGTCATAGAATATCCATGATCCTGATTTCTGTCCATCTTTATATTTGCCTTTTTCCAGCACATTTCCGGTTTCATACCAGGTAACGGCAAATCCTGTTTTAACGCCATTACTGTAGTTCTCTTCGGATTGCTTTCTGCCGGTCATATAGTAATGCACCGATTTACCTTCCTTAATACCTTTGCGGTATTGAACCAAATAGCGAGGTGTACCATCTGCATAAAATCCTTTCCAGGCCCCATCCATTTCGCCGTTTACATATCCGCCTTCATCCTTGATCTGGCCGTTTTCGAACCAGTTGATCCAGTATTCATAAGGTTTCCCGTCGCGGTATAGCCCTTCCTGAAGCTTCTTTCCGGATTCGTACCAGGTAATCCATAATCCATCACGGATACCTTCCTCAAAGTTCCCTTTCTTCCATTGCTCCCCTGTGGCATACCAATAGATCCATTCCCCTTGCTGCAGCCCTTTGCTGAAGGCTCCCCTGCTGGCTTTTCCACCAGTTTCATGGTAGAATATCCAGATGCTGTCCTGCAGATCATCCAGCAGTTTCCCTTCCATTTCAGGCTTGCCGTTCGGATACCACCAGATAGCGTGACCATTCAGTTTTCCGGAAGCATAGGATCCTTCGAAAGCTTTCTGTCCGGAATCGAACCATCTGGTAACCGGACCTTCAGGGAGCCCCGATACATAGGTGACTTCTTCGCTTTTAACCCCGTTGGGATGCCATTGGAATGCAATACCCTGCCTGAGGTCATCCGCATAGGTCACTTCTTCTTTCTTCTTCCCATCTGTATAATAGGACATCCAGACACCCTGTTTCAGCCCTTTTTCAATCATCCCTTCTTCCTTCAGGGCGCCGTCGGGGTACCAGGTTTTGTTCCTGCCGTTTTCGATACAGATCTCACTCATTTTCACCCCGTCGTGGTACCAGCTTTCCCAAAGGCCGGTTTTCACCCCCTGGTCATAGGTTCCGCGGGTCTGCAGCTGCCCGTTAGGGTAGTACCTCTGCCAGATGCCGCTCTTTTCGCCGTTGGCAATGTATCCTGATTCTTCGATCTGGCCACTGCTGTACCAGGTTTTTGAGGTGCCGTTATCCACGTGGATTTCACTGATCAGCGCTCCTTTTTTCGACCAGGCTTTCCAGATGCCGGTTTTTACGCCATGGTTATACTCTCCTTCCACCATCGGCTGACCGTTATCGAACCAGGAAAAGTACCTGCCATGAAACCGGCCTTCTTCCATTTGCCCTTTCTCCATCAGTTTTCCATTCTGATGCCACACCTGGTAGGTCCCTTCGTCGTACGAAATTTCACTTTTTGCCGTCCCGTCGGGGTACCAAGCTTTCCAGGTGCCGGTTTTATTTCCGGCATCATCAAAGGTTCCTTCTTCCATCTTTTGACCGTTGTCGAAGAAAAACTCCCACTTTCCGGTCCGGATCTCTTCTGATCCTTTTTTAATGATGGTCCCGCGGCTGGAGACCTGGCCATTCGACCAACGGGTTTCTGATTTTTGCTGGGCGGTAGAGACACTGCAGTAGACCACCAGCATCAGAACGACTAGAGCAGTTCTGTACATAGGGAATAGCATTTTTCAGACGAAGGGCAAAGATACACCCTTAGCGGTTACGGTCGGTGGAGTATCGCACTAAATTTTGCAGTGCCGTGCCGTAAGGTGATGACGGAAAGCTGTCGATGATCTGAAGGGCCTCATCCCTGTATTCCTGCATTTTGCGGGTTGCATATTCAACACCCCCCAAGGAGGCTACCTGCTGGTAGAGTTTGGCGGCCCGTTCAGGATCTTTCCGGAAAAGGCGTATTGTATGCATCATTTGATGCCGTTCCTGCCATGAACAGGTTCGCAGCGCATAAATAATCGGAAGGGTAAGTTTTTTCTCTTTCAGGTCTGTTCCGGTGGGTTTGCCCGAGGCAATTCCTTCTGAATAATCAAAAAGGTCATCTTTGATCTGAAAGGCGATGCCTGTTTTTTCGCC
Organism: Bacteroidota bacterium; assembly: GCA_022709695.1. GTDB lineage: Bacteria > Bacteroidota > Bacteroidia > Bacteroidales > SKPS01 > SKPS01. The sequence goes on from JAKLII010000007.1 coordinate 77,758, forward strand.
GAAATGATACATCCTGCGAATGGCGTCCTGATCTGCACCTGCAGCTTCTGCTCCCAGAGCGCAGCAGGCAGCAATGAGGGTTGCCGTTTTCTTCCGGATGATTTCAAAGTAGATCTCTTCTGTGATATTGAGCCTGCGGGTTTTCTCAATCTGAAGCAGTTCCCCTTCGCTCATTTCGCGGGTGGCATCCGAAACAATTTTAAGCTGCCGGAACGCATCATGATCAATTGCCAGCAGCAAGCCCCTCGAAAGGATATAATCCCCGATGAGTACGGCAATTTTGTTTCTCCATACCGCATTCAGCGAAAACAATCCACGACGTTGCCACGCTTCGTCCACCACATCATCATGAATGAGGGTGGCGGTATGGAGCATCTCAATCAGGGCTGCTCCCCTGTGCGCCTTTTCGTCAATCTGACCATGAAGACCGGCTGAGAGAAGCACAAAAAGGGGCCTAATCTGTTTCCCTTTTTTGCGCACCATATATTTTGCGATCGTATTCAGCAGCGGAACATTACCCTTTATCCCGGCTTTGAAAATTTCATCATAGGCTTTCAGATGAGGAGCCACTAAAGCGGTGATAGCCGAAAGATCTTCCATGATGTGCGATTTTCAGCCCAAACGTACAAATTATTTCCAAAGAAAATATGGGATAACCGATTCCGGAAATGAACTATCTGAAAGGGAGGACGGCATCCAGAGTGCTTTCCTTCCACGCTTCCCAGCGCTGATAAAGATTCTGCCCGGTATTGTTGATGAATTCGTGTGCATGGGTCGCATCAGCAATCTGGGAGAGTGAGAGGTCGGCCAGCAATCCGGGTTTCTGGTTTCCACCTCCGGTATAATAGCGGATCTGTTCTACCGGAAATGATACCACAGTCAGGCCGGGATGAGTGAGTGATGAGCCGGCAGGCAGGCTTGAAGCTAAAAGTCTGGATGCATCGGGGCCAGGAACCGGCATGCCGGGAGATCCGATGCTCCCGGGCAGAGGCCTGGGTGAAAATTTCCCGGGCAGGGGCTCTGTTGGTCGGATCATGGCAACCGACAGGCTTTCTGTTGCAATATGTTTGTCAGGGGATAATTCCCTGAGGCTGGAAGATCTCTGATGTGTTGCCTTTCCTGCTGCCTCCAACCTGTGAATGTTCAGCCGGGACGGATCGTCGGGGGTTGGGTCCATTTGCATCAGGGATGCCAGCGGGGAACCGGGGAAATACTCCCTTTTTCCCATATTATCAGGCATTTGAAGATAGATACCTATAAGCAGGGCAACAGAGGCGGCAATGCTGATACCTGTCAGCCAGACTCTTCTTTGGAACGGGATCATGGGTGCATCCTGTTTCAGTGCATCCTTGCCGGGGAACACCACTTTCGGATCAGGCGTAAGGTACGCCCGCCGGTATTGTGCGATCCGAAGGTTCATCTCCGGATTAAGGAGCAGGTGTTCCTTCATTTTGTCGTGTTCTTCCGGCGGAAGGTCCCCTTCGAGAAATGCAACCAACTGCTCTTCAAAGTATTCCGTATCAGATTCTTCGGGCCTGAAGTGCACCGTCTGATAAAGGGATTCTTTATCCGGAAAGCTGACGGCGGAATCCACAGGGGCAACACAGAGTGACAGAAGCCGGGCTTCTCCTGCATATCCGGGATGATCGCTGAGGAAACGGTTCAGGGCTTCTTCCCCTGCCGGGCTCAGTTCACCTTCCATCCGGGCAACCACAAATTCGGTGAAGTTGCTTTCACTGATCGCCTTATCCTGCACCTGTTTCTTCAGATGGCTGAAGGAGGGTGTACTGTTTTGCGGATTATCAGGTATATTTTTCATGACCTTTTTTCAGTTATACGATCAGATCGGCACTTACCAGATAGTCCTTCATGGCCATGCGGGCCCTGTATATATAAACCTTTACCTGTGATTCGTTAAGCGCAAGGATATCGCCGATCTCCTTGTAGGAATACCCTTCATAGTCACGCAACAACAGGGCCGATCTCTGGGTTTCGGGAAGCCGGGTAACAGCTTCATCCAGAATTTCCTTAAGGTCAGTCCACTGACGGTCAGGTGCTTCCGGGCTTCTTCTCACATCATACATGGAAACAGACCTTTGATCTTTCCGGATGGTATCGATCATCAGGTGGTAAGCGGAAGTGAACAGGTAGGACCGCGATTTCTCAAAGGAGATGGTGTCTACTTTTTCCCACATCCGGGTGAATGCTTCCTGCACTACATCCCGGGACTTTTCTGAATCCCTCAGATTTTTCAGGATGAAGCGATATACGCTGTCAGCATGCTGGTCGACGCAGAGATTGTATTCAGCTGTGGTCATGTGTTCGATGAAGGGTTGCTGCGATGATGTGACGGGGGGATATCAAAAATGTTACACCTGGATTTTAATTTATTTTCTCAGCAGGGTCACTGTTCCGCTCAGGTTGAGTTTTTTTACCACATCGGCACCATAGTCAAAGTTAAATTCTGCTTTCCACGCATAAACACCTTCCGCGGCATTGCTGCCTTCAATGGTGCCATCCCATCCTGATAGGGGGTCTGTCGAATAAAAAACAGCACGTCCGAACCGGTCGAAGACCATCAAGCTGTATTCTGTAATGTAAATACCGCGCGGCATGAAGAAGTCGTTGAGACCATCCCCGTCAGGGGTAAAGGCATTCGGGAAAAATGCAGCTGTGATGTCTTTCACCAGGACGGGATGGCTGATCTGGCCTTCACAACCGATCATGTCGGTAACAGTAAGGGTTACAGGAAAGGTGCCAAGGGAGGTGAATTTGTGCACCGGGTTTTGCTGGGTGGAGGTATTTCCGTCCTTAAAATCCCAGTGCCAGCCGGTCAATGGCCCGGGTGACAGGTCAATAAAGTTTACAATGCCATCTTCAATATACACTGCCGGAGGGGTTGCCCTGAAATCCGCCACGGGTCCCGGGATAAGCGGGATGACAACAGATGCTGTGGAAGTACAGATCCCATCGGTAACGGAAACGGTATAAGTGCCGGAAAAAAGGGAGGTTGCCACAGAATCGGTCTGAACCGGTGTAGTGTTCCACTGGAATGTGTAAGGAGGATAATCACCGGAAACCACTGCCATGGCAGCTCCTCTGCCGATTCCGCAACTGTCGGGAGAGAGCAGTTGTATGTTCACTGCCGGTTCTTTATGATTTTCGATAACGACCGAATCGGTGACTTCGCAGTTATTCTGATCTTTCACATGCACTACCCAGGTACCTGCGGTAAGGGTGGTAACCGTAGCAGTATTCAGCGCCGGATTATTGTTCCAAATGTACTGGAACGGTGCTGTGCCTCCTATGACCTGTACCGTGGCTTTTCCATTGCCGGCTGAACATTTTTCATTTTCCACCTGGCTGAACGACAGGGAGGGACCCGGGGCCGAAGGTACTGTAATGGTATCGTAAGTGATCAGGCAGTTGTAGGCATCTACTACTTTAACGGTATAGGTGCCGGAAGTGAGGTTTTGAAGGATATTCCCGCCGGCCTGTGCGCTTCCGTTCCAATAGATGGTATAGGGACCGGTACCTCCCGGTATCACGGTCAGGGTAATTTTTCCGGTGCCATTCATACAGTAATCCGGCAGGGTCTGAAAGCTCAGGGTTGCCGGCTGGATCGGAGCCCCGTTAGGTCCTCGCGGTGTGACAGGGACCGGAGTGGTATACCATATCTGTGATCCATCCTGCTGTCGCTGGAAAGAGGTCATGGAACCGGGGTTGATATTTCCCACATATTCTATTCCGGCGATGGAATTAGCTGCCGGCAGAACCATTGAGCCTCCGCAGGCAGTGGTATTGAGAATGGAATTGGTGTATTCATCTGCAGTAAAAAGGCTTGCTGCAGTTCCCGGAGAGGCATTCCAGTATACTGCATCCACTGGAGTTCCCTGCGGATTGTATAAGGCTATCCAGCCCCACTGGTCCCTTAAAAACCATCGTTCGTTATCACCACAAAGGTATTGGATGTTGAAAGTGGTTTGCCGGTAATTAGTGATGTTAAAATCAATCAGCGGGGCGGGTGAATCGTTGCCCCCGACGAGGATAAAACCCAATGGCGGTATTTTGGTTCCTGCCGGAAAGGTAAATGCTCCCCAGTTGCTTCCGTTATTGGATGAGCTGGCATTACTGCCCAGCGTATAGCAGCTCAGATCGAGGGTGTCACATGGATTGGAGTTGTATAGCTCGATAAATTCACGGTTGTACGGAACCGGTATGTTGGAGGCTGTATTGTACAGGGAATTGGCATTGGTGGTCGGCTGAGGACTCATATCGTTGGGATTTGCAGGAGGTCCTGCAAACACTTCATTGATGACGACACCCTGAGATTTGCCGAGGATCGAAAGGCTGAACAAAGCAATTACCAGAGCAAGTCTCATAGTGACATCCTGATATGGATCCGGGTTGGGATTAAAATCAGCTGCTTATAAAGTTTTTATGACTGGAAACAAGGTGTAAAGTTACATCATAATGTATCATTCCCTTGTAAATATTCCTAACGAATAAGATAACGGTAAAGTTCATCCGGAAAGATGTATATTTGACCGTTCCATCAGAAAATATTTATATAACCTGTTTGTCATGAACCAATCCGAGGCTTTTTTCAAACTTACCTATGGCTTGTATCTGGTAACGAGTTCCGCCGGAGAGGAACGAAATGCCTACATTGCCAATACGGTATTTCAGGTAACCAGTCAGCCGGCACGGTTGGCCATCAGTTGTCATAAAGAGAATTATTCTTCCCGACTACTGGAAGAGGGTGGCTCATTTGGTGTTTCCGTGCTGCAGAAGGACACTCCCGTTGAATTCATCCGCAGGTTTGGATATCAGAGTGCGAAGGATACCCCAAAATTCCCCGGACTGAATTTCCGGAAAGGGGTTACCGGGGTTCCGGTGGTGTATGACTATTCAATCGCATGGTTCGAATGCCGCATCAATCAGAAGGTGGATACGGGCACCCATTGGATTTTCATCGGTGAAGTGGTGGATTTCGGAGTGCTCAGCAGTTATGATGAGCCGCTGGATTATGCCTGGTATCGTGAAACCTACAAGGCGGCCTCGCCCTCGAGAGCACCTACCTATGTGCCAACCGATAGCGGGAACCTTACGACCTCAGCATCATCCGGCTCCCTGTTGCATGCATGTGCCATTTGCGAATATGTGTACAACCCTGCCAAAGGGGATCCTGCAAACGGAATTCCTCCGGGGACTCCTTTTGAAGAGCTCCCGGAGGATTGGTCATGTCCGGTATGTGGAGCAGGGAAGGGGGTTTTCAGTGAAACCTCCGGCCACTATTGATCTTACATCGCCTTGCTGATGATGCTGAGGGTATCCCTGGCAATCACCAGCTCTTCATTGGTGGTAACCACCATGGCAGTTGTGCGGCTTTCCGGTTTTGAGATTACCATGTCCTTGCCTCTGAGCCCGTTGTTTTTTTCCACATCGAGATCGATCCCCAGGAAGGAAAGGCCTTTAGTTACTTTTTCACGCACTAAGATGTCGTTTTCGCCAATACCTCCGGTAAAGATCAGCAAATCAATACCATCCATCACGGCAGCGTAGGCACCAATGTATTTTTTAACCCTGTGGCAATACATGTCCTGGGCAATTTCAGCACGCTCATTTCCTTCACTAATCGCTTTATCGATGTCACGCATGTCAAAGGAGAGGCCCGAAATACCCAGCACTCCGCTTTTCTTGTTGAGAATGTTATTGATCTCTTTATAATCGAGGTTTTCCTTTTCCATCAGGTAGAGCACAACTCCGATATCGAGGTCTCCGGCCCGGGTACCCATCAGCAGCCCTTCGATGGGGGTAAAACCCATGGAGGTTTCAACCGACTGGCCCCTGTCGATGGCAGTGATGGAAGCACCGTTCCCCAGATGGCAGGTGATAATTTTCAGATCCTCCCAGTTTTTCCCTAAAAGGTCGCACCCTTTCTGGGCTACGAATTTATGGCTTGTACCATGGAAACCATACCTTCTGATATTATACTTTTCATAGTATTCATATGGGATTCCGTAAAGATAGGCATGCTTGGGCATGGTTTGGTGAAAGGAGGTGTCGAAGACTGCCACCTGGGGAACATCAGGCAGAATAGCATCTATGGACAGGATCCCCTTCAGGTTTGCAGGGTTGTGCAGGGGAGCCAGCTCGATGCATTTTTCGATATCCTGTTTCACCCGGTTGGTGATTCTGACACTGGCTTTAAAGTTCTCGCCTCCATGGGCCACACGGTGACCCACTGCAGTGATCTCATCCTTGCTCTTGATAACACCCTGGGCAGGATGTACCAGAATATCAAGGATAAGGTTGATGCCGGTCTGGTGGTCAGGAATGTCTTTCACCATATTGAATTTGTCGCGGTTTTTGGCACTGTGCGACAACTCAGCACATTTCATTCCGACCCTCTCCACGATTCCCTTTGCCAGGAGGTCGGCTTCATGAGACATATCAATCAACTGGTACTTAATGGATGAACTTCCGCAGTTCAGCACGAGGATTTTCATTGCGTATGGATTTAATAGGTTTTGGTATAATTTAGAAAGTTCCGGCAGCCTGATTGGCAGTAATGGCAACAAGATTCACGATATCGTCAACGGAGCATCCTCTTGAAAGGTCGTTGATGGGGGCTGCCATTCCCTGAAGCACAGGGCCTACAGCTTCGGCACCCGCAAGACGCTGTACCAGTTTGTATCCGATATTTCCGGATTGGAGATCGGGGAAAACCAGCACATTGGCTTTTCCGGCAATGGGACTTCTCGGAGCTTTGCTCTGTCCGATCTTTTCCACAATGGCAGCATCGGCCTGCATTTCGCCGTCAAACATCAGTTCGGGGGCCATTTGCTGTGCTTTTTTGGTGGCATTTACCACCTTATCAACCAGAGGATGCGCTGCGCTCCCTTTGGTGGAGAAACTCAGGAGGGCTACCCGGGGTTCGATGCCTGCAATTGCTTTTGCAGTGCGTGCAGTACTTACGGCGATCTGTGCAAGCTCATCTTCGGTTGGATCTGGATGCACGGCACAATCGGCAAACACCAGTATCCCATCTTCACCCCATCTGGTGTCATTCATCAGCATAAAAAATGCCCCTGAGACCACACTGATGCCCGGAAGGGTTTTTACGATCTGAAACGCCGGACGCAGCACATTACCGGTGGCATTGGCAGCACCTGCAACTTCACCATCGGCATCACCGTTCTTGATAAGGAGGGTGGCAAGGTACAAAGGATCTTCCACCTGTTTGAAGGCTGCTTCAGGGGTCATCCCTTTCTCTTTCCGGATGGAATAAAGCAGATCGGCATACAGTTGCTTCCGGGGGTGGTCAGCCGGGTCGATAATCTCGGCCTGTGCAATATTTTTCAGCCCCCATTCGCCGGCAAGCCTGTGGATTTCCGTGGCATTGCCCAGGAGAATGATTCTGGCAATCCCCTCTCCGATCACCTGATCGGCTGCCCTGAGGGTCCTTTCTTCTGTTCCTTCCGGTAATACAATACATTTATTGTACTGCCTGGCTCTGCTTTTAATCTTTTCCAGAAATTCCATACGTAATCTTTTATCTGTTGGTGCAATCCACAGGAAAATCCGTGTATCGCTGTAACAATGGTTAATAATGTTATTAATTGATTTACAGGGCTTAGGCACTCAAAATGAGATGGCTTACCTGCGGAGCAAAAGTAGTTTTTCTGGTTGAATGTTCCTAATATTCAACCAAAAACTTACCGCTATAAAAGGAAAGTGCCCCGCGCCTTCCGATATCGGGGCAGCGGGGCTTTCCTTGATCACCAAAAATTACCGAAAACGCGATGAAGGGAGATTATATGGATTCCTGTTAATCCCAGTTGGCTAGAGCAATGCCAAAGTTAACAGGATAGAGTTCAGGGCCTTTGCCTTTGTCAAAAAGGGAGAGGATGTTGTATTCAGCGAAGAAGTTGAGGGGTCCCCAGCCGATTTTTGCTACGTAAGCCACACGGTAAGGGTTCAGGTAGAATCTGTCCCATTCTTTCTCCTTTACCTCTTTTCCGTTCAGTTCATACATATATTTTGTATGGGAGCGAAGTCTCAGGCCGAGGCTTACACCTCCTGCGATATGGAAGCTGTTCTTCGAAGAACCGCTGTTGGTCTGGTATTCGAGCAGAAAAGGCACCTTAAGATAGGAGCAGGAGAGTTTACTTTTCTCGAATTCAATGCCTGCGGGGGCTGGTTCAGGAGTGATTTCGCCATTGATTTTGCGGATGAAATTGCTCCCTTCGAATTTGTAGTTGTTAAACTCTATCCCCAAACCGGTAACAATTCCGAGGTGATGTTTGATTATAGGCAGATTTGCTTCCAGCAGATTGAGGTTCACCATGAGGGAATTGGGCATTTTCAATTCCATGTAGTCGGCACCGGCAGGGAGTTCGAAAGCGTTATCCTGGTTCAGGTAGGTGTTGATACCCAGTTCAACACCGCCAAAATGGCCGTTGAATTTTTTCTTTTTCCCTGTGTTTTTCATCATCTTTTTAATGGATTCTATTTTGATATCTCCATCTTCCACATCACGCATTATCTCCTCAGTAATGACAACTGGTTGTTCATCATCCCCGGCAAGGAGGGCCCCTGAGGTTTCCAGCTGGTTCACAGGCGGATCTGTCGTGAATTTTACCGAAGCAGCTGCTGTTACCTTTCCTGCAACTTTATCCGTAACATTGAGTTTGCCACTGCTGGCACCTGAAGCATTCACCTGGGCATCTTTTGCGGCAAGGTCCTCGAACCTGCCATTTGCTGCACCGCTCATTTTCAGGATCAATGAGTCGGCAGTACCTGAAAGGGTCATCACAGAAGCACCTGACAGACCTGCATCAAGACTCTTCACCTGTACCTCCATCTTCAGGTTTGCTGCTCCTCCGGTTTCAACACTGAAGACATCCTGCACAAAGAGGTTTTTTCCTGTAAGGCCTGCGGCACCCGACACCCTGATCTTTTCAACCGATGGTGCAGTTACCTTAATCACAAGTCCTTCTGCTGTGCGGGCTGAGATGCGGAGGATGTTGTCTTTGGATTTTACCGATACACCTTCCACAGCGGAAGGATTCCCTTTGGCTGCGACTTCAAAGCCGGGACCCTGGGTAAATTCAACAAGGGCAGATCCGCTCACCTCGAGGGTGCTGAACGCGGTCACCGGATATACCACGCTGGTGTCCTGGGCATAACTCATTCTGGCCGGAAGGAAAGACATAAGCATCAGCAGTACCGGAAATGTCAGCCGATATGCCGAAGCCTTCATTCTGGAAAACAACAATGGATTTTTCATGGTGTAAAAATTTGGCATTTAGTGGTTATTCTTATCATCTCACGAATCTGATTTCAGATTCTTTTAGGCATACGACGCCCTGTTGAAACGAAAAGTTACATGGTTTGAAAAAAAAACAGACAGGGTACAGGATCAGAGTCCAGAACTCCAGTTGTAGTTGTACAGGCCCTCGATGAGGCGTTTCTTCTTTTCCTCTGCGGGAAGGGAATCAAAGGCTGCTTTTTCTTTCAGGTGGATTTCTATTTTCCGCATCTCTTCGGCATGCTGCTGATCGCGGAATTCCTGTTCTTTGGTTTCGCGCAGGAATTGTTCGGCCACCTGCGGGAAGAGTTCAAGCAGGAGCTCCTCTTTTTCATTTTCTGCCAGCTTTCGTCCATCGGCATTCTCGAGCGCAGGATTGGGCTGTGGGGTATATTTGCTCATATTGTAAGGGGTCTCTTCCCTTACGCCGCAGATCAGCTCACGGAAGTCGGGGTCGATTTCGATGGGAGTTGCCCCATATTCTCCTTTCACCAGGCTGATAAACTGGTTGTTGTTGGTGGTATAGGGCTTATTCCCTTTGTTTTCATCAAGCACATAATTCACTGCCTGCACTCCGATGATCTGGGAGGTGGGGGTCACAAGGGGGGGGCACCCGGCAGAGACCCGTACCACCGGCACCACCTCAAGTACTCTGGTAAGGAGATGATCGAGTTTAAGCTGTTTGATCTGGGCCAGCATATTGGTATACATGCCTCCCGGAATTTCGGCATTTTTCACCGCTTCATCCGGTTCGGGTAAACCAAACCATTTTTCGATGGCCTGGGTTGCTTCCAGCAGTTTCTCCTGATCCATCTGGGTAGCATATTCAATCGCCTGATCAAACAGTTGATCAATCTCTGCAGGCAGGGTGTCGGTGGTAAGGTCCCATGGCCGGGGCATAGGGTATGCATCCAGTTCAGCATGCTCTTTCCGGATTTCAGCCAGTTCACGGTTGATTTTTCCGACCACCGCAGGGTTGACACCCGTATCGATACCCAGTTTATTGCAGAAGATCTGGATGATTTCAAAAGAAGGAGCAGCAGGTCCGCCACTGAAATTCAGGATGGCAGTATCTATTATATCAACCCCGTTGATAATGGCCACCAGTGCTGAGGCAAGGCCATAGCCGGGAGTACAGTGGGTGTGGAAATCTATCGGAACACCTACTTCTGCTTTGAGCCCCGAAATAAGCTTTGCCGCTTTGGCAGGAGGAACCAGCCCTGCCATGTCTTTCACGGTGATCATATCGGCACCCATGCTTTCCAGTTCGCGGGCTTTTTCTATAAAATAGGAGGTGCGGAAGATTTTTCTGGGCAGCTTTTTCATCTGCCAGAAGGCCCTTGCACGCTCTTTCATGGTAAATTTCGGATCAACCGTATAGCAAATGCAGCAATCGGCAACCCCTCCGCTGGCTTTCACATAGCCAATGGTAGACCTGATATTGTTGGTATCGTTCAGTGCATCAAAAATCCTCATGATACCGATACCCGATTGTACAGCATTGCGGTTAAAGCCTTCAATAACCTTTTCGGGATACGGGCTGTATCCGAAGAGATTCCTTCCCCTCGAAAGTGCTGTGAGCAGGCTTGCGTCACCCATCATGGTTTTAATGGACTCAAGCCGGTTCCATGGATCCTCTTTCAGAAAGCGCATGATGGCATCCGGCACAGCGCCGCCCCACACTTCCATGGCATAAAAATGTGCATCCCTGAACAGAGGAAGCACACGGTCGACCTGCTTCTGATTCATGCGGGTGGCGAAAAGCGACTGTTGTCCGTCGCGCAGGGTAAGGTCCCTGATCCTGAGTGTTTTTTTCATAGGAGATAAAAGCTGGAATAATGGGTTGCAAAGATAACCTATCTGAATGAAATTCTCATTTCAGCAGGTCAAAAGCCACTTCAAAGATGGACTGTTCATCAAAGCCACATTCTTTATACAATTCGTCAGGTTTCCCTTGTTCAATAAACCGGTCGGGGATGCCCAGGATCGTAATGGAAGCGGTGTACTGATGCTGATTTTTAAACTCAGTAAGTGCCGAGCCAAGGCCGCCCAGAACGGTTCCATCCTCAACCGAAACGATATGCGGATAGTTACTGAACACCTGGTGGAGCAGTTCCTCATCAAGGGGTTTCAGGAACCTGATATCTGCATGCCCCGGGTTATATCCTTTCTGGTTGAGCCTTTCGGCGGCTGCTGACACGAAATTGCCGGCATGGCCGATGGAAACGAATGCCAGATCTTTCCCTTCGCGCAACATGTGCCCTTTTCCCGGTGTAAGTTCAGAGAAGGGTTGTCTCCACTTCGTGGTAACTCCGCGTCCCCTGGGGTACCTGATCACCCATGGGCCCTGATCAGGGAGCTGGGCTGTGTACATCAGATTCCGGAGTTCAACCTCATTCATCGGGGCTGCAATAGTGATATTGGGGATAGCCCTGAAATAGGCAAGGTCATATGCTCCGTGATGGGTAGCCCCGTCTTCCCCCACGAGTCCTGCCCGATCGAGGCAAAATACCACATGAAGGTTTTGGAGTGCCACATCGTGGATGGCCTGATCGAAAGCCCGCTGCATAAAACTTGAATAGATGTTGCAGAATGGAATCATACCTGCCGCTGCAAGGCCTGCTGAAAAAGTGACCGCATGCTGTTCGGCAATGCCCACATCAAAAGTACGTTCAGGCATCACCTGCATCATCATATTCAGTGAACAGCCCGAAGGCATCGCAGGTGTGATCCCCACAATCTTCGGATTGTTTCTGGCAAGTTCAATGATGGTTTTTCCGAAAACATTCTGATACTTGGGTGTATATACCGCACAGGGTTTCACGATCTGATGCCCGGTGGATTTGTCGAAAATCCCCGGCGCATGAAACTTCGTCTGGTTTTTTTCGGCTTTGGGATACCCTTTCCCTTTGATGGTGATACAGTGCAGGAGTTTTGGCCCCGGAATCTGTTTCAGATCCTCCAGGAGGTGGGTCAGCCGAAGCACATCATGTCCGTCGACAGGGCCGAAATACCTGAAACCCAATGACTCAAACAGGTTGCTTTTGTCGAAGATGGAAGTTTTCACCGCCTGCTCAAACTGCTGTGCAATGCGCCGGGTGTTGGGACCATATCTGGAAACCCCGCCAAGAAGGTTCCATACCTTGTTCCTGAACCGGTTGTAAGTTTTTGAGGTGGTAATGTCGGTAAGATACTCCTTCAGGGCACCCACATTTTCATCGATGGCAATCCCGTTGTCGTTTAACACTACCAGCACATTGGCCTTCGATCCGCCGGCATGGTTCATCGCCTCGAATGCCATACCCGCCGTAAGGGAGCCATCCCCGATCACAGCCACATGGTGCCGGTCTGATTCCCCCTGCAATGCTGCTGCAGTAGCCATTCCCAGTATGGCAGAAATGGAGGTGGATGAGTGGCCTACCCCAAAGGCATCGTACGGGCTTTCATCCATCCTGGGAAAACCGCTGATCCCCTTGTATCTGCGGTTCATCTGAAAAACGTCCCTTCTGCCCGTCAGGACCTTGTGTGCATACGCCTGATGCCCCACATCCCAGATCAGTTTATCGTAAGGGGTATTGAAAGTATAATGCAACGCTACAGCCAGCTCAACAGCTCCCAGGCTGGCTCCGAAATGACCCGGATTCACAGAAAGGGTGTCAATCAGGAACTCTCTGATCTCGTGGCACAGGGGCACCAACTGCTCGCGATCAAGTAACCTGAGATCTTCGGGATCGTTAACCCGTTTCAGCAAACTGCTGTCATTCAAATTAGTAACTTCTGCCATCCTACTTACCCACTGAACTACAAAGGTAATAAAAACCGGTATTACAAACAGCAGAGCCTTGTGAATGTTGAATCCGGGCACTTATTTATACCTTTGTGAACCAAAAAAAGATTTCAGTGTCGGCAAGTGATCCCATTGGTATTTTCGATTCGGGTTTAGGCGGAATTTCGGTACTGTTAAGCCTGATGGCTGAGTTGCCCCATGAGCGGTATGTCTATTTCGCCGATAGCGCCTGGTGTCCTTACGGAAGCCGCAGCACCACGGAGATTCAGAACCGAAGCCTTGCCATCACACGGTTTCTGCTCGCTCATGAGGCAAAGGCAATCGTGGTGGCATGCAATACGGCTACTGCAGCGGCGATCGATCTCTTGCGCGACACCTTTTCTATCCCGTTTATCGGAATTGAGCCTGCCATCAAACAGGCAGCCCTTCATACCCGGAGTGGCAAGGTTGGAGTGCTCGCTACCCGTAATACCTTTCAGGGGCGATTGTATCAGGAGACTTCAGCCCGCTATGCAAACGATAAGCAGATTTTTGTGCAGATCGGTGATGGACTGGTGGAGATCGTAGAGGAGGACCGAATCGAAACCCCTGAAGCAGAAGAACTACTGCGAAGGTATATTGAGCCGATGATCGCCTCCGGGGTCGATCAGATAGTGCTTGGATGTACCCACTATCCGTTTCTTATTTCACAGATTCAAAAGATCGTACCACCCGGAGTCATTGTACATAACCCTGCTCCGGCAGTGGCCCGCCAAACGCACCGGGTACTGGAAAACGAAGCATTGCTGGCAGCAAAAGGGCCGGGCAGATCGAAATTTTTCAGCTCTGGCGACACAACGGAATTCGATCGCCTGATCAGGCGGTTAGCCCTGGATACCTCCGGAGCCGTTCAGATAAGCCTCTGATCAATAAGATTTGGTGATATTCTCCTGCACCGTCATAATGTAGTCGGCTTTGTTGAAAGCTGCTGAATCGAGGGCGTTCAGCGATTCCTGCTCAATGGTAGTGATGGTAACGATTTTCAACCCCGGCTTGTACTGGTTCAGGTACCACACGATCCCTTCCCTTCCGTCGGAATGATAGCTGCCGTTGAAATGGAGCATTTTTTTCCCCTGGGTCAGATTTTTGGCAATAAACCATGCCATGGTTGCATCTTTAATCGCCTGGGCTTTCGGGAGGTTGTTGTTGGCGTGCATGGCACCGCTGCCCATCTGTGCCATGGCTTTGTATCCCGGGAGTTCAGGATCATAAGGCACCGGAAGGGGAGGAAGGTAAGCCCTGGCACTGGCGGAGAGGTTTTCCAGCGATTCGAACCCTTTCTGATTTACCAGGGCTGCATACCTGCGCGGAACATTGGTGGCAATAAACGGGGTTTTCTTTGCAGCAGCGAATGAAACCAACGGTTTATAGTCGGTCTTGTAATTATCCCACAGTTTTGTGCCGCTTTCGAAATCCCGGTCACGGATCTGTCCGGTAAGGTATTCGTCGAGGATCAACTGTTGGTCGGTTTCAAACATCTCGGCACCGAAAAACCAGGCGGTACTGTCCTGTTTCCAGAGGTCCATGGCCATTTCAAGTTCCATCCAGTGGCAGATGGGGTTGTTGTGCAACTCACCGAAAAAGACCACATCGGCAGTGGAGATCAGGGTTATCATTTGCTGGTAACCGATGGGTTTGCCATCAGCAGTATAAAAACGGTAAGCGGGTTTGTCGTCCGAGGTAAAACCCATAAAAACGGGCAGAAGCAGTAAAATCCATAGTTTACGTTTCAGTCTCAGGAGATTTTTCATATTCAGTATTTTTCAGGGTGGGTTGAAACAGATTAAACGCCATGAAGAAAGAGAACAGGGAAACACCGGCCTGTGTTTCGAGGGTATCTTCAGTAAGGAGGGAAAAGTACAGAATTACTACCGTTGCGGCAAACCACAGGGCCATTTTTCGGTAATTCAGTATTAGTGGCATTGCAAGGGCAGTCAGAAACAGGAGCAATCCGGGAATTCCAAAGGCAATGAAAATCGTAAGGAACTGATTATGAGCTCTCAGCGGCGTTCCTGCCAATGGAGAACCGGTGGCTGCAAGATGTTTTGCAAAATCCCTTTTTACATCCCCGGTGCCGACGCCGGTCAGGAGATTGGAACAGGCAAGGTCAAGGCCTGCATTCCAGAGCTCCAGTCGCTGCATAACCGAATGTCCCCGGGGGTTTCCCATCCCCCTGTAATTCCAGTACTCCCATTTGAGCTGATCCACCCGCTTCCGCATCCATGAAAACCGGCTGTATTTATAGTTGGTAACCCCTTTTTCAACCAAAGTGACTTCCTCATCCGTCAAAGCTGCAACGCCGTTGGCATCCTTTCGCAGCCCTCTGGAGCTCAGAAATCTCAGCAGAATATCTCCCGTCCTGTATCCTGATTCGAGTTGATGATCGTAAGGGACACGGCTTCTGCGGTTCCATGCTGCCCGCATCTCTTCTTCTGCCACGTATATCCAGACCAGGTTTCCATTCTCGTTCAACCATGAAACGGTATCATGAAAGTAGGGATTTCCCGATGCGCTGTAACGTTCAAGGTCTTTGGTTTTCTGTTTCATATCGGGCTGAAACTCCGGTTTTAAATACAGAATCAGCCAAATGGCGGAAGCTGCCACCATGATCATTGCTCCCGCAGCAAGAAGTTTGCTGAAGAGCGGGTATTTTTTCTGAATGATTACCCAGCACAAACCTGTTAAGATCCCCAGCAATAAAGCCAGTATGCCTGTGAGGCTCTCCAGCAGCAGCAATGATGCAATAAGCCACAGGGAGAGTACGATCCAGCCACCCCTGTTCACGGGTTGTTGTTCAGGAGGGATAAATCTGAAAACAATCAAAAACAGGGCGATACACACCATCATGCTGTAGCGGATGTGGTTATTGAAGGGAACCAGATCTCTCGGATCGAGAGGGTCCTTCCACAGCCACACCACCAGTGTGATGAAGGTGCCTGCGGTAACAGCGGCGATAAATACCCTGAAGATCCCGTGGATTTGTTTCTGCGACAGGGCCGGAGAAGTTGCCATAAAAACCGGAAGTAACAGGAGGGGGAGCTTTATCCGGAGGTCCTTGAGGGCATACGGCAGGTCGGAAGTGTTCCACAATCCTGCCAGATGGATAAGCGGAATGAGCAGGAACAGGTAGAAAGCCATCCATTCCCTGGTCCGCACAGCAGGAAAATGTTTCCATCCCTTTGCTAGGAGCCAGTGGATTCCAAGCAGTCCCAGCGAAAGCGAGAGGGCTGTTTTGGACAATGGGAGACCTGCAGCAAACAGGGCAAGCCCGGCAAGATAGATCTTTTGGAAGCGAAATTCCGAAAGCCGGCTCCAAAGGGATTTCAGCATCATATCAAAGTGGCCGGTAACCTCCCGCCAGGGTCTCTTTATACAATGTAGAGTTACGAAGGACACGATAGGCTTCCTGCATCTCGGTATCCCCTGCAAGCCCCATTTTCACCAGGCCGGTATCATAGTAATACCTGTAAACCAGCTCCTTCTTCAATAAACGGGTAATTTCTTCGCGATGCCGTGTCAGATCGCTCTTTTTTGCTTCCGAAAGCGCTTGCTTCACTGCTGATGTTTCGTTTTTCAGAAGTTCACCATACCCTTCCTGCTCAAGTTTACGGGTAAATTCCGACAGTTTTTCTTCGGCATCTGACCGGTAGATAAATCCTTGTTTTGTGGCAAAATCCACAAAGGAATCCCAGATGTCGCCGGTAACCTTAAAGGTCTCAGGTGGGTCAATGGAAGAATGCTGGCTTCTGAACCAGGTGGTAAAATCGAAAATGAGGTAGTTGTTTACCAGCGACCGTACAACAGGGCTTTGCGCCGGTTTGGCCACAGGTATGTCGGGCAGGATCCCTTTGCCATCCGGAACCTGTCTTCCGTTGCGGGTTTTAAAATACCTTATCAAACTGTCGGGGACCTGATGGGAGCCCGACGGATCGAAATAATCGATTGCCTGGATGCATCTTCCGCTGGGGATATAGTATTTGGCAATGGTAACCTTCAGCTGAGAATTGTAAACAAGGGGCACCACATTCTGCACCAACCCTTTTCCATACGAGCGCTGGCCGATGATGACTGCCCTGTCCAGGTCCTGGAGTGAACCTGCCACGATTTCAGAAGCAGAGGCACTCATCTCATCCATCAGCACCACCACAGGCAGACCCATGTCCACCGGCGAGGTAAAAGTTCTGTACACTTTGTTCCTGTCGGGGATGCGCCCCCTGGTGCTTACGATAATTTCGTTCTGTTTAACGAAAAAGTTGGCAATGCTTACTGCTTCTACCAGCAACCCCCCCCCGTTTCCCCGCAGGTCAAGCACCAGACCTTTCACCTGATGCTGAGATGTAAGTTTGAGCAATGCTTCCCGAATTTCTGCAGAAGCAGTCTGGGTGAATGATTTCAGGTTGATGTACGCAATATCATCTGCCGGCATTCCCGACCAGGGTACGGTTTGCTCCTTGATGAACCTGCGCTCCAGGGCAAAATCAAAGGTTTCGTCCGTGTAGGGCCGTTTCAGGGTAATTTCAACTTTTGATCCTGCCTGACCGGAAAGCAGCTGGTTCACTTCTTCTGCCGATTTTCCGGCAAGGCCCCTCTTTTCCACCGTGGTCAGCTCATCTCCAATCCGGATTCCCTGCTCAGCTGCGGCACCCCCATTGTTCATCGCAACCACAATATACCTGCCCTCTCTCAGCATCACCTGAAAACCTGCGCTGCCCGATTGACCGGCCTGGGTGATCCTGTAATCTTCAATATCAGATTCCGGCAGATACACGGTAAATGGATCAAGGGACCCCAGCATGGCATCAATCGCAGTCTTGGTGAGCTTTCCAGGGTTGATTTCATCGGCGTAGTTGGCATTCAGCTGACGGAACACCGTTGCAAAAATGTCGAGGTTCTTGCTGATTTCAAAGTCGTTTTGCCGGGATCCTCCCGTGAAAAGCCAGAAGACCGGCAGAAGTGCCGTAAGCCACCAGAAATGTTTAGCGCTGCCAAAGATCTTTCCTGAAAACCGTTTCATATTGTCAACATTAGGCATCAATACGATGAGAGATATTATGGTACAGGGTCATACCCGCTCCCTCCCCATGGATTGCAGGAGAGGAAGCGCTTAAGCGTCATCCATCCCCCCTTGAAAGGCCCGTATTTAACAATCGCTTCAATGCCATATTGCGAACAGGTCGGAGTATACCGGCAGGCGGGGGCCAGATACGGAGAAATGGCCGACTGGTAAAATCTGATCAGCAGAATGAAGAAAGCAGACAACCAGCCTTTAAGAAGTTTCATGTTAACCAGGGTGTTTGTCACCGGTATCCTTAAGGATTTCGGTGGCGATGTGCTGCAAAAGTACGATTAATTTCTGCTCGGTTTCGAGATACGGCAGGGCATCAGGAGCCACCCATACGAGAGCGATTTCCAGATGAAAGGATTTCTGTTCCGGCAGCAGGTGCAGAATATGCTTGTTCCTGCGGTAGGCCTCCCGCATCCGCCTTCTGATCAGGTTCCGGTCGACCGACTTTCTGATTCTCCGCTTCGGAACAATAAAAGCGATTCTCACCGGGTCAGAAGACTCAGCAGTTGTTATCCGGTACAAGTAACGAAAAGGGAACCTGAGCCCTGATTTTCCTTTGCGGAAAAGTGATTGGATTGCTTTTTCAGAGCGCAGCCTCTCGCCCCGGTGAAAAAACAGCCTCATGGGATGACGGGGATGAATGTGGGTCTGGAGACAGGGCAGGATGAACCGGTAAGGCTCATTTTTTCTTATGGTTATTACAACCTTCCAGGTATTTGTCGATGGCCATCGACATGGAGGGAGCATTGGCTGACGGAGCCTCAATCTGCAACGTGAAACCTGCATCAGTGACCGCCTGACAGGTGGCAGGGCCAAATGCGGCTAAAACTTTTTCCTCCTGCACAAATCCGGGTACTGCATCCATCAGGGCCTCTATCCCGTAAGGGCTGAAGAATACAAGCATGTCAAACTTATCCATGTCGATATGACTGAAGTCGCTGGGAAGGGTACGGTACAGGGTGGCTCTGCGGAAATTGATGCTGTTGTTTTCCAGCTCCTCCACAAAATTCCCTTTGTTGACGTCGGTGCAGGGCAACAGGTATTTTTCTTCCTTGTGCTTCACCATCAGCTTAATGAGATCTTCGTGCTTCGAGTTGGAGAAAAAAATCTTCCGTTTGCGGTATTGGATATATTTCTGCAGATAAAGGGCGGTAGATTCGGTGGTGCAAAAATACTTCATGGTGTCAGGAATCTCTACCCTGAGTTCCTTGCTGATCCTGAAAAAATGATCGACTGCAAGTCTTGAAGTGAAAATGACAGCCGTATGGTCCAGAATGTTGATCCGTTCCTTTCTGAAATCCCTTCCTTCAATCCCTTCGATGCTGATAAACTTGAAGAAGTGGAAGGTTACTCCGTATTTACGCTGAAGATCACCGTAAGGTGTCTTTTCAATATCGGCAGGTTCCGGCTGTGAAATGAGGATATTTTTAATCTTCATTGCTTCAGTATTACTTCATTTCCGGATCTTCTCAGATTCAGGGGGAACCACTGTGTGAACCCGTCCTCAAACTGAAGAGCATCCCATTTTCTGGTCTTACACTGGTTCAGAAATTTTGCCGGTCCAGCCACATGAGAACCGTTTTCCCTATGATCAGCACCGGTAGAATTTCAAGGGTGCAAAAGTACAAAATAAAATGAAATGCGGAATACCCTGTAACATTAAAACTTAAGATAAAACTCCTTACCCATCGCACCACGGCAATTACAACAAGGATCACCAGCGATGCAATCAGAAAAGCCTTCGAACCTGAAAAGGCATTGATAACCAGTAATGGAATAACCAGGGTAGCTGAAGTAAAGACAGATGCAAGCAGGTGATCCTGGTACTGTACAGCAGCTTTTCCCGTGGAAAACACTGAACCTGCAATCCTTACTGACAGGATTTTAAAACCCGTCAGTAAAAGTATAGCTCCGCTGATGCCAAAGAACAGGGAGGAGGCGGTGGTTGGATTCAGCGAGAGCCAGGGCAGGAAAGCAAACCCTTCAAGGAACGATAACACCAGCAGTCCCATCGAAAGGCTGTTGATCAGCAGGAAAAGGATCGAGAACAGGTTAAAGCGAAAGTCAAAGATGCGGTTATCCGTTCCCGGTTTGGACGGGAACAACATCGACCTGAGAAGGCGGTTGATATCTCTTGCGTAAAGAATTCGCAGCAAAACAATCATGATGAGCAGCAGGGCAAATACGCCGTACAGCCAGTCCTTTTCAGGTGGTTTTCTCTCAGAAGGGGAGAGGTTTGACCGGGCCTGATGGGCGGTGGCATGGAAAAGCGAGAGTGTCGGTGTGTCCACCGCATGCTGGAACGCTGAGTCGGAAAGGCTTAATACAGCACCCGTATCCTTTGCCGGATTGATCAGGGAATCAAGCTGAAACCACACAGGATTCCTGTAAGTCAGGGATGTATCAGTTTGGGGTGCCATAAGCCGGCACAAAGGTACAACTCGAATGGTTATTAATATGTATTTTTGCACCCCCGAAATCTCAAACCAAAGCATATGTCAGGACACAGTAAATGGTCAACCATTAAAAGGAAGAAAGGTGCCATCGATGCACAACGTTCCAAGCAATTCACCAAAATCATCAAGGAGATCTCCATTGCCGTAAAGGAGGGTGGACCTGAACCCGAAAGCAACCCCAGGCTCAGGCTCGCCATCGCCAATGCCAAAGGGGTGAATATGCCGAAAGACAATATCCAGCGAAGTATCAGCAAAGCCGGGGAAAAGGATTCCAACTCCCTGATGGAGGTAACCTACGAAGGGTATGCACCTTACGGTATTGCCGTATTCCTTGAATGTACCACCGATAATCTGCAGCGTACAGTAGCAAATGTGAGGTCATACTTCAATAAACACAATGGTGAGCTTGGCAAAAACGGCTCCCTCAGTTTTTTGTTTGAGCGCAAAGGGATGTTCACATTTCCTCAGGCTCAGCTTGACCCCGATACCCTTGAACTTGAGCTTATTGAAGCAGGAGCGCAGGATATTGACCTCGATGGCGGATATTACACAGTGACTACTGCGCTTGAAGATTTTGGCGCAATGATGAAAAAGCTTGAAGAGTTGAAGATTGAGCCCGAGAGTGCCCGCCTTGAACGGGTTCCCAACGACACCAAGGAACTTGGCGTGGAAGAAGCCAAGAAGGTGATGAAGCTGATTGAGCTTTTTGAGGATGATGATGATGTACAGCAGGTGTACCACAACCTGGAAATGACAGAGGAGCTGGAAGCAGCCCTCTGACCCTGATGATCTGACAGTAAACGGTTTTCTTTTACAGCAGATAAGCCAGCAGAATACCTGCAGCCACTGCTGAACCGATAACCCCGGCTACATTGGGTGCCATGGCATGCATCAGCAGGTGATTCGTGGGATCTTCGCGCAACCCTTCCATCTGCGACACTCTGGCACTGGCGGGAACAGCCGATACCCCGGCCGATCCGATCAAAGGATTTACCTTGTTCTCTTTCGACAGGAAGAGGTTCATTACTTTGGCAACAAGTACCCCACCGGCAGTGGCTACCATGAAGCTGATAGCACCGAGAATGAAAATCATGATGGTCTCTTTGGTGAGGAAAACATCCGCCTGGGTGGAAGCACCCACGGTAACACCTAAAATAATGGTCACAATATCAATCATGGAAGTACGGGCTGTTTCGGCCAGACGATTGGTCACTCCGCTCTCTTTCAGCAAATTTCCAAAAAAGAGCATACCCAGAAGTGGCAGGGCGCTGGGCGCGATGAAGGTAGTAAGCAGCAAACCGATGATCGGGAACAGGATCTTTTCCAGCTTCGAAACAGATCTTGGGGGCTTCATACGGATCAGACGTTCCCTTTTTGAAGTGAGCAGTCTCATGATCGGTGGCTGGATCACCGGCACAAGGGCCATGTAGGAGTAAGCAGCAATGGCAATGGGGCCGATAAGGTTTTTAACATAGATCGGATCTCCGGCAGCGGTATAATCCAGGATGTTCAGGCCATTCGCCAGTTTGGAAGCTGTAAAGATCGCAGTAGGCCCGTCGGCACCTCCGATGATACCGATGGCAGCTGCTTCGGGAGACGCAAATCCCAGGTAGAGTGCACCCAGAAAGGTGGCAAAGATGCCCAGCTGGGCCGCGGCGCCCAGCAACATCAGTTTGGGATTTGAAATCAGCGAGGAAAAATCTGTCATCGCCCCGATTCCCAGGAAGATCAGCGGGGGGTAAATCCCCGATCTAACCCCGAAATACAGGATGTTCAATACACTCCCTGGCTCATAGATCCCCAATTCCAGGTCAAATCCTTCGACCTGGAAGAAAGGGATGTTCCCGATAAGAATACCTACACCGATGGGTACAAGCAACAGGGGTTCATAGTCGTGTCGTATAGCCAGAAAGATGAAGAACAGACCCACCAGTATCATAATAAAATGCTGCAGCGTGGCATTGGGGAATGCTGAAAATTCAAAAAACACAAGAATACCAGAGATGGTTGTGCTGTATCGATGATAGGAATCGTATCCTGAAGTAATTTCACCGTCAGCGGTTTGTACCAGAAGCCTCGGGGGCAGGGGAGCGGTTTTTGACCGGTTGATAAAGGTCATGATCAGGCTGTCGTTCCGTATTTCCCAGGTACCCTGATATGCCTGCTTCGCAGAATCCAGGGTAAAACTTCCGTCAGGCTCGAACTGAAGGACTTTATACCTGCGGACGGTGGTTTTTGAATCTTTTTTGGTACGGTAGCCGTCGCTGTGATCAACCCATTTCCCCCGGGTCAAAGCATCTCTGTCGGGTATTCCGGTGATCTCTGTTTCCTGGCTGGCAGGGTCCCGGTCCGCAAACCCGTTGCTCATGAACAGCCATGAAAGCATTCCCAGCAGCAGAATCACACCAGTGATGGTCAGTAGTCGTTTCATTCTTCCCTTTTCTGTTAATATGATAAACTGTGGAGGATGCCTCTATTCCATTTCCATGATTAGTGCGCCCTGCAACACATTGTCACCAACAGCAACCCTTATGGATTTCACAACGCCGTCCTTTTCAGCCTGGATATTATTCTCCATCTTCATTGCCTCCATCACAAATAATTTGTCCCCTTTCTGAACAGCATCACCTAGTTTGACATTAATTTTCAGAATGGTACCGGGAAGAGGGGACAATACAGGGGTGGCATTTCCTGACACCGGAGCTGCAGGAGCTGCCGCAGGCTTAGGCGTCGGCCGCGAAATCTTTGGGGTCTTGGTGAGGGTAACCTGGTGCTCAACTTCAACTTTGAAAGGTGTGCCGTTGACCTCAAGTTCTGCCAGATTGTTGTTGAAACCCTTGATTTCCACAACATACTGGTTTCCATTTATTATAAACTTGTACTGCTTCATGGGTGCTGGATTATCTGGGGGCTGATTAAATCATTTTTTTACCTGAGCTGTGCTGATTTTTCAATCAGGTACGACTACCATAACCGTCTCCGGGTGCCATTAAGGCCGTATATTTTCGAACTCCATGGCGAATAGGACCGGGATACCTTTTTTATGGTGATCACATTGCTTTCATCATCATGTATCTCATTCAGGAACAGATGTACAGCCATGGCAATGGCCGCATTCTCCTCGCCGGTAACAGGAACAGGGTTCCCCTTCGGTATTTCCATCCCTTTTTTCTTCATTCTGCGAAGTGCAGCCATCTGTACAAATTTGGGTATAGAAAGAAATATCCCGACAAGAATGAAGAGTGCTACAAAAACAATCACATACCCAACCACGGAAATGATGATGTTTTCGTTTCCTATATTGCTCATCTGCAATAATATCCAAAGTACATTCATGGCCGGTTCAGCAATTAAAGTGGAATATTGCAATGCTTGCGGGGAGGATTCGTGTCCTTCTTGGTGGCGAGTGCCTGAAGGGCCCTGATCACCCTGAAACGGGTGTTGCGGGGTTCAATTACATCGTCAATATACCCGTATTTTGCCGCTTCATAGGGATTGGCAAATTTTTCCTTGTATTCGTTTTCCTTCTGGGCAATGAAACGTTTCTTTTCGTCTTCATTCTCAATAAGGCCAAGTTCCCGGCTCTGTAAAATCTCAATGGCACCTTTGGGCCCCATCACGGCAATTTCAGCAGATGGCCATGCATAGTTGATGTCACCCCTGAGCTGCTTGCTGCTCATCACATCATGGGCTCCTCCATATGATTTACGCAGGGTTACAGTAACTTTCGGAACAGTTGCTTCTCCGTAGGCAAACATCAGCTTCGCTCCATGCAGGATGATCCCGCCATACTCCTGCTGTGTGCCGGGCAGGAATCCCGGTACATCCACCATGGTGACAAGGGGAATGTTGAATGCGTCGCAGAATCTGACAAACCGGGCAGCTTTCCGGGATGCATCAATGTCCAGAACCCCTGCCAGATAGTTGGGCTGGTTGGCTACAATCCCTACCGGCATCCCGTTGAACTTGGCAAACCCGGTAACGATGTTTTTGGCATAGTACTTATGCACCTCCAGGAATTCGTTCTCATCCACCACGGCAAAGATCACATCCTTCACGTCGTAGGGTTTGTTTGGATCGGCAGGGATGATATGGTTCAGCGCATCTTCAAGCCTGTCAATGGGATCGGTACACTGGGTCAGGGGGGGCTCCTCAAGGTTATTGGAAGGAAGGTATGAAAGGAGTTTTCTGATCATCAGCAAACCCTCTTCTTCCGATTCGGAAATAAAATGGCTTACCCCTGATTTGCTGGCATGCACATGGGCCCCGCCAAGCTCCTCAACCGTAACTACCTCACCCGTAACGGTCTTTACCACCTTTGGACCGGTTACAAACATGTAACTGTTCCGTTCACTCATGAAGATGAAGTCGGTAAGGGCCGGTGAATATACTGCACC
Organism: Bacteroidota bacterium; assembly: GCA_022709695.1. GTDB lineage: Bacteria > Bacteroidota > Bacteroidia > Bacteroidales > SKPS01 > SKPS01. The sequence goes on from JAKLII010000007.1 coordinate 102,818, forward strand.
TCCGGCACACGGGCCGAAGATGGCCGATATCTGTGGAATTACACCCGAAGCGTTGATGTTGCGCTGAAAGATCTCGGCATATCCGGCAAGGCTCTTTACCCCTTCCTGGATACGTGCTCCGCCACTGTCGTTGAGCCCAATCACAGGGGCTCCTACCTTCATGGCCTGGTCCATCACTTTACAGATCTTGCGGGCATAGGCTTCAGAGAGAGAGCCTCCGAAAACGGTGAAGTCCTGCGAAAAGATATACACCAGCCTGCCATCGATGGTACCGTATCCGGTTACTACACCGTCAGAAAGCACCAGCTGATCCTCCAGCCCGAAATCGTGGCTGTGATGGGTCACAAACATGTCAAATTCCTCAAAACTGCCTTCATCGAGCAGAAGATCAATACGCTCACGAGCCGTAAGCTTCCCTTTCTTGTGCTGCGATTCGATCCGGGAAATGCCGCCACCCAGCTTGGCAAGTTCGCGCTTCGCCAGCAGGGTTTTTATTTTATCCTCAATTGCCATATCTGTAATAGATGTTATTGATTATTCCTGTTCTCACAGAATTCTGTCAACACCCCAAAGGTGTATTTCGGATGCAGAAAGGCAATATCCAGCCCCTCGGCACCCCGCCTCGGTGTGCTGTCGATAAGGCCGATCCCTTTTTCCTGTACCACAGACAGGCTCTCTTCAATCCCTTCAACGGCAAATGCCAGATGATGGATCCCTTCCCCTTTCTTTTCGATGAACTTGCCCACCGGGCCTTCAGGATCCGTCGACTCCAGCAGTTCAATCTTCGTCTGACCTACTTTGAAGAATGCCGTTTTTACACGTTGATCTTTCACCTCCTCAATGGCGTAACAAGTAAGCCCAAGTACCTCTTCATAATACCTGATGGCCTCGGCAAGATTCCTGACGGCAATGCCAATGTGTTCAATATGAGATATTTTCATCGAAATTTGATATAGTTGATGACCTTTTACTGCAGTTTCCCAGAATATAAAACCAAAATCCGGAATACAGGCCTTACGGCTGTTATCCGTTTCGGTTCAGTGAAATTAATTGGGTTTTTACCGGATCGAATCCGGGTGCAAAAGTAGCAGATTCCTATGGGATAAAAAAGAAAAACCAAAACGAAATATTACATCACCGTTGCCACGGAATCACGAAGCTGGAGATATCGTTCGTAAGCACCCGAAAACGCCATCCGGTATTGTACCACCTGATCAAACAACCCCATCTCAGTCAACATCATCTCGCAGGTTTCACGCAGGGCGCCCTCACCGGCCTGATGGCCCGGCATATAGTCAAAAAGCCCGTTGGCTACTACCCACTTCCGCGTGGCCATGGCAGAGGGGTGCGCAAAGAAAATTCTCACTCCGGCCAGCTTTGCAGCCCCCAGATCAATGATATCGTCAAAGAAGAAAGCAATTTCTTCAGGTTCAATATGGTAAGTAGTGCAAAGAGCTTTTAATGCCAGATCTTTCTGCTTGATACCGGTTACCACACTGTGGAAATGCTCCCTGCGTGCATACAATTCGGCCATCTCATTCCTCGCACCGGAAATAATGGCGGCAACCGGCAGCGTTTCCCCATCCCTGAGCCAGAATGCAAACCTCAGCAGGTTTACCCCCATGGAATCGGGTTCTGAAAAACCACTGTGTCCGGCCTGGGTTTTCTCCCCTTTGTTGAAAACACCGTCCCAATCGAAAACCAGCGCTTTCACCTTTCGCAACGAGTTCCTGAACGCTTCAGGGTCTTTTGCAAAAACACCGGGATAACCGCCCAAACCCGTTACACTCATATCCGTGAGGTATTAAAAAGGTCATGTATGTCCATAATGCCAATGGGCTTGTCCTCCTCTGTCACAACGATATTGTCAATCTTCTTCGCTTTGAACAACAACGAAGCATTGTAGAGCGACTCATCTGCGTCAATACAAACCGGCATTTTAAGCGAAAGCTCGCACAGCTTTTTGTGAAGGATGTGTTCTCCTTCATGCTCCAGAAGCCTTCTCAGGTCACCGTCGGTGAAGATCCCTTTAAGGTTTCCGGTTTCATCGGTAATGCTGACGGCACCGAATTTCGACCGGGTCATGATCATCAGTGCATCCAGAATGGTTTGATCTGCAGGAATCACAGCTGCCATAGGGGAAATAACCTGCCTGACTTTCAGTGTCATCAGCCGGGTGTGCTCAAAAAACTGCTGCGTGCCGATGTCGGTGAAATGGTTTCTGAACAGCTGTTGCATTACCTTCCAGGGAATGGTGCAGCAATGTGCCCCCAGGTTAAGGGCGTTTCTGACGTGTTCTGAATTTCTTACCGATGAAAACATGATCTTTGAGGGATACCGGTAACGGTCAACCACTTCCACGCACTGCCGTATCAGTCCAAGGGCATCATGCCCTTCGTCCTGTAACCTCCCCACCAGCGGACACACATAGGTGGCTCCGGCTGAAAGGGCCATATAGGCCTGCTGTAACGTGTAAACCAGATGGATATTCACCTGATACCCTTTGTTGATCAGGATTCTGCAGGCCTTGATGCCCTCCATCGACACCGGGACCTTGAAAACGGTATGGGCAGGATCCAGGCCGATGGCGATAAGTCTTTCGGCCTCGCGGATAATCTCATCGGTAGTCTCCCCGAGTGCTTCTACCTGTAACACCGGCACCATGCCGGCCAGTTTCAGAATGAGCTGATCGATATCGGTCACACCATCCCGGTGCATGAAAGTGGGGGTTGTGGTGAGCCCGGCAATAATCCCAAGGGAAGTTGCCTCTTCAATTTCAGCAATATTGGCAGAGTCGAGATAAAGTTCCATGTCTTTATGATTTGTATTTGATATTTACGGCATGCATCTCAAGTAATGGCTTGAGGAATTCTTCAAGATCATATATGCAAAGCTGACTTGCAGCATCACATAAGGCTTCGCGGGGATTGGGGTGCGTTTCGATGAACAGGCCATCGACGCCGGCGGCTACACCAGCCCGGGCCAGTACAGGGAGGTACTCTCTGGCACCTCCGTCAGGATCAGCACTGGGAATCCCGTATTTCCTGATGGAGTGGGTGACATCAAAAATTACAGGATAACCGGTTTCTGCAAGATGGTAAAAGCTTCTGGGGTCCACTACCAGGTCGTTGTAACCAAAGGTATACCCCCTTTCGGTAAGCAGTATCTTCTGGTTGCCGGTACTCTCTACCTTGGCAACAGGTTTCTGCATGTTGGCCGGTGCCAGGAACTGCGCATGCTTCAGGTTGATGGCCTTGCCGGAAGCTGCCGCAGTGAGCACAAGATGGGTCTGCATCACCAGGTAGGCGGGTATCTGGATCACATCCAGCACCTCCGCAGCCGGTTGCACATGCTCGGGATAATGGATGTCCGACAACAGCGGAAAGCCATAGGTTTCTCTGATCCTGGCAAGCATCTGAAGCCCTTTGTCAATCCCCGGACCGTTGTAATACCCTGCCGAACTGCGGTTGTCTTTCATGAACGAAGACTTGAAAATCACCGGAACAGAAAGCCGTTCAGAAATGATTTTGAGCTTTTCGGCAGTTTCGAACATCACCTTTTCATCTTCCACTACACATGGACCAGATATCAGAAACAAAGGTTCCGCTCCGCATTGTATCCCGTTGATCTCTATGATTTTTCTGCTCATTTGGCCAGTGTGTTGATTGTCATTGGTTAAAGTTCAGGTTCCATTTCATCTCCTCTGTCCAGCCTGCCTTGATCTGGATGGGTTTTTCCATAAGGATGACCGGTTCAGGTTGCTGTCGTTTTGAAAAGTCGCCCGTATCCCATCTACCGTTGAGGTTGACATCCATGGAAGCTTTCAGCCGGTAATTTCCGGGCTTTAGCGGAAAGAACAACTCCTCACTCCCGGGTTTTACCATCCTTTTCTCCAGGATCACCGATCTGTCATCCAGAAGATAGACCAGAATATACGAAAGCGAATCTGTTTCCGGCTCAGCCGTCAGGTTGAGTTTTCCGTATTGGTCAGGCCCCTGCAGGGTAAATGCCCAGTCAACGGAATCGTTGGTCGATCCGTCCCATCCTGTGAGGATCCCTGCAGGCATCAGTATTTTGTTTAGCGAATCCTGCTGCAACGGATTCGTAATCCGGTATGCAAGATAAGGATATGGACCAATCGGTTCAAATATGAGTGGAACGGTGTCGGCTGCTGAAATGAGCAAGGCCCTGTCATTTTGAAAGTTCGCAAGAGGCTGGGAAAAGATGACCATCGGGGTATCAGCCGGGGAATACTTGCCACCCCTGGCCACGTTCATGGCAATGGCAACCCGGGGTGGTTTCTGGGTCCCCCTTGCACCCGCGACAGCCTGCCGGAAAACTATATGCACCGAATCAGAATACCTGAGGCCGGTAACTTTAACCTTCAGTGAGTCCGTGATGGCCTGCTTCAGCCAGAGGGTGAGGGTGTCGCTGTTTCGGTTCCAGCGGTAAACGATGTTGCTTTGTGGTTCAGGCAAAGGAAGTTCAACCTCCGGCTTTTCAACAGGGTAGCGAAATGCAATCACGGCTTTGAAGGTCCCGTCGGTTACCACCGACATAACCTTTTGAATGCTGTCGGTACCGGTGTACATGCGTAACTGAAATTCGGAAGAGGCGGTTTTAGTGGGAATTTGTACCGAATCTGCAGGGTCACTCGTAGCTGCGGTGTCGTGGTATCGGGGAATGACCGGAGCCGGGTAAAAGGCAAAGGGTTCCGTGATAAGATCATACATCAGATTGTTATTCTGGTCAGAAACCGCTGCCAGCAGGTAAGAGCCTGCCCCCAGTTTCGAAAAATGGTACCGGCCATCCTTGTCTGTTTTGGTGATATACAGGGGAAGGGTCCTGGAGATCATGGTATCAGACACCCGTTCAGGATAAAGCATTACCAGCTGGTTTTCCTCGGTTTTTCCATCCCAGGCATTATACACCTTTCCTTCAAGGGATAAAGAATCAAGGTAAGAACCGGTTGAGAAATAGAAGCGCATGTCACTGATGGCATTCCCCTCTGTAATATCTTTAATGGCATTGCCGAACTGAAAGGTATAGGTTATATTTTCACGAAGGGTATCATCCCACTGTATCTTCAGGCTCTTACCCTGCACTTTGATCACAGGCTTGTACACCAGAGGCGGCGATATCAGAAGTTCCTGCTGCAGGGTGGGCGCCTGGATGTATTCATTGAAACGGATGGTTATGGACTTTCCCTGAAAAGAAACGGATTCCCTTAAGGGTTCTGAAGTCAGTTCTGCCGGCGGGGTTGTGTCTTTGGGCCCGCCTGCCGGCGAAACGATATTGGCGCAGCTGAATAAAACCCACATCAGTGCCATTCCCGCGATCATGAGGTATGTTCGGGTTCCTGCAAAAAACGGCCGGATGGTATTCACTGCCAGGGGTCTATAGTTTGGTGTCAATGTATTGTTTCGAAAGCCTGCGAACGGGCAGCCATGAAGCGATCAGGCCAATTCCCGTAACGGTGGCAAAGATCAGCAGAAAATCCGCAGGATTTAACTTTACCGGATAGGCGTCAATGACCAGGGTATCTGCCTGCCCTATCCCAATAATCCCGAAACGCTGCTGTACAAAGGCCAGCAGCCCTCCGATCAGCAACCCCGCCAGGTTGCCCCAGAATGAAATTTGTAGCCCCTCGAGGAGGAAGATTTTCCGGATCGTCCGGTTTGTAGCCCCCATGGTCTGCAGCACTGCAATATCTTTCCGCTTTTCCAGGATCAGCAGGGTAAGGGATCCTACCACATTAAAGATGGCAAGCAAAAGTATGAAAGCGAGTATGGCAAAGATGGCCCACTTCTCGGAATGGATGATTCTGTAAAGGAGTTCCTGCTGTTCGAATTTATCCTGAATCCGGTACCGGTCTCCGAGGATCTCCCTGACGGAACTTTTCACACGCCCGGTCATGGCCTGGTCTGCAACCCCCAGCTCGATGGAGGTCACCTCCGATTCGTAGTGCATCAGGTCTCTGACGAACCCAACCGGCACAAGAACGTATTTGTTGTCAATGTCCTGCTGGATGGAGAAAATACCGGCGGGATAGATGGGCAGGTGGCTGAATGAAGATGCTACATCACCGACAGAAGCAGTTCTGTCGGGAAGGAACACATCTACCGGATGCTCAAAATCATCCAGCTGAATACCCAGTTTGTAGGCAACACCGGCACCAAGAACACCCCTGGTAATCTCATGTTCGTTAAGCTGAAAGGCACCGGCATACATCATGGTGTCAATACCAGTCATCTGCGTATACCCTTCCTCAACACCCTTTAGAAGGGCAATATGCTGTTTCTCCTTATAGCGGAGCAATGCCATCTCCTCCACAACCTCCTGATATACTGCCACTCCTTTGGTTTCGCGTATCCTTTTCTGTTCAGTATCAGATAGCCGGAAGGTTTTCCCTTCAACGGCTGTGATCTTCAGGTCGGGCTCAAAGGAACTGAACAGCGAAATCACCACCTGCTCAAATCCGTTGAATACCGAAAGCACCAGAATGAAGGCAATGCTCCCGCCCATGATCCCTACAGCAGATATGGCGGATACCAGATTGATGGCATGATGCTTCTTGCGTGAAAACAGGTAACGCCTTGCAATGAAAAGGGGGAGCTGCATTGGGCTTTGTATCGGTCAGTGGTTCAGAAGGGTGTCTATGTGATCGATATAATCAAGAGAATCATCTTCAAAAAATTCCAGCTGGGGGATTACCCTGAGTTGATGCCGCATGGCTTTTCCAAGCTGGAAACGGATATCGTGTCCATGCTCCTTTGCCCGGGCAACAATTTCCTTCTTGTCGGTTACTCCGAATATACTCAGGTATACCCTGGCGATCTGCAGATCAGGGGTGATGTTTACCCGGGTAACTGTCACCAGTACCTTCTGCCCCCAATATCCTTTCCCCTCTCTCTGCAGCAGGTCTCCAAGCTCCTTGTGAATCTGCCTTGCCACTTTTTGTTGTCGTACCGAGTCCATAGGGTGATGCTGTATGATTAACGGCAAAGATAGGGAATACTGCCATATCTTTGCACCGGAGGGTATAATCAGTTTATCACTGATGACATCCGCCCTTACTTTGAGCTGAAAACGTACTATGAACCGTTATATTGAATGTCCCGGACCTTTTCCCGATGAACGGATGGTGAAATTCATCATGGAGCACCATGTGATGACGCTGGCTACGGTCTCACAAAATGCCATTCCATGGTGTGCATCATGTTTCTACGCCTATGACCCCGGTACGGCTTCCCTGGTCTTTACTTCTGATGAGACCACCCGGCACGGACTGGAGATGACGGGAAATCCGCTGGTTTCGGCAGCCATTGCGCTGGAAACAAGGATTACGGGGCGAATCCGTGGTGTGCAGATATCCGGAAAAGTACGCAAGATCCTTGGTGAAGAATCAGGTAATTGGTCTTCACTCTACCTGAAAAACTTCCCGGTGGCGGCTTTGGTGAAAACCACCCTGTGGGTGCTTGAATGTGAGTATATTAAGATGACTGACAACCGTCTGGGCTTCGGGAAGAAGCTCGTATGGCACAGATAATCAGCATCGTTAATAACTCTTCCCGATTGTTAAAAAAAAAGTGTTGCTGCCAGCAAGGGCTATACCTATCTTCGTTTTCGGAAAACCAGCCACTTAAGGTTTTTCTTAAGGCCATAAAAACCAACAACTTAGGGTTAATTATTCTTTTTCAAATTTTATATTCATTACCGGATGGAAGTCAATTCGATTAGCCAGGCAGAAAAGGTGTCAACAAGCCAGGAGAAAGACCATAAATTGCTAGAAACCCTGAAAACCAGATCCCGTCCTGAACCGGTTTCCAAAGCTGCCTCATCTTCTGAGGAGGCATTGCATCCTGCCCGTCAGGAGAACGGCCAGTCAGCTGAGAAGCATGCTCCCAGGAGGTTATACGATGAAGATGATAACAGGATCTACACCTATAAAGAGGCCTTCGAAGCTTCCATGGAGTATTTTGAGGGAGATAACCTTGCAGCCCAGGTCTGGGTTACGAAATATGCCTTGAAGAACAGTGCCGGAGAGCTTTTTGAATGCACACCCGATGATATGCACAGGAGACTGGCAAAGGAGCTGGCCCGTATCGAAAGCACCTATCCGAACCCGATGGGTGAGGAGCAGGTTTTTGATCTGCTCAAAGGCTTCCGGTATGTGGTTCCGCAGGGGAGCCCTATGGCCGGTATCGGTAATAACTTCCAGACCGGATCCTTGTCAAACTGCTTTGTAATCGGGCATGATGGGCCTTCTGATTCCTATGGCGCCATCATGAAAACCGATCAGGAACAGGTGCAGCTGATGAAGCGCCGCGGAGGTGTGGGCCATGACCTCAGCCATATCAGACCCAAGGGAAGCCCTGTGCTCAACAGCGCACTTACCTCCACAGGTATCGTCCCTTTTATGGAGAGGTTTTCCAATTCTACCCGCGAAGTGGCGCAGGACGGTCGCCGGGGTGCCCTGATGCTGAGCATATCCGTCAAACATCCGGACGCCGGTGATTTCATTGATGCAAAGATGGAAAAGGGGAAAGTAACCGGTGCCAATGTGTCGGTAAAAATCACCCATGAGTTCATGGAAGCTGTGAAGAACAACACCACCTTCGTTCAGCAATATCCTATTGATTCACCGAATCCAACCTATACCAAAACAATTGATGCACGGAAACTGTGGGAGAAGATTGTGAACAACGCCTGGACATCGGCTGAACCCGGAATCCTTTTCTGGGATACCATTATCAGTGAGTCAGTACCCGACAGCTATGCCGATCTGGGCTTCAGAACCGTCTCCACCAACCCTTGTGGCGAAATCCCCCTGTGCCCGTACGACAGCTGTAGGCTCGTTGCTGTAAACCTGCTGAGCTATGTGGATCAGCCCTTTACAGAGAAAGCATCCTTCAATTTCCCGCTTTTCAAAGAGCATGTGCATCAGGCCATGCGGCTAATGGACGATATCGTCGACCTGGAGATCGAAAAAGTAGACAAAATTCTCAGGAAAATTGAGAACGATCCGGAAGATGAGGAACTGAAACGGGTTGAACGCAATCTGTGGCTCAATATACGGAAGAAGGGGCTCGAAGGACGCAGAACAGGGCTGGGCATCACCGCCGAAGGGGATATGCTTGCAGCACTGGGTATGCGTTACGGGTCACCGGCTGCCATCGAGTTCACGGTACAGATCCATAAAACCCTGGCCATAGAAGCATACCGCTCTTCGGTTACCATGGCCGCCGAAAGGGGCCCTTTCCCCATTTTTAACGCCGAAAGGGAAAGCAACAATCCGATGATCCGCAGGATTGCAGCCGAAGATCCTGCCCTGATGGGGGAGATGCTGAAACATGGCCGGAGGAATATCGCCCTGCTTACCATCGCCCCAACCGGCACCACCAGCCTCATGACCCAGACTACCTCGGGGATCGAACCTGCATTCCAGCTGATGTATAAACGGCGCCGCAAGGTAAACCCCAACGACCAGAATGTTACCATTGCCTTTACCGATGGCGAAGGAGACTCATGGGAAGAGTATCCGGTATTCCACCACAGTTTTTTCCTCTGGCTTAAAAATCATGGCTACGACCCGGAAGCTACCATCAAACTTCCCGAAGAGGAGCGCAATGCCATTATCGCTTTGTCACCCTATCACCAGGCCACTGCCAACGACATCGACTGGGTGGCCAAGGTGAAAATGCAGGGAGCCGTCCAAAAATGGGTCGACCACTCCATCAGCGTTACCGTGAATGTACCGGAATACACCACCAAAGAACTGGTGGGTGAAATCTACATGACTGCATGGGAAAGCGGGTGTAAAGGGGTTACAGTGTACCGCGACGGCAGCCGCGAAGGGGTGCTGGTCTCTATGAATGACAAAAAGGAAGAACGCAGTTTCTGTGAAACAAGGGCTCCCAGAAGACCTGGAAGACTTGAGGCTGAGATCGTCAGATTCAGCAACCGCGACGAAAAGTGGATCGCTGTGGTCGGACTAATGGATGGCAGGCCTTATGAAATCTTTACGGGTCATGCCGATCATTTCTGGATCCCCGGATGGGTGGAGCGCGGTTGGGTCATCAAATCAAGAAACAGCGAAGGGATCTCCAGGTACGATTTTCAGTTCCAGGACCTTGACGGATTTAACATCACGATCGAGGGGTTATCCCGCTCCTTCAACAAGGAGTACTGGAATTACGCAAAACTGATCTCCGGGATCCTGCGCCACGGGATGCCGCTGCAGTTTGCCGTGGATATCATCTCCAAACTCCACTTCGAAGCCGATTCCATCAATAACTGGAAGTACGGTATCGTCAGGGCACTGAAGAAATTTATCCCCGATGGCACCAGGGCACAAAAGGAACAGTGCCCCGAATGCAAAGCTGAAGACAGCATGCAATACAGCGAAGGTTGTCTGACCTGCTCATCCTGCGGCTATTCCAAATGCGGGTAGCAGCCACAGCACCCTGATCTCTTATTTTCTGCCATAGTCTGCAGGGATTTCCCCCCAATGGGCTGTTTCCCATTTCATTACCACATTGGCATAAGTGTGGGTTTTCAACCATTCCTCTGCCCTTTCGAGATATTCAAAAAGGATCCTGTTGTGGTCCGTGAGCTTCAGCTTTGTGTTAGCTTTCCGGTCCTTCACCCATTTCATGGCTGTTTTTGAATCTGAATATACGGGCCACGTGAGCCCCTCCCGCTGCATCAGGGCAAGGCCGTGTACAATGGCAAGAAACTCTCCGATATTTACGGTACCTTCCGGATAGGGTCCCATCCTGAAATATTCCTGCTTCCCCGAAAGCCATACCCCACGGTACTCCATTTCCCCGGGGTTTCCACTGCAGGCAGCATCCACCGTTAAAGCTTCCCCCTTAGGATAAGGGATTGAACCGGAGGCAGATACCTTTTTGGGCTCCTTTTTCTGCACATATTGCCAGTAATTGGATGAAAAAGCCTTTTTTGCCGCATCCAGATTGTCAAATGCCATATACTGAGCTCCGGCGAAACCCTCTACCGAAGCTTTGCAAGCCGCCCAGTCATTAAAAATACCGGACTCTCTCCCCGCCCACACTACATAGAACTTTTTCTTCATAATGGTTCAATCGGGGGCAAAGATACCGCTTCTTTACAAAGGGCTGCTGAGATTACAGCTTCACAATTTTAAATACCGGATGATGTTGGCTTTCCGTCTGAAGCAGCAGAAAACTTACTCCCCGGGGAATTTGCTCAAGCCCGATACTTTCATCAGGATTTACGGTTCCCTGTAGCAAAATGCGGCCTCCCGGATCTGTGATGATAAACCGGGTAGGGCCGGCGATACCCTGCAACCAGATGCGGTCCCTGACAGGGTTGGGGTATACACCTGCTTCTTTTGCGGTTGCTACAGCCGTATGCACGCCCGCAGGTTTTACCTGGATGTACCCGGGATAGGTTTTGCTCTGGGACCCTGACCCGTATTGCGCTGTAATTCCTGCATCAAAGGTGCCCGGGTTGGGATACTTCACCATTGGATGCTTTGCCCCGGGATTAAGCAGAACACCCCCCGGGAAACTCCATGTAACCTGTAATGGATCCCCGGTGCTGAAATCATAAAAGAGGACTGTGTCACCAGCGGCGATCAGCGTGTCGAAGGAAAAAAGATCTGCGGTAAGCGGGAAGCCGTTGCACGAGGTAATTCTGAAGTCATCAAAAGCCAGGTAAAACATGTTTGTGGCATAATGGTGTACGCCAATCCAGCACGGTTGTCCTCCGTAAGGTGCAGAAGGTATCTGCAGGTAGTTCCAGCGCCATACGGTGTCACCTAAGGTATAGGGGTCATTATCCGCCAGGCTGAACAATGGGCTGCCGGTAAAATACTGATGGGTGTACCCCGTGGTACTTACCTTGATTTCATAACCGTCCCGCTTGGTATGATCGGGAAATTTATGCCTCCAGCTGAGCTGGGCCCCTCCTGAAGGAAGGGTGACCGGACCGAAAATGTACCAGTTGTTTGCAGTTCCGGGTGAGGTGAACAATGAAGTGGCACTCACGAACTGGTTACCCCCGGTTTCGGTATAATATTGCCATCCCGAGGTAATATAGGTGCTGTGGTAAGGGGTTAACCCGTCCAGATCTTCCTGGTACATCTGGAATGCCGGCTGGTTTACTGGTTGTACATTCCACCCGGGCATGAAAAAATCGAGCAGGGTGTCACATTGCTGATGTACCGTTATATACTGCAGCACCATTTGGCTATCCGATTGGTTACCACCCGACACCTTCAGAAACACCGCATATTGCCCGGGCTGTGGATACACAATGCCGGTGGGGTTCTTTTGGGTTGAAACGGTGGGTTGACCCCCGAAAAAGTGCCACTCCCAGGCCTGCATCGGCACACTGCTTTCTGTGGCATCGGAAAAATCAACAGAGCCTCCGGCTTCTGTGACGGTTCGTGATGCGCTGAATCCGGCAATGGGCAGCACCCTGAGATACCCGATGCGGTGCATGGTATCGTAGGTGAGGCCGTTACCCGCAATCAGGATGACATCGAAAACCCCTCCCGACGGGTAAGTCACCTTTGGTGTAATAGCCCCCTGCCACGAAGCTGGCACTCCACCCGGAAAAATCCACTGAAAATTCACAGAGCCTGCCGAGGAGAGGTTTACAAATGAGATACTGTCCCCCTTTTCAAGTATACACTTGGAAGCACTGAAGGATGCCAGCGGCGGAGTTCCGGCAGGTTCTATGCCTATGATTGCTTCCTGATAGTTCACATAATTGGCACTTCCCAGCGGGTTCAGATTGGCAAGGGTGAAATACCCGTTTGCTATGCCGCTCCATCCCCAGTTACAATGAAAAAAGTCGTTGCCGCTGTAACCATCCAGCACCCAGGCATGGCCACCCCCGCCGGTTTGCTCGATGCCACTGTAAAATACCGGTCGACCCGCATCAATTTCACTGCGCATCAGCGCTTTCCATGTGGCTTCCGTGTAGGAGCTCTTTGTTACTACCTGGGCAGTGTTTTTATACCCGAAATAGGAAACCAGGGCATTGTGCGCATCGGTAATGCCGGTACCTGAAGCCAGCGGACCGAAGTTCATCTGTGAAGCAATCCCGGCATGATACAGCAACCGGGCTATGCCGGCATGAGGGGTGTAAATGGCATCAGGCAGTGATTGGATCTGGTACTGGGTGGCGCCGAAATTGGCACTCAGAGTTCCGTATTTTATGCTGTAATAGCTTTTCACACCCGTTCCCTGCAGCGGCCATTTGTGGTATTTCATGATCTGCGCCAGCGTGGTGGCAACACACCCCGCCGGAGCCCTTCCGCAGAAATAGGCGGGAGAAGTGGCATCGGCAGGGCACGAATCATTGTAAAGGCATCGCTGATCCCAGGTTGAGGTAAGTAAGGGGAATACCTCCAGGGTGCTTTTTGTATCTTCTTCCGGAGTATCAGGTGTTTCAGATGTTATCAGGCTGTTTCCTTCAGCAACCGTTCTGAAATCCTTCAGATAGGCATCGGTCAGCCACAGAAACCCCGGAGGCAGCTCCTCACCCGAAAGCCTGCCTTCTGTTGCGTATGCCAGAAGTCCTGGCTTCCCGTTCGGAAAGGACAAAAGCACAAATCCGGCACCCTCCGTGGGAGTATACAGTATGATTGCCGTGTCGGATTCATACATCCAGATTTTCTCCACCCTCATCTCTTGTATGGGTGGTTTGCCTTCCCTGGCATACAATCCGTTCATCATCCGGAGGGCCTCTTCGCCGGTGCCTGTTGCCTGACCGGCTGCAGTACCATGTATTATAACTGCCGTCAGCAAAATCCATATCCATCTGCTGCCATAATTCCCCATAGCCGTACCATAAAAAAACTGCCTCAAAAGCTCTGGTACATGTACCGTCAAGCTTATGAGGCAGTTCCCTGATTAGTAATTTTAATAGAAGATCATCTTTTGTGCTTTAGCTACAAAACCCTTGTACACCACAGTTACACGTATGGTGGCGTTGGCTTTGCTGCCCCATGGGAAACCTACAACCATGGCACCGGTAAGCTGGCCGTTCACATACTGATAGAGCTGCTGGATATCGTTGGGATTCGGAGTCCAGTAGTACCTTCCGCCTGTGGTATCAGCAATGTGATGCAGGGTTGCTGTGTCGGGAAGGTAGGTGGGGAGGCCGCCAAATCCAAGGGTATATACAGGAATCTGCATTTGCAGCGCCTTGGTAATTACCGTGTCCGGATTCAGCGGGGCCTGATTGTTTACACCATCGGTAAATCCCAGAACAGCCGGTAATACACCGGTTGTGCTGGAAACGGTGGCAGCTGCATCATCAAGCCCGTCGAGGCAGGCCTGATAGAATGCGGTGCTGCCGGCCAGCGACATCACACTGTCAACGGCGGCATACAGCAGAATGGTGTCTGTGGTAAAGGGCTGAACCACATACACGTTATGGTCGAATTTAATGATCTCCAGCTTGTCGGTGAGCCCCTTCAGACCGATAAAGGTCTTAACGGCAGCTTCCATGGCCGGAACAAAAGCAGTGTCATAATACATACTTCCCGAGTAGTCCATTGCCAGGGCTGCAGCAATCGGGGTTGGTGTACTGGTGGAGGAATACAGATTGAACCCGCTGATTTTGGTCACCTGACCGTCTTTGATGGTTTCAATCATAATGTTACCCTTGGCAAGGTCGGTAATGGCATTCCCCTTAAGGTCGGTAACAGATACAAACATTGTAATCTTTCCGTCCTTCAGGAGAATCCTGGGAATGGTTACGTCAATGCCGTCGATCTGAACATCCGGTTCGTCTTTCCGGCACCCGGTAACTACAAACAGGACTGCCAGGACGGCAATCATCAACAATGGAAATAGTTTTTTCATAGTGTTTTGCTTGGTTTATGGTTGGATTTAATACCTGTTACTCCTGTTGAATATTACTCAAAATAAACTAGTTAAACTAATTATACCAATAATTGGCCATAAAGTTACAACATATTTCCTTAAAGAAATCAAAATAGGAAAGAAATTTATAAAAAAAAGCTGGTATACAAATCAAAATTGTATACCAGCCTGAAAAACAGCGTGTAACAAAAAAATCTATTCGGTAACTTCTGAGGGCTGCAAACGGGCAGGATACTCCCGTTTTTGTCCCGTGATCGTCATCTCTTTGATGAGATGGCCTGCATTGCCGTACTTTTCGATAATGAACAGCACATACCTGATATCTACGCTGATGGTACGCTGGAGTTCATCTTCGAAATGAATATCACCGCTCATGGCCTCCCAGTTCCCGTCAAATGCCAGTCCGATAAGTTCTCCGTTGCCGTTGATGACGGGGCTTCCGCTGTTTCCGCCTGTAATGTCATGGTTGGTAAGGAATCCTACCGGCATCTTGCCGTTGGGTGCAGCATAGGCACCAAAATCCTTCTTTTTGTAAAGTTCTTTCAGTTTCTCAGGAACCACAAACTCCCAGTTGTTCGGATCTTCTTTCTCCATAATGCCATCCATAGTGGTCATGTAAAGATATTCCACGGCATCGGCCGGGCTGTATCCTTTAACGGTACCATAGGTGAGCCTCATGGTTGAGTTGGCGTTCGGGTAGAAGGTCTTGTCATTTTCCATCTCCATAAGGGCCTCCATGAACAACCGTTTGTTTTCCGAAAGGGATAGATTGATCTCTTCCATCCTTTTCTGCAGGGGTTCATAGCTCTTTAAAAATGCATCGGCCAGCTGATACAGGGGGTCTTTCTCGAAAACCGACGGATCTCCTTTCCGGAGGGCAGCCATGATTTTTTCAGGACAGGTGAAGATGCTCTTTTTAAAGGTTTTAGCTGCATACCTGGTGAAATCTCCTTTGTACTTGTCGCCGAGTTTTCGCAGCATTTCAGGTTGCTGTTCCACCGGTACATTTTTGTAGTACATCTCCAGCATAGCAGCCAGCATCTTCTGATCAGTGGGCAGGTTCAGGTCTTTGAACAAAGCATTGATCCTGGGTTCCAGTCTTTTGATGTTGGCTTCAGTTTTCTCGGCACTCACATCGCTCCCTTTGAGGTAACTTACCCACGACTTGAAAGCGGTTGAAAATGCCAGCAGTTCACTCCCCGACATGAAGGCTTCGATGTAGTAAAAGCGCGCCACGTTATAGGATGCCATGTCTTTGTAAGCCTGTTCAAGTTCCTGCAGTACCGTTCCGTATTTATTCTTACGCTCCAAAGAGGTATTGATCCAGGCAGCCATCCGGTTTTCAAGTTCACGCTTGCGGTCTGCCACTTTCAGCTTCTTCAGGGCTTTACTCATCCCGATGAAGTTTTTCCAGTAGTTGGCAACACCGGCATATTTTGATGAATATTTGATGCGTACCGCAGCATCTGCCTGCATATCCTCCATCATGATATCGAGTTTCTTCCTGCGGATCTCGATACGTGTGGGATAGGTGGAATTAAGGTTGAGATCAATGCCGAAGGAGGTGAGATAGCGGTCGGTATTGCCCGGATAACCCATGATCATGGAAAAATCCCCTTCATGCACCCCTCCGATGGAAACAGGCAGGTAATGTTTGGGCTTCAGGGGGATGTTTTCTTTGGAATAAGGGGCTGGTTTGCCATCAGGGCCGGTGTACACACGGAAGATTGAGAAATCTCCGGTGTGGCGGGGCCACATCCAGTTGTCGGTGTCAGCACCAAACTTTCCGATGGATGAAGGCGGGGCACCTACCAGGCGTACATCCGAATAGACTTCGTACACAAATAGGTAATAGGCATTGCCATCAAAAAACTCCCGCACAACCCCTTCGAATTGGGTTCCTTCCACACTCTCCTTGCCGATTTTTGCAGCAATCTCCCCGATGATCTTTTGCCTTCCTGCTTCGTCTTTGGCCTCTTTCGCAGCTGCCATCACACGGGCGGTAACATCCTCAATACGCTGCAGAAACCGGACTGTAAGGCCCGGATTGGGAAGTTCCTCAGCCCTGCTCATAGCCCAGAATCCGTCCGTAAGGTAATCATTGGTAGTGGTGCTCAAACTCTGAATGGATCCATACCCGCAATGATGATTGGTAAGAAGCAGCCCTTCACCGGAGACGATCTCACCGGTACACCCTCTGCCAAAAATTACAATGGCATCCTTCAGCGAGGAGGTGTTTACCGAGTAAATCTCTTCTGCCGTCAGCTTCAGCCCCATCTTCTGCATGTCAGCATAATTTAACCGCTGTACCAGCAGGGGCAGCCACATCCCCTCATCAGACCTTGCAGGCGACAGAAAGGAAAACAGCGCAATTGCAATGAGTAGTTTTTTCATATCCATTCGATTAATAAATTATTGGTATTTAATGATTTTAAATGTATTGATCTCCTTTCAGGGACTTCACATCATTAACAAATAACCTGATGTCCTGTTCATCTTCCTTTCTGCATATCAGCAGCATATCGTTGCTTTCAACCACAATATACCCGTCCAGTTTCTGGATCACAGCCAGTTTCCCTTCCGGAAGGTTTACAATGCAATTGGCACAATCGTACATGATCACATTGGAAGATACAATCGCATTCTGGTGCTCATTCCTCGGAAGCTGCTCATACAGAGAGCCCCAGGTACCCAGATCCGACCAGCCAAAATCGGCCATATATACAAGCACATTATCCGCTTTTTCCATTACCCCGTAGTCGATGGAGATATTGGTACACACCCCGTAAGCCTCTCTGATGAATTCAGGTTCATCAGGGGTGTTGTAGGAGTTGTTTCCTTCCCGGAAGAGGCTGGAAATCTCAGGCAAATGACGGTCAAAGGCCTCCAGGATCGATTGGGCACTCCAGATAAAAATACCGGAGTTCCACAGAAAATCACCACTCCGGAGGAAAGTTTCTGCCATCTCAAGCACGGGCTTTTCAGTGAAAGTCTTTACCTTACGAATTTCAGGAATTCCTTCAAATACATGATTTTCATTGAATTGAATATAACCATAACCGGTATCCGGGCGGTTCGGACGAATTCCCAGGGTAAAGAGGTAAGGGCTGCGGGCTGAAACTTCCAGTGCTTTCCTGATTACTGAAAGGAAGTTCTCCTCCTGAAGAATGATGTGGTCACTGGGAGCCACAACAAAGTTTGCTTCGGGATCCTGCTGACAGATTTTATAACTGGCATAGGCAATACAGGGTGCCGTATTTCTGCGGGCAGGTTCACAAAGCACCTGTTCTTCCGAAATTTCCGGGATTTGCTGCAGTACCAGCTCCCTGTACTGAAAGTTTGTAACAATGTAAATATTTTCGGCAGGGATAATTTTTCTGAACCGGTTCCAGGTCATCTGGATCAGGGTTTGTCCGGTCCCCAGGATATCGATAAACTGTTTGGGCTGGTCGGTGGTGCTGAGTGGCCAGAACCTTACACCAACCCCTCCGGCCATGATGATGCAGTAATTATGAGACTTCATACAGAGGGTCGCTTGATTTTATTGGGTTACTACGGCTGCAAAAATACCATATATTGTTGATATCAGAAAGAAAGGTAATGATTGTCAGCTACAAAGAAATGACCTGGGTTAACCATCATGGTCCTGGCGAATTTCTATGCTACACGTTTCACAGGAACTGACCCACCGATCAGCCACCACGAAGAGGTACCGTCCTTCTGACATTTGTAACGGGTCCGGATCCGTTCCCCCTTTACATATGTCTTTCCGTCAGGGGTCTGAAACCTGGCTCCTTCCGGCAGATCGCACAACAGCACTTCATGACCGGGATGCAGGCTGTACCGGATTAACACCTGACCTGCTGCTACAGTGGAAAACTGCCGGCTTTTGGGAGACTTTGCCATCTGCCGCATCAGACCCCTGATGTCATCGGGCAGGGAGGGTAATGCTGAGGCTTCCATCAGCAACCGGCTGAATGCCTGCTTCCATTCCGGTCCATGGGGCTGCGGCCTCCCTTTGCAAAAGTTACGGACCTGCATATGGGCAATCTCATGTAAAAATGTAATGAACAGTGAGTAAGGATCCTGAAGTATGTTTATGAGAATGGTTTGGTGGCCCGAACGATCACGCTGATAGGCACCCAATCGCTGCCCCCGCCTGGCAGTAAGTTTTAGGGCAACCTTGCTGTTCGTCAGCATTGGCAGAATCCAGGCAAATGCCCCTTCGGGCAGCAACGATTCCAGCCGTACGGTTCTTTTAGGCATGAACCTCCGGTGTCTGTTGAATTTCAGTGGAGACCCACTTCGGACAGTCACATTTCTTACGCATTACCCTTTGGGTTTTATTGGATGAGCTGCAGGATGCGAGCAATACCATGCAAAGGAGCAGGATGGCAAAAAGACTTCTGGCAGATAATTTGGATGAGGGTCGGTTCATAACGTTATTCTGATGTTGCAAAAATAACGGTTTTTTCTGTCTGAATCTTGCAGCGGCAGCCCTTTTATCCCTCAAAATTATTCACCACTTTGGACTGGAATAAAATACCATGCAGATTTTAATATTATCTGAGTAATATTGGTAAGGAGACCACTATTCTTTGTCAATGGCCCACCGGCCATGGGCTAAAATATCACCGGCATCCTGTTTCAGCGATTCATAGCTGGTGGTCCGGCTGATGGCATACCAAATTTTTGGGGGATCGGCGAACCAGTATGAGAAATAGCGCCAGTATTCCTTCAGCCTTGAAGAGAGTCTGTGAGGAGTAATTCCCTGTGCCAGCAGGCTGTCCTCAAGGTGATGGTAAAATTGCCGGATGCGATTGATATTTTCTGAATCCGAACCGCTGGTCCTGCCCCGGATCAATTCGGGCAGCAAAGGGTTCTTCAAAACCCCGCGCCCCAGCATCCATTGATCCACCTCCGGAAATTTATGCTTCAGCTCCAACAGGTCTTTTGGGGTAAGGATATCCCCGTTATATACCACCGGATGTTTTGACATGGAGAGGGTTACGGCGAAACTTGCGGGATCGGGTGCCCCTTCGTACATCTGTACCCCGAGTCTGGGGTGATGGATGATGCAACTGAGCGGAAAATCATTGAGCACGCGTAACATCTCCGGCAATTCAGCGGTGCTGTACATTCCTGAGCGGAGCTTCACCGAAAGCTTCAGTGGCAGGTCGTCCATGATCTCACGAAGTATGCTTTGAACTACCATGGGTTTTGGCATCAATCCGCACCCCCTTCCATGGCGGCTTACCACAGCTGACGGGCACCCCAGGTTCCAGTTCATCTCTGTATAGCCCAGGCGTACGAACTCCCGGGCCAGTAACATCATCCCTCCGGATTCATTCGCAAGCACCTGTGGTATAAGGTGTAGGTCCGGAGCATTGTGTTCAGGCAGCACATCGCGTACATGAACCGGCTTCACCCTGCTTCCTGAAACCGCAGGGATGAAAGGGGCAACCATTTCGTCAATTCCGCCAAAGAAACGGCTCCAGCTGTTTCTGAAATGGTAGTCGGTAACACCCTGCAGCGGGGCCAGAATAAGTTTCATACAAAAACCGGTCGGGAGCTGCCCTATTTACGGGCTTCCATGTACTGCTCCAGGAGCCGGGCCACATATTTCCCGAAAACATCAAACTCGATGTTTACCACCGTTCCCTTCCTGAAATTATGAAAGTTGGTAACCTGATAGGTGTAGGGGATGATGGCAACGGAAAAATGGCCGGGCAGGGAATCCACTACTGTGAGACTCACCCCGTTAACAGATATGGAACCTTTTTCAACGGTAATGTTCCCCCCTTTCTGGTCGTACCGGAAGGTGAATTTCCAGCTCCCATCGGTCTCCTCCACGGCAGTGCATACTGCGGTCTGGTCAACGTGACCCTGTACAATATGGCCGTCAAATCTCTCCCCCATGAGCATGCTCCGCTCAAGGTTCACCTCCGTTTCCGTCTCCCACGTGCCCAGGTTGGTTTTTTGTAAAGTCTCATCAATGGCGGTCACCACATACCGGTTCTTTTCCGGCATTACCTTTACAATGGTGAGGCATACCCCGTCGTGCGACATGCTCTGATCCACTTTAAGCTCATGGGCGATGTCGGTTTCCAGCGTAAAATGGATATTCCCCTTATCACGCACTATTTCTGCCACACGGGCAGTTCTTTCTACGATTCCGGTAAACATACTGATTCAATGGATTGGTTCAGGGGCGCAAGATACCAATTTTCCGCCAATTCATCAGTACAACACATGTACGATCCCATTCAGTGACAGCGATCGGGTGCCTTTAAGGGAGGTAAACAAAACTTCACATACATAATAATATACACCCGCCGAAACAGGTTGTCCGGTTTGCTGGTGGGTGCCGTCCCACAGGATATCCGGGTTTTCAGTCTGAAACACCTCCGCTCCCCACCGGTTCATGATCCGCAGCTTGATTTTTTCTACCGAGGCATAGGGGAAAGGGGTAAGTTTATCATTGAAGCCGTCACCATTGGGGGTGAATACATTGGGAATTCTGTATATGATACAATGTTCGCTGTCCATACAGTACATAGCTGAAAATTCCCCTTTGTTACCCACTGTATCGATCCCCCGTATTTTGTAGCAGCCCACAACAGATGCCGGTTGCATGGCATGCAGATATAAGGTGTCGTTGGGCGAGACGGCGGTATAAATCAGTACGAAATCGGCATCCGGATCCGGTGCATACCAGACCTCGTATCCGGCAATATCTGCCCCGCAGTCTGCGGGGGGTCTTCCCCACCTGACCGAATTCTCAAGGCAGTCGGTTTCCACCATGAAGTCGGGCGGGCAGGGACCTATATTGTCAACCGGAGCATTGCAGGCAGTCTGTGACCAGTTCAGAAGGGGATCGGTGATGTTCGGGGCTCCGTAGGTGCCGGTACTCATCACCTTGTAGCAGTAATCAGTGCCATTGTTAAGCCCGTGATCGGTGTAGCTCAGCTCCGTAGTGGAGGTGAGGGAGTCGTACAGCAGGGTTACCGGATTTCGCCGGTAAATAGTGTACAGGTAATTCTCCCAGGGAGTTAAAGGGCTCCAGGCCAGTACCATTTGCTTGTCCTGAGGCTGTGTGGCAATGAATACGGAGGAGGCGGAGGAGGAGTATCCAACGATAAACCGGTTTCCGGGTTCATCGTTGAGCAGGGCGATCCGGTACGTGTAACCTGTGTCAACCGTGTTCAGGTTCTGATCGGTATAGGAGGTGTCGGTGAGGGCTGGGAGGGAATCGATGAGCTGGAAATTGGTGCCTGTGCCAACCGCCCGGTAGATGTGGTACTTGTAAGGCCCCGGTGCAATCACGGTATCAATTTCGATGGGTTGCACCCAGTCTACCAGCATCATTCCAACGGTGTCATCGGTGCGGGTAACAGACACATGGGTGATCACCGGCACATCCCGTTTCAGCTGGCTGCATGCTTCATCGGAGGCAAGGCTTTGTGCCCCGTCGGGGAAGTCTGCGACAATACGGTAACAGTAGTTGAGGCCATGTACCAGCCCCTTCCCGTTATTGTCGTCGATAAATATCGTGTTATTCAGGCCGGTGACCGTGGCGATCTTTTTATATCCTGTCCAGGCAGGTATCCCCGTTATACAGGGCCCGGGAACAAAATTGGAAGGCCCGATTTTCCGGTACACCGAATAGCCGGACGCCCCGCTGCACGGGCTTGCACTCCAGTCGACCACCATACTGAACCCAACCGGATTTACCTGGAGGGTTTCCGGGGCCGGAGCAATTACGGTTATAAACATCGATTCAAGGTCGAAGAGGTTAACCGGAATACCCGGGTCCTGGGCTTTGAAAGTTACCAGATAGGGTTGCTTGCGCACCGCATTACAGGCAGGGGTCCAGTTAAAGGTTCCCGAAACCGATCCGATGGAAGTAACATCAGGGAAAGTGGCTGGCGAAGGGTTGAGATTGAACGGCCCCCCCTCGGCCGAAAGGGTAATGGCTTCGTTGTTGGGATCGGTGGCCGAAACGACGAATGTCAGGGTTGTCCCGACAACCACACAGGTATCCTTGGGGGCAGAAATCACAGGAGGTTTGTTGTTGCATGAAGCCACATACACCTGCATATCCCTGATAACATAGCCGATTTCAACACCATACCGCCATTCTTCAATCAGCAGGGCAAAGTTGAACTCACCAATCAGCTGGGGGGCATCCCATAAAAAGTCACCGGTGACAGGATTGATTCCCAGGTATGCAGATGCCCCGGGAAAGGTATAATTGCCGATGTCTTTGCCGTTTTCCCCTTTGCATACGATAAGCTTGTAGGAAAGGCTGTCGCCGTCGGGATCGTTGGCAGTGGGATTGTGCATGAAGGGATACCCCAGGCAGGCGTTATCAATGGGAGGAGCCAGTAAAACAGGGGAAGAATTTGGCCCGATGAAAGGGTTGATGATCAGCTTCGATTCTATATAAAACGGAACATTCACCGAATTGGGAATATTCACTACCCCTCCGTTCCGGTTCGGATCTTCCATGGAAATGATGTAGGTTCCTGCACCCGGATAGGTATGGTTGCCTACATAGGTGTTGTACCTTACATTGTTGGGAAGAAAAATTTTTTTGTCGATGAAAACGGTTTCAAGAGGCGAACCGTCACCCCAGCTCACCTTGAGGGAATCCCGGTTTGCCAGGCTGGGGGTGAAGGTATAGGTAAGTACAGTGATCTCATAGGTATAGCCTCCCAGATGCCGGTAGGTAATCTCACCCGCCCTGTTGTGGGTAGCATAAAGACTACCACACAGAAGCGGCCAGATCAGGAGCAATGCTGCAATACCTTTCTTCATATCCATGTTTATACGTAAAAATACCCTCCGGTGTTTGCAGCAACCTTTTTCACAAAGATACACGGTTTATAGCGACGGTTTTCAAATTTTATTGCATGCCCAGTTCATTCATATAAAACTCCATCACAAACTGGAGCTCATCCACCTGCTGGGCGGTCGATTTTCCCGATCCGTGACCACTGTCAAAATCCATGTGCAGCATGATGGGGTTGATCTGCCCCGGGTTGTTCTGCAATGCACCCACGAATTTCTTGGCATGGAGCGGATCGACGCGGGTGTCGTTTTCTCCGGCAACCACCAGCGTGGTGGGGTGGTTGATCCCCTGACGGATATTATGGAGCGGTGAATAGGTGAGAATGTTGCTGAAGTCGGCTTCGTTGGTTTCGGCATCGCCATATTCAGGGATCCAGTAGCGGGCAATCAGGAATTTATGGTAACGGATCATATCGAGCAGGGGTACCTGACATACAGCGGCTTTGAACAGGTCGGGGCGTTGGGTGATCACGGCACCGATCAGGAGGCCTCCGTTGCTGCCTCCTCTGATGGCCAGTTTGTCGCGCTGTGTGTATTTCTCGGCAATGAGGTACTCCGCCGCAGCGATGAAATCGTCGAAAGTGTTCTGCTTGTTGTACATCATCCCGTCAAGGTGCCATTGCTCACCATACTCATCCCCACCCCTGATGCCGGCTATGGCATATACCCCACCCCGCTTGATAAAAGAAGCAGTGGTTCCTGCATAAGACACCGAAATCCCAATGTTGAATCCACCATATCCGTAAAGCAGGGTGGGATTGGTGCCATCGAGCCGGATCCCCTTTTTGTGCAGGATGAACATAGGTACCTTGGTGCCGTCTTTCGAGGGATAAAACACTACTTTGGCCTCCAGATCCTTTGTGTCAATAGGGCTGGGCTCCTCATAGTAGATGGTCCATTGCAGGGTTTCTTCATCCAGTTTATAAACCTTTGCCGGGGCAAAAAAAGTGGAAATGCTGACCAGTAAAAGCTTCGAGTCGCGGTAGTAGGTCACCGACGAGATATTTCCAAGTTCGGGTAACTGTACTTCTCCCAATAGCTTGCCTGCCATATCGTAGCGGAAGAGCCGGCGCATCACATCTTTCTGATCAACGATAAACACATACTTTTCTGCCACAGCATAGTCTTTCAGAACGGTCTCCTTTTCAGGGTAAAAGTCCTGCCAGTGTTCAAATTCCGGCTTGCTTACATCAGCAGTCATCAGCCTGAAATTGGGGGCTTCATGGTTGGTCATGATCCAGATCCTGTTGCTGATGGCTTCGGGGTTGGCTTTGAATTTCTCAGAGCTGTACATCAGAACAGGATCCTTCTGTCCGGGTCTGAGGATCTTAAGGGTGTTGGAATAGAAATCCCCTTCGCTGATAAAGGTCACATCGCTGTAGGTCTCATCCCAATAGCCGGCAGAGTTCTTGGCATCCGCAGGCGCAATCAGGAATTTATCGTTCTTTCGGTCGTCGCCGATTTTATGCAGCCATGTCTGCAGTGGGACCTGCTTTTCAAGCATCTCCTTGGTACCCACGGTGATATAGGCATATTGTTCATCACGGCACCACGAAAAACCACGCAGCCCCTCGATGGGTTTTGCAACTTCTTTTCCTGTTTTGGTATCGATGATGTACACGGTATTGATCTCTTTTCCTGAAAATTGTACAGATATGGCAGCTTTGTCCCCAAGGCGGGTATAAGTGATGCCGTTGATGGAGGCTTTCCCCTCCGGATCGATCTTCACCGGATCAAAAATCATTAACTCCTTCCCTTTGAGAATGGTGTAAAGCTTTGCCTGCTTGTCCCCTTTCTTTTTCATGGTAAAAAACTGCCTGTCGGCAACAGGCCTGATGGCACTGCGGATATCCCTGTCGATGTAGGCAGTCAGCTCTTCCCGCAATCCGGGAATGTGTTTGTAGACGGCTTCGAAGTATTTGTCGGTAGCATCATGCTGTGCCTTCGTCCATGCAACAACTTCGGGGGTGTTCTTGTCCTCCAGCCACTGGTACCCGTCAGTGATGGCATTTCCATGCCATGTGAATACATAGGGGCGGAAAGGGGTTCCCGGAGGATTGAACTGTTTTTGCGCTGCAGCCGGCAGCGAAGAGTTTATCAGCAATGCCATAAAAAACGGAGTTATCAGAAATCGCATCATAACAGATTGGGTTGTTTTTGAAAGGTCAAAGATAAAGATTTGTAACATGAATAATGATTATTTTTGGCGTTACGATGAATCCTATTAAAACCGTTCCCAACCCTGTTTTGTTTTTGTTGCTGATTCTGGTCGGCACCTTTACGCTGCAGCATCTCCCGCATCTGGGCAAGGAACTGATGAGCTACCACGTCTGGCGTCAGACCCAGACGCAGCAGAACATCGATAATTTCTATGAGGAAGACATGAACATCCTGAATCCCAGGCAGCATAGCAGGGGATCAGGAAGCGGAGTTGCCAGGTGGGAGTTTCCTCTTATGCAATGGCTTATTGCAGCAGCCTACCATCTGTTCGGGCAAAGCATCCTTGTTACAAGGGTATGTATGCTGATATTCAGCTTGCTCTCCATTCTCGGGATCTTTGCCCTGCTGATGACACTCACGAACCGTCCATGGATATCTCTGGTGGGGGCATGGGCTTTTGCATACTCACCCAGCTTCTGGTATTATTCCATCAACCCTATGCCTGATATATTTGCCCTCTGTCTTGGTATATGGGGATTGACACTTTTTTATCTGGCTTTGAAGAGAAAAGGGATCGCTTGTTTCATTGTCAGTGGATTTTTGCTGGGACTGGCAGCCCTGCAAAAGCTGCCCTTCATCCTCTACTTTATGATTCCGATCTGCCATTTTGTTCTGAAGGAAATTTTCTTCAAACAAAGGGCTGAGAAGGATATCACGCCATCCTGGTACTTTTCTTTTATTCTGATGCCGGTGGCTTGGTATGCCTGGGTGATTCAATCCTGGGATAACCATGGCTTGTTGTCCGGTATCACAAAAAGTGATGTACCGGCAGGCGAGATACTGGAATATATCCGGTTTAATCTGATTTCGGTTTTTCCTGAACTGCTGTTGAATTATGCCGCGCTTCCCCTTTTTCTGGCGGGAATGATCTTCGCGCTCCGCAAAAAGTATAGGGTTGATTTCCGGTTTCTGCCGCTGGCAGCAACCTGGTTTTCACTTGTTGGGTATATCCTCTATGAAATCAATCTGATCGGCATCAGCCACGACTACTATTTTATGCCCTTTTTGCCCTTTATTTTCCTGGTGGTTGCCTTCGGAGCAGCACAACTTAACCTGTCATGGCCGGCGGGTGCCAAATGGGTGGTCCTGTTTTGTATGCTGATAGTTCCGGTTACTGCCCAGATACGGATGCTTGGCAGATGGAATCCGCAATCACCGGGGATGAATAAAGATCTTCTCGAATACCGCGATGACCTGCGGAATGCAGTTCCCGATGACGCCCTGGTGGTGGCAGGCAGCGATGTTTCCAATCACATCTACCTCTATTTCTTTGACAAGAAAGGATGGACTTTCAGAAATGACTCTATAGACCGTATTGCTATGGACAGCATGATCCGGAATGGCGCAAGGTATCTATATACAGACAGCCGCAAGGTGGAGTCTCTTGCGGCTGTGTCTGAAAATCTTGATACGCTGTTGCTCGAAAGGGGTTCAGTCAGAGTTTACAGTCTTCGGGCACCCGGGCCCGAAGGCAATGGCAGTGACCGGTAAATACACTACTTGCACTTCAGGCTCTTCAGCATCGGTTCAGCCCGGAGGGCGGTTCTGCCAAAGTTGGCCAGTTTGTAGAATTCGCAGGCTTTGGCATTATCCTTTTTGCCGTACCAGGCTGTGCCAATCTCGAAGTTGTATTTAGCCACATTTTCCTTGTTGTTTCCGTCAAGGGCGATGGCTTTTTCTGCTGCTGCAATGGCCTGATCGTATTTCTGCTGGGAATTGTAAGCTACGGCATAATAATACATCAGATCACCGGTTTGTCCGATGGCTGCAGCAGAATCAAGGTAAATCAACCCTTCTGCAGTATTCTTTGAGTTCAGCAACTTGGCTCCGGTGGTCATATAATGCCCCATAATCCGTTCAGAGGCCTTGGGAGCGTTCTTGTCGTTCTTTCCGGCTTTTTCGATAGTGGTCCGGTACCATACAAGCATCTCCTGGAGGCTGTCGAGCCTGCGGTAACTTTCAGCAATCAGTAACATGGTGGCCGTGTTTTCGGCATCATATTCCAGCGATTTTTTAAGCTGAAGGATGGCAGGTGCGTAGTTCTTTTCCTTGTACAGGTCGTTTCCGGTTTTCAGGAACAATTGAGCAAGAGAGGTAATGGATTTTTCTTCAACCTCTTTGTTGCTGTACTTTCTGGCTTCATCCAAACTTATCTGATAGACTTTGATAGACTCCTCTAGAAGGTTTTGGGTAAACAGGTAAGAAGCATAATTGAGATGGACCTGAGGAAGTACGTCTGTAATCAGTTTTTTTAATTCAGCCGCTGGTTCACCCAATGTGTCGCAAATCTGCAAAGAGGCTTCAAGCTTACCGATGGCACCTTTAAAGTCTGCTGAATCTATCAGGGGGCGTGCCTGATTGTAAAGTTCATTGGCTTCTTCAATGGTTTGGGCTCCTGCGCGGGTCAGGCCGAAAATCAGCGCGGCGACGGCAAGGGTGATGATTCTGAAAAATTGCTTTGTTTTCATAGGTTTATGTTTTTGTTTTTGATGAGCGGGTCTGTATTTGTCAAATTTAATGCCAGTTATCCTTCTGAAGGAGCCTCAGTCTGCAGTGGCTTTTCGGGCCGCATCTGCGGAAACAGCAGTACATCCTGGATGCTGTGGGAGTTGGTCATGATCATGGTGAGCCGGTCGATGCCAATACCCAGTCCGGCAGTAGGAGGCATCCCATACTCCAGTGCCCTGAGGAAATCCTCATCAAGCACCATCGCTTCATCGTCGCCCCGGCGACCCAGTTCCATCTGCAGTTCAAAACGTTCGCGCTGGTCGATCGGGTCGTTGAGTTCACTGAAGGCATTGCAGATCTCCTTGCCGTTGCAGATCGCTTCGAATCGCTCGACGAGGCCTTCCTCACTGCGGTGTTTTTTTGCAAGCGGCGACATCTCCACGGGATAATCGGTGATGAAGGTGGGCTGGATCAGCTTCCCCTCACAATGCTCACCGAAAATTTCATCAATAATTTTCCCTTTCCCCATCGAAGGGGTCACCTCTACATGCAATGCGGCTGCTGCAGTGCGCAGTTGCATCTCATCCATCCCGGTGATGTCGGTTCCGGTGAAATGACGGATGGCCTCGGCCATGGTAAACCGCTGCCACGGGCGTTTGAAGTCGATCAGGTTGTCACCCACCTGTACATTGGTGCTGCCGGTAAGGGCTATGGCAATGGTCTCTACCATCTCCTCCACCAGGTTCATCATCCATTCGTAGTCTTTGTAGGCCACATACAGCTCCATCTGGGTGAATTCGGGGTTGTGAAAGCGATCCATCCCTTCGTTCCTGAAATCTTTGGCAAATTCAAAAACCCCGTCGAAGCCCCCTACGATCAGCCGCTTAAGATACAGCTCATTGGCAATACGCAGGTATAAGGTGGTGTCCAGTGCATTGTGGTGGGTCTTGAAGGGGCGTGCCGCGGCACCGCCGTAAAGGGGCTGCAGAATCGGGGTCTCCACCTCCAGATATCCGCGCCCGGTAAGGAAACGCCGCATCGTGTCCATTACCACCGACCGTTTCCTGAATACCTCCTTTACCTGCGGGTTCACAATCAGGTCCAGGTAACGTTGCCGGTATCTCTGCTCCGGATCGGTAAAGGCATCCCAGGTTTTTCCTTCCTTCTCCTTCACCACCGGCAAAGGCTTCAGCGATTTGCTCAGCAGGGTCATCCCGGTAGCATGGATGGTAATCTCCCCCATCTGGGTGATAAACACATACCCCTTTACCCCGATGATATCACCAATGTCGAGGTGGCGCTTGAATACGGTGTTGTACAGGGTTTTATCCTCGCCCGGGCATAAATCATCGCGTTTGAGGTACAACTGTATTCTGCCGGTGGCATCCTGGAGCTCTGCAAATGAAGCAGCCCCCATCACGCGCCGGCTCATAATCCGGCCGGCCAGCGATACATCCTGAAACAGCGTATGATCAGCCGGGTATTGTTCGTGTATTTCCTGTGCGGTAACGTTAACTGGGTATTCTTCCGGAGGATAGGGATTGACCCCCAGTTTTCTCAGTTCGTTCAGCGATTCGCGCCTGAAAATCTCCTGTTCACTCAGTTCAACAGCCATATATTGGTTAATCGGTTAAAAAACAAATGGATACCTGACTTTTGATGCCGTATTCCATAGACATCTTACCGGCAGGGGTGCAAAAATAGCAAAATGATTGATACGGAGCGAACAAACAGGGTGTCAGGGGATAGAAACTTCCAGCCATTCACTGGGTTGTGACGGGATCATCTCAACTTCCTCAAGGGTTGCCGGCAGTAATATTACCTCCCCTTTCCGGTAGGGGACCGCATAAGGCGTGCTGAGGAGCATCCCTTCACCCGTGGTGAACAGCAGGGCCACACAGGAATCAGTTCCTGTGTAATCCTTCTTTACCGGATGCTCTGCAGTGACCCGGTGTACATGGAACCAGGGGCATTGCACCAGTGGCTCCGAACCACCCGGATGATGCTGAGGATGGGTACCTGCTTTGGTGGTAACGCCAAAATCGATGGCATCCAGCGATTCAGTCAGATGCATCTCACGGGGTTTTCCTTTGGCGTCTTTCCTTCCCCAGTCGTAGATACGGTAGGTGATATCGGAGGTTTGCTGTATTTCGGCCAGAAGGATCCCCGGGCCTATGGCATGAACCCTGCCCGCAGGGGTGAAAAACACATCCCCCCGCCGTACCTTTTCGTAATGCATCACATCGGGCAGCAGGCCGTTTTCTGCCAGAAAAACCAGTGTGCTCCGTTCGATCTCACGATCGAAGCCACTGATCAGCTTCGCCTCCGGAGCGGCATCCAGGATGTACCACATCTCGGTTTTGCCTCCGGTACCGTATCGTTGTTCAGCCAGATGATCATCGGGGTGTACCTGGATGGACAGCCATTCATGGGCGTCCACAATCTTAAGCAGCAGGGGAAACAGATGCGGGGAAGCCTTGTAGGCCTTTTCGCCGGTAAGCTCTTCCATGAAGATCTCAAACACCTCCTCCAGGGTATTCCCTTTCAGCGGGCCATTATCTACCAGGGTAGATTTTCCGGGCACCGCCGACAGCAACCAGGCCTCCCCGCAGGGCTGCTGCGGCATATGGGGGAAACCGTATTCATCTCTGATCCGGAACCCGCCCCAGGGTTTCTCGCTGAACAGGGGCCTGAATTTTAGCGGATATAACTTTAAACGTGCATTTTCCATCGGCACAAAAATACATGAAAACCTTGCAGAAAGCATGGGTAAATCTGCTACCTTTGCTGATATGAAGATTCCGGAAAGAAAAAAGATTGCAGCAGTGGGAGTTTTCTGCGGCTCCTCTGTTGGGGCGGATGAGGTGTATGCGCGTGTTGCCGCAGAAACCGCAGCCGTGCTTGCCGAAGCGGGTATTACCATGGTGTACGGAGGTGGCAACATCGGGCTGATGGGGGTGATGGCCGATGAGATGCTCAGAAGGGGAGGAAGGGTGGTTGGCGTGATTCCGGAACAGCTGCTGGCAAAGGAACTGGCACACAAAGGGGTGCAGCAGATGCATGTGGTAGATGGGATGAATACCCGTAAGGCGCTCATCTGGGAGCTCTCGGATGCCTTTGTGGCCCTTCCCGGCGGATATGGCACCCTGGATGAGATTTTTGAGATGCTCACCCAGTTCCAGCTGGGCATCTCCGACAAGCCCTGTGCCCTGCTGAACGTGAACGGCTATTACGATCTGCTGGTAAAGCAGCTCGACTACTTCGTGCAGGAGCGGTTTCTCCGGAAAGAGCATCGCGATCACCTGCTGGTATGCAGCGATCCTGCCAATTTGCTGCCGCTGCTCATCTCTGCCGGTACCCTGGAAAACACAAGTCAGGACTGGATTGAAGCACTCAAAACCCATAACCGTTACTGAAATGAAAGTGATAGGCATAACAGGCACCCTGGGAGCCGGAAAAGGAACTGTGGTGGAGTATCTGGTGGCCCGTCACGGCTACCACCACTATTCGGTAAGGGGGTACCTGCTTAAGGAGATCAGCCGGCGCAATCTGGTACCCAATCGCGACAGCATGGTGCTGGTGGCCAATGAGTTGCGGGCAAAGAACTCCCCTGCCTTTATCATCGAAGAGTTGTACAGAGAAGCGGTTGCGCTGGGAAGGAACTGCATTATCGAAAGCATACGCACCCCCGGAGAGGCGGAATCGCTGCGAAAAACCGGCAACTTCGTACTGCTTGCCGTAGATGCCGACCCGGTGGTCCGATATAAGAGGATCTTTTCTCGCGGTTCGGAAACCGACCAGATCGATTTTGAAACCTTCCTGGCCAATGAAGCCCGCGAGATGGATTCTGCAGATCCGAATCATCAGAATCTGCGCAAATGCATCTCGATGGCCGATCTGGTGCTGCTGAACAATGGCACCATCAGCGAGTTGCATGGCAGGTTGGAGGAATGGGTTCGTGAAGGAGTGTTGTGATTTGTAAATGGTTAATGGTAAATGGTTAATGGTAAAGGAGGAATGGATATGAATCAGGAAGAGAAACCTTATGTGCGCCCAACATGGGATGAGTATTTCATGGAGATTGCCCGCACGGTGGCCAAGCGTGCCACCTGCGACCGGGGCCGGAGCGGCTGTGTGATTGCCCGTGACCGGCAGCTGCTGGTATCGGGGTATGTGGGTTCACCGGTGGGGTTGCCCCATTGCGACGAGGTGGGGCACCAGTTCAAGAAGATGACCCACGAGGATGGCAGCGTTACCCAGCACTGTGTGCGTACGGTCCATGCCGAACAGAACGCCATCTGCCAGGCCGCCAAACTGGGCATCGCCCTAAGCGGATCCACCCTCTATTGCCGGATGACCCCCTGCCGTACCTGCGCCATGCTCATCATCAACTGCGGCATAGAAAGGGTGGTGTGCGAATTCCGGTACCACGCCGGCGGCGAATCGGAAGCCATGTTCAGGGATGCCGGCATCACCCTGCATTATGTGAACGAGGAGGTGCTGGAGTATAAGGGACAGAAGGGGTAATGTGGAAATGTGGAAATGTGGAAATGTGGAAATGTGGAAATGTGGAAATGTGGAAATGTGGAAATGCTGAGCCAGGCGAGCGTAGCGAGTCCCGGGAGCGAAGCGATCCGGGATTGAGTGCTTCGCACCCTCAACTACCTCAACCTCCTCAACCATCTCAACCTTAACACGGGATTTGTGTGCAGCAAAAAAATCCTTACATTTGATCCTCAGAAAGCCGGAAGGGAGGTTTTCGGACAGTCAGGCGTTTTGCACCGTTCTGAAACGACAGAGTCCTGTTGAATAACAGGAAAAAATGGTAAATTTGTAGTGGACACTGAAACCTGAAAAATATGTTCAACACCATAGAAATAGATCGAACTAACCTGACCATCATGGGGGTGAAATTTTCAGACTTGAAAACCCTGGAGAGCACTGCAAATGCTTTAGGAAGCAATATGTTTGAAGGGTTTAATCCAACTCCGAAGGGAATTGAAATAATCAGGGACTATGTGACAGGCAAAATATCACTGACAGAACTTGTGACAATCGCCAAACAAAAAGCCTATGTATGATTCTTACATCATATACACCCATTCAGAGAAGGAAACGGACGAGCACAAAGAGAGTTTATAAGATTGTTGGCTTTGGGAAAAGGTTTGACCTTAAACCTCAACCCATCAGACAACAAAAGTGTTTACGAACAGTATATGAAAGGGACGATTGAGAGTGACGTAGGAACCTTGACAGAGTTAATTTTTGAACTGATGGCGACTGACAGATGAGAGGAAGAACAGTCCTAAGGCTTCGTGGGGTTGTGGGATGAAGCCCTGTCAATAACATCCTTTCTGATCTACAGCCAACAGGCCGTGGCAATGGATTTCTGCAGATCAAAACAAATCATTGAATACCATCAGTTACCCCGGCTTCAACCCGGGGGTGGTGGCGCACCTCTTAACGCGGGCTTTAGCCCAATTGGATTAAGGTACGCTGCTACGCAGCTAATGGTTCGCTGGGGCACTATAGTTGCTACAAAGATTACGCTCCTACGGAGCTACCAATATTACGCCCTGCGAACCGATGCAAAACCCGGAACCTTGTTTCTTGTTCCTTGTTTTTGTTCTTTGTTCCTCGTTCATTGAACCTTGACCCTGATACCTTGATCCTGAAACCTGGTTCTTAAAACCACTCGCTTACGGGCACTCAAGCGCCGTAGGCGCAACACACAGTAACCGTGGACAACGTCCACGGTCTGAAAATCCTCCCACACCTTTCAGTCCTAGAAGGGCGACAGAGAATACTCGCGAATCCATCTGACACTGTTTACTACCTTTGTAGACCGAAGATGCCCCATTGCAAAATTTTCAGCCCCCTGTACACCCAATCTCAAACTTGCGTACATTTGATCCTCAAAATACCTGAAGAGAGGTGTATAGGCTAACTTCCATGTAGGGTCAGCATAAGAAATATCCTGCAAACCGAAAGTATGGAAATAAATAGAAACATAGCATTACTTGTAATCCTAATTTTGCTTTTTGCATGTTCAATGGCTGATAGTAAAAAGGACTCCTCAGTTGTACATTTTGAGAGTGGATATACATTATATCAGGACACGATTTATGTGGACATACAAGGAGAAATGACGCATGCTTTGAAATACCATGAGAAGATTTATGTTCTTTTTGAACAAAGAGTTCTTAAATATGGCGGATTAGGGAAAAGGTGGTTGTATATTTTTTCAAACGGACAGTTGGAAAGAAAGATTGATTGTCCCGAAGAAATGGAGACCTATTATTTGGATTTTTATGCAAAGAATGATAGTTTGATCTTGAAACCTTACATGCTCAAACAAAGTTATTACCTTGATTTAATGAAGTTTCGATGGCTAAAAATAGACAAAACTGATGACTTAATATTTGAAGATGAGAAGTTCCAGGTATATTCTCTTAATTTTGGCGAATGGGGTGGAAAAACCTGGTTCAAAGAAAAAATGACAGGACAAGAATATGTATTGGAAGCTACAACACCCTTGGTTAATAAATTGGATTCATCTTATTACCTGACAAACTCATATAGAGTATTGAAAATTATAAATCCTCGACTACTGAGTGAATGCAGTGAAGACATAACTTATGAAAATATTGAATCAAGAGGAAAATCATATTCATGGTATGGCGAGCCAATAGGATTTAGTATTGAATATGAAGATACCGCAATCAACTATTGCGATTTTAACTATAAGTCACACATTGTTAGTTCGTTTGTATTTGGAAAGGAATTGTTGCATATCTACGAAACTGATACAGTAACTTACATTGCAAGACACAGGCGGTACTCGATAGAACCAATACAAAAAATCGTTGATGGTGTTAGTTTTTACAAATGGCATGACTCATACCGCTGTCCAAATTCTATTGGAAATAACGAGTTGTTGAAATTTCAAACAAAATATGAAAATTTGTATGGATTAATGGAAATAAAGGATAACAATATTCACATACATTATATTTCCAATAAAGCAGAATTAGAACCGAAATCACTGGGCATCGCGCAAGCGGACAGCATTTTTATAAAACGATTTAATTTAATTCTATCAGATTTGGGCAATTTGCATTTGAAAGATGTAGATTTAGCAGAGCAAAAGTGGAGAAGTTTTGACATTACGCCAAACCATAAAATAGGTATAGATGAATACTATTATCCGAATCCAAATAAATTTATAATAGATACTGCCAAATCATATTTGATCCAGGAGGATTCTTTGATTTCAAACTCAATCATTTATTATGCAACTAAAGAAAAGGAACTGATTCGCGTTGTGTCTTGTGATTGGGACGAAACAGATTACTTAGATTATTATGAAGAACATACAAAAGAAGTATTTAGAAGAAAAATAACTTTTTTGGAAGATTATTTAACACGAACAATTGGAAAACCCACCAAAATTAAAGCAAAGAGGAATAATACGAAAAATAATTGGAAAACTTCGAATGGTTTTTCGATACTCTTAGAGTACACGAAGAATTCTGAAGGTATAAGATTGATTATTTATAAAGATTAAAAGGGTAAGGAACAATTAATGCTGAACGCACAATAATAAAGCTTCGAACTGCGTCTGCCCGGGATGCGATGTCCAGCGCCGAAGTAAGCCTTCGGCAAGCCACAATCATAAGAATGGATTGAAATAAACATTCAAACATCTGTTCTACCCACAGCTTGGGTTGCGGGGGCACGGGGGGCGTCGCTTTCCCCAGATGTGACCCTGGGATTTTGCTGTTCAACTCATTAAAAGCTTCCGTACATTTGATCCTCAGAAGGCTGGATGGGAGGTTTTTTAACAAACTGCTGTTATGCATGCGTGTTATGTGTTACCTTTGAAGCACATTTCCTCCATATGAACCCCAAAATCCCCACTATGAAAAAAACCCTTCTTGTGCTGTTGGTGGTGCTGTCCACCGGGCTGTATGGCCAGACGAAGTTTCAGAAAGTTATGGGTACGGTCTCCAACGACCGGAATTACCACCTGGCGGCCGGGCCGGACCGGACTCTCTATGCCACCGGCTATACCGAGTCGGTTACAGGGCACCTTACCGATGCTTTTCTGGTGAAATACAACCAGTTTGGTGAGGTGATCTGGGCCAAAACCTATGGGGATACCGGTGATGAAACCAACTGGGACCTGATGGTCACCCAGAACGGCAATATCGTAGGGGTAGGCTACTCCGCCGGTATCAGCACCTATGAGGCCGGTATCATCACCCGGACCGATTCCGCAGGCAATGTGCTCTGGTCGCGGGGCATTGGAAGCACCCTCGGGAATGTGAACTTCTACCGCGTAATCGAAACCTCCGGCGGTGATCTCCTGGCAGCAGGCCTCACCTCAAGGTACGGACAGGACGATATGGTGCTGTGCAGGTTCACCTCTGCCGGTACGCTGCTGTGGAGCCATATCTACAAATCGGCGCAGGACGATGAGGTGGTGGGCCTCATCGAAACCCCGCAGGGACATTTTCTGCTGGCAGGGATGACCAACGACGCCACCGGCGCCGGCAGCAGCGACTTCGCTGTGCTGAAAACCACCGCCACCGGCACCGTGATCTGGAAAAAACGGTATGGCGGAACCGGCGGCGACCGGCTGAACAGTGTAATGCAGATCGGGAATGCCTATTATTTTACCGGATGGACTTCCACCGGTGGCATCGGCAACTACGATGCGGTGGTGATGAAAACCGATACAGCAGGCAGCCTCCTCTGGATCAAAGGGTACGGAACGCTGCAGGCCGAAAGGGCATTCAATATGCTGTACGATACCCTCCAGAACAGCCTCATGATTGCGGGCTATACCGACTATTCCGATTCAACGACCAACAACCGGAATACCTTCCTGATGCAGGTGGATATGAGCGGCACCATGAACTGGGCCCGAAGTTACGGTGGAAGTGGTACCGATGGCCACTGGCCCACAGGACTTGCCCAAAACGGGGATGCAGGATTTTATGTACTGGGCTGCACCAACACCTCCACCTTCAGCCCCGGCAACTACAGCCTGTACCTCATCAAAACCGACCCCGACGGTCATACAGCCTGTAACCAGAAGAATCCGCAGTTTGCGCAGGCCACCATCACAGGGTGGACGGGTGTGCCGTTCGGCACTGACTCGGTGGTAACCCTTATCAGCCAGAACCTTACGGTAACCGGGGTTAACTGGACCCTCACCACAAACCCCTTGTGCTGCCAGCTGTATGCCCATGCAGGCCCCGCCGCGTCGGTGTGTCCGGGTGATTCAGTTCAAATTGGAACGCCACCCATACCGGGTTACTTTTATTCGTGGACCTACAACGGTAATTTGGTGGGCAGTCAGCCCATGATCTTTGTCCCTTCGGCCCAGGCCGGGAATTATTCACTCACGGCTGTGGCTCCGGGTGCTGCATGCATGGTGGGTAACAGCAGCGTTGTGGTAACCCAACTGCCGGCGCCCCCAAAACCGGTGATCACCTACGTAACCTCCCCGGGGAACTACCTCACTTCCAGTGCATCCACCGGCAACCAGTGGTACCTGAACGGGGTGCTACTGCCGGGCGATACCGCGCAGATCTTCCACGCAGTACAGAGCGGATCCTACACCGTGGTGGTGACCAATACGGAGGGGTGCAGCACCACCTCCGACCCCTTGCAACACACTGCCATTGGAATTGAAGAAGCTGGTGGAGCATCGGGGTTCAGACTGTACCCGGTGCCAGCCCGCGGAGAGATCTTCCTGGAGACAGGAAGAGATGTGGAGGCGCTGAAAATCAATCTTTTAAATACAGCCGGTACCAGTATGATGGAGAAGACCCTCACCGGTATCAAAGCCGGTTCGGTGACAGAAATCCAACTTCCAGAACTGCCGGCAGGGGTGTATTTTGCAAACTTGGAGGGAAAGGTAGTCAGGGTGGTTTTGTATTGATGATCCGATCAACTGTTCAAAGATCAAAGATCAAAGATCAATAAGGAGCCCCCTCCAAAAACCGTTTTTTTTGTTTTTTCCATCTGACTAATTCAGGATCTGTTCGCTATGTGATTTTATCATAAGCACTTATGTCCCTGATTTCTGCAATATATTTTTCTCTCGCGGAAATCCGCTGAAATTTCGCTGAAAGGCGCTGAAATAACATTCTGCGGATTTCCGCGTGCTTTCTGCGGATTTCAGCGAGAAATTTTCCATCTGATTTTTTTGGGATCTGTTCGCTATGTGATTTTATCATAAGCACCTAAACAACTCAACTTCCTCAACTATCTCAACTACCTCAACCTCCTCAACGTCTTCACCCCTTTGTTTTTAAGCCCCGGTGAAAACCGATCCATGTGGTTTTCGATCACGGCGATGATTTCCGGTTTGATTTCGGGGAACTCCATGCTGAGGTTGGCGAGGGTTTCCATGCAATAGGCCCGCACAGCGATCGATTCTCCTGCGTCGTTGAGCCAGTTGAAACACAGGTCGAGAACCTCCCCTTTGAGTTTATCGGGCAGCACAACCTGGCTGAGCACTTTGGCGAGGTTCCGTTTCTCGCCGTCATGCTTCATCTTGCCTGCCACCTGCAGCATCCCGGCCAGGCACTCTTCCGTCATCAGTTCCGGCATCAGGGTAACGGCATGGGTGATAACCCAGGCAGCCCGCCGGGACAGCGTCCCGTCGAGGGAGAAGAAAATTTCGACATAGATACCGAACAGCTCCGGTTTTTGGGCAATCAGATCCACCTGCATGCCGGTATAGGATCCGGAGTTGTTGCCCATCAGCAGTCTTGTCACCTCTTCACGGTCATTTCTCATCTCCGAAGATCATAACTTTTGTTTCACCGGAGGGGAGCAGGTATCCCCTGAACATCCCGGTGGTATTGAAATCCATCACAAAATTGCCGTTTTTGTCGATGGCGATGAGTCCGCCCGTGCCCCCCTGCTCCTTCAGCTTCACATGGAGAATTTCGTGCGCACCCTTCCGCAGCGGGGTGCCTGCATACTGCATCCTGGCCGACAGGTCGTAGGCTACCGCATTGCGGATGAAGTACTCGCCATGTCCAGTACACGACACTGCGCAGGTGCGGTTGGAGGCGAAGGTTCCTGCGCCGATTACCGGGGAATCGCCGATACGGCCCCACTGTTTCATCATCATTCCGCCGGTGGAAGTGGCAGCGGCCAGGTTCCCCTTCTTGTCGAGGGCTACGGCACCAACGGTCCCCTTTTTATCCATCTTCTCACGAGCCTCTTTCCAGCTTTGATACCGATCCGGAGTAGAAAAATATTCAGGTGCAACCATCTCAAGGCCCATCTGCCGGGCGAAAGCCTCAGCCCCCCTGCCGGCAAGCATCACATGCAGGCTCTTTTCCATCACGGCCCTGGCAGCGGAGACAGGATTTTTAATAGTAGTAACCCCTGCCACCGCCCCGGCAAGCCCTGTAGCGCCATCCATAATGGAGGCGTCGAGTTCGTTCTTACCTTCGGCTGTAAACACGGCACCTTTTCCGGCGTTAAACAGCGGGCAGTCTTCGAGAAAGCGCACGACCGCTTCCACTGCATCCAGCGCCGTGCCTCCGGTATCAAGGATGCGGTGCCCCACCACCAGCGCGGTCTGCAGCTCGCGGTAATACTCCGCTGCCATCGAATCGGGGAGGCTTTCCCGTGTGATGTTTCCCGCCCCTCCATGGATCACCAGTACATATTCTGGTCGCGTGGGGGCAGGGCCGGAAACCGGGATTTTTTTCCTGAGGTTGGCCATCACCAGAACCGCCCCTGTGAGGAGGATCACCATGATGATGACCGGATAGCGTTTTTTCATGGCTCAATCAGGCTGAATGGCTAATGTAATGAAATCACCTGCGAAGGTAAGGATCTTCGTGATTACCGCCCACCCTTTTGCAGGGTAAGGGCAAAAGTGGTTCCGACGCCGGGTTTGCTGCGTACATGTATGGTTTGCCGGTGAGCCTCCATGATATGCTTTGCGATGGCCAGCCCCAGGCCTGAGCCCGACTGCTTTCTCGAGCGGGCCTGCCCGGTGCGGTAAAAACGCTCGAATAACCGTGGGATATCAGACTCTTCGATCCCGATACCTTCGTCGGTGATTTCAAAGAGGATATGGTCGTCCATATCAAACAGGCTGATTTTGGCCCGTCCCCCCGG
This sequence comes from Bacteroidota bacterium, assembly GCA_022709695.1. Taxonomy (GTDB): domain Bacteria; phylum Bacteroidota; class Bacteroidia; order Bacteroidales; family SKPS01; genus SKPS01. The sequence continues at coordinate 143,383 of JAKLII010000007.1, forward strand.
GTCGCTGTATTTGATGGCATTGTCAATCAGGTTCACCAGCACCTGCCGGATACGGTCCTTGTCGGCATGCACCATCACCGGGCCTTCGTATGTTTCGGCGCAGGCTATGGTGATTTCCCGTTTGCGGGCTTTCATCTCCATAAATTCAATCACCTCTTCGATCAGGTCAAGCAGGTCGAAATCACGGGTATCCAGCTGCAGCTCTCCGGTTTCGAGTTTGGAGATGGTTTCGAGGTCGTTTACGATGGCAATAATCCGTTCGATGCTTTTTTCGGTCCGCAGCAGGTATTCCCGGTTGATTTTGGGGTCTTCGAGCCCGCCGTCGAGAAGGGTAAGTACATATCCCTGGATGTTGAAAATCGGATTTTTTAGCTCATGGGAAATGTTTCCCAGAAATTCCCTGCGGTAGCGGGCATGGTCTTTCAGGATGGAGACTTCGCGGCTGTATTGCTCCGACCACTCCTGCACCTCGGTAGCCACTTGCTCGATGGAATCTGCCTGCACGGGAACCTTCATCTTCGGGGTTCCCTTATCCATCTTTTTAGTGTGTATAATCTTGTAAATCAGGCGTATTCTGTCGTAGATAAACTTCTTGAGCACAAAAAGAAATACCAGGTAGCCGGTGAGGCCGGTAAGAAGAGCTGCCAGGATGATATGCCACAGCACAGGAATAACCGGCATTATCAGATAGGCAACGCCGTACAACAGTGAAAACAATCCAACGACCAGTGCGGCATAGAAGGCAAGTTTCCGGGGGCTTAGCTGCCTTTTCATACGCCAGGGTTATGCTTCGAAGGTATATCCAACCCCTTTAACGGTGCGGATGGCCGTATCTCCGATCTTTTCACGGAGCTTACGCACGTGTACGTCGATGGTGCGATCCCCCACCACAACATCGTTTCCCCATACTTTCTCGAAAATTTCATCACGCGAAAACACTTTGTTGGGCTTGGAAGCTAGTGTGGCCAGCAGTTCGAACTCCTTTCTCGGTAGGATGATATCCCTGCCATCCACTGTAACCTTATACCGTTCCCGGTCGATGGTGAGGTTACCGGCAGTAAATACCGCTGAAACTTCAGGCAGCGCAGCCACATTGCCCCTTTTCAAAAGGGCTTTCACACGGCTGATCAAAACCCTCGGGCGCACAGGCTTGGCGATGTAATCGTCGGCGCCTGCCTCAAAACCGGCAATCTGGGAGTAGTCTTCGTCCCTTGCCGTAAGAAATACAATAACCGACTGGTCGTGAATGGGATTGGACCTGAGTTCACGGCAGGTTTCGATGCCGTCCATCTCCGGCATCATCACATCAAGGATGATGAGCCTGGGTTTGTGCTCCAGCGCCAGCTGAATGGCTTTTTTTCCTGTTCCGGCAGTGATGACGTTGTACCCCTCCCGCTTCAGGTTGTAGCCCAAAAACTCCAGAATGTCTTTTTCGTCATCTACCAGCAAAATGGTAACCGGATTTATTTCCATGTTCTGACCGATATGAATTTTCGTTCCAAAAGTAAATGAAATTTAACACTCCGCAGTAATCTCCGGGCCGCTAACCGGTTCAATTAAAGCAAATTTCAGAAATCCTTTACATTGCCTTTAACTACGTGCGGTTCTTCAGGTGGCTGAAAAGGAGTTCGGCTTTGGCAGGCCCGATGATTTTTGCCACCTCCGCTTCACCTGCCTCCTGCAGCTTTTGTAGCGATTTGAACCGGATCAGGAGCTTCTGGGCCAGTGCTGGTCCTATTCCCCTGATGTCGGTAAGCTCTGTTTTGCTAACCTCCTGAATTCTTTTGCTCCTGTGATGGGTGATGCCGAACCGGTGTGCCTCGTTGCGTGCATGCTGGATCACCCGCAGGGTTTCACTCCGCTTGTCGATGTGCATGGGGAGGGAGTCGTTGGGGTAATAGATCTCTTCCAGCTTCTTGGCAATACCGATGATGGCTATCTTTCCTCTCAGCCCCAGCTTTTCGAGGCTTTCCACAGCTGCACTCAGCTGCCCTTTGCCTCCATCTACGATGATAAGCTGCGGCAATGGCTGGTTTTCGCTGAGCAGCCGTTGATACCGCCGGTGGATGATCTCTGCCATGGAAGCAAAGTCATCCGGACCTGTTACGGTTTTGATGTTGTAGTGCCGGTATTCATTTTTTGCAGGCTTGCCGTTCCTGAACACCACCATGGCTGCCACCGGATTTGTGCCCTGAAGATTCGAGTTGTCGAAACATTCGATATGGAGCGGTGGTTCTGTAAGACGCAGGTCGCGCTGCATCGCTTCCATAATCCTTCGTGTATGCCGCTCAGGGTCAACGAGTTCCTGCTTCTTCCGTTTTTCGAGTACATAATACTTCAGGTTCTGCTGCGACAGTTCCAGGAGCTTGAGCTTATCCCCCCGTTGAGGGACGGTAACCGTGGGAACCCCTCCCGGAATATCAACCGCAAACGGAAGGATCACTTCGGGTGCGTCGCTGTGCATACGGCTCCTGATATCGGTGAGGGCAAAGAGCATCACCTCTTCCCTGTCCTCTTCCAGTGCATTTCTGATCTCCACGTTGTGTGACTGCACCACGGCTCCCTCCACCACTTTCAGGTAGTTGATGCTGACAGTTTTACCCTCATCATGCCAGGAAAACACATCCACATCCCTGATTTTGGAATTTACGATCGTGGATTTACTCTGGAATTTCTCAAGAAGGATTAGCCGCTCCTTGATCTGCTGCGCTTTTTCAAACTCCAGCAACCCGGCGAAATGGTCCATCATCGAACGAAGCGTTTTGATGACCAGCGTGATATTTCCCCGCAGGATATTGCGGATCTGCTGTATCGCTTCGAGGTAGTCGGCTTCCTCCTGGAGCCCTTCGCAGGGGCCTTTGCAGTTTTTTATGTGGTATTGCAGGCACACCTTATATTTCGCTGCGCGGATATTGGATGGTGTGAGGTTGAGGGAGCATGTGCGGAGCGAATAAAGCTGACGGATAAGCACAAGCAGATTGTTCATCAGCCGCACCGAAGCATAGGGCCCGAAGTATTCTGAGCCATCCTGGACCAGGTTCCGGGTGGAGAATACCCTGGGGAAGGGTTCGTTTTTGATACAGATCCACGGAAACGTTTTATCGTCTTTGAGCTGGATATTGTATTTTGGCTGGTACTGCTTGATGAGATTGTTTTCGAGCAACAAGGCATCAAGTTCGCTTGAAACGACAATATGTTCGATGAAAGCCACCTTTCTTACCAGCACGGCTACCTTCCCCGATTCAAATTTCTCTTTATGAAAATAGGATGATACCCGCTTCTTCAGGTTTTTGGCTTTTCCGATGTAGAGGATAGTGCTATCGCTGTCGTAATACTGATACACCCCAGGTTTGTCGGGCAGAGTGCGCAGGGAGGGCAGCAGATGGCTGAAATCGGAAAAGGCTTTGGCCAAAGTTTATTTTTTTGTCCTGCTGACATCAAGGCCTATTTCCATGATGCCGGGCAGGTAAAAATTATTGCCTGTGAGATTCTGGATTTCGAAAATCCATTTTCCCTCTTCATTGAATTCATATTCGGTGTAGATATTGAAATCATAATCCCAGATATCGCCCATGCCATCACCTTTCCATTTTCCATCCCGGTCTTTGAGGTAGATCTTTTTCACGGCGTAACTCTCCTGTCCTGAAGGAGAGTAAATATTTACACCGATTTCAAGGTATTGGTGGGGATAAAAAGAAGCATGCCTGATGGGGATGGCAATATCATATTCGTCGTTAATATCTTCAATATCAACCGTAAAGCGGATATCTTCGTCGACCCGTTTCCACTGGTTGTTATCGAATTTGTGGTATTCCCTGAATACCTGGCCACGTTTACAGGAGGAGAAAGGTGCCAGCATGGCCAGGGCGGTGAGGATGATGACAAGTCTCTTCATGGGCGTCAGGAATTGATTTTCGCCTCAAAATTACGAAAACGGCACCAATTCGGTAAATATCCTGAAATGGAAAAATCAGCGCATCAGGGTAACTGAGCCCGAATGAACCTTGGTTCCTTGCAGGGCCCTTTGTCCGAAGCCCTGATATTCAACTGTATAGAAATACACTCCTTCAGTACAGGGGAATCCCAGGTGATGGCCGTCCCATTTTTCTGCAGGATCGGTGGAGGAGAACACCTCGGTGCCCCAGCGGCTGTAAATCACCAGTTTATAGTGCCAGATGTTCTGGGTTTCAGGATAGAAGTAGTCGTTGAATCCATCACCGTTCGGGGTAAATACATTGGGTAACTTCAGGATTGGCGGACAGTCGAAGAACAGGATGGTATCGGTGGTAACGCACGTTCTTAACGCAATGGTGACATGGTAGGCACCCCCCTGTGTAACGGTAAACTGTTGTCCGGAAGCGCCGTTTTGCCAAAGATAGCTGTCGAAACCCGGCCCGGCATCAAGCACCACCTGTTCACCCAGGCAGATCTCAGCATCATCGCCGAGCCAGAGGTAGGGGATGGTATCGATGGTTACCACGATGGTGTCGGGGGCATTGCGACAGCCGTCGGCATCTTCCACCACCACCACCACCGTATCTTCCTGGCTCACGAACAGGGTTGAGCCGCCCTGGACACCGTCCCACCAGTAATTCACGAAGGCACCGGTGGCATCGAGCAGCACTCCCGGTGCATCCTCGCAGAAGCTGGTATCGTCAAGGGGCACCACCACCGGCGGGGGTTGCCCGATGGTGAGGGTATCGGTGCCATCGCAGCCGGTAGTGCCTGTAACCACAACCACATATTGCCCGGCAGCAAGTCCTGTGGGGCTGAGCAGGGTAGATCCGTTTGACCAGACCGCGGTATAGGTAGCTACCGTATCCTGGATGTGCATCTGGATCCATCCGGTGCTGTCGCCGAAGCAGATACAGTCTCCGGTGGTGTAAAGGGGCTGCACATCACAGAAAACCTTTATGGTATCCACCACTACACAGTTTCCAGCGTAGGTAACGGTAACAATGTAGGTTCCGGGCTGGCTGACGGTGATATTGGGGGTGGTGGCTCCGGTACTCCACTGATAGGTGGTTCCGGGGCCGCCGTTGAAATTGGCGGTCGAGAGGGTATAGGTAGAGCCGATCGTGAACTGTACATCCGGGCCTAACCCGAAAATATAGCCCGGTGAGTTGCTGAAGTTCCAACCGGTGTTGTTGGAAACGTTGGTACTGTTGTCACCGGCAAAAAAAGTGGCACCACCGGTGGCAGCAATATCCCGGATGTGCAGAAAATCGCCCATCACCTGCTGGGGGGATGGCATAGTAACAGTGGCTTGTTGCCCGAACTGGGTCGACTGCAGGGTGAGCGGAAAACAGTTGTTACCCCTGAGCAGCCAGTATTTGTTGATGGTCTGGGTTTTGGCTTTTTCGAGCTGATACAGGTTTCCGGGCATAAACAACAGTGAATCAAACGTATGGGCCCCCATAATCAAACCGTTGTTGTTGATGGTTACCTTGTTGTATTTCACAGTGCTGTTGGTAATCCTGAGTGTGGAGGTTCCGGTGAGGGAGGTCATATATACATTATTGTACGTGAAGCCGGGTCCGTTTTCACTCGTAAACTGGGCATTCAGATTGCTCAGCAGGATATTGGATGTGCCGGTGTTCAGGGTAAGGTTAACACCGTTGAGTCTGAACACCAGGTTGATTTTCAGTGTGCTGCTACCCAGGGTGAGTTGCCGTTGCTGGGTAGTGGTTGATATGAAATTCCGCGCAGTAACCGTCTGTCCGTTTGTATTCAGGCTGCCGGATATAAAACTCAGGGTTTGGTTCCCGGTGAGGGAATCGAGGAGCAACCAGGCACCTCCGGTACCCATAAATACAACCGAGTCGCCAAACTCCTGCGAACCGCAAAGGATGGTGTTACCGGTATGGGTTGAAAGGAACCTCATCCGGCCATAAATATTTCCGTTGATGGCGGTATCAAGACGCAATGATCCGAAGATATTGAGATTATTCCCGCCGGAATGGAAAAAGGTCGGATTTCCGGTAAATCCCAGCCACTGCATGTTGTGGCATTCAGCAAAGGTGGAGTCGATGCTGACGGTATCCGTTGTGGTCAGGAATGAATTCTGGTCGAAGAATACATTGTCGCGCCAGGTGGGGATACAGGCACCTCCGGTACCACCGCTCGTATACGACCAATGGAAGGGATCCCACCAGACCCCGGTACCGTTTACCCAGTAAAGATCTGTTGGCCCAACGGGGGTAATAGTCCAGTTCACATTGTTTCCGAGGTCGTTGGAGTTGGTGGCGAGATAGGTAGCTGGCCCCAGACCAATGGAGCCCTGCAGGTCTACATAGTTGATTGTGGCCTGAGGGGTAAGGCACTGGAGCGACCAGGACGGGGCAGGGGGGGTAACCGGTGTGAAATTGGTCATCACAATGGGGCTGAAACATGTCCCGTTTGCCGTGATATGATTGAATCGTTGAATGGTGGTATTCTCAAATTTATAGGTCTTTCCCGCACTAAGCATCAGGGAATCAAAGAAATAGTGATTCATGAATTGCGCATTCCCTTTAAAAGTGGCTACATTGATTCTGCAATAAAGGTTTGGAGAACCAAGGACTGCAAAGGATAGATCGTGTTCGAATGTAATGTTATAAAAATCAACAGTATCAGGTACCATCTTCATATTCCGGAATTCCACGAAACCGGGTGCCAGAAAAATGATTTCTGATCCGTATGCCTGGAACACCAGTGAGTCGTGGAGGATATCCCATGCCCCCTGGGTGCCGGAATTTTTCAGAGTGGCGTTGATGAAGTTAAGTTTTCGTGCGCTGGTCATCTGGGAGGTGATGGTTCCTACCTTTATCAGCTTCTCCTCAGCGTTAAGGTAACCGTGTTTGAAAACGAGGTTTTTCATTATATTCAGAGAATCCACCACACGCCAGCTTCCACCGCGACCTTCAAAGATGGCATCCTCGTTAAACCAGTTATTGGCAGATACAAGGATATGGCCGGTATCGGGAGCTTCGAACCATACTTTCCCGTTAAACCGGTTTACCATCGTAGTATCGAAGATTACAGAGCCCCAGAACCAGATGGCGTTGTATTCACTGCCTGCGAGCACTGCCCCCCGCAGGGTGTCGCGCCAGGTCATGGTATGGCAGGTGGCATTCATCAGGTCGACCAAAACAGTATCCTGGGGGTTTAAAAATGAATTTAGATCGAAAAATACGCTGTCGACCGGTGAAGGTACGCAGGCCCCTCCGGGGCCACCACTGGTGAGTGACCAGTGATTAACGTCGGACCAGTTTCCCTGCCCGCCTACCCAGTAGAGGTTCTTTGGCAGCGGGGTGATGAAGTTCCATCCGGTATTTTTTGCCACGTTGTGGGAGCTGATGGCATTGAAAGTGGCCCCGCCGGTGGCAGTAACATTCCACATGATCAGATACTGGCAGTTCACTACGCCTGCTGATTTAAAAATGGTGGTGATGGAATCTTTGTCGTCGGAATGAAGCAGGATATACCCGTCGCAGCCTCCGTTGGCATTAAGCGCAGTGGTGATGGTCTGGGTGTTGTTGAAAGCCAGGGAGTAATCACGCCCTTTGGTAAAGTTAAGGGTGCCGATGGTGTGGTTTCCCCGGATGAATCCGTTGCTGTTAAATGTGAGGATGTAGAAATTGTTGATGTCGCCGTTGAGCTGCGCAAGTCCTGCCGAGTCGCTGAAGATCACCTCATAAAACACAAATCCCCAGGTGTTGGTATTAAACATCCCGCCACCGGGGGCTGAGAAGTCGATCACCGAAGTGCCGGAATTCAGGGTGAAATTCTGTCCCATCAGAGTCCAGGCCTGCACATGGGAATTGGTAACGATGAAATGGCTCGACCCCAGGGTCAGGGTACGGTTCACTCCGGTGGAAGAGTGATATACGGCAATTTTTACCTGTTGGTTGTTGGTAATCCATGTACCCTTGTTATGGTCCACGCCGTGCCCCTTAATTTCGAAGTCATCCTGCAGGGTCCATGATCCGGTCCCATCGAGGAAAACGGGTCCGGTCATTACGCACTGGTCTGAGGTGATGGTTTCCCCTGTTTGATTGGAGAGAAAAAAGGTTTGGGAGGTGCTTCCGTTCCAGATCAGTTTGTTATGCAGCCATAGAGAGCCGTGGATATCCAGATCGAAATATTTCGAAAATTTGACCGAATCGGCCAGTCCTGTCCAGTGCATATCGTGGCATTCGGCCTTGGTGGAATCAATGACTACAGAGTCTTTACCGGAGAATGAGGCATTGTTGAACCACACATCATCGAGCCAGGTGGGTGGGCAGTTGCCTCCGGGCCCACCCGATGAAAGGGACCAGTGCAGGGTGTCGCTCCAGTTTCCGGATCCCCCTACCCAGAAAAGGGTTCTTGCGGTGTTGGGGAGAAAGTTCAGGCCGGAATTTAATCCCATGTCGTAGGATCCGGTGGTTTGAAAAGCATTGCCTCCGGTAGCCGTAATACCGGTAATCCTGGCATAATTCACCAGGAAGACCGCAGAGGCCGGCATCGTCAGATTCCATGACCCGTTGATCGTGATATACCCCATGCAATTGCCGTTTGCATCAAGTTTTTTGTTGATCTGGGAGATGGCTCCCATAACGTAGGTATGGGCTGCAGTAAAGAAAAGGGTATCGAAGTTGTTGGTACCCAGGATGTTTCCGTCGCCGGCAAAACGCACGCTGATGAATTGGGCTGTGGAAGAGCTGAGCTGGCTCACCATGAAGACAGAATTGAAATACACCAGATTGTACTGGGCAGACCCTGGTCCTGTGGTAACAAAGGATGCAGGGTCTGAGAACCTGATAAACGACTGGGCGGCATTCAGGGTGAGATTGGTCAGGTTGACACCCCAGTAATTGCTCAGAATGACCTGTGAACTGCCGAGGGTTAGCGTTCTTACATTGGTGCCGGTGGAATGAAAGCTGTTGCATTCGACGGTTTTCCCGTTGGTATTCAGGGAACCATATTCAAGGTACACCCTTCCGTCCACCTTCATCCGGTCCATAAGGGTCCAGCTGCCGCCAAGTCCCTGGAAGGTGATGTCGTTGGTAAGTTCAATACTGTCGGTTTTGATGCTGAAACCCGGATTAACCGCTTCTAAATAGATTTTTCCGGTGAAATCCCAGGACATTTTTCTTGAAAGGCTCATGGAGCCATAGATCCTGAGTTGGTTTGCACCGGAAAAAACCGGTGTGTCAGTTACATTGAGGATGCTGAAACTGCGGCATGTAGCAATGGAGGGATCAACAACCACCGTCTGCCCGGGTCCTGTAAAAGAGTTCTGGTCGAAAAACACATTGTCGGCAGGGGATGGTACCACAATATGCTTGGTAGCTCCGCCGGAGGCTGTGGCCCAGTGGTTGATGTCGGACCAGTTACCGGCACCCCCCACCCAGAAGTAGTCAGCAGCTGAAGCACTTCTGAACAAGGTCAGAATCAGCAGGGTAAAAAATAAAAACACCCGGGATTTGGTCATTGTTTCCGGATTAAAAGTAAATGAGGCGTTACAAAACGATAAAAATCAGATGTTAGACTATTGAGTTTATAGGAGGTTTAATGTGGAGAAGGGTATTTAATTAGAAATTAGAAATTAGGAACCAGGAAATAGAAACAAAGTATTAGACAATTGTCGGTGGAGTTATGTTGCCTGATATTCCGGTTTTCAGTTTTCTTTCAGATAAACCCGCTTGACCCGGGCGGCAACCGAGGTGAGCACTTCATAGGGGATGGTGCCGGTCAGGGAAGCGATTTCTGAAACCAGGTACTTATCGTCAAAAATCACCACATCATCTCCCTCCTTCACTTCCGGGATATCGGTGATGTCGGCCATGATCATGTCCATACATACATCTCCCACCACAGGTGCATAAGCATCATGGATCCTTACTTTTCCAACTCCGTTTCCGAGTTTCCGGCTGAATCCGTCGGCATAGCCGATAGCTATGGTGGCAATGCGGCGATGATCCGGGGCCACAAAGGACCTGTTGTACCCAATGGAATCACCGGCAGGCACCTCACGGATCTGAGAGACCACAGAACTGAGTGTGAACACCTGCTGCAGTTGTTTCTGCACCATGGGATCAGAGGCAATGCCATACAGGCCGATTCCCGGCCTTACCATGTCGAACCGGGCTTCCGGGAAATTGAGAATACCCGCTGAGTTAAGGATATGAAACAGGATTCCATGATCATAATGTTGCACAAAAAGTTCGCGTACATCCTTGAAGATTGCGATCTGCTGCCGGGCGAAGGCGGTTTGGGTGCTGTCATCGGCAGTTGCAAGGTGAGAAAATACCGATCTGACCGTCAGAGAGGGGATGGTCAGAAGCTTTCTGATCAGCTTTACAACCTCGTCAGGATTGAACCCGAGCCTGTGCATACCTGTATCTATTTCAATATGCACAGGATATGGTATTCCATCCGCATGATATCTGGCTTCTGTGGCAGCAGCAAACTCCTCCAGTATTCCGAAGCTGTAGATTTCAGGTTCCAGATGGTGAGCGATCATCTGCTGGTAGGAGCCCGGTTCGGGATTCATTACCATCACCGGCACGGTGATGCCTGCCTTGCGCAGCTCCACCCCTTCATCGGCATAGGCTACTGCCAGGTATTGTACCTGCTGGTACTGCAGCACTGAAGCGATCTCGAAATTCCCCGCCCCGTAAGAGGCAGCTTTCACCATGGCCATGACGGAAGTACCCGGATCCAGTTTGGATCTGAAGAAGTTGAGGTTATTCACGAGGGCCTGAAGATTCACCTCGAGGATTGTCCTGTGACTTTTCCGCTGCAGACGTTCCATGATCAGTTCAAACCGGAAGCTTCGGGCCCCTTTCAGCAGGATCACTTCATGGCTGAAGATTGACAGGGGGTGGTATTGCAGAAATGCCTCTGTTGAGTCGTAGAACCATGTCTCCATGGTAAGTTTGCCTTTAAGCCCCTGCACCATGGGGCCGATTCCGATGAACCGGTCAGGAGGGTAGGTATTGAGCAGTGAAGTGAGCTGTTGCAGCAATCCGGAGGCATCGAGGCCGGACTGGTATATATCGGAGAGGATGAGGGTACGCCGGGGGCGTTGATTCTGATGCAGAAGGTGGTCAAGGGCGATCCGGAGTGCCAGCAGGTCATTGTTGTAGCTGTCGTTTATCAGTATGCACTCCTGAAGCCCTTCCACCTGTTCCATGCGCATGGCAACGGGTTCGAGACGGCTCAGGCCTTTCACGCAGGTTTCCGCATTGCAGCCGAGCAGCAGAAGCGTTCCCAGGCAGAGTAACCCGTTGCGCAATGAGGCTTCATCGGTAAAAGGAAAGTGGATGGAATAGCGCTGTTGCTGCCAGTCAATTTCCAAATGTGTGGCATAGGACTCCTTATCAACCACTTTGTAAGCAAGCTCTGCTCCCGGATGGTTGCCAATGGTAAACAGCCGGATCCCTTTTCGTTCTGCCATTCCATTCAGCAACTCAAATGCGTCCGGCTCATCATCAAAACACACAATATCGGATACATGCCTGAAGAGTTCCAGTTTTTCAAGAATTTTCTCTTTCCTGTCGGTAAAATATTCGTCATGGGCCGGTCCGATCCCGGTAAAGACACCCAGGGTGGGCTGAATGACTGCCTCCAGCTTCTCCATCTCTCCCGGTTTGGAGATTCCGGCTTCGAAAAGGGCAAGATCATACGGCTCGTCGAGCAGCAACACCGAAAGGGGTACCCCCACCTGGGAGTTATAGCTCATGGGGCTCCTCAGCAGCGCTTTACCGGCAGGCATCAGTTGGGCAATCCACTCCTTGACGATGGTTTTGCCATTGCTCCCGGTGATCGCAGCCACAGGCAGTGAAAACTGTTGCCGATGGAAAGCTGCAAAACGCTGCAGTGCATCAAGGGTGTTTCCGACCCGGATGAAGCAGCAGCCGGCAGGGAGATTTTCTATCCGGTCGGGGTCTGATACCACAAAGACTTTCACCCCCCGGTCAGCCAGGGGTTTGATATAGTTATGTCCGTCGTGCCGTTCACCGGTCAGTGCAAAAAAGATACACCCTTCGGGGATAATCACGGTACGGCTGTCTGTAATCACACGATACACCAGTGCTTCGGGGAACGGACATCTGATGACGCTGCCTCCGCACCCTTCGGCTATCTGTGATATGGTGTACCTGAAAGGCATGGATTACAGAACAGGTTCATCAGGCAGATCAGGAACATCTTCATCAATGGCGGGCTCGCTGGTGAGGCCATACCGGAGCGGATCTCTGGTGATTTCCATATAATCTTTCCTGTTTCTGAAGATATCAATGGCAAGGTACAATGCTTCCCTGAAGGATTCTTCCGATGCCATATCCTTCCCGGCAATGTCATAGGCGGTACCATGGGCAGGGGAAGTGCGTATGATCGGGAGGCCTGCGGTGAAATTCACCCCTCCTTCGAACGACAGGGCTTTAAATGGGATAAGCCCCTGATCGTGGTACATGGCCAGCACCGCATCGTATTTTGTATGTTGATGACTGCCGAAGAAGCCGTCGGCCGGAAAGGGCCCCATGGCCAGAATTCCTTCGCGGTTCGCCTTCTGGAGTGCGGGGATGAGGAGTTCTTCCTCTTCCTTGCCCAGTAGCCCTGAATCACCTGCATGGGGATTTATACCCATCACAGCAATTTTTGGCCGCCGGATGCCAAAATCGCGGATCAGAGAGTCTTGCAGGATCCGGAGTTTATCTATGATCAGGTCAGCGGACAACAGGCTGCTCACCTGCGATAAGGGTACATGGCCCGTAACCGTTCCGATTCTGAATTCCCGGCATACCATCAGCATCAGGTATTTAGAGGTTCCGAAGGAATTGGCCAGGTATTCGGTGTGGCCCGGGAAATGGAACTGCGACGACTGGATGTTTTTCTTATTGATGGGTCCCGTTACCAGCACGTCAATCCGGTTTTCCTTCAGATCAGCTACCGCTTTTTCAAGGGCAGCCAGTGCAAATTCGCCTGCCTGTGGGGTTGATTTTCCCAATTCGATCCGGGCTTCATCATTGGAGATGTTGATGATATTGGGTTTTCGCCAGTGAAGCTGATCGGTGCGTTTTACCACATTGATCAGGTATTCAGGGATATCGATAGTTTTTCGATGGTAGGATGCAATTTTTGAGGATCCGTAAATAAGTGGCGTGCATAATTCACAGATACGGCTGTCTGACAGGGTTTTAAGAATCACTTCGTAGCTGATGCCGTTAAAATCGCCGTGGGTAATGCCTACCTTTACCAGGTGTTCATCAGAAGGTTCTTGGAGTAAGTTTTCCATAAGTGGTATATCAAATAATTCAGGTTAAGGTTTTACGAAAGTTAAGGAGGAAATGAAGGAGCAGGCGCACTCCGGTACCGGTACCTCCGGCCGGAATGTAATGCGCCCGTTTTTCAAGAAAGGCTGTGCCGGCTATGTCCAGGTGGATAAAGGGGTATTGGACAAAGTGCTGGAGGAACTTGCCGGCGATGATGGCACCTCCGTTGGGGCCGCCGAGGTTTGCCAGGTCTGCGATATCAGAACGGAGTTCATCGGCATACTCTTTCCACATCGGAAATTCCACAATGCGTTCATAAAGGTCTTCACCCGTTTTTTTCAGCAGTTCCATCTGCCTTGCAGCCTGATGATGCATGGCTACGGTTCCGTGGGCTCCGATGGCACGCATGGCGCTCCCCGTAAGGGTGGCAGCAGTGATTAGCAGCATGGGGTCGAATCGTCTGGCATAAGAAAGGGCATCGGCCAGGATCAGCCGCCCTTCAGCATCGGTATTTTTAATCTCAACGGTAGTGCCGTCGTGCATGGTAATTACATCCCCGGGAAGAAAAGCGTTGCCATCCACCCGGTTATCAGTAAATGGCATCAAAGCAATGATGTAAAGGGGAAGTTTCAGGGTTGCAGTGGCCATTAGTACAGCAGCCATGGTGGCAGCGCCTGCCATATCCGATTTCATCCCATCCATGAAAGTACCGGTTTTCAGGTTCATCCCACCGGTATCAAAGGTTACCCCTTTCCCAACCAGCACAATGGGTTTGGTGTTCACGGCATCAGCGGGTTTCCATTCCATCACCGCGAAGGCAGGGTGGTCGATACTTCCCCGGTTCACAGCGAGCAGCCCCCCCATTTTCAAGGCTTCAATATGCTTCCTGTGCATCACATCACAAAGAATTCCGGAAGGGGTCGCCATCTCCGCCAGGCGCTGCGCCAGTACTTCAGCGCTTTTATTTGCCGGGGGCTCGTTCACCAGATCACGAACGAGAAAGATACTCCGGATGGCGACTTCTGTATGTTGCATCAGTTCTTTATCGTACTTTTTATGCACAAGTATGAGCTGCCTTAGCGGGAATTGCTTTTCTTTCCTTTTTTCTACAGAAAACCAGTTCAGGTAACGGTAGCCTGCCAGCATCACCCCTTCGGCCAGGGCTGCCAGACAGCGAAAGTCGGAAAGGAGTGCGGTGACAGAGAAAGTGGCAATCCGGCGTGTATCAATAATATCAGCCAGATCACTTCCTAATCGGCGGCAGCTTTCCAGAGTTTCCGAAAAATTCTCTTCCTGTTTGAGCAACAATGCCACCACCATCCGGTCCGGAGTCTCCAGAATGATCACCCGGCGTTCCGGGTAGTGGGTTCTGAAATCTTCCAGATACTGTTTTTCAGAACGTTTCAGGAGAGAGGTGGATGGTTTCATTCCGTCGGGGAGCAACAGGGCAAAACCCGATCCGGCAGGTATTTGTTGCGATTGGAGGAAGAGTGATTCCATAAGAGCCTCAGGATGTTAGATCTCAGGTGTAGTCATAATTAGATGATCCGAAACTTTTACCTTTTGTTTCTGTTCACAAAAGTATGAAATCTTTGGTATCTTAGCCTCTTCACATCCTGCCCATTCCGCATGAAACACGACCGAACACCGGAAATCCTTGATAAAGCCCTTAATGGAGGTCCTGTCAGCGCTGACGAGGGGCTCACTCTGTTTATGGAGGCACCGTTCGGGAACCTGCTGGCTGCTGCACATTCCCGCCGGATGCAGCTTCATCCTGAGCCTGTGGTCACCTGGATTATCGACCGCAATGTCAATATCAGCAATGTATGCCATGCAGGATGCCTGTTCTGTAATTTTTCATGTTCACGAAGCTCTTCCCGGGCATATATTACTACTTCGGAAGAGTACCATGATAAAATCAGAGAATTGTTCAGCCTCGGAGGAAATCAGCTTCTGCTGCAGGGGGGACTCCATCCGGATCTTGGGTTGCAGTATTATGAGAAGTTGTTTTCCGGCCTGAAAAAGGACTTTCCGGAACTCAGGCTGCATGCACTGGGGCCTCCTGAGATCGTACATCTGGCAAAGATGGAGGGGATCTCATATGGTGAGGTACTCGAAATATTGCAGAAGGCTGGTCTCGACTCCCTTCCCGGAGCCGGTGCAGAGATACTTTCCGATCGTGTCAGGAAGATGTTGTCCCCTGGAAAATGCTCGGTATCAGAATGGCTGCAGGTGATGCAGGAAGCACACCAGCGCCATATCACCACCTCCGCCACCATGATGTTTGGTCACGTGGAAACCCTGGAAGAGCGCTTTCAGCACCTGATACTGCTGCGGGAGACGCAGGCCTTGAAACCGGAACAATCCAAAGGGTTCATCTCGTTTATCCCCTGGCCTTTTCAGGATGAAGGAACGGCACTCAGCAGGAAACTTGGGGTTTTCAACCAGGTTTCTGCTGAAGAATATATCCGTTTTATTGCGGTTTCGCGCCTGATGTTGCACAACATCCCGAACCTGCAGCCTTCATGGCTCACTGTGGGAATTCCTGTTGCACAGATCTGTCTGCATGCCGGTGCCAACGATTTCGGTTCGGTGATGATTGAGGAACATGTGGTCTCTTCGGCGGGTGCCAGCTACAGCGCCGACAGCCAAACCCTGGTGAAGGCCATCCGTGCAGCCGGATTTATTCCGGCCAGAAGGAACCAGGACTTTGAGCATCTTATCTAAAATTCACTACTTTTGGGCTATGGAAAACTTCATCGTTTCGGCCCGGAAATATCGCCCTGCTACCTTCAATACGGTTGTGGGACAGCCTGTTATAGTACAAACCCTGAAAAACGCCATCCGCACCAACAGTCTGGCGCAGGCCTTTTTATTTACAGGACCCAGAGGGATCGGGAAGACTACCTGCGCACGCATTCTGGCCAAGACCATCAATTGCCTGAACCTTCAGCCAGACACGGAGCCCTGTAACGAGTGTGAATCCTGCCGTTCCTTCAACCAGTTGGCCTCTTTCAATATCCAGGAGCTGGATGCTGCTTCCAACAGCGGAGTTGACGATATCCGTGTGCTGGTGGACCAGGTGAGGATTCCACCCCAGGCCGGAAAGTACAAGGTATATATCATAGATGAGGTGCACATGCTCTCTTCCAATGCCTTCAATGCTTTTCTGAAGACGCTGGAAGAGCCGCCGGCCTATGCCAAGTTTATCCTGGCAACCACAGAGCGCCATAAAATCCTGCCTACCATTCTGTCCCGGTGTCAGATCTATGATTTCAAACGGATCACCATAACCGACATTGCAGCCCATCTGGCATGGGTTGCTGGCCAGGAGGGCATCACCTTTGAAGAGGAGGCATTCCATGTGATAGCACAGAAAGCCGACGGAGCACTGCGTGACGCACTCTCGATCTTTGACCAGATTGTGAGTTTCTCCGGAAGGCACATCAGTTATCAGGATGTGATCAGGAACCTCAATCTGCTCGACTACGAATACTATTTCAGCATCATGGAAAAGGCAGCAAGCGGTGACTACCCCGGGGCATTGCTGGTACTGGACGAGATCATCGACAAAGGGTTCGACGGGCACCATTTCATTAACGGAATGGGTGACCATCTCCGGAATCTGTTGCTCTGCAAGGATGCTGCCGTTGGTAAGCTGCTGGAGAGCACTGAAGCCCTGCGCGGTAGATACACCCTGCAGGCATCTGCCTTCCCGATTGACTGGCTGGTTGGGGCTATCGACCTGATAACCAAAGCTGACATGAACTACCGGACGGTCACAAACAAACGGCTGCATCTGGAACTGCTGCTGCTGCAATTGTCGGGAGCCGAAAAAAAAAACAGCAGCCATGAACCGGTAACCGCTATACCGGTACCTAAGACTCAATCCGTTATTCCGGCGCAACCATCTGCAACCCTGGTTCCTGTTTCACTACCCGCAACCGCTGTTTCAATGGCTGAAAACCAAACACTTGAAATTCAGCAGGTTTCAAAACCACCAGATTCACCTGTGGCTCAGGTTACAAAACCCCAATCGCCACCAGTAAAGGACATCCCTGCTGCAGATGATGTCCCGGTTGTCAGACCTGCCTCAGCAACGGTAACATCTGCCCGGGCTGCCAGGACCGGTAGCCGGAGGATGAGCCTGCGTGATCTGATAGAAATCCAGGAAACTGCCGGTGAGGATTCCGAAGATCCTGTTCAGCGGCCCGACCGGGAAATACAGCCTCTCAGGCTGGAAGAGATCCAGGAACTGGTTCATCAGTATGCAAAAAGCATCCTGGCTGCTTCCCCGGCCTTTTCTGCTGCCATAACGGCAAATGCAGTTTCCATTGGTGATGACAATACCATAGAGATCACCTTCAGCAACCAGGTTGCAGCCGATCCCGACCATCTGAAAAAGCTGGGTGCATATATTCGGGAAAGAGTAGCTGAATCCTGGTTCCGGATAGTTCCGGTTATTGACGATACACTGGTGCCGGAGAAAGTGATCCTGTCACCAAAAGACCGGTATATGCGCCTGACAGAACAACATCCGGGATTTGAAGGTTTTGTGAAAAAGCTGGGGCTGGAGTTTGAGTCGTAAGACCAGGTATGTTCAGGAGAAAGAAAAAAGCCATCGCATTGGATGGCTTTTGGTGGTGGGAGCTTTCCGAATGCTTCGGGACTTCATTTCATTCCGACTGGAAACGAACCAGTGACCCTCCCGACTTGTCGGGATGCTCTGAACCAATCAGTTTGGTGATCATTTCCCTGCTTTTCCACGCTTTTATCTGTGCTTCACGCTTTTTGGCTCCGGTTTCCGACTGATGCTGTTCAGTATACACTATTTTCCAGTCTTTCGCTTTGGCGGTAAAGCCCGAATGGTTTGTGAGATGTTTTTTCAACCGCTCTGCGGGTGGCGAGGAAGTCTCGCCGATATAATATTTGTCAAGTGTTGAGGAATAAAGGATATAGACAAATGGCATTCATTAGGTATTAAAAAAGCCATCGCATTGGATGGCTTTTGGTGGTGGGAGCTCCCCGAATGCTTCGGGACTACATTTCATTCCGACTGGAAACGAACCATTGACCCTCCCGACTTGTCGGGATGCTCTGAACCAATCAGTTTGGTGATCATTTCCCTGCTTTTCCAGGCTTTTATCTGTGCTTCACGCTTTTTGGCTCCGGTTTCCGATTGATGCTGCTCAGTATACACTATTTTCCAGTCTTTCGCTTTGGCGGTAAAGCCCGAATGGTTTGTGAGATGTTTTTTCAACCGCTCTGCGGGTGGCGAGGAAGTCTCGCCGATATAATATTTGTCAAGTGTTGAGGAATAAAGGATATAGACAAATGGCATGCATTGGGTATTAAAAAAGCCATCGCATTGGATGGCTTTTAGTGGTGGGAGCTTCCCGAATGCTTCGGGACTACATTTCATTCCGACTGGAACCGAACCAGTGACCCTCCCGACTAGTCGGGATGCTCTGAACCAATCAGTTTGGTGATCATTTCCCTGCTTTTCTAGGCTTTTATCTGTGCTTCACGCTTTTTGGCTCCGTTTTCCGACTGATGCTGCTCAGTATACACTATTTTCCAATCTTTCGCTTTGGCGGTAAAGCCCGAATGGTTTGTGAGATGTTTTTTCAACCGCTCTGCGGGTGGCGAAGAAGTTTCCCCGACATAATATTTGTCAAGTGTTGAGGAATAAAGGATGTAGACAAATGGCATGCATTGGATATTAAAAAAGCCATCGCATTGGATGGCTTTTGGTGGTGGGAGCTACTGGATTCGAACCAGTGACCCCCTGCTTGTAAGGCAGGTGCTCTGAACCAGCTGAGCTAAGCTCCCTATTTTGTTGCTAACCCAACTTTCCAGTGACCCTCCCGACGTGTCGGGATGCTCTGAACCAGCTGAGCTAAGCTCCCTATTTTGTTGCTAACCCAACTTTGCAGTGACCCTCCCGACGTGTCGGGATGCTCTGAACCAGCTGAGCTAAGCTCCCTATTTTGTTGCTAACCCAACTTTCCAGTGACCCTCCCGACGTGTCGGGATGCTCTGAACCAGCTGAGCTAAGCTCCCTATTTTGTTGCTAACCCAACTTTCCAGTGACCCTCCCGACATGTCGGGATGCTCTGAACCAGCTGAGCTAAGCTCCCTATTTTGTTGCTAACCCAACTTTCCAGTGACCCTCCCGACGTGTCGGGATGCTCTGAACCAGCTGAGCTAAGCTCCCTCAAAGGGAGTGCAAAAGTACACCCTTTTTCGGAATAAAAAAATTTCAAAGGCGAAAACGCAATTATTTTCGGCACCTTATCGTAGAAGTTGCACCGCACCGGCCTTTTCCTGGACAAGTCCGAATTTTGGGTTAAAGTACCGGACAACATAATAATATACTCCTTCGGCGCAAGGGAAACCCAAATGGGTGCCATCCCATTGGGGAGCAGTTTCCTGTGAAGAGAACACCAAAGATCCCCAACGGGTAAACACCATAAAAGACCTCACCTCAACAGAGGTAAATTCGGGCCGGAATATATCATTGAAACCATCTCCGTTGGGTGTGAACACATTGGGGACTTTGAGATGCGGGCACTCATCAAAAAACACTGAATCTGCCACCCCGCATTTTCCGTTATAGGCAATGATCCAATAGGTACCAGGGTCGAAGACCTGATGCGTTGGCTGCGTACCACCATCCCACCATTCAACCGATTGAAATGATCCTGCAGGAGTAAGTGTTACTGGCTCCCCCTCGCAAACATAGCCATCTTCCCCCAAAGAAACCGTTGGCATGGGAATTACATCCACGGGCAGGCTGAGGGTGGTTGTACAACCAGCCGCAGTGCCTGTGAGGGTCAGGGTAAAGGGAGCAGCCGGGGTGATGGTGATGGGGGTGCCTGTCATACCGTTCGACCAGGAGAAAACTGTGCCAGCCATATCTGATACCACGTCGATCAACACCGATTCACCATCGCAGAGTTCTATATTTGCCGGGGAAACCGTTAGCTGGGGGGAAGGATTTACAGAAATGACTACGGAAGTATCAGAATAACATCCTGATACGGTAGCTGTAACCGTATAGGTCGTAGTAATGACCGGAGTTACTGTTATTTGCGGTGTAAAAACAGCTGTGCTCCAGAGAAATGAGGCGGTACTCATGTTACTGGTGGCCGAAAGCACAACACTGTCGCCGGCACAAAGAGGATTT
Source organism: Bacteroidota bacterium (assembly GCA_022709695.1). GTDB lineage: Bacteria > Bacteroidota > Bacteroidia > Bacteroidales > SKPS01 > SKPS01. The sequence goes on from JAKLII010000007.1 coordinate 163,813, forward strand.
TGCCCGTTTACCTGCAGTTGTACTGTAGGTACTTGCTTGATCGTAAGGGTGATGGAGTCGGAACTGCTGCAACCGTTAACAGTGCCGGTAACCTTGATTTGCCCGGATACCGTTGGAGTAATGAGGATCTGGGTACCGGTATGTCCTGTAGTCCAGGTAAAGGTGGTACCCCAGATATCTGACAGGGCGGTAAGTTTGGTTGTGTCGCCCAGGCATACCATCTGCGGTGAAGCGATTACACTAATCTGGGGAATGGGTTTTACCTCGATCTGCAGGGAAGTGTCACCAACGCACCCGTTGTAGGTAGCGGTTACCGTGTAGGTGGTGGATACGGACGGGAAAATATGGATGGTTTGTCCGGTTTGGCCGGTAGACCACTGATACAGTGTGAAGGGTGCATAGAGGGAAACCGCCTGCAGGGTGGCAGAGTCGCCATCGCAGAAATTGTATTTGGTGGTGTAGATATAGGGATCCGGTTTGTATTTCGTATGAATCACCGAAGAATCTATTACCAGGCATCCCTGGTAGGAAACGGTAACCTTATAGGTGGAGGTGCTGACCGGGGACACCACTGACGAGTCCCCGACAGATCCCGTGCTCCAGTTATATACCACAGGAGAGAGGTTTGCTAAAGCCCTGATTATGACCGGAGATCCCTGACATACTGTATCAACGGCAGGCTGCATGGTAACCTGCGGGTAGGGGATAAAGGTTACCCCGATGCTGTCAATGCCCAGGCACCCGTTAGTATCGGTAACCTCCACCCAATAGGTCCCTGACTGGATAACCCCAAGCACCTGTGTCGTATCTGAGGTCGACCAGAGATAGGAACTGTAACCACTGCCCGGGCCAAGTGTAACAGGGGATCCGGTACATACAGAAATATCATTGCCGAGTTGGGGTTGTGGGAGAGAAAAAACGGTTATCATGACAGAATCATAACAGGTTTTGGTCATTCCTGCGATCTGATAATAGGTATTCAGGCTGTAGATCGTGCTGGACAAGGGACTGGCAGTTGGAGTGGCCGACGTATCGGAACTCAGCCCTGCCGAAGGAGACCAGAGATAGGACTGGGCACCGGCAGCAGCCATAAGTATGGTAGAATCGCCCGGACAGATGGAAGCATCCGGGCCGGCACCGGAAGGGGCAATATACACCGTACAGGTATCGTAAAGCGTGTCGACCCCATTGGTTACGATAACGCTGTAAGTAGTTGTCTGAACAGGAAGAACAGTTATCGACGGAGTGGTATCATTAGTCGACCACAGATATTGCAGGTTGGTATTCGGCACGTTCGTGAGTTCAATTTTAACATCATCGATGGACCAGCTTTCGTCACAGATATTCTGGTCAGGGGCACCTGAAAAACCTATGCTGGTGGATGAGGCATTATGGGCTTTTTTAAAATTCAGTTGGTACAACCTGGTAACATCACCCGTAATGCATCTGTATGGCAAAGTTGCTATTGAGCCTGTTCCGGGAGGGTGCACGGCCGGAAAAAAATCCGGGTATGCCTGGTATCCGGTAGATGTGTTGTCGAATGTGGTGATTAATACTGTGTCTCCATCAATAATCTGATAATAAAAATCGGGCCCCCAGGCTGGTCCCCAACCCTGCCACGAATCATGAATGTACAGGTCAAATGACACCAGAATACTGTCATGGACCGAAAGATTAATCAGATTAAGCAATAGTTGCTGATTGCTGAAAGGACCTGATTTCATTGAATTATAAAAGAAAAAACGGGAAGTATCGCTCCAGCCCCCTGGAAGCGGGTTCTCAAAATCCTCAGTATAAAGGGTTTGCGATGTCAGTCCCGGGGACACCAGGGTTACAGAACTTCCGGCACAAATCAGGGTGTCATTCAAAGCCCCGGGAAGGGAGTTTGGGATAACCTGGCCTTTGAGGCCTGCGACTTGAAGGAGGAAAGCAGTAAAAACGAGAAGATAACGTAACATTATTCGGAAAATCAAGTAAAAAGGTTCTGTTACGATGCAAAGATAATTCAAATTAACATGGCAGTGTCAAAGCGGCTAATTCGAATTATTTTTGGAGTGAATGATGGGGTTTTAAAAAGTAAGTGCTTATTACTGAATTTTATAAAAACCATAAAAGGCTCCCGTAAAATCCAACATCATGAGAAAATTTCTCCGTATTGCCGGGATTTCAATTTTGGTAATTATTCTGATACCCCTGGTGGCAGCCCTGTTTATCCCGAAAGAGTACAGTCTTGAGAGGAGTACGATCATCAGCCAGCCATCTGATTCTGTTTTTACGTTTTTGGTGATGCTGAAAAACCATGATCAGTTCAGTGTTTGGGAAAAGATGGATCCTGACATGAAGAAGGAGTACCGCGGTACTGATGGGACCGTGGGCTTTGTATCTGCCTGGAAAAGCGAGATGGGGGATGTTGGTTCCGGGGAACAGGAGATAAAGAATATTGTTCCCGGTGAACGCATTGATTACACCATCAGGTTTTTAAAGCCGTTTAAATCGGTTTCCGATGCCTGGTTTATTACCGAAGCAGCAGGCGATTCAGCCACGAATGTACGTTGGGGCTTTACCGGCACTATGAACTACCCTTTCAATGTATTAAGGATCTTTATGAATTTTGAGGATGCCGTTGGTAAGGACTATGAAAAAGGGCTGGCCAATCTGAAGGCGATCCTTGAAAAGCCCTGATGGGTAGCACCTGATCCGCTAACTGTAATTCTACCAGTCGGGCAGGGAAAAACGGTCCGGGTGGCGGCCTGATTTTCCGGCGTACAACTCCAGCACCGGCAATACATCCTGTTCGAAATTCCCGGTAGGACAGACTATACGTACGATTCCACAGCTCCGCGATTTGTAATCAAGATACCCGAAGGCAACCGGAACATCTGCCCCCAGGGCTATACGGTAGAATCCCTTTTTCCACCGGGTGGTTCTGGCGCGGGTCCCTTCAGGTGTAACAGCAATTACCAATCGGGTTGCCTTAAGGAGTGCTTCAGTGGCTTCGTGAACACTTTGACTCCCCTGGCTCCGGTCAACAGGAATGCCTCCCAACCCTCTGAGCACAGGTCCTACAGGCCACCAGAACATCTCCTTTTTGATAAGAAATTTCACCCTGAGATGCATAGCTTTAAGAATCAACCACCCCCATACAAAATCCCACATGCTGGTATGGGGTGCAATTACCAGCACAAAACGCTCAACCCCTTCAGGAGCCCTGTGGGTGATTTTCCATCCTGCCTGATTCAGAATCCAGTTGTAAAATCCTGCCATGGGTCGGTAGGTTCATCAGAAATCATCACATGGCAAACATACAAAAAGATGGTGAAACGAGGTTTTTTTCTACCTTTGCCCCTTATTTTAAAAAGCAGTTTTTATCCGTTCATTCTGATGAACCCTATTGAATTATTTTCATCCACCAAAACACCGGTAACTCCATGAAGATCAAACTGTATCTTATTCTGGTTCTGATGCTTGGCACTACGCTGGCAGCAACCTCACAGGGCAATTTCGATCCCAGACAAATTTATCCGACAGATAAGGAAGTGCTTATCGGGAAGCTTCCCAACGGGCTCACCTATTACATTCGCCATAATGAAGAGCCGAAAGACCGCGGACAGTTCTGGCTGGTCGTAAATGCAGGTTCCATTCTGGAAGACCAGGATCAGAATGGCCTTGCCCATTTCGTGGAACATATGGCTTTCAATGGTACCAAACAATTTGAGAAGGATCAGATCATCCAGTATCTGCAATCCATCGGGATGAAATTCGGACCGGAGATCAATGCATTTACCAGTCATGACGTGACCAATTACATGCTGCAGAACGTACCGCTGGAGCACAGTGCCAATATCGACACTGCCCTGATGATCCTTTTCGACTGGGCATCCCGGGTGGCATTTGAACCGGAAGAGATTGACAAGGAACGGGGTGTTATCCATGAAGAATGGCGCACCGGAATGGGCAGTTCCCGCAGGATCCGGAATGCCTATTTCCGCACCCTTTTCGAAGGATCGAAATATGCTACCCATGACGTGATCGGTGACATGAATATCGTGGACAACTTCGAACACGAGGTGCTCCGCAGGTTTTACCGCGACTGGTACCGTCCGGATCTGCAAGCTATTGTGGCGATCGGCGATTTTGATGTGCGTGAGATCCAGAAAAAAATCGTGGCTATGTTCGCCCCCATCCCAAAACCTGTTGATCCCAGGCCCCGTGTGATCGAACCGGTACCGGACCATCAGGAAACCAAAGTATCCGTCGTAACCGACAAGGAAGCCCGGATGGTACAGCTGATGGTGTATTACAAGCATCCGGCCGTCACCGATAAATCCACCCTTACCTACTCCCGGAATTTGCTGATGCAGGAGCTTTACAACTCCATGCTCAATGCCCGTCTGGGTGAAATCGTGCAGCAGGCTGATCCCCCCTTTGTGAATGCCATGAGCGTCTATCGCAACTTTGTGAAATCGACTGATATGTACAGTACAACCGCAGTTTTGAACAATCCTGATGTGAGTAAGGCACTTAAAACCCTGATTGTGGAAAACATGCGGGTACTGAAGTATGGATTTACCGAAACTGAACTGGAGCGGGTGAAGAAAGAGTATCTTGCTGCTGCGGAGAAGAGTTACAATGAACGCAACAACCGGAAATCAGAAGAATATGCCTGGGAGTATTTTGGGAATTTCCTCAACGACGAGCCCATACCTGGTGCAGAATTCGAATTTGAGATGACCAAAGCCCTGATGCCCGGAATTACTTTAGGAGAGGTCAACCAGTTGGCTGCCAAATGGATGACCGACAAAAACAGGGTGGTGGTGTTAACGGCTCCAGAGAGCTATGCACAGGCTCTCCCCGACAAAGAGGCGCTCCTGGCTATGATTGCTGCTGCCGAAAAAGAGCCGGTCCAGGCTTATGTGGATAAAGTGAGCGGCAAACCGCTGCATGCACTCCCGCTGAAAGCAGGGTCTGTGAAAAAAGAGAAATTCTACGATACGGAGTCGTACTATGAATGGACCCTCTCCAACGGTGCCACGGTTATTGTTAAACCTACACGCTTCAAGGAAGACGAAATTCTGTTCGCAGGTTACAGCAAAGGAGGAACCTCCCTGTACGATGACAAAGATCTGATCACCGCACAGAACACAGGTACCGTGATTGACATGAGCGGCCTTGGTGAGTTTGACAATATTGAACTCGGAAAGATCCTTGCCGACAAAGTAGTGAGGATTTCACCCTATATCAGCAGCCTCGAAGAGGGGTTTAGCGGCAGCACTACCCCGAAGGACCTCGAAACCCTGCTTCAACTCGTAAACCTCTATTTCCTGAGCCCCAGAGCCGATGAAAATGCTTACCAGAGCTATATCAAACGTCAGCAGGCTATGCTGAAGAACAAAGCCAACGATCCGGGATCGGCCTTCTCCGATACCCTTTCCAATACCCTCTACAACTACCATCCACGCCGTCAGCCACTCAGCGCTGAGATGCTCGGCCAGGCCGACTTCACGAAGATGGATGATATTTTTGCCCAGCGTTTTTCCAATGCCGGTGACTGGACTTTCTACTTTGTGGGAAATATCAATCCCGAAATGGCAAAGCCCCTGATTGAAAAGTACATCGGCAGCATCCCCGGTAAGAAGAAAAAGGAAAATTTTAAGGATCGTAAAGAATATACGGTGGATGGAGTGGTGAAAAAGAAGATTTATACCCCGATGCAGGTTCCCAAGGCTACAGTAGCCGTTATGCAGGGTGGCAGCTTTGATTACAGTGCCCGCGAGAGGATGCTGCTGACCTTTATCAACGACATCCTGGATGTAAAATACACCCAGACCATCAGGGAAAAAGAGAGCGGCACCTATGGCGTATCGGTGCAGACGGCCATGCAGCAAATGCCCGTACCTACCTACCGCCTCATCGCCTATTTCACCTGTGCCCCTGAAAAAGCAGACCATCTCACTTCCCTGATCTATCAGCAGATTGAGGTACTGAAAACAGAGGGCCCCACCAAAACCGAAATGGACAATGTGGTGGAGAACAAACTGAAAGAGCGGGCCGAGCAGAAGAAAGAGAACCGTTTCTGGCTCCGTGGGTTGAAATTCAAATACGAAAACGGGCAGAACAGCCTTGATGATGCTGCCTATGCCGCCATGCTGAAGAGCATTACCGTACAGGATGTTCAGGAAGCTGCCAAACGGTATTACAACGGTAAAAACATTGTGGAGGTAATTCAGCTGCCGAAGGAGTAAACGGTCATTGATGAAGCATATCCGAAATTTCTGCATTATCGCCCATATCGACCATGGCAAAAGTACCCTGGCCGACAGAATGCTCATGTACACCGACACCATTTCGGAGAGGGATTTCCAGGACCAGGTACTCGACGATATGGAACTGGAGCGCGAAAGAGGCATCACCATCAAGAGCCATGCGATACAGATGGACTACGAAGACGATGGGGTGATGTACAAGCTGAACCTGATCGACACCCCGGGGCATGTGGATTTTTCGTACGAGGTTTCACGGTCCATTGCTGCCTGCGAAGGGGCCCTGCTGGTGGTGGATGCTACCCAGGGCATTCAGGCACAGACCATCAGCAACCTCTATCAGGCTATCGACAACAACCTGGAAATCATACCCATCCTCAACAAGATGGACCTACCCAATGCCATGCCCGACGAGGTCAAAGACCAGATTGTGGATTTGCTGGGGTGCAATCCGGAAGATATTATTGAAGCCAGCGGAAAGACCGGCTACGGCGTGGATAAAATCTTCGACGCCATCATTAAAAATATACCTCCTCCTGCCGGAGATCCGGATGCTCCCCTGCAAGCCCTGATCTTCGACTCCGTGTTCAATTCATACCGTGGTGTGATCGCCTACTTCCGTATCATCAACGGCACCATTAATCACATGGATCATGTGAAATTCTTTGCTACAGGCTCTGATTATCATGCAGATGAAATCGGGGTGCTGAAACTGAAGATGGTTCCGAAAAAAACCCTGGGGGCAGGTGATGTGGGGTATATCATCTCCGGCATCAAAGCCTCCAACGAAGTGAAGGTAGGGGATACCATTACCCACTTTGCCAGACCCTGCACCGAGGCCATCGACGGATTCCAGGTGGTGAAACCCATGGTGTTTGCCGGTATCTACCCTGTGGATGCCGATGACTATGAAGACCTGCGCAGCGCCATGGAGAAACTGCAGCTTAACGATGCTTCCCTTACCTATGTGCCCGAATCATCGGCTGCCCTGGGATTCGGGTTCCGCTGCGGATTTCTGGGGCTGCTCCACATGGAGATCATCCAGGAACGTCTCGACCGTGAGTTCGATATGGATGTGATTACCACCGTGCCCAACGTATCGTACAACATCTACAGCAACAAAAACGAGCTGCTGCAGGTGTACAACCCCTCCGACCTGCCGGCCCCCAACTATATCAACCGCATCGAAGAACCCTATATCCTGGCCCAGGTGATCACCAAGTCGGAATACACCGGTGCTATTATGAACCTGTGCATCGACAAGCGGGGACAACTCAGGAATCAGGTGTACCTCACCAGCGACCGTGTGGAACTCTCGTTCGATATGCCGCTGGCGGAAATCGTATTCGACTTCTATGACAAGCTGAAATCCATCTCCAAGGGATACGCATCTTTCGATTACCACCAGACCGAATACAAAGTTGCCAAACTGGTGAGGCTCGATATCCTGCTAAACGGAGAGATGGTGGATGCCCTCTCAACCCTTATCCATCAGGACAACGCCTACAACTTTGGCCGCAGGATGTGTGAAAAACTGCGCGAGCTGATCCCCAGGCAGCAGTTTGATGTGGCCATCCAGGCCGCCATCGGCGCCAAGGTGATTGCCCGCGAAACGGTTAAAGCCGTTCGCAAAGATGTGACAGCCAAGTGTTATGGTGGCGATATTACCCGTAAACGCAAGCTGCTCGAGAAGCAGAAGAAGGGGAAAAAGCGGATGCGTCAGGTAGGGAATGTGGAGGTGCCGCAGCAGGCGTTTCTGGCTGTACTTAAACTCGATTAAGCGGGATTCATCCCCATTTACCGGTATGATCATTCACCACAATCTGCAGCTTACGGTTCCTGTTAAACAGAGCGTGGTTACTATGGGTTCCTTCGACGGGGTGCACCTCGGGCACCGCAAAATCCTTGAAAAAGTGGTGTCGGTTGCAGAGAATTCCGGACTGGAAAGCGTATTGATCACCTTCAGCCAGCACCCCCGCAAAGTGCTCGGCAAACAGGCTGAATCGCTCAAGATGCTCACCACCGCAGAAGAACGGAGAGGCATTTTTGAAGAGATCGGCATCCGGCACCTGGTGTGCCTCACCTTTGATGCAGATCTGGCGGCCATGGAGGCAGAGGACTTTATCCGGAACGTTTTTATTAACCATCTGAATGCCAGATACATCATTACCGGATACGGGCACCGTTTTGGGAAAGGGGGGCGTGGCGACCATGAGCTGCTGGAGCATTACGCCGGTATTTACGGTTATACCGCCGAACTGATCCCGATGCAGGACATCGAGCAGAACATGATCTCCTCAACCCTCATCCGCAAACTCCTCAACGAAGGGGACGTAGCCGGCGCCAGAGCCCACCTGGGTTACTCATACCGTCTTTCGGGAATGGTAACCGGGGGGAGCCGTATCGGCCAGACCCTGGGATTTCCCACCGCCAATATCGGCGATATTCACCCCGAAAAGCTTACGCCGGGCGATGGGGTGTATGCTGTAAAGGTATTGATACACAATGGTATGTATAAAGGTATGATGAATATCGGATACCGCCCCACCGTAAACGGCAATGACAGGACTCTGGAAGTACATCTGTTCGGTTTCGACCGGGATGCTTACGGAGAACCCATCACAGTGATTTTTGAGCACCGGCTGCGCCCTGAGATGAAGTTCGGCTCTGTGGAGGAGCTCAGAAAACAGCTTATCAGAGACAAATCGGAGGCTGAAAGGCTTCTGGGGTGATACCCCAAAACCCAATATGCCCATGACCGTATCACACCGATACCTGCGCATCGCCTTTTACCTGCTTTGGGTTACAGCGGCAGTGCTGCAGGCCCTCTTCACCCCCCTGATGGCCGACGAAGCCTACTACTGGATGTTTTCGCAACATCCGGCTGCAGGGTATTTCGAGCACCCGCCGATGGTGGCCTTCTTTATCGGCATTGGATACGCTATTCTGCCCAATGCCCTGGGAGTGAGGATCCTGTCCATTATAGCCACAACCTTGTCCATCGGCCTCCTCGAACGGCTGCTTAAGCCTGAAAAGCCCCTGTTGTTTTACGGCCTTGTAGCCTCCGCCGCACTGCTGCACGGAATAGGTTTCCTGGCAGTACCCGATGCTGCACTGTTGTTTTTCAGCCTGATCTTTTACCTGCTCTTCGTTAAATTCACCGAAAAACCCTCAGCCATCCGTGCCATTCTTTTTGGGCTTGCCGCTGCGGCGCTGCTGCTTTCGAAGTACCATGGCATTCTGGTGATCGCGTTTGTGGTCTTTTCCCGGATCGGGATACTCCGCAAGCGGTTCTTCTGGCTGGTGCCACTGGTGGCCCTCATCGCCCTTTTGCCGCACCTGTTCTGGCTCATCCAAAACGACTTCCCCACGGTGCAGTTTCATTTGCTTGAGCGCAACCCGATGCCCCGGAGCATCCTGTTTCCAGCCCTGTACCTCGTTGCGGCATTGTTCTTTTCGGGACCTCTGACCGGGCCTTTCCTGATATGGTCGGGGGTTAAAGTAAAATCCGGAGATCCACTTACCAAAGCGATGCAATGGGTGATGTGGGGTGTTTTACTGTTTTTTCTGCTGATGTCGGTGAACGGGCCTGTGGAGGTGTACTGGCTGATGCCTGCGGTAGTGCCGGCGGTTAATCTGGGATACCGGTATTACAGCATTTACCGGAACAGGTTGCTTCAGGTGCTGATGCCGGTTTCGCTGGTGTTGATTCTGGCCGGCAGAGTGCTGATAACTGCTGATGTGCAGCGTGATTACCCTTTTCTTAAACCCTTGCTTAAACCCTTTACAGATCCCCGAAGCTGGGTAGATGCCGTAAGCCGAACGGCAGGTACCCGGCCAGTGGCTTTTATGAATTCGTATCAGGAGGCCTCCCTCTATACCTTCTATTCCGGAAAGCCCGCTTTTTCCCTCAACAATGTGATGGGCCGGAGGAACCAGTTTAACCTTTTGGATTTCGAAAACCGGTATCGCGGACAGGAGGTGATGCTGGTGCCCAACTTCAGGGTGGATCATTTTGATACCATCCCCGGCACGGATGGATCCCGCCGGTTTGCTTTTATGCCTGATTTTCAGTCGTTCAGCCATATACAATTCAGGATGATTTCAGTACCTGAAACTGTAGCAGCAGGCGAGATGTTTGAAATCGTCGTGCAGCCGCAATCCCGCCTGCAGCAACCATTTTTCCCCGAACCACTCCCCGGGGGCAACCCCATTATTTCGGCACAGTTCATCGCCTCCCAAACCATGATTTCTGAAATCGATTCCATTTGCCCGCTCACCGGTGCCATGGAGAACCGGCCCATCAGGCTGCGGCTTCGTGCCCCTGATCAGCCCGGCGATTGCACCCTGTATCTGTCCGTTAAGTATGCCCAATTTCCCCCCACGATCAACAGCCGGAAGATTAAGATTGCCGTGGTGTCCAGTAGAGAATTTTCTCACTGAAATTCATTGAAGCTACGCTAAAATCCGCAGATGGTTATCCGTGATTTTCCGTCAAAATTCCCGGGGAAATTTTGTTGAACCCGTAAGCGGGTTTGGGTGTATTCAAAAAGTCAGTAATTCACTAATTTGTTATCTTTGAAAATTACTTTCCTTTGCATCTACGTATATACATATCTTAACTAACTACCGGTTCAGCACACTATGATCCTCCTCCGGATTGCAGAGAAACTCCTGATCCTCTATTTCGGGCTCTACCTGTTGATTGATATCATGCTGTATCTGGGGTCTTTTGTGATTTTCCTTCGTCGGAAGGCACCTAAACCCAAACCGGACCCCAACGGGCAATCCGCTCCGTTTGTCTCTGTGATTGTACCTGCATACAACGAAGAGGTATCCATAGTACCGTGCATCAGGATGCTCCTCGACCTTGATTATCCCAACTATGAGGTGATTGTGGTAAACGACGGCAGTAAGGATACTACCCGCGATAAAATGCTGGAGGCTTTCTCCTGGGGTTCCGAAACAGAACCTCTTCATCCGGATGAAACACTCCAAACTGCAACCGTCGAATCTATATACGCTTCTGTTGATCAGAGGCTTATATTTATCGACAAACAAAACGGAGGCAAGGCCGACGCCATCAATGCAGGTATCCTCAATGCCAGGGGAAAATACATCTGCACCATCGATGCCGACAGCATTCTCGACAGGGAGGCGCTTACGAGGGTGATAGAGCCATTGGAGCGGGACCCCGCGGTATTTGTGAGCGGAGGGCAGCTGGCCTTGTCCAATAATCTGGTGATCAGAGGGAACCGGGTCGTGAGCGCCAGGATGCCACGCAACATCTGGGTTCACTGGCAGATTCTTGAATATATAAGCACCTTCATGGTGGCAAGGATCAGTCTTAGCCGCATCAATGCCCTGCTCATTATGTCAGGGGCCTTCTCGGTGTTCAGGAAGGAGGATTTGCTGGCCACTGGGGGATTTCTCACCAAAACCAACCGCCATCCATACATTACCCGTACCCTTGGAACCGGGAAGCATACGATTACCGAAGACATGGAGGTGGTACTCAGGCTCTGGAAATACCATCGCGATGGACGCAGACCGGCCCGGGCGGTATTTCTGCCCGGCCCTGTCTGCTGGACCGAAGCCCCTGAAAAACCATCGCAGCTTTATAAACAAAGGATGCGCTGGCACCAGGGCCTTGCCGAAACGTTGTCGATGTACCGTAAAATGATGTTTGAACCCAAATACAGGATGACGGGGCTGGTTGCGCTCCCTTACTATTTCTTTATGGAGCTCATCGCCCCGGTGGTGAAACTGTTTTCTGTGCTTTTTGTTACGTATATGGTTGCAGGCGGATACCTGAACCGTGATTGGGTGCTGCTGATGCTCGCCGGTACCATATTGATTACCACGATTGTCATGAGTACCATAACAGTGCTTATCGAGAACTGGAGCAACCACCAGTCGGCCACCAACCGGGATGCCCTGCGGTACAAAAACCTGGGTGAATGGACGGTGTTGCTGCTAAGCGGAATCCTGGCGAACTTCAGTTACTCATTTTACCGTATGTTTGCCCAGCTCCACGGACTGCTGAACTATTTCAGGAAGAAACAGGAATGGAATAAATTTGAGAGAAAAGGTGTAGTGTATGAAGAACAATTGCCGTAGAAGAATGAAGATGTTTGCCGGACTTATTGTGGTTTTTGTCTGGATGATAACCCTGGGTATGCCGAAAGGTCTGTCGGGTCAGGTAGTGCAGGGGGACACCCTTTCTGCAGAATACTGGAGGCAAAAGGGTTACGAAGCAAAAGTAAGCGGAGATGCGGAGTTGTCGCTGCAATGCTACCTGAAGGTTCTGTCGGTTGCACCTGACGACTGGGATGCTCATCTTGCAACTGCCCGCATCTATTTTAACAGGGGAAGTTATGAGGATGCCAAACGGCACTACCTTGGGGTGTACAAGACCGACAGCTCAAATACCGAGGCGTTATGGGGGATCGGAAGATGCTGGTACCGTACCGGGAAATTTCAGGAAGCGGCATTGTGGTACCGGAAAACGCTGGTGTATCTTCCGGGGCATTACCCGTTGCTGGAAGACCTTTCCTATGCGCTGATCAACAGCGGAAAACCTGATGAAGCAATGGATATCTTCCTGAAAATGACAAAGGCTGAACCAAAGGAGCCACTTGCATGGGCAGGAGCAGGCAAGATCCTGATGGCTGCCGGAAAACCTGCTGAAGCTTTGCCTTATCTGAAAAAAGCCATAGCTCTTGATTCTGCAAATACGGAAATTAAAGCGTTGCTGAAATCCGCAAAGGGGGCAATGGCTTTCACCGTTGCCTATCAGTGTATGTACATCAACGAACGGGAACCCATCGACCTGGGGAGTGATACCGCAGCCTACAATATCGATGCGGTGGTGCAATCGCTTGGAATCACCAAGCGGATCGGCGACCGGTTCACCCTGCGTTTCGGCCACCTACTCGACCATTCGAGCCGGCAATATTTTCAGGAGGAAACCCAGTTGCGCTGGTATGATCATACCTACCTCAAAGGGCAGTATCTGGTTGGAAAACACCAGTTCAGCCTGCATCTGGGTGGAAGCACCATCGAAAATCAGTGGACCACCTATGGCATCGCATGGGATTACGGAAAGTGGGTCAAAAAGATCAAATTTTCCAATACCTTCTCTGCCGGATATGACTACTACTATTACTGGAACCAGGTAGGGCACGATTATGTCTCTGACCAGCTTAAAATCGGATGGAAAAATCTGCTGCTGGAAGCCTCGTACAGGTATGTGAACGTGAGGCCGCTGGAGCTCATTATAAATGACACCACCACAGAGGTGGGAAGAAATCCCGGCCAGCAGTATACCCTTTCAGGGAAATACACATTCTTTAAAAATCCAAAAATCACTGTGGGGGTTTATCACCAATATCGTGATTATGAATACCGTTCCAGAAAATACTGGGCAGCTCAGGATCGTGATCTCAACGGTGCCACCCTTACGGTGTACTGGGACTCGGGCAAAAAACTGTACGGTTATGTTACGGGCAATATTGGCAAGGACAGCTACGACATTGAGCACTGGGAGGTTTCGGGAGAGTTGGGATACAACCATCCCTTTGTAAGCATTTCGCTGGGAGCTGCCAGATTCTATAATCCGTGGTATGAAAATTTTATTGCCTACCTGTCACTTTCCAAAAGGCTGTAAAACACCATGAAAATCAGATACCTGATCATTGCCGCCCTGATACTGCTGCTGGGATTTGTAGTGGTTGAGATGCTTCGTCTGGAGGATCGGATACGACAGCGCCGGGTAGTGGAGGTAATTCTTGAAGATGAAACCAAACCGCTGCTTGAGAACTTGCCTCCTGAGCGGCTGGCACAAATGGCCGATTCTTCATCCACCTGGTTTATTGCTGACGGGGATTATTTCTCGGCTTTGCATACCCGGTTGGAAGGCGGGACAAAAGTGCAGCGATGGGAGCAGCTTTTCATGAAAGGGGTGAATATGGGGGTGGCATTGCCCGGTAAATGGCCTACCGAGTTTGGCGCCACCTACCAGCAATACCTCAACTGGTTAATCCAGATTGGCAGAATGAATGCCAATACCATCCGTACCTACACCATCCTCCCCCCCGATTTTTACCGGGCACTGGCATGGTACAACCTCCATTTTGAGAACAGGAAGCTATACCTGCTGCAGGGTGTATGGGCCGAAGAACCCCCTGATGGCAATTATGCCAATGCCGCGTTTACCCGTGAATTTTTAAAAGAGATCAGAGACGCCATTGATGTGGTTCATGGCAACAGTGTAAGGCAGCCCAGGAAAGGGCACGCAGATGGCATCTACACTGCCGATGTGTCACGCTATACCATCGGATGGGCATTGGGAAGGGAGTGGGAACCCTATTCTGTCACCAAAACCAACCGCAATGATACCATTACACTTCCTTACGGGGTATTTATCGATGTGCTTGACGGTACCCCCATGGAACAATGGCTTGCCGGTTTGATGGAGTTTACGGCCCGTTACGAAACCCAGAAATATTATACCCAGCGCCCCATCTCTTTTGTCAACTGGCTTACGCTGGACCCGATGCACCATAACCGTGAGCTGGGGGCCGATGATCTGGAAAACGTTGACATAGAAAAGTTCAGTGCCACCCAACTGTTCAGGCCGGGAGTCTTCGCGTCCTATCACGTATACCCCTATTATCCCGATTTTATTTTTCTCGAGGAAAAATATCACAACACTCTCAATCACAAAGGGAAAGCGGATAATTTTCTGGCATATCTCAACGACTTAAAAAGGCACCAGCAGGGCATGCCACTGGTGATTGCAGAATACGGTGTACCTACCAGCCGCGGTAACGCCCACCAGACCCCTTTCGTGTATCGTCATGGAAATTACACAGAAAAGCAGCAGGCCGACCTGACCGTACTGATGACAGAGGATATCCAGCAGTCAGGTTGTGCCGGTGCAATCTGCTTCGAATGGATTGACGAATGGTTTAAGAACAACTGGATGGTGATGGAACTGGAGCAGCCACAGGAACGGCGCCATTTGTGGCATAACGTGGAAAATCCCGAACAAAATTACGGGATCCTTGCCATGGAAAACCGTACAAGGATCATCGATGGCCAACCCAACGACTGGGGCCGCAAGCTAAATAAACCATTTATTGCCTCGGCCGCTGATCCTACCTGGGTTTATCTGGCCGTGAATATGCCAGGTATCGATTTTTCCCGGCACAACCTTTATATTGCTATTGATACGTATGATAAAAACCTGGGAGAGTTCAGAATTCCCTTTCTGAATGCAACCCTGAGCCGGGGAGCAGAATTTCTGGTAAAGCTTACAGACACGGTTGGATCGGAGGTAATGGTCGATAACCCCTATTCTGTCTATTATGACCGCACGAAGCCCGGAAGACCCGGGTATCGCTCCGTGAAAAACAGCGATGGTATCTTTCTGAAACAATACATGCTTTCCAATCCGCCCATTGTGGATGTGCTCGGGGACACTTCCAAACGGATGATGCACGACCGTGGGGCACTCAGGTTTGGCAATATGCTCATGCCCGCTGCCTCCGATGCCTCTTTCTACTGGACTAAGGATGGTTTTCTGGAGCTCCGCCTTGGCTGGCAGGTGCTGAATGTAGGGGATCCCTCTTCGCGCTTAGTGTTGGACGGTAAAAACCGGAACGGCGAAATTCAGGTGCGCGAAACCGATGGATTCCATCTGATGTTCTTTCTGACCGACAAGCAAAACCGACCGGTAAAAGGCTTCCCAAACAGGGAGAAGCACCGGATTACCTGGGACAAATGGGAAGTTCCAATATACACAACCAGGCAGAAACCGGTCTACAATACCCTTGCTGAAGCGTTCAGAAGGCTGGGTCCACTCCCTGCCGGAGAAATTACCCCTGTGGAGAAAAACCACCGCTTTGATCTGTGTGAATTCTACCGGGGCAAAGAGGGTGCAGTTACCTTTGCTTTTGATGGCAGGTGTTACTCCCAGTTTTCACAGGCACTGCCCATGCTGAAAAAATACCATCTGCACGCTACTTTCTCAAAGACCTATTACGGCCCTTCCAGCAGAGGAGGAACACATTACCTGCAACTGATGCAGGAGGAGTTCGACAGCCTGGCCAGAGCAGGCCATGAGGTGCGCCCTGATGGCCCCTGGGTGCAACAACAGAATGGTGCCGAGGTGATTGCTACCCTGCCATGGAAGCCGCAACACCCTTTTTACCGTGTTTTCAGCGATTCCTTACCCGACCTGCACCAGGCGGATTCTATTCTGCAGGGTGGCAAAGGTACCTGGACCATTTTTCTGTTGCGGCATGTCTTTGAGCCCAAAACCAAATCGTATGATAACCTTATCCACCTGGCCGGCAAAGAGGTGCAGGTGGTTTCGCCCGGTTACTTTGAGAAACTCATCCGACTGGGCCGGAATACCCAATTCTGGGTTGCTCCGTTCAATCAGGTGGCCAATTACCGGTATGTGGTAGAACGCTCAAAAATCGTGAAATCAGGTTATAACAATATGCAGTTTATCACCCTCTCGAATGCCTTGCCCAATACGTTTAACCAGCAACCCATTACGGTTAAATATAGTGGCCCTGCCCGCATCATCCGGGTTTCCGGCAGTGCATCCGATGGCACTTTCCGTGTAAGGGGTGGGGTGCTTTTCCTCGATCTCTGGCCAAACCGTGAAGCAACCCTCGAAATCATCGAATAACACATTTTGATAGCACACGGATTATACAGATTTTACTGATTAACACTGATTTTATACTACGAAATTTATAAATTTTCCAAAAAATGACAGATTTGATGCATCAAGAAACCACGGAAACCATCATCAAATGTTTCTATAAGGTTGATAATTCACTGGGATTTGGTTTTCTTGAAAAGGTCTATGAAAAAGCGATGATGATTGAATTGGTGAACCATCATCTAAATGCATCAAACCAATTTCCAATAAAGGTTTTGTACAACAATCAAATCATAGGTGATTATTATGCAGACATTTTGGTAGAGAATTGCATTGTTGTTGAATTAAAAGCGGCTGAAACACTTATACCAGAACACGAACAGCAAATCATTAACTATTTAAAAGCCACAGATCTGGAGTTGGGATTGCTTTTTAATTTTGGAAAAAAGGCTGAATTCCGCAGAATTATTTTTACCAACGACAGAAAAAAACGACTTAAAAATCCGTGAATATCAGCATAAACCGTAAAATCCGTGTGCTATTAAACGTCAGAATATGAGAAAGAAAACGTTGATCATTACCACTATAATTGGGCTTCTGGCAGTAGCTGCCATAACGGTTCTTTTTATCAGAAGGCCCCAAAAGTTGCACAGTGAATCATCAGGTTACCGCATTCCCAAAGTACTGATCATCACTACAGGTAAGGACGGAACCGGAGTTCTTCCCGAAGGGGTTCTGCTCGCGATGGAATCCTTCATCAGACGTGGCGCCTACACCCGTGTAAACACCCGCGATGCCCTCCTCGACCGTAACTATCTTGCAGGTTTCGACATTCTACTTCTCCTTACGGCGGCCGAGTACCATGATGCCGACCGTCAGTACTCCCTTACCTTTTTCGATGATCTTGAACTCGATATCCTGCGAAGGTGGGTGGAGAACGGAGGGGTGCTGGTGGGTGGCGACAACATCGGACGAAACCTGCGCAGCGGGGCCGACCGCATCAGCATCTTCGGGAGGCTTGAGCAGGAAAACTGGCCTTTATCGGATTGTTTCGGGGTGATGATGTCGGAAAGGAATATGGGAGGGTTTGCGCTGTACGGCGATATCGATACCAACCTCAGAGGTGAGCTGCTGCCTGTGCTGGGAGAGGGTACCTGGATCCTGGTACCCGATTCAATCACCAGTGACAGCGTAAAGGTGCTTGCCTCCTGGAGTAACGACTCGCTTGAGTTTCCTGCACTGGTGATGAACCATTATGGTCGCGGCACGGCATTTTTACTTCCTTCCTCCTATCTGCTGCATCCCTCCAATGAGGGCGGTGTCTGGAACCCTGTGCAGATTGATGCCTTCTGTGGAATGGTGCTGGAAGCCTGTAACCGGTACAGGCCTGCCATTGTTACCCTTCTTCCCTGGCCGGAGGGAATGCCGGCAGCTTTTGCAGTATCCCTCAACAGCGACGGAAATATCGAAGATTACCGCCGCACATTCGGGCTGCTTGAGAAAAACAGGATCTCTCCCACACTGTTTGTGAATGGCGAAATGGATCCTGAAATCAAAAAATATCTGGTCAAAATACCCCATCAACTGCAGTCGAACGGCTGGCGTAAGATCGATATGCAGGGTTTATCCTTCAGCGAAACGGTGTTTCAGGTGGAAATGAATGAACAGGCATGGGACAAGAGCTTCTCCGGTTTTCGGTTCCCCTTTACCCTCAACAGTTTCAAAGGAATGGATTTCCTGCAGCGCAAAGGGTACAGCTACGAATCAAGTATTGGGATAGACCACACTACTACCTTTTACGGCAGCCTGTTTCCTTATTATCTGCCTGTTTATCAGGATGATAATTACCGGGCTCTGAACCTTCTTGAAATTGGTCCGGTGGCTCGCGATGACTATTATTATTTCAGATCCATCCAGGAGGAAAAACTGGTTGATCCTGCGGTACTGCAACAGAATGCCTTGCTTTTCAGGGAATATCTGCTCAGGTTCTGGAGAGAAACCACTTTGCCCTCCGGCGGGATGATGGTATATCTGGGGCACCCGCTGTTTACCGGGCACAGCGAAACCACCCTCCAGCCCCTGCAGTCGCTCATGGATACAGTGAAATACGATGGTGGCTGGATCACCACGATGGAAGAAATTGCCGGCCGGTGGCGTCTTCTGGATCAGGTTTCACTTTACCTGTCAGACAATGGGAAGAACAGGTATGAACTGCGTGTTGAGATGCCTGATGGCACGAAGATTAAGGATTTGTCCGTGGGGTTACCCGGCAAGCCCTCCGGGGTTGATGCAAGAACAGGATCCTGTAAGGTAAAAGAGCGTAATGGTAAGTGGATCATCGTATTTGATGCATCTCCGGGACAAGAAATCTCCTTTCTGATGTAATTGGATTGACCGTAATAAAGAGGTTCTAAACAAAAAAGAGGGCGTCTCACAAGAGGCGCTCTCTTTTCTTCCTCACGGCCGTGGGGCCACGTAGCTTCAGGCTTTTTGCCTAAGGCAAAAATCCCTATTCCTCGTCCTTGCTGGCTTCTTCGTACTCTTTAAGGAGCTTGGTCTGAATATCTCCCGGCACCTGAGCGTACTCCAGGAAAGCCATCGAGAAGGTAGCCCTGCCGCTGGTGATGGAGCTGAGGGAGGTGCTGTATTTGTGCATTTCTGCCAGTGGCACCTTGGCTTTGATCACCTGGAAGCTCCCGTCGGAACCCATCCCCAGAATGATGGCGCGGCGTCCCTGCAGGTCAGTCATTACATCCCCCATCTTCTCTTCGGGTACCATGACTTCAATCTCATAAATCGGTTCCAGAATCTTGGGGCCGGCATTTTTAAAAGCATCGCTGAATGCATGGCGTCCGGCGAGGCGGAAAGAGATTTCATTGGAATCTACCGGGTGCATCTTACCATCGTAAATGCTCACCACGATGTCGCGGGCATACGAACCGGTGAGAGGTCCGACCTCCATCCGCTCCATAAGTCCCTTCATAATGGCTGGTAAAAAGCGGGCGTCAATGGCTCCCCCGACAATACAGTTGTTCATAATCAGCTTGCCTCCCCAGGTAAGATTGACCTCATCGGTACCCCTTACCGGAAATTCCTTGGTGTATTCCATCCCTTCGAACCAGGGCTCAATCATCATGTGTACCTCACCAAACTGACCAGAACCACCGCTCTGCTTCTTGTGGCGGTACATCGCTTTGGCCGACCTGGTAATGGTTTCGCGGTACGGAATCTTGGGAGCAATGAATTCGATTTCAATCTTGTGAATGTTATCAAAATACCATTTTACCTTGTTGATATGCATGTCGCCCTGCCCCTGCAGGATAAGTTGTTTCTGCTCGCGTGAGTAGTTCACCAGCAGGGTGGGGTCGGAGTGGTGCATCTCATAGAGGATGCTGTTCATCTTTTCGTCGTCGGTGGAGGCCACTGCCTTTACAGCGGTGGTGTAGATCGGATCTGGGAATGCCATTTTTTCCAGCGGATTCTTAGCCTTGGCATCTCCGATGGTTTGATTGGTCTTGGTGTCTTTCAGTTTAATGGTGGCTCCGATATCTCCTGCCACGATCTTTTCAATCTTTTCACGGTTTTTCCCCGACATTACGAAGATCTGGGTAATGCGCTCCTTGCTGCCTGTATTGATATTCACATAGTCGGACCCCTCTTTGATCTCGCCGGAGAATACCTTGAAATAGCTTACTTCACCAAGGTGAGGTTCAACGGAGGTCTTAAACACCAGGGCCAACGCAGGACCATTGGGATTATATTTTACTTCGTTGCCTTCTTCATCTTTCCGACCGGGCAAATCGGCAGGGCTGGCAAGGGTGTTGGCGATAAACGACAGCACATGACCCACACCGATGTTGCGTTTGGCGCTGGTGGCAAATACCGGGAAAATACCACGGGTGATCATCCCCATACGGATCCCTTTGCGGATTTCGTCGGGAGTAAGGGAACCCTCTTCAAAGTACTTTTCCATCAGTTCCTCAGAACCCTCGGCAGCGGCTTCTACCAGTGCAAGGTGCAAATCTTCAGCCTGTCCCTTTTCTGCAGCGGGAATTTCGGTTACTTCAGGTTTGCCACCGTCTTTGGGGTACTTCAGAAGCTTCAGCTCAACAAGGTCGATGATGCTGTTGAACTCGAGACCCGGGTGAAGAGGGATTGCCATGGGAACAACCTTGTCGCCAAACTGTGACTTGAGTTGCGACATGGTTTCAGTAACGTTTACCTTCTCATGGTCGAGCTGGTTGAGTACCAGAAAAACCGGCTTGTGCATCTGGTTGCAGAGCCGCCAGGTGATTTCGGTACCCACCTGAATCCCTTCCTGAGCGTTCACCATCATCATGGCAGCGTCAGCAGCGCTCAGGCCTTCAACGGTTTCGCCAATGAAATCATGAAAACCCGGTGTGTCAATGATGTTGATCTTTTTACCGGCATATTCTGCATGGAGGATGGAGGCGTAAACCGAGTTGCCACGCTCCAGCTCTACCTGCTTGTAATCCGAAACGGTGTTTTTGTCATCCACGGTACCCCTGCGGTTGATCTGTCCGGATTCGAACAGCATCGATTCCGCAATGGTGGTTTTACCCGATTTCGCCCCTCCGATCAGGGCGATGTTTCTCACTTCATTTGTCTGATAAACCTTCATAATATTTCTGGATAAATTAATTGTAATGTACTGAATGCCTCCATCTTGAAAAGGGGGTCAAAAATATGAAAGAAATGCGACTTGACCAACAGTGGGATCAAAAAACGATCACATCGGCAGCTGCCCTGAGGTGTGGCCATTTTGGATCACTGATATGTGCGCCAATCTCCTCAATCACAGCACCGGCAATCAGGCTCCCGAGGGCTCCGCATTTTTCGGGGGGAAGCAGTTTCGACATGCCATACAGAAATCCCGATGCAAACAGGTCGCCCGCACCCGTGGTGTCGCGCACATCCGCTTTTACGGCACCTACGCTGCAGCGATTTCCACGATGCTGTATCAGTGATCCCTGGCGGCCCACTTTTACCACTGCAGTTTCACACAACCCGGCAAGCATTCCGAGGGCAGCCTCCGGTGCCTCTCCTGCAAACGCCCGTGCCTCCTCTTCGTTGGCAAACACGATATCGGTGTAATCGCGTAGCATTCCGTACAAAAAATCACGGTTGGCTTCAACCACGTTGTAGCTCGACATATCCAGCGACACCAGCATCCCGGCTTTTTTAGCCAGTTGTACCACATGGAGCGCCAGTTCCCGGTTAAAGACCATATATCCTTCGATGTGGATCAGGTCGTACCCTTCGAAATGGACCGGCAGAATATCCTCCGGCACCATTTCGGTGGCAGCACCCAGAAAGGTCCCGAAGGTGCGCTCCGAATCGGGCGAGATGAAGGTGATGGCAGTGCCTGTAGGCTGGATACCCGTCAGCATTACCGGATCAATGCCCGCCTGTCGCATATCGTTGTGGAAAAATTCCCCCAATGGGTCATTTCCGATTTTTCCGATGTACCGTGTGGGTACCCCAAGCCGGGCCAACCCATGGATGGTATTGGAAGCAGACCCGCCAGATGCCTGTGAACGGGGAAGTTCGGCAGTAAGCCTCTGTAAATCAGCAGCCCGGTTGTGATCAATTAGCTGCATACTTCCCCTGGGTAAAGCATTTTCGGCAAGAAAACTGTCGTCCTGCAGGGGAATCAGGATGTCGACCAGCGCATTGCCAAGTCCGGCGATTTTCATCCGGCAAAGGTAAAGTTAGTTTGTAAAGTTTTAAAGTTCGTAAAGTTGTTTATGTTTGTAAAGTTCAAAGATCAATGATCAAGGATCAAAGATCAGGTTCCAACTCCTAACTTCTAACTCCTAACTTCTAACTCATAATTCCTCCATCCATGCTCATCATCGGTATCGCCGGCGGGTCCGGCAGCGGAAAGTCAACGGTGGTCAAGCGTATTCTTGGGCAACTGCCTGCAGGTGAGGTGCAGGTGATTCCGCAGGATGCCTATTACCGCGATCGCAGCGGACTCACCCCTGAGGAGCTGAAACGGATCAACTTCGACCACCCGTCCAGCATTGAGTTTACTTTACTGGTGCATCACCTGCAGGAGCTGTCGGAAGGGCGACCGGTGCAGATGCCTGTGTACAGCTACGTTACCTGCAGCCGCGCTTCCGAGACCATCACCCTGAATCCTGCCCGTGTGCTGATTGTGGAGGGCATTCTGATCTTCACCTGGAAACCTTTACGTGAGATGATGGACATCAGGATTTTTGTGGATGCAGATGCCGATGAACGGCTGATACGCATCATCCGCCGGGATGTTCACCAGCGAGGTCGCAACTATATGGAAGCGCTGAACCACTATGCCCGGTACGTAAAGCCCATGCATCAGATGTTCATTGAGCCTACGAAACGGTTTGCCGATATCATTGTCCCGCAGGGTGGTGAAAACCATGTGGCTGTGGACCTGATTGCAGGCAGGATCAGGCAGCGGCTGACAGAGTAAAGGATTTGCCATCCGAAATTCCGGGTGCCCGGATGCTCTGAAAAACCGGAATGCAATACAATTTTCCTGATTTCTGGGCGCCCGGTTTTGCGACTTTACGCAAATTACTATATTTGCGCTCCATCTTAAAACCGATCCTATGAGATTAAAAATGATTACAGGGATTGCAACCCTGCTTGCCGGGCTCCTGGCAGCCCCCCAGGTGAATGCCTGCACCAATTACCTGATCACCAAATCGGCTTCCACCGATGGCAGCACTATGATCAGCTATGCCGCCGACTCTCACACGCTGTTTGGCGAACTTTACCACTGGCCTGCAAAGAAGTACAAACCGGGAACCATGCTTAAAATCTACGAGTGGGATACCGGAAAGTACATGGGCGAGATAAAACAGGCTGCTGAAACCTACAATGTGGTAGGCAATATGAACGAATTTCAGGTAGCCATTGGTGAAACCACCTATGGCGGCCGCGAAGAGCTTGGAAAACAATCCGGAGCCGTTATGGATTACGGCAGCCTTATTTACCTTGCGCTGCAGCGTGCAAAGACCGCCCGTCAGGCCATCCGGATCATCACTGAGCTGATGGACGAACACGGCTACGCAAGCTCAGGCGAGTCGTTTTCGGTTTCCGATCCAAATGAAGTGTGGATCCTGGAGATCATCGGCAAGGGAGAAGGGGAAAAAGGCGCTGTCTGGGTAGCGATGCTTATCCCTGACGGTTATGTCTCAGGCCATGCCAACCACGCCCGAATCACAACCTTCCCGTATCAGAAAACCAATAATTTCGACGATCCCAAAGCGGCCGTTTTCAATGCCCCTGATGTAATTACTTTTGCCCGGAAAAAAGGGTGGTACGATGGCCCGGATGCTGAATTCAGTTTCTCAGATACCTATGCCCCCATTGATTTTGGCGGAGCCCGCTTCTGCGAAATCCGTGTGTATTCCATGTTCCATAAGGTGAGCAAGGCATTTAAGGATAACCCGGCTTACTGGGAGTACGTCAAGGGCAACATCCAGTATGGGAAACACGGCTATCCGGCTTTACGTATGCCGCTCTGGATCAAACCCGATCAAAAGGTCAGTGTGCACGACATGATGATGTTCATGCGTGACCACCTGGAAGGTACCGAGCTCGATATGAGCCTTGATATCGGTGCCGGACCCTATGGAGTCCCCTACCGCTGGCGCCCGATGAACTGGCAGGTCGACGGACAGCCCTACCTTCACGAGAGGGCAACCGCCACGCAGCAAACAGGTTTTTCGTTCATAGCACAGTCCCGCGGCTGGTTGCCGAGAGAAATCGGCGGGATCTTCTGGTTTGGCGTGGATGATGCCTCCAGTTGTGTCTATACCCCGATGTATACCTCCATGACCAAAACCCCGCAAACCTGGGCAGCCGGTAACGGCGCCATGATGGAATGGTCAGATAATGCTGCTTTCTGGGTGTTTAACCAGATCAGCAACTTCGCCTATACCCGGTACAACCTGATCCATCCCGAAATTGCCGATAAACAGCTGAAAGCCGAAACCGGTTTCATAGAACAGGTTGCACTCAACGACAAGAAGTGGAAAGACCTGTCGCCCAAGAAGATGGTGGCTGAAGTCACGAAATATTCGGTTACCAACGGCGATAACACTGTGTACGAATGGAAGAAGTTCTATCAGTACCTGTTTATGAAATACATGGATGGCAATGTGAAAACCGCGGTTGAAGTGCCCTCCGATCATATCTATATCCCTGCCAAGGTGCAGCAGCCCGGATATCCGGAATTCTGGTACAGGCTTATCATCGAAAAAACCGGCGACAAACTGAAAGTAACGACGCCACCGGCACACTAACGGTTCTTACAACTGAAGGCAGATCTTCAATCCCAGTGCCAGACTCGGGGCAATAATGGTCCAGGGCTCTGGCACTGACTGCTTATCTACCGGGATGCCATCCGGCACCAGCCTGTAATCGTGCGCATAATGCCGCAATCCGATTCCTGCATACCAATCAGCGTATGCCTTGTCCTGTCTGCCCAGCTTTACCACCCTGCCATATTTCACGTGAAAGGCCATCTGGCTGCGTTCATGGTCAACCGTCATAAGACGGAAATAGGGGTCAGACAGGTTGGAATCCCAATATTCTGTGCGGGTTTTACGGTATTTGATCATCCCTTCCAGTGCAAAATACTGCAATGGATACAAAACCGGTTGATTTGGCTGCAGCAGGTATTTTCTTACTTCGGTCTTAAACTTAAAACCCGGGAAGCTGCGGCCGTTGTCCAGAGAGGAGAGAAAGAAGTTCACGGGCACCAGGAGCCCTGCCTCGTGCTGAAGTGAAAGGGAAGGGGCGATTCCATATTCGAATGCAATCTGCAAAGATGGCTGGGGAACCTCCATAAGCGCAAATGGGGAAAACTTGATCATCCTGATGGGTTGCAGGCCCTGATAGAAAGGAGTATCGGGCTGTAATGGCCCGGCTCCGGCGGGGAAAATCCCCGCCGGAAGCAGGAGCAAAATCCAGATCAGACGTGACTGCACCATTTGATAACGGATGCTATGATATTGATCTTCTGCTCTCAGGGAACGGCAATGGTAGAAAGCAACGCAAGGTTGTTGAGGTCGGAATAGTCGTATTGGTATATCCCACCCGGACCTGTTACGATGAGTACATTGTTGTTCGGAATTACATCGTAGGACTTGATGTTCGGGAACTGATGCAGCGAAATCAGATTGTTGGGATTGGTAATGTCATACACCCCCAGGCCATAATCACCATGGCAGATAAAGAGGATTTTGTTGTCGATGCCAAGGCCATAAGGTTCCGTTACCGGGTGCATGGTTTTGAACACAGGCTGATTCATATTGCTGATATCCAGGATATCGAGCTCGTTGGTACTCCACCCAACCCGGCAATTGCCACCGGCTCTCAGGGTAATGTAAGCCAGGTCATCCTCAGCCACCACAGGGTCACAGGACAATACGTGGGCAAACTGTGATACATACACCGGATCGCTGCAGTCCGAGAGGCTGTACACAAACATCCCTGTTGTGGAGCCGATCAGCAGGTAATCCTTGTAAGGGAAGATGGTTTCAATTCCGAATCCAATATCCTTGGTTCTAACAAATACCGGATTGGCCGGATCGGAGATGTCCATGATATGGAGTGAAGACTGATCTACCACATACAGGTGGTTGCAGGCTATGGTAAAGCGTGCCATGGAGCCCCCTTTACCGGAGCCGGGATTTTTGCCTGTATCAAGGCTGTTGTCGCTCTTATCGCATGATACGATAAGGAAAGCCATCACTGCACCCAGCAGCAACAGGGCTTTTCGTGTGGTTATCTGTAGCATTTCGGATTGTTTAAAGTGGTGTATTCCCAGCCGATGACAACTCCCTTAGTGGTGTCCACACATTCGAAGTACTGGTTGCTGGCCTCCTCGGGGTACATCTGCACCCCACCGGGGAACTGTCCCTTCAGCCTTTTTACCAGGGTTATGGCAGCCGTATTCTTGATATCAAAAGCTACCAGGTCGTCCACATTATCAGCATAGAGGATGCCGTTGCTTACTGCCACATCGTTGCATCCGGGTACGTTTATGTACGCCAGCGGGATTGGATTGGCAGGATCCGCATTGTCAAATACATGAATCCCGTTCAGTTTCTCCACAACGAAGAGTAAACCCTGGTAGATATAAATCTTTCCGGGCTTTTCCAGGGCTTTGGGCGCCTGAACCGCTACGGTATAGGCGGCTGTTTTCGGAAGGTACAGGGGTTTGAACCCCTTCACGTCTTTGGGGGGAGTAGTCCACCCGTCGCCCCAGTCGGTACACGACCAGGCAAAAGCCAGCACCAATCCAAGGGCCAGCAGAATTTTCCATTTCTTCATTGGTTCGGGGTTTAGGTTGATGTTTGAGGTTTTCTTTTTTTAGTGTTTGATCGCAGTCCCTTAGCGTGATCGAAGGGAAGCCGGAGCCATTTGTTTTATCCGCCACTGATGAGATGCAGTACAGTCACATAATCTCCGTCGGAGATGGTTGCTGTGTTGTACTGATCCCTTTTCACCAGCAGGTTGTTGATTTTCACTACCAGCAGTTTAAATGTAAAGTTCTTGTATTCAAGTAGCTCCTGTACTGTAAGTTGATTTTTCTCAATGGCTTCGGGGCGATTATTCAGGATGATGTTCATGGACATGGATTGGTTGCGCAGAATTCAGGAATTTAACAAAATTTCGAGTACAACATTGGCTTGCATGGATGCCACGATCCCAACCCGGGGAGCCAGCGGAGGAAGGTCGTCTGATATCTCGGTTTCCCCGTCGCCGCAAACATACAGGCTGCCATATTGCTGAACGGATATGGCATTGCTGTTTCCCCAGCCTGCCATTCCGAGGCCTGAAACCAGCGGAAGGTGCGGCATCTGTTCAGCCATCACCTCCAGCAGCATCTGTTTCTGATCGGCTCTGTCGAAGGCTTCCACCACCACATGGCACCTTGCAAATAAGCCTGGTATGTTATCGGGGTTAAGTTTAAGAAGATGGGTCTCCGTGATGACACCAGGATCGACCAGGCGGATATTTTCCTGCAGGGCATCCGTTTTAGGTTGCCCGATCTGATGACGGAAAAAATATTGCCGGTTGAGGTTGGAAGCCTCCACCACATCAAAATCTGCCAGTACCAGTTTTCCGATGCCTACCCTCGCCAGGGCAACGGCACAGTTTGAACCAAGACCGCCACAACCGGCAATGCCAACGGTGAATGCTGCAAGTTTGCTGCGAATAGCCGAATCACCCATCTTTCCCATAGGATGGCAAAGATAGGCAAAGGTGTGCATATTGTCAACAGCCTCCGGGTCAGTGGCAGTCTTCCTTCATAAAGGGATACCTGAAGTCGGTGGGCGGAACCAGCGTCTCCTTGATGGTGCGGGGTGAAGTCCAGCGTACCAGGTTCATGTGGCTGCCGGCTTTGTCGTTCGTACCCGACATTCTTGCTCCCCCGAAAGGTTGCTGTCCCACAACCGCACCCGTGGGCTTGTCATTGTAATAAAAGTTGCCCGCGGAATACCTCAGCACCCGGCAGGTTTCGCCCAGGATGGCACGGTCGCTGGAAAACACAGACCCTGTCAGCGCATAGGGGGACGTGCTGTCTACCAGCCTTAACATGGCATCGTAATCTTTGTCCTGGTATATGTACAGGGTAAGCACCGGTCCGAAAATCTCCTCCTCCATAGATTTGAAATGGGGATCGGTGGTCACAATCACCGTGGGCTGCACAAAATAGCCTGATGTTTTATCGCCGGTTCCGCCAAAGGCAATTTCGGCATGTTCGGAATTCTTCGCATAATCGATATAGGACATGATATTATCGAACGAAGCCTCATCAATCACAGCATTCACAAAATTGGTGAAATCAGAAGGCTCACCCACTTTGATCTGGCTGAGCATCCCACCCATGATGGAGCGGATCCCGGGCCAGCGGCTCTCCGGGATATATGCCCTTGAGGCGGCAGAACATTTCTGCCCCTGGTACTCAAAAGCTCCCCGAACCAGCGCTGTGGCCACCTGCTGCGGATCAACGGATGGGTGCACCACCACGAAGTCTTTTCCACCGGTTTCTCCCACCAGCTTCGGATAACTCCGGTACCCTTCGAGGTTCTTTGCAACCCCCTTCCATAACTGGTTGAATGTGCCGGTGGACCCTGTGAAGTGAATCCCCGCCAGCTCGCGGTGCGACAGCACCTGATTCCCGATCAGCGATCCCTTGCCCGGAATAAAATTGATTACACCATCCGGAAGGCCGGCTTCCTTAAAGATCTGCATCAGAATGTAGTTCGATAAAAGTGCAGTGGTGGCGGGTTTCCAGACCAGCGTGTTTCCCATCAGGGCAGGGGCAAGGTTGAGGTTGGCTGCAATCGCCGTAAAGTTGAAAGGAGTAACCGAAAACACAAACCCTTCGAGGGGCCTGTATTCGATCCGGTTGATCATTCCCTTCTCCTGAATCGGCTGGTCATCGTAGATTTCGGAAATGAAGTGGGCGTTGAAACGGAGAAAATCCACCGTTTCACAGACAGCATCGATCTCCGCCTGATAGGCGTTCTTTCCCTGTCCCAGCATCGTGGCTGCATTCAGCAGGTGCCGGTATTTGCCAGAAATCAGTTCGGCGATCTTCAGGGTTACACTTACACGTTCAACCCACGATACAGTGCTCCACGCGGTATGGGCTTTCAGTGCCGCATCGATGGCCATCTGCACTTCAGATTCTCCGGCCATGTGCCAGGTTGCCAGCACATGCCGGTGGTTGTGGGGCATCACCACCTTCCCTGTCTGACCGGTTCTGATTTCTTTCCCTCCGATGATCAGTGGGATATCCGTCACCGTCTCACTCAGTTCTTTATAAGCCTCCATAAGAAGCTTTCGATCCTTACTGCCTGGTACATAACTTCTTACCGGTTCATTCTCCGGCATCCCGTACTTAAAAATCGCATTGTTCATATATACTTGTATTTATTTTGTTGACAAAGATACAAATTCGATATGTAAACAAAAACATAACGGTTTTATAGCAAAACATGATCTCTTACCAAAGAAACATCTGGGAAAAGAGGTCTATTTTTAACAGAAAAGGAGGCATTTTGTTTTGGAGGAATGAAAAAAGGGTACCTTTACAGGGTAAAACCAAAGATTATTGCCTATGCCGTTTGATCCGATCAGGCATTTTTATAAGAAACTGGGCTGCCGTCATGAATTGGTACAGGAGATGGTTATCGGGGAGAAGTACACGGCGGTTTTATTACAGGACGGGCGTATCGGGGTATGTGCCACCCTGGGGAATGTGGTAGAGAAGGTAGTTCCCGGGTTCACCCCGAATCTGAAGAAACCCACCCACAGAATTATCCTGAATGCCTATTTCAATGCGATGCTCAACAATGAGCCTGAGTACGCCGGTAACCTTGACATCTTCGAGGCGGTAGATTTCAGCAGATATACTAATATTGTAATGGTGGGCTGGTTCAGGAGCCTTCATGCGAAATTCAGGGAGGCGAAAATCAGGATTAAGGTTTTCGACATGCTTGAGGAGAACAAAAATCTCAGTCCGATCGAAGAGATGCCAGATGCCCTTGCAACGGCTGATGCGCTGGTGGTGAGTTCCACTACCATGTTCAACGGCACCTTCAAGGTAGTAACTGACTCCGCACCTGAGCATTGCGATATTTTTATGCTGGGCCCCTCTACGATTATGCATGCGGATATGTTCAGATACACCCGGGTGAAGGCGCTCTTCGGATCCGTTTTTAAACCCCACGACAAAGAGGTGCTCAGCATCATCCGTGCCGGGTGCGGTACCCCCGAATTCTCAGAACACATGCAGAAGGTGTTTCTGGTCAGGCCGGAGGGTAAATGACCACGCTGACGCTTACAACTTCTTTACTGATCCTGACATTGGTGGGTTCCTGTGCTTATCAGAAACAGGATGATAGGATCCCGGAAATTGAAGTTCCTGCAGATTCAGTCCTGATTTCAAACTCATTCGGAGATCTCCTCAGGAAAACACACCCGGACCTGAAATACCATTACGACAGCATATCGCAAATCCACAATTACTCAGACAACTGGGACTTCGACCATGACGGTATCCGTGACGAATTGTACTTTGTGGGAACTGGCGGGGCCCATCTGTATTATTACCTGAGGGTAATCCTGAGCTCAGATGCTGTGGTCAGGGATATGCATCTTGCTGAATCCGACTTTCCGGTTCTTACAGCAACGGATACAATTGATTTCGACAGGACAAGCGCAGGTTTTGTGGTTGCCGCCCCGGGTTTTGATGCCAATCCTTCAATTATTGTAAGACTGGATGATCAGTCTTACTTTGCCAACCGGGAGGTATTGAAGCATCACGGGATCAGGACGAAAAACATTGTGATCAGTTTTGTAAACGGGAAAACAGTAATCAGAAGTCTTGAATGAAACACGACCAAATAACTCAATCTTGAATCGCTTTGCTCCCGGGACTACGCTACGTTACCTGTTTGATATTCTTCAATGGTTTCGTAGGCATCAGGCATTACAAAGGTACATTCATTTTTGATAAGTTCATTTTTTTTGTAGCTGCATCGCGTCTGCGCCCGGAGCTTCATTCCTTGCGCCTTCGGCTCAGGAATGATCCCGACTTGGCAGAATGCCAAGTCGGGACCGCTCCGGCCAAGGCCGCTCTGCAGCTACAGGACGTTAATTTGTTAGACATCAAGGTTAGTCATACATATTAACAAATTTGTATTATAGCAAACCTATTATACGATGCTTAATGTATAAACAAGTAAACTAATGGTTCCAATAATTACAGAAATGAAAAGCAATTTATTTCTTTTCTTAATCTTCTCACTTAATTCATCATAAAATAATTCAATATTCTTATATCTCTCTTTATAAGAGAATAAAAAGTAATTGAAGAGTATAATAATTGCTGATAGAGAACCAACTATCAACCAATTATCATTAGATAGAAATTTAAATAGATAATTATGTCCAAGAAGTAATACAGACACTCCAATAAGTCCAAAAATAAAGCTAAGTGCCAAACCAGCTGAGAATGCATGATCATACCCTGGCATCTTCTTCCATTTTTTGTAAATCAGCATATAAAAACAGAAGTATATTTGTTTTACTTCATTCATACCTTTAAAATGTTTATTATTTACACTTCAGTACATTAAGAATGGACTACCTGGCGAGGTCTGTATGGGTAGCATTAGAATATTTGTGCTTTTATATATTTGTCCCGCTTCATTCCATTGTCCATACCACGAATTGAAGCCACCTAAAGCATCAGTTATACCTATTGCAGTTCCAATAAATGAAGTTGTTGGAATATAAGTTAAAGTGCTAGATGTTAATCCAACGCCTAATTTTGCTTTATCTCCCCAAGTAGGATCTTCTTTCATCCCATAATCAATTACCGATATGAGGCCACTTGCAACTGAAGTGCCTTGGGCAACTCTTGAACAACCTTTACTTAAATTACTCACTTTTTTAGTGAATTCAGGACCAAGTGCATCAATTTCTTTCAAAGCAGGTAATTGTCCTCTTTGGATTCCTGTTGCTCCAAAACCTATGTACTGTAAGGCAGTAAATATCCTGTCTCCGAGAGAACGAGGTTTTGAATTGTTATTCGGGACCTCTTTTTGGATTGACGTATGATCGTTTTGTTGATCATGTACAACATATTTTTTCATTACTGTTTTTACTGGAATTCCAGATAGTCTTCCATCACCGTAAACGTGTTGTTTGTAAGGACCTGGATCTGGGTTTTTCTTTGGACCTGGATCCTTCCAACCATCTCCAGTAACAAAACTTTGTGGTTTTCTAAAGAAACTACGAATTCCAGATCCAAATTCCTCAGATTCTAAGCCTAGAGGATCTATAAATCTTAGGGGACTATTAGCGGCATAACTGTATGGAGAAGCACCTGGATACTTCCCCGCCATCGGATCTACACTCAACCAAACACTTACATTCGGATCATAGTAGCGGGCTCCGAAGTAAGAGTAGCCGGTTTCCAGATCACGCTCTTTGGCAGAGAAGGTGTAGGGGGTGTAGTAATCGGTGGTGGTGCGTTGCTGTATAGTCCAATGCACTTCACCCCCGGCCCCTCTCCTAAAGGAGAGGGGAGCGGATTGGCCGATGTGCTGAATTACACCAGAATATATCCATTGTATTGGAGTGATTTCAATGCATGGTTGACAACTCTGTGATATCTCCATCATAACTCCCCTTATTTTTCTGGCTGTAATGAAATGTTTCTCAGGCGCATCTGAATATTCAATTATGAATATTAATTTTCAGTTCTATAAAGGGAGCGAATGATCAGCTCTTATCATCAATTCGTTTCTTTCTTTTGAATAAAATTCAAAAACAACCTTATAAAAACCATGTTTTATTGGTTTTGAAAATATTGCTGAATCTTTGCTGTTTATTTCGATTCTTTCTTGATATTTATGATTACCTAACGTATCGCTAAAATAAAGATCGACCCATCCCCCTTTAAAGAAAGGGTCTACAAACTCATACTTTATGGAAAAGGTATTGTTTATATTGGATCCATAAATATTGTTCACGCGATAAAATGTTGTGTCGATTTCACCAGATTTTAAATAATCCCTTTTATACTTATATTCTCCATCATGTACATAATAAATAGATTTCA
>JAKLII010000008.1 GCA_022709695.1 Bacteroidota bacterium
AAGGTATTGTTTATATTGGATCCATAAATATTGTTCACGCGATAAAATGTTGTGTCGATTTCACCAGATTTTAAATAATCCCTTTTATACTTATATTCTCCATCATGTACATAATAAATAGATTTCAAGCTACCTTCTGGAAAGTATTCGATTCTTAGATCGCCCCTTTTGCCTTGAAAAAAGAACAATGATGTTTTTGAACCATCATCATTAAAAATAGTACTCCAGCCATTGAGTTTACCCTTATCAAAATTCCCTTCATAAAGCTTTACCCCTTCCTTTGTGAAAAATTGCCCAAAACCATGAGGCTGATCGTTTTGATTGAATTGACCTTTGTAAATACTTTCGACGCCGTTCCATATGAAATCCACCTCAACATACTTTATATTATCAATATCATTTTTGCTTTGTTGGCAGGAAATGCCAATGAAAACAGTGATGAGAAAAAGAATTTTATAAGCCATTAGTGTATTTTTTTAATTGTTGATACTGTTTAAATGTCAATGGATTTCCCCAAGAATGGTTTGGCGAGCAGGATCTGAGGAAGTTTTGTGCTTTTTTATTATCATCAGGCACTTTGAACGATACTTTGAAACCTTCTGGATTGACATAAAAGGCTTCAAATGAGGAACTGGCTTCCCAATCAGCTTTGGTATTAATTATAAGCTGTTCTCCTTCCTTGACAGCTCCATACAAACTGGAAGCACTTTCTGCAAGACTCTCAATTGGACTTGCAGAAGAAGGTTTGGGGCCTGGGACACGAAGGCCAACTGCTGCAGCAAGATAATCCACTTTTGCCATTCTTGCATCAGAATTTGGGCCCACTTTTGCGGTTTCCTTGTTTCGACCACTTTTTGAATAAAAATGAATTCCTCCTCGATTACTGTATCCGTCTGACTGTTCTAATGAAGGTGATGAGGTAAATATGGATCGCAACCAATTTCCAATTCGATTCAAGAATTTTGGTTTCTCACTTTTTCGAATTGAAGGGCTTGAATCTTTCGACACAGAGGCTGTCACGACCATGGTCGTAAGAAATTCTGGGAAGTAAGGATTTGAAGAAATTATTTGTTTCTC
Source organism: Bacteroidota bacterium (assembly GCA_022709695.1). GTDB lineage: Bacteria > Bacteroidota > Bacteroidia > Bacteroidales > SKPS01 > SKPS01. Next base: position 1,078 of record JAKLII010000008.1, read on the forward strand.
AGGATCATCACTTAGCATTCCATTGGGATCAATTAACCGAAGCGGTCTTAATTCGCAATAATTATATGGTGACAGCCATGATAGGATGTCAGCCATCGGATCCACACTCAACCACACACTCACATTCGGATCGTAATGTCTTGCGCCAAAGTAACTGTAGCCGGTTTCCAGTTCACGTTCTTTGGCTGAAAAGGTATAGGGGGTGTAGTAATCGGTGGTGGCGCGTTGCTGTATAGTCCGATGCACCTCAACCCCCAACCCCATCTCCTCAAGGAGAAGGGGAGTTGGGTGGGCGGGATGTTGGATTGCACCAGTAAAAATCCATGGTTTAGGAGTAATTTCAATAGTTCGTTGGTAACCCTGTGATATCTCTGTCATCGCAGTCCTCATCTCCTTAGCTCTGGTAAGATGGTTCTCAGGAGCATCCGGATGAAGTATAAACTGTATGGTTCTTCGAAGCTTTACCATAATTCATTGCTATTCGCTGTGCAATATACATAAAATAAACACAAACATACTTCTACCCCCCCTCTCCTTGAGGAGAGGGGGTTGGGGGGTGAGGTGCATGATCCATGAGAAGGGGTTAGGGGGTGAGGTGCATGATCCATGAGAAGGGTTAGGGGGTGAGGTGCATGATCCATGAGAGGGGGTTGGGGGGTGAGGTGCGTGTGTAAGTGATTAACTCCATGTCTCTGCCACCAGGCATTACAAAGGTATGTTCGTTTTTGATAAGTTCTTTTTTGTAGCTGCATAGCGACTGCGCCTGGGGCTTCCCGCCATGGGTTCATTTCTTTGTAAGCGGTGCCTGAGGCTCCCGAAGGCACCGCTCCGGCCAAGGCTGCTCTGCAGCTACAGGCCGCTTTTTTTCATTTCATACATACAAAATTGTCCAGAATACATTCCCTTATTGAATTATGGAATCTGAGACCCCGGAGGCGGTGCCCTGAGCCTGCCGAAGGGGGTCGAATATTTGTAGCCCCGGATGCAGTGACCACAGGAATACCCATGGTTTCCGGATTCCCTTTGATGGTCACGAAATCCGGGGATTGACGGCGCCCACGTGCCCCCATGACCCCGGAGGGGTCAAATATTGGTAGCCCCGGATGCAGTGACCATTGGGAAATCTATGGTTTCACGAAACTCTTTGCTGGTCACGAAATCCGGGGATTTATGGCGCCCGTGTGCCCCCCAACGACCCCATAGGGGTCCAATATTGGTAGCCCCGGATGCAGTGACCATTGGGAAATCTATGGTTTCACGAAACCCTTTGCTGGTCACGGAATCCGGGGATTGACGGCGCCCGCGTGCCCCCATGACCCCGGAGGGGTCGAACAGGAGTGTGAGGAGCAGTGTGAGTAGTGAGGGGTTGGGCGTTCCCTGAGCGGAGCAGAAGGAGGGTTCCAGCTGTCGTACGCAAAGTTCATCTGCAGCGTATAGGTGTGGTGCTGGGGTAGGACAAAGGTATGGATATTCTGAATGATTTCGCCCATGGCGCCGTAAGAAAAATGTTGCACCCCCGCGAACCTCATAGGTATTAAAATAATAAAATTCTGAGCATTGGTGAAACAACCTGTCGAAAGGTTGCTTATGTTTGATCCTCCCAAATCACTTAAAAACATAAATTATGTATTGGTATGTGAAAGTATTGAAACAGTATGCAGATTTTGAAGGAAGAGCACGAAGAAAGGAGTATTGGATCTTTGCCTTATTCAATGTAATCTTTGGCGTAACTGCCATAGTGCTGGATACTTTGCTTGAGATTTCGTTTACCGAAAGTGGTTATGGCCCGATATATTTACTCTACATGCTTGCCATGCTGATCCCCGGACTGGCAGTTGGCGTCAGGCGTTTACACGACGTTGGTAAAAGCGGTGCTATGATTCTTGTTGGCCTGATCCCCTTTGTTGGGGGGATTTGGCTTTTGGTTCTGTTTTTAAGGGACAGTGAGGCAGGAGAAAACCAATACGGCCCGAATCCCAAAGAAGAACAGGAAGAATATTTCGATACCCTGAGAGAATAGACGGTCATTCCTGTTCAACCCACGCCGTGGGTTAGGGAGGGTTGTGGCGCCCTTTTCCCCGGATGCAATCCGGGGCTGTTCTTTTTCAACCCACTTCGTGGGTTTCTGATGTCTGGTCTTTGTTAAGTTAAATATTTCTCCATCCAAAGACCAAAACAACTCAACGCCTAAACAACTCAACGCCTAAACAACTCAACAACTCAACATTCTCAAAAAAACCTATCTTTGTATCCGAACATGAACCTGAACAAACTATGGAATTACAATTAGAAGGTGTTGTAAGAGAGATACTTCCGCTGCAGGAAGGGGAAGGCCGCAATGGCCGCTGGAGGAAACAGTCGTATGTGCTCGAAACCCAGGGAGGGCAGTATCCCAAGCTGGTGTGTATGATGGCCTGGGGCGATCGTATCGACCAGTTCAACCTGAAGGTGGGTGATAACGTTACCGCCAGTATTGATATCGAGAGCCGTGAGTTTAACGGCAGATGGTACACCGATGTGAAGGTGTGGAAGGTGGAGAAGAAAGCTGCAGAGGCAGAACCCGGATTTACTCCGGCACCTGCAGCAAGCCCGGATTTTGCGGCCGATCTGCCGGGAAGCGTTGAACCGGAAGGCAATGATGCTTTTGGCACCTCTGCAGAGGAGGATGACCTTCCGTTTTAATTTCAGGTATTTGTCATTCAGATTTAAACAGCATTGCCATGATCAATGTAAACGAATATTTTGGCGGGAATGTGAAATCGCTTGGGATGGAAACGGCAGAAGGCCGTGCCACCCTGGGAGTAATGAAACCCGGCGAATATGAATTTGGCACCTCCACTGTGGAGTATATGACGGTGGTTTACGGCACCATGATGGTGTTGTTTCCGGGCTCAGAAGAGTGGCAGGCATTCACCCCTTTTGAAACCTTCAGGGTGGAGAAGGATGTGAAGTTCAGGGTTAAGGTAGCCGCAGATACCGGGTACCTCTGCACCTATCAGTAAGAAACATCACTTCGGATACTTACCGAAGAACTTCAGGATGGCACGATGAAAGCCATGAACCGATTTTACCGGTTCGGCGAACATCATGATGCACCGTTTCTGCACCACACTGATGCCGGCCTCTTCGGCTGCTTTCAGGGCTGCTTCATTCTGCGATCCCTGCTGCATCCACACCAGTCCGATCCCTTTGGCGCCAGCTTCCTTTACCAGGCTTTCCGTTACTTCAGGCTTGGTAACGGTTACCAGTGCGGTTACGGTATCAGGTAGGGAACTGATATCCCTGTAGCATCGGGTATCAGCAATTTCATCCACGTTCGGATTGATGGGGTAGACCGTATATCCGCTCTTCTTCAGATGGTCAAATACGATATATCCGAATTTGCTTTTGTTGCGGGACACCCCGGCAACGGCAACATGTTTCTGTTGCAGGATCTGATCAATGATTGGTTTTTCGCTGGCCATGGGTCAGGGATTTGAGTTATTGTTGGTTTACCTTCTTTTGGAAAGACTGAAATGCCTCATCTACCTTGCGGTTCACCTCCTTTTTCAGTGCGGTCCAGGCATCCAGCAGACGGATGGCTTGTGGGGTAAGAACCGAGCTTCCTCCATCTTTGCCACCCCGGTGTTTTTCTGTAAGTGGGTATCCAAGGAGAGATTCAGCCTTCTTAATATCCCCCCATGCTTTGCGGTAGCTGAGTCCCATGGCTGTTGCCGCAGCGCTGAGCGAACCCCGCTCCCTGATTTCCAGCAAAAGGTGGATCTTCCCTTCGCCAATAATCCCTTCCCCCGAAACACTTTCGAGCCAGAGCTTGTATTGCAGAAATACATCTTCGCGGCTGGTTTTTTTTGGTCGCATGATTCCCCGGATTTCGCATGCCAAAAGTAAGGTTTCTGTGCAAAAAGTGATAGTAAATTCTATTTTTGCGGCATTAACTTCTGCTTATGCAACTATTCATTGGCATTGATGATACTGACAATCTTGAAACCAGGGGTACAGGATTCCGCGCCAGGGAGATGGCCGGGCTGATGGCCGCTGATGAACGCACCTCCATTCTGGGAATTACCCGCCACCAGCACTTCGTACATCCCGATATCCCCTACACCTCCCACAATGGTTCGGCATGCGTGGTGGCGGATACCAATGACCCGGCAAGGATCTGGGAGGTTTGCAGTGTTTATCTGAAATCCCATGCGGCAGAAGGGAGTGATGTGGGGCTGGCTCTTGCCCTGCCGGAACAGATATCCCCTGAGCTGATCCGCTGGGCTTACGCCACCAAGAAACAGGTGGTTACCATGGAACAGGCCTATTCCCTGTCCCATGACACCGGTATACGCCTCGAAGGATTCACCGGCAACCGTCAGGGGATTATCGGGGCAATTGCTTCTGTGGCATTGCGTTACAACGGGAATGACGGTCGTTTTATCGCCACGGCAGGCAACTTCCACCTGCGCGATCTCGCTCCCGGAACCTACCCTGCGGCCTGGCTTCTCAACACCCTGAAAGCCGACATCATCACGGACCTCTCGGGCAATCCTGTGGACAGGTCCGGTCAGATAGTGGCGGGACAGTACCTCAGGCCTGTCCTCATTAACGGAAAATGTACTATTTTAGTCACGCAAACTTCACAAGCAAATGTCTGGACAGCGGCCCCAAAAGATATCATTGCAGGTTATTGATAATCAAGCTCTCAGAACGGTATTTGAATGGATTTTTCCATTCGGATGCGGAATGCTGGCCTATGCGCTGCATGGTGTTCTGAAGAATTCCCTGGGGATACCCGGTCATCACGGGCTCCTGTTTATGGCCTTCCTGGTAATGGCAAAATCTGCGACCAGAAACCGGGCATCAGGGATAGTCTCTTCCCTGGGGGTGGGTACCATTATGCTTCTCGGTCCTTTGGGTTTCTCCGATCCTTTCAAAATGGTTACCTATATGCTTCCGGGCCTGATGCTGGATGCACTCCTGCTGCCGGATTTCCGGGTCAAGGGTAAATGGCTCCGGAACATGCTCCCGGTTTTTGCCGGCGGAATCGCCTATATGATGGTTCCCCTGTTCCGCATTGCCGTAACCGGAGTCTCCGGATTGCCTTACCCTGCAGCCGTCAAGCAAGGGACTGTACTTCCCCTGATCGGCTTTTTTGTATTCGGACTTCTTGGCAGCCTGATAGGCTGGTCGGTTCAGCGCATCACCCGTCCGGTCTTCAAAAAATAATGGCTGATCCAGAGTTCAGGTAGTTATAATTAAACACCGTTCGTTGTGCTGAATCATTCATATCGTCTAATGGGACTGCTGGCAACAGCAATCTGTGTAATGTTGCTGTTAATCGCCGCCGGATGTAAAAAAGAGACAACAGGTACTCCGCCTTTACTGGAGTTGGTACAGGGGGCTACCGTGATCTCAGGGGATACTTCCGCCGGTCAGGGCGATTCACTATGTTTCCGGGTACGTGTTGTATCGGGGAGCGATCCTGTGGTGCTGTACAAGATTTTTATCAATGGTGAATCCTACAAGGACAGTACGATGAGCAGCCCGGGGTTTGAGCTGACCGAGCATCTGCTGAAAGGGGCAGATACCCTTGAAGAGATCCGGTTCATGGTACGGGACCGTTATAGCCGTGAAGCGTCTGTTATAGTGAAAGTTACCCTCGAAGGGGAGGTCACCTGGGGCCCAGTGGTGCATTATTCCGGCATTATGCTCGGGGCTCAGAACCAGGCTGCACAGGGGGGATTCTACAGCCTTCAGGGAAATCAGGTGTTCACCCTGGCACAGGCATTCGGACAGCAGCAACTCATTGACCTGCTGTACTATTATGAGGCCGGAGATGAAAACACCATTGCCTCGCCGGGAGCCAACATTTCTTCATCCATCTTTACCGGACCCAATGGACTCGATAACTGGACCCTGAAGCGTACCACCCGTTTCAGAACAATCAGCCTTTCTGCTGGCGATTTTTCCGGATGCACCAATGACAGCCTGCTGATTAATTCCTACGGCACCTCCGAGGGGAACAGAAAGGCGAAGAACCTGACTGCAGGGAACTACTACAGCTTTCTCACACAGGACCAGCGCTATGGAATCTTCAGGGTAGTTTCCGTCACGGGGACCGATGCCGGCACAATCGTTATTGACCTGGTAACACAGCAATGAACTGAAGGATGAAACTAAGCAGATATCTGTTGATCATGTCCGGGATTCTGATGCTGCCTGCCACGGGAACGGCGCAGGAGCGGGTGGATTCACTGGCCCGTGTGGTGGTAACGGCCACCCTGCATCCGGCTTCCGTCGACAATGTGCCTGCCAGGGTTACCGTAACCGACAGTATGACCCTGGCCACTGCCGCGATCACCAATACCGACGAGGTGCTGGTTACCGTGCCCGGTGTGCTGGTCAACCGGTCGTGGGGGATTTTCAGCAAGAACAGTGCGGTGACCATGCGGGGCCTTAACGGATCGGCGCGGGTGCTTACGCTCCTTGATGGCGTTCCGCTGAACCTGTCAGGGGGAGGTGGCATCAACTGGCACCTGCTCGGGCCTGAGCAGATTTCCCGTATTGAAGTACTAAACGGGCCTGCCTCTGCATTGTATGGGCAAAACGCCATGGGAGGTGTGATCCAGTTGTTCACCAGGCAGAAACCGGAGAATGCCTCTCTGCGGATTGGTGGTGAATACGGCAGCTATGGAACAGCGGGTATAGGTGCCTCCTGGCTGCAGCCAATGGAAAGACGTAACGGATGGATAGCTGTAGGTGGATTTTCCAGGGCAGGGGATGGGTATATCCTTACACCTGAAGATCTGCGCACCCCTTATGATACCCTAGCCTGGCTAAGAGAGGCATCCGGACGTGTTTCCGGAGGGCTGGATATTGCCCCGGGTCATCATGCTGATTTTTCATGTATCATCCAGGGAGACCGAAGAGGCTCAGGCACAAGGGTGTATGAAGAAAACGGAGCTTTCGTTCAAACAGGAACAGGGCTATTTTCTGCACGGTTTAAAGGAACGTTCACTCCTTCCGCTGCCTACAGCGTTGTGTTCTATAGTCTGATGGAGAGCACCTTTACCGTTGATGAGAAGGTCAACAACCAGGATGCCTACAAGCTGGCAGATATTTTTACCTACCGGCGTGACGCCGGAATGCAGATGCACATTACCCGCCCCTTTCATGCACATCTTCTGACAGCTGGAGCCGACTTCCGTTCCGGAATCCTTGAAGGGAGCACCCAATACAGATCCGCTACAGACAGTCTGGGATCGGGGGGTCATATTGCCGTGGCAAGTATATTCCTCCAGGATGAATGTGAGCTGATTCCGGAGAAACTGATGGTACAGGCGGGGTTGCGTTATGATGCAGCGCTGTTTAACGAAGGGTTTCTGGCAGTTGAGAACCCCACCGGTGAAACCGGTTTTGCTGAGGATACCCTTCAGCAGTTTCCATCAGGTCAGTGGGGTGCTTTATCACCCAAACTGGGGCTGCGGTATCGGTTTTCGCCGAAGCACAGCCTGTATCTCTCTGCCGGACAGGGTTTTTCGGCTCCGAAGCTGAATGACCTGACCTCTTCGGGAAAGATCCGGCGGGGATTCAAACTTGCCAATCCCGCCCTTGAACCCGAATGGATATGGACGGTTGAAACAGGGGGTAATCTCTCACCTGCTGTCGGATTGCATCTGAACCCCACCGTTTTTTACTCTTTTGCCAGATCATTGCAATACCAGGTTTCAACCGGCGACTCGATGGAGGTTACCGGGGAGATGAAGCCTGTATTGCAGGTGCGAAATGTCGCAGGGATGAAAGTGGCCGGAGCCGAGATGCGCATCGAATGGTTTCTGCGAAAGGCATGGTACCTTTACGGAGCTTACAGCTTCAGCCAGTCCCTGCTGATGACGGCTGATGCGGAAGATTCCCTTGTAAGAAAACTCGACGGAAAATTCATCAGTGAAGTTCCGGCACACCTCGCCTCTGCCGGTCTGATGTTCAGAATGCCGGCATGGTTTGCCCGTATCGACTGGAGTTACACCGGCGAGCTTTGGTACGACGACGAAAACCTCATTCTTACCGAAGCTTTTCACCAGTTCAACCTGAAAGCAGGGTGTCTCCTGCATAAAAACTGGTTTGTAAGCCTCACTGTACAGGATTTGTTCGATCATCCGCATATCGATAAAAAAGGACTCCTCTCACCCGGAAGGTATATCACCGCAGGGATCCGGTACCAGACAGACTGGGAGCGCTGATTGGCACTTTGTTGTTACCTTTGTCAAAATTTACGGAAGATTTCCATTATGATACCATTTGAGGAGGCGCTAAGGATCATAGCGTCACAGCCGTTATCAGGCGGAACAGAGGAGATCTCTTTCTCAGAGAGCCTGGGAAAGGTGTTGGCAGAAGGGGTATTTTCGGATATGGATATGCCTCCGTTTGATAAATCGGCTATGGACGGATATGCCTGCCGCAGCAAGGATGCGCACCAGCCCATGGTGGTGATTGAAGAGATTCCCGCCGGTAAGATGCCGCAGTTGAGCCTTGCTCCCGGCACCTGCAGCCGGATCTTTACGGGAGCTCCCCTGCCTGTAGGGGCTGATTGTGTGCTGATGGACGAAGAGGTGAAACTGGACGAGGAGGGCAGGGTGGTATTTCTGAAGAAGGAGACCAAACCCAATATCTGTTACAGGGGCGAAGACGTAAAAGCGGGTACCCTGCTGATAGCACCCGGCACCCTGATCCGGCCCGAACACATCGCTATTATGGCCTCTGCGGGTGCAGTCCGGGTAAAAACAGCCCTTCTGCCTCTGATCGGTGTGTTCTCAACCGGAAATGAACTTACCGAGCCGTCCGTCAAACCAGAGGGATCCCAGATACGCAACAGCAACGGATTTCAGGTGGTTGCCCAGCTGCAGCAGGCAGGATTCCCAGCAGAGTATCTGGGGATTATCCCCGACCGGGCTGAAGATACAGAGTATGCAGTACGTGGTGCTTTGGTGTATAAGGATATAGTGGTGTTGACGGGAGGTGTTTCGATGGGCGATTACGATTTTGTGCCCGAAGTGATGGAGCGCTGTGGCGTAGAGATCCTCTTTCACCATCTGGCTGTTCAACCCGGGAAGCCCAGTCTTTTTGGAAAAACCCGCAACAACCGGTATGTGTTCGGACTTCCGGGCAACCCGGTTTCCTCCTTCATCCAGACGGAACTTCTGGTGAAGTTGCTCTGCTACAGGATTCAGGGACATACCCCTGATATTCCCCGGATTATGCTGCCCATGGGGGTTACCTACGGCAGGAAGCGTGCAACCCGAAAGTCTTTTATACCGGTAAGGATCGCGGATTCGAAAGTCTTTCCGGTGGAATACCACGGATCCGCTCATATCCAGGCACTCAACGGAGTGCATGGAATCATAGCCATGGATCCCGGACAGGAATTTATAGCGGAAGGGGAGGCAGTGCATGTACGACTCTTTTAACCGCCCCATCACCTACCTCAGGGTGTCGGTAACCGACCGGTGCAACCTTCGCTGCAGCTATTGCATGCCCGCCGGAGGTGTGGATCTGATGTCGCATCAGGATATCTTATCATTCGAGGAGATCGCAGCGGTGGTGAAACACGGTGCAAAACAGGGGATCACCAAAGTAAGGATCACAGGGGGAGAACCGCTTGTCCGCAGGAATATTTCAGCACTTGTGGCGATGCTCGCTTCTGTGCCGGGCATCACTGACCTGGCCATGACCACCAACGGAACCCTCCTTGAGGGGATGGCCCGGGAACTGAAGGATGCAGGACTAAACCGCATTAATATCAGCCTCGACACCATGGATCCGGAACGATATGCTGAAATCACCCGTGGCGGTGATTTGCAGCCTGTACTCAGAGGGATCAGGGAAGCCGTAAAGGTGGGGTTGCTTCCTGTAAAACTCAATTGTGTGATCAGGGAACATTCCGGAGAGCCTGATGCCCGCTCTGTGGCCGAATGGGGCCGCGAGGTTGGTGCAGAGGTGCGTTATATCCATATGATGACACTCCATCAGGGGAGCTTTTCACAGGTAGAGGGTGGTGATGGCGGCAACTGCGCATCCTGCAACCGGTTGCGGCTTACCGCCAACGGGCTGCTGAAGCCTTGTTTGTTTCACAACAGCGGGTTCAGCATCCGTGAGCTGGGCATTGGGCAGGCTTATGCGGAGGCACTGAAGCACAAACCGGTCTGCGGAAGCTTTAACAATACGGGAACATTTTACAATATCGGAGGATGAACCATGAAAAAAACACTGAGTCATACTGATGCTGAAGGCCGGGCGCGCATGGTGGATGTGGGGGACAAACCTGAATCGGACCGGATGGCCTTAGCCGAAGGATTTATCCGGCTTAACAGGGATACCATGGCTCTTGTGCGCGACAATGCCCTGAAAAAGGGGGATGTGCTTACCCTGGCAGAGGTGGCCGGTACCATGGCCGCCAAGCAGACCCCGGCACTGATACCCCTGTGCCATCCCCTGCTGCTGAACAAGGTGCAGATGGTCTCACACATTGAGAATGATGGCATAAGGGTGGAGGCCACGGTGATCTGTTCCGGAAAAACCGGTGTGGAGATGGAAGCCCTGACCGCCGTGAGTGTGGCCCTCCTCACGATCTACGACATGTGCAAGGCAGTCGACAAAGCGATGGTGATTTCGGATATCAGGCTTCTGCAGAAAACAAAACAGGAAAGGAGCGGAGTACAATGAAAGTGCTTTCGGTGAATATTTCAGAGGCAAAAGGAACCGTAAAAACTCCTGTAGATTCGATTTTACTGAATGCCACAGGGGTGGAGGGGGATGCCCATGCCGGAAACTGGCACAGGCAGGTATCGATGCTGGGAAAAGAGAGCTTTGATAAATTCGGGGCTATGGCCGGTCGTTCGCTGGCATGGGGTGAATTTGGAGAGAACATTACCACCGAAGGGCTGCTGCTCTGCGAATGCAAGCCTTTTGACCGGTTTGAGATCGGAGAAACCATTCTGGAGGTGACCCAGATCGGGAAAAAGTGTCATGGAGAAGGGTGTGCCATTTTTCAGGAAGTGGGAAACTGCGTGATGCCCAAAGAGGGGATCTTCTGTCGCGTGATCCGTGGAGGGGAAGTCCGTCCGGGGGATAGGTTTTTTTACCACCCCAAAGTGATGAAGGTACTGGTAATTACGTTGAGCGACCGGGCATACGAAGGGGTATATGCCGATCGGAGTGGCCCCCGTATTGCGGAGAGGACCGAAACCTGTTTTGGCAGGAAGGGATGGCCTACCGACGTGACACTGCAGTGTATTCCGGATGATGCAGGTCGTTTGGATGCCCTGCTGGCAGAAGCTTCTGACCGTTATGATCTGATTTTCACCACCGGAGGTACTGGTCTGGGGCCCCGTGATATCACCGTGAATACCCTGAAAAAGCACCTCAGGATGGAAATCCCGGGTGTGATGGATTATATCCGCATGACTGCAGGAGCCACCAACCCCAATGCGCTCATCAGCCGCAGCGTGGCAGGCCTCATCGGCAATACACCCCTGTTTGCCCTGCCGGGTAGCGTAAAGGCAGTGAATGAGTACATGGATACCATCGAAAAGGTACTGGAGCACCTGATATTTACCATTCAGGGCATCGACACACACTGACCTTTTTTATTTAGGTGTAAATGATGTAATTTAGCACCCTTAATCAAACGCTATCCGATGAGGAAATTTGTTAAGGGTTCGCCTGTCTGGATACTTCTGCTGGCAGTGGTACTGCTGGGTTCCTGTGTGCCGCAGAAACGTCTCCGGTACCTGCAGCATGGCTCGGGTAACATCTACAACGATTCGGTGCAGTCGAAAGTGCCGGTGTATACCATTGCCCCGTATGATCTGCTCCATATCCAGATTGTGAGTGTCGGGGTCGAGACGTCAAAGGTTCCGGGCTACGATGCCGGTACCAATGTAGGTACCGAAGCCTCGGTATACCTGCAGGGATATCCGGTGGAGGAAAACGGGAACCTTACCCTTCCTGCACTCGGTGTTTTTCAGGTGAATGGTATGACCACGGAAGAACTGCAGAAAGAGCTCACCCGTGTTGCTCGGCAGAAGGTTAGCCTTGATGCTGAGGTGTTTGTAAGGCTGCTTAATTTCAGGATTACGATCCTGGGTGAAGTAAAAAACCCCGGATTGCTCGAGATTTATGATCAGAAAATCTCCATCCTCGATGCGCTGGCACTGGCTGGTGACCTGAGTCCCTATGGAGACAGGGAAAAGGTAATGCTGGTGCGTAACTGCAATGGCGTGAAAGAGATACACTACATCGACCTGACGCAGAAAGACCTCCTGAGCTCCCCCTATTACTATCTGAAAAGCCATGACCTGATTTATGTGGAACCGCTGGATGCCAAAAGCTATGGGTTCGGCCAGGTGAACTGGGGTATGATCTTCTCAGCCATGTCAACGGTTATTGCCATTCTGGCCATTGTGATCAAGTAATTGCATTCGCACAAATTCAGCAACTGTGGAACAGAAACAAAAGGTACAGGCAGCACGGGACGAATTCATCGACTTCAGGTCGTTCTTCTTCAAGATCATACAGAACTGGTACTTCCTGATTCTGTCCATTGTCGCTGCCCTGGTGATAGCACACTACTACATCCAGTTAAAACAGCCTGTGTACAAGGTCACCTCAACCTTGCTGATCAAAGACGAAGGAAATAACCTCCTCATGGATCCCACCTTCTACAAACCTCAGCTCAATCTGAAAAATGAAGTGGGAATCCTCTCTTCCTATGCCCTCGCTGAAAGAACCGTTCGTGAACTAAACTTTCACGTCTCCTATTTCCGGCAGGGCCGTTTCAGATCTTCGGAATTATACCGTAACCTCCCGTTCCAGGTCGAATTCGACACCTCCCATCTCCAGCTGGCCAATGTGCTCTTCTCCATCGAATTCCAGTCTCCTTCCAAATACACCCTGTCCATCCAGGGTACAAAAGACTGTTATCTGTACGACTACGCCACTGACAATGGATACCCCATTGGCAATGCAGAATCATTCCTGTTTAAAAAAGAGTTGCAGGTGAATGATAAAGTGAGTGAAAACTATTTCTCGTTCACCATCCGGAAAAATCCGGCACTGCCCGATTTTAACCTCTCCGGCTTGTCCTACCAGTTTCGGTTCAACAGCATCACAGATATTATTGATGAATTCAACCGAATTGTCATCGCCCCTATCGATAACGAATCCTCCATCATCTCCATCTCTCTGAATTCCCCGGTTACCGATAAAGCCATCGCTTATATCGACAAACTGGGTGAAGTGTATCTGCAGAATGACCTGGACAGGATCAATAAAAAATCGCTTCGCACCATCGAGTTTATCGATGCACAGCTGTCAGCGCTCCAGGATTCCATTGGGGTGATCCAGCAACATATGCAGTCGACCCGCTCAAACAATCTGGTGGATATCGACATTGAGCTGCAGACTGCCTATTCCCGCCTGAAGGATCTTACATCAGAAAAGGCACAGGAGGTGATCCGTGGCAGATATTACAACTTCATTCTTGACAATCTTAAGGCTGAAATACCTGAGAAAGAGATGCTTGCACCCTCAGCTATGGGAATTTCAGATCCCACGCTCAACAATTTGGTGAACGAACTGAACAAGCTGATCCTGGATATGGAGGTGCTGCAGCGTACCCTGCCCACGGAGCATCCCAGATACAAAGCGCATGTGGCCAAAATCGATCTTACCCGAAAAACCCTGATCCGGAATCTCGAGGATGCCAGAAAGATGTCGGACATCAACCTCCGCAATTACAGCGACCGTATCAGCCAGGCACGGGGTGAGATCAACAGGGTTCCTGCCGCCGAAGGGCAGCTCGCCAATATCAAACGGGATTACCAGGTGAATGACCAGGTGTTCACCTTTCTGAAGGAGAAGCGGGCAGAAGCCGCCATCACGCTGGCATCCAACAATTCACCGCATCAGATCATCGACAGCGCCAAATACACCGAGAAGGTAAGCCCGAAGGAGACCTTCATCCGGTTGACCGCAATCCTGCTGGGATTGTTCATCCCGCTGATTATTATCCTGTTAAGGGACATCTTCAACAACAAGATCACCTCCCGGGCCGATATCGAAGAGAATAGCCCGGTTCCGATTCTCGGTTTCATAATCCACAATGAAAACCACGAATCAAGCACAGTCGTTATCAGCCATCCGAACTCAACTGTCGCTGAATCACTCCGTTCGATACGCACCAACCTGCGGTACTTCAGATCAGAAAATGAGCATAAAGTGATCGCGGTTACCTCCAGCGTTTCGGGTGAAGGGAAGACCTTCTGCTCGGTGAACCTGGCCTCGATATTTGCCATTTCGGGGAAAAAGACCATTCTGGTATCATGTGACCTTCGTAAACCCAAGGTGCTCACGGAGTTCAATATTCCGAACAACGAAAGGGGATTGACCTCTTACCTGATCGGGCGAAATACCCTGGAGGAGATCATCGTCAACTCAGGGCAGGTAAACCTCGATCTGATCCCTTCGGGGCAGGTTCCCCCGAACCCGGCCGAGTTACTCGAATCACCCTCCATGGCACAGCTCATCGACATGCTGCGGGATGAGTACGAGTTTGTGATCATCGACACTTCTCCGGTAGGACTGGTAGCAGATGCCCTCCAGATTATGAAACTGGCCGACATTTCCCTCTTTGTGGTGAGGCAGAATTATTCTGTGAAAACCTCGGTGATGCTGGTGAATGACATTCTGGATATGACAGGTTCCAAAAACCTCGGTATCATTGTCAATGATGTGGATATCAACAAGAAAGGATACGGCAACTACTTCAAGGGCAAATATGGATATGGCTATGGCTACGGCTATGGCTACGGCTATGGCTATGGTTACGGCTACGGAAATTATCATTCGGATGAATCACGCAAAAAGAAGCCCTGGCTGCAACGCCTGCTGGGAGGATAAACCCCCGGCACGGATGTGAACTTTTCCCGATTACATTTTCAACAAACTTTATACTTCAGGAATGAAACCCCTCAGAATGGTCGACCTTCAGGGTCAGTACGAAAAGATTAAGCCGGAGATTGATACAGCGATTCAGGAGGTTGTTGATCAGACTGCCTTTATTAATGGTCCTGCTGTCCAACGATTTCAGAAGCACCTGGAGCAGTATCTGGGTGTAAAACATGTAATTCCGTGTGCCAACGGCACTGATGCCCTGCAGTGTTCCATGATGGCCCTCGACCTGCAGCCCGGTGATGAAGTGATTACGACCTCATTCACCTTCATTGCCACGGTGGAAGTCATTGCCCTCCTCAGGCTTACCCCGGTACTGGTAGATGTGCTTCCCGATACCTTCAATATCGACCCGGAGGCCATCCGGAAAGCCATCACACCTAGAACCAAAGCCATTGTACCGGTGCACCTCTTCGGCCAGTGCGCCGATATGGAGGCCATCCTGAAAATCGCCGCTGACCACAACCTGTTTGTGATCGAAGATGCCTGCCAGTCGATTGGTGCTGTATGGCATGCCTGCGATGGAACCTCTCATCACTCCGGTACCATCGGGCATCTGGGCTGCACCTCCTTCTTCCCGTCGAAGAATCTTGGATGTTACGGCGACGGGGGTGCAATCTATACCCAGGATGACACGCTGGCAGCAAAGCTCAGAGTGATTGTAAACCATGGTATGACAGTACGTTATTACCACGACATGGTGGGGGTGAACTCACGACTCGACGCCATTCAGGCAGCGGTACTGGATGTAAAACTGGGCCGGCTGGATGCTTATATTGAAGCCAGGCAAAAGGCCGCCAATTATTACAACAAAGCCTTCGGAAGCCATCCGCTGCTCGTGACCCCACAAACGGCACCCTTTACAAGCCATGTGTTTCATCAGTACACCTTGCAGATAAAGGGGGGGCACCGCGATGCCCTGCACCAGCACCTGAACGGACTGGGAATTCCCAATGCGATCTATTATCCGGTGCCGTTGCACATGCAAAAAGCCTATATCGATCCGCGTTACCGTGAAGGTGATTTCCCGGTAACGGAACAGCTGTGCCGCGAGGTGATCTCTCTGCCAATGCATACTGAACTGGACGAGGAGCAGCTGGCATACCTCACCAGGACAATAACCGACTTCCTCAATACCTGCAAGTAGTATGGAAAAGGAGTACTTTGCACATGAAACCGCCGTGATTGATGAGGGGTGCCGCATCGGGAAAGGGACGCGCATCTGGCACTTTACCCACATCATGTCCGATTGTGTGATCGGTGAGCGCTGCAACCTGGGGCAGAATGTGGTGGTATCGCCCGGTGTTACCCTGGGAAACAACGTGAAGGTGCAGAACAACGTATCCATTTACACCGGAGTCCATTGCGAGGATGATGTTTTTCTCGGCCCTTCGATGGTGTTTACCAATGTGATCAATCCACGGAGTGCGGTCAACCGGAAATCAGAATATCTGCCCACCCCGGTCAGAAAGGGAGCCTCGATTGGCGCCAATGCTACCATTGTGTGCGGAAATGAGATAGGTGCCTATGCTATGATCGGGGCAGGAGCGGTGGTAACCAAAGACATACCTCCCTATGCCCTGGTGGTCGGAAATCCGGCACGCCAGATCGGATGGGTAAGCGAGTACGGGCACAGGCTCAGTTTTGATGAAACGGGCCGGGCGATTTGCCCCGAAACCGGAGAACAATACAGATTGGAAAATCAAAAGGTTATAAAAATTTAGTCCGATGATGGTACATATTGAAAATCAGGTTCGTTTTGCAGTAGTGGGTTGTGGACATATCGGCAAGCGCCATGCAGAAATGGTCATCAGAAATCCTGAGGCAAGGCTGGTGGCGATGTGCGATATACTGCCCGCCTCAGAGCTGAACATCGACCATTTCGATGCTCCTTTTTATCCATCCATGGAGGAGATGATGGAGCACAAAAAGGATGAAATTGATGTAGTATGCATCTGCACCCCCAATGGCATTCATACCAGCCAGTCGCTCCTGGCCCTTGAGTATGGGAAACATGTGGTGTGTGAAAAGCCCCTTGCCTTGTCGAAGTCCGATGCCGAAAAGGTGATTTTCAAATCGCTTCAGGTATCAAAAAATGTGTTCACGGTGATGCAGAACCGGTACAGCCCGCCCTCGCAGTGGATTAAAGAAGTGGTGGAACGGGGTGTCATGGGAAAAATCTACATGGTGCAGCTGAACTGTTACTGGAACCGCGACAAGCGCTATTATAAAAAAGGGGGATGGAAGGGAACCCGCGATCTTGATGGCGGAACCCTGTTTACCCAGTTTTCCCATTTTATCGACATCATGTATTGGTTGTTCGGCGACATCGACGATATACGGGCCATCTTCCAGAACTTTAACCACGACGATACCATCCAGTTTGAGGACTCCGGAATCATTTCCTTCAGGTTTATCAACGGAGGGATGGGTTCCATCAATTATTCCACCGCAGTGTGGGATAAAAATCTGGAAAGCAGCATCATCATTATCGGAGACCGTGGAAGCGTGAAGCTGGGCGGGCAATATATGAACGAGGTGGAATATTGCCATATTGAGGGTTACGAAATGCCGGAGCTGGACCCTGTTTCTCCTGCCAACGACTATGGACAGTACAAGGGCTCCGCGGCAAATCACCATTTTGTGATCGAAAATGTGGTAAATACACTGAAAGGGCGGAGCAGCATTACCACCAATGCCCTTGAGGGTTTGAAAGTGGTGGAGATCATCGAAAGGATCTATGCCATGAAACCAAAAGGTCTCTAAAGAACGAACTGAAGGGTTTATCTGTCAGCATAAAAATAAGATACATGAATATTTACGATTCACTATTGAAAAAAGAGACCGCCCTCTCGGTGATTGGTCTGGGGTATGTGGGTTTGCCGATTGCACTTGAGTTTGCGAAAAAGATCAGGGTGATCGGGTTCGATATCCGGCAGGATCGTGTGGAGATGATGCAGCGGGGCGAAGACCCCAGCCGGGAGCTGCCCGATGCAGCATTTGAGGGGTGTGACATCGTTTTTACTTCCGACCTCAATGATCTGAAAGGCGCCTCCTTCCATATCATCGCTGTCCCTACCCCGATTGACGACTCCAATATGCCTGATCTGCTTCCCCTGATCCGTGCCAGCGAGGCTGTGGGGAAAATCCTGAAAAAGGGAGATTATGTGGTATACGAATCTACTGTCTATCCCGGAGCCACCGAAGAGGATTGTGTACCCGTGCTGGAGCAGTGGAGCGGATTAAAATTCTCGCAGGATTTTAAGGTGGGATATTCTCCTGAAAGAATTAATCCCGGCGATAAGGTAAATACCCTCACCAGCGTGGTGAAGGTAGTATCGGGGTGTGACGGGGAGTCCCTTGAGCAGGTTGCAAAAACCTACGAACTGGTAATCCGTGCAGGGGTCCATCGTGCCCCCTCCATCAAGGTGGCAGAGGCTGCCAAAATCATCGAAAACACCCAGCGGGATGTGAACATCGGCCTGATGAACGAACTTTCGATCATCTTTAACCGAATGGGTATCAATACGTATGACGTGCTTGAGGCAGCCGGCACCAAATGGAACTTCCTGAAGTTCTACCCGGGGCTGGTAGGCGGACATTGCATCGGCGTGGATCCCTATTATCTGGCATTCAAGGCCAAAAAACTCCGTTACCACACCCAGATCATTAACTCCGGCCGGTTTGTGAACGATTCGATGGGCTTTTATGTAGCCAAGCAAACGGTCAAGAAGATCATTGCGGCCGGCAAACCGGTACTCAACACCAAGGTGCTTATCATGGGTTCCACCTTCAAGGAGGATGTGGCCGACATCAGGAACTCAAAGGTGGTGGATGTGTACCGCGAACTTCAGTCGTACGGCGTCCATGTTGAGATGGTGGATCCCCATGCCAGCCCTGCAGAGATGGAACATGAATATGGCGTCCCGCTGCAAAAAGCCCCGGCCGGGAAATATGATGCAGTAATCGTTGCCGTGGCACACCGTGAATATGCGAACCTTGGAGAGGGGTATTTTCAGTCGCTCCTGAATGAGAACGGAATACTCGTGGATGTAAAGGGAATCTATCGAAACCGGATAAAAAATATCCCTTACTGGAGCCTGTAAAAACCCCGGAAAGCAAAACCATCCATCGGTATATGAAAAAGATCCTTGTGACCGGAGCAGCTGGATTTATCGGATTTCATCTGGTAAACAGGCTGATAAATGAGGGATGGGAAGTGATAGGGCTCGATAACCTCAACCACTACTACGACCCGATGCTGAAGTTTAACAGGCTGAAAGCCTGTGGTATTGAGCCCGAAAAGCTGAAGGTCAACAAGCCGGTTATCTCTTCACTGCACAGGAACTACCGTTTCATTCAGGCCGATATCACCGACCGCGACACAATTAACACACTCTTCCGCAAAGAATCCTTTGATGTGGTGGGCCACCTGGCAGCTCAGGCAGGGGTACGGTACAGTCTCGAGAATCCCCATTCCTATACCGACAGCAATATCACGGGATTTCTGAATATGCTTGAGGCAGTCAGGCACCATCAAACCGGTCATCTGGTATATGCAAGCAGCAGCAGCGTGTACGGCCTCAATACCCGGCTCCCCCTTTCGGAACACGCCGGCGTGGACCATCCGGTGAGCCTCTACGCTGCCACCAAAAGGAGCAACGAGCTGATGGCGCATACGTACAGCCATCTTTTCGACATCCCCACCACCGGACTCCGTTTCTTCACGGTGTATGGTCCCTGGGGAAGGCCCGATATGGCACTTTTCCTGTTTACCCGTGCCATCCTGAATGATGAACCTGTGGTACTGTATAACCATGGCAATATGCTGCGCGATTTCACCTATGTGGACGACATTGTGGATGGCGTATTCAGGGTCCTTTCAAGCCCTCAGAAGTCAAACCAGGGCGGTCATCCCGGCGACCTTACCGACCCGGCCGGTTCCACCGCCCCCTTCAGGATCTACAACATTGGGAATGCAAATCCTGTTCGGCTCGAAGCCTTTGTGGATGCCATCGAAGCACGTCTGGGGAAAAAAGCACGGAGGGAATATATGCCGCTGCAGCCCGGCGACGTGGTGAAGACCTTTTCCGATGTAGCGGACCTGCAGGCCGATTTCGGCTACCAACCCCATGTGAATGTAGAAGAAGGAATCCGCAGGTTCATCGAATGGTATCTTGAGTATTTTAATATAAAAATCTGATATGAAAGCCATTATACTATCAGGCGGCTCCGGAACCCGGCTCTTTCCCCTTACCCGGGTGGTCTCAAAACAGCTGATGCCCATTTACGATAAACCGATGATCTATTACCCCCTGTCGGTACTGATGCTGGCAGGAATCAGAGAGATCCTGATCATCTCCACCCCCCACGATTTGCCTTTGTACAGGGAGCTTTTCGGGGATGGCAGCCAGATTGGACTGGATATATCCTATGCGGAGCAACCAAGTCCCGACGGACTGGCCCAGGCCTTTCTGATCGGCGAGGAATTTATTGGGGGTGAAGATGTATGCCTGATTTTGGGCGACAATATTTTTTATGGGGCAGGCCTGAGCAAACTCCTTGAAAATGCGGTGAATACGGTTACCCATGAGCGTAAGGCTGTGGTATTCGGCTATTGGGTAAACGACCCTGAACGGTATGGTGTGGCCGAGATTGACCCGCAGGGGAATGTGCTTTCTATTGAAGAAAAGCCGCAAAACCCCAAATCCAACTTTGCCGTGGTGGGGCTCTATTTCTATCCGAACAGTGTGATAGAAATTACAAAAACCATCAAGCCGTCGGCCCGTGGCGAGCTTGAAATCACCACCGTAAACCAGGAATACCTTGCCCTGCAGTCGCTGAAAATCGAACTGATGGGCCGTGGATATGCATGGCTTGATACCGGAACGCACGAGAGCCTCCTGGAGGCCTCCAATTTTATCGAAACCATCGAAAAACGGCAGGGGCTGAAAATCGCCTGCATCGAAGAAATCGCCTGGAGTAAAGGCTTTATCGGAAAGGAACAGCTTCTGGATCTTGCCGAACCGATGAAAAAAAACCAGTATGGTGAGTATCTGTTCCGGTTACTGAAGGACCAATAGCCCCTGTTGCGGAGTTTTACATCTGTAATCATTTGTATGATGAAAAACCTGCTGAACCATAAACTGTTGCAAAAAGAAACAATCCCGTTTACAGGGTTGTTGATAGGGGTGGTTGCAGCAGCTGTGCGAGCCATTTCCATCAGATTTCCGGCCGGTTTTTCGGGGGATGAGCTGTTTTACTGGCGGGAGGTTGTTCGTCTTCAGGAAATAGGATGGTGGAATATGCTGACCACCGGTACCTCTTTTCTGTACATTGGGTTGTCAGGGCTCCTTACCCATCTTACCGGAAGCATCTTGTTGTCGAACCGGCTGCTTTCGCTGATCCCCGGATTGCTCGTGATCTGGTCCCTCTGGAAAATGGCGGGTTTATGGGATATCTCCCTTCCGGTGAAAAGGGTAATGCTGCTTACTGCCCTGGCCTTTGTATTCGACCCCTCGCGCAGTCCGTTCCTGTTCGGCACAAACGACGCCCTGATGTTTGCCTGTGTGGCTGAAGGGGTATACCGTTTGTTCTGCTGGCTGAAATACAATAAGCTGAGCAGTCTGGTGGCTTCAGCCGTGTTGTTCGGGATGGGGTTCTGGGTGAGGGAAATCACCCTGATGTACCTGATACCCCTGTATGGTGCTGCCTTGCTGTATCTGATTTTTCCCTCCTGGAAGCCAGTATCCCGTCGTATCGGGGCAATTGCGTTGTTTAGCGGTATCCTTTTGTGTACAGGCATCCTTGTACATCTGCCAGCGTTGTCAGTCAATGGCACATCTGGTTTTGAAGACAAAAACTATATGGGCAACTGGCGCGAAAGGGATTACCTCTCTCAAATCAGGAGGCAGCCATCCGGGTCTGTATTTGCCTATGAACGTGTGGAATGGGCTGAAGTGCGTGCATACAAAAACTCAGGACTCAAACCTGAATTACCTGCAACCCGTCTGGAGATCCTCAGGCGCGACCCAAAAATGGTAGCCGATGCCTTTGCATCCAACCTGCTGATCCGGTGTACATACCTGTTCACCCTCAGAAATGGCCTCCTGTTTTTCCTGTTCCTCGCATCGTTCTGGTTATTCCCGTGGGTCAGAAGAAAAGCGATCTTTTCGCAATGGATCCTGCTGATTTTGCTGATTACAGGATATACCCTCGAGATTTCAGCCATCACGCTGCACCGGATCGAAATCCGGTGGCTCACCCTCTCAATCCTGTTTGTGACACTTGCAGGTTCTTATATGCTTGATTTGCTGCGTATTGAACGACCAAAGCTCTACAGAACCGCTCTCTGGCTGCAATATGCCGTCATCGGCTTGTCGCTGGCAATGATATTAATTTGATTATGAAGACACAAGATAAGAAAAACATCCTGGTCACCGGTGCCGACGGATTCATTGGATCCCACCTGACTGAGCTTTTGCTTCAGGAGGGATACCGGGTGAGAGCCCTGTCGCTGTATAACTCCTTCAACTTCCACGGCTGGCTTGAGGGGATTTCCCATCCCGATCTGGAGGTGGTTACGGGTGATATCCGCGACCCTTATCTCTGCCGCAAACTCACGGAGGATGCTGATCTGGTATTCAACCTTGCCGCCCTGATTGCAATACCATTCTCGTACGTGGCTCCGGACCTTTATGTGGAAACGAATGTAAAGGGTACCCTCAACCTGTGCCAGGCCGCCCTTGACAACAAGGTACAGAGGTTTGTGCAGGTTTCTACCTCTGAAGTATACGGCACTGCCCGATACGTACCTATCGACGAGAAACATCCCAAACAGCCGCAATCCCCTTATTCCGCCACTAAAATCGGGGCCGATGCCATGGCACTCAGTTACTGCCATGCCTACGGATTGCCGGTGACCGTTGCCAGACCCTTCAATACATACGGCCCCAGGCAGTCGGCACGTGCCGTAATCCCCACCATCATCTCCCAGCTTCTGGCAGGCGCTGTTGAAATCCACCTGGGCGACACAACCCCCACCCGCGATTTCTGTTTCGTTACTGATACCTGCAGAGCGCTACTGGCCCTTGCAAATGCCCCTGCAGAAGGGATTGAGGTGAATATTGCCACCGGTAGCGAGATCTCCATAGGTGATCTGTTTATGCTGATTCGGGATCTTACGGGGAAAGAGGCCGTGATAGTAGCGGACAACGAACGTTTCAGGCCGAAAAATTCCGAAGTATTTCGCCTCTGCGGCGATACCACGCTGCTTCAGCAGCTTACCGGATTCAAACCCGCCACTCCGCTGCGTGAGGGACTGCGTGCCACCATCAGTTGGTTCAGCCACTCCGAAAACCTGAAGCAATACAAAACGGGTATCTACAACATCTGAATCATTGATATGTCAGCCCGCTGGATTATTGGAGGAGAGTTAATTCCGAACCCTCAGGCGGATCCGGAGAAAAAATATCTTTCCCCACAGGCATGGGCTGAGCGCCACCACCCCGGATATTATGCGAACCTGACAGGCGGAGGGTACTACTCGCTCAAAGTGCTGCTGGCAAACCTGAAGAATCGAATGCCGACGCCTGCAGTACTGCTCCCTTCCTACCTGTGTTCAGATATCATCAGCACTTTCAGGGAGATGGAGGTTGCTTACACCTTCTATCCCGTGGATGAACACCTCCAGATCGATCTCGGAGCACTTGGTAAGCTGTTGGCAGATCCGGAAAATCAGGTGCTGTACATCATCCCCTGGTTTGGATTCCCTTTGCCGGATCATGCGACTGAGGCTATCCGCGCCTGGAAAGTACAGGGGCTCACTGTATGGGAAGACCGGGCCCAATGCCTCTTCCCCGAATTTGCACCCTTGGGTGATGCCATCTTTTACAGCTTCAGGAAATTCCTCCCCCTCGACGGCAGCCTGTTGCTGACAAAAGAGGAGGTGGAGTGTCGTCCCGATCATTTCAACGATGTGTATCTGGCCTGGCGAAGGCAGGGACAGGCCTTCAGAAGCTGGTTTGTGCATGACAACCTCCCCTTTGAGGCTGAATGCCTCGAATGTTTTGCCCGGGCCAACGATTATTACCATCAGCCCGGTGTGGCAGGTATGGATGTGAAAAGCCTTGCATGGTTTGAACAAACCGATATTGATACCGAAACCGCTGCCCGGCGAAGGGTTTACACCCTGTTGCATGAACGGCTGAAGGAGTATGCCCTGTTTCCTGATCCCGAAATCTCAGCTGCATCGCCCCATTGCTTTCCGGTTGTGATTGACCACCGCGATTGGGTTTTTGATACCCTGAAAGCGCAACAGATCTTCGCCCCGATCCTCTGGAGATTTGATGAAGGAGAGGTGCCCGTACATTTTACCGGGTCCCATGCCCTTTCGGGCCGTATCCTCAACCTGCCGGTAAGAACAGGTTTTCCGGATGATGCATGGGAATACATGGCCGGTGTTTTTCTTGAATCCCTCCGCCATGGATAGTCACCTGATCACTATGCCTGAATATCCCGAAGGAAAGCTGCTCACCCTGGCGGATGCTGAGGAATGGAGGGCTGCTTTCAGAAGACTGCCTGTATTCCGGCAGGATGTCTACTTCACCCCGGAATATTACCGGCTTTTCGAAGCATGGCAGGGGGGGCGAGCCGCCTGCTTTGTGTTTACACATGCCGGCGATACAGCTCTCTATCCGTTTCTGATGAACCCTGTGCCGGGATCATTCGGGGATGAGTACAGAAATTATATAGATATTCAGGGAGCATACGGGTACAACGGGGTAGCTTCCGGAAATGATACAGAAGAGTTTTCGCAGCGGTTTTATGCGAAATTCCATGACTGGTGTCTGAGTAACGGGGTGATTGCCGAGTTTACCCGTTTTAATCCGGTGCTGGACAACATTGGTTTCAGCAGGCGGGTGATGGAGGTGGAGGAAGATCGCACCACTGTGCTCCTGCCGCTTCCTCCCGGTACCACTATGGAATCAGTCAGGACAGGTTACCGGAAAGAAACCCGGAAGAATGTGAAACATGCACTTGTTTCACCCATTACCTGGCGGAAGGGTTCTGAATCAGCAGATTATAAATCTTTTGGGTCACTCTACCGTTATGCCATGCAGCATCGGGGAGCTGCCCCCTTTTACCTGTTTGATGATTCCTTTTTTGAAAGACTCCGCAGTACTCCCAAGGATCTTGTGCACCTTCTGTTGTTTGAGGTGGACGGTGAATTTGCCGGAGGTTTTTTGCTGTTTACCGGTGGATTATATGCCCACAACTTCCTCTCGGCGGTGAACGACACCGGCCGCCGGGCAGGGATAAGCGAGCTGATGCAGGATGTGGCGGTTGCGGTGACACTTGAGCAGGGGTGTACCATGCTGCACCTTGGGGGCGGCAGCACCCGTGATCCGTACGACAGCCTGCTGAAATTCAAAAAAGGATTTTCAGGCCATACAGCCAGGTTTTATATTGGTAAAAAGATCCATAACCCTGTGGTTTATTGCGAAGTAATGGAAGCCTGGAAACAAAAATATCCTGCCCTGGCCTCCCGAATAGGTCACAGGTTGCTGGCGTACCGGGAAAGGGAGTAAGTAGTTTGTAGAAAGTAGAAAGTAGAAAGAACAATTAATCTCTATTCTGCATGCAATGGAATGGTCGCCTTATTTCGATGATTGTGGTGGTGGCGCTCACCTCCTTTATGGGTACATTTCTGATCTCTTCGGTCAATATTGCCCTTCCGGCCATTGAAAAGTCCTTTCTACTGGATGCGGTGTCACTTAGCCGCATCGTCACGGCCTTTCTGCTTTCCACTGCCATCTTCCTGCTTCCGGCGGGGCGCTGGGGCGACCTGATGGGTATCAGGAGGCTTTTCAGGATCGGGCTGTTTATTTTTGTGATTTCGTCGTTGGGCGGAGGATTAGCCCCATCCGGCAACTGGCTGATTTTGTGCAGATTTATTCAGGGCATTGGAGCAGCTTTCAGTAATACCACCGGTCCGGCCATTCTGGTATCAGCATTTCCTCCGCAGCATCGTGGGCGCGTACTGGGGATATCGGTTTCGGGGGTATATACTGGTCTTGCAGCAGGTCCGTTTATCGGTGGGATGCTCACGGAGTATGCCGGCTGGAGGTCGATCTTTTTTACCGGAGCAGCCCTGGGGTTGTTCTGTATCGTGCTTGCATGGATTTATCTTGGAAAGGATGAAACAAGTACCTCAGCCAGAAGGCGTTTTGACTATCCCGGCACCGGATTGTACATGACTGGCTTTGTTTTGCTTGTTGCAGGGTCCTCTATGATCCCTTTCCTGGCGGGATGGCTTTTTCTGGCTTTTGGGACCTTTGCCCTCATTCTGTTCTGGTTTGTGGAAACACGAACGGAAATGCCGGTTCTGGACACCAGGCTGTTCAAAGGCAACCGGCTGTTTGCCTATTCCAATATTGCAGCCCTGATCAACTACAGTGCTACTTTCGCCATTGTGTTCTACCTGAGCCTGTTCCTGCAGAAGATCCAGGGTATGCCTCCCCGCACCGCCGGCACCATCCTGGTAGCCCAGCCGGTGATGATGGCCCTGATGTCGCCTATCACAGGCAGGTTGTCGGATCGGATACAACCCCGGTTTTTCACCAGCACCGGGATGTTCATGTGTGCCCTCGGACTGCTTGCCATGGCTTTCCTCACAGCTGCCACACCGGTGTGGGCCATCGTGCTGCTGCTGCTATGGGTGGGTACCGGCTTTGCACTGTTCTCTTCCCCCAACATGAACACCATCATGGGCTCTGTACAGAAACACCAGCTTGGACTGGCAAGCGGCACCGCAGCCACCATGCGTGTGGCAGGGCAGATCATCAGCATGACCATCGCAACCCTCTTTATCGCCCTCTACATCGGCAACCAAACTGTAAAAACCGTCCCCGATGCCATCTTTCTCAGAACCATGCATTACGGTTTTATCACCTTCGCCCTCATCTGCGGTCTTGGGGTCTGGTTCTCGATGAAACGCGGGAAAGTGACATTTGGCTGATGATGTTGAGCGCTACGCTGTTGAGGAGGTTTAGGAAGTTGAGGAGGCGGAGCGAAGCGGAGTCCCGATAGCGAAGCGTATCGGGATTGAGGGAATTGAGTTTGAGAACCCCGAAGGGGTGCCAGAATTAAAGGGTGAGGGCGCACGCAGAAAAGAAAGAACCCCGAAGGGTTGCCAGGATTATAGGGTGAGGGATGCATGCAGAAAAGAAAGAACCCCGAAAGGATGCCAGGATTATAGGGTGAGGGATGCACGCAGAAAAGAAAGAACCCCGAAGGGGTGTCAGAATTATAGGGTGAGGGATGCACGCAGAAAAGAAAGAACCCCGAAGGGTTGCCAGGATTATAGGGTGAGGGATGCACGCTGAAAAGAAAGAACCCCGAAGGGGTGCCAGGATTATAGGGTGAGGGATGCACCATGAAAAGAAAGAACCCCGAAGGGGTGTCAGGATTATAGGGTGACGGATGCACCATGAAAAGAAAGAACCCCGAAGGGGTGATAGGATTATCGGAGAAAGGGGCTACACCATTTCGGGTTCATCATCATACCATTCAAAAAGATACGGCTCCTGAAATTCTATTTCAAACCTTTTAAGAAGCTCAAGATATTCCTCCCTGAATGACCGTTTTTTATGATGTTGCTCTTGATTCTGTATATACCGATACACGTCATCGAGTTGCGAATGACCATAGGAAAAAGCTCCGTAACCTTCCTGCCACTGGAAATGCCACGGCAACCATCGTTTGGAATTGATGAAATTGGAAGAGTTGTTTTTAATATCCCTTGCCAGGTCTGAGATTCGCATACTTGGTTTCAATCCCACGAATGCATGCACATGGTTGGAAACACCGTTGACAATGATGGCCTTTTGATTTTTCTCTCGTATGATACCGGACATGTATTTGAATACATTCTGCCTCCATTCAGGTTTAAGAAGGTTTTCCCGGCCTTTTACGGCAAATACATATTGTATATAGATTTGGGTATAGGTTCCGGCCATGGGTTTGATTTTTAACAAAGAAATAAAATTTTACAAGATGAATTTAATAATCATGTCCAAAATCATCATTCATTATCATCTCATCTATAATCATATCACCCCTTCGGGGTTTTGCGATTGCTGATGGCTCCCATGTGCTATAATCCTGACACCCCTTCAGGGTTTTAAATTGGATAATTGGCACATTGGATAATTGGCACATTATCTTCAACCTCCCAAACAACCAAACAAACTTTTTGCATGCCGGATTGTTTGGTGCTAGAGCCGTTACCAAACTTTCCGGATATGTTTCGAAAAATTGTGATGTTTATTGCGCTGGGGCTGGCTATAAATAATTTGTACGCGCAGGATTTTGGCCTCAGCTTGGCGTATGCCCCTATGCGGCCACTGAACCATATCATCGACCGGTACAATGATACCCGCCCCTGGCTCGACGAGCAGATGCCGAATATCAGGTATCTCCCCGGTTTCACATTCAGCTTCGGGGTATCCGAATGGGATGATGACGTTTCGATGGAGCTTTTTGCCTGGAAATACCAGCGGCAGACCGTTTCATCAGGCTACGGTGGAACCGGGTACCGGAAACTTCGGGTGCGGATGACCACCCTCTCTATCGTTGGTGGTGCCTGGTATCCGGTTAGAAATGACAGGTATAAACTGGGATTGGGTGCCCGGCCGGTGGAACTCTCCATCTTTAAAGTCAAGGGAAAAACCCAGGACGATGCGAAGTGGCAGGTGCACTTCGCCTCCCCGGCGTTTCTGTTTATCCCCCTTTCCGCTTCATCTACGGTATTTGTTGAGTATCTCAGACGGATGAAAGATCCCAGGAGTGCCTGGAAACTGAGACTGTACTGGCAGGCGCCATGGTGGCAGGGACAGGATATGATCTTTGTAAATCAGGCACTTAACCCGGGTACCTACAACGATACCTGGCAGAACCAGGAAATGGGGATCGGAAACATTGGATTACAACTTCTGATAACCGGAGGGAAATGATCATGAAAAAGCAGATGATAATAGCATTACTGGCGCTGCTGCCGGTGTTGGGTTGGGGCCAGAAATACGACGGGATCCGGGTCAGCTATCATGCAGGCCCAACCGCACATTTCTGGAATCCAAAACCGTTCAACACCTTCGTGGAATCCTACAACACCTATATGGCAAGCCTCCTGGAATCTCCTCTTACCGAATTTAAAAGTACATCATCCTCGTTTTCAAGAGGATTCGGTGGCTGGTCGGAAAGTAATGGTTTCGTATTCGGTATGGATTACCTTAAATCACAATTTAACCCCACTATTGAATCCTCTTTTAAAAATGGCAGGGGCAACCTCATTGAACTCGAGTTCACCGACTGGATGGTGAATGTGGAGCTTGGCAAGCGTTTCGGTACCCGCTGGGTAATCAACAGCATAACGGGGGTCAACCTCCGAAGTGGCGTGGTAAGGGTGAATGTAATCCATTTCGATGGTTCGCTGTCGCAGGGGGATGAATTTTATTTTGCAGGTGTGTACCGAAGCGTGGTGCAGAGCGACTTTACCCTCGGTGTAAAACTCCGGTTCGATCTTGCCCCCTTTGCATCCATCACTTTCAGCGGCATCCGTACACTCCCCTTCTTCGATACGGAGGAGAGCCGCAGCCTGCGTACCTTCGAAGATGACAGACCGGGGAAAGCGTTGTCGACCATCGTCTTTCCGGCCGATTACCAGAAATACGAAGAGAATGCCCAGAACGGAATCTATGATTACGAAAACAATATTATCCCCATGGACTTCAGAGGCTGGTACATCAATGCTTCCCTCGCACTTAACCTTAAAATCCTGAAGCTGTGAAAACAAGTAATCTACTGATATTGATGGTGATATCACTCCTGTTGGCCTCCTGCGGGAAGGATGATTTTGTGAATTATGAGGATGCCTTGTTCAAAGAACTCTCCAGGGGTGGTGGCATCTGGACCGTAGAGTCGATTGCTGATTTCCAGGTGTTGCCTGATGGAACCGACAGTCTTTTATCGGAACAAACCCCTGATGTGCAATACATTGTTTATTCTTATGCCAATCTGGAAAACGGACTCGTAACCTACGTGAACACTCTTACCACGGCAAGCCGCGACAGCAGCGGACAGGTAAGTACATTCCATTACAGCATCTGGGCTGAAAAATCACGGATTACCTTATATGATGGCATCAACTCCCAATATGTGTATACCATTGTGGAGAGATCACGGAACACGCATATTTGGCAGCGCTTTACGGTAGATTATACCACCCAGGTGACCACAAAGAGGGTCATTACCCTGAAGCACTGCAGCTCCTGTGAACCTTATTACAAGGAGCATCTCCATATATCCATCTGAGGAAAGAAATCCTCTCAACCGGAATGGTTTTATATATTTGCGTGATAAAACCATGAGGCTATGCTCAGAATCAATTCAGGCCAGCACATCTGGCAGTTTTCGCGTGTTGGCGGAGTAAACCGTGTAAACCTGGAACGGGGAGCCGATCTGGAACACCTTGGAGAGCTCGACCAGAAACTATGGACAGCCCTGAGCTGTCCTGTGGATGGGCTGGAGATCGATTCAGCCACCCTGAAGCTATTCGATACCGATCATGATGGCAAGATCAGGGTGCCTGAAATCATTGAAGCGGTACGCTGGCTTCTTTCAGTGATTTATGAGCCCGATGACCTGCTGAAGAGGCCCACCTCCATGCCTCTGTCGGTGATCAACAAGGACAATCCTGAAGGGGCGGTATTGCTTGCCTCAGCACGGCAGATACTGATCCATCTGGATAAGCCGCATGCCACTGAACTTTCAATCGCCGACACCTCCGACACCCAGGCGATCTTTGCCGGCACCGGCTTCAACGGTGACGGGGTTATTACAGCCATCTCCACCGATGACCCCGGATTGCAGGAATGGATCACACGAATTATCAGCAGCTGTGGTGCTGTCACCGACCGAAGCGGCCTTGATGGGATCAGCGCCGAAATCCTCGATACCTTCCTGGCGGAATGTGAGGCTTATGCCGCCTGGCACCAAAAAGCGCAGGACAATCAGGCCGGAATCCTCCCTTTTGCCGCCGCTACAGAGGAGGCTTATGCCCTGTTCCTGGCCCTCCGCTCAAAAATCGACGATTATTTCCTCCGTTGTCAGCTCGCTGAATTTGACCCCGCCTCGGCCGAACTGCTCAACAACCTGGCTGCAAGGATCGAAGGGATCAATCATAAGGATATCTCAGCCAGCCTGGATGAACTCGAGACTTTTCCCATTGCCCGGATTGCTGCCGGGAAAGCGATCTCCTTCAAAGAACCCCTGAATCCTGCCTGGCGGAGTCGTGCTGCACGGTTCTTTGAACTGATCCGTTCAGCACGCCTCGTGACTTCGGATAAACTTACGGAAGAGGGATGGAAAAAAGTCTCTGAAAGCTTTGATCCCTTCCAGTCATGGATGGCAGAGAAAGCGGGTGTATCAGTCGAGCCCCTGGGAATTGAGCTGATCAGGGAGTACCTTCACAACGGTATCGACGGTACCCTGCGCGAATTGCTGGATAAAGACATGGCGCTGGAGACTGAAGCAGGCAATATCCTGCTGGTCGACAAACTGGTGCGCTACTATTGCGATATCTATACCCTGCTCAACAACTTCGTCTCATTCTCCGACTTCTATTCTCCCGACTTCAGGGGGATATTCCAGGCCGGAACCCTCTATTTCGACCAGCGGAGCTGCGACCTCTGCATCAGGGTGTCCGATATGGTAAAGCATAACCTGATGGCTGCCTCCAGCGGCATCTGCCTGGTGTATTTTAACTGTATATCAAGGGTTAAAGACAAGCAGATGGTAATTGTGGCTGCCTTCACCGATGGTGACGTGGACAACCTGGAGTTGGGAAGGAATGCGGTATTTTACGACAACAACGGTCTCGACTGGGATGCCTCCATCATAAAGATCATTGATAATCCGATCAGCATCCGGCAGGCTTTCTGGTCGCCATACCGGAAGATCTCGAAGATGATCGGCAACCAGGTGAAAAAGATCGCAGCCTCTCAGGAGGACAAAGTAACCTCTGCTGCAGCCTCCTCTGTAGACCAGGCTGGAACCACGGTTGACAAAGGGATTAATCAGGCTGTGCAGCAGCCCGCCGGAGTTCCTGCAAAACCGGTGGAAGCCCCCAAACCGGCCCCTTTCGACATCGGCAAGTTTGCCGGGATCTTTGCCGCTGTGGGATTGGCTTTTGCAGCGATTGGTTCTGTGCTCACCTCCATCATCGGCGGCTTTATGAAGCTGGCCTGGTGGAAAATGCCGCTGGCACTGATCGGGGTGATGCTGCTGATCTCCGGCCCTTCGATGTTTCTTGCCTGGCTGAAGCTCAGAAAACGCAACCTGGCACCGGTGCTCGATGCCAATGGCTGGGCTGTGAATGCCAGAGCAGTCATCAATATTCCGTTTGGCGGCACCCTGACGCACCTGGCCAGGTTGCCTAAAAACGCCAGGCTTAACCTCAAGGATCCCTTCAGGAAGAAGAGAAACCCATGGATTCCGGTGTTTTTTGCTCTCGCAATAGTAATCGCGCTGCTGTTTTTGCTCCGCTATCTGGGATTCGTCCATTTTTCACTGCCCTGGTTCTGACACCCCAGGGAAGTTGTTCAGGGATAGAGTTTGTTCCGCATTCGCCCTGGTTTCCCCGGGTACGACCCGGGGCTATCTTTGTTGAACCCCGCAAGCGGGGTTGTTCCGCATTCGCCCTGGTTTCCCCGGGTACAACCCGGGGCTAACTTTGTTTAACTCCGCAGGCGGGGTTTCTTGGGTCCAAAATGTTTAAAAACCCACGCAGTGGGTTGAATAATATTAGCCCCGGATTGCATCCGGGGAAATCGACGCCCCTCGTGCCCTTGCAACCCACGAAGTGGGTTGAACAGCATTGCACCACCATCTTATCTTATAAAAATATTAAAGTTTGGCCGGTTGGATCAAATGAGATGTTGACTATTGATGATATTGGCTTATCTTTGCTTTCATGGATGATAAACTCGACCATTTAGTTCAGTATTGGATTGATACCTCAGAGAAGGATCGTTTGACAATGCAAAATCTCCTCAAATCCGGAGATTATAGCTGGGCTTTGTTCCTTGGGCATCTGGTTCTTGAAAAACTACTAAAGGCTCATTATGTAAAGAACCAGGGAAGGCATGCATTTTTTACTCATGACTTACTCAGACTCGCTACCAATGCAGGTCTCATTCTTGATAAAGACTTTGAAGAGTGGCTTGATGACATCTCCTCATTCAACATCAATGCCCGTTATGATAATTACAAACAGGATTTTTACCGACTCTGCACCAAGGAGTTTGCAGAGGAATGGACTGAACGAATCGAAACATTGCGATCATGGTTAATCCGGGAATTATAGACACCGTCAGGCAGTATGTTCTGATGATCCCTAAAGATCTTGGGGTGAAAAAAGTATACTTGTTTGGTTCATTTGCCAAAGGAACCGAAACCGATAACAGTGACATTGATGTTGCACTGGTTCTTGAAAACATGAGTGACTTTTTTGCTACCCAGAAGCAATTGATGAAGCTCAGACGAAAGATTGACCTAAGGATTGAACCTCATCCCATCAATGAGAAGGATTTTAATTCGTTCAATCCATTTGCTTATGAGATTGAACAGACAGGAATCCTCGTTTCGTGAGCTAACTGAAATGATTGTAATTCTACGGAGTTGCAATGGGCTGATTCCCAAATTTGCCCTGAAGGGTGGTGATGCTGGACTCACTTCATATAATTCCTCTGACGGTTATTTCCTTTTGGGTCGGGTAAAGACCAACGGAGGGATAGAAGTGTGAGATTGGCAGTATCCTGTGGTTTTTGAATAGTGCATGTTCATTGCAAGGCATACTAACCTGAGAAAAAATTCCGGCAGCTGAGGCAAATCCAAAATCCTGCGTTACCTTTGGCGGTGGAATTAATCATCTGATGAGAAGGATTGCCGTATGTTCTTTTGCCCGCTCAGAATACGGGCTGCTGAAAAGGGTAATTTCCCTCATGTCGCAACAGGCAGAGACCTTTCTGATTGCGGGTGGGGGGCACCTCGACACCCATTCCGGCTATTCAATGCAGGAGGTGCTGGAGGATGCCATACTGCCGGAATCCCATCTGCTGAAAGCTCCGTTTGCTCCCTCGTCCGGTGATGCCACCGGAGCCCCTAAAATGGTTTCATCAGGGTTGACGGTTCTTACCAACTTGCTGAATCACCACCATTTTGATGCGGTGATGGTGATGGGAGACCGGTATGAGCTGTTTACGGTGACCATCCCGGCCCTGTTGCTGGGTATCCCGGTGATCCATATCAGCGGTGGCGAAGTTACCGAAGGGGCTATTGACGACAGCATCCGGCACGCCACCACCAAGCTGGCTCACCTCCATCTGGTTTCAAATGCCGTATACGCAGAAAACGTGAGCCGCATGGGCGAGGAGGATTGGCGAATCGTAATTACAGGGGAACCCGGACTCGATAATATTCACCACGGGGTATTTGCTACAGACGACGAATTGCAGTCGCAATACGGGCTGGATCCGGATAAACCGCTGATCCTGGTAACCTATCACCCATCCACCCTTGAACCCGGCCTCTCTCCGGCAGACCAATGCCGGCCACTTGTCGAAGCCTTGAAGGAATCCGATGATTACCAGGTAGTAATCACAGCACCGGGTGCCGATCCCGGAAGCCATGAAATTGTGCGGATTATGTCGGCCCTGGCTGGTTCCTGCCCCCATGTGCGGTATATTCCTCATCTGGGCAGCCGTAATTATCTGGCGTTGTTGCGGAAAGCCGCCGTGGTGGCGGGAAATTCCTCCAGCGGACTGGTGGAAGCTCCGTCGCTTAAAATCCCGGCAGTGAATATTGGCAACCGCCAGAAAAACAGAATGGCTGCAGACAGCGTGATCCACTGCGGATATGATACCCGAGAAATCCTGCATGCCATCCGGGAAGCCACCTCTGCAGCCCACAGGGAGTTATGCACCATCACCGAAAACCCTTACGACCCTTTCTGCGACGGAAACAACAGCGAAAGAGCAGTGAAAGCTGCACTGGCATTTATGAACCTCCCGATCCGGCAGCAACTGGTAAAAAAATTCGACACCGCCCTATCCAAACACCTATGGAATCAACTGTTGGCCTGAATCGTGAACCAGTGCTCGTGATTGCTGAAGCTGGTGTAAACCACAACGGCAATCTGGATATGGCCTTCAGGCTTTGCGATGCTGCCCGGGAAGCCGGGGCTGATATTGTGAAATTTCAGACCTGGAAGACCGATGCCCTGATGCTTAGGGAGGCTGAACTTGCTGAGTACCAGAAGCAGAATGCCGGATTCTACCCATCTCAATATGAGATGTCGAAACAACTGGAAATCAGCTATGAAGACTTCAGAAAAATCCGGGATTACTGCCAGCATACCGGCATTCGGTTCCTTTCGACCCCTGACGAAGAGGAGAGCCTGAATTTTCTCGCTGATGACCTGCAAATGGAGCTTATCAAGATCGGATCGGGGGAAATTACCAACCTGCTGTACCTTTCGCAGGTAGGTCGAAAAGGGAAAGATGTGATCCTGTCAACGGGCATGGCCGATCTGACGGAGGTGGGTACGGCATTCCGTATCCTGAAGGATTCAGGCGCCCGCTCGGTGATACTGCTCCACTGTACCAGCAACTACCCCACACCTTTTTGGGAAGTGAACCTGCGGGCTATGATGACCCTGAAAGATCATTTCGGTGTGCCGGTAGGTTATTCGGACCATACAATGGGCATCGAAGCTGCTGTGGCTGCAGTGGCCCTGGGAGCAGTGGTTGTGGAGAAGCACCTTACCCTTGACCGGACACTGC
The DNA here is from genome assembly GCA_022709695.1 of Bacteroidota bacterium. GTDB lineage: Bacteria > Bacteroidota > Bacteroidia > Bacteroidales > SKPS01 > SKPS01. The sequence goes on from JAKLII010000008.1 coordinate 36,972, forward strand.
CGGGGCCTGATCACAAAGCCAGCCTGGAACCCGGAGAGTTCGGAAATATGGTGCGGGCGATCAGAAATATCGAAAAAGCACTGGGCGATGGTGTAAAACAACCGCAGGATTCAGAACGGAGGATCCGCCCTGTGGTGCAGAAAAGCCTTGTGGCAAAGACCACCATCACGAAGGGCGAACCTTTTTCGGAGGAGAACGTAACAGCCAAGCGCGCCGGCCGCGGCATCCCCGCCAGCCGGTGGCCGGAAATTACAGGCCGTACTGCAGGTCGCAGTTATCAGCCGGATGATCTGCTGGAATGAAAAAAACAAAGAGGTTTTTACTCCTTGGAGCCAGCGAAGAGATGCTGCCCCTCATCCGCCTTGCGCAGGCTGAAGGGTATGCAGTGATTGCCACCGACCGCAACCCGGAGGCTCCCGGGCTGAAAACAGCAGATCACCCTTTCTGCATGGATGCTTCTGAACTGCCGGCAACCTGGAAATTGGCCAGGGAGTGGAAACCGTGTGCCATTACCACCCGCACCGAGCTCCTGTTGCCGGTAGTGGCGTCAGTTTGCCATGAACTGCAACTGCCCGGTCCGGATAAAACCTGTGCTGAACTCTCGGTGGATAAATACCGTTTCAGGGAGACCATGCAGCGGGCAGGAATCCGCACGCCCCGCTTTGCCTCTCCTGAAAATGAGGCAGCACTTTTGGAAACGCTTGCAAGTATCGGCCTTCCTGCCATCATCAAACCGGTCGACTTCAGCGGAAGCACCGGAGTATCCCTGATCAGAACATCGGAAGATGCTGTCCCGGCATTTCTCCGCGCCAGAAATGCTTCTCCGGCAGGCTGGGTAATTCTGGAGGAATTTGTCAACGGAAAAGAGATCAGCGTGGAAACCTGGAGCCAGCATGGAAAAATCCATTTTGTGGCATTCACAGACAAACAGGTTTCCGGAAACGGCCATTTCGTGGAGCTGCGGCATACCATCCCTTCAGCGCTCAGCCTGACAGAGCAACGGCTGGTAATGGGGGAGGTGGAGAAAATGGCTGCTGCCATGAACCTTAACGATACCATTGCACATACCGAAGTGATTTTATCAGAAAATGGCCCTGTGATCGTTGAAACCGGAGCCCGCCCGGGAGGCGACCATATTGCGTTCAGGTTGGTCCCGCTGGCCACTGGTATCGACATGTATCGTATTATGTTCCAACTGGCTGCAGGTATTGAAGTACCTTCCCATACCCCCACCGCAAAGGCAGCGGCCATCCAGTACAGTACATCAGAAAACTATCAATATATCGATAAAATACATCAATCGGTTATTTCAGATGATAATTTTGTCGAATACATTGAACATTTTTCACACAAACCGGAAAAGCTGACCTGTTCAGCCGACCGCAGCGGGGCCTGGCTTTTTGCAGCTCCCGGGGCAGCCAGTCTTGCAAAAAGTTTGCGTATTTTTGAAGGCCTTTAGGTATGAAACATCTGGCCATCATCACAGCACGTAGCGGATCCCGCGGGCTGCCCGGTAAAAACATCAGGCTGCTCAACGGTCATCCCATGCTCGCATGGAGTATCGCAGCTGCCCTTAAAAGCGGGTTATACGACAGGGTAATTGTATCGACCGATGATGAAGCGTATGCTGACATCGCACAACAATACAGGGCTGAGGTGCCATGGCTGCGGAATGCATCCCTTTCGGGCGATGACGCAACAAGTACGGATGTGATTGTTGATTTGCTGGAGAACCTTACGAATCATGGTGAGGTGTACGATTATTTCACCCTGTTGCAACCCACTTCTCCGCTTCGGACGGCAGAGGACCTTAAAGGGGCATGGCGGATGATGCAAGAGAAAAAGGCTTCTGCCGTGGTCGGGGTATCTGCCTGTGATCATCCACCCCAGTGGGCCGGGCTGCTGCCCGAAGATCTGTCGATGGAGGCGTTTGTAAACCCTTTGTTCAACCGGCCACGTCAGCAGTTACAACCTTATTACCGCATCAATGGGGCGGTGTATATGTCTTCGGTTGAAGCCTTTATAAGGGAAAAGGGCTTTTTGCACAGCGGAACCTATGCCCTGGTGATGCCTAAGGAACGATCTGTAGATATTGATGATGAGAGCGATTTCCTGTTGGCCGGCCTGTTGATGGAGAAATTGAACTACAAGATATGAAGGATAGAGTAATCATTCAGCACACCCTTTCGGTGCAGCAGGCTTTGGAGATTCTGGACGACAGCCCTGTTAAAACGCTGTTCCTCACAGATGGGGATGGGCGTTTGTGCGGGAGCCTTACCGACGGTGATGTGCGCCGGTGGATTCTCCGTAACGGAGACATCAGCGGTACCGTGTCGGATGCCTGTAACCCTTCCCCCTACACACTCAGGTTACCCTTCGACCGCCATGAAGTGTTGCATCAGATGAAGGAGAAACATCTGAATGCGGCTCCGGTGGTGGATGTCGCAGGAAAGATCGACTCCATAGTACTGATTTCCGAGTTGTCGGACCAAGGGTCTTCCGACGCATCCGCGCTCCATGGCGTGCCGGTGGTGATTATGGCCGGTGGCAAGGGAACCCGCCTTGACCCCTTTACGCGCATTCTCCCCAAGCCGCTTATTCCTATCGGGAACCAGCCGGTTATTGAGGTGATCATGCATGAACTTGCACGCTATGGTGCTGATCGGTTTATTATCTCCCTCAACCACCAGGCACGCCTCATTAAGGCCTATTTTGAAGATCAGCAATATCCCTACGACATCTCCTTTCTGGAAGAAGATCAGCCATTGGGTACCGCCGGAGCCCTGAAGATGCTTGAAGGAAAGATTGAGGGTGATCTGCTGGTGAGTAACTGCGATGTGATCATCAAATCGGATGTGGGGGAGATGCTGCGGTTCCACCGTTCCGGCGGATTTTCCATCACGGTGGTGGCCGCACTCTATAACCTGTCGGTACCCTATGGGGTTTGCGATGTGGATGAAAAGGGTGTGCTGCTCCGCATAACTGAGAAACCCGAGTTCAGTATGCTTATCAATTCGGGGATGTATGTGCTTGGTTCGGATTGCCTTTCGATGATTCCTGAAAGCCGGATGTTTCACATCACCCATCTGATTGAAGCTGTTCAGGCAGCAGGCAAGCCCGTGGGGGTATTCCCGATCCCGGGATCAGCCTACCATGATATCGGACAATGGGATGCCTATCACTCAGCCCTTCCAAAACTTACCTGACGACCTATCCCTTTCCCAGATGACTGAACATCCCCTGATTTTTATACCGGTTGAGTCGAAGAAACGGGAGCTTGACGGGAAAATACTGCTCGCCTCGGCCCTTATAGCCAGAGGCTGGAAGGTGATCATCGGAACCAAAGCCGGTATACGGCGCGAAATGCTGCACCACCGCAATGCCCTCTACCTGGCTAAAAGTGTATCCTCGGATTTTATCCCCTTTTACCGTGAAATCCAGTCCCTCGGCCATCGTATGGTAGCCCTGGATGTGGAAGGGGGAGCCCTGACCAGAGAGATTCGCAATGATCTGCTCAGGTCGTATCAACAGGATGCAGTTGAATATTTCGATTATATTTATGTTTTTGGAGATAAAATTAAAAAAGATATCGCCGAACACATTCCGTACATTCCCCAGGAGAAGATACTTGTAACAGGTGAGCCCAGATTCGACCTGCTGAAACCGGTACACGATCCCTATTATGCGGCAGATATAGAGCACATCAGGAACACCTACGGAAATTGTGTGCTGATCAATACCAGTTTCGGGTTATCGAATTCGGTGCTGGGGGAAGAGTGGATCAGGCAGTTTCTTGAGACCACAGGGGATATCCCGGAGGAGCAGCGCCCTTTGTACCTGCTGAAACACCGGGAGGGAAAAATCCTGATGCAGGAGTTCATCGCCATGGCAAAAAGGTTGGCAGAAAGATTTCCTGCGTTGAATTTTGTGCTCAGACCTCACCCGGATGAAGCGCAGGAAGTTTACCGTGAGGCTTTTGCGGGCATACTGAATCTTTTTGTGGATGGCACGGGCAGTGTTCAACCATGGATTAAATCGGCGAAAGCAGTGATCCACCACGATTGCACCACCGGTTTGGAGGCGGTATTGGCGATGAAACCCACCATCTCCTATATTCCCCGAACAGATGAGCGCATCACTGCCTGGCTTCCCGTTTTTGTGAGTGTTGCCTGTACCAGTGAAAATGCAGTGGCGAATGCATTGGAAACTGCCCTGCAGCAACCTGAAAGTTTGTCTGCCCCGGAGAAAGAAAAAGGGGATGTACTGGCCTCCTATTTCGCTAATTTCAGGGAGGAAGCTTCCGATATGCTGGCTGATCATCTTTCGGTAGCGTACTGCCAACCCTCAACGGGGCCTTTTGGACTGGTACGGCTCAGCCTCGCCAGGCTCAGGTCAAGGGTGAATATTGTGCGGCTCCGGAATAAGAGCCGCAAAGATGGGTGGGACCGGTTCATCCGCATGGACAGGGAAGAACTGTGCAAACGGCTCCCCCTTACCGGTAATCTGAACGATATTTCTGCATTGCGGATTAGCATCCGTGGAGGAAATACCGCGTACCTTCAATCTTTGAGAAAATCGTGAACCCTGTCATAAAAAATCTGGCCCGAACGTTCCTTCCGGCATGGTTGCTGGCGGTACGGCGCCATTGCGGCGGATACCAGCGTGATGGACGCCTCTTTGCCGCCAACCTGCTGACCCCGGACCTCCCTTCAGACTTTTACAGCCGCATTGCCAGCCACCTGATTTTCCCGAACGGGGTCCGAAAATCCACCTATCCCGGCAGAAATGCCCCGCTGTTCGAAGCCCTTTTCACTGCTGAAGGATACCATCCTGGGAAACCCCTGAAAATACTCGATATCGGCGCCTCCTTCGGGATGGATTCCATGAGCAACCTGAGTGCCATCCGCCGGTATGCAGAGGTTGAATCCTATACGCTGGCAGACCTGTATACCGAGGTATTGTATGATCCGCAATCCGGTATTATCTTCGACCAGGACCATATTCCCGTGCAGATAAAGCGGGGGAAAGGATTTTTTAATCTTTGGTTTGAGTTCAAATACCCGGTTGAAAAGCTCTATCATCTCTGTAATCAGAATAAAACACGCAGAATCCGGCAACAGTACAAAAATGCAAAACCCGACCCCGGGCATGTGCGCTCCATTCCACTGTTTCATCCGGAGATCATGAAAAACAGTCTCTTCAATACAGCCCGTCTCGATGTGTTCACCCCCATCCCTGAGACCTATGATCTGGTGATCTGCCTCAATCTGCTGCAAACCAGGTATTTTGAGCCAGGTAAGGTAGAGCAGGGGATGCAGAACCTGAAAAATTGCCTGAATCCGGGAGGGGTGCTGGTAACCGGTGTAACCGATGCAGTAAAGTATTACTTTGCACCCCCTAAAGCATAGCCCGGATCGTATGGCAAATCTCGGATTTTATCTGAAGAAACTGGCAGCCGGAAGCCTTGCCATGTCGCTCGAAAAAGCGTCTCAAAACATGGTGGGACTCGTGTTGCTGCCTGTTTTTGCCATGTTCCTCAGTCCGGCCGATTTTGGCATCCTATCAATGTTCTCCATGGTCATTACAGCGCTGGGGCTCCTGTACAACCCGGGCACGGTTTCGGCGGCTGTAAGGCTGTATTACGATCATAAGGACAATGAAGATAGGCAGAAAGAGATTTTTGCTTCTGCCCACAGTTTCTTTATGCTGATTCCGATCCCTTTTACGCTGATATTGCTGTTTTTCGGGAATGCAATTTTTCAAAAGATTTTTACAGAATTCAGCTTCTATCCCTATGGGCTGCTTGGGGTCATACTGGCTTTTTTTTCACAGCCGGTAAGGGTGTGGACGGAATTCATGGTGGTGAAATTCAGGGTGGTACAACTGGCGATAACTACCTTTTCAGCTTTCGTCCTCGGCTCGGCCGTGTCACTGATCTGCATTGCCGGTCTGGAAATGGGCGTAATGGGACGGATCATCGGAATGTATGCAGCACCCGTATCGCTGTTTGTGGTATCGGTGGTTTCCATGCAACGTTATGCCGGTGGGCACATGCGCTGGAAAACCATGCTGGAAACGGTAAGGTTCGGATTGCCCCTGATCGGTGCCATCTGGGCCTATTCCATTCTGCAGTATACCGGATCGTATCTGCTGGAATACTTTATGACACTTAAGGATGTGGGTATCTACAATATTGCCTACAAGCTTGCCGGAGTCCCGCTATTTATTACACTGGGCTTCAGGCAGATGTGGGTTCCGGTGTTCTATGAGAACATGGCATCGGAGAATTATTCGGTAATCCGCAGGCTGATGTCGCTGTTTATCCTGCTCATGACCTTTGTTTCCGGGGTATCCATTTTATTTGCAAAGGAGGCGATTTTACTGCTGTTCGACAACCGATACCACGAAGCCATCCCTATTGTGGCCTGGATTGTGAGCGGGGTATTCCTGCTGGGCGTATTACCCCTGTCGAACTCATTTCTGGGATACGCCAAAAAATTCGGGCTCACATCTTGGATTGCCCTTGCCTCAGGGATTACCAACATTGTGCTTAATATTCTGCTGATCCCCCGGTTTGGGGTACGGGGAGCCGCCTTTACACTGATCATCTCCTACATGGTGTATCTGGGAGGGGGTATTTTATTCACCTACCGTGATTTTGCCAAAGTTACTGACTTCAGGGCTATCCTGATGACGGCGATCCTGTTTGTACCGGCCGTGCTTTTTGCTGAGTTAACGTCAGAGCCGGTATTTAACTGGGTTGAAACGGCCCTCAAAACCGGTTTCCTGTTGTTGTGGACGATTGCTTTGTTCAAACTGGGTTTTGTTTCCCTGGCTGAAGTCAGGAAATTCCTCTCCTCAGTCACCGAACGGTTAAAGCAGAAAAAAGGCAAAGCACCGGTTGATGAAGAGATCCCTGCCGAGTAGAATTTGGGGTTCTTCATAATTTCCTATATTTGTTGATTCTTTCATAACCACTGGCGGATGGAGTATTCCCCTGCAAATCATGCTGCATATGCGTTTTTCCGGTCGGCTTTTTCCATCAGGGAGGCCGTACATTCTACCGCCCGAATCGAGGCGTGGCTGAAGGAGAAAAACCTTTGTGTATCGGTGATGGTAGAGCAGGTTCCGCTGCATGCCCTTCAACAGTGGGAGGTGGAGCCCGGCACCGGTAACATCCGGCACCAATCCGGAAAATTCTTTTCGATCGAAGGGGTTAGGGTGAAAACCAATGCCGGAATTGTATCCCTGTGGGAACAACCCATCATCAACCAGCCCGAGATAGGGATTCTGGGTATCCTGACAAAGAAAATCAACGGATTACTCCATTTTCTGATGCAGGCCAAGATTGAACCCGGCAATATCAATACGGTCCAGCTTTCCCCAACGCTTCAGGCTACCCGGAGCAATTACATGAGGGTACATCAGGGGAAAACCCCGCTCTTTCTGGAGTATTTCAACGGCGAAAAACCGGTGGAGGTGTTGCTCGATCAGCTGCAGTCGGAGCAGGGGGCCAGGTTTCTGAGAAAGCGGAACCGCAACATCATAGTGGAGGTGGCACCCGATGAACTTCCTGAAATCCCTGATCAGTTTATCTGGGTAACGCTGGCACAGATCAAAGAGCTGATCTGCAAGGACAATCTGGTGAATATGGACACCCGGACTGTTATCTCAGGGATCCCTTTTGCGCCTGGAGAGGCTTTTCCGGAAGCTGATCGCCTTTCGGAAGCTATTGCAGGAAAGAATAACCGGGCAGGATTGCTGTTGCTGAATTCTTTGCTGAGCACAGCCACCCCTGTGCATGACCTCACCGGACTGATTTCTTGGATTACCCGGCTTAAAACCCTCTATGAACTTGATGCAGAGCGGATTTCACTGAATTCTGTGCAGGGCTGGCACTACGATGGCACTTCCTGGGTACACCATCTGCAGCGGTATTTTTCTGTGATTGGGGTAAATGTCTCCATCGGAAACCGTGAAGTCATCTCCTGGGACCAGCCCATGATCAAACCTGCACAGGAGGGTGTGATCGCCTTTATCGTAAAAGAGATTGGTGGTATTCTGCATTTCCTGGTACAGGCAAAAGTTGAGGTGGGTAATTTTGACATCCTTGAACTTGCACCCACGGTGCAATGCCTTACCGGAAATTACCGGGAAGGGGTGAATGAGTACTCTGTTCCCTTCATTTCGGAAGTCCTGAAAGCTCCGTCCGATCGGGTCTGGTATAGTGCCATGCAGTCGGAAGAGGGAGGGAGGTTCTACCGGGAGCAGAACCTTAACCGGATTGTTGAAGCAGATAATTCCTTTCCGGTTGAAGTGCCGGAAAATTATTGCTGGATGACCCTGAATCAGCTGATGAACTTCATTCAGTACAACAACTATCTGAACATTGCTGCACGCAGTCTTATTGCAGCCATACGATTCTGACGATGAAGAAGGTGATCGGAACAGGAGTTATGGGGTGTGCGGCCATTGCCGACCGGTCGTTTATACCGGCTATCAAGGCTATGCCTGAACATTTCAGGCTCGTCGCCGTTGCCAGCCGCGATCCCCGAAAAGCCGGTGATTTTGCAGAAAGACATGGTTGTGAAGGGCATGCAGGATATGAAAAGCTGCTTGCCCGGGATGATATTGATGCCCTGTATATCCCTTTGCCCACCGGATTGCACAAAGAGTGGGTTATACGTGCACTGGAAGCCGGCAAGCATGTGTATGCCGAGAAGGCCTTTGCAATTAACCACCGGGACGCCTCCATGATGGTGGATGTGGCAACCAGGAAAGGTTTGGCGCTGATGGAGGGTTATATGTTTCAGTATCATGCACAGCAGGGATTTGTGAAGCAGCTCCTTGCTGATGGGGCGATCGGGGAGTTGCGCCATTTCGAGGCCGCTTTCGGATTTCCGCTGCTTCCGCCGGGTAACTTCCGTTACGATATGGAAATCGGAGGTGGTGTACTCACCGATGCTGCAGGATACCCTGTACGGGCAGCCTTTTTCTGGCTGGGCGACAACCTGCAGCTCTCCGGAGCCTCCTTGTTCAGGGACCAGTCCTCCGGTACAGAAATGTTTGGCAGCGCTTATCTGTCTGGTCCCGGAGGTGTTGGTGCTTCCATTGCTTTTGGTTTTGGCAGTTTTTACCAGTGCCGTGTTACTTTCTGGGGCTCTTCGGGGAAGCTGAGTATGATGCGGGCATTTACCCCGAGGCCCGACGACCAGCCTTTGCTGATTCTGGAAACGCCTGCGGGCACAACCTCCCTGAATGCGCCGGCCGACAACCATTTTGTGGGTGCTTTAAAGGCCTTTCATGATGCTATTAGCGGTACCGGCAGGGAGAGGTTGTATACCGACATTCTGCAACAGAGCAAAACCATTGAAATGATCAGAAAAATATCCGGGTAATATGGAACAGATCCCTTACATATCCGTTGTGAGTCCGGTCTATGGAGCTGCATCCCTGCTGCCCGAACTGGTACGCAGAACGGCTGATGCTTTATCTGCCATCCGGGGGGGCTTTGAACTCATCCTTGTGGAGGATCATAGTCCGGATGAAAGCTGGGAAGCCATTATGGCAGAAGCGAAGAAAGACCCACGCGTTAGAGGAATCAGCCTCAGCCGCAATTTCGGCCAGCAAAGCGCCATCCAGGCAGGACTTGATGCCGCACGGGGAACCTGGGTAGTAACCCTCGACTGTGATTTGCAGGACACTCCGGAGGTGATACCCATGATGCTGAATAAGGCAGCGGAGGAGAACCTGGATCTGTTGTTTGCCGCCCGCAGAAACCGGCAGGACGGATTTCTGAAAAAAGCAGCGTCCCGTTTGTTTTACCGGTTGCTTGGGTATCTCTCCGAAACCCCTGTCGACCCGGATGTAGCCAACTTCGTGCTGTACCATCGCAGGGTTGTGGATGCCATGAAAAACCTGGGTGATTTTTACCGGTATTACCCTATGATCAACCGCTGGGTGGGATTTAAAAGTGCCACTTTACCCATAGAACACGCTGCCCGTACTGATAACCGCCGCTCCTCCTATTCATTCCGGAAAAGGATCGTACTGGCCATCCACACCATCCTTTCATTCTCCGACAAACCTTTGCGCATGGTAATGAAGCTGGGGGTGATGCTGGTTTCTTTTACCATGCTGGTGGCTATTGCGCTGGTAATCCGGTATTTTTTGGTGGGTACCGTGGTGAGTGGCTGGCTTAGTGTGTTTCTTTCAATCTGGTTCCTCTCAGGAATCATTATCCTGATTCTGGGCATTGTGGGATTATATCTCGGAAAGACCTTCGAAACGGTAAAGCGGAGACCCACCTATATCATTCGTGAAACCACTTCAGAAACTGGTACCCATGAATGAAAACGGAAAGTTGTGCATAGTGGTCGGCGCCAACGGTTACCTGGGCGGCCACATGGTGCTGTGGCTCAAGTCACACGGATACCCGGTGCTCGCCTGCGACCGGCATCAGGATTCCTATCATTCCGGGATTCCGTATCAGCAACTGGACATCCTGCACCGTGATGCATTTGACCTTTTGCCTGAGGGTGCCGGAGTGATTTACTACTTTGCCGGACTTACCGGTACCCGTGAAGGATTTTCAAGATACAGAGACTATCTGGAAGTCAATGAACTCGGATTACTGAACCTGCTCCACTATGTTTCGGGTCTTGCCCGTCCCCCCCGTATCGTTTACCCTTCCACACGGCTTGTATACCGGGGCAGTAAGGGACTCCTCAATGAAAACGATGCCAGGGAAGCAAAAACAGTGTATGCTGCCAATAAGATCGCCGCAGAGCTGTATCTCGAAGCATGGGGGAATGCGCGCCGGATCTCCTGGAGTGTATGCCGTATCTGTGTGCCCTATGGAAACCACCTCCAGCAGGAGTATTCGTTTGGTACAATTGGATATTTCATCCGTTGTGCCCGCGCGGGCAACCCTATTATCCTGTATGGCGATGGCAGTTTGCGTCGTACTTTCAGCCATGTGGACGACATCTGTCGCCAGCTGAATATCATTGCAGCCCATCCTGATGCGCACCAACAGATTTATAATATTGCAGGAGAAGAATATACGCTGCTTAATGCAGCCCTGATGGTGGCAGAAAAGGCTAAAGTACAGGTTGAGTTTGCTCCCTGGCCACCCGAAGACCTGCTGATCGAATCGGGCGATACCGTTTTTGATGCAGAAAAAATATCCGGATTGGTAACCGATGCAGTATCGGTTCAGTTCAGTGATTGGGTGTCATCACTCTCGTTGATAAATAAACGTTCATAATATGGCTGTCCTGGGAATATTAACAGAGCCTTCGGGCTGGGAAAAGCATTACATTGCCGCCTGCGAAGAGCTGAACGTGCCCTACAGGGTAATTGACATTGTCAGCAATAAATGGTGGGAAAACATTAAGAATGAGCCGGTTGACGGCTATCTGGTACGGGCTGCCGGCGACACGGAGGTGCGAAAGCAGATGTACAATGAACGGTTGTATTTCATCGAAAAATACCTGCCCGACACTCCGATGTACCCTTCCTATTTCGGAAGCCTGCTGTATGAAAACAAACGGATGCAATCGTACTGGATGAAAATCCATGATATTCCCCATCCCGAAACATGGATTTTTTACCGCCGGGATGAAGCAAAGGCATTTATCAGAGATCATTACCGCTGGCCCATTGTCTCAAAGCCCAATCTCGGGGGTGCAGGTTCGGGAGTGCGGATTGTCAACACCGCTGCAAAAGCCCGCAGGCTTGCAAGAAAGGTTTTTACCCGCTTCAAATGGTACAATCCCGGCCTTCTGCGCTGGAAAAAATGGTGGTTTCTGCGGATTCCCGTGATGGATGACCGGCAGCACAACTACCTGTTGTTTCAGGAATACATTCCGGCCCAATGGGAATGGAGAATTCTGAAAGCCGGGGATTCGTATTTCGGACAACAGAAATTACCGCGCAAGGGTCTTCACTCAGGCAGCCGTCGCTCAGGCTGGGTTGACCCGCCGCGGGAGCTGCTGGAGATCACAAGGAAAATCAGCGAGTTGTCCGGAATCCGGTCACTCAATGTGGATATCCTCGAACATACCGATGGCAGTTATTATGTGAACGAAATTCAAACGTGGTGGGGCGTAAGAACACCCTACCAGATGAAGATCAATGACAAACCTGCGCGCTACCTGTATACCGGAAACGGTGAATATGAGCTGCAATTCGGGGATTTCCACCGAAACAGAGGATGCAACCTGAGGGTATCCGATTTCCTGGCGCAGCTCAACCAACCCCTTACCTGATCTGCTATGTCACAAACCATCCTGGCCATACTGATTGGTGTACCGCTGCTGATTTTCGGACTGCTGCGGAAATCCAACATCATGTTTGTGCTGTTTCTCATTATATACTTCCAGGGGGTTTTTTCGATGCTGGGGTTCTCGATGACCCTGGTGAAGGCAGTGATTGAAATTTTAGTCTGGCTCTTCTTCTTAGTGGCACTTCTGGATCGGGCTACCGAAAACCGGAATCTGCCGGGCAGCATGATCATTTTAGGTATGACCATCACTTACCTGATCGGATTAATCCTGGCAGGTGCCCTGAATTTCGATGCATATTCCTATTTCCGGCATTACATGAATGCATTTCTGATTTTTGCAGGAACCTATATGTATACCTTCAAGCCCAAAACCCTCTTCCGGCTTAATCGCTTTATATTTTTCATTTTTCTGATACAGATCGTTGCTTCATTTGTGAAATATTTTACCATCGGAAGATCCGAAGAGCATGTGGGCACAATGATTATCTCCACTGGATCTTTACATACAGTTTTTCCACTATTTGCAATTGGGTTTATGATTTATTCATGGCTTCATCTCGGACGCAGATGGCGTTACCTAATTTTTACACTGGGTTTCCTTTTTATGGGTTGGGTTGGGGATAAAAGGGGCATTTACTTTTATCTGGTTTTACTGCTGGCCTTCCTGTTCTGGAAGCGGTTCCGCGACAACCGCCAGGGACGATTTATCCCGGTTTCCTTTATCTGGTGGTCACCGCTAATTTTACTGGGGATGATCGGTGTTTTTTATCTTGGAGTACGTTTAACACCTACTCTGAATCCCGAAAAGAAAGTGTGGGGCAGATATGATGGGAAATACCTTTCCTCCTATATCTATGTGTATAATGTTATGGATCAGAGCAGTGGTGACTACCGCGGGAGATTTGGAGGCACCTATCTGGTCTTGAGCGAGTTTTTTACCGGGGAAGGATTGATGATCAAACAGAAGGCAACGGTAAAAACCATCCTTACGGGTTTTGGAGCCGATAAATATGTGGGCGATGTAGCTGAAAGGCTGGAAAAGCAACGGGATATCGGTATTATCAAAGCCCGGGGACTGATTGACACAGGTCTTATCCAGGCGTTACTGGCTACCGGTATCCTGGGAGTCGTATTTCTGTTATGGTTCTATTTTTACTACATTAGGCGTGTTTCGGCGGTAAGCCGGTATGCTGAGCTTACTCCCTACTGGAAAACCATTGCATCCGGTACCTTCCTGATGGGGGTTGTCTTTATACTCGACTTCTTCACCTATTCCTCCACCTTTAATACCATTAACACCGTGTATCTCACCTTTTTCTTTTTTGTCGGGCAGCTCATCAGGCCCGATTTTATGGAAAGGTACAATACCGAAGAATCCCCAAGTTATCTGGTATGAGTAATGTTATACCCAAAAAGTTGCTGTATCTGCACAATGGCAGAGTTGACTCCCGGGAGGCGAACCTGGTGCAGGTGGTGTCGATGTGCAATGCCTTCAGCCGGTTTGGTTACAGGGTAACGCTGGTACTGAATGCCCGGAGTATGTCTGATGCAGAGGCAGAAAGGAAGCTTCAGTCTGCTTTTTCCATGGATCATACGGTAAGGGTTAAGCTTATCCGCCAGAGGCTGCACAGAAAGCTGGCAAAACATCTGTCTTGTTTACAGATTCCATCCATCATAAGGAGTGAGTCGCCAGATGTGATATTTGTGAGAGACCCTCGGTATTTCAGAATGTCGCTCAGAAGTGCCAAACCTGTTCTGCTCGAAATCCACAATACCCATATGCATCTCGGAAACCGCTGGTTGAATGCCATTTTCTGCCGGTGGATCCTTACAGGTGCCGGAAAAAAGGGATGTGAAAAGGTAATCTGTATCAGTGAAGCATTGCGGGATTATTGGGTTTCCAATGGGATCCCGGAAGAAAAGACCATGGTATTGCATGATGGATTTTCAACGGAGCTTTTTACGGAAGTCATCCCTTTGCCGATAGCCCGCAGTACATTGGGGATAGATCCTGAGGCTACCCTGGTGGTATATTCCGGAAATCTGCAGGCAAACCGGGGGATCCACTACATCCTTGATCTTTCAGTAGCTTTTCCGCATGTGCTTTTCCTCCTGGTGGGGGGGAATCCTGAACGGAGAATTCTGTACGAGGAGGTGTGCAGAAACCGTGGAATTGTCAATATTCGGTTCGAGGGGCAACAGCCTCATAACAGGATTCCTCTTTACCTCTATGCAGCCGATGTGCTGCTGGCCATGTGGTCCAGGGAAGTCCCCACCATCAATTTCTGTTCGCCGTTAAAAGTGTTTGAATATCTGGCCACCGGAATCCCGATGGTGATACCCGGATACCCGACCATAATGGAGGTGGTTGAAGACGGTAAGGATGCTTTTGTCTGCCTTCCGGATGACCCGCTGAGTTTTGAAAAAACCCTCCAAAGGGCGCTTGATGCAGATTCGGAGAGTCTCCGCATGATGGCCAGTAATGCCCGGAAGAAGGCAACAGAAAGTTATTCCTGGAATACCAGGGCACAACGGATAATACTTGCCATCCCAGAAAAACTTCGTCCATGAATCCACAAAAGCTGAAAGTATTGTTTGTTTCCGGCGGAAATCACCCTGGTTTCAGCATTGCCCCATTCATCAAGAGCCAGGCTGAGGCATTGATGGAAGCGGGAGTTTCAGTGGATTTTTTCAGGATCACCCGTAAAGGGCTCAGGGGCTACCTGTCGCATATCAGACCTCTGCGCAAAGTTATCAGGGAAGGACAATACGACCTGGTCCATGCCCATTATACCTTTTGCGGGTGGGTAGCCCGACTTGCCAACAGCCGTATACCCCTTGTAGTTTCCTATATGGGTTCTGATACCTATGGCAGCGTCAACTCAAGCGGACGAAGAAAACTGAAAAGTATCCCGGTGGTTCTGCAGGGGATGCTGCTCAATTTTTTCGTGGATGCCATTATCGTTAAATCGAAGAACCTCAGAAAGATGATACTGCGAAAAAGTATTGCTTCTGTAATTCCAAATGGTGTAGATTTTAAAGCATTTATGCCGATGGAGAAAGAGATTGCACTGCAAAAGCTGGGGTTATCGGACAATACCCGTTATGTGCTGTTTATGGGCAATCCTGCTGATCCGCGAAAGAATTTTTCCCTGGCATTCAAGGCATGTCAGCTTGCAGAAAAACAGGTGAAATTTCGTTTGCTTTCTCCTTATCCTGTAAAGCCGGAGGATGTCCCCCTGTATCTGAATGCAGCCGACTTGCTGCTGGTTACTTCCTGGCTGGAGGGATCCCCGAATATTGTGAAAGAAGCAATGGCCTGCAATTGTCCCATCATTGCCACCCCTTCGGGTGACATTGCAGAAGTGCTTGGCCAGACCAAACAGTGTTACCTGCTTCCTTTCGATGCCGAGATGCTGGCAAAAGGAATATCTGAGGTGCTGTCGGCAGCCGGGCGATCAAACGGACGTGAACTCATGCAGCATCTCGACAATACCGTAGTGGCCAGGCAGATCATAGAACTATACAAACGATTGAAAATAAATGAGTAAGGGAGCCATCATCATTGAAGGCCATGTACAGGGCTTATCCAATACCCGGGCGCTGGGTCGTGCCGGTATTCCGGTCTATGTCCTGAACCATGGAGAAAAGTGTGTGGCCCGATACTCCCGGTACTGTGCGAAATATTTCCCATGCCCTCCTTACGATAGTGATGAACTGGCGCATTTTCTGAAGGACCTGGCTGAACATCATGATGTGCAGGGATGGGTGGTCTTTCCATCAAATGACCATGCAGTGCTTACCCTTAGTCGTAACCGGAAATTGCTGTCTCCCTTGTATCACCTGATGGCACCGGAGCCGGAAACCGCTTTGCAGATCTGCGATAAATATCTCCTGATGCAGAAAGCGGTAGCAGCTGGCCTCCCGGTACCCTGCACCTGGAACCTTACAGCCCCTGTCCCCGAAAAAGCAGTGTGGCCTGTGCTGATCAAAGGCCGTCTTGGATTGTCTTTTTACCGGAAAACAGGGAAGAAAGTGGTAATATGCCGCAGTTTGAAGGAGTATCAATCTCAGAAGGAGGAATTTACTGCTTCTGGCTGGGAAGACCTTGTGATGGCGCAGGAGATGATTCCTGATGAAAAGGATCAATGTACGATATCTGTTGGCATTTATTGTGTTGAAGGGACTATAAAAGCCTCATGGACAGGCATAAAGGTGAGGCAGCATCCTGCCAGGTTCGGAACGGCCACCCTTGCCAGAAGCATCCATGACCAGGAGGCGGTAACGTATGCCGAAAACATGATGAAGGCATTGCAGTACAATGGAATATGTGAGATTGAGCTGCTTCGTGATCCCCGGGATGGCAGGCTCAGGCTCATTGAAATCAATCCCCGCACCTGGCTGTGGGTTGAGCTTGCCCGTGCCGCAGGGGTTGATCTGACCCTGATCGCATGGCAGGATGCCGTGGGGATGTCTCCGGTGTTTCCGGATCATTATGCGGCAGATTTGGTATGGAGAAACTTTTATACCGATGTGTGGTTTGGCCTTGGTAGCCTGATCCGTGGTGATCTGGCACTGACAGCCTATTTTGGGCAGATGAAAGGTAAAAAGGTGCCGGCTGTCTGGGCAAAGGATGATCCCCGGCCATTTCTGAGGTTAACCTTACTGCTCCCTTATCTGATGAGAAACCGATGAAAAGGATTATCCCCATATTCAATCCTTCAGTAACCCCATGGGTTTTGTTCCGGTCTTTGTGGGTCAGGGGGGCTCAGGCCTCCTGTGAAGCCTGGTTCAGGCAACACACCGGTAAAAAATTCGTACTGGTTACTGCATCATGCCGCAATGCTTTGTGGCTGGCTTATAAAGCTGCGGGAGCCGAGGGAGAGGTGATCACAACTCCTCTTATCTGCCACTCGGCAGTTGAGTCGGCTCTTGACGCCGGTCTTGACCTTCGTTTCTGCGACCTGGCGTCGGGCTCATTTCTAATGGATGTCTCCCGGATCGATACGCATATCAACTCGAAAACAAACGTTATTCAGGCTACCCATCATGGAGGCCAGATGGTAGATATGAAACCCCTGATGGAAGCTGCCGGAAAACACGGTCTTCTGGTTATTGAGGACTGTGCACAGGCTTTTTCTGCCTCGCTGTATGGCATACTGGCCGGTACATCAGGAGATATCTCCTGCTTCACCCTGTCGAAAAACTGCTATGGCATTGGTGGTGGGATTCTGGCTACCAACAGTGAAGATATCTATAACAAAGCAGCAGCAATGCAGCAGGGATGGCCCCGGTTTCAGTCAAAACTTCTTTGGTACCGGATCGTGAGATATATGCTGGAAACCGGACGTCAATACCCTTTGGCTGCCCATGCATACGAATGGATAATGGCCCGGCGAAAACACAAAAGAGCAAGGAATCCGCTTCTACGGGAGCATCCTGTTCGCAGGTACCGACCGGCAAAACTCTTCAGCCGGCTGTTTGTCGTTCAGCAACAACGATTTTCTGCGCTGAACAAAAAAACCGCCACCCATGCGGACAGTTTGAATAAGGCTTTGGCGTCCGGTGGATTGGTGTCCTGCACCCCGATGGAGCAATTGAGTTTTCCAAAAATGTTCTTTTCACATCCACTGTTGAATGCCAAAGAAGCCATTCCGAAACTGAATGAAGCAGGAATTGAAGTCCGTCACCTCGAAAACAAGTATGGATCTCCTTTTCAGAAGCGGTTGGAAGAAATGGGGATGGGAAACCGATTGCAAGGACTTGAAAACTGTGTTCGTTACAGATGGCTGTACAACCGTATCGTAAGCCTTCCGATGCACCATGCCCTCAGGCCTTATCAGATTAGTTTTATGGTTTTGACCCTCAAAGAATTGTTACGTGAAAAAGATATTGATTGAGACAGGTCATCCGGGCCAGGTTCACCAGTTCAGGCATATTGCCGTGCAACTGATCAGCAGAGGGCATCAGGTGTTGTTTGTCACCCGCAGCAAACCTCTGTGCATTGAGCTGCTGAAGGCTTTTAATCTCCCCTATACGGTGCTGGCTGAACAAAGGCGAGATATCCTGACGAAACTGCTGCAGCTGCCCAGGCTGTACCTTCGCTATCTGATGATCCTGATCCGTTTCAAACCATCCCTTATCCTCAACAGGTTTACACCTCAGGGGTGCCATCTTGGCTGGCTGCTCAGGATCCCGGTGATAGGGTTCACCGATTCAGAACACACCAGGTTGATGGATGCCATTACTGTACCGTTTACAAAGGTGAAAATCACAGCATTATCCTATTGGAAGGATCTGGGATACAACCACCTCAGATACAACGGGAACATAGAGCTTTTTTACCTGCATCCAAATCATTTTACGCCTGATCCGTCGATTTACCGCCTTATGGGCATTGCTCCCGATACCCCTTTTGCCATTTTGCGCTTTGTGTCATGGGACGCATACCACGATCTGGGGCAGCAGGGGCTGAACCTTAGCGACAAACAGGAACTTGTAGCGATGCTGGCTTCAGGGATGCGTGTGTTTATCACCTCTGAATCACCCCTGCCACCGGAATTTGAGCCATACCGGATCAGCTTCCCTCCCGAGAAGATCCATGATGCCCTGGCTTTTGCACAATTGTATATCGGCGAAGGTGCCACCATGGCTTCAGAGGCGGCGCTGCTGGGCACTCCGGCTATCTACGTGAACTCACTCACGGCCGGCAGTATCGAAGATGCTGCCGAAGCCGGACTGATCCGTTCTTTCCGCAACAGAAACGGTGTGGCTGAAGCTGTAAGGGAGTGGATGCAGATGCCGGGCCTTAAGGAAAAACATCTCCGGTTGAGGGATGACTACATCCGGCAGAAGGTTGACATGGTTCCCCAAATCACACGGTTTGTTGAAATGTTCCCCGAAAGTCTTGCGTTTTTGCAGCAGAACCCGCACCTTTGGCAGACAAATTCAACGGATCAATAGGTATGCAAAGGGATTTTACGATGCCGGTTTATAAAGAGCTGCTGATGATACTGGCTGAGGCAGGGTATGCCTTCCAAACCTATTCGGATTTTGTTACCAATCCCGGGCCCCGTGTGGTAGTACTCAGGCATGACATCGACCGGAAGAAAGGTAATGCCCTTGTTTTTGCGGAAATACAGCATGCCCGGGGTATCACCGGCAGCTATTATTTCAGAATTGTCCCTGAGAGCTGGGATGAGGATATCATCAGGGAAGTAGCACGCCTTGGGCATGAAGTGGGTTACCACTATGAAGATGTGGATCTGGTTCGCAAGAAAAAACACCTCTCGGGTTCAGCTTTAATTGAAGCTGCATACAGCCACTTCGCCATACAACTCGGCAGGTTTCGCGAGCTTGTTCCGGTGCATACCATCTGCAGCCATGGCAGCCCCCTTTCCCCTTTTGACAACAAAATGATCTGGAAACATTACAGTTACAGGGATCTGGGAATTCTTGCAGAGCCCTACCTCGATACCGATTTCTCCAGAATAGCCTACCTTACCGATACCGGGCGTCGCTGGAACGGACGCGCTGTTACCATCCGGGATCATGCCGGCGCAAGCGCACTTGCCTTCCCGCACATCCGTAATACCCGCCAGCTTACTGCCGCTGTGAAGTCGAAACAGCTGCCTGATCAGATTATGCTGAACTTCCATCCCCAGCGATGGAACGATGCGATGATTCCCTGGCTTACAGAGTGGAGTTGTCAGCCGGTGAAAAATCTGCTTAAAAGGGGGCTGCGTTTCATCCGAAGGATATTTGGACGTGGTTGACGCTGCGTATTACTTTTCCCTGTACCTTTGTATATTGGATTTGTGATAAAAACGTACAGTCCTCTATGCACCGGAACATCTTGTTTTTAGGGCTATTATTTGCATGGCAGTTATCCCTGCCGGCTCAAAACGCATATCCGGTTTATCCTGCTCATGGACAGTTCCTTTCCGACTCCGTTGTCAGCTTCCTGTGGAACCCTTATCCCGGCTCCGGAATCACTTACCAGCTTCAGATTGCCACAGATACCCTGTTTCAGAACCTGGTTTTCGATCAGGCCGGCATCCCCCAGAACACACTCCAGGTAACCCTGGGGATGGGACAAACCCGGTGGTGGCGCACACGCCATTTTGTCTCCGGAAATCCACAGGCATGGTCGCCCGGTTTTCAGTTCATCACATTCGTCCCCGCGATGATACCAAGAGTTACCGGTTGGTTTACAGCTGATTCCGGTATTACAAAAACCGGTAACCAGGTACAACACTGGCAAAGCCGTTCCGGTACCCTGGCACTGGAACAAACCGACCCCGGCCGCCGGCCGCTCTCTTCGGATACTGCGTTGTTCCTCAAGCCATCCTTATATATGGACGGCACCGACGATTTCCTTCAGAGCACATTCCTGAACTACCCATCAGGCTCTTTCTTTATCTTTCATAACCCGCTCAACAAGAACAGCACCCTGATTTCCCAGGCCCGGTTCACCTTTTCCGGCTTTAATTTCTATCTGAACAACTCCCAGCGTCCGTCGGTAAATTGCCTGGCAACGCCAGCCGGTACCGGGTTTACCTTTAACGGATATGCTATCCCCGACACCATCCCCTCACATAGAGTGGGCGTTGAGGGGATTGTGCTTCAGCCCTCCGGCGCCAGAATCTTTACGGGGATGTCAGATTCCGTCAGCCAGCAATCGGTTGCCTATCTGGATCTGCCTACCCTGACCCCTTTCAGGGTAGGGGCCATGGGGAACAACAGCGGGTATTACAAAGGGCATCTCTATGAACTCTTCATTGCCGATACATCTCTTACCAGGGCTCAGTATGACATGCTTTACAACTACGTTACCTGGAAGTACCAGCCCCCTGTTAATCTTGGCCCCGACATTCATAAAACCTATGGATTCTGTCCGTTAACACTCTCTGCAACCACGGTGTACAGTGCGTACATCTGGTCTACAGGGGATACAGTCCCGGCTATTCAGGTTAAAAATCCGGGTACCTATTGGTTGCAGACAACCGATTTTTTTGGGCGTATCTCACGTGATACCATTCTCATTACCAACTCGGTACCAGGTCTATCCCTCTCAGACACCATCATCTGCCTCAATACCCAGGCACATCTGCAATCGGGGTTCACCGGCGCCTATCAGTACCTGTGGGACAACGATACCCTCCTGAACCAGCCATCCCTTCTGACCGGAACACCGGGACTTCATATCCTGGTGGTCAAAGACAGCTTCAACTGTACCATATCCGACACAGCACTTGTTTCACTGGATCTTTATGCCAGCACTATTTCTCTGGGGCCTGATAAATCAGTCTGCTCCGGCGAGCCGCTGGCACTTGTATCCGGTGCTCCGCAAACCGTTACGTATCAATGGAATACCGGCATCAATGATACCTTGCCGCAAATCATCATCTCTTCATCCGGCACTTATTTGGTCACCACTACCAACCCAAGGGGGTGTGTGGCTACAAGCCAGGTGAATGTCTGGGTAAAGGGTGCCAGTCCACAGGCGCTGTTTCTCAAATCGGCCGTACAGGTGTGCACCGGTGATACCCTCCATTGCACCGATGCTTCGGTTCCTGCCCTTCCGGCATTTCCTGTAACGAAGTGGCAGTGGGATTTCGGCAACGGCATGACCGATACGGTGCAAAACCCTGATGTCGTATATTCCCAGCCCGGCATCTATTACATCACCTTTACCGCAACCACCGATTCGGGGTGCTTTGCCACCTATTCAGACTCTGTGCTGGTTTTTGCACTTCCAATTCCCTGGATTACCACCGGAACCCGTTGCTCTGCACGGCCTGTTCAATTGAATGCCAATGCCATTGGAGGTACGGTAACGGCCTACCTGTGGACCATTGAAAACGGATCGGCAACCCCGGATACAAGCAGCCTTTCAAACCCGCTGTACAGCTGGATTGTCGCCGGAAACTACTGGGTTAAACTTGAAGTGACCAATCAGAATGCCTGCACAAACAGCGACTCCCTGCTGGTGGAAATTCATCAGACCCCTTTTGCTGCCTTCAACTACACGCCGGCGTTATTGTGCACAGGTTCCGAAGTAGAGTTGACGGATAAAAGTCTCGCCGGAACCTTGTATCCGAATAACTTCTGGAGATGGAACTTCGGCGATGGATCCAGCCAGGTCACCGGGTTACCCAATCCTTCCCATACCTATCTGTCTCATGGCTTGTTTCCGGTTTCCCTGCTCGTCGGATCTTCGGTTACAGGGTGTTACGATTCAGTGGTTGTTAATGTGGATGTAGGTGCCAACCCCATTGCGATCATCACGGATACCACCTTCTGCGCCGGACAGGCAAGAAATCTGGCAGAGGCATCCACCACCATCAGCGACACCCTTGTATCATGGCAGTGGATCTCACCGGTTTTTGGTACACTGTCGGGGAAAAGCCCTGCCATTGTATGCCCCGATACGGGATCATTTCCGCTGATGCTCATCGTAGAAACCCAGAGGGGATGCCGTGATACAGCTTCTTCATCACTGGTTTCCTATCCTACCCCCATTGCCGGCTTTTCAATGACCCCCCTCTATGGAAATGCTCCTCTGCTGGTTCAGTTTACCAATAAAACGGTGAACGGTGATATCTACCTGTGGGATTTCGGCGACGGATATACCTCGGGGTTGCTCCATCCGGCACATACCTTTGACTCTGCCGGAATCTTTGATGTTTCCCTGCTCGCTACCTCCTCCAAAGGGTGTTTCAACAGCCATTCGGATAAAGTGTTTACGATAAAAACAGCATTCGATATTGAGGTAACGGGTGTACAGGCACTGATGGATCAGGACCGGATACAGATCTCGGCTGACATTAGAAACAATGCTGCTTTTCCGGTGCATCGCATCGACCTCCAGTGCTGGATCAACTCACAAAATCCAGTGGTGGAGATCTGGCAGGCACAGGGGGTCAACGACCGCCTGCAGCCTGGTCATACATTCAGGTACCAGTTTGTCTCCAGGCCTATTCTTCCGAAAAACCCTGATCAATCACCCTATGCAGTATGTGTTAATGTCTCCGTGCCGGAGTATCCAACAGACGACAATACAGCCAATGACAGGGGTTGTGTGGCCATTACCGATGCGTTCCATATCAGCCAGCCCTACCCAAACCCTGCATCCGGCACTGTATGGCTGGATGCTGTACTCGAGTTTTCGGACCAGCTCACCATAGAGTTGTACAATCTGAACGGACAAAAACTTAATACCCTTTTCGATCAGCCTGTGGAGAAAGGGTTCTCCAGAATCACACTGCATCTTCCGGCCAACCTTCCCGGTGGGGTTGCCCTGCTGAAAATCAGCTACCGTGATTATACAGGCGTAAGAAAAATCATCACTGTTGAATAATCATGCTGTGAATACCCCTGCCGATACATCTGTAAAACCCAGAGTCGACTCCCAGATGCGGCAGCTCATTGTCAATGAAACCAATGAGCAGGTCTATCAGTTTGTGATGAAATATGCCGATCCGTCATTCCGGGAAACCCTGCTGCTGGCTACAACCACAAGGTTCAATATTGAAAAACAACCGGATGATACTTTTTCCTGTATCATCAACCTGAAAAGACTAAATAACATTCGCCGGATCAATAAGTTCCTTGAAGTGATCAACTCCAAGCTGCCTTATGGCGGATTGTTTATCGGGTGTGTTGAGACCAACTGGTTGCGTAAAATGCGCATCCTCAAGAAGAATCCTCCGGTATTGAACTATATCATATACACCTTTGATTACCTGATCCATCGGGTGATGCCGAAACTGAAATGGACCAAACGGTTTTACTTCCTGTTCACCAATGGTTTTAATCGTTTGATATCCAGGGCTGAAACCTACGGAAGGCTTTATTCATGCGGATTTACCATTGTGGAAGAGGCGCGGTTGGTGGAGATGCATTATTTTGTAGTGCAGAAAGAGAAGGAACCGGCATTCGATTACCACCCAACCTATGGAATGTTCATCCGCCTGAATCGTATCGGCAAGAACGGAAAGATGATCAAAGTGCTGAAGATGCGCACAATGCACCCTTACAGTGAGTACCTTCAGGGCTTTATTTTCGACCGGTTCAACCTGCAGGAGGGCGGAAAGTTTGCAAACGATTTCAGGGTCACAACGTTGGGGCGTTTTATGCGCCGTTTCTGGATCGATGAGCTACCCATGCTGTACAATTTCTTCAAAGGGGATATGAAACTGGTAGGTGTGCGGCCCCTGAGCCCTCAGTATTTTAGTTTGTATACCAAGGAGTTACAGGAACAACGCATCAGATTCAAACCGGGTCTGATCCCGCCTTTCTATGCAGATCTGCCGAAAAATCTCGAAGAGATCATGGAATCTGAAAAACGATATCTCGATGCCTATGCAAAACAACCTCTGCGCACCGATATCAGGTACTTTTTCAAAGCTACCTACAATATCCTCTTTAAAAAGGTCAGGAGTAAATAGGCTGATTTTCCTGTGCTTATTCGGATTGGCAGGTATTTCAGGCAACCTTCATGCCCAGCCTGTTTATGAACATGTTAACAACAGCGGCATTGTTGATTTTCTGGATGAAATGGCCAACCTGGGGTATATTGAGATCAATTCCACTGTGAAGCCTTATACTCGGTGGACCATCCGGACAAAACTTCTGGAACTGGTTACGAAAGACCTGCCTCTGTCCTCAAGACAGAAAAGCATGCTGTACCTGTACGACGCTTATTACAGGCAATCTCCTGCCGACAGGAAAATGGCGCTCAGGCTGCCACAGGCCGATCTGGCCTATAACGACCCCAATTTCTTTCTGCGGCTCCAACCCATTATTGGGGGTGCATTTGTGTTCAACCTTCCGGAGGAGGGGGCAAGGCCCATGCAGTTCAATCGCTTCAGTGGTGCCTCCATGGTGGCTTCCTACCGGAATAACTGGGGATTTTATGCCAGCCTCCGCGACCATTATACCTCCAACCTGACCGTAACCCCTGATTATCTCGTAAGTTCACCCGGCGGCCAGTATAAGCCCGGACAAGGTAATGAAGCGGAATTCAGTGAGATGCGGGGAGGGATGGTTTGGCAAAATACACATATGACCTTCGCCCTGGTGAAGGATCATTTCGAATGGGGGAATCATTATGGCGGTGCTTCCATTTTTGCAGGTCGTGAACCCTCAACGGTGCAGTTCCGTTTTCAGATGACTCCGGTTAAGTGGTTTGAATTCAATTATCTGCACGCATGGCTCAATTCTGCGGTCATCGACAGTGCAAGATCCTATACCTATACCAGCGCCTATGGGAATGGCACCCGCCTGGTATACAGGCAAAAGTATCTGGCAGCCAATATGTTCACGATTAAACCATGGAAACGCACCACCATCTCATTCGGCAATTCCATCATTTACGCCGATATGGGTGTTCATCCTGCCTATCTTATCCCTTTCTCGTTCTTTAAATCCATTGACCATACATTGAACGGGACCACCAACGATGCGGGCCAGAATTCACAGATGTTTGTGGATGTGAGTACCCGTCTGATCCCGCATACCCATGTCTTTGCAGTGCTGTTTATCGATGAACTTGCAACTACGGTTATGTTCCAGCCTGAAAAACATTCCAATTGCCTGAGTTTCAAAGGGGGATTCCGCATATCGGATTTTCCGGTGCCTGACCTGCATTTCACGGGCGAATACACCCGATCGAATCCCCTGGCATATAAGCACTTTGTCCCCACTACCACTTTTGAATCCAACCGGTACAACCTGGGTTATTATCTTACCGACAATGCTGAAGAAACGTATCTGGGCATAGCATGGGAGCCCTGGGGTGGATTGAAAGTGGAGTCCTCTTACCGATATGCCCGCAAAGGGCCTGATTACAATTCGCTTGGCGGGAAACGGCGCGGACTGCCCTTTATGAGTGAGGAACGATGGCACCGCAGCGATTTTGGTATTGAAGCCGGCTGGCAGTTCGCTGTAAATGCATATGCCCGACTGGGTTACCATTTCCTGCGCTCCGGCGGACCCGATGCTGAGCGCTACCTGCCTGAAGCCCTGCGCGGCCGGAAGCACCTTTTACAATGCGGGGTGAACCTTGGGTTGTAGGGTGCATTCCCACATTTTCATCCCGGATCGCTTCGCTCCCGGGACTCGCTGCGCTCGGCTTCGCCCAGCATTTTCACATTTACACATTTACACATTTTCACATTGATTTTTCGCTCTATCTTTACGCAATCTAAATTAGCATTGTTAGGGCCGCTCTGAAAATCAGACAATGCCCAGATTAACAGTATTATAGAGATGAAAACCAAAGTAGAAGAGGTTCTGGCAACCGTGAAACATCCTGAATTCCATAGTGACATTATATCCCTTGGGATGGCAGAAGTTGAGCGCTGCGATGAGAAAACGATTGAAGTGCATGTACAGGGCAAAAAGTTCCCTGATCCATTTCTGAAATCAGTAGGAAAGGTTGCCGAGCAAAAGCTGAAGAATGCCTTTGCCGGTGCCGCCATCCATATACGCATTACGGAGGCTGAAAGGCCCGACCCGAAACCTGTACTTCCTGAATCGCTGAAGCAGGTGAAACACATCATTGCTGTTGCCTCCGGAAAAGGAGGAGTAGGGAAATCCACAGTGGCTGTAAATCTTGCTGTTGGGCTGGCCCGCATGGGTCAGAAGGTAGCCCTGGTGGATGCCGATATCTACGGCCCCTCGATGCCCCTGATGCTCGGGGCAAAAGACGCCAAACCGGGAGGGGTTCCCTATGGCGACCGTACCCTGATTAAGCCTGTGGAACGGTTTGGGGTGAAAATGCTTTCGGTAGGATTCTTTGTTGATCCCGAGAAAGCGCTCATATGGCGCGGGCCCATGGCATCCGGTGCGCTTCAGCAAATCATTTCTGACAGCTTCTGGGGCGAAATCGACTACATGGTGGTAGATCTGCCCCCCGGAACCGGCGACATCCACCTTACACTCGTGCAGACCATCCCGGTAACCGGTGCCGTAATCGTCAGCACACCCCAGGAAGTGGCTGTTGCTGATGCCCGTAAAGGCGTAGCCATGTTCCGCCAGGATAAGATCAATGTGCCCGTACTCGGATTCGTGGAAAACATGGCCTGGTTCTCGCCACCCGATATGCCCGACAAACGCTACTTCGTGTTTGGTAAGGGTGGCTGTGATGCCCTTGCCTTAGAAACCGGTGTAGAGGTGATCGGAAGGATTCCGGTAGTTGAGGCGATCTGTACTTCCGGGGATATTGGTGTGCCGGTTGTACTGGATGAGAAATCGCCTCTGGCAGAGGCTTTTATGAAACTTGCCTCCAATGTGATCCGCAAAACGGAAGAGCGCCTCCAAACTGAAGACCCGACCCGAATTGTGGAAGTAGAGTACAGGGACAACCCTCATAAACAATAAATCATCAAACCTATCAGAATATTTTAATCCCCAAAATTATCCAGGAGAACTATTATGGAAAACCAGAATTCACGTGACGAACTGACCAGGAAAGTCAACAATGTGATCAGCCAGATTCGCCCTTACCTCGAAGCCGACGGTGGTAACATTGCCTTTGTATCCCTAAGCGATGATAATGTGGTGCATGTGGAGTTGCAGGGCGCCTGTGCCGGCTGTCCCATGAGCATGATGACCCTGAAAAGCGGTGTTGAAGCTGCCATGAAAAAAGCCATCCCTGAAATCAAGTCTGTAGAAGCTACGAATTTTCACTTCTGAAAGTATAGGAGTAGAAAGTAGAAAGCGCACTTTATACTTTATACTTTATACTTTATACTTTTTACTGACTATGGTTTTCAACTCGCTGGAGTTTCTGCTGTTTTTTCCGCTGGTGGTTGCGGGATATTACCTGATACCCTTCCGCTTCCGCTGGATGCTGCTTTTGGCTGCCAGTTATTACTTCTATATGTGCTGGAAGCTTGAGTACGTATTCCTGATCCTCTTTTCAACCCTTGTGGATTATGTAGCAGGAATCATGATTGAGAAAAACCGGGGCAGGCGCCCTGTGATGACACTCTGGCTTATATTCAGTTTAGTCCTTAACCTTGGGCTGCTCTTTACCTTTAAATACTTCAATTTTTTCAATGAGAACCTGAGAATCCTGTTCAATGCCGTAAATATTGTCTGGCATGTTCCTTCACTGAATCTTCTATTGCCGGTGGGCATCTCGTTCTACACATTTCAGACATTGAGTTATACCATTGAGGTGTACCGGGGTAACTACCGTGCCGAGAAGCATCCCGGCTATTTTGCACTGTATGTGTCCTACTTCCCGCAACTTGTGGCAGGTCCGATCGAAAGGCCCGGAAACCTGTTGCCACAGCTCCGGCAGCAGCACTCATGGACTTATGATAATGTTACGGATGGGCTGAAGCTCATGGCGTGGGGGTTTTTCAAGAAACTGGTAATCGCCGACCGGATTGCCGTCTATGTGGATCCGGTATTTGCGGATCCGTCAGGATATTATGGCCTCAACATGCTGATTCCGGCCATGTTACTTCATATCAGGGTGTATTGCGACTTTTCAGCTTATTCCGATATTGCCATCGGAGCGGCCCGTATCATGGGAGTGCAGTTGTCGGTAAATTTCGACCGGCCCATGTTCGCCACTTCCTTCAGGAGTTTCTGGCGTAAATGGCACATCACCCTAACCCGGTTTGTGATGGATTATATTTTTAAACCATTAATTTCCAGAGTAAATCACTGGGGTACAGCAGGTCGTTTTTTTGCTATCGTTATGTCATTCAGCATCATTGGATTATGGCACGGAGCAGCATGGGGGATGGTGTTGTTCGGGTTCTTCAACGGATTACTGGTGGCCTCCGAATCAGTGAAATGGCCCTGGCAGCGTTGGATGGATCGCTTTCTTCATCCGCGAATCGTTAATTTCCTTAACGGTGTTTTTGTTTTTGTAATGATATGTACCACTGTGGTATGTTTCGGCGCCGGATCGTTACCCAAACTGTCGCTTATCTACCACAATATCTTTTCAGCACCCCTTACCCCTTTGACCATGCAGATGTTCAACGGCGACCTGTACAGTATGATGGTACTGCTGTTGTCAATTGCTCTGGTAGCCATCGTGGAGTTTGCCCAGAAGGATCAGCCCCTGATATCGGGCTGGATTAACCGTTTGCCATGGTACGGAAGGTGGCTCTTTTACCTGATGATTATCACACTAATGTTTAATTTTGGGCTCTATTCCAATAAGGCATATATCTACTTTCAATTCTGATGAGACACCGGGAGCTAATACTGAAGATGTGTGCCGGATTGATCCTGGTATTGCTGATCAATTTCGGAATCCGAAGAACCTTTGATCCTTCATGGTACTTTGGCAATGAAACCCTTGGTCACAAGATGCAGCTTTACCTGCCGGTACAGGACTCTTTTAATACCCTCTTTGTCGGATCCAGCACTATATTCTACAATCTCGATCCACTGTATTTTGACAGCCTGATGCCAAGGGAATGGAATATCAGGAGCTTTAACCTGGGTGGCGGCGGTTCGCTTCCTCCTGAGACATACCGATTTGTAAAAGAACTGATTACACGGAATCCGGGCAAAGTGAAAAATATCATTCTTGAGCTCCGCGATGTGGGAATATTTTCCGAAAATCACAGAAATACCCTCCGTAAAAGATATTGGTTAACACCTGCCTGGTACACATTTATGCTCAGAGCGCAATGGCATTCAGAATTGCCGGCAGATCTCAGGATCCGGACCTCATTGTTTACTACCGAATCTTTTCTGGAAAGGTCGTTGAACCTTGGGTATTTCAACGATTTGTATGCGCTTGATCCAATGGATGATAAAGTATCCGGAGATCGGCTGCAGGATATTGTCAGAGCCCGCAGGAACGGAATGCTTCCCGTTTCTGCTGAAAGGGAGCATGAACGCGGAGCATTGTTTTATCAGGATACATCCCGATTGTTGTTGATTGCCAACGCCTGTAAATCGGAATTATCCCTGGAAAATCCACCCAGACCGAATCCCATTCACATGAAAGCACTGTCGGGGCTGATTGAAGAATGCAGGAAACACGGGATCCATCTCGTATTCCTACTTCATCCGAAGATGGAGAAAGTACAGGTATCGGAGACCCTTGCCCTGACCCGTGCATTGCCTGAAAACCATCTGATCAATCTCTCAGATCCTGACAGCTTCCCGGAACTTTATCTTGCCGAAAATTCATTGAATTACAACCATTTCAACCGTAAAGGAACCAGAGTTCTGACGGAACAGGCCGCAAAGGGATTTTATAAGGTCCATACCGCATATCTCAATACAGCTGTATTCACGAATCGATAAATAACCAATCATACCACAAATGAAGAAATCAATCTGGTTTTTAGCTGCCATTATCGTTTTAGTGTCCTGTAAGGGGAAGAAGGGGGAAATACAGGAAGTTGCCGGAGACCAGCCATCGAATGGCTTTTCGACGGAGCAGGCGGCCCTGATCGACGAGCTGTCGGTGCTGGAGTGTGAAATCTACACAAAAATCTCAGCCGCCTTGGTTAATCCCCCTGATTCTGAGGCTGATTCAGCCATAAGAAAGCTCAGGACCCGGCGCATCGAATCTCTTGCCAGAGTTGCTTCCCTGTTTCCCGATTCTGCTTCAAAAGCAGCATTTACTGCAGAAATGGACAGGAGAAAAAGTGCAGATGATTATTGCCCGGGGATGAAGGAATTGCAGCGCGATTCGACGAAGGGAAAAACAGCCGCTGAACTGAATATCCGCGGGGATGCGAAGTTGCTTGCAGTGCTGAATTGCAGAATCCTGAAGGCAGATACCGATCTGAAGAGCAATCCGGCCAACAGAAAAGCGGCAGAAGCACTGAAGAAGATAAGGCTTGAAAAAAAGACCCTCATGGCGAAACTGGTTTCCATATATGGGCCTGAGATCTTGAAAGACAAATCTTTCAGGGCTTTGGTGAAGGATGCCCAGGATTCCACATGCAATTTTACAGAAAAGGTATCTGGTAAATTGTAAAATGAGTTACATTGCCTCCCCAAACCGGGATATAAAATGAGAATTGCCATATTGGCTGATCCTATTGATAACCAGTCTGCCGGTGTACATACCTTCACCCGCGAGATGATTCATTCCCTGTTGCGCAACGACAGGGAGAATGAGTACCTGCTGTTTCGTCGCAAAAAAAACCCTGCATTCGCTGGCGCCAGGAGTATCGCCATCCCTCTCCTTCGCTGGACCCTGATATTCCCGGCTTTACGGCTCTTCATGATTTTCGGGAGACTGGCGGGCAGGTTAAAGGTGGATGTGGTCATTGAGCCTGCCCATTTTGGCCCCTTTTTTATGCCACGAAGGGTAAAAAGGGTTACGGTTATCCACGACCTTACCCCGCTGAAGTTTCCTGAACATCACCGGTGGCATAGCCAGGTGCTGCAAAACCTCTTCCTGCGGAGGATTATGAAAAAGGCGGATCTCATCATTACCAACTCCGAAAACTCACGTCAGGACATCATCCGTCAGTTTCCCTTTACCGAAGAACGGGTGGAAAAGATTTATCTGGGATACGATGCTTCGTTCAGCCCCGATATCCGGCCTGAAGTCCTGGAGCAGTATGGTATCACGGTTCCATACTTTTTGTTTGTCAGTACCATTGAACCAAGGAAAAACCTTTCTCTGCTCCTCAGCGCCTACCTTCGGTTCAGAATGAACAACCCTATGCCGGTGCAGCTTGTGATCGTTGGGGCAAGAGGATGGAAATGCAGGCGCCTGTTCAGGGAGATCAGCCAGCACCATTTCCGTTCCGATATCATTATACCGGGCTATGTACCCCGGAGTGACCTCCCTGCGCTCTATTCACAAACAATGGCATTTGTGTATCCGTCTTATTACGAGGGATTTGGGTTGCCTGTGCTCGAAGCCATGGCCTGTGGGGCGCCATGCCTGGTGAGTAATGCCTCATCGTTGCCGGAAGTTGCCGGCAGAGCCGCACTGATGTTTAACCCTTTTGATGTGTCTGATCTTACGGATCAGCTGGAAGCAGTTGCCGGCAATCCCCAGCAGCGTATCGAGATGTCGGCCAGATCTATAAAACAGGCAGCCAAATTTTCATGGGATCGTTTTGCCGGCGAATTCCTTGACATCCTGAGCAGTCATAAGATGTTGTCATGAAACATGCTGCCGGGGAAGTCCTGTTCATTCTTGAACATTTCCATCCCTGTATCGGAGGAGTGGAAACCCTGTTTCTGCAACTTTCAGAAACCCTGGTAAAAAACGGGATACCGGTTACTGTGGTTACGCTGAAAACAAACCGGGAATCACCTGTATATGAGGCATACCATGGGGTACTTATCCGCCGGATCCGTGCCCTTAACCGCTTCTGGTTTGCACTTTGCGCCGTTCCTGCTGCAATCTGGTATGCCCGGAAAGCCTCCCTCATTCAGACCTCCACCTTTGCAGCTGGATTTACCGGATGGATTGCAGGCAGAATCACCGGAACAAAGGTGGTGATAACAGTTCATGAAGTGTGGGATACCCTGTGGCTCAGTTTCCCGTGGATGCAAGGAAATATAGCCAGGTTTTACCGTCTGCTTGAGCGGGTACTGCTGAAACTCCCCTTTGATCGGTATGTTGCAGTTTCTGAGGCCACTGCCCGGGCTATGGCAGGAATTGGAATACCTGAGGACAGAACGATAACCATCAGAAATGGAGTGGATTACGATAGGCTTAAATCTTACCTTGCAACGGATGGGGTAAAAGACCGGGGGGAACAGTCAAGTCCCAGTTTTGTGTACTATGGCAGGCTCGGTCATTCAAAAGGGCTGGACCTGATTGTGGAGGGAGGCAGATTATTTCTGGAATCAAATCCTGATGGTTCCATCGTGCTGGTGGTTCCTGCTGCCCCTGCTACCTTCAGAAAAAGACTGGAAGGGGCCATTGCGGCTACGGGTCATCAAAACAGTTTCGTTCTGGTGCCGCCACTCCCGGAAGATGAGCTGTTTAAGCTCATCTCCTCCTGTACGGCAGTGTTGATTCCGTCCAGGAATGAGGGGTTTTCCTATGTGGCGGCTGAATGTACGGCAATTGGAATCCCCATGA
Organism: Bacteroidota bacterium; assembly: GCA_022709695.1. Lineage (GTDB taxonomy): Bacteria > Bacteroidota > Bacteroidia > Bacteroidales > SKPS01 > SKPS01. Next base: position 70,313 of record JAKLII010000008.1, read on the forward strand.
TTATCAGTGGGAAAGGAGCCTTGCAGGAAACAGCCGGCGGCAGGGTAGTGGAAATGGAGTCTTTTTCGGCTGAAGGTCTTTGTGCAGCTATGCACAAGGCCGCCTCCGGATTGTTCGGAGTCAGGCCCCGGGACCGCTTTCCTTTGCAGGAGCAGGCAGATCGGTACCTGCTTCTTTATCGCGATCTGACCACCGGGCAACTTCCTCTTTGAGGGTCTCCAGTTCCAGTTTCAGCAGGGCGTATTTTTGTGCCATTACCCTGCTGCGATCTGAAAGCTGCGAAAGTATCATCGAAAACTGTATAAGGATCAGCAGCATGCCCACCAGGAGGATGATAAAAAGGGCTGCAGGTGCATAGGCGACTCCCAGCAGATTTGCCATCATTTCGAGTCCCTGGCGCCATGCTGAAAATATCAGGAATACAATGCTCACCCCCAGCCAGAGCAGGGAGTACTCCTCTTTCAGGCTTTTCCGGCTGATGATTCTGAGGATATATGCCAATAATCCCAGACTGAAGAGGATGGCAATAATCTGCATGCGTGCCATAAGGTGCTGTTTTTTTGGTTAGGATTGATTTTTCCGGAGGGCTGCCATCCACATCGCAAGCAGCACCTTGGTCATATAGTAGGGCCCCTTGTGCAGGGGAATGGAGGAAACTCCTCCCTGCCTTTCAAACATCTGTGAAAAGGTCTCGCGAATCCTGAAACCTTTCCTTGCCATCATAATCACCACCTCAGGCTCAGGGAAATCAACAGGATAGTGAAACGCCAGAAATTCAAATGCTTTGCGGTTGTAAGCCCTGAATCCGCTGGTGTGGTCTGTGATTTTCTGGCCGGCAAGGAGCAAACTCACCATTTGAAAAATCCTGATACCCAATCGTCTGAGTCCGGTGGACCGAAAGCCTTCCATATCGCGGGCATTGAACCGGCTGCCGATGGCAATGTCCGCCTCCCCTTCGGCAACCATGGCGATGAGTTTTGCCAGGTCAGCGGCATTGTGCTGGCCGTCTGCGTCAAATTGAACGGCGATATCGTATCCTTTATCAACTGCCAGCTGAAAGCCGGTTTGTACGCTTCCCCCAATTCCCAGATTGCATGGCAGCGACAGTACCTTTACTCCAGGATGGTGGCGTGCAACCATTTCTGTACGATCGGCAGAGGCATCGTTCACTACCAGCAGGTCGTATCCGGGGCAGGTACCCTGCAGGGAATTCAGGACAGCACCAAGGGCAGATTCCTCGTTATAGGCCGGTATGATTACCAGTACCTTCATCGGTGCAATTTTAGTTATTGGAACAGTAACGCTGCATCAGTTGTATGCAGGGATTATGCTGTCTTGCAGCCCCTTTTTGCCAGTCGGAGCAGGCGTTTTCCCTCTGCCCCAGACTGAGATACGCCGATCCGCGGTACTGCAGGGCATTTACATGTCCGGGATTCAGGTTCAGCAGCCTGGAATACCAGAGGATCGCCTCCTCAAAATTGCCGGTATTCATGTATGAACTTGCAAGGTTAAACAGAGCGTCCTGGTTGGCGGGGTCCTTTTCTGCAGCCAGCTTCAGGTCAGCAATGGCTGAGGGATAATCGCCAAGATAGACATAGGCAACACCACGGTGGAACCAGGTCTGTGGCTCTGCTGTTCCGGTTTCGATGGCAGCTGAGAAGTCATTGACAGCGTTTAGGTAATCCTGCCTGCGGCTATAGGCAATCCCTCTGTTGAGCAATGCCAGATGGCGGCTCTCGGGCGATGTGCGCAGGATGGTATTGTAATCTGAAATGGCGCCTTCGAAATCTCCGGTTACCAGCCGCAGATTACCCCGGTTATTCAGGGTAGTGGGATTCAGCGAGTCCAGCTCAAGAGACCGGTTGTAATGTTCCAGCGCTCCTGCCATGTTGCCCTGTTGTTTAAGGCAGTCGCCAACTGCCAGCCAGGCCCGGGTATTGCCGGGAGCCTTTTGCAGCGTATCCTCCCACAAAGCACAGGTATCTTTCCAGATCCTGTTCCGGGCTACGGTGCCATACCCGAGTACAAGCAGATATACGGTTGCCAGTACAAGAGCAGCCTTCTGGTTCCAGTGATCGTAAAGCCATAATGCCAGCGATGCCACCACAATAGCAAACCCGCTCAGCGACATATACATACGATGTTCAAATATCATATCGCGGATGGGAAATACGGTGGAGGTAACAGCCAGTGGCAGATAAAAAAGAAATATACCAAGGGAAATCAGGGGTCTTTTACGTCGCAGGGCCACAGCCAGAACCAACAGCGAAAGGTGTATCAGCAGGCTAATGATGACGGGCAAACCCAGGGGAGAGGCTACCGGTTTCCAACCGTAGTCGACCATCTGATGGACCGGCAAAAAGGCAAGCTGGATATATTTTACGATAACCACCATTTGGGTGGCAAGATAGTGCGGGACTGTCGGTGCCCCTTTTTCCGGGGGAATGATTCCTGTGGCCGCTGCAACAAGGCCTGTTGCTATCAGTAGGGTTGCTGCAGAGCCCAGCACCAGGTGACTGCGCTTTGTGCCTTGTTTCCCGAAAAGGATAAATTCAGCCGCGATCACCATCAGCGGCAATGATGCCGCTTCCTGCTTGCTCAGCATCCCGGCAACCCAGGTAAGGAAAGCACCTGTATACCAGAGGGTCTGTCTCAGACCGCGATGGGAAACCTGGGCTGATATGGTTCTTGCAGACAGATATAACCATAGTGCCAGCAGGCTGAAGAAGGCAGCTAGTGCACTCATCCGTTGTACGATGTAGGTGACTGCCTGGGTCTGAATGGGGTGCAGCGCAAAAACCAGTGCCGCAAACACCGCAACAGCGAATGCATATTTCTGTATTTGAGGGTTCCGGAGGGCAGGGGTGCGAAATGCCGTCCGGATGAAAAGATACAGTGCAATGGAGGCCAGCAGGTGTATCAGGATGTTGGTACGGTGGAACGGGGTCGTCGGTAATCCGTCCCGGTAATTCAGGGCAAGGGTAAAGTAGGAGAGGGGTCTGTTGTTGAGATCCGTCCAGTATGAAAGATCACCGAAAATACTGAAATCCCTGATCTGCTGGTTGTGCACAATGGCATGAGTATCATCGAAATGAAAGCTATGGGCATGGGTGTTGAGGTATACGCCCCAGGTTGCCAGGCTGATAATCACAATGGCAGCTATATGCCCTAAGGGTTTTCGGGTCACCGCTTTGTCTGGCTGTGGTTTTTTGGGTGAAACCCTGTTTTTGGATGTGGTACTGATCATGGGTTCAAAAGTACAGTTTTTCATCCATGATGCGTTCTCCCTGCTGCCGGTTAAAAAAGAACATGTACATTATCTCAATAACCCGTATCTTTGTGGTGTTTTCAAATCAATCCCAGGAAAGTCCCCATGAGCATTTTTGCAAAGTTTTTCGGTACCAAATCAGACAAGGATATTAAAGTTGTGATGCCGGTAGTGGACAAAATCCATGAGGCATACGAAAAGATAAAAACCCTTTCGAATGATGATCTGCGCGGGATGACTGTCATCTTCAGGAGCCGTATCCGGGAGTATATTGCCGAAGAGGTTACCCGTATCGAATCGCTGCGAGGGCAGATCACTGCTGACCCTGAGATGGATCCCGAAACCAAGGAGGGTTTGTGGAGGGAGGTGGATCAGCTTGAGAAACGCAGGAAAGAGAAAACCGAAGAAATTCTCAACGAGATTCTTCCTGAGGCCTTTGCGGTGATGAAAGATACAGCACGCCGCTTCAAGGAGAATGAGATGGTGGAGGTGCTGGCAAATGATTTCGACCGTGACCTGGCGGCCAGGATGGACAATGTGGAGATCAGGGGTACAAAAGCCCTGTATTTCAACAACTGGGTTGCAGGCGGCAACCGGATTACCTGGGATATGGTGCATTACAATGTGCAGCTGATCGGAGGCATGGTGCTCCACCAGGGAAAAATCTCTGAAATGGCAACCGGTGAGGGGAAAACCCTTGTGGCAACCCTTCCCGTGTACCTGAATGCCCTGCCGGGACGCGGGGTACATATCGTTACCGTTAACGACTATCTGGCAAAACGCGACTCGGAGTGGATGGGGATGCTGTTCAGATTCCATGGTTTGCAGGTGGATTGTATCGACAAGCATGAACCCAATTCAGATGCCCGTCGCAATGCCTATCTGGCTGATGTGACCTATGGCACCAACAATGAATTCGGATTCGATTACCTGAGGGATAATATGGCAACCCATCCCGATGAACTTGTCCAGCGTGAGCACAACTACGCCATCGTGGATGAGGTGGACTCGGTGCTTATCGACGATGCCCGAACACCGCTTATCATCTCGGGGCCAACTGCCCAGGGCGACAAGCAGGAGTTTGAGCAGCTCAAACCCATTGTAAACAAACTGTTTAATGCCCAGAAGGACCTCGTAACCAAGATGCTGGCCGAGGCGAAAAAACTACTGGCCAACCCTGATCAGGGAGATAACGAAAAGGAAGGCTTCAAGCTGCTGTTCCGGGCATACCGCGGATTGCCGAAAAATAAAGCACTTATCAAATTCCTCAGCGAACCCGGCATGAAGACCGGTATGCAGAAAACGGAGAATTTCTTCCTGCAGGAGCAGCAGAAGAATATGCATATCATTGATGATGAGCTCTTCTTTGTGATTGAAGAGAAACAAAATACCGTGGACCTGAAGGAAAATGGGATCGAAATCCTTACCCAGGAAACCGGGAATCCTGACTTTTACATTTTGCCTGATATAGGATCTGCTATCGCTGAGATGGAGCGATCAGAGCTCAGCCATCAGGAAAAGGTTCGCCGCAAAGGGGATATGATGCGCGACTATGCCATCATCTCAGAGCGTGTGCACACTATCAACCAGCTACTGAAGGCCTACTGCCTGTTTGAGATCGATGTGGATTATGTGGTGATGGACAACAAGGTGAAAATCGTGGATGAGCAGACAGGCCGTATCCTGGAGGGAAGGCGCTATTCCGACGGTCTGCACCAGGCCATCGAAGCCAAGGAAAATGTAAAGGTAGAGGCTGCCACCCAGACCTATGCCACCATCACCCTGCAGAATTACTTCCGGATGTATCACAAACTTGCTGGTATGACCGGTACTGCCGAAACTGAAGCAGGAGAGTTCTGGGACATCTACAAACTGGATGTGGTGGTGATCCCGACCAACCGGCCGGTGATCCGCGACGACCAGCAGGACTATGTCTTTAAAACCCAGCGTGAAAAGTACAACGCTGTGATTCAGACGATCGATGAGATGGTCAAAGCCGGCAGGCCGGTCCTCGTGGGTACCACTGCCGTCGAGAATTCAGAGCTTCTGAGCAGGATGTTGCAGCGCAAGGCCATCAGGCACAACGTGCTGAATGCCAAGCTTCACCAGCGTGAGGCCCAGATTGTGGCTGAAGCCGGTCAGGCCGGAACCGTTACGATCGCCACCAACATGGCAGGCCGTGGTACCGACATTAAACTTGGGCCGGGGGTTAAAGGCGCCGGTGGGTTGGCTATTATCGGCACCGAAAGACACGAATCGCGCCGGGTCGACAGGCAGCTGCGTGGCCGTGCAGGCCGCCAGGGAGACCCCGGGTCGTCCATCTTCTTCGTTTCGCTGGAAGACAACCTGATGCGCCTTTTTGGCTCCGAAAGGATAGCCCGCGTGATGGACCGGCTGGGAATCAAGGACGGAGAGGTGATTCAGCATTCCATGATCACCAAATCCATCGAAAAAGCACAGAAAAAAGTTGAGGAAAACAATTTCGGGATCCGGAAAAGGCTGCTGGAATATGACGATGTGATGAACAACCAGCGCACCGCCATCTATTCCAAGAGACGCTCTGCACTTTTTGGCGACAGGCTCTCCATGGAGATCGATAATATGATGTATGACATCGCTGAAGCAGCCGTTACGGAGTTTCAGAAAGAGCGGGACTACGATGGGATGATGCTCGAGGTGATCCGTCATTACAGCATTGAACTGCCCTTCTCTGAAAAGGAATTCTATGAGCTGCGCACTGAGGAACTCACCGAAAAACTCTACACGGCGGTTTTGGATCACTATCGCCAGAAGTCAGCCACACTCGCACTTACCGTGATGCCTGTGGTTCGCGACGTCTATCATAACAATACCCAGGGATTTAAAAGAATCGCCATTCCGGTAACCGACGGGGTAAAAACCATGAATATTCCGGTGGATCTGGAAGCCGCCTACCAGACCGATGGCCGTGAAGTGATCCGTGCGATCGAAAAAGTTGTTACACTGGCTATTATCGATGTGGCATGGAAGGAGCACCTGAGGGAAATGGACGACCTGAAACAATCGGTGCAGAATGCCACCTACGAACAGAAAGACCCGCTGCTGATCTATAAGTTCGAGTCGTTCAAACTTTTTGGCACGTTGCTGCAGCGCATCAACCGCGAGATCATTTCATTCCTGGTCAAGTCAGGTTTGCCCGGTCAGCAGGATATGAATATCCAGGAGGCACGCATCCGGAGAAGTGAAAACCGTGGGTTAAGGACACAAAAGGAGGACGTAGAAAAATTCGGGTTCCGTACGCAGCAGGAGGAGAAACCCCAGCCGGTTAAGGTGGAGAAGAAGGTGAGCCGTAACGATCCGTGTCCCTGTGGTTCTGGCAAGAAATACAAACATTGTCATGGCCATGATGCCGTCTGATATTGCCCGGTCCCGGCTGTATTTCGCAGCAGTCGTATTGCTGCCGTTGGTTTTCCTGATGCTTTCGGCCACTTCTGCCTTCGGGCAGGAGACCAAAGAAGAGGGGATGGTGATGCAGCCCGCTTCCCGGCCGGCCTTCACATCCCTCTGGAACAGGCAGCTTACCCTGTCAGTAGGTGTGCTCGGCTACAGACGCGTCGAGGAAACCGATCTGTTCAGCGTGCGTCATTTTAATCCTGACGGTTCTGATTTTACCACCTCCGAAATCGCCAGCCCATCCACAAAGCAGTATATGTTTGCCGTTGCTACGGCAGCAGTCCGGTACCACAGGCTTTTTCCGTTGCTCACACAGGTGCGGATACCGCTGCACTTCGAGAGCTCAGCTGATCTTTTTCTGCAAAAGATCGTCATGCCCTCTATGGCGATGAACCGGTTTACCATTGACTCCGGCTATTCAGTGCATTACAGCAATCTGCCGTTGCTTGCCAGCGGAGAGATGTTTGCAGGCATCTGGATGGGTGAACGGGTATCGTTTGGTGCGTCGGGCTGGTACAGCCTCTGCCATGTGAAAACGAGCGATGACCGGGTGGTACAGCGTAAATATACCCTCAGGAATGCGGGAATCGCTCCTTACATCCGCCTCTGGTTCCCGCTGGAATCAGCCGGATTGCAGCGCTGGTCAGTGCGGCTTGAGGGGTCCGCATATAATCTTTGGGACAAAGAAGCCCCTTTCAGGGCACTGAAAACGGAAGTGGCATTTTTCCGCCTGTCCACCGAGAAATCAGGAAGAGCTGCAGGGTTCTTTTTCCGGACCCTCCACCACTTTGCGGTGCCTACCCCCATGGAATTAAGCTCAAGTGTGTATGCCATCCACTCAGACGTGCAGTATGTGCTGGGATTCAGCATCGGAACAGGCGGACTTAACCGGAAAGGAGGAAAATAGGAGATGGAAATAAGATCTGAATGCCATAAGGATGCTCCTTTGTTTGCCGGTCGTTTTTGCAGGATCCCAAAACTCCGCCTAAGGTTATGGCTGATATCCATTCTTGCCTTACTGAGCGGTTGCAGCAAAGAGAAAACAACGGACTGGGAACCCTATTATGCCTATTTCCCCACAACAGCAGGGCATTGGGTCTTTTACAGGGTCGACAGTACCGCGTACAATGCCTTGCAGGATACGGTGATAGATTATACCTACTGGGTAAAGGAAACGATTCTGGATCAGTTTACTGACCTTGAGGGCCTTGAATGGCAAAGGATCGACCGGGAAATCTACACCGATACTGCCCAAAATCCAATGCAGGGGGAGATCGTAGCTCAAAGGAGGTCGAAAAATACCGCAGAAAGAATTGAGAACAACCTCCGTTTTATCAAGCTAAGCTTTCCGTTCAGAAAATTTTCCTACTGGCAGGGGAATAGCTATATCCATTACGATGACCCATGGAACTGCAATTTCTGGGGTGAATGGGAATTTAAATATCAGGATCTCTTTTTTACCGGTAACATTGGCGTTAATAGCTTTGATTCATTGGTCAGGGTGATGCAGGTAGCCGATTCAGGCCTGGTATGCAAGAACCTTTGGGAAGAGATTTATGCGCCCGGCATCGGGATGGTATATCGCCATACCGAACGTCTCACCACCCAGAAAAGCTCACCCGATCCATTTTACCTGAAGGCTGAAAATGGTTTTATCGTAACCTATACCTTAGTGGACCGAAAGCAGTAACTGCCTGCATCAAAGCAAAAAAAGACTGGTCTTCCGACCAGTCTTTTCAAGCCCAAATGAAAACAAAAACGCAGATGGATAGAAAAAGACCTCCGATCATGCGGAGGTTGAATTATCAGTCGGTTTTGCTGTTGTAAAAAGGATTTTCAGAGATATTCGGATCATCTCCCGGATCCAGGGTATAGTTTGAGCTCTGCTGCTCATTGGAGGGGATGGTCTGGTCGAGGGTAGTATTTTTCCTTTTGAAAGCGGGTATGGATTCCACTTCCATAAGTCCTTCAAGGGTTCTGAGCTTTATCCCGATTTGTCTCAGCCGTTCCTGTCGATGAGCCTGCCTGGGGTCATTTACCGAAAGGGGCCCATCGAGCGGGAGTGCGCCCGGAAAATCGCCGGGATTTGGAATACGTGTGATCTCCGGATCAGCAAGCGGGGTGATCAGCTGCGGCTCGGTTGAGCTGGAAGTTTTCTCTGCCACAGGACTATCGGAGGTGGTTCCTGCCAAAGGGGTATCAGTTATGGATGGATCTCCGGCTGCGGGCTTAAAGCCAAAAATCGGATCCTGAACCATTGGCGCAGGACGGTTGATCAGTTGAAGGTTATCGACCAGTGGCTCAGCAACAACTCTTTGCGGGGTGTTTGAGGGAAGCGGGTCAATTTTGCCAACCACTACACTCTGTGCGGCAGGCTTGTCAACCATTCCCGGTAATTCCTGATGGGCATGAAAGCCTGTGGCGATAATGGTCACAGCGATCGCATCGCCGAGCTTATCATCCGTACCGCTTCCCCAGATGATGTCGGCCGAACTTCCGGCTTCCTTCTGGATGTAATCGGTGATCTCGGTAACCTCATCGAGCCTGACACCTTCATTTCCATAGGCAATGTAAAGAAGCACATTGCTGGCTCCTGTAATCTGGTTGTCGTTGAGAAGGGGTGAATTCAGGGCATCTTCCACAGCCTCGGTGGCGCGGTTTTCTCCTGATGCAACGCCGGTGCCCATGATGGCTACCCCGCTGCTTTTCATTACCGTTTTTACATCTTCGAAGTCAACGTTAATATAGCCAACATGGGTAATGATCTCTGCAATACCGCGGGCTGCATCGGTAAGGATATTGTCGGCTTTTGCAAAAGCCTCACCCAACTTCAGGTTCCCGTGCAACTCCCTTAGCTTGTCGTTGTTGATAACCAAAAGCGTATCCACATGATGACGAAGTTCCTGAATGCCGGTTTCAGCAAGCTGCCTTCTTTTACGCCCTTCGAACGAGAATGGAATGGTAACAATCCCAATGGTGAGTATGTCCATTTCCCTGGCCAGTTTGGCAATAACAGGAGCTCCTCCCGTACCTGTGCCTCCTCCCATACCCGCAGTGATAAACACCATGCGGGTATCGCGTGCAAGGACTTCACGGATGTCTTCAATGTTCTCAATCGCAGCATTCATGCCCACTTCGGGGTTTGAACCTGCACCGTTGCCGGCTGTGAGACTTTGTCCAAGCTGTATCTTGACGGGTACCGGGCTCATTTCAATAGCCTGGGCATCCGTATTGCAAATCATAAAGTCAACGCCGTGAATACCCTGTTTGTACATATGGTTCACAGCATTGCTCCCACCACCGCCTACGCCTATCACTTTTATGATAGAAGACTGTTCCTTAGGATGATCGAATTTCAGGAGCGTATCAGAATCTGCCATGGCGAAATTTTGCTAAAATTACTATTTCGTTATTAAATACATACACCGTATGTAAATTTTTTTGAACATACTTTATGAACAATTGCAGGCCTGATTTTTTACTTGATATTGTCGGCTTCGAAAAAGGTTTTACCCGATTTTACGATGGAATCAAAAAAGTTAAGCCTCCCTTTGGAAGTGGCTTCTTTCCCCTTTTTTACCACCTTGTTCTTTTTCTCTGTATGTTCAAAACCTTTAATTACCAGTCCAATACCTGTTGAATACATAGGGCTGCACAACTCATCCGGCATATTACCGGCCATATGTTCGTTCGGATAACCTATCCGGGTATTCATCCCGGTCAGGTATTCGGTCAGCTGGCGGATATGCTTGAGCTGTGCGCCCCCTCCGGTAAGGACGATCCCTGCGATCAGTTTCCGCTCGTATCCCGAATTTTTGATTTCCCAGTATACCTGTCCGATAATCTCTTCCATTCTGGCCTGGATGATATTGGCCAGGTTTTTCAGGGATATCTCACGCGGTGGTGTGCCCCTCAGCCCTGGTATTGAAACGATCTCCTCACTCTTGTTTTCCTCACTGAGGGCCGAGCCGAATTTTACCTTGATGGCTTCAGCCTGTGCCCGGATAATCGAGCACCCTTCCTGGATATCCTCAGTGATAATGTTCCCCCCTAGCGGAATTACTGCGGTGTGGCGGATAATTCCATCCTGGAAGATCGCAATATCGGTAGTGCCTCCCCCGATATCCACCAGGGCAACGCCGGCTTCCTTCTCATCCATACCCAGGACAGCTTCTGCCGAAGCCAGTGGTTCCAGGATCAGGTCTTCCACCTCCATCCCCGACATAAGTATGCACCGGTTGATGTTCTTGGCAGCACTTACCATTCCGGTGATGATGTGAAAGTTGGCCTCCAGACAGCTCCCTGTCATCCCTTTCGGATCCCTGATACCGCTCTCCTTATCCACAATAAAATCCTGCGGGATCACATGGATGATCTCTTCGCCAGGCTGCATCACCAGTTTGTACATATTCTCCACCAGTGTATCGACATCCTTGTGTGTGATAATGTCATCCACGCTGTTTCGGATAATACTCCCCCTGTGCTGCAAACTCTTGATATGCTGCCCAGCAATCCCGACATAAAGCCGTTTGATGTCAACGTTCGATTCCTGTTCCGCATGCCGGATCGCCATGCCGATGGACTCCACCGTTTTTTCAATGTTGTTTACCACACCCCTTTTTACGCCGATACTATCGGCTTTTCCAGAGCCCAGGATCTCAATCTTTCCGTACTGGTTCCTGGTTCCGACAATGACAGCAATTTTTGTGGTGCCAATGTCAAGTCCTACGATGATTTCTGAATTTGCCATATGCTTTGAGTTTTATTTGGTTGTACAGATAACCTGATTGCTGTGTTTTAGATTGATACTGCTGTAAACGTCCCAGCCTGTCCGCGACAGACCCTTGCGGTAGAATACGAAGAGCTTATGGAACTTATAGGCCAGGCTGTCGGCATTGCCGATCAGGATGGTGTGATCGTCGAGGGTGGAGACCAACTCGAGTTCCTGCGATGGATTCACGTAAATTTGTCCTGTCAGCATCCGGCTCAGGGAGTCCTGCTGCAGGTAAAGTGCAGTCTTGAAAATCTCCTGCAACACCGGTATTCTCCGCAGGGAATCCACCTTCATCCCCTCATATTTCGACAGGGTGTCTGGAATCCAGCCACTTACCACCGTAACCCGTCGCCCGGCACCCCGATCCGCCGGCATAAGCACCCCTTCCGAGGACAAAAACACGCTTTTACCGGTGTTATCGAAAATCCTTGCCACCGGTACCCGTTGTATAACTCTGATTTTCAGCATTCCCTGCGGAGTGAAATAAGCTTCTGCCGAAGCAATGTAGGGATGTTGCATAAGCCTTTTCTCGAGTTTTGAAACGTCAATGGTCGAAGGCTTCTTACCGGTTGCCTTATCCCCCTGCGGGAAAAGAAACTGGTGAATATCAGATTCAGAAAGGAAGTAATTGCTTCCATCTCTTTCGGTAAGGATAGTCACTCCTTTGCAGGTGATTTCCTGTTCCTGCTTCAGGGTAAGCAGAACCCCGCCCACCACCAGAACCGGCAGCACAATCCAGAGCCATTTTATAATCCTTCGGGTTTTCATGGTTCTGTTTGTGTAAGGTACATGTGTTCAATTTCAGGAACCAGGGTGTCGATATCTCCGGCACCCAGGGTGATCAGAACCTCGGCGGGATGTTCCTTAAGCCATCCGGTAACCTCTCCTTTCGGCAACAGGATCTTTTCAGTTAGGCTTACTTTCCGGAACAATACCTCAGAAGTGACCCCCTCCATGGGTTCTTCTCTGGCAGGATAGATCGGGAGCAGGATTAGTACGTCAAGTTTGTCGAGACTTATGGCAAATTCATCCATGAAATCCCTTGTTCTGGAGAATAAATGTGGCTGGAAGATGCCGGTGATTTTCCGGGTGGGCCATATTTTCCGCACCGCTGCGATACAGGCATCAAGCTCCCGCGGATGGTGGGCATAATCATCGATGTAGACGATACGGCCGGTATCAATTCTGATATCAAACCGCCGTACTACCCCTTTGAAGGTAGCCAGACCGGTACGCAGGGCATCTGTACCTACGCCGGCCCATCGGGCGGCGGCAGCAGCGGCCACTGCATTTTCGATATTATGCCGGCCCGGAATCCCGAGTTTCACTTCCTGCAGGGTTTCATGGCCCAGCACGAGGTTGAAAACAGCACCGGAACCCACCTCCCTGATGTTTTCGGCCCGGTAAGGAACATCCGACGGATCGGCAGAATAGCGGAGTACGGGCCTCCCGAAATCGGCGTTCACCGCTGGTCCTGCCAGTACAGGTTGCGCATCACCTGAAAGACGGCTGAAGGCAATAAAGGCCTCCTTCAGCTGGTTGTGATCATGATAGATGTCCAGATGATCTGCATCCGTTGAGGTAATGACGGAAAAATCGGGTCTTAGGTGCAGGAAGGAGCGGTCGAACTCATCAGCTTCCACCACCATGTGGGTACTGTTGGGGGTGTAGATAAAGTTGTTGCTGTAATTTTTTGTGATTCCCCCGACAAATCCTGTTACGGCAATTCCGCCGGTTTTCAGGAGATGGGTTACCAGCGCGGTTGTTGAGGTCTTTCCGTGGGTTCCGGCAATGGCAATGGTAGTGTGGCTTTTCGACAACAACCCCAGCAAAGCGGCTCGTTTGATCACAGGAACAGGACCTGCTTCCAGCACCTGACGCTCCTTAAGACTGGCAGGGATGGCCGGGGTAAGAACCACCAGGCCTGTGTCGGCCGGGATGCGTGAGGGATCATCCACATAATGAATCACCATACCTTCGGTTTCCAGTGCATGGGTCAGCGGAGTGGGTGTTTTGTCATAACCGTGCACCTTTTTCCCCTTCAGCAGGAACCACCGTGCAAGTCCGCTCATACCAATACCTCCGGCACCAAGGAAATACACACTTTGCACTTCATTGGGATCGGGAAATGCAGCAGTTGCAGCCATGGATGTTCTGCCTCCGGTTTTCAGGATGTGATTTGCGATGGTCCGGTCTGCATCCGGGAAGGCCAGCCCCCCTGCTTTATCTGCCATGACGGCGAGTTGTGAACCAGCCTTCAGAAGGTCCGTAAGGGTGGTGACAAGTTGCAGTTTCAGCTCATGGTCCTTCAGCAGCAGGGAAGCTCCCTGGTGCACCATCGCAGCAGCGTTATAGGTCTGATGGTCTTCGGCTGCAAAAGGGAAGGGCACGAGTACCGAGGGGCGGGCTGCCAGACAGATCTCTGCAATGGCAAGAGCACCGGCTCTCGAAAGCACCAGATCTGCTGCACCGTATGCATACGCCATTTTCTCAATAAACGGTGTCGCAATCATGCCTTGTTCAGCGTAGGGTTTGGAAAGCAAAAGGGCTTCCTGATAAAAGGACATGCCCGTTTGCCAGATCACCTGGATCCCCTGTTCTGCCAATGTGGGCAGGATACCGGCCATTGCCCGGTTAATACTTCTGGCGCCCTGGCTGCCTCCTACCACCAGAAGGACGGGTTTTGCAGGATCCAGGCCGAACTGTCTGCACCCTTCTACCCTAAGGTGCCGGCTCTCTGCAATCTCCCTCCTTACCGGATTGCCCGTTAGATGCACAGGAACTCCCGGGAAATATTTCTCCATGTCCGGAAATGCAGTACACACCATAGCTGCCCGTTTTGACATCCAGCGGTTCACTTTTCCGGGTATTGAGTTCTGTTCCTGGATCAGATAGGGAATCCCCATCACCCGGGCAGCCATGAGTGCAGGGGTACTGGCAAATCCTCCGACACCGGTCACCACAGTCGGTTTAAAGCTCCTGAAGGCCCTCATGGCCATTAAAACCGACCGCAACAGACGAAACGGAAGCAGCAGGTTGCTGAGTGTAAACCTCCCCTTGATGCCGGTGATGGGAAGCGCAAGAATGCGGTACCCGGCAGCCGGCACTTTCTCGGTTTCCATCTTTCCCCTGGCTCCGACAAACAGGATTTGCTCCCTTCCGATATCCGGGGTTATGGCATTTGCAATGGCGATGGCCGGGAACACATGCCCCCCGGTTCCGCCGCCGGCAATTACCAGCCTGAAAGGTTTATTTTGAGGTTGCCGTTTCATAGGTGGAATTTTCTGTAATGCTGTCTTCTTCCTCCTGATTGGCCGAACGGCTCACGCTCAGGATAATGCCGATGGAGATTGACGTGAACCAGATGGAGGTTCCGCCCATACTTACCAGTGGAAGCGGTTGCCCGGTCACGGGCATCAGCCCTGAAGCAACCGCCATATTGATCATCGCCTGGAAAACAAGGTTAAATCCTAGTCCTACCGCCAGCAGGGTGCCAAAGGTTCCGGGGCTTCCCAGCGCTGCCCTGATGCTGCGGAACAGCAGCGCCAGGTAGAGCAGTATCAGAATAACCCCTCCTGCAAGCCCGTATTCTTCAATGATGATCGCATAGATGAAATCGGAAAATGGGTTGGGAAGATAATTGCGCTGAATGCTGTTGCCCGGCATCCTGCCCAGAATCCCTCCTGATGCGATCGCGATTTTGGCCTGTTTTGCCTGGTACACCTCTTCCTGTTCTCCATCGCCACCGAAATTTTTAATCCTTTCCGACCAGGTTCCGACCCTTCCCTGACGGTCTTCCGGCATCATCGACATGACCGCAATGAAAACCGCCAGGAAGGCAACTCCGGCGATTCCAAGGACAAGAATATGTTTGATTCTGGCTCTGCCAATGAACAGTAGCACCATACTGGAAACGAACAGGATGGCTGCAGTGGAGAAATTCGACGGGAGAATCAGGCCGCAAACCACCAATATGGGTGCCAGCTGTTTGATAAATACATTCAGATTCCCTTCCTGTATCTCTTCCTGCTTCAGGGTGAGGCTTCGGGCAAGGAATATGGTGAGGGCAAGTTTGGCGAAGTCGGAGGTTTGAAAGGTGAGGTTGATAATAGGGATGATCACCCATCTGCGGGCTTCGTTAACCGATGCCCCCCGGAGCAGGGTGTATAACAGCAGCAGGATGGCAGCCAGAAGCAATATACGTGCGAAGCGCGCATAAAAGGGATAGTTGATCAGGTGTGATACGTACATCAGGAAGAGCCCGAATAAGACGATGCCCAGGTGTTTCAGCAGATAAAATCCCCCGGAGCCTTGCTGGCTGAAGGCCAGGGTACGGGTGGAACTGTACACCGCCAGCAGCGAGAAGATGGTAAGAAACAATACCAGGATCCAGATGCCCCGGTCACCCCGAAAAGTAAGTTTTGGCGTTTTCACTATCAGGTTTTTATAATTCCCTTACGGCATTTTTAAATTTCCTTCCCCGGTCTTCATAATTCTCGAACCGGTCGAAGCTGGCACAAGCAGGTGACAGGAGTACTACATCCCCGTCATCAGCCATCAGGTATGCTTTCTTCACAGCCTCCATCATTGTTGTGGCTTCTGTAATGGCCGGCACAATACCCCCAAAGGCCTTATGCAGTTTTATGTTATCCACACCAAGGCAAACCAGCCCTTTAACCCTGGCTTTTACAAGCGGCAGAAGTTCGCTGTAGTCATTCCCCTTGTCGGTGCCTCCTGCGATCCATATTACCGGGCGGCTCTGGCATTCAAGTGCGTACCAGGTCGAATTGACATTCGTGGCTTTTGAATCGTTGATAAATTCGATCCCATGCACCCTGGCTACGTACTCGAGTCGGTGTTCCACATTCTGAAAGTCCGACAGGCTATCCCGGAGGGTCTCGCTGCGGACCGACATGAGCTGTGCGGCAATGCCTGCCGCCATTGAATTGCAGGCATTATGCCTGCCCTGAAGCGCCAATTTTTCAAGAAACATATTCCATGGGGTTTTATGAATACGGGTCCATATCTGACCTTCCGAAATCCATGCACCATTCTCCTGGGGCACATCGGTAAGGGTAAAAGGGTAGCTTGCAGCCGCTATGCGGTGATGTTCCAGCCAGCCTGCAATCACAGGGTCATCAAGGAAATAAATGAAAGCATCATCAGGCCCCTGATTTTGGAGGATCCTGAACTTTGATGCGGTATATTTTTCAAAGCTGTAGTCGTATCGGTCCAGGTGATCAGGGGTGATGTTGGTAAGAATGGCAATATCAGCTTTAAAATCATACATATTATCAAGCTGAAAAGAGCTGATCTCCAGTACATAACAATCATAATTCCCATTGGCTACCTGCAGGGCAAAGCTGTCGCCCACATTCCCTCCCAGACCCACATGGAGCCCGGCCTTTTTCAGAATGTGCCAGATCAGCATGGTGGTGGTGGTTTTGCCGTTGCTACCTGTAATGCAAACCTTTCTGGCAGTGGTATACCGGGCGGCAAACTCCAGCTCGCTGATCACGGGGATACCCGATGCGTAAATCTTCCGCACCAATGGAGCGGTTTCGGGGATGCCGGGGCTTTTAATGACCTCCGCTGCCTCCAGAACCCTGGATTCAGTATGCCCTCCTTCCTCAAAGGGGATTCCTTCAGACAGGAGCATCTCTCTGTAGGAGTCTTTCAGCTTTCCGCTGTCCGAGAGGAATACCTCAAACCCTTTACGGGCTGCCAGGACCGCCGATCCGACGCCACTTTCACCACCACCCAGTATCACAATCCGTGTCACGGTTATCTGATTTTCAGGGTTATTACAGAGAAGACTGCCAGCATCACACTTACAATGATGAACCGCATTACAATCTTCGATTCGTGGTACCCCTGCTTCTGGTAGTGATGATGCAGGGGAGCCATTTTCAGGATACGCCGCCCGGTGCCGTACCGTTTTTTGGTGAATTTGAACCAGGTCACCTGCATGACCACAGAAAGGTTTTCAACCAGAAAGATGCCGCAAAGGATGGGGATCAGCAGCTCCTTGCGCAGCATGATAGCGAGTACGGCTATTACGCCGCCGATGGCCAGGCTGCCCGTATCGCCCATAAAAACCTGGGCAGGATAGGCGTTGTACCAGAGAAATCCGATGCAGGCGCCCACAAAGGCACTGATGAAGATGGTGAGCTCCCCTGTTGCGGGAAGGTACATGATATTGAGGTAGTTGGCAAAAATGAAGTTACCTGACACCCATGCAAGGATACCCATGGTGGCTGCCGACACAGCCGATGTGCCGGTCGCAAGCCCGTCGAGCCCGTCTGTGAGATTTGTTCCGTTGGATACGGCAATGATGATGAACACCACAATGGGAATGAATACGATCCATGCCCATCTCCGGTAATCCGGCCCGATCCACCGGATCAGGCTGGCATAGTCAAACTCATTGTTCTTGATGAAAGGGATGGTGGTTTTGGTGGATTTCACCGCCTCGGGATGGAAGTACCGGCTCGCCTGCACACGCGTCATTCCCGGGTCGGTAATTTCCTGGGCAGCAGGCTCATGAATTTTTTCCCTGATGACGATACTCTCTGAGAAAAGCATGGTAACCCCTACGGCCACCCCCAGAACCAGCTGTCCGATTACCTTAAACCGTCCGGCCAGCCCTTGTTTGTTTTTTCGGAATACCTTGATGTAATCATCGAGAAACCCCATCAGCCCCAGCCAGACGGTTGCGGCAAGGATCAATATGATGTAAATATTGGTAAGATTGGCAAACAGCAGTGTAGGGATCAGGATGGCGGAAAGGATGATGATTCCGCCCATTGTAGGGGTTCCCTGTTTCTGCACCTGCCCCTCCAGCCCAAGATCCCTGACGGTTTCTCCTACCTGTTTCTTCTTGAGAAAGTTGATGATTCTTTTTCCGAACAACAAAGTGATTACCAGTGAGGTAATCACCGATAAAGCGGCCCTGAAGGAGATATAATTGAACATTCCGGCACCCGGAATATCAAATGTGGCATCAAGATAACTGAAGAGATGGTATAGCATTATTTCGCTTTTTAGGGTTGAATCATCTGATCAAGGAATTCGTGTAAAACTTCGGTGTCATCAAATGGGTAGCGTACCCCGGCGACCTCCTGATATTTTTCATGCCCTTTTCCCGCTACCAGCACCACATCGTTTGCGGCCGCCAGCATCACGGCAGTTCTGATGGCTTCTTTGCGGTTTGGGATCACCAGCACCCTGGAGGCATCTGATGGATTCACCCCTTCCCGGATCTGCTGCAGGATAAGCTCCGGATCCTCATCCCTGGGGTTGTCGCTGGTGAAAATCACGCGGTCGCTCATTGCGGCAGCGATTTTCCCCATTTCAGGGCGTTTGAAGGGGTCCCGGTTACCTCCGGCGCCGACCACGGTAATGATCTTTCCATCATCCGGGCAAACTTCACGCAGGGTTGAAAGTACGTTCTCCAGGGCATCCGGTGTATGGGCATAATCGACGATGGCGGTAATGCTGCCGGCTCCGCGGATCATCTGGAATCTCCCCTCAACCGGTTCAAGTATGCTCATAATCTCCAGTACCTGGTCCTCATCCATGCCCAGTAGCATGGCAGCACCGAAAATGGCCGTTATGTTCCTGGCATTGAATGACCCGGTAAGCCTGAGCCAGATCGCTTTGCCATTGATCTCCACGTGAAGCCCCTCGATGGTGTTTTCGATAATGCGCGTGTGGAAATCAGCCATGCTTTTCGTGCTGTAGGTGTGCACCTGGGCGCGGGTGTGCTGCACCACCACCATGCCGTTTTTGTCATCGCGTGTGGTAAGGGCAAAGGCACCTTTGGGCAGCAAATCGAAGAACCCCTGTTTGGCTTTCAGATAGGCATCAAAGGAGCCATGGAAGTCCAGGTGGTCGTGCGTAAGGTTCGAAAAGATGCCGCCACCAAAGTGCAATCCCGCTATCCGCTTCTGACTTACGGAGTGGGAGCTGACCTCCATGAAGCAATAGTCACATCCGTCGTCGGCCATCTCCTTCAGCATCTTATGGAGCCTGATGGCATCAGGGGTGGTGTGTGTGGCGTCGGTACTTACCTGACCGGCAATGTACCGGATGGTGGAGATCAGGCCGCAACGGTACCCAAGAGCTGTAAACAGGTTGTACAGCAATGTGGCAATGGTGGTCTTTCCATTGGTGCCTGTCACCCCGATCAGCGACAGTGCATGTGAGGGGTGGTCGTAGAAGGCCGATGCGAGGTGCCCCAGCGCTGAAGCACTGTCAGGAACCCTGATCCATACTGCTTCAGGGGAAGGATTATCAGGCACTGTTTCGCATAATACTGCCACAGCACCTGCCGTCACAGCCTGCGCAATGTACAGGTGCCCGTCGGTATGGGTTCCCCGGATGGCAGCGTACAGATCTCCGGGCGTCACTTTGCGGGAATCCATCACCAGATGGCCGATGGCAACCGCAGGATTGCCGGTGACTTCTGCATGGGGTAGTGAGGGAAGTATGTTTTTCAGAATCTTCATATACAATACACTGTTATTCAAGGGTTAAGTTGCATGGCTCACCGGGTTTCACGGCTGCGCCCGGTTCAGGGTACTCAAGCCTTACCCTGCCGCTTCCGCTGAATTGCACTTTTAGTTTTCTCTGTTCGAGCACCCACAGTGCGTCCCTGATGACCATGCCGCGCACATCCGGCATAGTACCTGTTGATACAGGATGCGGTGCAAGCAAAAGGAGGTCTTTTCCGGGACGGCACCCTGCCCAGTCACCACTGGAACTGTCAAGATAGGAGATCCCTGTTGATTCGAGCAGAAGCTTCTTTTCATAGCGCAAACCGGCCCCCGGATCCGGAAAGGTGAATTCACGAAAAGCAAATCCGGCCTCATGCTGCATGTCCAGGTAGCTTCCATAGATCTTGTCAGCAATGGTTTTAAAAACCGGAGCTGCAATGGCAGATCCATAGAATGCCCCTGCCGGACGGTTGATCACGACAATGCAGGAATACCTCGGGTTATCGGCCGGAAAAAATCCGGCAAAGCTGGCCACATATTCCGGAACCCCGTACCCTTCGGTACCGCGTGCAATCCTGGCGGTGCCTGTTTTCCCCGCTATCTTGTAGATGCTGTTACGGATGTTGGTAGCCGTGCCATGGTCTACCACCCTCACCATCATCTCGTGTGCCTGCCTTATGGTCTCCTGTGATGCGATCCGTTCGATCATCACAATGGGTTCGTTCTTCTTTACCACCTCCCCGGTTTGGGTGATATGGCTGATAAACTGCGGCTTTACCATCTTTCCGTTGTTCGCAATGGCATTGTAAAAGGTGAGCAGCTGCAGCGGGGTCAGGGTTAGTTCATACCCGATCGACATCCACGGGAGGGAGGTCTTTGACCAGGAAGGGCTTTCGGGCGTTTTGATGTAACACCTACCCTCACCGGGAACTTCGATTCCAAGAGGTTTCCCAAGTCCCATCCGGTGAAGCCGTTCACTGAACTTTTCAGGCCTGCCGGAATATGCCTTTACGAGTGATTTGCTGATGCCCACGTTCGATGATACTTCAAAAGCCCTTCTTACCGTGATTTTGCCGGAAACACTTCTGGATGCATCTCTCATCTCATTGCCGGCGTAAAACACAACCCCTCCACCTACATCCACAGTGTCATCAAGGGAAAGATACCCGTCTTCCAGGGCTGCAACAACGGATGCCAGTTTGAAGGTAGAGCCGGGTTCATAGCTTTCTCCGATCGCATGGTTGTATTGCTCGCTGTAGCCACTGTCGTTCGGGTTTTGCTGCAGGTTGGCAATCGCCCTGACGTACCCGGTGGACACCTCCATCACGATCACACATCCATGATGGGCACCCGACAGCTTCAGCTGGTTCAGCAGTGCCGTTTCGGCAATGTCCTGAATGTACATGTCAATCGTTGTATGTACATCCATCCCATGCTGGGGATCCATCAGATATCCTGTGGTTACGGGGCGCCATACCCCGTTCGGAAGGCGCTTGATGAGCTGGATCCCGTCAACGCCACTCAGCTCCTTGCTGAATGCACCCTCGATACCCACATCCAGGTCTTTTCCCTTTTTATCCCAGCCAATGGTGCGGTACGCCAGCATCTGGTACGGCATCACACGCACATCCCGGGGTTCGGTAATCAACCCCCCCTTGAATTTTCCTTTGCGGAGAATCGGAAAATTTCGTAAAACGGTGAGCTGTTCATAACTTACCTTCCGTTTGATCAGCATATAACGGTTGCCCTGCTGGCGCCCGTTCTTCAATAGCTGCACGTACTCTTCTGCTGTCCGGTCGTTAAACAGCCGTGCAAATCCCCGGGCCAGCGAATCTACTTTGCCGGTAAACTCCTCGTCAGCCACATGTGGATTGGCCACGTCCATAAAAATGTCGAACACTGGAACCGAAGTGGCCATAAGTTTTCCGTCGGCTGAATAAATGGATCCCCTGTTGGCGGGAATTGTACGGTAACGCACACTGCTGCTGTCGTCTCCCGATGCGTTAAGGGCATCAGCCTCAAAGAACTGTACGCGGATAACCTGCGCGACGATGGCAATTCCCAGGAGCAGAATCAACCCGTAAATCACATAGATCCGTACCAGCATATTTTTTCTCTGATCCTCCACTGTGCTGCTGCTTACTTTTGGTTTTCGTCTTTTTTTGAAAATATCTTCACCGGGGGTATGGTGCTTTCCCTGATCCCCGTTTCACGAAGTTTTTCGCTGATCTGGGAGGGATTGCTCTGATACATCACACCTGATTTTGTGCTGATATACTGGTACCGGAGCTCTTTGAGCTCTTCCGTCAGCCGGGCCAGGTTTCTCCGGTTGCGCTCTGCAACCGAAGAATTTCCGATATAGAGGATCCCAAGTCCGGCCAGAAACAGGATGAAAGGAAGGTTTTTCACCACCTTCTCGTTGGCGAAGAGTGAGCCGTCTAGCAACTGACGGAAGCTGAAGTGGATACCTGAACTTTTTTTCTGACGGCTCCTGGTCCCTTCCGGGCGCTGCTCCGTTCTTATCCCGGAATCCTGATTGCGTGGAGCTTCCGGCTTGCGAAACCGGTTCTCCCCGACATCTTTCTGTTTTCTGTTGAAGATTCCCATACCTATATTCTTTCTGCAACCCTGAGCCTGGCACTCCGGGCCCGGTTGTTACGCGTAATTTCCTGAGCGGTGGGAACAACCGCCTTCCGGGTGATAAGCCGGAAGGGCAGCGACCTGTTCCCGTAGAAATCTGCCTCGGGTTTATCCTCGAAGTTCCCCGACCGCATGAAGTGCTTTACCAACCGGTCTTCGAGCGAGTGGTAGGCAATCACCACCAGCCGTCCGCCGGGCTTGAGAAGTGAAGGCACCTGCAGGAGCATCTCCTTCAGGGCTTCGATTTCGTCGTTTACAGCAATGCGAAGGGCCTGAAATACCTGTGCAAGGAATTTGTGCTCCTGGCCGGATGGGGTAAAGGGTTTTACTGCCAGCACAAGGTCCCCTGTGGTGGCAATAGGTCGTTCTGCCCTGATCCTTATAATGCTGGCAGAGAGTTTACGGGCCGATGGCAGCTCGCCGTAATTTCTGAACACAGCCTCCAGTGCCTCAACAGTGTACTCGTTTACCACCCGTGCTGCATCTGACGTCATCTGCGGATCCATCCGCATATCCAGCCGGGCATCCGTCCGGGTGGAGAAACCTCTGCGCCCTTCATCAATCTGGTGCGACGAGATGCCAAGGTCGGCCAGAATGCCGTCCAGAGGGATGGCTTTCAGGTAACGCAGGTATTGGGTGATATACCGGAAGTTGCCGTGTACCATGGTAAGCCGGTCATCAAGGGGGGCATGGGCATGCGCCTCCGGATCCTGATCCAGTGCGATAAGCCTGCCTCCTTTCAGCGCCGACAGGATGGCACGGGAATGTCCGCCACCGCCGAAGGTGAGGTCAGCATAGGTACCCCCTTCACGAAGGGAGAGCCCTTCCAGGCTCTCTTGCAGCATTACGGGATTATGGTACATCTTGCGGGGGGGTGGCTTCGGTGTTTTGCTGCCCCATGACCTCCTCTGCCAGTTCGGCAAACCGCTCTGCACCCTCCCCGATGAACCGGTTGTAACGGTTCTTATCCCAGATCTCAATCCGGTTTACCATCGATGTGAGTACCACTTCTCTGCCTACTTCGCCAAACTGCATCAGGTCCCTGGGGATCAGTATGCGCCCCGCTGTGTCCAATTCCACCGTCTTTACACCATCCATGAAGATCCGGATGAAGTCAGCGTTCTTCTTCACAAACCGGTTCAACCGGCTTACTCCGCTGCTCTCCTTCACCCACTCGGCCATCGGATATAGCTCAAGGCACTTGTGAAAAACGCTCTTCTTCATGATAAACCCCTGCTCAATGTGCGGCGACAGCTGCTTTTTGAAAGCAACCGGAAGCATGAGCCGACCTTTTTCATCGACTCTGCATTCGTACACACCAATCAGATTTACCATACTGCAGAAGCGCCTTTCGGGGTGTAAAGATAGATCAGAATTACCACTTTTTACCACTATTTTGTCAAATGGTTACGTTTGTGCCCGTTTTTGTTCATAACTGAGGAAAGAAGCACGTCATTTGTAAATGGATAAAAGAAATCAACATACAATAAATCAATAAAATAGATGGAATTATAATATAGTGGTAAAATGTGGTAACTGTTTACAGATTGTTAATAAAAAAATCGATTTTTTCTGTGGATTTAATCCTTTACCTTTGCCATGCTGAAAATTGAGAACTATGCAGGATACTGCCGGTACCACTCCTTCCCGTGAAGGGGATGGTTTGGTCATTACACGTAAAACCATTGACATCCGCAAGGTATTTGGCAGCAAGAACCAGAAACTTGCAGCACTGATGCCCGGCTTTGTCTTCAGGTATATCCGCAGGATCATCCATGAGGATGAGTTGAACGATTTCCTGTGGAAAAACAGGGATAAATCCGGGCTGGACTTTGTGGAGGTTGCCCTGAAGAATTTTGAGGTGCAGCTTGAGGTGCACGGTCTGGAGAACCTGCCTGCGCAGGGCAGGTGTACCGTGGTATCGAATCACCCGCTGGGAGGGCTCGATGGGATTGCTCTGATGCACATCCTTGGGAATGTCCGAAAAGATGTGGTAACACCCGCTAACGACCTCCTGATGTTTCTTCCCAACCTCCGTAGCCTCTTTGTGCCCATCAACAAGCACGGCCGCAACAACGAGAATATCGCACTCATCAACAGCGCTTTCGGATCCGACAACCTGATGCTGTACTTCCCTGCCGGTCTCTGCTCCAGGAAACAAAAGGGAGGCGTCATCTGTGATCTGGAGTGGAAATCGACCTTCATCAGCAAGTCAGTACGCAATCAGCGTACGGTCATCCCGGTCCACTTTAAGGGAAATAATTCACAGTTCTTCTATAACCTTGCCAGGTTGCGCAAGTGGCTGGGTATCAAGGCTAATATCGAAATGTTCTACCTGGTGAATGAAATGTTCAAACACCGCAAACGAAAATTTGTCATCACCATCGGCACCCCAATCCCCCCATCGTTTTTCGATCGCTCAAAAAAGCCGGCTGCATGGGCCGATTGGGTGAAAAGGGAGGTGTACCGGCTTGGTAATGAACCCATTGTCGGATAATCTAACCTCACATCAACGACCAAAGGAACCCTGCTATATGTTTCAGGAAATCATACAACCCATATCCCCCGGCCTCATCGAAGAGGAGCTTTCCAGGGAGGTATTTGTGAAGAATACCAACAACGGGGAAAACCAGATCTACATCATTCACGACCTGAATGCACCCAACACACTAAAGGAAATCGGGCGACTCAGGGAAATCACCTTCCGGGATGCCGGAGGGGGCACCGGCCTGCCCCTCGACCTTGATGTGTTCGATTCCGGCGAAAAACCTTTCCTGCAACTCATTGTATGGAATCCTGCTGACCGCGACATTGTAGGGGGATACCGGTTTATCCACGGACGGAATATGCGCCGCGACGCAAACGGATACCCCCTTTCTCCTACCGCTGAGATCTTCCGCTTTTCCGAAAAGTTTATACGCGATTATCTGCCGGGAACCATCGAACTCGGGCGTTCCTGGGTGCAGCCCAAGTATCAGCCTTCCAACGATTTCAGAAAAGGGATCTACTCCCTCGACAACCTGTGGGATGGCCTGGGGGGGCTGATTACCGAATATCCTGATGTGGAGTATTTCTTCGGAAAAATCACCATGTATACCTCCTTTAACGTCAGGGCCCGCGACCTGATCCTTGGGTTTATGAACCATTATTTTGCTGATGACCAGAATCTTGTATGGCCTTTTGAAGAGTTGAAAGTTTTACCTGAAACCCCTTTCGAACAGCTCAGGCACCATTTTCTCTGCGACAATTACGAGCAGGATTACAAAGCCCTGGTGAGATATGTGCGCCATTACGGGGAGCAGGTTCCCCCGCTGGTGAATGCCTACATGAATCTCACCTCTACCATGAAAACCTTCGGCACTGCCCTCAATCCCCACTTTGGCGATGTGGAGGAGACCGGTATTCTGATCCGCATCCCCGATATCTATCCCGACAAGAAAGAACGCCACCTCAGGCAGGACTGATCCTGATGAAAACCCCATTGCCTCCGGTAACCATCACAGAGGAACGACAGCCGCTTAGGGCCAGGTTCGTGGTCTCGGGGAGTGGCCTGAAGCACTGTCCGAAGCCCGACAAGCCCGAACACGCCTTCATCGGACGGTCCAACGTGGGGAAATCCTCCCTGATCAACATGCTTGTTGGACAGAAAGAGCTTGCACGCACCTCATCCCAGCCCGGAAAAACCCGCCTGATCAACCATTTTCTGGTGGAAGAGAGTTGGTACCTCACCGATTTACCGGGATACGGCTATGCCAGGGTTTCCAAAACCCAGCGGGAGCAGTGGCCCGAAATGATCAGGAACTACCTCCTGAAACGGCTTAACCTCCTGAATACATTTGTGTTGCTTGATGCCCGCCTTGAGCCGCAGGCGATCGACCTGGCCTTTATCCGGTGGATGGGATCTTCAGAACTCCCCTTTTGCCTGGTGTTCACCAAATGCGATAAACCGAGGCAGTCGGATCTGATGGCCAATGTGAACCGTTATAAATCACTGCTGCTGGAGGAGTGGGAAGAGCTGCCGCCCATGATCCTGACCTCAGCGGTCAAAGGAACGGGGAGAGAGGAACTCCTCCGTTTTATTCAGGAAGCCAACCTGGTATTTACCCTGCACCCTTAACCCGGCTTGTACCCCGATTCCTGCAGGATTTTGCGGGCATCGCGCTCATCCATCAGATCCTTAATGCTTTTGTCGGGATGTTTTCGCATGTATTTGCGTACAATCTGCCACCCGAACCACCAGCCGATCCTCCCCGGTGATGCCTCGGAAAAGGCAGGGGTAAAGGGGGCATCCTTGATCAGCAGCTTGCTGTGGTTCTGGTCGGAAGCATACAGCATCCGGTTGCTGACGATGTAGGCCCATACATGTTTCTGATGCTCCATGCACCAGTCGAGCTGGGCTTCCGTAAAACGGATCTTGAGCGAATCGGGGGTAGTCGGCATCATGGCATCTATAAAATAGAGCATCTTCCCGAAAAATACCATCTGGCCCAGCAGATCATCACCTTCCCCATCACCGCCCAGGTGTAGTAATGCCAGCTGGCGTGCATACTCCACGGGCATCATCTCCGGAAACATCCATTTTACCTTGTACTCCGGAAATCCCACCAGTTTGTAGGGCGGGAAATCACCCCCGAAAAAGAGGTCGAGGTTTACGACCGAAAGGGTGTCGTTGACCAGCACCGGTGTCTCCAGAAACATCGGGTCAACGCCCGAGTACCTGAAGAAGATCCGGTGGTTTTTTTCTTCGGGGTAGTAGTACCGGTAATGCTTCAGCACCTGCGTGATGGCAGCTTCCTGTAATTGCAGTGGATCCCTGAGCTGTTGCCTCCGTGCATGCAGCTCGGCAAACCCCGGCTCATGGCGGTATTGCAGCATATCGGTGATAAACAGGCTGTCGCAGGTTACCCCCGGAAACAGGGGCGCATACGCAGGGAAGATTTTCGGAAGGGTTTCGAACAGCGCTGCATCCGGTATGGCAGCAAGTGTATCCTCGAAGTAATAAAAGCCGGGGTTAACGGTAATTTTATCCGTATCGATGCGGAGGGGGTCCCTGTGGCCGCAGCTGCTGATCATAAGAGCCATCACCAGCAATGCCACGGCAGCCATAGGAGCCGAAAAGGTCTTTTTCATCTGAATTGCGGTATCTGAGATCCTGCAAAAGTAGAGGATTTCCGGCACACCCGAACCCGATGGCCTCATTGCCTGATGGCTTCTTCAACTGGAACACGGATAACGCGGATAACGCTGATCTTTACCATATAAGGCATAAAAGAATATATAAGGTTCATATAAGCTTAAATGTCTTAAATGACTTCTTAAATGATCTTATAGGTTAAAAATCAACACATTTACACATTTCCATCCCGGATCGCTTCGCTCCCGGGACTTCGCTTTGCTCAGCATTTTCACATTTACACATTTACACATTCTATCTTCGTCTGCAATTCGAGAAGCTTTCTAAATCCTGTAGCATCGCCGTTTGGAGGTTTTTTCCGATATTTGAACCCTGAACCCCAGGGCCTGCCACGGCCCGATATTAGACACCAACCATGGCTCATCATACAGACCCCATCCTTCTTGCTTCTTACCCCCGGTCAGGAAACACTTTCCTCCGGCATATCTTCCATGATGTGTTCGGGCGCTACTCCTGGAACAGCTTCGAGCGGTACGCCTTCCTGAACAGGGCCATGCAGGATCCCGGCATCCGCGACAAAGACCTGTTTCACCTCGACGACCGGCACCTCTCGCCCGGGGAGATACGAAAGCTGTTGGAGAGTAAGATTTTTAAAACCCATGAGCTGCCGCAAAGTTGTGGGGAGTTGCTCGAAACAAGGCCCGTGGTGATCTATCTGGTCCGCGACGGCAGGGATGCGGTGGTAAGCGAGGCATGGCACCGGAAGAACATCACCGATCCCAAATCCCATTTCCGCGACAATCTCCGCGAGGCGGTACTTGCAGAAGGGGGCAGTCATTTCGGGGGCTGGACGGCAAATGTGGAGGCATGGCTGCCCCTGGCCGACCTGGTGCTCCATTTCGAACAACTCATCGCTGAACCGGAAAAGTGTATCAGGCGGATCGTACAGATGATGCCGCACCTCACTCCCGATTTTTCCAGAATCCCCACCTTTCAGAGCCAGCGGAGCGGCCATGGCCTCTTTGTGTCGAACCGCAGGCAGGTGCAATACAGCAAGCCGTTTCCGGAGCTCTTCTTCCGCAAGGGGAAAGTGGGGGTATGGAAGGAGGAAATTCCGCAGGATATTCTCGACCGGTTCAATATGTTGCATGGTGCCATGATACACAGCCTCGGATATGACGAACCGCTCAACCTGGATCATTTAACCTACAGGATATGATCTGGCTTGCCTCCTTTCCCAGGTCGGGGAATACCTTTGTGCGGAATATCCTGTTTGAGGTATTCGGACTGGAGTCTTCCACCTTTGACATGCATGAAGGGCTGTTGCTGGAACCCGGCTACCTGGACTTTCCGGTGGTGAAGACCCACATGCTGCCCGGAGAGCTCATCCCTGATGACCCCGGCATCAAAGCGGTTTACCTCGTGCGCGACGGCCGCGATGCCCTGGTATCCATGGCGCACCACCGGAGCGACATCATCGCTCCCGGCTCCCCCTTTCGTGAAAACCTGCAGGCGGCCATCATGGCCGAAAAGGGGAGTTTCTTCGGGGGGTGGTCGCAGAATGTGAAGCAGTGGATCGGGAGAGCCGACCTCATCATCCGGTACGAGGAGCTGATAGTTAACCCTGCAGCCTGTATCGAGCGGATCAGGCTTCTGGCGGGCTGGCCCGAAGGGGATTACAGCCGTATCCCGACATTTGCCGGTCTGAAATTCGGCCTCCCCCGCTATGGCTCCGGAAGGGACCGGTCGTTATCCGGGGAGGAAAGAAAGGCCCTTGCGGCCCGGAACTTCAGAAAGGGAGTTGCAGGGGCATGGCAGGAAGAGATGCCGGACGACCTTATGCACCTCTTCTGGAGCATGCACGGCGAAACCATGCTGAAACTCGGATACCACTATGGTACTCCGGTGCCTGTCTCCCCGGATCCGGATCTGGACTGGGAGGTGCTGCAAAAGCTTGGTCATGCCGCACCAGATGCACCGATAGGCCGTGAAAGGATCAGGGTACTGGTCGAAGCGGATAAACTCCTATCCCCGGTGAACGACGGGGTAAAACGATACGAGGTCGCCCTCCTGAAAGAGTTTCTGCATGTGCACCGCAACCCGATGGGCAGGTGGCATTTCAGCCTGCTGGCAGGAAACCGCATTCAACCCATCGACGCGATGGAGCCTTTGCTGGAAGAGCGGTTCTCAGGCCATAGCATGGCATCGGATCAGCCGGCGCCACTGCAGCTCTCCCTCAGCGCCCGGATCCAGTACCTCATGCTGAGGATGGTACCGGATGCCTGGAAAAAATGGCTCACCGACCACAATATTTACCTCTTTCACCACCTGTTCGATTTCGGGTGGCGCATCGTTTTTTTCCTCACAAACCAGATCCGCACCGGAGTGAAAAAACTCATGCGTATCGTACCCCGCACCCATCCCTTTGACTATATCCCCGGTGGTGCCAACGGAGAACATGACCCCGGAACCAGCGGTTTCAACCTTGCACACCTTCCCCTGCAGCATCACTACCAGCCATTTGTCAGTTCCCGTTTGCCCAAGGTGGTTACCCTGCACGATTTCACCCACAGGATCTATCCTGAGTACCATACCAGAACCAACATCCGGAATGCGGAAGCGGGCTGGAAATATGCCGTAAAGAACGCAGCAGCAATCATCTCTGTATCAGAATCAACCGCGAAGGATGCACAAAAATTCACCCACGGAGGACTTCGCACCGACATGGATGTGGTATATCACGCGATCGACCGCGGAAGGTTCCATTTCCGCATCAACGGTGACGACCGCAGGAGGGTGTGCGGCAAATACGGAATACCCGAAGGAGTACCGTTCTTTTTAACCCTTTCCTCCATTGAGCCCCGGAAAAACCTTCCGAATATCCTGCAGGCTTTCTTTGCCGTGCTGGCTGCCGACACCTCCATGCCCCTGATGCTGGTAGTGGCCGGCAAGCAAACCTGGGGCAGCTTCACCCCCCACAGCCTTGCAGGATTCAATCCACAAAGGGTGATCTTTACCGGATTTGTGGATGATGATGACCTCCCCTATCTCTATTCCGAAGCCCTCGCATACTGCTATGTAAGCCATTATGAAGGATTTGGCCTGCCTTTGCTGGAGGCAATGAACTGCGGAACCCCGGTGATTTATGGCAACAACAGTTCGATGCCGGAAGTGGTTGGAAGTGCCGGGTTACCCGCCGATGCCGGTGATTTCCGCTCCATCGCCACGCAGATGAAGAGGGTGTACTATGATGAAGCGCTCCGGCTGGCACTCCGAAGCCAGTCGCTGAAGCAGGCCGCCCGGTTCAGCCTGCATCTGATGACCCGAAAAACCCTTGATGTGTATGAAAAGACTCTGGACACTGATTCTGAAAATCCGGTATAACTACGTGTTCCGAAGAGAGGAGGAATCCTTTGCCGGTGTGGAGAAATTTGTTCTGTTTGCTGGCTATCCCCGCAGCGGGCACAGTTTGGTGGGTGCCCTCATGGATGCCCACCCCGAGATCATCATCAGCCATGAGCTGGATGCGCTGGATAAGTTGATCAGGGGGTTCAGCTACAAACAGATTTGGGCCATGATCCTCGAAAACAGCCGGAGTTTCGCCAGAAAAGGGAGGAAATGGAGTGGCTATTCGTATGTGGTGAAGAGGCAGTACCAGGGGCGTTTTACAAAACTCAGGGTGATTGGTGACAAGAAAGGGAGCCGCACTACCCTCCTGTTGACAGAACGTTTCAACCTGATTGAAAAGCTGAAGGAGGAGATGCCCGTTCCTGTGCGCATCATCCATGTGGTGAGAAATCCTTTTGACAATATTGTAACCAGGGCCCGGAAAGGGAATGATGTGCGCCGGGAGATCACACCGGATGGGATCAGGAACAACATCAGCAGGCACTTTGCCCAGGCAGAAGTCAACCACCGGATCATCAGCGAAAGCGGATGCCATGTGCTCACCATCCGGCACGAAGAACTCATCGCCGGCCCAAGGGCTGTCCTGATTCAGATTTGTGATTTCCTGGAGCTTGAAGCCCCTGCTCCCTGGCTTCGGGCGTGTTCGGAAATTGTGTTTGAGAAACCCCACAAAACCCGGTTTGATTTCGATTATCCTAAAGAAATGATCGACGAAATCAACAAGCAAATGGGAATGTTCCCTTTCTTCGAAGGGTACACCTACAACGATTAGCAGAGATATTTGCCTGTCACCGGCATGCGCCGTCCATATCCGAATGCTTTTGACGAGACCCTGAGCACCGGAGGTGCCTGGCGCCTTTTGTGTTCGTTGCTGTTTACAAGTTTGAGTACCCGAAGTACTGTTTCGCGCGGAAATCCCATGGCAATGATCTCCTCAGGTCCTTTGTGCATTTCGATATACTGAAACAGGATGGGATCCAGCACGGAGTAGGGGGGGAGGGAATCTTCATCCTTCTGGCCGTGGCGAAGTTCAGCGGAAGGGGCTTTCCGGAGGATATTTTCCGGAATGACCGTTTCCTTCCGGTTGATGTATCGGGCCAGTTCATATACTTCCGTTTTGTACAGGTCACCGATCACTGATAATCCTCCGCACATATCGCCATACAGGGTGCCATATCCCACGGCAGCTTCACTCTTGTTGGAGGTATTCAGCAGCATGGGCCCGAATTTATTCGAGCAGGCCATCAGGATCACAGCCCTGCATCTGGCCTGGAGGTTTTCTTCCGTGATGTCCTCCGGCATTCCCCTGAATTTACCGGCCAGGGTTTGTTCAAATGCCGAAAAACAATGCTCAATGGAGATCTCCTCACAGGAGACACCGAGGTGTGATGCCAGTGACAGGGAGTCGGATATGCTGTGGTCAGACGAATAACGCGAGGGGAGCATCAGTGCGCTCACATGATCTGACCCAAGGGCTTCGGCAGCCAGGGCAAGCACCACGGCCGAATCAATTCCCCCCGATAATCCCAGAATGACATCCCGGATGCCGGTTTTTGAAAAATAATCCCGGATGCCGGTTACCAGAGCCTTATGGCAGGCTTCCATTTTGGACGGCTGTGTTTCGGGAAGCGGTTTCATTTCCGGCAGGGTATGGGTGTCAATCCATGCGAGTCCCTCTTCAAATGCAGGCAAACGGAGCACCACTTCACCCCTTGGATTCATCGCCAGCGAGCCTCCGTCGAAGATGAGTTCAGTCTGAGCTCCTACCTGGTTCACGTATATCAGGGGAAGATGGTACCGTTCAGCATTTTTGCGCAATACGCTTTCCCGGATTACCGCCTGTTCGTGATGGAACGGGGAGGCGGCAATGTTCACCATCAGCGTGGGTTTCTGGAGGCGAAGCTCCTCCATCGGCCAACGGGTGTACATCTGATCGTCACCCACATCCCAGAGGTCTTCGCAAATGGTAAGGGCAATACGTTCTCCCCTGAACGGGATCACCGAAAAAGAGGTATTAGGCTCAAAATAGCGGTATTCATCAAAAATATCGTAATTCGGCAGAAGCGTTTTTCTTGCGGAACCGATGATGTCCCCTTCGTACAACAGGAAGGCAGCGTTGTAGAGGTTCTTTCCTTCAGGGGCAGGATTTTCAACGGGTAAACCCACAATCGCCCCAATGCCCTTGCACTCCCGGGTAAGCCGCAATGCGGTCTGGTAGCACTGTTCCACGAAACTGCCGAATTCCAGAAAATCTGCAGGAGGATAACCACACACCGACATCTCCGGGAACACCACCAGGTCGGCTCCGGAGGCTTTCGCCCGTCTGATGTAATCTGCTATTTTCCGTTCATTGGCCGCGAAGTTGCCGATATGAAGGTTGCATTGGGCAAGAGCTATCTTCATGGTATCAGAATAGCACCCCGATTTTCAGTGCAACGATATTGCTGGTAAAAATCTGTTTCACCCTTGCCCCGGTGTTATAAACCAGAATTTCCGATTCTTTCCGGGTGATGTTTGTAAACCCGTTTATGTAGCTCACTTCAGCGAAAAGGACAGTAGTGCCGGCAACAATGTATTCTGTGCCTATACCCACGTTAAGTCCGAGTTTCATGAAGTTGACATCCTGCTGGATGGGTTCATTGTCATAGGTTCCGGTCATGCCTGTTTTGAGCTCCCGGAATGCATCATCGCTCAGGGCCCTCACCCTGAAACCGAGATCGAGGCCGAAATGGGCGGTATAGGTGAGATAGTTGATGCGCGGGGTGCGGAATTTGAGGGCAACCGGCAGCTCTACATACCGGGCCTTCAGTTTGCGGGAAGTGAACTGAACCGAATCCTGATCTTTAAACCAAACCTGCTTATCGGTAGCAATATAATTGTAATTGCCGCCAAAATCGCTGATCAGGAATCCGGTGGAGATAACGGCCGTTTTTTTCAGGGTTTTTTCGACGATTCCTCCGTAACTCAGGTTGAGTCTGGGTTTGCCATTTTCAAACTCTTTCATGGTGGTGCTGAACCACGAAACAGTGGGCTGGATGTGGATCCCGAAACGCCATTCGGCTACCTCCTGGGAATTCCCTTTGAGTGCCATTCCCAGCAACAGCACAGCAACAAACAGTACTCTCTTCATATCATTAACTGGTTAAAGTTATGCAATAAATCCCGAAATCTTCTTATCCGGCAATACCTAACCACTTTAGGCTGATGACTTCTTCACCGGATACGCAAATATACACCATTTTGCCGGGATAACCTGCCCCGAAAAGAGCTGGTCTGATGCAATTTGTTCACAGCATCGTGTTAATCCCGAAGGCTTAGTTTCACCTGATGTTTCTTCCCGGGGAGGATGGGAACCTTGTTGTTTACCTTCCTTGCAGGGGAAAGGCTCCAGTCTGCACGCCCGGTCTTGGGGTCTCTCCGGATTGTTACCGGTACCACAACCCCCGTTTGGCATGCAGGGGTATACATCCGTGACAGAAAGTTGCCCAGGGAGTAGCAAATCAGGGCTTTCCGGGGGATTCCCCGGGGATCGGTGAGGCGCCGGGGGCATGGGGCTGAGCTGTCTGACCCAAAACCCGGATATCCGTTCAGATACACCACCTCAAACGGCTGAACCACATGCGGATGATGCCCGATTACAAGGTCCGCTCCGGCCTGCACCAGTTCAACAGCCATCCTGCAGATCAAAGAGTCCGGGTAATATTCATACTCGTAGCCCCAATGCATCAGCACGATTTTCAGATCCACCCCTTCCTGCTCCATCCTGTGCAGTTGCTCCCTGGTTTCCGAAATGTCCAGAGGCCCCTCTCCCGGCGGGGCAATACCGCCCACCCGGTGTACCTGCACCAGTATGGTATCCCTGGCGAAAAGCTGATTCAGCCCCCAGGTGGCTGCACAAAAGCCAAGTCTGAAGCCATTTCTTTCAAGTATTTGATAATCAATGCCTGCGGAGTCTTTGCGGCAGGCACCCACATAAGCGATGTTTCGCGCTTCCAGTACCTGAAAGGTTCTGAGTAACCCTGCCCCTCCCATATCCAGGGCATGGTTGTTTGCCAGCGATACCAGTGTGAGCATATTTCTGTTACCGGCAACATCCCAGAAGGCATCGGACAGTTTTCCGCTGCTGTTGTACCGCATGTGATCGGGCAGCAGTGATTTTACACGCCGCAAGGTGTCCAGCGGTGTTTCAAGGTTGCCGACCACAAGGTCATGGCGGGAAAGAAAAGCCTGCAATTCTGGTGAAAGCAGGGATGGATGAGGGGTCCCTGTCCACATGATATCGCCCAGAAAAGCAATGGATACTTTCACAGTGGTATCAGCAATAATGTCCGGGGATCCGGATGCACTTTGAAATTGCTGGTAGCACAGGGTATCGCGGCAAAAAGGATCAGGCCGTTTGTTTCTGTATTTTCTCAGATACGGGACCAACCTCCGGGCAGCCTCCGACCGTGAAAGCCCTTCGAAACGGATGCTTTGATAGCTTTTTTTCCGATGGATTGAGTCACTATCGGAATGCATGGATGGCTCCTGACGGGTTTCAGCATGGTGCTTTTCCACCAGACACCCGGAGCCGGTGATGACCCAGAGGAGCAGGAGATAAAAAAGGCCGGCAAAAAATGTCGGCCTGTTCATTAACCGGTATGCCGGCTTAATATTCATCTTCGTGGAAGAAGAAATCTTCTTTGGTGGGATAATCGGGCCATATATCCTCGATGCTTTCATAAATCTCCCCCTCATCTTCTATCTCCCGGAGGTTTTCAATCACCTCCATCGGGGCACCTGACCTGAGCGCGTAGTCGATAAGCTCTTCTTTGGTGGCCGGCCAGGGTGCATCTTCCAGCTTTGATGCAAGTTCAAGGGTCCAATACATAAGGCTGTGTTTTTTGTGCAAAAATAACGCAATAAACAGAAAAGTCAAGTTTTATAAAAAATAATCTAACGCTTTGGCAACCAGGGTGTTTCAGTTCCTCCGTAAGTATATGTGATAAATCTGGCCAGTACAAACAGGTAGTCAGACAGCCTGTTAATGTATTCCAGGATGACCGGATTTACCGGTTCTGATCTGTGCAGTGCAATTACCCTGCGTTCGACCCTGCGGCAGATGGTGCGTGCCACATGGCACAGGGAGGCAGTGGCATGTCCACCTGGCAGGATGAAGGAACTGAGTGACGGGAGTGCTTCGTTCATCAGATCGATCTCCTGCTCAAGAATTTTTGCATGATCTGCACTGACGGGGGGAAGGTGGGTGGCTGCGGAAGGATTTTCGGCAGCCAGATGTGACTCAATGCTGAAGAGCCGGTCCTGAATATCGAGGAGGATTTTTTTAATGCGGATATCCTCTTCGTGATCCCGGATCAGTCCGATCCAGCATTTCAGCTCATCCATGTCGCCGTATGCCTCAATGCGGGGATGGTCTTTGGCAACACGCTTGCCGCCGATCAGCGAGGTTTCTCCCTGATCACCGGTTTTGGTATATATCTTCATGTTTTTACGCTTTAAGGATTTCTCCTGAGGTTTCACAGAGGTAACAACCAAACAGGGGCGTTGTTTATTTAAGCGTTTTGTTTTGTATGTCAGATACTTTTCTGATATCCGGATTGATCTGGTCCGACTCCACAAGTCCGTCCTTTAACCGGATGATCCTGTGGGCATGCCGTGCAATCTCTTCTTCATGGGTAACTACAATGATGGTATTTCCTGCCGCATGGATATCTTCAAACAGCCCCATGATCTCCAGGCTCACCTTTGAGTCGAGGTTACCTGTCGGTTCGTCGGCCAGAATGATGGAGGGTTTGTTTA
The DNA here is from genome assembly GCA_022709695.1 of Bacteroidota bacterium. Classification (GTDB taxonomy): domain Bacteria; phylum Bacteroidota; class Bacteroidia; order Bacteroidales; family SKPS01; genus SKPS01. The sequence goes on from JAKLII010000008.1 coordinate 107,266, forward strand.
CCAGCGCCCGGGCAATGGCAACCCGTTGGCGCTGTCCGCCGCTCAGTTCATTGGGTTTGTGGGCAACTCTGTCGGTAAGCTGAACCTTATCCAGTGCATCCATGGCCATACGCTGCCTGTCTGCTTTCCCATAACCTGCATAGATCAGGGGAAGCATCACATTCTCCAGCGCTGAATTGCGGGGCAACAGGTTGAAAGTCTGAAACACAAATCCGATTTCCCGGTTCCGGATCTCAGCCAGGCGGTTGTCGGTGAGCCGGCTCACGTCACGTCCATTCAGCATATAGGTGCCACCGGTTGGGGAGTCGAGGCAACCCAGAATATTCATCAGGGTAGATTTTCCACTCCCGGATGCTCCCATCAGGGCCACGTATTCATTGGGAAAGATGCTGACAGTAACCGACTGCAGCGCCTTAACCACCTGGGAACCCACCTTGTAGAATTTCCTGATTTCGTTGGTCTGGATTACTTCATTCATTGTCTGGCGTGTCAGTACCGTATTTTATGCCTGCCTTCAGGCATCGTTTGATCGAAGAACAGAATCCCCATCCCGAAAAGGTCCACTGAACATCGGATGCGGGGATGCTTCAGTATCTCGTCCCAGGCTGATTCCATCTGGTCCGACCAGCGGATATCGTCAAAAACCATTACCGCTTTGTCGGAGATATGGTTGAGGGATTTCAGGAAATAGTTCAGGGTGGGTGCCATCCGGTGGTTCCCGTCGAAAAAGATATAATCGATCGGATGATACAGTGACAGAACGCCATCCAGCACCTCTTCGAAAGGGCCTGTGACCTGCACGACAGCATCGCTGACGCCAAGGGTGCTAAAGTTTTTCTGCGCCAGACGGGCTGTGTTTTCGCATCCTTCAATGGTGATGATCCTTGCTTCAGGATGCGCCATGGAGAGTAAAGCAGTGGTTAGTCCGAGTGAGGTACCCAGTTCCAGTACGGTTGAGGGTCTGGTGAGTTGCATAAGCCGGTACTGCAACCGGGAGTATTTCTCTGGCTGGGTCGATTTCCGGGCAATGTTGCTGATCTTTCGCTTTGAAACCAGTCGTTCACCCGGTCCGGCCCCCAGGTCGTTTACTGTTATCTCAGTGTGGTCTTTCATCAGAGCGCTCCGCAGCCCCCTTACGCGAAGTATCGCTTCATCACACCTCTCTCCGGCATGGGGGCTCTTTTTCAGGGCTTTCTGCAGCTCCGGCGGAAAGGCATTCCCCGATCTGTCAGCGGATACGTTGAAGAATAGTCTGGAGATGAATTTTTGCACAGAATTCATAATGCAAAAGTATGCCTTATTATTGCACCGTTTGAAAAAATCCGGTAGGTTTGCAGGAGATACCCCATGCCGCTGCAACATGATCGGGAACTACCTCAGGCTGGTAAAATTCAGCCATACACTTTTTGCCATGCCTTTTGCGCTGGCCTCCTTTTTTATGGCTTTGCAGGAAACAGAAAACCCCCTGAGCTGGAGGCTTCTGGTTCTGGTTGTGGCTGCCATGGTGTTCGCGCGCAATGCCGCCATGGCTTTCAACCGGTATATCGACAGGGAGATTGACAGGAAGAATCCACGTACGCTCAAACGCGAAATTCCCGCGGGGATCCTCCGGGCCCGCGCTGTGCTGGTGTTTGTGGCTCTCAACAGCCTCCTGTTCATGGGAGCCGCATTCATGATCAACCCTTTGTGTTTTGCCCTGAGCCCGGTTGCCCTGGCGGTGATCCTCGGCTACAGCCTCACCAAACGTTTTACGGCACTCTGCCATCTGATCCTCGGGGTAGGCCTCTCTCTGGCCCCCCTTGGAGCCTGGCTGGCCGTTACCGGTACATTTCATCCTGTTCCTGTACTCCTCTCTTTTTCTGTCCTCTTTTGGGTATCAGGTTTTGACATCATCTATGCACTCCAGGATGAAGAATTCGACAAAGACTCCAGGCTGCATTCCATCCCGGCAACCATCGGAAAGAAACGGTCCCTGCAGGTTTCCTCACTGCTGCATGCAGCCAGCTTTGGTTTCCTTGTGGCTGTGACCATCCTGTCCGGCGCAGGAAAAACCGGCATAATCGGAACCTCCCTTTTTGGATTGTTGTTGCTCTACCAGCACCTGATCATTTCTCCCCGGGATCTCTCCCGGGTCAATATCAGTTTTTTCACCACCAACGGCATAGCAAGCCTGCTGTGGGCAACCCTTTTCATTACAGGAATTCTTACGGGTACCTGACGAAAACAAGTTACTGATTTATTTATGGAAGGATTACGGCACTGCCGATCAGGCTGAGGATCCCGTTAGGGGAAATACCCAGATAGATGATGATGATGGCCAGCAAACCCAGAACTATGTAACCAGCTGAAAAAGTGGAGGAGTTATCTGATGCAGGGGTTTTCTCCTTCGGAGCTGAAAACATCATAACCACAACCCTTAGATAATAATATACCCCGATAACACTGTTCACAGCCAGGAAGATCAGTAGCAGCCAGAGGTCAGCTTTTACTCCCGAAAGCGCCACAAAAAATTTACCTGCAAATCCAGCTGTCAGCGGGATTCCGGCAAGTGAAAACATGATAAGGGCCAAAAATGCCGCCAGTACTGGTTTCTTCCAGAAAAGCCCTTTGTATTTCTCAAGTTCTTCGGCCTCACCCTGCGAATCGGAGAGGATGGAGATTACCCCAAAAGCCCCCAGGGTAGTGGCAAAATAGGCATAGAGATAGAATGTGGCTGCCTGTGTCCCGCCGTCACCAAACGCGATCAGGGAGATCATCAGATAACCCAGGTGTGCGATGGAGGAATAGGCAAGCAGCCTTTTCAGGTTATTTTGCCGGACCGCCAGAATATTCCCGATAAGCATGGATGCGGCTGCAAGTATTGTCAGCACAAGTACAACCTGCTGGTATTCAGTGCCATGGATCATGGTAAAAAATCTGATTAGTGCACCCACCATACCCCCCTTGGAAACGGTTGCGATAAAGGCAGTCACCGGGGCATTGGAACCCTGATAGACGTCGGAGGTCCACCAGTGAAAGGGGACCAGTGAGAGTTTGAAACCTGCTCCTGCAATGATCATCCCGATTCCCGCGACCAGCAGGGGGGAAAAGGTATGCTGGCTGAGGTAGGTCCCGATGGAACTGTAGCTGAGGCCCCCGGTTTCATAGTAAACCAGGGCTACCCCAAAAATGAGAACAGCTGAAGACAGGGCAGCAAGGATCAGATATTTCAACCCGGCTTCAATGGCTTTGCCGCTGCGATGGATATAGCTGATAAGCGCATAAAGGGAAATTCCAAGCAACTCCAGGCTCAGGAACAGGGATGCAAAACCGTTGGATGAAACCATCAGGGAAGAGCCCAAAGTGGCAAACAACAACAGCAGGTAAAATTCCTCCCGCCGTTCCGATAGGTTATCCAGGTATCTCTTTGCCAGCAGTGTCACCAGGAATCCGGCTGAAGCAAACATGCCTGTATAGAGAAGCGAAAAGCGGTCAATGGTTAGCAGGGGACTAACATAGGGCTCTTTGTCCATCAGATACACCGCAAAGGCAAGGGTCAGGGCAAAGCTCAGAAGGGTAAGGATCCAGGTAAAAGTGTGATTGCGCCGGATTGAAATCAAAAAAATCATCAAAACAGGTCCTGCCAGCATTGTGATAAAGGGAAGGAGCTGCAGCAATTCACCGGAGGTTATCAGATTATTCATGGTGGGTTGTGTCATTTAATCCAGAGATAAGTTTGTAACAAATGGTTTACAGGTTGCCGAGCACTGCAGTGATGACAGGTTTTACAGCATCCATCACCGGTTGCGGATACAGGCCGAGCCAAAGAATCACCATTACCAGGGAGCCAATGATGATCACTTCGCGCCAGGATAGATCACTGAAATTCCACTCCTTGTTTTTAGGTCCCTGAAATACCCGCTGGAAGATGCGCAGAGAGTACACTGTGCCGAGAACAAGTCCGATGGAAGCAATAGCAGTGATAATCATATTGGCCTGGAATGATCCTGAAAGCACCAGGAATTCAGCGATGAAGTTACCCAGGCCGGGGAGTCCGAGGGAGGCAAGTGCGAAAATGAGCATCATACTGGCAAGTTTCGGGACCGTAGCCCAGAGCCCTCCGAAGCTGTTGATATCGCGTGTATGGGCACGTTCGTACATAAAGCCCACCAGGATAAACAGAGCTCCTGTACTGATTCCGTGGGTTACCATCTGCATCACAACTCCCTGGTAAGCCAGCTGATTGAATGCAAATACCCCAAGCATGACAAAGCCCATATGGCTGACGCTGGTGTAGGCTACCAGTCTTTTCAGGTCGGTTTGGGAGAAGGCGAGTTTAGCACCGTAAATGATCCCTATAGCTCCCAGGATCATCCCTGCCGGGGCAAAGGTATGCGCAGCCTGCGGGAACAGAGGAATGGCAAACCTGATGATACCGTAGGCTCCGGTTTTAAGAAGAAGTCCGGCAAGGATAAGGCTGCCTGCCGTGGGCGCCTGGGTATGGGCATCTGGCAGCCAGTTGTGCAACGGCACCACCGGAAGCTTAACGCTGAAAGCCATCAGAAAGCCTCCCATCAGGAGAAGGCCGGTTTTTGGATCAAACTGGGTCCCCAACAGGTCAGTATAATCAAATGAGTAAATCCCTGTGTTTCTGCCATGGATAAAATAGAGGCTCAGGATCGCAAGAAACATGAGCAAACCACTTGCCTGCGTATAGATGAAAAATTTATAGGCTGCATACACCCTTTTTTCATGCCCCCATATCCCGATGAGAAAGTACATTGGGATGAGCATGATCTCCCAGAAGAAATAGAACAGAAAGAGGTCCAGTGCCGTAAAGACCCCGATAATACCTGCAAGGATCCACAAGAGGTTGAAGTAATAAAAGCCCTTCCGGTCCGTGATCTCCTTCCATGACACCAGAACGGAGAGCACGCCGAGGAACAGGGTAAGAAGGATCATAACAAGGCTTAATCCATCCATGGCAAAATGGACGCTGATGCCGAATGCGGGTATCCATGAAAAGCGGACCTCCTCCAGCCATGCCCCCGGAGAAGTTACGCCGATAGTGGAAAGGTTATTCGCCAGATATCCAAGTATCAGCAGGAATGCAAGCGAAACAGAAACCAGCGAAATACTCCTGGCCGCATGCGGGTGGAATCTGCTGCCAATCCATGCGGCGGTTCCACCCAGCATCAAAATTCCGATCAGATTGATGATTATCATAAGAATAGTGCGATGGTTAGTGTAATGATCAAACCTAAAGCTATGCCTGCGGCATACCACCGCAGGTTACCGTTCTGACTCCTCCTGGTGAGGTTGTGGAGCCATACCACCAGGTTGGAAGGAGCTATGCTGATGTAATCAACAATATCATTCTTGTTGATATTGGATAACCAGGTGAAAGGACGGATAATCAGCAGATCGTAAACCCAGTCGAAGCCCCAGCCTGTTAACCACCAATGGTGGAGGGCGGCTCCCGCCCGGGTTTGCTTTAGCCTGAAAAGGAACCCCGGTTTTTTCATCCAGAAATGCCATGCCAGGTATATTCCGAAGAAGCCGGTTAACGCAGTAAGGACCTGAAGAATAAGCTCTGTGGATTCAGCTCCGCTGTGGAGGATGTGGACTTCAGGAAGCACACCGGACAACATCCCTGAAAACAGGGTAATGTGTCCCAGGTTATGGGGTGTTTCCAGAAACCCTCCGATGATGGAAAGTACCGCAAGCACCACCAGCGGAATCAGCATCGCTCTTCCGGGCCTGAGGTGGATGTGGGTCTTCATTTTACCCCAGAAGGTGATAAACACCATCCTGAAGGTGTAGATGGAGGTGATAAAGGCTCCAAGGAAGGCTGCAGCCCACAGAAAAAGACTCCCTTTTTCGGATGACCAGGAGTACCAGAGGATTGCATCTTTGCTGTAAAAACCTGCGGTAACCAGGGGGAGCGCTGCAAGTGCACCGGAACCTGCAAGAAAGGTCCAGAAAATGACTGGCATCTCTTTCCGGAGGCCACCCATCTTGAAAATATTTTGTTCGTGATGCAGTGCATGAATCACGGCTCCTGCACCAAGGAACAGCAGGGCTTTGAAGAAGGCATGGATCATGAAATGGAAAATACCGGCCGACCAGGCACCCACACCCAGTGCAAGAAACATATAACCGATCTGACTGATGGTGGAATAGGCCAGTACCCTTTTGATATCATACTGCACGACAGCTGCAAATCCGGCGATCAGCAGGGTGGAGGCTCCCACGATGGCTACGGTTTTCATGGCGATGGGTGCGAGTTCAAATACAACATGGTTCCGGGCAATCAGATATACACCGGCAGTAACCATCGTGGCTGCATGGATCAATGCGCTAACAGGCGATGGACCTGCCATTGCATCAGGTAACCAGGTCTGTAAAGGAAGCTGGGCCGATTTGCCGACCGCACCACCAAGTAACAGAAACGCAATCCAAACAACCTTAGCCGAACCAGGGGTCCAATGGGCAGGAGCAGTCTCAAGGATACTTCTGATATCCAGTGTGTTGAATTCCGTGATGAGAAGAAATAACCCGAGCGCCATGGCCGTATCTCCGACACGTGTTACGATAAAGGCTTTTCTGGCGGCTGCAGCATTGGCCGATTCCTTATACCAGAAACCGATTAGAAGGAAGCTGCAAAGTCCGACACCTTCCCAACCCAGATACATCAACGCAAGGTTGTCGGCAAGCACAAGAATCAGCATAGCACTGACAAAGAGATTCATGAATGCCAGAAAACGGGCAAACCCCTCGTCATCACGCATATACTCGGATGAGTACACGTGGATCAGGAAACCCACAAAAGTAACTACAAAGATGAAGGCCAGGGACAACCCATCCAGATAGAATGCAATGGAGGGGGAAAGTCCGCCGGAACTCATCCACGTCCATAGCTTCAGGGTAAACGCATTCCCGGCCGGAGGGGAGGTCAGAAACTCAATACCTATGAGTATTACAAGTAATGCTGACAACCCGACGGTTCCTGTTCCAATCAGGGTAATGATGCTTTTCCTGAGATTCCTGCCGAAAAAGGCAAGTACCAGGAAACCCAGCAACGGCATCACAGGAACTAACCATAAATAACGCATCATAAGGTAATTATTTGATTTTTAATTTGATTCCGAAGCTTCTGTGATATCATTCATCTGCGTCATTTCGTCCGCGTCAATGGATTTCTGCAGATGGAAAAGTTTCAGGATGAGGGCGAGGCCGACAGCGACTTCTGCCGCAGCCATGGTGAGGATGAAAATGAACATCACCTGGCCGTCAGGCTGTGCCCATCGGGAACCGGCGATAATGAAAGCCATTCCTGCCGCATTGAGCATAATTTCAACAGACATCATCATCAGGATCATATTTTTCCTGATCAACACACCCACCAGCCCAATGCCAAAAAGCAGGGCTGCCAGTAAAAGGCTTTGTTCAACGGGTATCTGCTCCATCATGTTATTCTCCTTTCAGAAATCTGTGTTTGCTTTTTCTTTTCGTATAACCGAGGTGAAACGCTCCGATAATACCTGCCATGAGCATTACAGCTGCTATTTCCACCCCCAGCAGATACTGTGTATACAGGGAAATACCTACTGTTTTGGGTTCAACAATACTCAGGGAAGCCGTTGCGACTGGCTGGTTCAGGATCGCATAGGATAATATGGCAAAAAGGATAGCAGCCATCAGTGCAGGCCCGATCCATCTTTTCGGAACAAGCCATCGCTCTTTGGCCTTTTCGGTTTCACCGCCGATATTCAGCATCATGATCACAAAAACAAAAAGAACCATGATGGCCCCTGCATACACGATCACCTCCAGTGCCGCCGCAAAATGTGCCCCCAGAACAAAAAGCACCACCGCTGCTGCCAGGAAGGATACGATCAGATAAAGCAGAGCATGAACAGCATTCGAACGGGTAACAGCCATGATGGTCGACACCACTGCTATAACCCCTGCTATGTAAAAAGCTATCAACATAATTTCATCGGTTTACTTGATTCCTAATTAATACACTTTTCAGGGCATCAGGTCCCTGACATCAACAGGAGCCAGTTCATTTTCAGCCTGTCCTTTGTCCTTGCCTCCGATTGACATGCCTGAAACCCGGTAAAAATTGTAACCGTGCTGTTTTCCTTCCCCTGAAATGAGCAGGTCATCCTTTTCATACACCAGATTGTTTCTGTTATACTCACCGATTTCATAATCGGGGATGAGCTGAATGGCATAGGTAGGACAGGCCTCTTCGCAATAACCGCAAAATATGCAGCGGGAGAAATTGATACGGAAAAACTCCGGGTACCTCCTGCCATCTTCATCATGGGTAGCCTGCAGGGAGATACAATCTACCGGGCAGGCGGCTGCACACAGATAACAGCCCACACAGCGCTCCATCCCGTCCGGGTCGCGCGTCAGCACAATCCTTCCGCGGTATCTTGCCGCCAGGTTTACTTTCTTGTCAGGGTATTCGATCGTTTCCCTTTTGGCGAAGGTATGCTTAAGGGCTAAAGCGATGCTTCTGAGATGACTGTACATGATTTGTATTTCTTTTTTCTGTTATGTACTTAGAATGATGGCTCCGGTGATAAGCAGGTTCAGGAGCGAGAGCGGCAGGAGGATCTTCCACCCGAAACCCAGCAGCTGATCGTACCGGGGTCTGGGCAATGCAGCACGGAGGAGGATGATAAAGGCAATCATCCCGAAGACTTTGATTAACAGCCAGGCGATGGGAGGAAGGAATGCCGGCCCGTTCCATCCTCCGAGAAACAAGGTGGCGGTTAGTGCGGAAATCAGTGTGATGCCAAGATATTCGCCGACAAAGAACATCCCGAACTTCATTCCTGAATATTCTGAGTGGAATCCGGCCACAAGTTCGCTTTCCGATTCAGGGATATCAAAGGGGATCCTGTGGGATTCTGCCAGTCCTGCAATGAGAAAGATCAGGAAACCTACGAACTGGGGGACAATGAACCATGTGTTTTTTTGAGCCTCCACGATGTCAACCATGCTGAAAGAACCGGTCATCATCACCACACCCATCAGCGATAATCCCATAAAAACCTCGTAACTCAACATCTGGGAAGCTCCCCTCATTGCCCCCAGCAGCGCATACTTGTTATTGGAAGACCACCCGGCCAGCACCAGACTGTAGGCCCCAAGGGAGGAGAAACCAAAGAAAAAGAGCAGGCCTATATTCAGATCTGCCACCACGATACCGGGGGAAAGGGGTATTATGGCAAAGACAATCATGGTGGTAATCATGACGATTGTTGGTGACAGGATGAAAATGCCCCGGTCTGCAAAGCGCGGAACCCAGTCCTCCTTCGTAAAGATCTTCACCACATCGGCTACAACCTGCAGGATGCCGAAAGGTCCGACCCTGTTGGGCCCCAGCCGGTCCTGCCATAATGATAGCAGCCTCCTCTCGATGAAAATATTACCGGCTGCAATGGTCAGGGCTGCCAGGATCACACCGGCAATGACCAGTATGTAGGTCCATGTCTCACTCATACCTTATTTTTCTTTTTGATATTTGATGAATGCAATTTCAGGATTGACACCGCAATACCCCATGGGGACACCTGCAAAACCTTTTCCAAGTGATTCTGTGTATTTTACCTCAAGAGAAGCGGGTTGTGCGCCGATCTGAACGATGACCCGGTCACCCTCTTTGATTCCTGCTTCAGCTGCTGTGGCAGGGTTCAGGAACAAACCTGCTGACTCCGCCTTTTCCTTTACCGGGGGTGACTTCCTGCTCAATTCCTCGGATCCGAAAATGTGATACACAGGAATCATGGTCCATCCATTGACGGAGGCTGCCAATGGCTGCGGGATGTCCTGGTAGTATGACAGCTGACCACCCGTCTGGTCAAACAGGCGCAATCCGGGGTCTCCTCCGTGGAGCGGGCCGCCCACTTCGATCTGGTATTTATTGATCGCCTGCACGGAATTCCAGCCCGGCGCCCAATATCCTGTAATCAGGGATGGGTCCGGATGACCCTGGTACCCTTCCATGGTAAATGACAACGGGGAATCGGGATCTTCGGGCGGTTTTTGTTCGTGGATATTCCGGTGAGCCTTCATGGAGGTACGGCCGCTGAAACGGTGAAACTCTCTTGGGATTCTTTGGTTCAGCATCCTGAAGTCGGGAGGAGGGGCCATGGTATCGATACCCGTGAATTCAGGGTTGCTTTTTGCAAGCCATGATGTGAACTCATGGAAATCATGTGCTTGAAAGGGCTTACCCATCAGCATGGAAATTTCGGCCAGCCTTCTCCATGGTTCAGGAGTATCACCTTCGGGCATAAAAACCTGATAGAAACGCTGGGCACGACCCTCCTGGCTCACCAGGGTGCCGTCCGATTCCGCAAATGATCCCACTGGAATCACCACCTGCGCATTGCTGGTGGTATGTGAGGCAATATGATCGATGGCAATCACCAATCCATAGCTTGCAAGCATCTTTTCAGCTTTGTCTGCACTCATGCGCCTGAAGAGGTCGTTTTCCTGCACAATCAGTACATCTGCGGCAGGAAGGTCTTCAAGGCCGGAGCCTCCGAGCATCAGTAGCCCGGCAGTATTGCATTCTTCAAAGGTCAGGCTCAGACTGACTGCTTTTCCTGCTTCGGACAATGCCAGCGCCACATCGGCGGAGGCCATGATCACCTCCTTGCTTTTGGAATGAACGCCACTGATAATCAATGGCTTGTCGCTGGCCATAAGGTCTTTTGCGATCCTTTGTGCCAGATCCAGGGCTCTCTTTTCCATTCCATCCGGAAGCCTGAGCCTCTGATTGATAAAATGGGCAACGGCGTAACCAAGGCGCGCAATTTCTGCGGGAGCATTGAAAAAGGTCGAGGTTGCAACATCATCAAGCCGTGTAGCCATGGTGGCTGCAATATGCAGAGGGCCGTGATCCTTTTGTAGGATCTGACGAACAGGAGCCTCATTCCAGTTGGGTATTCCGGCCTGGGAAGCCATGGGTTTCACCTGATTCCTGATGGACTGCCTGACTGAAAGTGCCATCATGGGAGCCGTTTGGGTCAGATCCTCTCCAAGAATGAACACGGAATCGCACTGCTCAATCTCCTTAAGGGAAGGCACTTTGATTTTTCCACTGGAAACAATGTCAAATGCAAGTTGAGCAACCTCCAGGTCATGGGTGTTCATGCCCAGTGAAAAATGGCTGTCACCCACAAGTTGCTTCAGGGCAAAATTTGTTTCCAGAGAGGCACGGGGAGAACCGACAGCAGCAACAGATTTTCCTTTTAAAGCTTTTGCAAGATATTGCATAGCCTCCTCATGACCTGCAGGCTCAGTGGTGCCCGGAATTTTGAATGCACGGATACGTTTGTCCGAATTTGTAAATTCATATCCAAACCGGCCCCTGTCACACAGGAAGTAGTTGTTTACCTCTCCGTTGTATCTGCTGTAAATACGGCGCACTATACCGTATCTTTCGGTGGCTATGGTGTTGCAGCCAACGGAGCAATGGTGGCAGATGGAGGGAGCAGCAGTAAGATCCCATTTACGCGTGGGATGATCCATGAAGGTCTTGTCGGTAAAAACCCCTGTCGGGCAGATTTCCACCAGGTTTCCGCTGAATTCGCTCTCCAGGGCACCTTCGGCTGCGCGGCCAAAATAGACTTTATTCCTCGATGAAAATACATTGAGGTCTGTACCGCCGGCATAATCCCTGTAAAACCGCACACAACGGTAGCACTGGATGCATCGGTTCATCTCATGGTTGATGAAAGGTCCGAGGTACTGATTATTATGGGTTCTCTTTCCAAATTCGTATCTGCGCACCTGATGCCCTGACATGACGGTCATATCCTGCAGATGGCATTCCCCCCCCTCGTCGCATACCGGACAATCATGGGGATGATTGGTCATCAGGGATTCAATGATTCTGGCCCTGAACTCCGTGGCTGCCGGTGCATTTGTAGAGATCACAGACCCATCAGAGGCAGGCTCCATGCATGCCATTACAATGCGGCCTGTGGTGTCATTTTCATCTTTATAGCGAACCACTGCGCATTGCCGGCATGCGCCCACCGATCCCATCTTTGGATGCCAGCAGAAATATGGCAAATCCTCTCCCGATGATAGGATGACCTCCAGCAGGTTTTTTCCGGCATCTGCCTCAACCTCTTTCCCGTTTAAAATTATTTTTGCCATCTTAATCTATTTCCATGAACATTTTTTATCCCTTATGTGCGTTATAAAATCGTCCCTAAAGTATTTCAGGGCACTTCCCAGCGGGGCTGTTGCTCCGGGTGCAAGAGCGCAGAAGGTGTTGCCGGGTCCCATAAACCGAACCATCGATTCGAGTTGATCCAGATCATTCATCTCACCCCGGCCATCTTCAATTTTCCGGAGAATTTTTTCTGTCCAGGGCAGCCCTTCCCGACAGGGGGTGCACCATCCGCATGACTCCTGGGCAAAAAAGTGGATCATATTCAGCACCATTCCCACCGGGCAGGTTTTGTCATCCAGGACAATCATCAGCCCTGTCGCTAGCCGGCTGCCGGCTGCTGCTACCGAGTTATAGTCCATCTTCAGATCCAGATGCTGCTCAGTTAAAAAATCCGTCGAGGCACCTCCCGGTAGGCAGCCTCTGAATTTCAATCCGTCACGCATGCCACCTGCATTTTCTTCAATAATCTGGCGCATGGGAATCCCGAACGGAAGCTCCCATACACCGGGCTTTTTCACCTTCCCCGAAGCTCCGAACAGCTTCGTGCCACCATCACCCGGGGTCAGGCTGAGCTGGTTGAACCATTCAGCCCCGTTGTTGATGATATGGGGTATGTTACATAGGGTTTCGATGTTGTTAACAATGGTGGGCTGTCCAAACAGTCCGCTGACCTGCGGGAAGGGTGGTTTTGTTCGCGGATTGGCACGTTTCCCTTCCAGCGAATTCAGAAGTGCAGTCTCTTCGCCACAGATGTATCTGCCTACACTTGTATGAAGATGCAAATTGAAGTTAAAACCCGACCGGAGGATGTCGTTGCCAAGGTAACCAGCGGCTTTGGCTTCAGCCAGGGCTTTGGACATCACTTCGGCAGCATAGGTATACTCCCCGCGGATGAAAATGAACCCTTCATCGGCCTGGATGGCCCATGAACTTAAAATCATCCCTTCGATCAGCTGGTGCGGGTCGCCTTCTATCAGGAGCCTGTCCTTGTAAGTCCCGGGTTCCATTTCGTCACCGTTGGCCACCAGGTACTTGTGCCGGAAATCACCTTTTTTGGGCACAAAACTCCATTTCAGGCCGGTATTGAACCCGGCTCCCCCCCTCCCTTTCAGGTTCGATTTTTTGACCAGTTCAATAACTTCATCCGGTTGCAGCTTCAGGGCCTTCGGCAGCGCTTTATATCCCCCTTGAGATTCATATTCTTTCAGGAATACCGGCTGCCCGTCGGTGCGTATGTTCTTGGTTAGTGGTCTCTCCATGTTTCTTTGAGAAAGTTATCTGATTGTATATCATTCTTTTACAGCGATCATTTTCATGCTTTTCATGGGCAGGCCGCCAGGATTGCGTCAATTTTTCCAGGAGTGAGATCACGGTGCAGGTCCCGGCCAACCATCATTGCCGGGGCATGATCACAAGTGCCCAGACAGGGTACTGTCAGGAGCGTGAACCGATCGTCAGCTGTGGTTTGTCCGAGGCCGATGCCAAGCTTGTTCTGCAGGTGATCCAGCATGGTTTCGGCACCCATAATGTAGCAACTCACGCTGTCACATACAAGTATCACATATTTGCCTACCGGTTTCCGGTAGATGAGGTTGTAAAAAGTGGCAACGCTGTCCACTTCAGCAGCCGACATTTCCAAATGCGCTGCAATATCTTCAATGCTTTCGTCTGAAACCCACCGACGGTACTTCTGCACTACCTTTAAAGCTTCGATGCAGGCTGCCTGTCTGTATGGGTACATCCCGATTTCTTCGTTTATTTCATGGATTTCCTCTGCTGTCAACATTGTATTCTCAGTGGTATGGTTATCAATTTCCTTTGGAATCATTTATCAATATCAGCGAGTACAAAGTCCATTGCGCCCAGATTGGCGAGCAGATCAGCCACGCTGTATCCTTTCGAGATAAAGGGAAGCATCTGCATATGGGCGAATGACGGGGTCCGGATATAATTCCTGTAAATATTGGTATGATGGTCACTCACCAGGTAATAGCCATAGTTGCCCTTTGACGATTCAATGGGAATCATGGCTTCTCCTGCGGGCATGACCGGGCCCCAGGTCACCTTTACAAAGTGGTGGATGAGGGTCTCAATATCATGCATTGTGGCATTCTTGGGCGGTGGGGTTGTCAGCGGGTGGTCAGCTTTGTACGGGCCCGCCGGCATGTTATGGAGGCACTGTTCAATGATCCTCAGGCTCTGGCGCATCTCTTCTATTCGTACCATTCCGCGATCATAACAGTCGCCGTTGGCTCCTACCGGTATTTCAAATTCGAACTGATCATAGCCGCTGTAAGGCGTGGCTTTTCTGAAGTCATGCTCAAAACCCGTTGCCCTGAGGTTGGAGCCGGTGGCTCCCCATTCGATAGCCTCTTCAGTGGTGAAGATCCCGATGCCTTTTGTACGGGCTTTGATAATCCCGTTCTTCATCACCAGATTGTCATATTCTTTCAGCCGCTTCGGGAAGTACGCCACAAAGTCCGAAACCATCTTTTCCCAGCCCTTGGGAAGGTCCATGGCCGTACCCCCAAGCCGGAACCAACTCGGGTGCATTCTGGCTCCCGTTATAGCTTCCACGATTTCCAGCACCCTTTCACGGTCGGTGAACATGTAGAACACCGGTGAAAGCTGACCGATATCCTGTGCAAAGGTTCCGTACCAAACCAGGTGACTGGAGATGCGGAATAATTCCATCAGCATAATGCGGATCACCTTTGCTCTGTCGGGGACTACAATCCCTGCCAGCTTTTCTGCAGGCAGGAGGTAGGCCATGTTGTTGATCACCCCGCTCAGGTAATCGATGCGGTCGGTATAGGGAATATAGGAATGCCAGGTCTGCCTTTCTGCCATCTTTTCAGCACCACGGTGGTGGTATCCGATTTCAGGCACCAGGTCCACAATCTCTTCTCCCTCCAGCTGTGTGATCACACGGAGCACCCCATGAGTTCCCGGGTGCTGTGGACCGATATTCAGGAACATGTACTCTGTGTCGCCCTCTGAAGGTTTCATCCCCCATTCCTCAGGATTAAAGGTCAGGGCATTCAGTTCTCTGTCCTGAAGTTCAGGAGTGAGGTTGTATACCCCCATTTCAGTAGCCCTCGCAGGATGTTCTTTCCTCAGAGGATGGCCTTGCCAGCTAACGGGCATCATCAGACGTGTCAGATGAGGATGGCCCTCGAACCTGATACCGAACATATCGTAAACCTCTCTTTCATACCAGTTGGCATTCATCCACATACTGCAGATGCTGGGTATGGAGGGGTATTCACCCTTCAGTGCCACCTTTAAACGAAGGTACTGGTTCCTGTTAAAAGAGAATACATGGTACACGACGGTGAAATCACTTTCGGGCTGCCCTTCCCTGAACCTGCGCTGGCGTTCGTCAATGGCGGTGATGCTCTGGAGCATCCTGTACGGATCACTGACTTTATTCTTTACAAAATGAAGCACCTCTTTCAGTTTTGAGGGGGAAACCCAGACAGTGGGAATGTCATCCATGGTTTTTTGGATGATAAACCCATCGGTTGCATATGCCCTGAATATTTCTTCTGTGATGGGAAGCATGTATGTTGTTTTTCTTTGTACGATTATCCCTTTAACTGGCAATCCATCTGCAGTTATCTGATCCCTTTCTCATATCCTTCGTCGGTAGGGCGGAGGAGGGTGATACCTGTATGGGCCTCCCTGTTCAGATCACGCTGTGAGGTTTTTGGAGGTTTGATGATCTCCTGGGGGCCGGCTACCCAACTCAACGGCCTGCGTTCTTTGCTGACAGAATCCCTGAGCAGCACCAAACCCTGCATGAATGCATCGGGGCGGGGAGGACACCCGGGCACATACACATCCACAGGCAGGATCTTATCAACCCCCTGTACCACACTATATATATCATACATCCCGCCTGAATTGGCACAGGAGCCCATCGAAATCACCCACCTTGGGGCCATCATCTGTTCGTATAACCTTTTTACAACCGGGGCCATCTTCATAAAAACAGTTCCTGCCACAATCATCACATCAGCCTCACGTGGTGTGTTCCTCATTACCTCTGCACCAAACCTTGCCAGGTCGTATTTCGGAGTAAGGCTGGTGGCCATCTCCACGAAACAGCAGGAGAGCCCGAAACCAAAAGGCCAGAGTGAATTGGCGCGTCCCCAGGCCAGCAACTCTTCAAGTTTGCCGAAAAGGATCGATCTCCTGATCTCCTCTTCCATAGATTCTCCAAGCCGGATTTCTTTCGGATTAATTATTCTGCTCATCGATCACAGTTTGTTTCTTGATTTTTTCCCTGTAAGCACGAAGTATCTTTTTTCCGTCAGGTGCGAAATCCAGAGCACCTGACCTCCAGATATATATAAGAATCACAACCAGTTCCACCACAAAAATAAGAACAGCTATATAACCCGCCCATCCAAGTTCTTTTACTGCGATTGCCCAGGCCACAATGAAAGCAGTTTCAAGATCGAAGATCACGAAAAACATGGCGATCATGTAAAAATGGGCAGGAAATCGCAAACGGGAGGTGCCTGTGGCAATCATCCCGGATTCATAAACCTCATGGGTTGCCCTGTCTTCATGCCTTTCTCCGAGCAGGTGGGACAGCAGTACAATGATGCCCACCAATACAATGACCGATAAAATGTAGGCCACTAACGGCCAGTATATCGTCGCCAGAATCATATCCATTGTATTTAGTTAATTACATATCAACATTTTAGCATATATAAAATGAATTTTGCCGACGCTAAGATATTGATTGCTTTCGATTGATGCAAAAAAAGAGGAAGACAAAACAAAAAAAAACTGCAAAAAAACACAAGTGTCCAGGGTATTTCTCTTTCAGAACAGACCCTGTTAAAGGATCAGACCGGAATTGATAAACCGATGAGAACCGTTATGTAAGCAGGATGCATGAACCGCATCTGTTTTTTTCAAATGCCGGAAACATTCCAGTTGTTGCTTTGTTATAACTTGTTAAATCATTAACAATAACAAGTATTGACATATTACGCTGTCACGAATTAATTGATCGCATCTGAATACTCAAATGTAAAAACCGTTTTCTGAATGAATTTATCCTTATGACCAAAATTATCACCATCAGAAAGGGCTTGGATATCAAGCTGAAAGGTGAGGCTGAGCACATTGTGGCAACAGCTGATGTCAATCGGTTTGCGGTGAAACCAACCGACTTCCATGGGGTGTTACCCCGGTTGCTGGTGGCAGAAGGAGATCGTGTACTGGCTGGCACACCTCTGTTTCTCGACAAAAACGACGATCGGATCCTATTTACAGCTCCGGTCAGCGGGACTGTTACCGAAGTCCGCAGGGGTGCACGGCGCCTGCTGGAAGCTATTGTGATCTCAGCAGATACGACCCCTGAGTACCTGCAGATGCAGATTCCGGACCTGGCAGCGGCAACTGCGGAGGAGATTATCGATGTTTTACTTAAGTCGGGTGCATGGCCGTTCATCCGGCAACGGCCGTATCAGGTGATTGCCCATCCGGATCACAAACCCAGAGCAGTGTTTATCAGCGCTTTCGATTCGTCACCTCTGGCCCCGGACCTCGATTTCCTGATCGGAAACCGCGGGAATGCCTTTCAGGTGGGTGTTGATGTGTTGAAAAAGATTTCCGGGGCACCGGTACATCTGAATATCCATGCTGAACAGACAAGCGCTCCGGAGTTTCTGAAGGCTGCGGGTGTGCAGATCAACAGGTTCAAAGGGCCTCACCCTGCGGGTAATGTGGGAATCCAGATCCATCACCTGGATCCGGTTAACAAGGGAGAGGTGGTATGGACCCTGAACCCCCTGGATGTGGCCATGATAGGACGCCTCTTCCTGGAGAAGCGTTTCAACACCGAGCGGGTTGTGGCATTGGCCGGTTCTGAAGTGATGCACCCCAGGTACATCAGGACCCACATGGGGGCCTGCGTTGCCGAAATTACCGCCGGACAGGTCGCAGGGAACAATGTGCGCTATATTTCGGGAAATGTTCTTACCGGCACACGCATCGCCGCTGATGGCTTCCTCGGGTTTTATGACCACCTGATCACCGTTATTCCCGAGGGAAATCATCACGAGTTTCTGGGATGGGCAAAGCCGGGACTTAAAGCCTTCAGCTTTTCCAATGCCTTCCCGTCGAAATTGCTCCACCGCAAACCGTTTGTACCCGATACCAACCTCCATGGGGGTGAACGGGCCTTTGTGGTAACCGGCCAGTATGAAAAGGTGCTTCCGATGGATATCTATCCTGTGCAACTCCTGAAGGCCATTCTGGCAAAAGACATCGAGCTGATGGAAGACCTCGGGATCTACGAAGTTTGCGAAGAAGATTTTGCCCTGTGCGAAGTGATCTGCACCTCAAAAATCGAAGTGCAGTCGATTCTCCGCGAAGGCCTTGACATGGTAAGACAAGAGATGAGCTGACCTTAAATACACGGAACCCCATGAATTCATTAAGAAATTTTCTGGATAAAGTCAAACCTGCCTTTCAGGAAGGGGGCAAGCTGCAAAAGCTTCATTCCACTTTCGACGCGTTCGAGACCTTCCTGTTTGTCCCCGATAAGGTCACGTTTAAAGGAAGCCACATCCGCGACAGCATCGACATGAAGCGCACCATGATCCTGGTGATAACGGCCATGCTCCCTGCACTGTTGTTCGGGATCTGGAATGTCGGTTTCCAGCATTTCAAAGTCAACGGCATCGAAGCCGATTTCTGGATGAGGGTATTCTACGGCCTCAGAACCGTTCTTCCGGTAGTGGTGGTTTCATACATTACCGGACTGGCCATTGAGTTCGTTTTTGCCCAGATCCGGAAGCACGAGGTGAATGAGGGATTTCTGGTGTCGGGGATGCTGATTCCCCTGGTACTGCCTCCCGATATCCCTTTGTGGATGGTGGCGGTGGCCACTGCTTTCGCCGTGATATTCGGCAAGGAGGTGTTTGGGGGTACGGGGATGAACATCCTTAATCCTGCCCTTACTGCCAGGGCTTTCCTGTTTTTTGCCTATCCGGCCGACATGACGGGCGATAAAATCTGGGTGTCGGGAACCCCTGACGGTTTTACCGGAGCAACACCCCTTGCAGAAGCTGCCATTGGAAATACCGGGAATATCCCTTCCGTTTTCGATATGTTCATGGGCTGGATCCCTGGGTCCATCGGTGAAACCTCCACCCTGGCCATTCTCCTCGGAGCCGCTTTTCTTCTGATTACCGGCATCGGCAGCTTCCGGATCATGTTCTCCGTGTTTGCCGGAGGTTACCTGATGGGACTGCTGTTCAACCTTTGGGGTGCAAACGCGTACATGGAAATCCCGGCCTATTACCACCTGGTGATGGGAGGCTTTGCCTTCGGAGCCGTATTCATGGCCACCGACCCTGTTTCTGCAGCGCAAACCCCGACGGGGAAATGGATCTACGGGTTACTGATCGGTATCTTTGCCGTCCTCATCAGGGTACTTAATCCGGCCTATCCCGAAGGAATGATGCTTGCCATCCTCTTCATGAACGTGGCAGCTCCCCTTATCGACCATTATGTGATCGAATCCAACATCAAAAAGCGCAGGCGCAGGGCAAAGAAAGCTGCTCTCCTCCGGCAGTCTGTATAATGTTCCAAGAAAAATCAAGGCAATATGGCAAAATCATTCAGTAACCAATACATCTTCACCTTCGCTTTCGTGATGGTGGTGATTGTAGCTACCGGCCTTTCACTGGGATTTTCTGTCCTCAAACCGTATCAGGATGAAAACCGCAGGATTGAGAAAATCCAGTACATCCTGAAAGCGGCCGGAATCCCTTCCGAAAAGAAGGAAGCTACCCGTGTGTACAGCGACCACCTGATCGCTGAATGGATACTCGATCCTGTAACCGGTGAACCAGTTAGTGTCTATCAGTCGGATGGCACCTATCTGAAAGGTGACCGGCGTGCATTTGATATCGACATGAAAAAACTGCTGGCGGCACGCAAAGCCTTCAATGAGGGCAAATCGAAAGACAACCCCGGAATCCCCCTCTTCGTGATGCGCAGTGATAAGGGAGATACACTCTATGTAATTCCGGTCTGGGGCAGAGGCCTCTGGGGCCCGGTCTGGGGTAATATCGCGTTCGGAACTGACCGCAATTCCATTACCGGAGCAACCTTCGACCATCAGGGAGAAACTCCGGGGCTCGGAGCCGAAATCAACAAGGATTTCTTCAGTGATCAGTTTAAAGGTAAAAAACTGATGGGCCCGGATGATACCTTCCAATCGGTCAAGGTTATTAAAGGAGGAGTAAAAAACCTTCCTGCAGAGAAACAGCCTTACAACGTCGATGGCATTTCCGGCGGAACCATTACCAGTGATGGTGTTTCCAACATGTTACTCGACTGCATCAGATATTATGAACCCTTCATGAAAAAAGCCCGGTAACTATGGATGCACTGAAAGAAAAAGAACCGATGTTTTCAGCAAAGAATATGGGTCTGATCAAATCCCCCATCATTAAGGACAACCCTATTACCGTGCAGGTATTGGGGATATGTTCAGCACTTGCCGTTACCGTAAAGCTGGAGCCTGCCATCGTAATGGCCATTGCAGTTACCGTGGTTACAGCCTTCTCCAATTTGGTAATGTCGTTTATACGTAACATTACCCCTTCCAGGATCAGGATTATTGTGATGCTTACCGTTATTGCCTTTATGGTAATTATGGTAGACCAGGTGCTAAAAGCATTCCTGTACGATGTGAGCCGGCAGCTATCGGTGTTTGTTGGCCTCATAATCACAAACTGCATCCTGATGGGCAGGCTTGAAGCCTTTGCTATATCGAACAAACCCTGGCCCTCTTTTCTGGATGGGATAGGCAACGGCCTCGGCTACTCGTGGATTCTTGTGGCTGTGGCTCTTGTACGTGAAGTGCTGGGATCAGGGACTTTTTTCGGTATAAAACTATTCGATACCCCCTGGTGGAATTTATACGAACTGGGATACAAGGATAATGGCCTTATGATCCTGCCCCCCATGGCACTTATCCTGGTGGGTGTGGTGATCTGGGTGCAGCGTTCCCGTCACCGTGAACTCATCGAAAAAAACTAATCACTTAAACCAGAAACGATTATGCAGGAATTCATCAGCATTTTTGTCAAGAGCATATTCATTGAGAATATGATCTTTGCCTACTTTCTGGGGATGTGTTCATTCCTGGCCATTTCCAAATCCGTGAAAACCTCCATGGGGCTGGGAGTGGCGGTGATATTTGTGTTGGTCATCACAACCCCTGTAAACTTTCTTCTGAACAAATACCTGTTGTCCGAAGGTTCCCTTGCCTGGCTCGGGCCTGCTTTTGCCACCATCGACCTCAGCTTCCTCAGCTTCATTATGTTCATCGCCGTGATTGCATCCATTGTGCAGCTCGTGGAAATGATCGTGGAGAAGTCATCCCCGGTTCTGTATGCCCAGCTGGGGATCTTCCTTCCCCTTATTGCCGTAAACTGTGCCATCCTCGGGGCTTCACTGTTCATGCAGGAGCGTGAATACGAAACCATGGGGCAGGTGGCTGCTTTCAGCCTCGGAAGCGGTATCGGCTGGCTTCTGGCCATTGTGATGATGGCAGCCATAAGGGAGAAGCTTCGCTATTCCAATGTGCCTGCCCCTCTCCGCGGACTTGGGATCAGTTTCATCCTCACCGGGCTGATGGCTATTGCTTTTATGAGTTTTATGGGTATCAAGATTTAAGAAAAACTACTCCTATGATTTCTGTAATACTGGTTATCAATTATACGATGGTGCTGCTAGGCATCGCTGTATTTCTGGCAGTGATTCTTACCCTGGTAATGGGACTCCTCTATGCCCGCAAGAAACTGACCCCTCAGGGGGATGTGAAGATCCTGATCAATGACGAAAAGGAGATTACCGTGGAACCGGGCTCCTCTCTCCTTACCACCCTCTCAGGGAATGGGATATACCTGCCTTCAGCCTGTGGCGGTGGCGGCACCTGTGCCATGTGCAAATGCCAGGTGTTCGAAGGTGCAGGAGAGATTCTTCCCACTGAAAAAGGGTATTTCACCCGGAAGGAGGTACAGAACCACTGGCGCCTGGGTTGCCAGGTAAAAGTCAGGGGGGATCTGAAAATTGCTATTCCTGAAGAGGTATTTGGTATCAAAAAGTGGGAATGCGAGGTGGTTTCGAACCATAATGTCGCCACCTTCATTAAGGAATTTGTGGTGAAACTGCCCGAAGGAGAACACCTGGATTTCAAATCCGGAGGTTATATACAGATTGATGTGCCGAAATGTGAGGTGAATTTCTCTGATATGGTGGTGGAGGAAGAGTACCGCGACGAATGGGATAAATTTAAGATGTGGGATCTGAAGATGAAAAATCCCGAACCGGTATTCAGGGCCTATTCTATGGCCAACCACCCGGCTGAGGGGAATATCATCATGCTCAACATCCGTATTGCCACCCCGCCATGGGACCGCAAAACCAACGCCTTTATGAAGGTAAATCCCGGAATCTGCTCATCTTATGTGTTCTCGCGGAAACCCGGTGACAAAGTAACCATCAGCGGACCTTACGGCGAGTTTTTTATCAAAGAGAACAACCGCGAAATGATGTTTATCGGTGGTGGCGCCGGAATGGCCCCCATGCGTTCACATATCTTTCACCTGTTCCATACAGAGAAAACCAACCGGAAGGCAACTTTCTGGTATGGCGGAAGATCCCTCCGTGAACTTTTCTATGTGGATGAATTTGAGGCCATCGAAAAGAATTTCCCCAATTTCAGGTTCAATATCGGCCTTTCAGAACCCAAACCTGAGGATAACTGGAAAGGCTACACCGGGTTTATCCATCAGATCATCTTCAATGAGTATCTGAGCAAACACCCTGAACCTGAAGAAATAGATTATTACCTTTGTGGCCCTCCTCAGATGAACGATGCCGTATTCAAAATGCTGGATGAGCTTGGTGTGCCACAACAAAATATCGCCTTCGATGATTTCGGTGGGTAACAGGCTGCGGCTGTTGCTGCCGGCTGTGTTGCTGTTGCTGGCCCTTACCGGCTGCAAACAACAGCCCGTTGCCCCCGTTAAACTCACGGGGGAAGCGCAGGGAACCTATTACGCCATAACCTATTTCGACAGCAGGCAGCGTGATTTTTCAGCTGAGATATCCAACCTGCTTGCCCGGGTGGATGCTTCAGTTTCGGTGTATGCCGACACCTCTCTGATCAGCAGGATTAACCGGAACGAGACCGACTCGGTGGACAAAATCTTCTTTGATAATTTTACTGTGGCCCGCCAGGTTTCCGAGGCGTCAGGCGGTGCATTCGACTGCACCATCGGCAGGCTGATTGAGGCCTGGGGATGGGGATTTAGCAAGCGTGATTCCATCACTCCTGAAAAGATCGCCCAGCTTAAAGCACATTCCGGGTACCAAAAGGTATTTGTGGTAAACCGGCAGCTATTGAAGGAAGATGATTCCATTACACTGAATTTCAATGCCATTGCCCAGGGATACACCAGCGATCTGATTGCAGCATTCCTCAGGAGCAAAGAAATCACCTCATTTCTTGTGGATGTGGGCGGAGAGTTGGTGGCAGAAGGGGAAAAACCGGATGGTTCTCCCTGGACCATCGGTATCGAGCTTCCGGATGAATCGGGGAGTGTGCCCGAAAACCTTATGGAGCGGCCGTTGCAGGCCATCCTTTCGGTAAAGGGCGGAAAAGGGGTGGCCACCTCAGGCAATTACCGCAAGTTCTATGTGGAGAATGGCGTCAAATACAGCCACACCATCGACCCCGCCACAGGGTATCCCGTAAGGCATTCCCTGCTCAGTGCAACGGTTGTGGGGCCTAATGCCACACTGGCCGATGCCTGGGCGACTGCCTTTATGGTTGTGGGCCTTGAAAAGGCAAAGAGTTTTCTGAAAGACCACCCCGAATTGCAGTCTTATTTTATTTATGCCGACGAATCTGGCCGGGGGAAAACCTGGATGTCCGAAGGATTGAAGGGGATGATAGAAGAAGTTAGCGGGAGTCGGTAGTAATGAGTTCCATACGCTCGCTGGCGTGAGCGCGTTCAAGTGTTCAAATGTTCAAGGATCCAAGCTCCATGTTCCAGGCGCTCGCTTCGCTCTCGCGTTCCAGTTTCCATATTTCAAGGGGTACCAGCTCCGTAGGAGCGTACTCTTTGTAGCAACGAGGGTGCCCCCCAACAAACCCGGAGCTCCGTAGGAGCGTAATATCGGTAGCAACGAGGGTGCCCCCCAACCATTTAGCTCCGGAGGAGCGTAATATCGGTAGTAATGCAGGGTGCCCCCCAACCATATAGCTCCGTAGGAGCGTAATATCGGTAGTAATGCAGGGTGCACACAACAACCAAAAAGCTCCGTAGGAGCGTAATATCGGTAGTAATGCAGGGTGCCCCCCAACCAAATAGCTCCGTAGGAGCGTAATATCGGTAGTAATGCAGGGTGCACACAACAACCAAAAAGCTCCGTAGGAGCGTAATTTCGGTACCCCCAGGATCCCGGAAGGTTTTTAACCCCTTCCATTTCAGAGAGAGAAGTATTAAGCTGGATCGGGCTTGTTATCGCAATGTGAACCCTCTCCTTCGCCATTTGAACCGCAGCTGCATGCCATGGGTTTCCCCGTTTTGGGATCGACACTGCTGCCGCAGGTCTTTTTAAATTCGGCTCCTCTGATGAAGAACATTTTTATGGCAATGCCTGCAAATGCAATGGCTACCAGTACGATAGCGAATAATATCAGCGTGAAATCCATGGTTTCGTGTTTTGGTAATGAAACAGTCTGATCCGGCGAATGTTCACCGTGATTGACGCGAAGTTCCTGTGAAATGATAACACAGCAGTGAAGCAGCAATGGCAGCGTTCAGCGATTCGGCAGAGGCACCCGGAACTCCCGGAATGCCACCGGGAATGGTGACTTTATAGTTACAGACTGCCAGCAATTCATCGGAAATCCCTTCGGCTTCATTTCCAACTACAATCATGGCCGGGAAATCGGGTTCAACGGTCCGGAGGTCTTTGCCCTGCATCACGGCGCCATAGAGGGTATGGCTGCCACGAAACTGATGCTTCAGTGCTTTCGCAAGGATGGTTGCCTTATGTACCCGAAACCACGATCCCATGCTGGCCTGGATCACTTTCGGGTTGTCGAACGCTGCAGATCCTGCAGTCGTAAGCACTTGTCCGGCACCAAACCAGTCGGCAATGCGGAGGATGGTCCCCAGGTTACCGGGGTCACTGATGCGGTCGCACAGCAGGGATAAGCGGCAATACCCATCCGGCTCGCTCTTCTGGAACGGGATGATTGCCAGGACACCCTGGGGGCTCTTCATCCCCGACATACGCTCCATCTCCTTCGGGCTGCACACCGTAAGCTTCGCAATCATCCGGTCGGTAAGTTCTGTGTGTGCCTCGGCCCAGGCTGCCGTGCAGAAAGCTTCGTGGTACGGGTATGCGGTGAGCAGCAGCTCCTGTATCATGCGCGTACCTTCAGCAACTGTCAGTCCGTATTGGGATCTGAACTTCGGCACCTGAATAGATGCCACATATTTAAGCTTAGCAGACGGAACCATTTTATCGGGTAACAAAATGCCCGGAGAGGTTTTCGCCGGGCATCCTGTATTGGGTTTTGGAATTTATTCTGCAAACACCTCAAAGGTGATCATGGCTTCCACCTCTTTGTGGAGCCTGATCTTTGCACTGTAAGTGCCAAGTTCCTTCACGCTGTCACCGTCCAGAAAGATCTTCTTGCGGTCCACATCAAGATCATACTGCTGTTTGATGGCTTCAGCAATCTGTATCGAGTTGACACTTCCGAAAATCCTGCCGGAAGTACTAGCCTTGGCAGCAATGCGGAGCTGTAATCCGTCAAGTGCTTTGGCAACACCTTCTGCGTCAAGTCTGATTTTTTCGGCTTTATGGGCTTTCTGTTTCAGGTTTTCGGCAAGCACCTTCTTGGCCGACGGGGTGGCTACAATTGCATAGCCTTTCGGGATCAGGTAATTGCGGGCATAACCATCCTTCACCGTGACCATGTCGTTGGTGAAACCTAAACTGGGGATATCCTGTTTTAAAATGATTTCCATTGTCTTTCTCCTCCTTTATTTAAGTAAATCACCAACATACGGCATCAGGGCAATATGACGGGCTTTTTTTACCGCCTGGGCAATCTTGCGCTGGTATTTGATTGAGGTACCGGTAATGCGCCTCGGCAGGATCTTTCCCTGCTCGTTGACGAACTTCATCAGGAAGTTGGCGTCTTTGTAGTCGATGTACTTGATCCCGCTCTTCTTGAACCGGCAATATTTTTTCTTCTTGGTGTCGAGGGCTATCGGGGTCAGATATCTGATTTCGCTGTCGTTTTCTGCCATAGTTTTGTCGTTTTAAAGGTTACACATCAGGCTTCTTCAGCCACAGTTTCCGGTTTCTTGTCCTTGCGTTTCTTCTCATTGTAAGCTATGGCGTGTTTGTCAAGAACCGTGGTGAGGAAGCGGATCACCCGCTCATCGCGGCGGAATGCAACCTCCAGGTCGCTGATTACAGCACCCTCAGCTTCAAATTCAATTAGGTAATAGAAGCCGGTAGACTTCTTCTGAATCGGGTAAGCCAGCTTCCGCAGCCCCCAATTGTCTTCGTACACGATGTTTGCCCCTTTACTAACGAGCAAATCAGCGAACTTTTTTACCGTTTCCTTCATCTGATCGTCAGACAAAACGGGAGTTAAAATGAAAACGGTTTCGTACCTGTTAATCATCTGATTTGTTTTTGATTAATGATTATTACTATGCCCATTCAAAAATGGAGGGCAAAGGTACAAAGATTATCTGAATGCACAAATATCTTTGCGGGATATTTTGATGGAAGGTCCCGGGACTCCTGTTCAGAAGACTTTAAAGGCAGTCCAGGTGCGGGTTTCATTATTAAAGAGCCAGATACGGCCATTGGCAAAGCAAAACCCGAATGTTTCCGGCACCACAGCCTTGGCCGGCAGGGTGATGGTGGCGGTAACAGCCTCTGTTTCATCACTGATCAGGTATACTTTTTTCTGCAGATGATTCAGGATGGCATATTCATATCCTTTTACACCTGTATATCCGACGCAGTAAGGGTTCAGGGCGGTGTCACCCACAGGAACCTTCAGATCAATGTACCGGCTCGTAAGGTCATAATCCCTGTCGATGAAATAGATAGTCATTGAAGAGGCTTCGAACCATAGCAATTCGTTGGTCTCGGTGTTGTATGCCAGTGCTGCCTGCGGCTCATAGACCTCAAGTTCAAAGGCTACCTCTTCAGGGAATTCTTCGGTAAGAAGACCGGCAGAATCCAGTTCATAAGCGATGACGTTTTGGTAATCGTAGAGGTTTGCCTCAAGCCAGTTAACCCGGGGTGAATACCACAAACCTCTGATATCGGCGCCCGTGGCTGTTGTTTGCAGATGCTTCCCCTTGGCATCAAACACCTCCAGGGGATACGATTCATTGCCGACCATGGCGCTGTAATATTTCTCATCATCGGGGTTCCAGGCAACAGAACAACTGTTGGTGCCTTCACCTGCCGGCATCTTCAATTGCAATTCCGCCTTCGGCGAAAGAACAGGTTTTTTCACGGGCTGTGCGTGTGAAACGGCAAACACCAGGAGAACAGCGAATACAAGAATGCCGAACCGTAATGCTTTCATAGGATTGATTTTAGTGAATTTTGGTTATGAGGTTTCAGAAACCGGTAATCCTGACAATAAGACATACAAAATTAGTGTATTTAACCACCAATTCCACCCCTGATCTTCTGTTTAAAACTTTAAACTTATGCTTTCACCCCTGTATACAGCATTGCGATCCCACCGGAAAGAGATTTGCTCTCTGTTACCTGAAAAGAAGCTTCCTGCATCATCCGGCAGAACCGGTCTCCGTAAGGGAAGGCCTCTACCGAATCGGGGAGATAGGTGTATGCCTGCGGGTGTTTTGAGATCCACCTGCCGATTTTCGGAAGGATCCTGCCAAAATACAATGTGTAAAGCCACCGTATTAACCGGGATTCTGGCATGGAAAACTCAAGAATAAAAACCTGTCCGCCCGGCTTCAGCACCCGATAAAATTCGTGCAGCCCCGCAAGAGGATTTTCGAAGTTTCTGATACCAAAGGCAATGGTTACCGCATCAAAGGAATGATCTTCAAAGGGAAGGGATTCACCATCAGCATGCACAAAGCGGATTCGTTCTGCCATACCTCTGTCTGAAATCTTCCTGCTGGCGATTTCCAGCATTTTTTCAGCAATGTCGGTTCCTGTGATCCGGGCTTTGGTAACCTTCGCCACTGCCAGAGCCAGATCCCCGGTACCGGTTGCCACATCCAGGACCTCTCCGGGATGCAACAGGGCAAGCCTTTTTACGAGCTTCTTTCTCCAACGCTGGTCGATACCGAACGAAAGGAGGTGGTTGAGCAGGTCGTACCGCTCAGAGATGTCGTTAAACATCTGCCTTACCGTTGCTTTCTTTCCTTGTGAATCCAACATGTCGGTTTCTGTGGTGTTACTGAATCTTCAGGGTGCAAGACGATCAATCCGCCAGTGGGTTCCTTCCGGGGTATAGCTAAAACGGTCGTGCAAGCGGTTATCGCGCCCCTGCCAGAATTCAAAATACGACGGAATCACCCGGTAACCTCCCCAGTGGGGAGGGCGGGGAATCTCATTACCGGCCCAGGTGGTGCGAAAATACTGCAATCGTTCCTCCAGTGTCTCTCTTCCGGCGATCACCCTGCTTTGCTCACTGGCCCAGGCACCCAACCGGCTCCCTTCGGGCCGGCTCCGGAAATAGCTTTCAGAATCGGCATCGGGCAACCTGACAGCCTGCCCTTCAATCCTTACCTGCCGCTCCAGGGGAAGCCACAGGAAAAGCAATGCTACCTTAGGGTTTATGGCAATTTCTTCCCCCTTGCGGCTGTGATAGTTGGTAAAAAAGGTAAATCCCTCATTGGAAAAATCTTTCAGAAGCACAACTCTCGAGGAGGGGGAACCGGCAGAGTTGCTGGTGGAAAGCACCATGGCATTGGGTTCCTGAATACCGGCGTCAAGAGCGTGTGAAAACCAATATTCGAACTGGAGAACCGGATCCTGCAGGAGCTGCGGGCGCTCCAGTGATCCCAGCTGGTAAGCTTGTCTAAGATTTGAGATCCCAGGTTTCATTCCGGACAGGTCAGTCTGTGGTTAAACAGCCCAAAACCGATAATGTTTGACCCCCGGAGGTTCAGACAAGGTGTTTCGATGCCTCCTGACGCAGCTTGCCGCGGTTCACGGGGACCACTCCCACCTCTTCGCACACAAGCCCGCCCGCCAGATTCCCCACAGCAGCGGTTTGCATTGGCGACAGGCCTGCAGCAAGGCACAGGGATGCCACGCTGATCACGGAATCACCGGCCCCGGAAACATCTGCTACGCTACGCAGATGTGCCGGCAGGATTTCACCTATGCCTCCCGAACGAACATACACCCCTTCGCTGCCAAGGGTTACCATCATCCTTCCTATATGTTGCTGCTGCTGAAACTGTTCCACAATGGTGTGGAAGGCTTCAGTCCCCAGATCAAGCTCACTCTTGAGCCCTTCCTTCAGCTCCTTGAGGTTGGGCTTGAACAGGCTGACGTTGCGGTACGACATAAAATTCTTACGCTTGGGATCCACCGCCACGGGAATGTTCCTGGCCGAAGCAAGGGTGGTTACCAGGCCGATCGTCTCGGAGCTGATCAACCCTTTGTCGTAATCCTGAAAAACGATCACATCCCATGATTCACGGGTGATCTTCTCTTCCAGCATCTGATGAAATCCCGATGTATCACTGCGGTTCAGAGGCTCCGTGGTCTCCTCATCAACCCTGAGCATCTGGGTGTTATTGCCAAAGATCCTGAACTTTGTAGTGGTTAACCGCTTGCTGCTTTGCAGAATGCCACCATTGTCCATGTGTTCTTCCTGCATCATGAGCAGAAATTCACCCCCCCTGATGTCCTTGCCTGCCACCGAACAGAGAACCGGGGTTGCACCCATGGATTTGATGTTCAGGGCTACGTTTGCAGCACCTCCCAGCCGGTTGTTGCGCCGTGTTACGGCCACCACCGGTACCGGAGCCTCAGGGGAAATCCGGTCAACGGTCCCCCACAGATAGGCATCCACCATCACATCCCCGATGATGAGCACGCGCATTTTACTGAATGACTCAAAAAGGTTATCTAACGCTTCTTCAGTAAATAGTTTCATATTTCTGGTTTTTCACCCCCTCTCCTTGAGGAGAGGGGGATGGGGGGTGAGGTGAGCGTATTTGAGGGGGTCGGGGGGTGAGGTGAATTCAGTGTGAGGAACAGTGTGAGTATTAAGGGTTTTTTCTTTAAACCGTTATGTAAGCTTTTGCAGCGCTTCTTTAATCCGGCGAACTGCTTCGGTAAGCTCTTCCATCGAGGTGGCATAGGAAAAGCGGAGGCATTCAGGCGATCCGAACGCATCGCCGGGCACAAGGGCTACATATGCTTCGTTGAGCAGGAACATGCTCAGGTCTCCTGCATTGGAAATGAGATGGTCCCCATACCGCTTTCCGAACCATTCGCTAACATCCGGAAAAAGATAGAAGGCACCGTCGGGGATATTGGTTTTAAAACCGGGGATCTCCTTAAGCATCACCACCAGGGCATCACGCCTTTTGCGGAATGCTTCCTTCATCACATCCATTTCAGGCGTTTTTTCCGGATCTGCATCCATGGCTGCTATGGCTGCCCGCTGTGAAATGGAACATGTGCCGCTGGTGATCTGCCCCTGCAGCTTGTCGCACGCTTTGGCAATGGCCAGGGGAGCCCCGATAAATCCAAGGCGCCATCCCGTCATGGCAAACCCTTTGGAAACCCCGTTCACCGTGATTACCCGATCGCGGATGTGCGCAAACTGACCGATGGATTCGTGCTTTCCCACAAAATTGATGTGCTCATAAATCTCATCGGCAATAATGTAAATGGAAGGAAATTGGGCAATAACATCTGCTATTCCCCTGAGCTCCTCGCGGCTGTACACACTCCCTGACGGGTTGCAGGGGGATGAGTAAATGAGGACCTTGGTTTTTGGGGTGATTGCCGCACGCAGCTGCTCCGGCGTAACCTTGAAGTCGCTGCGGATGTCTGTGGGTACATACACAGGAATTCCGCCGGCCAGTTTGATAATTTCCTTGTACGACACCCAGTAGGGCACAGGTACCAGCACCTCGTCGCCTTCATTCACCAGACTCATCATCAGATTGGCGATACTGTGTTTGGCTCCGGTAGATACCACAATCTGCTCGGGTGTAAACTCCAGTCCGTTATCCCGTCTGAACTTCCGGCAGATGGCCTGCCGTAATTCAGGGTATCCCGGTACCGGTGTGTAACGTGTGTAATTCTGATCAAGGGCCTGCTTGGCGGCTTCTTTGATGAAATCAGGGGTATTGAAGTCGGGCTCTCCAATACTCAGATTGATCACATGGTGCCCCTGTGCGGTGAGCTCACGGCTCATGCGCGACATGGCAAGGGTTTCTGATTCGGCCATCCGGTTGATCCGGTCTGCAATAGGGTTCATGATGATTTATACTTTAAGGTAAAACGGCAAAAGTATCAATTTTCCAATGAAAAACACAATACTGTGGCATGAACATATTCTCCCCTGGCTGAGAACCACCGGTGGTGATGTGTTCTTCGGAGATTTTTACGACCTTTGCCAACTAAATTTTTGAACAATGGAAACATATGGCTTCGTGATCCTCGAGTTGTTACGGTACCTTATCCCAACGCTTCTGGTAATTCTTGTGCTATGGATGTTGCTGAGATTTTTTTTCAGACGTGAAGAGGCCATACGCCGGCAGGAAATGGAATCGCGGGACCGTGCCCATCTGGCCGGCATAAAAGGCGAGAATACCCGGATTATCACCCCCATCCGTCTTCAGGCCTATGAGCGTATCATCCTCTTTCTTGACCGTATTACCCCCGATAACCTGGTCATGCGACTTCGTATGCCCGGTTCAGGATCGGGTGAGATGCAGGGATTATTGCTTCAGAATGTCCGCGAGGAGTTTGAACACAATATGAGCCAGCAGCTCTATGTTTCGGATGAAGCCTGGGAAATGGCAAAACAGGCCAAGGAAGAGGTAATCCAGCTGATAAACAATACCGGAGCCGGAATGAAGGAAGGTGACAACGGGCTCGACTTATGCAGGAAAATTCTGGAGCAGGTTTCCGAAAAAGATCTTTACCCCACGGTGAAAGCCATTCACGCCATAAAATCTGAGATCAGACGGTTGTTTTAACCATGGCGTTTTCTGCGGGTGCGGGCAACGAACTTCTTACCCTTCACAATGCCAAACGACCAGAGCTTATAAATGCTCAGGTATTTCCCGCTGCAATACTGACATTCGTAATAACGCGAACCGGGAAGCCTGCGCATCCAGGGCTGCCTGTGCTGCCTGAAATTCTGCATGCTCCTGCAATAGGGGCACCTGCGGCCTGCGATTACTTTCATGTACGCGCTGATTTTAACCTTTATGATGCGGTTTCAAAGATAACGTTGTTCAGTGAAATAACAGATCTCTCTTATCAACCTTTTATCAACAATGGAATTGTTGATGGTTTCTTTTATTGATGGATCACCATCTCCTGAATCAGATGTCCGGCACCCGCATAGCGGTCCACCACAAACAACAGATACCTGATGTCGATGCTGATGTTCCGGCAGATTTCCGGTTCATAATGGAGGTCGCTCATGGTACCTTCCCAGGCCCTGTCGAAATTGATCCCGATCAGTCGTCCATCGGCATCAAGCACAGGACTGCCTGAGTTCCCCCCCGTGGTGTGGTTGGTGGCGATGAAGGCTACCGGCATTACACCCTGGTCGCCGTACGGACCATAGAACTGCGGAGCTGCAATCTCCTTCAGCCTGCCGGGAACCGCATAATCTTCGATCTCCGGATCCTCTTTGATCAGAATCCCATCCAGGGTAGTACGGTACAGGTACCTTACTGCATCCCTGGGCTCCGATCCCTTCACCTGTCCGTAAGTAATCCTGAGGGTGGAGTTTGCATCGGGATAAAGCATTTCCGGATCGGAAAAATTCATGATGGTGCGCATGTGAATGCGGTGAAGACTGTCGAGCGTGGTGGTGTAACGCAGGATTTCAGGCTGACAGGTATTCCGGTAGTAGTCCACAATCCCGGTAACGAACCGGAATACAGGATCTTTCATTAGCTTTTTCAGGCTTGACGGTTTCCAACCGCCAAAAAAAGCGGCAGCAGATAGGGAATCTCTGAAAATGGATGCTGCGAAAAGCTGATGGGTGTATTCTGTGTAATCATCTTTATATCTGCGTTTTGCATCTTTGAGGGCATAAGGCAGACGCTCATCGGGGATGCGTGCGGTAAACTCTGAGATCAGGGCAGCCATCAGCCGGGTTTCGGTGGTCATATCCATTCCCTTGTAAGTTCCGCTGATCGATTTAACGATATCTTCTATGGTTTTGTCAAAGGCCTCTTTTCCTTTATCGTTTTTCTGATCGGTGCCGGGCAGCCAGTACCCTTTAAACACAAACCGGAACAAGGGCTGTTTCCAGAAACATTCATTAAAAGCCGTCTGCCATACGTCATAGGGCAACATGCTGCTGTAGGTTTTGTTGTACTCCTCCATCACACCTATATATTCATCCCTTCCGAGGGGAAAAATATCAAGTGCTCCGCGCAGTATCTTTTCCTCGGCGGTTTTCAGGTCTTCGACTTGATACCTCTCAAGACCGGGAATTACCCCTTTGAGTTTTTTCCATCCATTGGCCACCCCTGCCTGGCGTGCGGCATACATGATGCGCAGTGCCTGTGATGAGGCCATGGCCTCATTAATGACCTCCAGCTCCTTGTCGCGGATGGCAACGGTAAGAGGGTATATATGCTGCTGCAGGTGCCGGATGGCAACAGCAGGCAGGTATTGTTCGGTTTGTGCCGGAAAGCCATAAACCATGGTAAAGTCCCCCTCGCTGACACCGTTGAGGGATATTTCCAGAAATTTTTCGGGCTTATAGGGCTGGTTCTCTTTGTCGTACGGTGCCGGTTTGTTGTCTTTGCCTGCATAGATCCTGAAGATGGAGAAGTCACCGGTATGCCTCGGCCACATCCAGTTATCCGTGTCCCCTCCAAATTTTCCGATGGCACTTGGGGGTGCACCCACTAACCGTACATCTTTAAATACCTCCATGATGATCAGGATAAACTGATTGCCATAATAAAACGGCTTAACCTCACCCTCGTAATGGGTCCCTTCCACTGCCTTTTTTGCCAGTTCAGCCCCCTTTTTTTTGATGGCCTCGCTGCGCTCTTTCTCTGACATTTGCGGGTTTAATGCCTTCACCATCTCTGCGGTTACATCCTGCATCCGCACCAGCCGCGAAGCAGTCAGTCCCGGGTTAGGGAGCTCCTCCCCCTTCTGCATGGCCCAGAAACCATCAGCCAGGTAGTCATGTGCCACGGAACTGTGTTGCTGGATCCTTGAGTAGCCGCAATGGTGGTTGGTCAGCAGCAATCCTTCGGCAGATACCAGTTCACCGGTACACCCCCGGCCAAACAGTACAATGGCATCCTTCAGGCTTGCCTGGTTCACACTGTAAAGGTCTTCAGCCGTCAGCCTGAAACCCCTGCTCACCATATCATTATACTGCTTTCCGCTGAGCAGGAACGGCAACCACATCCCTTCGTCGGCACGTGCCGGCCATACCAGCACAATCATCAGCAATGCAAATAAAAATTTACGTCTTATCATCCTGGTAAATATTAAATCAGCTATAATAATGTCACCCCGCAATCGGGGTTAAAACTCAACTACCTCAACTGTAATAATGTCACCCCGCAATCGGGGTTAAAACTCAACTACCTCAACTACCTCAATCCCGAATCGCTTCGCTCTCGGGACTCCGCTACGCTCCGCTTCCTCAACTATTCTTTAGAGGCAATGGCCTCAATCTCAACCAAAACACCCAAAGGCAGTTTTACTACCCCGAAGGCGGCTCTGGCCGGGGGATTGGCGGGGAAGTAGGTGCCGTACACTTCATTCATAGCCTTGAAGTTTTCCATGTCGCTCAGCAAACAGGTGCACTTTAACACATCTGCATAATCATACCCGGCTGCGCGCAGAATCCCTCCGATATTTTCCATCACCTGCCTGGTTTGGGCGGTAATCCCTTCGGGTATATCGGTAGTTCCCGGAATCAGGGGTATCTGACCTGAAATGAAAAGAAATCCATTGGCTTCAACAGCCTGGCTGTAAGGTCCGACTGCCCCGGGGGCATTGGTGGTGGCGATGATACGTTTCATGGTATTAAGGTTTTGTAAATGGTATGCATATCGGAAGCAAAGGTAGTAAAACCATGGTTTCACGGGTGGTGTTTTTGCTATATTTGCGCGGTGAACATCCTGCTGATCGACAACTACGATTCATTTACCTGGAACCTTTTCCATTATCTTGAACCTTTATGCAAAAGGGTTAAGGTGGTTCGGAATGATGATCCTGCCTGTTTCAACACCGTGGGTTTCCGGGGAATCGTGATCTCCCCCGGCCCCGGACTGCCTGAGGACTCCGGATATACCATGGAGGTAATCAGGAGAAATGCAGGAATCCGGCCCATTCTCGGGGTTTGTCTCGGGCATCAGGCTATCGTCATGCATTATGGCGGGCGCCTGGTAAACCTCACCCGGGTGCTGCACGGAAAATCACGGGAGACACACGTGATGGTGCCTGATACACCCCTTTTCGCCGGCTTGCCGCGAGTTTTCAGAACCGGCCACTACCATAGCTGGGTGGCCGAAAGGGGCAGTATGCCCGATGTGCTGGAAATTACAGCAGTGGATCAGGATGGACTGATCATGGGATGCCAGCATAAGACCATGCCTGTGGCAGGGGTTCAGTTCCATCCTGAATCCGTGCTTACCCCTGAAGGTATGGGTATAATCAGGAACTGGATGGGTGTGTGCCATCACTTTTTCTGCCCATCGGAATAACGGATTAAGATTAACCCCCGCATAAATGAAATACACAATTGCTCTGATCCCGGTTTTGTTGATGATACTGCTGTTTGGCAGCTGCCGTAACCATACCCGGAATTACCCTGCTGATGCTGAGATTCCCGACAGCACCATGGTGAAGGTGGTAGCGGATATGTTTCTGATCGAAGGGGCCATGATACAGCTCGAATATCTGCAGGAGAAAACCAACCAATCACCATTACCTTATTACGAAGCCGTTTACCGGAAATATGGCATCACCAGGGAGCAGTTCCTTGAAACTTTGCCTCTGTATACCGGGAACGCCGGGTATGCTGAGAAACTGTACGACCGGGTTATTGAGCGGATTAATGAGCTGGAGGAGGAAGGGAAAAGGCAAAAGTAAAAAGGCAAATGTAAAAAGTGAACATAAAAACTACTGCTTGATATAGGTTGCTGAAATGCTGTCGATGTCAGCTCCGTCGTTGGCAGTGTAGGTCCAGTCGATTTTGTTCTTGCTGAGTGTCCCTTTTCCTTTAACCGTATGGCTGCAGCTGATTTGCTCCGGGACCGTGATGGTGCCTGTGGTAGGGATGGCGTAGGTATCGATATCAAATCCGAAATGGTAGAAATTCCGGATGAGCACCTGCGAGGAGTTGGATGGGTCGTACACAATGGTAACACTATAGGAGTTGGTTCCATACAGTTTTGAAACCTCATTTACCGTCCAGTTACCGGTGAAGTTGTCGCGCGGGTCAGTATTGTCGGGGTTGTCGAAAGGCTCACAGGAGAAGAAGGTGAGCAGTGCGGCAGTCATCAGGATCAGTGCGGCAAGTGTGCTGTTTTTCATGGCATGGATGATTGTGGCGGCCTCCCCGGGCAATGATTATGCCATGGATTCCAGCAGGCTGTCGTCAACCAGATGGGGCAGGGTCACGGTGAGGGAGGGATTATGTTCCATAGCTCTTTTGATGGCGAAGATGGCTCCGGGGTTGCGTGCCCATGATCTGCGCGCAATACCGTTGTTTACATCCCAGAAAAGCATCATTTTCAGTCTGCGGTCGGCATCCGCTGATCCGTCGAGCACCATTCCGAACCCTCCGTTGATCACCTCTCCCCAGCCCACGCCGCCGCCGTTGTGGATCGAGACCCAGGTGGCGCCGCGGAAGGAATCCCCGATCACATTGTGGATGGCCATGTCGGCGGTAAACTGTGAACCATCGTAGATATTTGAGGTTTCCCGGTAAGGGGAGTCGGTCCCTGATACATCATGGTGGTCACGCCCGAGGACAACCGGTGCTGAGAGCCTTCCATCCGCGACCGCGCGGTTGAAGGCTTCCGCGATGCGGGTTCTCCCTTCGGCATCGGCATAGAGGATACGGGCCTGTGAGCCCACCACCAGTTTGTTTTTCTGTGCTTCCCTGATCCAGCGGATGTTGTCCTTCATCTGCTGCATAATCTCTGCCGGGGCAGTGGCAGCCATCTCTTCCAGGACCTCCATAGCCAGCCGGTCTGTTACTTCAAGGTCAGCAGGGTCACATGAGGTACACACCCAGCGGAAAGGCCCGAATCCGAAGTCGAAACACAGGGGGCCCATGATATCCTGCACGTAGGAGGGATACCGGAACCTGCCGTCAGGAAGGAAAACATCGGCGCCGGCCCGGCCCGATTCCAGAAGGAAGGCATTGCCATAGTCGAAGAAGTACATCCCTTTTGCTGCCAGGGAGTTAACGGCGGCAACGTGCCTCCGAAGAGAAGCATATACCGCTTCTTTGAAAGCAGCCGGATCCGATGCCATCAGGGCAACGGAATCTTCATATGATAAACCCGCCGGATAATACCCCCCGGCGAAGGGGTTGTGCAGCGAAGTCTGGTCTGATCCGAGGTGCACGGTGATATTTCTTGCATCCAGCTGCTCCCACAGGTCCACAATGTTACCCAGGAATGCGATGGAATGGGGCTCCTTCTTTGCCAGAAAGCTGAGTGCCCGGTCAATGGCATCGTCCGGGGTGGTTACCACTTCATCCACCCATCCCTGCTCATACCTTTTCCATGCAGCTTTCGGATTGATTTCTGCCGTAATGCTTACCACGCCGGCAATATTGGCTGCCTTGGGTTGT
Organism: Bacteroidota bacterium; assembly: GCA_022709695.1. Taxonomy (GTDB): domain Bacteria; phylum Bacteroidota; class Bacteroidia; order Bacteroidales; family SKPS01; genus SKPS01. The sequence continues at coordinate 145,599 of JAKLII010000008.1, forward strand.
GCGCCGCTCATGCCGCCCAGCCCTGCCGTTACAAAGAGCTTCATCGAATCCGGCTCAAAGGAATCTGCGATCATGCGTGCGGCGTTCATCACGGTGATGGTGGTGCCGTGTACAATCCCCTGTGGCCCGATGTACATAAAGGAGCCCGCCGTCATCTGACCGTACTGGGTTACCCCAAGGGCATTGAACCGTTCCCAGTCGTCGGGTTTTGAGTAGTTGGGTATCATCATACCGTTGGTGACCACTACACGCGGAGCATCCTGGTGGGAGGGGAAGAGCCCCATCGGGTGGCCTGAATAGAGTACCAGCGTTTGTTCATCGGTCATGGTGGCAAGGTACCGCATGGTAAGGAGGTACTGTGCCCAGTTCTGGAACACCGCCCCGTTCCCGCCGTAGGTAATCAGCTCGTGGGGGTGCTGTGCGATGGCATAATCCAGATTGTTGCTCAGCATCAGCATAATGGCAGCTGCCTGTTTCGACCGGTGCGGAAAGTCGCTGATGTGGCGGGCCCTGATCTCGTATTGCGGCCTGAAACGGTACATGTATATCCGTCCATAAGCCTTCAGCTCCTGCATAAATTCAGGAGCCAGTTCCCGGTGAAACCCGGGACTGAAGTAGCGCAAGGCATTGCGCAATGCCAGTTTCTTTTCGGCAGCTGTAAGAATATCTTTCCTGCGGGGGGCATGGTTGATACCTGGATCGTAGACGGCAGGTTCCGGTAATGTATCCGGAATCCCCTGAAGAATAGCCTTTTGGAAAGCTTGCAGATCGAACATAAAATTGATTTTTGGGTGAAGGGTTTGTGGGGCAAAATTACAAAATGAAACGTAGCCGCATGTGGGCTGCAATCCGATCAGTTTCATTTTTTGCCAGCATATCAGCACTTCAGCACATGATTATTTTCTACTTTTGGTGTAGCTATGAATGATTTGTTCAGCGATTTTCTTACCAGTCACCGGCAAGCCATCCTGATCCCGGGATTCGGATTGCTGATCTACCTCTTTTTTCATTTCTTCAACCATGCCCTGGTATTCAGAGGTATATTCAAACGGCTCATCCCCAATCTGAAAGACTCATCCATCCAAAAACTTTCAGAGAAATTGGGTGGGTTTTTATGGCTGGGAATGGTTCCGGTGCTTTTTGTCGGGTTGCTGATCCCGGGGTTCTCTTTCCGGTGGTTTCTCCCTGATGATTTTACGAAGACCCTGAGCTGGTTCATCGCCATCATCCCCATACCCATTGTAACTGCATGGTTTTCGGGCCGCAGCGCTGTTCATCAGCAACAATACCCTCAGGTTCGGGAGACTTTTTGGAGCCGTAAACTTCTGATCACTGATTTAATCTGCTGGGCTCTGTATCTGCTGGGTTATGAGGCCTTCTTCAGGGGATACCTTTTGTACGGTATGCTGATGGTGGCCACCCCTTGGGAAGCAATCGCAATGAACGTGGTGTTTTATGCCCTGGTGCACATCCCGAAAGGGAAGGGGGAGGCATTTGGTGCCGTTCCGCTGGGGATTGTGCTTTGTATCGCTACCCTGCAGACCGGTTCCTTCTGGGTGGCCTTTCTCGTACATCTTGTGATGGCCTGGTCGAATGAATTGTTCACCCTGAGGATGCATCCCGGCATCACATCACCTTTATCCCGAAGGAGGTAGGATATGGCCACACTGATTACCGGAGCAACAGGTCTCATCGGCAGCAAGCTTGCCGGAAGACTGGCCGAAAGCGGAGAGGAGGTTAGGGCATGGGTAAGGCCGGGCAGCGAGCAGCGCCTTCCGGATCATCCGCAGGTAATCCCTGTGGTTGGCAATCTTTCAGATGCAGGAGCATTGCAGCAAGCCATGAAGGGTTGTGAAGGGGTATTCCATCTGGCCGCTTTCACCGGGGTATGGCACCGCGACCCGGGGTTTTATTTCCGGATCAATGTGGATGGTACAAGGAACGTACTGCTGGCTGCCAGGGAGGCAGGGGTAAAATGCTTAGTGATAACTTCGACAGCCGGAGTATTTCCACCCTCTGTAAATGGTGAAATAATCGATGAAACGACACCTTGTGCAGTAAGTTGCCCTACCTGGTACGAAGAGAGCAAAGTGGCCATGGAGCAGATGATCCACGGGTTTCCTGCAGGGGGGATGCGTATTGTCATAGTGAATCCTACCCGGCTTTACGGGCCGGGCCCCCTGGGTAAATCCAACAGCGTTACCAGAATGCTGGTGCAATACCTCAGAGGGAAATGGCATTGGCTTCCTGGTAACGGACAAGGGGTTGGTAACTATGCGTTTATCGATGATGTGGTGGAAGGACATGTGGCCGCCATGGCACACGGCTGGCATAAGGCACGCTATATACTCGGTGGCTGGAATCTGAGTTACAGTGATCTTTTCAGGAGGGCGGGGGAGGTCTGCGGACGGCAATCTGCCCTGATACCCCTTCCGCTGCCCCTGATGATGGCAGCTTCTGCCGGCATGAAAGGGATGGCGCAGCTCACCGGCCGTGAACCGCTCATTACCCCCGGATGGGTGCGTAAATACAGCCATTCCTGGTACCTCTCCCCGGAACTTGCCACCAAAAAGCTCGGATACACGGTTACTCCCTTTGAACAAGGTATCAGCCGCATCATCGAATATTACCGGATATGAATGCCAGAATTGCACCTGATACCTTTGCCCTCGTTACCGGGGGGAGCTCCGGAATCGGAAGGGCCATAGCGGAGCAGCTGGCATTGCAGGGTTACCACCTCCTGCTGGTGGCACTTCCGGGCCATGAACTGGAGGAAGCGGCCGGTTCCCTTGCAAACACCACCGGATGCAGGGTGTATACGTTTGAAACAGACTTGTGCCGTGAAAACGCCGACATGGAAGTGGCAGGGTGGGTACAGAGTTTACAGGTGCCTGTTTCGGTACTGGTAAACAATGCCGGCATGGGCTATGTGGGATCGTACACCGATTTTGACCATCACTTTTATCGGGATCTGCTACGTATCAATATCACGAACCTCGTAGGCATCACGACGTTAATGATCAGAGAGCTTGAAAGAAACCAGCCTGCCTACATCCTGAACCTGGGGAGCATGGCCTCGTTCTTCCCATTGCCCTGGAAAACCGTCTATGCTGCCTCAAAAGCCTTTGTCTTCGCCTATTCTGCTGCACTGAGGGAAGAGTTGAGGACGAAGGGTATCTCAGTGACCGTGGTATGTCCCGGGGCAGTTACCACCAGCGAAAATGTGCGTGCCAGAATCGAAGCATCCGGCCGCATGGGCATGATGACAGCCTTATCTCCCGGACGGGTTGCAAAGAAAAGCGTAGAGGGGATGCTCCGGAAAAGAAAAATGGTATTACCCGGAATATCCCCGAAATTTTCATGGTACCTCGGACGAAGGTTGCCCGGGATCGTAAGGAAGGTGATTGTTAAACGGTTATTGTCCGGAAAAAAACCAGATTAGATCTGGTCCCCCTTCTTTTTCAGAAAGTTGTACAGCAATTCACGGGCTCTGAACAGTTGTGCTTTAACGGTTCCTAGCGGCAGGTTCAGCTCTTCCGAAAGCTCTTCGTAGGACAGTTCATCAAAATACCTCAGGGTGATCAGCTTACGGTAATGGGGCTTTAGCTTTTCCACCACCTCCCGCATCAGTTTTACTTTCTGCTGCCTGATCAGTTCTTCCTCGGGGTCAGGGTCATTGGAAGGTACCGTAAAAGAGATTTCCGTGCCGTCTTCGGTTTCATAGCTGGTGCCAAAAGAGGTGGCAAGCTTGTGTTTTTTCCGGATATAGTCGATGCAGTTGTTGGAGGCAATTTTAAACAGCCACGTGCTGAAAGCATAATCCGGAGTATAGTGTTTCAGGTTCCTGAAAGCTTTTCCGAAAGCTTCAATGGTGAGATCTTCCGCATCAATGGCATGGTTGGTCATCTTAAGAAGCATGTAGTACACCGTATCCCGGTAATACTTCATCAGTTCGGCGTATGCCGACTGGTCGCCGTGGTCAATAGCCCTGCGGACCAGTGCCAGATCCCGTTTGGCTTTATCGGTAAGCTGATCGTTTATCTCCATCGCCCTGGCTTACGGAATATATTGGCTGAATACACTGCTGTATGGATCCCCAGCAGCAGCAACTCGAGCACAGGCGAAAATACAAATAATATCTGAAACCCCGTTTTTTTTCCGGAAGTTTTATTGATAATCACTTGTGAAATCCATCGGATCAGAAGCCCTGAAAGGGCAAGCAGCAAAAATCCCCCTGCAGCGATCAGCCCTGCAAGGAAAATCCAGAAAAGGAGCTGGGTGGCTGTGAACAATCCGAGAAGCCACCGGTGGACGGGCCTGTAATATTGTGCGGTAGAGAAATGCCGTCGTTTCTGGATAAAATATTTCCTGAATGAAGTGGCAGGGCGGGAGATGGTAAAGGAATCAGGATGGATCTGGATGTCGACACCGGTTTCGGTGGAAGCGCGGTTCACAAACAGGTCGTCGTCCCCACCGGGGATGTTGTAATGCGAAATGAACCCTTTCTGCGACAAAAACAGGGATTTGCGGTATGCCAGGTTTCTTCCTACCCCCATGTAGGGAATTTGCGCCAGCGCATAGGAGAGGTATTGCTGTGACACGAAGAAGGTTTCGTACCGGATCAGTAAATTCAGAAGCCCCTTTCCCGGCTGGTACTGCCCCACCCCAAGAACAATCCCGGTTTTTTGGTTGAATGCGCTTTGCATGTGGTTGATCCAGTGGGGTGAAGAGGGGATGCAATCGGCATCTGTAAAAAGCAGGGTGTCGTACTTTGCTGCCCGGATCCCGATCGAAAGGGGGAATTTTTTCCCTTTGATGAAATTGTAATTCTTTTCCAGGTTTATGACCCGCAGGTGGGGATACTGTAACTGGAAATTCTTCAGCAGGGATTGGGAATCGTCTGTGGATTCGTTGTTTACGACAATTACCTCGAATTTGGGATAGTCCTGTTCCAGAATAGCCGGCAGGTTATCGAGGAGGTTGCGGTATTCGTCGCGTGCGGCAATTACCACCGATACCGGCTTTCGCTCAGCTGTGTAGATGTTGTTCTTGACCTTGTAGAGCGACAACCTGAAATAAAACAGCCAGTAGTATAGCAACTGGATGAGCAGTGCTGCCGAAAATGCCGCAAACAGCACTTTCTGCCAGTCCCATCCTGCAGTCCAAAGCCGCTCCCACTCCCTCAGCAAAATTTCCAGACTGTACATCGTGCAAAAATAAGCAGTATTCGCAACAGGAAAAACGGATGTTGATATCTTTATCGGAACGTACCGGAAAATCATTTGTTATTTTTGCCGTTTAAAGATACCTATGCAGTTTATCCATGATGCTTCTGATCCGGGATGCGATGCCCGTGCAGGAATGCTCCGTACCACGCACGGAGAGATCCCAACACCGGTATTTATGCCGGTCGGCACCGCCGGATCTGTCAAGGCCATGCACATGCACGACCTGAAGGATCAGGTGGATGCGCGTATTATTCTGGGAAACACCTACCATCTCTACCTAAGGCCTGGTACCAATGTATTAAAGGCTGCCGGAGGGTTACACAGGTTCAATGCCTGGGACCGCCCCATCCTTACCGACAGCGGGGGTTACCAGGTGTACTCCCTGGGCGACCGTAGAAAAATCACCGAAGAAGGGGTGTGGTTCCAGTCCCATATCGACGGATCGCGCCATCTCTTTTCACCGGAGTCGGTGATGGAGGTTCAGCATGCCATAGGTGCCGACATCATCATGGCATTCGACGAATGTACCCCATGGCCGTGCGAAAAACCCTATGCAGCACGTTCGATGGAGATGACCCACCGATGGCTGAAAAGGTGTTTGGACTGGCATCACTCCCACGAGCCGCTGTACGGATATCCCCAGGCTTTGTTCCCCATCGTGCAGGGAAGCACCTTCCCCGATCTTAGGAAAATCAGTGCCGAGACCATCGCCGGTGCCGGTGCCGTGGGCAATGCCATCGGAGGGCTGTCGGTAGGTGAACCGGCAGAAGAGATGTATGCCATCACCAGCCTGGTTTGTTCAATCCTCCCGAAGGACAGGCCCCGCTACCTGATGGGGGTGGGAACCCCCGTTAACCTGCTCGAATGCATCGCCCTGGGAGTGGATATGTTCGACTGTGTGATGCCCACCCGGAACGCGCGGAACGGGATGCTCTTTACCCGTGAAGGGGTTATCAATATCCGCAACCGCAAGTGGCAGGAGGATTTCTCTCCCCTGGACAACACTACCGGTCTTGCTTCAGACGCTTATGTGTCAAAGAGCTATCTGAGGCATCTCTTTATTGCCGGAGAGATGTCGGGGCCGATGATCGCCACACTGCATAACCTCAGGTTCTATGTCGGACTGATGCAGGAAGCCCGTGAAAAAATCGTGGAAGGCGTTTTTGCCGACTGGAAAAACAGTATGGTACCCAAACTAAGCAGACGTCTCTGATGAAACAGATCGACCTGTATATCGTGAGGAAGTTTCTTCTGACGTTCCTCTTCATGAACCTGCTGCTCACCATGGTGATCGTGATCTTTGATATTTCCGAAAAGATCGACGATTTTCTGGAAAACAGCGTCCCGTTCAAAGCTATATTCTTCGATTACTACCTGAACTTTATCCCGTTTATGCTCAATATGTTCATTGGGCTTATCACGTTTATCGCAGTGATCTATTTTACCTCACGCCTCGCCTTCAATACCGAGATAGTGGCCATGCTGGCAGCAGGTATCAGTTTCAGAAGGATTCTGATGCCCTACCTGGTCACAGCCTTCATCCTGGCAGGCCTCTCATTCTCGCTCAGCAACTTCATTATTCCGGTTGCCAATGAGGGGAGGATCCGCTTTGAACTGGAACATATGAACAAACACCAGCCCGGCTATGAGAGCTTTGTCCATTTTCAGATTGCCCCGGGGGAGGTGATAGCGCTTCAGCATTTCGACCCTTTCTCCCGGACAGGCTATAAATCCATCCTTACATCGCTTGACACTTCGGGGGTAAAAAGGGTCCTTTCCGCTGAGTTCATACGGTGGGATTCGGTGCAGCGCAAATGGTCGATGGAGCAATATTCCATCCGCACCATACTCCCAGGGAAGGAGTTGCTGGTCAACGGGCATAAGCTCGATACTGCCCTTGCCATCAGCCCGGACGACCTTACCTCCAGGATTATTTCGGTTGATAATCTTGGCTTCAGGAAACTGCGCCGTTTTATCGCCGAAAGCAGGACGAGGGGAAGTGAGAATATCCTATATTACGAAGTGGAAAAGCACAAACGGCTGGCCTACCCGTTTGCTACCGTCATCCTGACCCTGATCGGCGTTTCGCTGTCGAGCCGGAAGGTTCGTGGCGGAATCGGCTGGCATATTGCCATGGGACTGCTTGCCAGTTTCAGTTATATCCTGTTTATGAAATTTACCGAGACTTTTGCCATCAATGGCAATCTCCCCCCTCCGGTTGCGGTCTGGATCCCAAACTTTCTTTACCTGATGCTGGGATTCTGGCTGTTGTACAAGGCCCCGAAATAACGCTACCCCTTTTTCAGAAAGGAAAGGATTCCCGTACGCAGGAACCAGTAGTGCTGCAACGAAGCACCGAAGGAAGCGTAAAACCTTGCAAGCCCCGGATCCATTGAGCCTTCAAAATCGAGCACCAGGGTGCTGCCGGCCATCTCCCGGATGAGCGTATCCATAATCAAAGGGATGGCTGATTGATCCTTCCCTTCGGCTGTAACCCCTGAGAAGATGAGGATCATGTGCTTTTGGTCAAAAAAAAATACCGCTCCCGCAATCATTTGATTGACAGGGGTATAAGCTCCCCAGGCACGTGCATGCCCGCGATGTTCCAGCTCATGGAACAGTCTTCTGAAGCGCTGGTAATCAACCTCCTGCCAATGGTCTATTCCTGCACCTCTTCCCTGCCTGAACATCCTGATGATGGCACCTGGGTCGGCATGTGGCAGAACCCTGAGGTTGTGCTTCAGGGCATTCCGCAGATTCCTTTTCAGGTTATCAGAATAACGGCTTGCCAACTCCGGATACACTGCATCCAGGGGGAGTTCAAAATTATCCCGGGCTACCACCGGATATTTGGCGGGGAATATCTCGTATTGCAGATAAATATCGGCAAGGATATATTTCTTTCTGATGAAATCTATGAAATCATCGACCAGTTGAAACTGCTCCTGTGAGGTACAGAAAAGACCGAGCTGTTGCACAAAATACGGGGTGTACACGTACCGCAACCCGGCCTTGCGCCGGAATGGCAGCGGGAACACTGCCCGGTAGTCGCCGAGGACCAGGGCGTTCCAGTCGTCGCACACCAGATCCAGGTACCATGAATAGCCGTAAATTCTTTGGTTCAGTGCATGGGTGATGCAGCCATCCCAGAGGGTACGGTCGATTTCGTGGTTCCGGAGGTGACGGATCATGGTTCCGGCATCAGTTGGGGTTTGCATAACGAAGCAGTTCACGGTACACGTTAGTCCATCTTATCCATCTGCCCTTTTCGCTGAAACTTTCATTGTGCCAGAGGCTTATAAACACCCCCCGGTATTTTTTTACGGTATCAGCCAGCTGCCTTATGGTCTCTGTGGCTTGTTCAGGGGTTAGGTTGAGGTAATCGCGGAGGGTGCCATCCATCACCGTGAGAGGAAACAGCCTGAGCAGCGTTTCCTCTTCGGCCGTCAGGTCGTAGAAACGGAATGGTTGGCAGGTGCCTGCACGGAACCCGGGCTCAGAAGCATATCCCATGGAGTAATCTTCCGTGATCCCGAAGCGGGTCAGTGCGCGGAAGGTTTCCGGAAGCCTGAACCGCAGAAAATGCTGGCGGCTCCTTTCCACAGGGATCCCGGTAATGTTACAGAGGAGTGCTATCTCCCTGAGCATGATATCCGGGTTAAAGGCTGTTTCATAGGATGGATGGATGCCGCATGGCCCCTTCTGGTTCATTTCCCGGATAAGATGCTGAAGAGCAGGGCTTTTCGGATAGACATTCTTGTTGAATGCGTTGTATTGCCCCAGCAGAAAAAATACGGTGGGGAAAGGATAGCCCTTGTGAAGTTCATCAACCAGGCCCCAGGTATAGAAGGGATCCGGCTGTAGATGCAGATGCACGGAAACTCTGTGCATCAATGCTTTCCATCTCCCTGTAAGCAGTTCCCCTGCTGCTGCACCCGCTTGTTGTATCCATGGCTTGTGACGGTATGCCCATGCGCTGTCGGCATCGATCGTGGGAATGAAACGAAAGGACCGGGGTTCAAAGGTGAGATCCGGAAAGTATGCCTGCAACTTCTCCTTCAGCATTTCAGACCACAAATCCACTACCGGCAACTTAAGAAGATTGTTTCTTCCGCACAATGAGGCTGTTGCGGGGTATCTGCCGTGAAGGTCGGGTTCGAAGGGCTGGTATTCCTCATAACGGCTGAGCATCCAGAAGGCTGCCGAGAACACATCAAAGGGCAGCAGGGCATAAGGTTCCGGGGTATGGAACAGGACCGGGTAATCATTATAGTAAACAATCCCGGGTGTCTGACAGGCAGTTCCGTTTTCTGTCAGCAGTCCTGAAGGAATAATCGCAGCAGTGCGATACGTGGGTACCCCGTAAAGAATTTTTGGTGTATCCGTGTCTGAAAACAGCTGCATGTCGTCTGTCAGAGTGAAAGTCACCCCCATCATCTCATGCAGCAGGGTGCTGAAAATATACCTCATGCGTGAGGTGATGCCCTCCGGGCATCCGATCAGCAATGCATCATTCTGGATCATCAGGTGGAAATCAGACCGTGATCTGCAAAGCTAAAGTATTTTTCCTCACCAACGATGATATGATCCAGCACCTGCACCTCCATGACGGCAGCGATCCGGCAAATCTTGTCGGTAAGCCTTTTGTCGGCATCCGAGGGCTGGATATTGCCACTGGGGTGGTTGTGGAAGAGGATAATGCCCGAAGCCTTGTGCTCCAGTACCAGCGAATAAATCATCCTGCTGTCCACGACCGTGCCCGAAATGCCGCCACGGCTCACCTGCACGGTTTTGATCAGCATATTGGCGCGGTTGAGCAGCCCGATCCAGAACTCTTCATGCTCCAGCCCCCCAAAAACGGGCTGGATGATCTCCCACGCCATTGAGGAGGAGGTGATTTTGGTCCTTTTGCCCACCTCCTCCGACCTGTGCCTGCGCCCAAGGGTAATCGCTGCCTGAATGCGCGTGGCTGATGCCAGTCCGATGCCCCGGATGGCCATCATGTCGGCCAGCGATGCGTTGCCGATCGCCCGCAGGGATCCGCCAAACTTCGCCAGAACCCGCCGTGCAAGTTCCACCGCTGTTTCACGCCGGGTGCCTGATCCAAGAATAATCGCCAGCAGCTCCGCATTACTCAGCGCATGATTTCCCAGCGCAGCCATCTTCTCCCGGGGGCGCTCCTCCACCGACCATTGTTTGATGGTCAGATGATCCTTCTCTACATATTCCATATCCCCTTTTCTGGTAATAGATGATTGAGATCAGAAAAAAGGAGAAAAAAAAAGAGGGCGCCACAAAGTAGCACCCTCTTTCGGGTATATATGTAGGTTTTACGTATCAGGACAGGGAATTCACCATGAGGGTGAGTTTTGATTTCAGGTTCCCCGCCTTATTCTTATGAATCACATTGCGTTTTGCATTCCTGTCGATCATCGACACCAAACGCGGCAGCGTAGCTTCCGCTTCGGTCTTGCTGGTGAGTGAACGGAACCTGCGGATGGCATTACGCATGGTTTTGCCATAATACCTGTTGCGCAGCTTCCTTGCTTCATTCGAACGAATCCTTTTTAATGCTGATTTGTGATGTGCCATACTCTTACCGGATCAGTGTTTTACGTTTGCGTTTTGAGCGTGCAAAGATAGAAACTTTTTCAATACCAAAATCTCCTGGTGTGAAAAATAAAACCCGACTGCAAATATTTTGTTAACTATCAGACCAAAGAAACCTTGTGATCTTTTTTATGTACGGCGGGCTGATCCTCATGATGGATATGATTGCCATGATTTCGGAATGGGTGAACAACACCCCTGTGTTAGCCGTATTCATCCCGCAGGTATCCATTTACTTATTACTTTTGCCTTTTTACTTTTGCCTTTGAACCTCTCAACCCACTTCCCGAACCTCACCCCAGAACAACTGGAGCGGCTTGACGCCCTGGAAGGGTTGTATGCCGAATGGAACAGCCGGATCAACGTCATTTCCAGAAAGGACATGGAGCATTTTGCTGAACGCCATTTGCTGCACAGCCTCTCATTGGGGATGTTCTTTTCCTTCAGCCCCGGCACCACGGTGCTGGATGTGGGTACCGGAGGAGGTTTTCCGGGCATCCCCCTGGCCATCCTCTTCCCGGAGGTGCAGTTCACCCTTGTGGATTCTGTTGCTAAGAAGATCAGGGTGGTACAGGAGGTTCAGGCCGCATTGCACCTTTCCAATGTAACTGCAGAGGTAACCCGTGTGGAACAGATGCGCCGCAGCTTCGATTTTGTGGTAAGCCGTGCGGTTACAGCGCTGCCTGCATTTATAAAGCTGGCCGGAAACAGGGTGGCCCCGGGGGGTTGCAATACCTTTCCCAACGGCATACTATACCTCAAGGGTGGTGCGTTTGAGGAGGAGCTTTTGCAGATCAGGGGATGGAGGTCCGGGGTTTTCAGCTTGTCGGAAAAGTTACCGGAACCTTTCTTTGAAACGAAAAAGCTGGTGTATCTGTACCGCTAATCAGCGGATTTGCTACCTTTACACCCGAGTATCCGAATTATCAACCCAAATAAAACAAACGTATGAGCAGTCAGATTCTGAACCTCGAACCCAAAGCTGTGTGGAAGCATTTCCACAGCCTCACCCAGATCCCCCGTCCCTCGAAACATGAAGGGGCTGTGGTGGAATTTATGAAAAAGTTTGCCGCCGAAAACCATCTGGAATGTATCCTTGATGAAGTAGGGAACGTGATCCTCCGCAAACCGGCATCTCCGGGTATGGAAAACCGCAAGGGCATCATCCTGCAGGGTCACCTCGACATGGTACCGCAAAAGAACAGCGACACAGCACACGATTTCGAAAAAGACCCCATTGATGCTTACATAGATGGCGAATGGGTCACAGCCCGTGGCACCACGCTGGGAGCCGACAACGGCATCGGTGTTGCAGCGGCCATGGCAGTGCTGGAGTCAAAAGACATCGCCCACGGCCCGATAGAAGCGCTCCTTACCATCGACGAAGAAACCGGAATGACCGGTGCCTTCGGGCTGGGGGCCGGAATCCTGAAGGGGGATATCCTTATCAACCTCGATTCGGAAGACGAAGGGGAACTCTATATTGGCTGTGCCGGCGGTACCGATGCCAACGCGAAGTTCTCCTATACCGAAGAGCCCGTATCGGGCCATGTAAAAGGGGTGAAAATCAGCGTAACCGGACTGAAAGGGGGACATAGCGGTATGGATATCGTGCTGGGCCGCGGCAACGCCAACAAGGTGCTGTTCCGTTTCCTGAAAGCCTATGCCGAAGACCTGGGTTTCAGGATGAGTGCCATTGAAGGGGGTAGCCTCCGCAATGCCATTCCTCGCGAAGCTTTCGCAACGGGTACTGTTCCGGAAGGTAAATTTAATGCCCTCAAACAAGCAATGGAGGCCTATGCCGCCATTGCCGGGGCTGAACTGGCAGCCACCGAGCCCGACATGGCACTTTCTGTGGAGGAGATTTACGCTCCGGCAAAATGGATTGACAACCTCACCCAGAAAAACCTGGTGAGGGCCATTAATGCCTGCCCCAACGGTGTGATACGGATGAGCGATGCCATGGAAAACCTCGTGGAAACCTCCACCAACCTGGCTATTGTGAAGTCGAAAGAAGGGGTGGTCGAAGTGAACAGCCTGATGCGCAGCTCAGTGGATACTGCCAAGGAAGGCCTGGCTGTAATGGTGGCCAGTGTGTTTGAACTGGCAGGTGCAAAGATCGAATTCGAAGGTACCTACCCCGGATGGCGTCCGAATCCCAGCTCAGAGATCCTGAAACTGGCCGGTGAAGTCTATAACGAAAAATACGGAAAAATCCCCGAGGTAAAAGCCATCCACGCAGGCCTTGAATGCGGACTTCTTGGGGCCGTGTATCCCCACTGGGATATGATCTCCTTTGGCCCCACCATCCGCTATCCGCATAGCCCGGACGAGAAAGTGAATATTGCAACGGTGGCTAAATTTTACAATTACCTGCTGGAGATGCTGCAAAAGGCCCCGTTGAAATCGTAAAAAAAAATGTACATCAGATTTGGAGGTGTAGAAATATTCTGTATTTTTGCACCTCCAAAAAAACAAGACGATTATGAAACGGACATTTCAGCCATCGAAGACAAAGCGCAGGAACAAGCACGGTTTCAGGGAGAGAATGGCTACCGCCAATGGGCGCAAGGTATTGGCTCGCAGAAGGGCAAAAGGGCGGAAAAAGCTGACTGTGTCCGACGAGATGAGATTCAAATAAACCGGCATAATGCTTCCGGAGAAAGAGGCTGTCTGATTTCAGGCAGCCTCTTTTGTTATGCAGAAGGCAGCAACTCCGATGCTTTTCCTATCTTTGCGGTGCCTGAGGAGCTGAATGCTTGCACCATCCATGAAAAAAGTACTCATCATTACCTACTACTGGCCTCCTGCCGGAGGTGCCGGCGTACAGAGGTGGCTGAAACTCTCGAAGTACCTGCCGGATTCGGGATGGATGCCTGTGATCTACACCCCTGAAGTGGCTGAATCCCCGGTGGATGACCCCACCCTGATCGCAGATGTGCGGGAAGATACAGAGGTGATCCGCAGGCCGATATGGGAGCCGTACCATATCTATAAATGGCTCACGGGCAAGAAGAAAAGTGAGCGGGTGAATGCCGGTTTCCTGCACGAGGGGAAGCCCCCGGTACTGCGTGAGCGGCTCTCGGTCTGGATCCGGGGCAACTTTCTGATCCCCGATCCGCGGTGCTTCTGGATCAGGCCTTCCGTCCGTTATCTCTCCGGATATCTGAAAGACCATCCGGTGGATGCCATCATCTCCACCGGTCCGCCGCACAGCATGCACATGATTGCCATGAAGCTGAAGAGAAAAACGGGAATCCCCTGGGTGGCTGATTTCCGGGACCCCTGGACAAAGATTGATTTTTACCACCGTTTGCAACTCACCCATTGGGCCGACACGCGCCACCGGAAACTTGAACGACAGGTGCTGGGCACCGCAGACGCTGTGCTCACCATCGGGTGGAACAGTGCCGGCGATTTGCGCCAACTGGGGGCTGCCAACCCCATGGTGGTTCCCAATGGGTACGACCCAGCCGATTTCAGCGAACTGCCACCCTTCCGCTATGAGAAATTCACCATCACCCATGCCGGTGTGATGAACGACGACCGCAATCCGAAGCTCCTCTGGGAAGCATTGGCAGAAATGGTGTCGCAGCGTGAAGAATTCCGGAAGGATTTGGTGATCAGGCTGATAGGGAAAGTGGATTTTACGGTGAAGGAGTCACTCAACAAGGCAGGCCTGACCTCCAATACCGAGATCATCCCCTATCTGACCCATCACGAGGCGGTCCGCGAAATGGCAAAGTCGGCCGTCCTACTCCTCTCCATCAACCAATCACCCACAGCACCGGGCATCCTTACCGGAAAATTGTTCGAGTATCTGGCTGTTGGGAGGCCCATCCTTTGTGTCAGCCCGGTACAAGGGGATTCTGAACGTGTGTTGTCTGAAACGCGGAGAGGCGTTTGTGCCGGATATCCCGGAGGGCCCTCCCTGAAGGGGCTCGTTGAAAAGCTCTATTCAGATTTTCAGGATCACCTCCTTGCCGTACCCGGCGAGCCACCGGCCAACTATACCCGTTCAGGCCAGGCTGCAACCGTCGCCGGAATCCTTGACAGACTGTAGTAGAAAGGGGACAGGGGACAGGGGACAGAAAACAGGGGACAGTAGTGAAACAGGTTGTTAATCCCTGCTTCGTTACTGTCCCCTGTCCCTTTATAAACTCAATAAACTGGATCAGCCCAGGAAAATCAGCTGGTTCAGGATATAAATCGGCAGCAGCACAATCAGGGAGAATTTAATCATATAACCGAAAAAGCTGGGCATATTGATCTTATTCTCCTCGGCAATGGCTTTTACCATGAAGTTCGGGCCGTTGCCAATATAGGTCATCGAGCCAAACATCACAGCGCCAATCGATATTCCGGTAAGAACACTGGGGCTAATTCCGGCAATAAGTTCACCGGCATAGGGTACTGCCGCCTGAAGCCCAAGGGCAAGGTTGTAGAATGAGACTGCGGTGGGCGCATTGTCGAGGAATGAACTCAGGCTGCCGGCAGCATAATAGAATTCCTGTACCGTATCAACACCGATCTGTTTGGCATTGGTTGCCAGATACAGCAGTGCAGGCACCATGGTTACAAAAATCCCGAGGAAGAGGAAGGCTACTTCCGTAATGGGAGTCCAGGTAAATTTGTTGTCGCTTCTTACTGACTTCCGGGTTGTGGCAAGGGAGAGAACGGCCATCAGCAACAGGGTGGCATCACGCAGGTAGCCATAATAGGGGTTCTCGCCCATTACCGGAATGTACTGGGGGTTGATGAAGGCAACTGCCAGCACCACGCCAAGCAGGAACAACAGATTAAGCCCCCCCTGGATTTTCAAAGGTTCAACATTGGATCTGTCGAACTGGATCGCCTTGGGATTCTCTTTCTTATAAAAGTAAGTATCAACCAGGAAGTAGATGATCAGCAGCATTCCGTTTACAAAAAGCCACTCTTTCCACAAATGGAAGAACCATCCGAATGGAGCACCTTTGAGGTACAGCAGGAACAGTGGCGGATCCCCGAGAGGGGTAAGCAGGCCACCGCAGTTGGCTACGATGGCGATAAAAAAGAGGATGGTTTGTACTTTATATTGCCGTTGCTGGTTGGTTTTGATCAGGGGGCGAATCAGCAGCATAGCAGCACCGGTAGTTCCCATAAATGAGGCCAGAACGGCACCAATCGCCAGAAACAGGGTGTTGACGGCAGGCTTGGCCTGAATATCTCCTTTAAGGTGTATCCCTCCGGTAATCACAAACAAAGATCCCAGAAGAATAATGAAGGGGATGTAGTCGAACAGCATGGTATGCATCAGCTCATGCGAGTGATGCTGGATTATCAGCCATACGGCTGTGGGAACCCCCAGAATGAGAGATACAATAAGCTTGTTCTTGTTTTCTTCCCACCAGTGTGAAAACATCAGGGGGCCGATGGCAATGGTGAGCAGCATCAACACAAAGGGAATCATTGCCCACATGGGGATGGATAAAATTTCGTGTTCCACAGTAATTTGGTTTTGGTTAATTTTATGAAGCGGCAAAACTAAAACAAATTTTGTTTACCTTTGTGAATACCATAAGATTTGATTTTAAACCCAAAACACACGAACATGAAAGGAATCTTTTTCTCTGTCATTTTAATTCTGTCAGCTATTTGCCTTAATGGTCAAATGACACTGACCCTTCAGCCTGGCCCTTTAACCGGCATAGACGCTCATTTAAAAGAGGTTGAGCCAAATGTAGTATTTGACACAACCCCGGACTTCATTGCCTATTATTGGACGTTTAATGGCCTGTCCTCTGAAGGAAGATCACTTATCAGATTCGATCTTTCTCAGTTGCCCTCAAATGCTGTGGTTATCGATGCAAAACTTTCCTTGTATCACAATCCGACAGGTTCATCTGCAGGTCATTATGGTGTTAATGAAAGTGTTTTGAAGATGGTAACCAGCCCCTGGAGTGAATCCACTGTAACCTGGGCTACCCAACCACTGACCACAAATTATCTGATCGATACACTTGAGACATCAACAACTGCCACCCAGAATTACCTCAATATTGATGTAACACCGCAGGTGTCCCAATGGTGTCAGAATCCTTCATCAAATTATGGATGGATGATTGAACCAGTCATCAAATCAACCTATCGAAGCATGAAATTTGCCAGCAGCGACAATTCAAATTCGGCTATAAGGCCGAAACTGGTGATTACCTACGACACTTTGTCCAACCCGGTGGTCCCCTGTCCGAATTACACTTTTAACCAGATTACAATTTGCGAAGGCGACAGCGCATTGCTTCAGGGCGCTTACCAGAAAACCGCAGGGCTCTATTTCGATACACTGACCAATGTGTCTAACCAGGACAGCATTAAGGTAACTGCTCTCCATACGATCATGCCTTATGTTGGGGTGAAAACATTCCATATATGCCACGGCGACAGCATCTGGCTGGCCGGTGCTTACCAGACAGTTACAGGTTTTTACATCGAATATTTATCCACCATATTGGGCTGCGACAGCATAATACACAACCAGTTGGAGGTTACCAAGCTTGATAATACCACAACCTTGAACGGAATTGTCCTTTCTGCAAATCAGTCCGGCGCAACATATCAATGGGTGGATTGTGAGCTGGGGATGACTCCGATTGCAGGAGCTACCCAACAGACCTATACCCCTTCCATTAATGGCAGCTATGCAGTTATCATTCAGAAAAACGGATGTATAGCCATCTCCCCCTGTACCCATGTAAGTGGCATCAAAGTGCAGGAAAACGGCAACAACGACCATTTCAACCTTATCCCCAATCCTGCTGATGAAACCGTAAATGTACTCCTGACCGGTGAAACGGGTTCTGTTGTGATTGAGGTGTATAATGCTGACGGGCAATTGGTTTATACCAATTCATACATCCTGCCAGGATCGATCAAGGTCAATCTTACTGGTATGAGTTCAGGAGTCTATCTGATCAGGGCGAATACCGGTGAAAAAATCTATTCGCAGCGGCTTGTAAAGCGCTAGGCACACCCCGTGGGTGATTTTTCCGTCCTGCAGTCTTAGATCTGCGGTTGATTTGGTAAAATGCCCTTTCGGATTGAATGTAACTGCGAAATCATGTATTTTCGCAGGGTAAAAAACAATCGCTATGAAGCTTCCTTTCTCCTTTAAGTCGGTATTACCCTATGGCATTGCCGTGGTGGTATTTTATCTGATCACCATTGTGTACTTCAATCCCATTCTGGATGGGAAACAGCTGGAGCAGGCGGATATCAAGAACCACCTGGGCGCATCGAAGGAGATCGACGACCACCGGGCAAAGTATGGTGAAGAGCCCTACTGGACCAATTCGATGTTTGGGGGGATGCCTGCCTATCTGATCTCTGCGAAGTATGCCTCCGACTTTCTTGCGCATGCAGGGAAGGTGTTTTTTGGCTTTTTACCCATTCCGGCAGGTGCCCTGTTCCTGTACATGCTGGGGTTCTTTATCCTGATGATGGCCCTGCGTGTCGATCCCTGGCTCGGGATACTGGGGGCTATTGCCTTTGCCTTCTCCTCCTACTTTATTGTGATCCTGGAGGCGGGGCATAATTCCAAGGCTATTGCCATAGGCTATATGGCACCGGTGCTGGCCGGGGTGATCCTGTTGTACCAGGGGCGTTACTGGGCAGGTGCTGCCATCACGGCATTGTTTCTCTCCCTTGAGATCAAAGCCACCCACCCGCAGATCACTTATTATCTGATCCTGCTTATTCTGGTGTTCCTCCTCTTTAAACTGATAGATGCCATTGCCGAAAAACAACTGCGCCGGTTCTTTACGGCTTCTGCCATCTTTGCGGTGGTGGGCATCCTGGCGGTGCTTACCCACCTCACCCCGCTGCTGGCTATCAACGAATGGGGCAAGGTATCCATTCGTGGGAAATCGGAACTCACCATCGGTCAGGACAACAAAACCTCCGGCCTCGACCGTGACTATGCCACCCAGTGGAGCTATGGTAAAGGTGAGTCGTGGACCCTGCTGGTCCCCGATTTCAAGGGAGGAGCCACCGGGGCCATCGGAGAGGACCAGGATCTGATCGAAAAAGTCGATCCGCAACTCCAGCAGAGTATTGCAGGGAGCAACCGCTATTTTGGGGATCAGCCGTTCACTTCAGGCCCGGTGTATGCAGGGGCCATTGTCATGTTCCTGGCAGTTCTCGGCATGTTCATCCTCAAAGGCAGGCTTAAATGGGCCCTTTTCACGGCAATCCTGCTTTCCATCGTTTTTTCATGGGGGCGCCACATTCCCGGGTTTACCAACTTCCTGATGGACTACCTTCCTGCCTACAATAAGTTCAGGGCTGTCTCCATGATCCTGGTGATCGCTGAGCTCTGTATCCCGATCCTGGCTGTGCTGGCAGTTAAAGAGGTTCTGGCACGTCCGGCCCTCCTCAGGGAAAAACTCAACCTCCGCGTATTTAAACTTAACCCCCTGATATTATCTTTCATCCTCACCGGAGGTATCGCCTTCATCTTCTTTCTGATGCCCTCCACCTTCAATACATTCGAGGCAAAGGGTGAGGAGGATCAGGTACGCCAGAGCGTTACACGGCAGTTGCAGCAGAACAATGCTCCCCAGGAACAGGTTGCACAGGCGGTAAACGATTTTGTGCCGCGTTATATGGAAGCGATCCACGGTGTTCGTATCAGCATCTTCAAGCAGGATGCCATGCGGTCGTTTATTTATATCCTGCTGGCGGGTGTGCTGCTCTTCCTCTACAGCCGGAATAAGCTGAAGCAGGGGATCCTGGTTCCCGGGCTGATCCTGTTTGTGCTCATTGATATGTGGACGGTGAACCGTCGTTACCTGAACAATGAGAACTTCAAGAATAAACGGGTGATGGAAGTCCCTTTCACCGAAACTGCGGCCGACAAAGCCATACTCGCCGATCCGGCATTGAGTTTCAGGGTCTTCAATACCACAGTCTCTGCATTTAATGATGCTTCCACCTCCTGGTTCCACAAGTCCATCGGAGGCTACCATGGCGCCAAACTGCGCCGCTACCAGGAGATGATTGACTACCACCTGAATGCCAATAACTACAGGATCCTTGATATGCTCAACATGAAGTATCTCATACGAAATACCGACAATGGCGTGATGGCGATACCGAATCCCGGTGCCATGGGGAACGCCTGGTTTGTAAAACAGGTGAAGTGGGCCGATAACCCCGATAAGGAGTATATCTATGTAGGAGATGCTGCAGTGGTAGAGCCTGTCTCAGGCAATGCCCTGCTTACGGTTACAGGTACCCATATTACCGCACCGGACACTATATCTGTCAACAAGCCCCTGCAGCTTTCAGTGCCCGCCATGCCCGATTCCGTGTACAATCTCAGGCTGGCCGATTACCGGCTGCAGGACACTATAGCCTACACCTTTGGCATCAACTCCTCAGACTCCACCCCCGGATTCATGCATATCGCCGACCCGGCTGCCACCGGCAGGGTGCTGCCCGCCCATTTCAGGGCCCGTATGGTGTACCGCTTCGATCCGGCCAGCACGGCAGTGGTTGACAAAAAATGGAAGGATATTCTGGATGTGAAGAATCTCACATTCGACAGCTCAGCTACCATCGCCTTAACCGACTACCGGGCAAACCGGCTCGAATATATGGCCAACGCCTCGTCGGATCAGCTGGCTGTCTTCTCCGAGATTTTCTACGAGAAAGGGTGGAATGCCTATATCGACGGCAAACCGGTACCCCATGGCCGCGCGAACTGGATCCTCAGGGCCATGGTGGTCCCCGCCGGGAAACACAAGATCGAGTTCAGGTTCGAACCCCGCATCCTGAGCCTCGGCGAACCCATTGCCATAGGGGCTTCGGTAGTTGTGATCCTTCTGGGGCTTTTTGCCTTGTGGCTGTACTGGAAGAAACTGCCGAAAAGCAGCGTCTGACCATATCATGCGCTGGTTCTGATCCGGAGAAGATCCGGTATAATGGAAATAACCGGTTTTTGTATTTATTAATCTGTTTTATATGAAATCCCTGAAGGATAATAGCAGATATTTTTTCAGATATATTCTTAAATCATGCCCGGTACGTACCGGAAAAATTCCTGTCTTAAACCTTTTAACCAGGCTTGGAATAGCAAGGAATTTCACAGCCGTCATCACTTTCGATGAAAACATAAGGGTGCAGGTGGATCTGGATGACTGGATTCAGAAGCAGATCTTCTTTTTTGGATCTTATCTGCTTGAACAGCAGGAAACACGATACTGGTGTAAGTCTGTTAAGCAGGGTGAAATAATTCTGGATATCGGAGCGAATATCGGATACTATTCACTGCTCGCATCTAAAAGGATTGGCGGCAGGGGCAGGATTTATGCATTTGAAGCAGCCCCGGAAACCTTTAAAAAACTTTCCGCCAATATTCAGCGTAATGAAATAGAAAATGTGGTGGCATATAACCTTGCCATTGCTGATTTCAGGGGGACTATAGACCTTCATATTGCAGATACTCGGAACTCCGGTATGTCTAGCATTGCTGCCTTTGCAGAAGAATCCGGCCAAACCGTAACGGTTCCTACTGATACTATTGACAATTTTGTAAATGACAATTCTGTTGATCGGATAGACAGGGTAAAAATTGATGTGGAAGGGGCAGAAATGCTGGTACTGAAAGGCATGGAAAATACACTGAGAAAATTCAAACCGGTCATTCACATTGAGTTGATTGACAGTAGGCTCCGGGATGCAGGATCCTCTCTTGCTGAACTCTGGGCGTTCCTTCTGGATCTCGGTTATCGTGCCTATACCATTGGAAAAAACGATCAATTACTGCCTGTCGGCAACCCCCGTGAAGGCGCATTAATGATATTCAGCGCAAAATAAAGTGCTCTTTTCAGGGTTTGCCTTTGGTGCAAATCCGGATTTCTTTTAATATTTAACCATGTTGCAGATACTCCATATAACGCATTGGTTCCCCACCAGGGGGAAGCCTCATTCCGGCAGTTTTATTTACAATCATTGTCGTGCTACAGAGGGAGATGGAAAAGCAAAAGCACATATACTGTTCCTGGATCTCCTGAATGGAAGAGGTTTGCTTCCCGGCATAAAAACCGACCGTTTCCAAACCCCTGAGGGCGTTGATGTAAGGGTTATCAGGCTTACATGGATTTTGTCTCCTTTGGTATATACCTATCCGCAACTGCAGTGGATTTTGTTCCACAAAGCCATACAACGTGCAGTCAGGGAGCTCAGGCCTGATCTCATTCACGGGCATGTGATACATCCTGCCGGTGCTCTTGCAGGGAAAATTGCGCGCCATAACAACCTTCCACTGTTAATAACAGAGCACTGGTCAAATCTGGAAGTATATGTCAGGAAACGGATCAGATCTGATTGGGGCCGAAAAGCATACCAGTATTCAAGTTTCATCCTGCCGGTCTCCGATTTTCTGAAACGAAGCATTTGCGATGCTTATCCTGCAGTTACTCCTGAAAAAGTGGTGGTTGTCCCGAATATCGTGTATGCTGAACATTTTACCTTTCATGCAAAGCCCGCCGCTGCCGGCCCAGTCCTGAAATTTATCATGGTATCTGCCTGGGTCAGGTACAAGCAGGCCACCAAACGCCCTGATATTGTGATAAAGGCGCTGGGTCTGTTTGCCAAAAACCACCATAAGGACATATCCTTAACTGTTGTCGGCGATGGGGATATGCTACCTGAAATGAAAACGTTGGTTGCTGAAAACGGGATCAGGGCCACCTTTACCGGATTCCTTCCGTCGCATGAAATTGCTCGTTTGATGCATGAACACAATTATTTCGTCCATGCATCGGAAATCGAAACCTTCAGTGTGGTAACCGCTGAAGCCATGATGTGCGGACTTCCCGTTGTGGTTTCAGATACTGGCGCACTACCCGAATTGGTCACCGTTGACAGGGGAGTGGTAACAGGCAACACTATTGAAGAATGGGAAGAAGCCATTCAAAAGGTCACCTCAAAAACATTTAATTGCCAGACTATTGCAGCTGAGGTTGCCGAATATTGTTCTCCCGGTAGGATTGGTCATCAGATATATGATCTGTATACAAGATGCAGAAAATAATAAGCTGATCCACGTCAAGTTCATCAACCTAAGGATCAGTTATCGTGTAGCATCATTCTATTACCAGCTTTCTGGCAACTGTGAATTCCTTGCTTTCCAGTAACAGCGTATAGATCCCTGCTGTAAAGGGAGTTATATCCAGTGTTTTTTCGCTGATATCCTTGAGTTTGGAGTCTATCACCAGTTGCCCTGCCGGGTTATACAGCCGGATGCGGCCTTCTGCAACAGGCTCTTTCCATCGCAATGTTACCCGATCCCCGGCAGGATTCGGCACCATATCAAATCCTGTCTCTTTAGCATATTCTGGTGCTGAAATTCCCGATACATAAATACAGGGTGAAATGCCGGTACAGCCATTATAGGTGATAAAAACGGCATAGCTGCCATTGATGGAAGGGGTATAACTTTGAAAGACTGCACCCGGGATAATTGAAAATCCAACTTCACAATTAATCCATTGATAGGTGGCGCCGGTTTGATTGGCGGTAAGGGTAATTCCGGATAAGACGATTGAAGTATCCACCACTGTAACTGAGAGTTGAATATGCTCGATGCTGTCGCAACCTGCAACAGTGGAAAAAGTTTGGGTAAATATTCCGGGTGATTTCCGGTAAGCTCCCGCGATCAGTACACTATCACCATGACAAATTGTGATGGTTTTACTTACATGAACCGGTGAGTTTACCCATAATGAGGTGACGATTATAGAATCAATACTTGCTACAGAAGTGAGGGTGTCAAAATATAACCCTGTGGTTTTTTGATATGTCCCCTGCAGCAGGATACTGTCGCCCTTACAGATGGATTGCTGAGCAAATTTATAAATCGGGCATGGTACAACACCAATGGTATAGGTTACCACCAGCTTGGGGTATTTTGCGGGCATCCCGGCATTGAGGGAGGCAAACAGCAGCGCATTGGTCGCAGCTTCGTTCACCAGCCTCAGCATGAACCCGTAATTGTTTGTGGACATCATATCCTGCACCATTTGGGTAACATTGATATTGGTGTAATCAAGCAACGGTTGGGTTGTGCCCGGAAGGGTATCCTGGTTGGCGGTGGTAGTGGTCGGCTGGTTGGCCCAGGTAACCGTTGTGGCTGCCCATGGTTGGGTAACCCGCTGCAAATAGGATGTATTGGCACTTCCTGTATGGCCGCTCAGGGATCCGCTTGGTCCAAGAGCATAAAGGTTCAGTAGGGCTGAGGTAATGGTGGCATTGGCCGGGATGGTGGAAAGGTCAAAATGGATTAATGCTCTGTTTACATTCAATCCTCCGCTTGTCCCCGGAATCGCATACGAGGCATTTTGTGCAGCAGTATTGAAGTTCAGATTGATACCGTTGGGGTAATTGTCGTACCCGATACAGCAATCATAGTCGGCTGTAAGATTTACTGTCGTTTGAGCCATAAGGGCTGACAACATAAATGTAAAGACGATACTGAAAATAACCGATTTCATATTTAACAACTGTTTTGATTTTTATCTGATCAAGGTAACTGTTCCTGCAGTAGTATATATCTCATTTTCTGCAATGCCTATTTCAAGCTTCCAGGCATATACTCCTTCTGGAACTGGAATTCCGTTCAGAGTGCCATCCCATCCTGTCCTGTAGTCGTTCGTTTTGAAAATAAGTTGTCCAAACCTGTTAAACACGAGAAAGGTGTATGGTGATCTGTCAAGAAATTTTCCAAAGGGGTGGAATACTTTATTAGGCTCAACTGGGCTATTTGGATTGAAGGCAGTTGGTATAAATATTTTTGGGTTGAGTTGAACAGTAACCGCATTAGAATATGTTATCTCGTTTAATCCAAGAGGATTTCCTGAGCCTTCAATTCCTTTGAGGTAATAACTGATTAATCCATTTCCGTCAGAATAATCAGAAAGTTCATCAGTCCAACTACCTGTTGAAGGTGGGAAGGTAATCAAAGGTATCATTTCAGGAATGTTGTCTTTCGTTCTCCAGATCTCATAAGTGGTTGGAAACCCCAAATACCCCATATAATCATTCCATATTAATGAGGCTGAAGTATTTTGATGATCGGGATTACATGCGAGATGAACAGTTTGAACCACGTTTGAAGAATCAGCCACAGTTCCACATAAATCAACGGAAACGGTTTGATAATAATAACTCTTTTGGGACACATTTACTGCTAAATCTGTATATTCCAGTGGATTTTGGGCTAACCATGGCAAGGTTGCAATTTGGTAGAAATTCCAACCATCTTCCGATTTCAACAAACGGTATTCTTGGGCCGGAAGGTTTATATTGTTGTAAATTATGATCTTTATATTTTGATTATTTTCTACAGTAGCATTTTGTATGTAAGGCTTTTCAAGCGAATCAGGCATAGTAATTTTTATACAAGCAATACAGGAGTTACTTGTTTTTATCTGATCAACAGAAACTGCGACGATTTGATAACAATACTCAGAACCCATATCCAGATTTGAATGAGTAAAAGATGTGCTGCTCCCCCCCATTACGGATACCAGAGATGCTGAACCACCATCCTTGGATACATAGATTTTATATGCACCTACCCCTGAATCCATATTTTGGTATTGATTCCAGGAAAGAAACGCTTCAGACTTACAGTATGGTTGAAAAACTGAAAGGTTGATCAGTTTGTGAACCTGACTGGGTAGACTTTCATTTCCACACGAATCCATAGAGGTAATTGCATATCCACCTGCGCTGATACATGGTGGATTGTATTGGTCGAAATATTCGGGAGATGAATTTGCATTAATAGTATCTAAGGGGATAAAAACAGTCCCGTCAACGAGATAAACAATGGTACTTGTTATCTCTGTACCATTATTTTGTTTCCAGCGAAGTTTTGGGAACCCAGTCAGAGAATCAAGCGTAATAACCTCAAGAATTGGAGGTGAAGGTGGTATTGAATCATAGAACAAGATGCCTGAAATATTGGAGGCTGAGGAGCAAAATGTCGATGAGACGGGTTGTTGCGTAAGTGTGTCGGAAATTTCGATTTTATAGTTGATCCATTCGCTACAGAACTGGATTGTATCTAAATATGAAGTGTCCTGAGTAATCCCAATCTGATTCCATACGCCGGGTGGATGTTCTCTAAAAACCTGATAATCACCAGTGGAACTTGGTAGCAAAGGTCGGTGGGTCGGGTTCCAAGCGAGAGCACCAATACCTGCTGAAGGATTTAGGTTTTGTGATGTAAGAAAAATCGTTTGGACTGTGTCTGCTGAATTACTCATGATAAACTGAGGAAAAGCGTAGCGTACTGTCAGGAGGTAGAATATGCTTTGATTGTTCGCTCCTGCACCTGGGTGAATCGTACTTAGAGTATTATAATCAAATATTGAGTCAAATTTAGTATATGGGCCATAGTAGTTCCCTGAATACCATAAATGATAGCTATTGAATACTTTTCCCACTGTATCAGCATAATTCCAGGTTAACGCAACATCCCCGTTGGATAAAACCTGCAGGCAGTGAATCGGGGGTGCTGTAACATTAAAAATATAAGTTATTTCAAGCGTAGGAAACTTTGAAGGAACTCCACAATTTAGTGAAGCAAACAGCAGCGCATTGGTAGTTACTTCGTTTATCAGCCTGAGCATGAACCCGTAATTGTTGCTGGCCATCATGTCCTGGACCATTTGCGTAACGTTGATATTGGTGTAGTTGAGCAACGGCTGCGTTGTTCCAGGCAGGATAACCTGGTTGATTGTGGTGGCAGAAGGCTGATTATTCCATGTAACTGTCGTGGTCACCCAGGGCTGGGTAACCCGTTGTAAATACGATTGATTGGCACTGCCTGTATGTCCATTCAGCGATCCGTTCTGCCCAAGGGCATACAGGTTAAGCAGGGCTGAGGTAATGATAGCATTGGCTGGAATGCTGGAAAGGTCAAAATGGATTAATGCTCTGTTTACATTCATCCCTCCGCCTGTCCCCGGAATCGCATACGAGGCATTCTGGGTAGCAGTATTGAAGTTTTGATTGATACCGTTTGGGTAATTGTCGTACCCGATGGAGCAATCATAGTCGGCAACCAGCGTCACGGTAGTTTGAGCCTGACCTATAGAAATCATCAGGCATAACAGCATCGTGATGCAGGTATTTTTCATCTTACTGTGTGTTCAATACTTTTTTATTGGACAGATGTGGTTCATTACTGGAGGGATACTCCTATTCCCCCACCAGATTCCCATGGATATCGAAGTAGTGCTCCTCCACAAGGTCGAAACCCTGTTTCTTCATCACTACGTAATACAACATCCCGTATTCTTCGTCGTCGATTGCTTTGCAGGTACGTGTCCGCCACTCGTTGTTGTATTTTTTGTTGAGGAAATCCTGTGCCTTGGAAGGAAGCTCTTTTCTGGGGATATCCCTCTCACCATAGGTACCGGCCGCGGCATCCACCTTCTGGTCACTGGCGGCTTTTTCCCATTTGTTATCTTTCTTGTATTCAAGGGCATCCACAGAGTAATCGGGGAAGAAGGTGGCGATGTGTTTCCCTGATTTGGTGAACTGGAGCGTAGTGGGCAGGATCTCTTCCCCCTCAGCCGGCTGATCTGAATTATCCAGGATAAACACATTGAAATACTTCTCGTTCGGGGTGGCGGTTACATCGTCAATATACAGAAAGTTGTAGCTGTCGATGTTATCGGCAAGGTATTTCTGGATACCCGGGTGGAGGTTCTTGAGCTTGGTTTTCATCCTTATGGAGGTGTACTGCCATTGCCCTTCGGGGGTAATGATGGTATAGGCGGTATTGCTTCCCGATTTAAAGTCGGCACGGTAGGCGGTATCTACATCTGACCAGACCACCTCGTCCGATTTCTTCACCCGTTTGGTGAACTCCTTCAGCACCTCTTTGGGCACTTCGATCTCAGGGGCAGCTTCCTCACCCTCCTTTTTCGGATCCCCTTCGCTCTGAAACTGCCCGGTAGTGTTGAAAAACAGCTTGGTTACCGGAGCATCCTCATCTTCAGCCAGTTTCTTTGGCACCATCTCTACATAATAGTACTTTTTGTTCGGAAACTCCTGCACAAACTCAGCCTTGCGCATCACCTTCGACCGGTGTTTCTTTTTCATGTACTCCTGAATATTGGGCTTGAGCTCCGTCTGAAACAGGTCAGTACGCTGGACGGTCTGCCTTCCGTCGCGGGAAAACTCGGCATAGGTCTTTTTGCCCTTGAAGACGAATTTCACCGCATATCCATCCCCTTTCATCTCCCAAACCGGCTCGGTCGATTTCCGGAACCTCCTGCTATAGAGGTCCATAACGGCAGGCGCTACCTCTTTTTCGTCGATGTTCTGCGCCAGAAGAGCGGTACCTGCGGGAAGGAACCACACAATCAGAAAGAGAAGCGGCTTAAAATTGGAGGGCATTTTCATGGTAATGAAAGGTTAATGGGTACACGGATTTCTACGCATACGAAATTACAATATTTCATAAACCAAATGCAATAACCGGCGCAAAAAACTTTAGAGTGCGATGATTTGGCTGCGGTCGGGGCCTGTGGACACAAAGGTCACGGGGACACCGGTTTCGCGTGTGATGATGCCCGTGTAGCGGGAGAGGGTCGGAGGAATATTATCGGAGGATGTGATGTTGCCCAGGTTGAGCAGCCATCCGTCCACTTCCCGGTACCGGGGCTCGGGTTTGCCGTAATCGCAGAAAAAGCCCCAGCGGTTGATGGGTTCTCCATCCAGTTCGTAGGTATGGCAGAGCCTGATCACCGGAAAATCGTTCATCACATCGGCTTTGGTCATCACGAGCTGGGTAACGCCGTTCAGCATGCATGCATATTTCAGAGCTGGCAGGTCGATCCATCCGCAACGCCGGGGCCTGCCGGTGGTGGAGCCGTACTCGTTTCCGTTTTTCCGCAACAGCTCGCCGGTTTCATCGTGCAGCTCGGTAGGGAAGGGGCCTGAGCCCACACGGGTGCAGTAGGCCTTGAATACGCCATACACCTCCCCGATCAGCTGGGGGGCAATCCCGAGCCCGGTACACACACCGGCGGTAATGGTATTGGAGGAGGTAACAAAGGGGTAACTGCCGAAATCCACATCCAGCATCGTCCCCTGGGCCCCTTCGGCCAGAACCCTTTTTCCCTTGCGGATCAGATCGTTGATAAAGAACTCCCCGTCCACCAGGTTCAACCCCTTAAGTTCTTCGGCGGATTGCAGCCATTGCATCTCATAAGCCTCCATCGTCAGACCCTCGATGGTGAATTCCTTCGGGTCAGAACCCATCGCTTCGATCAGAAGGAGATGGTACTCGCGCAGATTTTCATACCGCTGCATGAAACTGCGCGATTCCAGGTCACCCACCCGCAACCCGTTGCGGGCGGTCTTGTCGGTATAGGCCGGGCCGATCCCCTTCAGGGTGGAGCCAATTTTTGCATCCCCCTTCTGCTGCTCATAACAGGCATCCAGCAACCGGTGTGTGGGCAGAATCAGATGGGCCCTGCGGGCAATGAAAAGGTTATTGTGGTAATCCACCCCGTGCGGATCGAGTTTTCGCAACTCGGCCACCAGGATGCGCGGGTCGATAATTACGCCGTTGCCGATCAGGTTGATCTTGTCACGATGAAAAATTCCCGAAGGAATCGTATGCAATACATGTTTTTTTCCTTCAAATTCAAGGGTATGTCCGGCATTGGGCCCCCCCTGAAAACGGGCGATCACATCGTATCGTGCTGCAAAAACATCCACTACTTTGCCTTTGCCTTCATCGCCCCACTGAAGCCCGGCAATCACGTCCACTTTCATCTTAATACTATGGTTTTACGGTTCCTGTTCTGTTGATCCCTTCATCTTGTGGTCCGGATTTTCACACATCCGGTTGCAGCTCGCATAAAATACCAGGCTGTGCTGGCGGATCTCGATGCCAAATGCTTTGGCAACATCCTCCTGTACCTCCTGAATGCGCGGGTCGCAGAACTCCCGCAGCTTTCCGCAGGTGGTGCATACCACATGGTCGTGCTGCTGAAATTTGAATGACTTCTCAAACTGGGCACTCTGGCTGCCAAACTGATGTTTGGTAACCAGCTTGCAGTCGAGCAGCAGCATGATGGTGTTGTACAGGGTGGCACGGCTTACCCTGTACTTGTTGTTCTTCATCCTGATATACAGGGTCTCGATGTCAAAATGCCCATCTGATGAGTAAATCTCCTTCAGGATGGAAAAGCGCTCCGGCGTCTTCCTGTGCCCTTTTTCGAAAAGGTAGTTCGTGAAGATCGCCTTTACAGTATAATAATGCTCGGGCAGCGGCTCCACAGGCTCGGGAGCAGATCCTTTTTGTTGTGTCCCCATCGGATTCACCTTGATATTTCGCTGCCGTAAAGATAGTGTATTTTCTTTTATTTGGAATGAATAAAAATTAAATTGCCGGAATACGGATCAGATCCGGTACACTTTTTCAACCCCCTTCAGTTTGCTGAGTTTCTCGATGAGGTCATTAAGAT
The DNA here is from genome assembly GCA_022709695.1 of Bacteroidota bacterium. Lineage (GTDB taxonomy): Bacteria > Bacteroidota > Bacteroidia > Bacteroidales > SKPS01 > SKPS01. The sequence continues at coordinate 175,972 of JAKLII010000008.1, forward strand.
GCCTTGTATCAGATACATACAGCATAGCAGTCCCTTCCGAAAGCCCGTCATAGGTATTGATGTTCAGGGATCGGATATTGATATTGAGTTCTTCGGAGATCACCTTGGTGATGGCGTTCACCAGCCCCAGCTGGTCTACCCCGTGGATTTTTATCCCGGTGAGGAAGGCAATCGATTCCTGGCTGGCCCATTTGGTCTTTACAATGCTTTTTCCGAAGGTTGACATCAGCCTGATGGCTTCGGGGCAGCTGGTGCGGTGGATGGTAATGCCCTTGCCGGCGGTGGTGAGGCCAATTACGTCATCGCCCGGGATAGGGTTGCAGCAGCCGCCAAGGCTGTAGCTGATTTCGCCCATATTGCCGGTAAGGAGGAGTTCTTCGGGCTTTTCCCTGAGTTGTTCCTGGATCACCTTACGGAGGGTTTTGGTTTCCCCCTTGCCCGTTCTTCCGGCGCGGGTGAAGGGTTGCATGATGATCCTGAACCAGGGCCGTTTGGATGTTTTCTCGATAAACTCCCTGAGGTCCTTGATCGTGATCTCCTTCACGGCGATCTGGTAGTAGAAATCTACCGGACTCTTGATCTGCAGGTCTTCCATAAAAGCCTTTTCGACACCCGGATCATGCGGGATCTTCAGTTCACCGAACATCTCCTTCAGAAGTTCTTTCCCATTATCCACATTCTTCCTGCGCTCCTCCCTCAGGGCGTCCTTGATCCTCCCCTTGGCGCGGGCGGTGGTGGCATAGCCAAGCCACTCCTCGTGAGGTTTCTGTACTTTGGAGGTGATGATTTCCACCTGATCGCCGCTCCTGAGCTTGTAGCTGAGGGGCACCAGCTTGTAGTTCACCTTTGCCCCGATGGCATGGTCGCCGATATGAGTGTGGATGTTGTAGGCAAAATCGAGCACGCTCGAATTGTAGGGCATTGTCCGCACATCTCCTTTAGGGGTAAAGAGGTAGATTTCGTCTGAAAAGAGGTTCAGCTTGAAGTCATCCAGGAAATCGAGAGCATTCTGATCAGGGCTGAGCAGTAACTCCCTGATCTTGTTCAGCCATTCGTTGAGCCCCTGTTCCTGGTTGTCATCACCCTTGTACTTCCAGTGCGCAGCGTATCCCTTCTCAGCGATTTCGTCCATGCGTGTGGTGCGGATCTGGATCTCCACCCACCTCCCCTCATGGCTCATCACCGTGGTGTGCAGCGATTCATACCCGTTGGCCTTCGGAATGAAGAGCCAGTCGCGGAGCCGGTCCTGTTTGGGTTTGTAATGCCGGGTCACCAGGGTGTACACCCGCCAGCAATCCACTTTCTCTTTCTCAAACTCGGTATCAATGATGATCCGTATGGCAAAGATGTCGAATACCTCTTCAAAAGGCACCGACTTCTTCTTCATCTTGGTATAGATCGAATGGATCGATTTGGTGCGGCCGATGATGGTATGTTCAATCCCTGCGCTCTTCAGGTCTTTTTTTATCGGAGCGATGAAATTGGCAATGAATTTTTTACGCTCTGCCTCTGATTCGGCAAGCTTCCTGGCCAGGGTGTGGTAGATATCGGGCTCCCTGTATTTCAGTGCCAGATCCTCGAGTTCGCTTTTTATGGTATAAAGCCCCAGCCGGTGTGCGAGCGGAGCGAAAAGGTACGTGGTTTCCGAGGCGATCTTCAGCTGTTTCTCAACCGGCATCGAGTCGAGGGTCCGCATATTGTGCAGCCGGTCTGCCAGTTTGATGAGGATCACCCGTACGTCATCCGACAGGGTGAGGAGGATCCGTTTGAAGTTCTCTGCCTGCTGTGAGGCATTCGGATTTTCGAAGATTCCCGAAATCTTGGTCAACCCGTCGATGATCTTGGCGATTTTGGGACCGAACTGCAGCTCGATATCCTGGAGGGTGATCTCGGTATCTTCCACCACATCATGCAGCAGGGCACATACGACCGATGTGGGCCCCAGGCCGATCTCGCCGGCACAGATGATGGCAACTTCCACAGGATGGATGATGTACGGCTCTCCGCTTTTTCTGTACATCCCGTTGTGGGCATCGAGTGCCAGCTGAAATGCCTTGCGGATGATCCTGCGGTCGTTCTTGTCCTTCATGCGGACTACGCGCAAAAGGCTGCGGTACCTGCGCAGTACAAGTTGTTCTTCCAGCAGGGGATCGGGTACAGGCATAATATTCCATGATGAAGATTTGCAAAGATACCTGATTTTCATCATTTGTTGTATCTTTGATAGCATGCAAATACCGCTATGATGAACACACACCGATTCCGGCTTCTGACAACCCTGTGTCTGATCGTGGGGTTGGCCGGACAGTCCCTGGCACAGACAGTTCTGCTCCATGAAACATTTGAAACGCTTCCGGTTACCACTTTTTCCTCCGGCGGTACACCCGGGTGGTGGCCTGTTGCCACACTGGCAGCAGGGGGAGTCAGATCCGACAGCAGCTCATGCCTCAATCCCGGTGATTCTTCGGTATTGTCCATGACGTTACCTGTGAGCACAACGGGCTATGGGTTTGTTCTGCTCGAGTTCGACCACATCTGCAAGGTGGAATTTTACGACGGCGGGTATATCGAAGTATCTGCCAACAGCGGAATGTCATGGACCCGCCTTTCAGGAGCGCAGTACCTGGGCAGCGGTCAGTTTGCCACCCTGGGCGACAAATTCAATTCCACCTCCTATGGCACCTGGCTTCCGGGCAACCCGAGCCCTCCCACCAATACCTGGTGGGAACACGAAATGTTTGACATTTCAGCACTCGCGGGAAATACCCCCACCCTTACCGTACGTTTTGTACTAAAAGACGATAATAACCAGAATATCTTCGACAATTACGGCTGGTTTATCGATAATATCAAAATTACAGCTGCCCTGTCGGAGCTTACCCCGCCGGCCATCAGCCTGGTACCACCAGTGTGGCAGGGGCTTAAATTCTCCCTGGGGCCCTTTAACATTCAGGCCTCCATCACCGATACCAGCGGCATCGACACAGCCCGTCTGGTGTACCGGGTCAATCAGGGTATCTGGGATACCCTCGGCATGAATCCTTTGGGGGGTGGAGTATATGCAGCATCAGTCCCACCGGTTTATGACCTCGATACCATCGAATACAGGATCGTAGCCACTGATGCATCCCAGAGCCACAATGCGGGTTACTATCCCCCGGTCGGAAATGTCACCCTCATTGCCTCCAGTGGATTGTACACCCCCTATTTCACCGATTTTGAAACCGTGGATTCCCTCTGGATCCCCGACGGAACAGCAGGCACTTCCTGGCAATGGGGGTATCCGAACTACGGTCTCCTGACAGGAGCGTACAGCGGCAATAATGCCTGGACTACCAACAAGGATTCTCTCTATGCCAGTAACAGCACAGCCACGCTTACCTCACCCTGGTTTAATTTTTCACAGGCTTCCGGCCTGATTCTTTCATTCCGCCAGAACAGGAATACCGAACACCAGTGGGATGGCTTTCACCTCGAATACACTACCGATGATATTACCTGGTTGCGGCTTGGTGGCCTCAGCGATTCACTGGGCGAAAACTGGTACAACGATACCCTTTATGCCTCGTCTGGCTTCCCTGGATGGACCGGCAACTCGGGCGGATGGGTGAAATCGGCGTACCGTGTATCGGTTCTCGACAGCGTTCCTATGGCAAGGTTTAGATTCGTCTTTAATTCAGACCCATATGTCGTATTTGAGGGGGTTTCTGTCGATGATTTCTCAGTCCGGTCCAGACCTGTCAGGGATGTGGCAGTAAAGCAGGTGCTCGGTCCTGTGCAGGGGTGTGGACTGGGCCTTGAAGAGGTTAAACTGGTGATCCGGAATGAAGGGATCGATACCCTTTTTACAGTGCCATTATCCTATCATATCACCGGTGCGCCGGCTGCCGTTACGGAGCTGTTTTCTGACACCCTTCTGCCTGACAGTTCTGCCGTTTTTGCCTTTGCGGCCAAAGCCGGCATGGCGGTAACAGGTAGTGATTCACTGTTCACTGTTACTGCTTATGCTTCACTGCAGGCTGATTCGTTGCCCGAAAACGACACTTTGGTGCATACCCTGATTTCGGGTGCTGTTCCTGCCGATCCCATCGTCATAGATCAGACGGTTGCATACGGAAGCGCAGCCCCCCTTACGGCCGTCAGTGCCGACACCCTGTTCTGGTTTTCGCAGCCATCAGGAGGTAGTATATTGTGGGTAGGGGATACTTTTTACACCCCTTTGCTGTACGACACCACAACCTATTGGGTGGAGGCCCGAAAGGGGATCGGCAGCCTGCGGTTTACTGAACTTACTCTGGCCAGCACGGGGGCAGGTTCCACGAACCCCTATCCCCCCTATATTCCACCTTCCACCCAATGGTGCGGCATCGAAATGGCCAATACCGGAAGCAGTATGGTGGATCTTTCGGGGTACACCCTTTTTATGGAGGGGTACAAATCGCTGCAATACAACCTCCCCACCGGTGTGGTGCTGATGCCCGGAGAGGTCATCGTCCTAACCCTGTATGCCTCTCCCCTGATCCAGCCCGATACTGCTGCCAGGCATTTTATAGCATCCAATCTGCAGGTCTTTGCCACCTCATCCCTTGGATTCCGGCTGATGGATCCCCAGGGTGGGGTAGAGGATGCCCTGGCTGTGAACGGATACCAGTTTCCGGCAGGGAGCCCGGTTACGGCGCAGCACTGGTCGGGCACTATCCCATCCCTCTCAGGGAAGGCTGGTGTGATCCGTACGGATCCTTCCGGACATACTGCCGCCGCCTGGGTTCCGGCGAATCTGCCGGCACCCCTGCAGTCGGTGGGTGCCTGGAACCCGCAGCTGCCCCCGGTTACCAGCCTGGGGTGTCCCGGGAACAGGGTGCCGGTCTCGGCGTTTACCGCTACCTGGCCGGGGGTGGATGCCGGGGTGGTTTCCGTTTTAACTCCTGTAAGCAGTAAGGGACTCACTGCTGCTGAGTCCCTGAAGGTGGTGCTGAGAAACTTCGGGTCACAGCCGGTCCAGGGATGCCAGCTGGCATACTCAGTCAGTGGTGCCCCTCCGGTTACGGAGAGTTTTTCAGGAAACATACTCCCCACGGACACCGCCCATTTTACCTTTTCCCAAACCCTGAACCTGTCGGCATGCAACACGTACAGCATCAGCGTCTGGTCCTCTCTTTCCGGCGATACGGTGCCCCAGAACGACACCCTGAAGGCATCGGTAAGCCATCTGCTCCCCGATTACTGCACCTCAGGTGCCACCTACACTTCCCTCGCCGATATCAGTAATGTTACCTTCGGAGCATTTTCAAACCAATCGGTTGGATCTGCAAAGACCTACACCGATTTTACCCAGATCCCACCCGATACCTTTATCCAGGGGATCAGTTACCCCCTGTCGGTTACCATGCAGATGCAGTCGACCTACAACTACACCTTCGGCATCCGTGTTTTTGCCGATCTGAACGGCGACGGCACTTTTACCCCCGCATCAGAAACCCTGCTCCAGGGCTCCACCTCCCAGACGGTGGTTTCAGTATCAGGCAATTATACGATCCCGTACGGCCTCTCCCCGGGACAGGTCAGGATGCGGGTAGTGGCTGCCTACAACACGGCACCTGCCTCAATAAATCCATGTGGCACATACAGTTATGGCGAAACCGAAGACTACACCCTCTACATAGGCCCACCCCTGGCCTACGATGCCACTGTAATCTCGGTGGGACCGCTCACCCCTCCTCTGATCGAAGGGTTACCGCTGCAGATGGTGGTTCAGGTTAAAAACGTGGGTACCGATACCCTGCCTTCCTGCGGGGTCGGTTACATGATCGACGGGCAGGCCCCATGGCTTGAATCCATCTCTGTCCCCATTGCACCCGGCGAAACGCGCCTGTACCAGTTCAGTACTTCACCCGTGGCACCGGCAGGAGTGTTTGCACTGAAGGTGTTTACCAGTTACGCTGCTGACGGTTACCGGGTGAATGATACCATTCTGAAAACCCTTTTGGGCGAAAAGGATTTTACCCCTTTCTATTCCGATAACTTCGAGCACGACGATCCCAACGGATGGACCACGGAACTCTCTACCCTCTGGCAGCTGGGCAAACCGGCCAGCAACGTCATCAACTCTGCACACAGCCCCACCCGTGCCTGGGTCACCCGCCTCTCAGGGAACTATTTCAACAACATGCAGAAAGGGCTCATCACCCCCGAACTCAGCCTGGCAGGGATGCAGGGATTGTCGCTCCGTTTCTGGCACTGGTATGATACGGAAGCAGGTGTGGATGGCGGAAATGTAAAGTACTCCACCAACGGGGGCACCACCTGGATCACCCTCGGGTATATCGGTGACCCCCTGGGAGTGAACTGGTACAATGCAAATTATTCCGGAAAGTACCTCTTTTCCGGTTCCTCCGGAGGATGGCGCTACGCTTCCTACGACCTGTCCGCACTCAGCAGTCTGGCATCGGTGAAGTTTAAGTTCGATTTCTACTCCAACGAGAGTGTGGTGCATAATGGCTGGGCGATTGACGATTTTGAAATAACGGTTGAAAAGGCTGCCGTTGATGCCGGTATTACCGACATTCTCCTTCCAGTAGTGACCGTTCCTGCCGGGCAAACCTTCACGGTGATGGTGAGGATCAAAAACTTCGGAAAAACAGCCCTTACTTCGGTTCCCATAGCCTTCACCATCAACGGGGGGATCGAAATTACCGATGTCTGGACCGGGAATCTGCAGCCCGGCAGTACGATCGTGTATATATGTGCCCCTCAGGTAGTCTCACCCGGATTTATGGAGATTAAAGCCTTCACCAAACATCCGGGCGACCCCTATTTGTTCAATGATGCCGCATGGCGGAAGGTAGGCCATATCGGTACAGGAGATGAAATATCAGAGAACCCTGTATTTCAGCTTTTCCCGAATCCTTCAGGCGGAGAGTTCCGGGTTTCCCTGACGATGGATGAACCCCGGATGGCCAGGCTCAATATTGCCGATGCAACCGGTAAAGCGGTATGGTTCTGCGACCTGCAAGGGCAGAGCGGGGAAAATATATGGAAGATAGAAAATCCTGATCTTCCGGCAGGGCTATACCTGGTTACCCTTACCACCCACCGGGAGATTTTCCGTCAGAAGTTTATCATCAGGTGATCTGAACCACACGGTCTCCTTCAACCGGAAGGGGTAACCCGTTCTGCTTCGCATAGGCCTCATACTGGGCGATGGCAAGCCCATCCGCAAGTCCGAATTTCGGGGCAATCACCTCTTTGATGCCGGCCCATTTCATCAGGCGGAGAAAAATTTCAGCTGCCGGCACAATCACATCGGCACGGTCCTCCCGCATGCCATACCTGCTTTTCCGCTCCTCAACCGGAAGGGTCAGCAGCTCCTCATACGCCACCGAAAGCCTTTTACGGGTAATGGAGCTTTCTGCCTGGTTGCCAAAGAGTTTCACGATTTTATTGATGTTGCCTCCACTCCCGAAGCAGATCACAGGTTCGTCTGCGGGGATCCAGAATTTTATCCACTCCTTCATCGTGTTCCATTCCGGTTTTCCGATGTGGTTGGTTAAAAGGCGGATGGTACCTATCCTGAAGGATTCCGAAGCCATGATCGAGGTGCCATGAAACAGGGTAATTTCGGTGCTTCCGCCACCGACGTCCACATACAGGTGCCAGGGGGATTCCTCAACCGGCCGGGAGCTGTTACAGGTACTGATAAGCCGTGCTTCTTCATGCCCGTCGATCACCTCAATATCCATTCCCGTACGCTTTCTGATCCTGCGCAAAACCTCTTTCTGATTGTCCGCTTCCCGCATCGCTGCGGTGGCACAGGCCCTGAATGCTACCGGCTGGTACACATCCATCAGAAGCTTGAAAGCCTGAAGGGTCCTGATCAGGAGCCCCATCCTGTGATCGCTGATGCTCCCTGTCTGGAATACATCCAAACCCAATCTGACCGGTATTCGTACCAGGGTTGCTTTTTCCGAAATGATCTGCCGGTTGGTGGCATACACATTCGAAAACAGCAGCCTGACCGCATTTGAGCCTATGTCGATGGAGGCAAATATCCTGGGCATTTTACGAGTTCAGGTTTGTAAAGTACTTATAATGTTCTGTTTGTGAACGTATCTCCGGTTTTCCATCGATCCTGTAGGGGTTTACCTGACCGCCGTCAATGATCCGGGCTTTTACATTGTCGCGGAGCTGAATCTGAAGAAAATCCCACAGCTCCTGCTGAAGGGCAGGATTCTCTACCGGTACTGTAACCTCAATCCGGTGATCCAGGTTACGGGTCATCAGATCAGCAGAAGAGATGTAATAGGCGGGGTCTCCTCCGTTGCAGAAAACGAAGATGCGTGAATGCTCCAGGTACTGGTCGAGTATCGAGATGATTTCGATCTGCTCCCGATCGCCGGGATGCAGAAGTTTAATGATACAGATACCCCTGATAATCAGTTTGATCATAACTCCGGCACGGGCAGCATCATAGATCTTTCTGGCAAGGATTTCATCCACCAGATTGTTCACTTTAATCACCACCCAGGCTTCCTTCCCTGCCTTCGCATTACGGATCTCCTGGTTCAGGTGCCTGATCAGGCTGCTACGGGTATTGAAAGGTGACACCATCAGTTTTCTGAATACAAACTGCTGATAGTTGGCTTCAAACAGATCGAACACCTGGCTGAGCTCCTTCCCGATCCGTGGATCGGTGGTCAGGAGGCTGGTGTCGGAATAGATCTTTGAGGTAAGCTCATTGAAATTGCCGGTGGAGATGTTTGAATAAACCACCTCTTTACGCATCTCCCTGCGTTTGATGAGAATCAGTTTGGCATGCACCTTAAATCCGGGAATGGTACGGATGATTTTGACCCCTTCTTCCTGCAGCCGTTCTGCCCAGTAGATGTTGGCCTTCTCGTCGAAACGCGCCTGCAGTTCCATATACACCGTTACTGCCTTGCCATTGCGTGCTGCATTGATCAGGGCGTTGATCACCTTGGAGTTGGGCGCCGCACGGTAAATCGTCATTTTAATGGTTCTGACATAAGGATCGATGGAGGCTTCACGCAGGAGATCAATGATATGCTGAAAGGTCTGGTAGGGGAAGTGAATCAGGATGTCTTTCTCCCGGATTGCCTCCAGGACGCTCTTGCCGTAGGGCAGGTCGGGGTGGCCGGCTGGCGGCATGGGCAGATTCGAGAGCTCAGGATCCCCAGGATCGGGGAAATCCATGAAGTCCTTGAAGTTGTGGTATCTCCCCCCCTTCTGCTGCACATCTGACCCCGAAATCCCCATCTTTTTCATCACCACTTCCAGCAACGATTCCGGTATCTCCTTATCGTAGACAAACCGAAGGGTTGATCCTTTCCTGCGCTGCTTCAGGCTCTCTTCCATCAGTTCCAGAAAGCTTTTCGAGATGTCGTTGTCGATCTCAAGTTCAGCATCCCGTGTAAATTTGATGGTGTAGGCACTGAAGGTATCGTACCCCATAAAGGAGAAAATCTCATGCAGGCACAACCGCACGGCATCGTCAATAAGCAGGATGGAAAAGCGGTTGTTTTTTGAGGGCAGGATGATGAACCGGCTGATGGTACTGGGAATCTTGACCAGGGCATGTTCCGTCTGCAATACCCCTTTCGAATCCTTCATCTCTATGGCCAGGTAGATCGATTTATCGCGGAGGGAGGTATTCCTGTTGAACCGTTTCAGCATGATCGGAAAGATGAGCGGACGAATCTCATTTCTGAAGTAATTCCGAACAAAGACCTCCTGCTCCTCATTCAGGTTCTTTTCGTTAAGGATCAGTATATTATGTTGCTTAAGCTCACGGATGAGCATAGTATAGATCGCGTTGAAGGTCTTCTGGTCTTCGGTGGTAATGGTAGCAATCTTCTGAATCAAATCCCTGGTTTCGGTTGCCAGCTGCGAATTCGACTTGGAGAGCTTAAGCAGTCTGCGAAGGGTACCAACCCGCACCCTGAAAAATTCGTCCTGGTTATTGCTGAAAATCCCAAGGAACTGGATCCGGAGCATCAGAGGATTCCTGGGGTCGGCGGCTTCCTGCAGTACACGTGCATTGAACCTCAGCCAGCTGATTTCCCGGTTCTCAAGGGGGTATACCTCTTCAGTATTCAGTGCAGTTTTGCTGGCCATAGATGAAAGGTGTTTTCGGGCAATGTTATCACGCAATCGTGCCAGTGGGTACAATGGAAGGTGCCACCTGCCACTCCGCTGGTAGGGATACAGTCGGTGCGGCAAAGTCCGCTTTGGTTGGCAAACTCCGTGAAGCCCGGGTTGTGACCGAACAGAATGACACTCTTTTTTTCGGGGGGCAGAGAGGATATTACATCCCAGATTCTGTCGACGGAGGCATGATAAAGCATCTCGCTGATCACGATCTCTGCAGTGGGCAACCCGAAGACTTCTGCCACGATGCCGGCGGTACTGTGTGCCCTCAGGGCATGGCTCGAAACCAGCAGATCGGGAACAATCCCTTTCTGCTTCAGGGCCTGAGCTGCCCGGATGGTCCTCCGTACACCTTTTTCCAGCAAGGGTCTGCCGGCATCACCCTGTGACGGATCTTCCCACGACGATTTGCCATGCCTGAACAGAATCAGTTGTTTCATCAATCCTGCCTGTTGTGATGATGATTAGTCGTTTTCAGCAAACAGCGGATAGTCGTGCATCATTTCGTTCACCTCATGTTTAACCTTGCTGATGAGCTCCTCATCGGAGATGTTGGAGATCACTTTGTCGATCAGGTTAACCACCACAGGCATCAGGTCTTCCTTCACACCGCGTGTGGTAATGGCGGGAGTGCCCACCCTCAGGCCGGAGGTCTGGAAGGGGGAGCGTGAATCGAACGGCACCATATTCTTGTTTACAGTGATATCTGCTTTTACCAGGGTATTCTCCACCTGTTTCCCGGTGATATCAGGGAATTTGCTTCTGAGGTCGATCAGCATCGAATGGTTGTCGGTACCCCCCGAAATGATATGGTACCCTTTGGCTATAAAAGCTTCTGCCATCACAGCGGCATTTTTCTTTACCTGTTTGATGTATTCCAGATATTCATCCGAAAGTGCTTCATAGAATGATACGGCTTTTGCGGCAATCACATGTTCCAGAGGGCCTCCCTGCTGTCCGGGGAATACCGCGAAATCAAGGATCTGGGACATCATCTTGACCTCACCCTTGGGGGTAGTCTGTCCCCAGGGGTTTTCGAAATCCTTACCCATCATGATAAGTCCGCCACGTGGACCGCGCAGTGTTTTGTGGGTGGTGGTGGTTACGATATGACACCAGGGAAGCGGATCGGTAAGGAATCCTTTGGCAATGAGGCCCGCCGGGTGGGCGATGTCGGCCATCAGCAATGCACCGGCCTTATCGGCAATCGAACGCATCCTTGCATAATCCCAGTCGCGTGAATAGGCCGAAGCACCGGCAACAATCAGTTTGGGTTTATGCTCGGTGGCCAGCTTTTCCATCTCATCATAATCAACCCTTCCGGTTTCCTGCTTTACATGATAGTGCACCGCATGGTAATTGATACCGCTGAGGTTTACCGGTGATCCGTGCGACAGATGCCCCCCGTGCGACAGGTCCAGCCCCAGGAAGGTATCACCCGGTTTCATCACGGCAAAAAACACCGCTGCATTGGCCTGGGCCCCGGAGTGGGGCTGCACATTAGCATATTCGGCACCAAACAGGGCTTTTGCACGGTCGATGGCCAGCTGTTCAGTCTGGTCAACGATCTGGCAACCGCCATAATACCGCTTTCCAGGGTATCCTTCAGCATATTTGTTTGTGAGAACCGATCCCATCGCTTTCAGCACCTGCTTGCTTACAAAGTTCTCCGAAGCAATCAGTTCGATGCCATCAGTTTGTCGGTCCAGTTCCATGTCGATCAGCTCAAAAATCTGTTTGTCCTTTTTCATGAGTTATTGTTTTATGTTGATATTCAGAAATTACCATGCGGATTTCCAGCACAAAGGTAGCGGTTTTATCTTTCTGCTGAGGCTTTTTCACTACTTTTGGCAGCCGGCGACCATCGGCTGCAGGCAGCATTTGCCCATCCATCTGCAGATTGGGCAAAAAATTTTAACTCTCAGGCACCCACCTGGGCTGTTTGGTTGTCTATAATCCGAGCAAAGTAAAAGGATGTTCCAGGAAAAAGAGATGTTGGACAGGGTCAGAAAGGGCGACCGGAAGGCTCAGCAAGCACTCTATAACCACTTTGCTCCCAGGATGCTAGGTCTTTGTTTTCGTTACTGTGATGATGCCGGAGATGCGGAGGATGTGCTGCAGGATGCCTTTATCAGGGTGTTCAGGTACATCGGCACCTTCAACGGGGAAGGGTCACTCGAAGGATGGGTGAGGCGTATTGTGGTCAATACCGCACTCAATCATCTTAAAAAACAGTCCCTTACCCGTTTCCAGGCCGATGTGGACGCACTCCCCGAAGGCGATCAGCCGGCTGTGGCTGCCGCTTCAACCCTCGAGCTTGAAGAGCTTCTGAGGCTGATCAGGTCCTTGCCCGCCGGATACCGTGTCGTCTTCAACATGTATGAAATTGAAGGCTACTCACACGCTGAAATCGCAAAAATGATGGGAGTGTCGGTGAACACTTCCAAGTCGCAGCTGATGAAGGCAAGACGGATGCTCCAGAAAAGAATTGATGAATCGGAATTATAGAAAGACATTGAATAGATGAAAGCAAAGCAGGAGATACCATTTCGGGAGAAGTTCGGCGGGTTTTCCATTACCCCTTCTCCCGAAGTATGGAAGAAGATCGAGGCAGCAAAGCCCTCTCCGTTGATAAAACCGGGCTACCGCTGGATGGCCGTCACCGGCGCCGCTGCTGTGATTGTGGTTACCCTCTGGTGGGTCTTCAGGACGGAGGTACCCGTACCCGCCTCAGGACCTTTGCCCGATCACAACGGATACACCCAGATTCCGGGTCCGGCTGCACCCGCCGGGACCCCTCATCTCAAGGATACCCTCCAGGATCAGAATACCTCATCCAATCATGCCGCTGGGCAAATAAGCCCGGTTGATGCAAATATCACCGCACCCGCCACAACCCAAACCCCACCTGCGCTGCCGGCTGCCGGCAATGCCACAACTCCATCCGTTACAAACCAGGCCCCTTCCACCAGCATTTCCGGGACCACCCCTTCCAGGCCTGCCGAAACAACCGTAAAGGCAGTGCCTGAAGCTAAAGCCAACCAGGGACAACCCCTGAGAACCCCTGCCAAAATTGTGGCATCCGATCCTGTAAATGACTCTACCGGTGGTAATACCAACAATGACAGGCTTGAAGTATTCATCCCCAATGCATTTGCCCCCGGCACAACCGGGCCCAACAGCATCTTTAAACCTGTGGTGAAAAATAATGCACCGGTGAGGGAGTATAAAATGCAGGTTTTCTCACGGGCAGGATTGCTCCTGTTCGAGTCAGACGACGTGGAAACGGGCTGGGACGGAAGGTTTGACGGTGATATCGTAAACGATCAGGTGTGTGCCTATATCATCACATTCCGCGATGAAGCCGGGTTCCCCTATGCCCGCAAAGGCACCATTACGCTTATCAGATAGTTGAATGGCCATGAAAACAGCAACCTCCGGAATATCCGCTCCCGCAGAAATCAAGCTGCCGGATCCTGTCAGGTTCAACCTCTCAAACGGGATTCCATGTACCCTTTTAACGGCTTCGGTACCTGCACAGGCTAAGCTGATCATTCGGTTTAACCACCCCTCTTTCTTTGCGTTGCATTACCCGGCTGCAAAGCTGGCATGCCTCCTTTTCGGGGATGCTGTGAGTGCACGCTTGTCCCGCTATTCGCTGGATGAAATGTCATCAGCCATTATTACCAATCACCGGATTGCTCCGGACCATGCCTCCCTGGAATGCATCTTTCCGGAAGAAAAGCTGGGAGAACTGCTTAACCTGATCAGAGAAAGCTTCCATGCGCCGGACATTTCCGTTGATATGGCCAGCCGGCACAAAGAGATGTTGCTGAAAAACTGCCTTGAAAGCAGGATGCTGCCCCGTAATCGCGCATCAGAACTCCTGATGGAGCAGCTCTTCAGTGGCCAACCCGGTGGCAACGCCCTTCGCCCCGATCAGATCAGCAGCGTTGATGTGACAAACCCGGCTGCTTTGCTGTTGGACCTTCTGCAGGCTGCCACTCCCCGGGTTTACCTTGCCGTTCACAATACCCGCACTGCCAAACTACTGCTCGAGCGGGTCTTTGGTAGTCTGCATACCACAACAGGAGATCCGGATACCAGGAAAGATCTGCCCCAAACTGATGAGCTTCCACGTACCAACGGATCGAGAATCCACATGGAAATGGAACCGGCCGATACCGGAAGTATCCGTATGGGCCGAAGGATCTTCGGGATGGAACATCCTCTGTACCCGGCCGCAAGGATGTCGCTGGCCATCCTGGGAGGCTACTTCAGCTCACGTCTTATGTCACGGCTGCGGGAACACAAAGGGTATGCCCATGGGATCGGCGCCGGAATCCGTTCCCTGTCCACAGGTTCCTACCTGTTTATTTCAGCCGAAGTCGGTGCTCCCTGGCTTAACGATGCGCTCCGTGAAATCGACAGCGAATTGAACCGCCTTGCAACAGAAACAGTTGAAAAAGAGGAGTTTGCAACCGTTCTTCATTATCTGGAGGCCGGAATTTTCAGGCAAACCAACCAGCTGTTCAGCTATCTTGACTTTCTTGCCACACTCGATCATTTACACCTTGAACCCGGATGGCACATGGAATTTGTCCGCAACATCAATAACCTGAATCCCACAGCAATCAACCGCTTTATGCAGGAGTTTATGAACCCTGCCGACCTGATAACCATTACCTGTGGGAAGGCGCCACTTGCATAAGTTAATGAAAATCAAACAAGAAACCCGGAGTAAATTTCGAAAAAAAATAATACCGTTCCACAAAATTTATTAGCCATGAAAAGAGCTTATACCTTACTGATGATCCTCACAATCTGGCTTTTTTCCTTACCTGCAGAAGCCACCCACTATATGGGGGGCGAAATTGTGTGGGAATGCACCCCCCAGGGGAATTTCCGATTCATCATGAAAATCTATCGCGAATGCTATATTTCCAATGGGAGCCAGGCGGCCACCTACGGTGCCTCGCTCTCCATGACGACCAACGTACCGGGGTTTCCCACGATCTCGATGAACCGGATCTCGCTCCTGGATATGTCACCGGTATGCGGTTGCCCCGGTGGCCCCACCATCTATTGCCCCGGAATGCCCAATGGCGCTGCCAACATGGGTGCCCTGCAGGAGAACTATTACACTTCGGATGCGGCCTATCCCCAAGGGGTGCCCCTCACTGGCGTGCCTCCTGCCACCGGCTGGTATTTTGGTTATGGTGTTTGCTGCCGGAACCCCTGTACCAACATCACCAATTCATCCAGTAAAAGCTTTTTCTTGCGGGCCATAATGTACCCGTACAACAATACCAATGTGAGTACGTGTTTCGACAATTCCCCGAAATTCGACGAGCGCCCCTCCACCGTAATCTGCACAGGCTATCCCTACCAGTATAATCACGTAGCTTCCGATGTGGAGCTTGATTCACTGGCGTATGAATGGTCAACACCTCTTGATGCCAGCATCAACAATCCCATCATAACCTACGCCCCGGGATATACCTTCAATTCACCGCTTCCCGGACCTGTACATAATCCCAATAATGTAGCCGCTACGGTCAACCCCAACACCGGCGTTATCTCCTTCACCTCCTACACCAATGGTGCCTTTGTAACGGTAACCAAGGTAACGGCCTTCAAGTGCGGGATCAAGGTGGCCGAGATTTTCCGTGAGATGCAGGTGGTACTGCTGAGCTGCG
>JAKLII010000009.1 GCA_022709695.1 Bacteroidota bacterium
AGTTAGGAGTTAGGAGTTAGGAGTTAGGAGTTAGGAGTTAGGAGTTAGGAGTTAGGAGTTAGGAGTTAGGAGTTAGGAGTTAGGAGTTAGGAGTTAGGAGTTAGGAGTTAGGAGTTAGGAGTTAGGATTGGCAAATATACTCCAGAGGGTGATAAATTCGTCAGAGTTGGCTTATTAATACTTAACTTTGACAAATGTGATTCTTCTTTTAGACAACATCATCAATGATGATTCAATAAAATCATAATGCAATAAAATACAAAGACATATGATTTATTCGCCTTCGGCAATATAAAAAGTTGGTATCAAGTACTAAATCAACTCCTAACTCCTAACTCCCAACTCCTAACTAAAATGTACAACCGCATCATCATCAACATCCACCCGATGGGCTTCAACTGGCCAACGATTGACCCGTTTCTGTTCTGTGTGCACCACCACGACCTGTATCCGCACGGAAACGAGATCATGGGGCCGGCAGCCCCTCTTGCCGGAAGGAACCTGGGGCAGGATTTTACGGTAAAGGATGGCTGGAGAATGTACCATGGCCTGCGGATCCCGGGATTTCCGGTCCATCCGCATCGCGGATTTGAGACCGTAACCGTGGTGATGCAGGGGTTTGTGGATCACAGCGACTCGGCAGGGGCATCGGGCAGGTACGGCAACGGCGATGTGCAATGGATGACCGCAGGTGCCGGGTTGCAGCACTGCGAGATGTTTCCGCTGATCCATAAAGACCGGGAAAATCCCTGCGAGCTTTTCCAGATCTGGCTGAATCTGCCGGCTGAACGGAAGTTTGCAAAGCCCCACTTCAAAATGCTGTGGGCAGATACCATCCCCGAAATCGTTATAGCAGATGGTGCAGGAAAACATACAACCATTTCGGTGGTAGCCGGAAATATCGATGGGAAAAGGGCTCCGGCCCCTGCACCCGATTCCTGGGCAGCCGATCCTGAAAACGAAGTGGCCATCTGGTACATCCACATGGAACCCGGCGCAACATTCCAATTACCCCGTGCCAGCGATGAAGCCCTGAGGATGCTCTATTTCTTCGAAGGCGACACCCTGAATATCACCGGCATGGATATAAAGCCCATGCACGCTGCCGAAATGTTTGCCAATCATGAGGTTGTGCTGCAGAACGGGAAAAAGCCCGGCAGATTCCTCCTCCTGCAGGGGCGTCCCATCAATGAACCGGTGGTACAATACGGCCCGTTTGTGATGAATACCCGCCAGGAAATCGAACAAACCTTTGCCGACTACCGCGCTACCCAGTTCGGTGGATGGCCCTGGGAAAACGATGACCAGGTACACCCGAGAGAATCAGGAAGGTTTGCCCGGTATGCGGATGGAAGCATGCATTTACCTGATTAGTTAGGAGTTAGGAGTTAGGAGTTAGGAGTTAGGAGTTAGGAATTGAATTTGAAATTGGATTCATTTGATCAAAGAGATTACACACATCAAAAAAAATTTACAATTTACAATTGACAATTTACAATTGAATTGCTATGGAAATATTATCCTGGGTGGGGTTTTCGGGGGCTTTGTTCGCTGCTTTGCTGATGTTCACCAAAGCCGGCCGGAGTGTACCCGATAAGATCCTTACAGGATGGCTGTCGCTTCTGGCCATTGAGTTCCTGACCTCTGGCATCGACTACGATATCTATGGCACTCCCCTCCTCTCCAGCTCCTTCCTGCTCTTCAATCCGGCCTTCTTCCTGTATATCAGATCGCTCACCAACAGCCATTTCCGCCTCAAATGGATCTATGTGTTACACCTCGCTCCCTTTGTGTGCTTCGAGGCAACTGCCTACATCCTGAAAGAACCCTATATCCTCAGTGATTTTTTTAATACCGACAGCACCCTGTGGTTCCGGTATGCCTTTTCCATCGCTTCACTGCTTTCGTGGATTCTATATAATACGTTGAGCATCAAAATGGTGCACCAACACCGGATTGGTTTACCAAACGAATTCTCAACCATCGACCGGTATAAAAAGCTGGGCTGGCTCTTTTTCGTGATTGTCTCCTACAATCTGTATTCGCTGGTGCTGGTGATGATCGGCATCCTGGTGATCCTGTTCAGCGGACATATACAGATCCCGTATCTATTCAACTACTCTGCCCTGCTGGCCATGGTGTACATCCTGGGGTTTTATGGCATCAGGCAAAAAATGATCTACCAGACCATCTATCCTGAACTGCCACTACCTCGCAACGGTAAATCCCCGGTTTCTTCCGGCCGCAATGATCAGATTCGGAACCAGCTCCTCAATTACTTCGCATCCGAAAAACCCTATCTGAATCCTGACCTCAGCATGCAGATGCTGTCGGACCGGATACAAACCCCTAAGCACCAGATTACAGAGGTGCTGAATCAGGATCTCGGCAAAAACTTTTTTCAGTTTGTGAATGAATACCGGGTTGCGGCGGTGAAGCAAATGCTCTCGGACAGGAAAAATCCTTATTCCATTGAAGCCATCGGGTACGAATGCGGCTTCAACAGCAAATCCACCTTTTTCACCGTGTTTAAAAACCTAACAGGGCTGACCCCGATGCAGTATCGTGAGAAGGTGTAATATGATGTAAAAGCGCTCATCGGACAAACTTTATTCAATATTCATTTTCTGGCATTCAAAATCGATTTATAAGAATTCAGCTAACTGAATTTTTAATTCCTTTGCATTCGAAACACTTTTGCCGCATCATTTAACCCCGAGGCAATGCTATTTAACCTCCAGATCCTGATCATTGATATTTTTCTCCTGAATCTTCTGAAAAAGAATACAACCCTTTAAATCAAACTGCTATGACTGACAAATCGAAAGAACTGAAAACAACGGTTACCCTGATGAATAACCGTTTGCATTTCAACGGAATGGTTGAGGGCAATGCCCCAATTTCCATTGATTACACCCCACCACTCGGCGACAACCTGGGCTACACCTCGCTTGAGCTGCTGCTGCTGAGCCTCTCCTCATGTCTTGGAAGTGCGCTCCTTACCTTCCTGCGGAGGATGGATAAGCATATCATCAATTTTACGATCCATTCCACCGGCTTTCGCAAAGAATCGCACCCCACCTCCTTCAGCAGGATCCTGCTGGAAGTGGAAGTTACATCCTCCGGTATCACTGAAGCAGAATTAAAGAAACTTACCAGAATGGCCGAAGAGACGTATTGCCCTGTATGGGATATGATCAGAGGCAATGTAACAGTGGATGTCAATTTTAACATCATTATTCGTTAATCGATTTTCCTGCCTTGCCGCTGGTGAGGTAAACTTAGGTGTTTTTCTCGTTTTTATCGCCACCAGGCATTACAAAAGGACGTTCGTTTCTGAGAAGTTCATTTTTTTTGTAGCTGCATCGCTTCTGCGCCCGGAGCATCCTGCCATCGGGTCATTTCTCTGTAAGAGGCGCCTGAGGCTCCCGAAGGCACCTCTCCTGCCAGGGCCGCTCAGCAGCTACAAGACGCTTGTTTTATTCTCTTTACTTCCATTTTTTCAATTCTCTATTTTTCAAAATAAAAGATTGCACACCTCTCATTTTTGTTTCATTACATTTCAATTCAATAAGTGGAGTATCAATCAATTGGCTCGGATTAAAAAGAATTTTACCAAAAGATGATTGGTCAAAGATTGCGACTGTATTACCTGTTATTTTTATTATACCAACAAATCCATCTTTGAAAATCAAATCGTTACAATTTAATGTAGAAATATATATTAAAGAATCATTCACTATCCTGTCATGAAGAACATCCCTATGTGAGAAAGCTAGTACGAAAGTAGTTGAGCTGTCAGCAGAACCATATTTAATACCATTTTCAATAAACGATAATAGAGATTGTTCAATATTTTTTTTCAATAGGCTTGAAGTCAATTTATTTTCAGGCAATTTGTATTTATTATTTGGATGACAATCACAAGATAATAATACGCATATCAATATTAAACATATAAATATTAAGTAATTACAGACTTTCCTATGTAAGATTTTTGTCATAATGCTATTTTTATTTTAGATGCAAATAGAGGTTTCTGTAACTCAAACTAACAGTTAGATTGGAGTTGATTTCCATACATATTTTAATTACTGCAAGTTAGTTCGAACCTCACAATGTCTTTTATTGGTCGGAGATAGCTTTTATATTCGAATTTGTAAAATCAGTTACGATTGCTATTATGGCCTCAAATGTTGTTATGAATGTTTGTAAATACTCCTCAGAAAAGATTATTTGCCTCATGTCCTTTAATGATATGGTTGTTTTTTGTTTGCCGGAATTAATGTTAAATGCAAGGCAGTGGTTTCTTAGGAAGAAATCCTTAATTCTAAGGTTTCCAAATATTTGCATGGCCAGATCAGGCTCAGTCGTTCTAATTAAAAACCTATCGTCAAATTGCTCACTTCCCGTCTTGAAACGTTTCCTAGGCAATAGCTTGTCAATGAATTCATAAGTACTGATAATCAATGATATTGATTCGTTCGTGGTTAACTCGATAGTTGAGTACAAATGGTTTAAACCTATGACATCATTTCCCTTCTGCCCACTTTGAATCACTTCGAAGATATTAGGTGATATACCGCTTTGAATTCTAAATGATATATACTTACCAGCATAACCCACAGGTGCATGGCTTTGAATTTTGTACTTTAAGTTGTTACAGTCACAAAATTCGCTGAGTGATTTTCCCAGGTGTTATAACTAACTTCCATATTAATCTGGTTTTTTTCATATTTTCCAATAATACTCAAATTTTAGTCTACTCCCATTCTATTCCGACATTTAGCTAATTCGTTATTGAGTTTCTTCGAAGCTCCACCATGATTCATTGCCATTCGCTGTGCAATATACAAAAAATCAGCAAAAACCAACCTCTTACTCCCCCTCTCCTTGAGGAGAGGGGCCGGGCGATGCCCTGAGCGAATTCGAAGGGGGGTGAGGTGCGGCTACAGGGGACAGTGCTTAGGGGACAGGAAAACAGTGCGAGGAACAGTGTGAGTATTGAGGAGAAAGGAGGAGTAGTTAAAGTGCAGGGAATAAGGTACAGGATTTGAAAATTTTATCCGAACCACTTCTTCCGGTTCGGATTTTAAAAGACGAACCGCAGGATCGGGGTTGCAGGCGTATGATTGTATCATCATTTTGTAAAAACAACAACCCCATGAAAGGTTTTCTCTTCCCCGCGATCCTGGCACTCCTGTTGCCCCTGCCACAAGCAGCCCAGGCAAACCATTACGCAACCGTTCCGGCCGATACGCCTGTCGTGATCTCCGGGCCTGCCTTCAGCGGCAGGATCCGTGGCCTCGCCTGGGGAGGCGCCGAAAACTGCCCCCTGGGCGCCATGTTCGGTGAGATCGGACTGAAAAGCGGATGGCGCCGGAACCACCTGGTGATGGAGGCAGAGGTGCGGATCAGGGAAGGGGTGTTTACCGGAGAACACAAAACCGTGGTGGATCTTCGGGAAGCCTGGGCCGGGTACCGTTCGGAAAAGGTGGATCTTGCACTTGGCAATCAAATTGTTACATGGGGAAAAACCGACGGGTTCAACCCCACAAACCATATCACTCCCGTCAATTACTTCCTGCTGACCGACGATCCGATGGATCAGAAAATGGCCGCTTTTATGCTCCGGGGAACCTTCCGGCCCCTCAGAGGGATCAGCCTTTCAGCGCTGGCCATACCGTCCTATAAGCCCTCCGTCTATCGCTTCGACCTGTTTGAAATGGGTGAAGGGACCTCCTTTCTGCCCGCAATGGCTCCCGCAATGGAGCTGAAAAACGGCAGCTATGCAGCCAGGGCGGAGTTCTCCCTGCCAGGTGCCGACTTCTCCCTGTCGTGGACCGATGGCTTTGCCCCCGAATACGGGTTTACCGTGGATTCCATCAGCCTGTTCCCCAGCACTGTAATACAATACCGTCCGGCGTATCACAGGCGGAAGATGGCCGGTTTCGACCTGGCAGTGCCGGCAGGAAAAATGATCTTCAGGGCCGAAGCTGCCTGGCAATGCACCGAAGGGTATGAGGATGCCATTTATATCCCTCGTCCGGGACTGAATTATGTGGCCGGCATAGAAGCGGATATTTACGGTATCAAAACCATTGCACAGTACATCGGCGTGTGGACCCATGATTTCACCCCACTTCAGGAGCCGGTGCTGCTCAATCCCGCCGACCCGCTGGCACAGCTCCAGTATGCGAGCGATAAGATCTGGTACGAGTCCGGGATGTTCAACCGCAGGATCTTCTTCCAGCAGGAGGAGACCAACCATGCCGTGTCCCTGTCACTCATCCGCTCCTTCCTCTACGAAACCTTCACTGCTGAAGCTACAGGGTATTACAACCTTACCTCTGAAGAGGCTATGGCCAGGCTCGCGCTGGCATGGCTTCCTGCCGACGGACTTAAAATCACCCTGGGAGGGCAATTTCTGGATGGCCCCGACAACACCCTCTTCTATCATGCAGGCAAAATCCTGAGCGGTGCTTTCCTGGGCATGCAAGTCTCTTTCTAACCTTCCAATCCCCCTTCGGTTATGCTGCGAAAATCCCGCCTTGTCATCCTGATCCCTGTGGTTATCACACTGCTTATGGCGTTGCCGCTGCTGCGGGCCAGAATCAACCCCGATCTCAACGAATATCTTCCCAAAAATACCGAAGCCAGGCTGGACCTGAAGCACACCGATTCCCTTTTTGGCCGGAGCGATATGCTGCTGATGGTTTTTACCGCCGGCGACGTGCTGAAGGGGGATGCACTGGAGCAACTGCAAAAAATCACCTCCGGTATCGAAGAAATGCCCGAGGTGCGGGAGGTCATCTCCCTCTATGCTACCCGCCATATCAGCGGCGACTCGGGGGTGATGACCGTGAGCCCGGCCGTACCATTTATCCCAGCCACTGCATCCGAAACCGATTCCCTGCGCCGCATCATCAAATCCAATCCACTGGCATGGCCCCTTCTCATCTCTGAAGATTTCAGGCACAGCCTCATTCTGGTGAGCCCTGCCGAAGGGGTTACCGACGAGGCGCTGTTCGGGAAACTCAACGCCCTGCTGGCAGAGACCCGTGGCCCCGGCACCGTGATGATGGGCGGCATGCCCTACCTCAGGCACGAGATCCTCCGCAGCGCCATCCGCGACCTGCTGATCCTGCTGCCGGCAGGATTCCTGCTGATGATCCTGTTCCTCTACCTCTCATTCCGAGAGCTCAAAGGGGTATTACTCCCCCTCGCGGTGGTGGCTATGGCGGTGGTGGTAGCGCTGGGCCTGATGCCCCTGCTGGGATTCGACCTGAGCCTTATTGCAGTGCTCACCCCTATCCTGATGATCGCCATTGCCAACAATTACGGGGTACATATCCTGGCCCGGTACCAGGAGCTGAATGCCCGGCACCCCTCGTGGAGTATGCAGCGGATCGTGAAAGAATCACGGGAGAAACTCTTTAATCCCATCCTGCTGACAGCCCTCACCACCATTGCGGGAATCCTGGGGATGGTGGTACACATCATGCTGCCGGCCCGGCAGATGGGGCTGGTGAGTTCCGTCGGAATCGCATTTGCCCTTGTGCTCAGCCTCAACTTCCTGCCCGCAATCCTGAGCAGACTGAAAAAAGGGAAACCTCAGAAAAGCTATCTGCTGAAAAAGCATGATTTCACCGACAAATGTCTGCACTGGTGCAGTGAAATGGCAACACGCCGGCCCAAAACCGTAATGGTGGTGGGATTGCTGACCGCCATCCTGCTGGGATCAGGCATTTTCTATCTCAGGGTAAATATCAACAACGAAGAGATGATGCCTGCCAAACACCCGGTAAACCAGACTGCCCGGATCATCAACACCCATTTTGGCGGTACCCGGTTTGTCTCCGTCCTCATACGCGGGGATGTGAAAAGTCCGGAAGTGATGAAGGAGATGGATCATCTTGAACAGAAACTCCACCATATCAAGGGAGTAGGACAGGTGACCTCACTTGCCAAAGTGATGCGCATCATGAGTACCGCCCTCAACAACCCCGGCGACAGCCTCTACGACAAAATCCCCGGTACCCGTGAAGCCATTGCACAATACCTGGAGCTCTACCAGATGAGCGGTGATCCGGAGGACTTCGAAGCTCTGGTGGACTTCAACTACGAGCATGCCTTGGTGAATGTGCAGTTCAGCGCCACTACCCTTAAGGAATTCGACCGGGTGATGGAAGATATTCTGCAGGCTGTCAAAGAATCGCCCCATGCCATACTCACATCGGGGCTTTGCAGGGTGGAACACGAAATGGCCGTATCCATCGCACAGGGTCAGATCTATTCGCTGATCTTCGCGCTGGTGGTAATCGCACTGTTGCTGTGGGCCATCTTCAAGGCACCCGCATCCGGCCTCCTGGGGTCAGTCCCCCTGGTATTTGCCCTGCTGTGCAACTTCGGCCTCATGGGTTGGGTCGGCTTCCGGCTCGATATCGCCACCTCATTGCTGTCGTCCATCGCCATCGGATTGGGCGTCGATTACACCATCCACCTCTTCTGGCGGCTAAAACAGCAACTTGCCCTCGGCGAGGGATGGGAACAGGCCATGAAAACAACCCTGTCCACCACCGGCCGCGGTATCACCATCAATGCCTTCTCTGTAATGATCGGCTTTTCGGTACTCTTTATATCCAACCTCATCATTCTCAAATCATTTGCCTTCCTCATCATCTTCTCCCTGCTGCTGTGCCTCCTCTGTGCCATCCTGCTCATTCCTGCGTTCTGTATCACCTTTAAACCGAAGTTTCTCAAAGAGAGACGGAGATAATAATGTTCTAGTGTTCAATTGTTTAAATGTTCAAGGATCAAGGTTCAAAGATCAAATTTTAAACTCCTAACTCCTAACTTCTAACTTCTAACTCCTAACTATTATGAAGCTCATCGCTCTTCTCTCCGTCCTGCTGCTTATGGCTGCTGACCCGCTTACTCCCCGCCAGATCAGCGACAAAGCCTCTGAGGCTATCCGTTTCGATGCCATGGAGATGACATCTACCCTGACCATTACAGATAAAAATGGCAATTCGCGCACCCGGCAGGTGACCAACACCACAAAAAAATTCAAAGAGACCACCAAAACGCGCATGCGGTTCCTCTCCCCGGCAGAGGTGGCCGGCACCACGATTCTGATCCACGACCACGACAAGAAAGAGGATGACATGTGGATCTACATGCCATCGCTTAAAAACTCACGCAGGATTGTAAGCAGCGAAAAGGGGAAGAGCTTTATGGGATCGGAATTTACCAATGCCGATATGACCCGGCCAAACTCCGATGAATACACCTTTTCGCAGAAAGGCACCACCACCATCGGCGGGAAAAAATGCTGGATCATCGAAACAGTCTTCGCCAACAAAAAGCTGGAGAAAGACTATGGATTCCAAAAGAAACTGATGTACATCGACCAGGCAAGCTACCTCTCCTACCGTATCGAATATTACGGAACCGATGGGAAGTTGATGCGTACCGTTACCTACAGCGATTACCGCAAACAGCCTGATGGTAAGTTCTTCTCTTTTTCGATGAAAGCCGAGAACCATAAAACGGGTCGTAAATCCACCATCACGGTGGATAAATTCAAATCCGGTACGGATCAGAAGGAGAGTTACTTTGATCCGGGAAGGATCTCGGAGTAAAAGTAAAAAGGCAAAAGGCAAAAGGCAAAAGTAAAAAGTGAAAAATATCGGCGGAGATCAGCGGGATTCCATCTATATGATCTGGGAATAATTAGCTATGTGATTTTATCACAAGCACTTATATTACTGGATTCTGCGAGAAAAATTGTCTCTCGCGGAAATGCGCTGAAATTTCGCGGAAAGACGCTGAAAGAAGATTCTGCGGGTTTCCGCGTGCTTTCTGCGGATTTCAGCGAGAAATTCTCCATCTAACTGATTTGGGATTTGTTAGCTATGTGATTTTATCATAAGTACTTATGTTCCCGGATTCTGCAAAAAGGTAACAAACAAGATATCCTTTGTGTGACTTAGTGCCCTTAGTGCCTTCGTGGTAAAAAACAACTTCATTACGGAAATCATTGATCAGACGGGGTATTCACCAGCAGAAACGGAAGAAAGACCCTGATGAATTCTTCGGGATGGGTCTCCATTGGGCAATGGGCTGCTCCTTCAATAATTACCTTGCGGGTATCGGGCATCAGTTCCAGCACCGGAGCAAAAACCTCTTCGGGGATCCACCGGTCGTTGCTCCCCCAGAATGCCAGAACGGGTACCTTCAGGGAATCGGCGGCGACGGGCATCACCTCCACTGAAGCTGCAGCCGATCGGAGGATGGCGCGTGCGGTACCTCTCTCCTGCAAAGGGCGCAGATAGCCTGTTACATCCCTGCGCGACGGCTTGGTTCCATAGGCCGACTTCAGCATCCATTTCACGGCCGGCCGGTTTACCATCAGGGGCTTGAAGACCGTCAGCAGGATGCCTCTTGACACCGGATTACGGAACAACATGGGAACTGGATAGGGCCCCACATGGAGCGACCGGAAGATGGCGCCATCCACAAACGTTACCGACAGCACCTGATCCTGCATCAGAATGGCGAGTGCCTCCACCATGCCACCGCCCATCGAATGGCCCGTCAGATGCCAGCGGCGCTCAGGTAACTCCTTTGCCAGAAAATCCATCAGCAGGAGAGCCCTTGCGGTAAACGACTGGTTGAGTGCCGGATTTTTATCGCTGTAACCGTAAGGCGGCACATCAACGGCCACCACTTCAAAACCGGAAGCCACCAGGGTGTCGGTGATAAAGCGCCACGAGAAAGTGCTTCCTGCAAATCCGTGCACCAGCAGGACGGAACCCCTGACGACCAGAGTGTCGGAAGGTAAATAATGAAGGTAATGGATTCTGACATCCCCGATGGTTGAACAGACAGACCTGCAGGAGGCCCGGGGATTGATCTGAGCCATGCCAACGCCGGATATCAGCAATAATCCGATGACGGCGGATAGGAGCTTCAGTCGTTTCACTTCATTGCAGCCCTGATTTTGGCTTCCAGTTCAGCCATCAGTTCAGGATTGTCTTTGATGAGTTGCTTTACGGCATCACGCCCCTGTCCCAGGCGGGTTTCGCCATAGCTGAACCATGAGCCGCTTTTGGTGATCACATTAAGGTCGACGCCCAGGTCGATGATTTCACCGGTTTTGGAGAACCCTTCGCCATACACGATGTCCACCTCAGCCTGCTTGAAAGGGGGTGCCACCTTGTTCTTCACCACCTTGATCTTGGCCCGGCTGCCGGTTACGTTGTCGCCATCCTTGATCTGCCCCATCTTCCGGATATCGATCCTCACCGAAGCGTAGAATTTCAGTGCATTGCCACCTGTGGTGGTTTCGGGATTCCCGAACATCACACCAATTTTCTCCCTTAGCTGGTTGATGAAGATGCAGCACGAGTTTGTTTTGCTGATGGTGCCAGTAAGCTTGCGCAAAGCCTGCGACATCAGCCGTGCCTGCAGCCCCATCTTGGAATCGCCCATCTCCCCTTCAATTTCACTTTTGGGAGTGAGGGCAGCTACCGAGTCGATGACGATGATGTCGATAGCCCCTGAACGGATCAGGTTTTCTGTAATCTCCAGCGCCTGCTCGCCGTTGTCGGGCTGGGATACCAGCAGATTTTCAATATCTACCCCCAGTTTCTGGGCATAGAAGCGGTCGAAGGCATGTTCAGCATCGATAAAAGCTGCAATGCCACCAAGTTTCTGCGCTTCGGCAATGGCATGGATCGCCAGCGTGGTCTTCCCCGAAGATTCCGGTCCGTATATCTCGATGATCCTGCCCCGCGGAAACCCTCCTATCCCCAGCGCATGGTCCACTCCGATGGAGCCGGTACTGATGGCCCGGATGTCCTGCTCCACGGCATCGTCGCCGAGCTTCATGATGGTACCTTTCCCGTAAGTCTTTTCAATCTTGTCGATCGTAAGCTTTAACGCCTTGATCTTCTCAAGGTTTTCCTGCTGTTCCTTTGCCATGCTATTGTTGCGTTTAGAGTTTATATTCCTTTAAAATCTGTTCCGTGTGGTTTTTGGTGTCCACCTTATCGAACACTTTTTCCACCACCCCGTTCCCGTCAATGACAAACGTGTACCTGTGAATACCGTCGAAGGTTCTGCCCATGAACTTCTTCGGCCCCCAGATGCCAAACGCTTTGATGATCTGCTTTTCCGTATCGGCGATCAGCGGGAACGGGAGGTCGAATTTCTCTGCAAAACCTTTGTGTGATTTAACTGAATCGGCACTCACCCCCACAATCCTGAAACCCTTCTCCATGAGCAGAGAATAATTGTCGCGGAGGTTGCAGGCTTCGGCCGTACACCCCGGGGTATTATCCTTCGGGTAAAAATAGACGATTAGTTTAGATCCGCTGAAATCACTCAGCCGAACTGTATTGCCCGATTGATCGGTTCCTGTGAATTCCGGGGCTTTGTCGCCGGGGGATAATGTGTTCATTTGTTTGTTTTTTGTTGTTTCAGGTTCAAGGATCAAGGATCAAAGATCAAAGTTCAAGTGTTCAAGTGTTCTAATGTTCAAATGTTCAAGGTTCAAACTCATAATTTCTAATTTCTAGTTCCTGACTCCTTTCCCCTTAGAACTGTCCCCTTTCCCCTATAGTTGATTGAGATCGGAAAAAAGGAGAGTAAAGGTAAAAAAAATGGTTCCCGGGTCATCAGGAGGGAGCCGGAATTTATCAACAATGGGCTGAAATGCTTATCGATGCTGGGTTTTGTAAAATCTGCAGAGGTGGGTTAGAAAGCAGTTACCACAATCCGGCTTGCGGGCTTTGCAGACGTACCGCCCGTGTAGGATCAGCCAGTGGTGGGCCCTGGCGAGTTCATTCTGAGGTATGTACCTGACAAGCTGCAGTTCAGACTGCAACGGATTTTTGGCCCCTTTCGTCAGTCCGATCCTTTCAGCCACCCTGAAGACATGGGTGTCCACTGCCATGGCAGGAAGGTTGAATGCCACAGAAGCAATCACATTGGCGGTTTTTCGCCCTACACCCGGCAGTTTTTGCAACTGGTCCAGATCTTCCGGAACTTTGCCGCCGAATTCTTCGGTGAGCATCTTCGCCATCCCCAGCAGATGCCTGGCTTTGTTGTTGGGATAGGAACAACTTTTAATCCGTTCGAAAACTGCTTCCGGGGTTGCCGCGGCCAGAGTGAACACATCGGGAAATTCTTCAAAAAATCCCGGAGTGATTTGATTCACACGCACATCGGTGCACTGTGCCGAGAGAATCACCGCAACAATCAGCTCATAGGGATCACGGTACACCAGTTCGGTGGAAGCATCCGGGTTGTGCTCACGGAACAGTGCGAGCACCTCTTTATACAACTGCCTGGTTCCCAAATGAGTCGTAAGGTATTAATTCCTGAAGAAACTCAGGTAGCCGGTCTGACATGTCGGGATCAGCTCCAGGGCGAGGTCGTAATCCATCAGGAAACGGAGGGTATCCTCATCTGGTCCGGGGCAATCATCCAGATCGGTCTCATCCCCGAGATCCAACAGCGCAAGATCCTCATCCCGGAGTTCGTTGTCAGCAATAAAGAGTTGAAACAGGGTAAAGTTTTTGTCCATAGATTGGGTTTGGTTTATAGCATTAACGACCCTCACCGGCTGATATTGTATTCCGGATGAACATTATTATGCATGATCCGTTTAATACCCGACATCACTAACTTACAGAAAATGAAACTACTTAAAAGTGCTCTACCGAAAGGCTTTTTCGCCGGACTCTTTGCCGGTGCTGCGCTGATTGCAGCTGTGGCATTTACCCATCAGCCTGCAGGTATGCCTGCAAAAGATGGTATCGACCCGATCACCGCAACTCAGGGGAATGCCATGGTGAAGAGCTACCTGCGGGAAGCCCTGCCGACCAATCTGGTGGTGAAGGGGATGGTATTGATGAAACCACAGTTTGAGGCAATGAATAAGCTGTACTGGGAAAACCCTGAACTCTCCGGATTCCGGATCTATTTCGGAAAAGACACAGCAGGGATTCAGAAGGCTATTGTAGTTGGCATCGATGAAGCAGGAAAAGATGTGGTTTCGGGTTCTGTCTTCAGCACCCCTGGCGATGCCACAGGATTGTGCCCAAGGTTTTGTGATGATCAGAGCCCGTTGGTGCAGTAGGAGTTAGAAGTTAGGAGTTAGGAGTTAGAAGTTGGAATTGATGTAACGGATTTTTCTGGCGACCACCGACTGCAGACTGCCGACTACCGACTAAACCGAAAAAACAAGATTCTTCTGGTCAATCATCTTCCTGAGATTGATAAGGGCATACCGCATACGGCCGAGGGCGGTGTTGATGCTCACGTCGGTTTCCTCAGCGATCTCCTTGAAGCTCATCTCCATATAATGCCGCATCTTCAGCACCTCTTTCTGTTCGGGGGGAAGCAACTCGATGAGTTGCTTAAGCTGTGCGTGGATCTGTTCCCTGATGATGGTTTGTTCGTAGGGAAGGTCGTATGATTTGATCTTTCCGAAGATATTGGCATCATCCTGCTCCCCGATGATCTTGATCCTTTTCTCCTTGCGGAAATGATCAATGATCAGGTTGTGGGCAATGCGCATCACCCATTGCAGAAACTTGCCTTCCTCATTGTACTTGCCGCTTTTCAGCTTGTGGATCACCTTAACGAAGGTATCCTGAAAGATGTCTTCTGCGAGCTGCTGATCTTTCACCAGCATGTAAATGTAACTGTAAACACGCTTTTTGTGCCTGCGGATAATGATTTCGAGACTTTGGTGATCACCGGCAATGTAGCTGTTAACCAGCTCCTGGTCTGTGCAAGCCAGGGTTTCCATAAGTACCTCCCTTTTTGGTTGAGTGTCAAAAAGGTAGAGTTTTGCCGATAATCATCCTCTTGCGTTACGAAACCGGAATCTTCTCCGGCATCGCCCCCTGGTTGGGGTGGTTGTTACTAAATGCAGTGCAAATATACAATGCAGAATCGTTAAAAACAAGTAAAGTTGTAAATTTGTGCACATTTTTTTTAACATTTCCTGCTGAAACAACTGCATGCTGAATATAGAGTCGCTGGATCCGAAGGGGTTCATCCTGATCAAAGGGGCCAGGGTACACAATCTGAAGAATATAGATGTTGCTATTCCACGGCGTAAACTGGTGGTTATCACCGGATTATCAGGTTCTGGCAAGAGCAGCCTTGCATTCGACACCCTGTATGCCGATGGCCAGCGCAGGTATGTAGAGAGTTTGAGTGCCTACGCCCGGCAGTTTCTGGGCAGGATGTCGAAGCCCGAGGTGGATTACATCAAAGGGGTGTCACCGGCCATCGCCATTGAGCAGCGGGTAAATTCCCGCAACCCGAGGTCTACGGTCGGGACCTCTACAGAGATCTACGAATACCTGAAACTGCTGTTTGCAAGGATCGGCAGGACCTTTTCACCGGTATCGGGTGCTGTGGTAAAGCGGCATTCGGTACAGGACGTTACGCAATGGGCCTCTGCGCTGGAAGCCGGCACCAGGTTTCTGATAACGGCCCCGTTGGTACTAAAGGAGGGACGGGATCTCAACACCCATCTTGAAGTGCTGGTGCAGCAGGGGTATTCCCGTCTCTGGTGCAAAGGGCAGGTGATCAGGATCGAGGATTTTAAACCGGAAAGCGACTGCGCTGCCAAAGAGATCAGGGTCCTGCTGGACAGGAAAATTGCCGGCAGCAACGGCGAAAATGGCAATGAACTCGCTGATGCCATCCAGACGGCATTTTTCGAAGGGAACGGAGAGTGCCACATCGTTGTGGATCACGAGGACCACCACCATATCCACCGGTTTTCGAACCGGTTCGAGCAGGATGGCATCACCTTCGAGGAGCCTTCGGTCAACCTGTTCACCTTCAACAACCCTTACGGTGCCTGCAGGCACTGCGAAGGGTATGGTTCCGTGATCGGGATCGATGAGAACCTGGTGGTACCCAACCAGTCCTTGTCGGTGTACAGTGATGCGGTGGTGTGCTGGAAAGGTGAAAAGATGAGCGAATGGAAAGATGCCCTGGTGCTGCATGCTGCCAGAGCCAACTTCCCGATTCATCGCCCCTACTATCAGCTCACTGATGAGGAGAAAGCCATGTTGTGGCATGGCACCCAACATTTTGAAGGGATCTACGATTTCTTTAAGTATGTTGAATCCCAGACCTATAAGATACAATACCGGGTGATGCTGGCCCGTTACCGGGGAAAGACCGTATGTCCGGAATGCCGTGGTACCAGGCTCCGGAAAGACGCCAATTATGTGAAGGTGCACGGGAAGTCCATCAGCGACATGGTGCTGATGCCGGTATCGGCCCTGCTTCAATTTTTCACGGAATGGAAGCCTACGCCACACGAAGAGAAAATTGCCGCCCGGATCATCACGGAGATCCGCAACAGGCTGAACTTCCTGATGGATGTGGGGCTTGGGTACCTGACCCTTAACCGCATGTCGAACAGCCTCTCCGGCGGTGAGTCGCAGCGCATCAATCTCGCAACCTCACTGGGATCGAGCCTGGTGGGGTCGATGTATATCCTTGATGAACCCTCCATCGGGCTGCATCCCCGCGATACCCAGAGGTTACTCCATGTGCTCAGGCAGCTCCGCGACCTGGGCAACACCGTGATTGTGGTTGAACACGAAGAGGAGATCATCCGGGCGGCCGACCATATCATTGATATCGGACCGGATGCGGGAAGGCATGGCGGAGAGTTGATGTTCAGCGGTAAACTGGATGAGCTTCTGCTGGCCGATACCCACACCGGCCGATGCCTCACCAACGGGACCCCGAATCACAAACCCGGAGGCATACGCCCCTGGACCGACAGCATCGGCATTGCCGGTGCCCGTCAGCACAATCTGAAAAATATCGATGTGCAGTTTCCCCTTGGGGTAATAACCGTAGTCACCGGGGTCAGCGGTTCGGGAAAGACCTCCCTCGTGAAAGACATCCTGTACCCGGCGCTGAAACGTCATTTTGGCGGTTATGCGGAAAAAGCCGGCGCCTTCGGCGAACTCACGGGCGACCTGCACCGGCTTGAAGATGTTGAACTTATCGATCAGAACCCTATCGGAAAATCATCCCGTTCAAATCCCGCCACCTATATCAAGGTGTACGATGAGATCCGCACCCTGTATGCCAGCCAGCCGCTGGCCAAAACCCGCGGATACAAACCGGGCTATTTTTCCTTCAATGTGGAAGGGGGAAGGTGCGAATCGTGCCAGGGTGAAGGAACGGTGAGTGTGGAGATGCAGTTTATGGCCGATATTGTGCTGGTGTGCGAGGAGTGCGGTGGCAAACGGTTCCGGGACGAGGTGCTGGAGATCGGTGTGGGAGGCAAGAACATCCATGACCTGCTGGAGATGCCGGTGGATGAAGCTCTCGATTTTTTCAGGGGATTGCCCGGAGCCAACATGACGGTAAAGAAGATCATTGAGCGCCTGTCGGTCCTGCAGGAGGTGGGTCTGGGCTATATCCAGCTGGGGCAGTCATCGAGCACCCTGAGCGGTGGGGAAGCACAGCGCATCAAGCTGGCATGGTTCCTTACCAAAGGGGTGACAGATAAAAAAACGCTGTTCATTTTCGACGAGCCCACCACGGGGCTGCACCTGTATGACATTGCACGGCTGAACAAGGCATTTGACGCACTGATCGCCCGGGGGCATACGCTGGTGATCATCGAACACAACCCGGAGGTGATCAGGCATGCTGACTGGGTGATAGATCTCGGACCGGAAGGGGGAGATGAAGGGGGGCGTCTCGTGTATGCCGGAACTGTGGAGGGTTTGGTGCAGCAACCCGGTTCCTATACAGGGAAATACCTGGCAGGCAAAATGTAACAGGCCGACCAGGGGTCAGAAATGGATCAGGGCCGCGGCACCGCCCAGGATGATAACCGCAAATTTCAACAGGTTAAAACGGTGGTTTTCATCCGTTTCAAACAATATGGTAGTAGAAATGTGGAGGAAGATCCCGACCACGATCGCCATCGAAAACCTGAAGAACATGTGCATGTCGCTGATCAGATGTGCCCCCAGCATCTCACTGGCAAAAACCCCCA
Source organism: Bacteroidota bacterium (assembly GCA_022709695.1). Classification (GTDB taxonomy): domain Bacteria; phylum Bacteroidota; class Bacteroidia; order Bacteroidales; family SKPS01; genus SKPS01. The sequence goes on from JAKLII010000009.1 coordinate 18,068, forward strand.
GCGGGCCTGCCAGTGCAAATACCAGCAACCAGGTCACCGACATCCACCGGGACACCTTGTTCTGCATCAGAAGCCCCATCAGCACGATGGCAATGGGGATGTTATGGATCACAATCCCCAGAAGCAATTTATGCTGAAGCTCCGGAGATTCAAATCCCGAAGCCAGGGGCATCGCTTCCAGGAACGAATGGAGTGCCAGTCCAATCACTACCGGAATATGTGAAATGCCTTTGGTTTCTGACCCTTCAGCATGGTGTTGTTCGTGGTTATGATCCTGATGTTCAGGGCATTTTGCATGCATATGCCCATGCTCTACCCCTTTGGTGAGGTAGTCGAGCAGCAACTGTAGCAGGAACCCCAGCAAGATAAACAGGCCAAACCGGGTACCATGCTGATGGGTATCGTCTCCGTGGTCATGCCCCTGAACAGGCGCCGTAAGCTCCTGCCCGTGATCGTGGTTGCATCCGGGTTGATCCTGGTGATCGCACCCCTCACTGGCCACCATCTCATGTGCCGTATCAGCACTGAAGATATGGGGTATCAACTCGTTAAAGGTTAGTGAAATCAGAAACGCACCGCTGAAAGCCACAATCAGTTTCAGGTTTCTGTTCGATACCCTGAACAGGTACACGCTCAGTCCCAGCAATACAATGGGGAAAAATAATCCGGCAAATACAAGGAGGGTCATGGCAGTATTTCTAAGAATGGATGATCAGTTGGCAAAACTACAGAAAAGGCTCATGCAAATGCTGATGATTACCATTAACCTGACGACACGCCAAATGTTCATGAATTTCTATTTTTGCCGAATGAAAAAACGCATCCTGATGCTGATCGCATCCTCATTGATCCTTTTGCCGGTTTTATGCCAACCGACCCTGCGGGTACTTTTTCTGGGAAACAGCTACACCGCGGCCAACGATCTGCCGGGAATGGTGGCAGATGTAGCCTCATCGGCCGGAGACTCTGTAATTTACGACAGCAATACCCCGGGGGGATTTACGCTCCAGGGTCACAGCGGAGATGCAGGATCGTTGTCGAAGATTGCCGCCGGGGGCTGGGATTATGTGGTCTTGCAGGAGCAGAGCCAGCTTCCCTCCTTCCCCGCCAGCCAGGTAAACACCCAGATGTTCCCTTTTGCAAAACAGCTCGACAGCCTGATCCTCCTGAGCAATCCATGTGCTGAAACAGTGTTCTATATGACTTGGGGCAGGAAAAACGGGGATGCCTCAAACTGCGCCAACTGGCCGCCCGTATGTACCTATGCCGGTATGGACAGCTTGCTGAGAATGCGGTATATGCAGATGGCAGCCAGCAACAAAGCCATCGTGTCGCCGGTGGGAGCAGTCTGGCGCTACCTGCGCAACACCCAGCCACAGATTGAGCTCTACGAAGCCGATGAGAGCCACCCCTCTGAAGCCGGCACCTATGCTGCCGCCTGTTCGTTTTACAGCACCCTGTTCCGGAAAGATCCCACGCAGATCACCTTCAGCGGCACCCTGCCGCATAACGATGCACTGCTGATCCGTAATGCCGTGAAAGCTGTCGCATTCGATTCATTATCCTACTGGTTTGTGGGAACTTACGAGCCTGCAGCAGCTTTTTCCTTCTCCCAGTCGGTGGATACGGTTTTCTTCACAAACCAATCGCTGAATGCCTCAGGCTACCTGTGGGATTTCGGCGATGGCACATCGGACACCACAACCCATCCTGTGCATGTGTACGCACAGAACGGCACCTACCAGGTGCTGCTGAAGGCAAGCCATTGCGGGCTTCAGGATACCGACACGGCCACGGTGCAGGTGGTTTCCATCGGGATTGAACCGAAAGCCAGCCATCAGACCCTGAAACTCTTTCCAAACCCGGCTGCCGATCTGATTACCCTGCAGTTACCGGATGAATTTGCCGGAAATAAGAATACCATATTGATATACACTCCTGACGGACAATTGGTTAGAAGAGAAATCGTGCCTGAAGGCATGAGGCAACTCAGTATATCGGTGTCGGGGTTACCCGCCGGACTATGGATAGTATCGGTTGTATCGGATCACGGCAATCCCATCCGGGGATTTTTTTTGAAGAAGCCCTGAGGTACTACTGTTATCTGATCCTTGTGCCCCCTCAGAAACTATTCTTCTTTTTTATAAGTTTCCGGAGAATCCAGGAATATAAGTGCTTATGATAAAATCACATAGCTAACAAATCCCATATCAGTTAGATAGAAAAAGAAGAAGCTCCCACAGATAAGCACAGAAAACGCACAGAAATTCACAGAACTGTTTCTGTGCTTTCAGTGAAATATCAGTGGATTTCTGTGGGAAAAAGAAGAAGCTTCCACGGAGCATAAGTGCAAATGCTAAAACAAGATAGCAAAGAATCAAGAATTAGTTAGATGGATAATCCGCAGAAAGCACGCGGAAATCATTTTAAAAACTCAAGCCGAACGAGAGATAAAATGTGTTCAGGCGTCCGGATGGTTTGATGAAAAAGTACCAATCACCCTCAACGTCCTGATTGAATCCTGCGGCCAGAAAGTAGTTTTTATGGGGATATATCCTTCCGGATATATCGTAAAAGAAGGATTGCTGCTCCTTTTCTTTAATACTTATCGTGATCCCGGCTTTCAACCTTGCGCTGAAGGAGATTCCATTAAAATATCCCGGGCGGGTGATGGTATAAAACCTGTAATTACCTGCCAGACCTAGAGACCTTAACTTCCTGTTATGTTCAAAATAGTCATCATCCCTGAATACATTCAAAAGATCCCTGTTGTACGAAAGCTCAAACCTGGGCCCCAGGGCATATCCCACTGCAAAATTATACCAGGTGATGTTATATGGCTCAAGATCAGACCAGGATACAGGTATGGCCGAGGCTTCCACTACAACCCTGTCGAGCCATCGGGGAAGGCTCTTCCGTGATTGTGCCCGGGCCGGACCAGTGAGGCAGATTGCACACACGATGACCATGTAAAAATGTGCTTTCATTTTTAAGGAGATTTTGGTGGTTTCGATAAAGGATCCGGGATTAAGACCTGATTCATTTCCAAAGATCAGAATTCTAAACGAATAATTCTCAGGTTTATGATGTGAGCGTGAACCAATCCCTGAATTGAGCAGTAACTTTGCGTGACCATCTGTAAAACAAAATACCATGAAAACATCAGTAACGCTTTTTGTTTTGATGTTCATTTTGCTCGTTCCCGGGCTATCGCAGGTTCAGGGGCAGGACATTGCCATGCAGGCCTTTGAGCTGCGGATGAACGGAAATCCCGATTCTGCGAAGGCGTTACTTGCAAAATCCGTTCAACAATATCCCGATTCTGCGCGGATCTGGTTCGAATACGGGCGGTGCATCGACTGGACCAAAACTGATGATTGTACAAAATTTATCCACGTGTATTCCAAAATGAATCCCCGGTTAAAGGCTGCCAAACGGTGCATGCGAAAAGCAGTAAAGCTGGAACCCGACAACGCCCGTTACAGGTATTGGGCCGGACAGGTTCAGGGCGTATTGGGGCTTGCATCGATTTACACCCCCTGGAGGTGGCCTCTGATACGCTGTACCTTCAGGCAGAGTACAAAGCAACTACGGAGAGCAGTGGCACTGGATCCGGATAACCCGCAATACCGCTACGACCTGGTGAATTTTGAGCATTTTGGCTGGCTTCTCGCCGGAAATACAAAGAATGCAAAGCTGCATACCGATACCCTTGACAAGCTGGATCCAGTATTTGGAGTCATGGCTAGAGAACTGCTGAAGGATAAAAAGAACCCATATGACCAAATTGCCGGATTCAGGGCTCTTATCACCCCTGACTCGGCAAATATCGACCTGATGAACGAACTGGCTTTTGCGTACAGGTTAAAAATCAGAGAAGACTCTACCTACCGGGATTCTGCCATGGTATGTTACCAGAGGGTTTTACAGATCGATCCCGGAAATGAAACAGCCATGAAGGAGTTTTCCAGGCTTGCGGCCAAAAGGGGTGAGCCGGACCTGTTGCCATATATCAATGCGTATCTGGAAGTACGGAAGAACGATTATGGCTATTACCGCGCCCCGGCACTGCGGCTCCTGGCGGGCCAAATGGAAAAGAAAGGGATGAAAGAGGAGGCGGAACACCTGAGGGAGGAAGCAAAGCAGTTAAATCCCAAAAATAATTCCTCTTTTCTGAAGGATTTGGAAAAACCCTGACAAGCCCTGAGGTAAACTTTTACAATACCAGAAATTTAGTAATCATCCTGTGTCCCTTACTTTCGGCGATCAGGGCATAGGTTCCGGCCGGAAGATTATCCATCACAATCGGGATATTCAGGTGAATATCGGTATCAAACACCAGCATTCCCAAAGTATTGACAATCTGAATTCTGTCAGTATAGGGTTTGCAGATTACAGTAACCCCGCCTTTCGATGGATTGGGATAGATTACAGGATGCACCGAATATTCCTGATCCACCGGTACGTTCTGCGGAAGAGCGGAAAAATAGCTCTGCACAAAACCCGGAAGTCCGCCATAGCAGTGGCGGCCGCCGAGCCAGACCCCCTGTTCGGCGAAACCACATTCGATGCCGGGTGCGTCAGGATTCTGAATCACAAAAAGGTACTCGCTGAAAAAGGAGGTGCCATAGATCATCCCGTCGGGCCCCAGCTGCAAGGCTCCGAGGTAGTTGGTGCCGGGCCCGAACGGGCCCCAGTTGATCTTACCTGCCGGCAGGGTTGAATTAATAATGGCAGAGGCGCTGCCGGCGCCCAGATCTGCCTGAAAGACCGTGGTGTCGCTTGTGAAGTAGAGTTTTGTATTGTCAGGGGAAAATTCGATACCGTACACATTTGCATATACCTGCGGGAAGCTCACAGGCGCCGAGACCATACCTGTGGTAGTGTTGAAGCTGAACAATTCCACAAGGCTTAAGCTGTAAACCGCCAGGGCCAGCTTCGTGCCATCGGGAGATGCCTTCATACATCCAATAGCGTTCTGTGTACCCAGAGATCCGCCACCGGTGTGAATGGCACCGGCATTTGAATTTACGGGAGCAGATACGCCCGATGCTGATACCAGATAGGTGTGAAAAACATTTGAATTGCATCCATGGCTGATCACCCAGATATCGGTGCTATTGGCATGTTTGACTGCGGTCAGCTTTTCAGTGGAGGGGGTATGGAGCAGCGTATTTTTGATGGTCACGTTTCCCAGGCCACCCTGAAGACTCATATCCACCACCGAGTAGCTTAAGCCCTTGGCATAGAAAAAGGCATCGGTGGTGAAGATGTAAAAAAGGGTGTTGCTGCCGGGTTTTGGAACGATAAGGGCAGACTGTGTGGAGGACTCATGTCCTCCCAGGCCAAAGCCATTGGGCATCTGCTGGTGATTTTTGTTCCAGACCCTCATTCCGTCGGTATAAAGCAACAGGTTCCCACCCGCATCGCTGATGGATGAACACCCCTCGTCTTTGTTCATGGCACTGTTGAGCAGCGGCACCGGAGCACCGGTACTGAAATCGAGGCCTGCATTTTCGCCAAAATACCAGATGTTTGCCTCCTTCTGGGCAATAACACCCCATTGCATCAATACTGCCCACCCAAAAATCAGAAATCGTATAACTTTTTCCATACTTCAAAGATACGCATTCCTATAATCCTTTTATATTTGTGCAAGAAATCCCTAAAACCCAAGCATTATGCGAAAGATTACCCTGCTGCTTCCCGTCCTTGCCCTGATCGGCATCTTCATCACACTCGGTTGTGAAAAAGAGATCCTGCTTCCGGCTGTAACCACGGCTGAGGTGACCAACGTTTTTCAATCCGGTGCCACCTGCGGGGGTGAAGTTACCTCTGATGGCAACGATACGGTTTATCGTGGTGTTTGCTATGGTGGAGCAGAAATGCCTACCATCAGTGATTCCAAAACTGAAAACGGAACCGGTGTGGGCGTTTTTACCAGCCAGATCACCGGCCTTGCCCCCGGAGTAAAATATTATGTACGGGCTTATGCCACCAATTCCAAAGGCACTGTTTACGGAGCCCAGAAGGAGTTCACCACTCCGCTGTAAATTATTGCCGGATTTTTCACACTAACACACGGGGTTCTTTATGTTTGAAGAGCTTTATCACTGGTTTTTCAGTCTTTTCAGGGACCTGGGCATCCACAATACCCTGATTAACACCCTGATTACGCTGGTATACCTGGTAGTCATCATCCTGCTGGCATGGTTGGCTGATGTAATCGGGAGAAGGATCATTCACACCCTCATCCGTCGGTTTTCTGCCAAAACGGCCACAGAATGGGACGATATCATGGTGCGGAGGAATGTCTTCAGGCGGATCTCCAATGTGATTCCGGCCCTGGTGGTATTGCTGCTGTTTCCCAGGCTGTTTGCCGCCTACCCCTACTGGATTGGCATTGTGGCAATCATTGCCAATATCTATCTGGTAATCATCACCGTACTGGTCATCAACAGTGTACTCAATTCCATAAACGACATTTACCAGCTGTACGATGTAGCCAGAAACAAGCCCATCCGGGGCTACATCCAGATTTTTCAGATCCTGGTGTATCTCTTTGCCCTGGTGCTGATTGTGGCATTCCTGATCGGGAAAAATCCACTCTACCTCCTCACCGGACTGGGTGCTTTCATGGCGATCCTGGTGTTGGTTTTCAAGGATCCCATCCAGGGGCTGGTGGCCAGCATCCAGCTCTCGGCAAACGACATGGTGCGCATCGGCGACTGGATCACGATCCAGAAATTCGGCGCCGACGGGGAGGTGATGGAGATCACTCTGGCATCGGTGAAGATCCGCAATTTCGACAACACCATCGTCAGTATCCCCACCTACTCCATGATCACCGACTCGTTCCAGAACTGGCGCGGCATGCAGGAGTCGGACGGGAGGCGGTTTAAACGGTCGATCTATCTGGATATGAACTCCGCCCGTTTTGTGGATGAAGAACTTCTGGCACATCTGCGCAAATTCAGGCTGATCAGGGAGTACATCGACACAAAGCAGGCAGAGATCAACCAGCACAACCTCGAAGCCGCTACCGGCGAGGAAAACCCGGCCCAGTACTACGGACGAAGGCAGACCAACCTGGGGATCTTCAGGGCCTACATCGAAGCCTACCTCCGCAGCCATCCCGAAATCAACACCTCCATGACCCTGATGGTGCGGCAGCTTGCCCCGACGGAAAAGGGGATTCCCGTTGAAGTGTATGCCTTCTCGCGCATCAAGGAATGGGAGTATTACGAAAGGCTGCAATCGGATCTCTTCGACCACATCATCTCGATTATTCCTGAGTTTGATCTGCGGATTTTTCAGGAACCGAGTGGCAGGGATATGTCGGAAGGGATGAAGAGATGAAATGTGGAAATGTGGAAATGTGGAAATGTGGAAATGTGCTGATTTTTAAATATATAAGATCATTTAAGAAGTCATATAAGGCATTTAAGCTTTAATGAAACCTTATATTTTCTTTTATGCCTTATATGGTTAAAATCTGAATGTTAAAATAGAACACCGATTAGGCGGATTATTTATGATTTTCACTGATTTCAGAAATCACGCAAGAATTCCCTCTGTGTTCCTCCGTGCCCTCAGTGTCTCTGTGGTAAATAAAAGCATTGATTATCAATATAATAATAAAATCAAATAATAACAACAGAATAACATATTACCCTGGAATACAGATTTTTAATTTCTAATTTCTAATTTCTAATTCTTTGAATACCTGTCCGATCCATCCCGCCACATCCGAAGCCAGCATGGCATCCAATCCGATGGTTTGGGCGGCCAGTTCAGCAGCCCTCCCGTGGATGAACACCCCAAGCCTGGCGGCATCCCATGGGGTATAGCCCCGGCACAGAAGCCCCAGAATGATCCCGGTAAGGGTATCACCCGATCCCCCTTTTGCCAGGCCGGCGTTGCCGGTAAGGTTGAAGGAGCATTGCCCCTCCGGATCGATGACCACCGTAAAGGCGCTTTTGAGCACCAGATAGCATTTGCATTCTGATGCAAATTCAACAGCTTTCTGCAGTCGTTCAAAGTCGTTCCGGCAGGTACCGGCCAACCGTTCAAACTCCTTCGGGTGGGGTGTGAGGATGGTGTCCGGAGGAAGCATTTTCAGCCATTCGGGATTGGAAGCGAGGATATTCAGGGCATCGGCATCGAGTACCAGCGGCCGGGCATTGCTCTGCAACAGTGAACGGAGTGCAGCCGCGGTTTCGGTACGGGTACCCAATCCGGGGCCCGCAGCAATGGCTGAAAATCCTGAAATATCAGGTATTTCCAGGATCCGGGATTCATTGGTGCCAAAGCTCAGCATGGCTTCGGGAAGGGCTATGTTCATCGCAGAGGCAAGGCATCCGGGGATGTGGGCAGTAAGAAGTCCGGCCCCGCTGCGCAGGGCTGCTTTCGCCGACATCAGCGCAGCCCCTCCCCTCTCCCGGCTGCCTGCCAGCAGCAGGCCGTGTCCGAAATGCCCTTTATGGACTACCCGGCTTCTGGGCCTGAACAGGGAGGCAGCCTCTTCGTTTGCAAAAAGCGTCCACGGTGTAGAGGCACATCCGATAAATCCTGCATCCAGGCCAATGGGAACTACCCCCACGGGGCCTGTATACCGGAAATTGCCGGGCATCATCATGGCCAGTTTGGGAAGCTCCAGAGAAAGGGTAAGCGATGCCTTCACGATGGCTCCGGCAGCTTCATCGGTAAAAGCATCGGCAAACAACCCCGAGGGGATGTCGATGGCGATGATGGTGCACCCCGAACGGTTCATTGCGCTGATCAACCCGGCGGCACGTCCGGTTACCGGCCGCGACAAGCCCGAGCCGAAAAGGGCATCAATAATCACCACATGCTTTTGAAAAACAGGCGTTTCCTGCTCTGACGCCATGAATGCAACCGGAATCCCTGCTTCAGAACAATGCTTCAGGTTGATCTCAAAATCAGGAGATCCTTTTTCCTGAAGCTTCAGCACATATACCTGTACGCTGTAACAAAGGGTATTCAGGTGCCTCGCAATCACCAGACCGTCGCCACCGTTGTTCCCCTGTCCGGAAACCACTACCACAGGCGTATCCGGATCCACTTCACGGGCAATCACCTCCACACAGGCCATCCCTGCCCGTTCCATCAGGTCCACCGATGCAACGGGCTCATGGGCAATGGTGTATGCATCTGCCTCCCGCACCAGCGATATCGGCAATATCTTCATGGTTTACAGATTGAACATCTCATTGATGGCCTCAGGATTCATGACCAAAGTGCCAAGCATGGCAATGTAAATGATGACAAAAATCAGATACAGAATACTGAGGACCAATCCAATAATAGCACAAACCCGTCCGGCTTTGAAATTCTTTACTGAGGAGATGGTGTACCTCTCCGGTTGCGCATTCACAAGGGTATTGGCCTTGCCGGCAAGCACCAGTGCAATGATGGCGAGCACCATTCCCGGAATACCGTAACAGAAACAGGTCACAATGCTCAGGATACCCATTACAAGAATACCGGTTGAATTGGGCAAGGTTTCCTGAAATCCTCCCACGGCATACTGATCTACAGGGGTTTGTCTGACGGGTTCCTGTTCGGAACCGAAGCGGGTTTCTTCTGAATTCATGGTATTAATTAGAAATTAGAAATTAGAGATTGGTTGTTTGAAGTATATTATTTGATCTTTGAACGTTGATCCTTGAACATTTGAACATTTGAACTTCACAAACTAATGTGATTGATGTATCATTTTCAGAATATAGCTGACCACGATAATTGCGACCGTAAAGATAAAGGTATATTTCAGGATGACGGCACCATTCTTCCACTTGAATATCAAATGAAGGCACAGGAAAGTGATCATGAAACATATCGGGATCAGCGCAGGATAGGTCTGGAGACTTTCGGTCAGATCACCGCGCAGCAAGGATGCCATACTCCTTTGCAAACCGCAGCCGGGGCAATCGACACCAAGAACTTTTTTATAGAAACAAGCCATGGAATGGCTGTCGAGCCATTCGGCTGCCCGTTGGAACATCGCGTGATTTTTCAGCAAATATAGGGGGCAGCGCTATACCAGTCAAGATTTCTGCGGTTCATTTTGCGGATTATCCTGAAGGCATTCCATGATCCTGGTTTTAAACTTCCAGCAGGTCATCTGGCGGATCTCCAGTTCGCGGGACAGGGACCACGAGGAGATGCCGGGCTGGCTGCAGCATCGCCACGCAATGCGGAACGCCTCCTTCAGCGGGATTCGGCAGCGGTGGAATGGGGTATCAACCGTGGCAGACTCCTCTGATTTGCACCGGGTGCAGCGCCGTGCGTGGGGTCGTTTGCCGTTGCAGTAATGATGATTGCCGCATTTCCGGCATACGAAACCCTCCTTTCCCCATTTCAGCTCTGCCAGGTATGCATAGCAGGCATCATCATCAGGAAATTTTATTTCGAACACCTCAGCAGTAAGTCCCGAAAAATCAGGTTTAATCATCTGTTTCATCTGTTTCAACCCTAATTCAGACTGCAAAAATAAAAAAAAGTGATACTTATGCGATTTATTTGAAAACATTTTTTACCTTTGCGCTGTTTTTACGGATATGATTAACCCAATAACACAGAAAGATACCATGAACAGAACCCTTGTGATGATGCTTGCCGTTATTGCGGCCGCTCTTTTCGGATGCTCTTCCCGCACTCCCGACAGCACTTTTCAGGAAGTGGCCGGCAACGTACCGGGCACCCAGACAGAGCAGACTATAACAACCCCTCCCGATTCGGTGCCTGCTGCAGCAGAGGTAAAACCATCATCGGTTGCATTCAGCAACAAACCGGTGGAACTCACTACGGCTGCTTTTAAGGAAAAGGTATTCGACATGGACAAGAACCCTACCCAGTGGGTATACAAAGGTGGCTTACCGGCGATTGTTGATTTTTATGCCGTTTGGTGCGGCCCATGCAAGATGGCGGCCCCTGCCCTCGAGGAACTGGCAAGGGAATATGCCGGTAAGGTACACATTTTCAAGGTAGATGCCGAAAAAGAACGGTATCTGTCGAGCTATTTCCAGGTAAGCGGTTACCCCACTTTTATGGTAATTCCTGCCAGCGGGCAGCCCAGGATCTTTACCGGGCTTCCGCAGGGTGTCCGTACCCAGGCCGACATCAAACCGGCCTTTAAACAGATCATCGAAAACGAACTTTTATAATCATTAAACACTAAAGAACAGCATATTATGATTGAGCATCTGACCAAAGAGACTTTTCTGGACAAAGTATTCAACTACGAACAGCACCAGGAATGGAAATTCGAAGGGGAACTCCCCTGTCTGATTGATTTTTACGCCGACTGGTGCCAGCCCTGCAAGATGGTTGCCCCCATTCTGGAAGAGCTTTCCAAAGAATACGAAGGAAAGATTAACATTTACAAGATTAACACGGAAGACCAGCAGGAACTGGCAGGTGCTTTTGGCATCCGCAGCATCCCGTCGTTATTGTTTGTTCCGATGGCAGGGCAGCCACAGATGGCCATGGGAGCCCTTCCGAAGAACAGCTTTAAGGAGGCGATCGATTCCATTCTTCTGGGTTCCCAAAACTAACCGAACACCAAAATTACAGGAGGGCATTAGATGACCCTTTCTCCTGCTTTGTTTCCCCCGGTTGGATATATGGCCATCTGGCTTTTCCATCCGGGGGTTACTGTTGAGGCACATGAGCATTTTCAGAAGCAGACGTATCGAACACGCTATCAGATTGCCGGGCCAAACGGGATGCAGATCTTGCAGGTTCCCGTAACCAAAGGTGGCGAACATCATTGCAAAACCACCGACACAAAGGTACTGTACCACGGTTCATGGCCGGTGTTTCACCTCCGTTCACTGGATACGGCGTACAATAAGGCACCCTACTATCTTTTTTACAGGGATGCCATAGAACAGATCCTGAACCAACCTTTTCCGAACCTTTGGGAGTTGTGTAAAGCCTCCACTGAGTTATCTGGATCCCTTTGTGGTATCACCAAAGCGGTATTGCCCACCGGATCATTTGTCCCGGCAGAAAACCCGGAGCGGGACTACAGAAACCTGATCCATCCCAAGAAGCCCCTGCCATGGGAGGGTTTCGCAGATTTGCCCACCTATCACCAGGTTTTCAGCGACCGTTATCCTTTTCTGCCCGGCCTCAGTATTCTGGACCTGCTGTTTAATGCAGGGCCTGAAGCACAAACCTGGTTACAGGGGTATTACAGGAGTATTTCCGACACCCTTTCTGCATAATCATTCCCAAAACAGGGAATTTTACCCGTTTGCATTGATATTTTTTGTAGGTTTGACCAAACTTTTTGCCGCTATGTTTGGTATCTGCAGTGTCCCCGTTGCTCCGGTATATGCCTCCCCGACAGACCGTTCTGCTATGGTAAGTCAGATTCTGGCGGGTGAGAAGATAGAAGTACTTGAACTTGAAGACCCCTGGATCATGGTTCTCAACCAGAATGACCATGTGCGGGGCTGGGTCGACCGTAAGATGTTTGAAGAACTCTTCGAAGGGGAGGACAATGCTTTTGCCGGGAAGCCTACTGGGGTAATCAAACCACCGATGTACTGTGCGCGTGACCAATATGGCAGAAATTTCTACCTGCCGGGAGGATCAAGGCTTTACCAGCATGGGTCTTCCATTGCCGTGGCACCCGGTCGCAACCTGGAAGGGGATGTCAGGCAGCATATCTTTATGCCGGCTTACACCTCGGGAAAAGAGATTGTAACAACTGCCCTGTTGTTTAATGGAGCCCCTTACCTGCGTGGAGGAAAAACCATCTTTGGAATGGATAATTCAGGCCTGATCCAGATTTCATGTTGCCTGAACGGCATCCGCATACCAAGAAGTCTTGAAGATCAGGTGGAAACAGGAACCGTGGTCAGCTTTAATGAAGAGGCCCAACCCGGTGATATCGCTTTTTTTGAAACGGCTGAAGGATCGATCATCCATGCAGGATTTGTGATGGATGGGGGAAGGATTGTGCATGCCTACGGAGAGGTGAGGGTTGATCTTTTCGATCATGAAGGGATTTTCAACAAACACACCCGGCAATACACCCATAAACTCAGGGTGATCAAGCGAATCCATGAACCCCACGTGCATAACTGACCATCCGCATGAAATCAAACCCAAACACCTGATTTACACCTGCCCCGACCAGATTTTCCAGGAGGCTTGTGCCTGTGCGTACAGCATGGTGATTCCGCCGAATGTAAGACATCCCTTCTTCTTTCCCAATGACAGAAATCTTGTTTCAGAGGGATTGTATACCAGATCCATCATTACCTCATTCCCCGTAAGAAACTCATACGGGACAGGCGGACACCCCTCCACATCAGGCCACATGCCGGCGGGCGTGCAATTCACCAGCAATGGATAATTCCGCAGCACCTCCGGGGTAATCTGGCTGTACCGGAGGATACCGGGGGCATCCTCTCCGCGGGTCACCATAACAGCCGGCAGCCCGGCATCGTCAAACACATATTTTACAGCCCGGGCCGCTCCGCCGATACCCAGTATCAGGGCTCCGGGCATCTCCCTCCACCCTTCCACAAGCCCAAGCATCACAAGGAATCCTTCCACATCGGTGTTGAAGGCATGCATCTTTCCATTGCTGATCCTGATGCAGTTGGTGGCCCCTGTTTTCAGCACGGTATCGGACAGAGTGTCGCAATACCGAAGAATCACCTGTTTGTAAGGGATGGTGACATTGAAGCCGGCCAGGGAAGGATGATCCGCCATCAACCGGGGAAGCAGGCTGATCTGTTCCAGCTCAAAAAGCCCGTAGGCTGCATCGATTCCGTTGCGGGAGAAAAAACGGGTGAACCAGTCCTGTGAAAAGCTGTGCTTCAGACTTTTACCTACCAGTCCATACAGGGGTTTCATGTGGCCTTGCCCTTTGCTTCGCCCTTTCGCTCCAGGAGCACCAGCAGGAGTATGGCACTTGCCATCAGCAGCAGGGCGAAAACCAACTCCATATTCAACTGTGGCAGGTTCCACACATATCCGGTCACTATCTCTTCCTCGCCATACATTGTGGTGATGCTGTTTTTCCATGGCCATATCACACCCATTGATCCCACCATGAAACCTGTAAGGAGGGATAAGGTCTGATTCCTGAACTTTCTGAACACCCACGACAGCACATACGAGAAGCCCAGAAGACCTAATCCGGCTCCCAGAAAGAAAGGAAAGAGGATCTCAAGCCGGAGATGGTTAATGGACTCAATTACCACCAGCTGGTAATTCCCCATGATGATCAGCACAAAAGAGCCCGAAAGTCCCGGCAGCACCATGCTGCACATCGAAACGGCACCGCAGACCATAAGGTACCAGAAGCCATCATCTTCGCGGGCTGGGGTTATAAAGGTAATTCCGGCAGCAATGGCAGTGGATACAAGACCTGCCAGTACAACGGTCCAGTCCCATTTGGTGATGGTACGGTACACATACCAGATGGAGGCAAGGATCAACCCGAAGAAGAATGACCAGATATATACGGGATAATTGGTGAACAGATAATCGAACAATCGGGCCGCAGAGAAAATTGCGATGATCATCCCGGCGAGGATCAGCGAAAGGAAGCCCAGGTTAGTGTGGGCTGCAAATTCACGGAAGCGCCCTTTTGCCAGGAGTTTAATTGCGGTGAGGTTAAAGGATTTTATCGCGTTGATGAGCGGCTCGAAAACACCTGTGATCAGAGCGAGGGTTCCTCCCGAGACACCCGGGATTACGTTAGCGGTTCCAATGGAAATGCCTTTCAGCAGAAGGATCAGTGAACGGATCATAATGGTTAGGGTAAATGGTTACATAAATCTGGAAAATGTATCGCCGCGCAGCCCGGTGCGAAGGGTTTCGAGGGAAATGATCTCATTGGGGGCTATGTTGCCGAGGTTAACTTCAGCACCCAGGGCATTGATAAACCAGGCCTGTTGCGACTTCAGCGGAGCCTCCCACATGATTTTCTCTGATCCGGCAGCTTCGGTGATGGCAGTGATCAATCCGGTCTGTGCCTTGCCGGAAGCATCATAGATCCCGACGGTACCGCTCTCACGTGCTTCCGCGATGACGATTTCGGAGCCCGCCCCGATCTCCTTCATGGTCATGGCTACCCAGTGGGCATCTTCGATATGCACCGAAGCATCCTTGCTGCCTACCTCTGACAGGACAAAATAGTCTTTTGCAAACCGGTTAATATGGCTGCACTTCACCTCGTGGGGCATCTCCATGGAGCCGTCGGAAATTTCAATGGCATCGCACCCCAGGTAAGTGATCCACTTCAGGTATTCATCCACCTGATTCCTGATGGTAAAAGCCTCGAACAGGGTGCCGCCGACGTACACCCGGATACCGGCCCTGCGGTACACAGCCACCTTTTCGGCTACGCGGCCCGAAAACAGCGAAGTGCCAAATCCGAGTTTGATAAAATCGATCAGGGGGCCTGCCACATCCACCAGGTCTTCCGCTTCACGAAGCGAAAGCCCCTTGTCCATCACCATCGAAATTCCCCTTGTGCGGGGTTTCATCTGCCTTTCGGGCAACAGCGTCATCATTGGGAACATAGTTTTTCAGGTTTTTGGTGATAGAGATCAACGAATTAAGGGATTATGGCAAATACTTTAGGAATACAGGATCCTGCCTCAGAGAAGGCTCGAAATCAAATATATAGTGCATATCTGCAGGATACTTCTCATAGCTCTCGGCAAGAAGGCGCAACGCTTCTTTTATGTGGCCGCTCAGATAGTTCAGGCCAATCTGGTGGTACAGCAACTGGGGATTGTCCGGGTAGAGTGCCAGGCCGGTACGGATAGTGTCCTGCGCTTCGGAAACGGATCCATCGCGGAAAAGCATGGTACACAGGTCTGCATAGATATCAGGGCGTTCAGGGTCAAGTTCCAGCACCCTCTGGTAGCTTTCAATGGCTTTTCTGAAATCATCTTCCAGCCTGCAGATATCACCCAGCATATACCATGCTTCAGGGTTATCTGTATCTTTTTCGATGGCAATCCGGATGTACTTAGCAGCCAGGGGCAGGTTTTCCATCTGCTGGTAGCAGCTGGAAACGCCCATCCAGGCATCGGCATACACTTCATTCAGCCGGATAGCCTTGTGGTAATGGTCTATTGCCTCACGAAACTGCCCCATTTTCTCGTAACACTCTCCGATATAGTACCAGGTCACTGCATCCGGTTCTTCATAGAGAAAGGTTTCCTTGTAGGTCTCAATGGCTTGTTCGTAAAGACCGAGGCCACCCAGGGCATTGGCCTTGTTGAAATAGGCTGATGCGAATTTCTCGTCGATTGCGGCAACGAAGTCATAGGCGCTTACCGCCTCTTCCCATGCTTCCATCTGGCTGTAAGTCACCCCCAGGTTGAACCAGGCCAGTGCAGAATAGGGATTCCGGTCGAGGTATTCCTGAAAGAAAGCTACGGCATCGGCAGGAGTGCCGTTCTGCTCGAAGCAATGTGAGATTTCGAAAATCACACTCTCATTATCAGGATTCAGGGCAAGGGCTTTTCTGAGATACTGCACTGCACTTAGGTAATCCCCCTTGTTCTCATACTCAAAGGCGATATTGATGAAGATATCTTCCAGATCCTGGTCTTCCCCTTCCGACGCTTTGATATATTCGGCAATGGACTTGTCGAACTGCTGCATATCGCTGTAGATGTGCGCTTTGGTAAGGTTGATATCCGTATTTTCCGGCTCAGCAGCCTCCATTTGCGAAAGGAGTTCCAGCGCCTTCTCACGTTTGTTCTGCAAGGCAAGGATTTGAGCCCGCTTCAGGTTCAGTTCAGAGGATGACTGGTAGATTCTGGAGGCATGATGCAGGGCGTTGCGTGCCTTCTGGAGCAAACCGAAGTCGAGGTAATAGTCAATGATATCTATAAACTCATCCAGATCAAAAAAGACAGGTGCGCCTTCTGAAAGGGCTGCTTCATACCGGGACACCAGCTCCTTGAGCTCATTATCCTCTTCCATATTGTGCAAATGCTCCTGCATATCTGTACTGCCTTTCGGGCTGCCTGCAAAGATATAGCTTTTCAATAAACCACCTCCGGAATTGCTATCTTTGCTGCTCATAAAATTACACGGCAATATTCCGCAACATGACACTGATCACCTCTATCTCAGGCATTCGGGGGACCCTCGGAGGGCTTCCCGGCACCGGCCTGACCCCACCGGACATTGTGAAATTCGTAACTGCCTTCACAGGCATGCTGAAAGAACGGACTGCCGGTACGACCCTGAGGGTTGTGGTGGGGCGCGACGGCAGGGCTTCGGGCGCTGCCCTGAGCCGGATGGTATGCGGCACCCTGCAGTTTTGCGGAGCGGACGTGATTGATCTGGGTTTGTCGACCACCCCCACCGTCGAGCTTGCAGTTCCCTGGCATCATGCCCATGGAGGGATCATCCTTACCGCCTCGCACAACCCCGCAGAATGGAACGCCCTGAAGCTGCTCAATGAATCCGGCGAATTTATTTCGGAGGCAGAAGGGAACCGAATTTTACAATCGGCACAGGAGGCAGATCAGATGCTTTTCCCTGACAACCGGTCTCTGGGGAGCTATACAACCGACACCTCAGCCATAACCCGCCATATCGAAGCCATTCTTCGCCTGCCAATGGTGAATCGGGAGGCGGTCCGAAGACGCAACTTCACCGTTGCTTTTGATGCCGTAAACTCTACCGGGGGCATTGCCCTGCCCCCACTCCTGGAAGCGCTTGGCGTCCAGCGTGTCATCGCCCTGAACGACAACCCCGACGGACGTTTCAGCCACAATCCCGAGCCCCTTCCGGAACATCTCACCGACCTGGCCGGAATAATCGTGCGTGAAAAAGCGGATCTGGGTTTTGCCGTGGACCCGGACGTCGATCGCCTTGCCATCATTTCTGAGGATGGTACCCCTTTCGGAGAAGAATACACCCTTGTGGCTGTTGCGGATTACATCCTGAAGTCAAACCCGGGCAACACCGTTTCGAACCTGAGTTCAAGCAGGGCCCTGCGCGACGTAACCCTGCGACACGGCGGCAGGTACCATGCAGCAGCCGTGGGAGAGGTAAATGTAGTGGCAGCCATGAAAGAACACCGGGCCATCATTGGCGGGGAAGGGAATGGCGGGGTGATCCTGCCGGAGCTCCATTACGGCAGGGATGCCCTCGCAGGCATCGCCCTTTTTCTTTCGCATCTGGCTACCACCGGGCTCTCATGCTCTGCCCTGCGGAAATCCTACCCCAATTATTTCATCCGCAAAAACCGGGTTGTGCTGGATGCCCGGACAAGGGTGGAAGAGATGTTTAACCGGCTTGAAAAAGCATTTCCGGAGGCAGAAGTGAACCGCACCGACGGATTAAAGCTGGATTTCGATAAAGGATGGATCCATTTGCGGAAATCCAACACCGAGCCCATCATCAGAATCTATTCTGAAGCCACCTCTGAAACAGAAGCCGAAGCACTGGCACAGAGGGCTATGGAGGTGATCAACCCCTGAAACCTTACCCTTATGATCTATTTTGACAATGCTGCCACCACGCCACTCCATCCGGAGGTTAAGGCAGCCATGACAGCCGCCATGGAGATCTTCGGCAATCCTACCTCGGTGCACTCGTTTGGCAGGGAAGCCCGTGTGTTTATCGAAGACCAGCGCTCGCTGGTTGCAGGGTTGCTGCACGTGAGCCCCGCGGAAATTTTCTTCACCTCAGGCGGCACCGAATCGTTACAGACCGTGCTGCACGGGGCCCTCAGGGATCCTGACATCAGACGGGTGATCACCACCCCGATGGAGCACCATGCCGTGATGCACAACCTGAAACATCTGAGCCCCGTTTTTCAGAAACCTGTGCATCATGTGGCCACCGGTAAAGGGGGAGTTGTGGACCTCTCTCATCTCGAAGAGCTGCTGAAAGAACCGGGGAGAAGTCTGGTTGTGCTGATGCATGCCAACAACGAAACGGGGATCCTGCTTCCACTGACGGAGGTGGCTGCACTTTGCACCCGGTACGGATCCCTCTTTCTTACCGATACGGTTCAGACGATGGGGAAACTGAACCTTGATCTCTCCACGGGCATCTCCTTTGCAGCCGCTTCTGCCCATAAATTCCACGGGCCCAAAGGGGCAGGCTTTCTGTTTGTGAATGGCGATTGCAGGATCGAACCGCTGATCCTGGGGGGCGGCCAGGAGCGGAACATGCGTTCAGGTACCGAAAACATCATCGGTATTGCCGGAGTGGCAAAAGCCCTTGAAGTAGCCCTGAGAGACCTTCCGGAAACGATGCCCCACATCCAATCCCTGCGCGATTCCATGCTGAAGGGCATCACGGAGCGTTTTCCCGATGCCGTTCCTGTAACCGTACCGGATCAATCGCTCTATACCATATTAAATGTGGGGTTCCCGGCCCACATTGCCGGGGCCATGCTGCTGTACCGCCTGGATATTGAAGGGGTGGCAGTTTCCGGAGGAAGTGCCTGTACTTCAGGGGTTAATATAAAGAGCCACGTACTGGATGCCATGGGGATTGATCAGGATGCCAGACAGCATATCAGGTTCTCGTTCAGTCGGTTTAATCAACCTGATGAAGTAAGTAAGTGCCTGGAAATATTAGCCTCCATTCCCCGGAACTGAGATATTGTAAAACCAAACCAATAATTTCATACATTAGCCCGCTGATAACCTCTGAACGCCCAGGTAATATGACCCGATCACGCTACGGAAAGAAAAACCGGTATAAGTTCAAAAATCACACCTTCAAGCTTACCTACAAGCAGAACGACCTGATTACCCGTTGTGCCAAGCTGAAGCAGATGACCACCAACAAGCTGATTAAAACTGCCCTGAAGGAGTATCTCCACAAATATGAGGAGATGCTGGAGGCCGACAGCTATGTGGCCGAAAACCAGCTTTCGCTCTTCAATACCGGGAAGCAGCTCAGTATTTTTGACGAGATGGAGCAGAAAAAATAGGTGCTGCTGTTTAATCCATGTGTTTGAGATTGAGCCCGTACAGGATCACAAAGGCGACCGGGATCACCATATTGAACAAGCTCATGGCAAAACCGAATGGTCCCAGGGCCATGGTATACACGATTACAGCCAGAATATAGGGAGCCAGCTCAGTAACGGAGTACACATAATATCCTGACTTTTTCATCTTCCACATCTGGTATACCCCAAACAGGTTCAGCAGGGCAGCCGCAAGGTTTACCCAGCTGATGAGCGGCAGATAATCGAACAGGCTGGCAAAACGGTCAAACATGTCGGTGAAAGGTACCGGCACTTCTTCATACATTTCGGGCTGTTCCATAGCCTTTTCCCAGATCATGCGAAAGGGGCCGGCCATTACAAGGGTGATCAGCGAGCCCAGGATTACAAAACCGTTGCCGGCATAGCTCAGGATACAGAGCACTGTAAGAAATACGGGCCTGGGTTTCTCCTGGTTCAACGAAGCTTTAGAGGGATTCTTTTCCATGGTGATACGGTTTTTATTGACTTAATGAAGACGAAAAAAGCCCCGGAATGTTACCGGGGCCTGGCTGGTTCAATGTTATTCAAGACTTCCCACCACTTTTTCCACCTCTTCGAGGATCTCACACGATGCCACGAGGGCTTTCATCTTATTATGATCGGGGTACAGCGGCCTGTCGATTTCCAGGAAGTCGACATACTTCCTGATCACTTCTTTGGCTTTCTGCACGCCATGCCCGAAGGTATATTCCCTGAAATCGAGGGCCTGTGCGGCAGCCATAAATTCGATACCGAGCACTCCCCATGCGTTGTCGAGGATCTGGAAGTTTTTCAATGCGGTATTCATCCCCATGCTCACAAAGTCTTCCTGGTCTGCGGCAGCCGGGATTGACTGAATAGAAGCAGGCACCGAAAGGATCCGTTGTTCCACGATCTGCATATCAGCGGTGTACTGGCTCAGCATCAGCCCGCTAAACATCCCGGCTCCCTTGGTCAGGAAGGCCGGTAATCCGACACTGAGGGCGGGGTTATTGAGCCGGTTCATCCTGCGTTCCGACATCACACTTACCATCGTAACCACGCTCCCCACCATATCCATAGGTACCGAAACCGGTGTGCCCTGGAAGTTGGCTCCGGAGAGCTGCAGGTTCTCTTCGGGGAAGAAAATCGGGTTATCCCCCACCCCGTTAAGTTCAATCTCTACCTGGGTACGGGCCCATGCGAGCGCGTCGTGTGCAGCCCCGACCACCTGTGGTGTGGAGCGCATCGAATAGGCATCCTGCACCTTGCATTTCACCTTTCCGAGTACCAGATCACCTCCGGCCACACATTTCAGGATGGCTGCTGCGGATCTGACGGCACCGGGGAATCCCCGCACTTCGTGCAGCTTGGAGTTATACGGGCGCATGTTGGCTTTTAAAGCTTCCAGCGACATGGCAGCGGCAATTTCAGCCTGCTTCAGCCACCGGTTGGTGTCGTAAATCATAATGGCGCTCATGGCCGTAAGCACGTTCGAACCGTTGATGGCTGCCAGCCCGTCGCGTGCATGAAGCCCGGGGACAGGGATCCCCGCCCTCTCAAGGGCCACTTTCCCCTCCAGCAGCTCTCCCTTGTAGAAAGCATGTCCTTCGCCCATCATCAATAAGGCAATCTGCGACATGGGCGCCAAATCGCCGCTGGCCCCTACGGAACCTTTTTTACATACAAACGGGGTAACCCCTTTATTCAGCATCTCCACCAGCGTCAGGGTAATTTCAGGCCTGCAACCCGAATTGCCATGGGCGTGCACATTGATGCGGCCCAGCATGGCGCCCCGCACCCACTCCTCGGGCATGGCTTCGCCAATCCCGGCAGCATGGTTGTATATCAGATATTTCTGAAAGTCCTGCACCTGATCGTCGGTGAGTACCACCTCGGAGAATTCCCCGATACCGGTGTTTACCCCATACATGATTTCGCGAGCCAGGATCTTTTTTTCCAGCATCGCACGGCACTTTTTTATCCGTTCAACCGCTTCCGGAGCCAATTCCACCTTCTGGTGATGGCGTGCTACCGCTACTACATCTTCAATTTTCAGATTATTACCAGTGATTACCAATGACATAGGCTTAATGTTTTGTGGGTGAAACTTCGTTTAAGGTTGCCTGCTGATCGCTCAACAACGCCGATAAAAGTACAAAAATTGACTATGTGTCCACCTTTTCATCAGGTTATTCGTAAATTTGTCGTCGATGAACATTTTTATTGACAAATCATGAAATACTTTGTATCTTAACCGCATTAAATCCAACCCACCCCATGAAAGAAAACTATCTGTGCCCCAAATGCAATGCCCACCTCAGGGTTGGCGAAAATGTGGTGTTCTACGTAATCTCGAAGAAGTCGAACAACAAAGGGCTCATTATGCTCAACCCCAATTTGGGGGATTACTCCATCACCTCCCATCCCAAGGTAACCTTTGAAAAGGGGGAATATGTGGAGTTCTACTGCCCGGTATGCCATGCGAACCTGGCGGCTTCAAAGATCAACAGCAATCTGGTGAAGATTATTATGGTGGATGATCTTACAGGGCAAAAGAGTGATGTATATTTTTCAAAGGTGGCAGGGGAAAAATCGACCTTCAGGATCACCGATAACAAGATCATCGAGAAGTACGGCGACGACGCCCATTTGTACAGCAACCTGTTTGATATTTCGGAATAAGGAACCCGGCCTCCTGAGGCATTCATTGCACAGCGACCGTTGATACCCCAACAGCAAAAGAGGCTGCCCCTTCAGGAGACAGCCTCTTTTTTGTTTTTGCACACCGATTCGTCTACAGCTTTATGGCATTTACGAATTTGTAATTCGGCTTGGCACTTGTGGGATCATATTTCCAGAGAATGGCCACCGGATAAACGGTCTTCTGCCAGTCGGGGAGAATGTTGATGGCATACTCTTTTTCAACGGTATAGGCAGCTGCCGGTGAACTTGCAATCATATCGCCATAGAGGCTGCTGGTGGCACAGGTCCTGAACACAAATGAGTGGGTGTAGGCAGGATCAGAGGTGCCTGACTGTTTGTACTGGCCGGCTGATGCGGATCCATCAATACCGCTTTCCAAAAGGAAAACGCTGAGATAGTATTCGCCTGTACCTGCGGTGTACCATTCTGCCTTCACCTTTACATTGTAAACTGCACCATTGCGTGTAGCTTCCATGCCGAGTGCGGCTGATGGCATAAGCGAAGTGGCGGTCTGGGCAGCCGATTTTGTGTCGCCCTGTCCGGTTTTAGTATCGTTAACCCAGAAGGAGGGGATGCCACCGCCTGTTGCCCTTTCAGCGTTAAACTGGCTGTAAAAAGTGGCGTTGTACATCGGGTCGTTGGAAGCATGCGGCGTAATGGCTACCACCCGTGGCAGAGCTCCGGTTTCCTTGATCAGGGGTGCTCCCCAGGAACCGCAGTAGCCGCACCAGGTAGCGGTATAGTTGATCGCAAGAGCCCATTGCTCCTTCTTTACCGTAATGCCGGTGTTGTTGTTGTTATTGTCGTCGGTCTTTTTACATGCACCGAATAAAAGTACTACGGCAGTTAATGCGAGGAGAATCTTTTTCATGGTCATTCGTTTTGATGAATAATGATTTCAAGTTCACCGCAAAGATACTTTTATTTTATTCAAAAGCAAACCCCTTTTTTTTCTAATTAACATACGGTTAACAGCTTCGGAAATGCATCTAAAACGAATCAGAAATAAATGCTTGATATTATCCGTTGATTTTCCTGCAAATTAGCAGGATAACAGGCTTGGAAAAATTTGTAATTTTGCGCCTTAATCTCATCAAATGGCAGTCAGGAAACCGGCAAAACCATCGGGTAATTCGATCAGATCGGAGCTCCGGCCGGGCAGAAAAACCTCTGCCGGCAAAACCGGCACCCCCTGGAATGTGGCGGTGGCAGATTTCTTCCGCAACAAGAAGGTGCACATGGTATTTGGCCTCTTCCTGCTGTTGTATTCGGTATACCTGCTCATCTCATTCACCTCATTTCTGGCGGGATGGTTTACCGGCACCCCTGATGACCTTACCGGTATCTCGTTCTGGAGGGTTTTAACCGACCAGGAGGTGCTCATCAGCAACATCACAGGAAGGCTGGGGGCATGGTTCTCGTGGATATTCATCAAGAAATGGTTCGGAATCGGGAGCTACCTGTTTATCCTGGCTTTTTTCACCCTGGGAGTGCGGATCTTTCTAAAATATCAGCTGATCTCCTGGCTCCCTCTTGCAAAGCACTCCCTGTACTGGCTGCTGGTACTTTCGGTACTTTCAGGATTTCTTTTCACGAATCCGGCCAACGATGCTTCAATTCTGGGTGGCGCATTCGGGGCAGCCACAGCGGAATGGCTTTCGGGCGTGCTGGGCCGGATCGGTGCCGGGGTATTTATTTTAGGTTCACTGGCCGCCTATATGATATGGGTGTTCAATCTCTGGGAAAGGCTGATTCACGGATTTGACCATCAGAGGGAGGTACTGGCAGAGCAGCTTGGAAGAGCCGGCAGGAGCGGGAATGTGCCGGGAGAGGATCCGTACAACACCCAGGAATACTACGTAGAGGATGAAGATGCCGATTTTCGCGGCACACCGGAGGAAGAAACCACACCTGATGATGACCGCATTCCGCTTTTTTCGGAGGAGGATGAAGATGCGGATTCAGGGTTGACAGATGACGGGGACCTGTCGGACGACATTGACTTTACGATCGTAAGGCCTGCTGAAGAGCCCCACGAGGAGCCGGTTCCTGCCGCAGACATCCCGGTGGATGCAGAAGGCCGGGAACATTACGACCTTGAAACCCTGTACAATCCCAAACTCGACCTCCGGGACTACAAGTTTCCGCCGCTTGACCTGCTGGATCTGCACGGAACCAATACCATCACGGTGGAGAAGGCAGAGCTTGAATCGAACAAAAACCGGATCATTCAGACGCTTAAGAACTATCAGATCGATATCGACCGTATCAAGGCGACCATTGGCCCCACGGTAACTCTGTACGAGATCGTGCCAGCCCCCGGGGTGCGCATCAGCAAGATTAAAAACCTGGAGGATGACATTGCCCTCAGCCTTTCTGCGCTGGGAATCCGCATTATAGCCCCGATCCCGGGGAAAGGGACCATCGGAATTGAGGTCCCGAACCTGAACCCCGAGATCGTTTCGATGCGTACCATCCTGGGTTCGGAGAAATTCAGGCAGAACAAGTTCGAGCTGCCGATCGGGCTTGGGAAGACCATTGCCAACGAAACCTATGTGGCCGACCTCACCAAAATGCCCCACCTGCTGATAGCCGGTGCCACAGGACAGGGAAAATCGGTAGGCCTCAATGCCATCATCACCTCGCTGCTTTATACCAAGCACCCTGCCGAGCTTAAATTTGTGCTGGTTGACCCCAAGAAGGTGGAGCTCTCACTCTTCTCACGCATACAACGACATTACCTCGCCAAGCTCCCTGACACCGAAGAGGCCATCATCACCGACAACCGAGTAGTGGTGCGTACCCTGAACTCCCTGTGCCTGGAGATGGACAGCCGGTATAACATGCTGAAAATGGGTGCTGTCAGGAATATCGGGGAGTACAACAGCAAATTCATTGCACGGCAGCTGAATCCGCTCGAAGGGCATCGTTTTATGCCCTACCTCGTGCTGATTGTGGACGAATTTGCCGACCTGATCATGACCTCCGGCAAAGAGATCGAAGGCCCCATTGCCAGGCTTGCACAACTGGCACGTGCGGTGGGCATCCATCTGGTGATTGCCACCCAGCGCCCTTCGGTAAATATCATCACAGGAACCATCAAAGCCAATTTCCCGGCAAGGATTGCCTTCAGGGTCACGGCCAAGGTGGATTCCCGCACCATTCTCGACAGTGGCGGTGCAGAACAACTGGTAGGGCGCGGCGACATGCTCCTTTACACCGGCAACGACCTTACCAGGCTGCAGTGTGCCTTCCTCGACATCCCGGAAGTGGAAAAAATCACCGATTACATCGGAAGCCAGCGGGGGTATCCCGAAGCCTTTGAGTTACCGGACTATCGTGATGAAAATGACGAAGAGCCCGTCAGCTTCGACCCGGACGAAAGAGATGAGCTGTTCGAAGAGGCAGCGCGCCTGATCGTCAGGCATCAGCATGGAAGCACCTCCCTGATACAGAGAAAGATGAAACTGGGATACAACCGGGCCGGCAGACTGATGGACCAGCTGGAAGCTGCCGGCGTGGTGGGTGCCTTTGAAGGAAGTAAAGCAAGAGAAGTACTGTTTCAGGATGAATATGCACTGGAACAGTATTTGAAAAACTATTTCTCCTCAGGAAAAAACGGAAAAATCTGAAAAATCAACAACACATCAAACCCTATAAAACCATGAAACGTGCAGCCTGGCTTGCCCTGTTGATCGCCTCTATGGCTTTCACACCCATCCCTGAAAAAGTTACCGATAAGAAGGCAAAGGATATCCTGGATGCCACCAGTAAAAAGATCCATTCCTTCAAGACCATTAAAATAGATTTCAGCATTACCGAATCGGCAGAGAAGAAAGCCGACATAACCCGGAAAGGGCGGGTATGGCTCAAACAGAACAAGTACAATCTGAGGCTGGCCGGCCAGGAGGTCTATTGTGACGGGAAGACCAAATGGACCTACATCAAGGATGCCGAAGAGGTTCATATCAGCAATGTAAAGGAGGATGAGGATGAACTCGCCAATCCGCTGAACCTTCTGAAAAACTACCAGAAACGTTTTACAGCCCGCTGGATCAAAGAGGAAACCCAGAAGGGAAAAAAATTAGACATCATTGACCTGTACCCCAGGAAGGTAAAGGGGTATCACAGGGTAAGGCTCCGCATCGCACAAAGTGACCGGCAGATCATGAGCACAACCGTATATCAGGTGAGCAATGCCTCCCAGAATGTGGAAGTGGATAAGTTTGTTACCAACGAAGCCATTAAGGATGAGTACTTTGTATGGGACCCCAAAAAGCATCCGGGGGTAGAGGTCATCGACCTCAGGAAAAAGAAGTAACCCTTTATTTTGCCTGCTTTACCGGCTCCAGGTTGTAATCGTTGTATCGGTAAAGGTTCAGATGGATATTTTCATACCCCTGTCCGTTCACCTGTTTCCAGCGAAATCCTGTTGATACGGGATTGTAGCTCAGTTGCGGCAGACAGTTCTCGAAATCGAGCCCAAACTCATAGAGCGCCCTGAAGAAATAGAGGGCCACATCATACCCCATGAATCCATAATGGTCCTCATCGGGCTCACCCTTATACCGGTGGCGGTATTCGCTGAGGTAGGCAATGGTATTGGGGTTGCTGTAGTCCACAAACGTATTGGAGAACAGGTGAAGATTCACCAGCATCAGGTCTCCCAGATCAAAGGTGCGGTAATCCCTCCATTCAGGCATTCCAAACATAATGATATTGAAGGTTTTGGAAAGGCGGGCTATTCCCGAGATGTAATTCGACACCGATGTTTCTCCGGTGATGAGGTTAACAATTATATTGGTACGGGTGGCATCAAGATGGGTTGACACGCCGGTCATCCCTTTTTCGCTGTACACCACCTCGGCAAACTGGGGTTTCCTGGTTTGGTTTACCGCGTACGCTTCCAGGTTTGAGCGGAAGGTGCGTGAGAGCTCGCGGTCCTCTTCATTATTGCTGATCACAAAGATCACATTGGGGTCGGGGTAGGTTTTGGCAATATGGCGGGCAAGCTCGGCAATTTTGGAGTCGGAGGCAGCATTGAGCTGAAAAAGGTTGTTGTGTTGGCTCAGCAGGGTATTGTTACGGGCGAAGGGGCTTACCACCCTGATCTGGTTCTTTACGGCAAAGGCAGCCACGAGGTTGTATTCGAGGAGGAAAAAGGGGCCGATAATCAGGTCCATGTACGCCATTTCGGGTTTTGCCAGGATCTTTTTAACCTGCATGGTATCATTGGCAGTATCAAACACATGGATATCGACCGATAATCCGGCCTTTTTCATGGAATCGGCAGCGATCATCACCCCCTGGTAGAATTCGAGAAAGCTGAAGGACTTAAAGTAGGGTTTCCGGATCAGGTCATCGGTCACATGTGGAATTGTAATTCGGTCAATTTCATCAAGATACAAAGGTATCAGCAAAGCTACCTTGTATTTGGTTTTAAACCGGCTGTTTTCGCATCCACTGGTTCTTACCATGGGTGCCGGCTCTGCAGTCTTCTCTCCGGTAGCCGGTACGGGCACATAAATGTAGTACCCTGTTTTCAGACCATCTTTGAGTTCAGGATTGAGTTCCATGATCTTATCCACCGTGGTGTTGTAACGCCTGGCCAGTCCCCAGATGGTCTCCTTATCCTGGATCCGGTGCAGCACTGTATCATAACGGATCACCTCGGGGGTAATTTTCAGAACTTCTACCGGTCTGGAGGATATTACTTTGATAATGATCCTGAGATCCATCCCTTTCTTAATCGTTTTCTCCTTCAGAACAGGATTCCAGGCAATGATGCTGTCGGGGATGGTTTTATAGAGCTGTGCGATGCCGTACAGAGATTCCCCTTTCTGCACCTGGTGCATGATCACGCTGTCTTTTTCCTCATGCATTACCCGGGTGCCTTCTCCCAGTTGCCGGGCTACCGGAATCAGCAATTCCTGTCCGATGGCCAGATTGTCGAAGGAGGCGACCTGAGGGTTGGCCCTGATGATCTCCTGTGGCTGGATCCCGTATTTGCGGGCAATGCCGAAAAGGGTTTCTCCAGCTGCCACGATGTGGGTAATCCCCTGGCTGCCGGAGCCGTTCTCCTGCTTCCCGCCCGTAGTCCCGGTTTTGGAAACATCGGGGATCTTCAGGATTTGTCCGGCCTGCAGACCGGTTGCGGCCTGAGGGTTATACCGGATGATCTCGGCCTGGTCTACCTCATAAGCCCGTGCAATGGAGAAGAGGGTATGGCCGGGGGCCACGGTATGGACAAAAAAATCCACACCATTTTCAGTTACTTTCACCTCGGATCTGGTGACGGTTACCGGCTGCGCCCCTGTCCGGGCCGCCAGAAACAGCAACAACATTGCTGTTACAAGATATTTCGACAAAGCCATAGATGATCGTTCAGGGTGCATATAAAAACATGATTTGCGAAGATACACCATTTATTATTCCCATTCGATGGTAGCCGGTGGCTTTGAGCTGATGTCGTACACCACACGGTTGACCCCTTTTACCTTGTTGATGATCTCGTTGGATATATCAGCCAGGAAATCATACGGCAAATGGGACCAGTCGGCCGTCATACCATCGGTTGAGCCCACTGCACGCAGGGCCACCACGCTTTCGTAGGTACGTTCATCTCCCATTACCCCTACCGACTGTACCGGCAACAGAATGGCAGCAGCCTGCCATACCTTGCTGTAAAGATCCCTTTCTTTCAGACCTTTCACAAAGATATGGTCCACATCCTGCAGAATCTGAACTTTCTCAGGAGTAACCTCTCCCAGGATCCTGATGCCCAGGCCCGGTCCCGGAAAGGGATGCCTGCCAAGCAGATCATCACTGATGCCCAGGGCCCTGCCAACCCGCCGTACTTCATCCTTAAAGAGAGAGCGGAGGGGCTCCACCACCTTAAGTTTCATGAAATCGGGCAGTCCTCCCACATTGTGATGGGACTTAATAGTAGCCGAAGGCCCTTTTACCGACACCGATTCAATCACATCGGGATAGATGGTACCCTGTCCCAGCCAGCGTACTCCAGAGATGAGATGCGCCTCATGGTCAAACACTTCGATAAAAGTGCGGCCAATCGCTTTCCTTTTCCCTTCGGGGTCTGAGATCCCTTTCAGTGCCTCATAAAACCTCTCAGAGGCATCTGACCCCTTGATATTGAGGCCCATATTGCGGTAGGAATGGAGCACATCTTCATACTCGTGTTTTCTGAGGAGGCCATTGTTTACGAAAATACAGTAGAGGTTTGCTCCGATGGCCTGGTGCAGCAAAACGGCTGCCACCGAGGAGTCGACGCCACCCGACAAGCCCAGGACGACCTTGTCGTTGCCAAGTTTTTGCTGCAATTCCTGTACGGTGGTTTCGATGAAGGAGGCAGGAGTCCAGTTCCCGCTGCACCCGCAGATGTTTTTGACAAAATTTCCGAGCAGGGTCATCCCCTCGGTGGAGTGGTACACCTCAGGATGAAACTGAATGCCCCAGGTGGGCTCCCCTTCGATTTTAAAACCGGCCACCTCCACGTCGAACGTTGAGGCGATCACCTCGAAGCGGTGCGGCAGGCGCCTTATGGTGTCGCCATGTGACATCCATACCTGGCTTCCTTCTGACATGCCAGCGATGAGGGGATTTTCCTGATGCACGAAATGGAGCCGGGCTCGGCCGTACTCCCTGATGCTGCTGGGCATGATGTCGGCCCCTTCTTTGAAGGCAAGCCACTGAGCCCCGTAGCAGACCCCAAGCACCGGCACCTTACCTCTGAATGCTTCAATATCAGGGATGGGGGCTTCTTCATCCCTGACACTGAAAGGGCTTCCCGACAGGATCACCCCTTTCACCTGACCGGTTTCCGATGGCAGATGGTTGTAGGGGTGTATTTCACAATATACGCTTAACTCTCTGATTCTACGAGCTATTAGCTGGGTATACTGAGAGCCGAAGTCAATAATCAGTATCATCTCTTCCATCAGGCAAAGATAGCATTTAGCAGGTAATTGTTACCTTTGCGGCAAAACGAAAGGGAATGGGGCAGGAAATTCATCAGATTACGACGGAGAAGCTTGATTTCGAAAGGATTGCAAAGATCCTTAACCAGAATATGCAGCTGGAGTTGTCGGCAGAGGCATATGGCAGAATTTTGCGGTGCCGGCAATACCTCGATCAGAAGATAGCGGGTCAGACAGAACCGATCTACGGAGTAACTACCGGTTTTGGCAGTTTGTGCGACACGGTGATTTCGCATCAGGACCTGAGCACCCTGCAGGAGAACCTGGTGAAGTCGCACGCCTGCGGCATGGGGGAGGAGGTGCCACGCATCATCGTGAAAATGATGTTGTTGCTGAAGATCCAGTCGTTATCATACGGCCATTCGGGGGTACAGCCGGCCACGGTTGACCGTCTGGTACAGATGTACAACCACAACGTGCTGCCGGTGGTGTACCAGTTCGGGAGCCTTGGGGCGTCGGGGGATCTGGCGCCGCTGGCCCATTTGTCGCTGCCGTTGCTGGGGCTTGGAGAGGTGTATCTGGGCGAAAAGAAAGTGAAGGCCTCAGAGGTGTGTGCCCGTTACGGATGGGAACCCCTGACCCTGCAATCAAAAGAGGGGCTGGCATTGCTGAACGGCACTCAGTTCATGAGTGCCTACGGGGTATACCTGTGCTTAAGGACTTTCAAGCTCTCGAAGCTTGCCGATATCATCGGGGCTTTGTCGCTGGATGCCTTCGATGGTCGTATCGAGCCTTTTCATCCCCTCATCCAGGCCATCAGGCCTCACAAAGGGCAGATCAGGACCGCGCAGCGGATCACCAACCTGCTCGCCGGAAGCCAGCTTATTGCCCGTCAGAAGGCTCATGTGCAGGACCCCTACTCCTTCCGCTGCATCCCGCAGGTGCACGGAGCATCCAAAGATTCAGTGAATTATGTGGCGTATGTGTTCGCCAATGAAATCAATTCCGTTACCGACAATCCCACCATATTTCCGGAAGAGGACCTGATCATCTCTGCGGGCAACTTCCACGGACAGCCCCTGGCCTTTGCGCTCGACAATCTGAGTATTGCGGTGGCCGAGCTTGGCAATATCTCGGAGCGCAGAACCTACCAGCTTCTCTCAGGGAAGCGGGGCCTCCCCCACTTCCTGGTAGCGAGCCCCGGGCTGAATTCGGGATTCATGATACCCCAGTATACTGCAGCCAGCATCGTGAGCATGAACAAGCAGCTGGCGACGCCTGCCTCCGTCGACTCGATCGAATCGAGCCAGGGGCAGGAAGACCATGTGAGCATGGGGGCCAATGCCGCTACCAAGGCGTTCCGCTCGGTGAACAATCTCGAAATGATCCTGGCCATTGAACTGTACAATGCCGCACAGGCCATGGAGTTCAGAAGACCGCAGAAATCCTCCCCCTACCTTGAGGATTTTCTGGCCAAATACCGGAAAGAAGTGGAATTTGTGACCACCGACAAAATGATGTATGAAGACATGCACCGCTCGGTTGAATTCCTGCAGCAGGTGATCCCGGAGCTTCCGGAGGAGGGTGATTTCAAATACCATTTCAGCACCGATCTCAATCCAAAAATCTAAATCCAACCAAATGGTTTATCCATCTGAAAAAAATACCCGATTTATGATCAGACATCTATGGACATCAGGAGCCCTGATGGCAGCAATCCTGTTTCTTGCAGCAGGGTGCCGGCAAAAAGCCGTGAACACCGAAGAGGAAGTCGGTCTCCCTGATACCATTTTGAAAATCAACCGGTTGATTGATGACAAGCCCAATGATGCTTCGTTGTATGATACCAGGGCAAAACTCTATATTGAATATAAAGATCCCAGGTCGGCTCTTGCCGATGCCGAAAAGGCGATCGCACTTGAGCCGAAAGAGCCCGACTACTATGTAACCCGCGGTGATGTGTTTTTCTCCCTCGGGAAAGTGCACGACGCCATTTCGTCCCTGAAACAGGCTCGCTCGGTCTCATCAACCCATATACCCAGCCTGCTGAAGCTGGGAGAGATCTATTTCTTTCTGAAAGATTATAAAACCAGCATTCTGTATCTGGACAGTGCAGCCAAACTCGATGATACGAACCCCGACCCTTATCTGATGAGTGGCTTTGCCCTGGCTGAGGCAGGCGACACCGCCAATGCCATCAGGTATTTCAATGAAACCCTCAAACGGGATAAAAACAACTACAGAGCCAATATCCATCTGGGGGTGATCTACACCCACAAACTCAATCCCATTGCGGTGGAATATTATCAGAATGCACTCAATATCAAACCCGAAAGCGCTGAAGCCTTCTATAACCTCGGGAAATTTTACCAGGATATGGGCAAATTCAACGAAGCCATCGACGCCTATCTGGCGGTGACCCGGCTGAAAGATGACATGGGGTTCAGGGACAATGCTTTCTATGGCCTGGGGTACATCCATATTGAGCTCAAAGTGTACGATACAGCAAGGGATTATTTCGGGCAGGCCATTCAGGCCAATCCCGCCTATTACCAGGCCTATTATGCCAAAGGGTATGCCCATGAGCGGCTGGGCGACCTGATGAATGCCAAAGCTTATTACGACAAGGCCCTTGAAATTAACCCGGGTTATGAGACCGCCCGGGAAGCGCGGGACCAGGTGGTGCGCTTAATCAATAGTCCGATGTAACAGGACCCACAAACATCAGTAATCAAATATAAATCAAGGTAATATGAAAAAGATGCTTATTCTGGCAGCCCTTGCAGTGGCAGCCCTGTCGTTTTCGGGATGTAAAAAAGTTGCAGATTATCCGCTGCATCCGGAAATCAACACCGATTCATTACCCGAAACCATGACCGCAGAGCTCTTATGGAAACTGGGGAGGGTAACGGAGCCGCAGGTTTCGCCCGACGGCAAACTGGTGCTGTATGGGGTTACCTGGTACAAGGCTGAGGACAACAAAGGGAACCGCGACCTGTATCTGGTGGAAACCGCCAACCCTGCAAAAGTGAAGAGGATTACAATGACCGATGTATCGGAGCAGAATGCACGCTGGCGCCCCGACGGCAAAAAGATCGGGTTTCTGGCACCAAACGACAGCGGCATCGTTCAGTTGTATGAAATAAATCCTGATGGCAGTGGCCTCAGGATCCTGACGGGATTCAAAGAGAGTGTTTCCGGGTTCTCCTATTCCCCCGACGGTACCAACATCCTGTACACCATGGATATTAAACTTGACAAGGAGTGCACTGATGTGTATCCTGACCTGCCCGGATCCAATGCCATGATGATCGATAACCTGATGTACCGCCACTGGGATCATTGGCACGATTACCGTTACAGCCACATCTTCATTGCCCCGTACAATGCAGATGGCATCACTGCGGGAAGGGATATTATGGAAGGAGAACCCTACGACTGCCCCATGGTCCCGACCGGAGGGATGGAGCAGATCAACTGGAGCCCCGATGGTAAAAAAGTGGCCTATACCTGTAAAAAAGTTTCCGGAAAAGAGTATGCCCTCAGCACCAACAGTGAAATATACCTCTATTACCTGGCTACCGGCAAAACCGAGTTGCTGAGCAAAGGGGGATTCGACGGGTACGACCACAACCCGGTTTTCAGCCCCGATGGCAATTACATTGCATGGCGCAGCATGGAAACCCCGGGTTTCGAAGCCGACAAAACCCGGCTTATCCTCTACTCATTCACTGATGGACAGACCCGTGACCTGACGCTCGACTTCGACCAGTCGACCGACAACTATGTGTGGAGCAAAAAGGGCGATAAGATCTTTTTCATCAGCGGCATCGAAGCTACCTATCATGTGTACAGCGTTACCGTCTCCACGGCAGAAATCACCAGGCTCACCACCGGCGCCTTCGATTATACCGACCTTGTGCTGGCCGGAGACCGGCTGGTAGGCAGCCGGATGGACCATGCCAACCCGTCGGAACTGTTTACCATTGCCTCCGATGGCACCCAGAAACAGCTCACTACCACCAACAAACACATCCTCGACCATATCAGGCCCGCCAGATCGGTAGCCCGCTGGATCAAAACCACCGACGGAAAAATGATGCACACATGGGTGATCCTCCCGCCGCTGTTCGATTCCACCAAAACCTATCCGGCGATACTCTATTGCCAGGGGGGGCCGCAGAGTGCGGTAAGCCAGTTTTTCTCATTCCGCTGGAACTTCCAGATCATGGCGGCCCACGGATATGTGGTGATAGCCCCGAACCGGAGGGGATTACCCACCTTCGGACAGGAGTGGAACGATCAGATCAGCGGTGATTATGGCGGACAGAATATGCAGGATTATCTCTCAGCAATTGATGAGGTTTCGAAGGAAAAATGGGTCGACAACAAGCGGCTGGGGGCTGTGGGGGCCAGCTATGGCGCGTTCTCGGTTTACTGGCTCGCCGGAAATCACCAGAACCGCTTCAAGGCGTTCATTGCCCATAACGGGATGTTCAACCTCGAAAGCATGTACGGCTCTACAGAAGAATATTTCTTCGTGAACCATGACCTCGGCGGCCCGTACTGGGACCCGGCTGCCAAAAAAAGCTATGATGCCTCGCCACACAGGTTTGTGAAAAACTGGAACACCCCTATCATGATCGTGGCCGGCGGATACGACTTCAGGATCCCCTATACCCAGGGAATGGAAGCCTTTAATGCCGCCCAGCTGCTCGGTGTACCCTCAAAGCTGCTCTTCTTCCCCGAAGAATCGCACTTTGTGCTGAAACCCCAGAACAGCATCCTGTGGCAACGTGAGTTCTTCGGATGGCTGGATAAGTACCTGAAGAATTAGGAGTTAGGAGTTAGGAGTTAGGAGTTAGGAGTTAAAGTTTAACCCCGCAGGGGTGTCATTATTATAGGTTGAGGAGGTTTATGATGTTGATTTTAAACCCCGCAGGGGTGACATTATTATAGGTTGGGGAGGTTTAAGATGTTGATTTTTAACCCCGCAGGGGTGACATTATTATAGGTTGGGGAGGTTTAAGATGTTGATTTTTAACCCCGCAGGGGTGACATTATTATAGATTTTGATTTACAATCAATTATAAGAAATAATTTTATGATAAAAAGAAGGATTTTTATTGGAGCAGCCGGGGCAATGGTTGTTCTGGCAGGAATGATGGCCATGACAGGCTGCAAGGAGGAGCCTGTACCTGAAGTTGATTTTCTGAAATGCAAGATCGAAGGAGTGGCCTGGGAAGCCAACAAATCGCTGAGTGCCAATATGGACCAGGGGATTCTGATCCTGAACGGTGTAAATGCGGCCAATGACACCCTCAGATTCCTGATGCAGGATCATCAACCGGGTACCTGGCCGGTGAAAAACATCCAGAATATCATCGTTTACCTAAAAAATGGAAAAACCTATGTGCCTCTGAATTCGGCAGATGCGGCACTTACTATCACCTCCCACGATGCTGCAGCAAAAGTCGTGAAAGGGACATTCTATTACACTGCTGACGATGGTGCAGGCAACTGGCTGGTGATAACCGGCGGAGAATTTCGCTGCACCTACCCCTGATGAAGCAGCAAACGGTACAGCTGAGGCGATAAACGGATACAAGTCCTGCATCCTGACGATATTGCATTCCGTTCCATACCACATACTGACTTACAGGTTACCTTTTCTTGATGGGGGCTGTTTCCGGTCAGGGGCATTGTAGTTTTGAATCATAACCAAAACTTCAAACGCCATGAAAAAGCTCATCCTCTCCCTTGTCCTGCTGTTCGCAGCCTCCACCCTGCTGGTTGCCCAGGGAACCATTAAAGGCAATGTAAAAGCCGTAATGCGATCGGGTGGAACCGACAGCACTTTCTCCTTACCGGGAATAGAAGTGTACGTGATGTCGGGGAGTTCCAGGATCAACACCTATACCAATGCCCTTGGGGATTTCACCCTGAAACCCCTTGAACCGGGCAGTTACAATGTTGTCATCAACAATATTAATATCGACACGATGATTCTGGTGGATATCAGGGTTACCGGCAATTCAATAGCATTTATGAAAGATGTGACGGTTCCTTTTGGCCGTACCTATAAAACCGTTGTCATAAGGCCTGATGCCCCTCTCAAGGATGAAAATCCCTCCAAGGAGAAACTTAAGCCAGATCAGATCAAGCAGATTGCCGATAAAACCAACCTCAATACCTTAATTGCAGCTATGACCGCCGGGGTGTATGTAAGTGAAGACGGGAAGCAGATCTCCTTCAAGGGAGCCAGACTGGGGGATGTGCTGTATATTGTGGATGATGTACGGATGCGTGGGAGTGAAATGTCGGTTCCGTCGGGGTCTATTGCCAGTCTGAATAGCTACAACGGCGGTGCTCCGGCCCGGTACGGCGATTTTATGGGCGGGGTTGTGGTGGTGGAAACCATGAGCTATTTCGACTGGGAGAACCAGCAGATCGTTCGTGAGCTGATTGCAGCAAAGGAAAAGGAAGCCGCTATGGAACAGGAAGCTTTCAGAGAATCGTTAAAAAACAAAGAAGAGCAGAAATAACCTGAAATACCGGATGTTGCGATGACCAGAGCAGTACGATATCTTTTGCCTGTCATGGTTTTGGCCTGGGCCGAAGCCATGACAGCGCAGCAGGTGGTAACCGTCTGGGCTTTCGACGCGGAGTCCGGTAAACCGGTGACCCATGTCACTGTAAGGTCCGCCGACGGCAGGGTGCTGGCTTCCACCAGCGAAAGCGGCTCGGCAAAAGTGGTGCAACCCGGTGCCATCAGCCCTGTCACACTTACCCATACCGCATACAGAGATACCACTGTTAAGGTTGACCGAAACGCTGCCTCCATGCGGGTGAACCTTACCCCACGGCTGAATCAGCTTAAAACGTTTACCCTGACGGCGCTTCCATCGCCTCTGCTTCCCGAAAAACCCTGGTATATCACCTCTTATGTCCACTGCAACGCAGGGTTACTGCTGTTTGCCGTGCCCCGGAAAAAACTTTCAAAACGGAGCCTTTACCTGGTGAATGAAGAAGGAACCGTCAAGGCCACCCTCCCGTGGCTTCACCAGGGAACCCTCTGGGTGGATGCTGCCGGGGATGTGTGGTTCAAGGGTACCCAATCGGCTACGCTCCTTGAGGTTGAACCGGAAAAAATCGCTGTCACTGACCTCTCGGTTCCCCTGGAGGAGTTCGAAACCGGGATCGCCAGAATTGAGCTGTCCTCCGGTGATGACTACTTTTTCCGTCACCTCACCGCAGATAATCAGCAGGCCGACTTCTATCATTACAACCACCTGTCAGACAGCTGCAAAATGTTCTTTTCCACTGCCGATCCGCTAGGCATGAAGCTCAGGGAGACCAGGGATATCTTTGAAACCAACGCGTTTGAAAGAAGGTTCGGGGAGATGTGCTTCTTCAGGCCGGTTGCCGTTCACATGGTGCATTTCCAAAACCATCTGGTGATGGTGAATTATGCACAGGACGAAATTTTGCACTTCGATACCACCCTGAAAATCAATACCCCTGCCATCCCCATCGGATATCACAAGGACAGGTATTTCAAACGGCAGTGCATCTATGACACGAAGATGGAAAAATACTACGTGCTGTTTGAAAAGGATGGGGTAATGACGTTGCAGGAGATAAATCTGCTAACCGGAGAATCCGGTATGCACCTCACCCTTCCCGATTTCCCATATACCGGTGATATTTCCGTGCACAACGGAATCCTCTGGTTTCTTTACGATGACCAGAGCGAAAGGGGGTACCAGAGGATCTACCGGCTGCCCTTACCGGGAACAGAAAAAGAAACCGGACCAGAGATGGCCACCGTCCGGTGAAGAGGTCATACCTGATCGTACGTGATTTTTTCTTCCATGAAACCAACTTTTTCGAAAACAGTTGCATAAATTCATATAACAAGGTATCTTTGGAGACTGAAGAAAAGTGCCAGAGATGTTGCTGCAAAAATTTATCAGAGGTTGTATTTTCGGTTTATCCGGGGTTTTTCTGATTACCGGGTGTAAAAGTTCCGATGAGGATGTGCTGAGAAAGATCTCTGCCTCCGATGGCAGCATTGCTGCGGAGATGTTTCTGAAAACGGACTCTGCGATTCATTTCTGGAAGATCCGGGAGATGCCCGGCCGGTCGACCCTGCTGCTTCAGGAAGGGACCCTCGGGGAACCCGGCAGGGACTACGAAATATCGGCGCCGGATCCCAAAAAGCTTGATAAAGAAGCCATCCGCATTGCCAGAGAGGTACTGGACAAGGGTTTCCGAACCTTCGGGCCGGATTCCTACAGCCAGATTATCATTCAGACTGACACCACGTACTGGGGCCCTGTTACCGACCTCGACAAACTGGCCATGATGGAGGACCTCTTTAACCGTGCCCTCACCACCACAGGGAACGGCAAATGTACCGGGAGCGACATTGGCAGCAAGGTCAGCTTTTACGCCATGGTGTTCGATGCTGAGGTAGCTGCCCGCACCCTCCTCAAAGCGCTGCGGGACAACGGGACGGATTTGCCGGTGGTGATCGCGGTTGAAAAAGGTACCGACATCCGGGTCATCTGGCCCGAAAACTTCCACGGGGATTTTTCGCTGCTGTAGCCGAATATCCGCCGGCATCAGCCGCCGGTCCCGGTAAAATACTGATCTTTTTCGCCAAACAGGATGTTAAAGCTGGTGAGGCTCCCGTAGATCCTTGTAATGTACTGCTGCATATTCACCTTATCCTCATCTGTAAGCTTCTGATGGCTGTTGATGTTTTGTTCCAGCACCCTGAGGCGATCGCGCAGCATGACGATTTTATGAAAGAACACTTCAATGGGTATCTCCTTGGCTTTCAAATCCTTGTTGGCTGGCTGCAGGATCATTGTGCCACCCAGCCAACGCTCGCCCAGGGGCACAGTTTCCTGCAGGGCACCTGAGCGGTCGAGCACTGCTTCCACCGCTTCCAGCAACATCTTTACGCTGATGGGCTGTGCGGCATCAGTCGCTTCCTCTGCCACCTCCCCGATCACCGTGGCCTGAAACCGGTTTTTGTTGAACTGCAGTTTCCCGCCCCGTTCAAAGAGCACATCATACGTGGAAACACCTGCTCCGATGATGACGCCTTCACCATATTTCTCGTGGTCGATACGGGTACCAACCGTAAATTCCTTTTCCATCTGTATCCGTATTTAATTCTGAGGGCGAAGATAGCAAAAACCTGTGTGATCCTTCATTCCGCCAGGACTGAAAGCCGCCTGCACCGCAGCAGCATGGGTTTCCATTCGGGCAACCGGGTCATCGCCCCCCAGGTTTCTTTGTTTGAGTAAGGGTTCATGATGGCGGAGAAATCAGCAAAGTAAAAATCTGCCAGTCCGCGTGTACCATAACGGGAATAGACAGAATCGCACAGCATGTAGGTAAAGACAGTTTCCGAGGCCCCTCCTTTCATGGAATCGAGAAAAGCACTGCCACTCCATTTCAGGTAAATCAGGCTGCAATACCGTTCATAGGTCTCAGGGTCAGGCTTATCAAAAAACACCTTGTATACCGTTGGGTCGCTTTCGAGGTGCCTCAGCAAAAACTTATCCCCCTTTTTTAAAGGCATGGATGCATGGATCACCACATCACCGTTAATCATGCTGAAATCCACATCCGTATATTCCTCATACAGGTTCTTATTCTCATAGGGATAACTGATCAGCAATCCTTCATCGGACCCGAAGTACTCGCACCACACTTCAACCCCGGAGGTATTGAGTGTTATTCTCTTACAAATCATACCGGTAAAAGGGATTGATACAATGATAAGAATAAGGGCCAGCCCCAGCAGCATGTCGCGGGTTCTGACTTTCTCCTCCTTTGCATGGGTTTCCGGATCGGTAGAACGGTAAAAGACCCTCCCACCGTAGCCCGTATAGGGGTATGACCGCCGGTTTCCTGGCTGAGCGTAAGTGGTTTGTGGAGCCGGGTTATTGCTTTTATGGGTATACCTGAGGGCATGGTAATCGTAACGGGCCCGGCGCTGCGGGTCACTGAGTACTTCGTATGCCTGCTGTATCTGAATGAATTTCGCTGCCGCACCAGGTTCCCGGTTCACATCGGGATGGTATTGCTTTGCCAGACGGCGGTAGGCATGGCGCACCTCATCGGCGGAGGCATCCTGCCCGATTTCCAGAACCTGATAGTAGAATGGCAGCATTGTTCTGCGAAGATAGGAAAAGGAACAGGAATCGCTACAGAAACGTACCTTTGCAAAAAGCTATTGTTATGCGCATCGACCTTATCACTATCCATCCCGAGATTTTCACCGGACCCCTGACCCAGTCGATTGTGAAGCGGGCCGTGGATAAGGGGATCTGTACCCTGCACCTGCACAACCTGCGCGATTACAGCGTAAACCGTTACGGCAGCGTGGATGACTACCCGTACGGCGGTGGCGGAGGCATGGTAATGATGGTGGAGCCAGTGCATCGCTGCATCACCAAGTTGAAGAATGAGCGGGATTACGACGAAGTGATCTACACCTCACCGGATGGTGAACTGTTCAGCCAGCCACTGGCCAACAGACTCTCTATGGCGGGGAACCTGATCGTCCTCTGCGGGCATTACAAAGGGGTGGATGAGCGGATCCGGGAGCACCTGGTCACCCGCGAGATCAGCATCGGGGATTATGTCCTTACCGGCGGGGAACTGGCTGCAGCCGTGATGATCGATGCAGTGGTACGGCTTATTCCCGGGGTGCTGGGCGATGAGCAGTCGGCCCTTACCGACAGCTTCCAGGACGGGTTGGTGGCACCGCCGGTGTACACCCGGCCCGCTGATTACCAGGGGTGGAAGGTACCTGATGTGCTGCTTTCGGGGCACGACCGCGACATCGCCGACTGGCGGCTTGAGCAGGCCATGGAGCGCACCCGGCTCAGGAGGCCCGGATTGCTGGAAGAATCGTAAAAACACATATACCACACAATTACTCTGGCCTTATATTTGTAGAAATTGCGCCCCAACATTAAAATCCAGAATACCATGAAACAGATTTCCAAATCAATGCGCTGGCTGGCAGTTATGCTGGCTGTTGCCGTGCTGGCCACCAGCTGTGCAAGTACCACCCTCATCAACTCCATCCCATCCGGAGCAAAAGTGTATATCGACGGCGAACCCGCAGGCACCACCCCGTTAGCCTATTCCGACCAGAAAATCGTGGGGAGCTCCACCGAGGTGAAACTGAAAAAGGAAGGATATGAGGATCACAATGTGATCATTACCCGCGATGAGGAGGTGGATGTGGGAGCTTTGATTGCAGGCATCCTCTTCTATGTTCCGTTTCTCTGGGTGATGAAATATAAACCGTCGCATACGTACGAGCTGACGCCTGTAAGGTGACCTCAGAAAAAAAAGATCAGCAGGGTGATTGCCGGTTTAAAAAATACCCGTATATTTGCACTCCTTTTTTCGACAATACCCTAACAAACCGGAGAGATGAACAAAGACGCGATTATCAAACAGGTAGAAGAGATGCTGGTACCAACCAGAGAGTACCCGGAATTCAAGGCAGGTGACACTGTAACAGTGAATTATAAGATTAAGGAAGGAAACAAGGAGCGTATCCAGAGTTTCCAGGGTGTGGTAATCCAGCGCAAGAACAGCGGTGCCCGTGAGACCTTCACGGTACGCAAGATCTCAGGTGGTGTGGGTGTAGAAAGGATTTTCCCGATACATTCCCCCTTTATCGATGAGATCATCGTAAACAAGCACGGTGTGGTACGCAGAGCCCGCATTTACTACTACCGCGGACTCACCGGCAAGAAATCCCGCATCAAGGAAAAGATCGTCAGGAGCAAGAAGGAAGCATAGTATTCCCTGCTATCAAAAGCAACGCAAAGGCGCCTCCAAAGGGCGCCTTTGCTGTTTTATCCCTAGATCCCCTGCCCCACGATCGCGATGCGCTTTTTGCCGTCCATTTTTACCACAAAGGGCTCTTTCATCCGGATGTGGCGGAACCATTTGGTACGCTGCACCTCGGGCATGGCCTTGAGCTTTTCCCAGTCGATGAAGTTGCTGCCGATACCCTCCTGTATGGAGAAATAGCCCACATTCATGGAGGTTACGTTATGGAAGAAGTGCGAGCCGGAGGAGGCATCGAGGGGGAACCCTTCGAGGCTGGTTTCCACAATGATGCGGGCATTGGAGATCTGCGACCACTGCACGGGAATGCCTATCCAGCGGTCGCGGGTGCCCCAGCGCCCCGGTCCGATCAGGATATATTTGCGCTCCTCAGCACCCAGTTTCTGGTTCAGGATTTCAATCTCATCAGCCATTTCAACGGTCATCGATTTGTCAAAGATCTCCTTGTCCACGTAAATCAGGTCGTACACATCATCGATCAATCCGTTCCCCATCCCTTTTTCGCTGTAAAGTACCAGTTTCGAACGGTCGATGGTCTGGGTG
The DNA here is from genome assembly GCA_022709695.1 of Bacteroidota bacterium. GTDB lineage: Bacteria > Bacteroidota > Bacteroidia > Bacteroidales > SKPS01 > SKPS01. The sequence continues at coordinate 61,142 of JAKLII010000009.1, forward strand.
TCGATGGTGTAATCGGAAAGGTTTCCGATGAGGGGTTTGATCTGCAGGACATAGAACGATGAACGGAAGGTTTTGTCACGGTTCAGGTCGATGGCAAATTCGATCTCCACCGGTGATCCCAGTGCTTCCTTCACTACATCCAGCACCACCTCGATGGTCTTGGCCATCGGTGCATAGTTGTATTTCAGGATGTTGGCGAAATTGATGATCCGGGGGCCCGGTCTGGTGATGCCCGGGGAGATCGTCTCCTGCTGCAAGTCGTAGACCGATGCGAGGTGCTTGAGGGTGCCATGCTCCTCCGCCACGTCGATATCGAGGCGTGCCAGTCCGGCCGTATCCCCTTCCATCAGGTCGATGTCTTTCTTCCCGAGATCCACCGCATAAAACTGCAGCTGTGAATTCAGGTACTGATCGCGGGGTGAGTTGATATCGGTATCGGGGTATTTGGGTGAGAAACGGTACGCCTTTTCAGCCTCCACCACATATTTCCCCAAACCAAGGGCAGCCACGGCAAATCCCTCTTCGGGCTTCATGTGGGCGAAAGGGTAATAATTGTACGACTGTGCCACCCCGCTGATATGCGGGTAGAAGTAGTTACCATACTGTTCCCCAACCACTTCCTGAATCACCACTGCCATCTTTTCTTCCTCGATTTTGTAGTGGATGGCCTCCACATAGCCCCGGGCAACCTTTGAATACACCGAGGCATACACCAGTTTGATGGCATCAAGGGCCTGTTTGAGCCTCACCTCAAAGTCGGGATGGTTGTTGGGAAGCAGGTAGGTTTCAAAGATGCCGGCAAAAGGCTGCAGGCGACTGTCTTCGAATAGCCCGGAGGAGCGGATGGCGATGGGTTTTTCGATGTTTTTCAGCACCTTGCGCATCCGTTTCACAAACACATCCCCGAAATTCCCCTCAAAGAACCATTTCTGTATCTTATCGTAGTTGGTTTCATTCAGGATCCTGCCGGCGAGCTTGTTGCGGTCGAGAAACCGCTCGAACTCATCGGTACCCACGATACAGGTTTTGGGTGCCCGGATGCGGATGTTGGGAACGATGTTGGTAAAATCGAAGTTGTGGATGAGGGTGTTGATAAAGGCTACACCCCTCCCCTTACCGCCCAGTGATCCGCTGGCGAGGCTCACGATGTTGGTCTCCTCCAGCACTTCCGAATCCTCAAAGGGGATCACCTTACCCTTGTTTTTCTCATTGCGGTACTGCTGGATGGCTTTCACCAGGAATGTGCGGATCTCTTCGGCCGAATTGAAGTCGGTGGTGCGGTAGGGGTTGATGAGCTTGGCGATCTGCACCTCCCCGCGTGCCATGAACCACAGCGAAAAATGGTTGCGCTTGGAATGGAAGAGCAGTGACTCTTCCGGGATGGTTTTCAGGTGTTTTTCGAACTCCTTAATGGTATGGGCAATAGCTACTTCCTGCCCTTCCGGGGTTTTGAAAACAAAGCTGCCAAATCCCAGGTAGTGGCTGATGAAGCTCTTGATCTCCTGTAGCAGGGCGTCGGAGTTTTTGTCGATGAAGGTGGTTTTGAGGAGATAGGCCCGGTTCGAGTTCTCTTCATCCGATGACTGGATAATCACGGGCAGATCTTTGATTTCTGATCTGATCTTCTCCACCAGCTGGAACCCTGCCTCGGGATCCAGTTTTCCGTGATGTTCGTATTTCACATCGGTAATCAGGCAAAGCATAAACTCCTTGTACCGGGTATAAATCGCCATCGCCTCTTCGAAGGTGGAGGCCAGCAGGATTTTGGGGCGTGCCCTGAGGCGGAGCACCTTGTACAGCTCGTCCGTGGTTACATCGTCGATGTTCCTCCGGGTCTGTTCCATCACGGAGGTGTAGAGCATGGGGAGGTACCTGGAGTAGTACTTGGCAGAATCCTCCACCACCAGGATCACCCGCACCAGACCAATGCGCGTGTCATTCTCCACATTCACACGGTCTTCCAGATGTTTCACCATGGCAAAGAAGATCTTGGAGTCGCCGTTCCACACAAATAATTTGTCGATGGCATTGAGCAACACCGGGGACTCGTGGAAGATGGCAATATCGGAGTTGTTGTTGAGCAGCAGGAAGATCGGAATGTAAGGGTACTCCTTCTTCAGTCCGCGGCTTTGCTCCACCGGAATGTTCTTATCCACCCCCATCATGATGATCACCATGTCGAAGTGGCGGGTCCTGAGCTGTTCCAGTGCCTCTTCGAGGGTGGTAACCCCTGTCACGCGTGGCATTGAGCTGAGATTCAGCTGGTAGTATTCGCCCAGTATGTGCTCGGTGAACCGCCCTTCCTCTTCGATGTTGTAGGCATCGTACAGGTTTGCCACCAGCAGTATCTCCCTGACTTTAAATGGCATAAGATCGTGAAATACATCCCTGTCGATGTTTTGTTTGGTGAGGAATTTCTGTAGCAGCTGCCTGCTTACCGAGACGGCCTCCTTCGGGGGCTTTGGCAGGTGGCTATCGGGTTCCAGGGTGGATTTGAGCAGGTCTTTTGCCTTTTCCGAGTTGACATACCCTGCCAGCAGGTTACTGAGGTTCACCAGCAGATGGCGCTCTTCTTCGAGGAAGGGGCCTTCATTTTCGCGCGGAAATTTTTTGGTATAAAACACCTCGATCTTCCCTTTCCTCCGGTCGATGCTCTGAAAATTCTGCACCTGTACCCACTCGGTCTGCAGGAAGTTACCAGTGGTAAATACCTGCCCGTCGTAGGTGATCCTTGCGCAGGTGAACTCAGGGTACTGCCAGGCACGCGGCAGGATGAGGCATACCTGCTGCAGGGTCTCATTAATGGGTTTCCCCTCCTTGAGGATCAGGGTGGTTTGGTTAATACAGGCCAGCTCCTTGAGCCGTTCGCGGGTATCATGGAGCAATTGCTCCACGTTGGGGGAGGATCCGGTGCTTCCTCCGGTACCTTTCAGTAATTCATCATTCACGTTATCTGTGTTTTAGGTATACAACTCAACAGTGCGATCATCGCGAATAAATATAGCAATTGGACAGGAATAAAATTGGTGTAAAATGGTTGTTTGATAAAAAATTGTTCTTAATATTGTCGCGCTTATTCACATTAGTTGTTAACCTAAACTTTTTATCTATGTCACACAGTATGTATAATCAGATTGTAGATGAATTCATGGTAAAAGTGATTGCACGCAATCCTTCGGAACCGGAATTTCATCAGGCGGTCCGGGAAGTGATAGAAACACTTGTCCCGTTCATTGAAGAGAACCCCCAGTATAAACAGGCCCGGATTCTGGAGCGCATTGTGGAGCCGGAGCGGATTATCATCTTCAGGGTTCCCTGGCTCGACGACAAGGGAGAAATCCAGGTAAACCGTGGTTTCCGCATTGAGATGAACAGCGCCATCGGCCCTTACAAAGGGGGATTGCGTTTTCACCCTACGGTAAACCTTGGCATCCTGAAATTCCTGGCTTTCGAGCAGATTTTCAAGAATTCCCTCACTACCCTTCCGATGGGCGGTGGCAAGGGCGGTTCCGATTTCGACCCGAAGGGCAAGTCGGACAATGAAGTAATGAAGTTCTGCCAGAGTTTCATGACAGAGCTTTTCCGTCACATCGGCCCTGACACCGACGTTCCTGCAGGTGATATCGGAGTTGGCGGACGTGAGATCGGCTACTTGTTTGGCCAGTACAAAAGGCTGAAGAACGAGTTTACAGGTGTACTTACCGGCAAGGGTTTGTACTGGGGTGGATCGCTGGTCCGTCCGGAAGCTACCGGTTACGGCGCCACCTATTTTGCTGAAGAGATGCTGAATGCCCGTGGCGACAGCCTGAAGGGAAAAACCGTTGCCATCTCAGGATCGGGTAATGTAGCCCAGTATGCTGTTGAAAAAGTGAATTTCTTCGGTGGCAAGGTGGTTACCATGTCCGACTCCAATGGTTTCATCCATGACCCGAAGGGTATTGATGCCGAAAAGCTTGCCTGGGTGATGAACCTGAAGAACGTGAAGCGCGGCCGCATCAGCGAATATGTTGCCAAGTGGGGCGGTGAATACCACGAAGGACTGCGCCCATGGATTATCCCGTGCGACGTGGCCATGCCAAACGCCACGCAGAACGAAATCAACGGCGACGAAGCCCGCACCCTGATTAAAAACGGATGTTTTGTGGTGTGCGAAGGTGCCAATATGCCTTCAACCCCGGAGGCTATTGAGGTATGGCTTGAAAACAAGATTCTCTTTGGACCGGGCAAGGCTGCCAACGCCGGTGGCGTTGCCACCTCAGGCCTTGAGATGACCCAGAACAGCATGCGCCTCAGCTGGAGCCGCGAAGAAGTTGATGAAAAACTCCACACCATCATGAAGAACATCCATGCTACCTGCGTGAAGTTCGGCAAGGAAGGTGAATACATCAACTATGTAAAGGGCGCCAACATCGGTGGATTTGTAAAAATTGCCGAAGCCATGATGGCTCAGGGCATTGTATAAAAACCATCACCCATTCATGCAAAGCCGGCCGACACCTGTCAGCCGGCTTTTTTACTGCTCCTGCCGGTGGCGGAAAAGCAGGAGCTGCATTACAATGATAAAGATCACCCCTGCCTGCGCCTCGAGCATCGACTCTGAGAGGAGGTTGAACCCTGTGAGCATCAGAAAGAAAACATGCACCCCTGTAGGTTTACCGGGGGGCATCCATACCGGCAGCAGCAGCCATGCCAGAAGCACCAGCAAACCCATGGTTCCCAGCGTGGCTGCCGTTTGCAGGTATTGGTTGTGCGCATTCTTATATCCGCCAAAAGGGAAAAGCAACCCCCGGTCACCGATCCTTTGGGTGGTTTCAGAGATATAATCACCAGTTCCTGCTCCCGTGACGGGATTCTCCTTCCAGACATCCAGCGCGATCTTCCAGCTCTCCCTTCGGATCACCATGCCATCAGCACGGTGGGTCGGGGAAATGGGGGCAGGGGCCGTAAGGTTCTGCACTGCAGATGCGAGCCGCACCCGAATCGGTTTGAATACCCAGGCCGTTGGTATCAATACCAGCAGACAGATTACCAGAAGCATCCATACCGACCTTCTTTTCCACCTTTCCGAGAGCCGGTAAGCCAGATACCCCAAAGCGATGATCAATCCGAAAAATCCCGCTTTCGAACTAAGCAGCACCACCATGGCTACCCACCAAATCATCAATGCCACACCTGCCAGCCACCGCCACCAGCCTGATTTTTCCTCATAACCGGTAAGATAACTCCCGGTAATCCCCATAGCAAAACACACATACATCGCAAGATACGAGGGGTGCGACCATTGTGAAAAGCGGGAATAATAGAAAAGGGAAGTGTCAGCAGTTAATCTATAGGACAGAAGTGCAGACACCAGAAGATACAGGGTTACGGCGAGGGTACCGGCAGCAAACCCGGCAAGAATCCGTCGGATCCACGTTTTGTCAAATACCTTTCCGGAAGCAGCAAAAGCGAGCAGCGGAAACACCAGCAGCAGGCTTTTCTTTTCGAGCTCAAACAACCATGGGGAACCCTCAGATGACCACAACACTCCGGCAAGGTACAGCAGGGGCATCAGAAGAAACACCCACATATGTCCTCCCGGTGCAGCTCTTCTGATCCGGCATGCAAGAAATCTGAAGAAATTACCCTTCCCGGCTGAACTGATGATTTCACCGAGCGAAAACAATCCGAACAGATATACTGCCGCTACCGGAACCTTTCCGGGAAAAGGGATCAGGAATGCCAGCAGCACCAGCGACCATCCGGTACTGTGCAGCCACCATGATTCACGGGAAACATTATGGGTTTGTTCCGACATCAGCGCAAAGATAACGATAAACCGATGTATCCCGAATCATTTACAGGCTCGTAAAAAAATCGTAGGTTTGGCGGCCAAACAGGGAAGACGCCAATGAGGATAATGCTGATCAACCATTATGCAGGGGGGCCGCATCTGGGAATGGAACACAGGCCGTTTCTGCTTGCACGGGAATGGATCCGGGCAGGGCATGAGGTGGTGATCGTGGCAGCCGGATATGCCCACACACGTACCCGGCAGCCCGATGTACAAGGCCGCATTCATGAAGCCTCACATGACGGTGTTCCGTACCTGTTTTTCAGGACCCCGTCTTATTCCGGAAATTCCCTGAAACGGGTGTGGAATATGGGGGTTTTCATCCGGAAGCTGTGGTCCCATGCCAGGTACATGGCCGAGAAATTCAGGCCTGAAGCAGTCATTGCCTCTTCCACCTATCCGCTGGATATTTGGCCGGCCCATCGCATTGCCCGGATGAGCGGGGCCAGACTGGTGTTCGAAGTCCACGACCTGTGGCCCCTCTCCCCCATGGAGCTGGGAGGTTATTCAGCACGCCATCCCTATATCAGGCTACTGCAGAAAGCCGAAGATTTTGCCTATCATCATGCCGACCGGGTGGTGTCCCTGCTCCCCTGCACCCTTCCTCACATGACATCCCATGGGATGGAGCCGGAGAAATTCCGCTATGTACCCAATGGCGTTCTCCCGGACGAATGGGATGCGGCCGGCATCCTTCCCGGTGAACATCAACACATCATTGACACCAGCAGGGCCGAAGGAAAAAAGATCGTGGGATACACAGGTGCCCTGGGGGTTGCCAATGCCCTGGAACCCCTGATTGAGGCTTCCGCCCTGGTGAAGGACCAGCCGGTTGTGTTCCTGCTGGTAGGGCAGGGGCCGGAAAAAGATCGCCTGATGGATCTTGCAGGGAACCTCGGGGTCCACAACCTCTTTTTTGCCCCGAATGTTCCCAAACAGCAGTTGCCCGCACTGCTGGAGCAGATAGATTTTCTGTACGTAGGGTTCAGAAAACAGGCACTCTACCGGTTTGGGGTGAGCCCCAATAAAATCTTCGATTACATGATGGCAGGAAAGCCCGTAATACAGGCCATCGAAGCCTGCAACAATCCGGTGGCGGAAGCAGGGTGCGGTATCTCCATCCCTGCCGACAACCCCATCGCCATAGCTGAGGCCATCCGCCGGCTCTGCGCTGCTCCGGCGGAAGAACTAGCTGCGATGGGCAAAGCCGGCCGATCGTATGTTATGGCGTATCATGATTACCGGAAACTGGCGGAACATTTTCTGGAAGGGCTCTGAACTCACTCTGGTTCAGCATGATATATTTATAATGGACGGGCAGCAATAGGGCCATCAGCAGCAAGGGCTCCGTTAAAAAGACATTGTGTGAAAACAGCCTGAACCCAGCAGCAAGGAACATCAATGCCACAAGGGACAGCAACTCGCTGCCATAGTAACGCCAGATCACAATGCTCTGCACTGCCAGCAACAGAATCAGCAACGCTCCGAGTATCCCGGAATAAAGCAGGGCCGAAATCAGGTAATTATTCTGCCACACCACAGTACCTTTATGCAGGGAAGCCTCGAAGGTTACTGCTGCAGGAAAGTTGTCGAGATACCCGAATCCGATGCCCAGGAACTTTTGGTCAGGGGTATATTGACGGAAGATGTCCTTTACCATCTCAAACCGCTGTCGCCGGGTGTCATAGGCTTTCTCCACCCAGTTATCTTCATTGCTGACAAAAGTGGATTTCTCCTGTTCCCGCAGCATAAAAGCGATTTTTTCCTTCAGGGCATTTTCGGACAGGCTGTTATCCGCGCCACTCCAGATTCTGTCGTACCAGTCCTGCAATTCAACCTTATCCGTGATGGAGGACAGGTGCGCATAGGTGATCAGGGTAACTTCGGATTTAAACCGGTATCGGTTGAAGCCAGCTTTTTCTATCCATTTCTCCTTGGTGGCATAATCGGGGGTTACGATCAGCCAGGTAGCTGCCAGGGCAGAAAAACCCAGCACCAGAATCAGTACATTGAGGTTTTTGATAAGCCGGTAGTTATAGGCCCGGTTGGCGTGAAACAGATAGTAAATCCTGAGTATGATGATGCAGACAAAGAGGAGCATCATCAGCACAAACCCCTTTTTGGAGCCGCTCCACAGCACCACATAAAACAGCATCAGGAACACAAAATGGTAGGCCAGGTTGATGAGTGCCTGATTTTTACGCCTGAACCTGTTGAATAACAGACCTATCAACGCAGCCACCAGAGGGAGGATAAAGCTGTCGTTATCGGGGATCAGCGATGATCCAAGGCCTGATGGCACTGCAGGAATCCAGGCAGGCAGGGGGATTTCCCGCAACACAAGCCAGAACTTCAGAAAGCCTGCACTTGCCAGAAGAAATCCAAAAATGGTAAGCCACCGAAAGAACAAATCCCTGAATACCAGAAATTTTTCCGGAGTCCTGATGAGGTACAGGCATCCCAGTGCAAAAATCGCCAATGCTGCCAGGTGGTACAATTCGGCGGAAAAGTCCAGGATATCCAGTTCAGAACGATGGATAGAAAGGAGAAATACCAGCACGGCGCCCAGTAACAGGAAGTATGGATGTATATTACGGATAGAGAAACTTGTTTCCTTGATATACCTGATCCAGGAAAATACCAGCTGCAGAAGAAATACCAGTAACAAACCAAAAAACAGGGTTGAGAGCCATGGGAAACCGGTTTTAAGAACAAAAAGCACTGACAGACAAGCCATCTCACCGGTAAGGATTCCGGGATTGACGAGTTGTCGGAAAAAGGCAGCCGGCTTCATGGTGTTTTTTTGTTCGTTGTTTGTTGTTCGTTGTTTGTTCCCGAATCGCTTCGCTCTCGGGACTTCGCTTCGCTAAGTGTTTGTTGTTTTTTGTTCCGGGAAGGCAGATATCTAAAAAACAAACGAATAAACGAATTTACAAACTTTTCAAAATGAATGGTTCCGAAAAGGTTATTTGGATCTTACGTTTTTAAGCCAGTGTTTTGGCAATGATGCGGGAAGCTTCTCCGTTTCCGTAGAGTGACAGGTCCGGGACAAAGCGAAGGTTTATGAGTATATTGAAAGCAGTCATAATGTTTTCGGGGCTGGTGCCCGCGGTGATATTTACACCTGCCTCCACCAGTTCCTTCCATTCAGTCTCATCACGCAGGGTGAGGCAGGGTTTGCTGAAAAAATAGGCCTCTTTCTGCAGGCCGCCACTGTCGGTTACCACCATCCTGGCGTGCTGTAACAGCCACAACGACTCCAGATACCCTACCGGTGGAATGAGGGTGACACCCGGAAGATTCGTGTCAACGCCATATTTCGACAGCATCCCGGAAGTACGCGGGTGCAGTGGAATCACCACGGGTATGGTGTGGGCCATGGCTGCCAGGGAATGGAAAACTGAGGTCAGCGCAGCAGGGTTATCGGTAGTAGCCGGGCGGTGCACCGTTGCCAGGATGAATTCACCGTCATGGATTTCTTCGGGTTTTCGGGCGAGGTCCCGGAACCTGAGGGCTGCATCGAGCATCACGTCGCCGTTCATGATGATTTCGGCGGGAAAGGACCGGAATCCCTCGGCCTCAAGGTTTCGCACCGCAGTGGCAGTCGGGCAGAACAGCCAGCGGCTGAGGCGGTCGGTAACGATTCGGTTGATCTCTTCGGGCATCAGCATATCGAACGAGCGCAAACCCGACTCCACATGGGCTACCGGGATGTGCAGCTTGGAGGCCACCAGTGCTCCTGCCAGGGTAGAGTTGGTATCTCCATACACCATCAGGGCATCAGGTTTTTCCTGTAGTAACACCTCTTCCAGCAACTCCATCATCCGCCCGGTCATTGCACCGTGCGACAGGCTGTGCACCCCCAGATGATATGCCGGTTCCGGAATCATCATCTGCTCGAAAAAGACCCTGCTCATCGGATCATCAAAATGCTGACCCGTGTGTACCAGCACCTCTTTCACCGACCCTGCAGTATCCCTGAAGGCGGCACTAACTACCGCTGCCTTGATAAACTGAGGCCGTGCCCCTATAACCGTTACTACTTTCATCCTGTCTGTTTATGCGACACTCTGAGATTCAAAATTACGATATACCATCAACAATTTCTCCCTTTCCGTTTCCCACGAATAATGTTTCAACGCAGCCTCCCTTCCCCTGGCACCCATTTGGGCAGCCATTGCAGGGTCGGCAAGGAGGGTTTTGATTGCTTCACGGATTTGCGCGGTATCCAGCGGATTTACTGCCAGACCGCACTGGTGGGTATCCACAATCGCTTTCCAGGAGGGGAAATCGGAGATTATCACCGGAATCCCTGCCAGCATATACTCAAACAACTTCGTAGGGATGGCATCCACATAGTTGGGTACAGGGTGCATCAGGTTCAGTCCGATGGCAGACTGCCCCATAAGCCGGCTCACAACGGCTCGGTCGACCATACCATGGTAGATCTTTTTCTTCCACCCGGGGAACCTCCTGAGCTGCTGGAAATAGTCGCACGAGTCGACCGGGCCTGCCAGATCAAGGATCACATCCAGGTCACCGATCGCATCGATCATCTCCCCTGCCCCGCGGATCTGTGAGATGCCGCCGGTATAGCAGAGGTGAGGGGGTGTGGGTTTCTGGCAGGGGTCAACCGGTGTAAATTCCTCCTGCAGCGGGAAGTTTCGAACATCGGTGGTATGGGCATTCAGGGGCAGGAACCGTTGTGCAATATGGGGCGTGGCGGTAACGATGGCATCGAGGCGGCGGGCAACCCGGTTTTCGTAACGTTCGGTCACCGATGCCAGCGGGCGCCGCAGCCAGGCGGGGATATAAAACTTCGACAGGATCTGCCGGGGAAGGTCTTCGTGGACGTCGTACACCACCCGGATGCCCTTCTGCTGCAACCTGCGTGTGGCGATCAGAAACTCCGGATCGTGAAAATGGACTACCTGAGGATTAATTTTCAGCACAGCCGCTGCCAGGGCAAACGGGGCACGCAGCATACGTCCGGGCCTGGATTTGTAATGCACCATAATATACTGCACACGCACACCTTTTTCCTCACAATCCTCCCCTTTGCCCGCTACCAGCAGGGTAACGCGGTGACCTGCCGCAGCGAGTGAAGCGCACTCCTTGTGAAAGATGCGGATATCCCGGGCCGGGTGAGCGGTGGTTACATGACAAACGTCCATCAGGCAGATCCTTTTTCCCGTATGATTTTCCCCAACGGGAAGGTTTTGGCAATGCAAACCTACAACATTTTCCCGTGCTGAATCCGGTCTTGTTCGTACCGCATTGCAATGATGAGGATTACAATCCAGTAGAGCACATAGAAAACGATGTTCAGCAGTGCGAACACCCTGAAAAACTGCACTTCCGGGAGGTGGCTGAAAAACGACAGCGAGAGGATGGCCAGAAAGTACAGCACCTGCCATACAGCACCTATCCTCACCTTTTCGAGGGCGATAATGAGGGTGCTCAGGGGTGATACCACAAACTGGATCATGAAGGCAGGAGCCAGTATGGCAGCCCATACCCCGGCGGTGGACCAGTTCTGTCCGAACAGAAAAGCAAACAGTGGTTCACCGGTAAACACGAAGAAAAGGGCCACTCCCACGGCAAACAGTGTTGTATAAAGTGAGAGTTTCAGGAAGCCGGGCAGTATTTTCTGGTGCATATTCCGCTGTTCCGAGAATTTCTGCAGCAGCACCTGCGACATGGCGGTGGTAATCAGTGCCAGTGGCAGAGCGAGCACCTGCCGGCTAAGGTCGAACTGGGCGGTGGCATTTGCCGAATAGAAACGGTTCACCATCACCACCGGGATCATCAGGCTGGCGGTATTGAGGATGGCCGGCAGTGCCTGGAAGAGGGGAAAATCGCGGTACCTGTGGGCAGCCTTCCGGATGGTTCCGGCATCCATGCCCGACAGGGAGTACCCTTTTCGGGCGCTTTGCCACCAGGAGAGGCCCATGTTCACCATCCGTCCTGCCAGATCGCCCCACAGGAGGCTGCCCTGCCAGCCTGCCAGTCCACCGGCCGACTGCATGGCCCCTTCGGTAGTCCTGCGGGCAATCCGGTTGCCGGCAGAGGCTCTGAAGGCTTTATGGCGGATCAGCCAGTAGTTGAACGTTTGTCCGGCGCTGAAGAAGAGTACCCCCGGCGGGATAGCCCACAGCCAGATGCGTCCTGCAGCGGGCCACCCGGTAATCTTAACCACAGCATCGGGAAGGATGGCAATCACCAGGGCAAACAGGAACGAGAACACCACGCTGATGCCGAGCGAAAGGGTCACCAGAGCTGATGCATCGCGCGACTTTTCGGGCAGTACGATGGCCATCTCGTACCGGAGCGTCACCACCACAATGAGGATGGAGGTGATGCTGTTGTACACGGCGAACAGGGCAAACACCTCGGCGTCGAACAGGCGGCGCAGCAGGGGCTGCAGCAGCACCGGGATCACCTGTGCAATGGCGGTGCCGGTGAGCAGTGTGGTGAAGTTTTTTATAAATCCTGATCGGGGCAGGCGTGCCATAATCTGCTTTGAGGATGCAAACGTAATTTTTTTTCAGAGAAAATCTCCTTTTTTTCGGTTTCGATCAACTATACAGACAAATACCGGAAAAAATGATCAGCTACAGGGAGATTCAGCCAATGATCTGTAACAGCCGGCAGGCGGGGAAGCAGCTCGTCGTGCCGGCGCCACGCTGAGCCCCGTCAGTGTGGCGCTTATCAGAGGGGGAGATCTGTGCAGAAAGAAAAAATAAGCAGTCATACAAAAAACAAAACCATGAAAATCAGAACAAAACATATGCTCATCATCCTGCTGGCAGTCATCGCCTGTTTCACCTACGGGCAGGCCCCGCTTCGGCAGGTAACCTACACCACCACCACCAGCAGGGTGTTTGCGGTGCCGAAGGGGATGAATATTGAGGAAGAAGTATCTACGTACGACCTGACTAAAATGACCTCCATCGACAAAAATCAAAAAACGGATATCTCAATTGATCAGAACCATAAAACGGTCATCACCACCTGGTTTCTGGAAACACCGCGGTATACCTATGACTATGAATTCGGGGTTGGAAGCAGCATTACCAGTGAAACCGGAACCAGGATCTATGATCACGAAGGGCAATTGCTGAATGAGATCCTGCATGATATTCCGGATCCCGGTTTTCAGATCGAGCCGGATATGGTACCTGATTTCGGACTGGTCCATCTGTTCACTCAAAGCCCCGATCAATGGCAAACAGCCATGGAATTGCTGGACTATACCGTTTCCCTGAGCCCGGATGGCTCGGAACTGATTGCGGTAAACGACAGCATGGAAATCCGTATCAACCCATCAAGGCTGACTTTCGAAACCCGTCTCTTCAGAGACAGCCTGATGGAGTATTCCGACTGGAACAAGTATCAGAATGTCGATGGAAAGATCATCCCCCTGGTTTCGGTACTCACCACATACGACCTGCTTGAAAACCATAAACGGTTTCAGCAAAGTGAAATTACCCGGTACAATTCCTATTACATACTGAACCACACCGGCGACACGGTGGTTTCCTGGTTTTCAAACACCGTGGCAGCTGCCAGAAAGGGGGATATCCAGATTGCCAGGTTTGAGGAGCAGGTCATCAAAAACGGAGCCCTGAAGGCATATCCTAATCCGGCCGCAGATGAGCTCAATGTTTCCATCCCGGCTTTCATCGGAGCGACTGTAGATCTTGAGATCTTGAGCCTGCAGGGCTCACTGATCCGGCGTATGGAGAACCTCAGTACCAATGCAGTGCACACCGTTGACATTTCGAATCTGCAGCCTGGTGGGTATATTCTGCGATGCGGAAAGGATGGAAGATGGAAATCGGTAAGATTTGTGAAGAATTGATGAATTTATTTATTTTTAACACCTGAAAGAATGAAGACACTATATTTTACATTGATTATTTTGTTGATATCGACCCTGGTTTCAGGGCAAACCGATACCGGAAATGCCGGTCACTTTGAAAACCGGTTGCTTCAGAACATCACCATTATCAAATCGGATCCGGGGGATGCGGCAAGGATTATTGATGGGCCTCCCGTGCATCCCATTCAACCCCATAGTGGAGCTCCGACAGAGGATCTGAGCCACTTAAACCGCCTTGTTTTCTTTATCCATGGACTAGGTGGGGAAATCACCTCCTGGGAGAGAGTAGCAAATGCTATGATGTATCCAAGTCAGCAAGGAGTAGGTTTTTACGCCAGAAAATGCCATACTTTCAGATTTGGCTATGCCCCCAGTTACTCGACAATGGTTGGAGTTGCTGCAGACATGTCCAATGCAATCGGGGCTCAGGCCAACATTTACAAGTCGTATCAGGGTTACAATCCAGATCCGAAAAACAACTTCATAATAGCACACAGTCAGGGTGGTATCGTAACAAGAACCATTGCCCATCTCGAGAAAGATGCAGGTATCAATAATTATGGAGGGTATGTAACCGTGGCATCCAGCCTTCAGGGAGCCAGAATTCTCAACAACAGAGCCTCATTGTTGAATTTTGCCGAGGATGCCTGCAGCAAGCTTGCTGCAGGGAAATTGGCGGAATCCATTCCTGTTACGGCATCTGCAAAGGTTAATACAGTGTTGTTTGGGCTGAGCAAGAAAATCATCAACTATTCCTGTTCGGGGTTAGGCACCATCCTGCCTGAGCTGTTCAAAGAATACACTTATCAACTGACAGATGACTATAAAGTGGGAGCCAGTCATATATCCGACCTGAATGCCGCTACCAACCATCCGGAATTAATGCAGTTGCATAAAATTGCATTTTATGGCGTTGAGCCCCCTGAAAATATTCTATGGCGTACCTTTAACTGGATGATCAAACCAACCAACGGCGAACTCCCCTGGGAAGCCAATGATGACTTCTACCTGTTGCAAAGTTTTGTCATCCCAACCAGAAACGACTACCAGAATTATTATCAGACCAACAAAGACAAATATATTTTTAATTATCAGAAGTATATGATATATAGCTGGTTACCTGTATTAGGGATCAGTTACTACAATAAAGCTATGGGTTATCACACTAAAATGATACAGTGGGGAAAAGGTGTAACCTGGTTTGACAATGCAAATGAGGGTTGGAACAGTATTATCGGGGCATTGGAGAAAACAACCACCACAATTTGTGAATGCTATTGTCTCCATAATGGCGTTTATTCCTATACCTATACCCCGGATTGCACGGACTGCGCAGTTTCATGCCCCGGCTACCTCCTTTCATCAGGCCCGGTTACCCATATTACCTGGACCCGTAAGGAAAATGACGGAATTGTCCTGGCCGAAAGCGCCAAAGACCTGCCGGGGGCAACATTTCAACCACAAAAGCTTAACGGGATTGAAATCCTTGGGCAACCTCCTACTGGCTCCTCCCATTTTCAGATCAGGAACGACGAAGGCTTAAGAAAATATCTTTCAAAATTATTAGATGAAAAACTTGATCCTTGGTTTGCTCTTCAAATCCAATAACCTGATGAATATGAAAGCTATCATTTGTGTTCTTATGACTATTTCGATATTATGCCAAGCAAGCTGTAAAAAGGAGGTGGTTGAAAAACCACCTCCTCCCCCACCTGACACTCCAAAGTATCAATCCAAAATGGACATAAAATGGCTGGAGCTGTATACCCAGGATACCTCTGGTGCATATTTCTTGGATCCGTACTTCTGGGGGGATCATGTGGTGTTTTGTACCGATATGCCGATATACAAAAACCTATTTCCTACCATGATGGCTTTTCATAAGATCCATGGGACAAAGCATCCTTTATGGAATGACCAGACAAAGGATCTTTCACAAGGATACACGGACTATTTTCCTGATTGGAAACTTTTTGGATCAAATAATCATCTTGCCGTGCATTGTGCAAAAAATAGACTATTTGGATGGAATCTGAATACAGGAAACCTGGAATGGATGATCAACCATGCCCCTCTCTATGGTTTAGCAGAATTTTCCAAGGTTTTTGGGGATCCATACCACAGCGTCACAACCGCCAACGATACCCAGACCAGGTTGATAAAAATCGACCCCGAAACCGGGGCAACCCAAATTATTGTCAGCCTGAATGCGGGCTCCAACGAAGGGATCAGTATCCTTCCCCCCTCAGGATGGGTCTCCCCAACCCACGACACTGTATTGGTTTTCCTGGTCCAGGGGTTTCGGAATGTCACCCAGGGATTTGTGAATGCCTATGCCTACTGCCCTACCAAAAACAAGTTTCTTTGGAAAATTGAGCTTACTACGCCACACGGAATCACCACTATGAATGCTCCCCTGGTAATCCGCGATCGTGTGGTATTTATTACCGCAGCAGGTTTGTTTTGTGTGGATATTCCTACCGGTACAATTAAATGGCAACATACATTCCCCAATCCCCTTAAAGGATTCAACTATAAACCTTTGTATGTCAACGGCAGGATTTACCAGCGATCAGGTGAAGATGTGATGGCACTTGATGCCTATTCAGGTACCATCCTCTGGGAATACAACGACAAAATCAACAATCTGGAAGGAGGATCCATGGCCTATTACAAAGGGAATCTTTACTTTACTGCTGAAGATGGGTACGATCCATACTATGCAAGGTACCTGTTTTGTCTTGACGGTGCCACAGGTAAACTGATATGGAAGGATAAAGGACCCCACGAATACAGCGGCATGGCCTTCGGGGTCATCGTGGATCCCGCCACCGGGTACCTCTACGCTACCGATGCCTTCCGGATGATGTGCATCGATTTGAACAACTCGCCGAAGCCCTGAGGATGTTTCAATTAATCGCCCAATAACCCCGGAGATGTACCGGCTATTGGCGCCATGCCCGATCATATCCATATCTTTATCGGTTATCATGTCAACGACCGGATTCCCGATCTGGTAAAGGAAATTAAAACTTCCAGCAACAAATGGGTCAATGACAACCATCTCTCAAAGTTCAGGTTTGAATGGCAAAAGGGTTACGGGACGTTTACCCATTCGAGATCAAATATCGATCAGGTGGTAAGATATATTCTCGGGCAGGAGAAACACCATGCGAAAAGGAGTTTCAGGGATGAATACCTTGATATTTTGAGGCGCAATGAAATCGATTTTCAGGAAATGTACGTTTTCGAATTTTTCACTGATGTTTATGGTTGGGAGTAGGGGGCGCTGCTACGCAGCTTTTGAATCTGGCCGTGGCCTGAATGCTACAAATAGGACGCTGCTACGCAGCTTTTGGTAATGGCAGAATGACGACGTATTCCAAAAGGGGCGCTGCTACGCAGCTCATTGATCGGGTCGTGTCCTGAATGCTACAAATAGGGCGCTGCTACGCAGCTTCAATGGTCATTGTGGACCCGCTACCAGATACCTACACGCCACCGATGCATTCCGGATGATGTGTATCGATTTGAACAGCACTCCGAAACCCTGAGGTTAATTCAGCGAACGCAAAACAATTGAGGAGATGCGACAGCCTATGGAGGTCAGCGCATCTCTTGCTTCCCAAAAACAATCTCCATCTGTGTTGTAGCGCCCTCTTTGTAACACACAAGCACCACACCAACCACCAAGCTGCGTAGCAGCGCCCTATTTGTAGCACACGGCACCACGATACAAAAAAAGCTGCGTAGCAGCGCCCTATTTGTAGCACACCGCTCCACGCCACAAACCAAAAGCTGCGTAGCAGCGCCCCAAAACACCACGCGCTACACCCTGTCAAAAACAACATTCAAACATGGCAAACACCTACACTCAGGCATATTTCCATCTGGTTTTCTCGGTACAAAACCGGGATGCCCTCATTCAAAAACACTGGAAAGACCGTCTTGAAAAATACATCACCAAGGTGGTGGAGGGCAATAAACATAAATTGCTGGCCATTGGCGCGATGCCAGATCATATCCACATCTTCATCGGTTATCATGTCAACGACCGGATTCCGGATCTGGTAAAGGAAATTAAAACTTCCAGCAACAAATGGGTCAATGACAACCATCTCTCAAAGTTCAGGTTTGAATGGCAAAAGGGTTACGGGGCATTCACCCATTCGAGATCAAATATCGATCAGGTGGTAAGATATATTCTATCTCAGGAGAGACACCATGCAAAAAGGAGTTTCAGGGATGAATACCTTGATATTTTGAGGCGCAATGAAATCGATTTTCAGGAAATGTACGTTTTCGAATTTTTCACTGATGTTTATGGTTGGGAGTAGGGGGCGCTGCTACGCAGCTTCTGGATCGGGCCGCGTCCTGAATGCTACAAATAGGACGCTGCTACGCAGCTTTTGGTAATGGCAGAATGACGACATATTCCAAAAGGGGCGCTGCTACGCAGCTCATTGATCGGGTCGTGTCCTGAATGCTACAAATAGGACGCTGCTACGCAGCTTTTGGTAATAGCGGAATGGCGATGCGCTACAAAGGGAGCGCTGCTACCTTCTTAAAATTCACAACAAGTCCTAAACACGAAAAAAAAATTTAGTTTTTTTCCGAAGATATTTTATTTATACACTACCTTTACATATCCCATTGAAAGTTTCGCTCTTTGAATTGAAAATCAGATTTCTGGTCAGATCCCTAATTCATATAACTATGAGAAAACATTTACCCCTGCTGATGTTTTTGCTTTTGCTTGGAGTTGGTACAGCCTTAAATGCCCAGACTGTTATTCCCCTTCCTGCCCAATCAAGCACTTTTTCCGGCAATTCACGTGGTATGTGGTTCACCGCTCCGACTGATTTTGTGATCACCGGTGTGCGGGCACCCATCGACATCAACACCAACCCGCAATCGGTGCATCTGGTTAAATTCCCAACTGCCCCACCAGCGTATTCCTCAGTAACAACGGTGTTTACTACCCTGTATTATGGAGCCAATGTCGCTTCCACAGGATTTATCCCATTAAACATCCAGGTTACCAGCGGCGATGTAATCGGGGTGCTGGCGGTACGGAACAACGGAAGCACCACCGGCATCACATCCTACGGTCCTTCAGGCCCTTATACGTCCAGCATCGGCACTTACCCGATAACCCTGCAGCGGCTTGGATGGCAGGGGAATATCATATCAGGCCCGGCTGTGAATTTCTGGAGTGAGGCTGGCGGTTCGCTGGGAAGAGTGGAAATCCAGTATGTAATGGCACTTCCCACCGATGCCTCACTTGAAGCTTTTATGAACGTGGGGGATTCGGTTTGCGCCGGGAATCAGCCGGTGGGCGTTACCCTGAAAAACAACGGTCCCAGCAACCTCAGCCAGGCGCAACTGAACTGGAAGGTAAACAGTGTGGTTCAGACCCCGTATGCATGGTCCGGAACTCTGGCAGTGGATTCCACTGCCAATGTCACGATCGGAACCTTTCCGTTTGCCGTGAGCACTACCTACGAAATTGTGGCATGGCTCTCGGGGGTTAACAACAACTCCGATAGCGTACATACCAACGACACGATCCAGAAGGGTGGCATCATCGTGAAAAACGCTCCAATATTCACCCTGACGGATTCAATTGTTACCATTTGCCAGGGTGACAGTGCCTTCATTCAGGGAACCCTTGGAGGCATACCCCCGTGGAATTTTAAAATTACCTTCGGGACCACAACCGTTCCCATTACAGGTTACAGTAACACAAACTTTCTCTATCAGGTTGGACCCTCCGCTTCCACCACCTATTATATTACTGAACTTTATGATGCTTCAGGATGCGCGAAGCTGGATACCTTAAAACTCCAGGTACTGGTATCCCCGCAGCCCCCCGCCATCATCAACCCTGTGGGTTCTCCGGCCGCCTGCTTTGGTGATTCCGTATCGCTTATGGCAAGTGTTGGTTTGAATTTTACCTACAAATGGTACAAAAACAGTGTTCAGGTACCCTATGCCACCAGCTATGTGTTTCATGCAAAAGAGGGGGGTGCTTACACCGTTGTGGTCACCAGCTCCAATGGGTGCTGGAAAGTTTCACCTCCGCTGACAGTTACCATTCATCCCTTACCGATGGTGAACCTAGGGAACGACACGGTACTGCTGCTGAACAAAAACCTCCAACTCGATGCCGGTGCAGGCTTCACGGGATATGTGTGGTCAACGGGGGCAACCGGACAGTTTGCCATCATTGATACTTCCAATACCGGCACAGGTGTACAGACGGTTTGGGTGATGGTCACCGATAACTACGGCTGTAAGGGATCGGATACCCTTCTGATTAATTTTACCAACAATCCCGGTATTGACGGAGCTGATCCTCAAAATCAGATGAAAATATTCCCGAATCCTTCAAATGGCAAACTGATTCTTCTGCAAGCAGGTATCCCTGACAAAACAAGAATTATCAAAGTATTCAATTATAGTGGAGTCTGTGTTTATGCCATGAAGGCTGAAACAGAAGAGCTTCATCTGGATCTCACCTTCCTGCCCAACGGCATCTACCGGATTGAATCAGTTTTAAAAGATACCATCTGGACTGAAATAATCATCATAACAAAATAAAATTCTGTCAATTATGAAAAAGAAACATTCAATCTGCCTGGCCGGTTTTCTGGCATTTCAACTACTGTTCACGTTACCTTTTACTGTCAATGCACAAAGCTATCTGGTCGGGCCGGTGGATCCCTCGGTGGGGTCAAGTGCCAATTACACCTCCCATAACCATTTTGACCTGTTCAGTGTTTTGAATCCAACAGGGATTTACATCGACAGTGTAACGATCTATCCCTCCACAGCATCAGCAGCCTACACCATTATCGTTCAGAACAGTTCTCAAGTCCAGATTGCCAGTTACTCGGGAGTTAGCACGGTTGGCAGCAACCTGCCGGAACGGATCAAGGTAAATCTGTTTGTTCCAATGGGAACCGGTTATCGTCTCGGCCTTACAACCAGTTCTGTTGGCATGCTAAGGAATTCAACCGGAATTGTCTTTCCCTATACGGTTCCGAATTTAATCAGTATCACGGGTACAACCTTTCAGACAACTTACTGGTATTTCTTTTACAACATGCGTGTGTCATTGCCAGCCACACAGACAGATGCGGGGATCAGCGCCATCGCAGCACCGGGGGATTCTGTGTGTGCCGGGAGCCAGCCTGTAGAGGTGACCCTCAAAAACTACGGACCCAACAGCCTGACCGGCACTACCATCCATTGGTCGGTAAACAATGTTGCGCAGACTCCCTTTACATGGACCGGCAGCGTACCGGTAAACGGCACATCCAATGTAACCGTTGGCAATTACACCTTCACCACGGGAACCCCCTATGATATAAAAGCCTATACCCACCAGCCAAACAGCATGAATGACACCGTAAACGGGAACGACACCCTTACAAAAACCGGTGTTTTTGTCAAAACTGCCCCAACAGCCACCTTCAACGTATCTGCTGCCAACCTGTGCGCAGGTGACACACTGACCCTGAGCGGCACATTGACGGGCACACCCCCCTGGACTCTGGTGGTCAGTGTTGGAACGATCCAGCAGACCTTTGCCAATATCACCTCCACATCCTATGCAGTACCCCTGGTTCCAACGACAACGGCAACCTACACCCTTGTTTCTGTTTCAGATGCCACCGGGTGTATAACCTTGCCCGGTACTACTCAAACCGTGACCGTGAACCCGGCACCTCCGGCCATGATTACACCTGTTGGTTCCAGTTCGGCCTGTTTCGGAGATTCGGTATCCCTCATGGCCAGTGTAGGTCTTAATTTCGGGTATCTCTGGTACAAGGATGGAGTTCAGATCTCAGGCAATACAAGTTATGCACTTCATACTAAGGAGAGTGGAAATTATACCGTTCAGGTCACAAGCCCTATTGGCTGCAAAAACACTTCTGCACCGGTTACGGTTACCATCCACCCCCTGCCGATGGTGAACCTGGGGAACGACACGGTACTGCTGCTAAACAAAAACCTGCCACTCAATGCAGGTGCAGGCTTCACGGGTTATCTGTGGTCGACGGGAGCCACCGGGCAGTTTGTGACCATCGATACCGCTAATACCGGCGCAGGCGTACAGACAATCTGGGTGATGGTGACCGACAACAACGGATGTGTGGGTAGTGATACCCTGAAAATCAATTTCACGAACAACCCGGGGATGGAAGATGAAATTCCCCGGTCATCCGTTGGTATTTCCCCAAATCCTTCAAAAGGAACTATCTCCCTTACATTAAGGAGTTACGGAGAGGTAGTGACAGTTGAATTATACAGTACCGATGGAAAGAAATCATGGTCGGAAGAAATCCTGAATACCGGAGATTCTGAACCCGTTACATTAAATTTGGGTCACCTTCCTGATGGTATGTATCTGTTAAAAGTGACTGATGGGCTGAACCGTGGGCAGAACCTGTTGATCATTCAGAAATAACCACCAAACTCTAATACCCATGAAGACGATCCGGACGTGCCTTACAGCCAGTGTCTTGCTTTTACTGATTTTTACTGCACCCTTAAGTGCTGAAGCCCAGACCCAGTTGCCCATGCCTGCGCATTCTTCGGTTTATGCAAACATCTATGCGCGTGGTTACTGGTTTGTGGCACCTGTCAATTTCACCATCACCGGCCTGATGGTGGCACCGGAGGCGGGCACCGGATTACAATACATCCACGTAATGAAGTGCACAGGGGTATTTCCAATCAGTGCTTCAACGCCCGGTTCACCACTGTTTACCACCTTGACCTATATTTCCGGAGCACCCAACAATGTAATGCAGAATGTCAGCATTCCGGTGCTGCAAGGGGATCAGATCGGTATCCTGGGAACGGTAACCGGAATTGCAAATTCGTATGCATCTTCCGCTATCGTGACCTCAACCATTGGAGGACAATCTGTGTACCTTAACCGTTTCGGGTACCAGGGTTCCATAGAAACAGGGCCGGCACCCGGATATTGGGGGGTTGGGAATGGGACATCAGGCCAGATCGGCAGGGTACATTTGTGGTACTCCCTTGCAGGTAAAACCGATGCGTCCATCGATTCACTGGTGTTCCCGGCAGATTCCAGTTGTGCAGGGACCCTTCCGGTGCAGGTAAGGATGAAGAACTATGGCCCGCAGCCACTGGTTTCGGCCCAGATACAGTGGAAGATAAACAGCACCCCTCAGGTACCTTTTAGCTGGACTGGCAATATCCCGATCAACGGCGACACCTCGCTGGTGATCGGAAACTATCAGTTCCATTCCGATACCGTGTATAACCTGATGGTAAACACCTCAAATCCCAATAATTATGCTGATACTGCCAATGCAAACGACACCCTGCATGTGAATAACCTGGATTTCAGGCCTTCCCCCAAAGCGCTGTTTTCCAGTACAACCTATACGGTGTGTGCAGGCGATAGTATTCAGATAAACGGAACCCTGTCAGGGGTGCCCCCATGGAACATTACCCTCAAGCAGGGCACCAATCAGTACCAGTTCAATAACCTCACAACCCCTTCGTTCAGCTTTTTTGCAAAGCCCGTCGTATCTGCATGGTACTTGGTCACTTCGGTTACCGACGGGGGTGGGTGCCCGAATACCTCCGCGACTGATTCGGTACAGGTACTGGTATCTCCTGCACCCCCGGCAGCCATCAATCCGGTAGGATCCCCTGCAGCGTGTTTCGGGGATTCTGTCTCCCTGATGGCAAGTGTGGGATTGAACTTCACCTATAACTGGTTCAAAAATGGTGTGCAGATCCCGGGAGCCCAGACTTATGCCTACCATGCCAAGGAGGGAGGGAACTACACGGTAGAGGTCACAAGCCCCAATGGCTGCAAGAACACCTCGGCACCGTTTACCGTTACCATCCACCCCCTGCCGGTGGTGAACCTGGGGAACGACACGGTGCTACTGCTGAACAAGAACCTGCCACTCAATGCAGGTGCGGGCTTCACGGGCTATGTGTGGTCAACCGGGGCCACCGGACAGTTTGTGACCATCGACACTGCCAATACCGGCACAGGCTTACAGACGGTCTGGGTGATGGTGACCGACAACAACGGATGTGTGGGAAGTGATACCCTGAAGATCAATTTCACGAACAATCCCGGAATTGCAAATACGCTGATTGACAATTCTTTCAGCATGGTTCCAAATCCTACTACAGGGCTGGTGGAGATAAATATGGCCGGTTATGACCTTCCGGCCTTTTCTGTTGAAATCTATCATCTTGACGGAAGACTTGTTTATCAGGCCCCTGGCCCATCAGGAGAGACCATCGTCAGGCTCAACCTGGAGCACCTTGCTTCAGGCCATTACCAGGTGAAGATCTCTTCTGCTAAAATTACCCTGATGCAAAGGCTTATCATTCAGAAATAACAACCCCGGAAACCCGGCTTTAAACCTACGTACACATGA
This sequence comes from Bacteroidota bacterium, assembly GCA_022709695.1. Classification (GTDB taxonomy): domain Bacteria; phylum Bacteroidota; class Bacteroidia; order Bacteroidales; family SKPS01; genus SKPS01. Next base: position 85,308 of record JAKLII010000009.1, read on the forward strand.
AAACATCATTGAATCTGACCCTGGCTCTAAGCAGCCTGATTTTTCTTTTTATCAGCTCGTTCCTGATGGTGCAACCTCAATCTGTGCAAGCCCAGGGCCCGCAGTATTCCTATATCGGCACCTCAACCACTGCCAATACCATCCCATTTGCCACTGGAGCCACCAGCAGCAACAAAAGGCAATGGATCTATTATCCGTCTAATTTCACCGGAGCCCCTGCCGGTATGATCACCAAAATTTACATTAAGGCAAGTGCACTGGTAAATCCCTCCTTCACCGGGTTTCTGATCAGGATGGGAACCACCACCCTGACTACTTTCCCTTCAACCACCTTTGCCACCAACCTTGATACAGCCCTGTATGCACCCAGTATATGCTTTACCGGTATTACAGGAAACTGGATTCCGATGCAACTTACGAATCCTTGGTTTTATGACGGGGTGAGCAACTTCATTATTGAGGCTTCCCATCAGGGTTATAGCACTGGATTTTCGGTGATGCAGCAAACATCCGGAGTAGCAGCCAGATCGTTATACGGCAATAGTGCCAATGCCACAGGAAGCTCTCAGGACAGGCTGGCTGAACTGGGTTTTGATATTCAACCCGGGTCTTCTGATATTGGTCTGGAGGGATTTACAGCTCCCGGTGACACAATCTGTGAAGGTACGGCTCCTGTAACCGTTACCCTGAAGAACTTTGGCCCCAATACCCTTGGAACTGCAAAGATCGGCTGGAAGGTGAATAATGCCGTGCAGACCACCTTCAACTGGAGCGGCACCCTGGCTGCCAACAGCACTGTGAATGTGACGATCGGAAGCTTTCCGTTTGCTTTCGGAACATCCTATGCGATTCAGGCGTACTGTTTTAATCCAAACGGTGGTAATGATACGATCCATTCGAACGACACCATTGTAAAACCAGAAGTCATTATTAAAGCGGCCCCGCAATTTTCCTTTTCTCCCACAAGCCATACCATCTGCCAGGGCGACAGTGCACAAATCACCGGAACCTTTACCGGAATATCCCCCTGGAGTTTTAAAATCTATGACGGCACCAATACCCAGACTGTATCCAACTACGCTATGTCAGGTCTGAGCCAGTGGGTATCGCCTACGCTTACAACGACCTGGTCAGTTTTTCAGATTTCAGATGCCACGGGATGTGTACGTAACGACACCTCACAGGTGCAGGTGCTGGTGTCTCTGGCACCCCCGGCAGCCATCAACCCGGTAGGATCCCCGGCAGCATGTTTCGGGGATTCCGTATCCATGATGGCGAGCGTGGGGTTGAACTTCACCTATAACTGGTTCAAAAATGGCGTGCAGATACCCGGAGCCCAAACCTACGTGTGCCATGCAAAAGAGGGGGGAAATTACACCGTAGAGGTCACAAGCCCCAATGGCTGCAAGAACACCTCGGCACCGTTTACCGTTACCATCCACCCGTTGCCGGTGGTGAACCTGGGGAACGACACGGTACTGCTGCTGAATAAAAACCTGCCACTCAATGCAGGTGCGGGCTTTACGGGCTATCTGTGGTCGACGGGAGCCACCGGGCAGTTTGTGACCATCGACACTGCCAATACCGGCACAGGCGTACAGACGGTGTGGGTGATGGTGACCGACAACAACGGATGCGTAGGAAGTGATACCCTCAAAATCAATTTTACAAACAATGCTGGGATAAAGGAACCAGAAAATTCCGGCTTGCTGGTTGTCAGCCCGAATCCCACCTTCGGCGAGTTCGATATTTTCCTCCCCGTAAATATTACATCAGGTTGTCATATCGAGCTATACAGCGCTGAGGGGAAAAAGGTATTAAGCAAGGAGGTAACACCCTTCGAAACATCTGGTGTTATACACATTAATATCAGGCACTTACCGGAAGGACCATATATTCTGAAAACTACCCACAAGATTGGCACTTTTACCAACCGTATCATCCTCACAGGAATTCAATAATCAGAAAATCCAACCCAATTAATCACTATTACATTACTCCTTATGAAAAAACTTTACTCACATCCGTCACTGCTTCTATCGTTGACTTTATTGTGGTTTGGGCTATTGTCATCCTTTTCTGCTTCAGCTCAGTTGCAGTACCTGACTACGGTTCCCCCTTTAGCCGGGGGTAACGGATCTTCCATTGCTGCTTTCAACGTAAAAGCGCTAAAAACCATCCGCATCAGAGAGGTGTACTGTACGTTTTCCTCTACTTCTTCGCAAACCACACTTGTCTGGTACAAAACCGATTCTTTGAATGCCTCCCCCAGTATCAGTGCTGCCAATGGTTGGGTTCAGGCCAGTTCATACACTCATTCCCCGGCAACAACCGGAATTGGAACCATGGTGATTTGTTCAGACACAAGTCTGAATATTCTGATACCTCAGGGAGCAGTTTACGCCATCGCAGTTACCGGAGCAAGCATCACTTACAGTGGTAGTTCATCCACTGCCCCCACTACACCCTATATATTTTCAGATACAAATCTGTATATGAATATGAATTCATTCTGCGGTTGGGGCGGCACCATTTCATCTCCTATCAATTACAGAAGTTTCAATGGAAAACTCGGCTACCAGATTGTCAACCTGGCCACCGATGCAGGACTGCAATCATTCCAGGAGCCTTCCGATACAGTGTGCAGTGGCATTCAACCGGTAATTGTCGGGCTAAAGAACCATGGCCCCAACACCCTGCAGAATGTTGCTATCAACTGGAGTGTCAACAATATTCCGCAAACCCCCTATTTATGGTCAGGAAACCTGCCGGTGGGGAATACCCTGCCGGTTCAGATTGGCACCTTCCAGTTCAATACAGGTACGTCCTATTCAGTTCAGGCCTACACTTCCCTGCCAAACAACGTAGCAGATACGGTACATTCAAACGATACCATCCTGAAGACGGGAATAATTGTAAAACCTTCACCCACGCTGACCCTTTCCGCAAATACGTTCAATATCTGCAGCGGAGATACTGCGCATATCACCATGACCCTGACAGGCACCTCACCCTGGTCGCTGATTATCAGTGACGGAACCAACAATATCCCTTACAATAATATTACAACCCCCTCCTATTCAGCGAATGTAGTACCCCTTGCTACTGCGACCTATACCCTGGTAAGCCTCACTGATGCAACCGGTTGCCAGTTCACCGAACCACAAACTATTCAGGTACTTGTGAATCCTGCTCCGCCTGCTGTGATAACGCCACAGGGATCTCCTGCAGCCTGCCTTGGTGATTCGGTAACCATGATGGCAAGTGTGGGGCTGAACTTCACCTATGTCTGGTTCAAGGATGGTGTGCAGATACCCGGAGCTCAATTATATGTCCTTCATGCCAAAGAAGGGGGGAATTATACGGTTCAGGTAACCAGTCCTATTGGTTGCAAGAAACTTTCAGCACCCCAGCTGGTTACCATCCACCCACTACCGGTGGTGAACCTGGGGAACGACACGGTATTGCTGCTGAACAAAAACCTGCAACTCAATGCCGGTGCAGGTTTTACGGGCTATTTCTGGTCGACGGGTGCCACCGGACAGTTTGTGACCATCGACACTGCCAATACCGGCACCGGAGTACAGACGGTGTGGGTGATAGTGACCGATAACAACGGATGTGTGGGAAGCGATACCCTGAAGATCAATTTCACGAACAATCCCGGGATGGAGGAGGCGCCATCAGATCTGGCAGTCAGGGTCTCTCCGAATCCAACCACCGGCATCACTGAAATCGGTTTCAGCGATGCCCTTTCCGGCCAGGTTCTGTGTGAGATTTACAGCCAGGATGGAAGAAAGGTGCATGAAGCCAAAGGTGAGCCGGGAAACCGGCAACTCAGGCTTGATCTGTCGCATCTGGCCGCCGGACAGTACCTTCTGAAACTGACTTCAGGTACCTGGAGCTCAACGGAGAAACTGCTGATCATCAAAGAATAAAGGGTTTTATACCACAATACCCAGAGAGAGGGCGTCCCAGAAGAGTCGTCCTCTTTTTTTTATCAGATCATCTGAAAATCTGAGCAAAAGCCTCCGTTTTGATATAACTTTGAAGATTGAAAATCTGACCGCCATGAAAACTCCCCTTTCTAAACAACACATTTTGACAGGATTGCCCGGTTTATTAACGGTAATTCTATGCTGGATCAGTGCGGCGGTATGGGCTCAACCCCAGTACACCAGCAACTTTCCCACTGCCACCAGTGCTTCGAATATCCCGTTCCAGAACACCACCAACAACAAGGTGCAGTGGTTGTATAAACCCTCGGATTTCGGAGCCGCACCGGCAGGATTCATCAACAAGATCTACTTCAGGAATCAGTTCTCCATGCTCCCGGTGATCTGCAGCTTCACCGACTTTCAGGTAAAAATGGGCGAATCCACCCTGTCATCATTACCCCCGGGGCCCTGGATTACTGCAGGAATGAACACGGTATTTCAGGCCAACACCTTCAATGTCTGGCCCATCACCGGTGATTGGATGCCAGTGGTGCTACAGACACCCTTTTACTACGACAACACAAAAAACTTCATTGTAGAAGCCTCCCAGGGAGGTTATTCCGTGGGCTTCAATGTAATGCAGGGTGGTCTCACCGGTCGCAGCCTGTATGGCAGCCTGGGATCAATTGTTGCCAATCCCCAGAACTATCTGTGTGAGTTCGGCTTCGACATTACCATGGGCAGTACTGATGTGAGCATTGAATCGGTGAATCTTACCGATTCGTTTTGTGCCGGCATGACATCCGTATCAGTTGTGATCAAGAATAACGGCCCTTCAACTCTGACCAGCCTTTCCTTGTACTGGAAAGTTGGTGCTGCCATACAACCCATTTTAAACTGGGCCGGAAATCTCGCCTCCGGGTTAACAACGACGGTACCTCTCGGGAGCTACAATTTTCTTCCTTCTACCCAATACCTCTTTACCGCCTGGTGTTCGAATCCCAATAACCTGCCAGATAACAACGCTTCCAATGATACACTTAATAAAAGCAACATCTGGGTTAAACCTGTTCCAACGGCAATTCCGCAATCCCTTGTATATTCGGTATGCCTGGGGGATTCTGTGCATATACCCATAACATTCACCGGCACACAACCATGGTCCATCGGGTATATGTTCAATGGTCAGACCTATTCAAGCCAGATACAGTCACCGGTTTTTACCCTCTCCCTATACCCTCCGACGGCAACCAGCTATTCTGTTTTCTTCAATCTGGTCAAGGATGCTACAGGGTGCAACGCAATCAACCTGCCCGCTGTCAATGTTCAGGTAAAGCCGGTACCTACCGTATTTCTAGGGCCGGATCAGGTGGTAAAGGCTTCCGGCTACATTCAGCTGGATGCGGGTGCCGGCTTCACTACCTACCTCTGGAGCACCGGGGCAACGACACAATCCATCAACATTCCGGCGAATACATTTGGCAGCGGACCTCACGATTTCTGGGTACGGGTTACAAATGCCGGCGGATGTGCGGCATCGGACACGGTGATGGTTGACATCATCGATGATATCGGTATAGCCCCTGCTTCAAACCAGGTTTCTGAGATCAGGATCATTCCAAACCCCTCCTCCGGTAGGCTGGAAGTGATATTGCCGGATGCCTTGCACCAACAGGCACAAATTACACTAATAAACCGGGATGGGAAAGAGGTATATGCTGAAACAAGGAGCCTGCATAATACAGACCACACGATTAACCTTGACTTCAGGCATTTTAGCAATGGGGTGTATCTGATCAGGATTGTCACCATACGGGGAGAATACAAGGCCAGCATTTTAATTCTAAATCATTAATTATTAATTCCTTGTAGGCCCAATGCGCGTTTTTCAGGCCGACTGACACCAGTGGTATTTTTTTCTGACGAGAGAAGGTTTTGGTAAATATGGGATTATCTTTAGGCGATTTTTCAAAAAAAGATCATCCTATGAAAATCAAAATTCTTGTACTTACAATGATTCTGATCATTTCAGGATACCGTAGTTCCGGACAGTATTCCACCCTCCGCATTCAGGATTTCGACACCCTGCAGACACCGGCCTGGCCCTTTACCCTCACGTCAGGAACCCTTGAATTTGCCAATGGGAACAGCCCTTCCAATGCTTTACCTGCCAATTCCCCCTATGGGATCAACGGTTCATGGGCCTGGAAGCAGGAAGGACAATCCGGGGGTGTGGTGTTAACCTTTGACAATGTGAATATTGCAGGTTACGACACCGTGTATATCACCTTCAGGGTGGCTGCCTTCGCCAATACCGGATCGAACGGCGTGGATGAGCTGGATCATGTAACTACCGCAGTGAGCATCAACAACGGCGTGAACTGGTACGATCAGGTAAAGATCAACGGTGCGTCGGGAGGCAACAGCAGCTGGGCCTACACCGGAACCGGCATTGCGAGCAGGGTATTTTCCACCTCGGCAGTAACCGTGTTCGCTCCCGCTGCCAGTGGGTTTGATCCGGCAGGTTATAGTACTGTGCTGATAAAAGTTCCCAATACTACCAATCAGGTGAGATTAAAAATCACCTCCCGATCCAGCGTAAATACCGAGCGCTACTGCATTGACAATGTGGAGATAAAAGTGGCCAACAGCAAATGTGATGCAGGCATCACCAGATTTGTTTCGCCGCAATCGAGTGGCTGCAGTGGCAATCAGCCTGTGGTAGCAATGCTGAAAAACTTTGGTCCGGGATTTCTCAACAATACGACTATGAAATGGAGCCATAACAACGTTTCGCAAACAGATTACCTCTGGAACGGGAACCTCCCTCCGGGTGACTCGGTAAATGTAACCATCGGCATATTCAGTTTCTCCGGCGGCACAAACAACCATCTGAAAGCCTGGGTGCATATGCCCAACAACCAGCCCGACACTATGAATCTGAATGATACTGCATGGAACAACAACATTCAGATAAACCCCTCTCCCACCATTACGCCTGCCCAAAGCACCCTCAACGGCTGTCAGGGTGACACCATCCTGATCAGTGGCACTTTAACCGGTACTCCTCCGTTTACAGTTGTCCTTTCGGATGGTTCAGGCAACTCGACATACACTATTCCCTCCGGTAATCTTTTCAACCAGCCATTTACCCCGGCAACAAGCAAGACGTATACATTTGTGCAAATCGGAGATGGAACAGGTTGCACATCGAACCCTTCTGTTACCGTACAGGTGAATATTTCCCAGGCCCCGCCGGCAGTGATAACACCTTCCGGGAGCACAGCGATCTGCACCGGAGATTCAACCATCCTTTTGGCAAGCATCGGATTGAATTTCAGCTATCTATGGTATAAAAACGGGGTTCAGATTCCAGGAGCCGTGAATTACTTCTATACCGTAAAATCCGGTGGTGCCTATACTGTGAAGGTCACAAACCCCGGTGGTTGCAGCGCCCTTTCGGCTCCAATCACCATTTTCGTGCACCCCCTGCCGGTGGTGTTCCTTGGAAACGACACCAACATTGTACCGACTGCCTCTGTTAACCTCAATGCCGGTGCAGGTTTCACCTCTTACCTCTGGAGTACAGGTGCTCTTACCCAGGCTGTCCAGATTGACTCCTCCGGAACAGGTCTGGGCACCAAAACCGTATGGGTAGAGGTTTCTGACAACTACGGCTGCAAAGGATCCGACACGATAAAAATTCAGTTTGTTTTCAACCCGGGAACCCTTGAAGAATATGATGATACGAACATAGCTGTTTTTCCAAATCCTTCGGAAGGGCGTTTCATGATAAGCCTCCCGGATCCGGAAATCGGGATAATTTCCACAGAACTCTATTATCCCGACGGAAGAACAGCGGGTTGCCGCACTACAGAATCTCACGGGAGACTGAACGAATATCATTTCGACTGCACAACGCTCCCCGCTGGGCTATACCTGGTGTTGATCAAAACAGAATCAGGACAATTGGTTAAAAAGATCACTATCATCAGGTAGCCAGTTAAACTTCGTGGCTAAGAGAGAGTCTGAGTTATCAGCCAAATAAACAATCTGCATGAAAAAAACTGTACCTGTTCTGGTGGTTCTTTTTTTTCTGATGTTTGCACCCAACATCTCCAGGGGATCCCATATTGCCTCCCTTGACCTTTCGCTTGTAAATATCGGCGGCAACGACTATCTGGTCACCTTTGTACTGTATCGCGACTGCAGCGGGATCAGTGCTCCACAGACCGTTCCCCTGAATTTTGCCTGCACCGGAAATCCTGCTTATAGTTTTAATCTTTCCTCGGTTCCCTTGCTTCCCAACAGCGGACAGGAGGTTACCGTTGCATGCCCCGGCATGCCCACCCGGTGCAGCGGGGGTACCATCTACGGCATACAGGAATATATGTACCAGAGTCAGGTAACGCTGCCTGCGTGCAACAGCTGGGTCGTAAGTTATAGCACCTGCTGTCGCAATCCCTCCAATACAATTCAGGCTCCAATTTCCACAAGTGCCTATATCGAGGCAAGGCTCAACAACCTGGATGCTCCGGGGGCCAGCGCCCCAACCATGACAACGATTCCAACCCTGTTGTTGTGCAACGGAAAGCTGAACTGCCAGAACCCCGGTGCGGTGGATAAAGACGGGGATTCCTTATCGTTCAAACTGGTCACCCCATTCAACTCCAGCTCCACAACCTATGTTACCTACATCCCACCCTATACACCCACCCAGCCGTTGCCCTCCAATCCACCGGTTACCCTGGATCCGCTGACGGGTGAGCTGTGTGTTACTCCCAGCATGAATATAGTGGCTCCCATTGCCATCAAGGTGGAAAAATGGCGCACCATCAACGGTACGCCCACGCAGATTGGCACTACCTACCGCGACATGCAGGTGAACGTATACAACTGTACTTCTGAGATACCTGTATTATCAGGTATGGATACCACGCTCAGTGCAGGATACAATCCGGGAAACACCTTGTTCTCCAAGACGATATGTGCCGGACAGCCCTTCTCTATGGCGGTTTGGGGAAACGATGCCGACACATTTAACGCGGCAAACAGCGGAAATCCGGAAAAATTCGCCATCTTCTGGAATCAGGCCATCCAGGGAGCCGGTTTCAACGCCATACATCAGGGAACAGACTCTGCCTATGCACTATTCAACTGGACACCAACACCATTGCACATACGGCAGCAGCCATGGTGCTTTGTGGCCACCGTTCGGGATTATTCCTGCCCCTACAATCTCACACGCCATTACTCCTATTGCTTTAAAGTGGAAGGAATCGCCGTAGATGCAGGGCCGGATAAGTCAGGGTGCATTGGGGATGTGATAAACTTTCAGGCCACCACCCCTACCGCTGGAGTGGTTTATCAGTGGGCTGTAGATGGGGTGCCGGCAGGGCCATATCAGGCCTCAAATGTCTTTGCCCTCAACACCCAGGGAATGACAACGGGCAGCCATACCATCAGCGTTACGGTGAACAATGCTGCCATGAACCTTGCATGTCCCGGTGTGGATCTGGTAGTCCTGAGCCTCCATCCGGTACCACAACCTTACCTTGGACCCGATACCGCTATTCTGCCAGGCAACACCATCCTGCTGGATGCCGGAACCGGCTATACCAATTACCTTTGGTCAAACGGGCAAACCACTCAAACGGTTGCCATCGATTCTACTGCAACCGGCATGGGGATAAAAACCGTTTGGGTGCTGGTGGCCGATCTCAATGGTTGCTCAGGCTCAGACACCATCCTGATCCATTTCACCCAGAATCCCGGGATGGAAGAGTGGAAGAAATCTATCACAGTTCAGGTTTCACCTAACCCCGCCGGTGCCTATGCCTTGCTTAGCCTGCAGGGCAATCAGACCAGTGCGGAACAGGTGGAAATCATTTCGGTTGACGGAAAGTCAATCGTTCAGCAGCAGGATGCAAAAACAGAGATCCAGCCTGTAATCAGACTGGATCTCAGAGATTTACCCGATGGTATCTATCTGGTCAGGGTTACCCTGCAGGATGGATCAGTTGGTACTACCCGTCTGATCATCAGCAGATAGAACGATCCGGTCAGTGCTTGCTGAGGTAATCAGCAACCCCGTCTGCATCGGCTTTCATGGCGTCGTCGCCCTGGTGCCAGTCGGCCGGGCAAACTTCACCATGCTCCTCGAAGTGCTGCAGGGCATCCACCATGCGCAGCACTTCATCCACACTGCGACCCAGCGGCAGGTCATTGACAACCTGATGCCTTACAATCCCATCCTTATCGATCAGGAATAAACCCCGGTATGCCACCGGAGCTCCCTTGAATTCGCTAACTCCATCATCGTTGTAGCCATATTCTCCAGCCAGCACATCATAATTTTCGGAGATGGTTTTCGACAGGTCGGACACAATCGGGAACTTCACCCCCTTGATGCCGCCCTGGTTCAGTTCGGTATTCAGCCATGCCCAGTGCGAAAACTTGGAATCGACTGAACAACCCACCACCGCTACATTCCGTTTTTCAAACTCGTGAATCTTCTTCTGGAAGGCCAGAATCTCCGTCGGACATACAAAGGTGAAATCCAGCGGATAAAAGAAGAATACCACATGCTGTTTTCCAAGATACTGATCAAGGAAAAGTTCTCCACAAACTCCCCTCCGTTTACAACAGCCTCAGCCTTAAATGCCGGGGCCTTTTTTCCTACCAATACTGACATAATGTTTAGTTGTTTAGTTGTTTATTCGTTTAGTTGTTTATTGGTTTAAAGTCTGATACCTCAATAAAAAGTAACAGTTTTGGCCAAAAAATGTTTGCCTGAGTATGAAGTAAACTAGCGATGCAGGAGCAGTCTTTTAGGATTTGCAGGATTTACAGGATTTACAGGATTTACAGGATTTACAGGATGATTTCTCTGAAACCTGATCTGCGGAAATTCCATCTAACTAAATTTCAAATGCCTCATCATCAATCAATTTCATGAATGCTAACACTCACTTTTGTCCTCAAATTGTCACTCACCTCACCCCCAACCCCTCTCCTAAAGGAGAGGGGAGTAACACCCTGAATCACAATAATTTCCCCTTCTCCTTGAGGAGAAGGGGACAGGGGATGAGGTGCCTTGTGAAGTCATACAACAGTTAGCCAATTTGTTTTATCCAATTTACTTGGGTATTGGAATCAGCGAGATCAGCGGGTTAAAAAAATTCTCTTTGTAACCTCTGCGTAAAAAGAAAATCCATGAAATCAGAAAAATATCCGTGAAATCTGTGGGAAACAAAACCAAGGCAAGGCAAGGCAATTTCTCGGATGCAAAGTGCATTACAGGAAATTCTCATTCAGGAACTTCTGGAACAATTCACGGTACCCTTCACTCACAGGGATGGCAGCTTTGCCGAATATGATCTGGGACCGTTCCACCAGGTCCACATGCTGAAGGTTTACAATAAAAGAGCGGTGCACCCGCATGAAAGTGGCAGCCGGAAGCCTGGATTCAAGTGCTTTCAGGGTACTGAGCGACAATACCGGTTTTGATTCATGCTTCAGGTAAATCTTCACATAATCCTTCAAACCTTCAACGTACAGTATATCATCAAACCTGATCCGCCGGATCTTGTATTCTGATTTAATAAACAGGAACTGCCTGTCGGCCGAAATATTTACCGATCTACTTTCCAGCTCTCTGATTTTCAACGCCTTATTGGCTGCTTTCAAAAACTCTTCGTAGCTGAAGGGCTTCAGCAGATAATCCACGGCATCGAGCCTGAAACCTTCCACAGCGTAGCGGTCTGAAGCCGTGGTAAAAATACACTTCACCTCTGCAGCCAGATGCCGGGCGAATTCGGTACCGCTCTGATCGGGCATCATCACATCCAGAAAAATCAGGTCAACCGGTTCATGCTGTAAAAATTCCGCTGCGCTGAGGGGATTGTCGAAACTCCCTTTCCATTCGAGGAACGGGGTTTTCCGGATATACCCCGTAATGAGCTCAAGGGCAAGGGGTTCATCGTCGATAGCAATGGCAATCATATCGGGTGGTATTCGCTCAGATCAAGCATCAAAGTTACATTCCAGATCCCGTTTTCAGGTCCGGCTGAGAGCATAAATCTGCCGGGCAGCTCAAGCTGGAGCCTTTTACGTACATTTTCGAGACCGATCCCTTTTCTCTGAGCGCCATCTTCAGGCGCGGGCTCACCCGGATGAACACTGTTACGGCAAGAGAAACGGAGCTGTTTCTGATTGATTACCAGCAACGTTTCCACAAATGAAGGTCTTCTGTTGCTGATCCCATGCTTGAAGGCATTTTCCACGAAAGGCAGAAAAAGCAATGGTGGCACAGCGATGTGGGTGGTTTCATCAGGAAATGACCAGTTTACCTTCACCTTCTGCGGGATTCTCAGGCGCATCAGCTGGATATACTGGTTCAAAAAGTCGATCTCGTCAGAGAGCTGCACATAAGGTCTGTCGGTTTCATATAGCAGGTACCGCATCATTTTCGAAAGCATCAGAATGGTCTCCCGTGCATCATCAGGACGGGTTTCAGTAAGTGCATAGATGCTGTTGAGTGTATTAAAGAAGAAATGGGGGCTCACCTGATTCCTCAGGTACAACAGCTCTGATCTGATAAGTTCCTTTTCTGCATCTTTCCGTTTCTGCTCCTCTTGCCTTATTTTCCGGGTGTACCTCAACCCCAAACCCAACAATGAAACCATCAGGCCTGCCAGCACAAAGTTATAGTCGCCAAGGGCTTTGGGGGGTTTCGGCTTACTGCGGAAAAGGTCACGCATCAGGGGTGGTCGTCCCGGAGCGGCATAAGGCCCTTCGGTGAAAGGAGCTTCCGACCAGATCCTGTTTCTTTCCCCTTCCGGGTGCATCATCATCTCCATCCCCTCCCTGAAAAACACTGCAGCGATCAACAGTGTAACGACAGAGGCAACCAGATAACACCACCGTGTCCTGCGTTGAAAAAACCAACGGGCATACACAAGGTAGTTCAGGTAAAACAAGGCTGCATACAGAACCATGTGCAGCAGGATGTTTATCATGAATCCTCTGCCGGGACCGTATGAAATATACAGAAGGTACGCCGGAAACAGCGTGGCAACAGCCCAGACCACCAGGTGGATGCTTATGTTTCTGAGCTTTCTGTGTTTTTGCATGAGGGATATGCTGAAGGAGTATAGTGCCTGATGTGCGTGGTTTTTACCAGCGGGGAGCAAACGAATAGCCCACAAAACCCACATAATCAATTCCTGGTTCCGGTACATTCAACTCCTGCTGCCACATGAAACCCAGTTCGAATGCATGCACCTTACTGAGCCTGTATTCAAATCCGGCCCGACATCTGACCTTATCGGGATACGGCATCAGGCTGAAGGCGAGGGGGTAATAGATTTCACCGGCCAGAAAAGGGCGGATGGCGGAGGTGAATTTCCATTTTAATTCGGCTCCCGCTCTGAGGTAGTGATCGGCAGCAGGCTTGAGGTCATCCCAAAGCCAACCCTCCGATTGCTGCATGTAATGCAACCGGCCGGTAATGTCAACCCTGCTCATTTTGTAGCGGTATCGCACATCAGCATAGGCGCGGTTCCTGAATTCAAAGGTGCGGTCAAGCTGTTGGTTCAGGGTCATACGCATTCCACATCCGACCCGCCAGCGCTCTCCCAGCGACCTTTGCAAACCGGCTTCTGCAATGAAAGCCCCTGCCTCAGTCAGATTTTCATGCAACCGCAGCTCCGCCACAGCCTCAGCCGTCCAGAAAGGGTTAAGCCGGAACTCCCCTTCCGCCTCTGCCCAGAGCCCCGCATCACGGATTTGTGCAGGCAGCCTATCGGAAAAACATACTGCCGCTATGGCACACAGGATGAGTAATTTAGTTTTCAAGGGGTCTTTCCGTTTTTCGGAGTGTAGATACCCCCCGGGGTTTCACGGTAAAATACGGTGATCCTTACCGAATCACGGAGGAAATTTACCCGGTCAATCCTGAAACGGGTAACCTCCAGACCGGTTCGCTGCCTGAGATCCTGTAGTAATAAGGTATGATTCTCGGGGCGGATGAGCTCTGTATTGTCGTACTGGATCGTTTTTGAACCTTCAGGATGGAAAATCAGGTTGGAATCAAGCACAAACGTCACAACAATCACAAAGAAATTCATAAATGCCAGCACCCCGTATTTCAGGTGCACGGCGTTGATCAGTCCGAGTGCAATGAAAATGAACAGATACGTCATGTCTTTCATGGAAATACTTCTGGTGCGGTACCTGAGCATCGAAAAAACGGCAAACAAACCGAAGGCCGCTCCCATCGAGATCTTTACTTCATTCAGCACATACGTCAGAATGAAAATCACCACATTGAACAGTACAAAGGTGAATATCTGCCCCGTGTTTCGGTTGCCCGGATAATAGACCAGCAGTATGAGGATCAGCACTGCCAGCATATTGATCCCCATGCTGATAAAAAAATGGAGGTTGATGTTCACATCGTCTTCCAGCTTCACCTTCTTCTTGTCTTTGACCTTGTCCTTGTCCTTCGTCAGATCATCTGCCTGATCATCTGTGGTTAAATCGTCCAGTAACTCCGATGCCATGGAGGAGCCTCCGGAGTCCTGCGCCAATGCCAGTGAGGCCGGCGCCAGGGTGACCAAAGTGGCTATGATGGCCGTGTAAAAAATCAGTTTTCTGATAATGCCCATAATCTGGTGGGTTTTTGATGAATGATTCGTTCGATCCTGCGGTTCCGGGGTATGAAGTTGTTTTTCTTCTGCTCAGGATACATCAGGTTTACGCCATAACAATACTTGCTGAATTTCAGCGGATGAATATGCAGGCGATGAAGTGCAGATACCATCAGGGAGATGCCGCTCCGCTCCTGCTTCACTTCTGCAATGCAAACAGGTAACTCCCTTATTCCATTTTCGGGGGAAATATAGGTAAGACCGGCGTCGATGGTGATCCTTTCCGAACCTGTTTTTGATACCAGTGTAATCCTGTGGTACCAGATCTTCACTACCGGACGGAATTCTTCGGTGGACTTCAGCGGGACCCCGCTGATATCCGTAAAATGCGAAGCCGATAAGGCATCAGGGGCTTCCAGCAAACATGGTATCCGCTCCTTGATGGTTCTTCTGTGATTGTTCTTCCGCTTGAATTCGTAGTAAGCGGTGCTGGTATCCCTGTAACTCCGTATCCTGATCTTAAACCGGTTTGCCCGACCGAAGTGATGCTGATAGTACAAACTGAAGTGTTCATCATCAAAATAGATGGTCTCATACTCCATCACCCGCCTGCCTGCGATCTCCAGCACATCATACCCTTCCCCTGCACCTGTGAGCACTTCCCTGAGCAACGATTCGTGAAACACGTACTTCTGCTCAACCCTGTCCTGGAGTTTCACCCTGTCCGCCTCCTTCAGCGATACAGGAGCGAACCTGTTCAATATGTCTGTATGTGCCTTCAAAAAATTGATTATCAAAAATATTCGTAGGTATATTTCTGTAGCTTAGTCGTCTCTCCTTTTTCGTTCGTGGTAACCTTCTGTACCGGGTGCTGCCGGGCATCGAAGGTTATCACAACTTTTTTCTTCAGCTTCCCTTTGCCATCAAAAACCTCTTCCTGAAATTTCTTCCCCTGGTTATTATAGGAATACCTGGTCCTGGTTTTTATCTCCCCCGCCCGGTTGTAATCACACTCCTCTGTTTTCTGCTTAAAGGAATTGTACTTGTACGTTTTCCTGTCATAGGAATCACCGGCCGGCTGGGATTTTTTCATCTCGTACCGTATCACCTCCACCCTGTTGCCAAATTTGTCATAGGCAATATTCTCCTTTTCTGAGATAGTGCCATCCTTTTTATAATTGATGTATGAAAGACGGTTTCCGTGCCGGTCAAACTCCTCATATTCATCCTTATACGTAATATTTTTACCGTTATCCTCCTCCGTAACCCATTCCGTAACCGATTTCAGTTTACCCGAAGGTGCATTTTCTCCCGGAACATCTGCCCCCAGCATGGGGATCAGGACGATTGCCACCCACCAAAGCATTTTTTTTCTCATACCCGTAATAATATGACTATATGATATTTATCAATTACTTTCAAAGATTACGATCTCTGGAACTTCCACCTGCTGCTTAGTGTCTGTAATCTCCACCTCCCTGATCACCGGTATCTTAGCCTGGGTCTGGAGGGTCGAATCTTTTGAATAGGCATATACCATGTATTTTCCGGGCCTGAGCCATGGAAATTCGAACCATCCGTCGTAGGTGGTGCGCACCCGGTCGCCCACAGATTTTTCATCACCATAGATTATAAACACATCCTCATCCTGTGCATAATACGTCTCTTCAAGTATATTGAATGAACTGTTGTAATGCTTCACCAGAACCCTTCCGCGGATGGTGGCAAGCCCCCCCTCCCCCTCAGGTTTTTCGCAGCCTGGTACGATTGTAAGTGTGGCCAGTATAAGAACAATTGCCGTTAAGTTCCTGTATTTCATGGTTTTTTGATTTTTATATTGATGTGCCGTTTATTGTACGATGAGTTTTTGTTGAAATTTTGTTCCTGTATAGGTCACGGATACAAGATAGGTACCTGCGTCCAGATGATCCAGGGGCAATTCTGCCAGTACGGTTTTGCCGATGCCATAATCGTTGCTCCGGATCATAAAAATATTTCTGCCGGTCAGGTCATGGATTTCCAGGGTGTAGGCTCCGCCATGCCCTGTCCACACCGCCACAGAATTGCCGGAAGCAGGGTTGGGGTATAGTCCCAGAGCAGTGGTATGGGTAATTCCGGTTTCGTTTCTTTTAGCAGGAGTGGCTTCCATAAGTGCAAAAGGGCCGTAGCCGTTCGGATACCTCCCCCATGTGAAATCGCCCGCCATCGCCGGAACCCGTGTGGAATCAACCACTTTACTCAGCAGCTTGTCAGAAAGCCCCATCCAGCCGGCCTGCACACCGTCGAGATAGGGAAACCTGACCTGAGGAGCGGTGGAGCCACCTGCCTTGACAACACCATAACCGCCCGGCGGAATCAGTCTCCGGCCCAGGGACAGGCCTCCGGCGCCGGTAATGTCATCGGAAAGATAGAGATTTTCGGTGGAGAGGGTGTCCATTGATTTGTTGAAAAGCTCAACCCAGGTGAACGCAAAAGTAGGTATTTCACCCGGCAGCATAACTGTTTCCCCCGCAATTTCATTGATCACCAGAGAATCTTTGCATGCCATCGGATAATAGACAAAGAAATCACGTTCGGCATGTTCCGGAAAGAATGTACCGGCACTGTCGTTCTGGGCATAGAAGTAATATTTTATCACATTGCCTTCCACCAGCACCCCTGCGCCATAAAGGTCGTCGCCGGAAGGGCCATCGTGATGCAGTCCGTCGTCGTACATCCGGTATTTCCTGTACATCCCGAGGTCCGACTGCCTGGCAAACAACCAGACCTCCGCATCCTCCGGGACCCTGGCACATATCCATGCGGTATCACCAATAACCGGAGGCAGCGGATCGAACAGATCGCCAAAAAACTCTGGTTCACCGGCATAACCGGGAACCGTTGCCAGATAGCCCAGCCGGGCCTCCATCAGCTCTCTGATGCCCACATATTGGACCATCCCACCTGTTCCACCAACCGTGGTATCCAGATTCAGGAGGAAATCGCTGTAACTGTAAAACTTGTTGCTGTCAGCCTGCACAAAGGAATCTATCAGGGACCTGTAGGCATCCGCCACCTGCAGATACCTTCCTCCTCCGATCCAGTCCTGCATAATCGTACGCAGATGGGCCATATACATCCTGCGCCAGGTGGAGTCTTTTAGCAATTGGGTGACCAGTGGCCTGGGGGTTATGCTGAAACTCAGGTGCTGCAACGGATCAAGGGTTTTCGTCTGTGGAATGGTTAATCCGTTGAAATGGGTGGAACCATCGGATGAGCGAAAGCTGCCGAACGACATATTCAGGTCCCAGGGGATGGTATTGAACCTTCCGCTCCGGTCCATCGCCAGATAATAATTCTGGGCATACCCCAGGTAACTGTCGAGGTTCACCAGCGCATAATTGAAGGCATGCATCCAGAGGGTCCGGTCCACGTTCAGCACACTGGTGATGCTATCCGGGTAATTATTCATTATATTGATGAACCGCATGAGTTCTTCCCACCCGTATTCCGACTGGAGCTCGTAAAACGGGGCATAGGCCAGGCTGTCGGTGTTGCTAAGAAATGCCAGGTTGGCGTTTTGTCCGAAAGGAAAAACCAGTTTCTGCGGGCTCCCTTTGATCAGGATACCCTCTTCGTTTGCGAAGTGCTTCTCCATAAATACGTCATCAACTGACTCCACATGGGAGTAAACTCCGATCAGCGTGTCATTCACCCACAGGTTCGCAAACGCAGCTTCCGGGGCAGGCAGGTAATCGCGTGCAATGCGGTACGACAATGCTTCCCGTACAAAGGAGGGGTCGTGTATCACATTGCTCAGGCGCAACTTCTTGTATCCCTGATGGTTTTTATTGCTGATGAGGTAATCCAGCTCGATATTGAACGGATTCTTGATCTCCCCCTCGTTCCAGGAGCTGAATCCCTTGAACCGGATCCCTGCACCTGTATAGTGTTTGCCGTCAATGGTCACCTCGCCGGTAATCCGGGTGGTGTCGTTGCCTGCCTTCATCAGGCTGTCGAGGGTTTGCCGCCACCCGGGCTGGGGCAACCTGATCCTGATTTCATGCACCGTGGCAGGATCATACAATGGAGTCTGTGCCCATATACCAACCGTTATCCCAAACAACAGGAGCATCAGCAGGGAAACCCTGGGGATGAATCTGATGCTGCACCGGTAGGATAACGTCGTCGGCACCTCTTATTGGATGATGAGTTTCCCGGAAGAGGTATGAGCGTTGGTCGTCAGTTCCACCAGGTAAACACCCGGCTTGAGATTGCCGGTGTACAGGGTTTGCTGCTCCGGGCCCACTTCCTGTGCCAGCATGAGTCTGCCGGCTGGGTCCGTGATCCTGCAGATGCCGCGGCTATGTCCGTCAAGCTGCAGGTACAGCTGCTCTTTTGCCGGATTCGGATAGAAAAAGGCTCCGGATACCGGCATTTCGGGTGCATCAACCGACAACTGGTTGAAACTGAACTTCGAAACGCCGCTCCCGGTAGCGATCCAGGCATCATTATTCAGGTCAATTGCGATGCAATTGACAAATACCGAAACCAGTCCGTGCGCCGGAGTATAGGTGAACACCCCGGCCGGGTTTCCGTTGCTCATCATCGATATACCTCCCTCCTGAATGTAGTCGGCAAACATACCGACCCATATTCCGTAGATACCGGCAATCCGTACATCCCGGATGTATTCGTTCAGCAAGCCATCGACATGCAACAGGGTATCAATACATTGGTTCTGCGGATTCAGTTTTGCCAGGCCAAAGTAGGTACCCACATATTTGTATCCGTTTGAATCTATGGCCAGGCATGTGATGTTGTCGTCGGGCAGGGCGTTGTTGGCTGCGTTGATGGTGGTAAAAGTGGTACCATTGTACTTCACCAGCCCTCCCATCCAGGTTCCGAAATACAGATCGGCTGTGGGGAAAATGCTTTCTGCAATGCAGCTTACCATATTGGAAGGAAGCCCGCTGGTGGTGGTATAGTTAGTGAAGGTGCCGCCACTGTATTTCGACAATCCTCCGGTGGTGCCAATCCAAACATCGCCGTTGTCGGTTCCGTAGATACAGTTTACCATGTTGTCTACCAAACCGTTGGTGGTATTGAGGTTGGTCCATGTAGTGCCATTGAATACCGAAACGCCTACATCGGTGCCTGCCCAGATATATCCGTTGGTACTTACCGAGATGCATTTGATATAATTATCTGCCAGCCCGTTGCTGGTTGTCCACACCGTCCATGTGGTGCCGGCAAGCCTGGCAACCCCGGCCTGGGTGGCAAACCATTTGTCACCGTTGAAATCTACCGTAACACCCATTACATTATCATCGGGCAGCCCGTCAGCAGTGGTGTAGTTGATAAAGGCGCTCTGCCCTGTTACACCCTGCAGAAATAAGCATGTAACTGCCAGTAAAATAATTCCTTTAAATCTTCTCATCGTGGTTCTATTTCTGGATCACGACCCGCAGCACCCAGGCATCAGGATCATCTGCATTGCGCATCAGATAAAGCCCCTCTGGGAAACCGGTAAGGTTGATGACCTGGTTCATGATTCGGCTTTGGGTTGTTCTTCCGTGTATATCGGTGATTAAAACAACAGATCCTTCCTTCCAGCCGGAAATGTGCAAAATGCCGGAGCTTGGATTCGGATATACAAATGTACGTCCGTCATCTGAAATATCCACGATTCCGGTAAGTTCAAACCAGTAAACGGCCGACATTGCACTGCATCCGTTGGCATCAGTAATCTTTACCTGGTAGTTCCCGTTCTGGGCAGGAGTATAGGTCTGTCCTGTGGCGCCTGACACAGGGGCACCGTTCAGATACCAGAGGTACTGACTGGCGGCAGTCGAACTCAGGGAGTTTCCCACCTGTGAGATCACGGGTGCTGCCGGTAAAGGGTTCACGGTAACCGGCACGTAAGCGGTTGTAGTGTAGGTTCCGCTGGTAACCGTAACCGAGTAGGTGGTACTGACAGAAGGTGTCACCACAGGATTTTGCAGGGCAGAGGTGAAACCGGTAGGCGACGACGCCCAGGAATAGGTGTAATTACTTCCTCCGGAGGCTGTTACATTCAGCTGGGCAGAGGCTCCAGTGCAAATAACGTTGGGGGTTGCGGAGACAGTGGCCGAAATACCGGTAAGGTAGGAAGCAGCATACCTGTAAGCCTTGGCAATGTTGCTGCCAGTGCTTTTTGACCATACCACGGTCTGGTTCGAGTCAATCTCATACAAATAGCCGGAATTGGGTATGCAGATGAATGTATTGCCGTTGGGCAACTGCTGCGAGCTGCCCAGATTCTGTGAAGCTGAACCCGAGTAGGTGTGCCGCCAGGTATAGGTGGATGGTGTGTACGCCGAACCCAGAGTGAGGGTATAATTGTATCCGTTGTACGGTGGCTGGATCACGTCGATGGCTGTCTTGTTGCCGGTACCCCCCTTGTTGTTAAAGGCTCCGAGGCAACCTCCCCTGGGATACCCCACGGGCACCCAGTGGGCATCATGCACCACATTGAATATCTTGGTGCCGGTAGCCCCGTAGGCTGCCGGATTACCCCACCGGTACAGAATATCACCCCCTTTGCCGGCATTGCCTCCGGTGTGTCCTGCTGCTTCTGCCGTCGTAGTGCTGTGGTCAATCACATAGATCTCGTTCAGGTTGTGCGAGCTGAAGGTAATCTGATCGAGGGTGGGGTTGTAATCCACCCCGTTCATGTGCATCCAGTCCTTCTGGATGTTGTAGTTGATATTGATAAGCTGTGGATTGTTGACAATGGAGGTCACGTAGTTGTCCTTGGTGGCATTGTAATTCTGGCACAGGTGCTCCCAAAGATGCCATTCCCATACGATGTTGCCGGTGGTGGCACCGGTGGGCTGCACCTCAATGATCTTCTCTGACCAGATAGTAGTATTGAGGGAGCAACCGGCCTGCTGCGCCTGGGTGCCGGTTTTCGACTCGTAGGCGATCATCAGCACATTGCCGTTGGGCATGGGGCAGATGTCGTGGTGCAAAACGTAGGTCGTGGATGAGTGGGTGTAGGTCCAGGTAACGTTGCCGTTGTAATCAACCTTCTGCACCGATACACTCATGGCAGCAGCTCCGTTGAATGATGAATTGTTGCCGGTAAGGGACCTTACAATGGTTCCACCCGGCTCCATATAAATGCCGTAGGCTGTCTTCTGACTTGAGGTAAAAGTCCATGTTTTAAAGATATTTCCGGACAAATCAAGCAGATACGCTTTATTAGAGTTCTGCGGTGAGTAGAGGGTATAGTCGCCCCAGGGAGCCTGGGCCTGAACCATCATTGCAAAACAACAGGCCCACAGGGCCAGAAAGGCTGAAAAATTCCCGGGTTTTAGTCGCATATTGTTGTTTCTCATAGTGTTGTGTCTTACAGGATTTAAGCGCAAGCTTATCAGTAAATCACCTGTAAAACGTTTTAGTGCGCACAAAATTAACACAAAGGTAATATCACGGGCATTATGCAGATAAATACCCGCATTTAAGGGATGGTTCAGCGGATTTTCCCGACGAAAGAACGGGATGCCTCAGGGCATCCGGATCAATCGGGCAGACAGTGTTAAGCCGCTGCTGGTAAATACTTTCACATGATAAACACCCCGGGAAAGAGCCCCAACGGGAATACTCATATCCTGAACCTCAGCCGGACTGAAGGAGGCTGCCAGCCTGCCATCGGCAGCAAAGATTTCAACCTTGCAGACCGTTGTTTCTGCAGGGACCATCTGGAGGTTTACAATGTTTCCGGCAGAAGGGTTTGGATACAGCTTAATCTGAAGGCCGGAAACAGAGCCGGAGGTATTAATTCCGATTGAGGAATCATACTCGATGATGGAGTAGATAGCGTTGGTGAGGGCGATATCATTCCATTCGCCGGCGATGCCCAGGGCGCCCGATCCACCCGGCCAGCCCCGCAGGCCTATGGCCGCTGCATCCTGATTGTTGGCGTAATCGTCAGGTTCATTTATCGTGCTGGCAGATTTTCCGCCCCAGTTCACGAAAGCACCACCCACGGCAGCACCTCCGCCGGCTCCGGCAGCACCCTGTCCGGTCCAGAAGTTTGTTCCGTTGCCGTCGTTGTTGCCATCCCACAACCAGGTGCCTTCAGTAGCCTTGTCGGTGGCTCCGATCCAGATATAGGCCACACCACCCCCATCGGGAACGGTCACAAAGGTATTGGAAATCGCTGCTCCCACGGTAATGGCATGATATACCGAATCCTGTTCCTCCTGCGAGCCGATCTGCACGAGGTATCCTCCCCTCTCCACCGCACAGTCAGCGGCATCGTTCCAGCTTTTCAGCTCCTTCACAATTTCATACTTACGCCCCTGGTAATAGAAAGTGTAGATATTCAGGGAATCAGCACAGGGTTGCGCGGTCAGCAAAAGGGCCGGTGCAAGAAATGCAACCAGCAGCATAGCGAGGGTAACGGTTCTCTTCATAGTGGTTAGAGGTTGGTTTACAGATACAAAGATAATGTATAAATGTTTAGGAAGTTTTTCGTTCTGTAGGGTCAACACATGCGTTGACCCGGCATGCGTTGACCCGGCATGGGTTGAGTTGTTACACCGGTTTTGCAGAGATATAAATCCTTTTCATCACGGTGCCGAAAAGAAGCGCATCGTACCACATGTAGTAAAAGCGCTGAGCATTGAACCATGTGATACCATCGGGATTGTCATCGTGATAATCGTACGGATCGGCAAAAATGATTACATCGTCCATGATATCTTCCTGATTCCGGATGTCGTAACCTACTACCAGTACCCAATGACCTCCCCAGTCGCTCCATTCCACAAGGGTTGGAATACCGTTTTTCAGGTTCTCCTGAAGCATTTCAAGAGATCCTTCCTGGTGCCATGTGGCCTCAAAGCCATTGTTGCTAAGCCAGTTTGCCATTTGCTCAGGGCGGGTTCCCGCAATGGTGCTCGTTCCCATTTCTGATGCAATCGTCATTTCATCTCCCTTCCTTCCGTAATATGACAACAAGGTAACGACTGCTGCAGGGCCACATGTATATTCAGTGGTTTGCAGGCAGGGAATCACGTCAAGGAAGGTAAGCCCCTTTACCGGCACTGGGGGCCTGATGCTGGTCACATAATACCGGATCCTTTCCTGAATGGCCGGTTTGTGATCGTCATCCGTTTTCTGGCATCCTGCAAAAATGATCAGGGAAATGCCCAAAATAAACCTTAGGCTGAATGGAGGAAATGATTTCATAGTTGCCGGATTGGATTTAGATACCTGTATATGTTGCTTTATATCCCGACAAATCAGCATACAACAGAACAGCCTGTATGTCCGGATACCCATTTTTCATATTCAGGGTATCAAATGTAGGAAGGTTTGCGATGCATTGTATCAACCGATGCCCAAAATTTGTCTGCAGGAAATGATCTGCCAAAATTTTTCCAACCCACAAAGTGGGTTGAATAACCTTATGCCAGTAAGACAGTCAGATCCTGACCAGGAACATCGTCCTTCGGCAACACAAGCCACGCTGGAATAAAGCACCGCAGCAGCGGCAGATAGGGATCCATCCATCGTTGGTCTTTTTATTGGATTTTTCTTTGAAACCATGGGATGAATTTAGAGACTTTCTTTCGATACTCTTCATATCTGTTTCCAAAATCCTTTAGTAATCTCTTTTCTTCCATTTTCACAACAACAGTCAACATGAAAACAATAAATGCACCTACTATTATGACAGAGGTTAATGAATTAATCATTAGTGCGAAAGCAAGATACATTAAAAAAGTTCCAAACAGCATGGGATTTCTTGTGTTCTTATAGGGTCCTGATACAACCAGATTCTCTGTTTTAGGGCTTATTTCCAAATTTCCCACTTCCAGAGGGCCACCCTTTCCAACAATGTTTTGAATAACTATTGACCAAATCCCATATATTGCTCCTGTTATCAGCAATATTATGATAATAACCCATCTGATAACCGGATTCTGGATAACCTCAATTCTAAACCATTTGTCACATAACGAAGTAATTACAAAAATAAATAAAGGTAACAGGCCTATAACCAGTAATCCACCGGCAATATATCCCAAAATCATTTTTTTATGTTTATTCATACAATTCCTGCTTTTAATTGTTATTAAATCTGAATACTTAATTCATTCGGCCAGCACTATGGTTTAAAAAATGTCCGTAATAATATTGCATTACTTAGCAGCATGTTGTCAGTTACACTTTTACAAAGGTAGTGTAAAAAATTGATGTTCAGTATGTGAGCTCAAAAAAAGCGAAGCGTAGCGGAGTTCCGGGAGCGGAGTTTGCTGCCCTCCTGCCCATAAAGTTGGTTGAATAACCATATGCTCGTGGGGCAGGCGGTCAGGCTTTCTTCTTTTGTTATTGTTGCTTCAGCATCAATTGCAAAGCCAGATCCGACGCCACCCATTCTTCAACTATTTTATCTTTGTCGAAACGGGAAACAACGATTTCGTACCATTTAACTTTTTTATGAGTTGCAGGAATTCCTTTCAGGTTGGCTTTATGGATCCCACTTAATGTTCTTTGCCAGGACAATACATTGTCAGCCTGCGATATGAGCTCAATTTTTTCAATCTTAATGTCGGGAATAGCTGTCCTTAATTGTTTGGTAAATTGCTTGATGAATTTGTGTCCTTTGTGGGTCTTATCGCCGGCATGGGCTACATAGTCCGCTGAAAAAGCTGAGTCAACTATACTGAAATTACCTTTCTCAATGAGTTGCTCGGTTATGTATTTTATCTGATGAAATTCGTCCATTGATTTTGTTTTATGTCAATTCCTTGATGCCGTCTTTTAAGCTGACCTCAGATGCAGGTTTGTCTAATAGCTTCCCTTCCGGCCTTCTGAGGATCAAATGTACGAAAGTTTGAAATAGGTTGTATAACCTTATGCCCGAAGGGCAGACAGGTACTAACCGGGGACATAACCCCACGGCAAAACGGACCATTCTTGAATGAAGCACCGTAGGTGCGGCAGATGGGGATCCGGAAATCCGATAATACCCCCCAACCCTCATTTCCCTTTAAGCGCTTTCAGGCTTGGGGATCGTATACAGGAAATAGCCAGCAACCACCAGGGTTGCGATGGCTGTCAGCATGAAGGCCGTTGTTGCACCAAACTGGAACCAGATCAGCCCGGTAAGTGAACTTGCCAGCATCGTACAGATGCTTTGCAGCCCTGAAAAGGTTCCGATGGCGGTGGCCGTGTCTTTTCTGCTGGCAATATTGCTGATCCATGCCTTCGAAATCCCTTCCGAAGCAGCCGCATACACCCCGTAGAGGAAAAACAGTCCGAAAAAGAGGTATAGGTTTGTGTTCATCGCCATTCCCGCATAAACGGCTGCAAACAGCAGCAGCCCGGTCACAAAAATGGTCTTTAAACCCACCCGGTCGGCAAGTATGCCAATGGGAAAGGCAAACAGGGCATAGATGAGGTTGTAGAAGATGTAAACACCAATCACGGTTGTATCATCGAGGCCTGCCTGTTTGGCCTGCAGCAGGAGAAAAACATCGGAACTGTTGAACAGGGTAAAGACCAATAGCCCGATCACCAGCTTCCGGTAGGCTAACGGGCTCTGCTTCCAGTACTTCAGGAAAGATAAAAATCCGGTTTTCACCTTCGGGGCATTCGCTTGCACCTTTTTCTCTCTGAGGAGAAGTGAGGATACGATTGCCAGCAACCCCGGAATCACCGCAATGACAAACAGCGTTTTATAATCCTTTGGATAAAAAGAAAGGTACACCAGTGCCAGCGCGGGGCCGATTACGGCACCCAGCGTGTCCATGGAGCGGTGAAACCCGAATACCTTCCCTTTGGTCTGCGGGGTAGCTTCGTCGGACAGGATGGCATCCCGTGCACCGGTACGGATCCCTTTGCCAAAACGGTCGAGGGTTCTGGCAGAAAAGATCCAGAGCGGAAAGGTGAACAGTGCCATCATGGGCTTCGAAATGGCACTGAGGGCATATCCGATCTGCACAAACGGAACCCGCCTTCCCGAAATATCGGACAGCTTCCCGAAATACCCCTTGCTTAATCCTGCAGTGGCTTCGGCGATGCCTTCCAGAATCCCGATCAATACAACTGAAAATCCAATGGTTTTCAGATAGATGGGCATAACCGGGTACAGCATTTCACTAGCCGTATCGGTAAACAGGCTTACCAACGACAAGACCCAGACTGCTTTTGTAATCGATCTCATTTTGTGGTTATCGGTGCCTGATCAGGTAATGGCGGTGCGGAGGGTATTTCATGGTGCAAAAATGGGGAGAAACCAATGGTTCGCAATACAAAAGGATCAGGGTTCAAAGATCAAGGTTCAAGGATCAGGGAAATGTTTCTGGTTCCTTGTTTCTGGTTCCAGATGAAGAATGCTGTTGTTTTGAAATAGTAGAAAGCCGCAAAAGGCTAAAAGCCAAACAACCCTGTTGCATTTGCCACACCAAACCTTATTATAATGATAACCTTAGTAGCCAATGGGTTCACGCACAAATCATTAACCTTATTACCTTATTGGGTTGTATAAGGTAATAAGGTTGGAGTGTCCCCGGCCGCCAACGTGCTACTAAGGTTAATGGCAGGATAAGGTTTATTCTTTGCCGGGATAGTTCATTGCTCTTCCGCCCTTACAGGGCTTACTGGTTATGTACCGGGTTTGTTCCCGGAACTACGCCTCAGGGTAATTTCCGGCGCGCCCTTCGACAAGCTCAGGGCATCGCCTGCGGCGCTTGTAATATTCAAGCGTTTGAGTGTTCAAGCGTTCAAAGATCAAGGTTGAGCCCTCCCCGAAAACCACTTTTTTTATTTTCCCGCAGATTTTGCAGATAACCGCAGATTGTATGTTGTTGTATTTCAGCATATCGCTTTCTGCGAAAATCTGCGGGATTCCGGTAAACCGGAACAAGTCCTGCGGCCATTAATTTTCGGAGTGGGGTCAAAGATCAAGGATCAAGGATTAAGGATCCAGGATCCAGGTTCCATAGATCCAGGTTCTATGTTTCTCGATTACTAGCGGTCTGCCGGAACGAAACATGGGCAGCTCCGGAGGCGATGCCCTGAGCCTGCCAAAGGGAGTGTAATATATATAGCAAAGAGGGGCATCCCCAACAAACAAAAAGCTCCGTAGGAGCGTACTCTTTGTAGCAACGCAAGTCATCCCCGGGAACCAATAAGCTCCGTAGGAGCGAAACTTCAGATCACATCCGCAAATTGGCTGGCGCCGCACCAAGCCTTATCTATTATGCACCGTTTTTTATTTTGTCCTTCCACTTTTTCAGCTCTTCAAAAAGTTCTGTTTTAGTTTCGATCATTAATTGTTCGTTTGTCTTTTCAGTTTGCCAAGGTCCGTTAGCACATGAAAGTTCGTCAATGGTGTCAAATAACCCATAAGCTGTTTCAAATCCAATACTGTCGTATACATATTGCTTGCTCTCGGAGAAAAAGTCGTAGCTGTCAATTGCATTATAACGAATTTCTCTTGTCCCAATGATTACGTCTTTTTTGCCTTCCAGAATTTCGTCAACTATAGCCATTGCATATTCAATTGCTGCTTGTCTTTTATCGGGCAGCTTAATATTCAATTCTTCAAGTGTCAGTTTGAAATAATGTTCAATTTGAAAAGGGCTTTCATTTTTGCTCAGTCCTGCCAATATGCAAAGTGATGGCGTGTCCAAACCTTCTTGAAGTCCGGTCACACCGATGTCAGGAAGTTGGTTTGTGGTCAAATTTCCCGTCACAAACTTTGCTATTTGTTGTCTGAAATTCAATGTTTGTCTGTCGTCTTAAAATGGTGCATAAAGTCAGTTTGTCTAAAAACCTCTCTTCGAGCCTTCTGAGGGTCAAATGTACGTAGGTTTGAGATGGGTTGTACAGGGAGGTGGTAATTTTGGTTCAAACATATTCAGGCTGGCAAGATAGCGGATAATGTTAACGTTCCCAGGCTTGCTGCTGCGGCGTTGTTCGCCGAAGGGCTGCCTTTCGGGTATCAAATATAGGTAGTTCTACGCCATAATCCCGGTAATTTGATTAGCCGTTGCAGAAAGCCTCTGTCAACAAAAGTGGCCTGTTCAAATAGCATCAACATTTAACCTTAATTGCCTTCCAAATCCTTCCTTAAAGATCCTCATTATTGTCGACAAGCGAATATCAGAAGCATTGTTTTCAATTCTTGATATATAGTTTTTCGTTGTGCCACACCGGACAGCAAGTTGTTCCTGGGTCAGGCCTTTCTCCTTACGAAGTTCCTGAAGCATAACTCCAAGGCGGAATGCTTCGAATCCTTCTTCAAATTTTTCGCGACCGGGAGTTCCGCGTAAACCATACTGTGCATCAAGATGATCCTGAAATGAAGTCAGGTGCTTGTTTTCAGTATTTTTCATTATTATATTGTTTTTTAATTCTTTCTGCCAATTCAATCTCTTTACGAGGTGTTTTGCTGGTCTTTTTCTGAAATCCATTCATCAAAATAATCAATCTTCCATCATCAAAGAAGCAAAAAACCCGGTAGATGGTTCTTTTAACATCCACCCTAATCTCATATATCCCTTCTGTCGAAGTTACATGATTAAAGAACTTTACCGGGATCCTGTCAACTGTTGCTATCAATTTCAATGTCCAGTTGAACTTCAGCTTAACCTCCGGACTCAGACTATCAAAGAAATCCAGATAATATCTCCTGTAATAAACAACCTCCCGAATGAATTTCTCTTCTTTCATGATGCAAAGATACCTATTTAGGTAACGTGGCGAATACGTTTGTGAAAATTTTTATCAGGCATTTGCCAACAGCTGAATCCAGCAAATAACATATCAAAATCTCAAAGAACGCTGGCAATTTGTCTCTCCTAAAAGCACCCAAAAACGTCGCAAAGTACATAGTTCAAAATCCACCGATGGGCGGGTTGCGATGCATCGAGCGCCTGTCCTGAGTGGAGTCGAAGGAAAGTCGAGATGTAGTTCAATCCCGCAAGTGCGGGACTGGGTTCCCGACAAGTCGGGACTCACTTCGTTCGCTTCGCTCGGCTTCGCACCGCTCAGAGTACTATTTTTATCAGCAGGCATTTTTACTCAGAATCCAACAAGTCATTCAAGCTCATTGTATTGCTGCCGTTTTTTTTGTAATAATTCAGCATTTCGTCGATTTTCCTTTTATCATAACTCGTAATACAATCTGACAAGACTGTAACTTTGTAGTTTTCCTTACACATATTAAATACGGTTGATTTCACACAGGCAATGGCGTCTGCTCCCGTAATGTAAAATTCGCTTATTTCATTTATCCTGATAAAGTCTGCAAAATCCTGGCTGGTCAATGCATTGCCTTTGGATTTTTGAAAAATGTTTTCGGAAACCACTTTAAGGTCAGAAACCAATTCAGACCCACGGGTATTGGGTTTGAATGTCCTTGTGCCATCAGATAAGTTATAATGCTTTATGTAAACGACATGAATATCATTCTCCACTGCCCAACCTATTGCCCGATTAATATTGTCAATGATTTCTTTGTAGTTTTTAGTAATGTCATTTTGAATGTCAATTACCACCAAAGACTTTTTCTGCATAGGATTTTCTTCTTTTTTTTATTTTACTTCCATTTTCTTTTCATTGTCCATCGCATTGCCGGTTTTCGCTTGCGACAAACGGCAGCTTGTCCAAAAACCTCCCTTACGGCCTTCTGAGGATCAAATGTACGCAATTTCAGAATGGTTTGCACCCGGAGAATATATTCTTTCAGGCTGCTATACAAATGATCCGCATGATCCATATCGATCCGTGCGCGGTTTGTCGCCCATCGTACGTCCGATAGTCACCATGCCTGCCCCGATTTATCGGGGCAGCCTTACCTATTATGGCTGGTTTTCTTATCCGACTTTCCTGTCCAACTCTGAAACAAAGCTTAAAAATACCCGGACTACCTATTTTGGTTAGTGCACTTAAATGACCCTATGTTTATAAGTGTTTATTTGTCCTGGTCGTATTTGTATTTTGCGAAGGAAGGAATAAAAATTAGTGCTAAACCCACAAGTCCAAGTACGAGAAAAATCGAAGCACCTGGCCAATGTTGAATTTTCCAAACAATACCCAGCAGTGTCAAACTGGAAAATAACGCTCCGGAAATAAATGTTAATTTTTTCATTTCAATCGAAATCAATGTTGTCCTACTCTTTTGGTTTTTCGGTTTCGCCCCGTTTTTAATGGTCTCTGGTCTCCATTGTTGTTTTGTCCATTTGGGTGGTCAGCCCTTTGTCTTTTGAATACCAATTCTAATTTAAAAGATCATTTGTTAATATTCACAAATCATAACTCTTGTCTAATTTTCCCACCATCGGGTAAATGTTTGAGTGGTATCGTTTATATAAACTAATTCACCTATTTTTGGGGTAATTATGGGCAGATTCAAGCTGTCACTTAATTCGGTAATGCGTTTTAAAGGCTCGTCCCAATCATGTGAGGATATGGAAAATTTACCCGAATGAATGGGTATGATTCTTTTTGCTTGCAACTCTTGCGCAATTTGTATGGTTTCTTCGGGGAAAGTATGTATTTTCGGCCACAAACGGTTATATTGACCATTTTCGAGAAACGCAAGGTCGAACGGACCAAACTTTTCTGCTATCTCTATAAAATGACTGCCGTAACCACCATCACAACCCAAGAAAATCATTAAATCAGGAGTTTGTAAAACATAGGAAGCCCAAAGTGTCTGGTTCCGTTTAAGTCCTCTGCCAGAAAAATGTCTTGCTGTGACCGTATGTAGCATGCTTTGGTTAGTAATAGAAATGGTTTGGTTCCAATCTTTTTCGATGATTTTATCTTTGTTAAAACCCCAGTGCTCAAAATGTGCTCCAACTCCTAATGGGCAAATAATTGTATCAACTTTATGTTGTAAAGAGGTAACGGTTTTATAATCCAGGTGGTCATAATGGTCGTGAGTAATTATCAGGTAATTAATCTGAGGAAAGTCATCGGCAGTATAAATATCTGTGCCTTTGAATGCCTTATTGATAAATGCAACGGGAGCGGCGTATTTGTTTAAAACAGGGTCGATCAGAAACCTATTGCCATTTACTTGCAGCAAATATGAAGAATGTCCGAACCAAACAAACAGGTTTTCACTTGGGTTTAGCGACAGAAGGTCAGTTTTAATTGTTGGGATTTCAACAGGGGGTTTAGTATTCCTGCCAGAAGTAAAAAGCATCTCTTTTATTGCCTCTCCAAAATTCATTGACTGGGGCGTGTGGGTTATATTCTGAAATGCCCCATCATAATAATTGGCAGATTGTTGTATTATTACCAGTTTTTCACCGGAAGGCTGTTTCCCGAATTGAGGTTGTCGTAAAACAGCAAAAGCGGTAACGGCAATCACAATTGAAATTGACAAAAGGATTATTATCATTTTTCTTATCAGTTTATTTTTCATTTTCCTATCTTAACGTTATAGTATCTTGTCAACCTTGCAGCCAACGGCAGTTTGTCTAAAAACCTCGATTCCGGGGTTATGAGGATCAAATGTAAGCATGTTTGAGATAGGTAGTATATGAGGTTGGTAATTTTTGTTTCAAAACTTCCAGGGTGGCAAAATGGCCGTTTTTAGCCCTGCAAGTGGCAAATAGACGCAAAAGATACGAACACATTATGAATAAAGCTGCTAAAAACCAGGAAAAACCCAACCTGACCAACCCACAAGGTGGGTTGGATAATAATAGCTCTGGATCGCATCCGGCTGGAATGCGCCCCAACCATCAGGCTCAAAGGGGTCAACATGCTCCGGTTTATCTACCAGTGTGCTGCCACGCAGCCGATTCCTCCCTCAAAGCATTTCTAAACGACGACAAGCACATGGCTCAACTTCCAACGATGGCGGGTTGTTGTTCAATACCGACAGGTCGGAACCCGCTTTGCCCGGCTTCGCACCGCTCGAAGTACTATTTTTAGCAGCAGGCCTTTTACTTGGATTCCAACAAGTCATTCAAGCTCATTGTATTGCTGCCGTTTTTTTTGTAATAATTCAGCATTTCTTCAATTTTCCTTTTATCATAACTTGTAATACAATCTGATAAGACTGTAACTTTGTAGTTTTCCTTACACATATTGAATACGGTTGATTTCACACAGGCAATGGCGTCTGCTCCCGTAATGTAAAATTCGCTTATTTCATTTTTCCTGATAAAGTCTGCGAAATCCTGGCTGGTCAATGCATTGCCTTTGGATTTTTGAAAAATGTTGTTGGAAACCAAATTCATGTCAGAAACCAATTCAGACCCACGGGTATTGGGTTTGAAAGTCCTTGTGCCGTCAGATAAGTTATAATGCTTTATGTAAACGACATGAATTTCGTTTTCCACTGCCCAAACTATTGCCCGATTAACATTGTCAATGATTTCTTTGTAGTTTTTAGTAATGTCATTTTGAATGTCAATTACCACCAAAGACTTTTTCTGCATAGGATTGTCTTCTTTTATATTTTTTTTCTTACTTTAATTTTCTTTTACATTGTCCATCGCATTGCCGGTTTCCCGCTTGCGGCAAACTACAATTTGTCTAAGAAGCTCCTTTTCGACCTTCTGAGGATCAAATGTACGTAATTTTGAGTTGGATTGCACAGAGGGATGTGAATTTCATGAATTGAAGGCAGAAAATCTGTCATTTCTACTATCCTTTAGATCTTATAGTTTTACAAATGGTTATGAAGGTTTTCTGACCGATTTACGGTCGCCGCCATGTGTCTAGCAGGGTTGTGAAGCAGCGTCCGCATCCACAGAGAAGAAAACTCATACATGGCAGAAAGATGGCAACTTGCTGCTGCCCGCCCGGAACAGAGCGGTTGTTTTGTGACGCCATTCCATTTCATACTTTTGTATTTGCCGCGTCAGCAATTTTTTCCTTATTCGCTTATAACTGTTTTGATAATTTTAAATTTCCCAGAGTACCCGGATCATATTTATGAATTTTTCCTACCATCGCACATTTCTCCATTAACTCACAATCAGCGCAGGTTTGATAATTTTTTGATTTTACACAACTCCTGATCTCACATTGTGAGCAATGTATCATCTTTACTCCTTCTTCCCCGCAACCAGTACATTTTATCATTTCAGCCGAAATATCCGAAACTTTATAATGTACTTTCCATTTTTCAGTTGTTTCAATAAGTAATTCAATATCATTAGTTACGGTTGCAATTCGTGCATCACAAGTTGCACAATTTAATCCACAACATGCTATTATTTTTTCCATCTAAATATCATTTTAATTGATTAAAAAGCTCTTTTGACTCGTTTAAACCAAAAACGTCAGGTGGCACACAATGTTTTGCAACTACCCGAAGGTGGCTATTTCGAAGCACTTCACTGTCAGCTTGATAGAGGCAGAAAGATTGATTTAACCACTGAACCGCCACTATGGGGTAGGTGCTGTTATAGGGTGTTTTTATTTTATGATACCCAGACATTATATTCCTTTGTTATTGTCCAAATTCCGTTTACTTTCTCAACAAATACAAACATCCCAAATCCACAAAGGCCTGAGCAATTGTTTTGAAAATAAAAAATTGCTTTTGTTCTGTCAGCATTGTAAATGATTCTAGAATATGAAATTATCCTTTCTCCAATTTCTCTGTCAATTTTTTGTCCTTTTACGACAGGCGTTAATCTCCAAAGTCCAACATTCGTAATTGAGTCAATTTCAATATTCAATTCTTTTAGTTCGTCTGAAAAAAGCCTGTTGTATAACTTTTGAGCATTAGGGTCTTCTAAGTTTAGGCTGTTATTAGGTCTATGATAAAACACAATACTGTCAATTAAGGGAACCAAGACATTTGTAAAATAGATGTTTTTAATATATTCTTCAGGTATCTCTCTCCCCTTTAAATTGAAATTGTCGTAGCCAAATTCTCTTATTGCGCCTTGCTGTGGAGTCAAAACCAGATGCACAAAAGTCGAGTTAATGATTTTATAGTCATCTACCAATAATGTCTCCGGAATAACTTTTTCAGGCACTTCGTTTGTCTTAGAAACATTGACACCACAAGACAAAGTAAGCCAAAGAAAAATCGTCAATATATATATTTGTGGTTTCATGGTGTCGTCACTTAAAATGCCCTATAACGTTGACAATATGAAACGGTTGGGTTTTCGGAGCACGTTCGTATCAACCGAGTAAAAACGCTGGCGCGGAAACTATAAGCCCGCAAACCATTGAACCCCAACTGTTTTATATTGTGTGTTGTGCAACGTATTTTATACACTGTCAGCTTGATTTTGTAGATATTTCATATACATATCAAATTCTTCATCAGACATCGTCGCTCTATGATATTCAACATCCTCTTTTTTCCTTAATTCCTCATTCTGTGGATTTTTTAAATAGTCCTCATATGCTTTAATATAATCTGGATGATTTCGAAATTGAATCTTTGTAATTGTCGACTCAGGTAGAATTGCTAAAATCAAACCGAATCCACCAATTATTGCAATCCTCGAAAAAATAAGTTTATAGTAATCACTCTTAGATTTCAAGTATTTAATCAATGCGATTATTAATATTATCAGAGTAGTTACTAAGCCAGCGATTAAATTTGTATCACCTCCAGGCCAATGTTGTAGTTTAAAAAGTATCCCTATACAAATAGCCGCCAGTCCCATACCAAGTCCGATGGCCCCAATAATCCTCAATGCTGAAACACCTTTGTATGAATCCTTTTTAAAAATCGCTCTAAGTCTAATTCCATTAAAGAATGCAAATCCAAGAGGATAATAAATACATGCTAAAATTGTCAAAGATATCACGGTTAATATGCTGCCACCCGGTATCAAGACAAGTTTTAAAAGCAAAGCAATAATTATCACTAATCCTAATATTTTCTCAAGCTTTTTCATTGTATCTCGGTCTTTTTAATATGTTGCACAACGTTTCGGGGCTTTGCAGCGGGCGGAACTTGAATATTCTCGCCGTTTCAACCCGTCCATAAAATTATTTAATTTTCCATACGTTTCAAGTTTTCCTGCACTCCGCCTGGTACAAAGCCCCTGTTAGCCATAGTGCATTCTTCGTTCATTGTTTCAGTCCGTGATTACTAATTTTTGTGTAGCAATTATTTTATTTTCTTGCATCAGTTGCATAAAATATAATCCGCTTGGTAAATTGTCACGTTGCAAAGTCAATGTCTGTCCTGAAATATTATTTATTTGTTTTACTTGTTGTCCAACCGAATTGTAAACTGTCAATGTCGCGTCTTTAAAAAAAACATCTATTTGTAAATTTGTCTTGGTTGAAAATGGGTTAGGATAACAAATTAAACTATTTTCAATATTTATTTCGTCATGCCCAACAATCAAATTACAGCCCATTTCAGAATTATAAACGGAAGCAAATAATGTACTTGAGCTGTCTTTAACACAAACAAGGTATCTATCTGTAAAGTCAATGGCATAAGAACACAACAGTTCAATCAAACCAACACTTGTTCCGATTCCCTCAATAATATATGGGTAATTATTATGGCATTGGCCAAAATTCCATCTTTTTCTATACAATCCATCTATTAAAACAGAGTCTACAGATAAAACTATCTTGTTATAGACATAAGGGTCTTGTGTAATAAATCCTTTCATTGTATCGTCAACAACTAAATTATAATCATAAAGAAGTGAATCAATATTTGTATTTGGGAATACAAAAAATGTTTTATTGGCTATGGAATCATCTCTCAATGCTCCGATATAACCCGAATTTGGAGGGCCCGGAGGATTCACAGGATTCGTGCAAGATATTGTATCAACTAGTACAAATGATCTATGTATTTTTTTATGAATGTATGAATTAATCACCGTATCTCCTGTAGAATAATATTGAAAATAATATTTAGCATAACAGGGGTATTGAAAAGAGTTATTATAATAATAATCCACCCTCCAAATAAATGAATCACGGAAAGGATGGTAAACATTTGTCTGTCCATGAACAACTGTCAAGGAAAAGAAGACGGTCAAGAAGAATAAAAGCTTTTTCATAGTACTTTGTTTTTGCATTGTGGCTAACGTTTCGCAGCTACCCGAAGGGCGGGACTTTTACCACTAAACTTTATTCGGAGAACTGAACTTTCGGCTACCACAAATGTGTCTGCGAAGCACGAAAACCCGCCTTTGGGGTATGTGCTGTTATAAGCCGTTTTCTTTGTTTTCATTTGGTTTTCAGTCATAAGTCCATTCTGTCAATGTCAAGGTTTTTGAATTTCTGTCAACCGAAATAATGAGAAAATAATAGGTGTAACACCAACTCTCCGGTTCTATTAATCTTTCATCGTCTTTGTCAAACCAATCTTTTGACAGTATGTAAAATTCATTGTATGCAATTTCTCTATAAATTTCAAAATACCTGTCGAGTAGTTTCGCAAAATCGTCTCTGTCATCGCCCCAATCTGGTTCATTTGAAAAGTCAGTAAGGATTTTTGATATTCCTTCTTTGTCTGTTTTTTTAAAATCAGAGATTTTTATCTTGTCAATATCAAATGCTCGTCTAAGAAATCCTTTGTCGGGTTCCTTTTTAATACAGTCTCTCAAACTGACATAACTGAAATGTTTTGTCCGAATGAAGGTGTCAACAATTTGGTCGTTGTCCAAATGCTTGTCAGCCGCAAAACCAAACTCTGTCAAGTTTATACCTTGATAGTTTTCGTCAATTTCGATATGTCGTTTGGTTTCGAAGGTTTTCATTGAAATGGCAATAACGGTTTTAAATGTAGTGCGTTTGGCATTTCGACGCTCCACTATTTCATTTTAATACTATGTTTATGAATTGCTACCATCTTCATTTTTAGTACTATCTGCCAAATGCACTATATTTATTGTTGGACTTTTTATGTTTTTAAAATTTTAATTCCGCATTTATTTTATGTATCAGTTTTCTTTTCTTTTCGGTTTCTCTTTCAACTTTTTCAATTGCTTTATTATTATGTTTATTAAGCCAAAATAATGGTAGAAAATTAATTAACCCGAAAATGATGGCAACAGTTTTATGGTTAATTGTTGCAGAAAAATAGTTCAACGATATGTCATTCGAATTGATGAGAATCCAAAATACAGTTAAAGCTATTATACTTCTAATAATCAATTCCCTGATAGTATTTTCTTTTTTTATCTTTTGGGGATTAGTATTATATTTCCGGCTAAAAGCATCTTCGATTGAATCAATCAACTCACTTTTGGCTCTTGTAAGTCTTTCTATTTCGTAATTCCGATCGAAAAGAATATTTCCAGCAAATATTTGAGGATCAATATTGATTCTTTCTTTCTCAGAAAATATTTCAAACAACCTATCGCTGCTTTTTTCTTTAAAGCTATCTTTCCAATTCAGATTCATTTGTGATTTAATATATTAAGTCCAACGGATGGGTATATGAAACGTTTGGCATTTCAAAGCGATTACCTATCAAACCGCTACGATGTTTATTAAATGTACTGCATTTAAAATTAGCACTTTCCGCCAAATGTTTTATATACCGTGTTGTGTTTTTGTGCTTTATTCTATCTGTCAAACCATGTGTTGGGGAGACATGCTGTTTAAGCAAATTTGGTCGTGCGGTTGATATGTGTGTTTGCTTAATGTGCATGGCTTAAGGAATGCTTTATCTCATCCAATTTTCTTTCATAATTATTATCAAGTGTTGCATACCTCCACAAAACTAAATCTACAACTTGTATCTTTTCGGATATATAATCTGAGATTAGTTTACACAAAGTATGTGGAGAATCAAAACCAATTTTATTAGAAATTCTTAGTAAATGCCTATCAGGTTTGGCAAAATCCAATCCAATATTTTTTGCAAGATGATAACAAGTTGTGTCACCAATAAATTTAAACGTTTTAAGAAACATTAATCCTTTATTTTGAATTTGAGACTTAATTTTCTCAAATCCTACAGAATAGACTTTTATTGAAGTGTCCAATATTGCACTGATTTTAAGTTTATTATTAAATATTCTTAATAGGTGCTCTTCCAAGGATTTATAATTCCTTGCAATATATTCTAGATCATTCCAGTTGCAAAGAATCGCATTAATTTTAGGGAATACTTTTGAAACAACTTTATCACTCATTCCTGAGGCTAATACAACCCAGGAATACTCTTTTAAAAATGTTTTTGCAGTTAAGTCTGAAAAACTCACTTGTTCTTGCCAATCTATTTCATCTGAAAAACCTTTTTGAATAACATAATTTTTAGCTATGAAATAGACTCTAGCCAAATTATCAATATTTTCCATCTCAGTTTTATTTTGTTTTAAATGTTTTGTCGAAAAAAAATAAAAATTTTATCACAAAATACGGTTTTCCCTTATGTTTGTCAATAAATTTACTTAACTCAACCTTTTTATAATGCTTTGCTTTAAGATTATTAAATTTCCTGTCAGGTATTTTGGGTATTGTTTCATTTATCTGATTGTAAAGTTCATCAAATAACTCTGACTTATGCGTTAAGGCAGATGAATCCTCAATTTTCAAAATTGACCTTAACTCATTTAGTAACCTAGATAATTGATTAACAGCTTGTAAATGTTGCTCGCTCTTTTTTGACCATTCTATAAGCATAAATACAACAGATAATAGAAAAATTAAGAAAGATGATATAGAAACAATATTCTTAATATTTGTAGCATCTAAACCTGTAAATGAAAGATAATCATAATCAAAGAATATAAATACATTTAATATAATGGCAGTCAATAGGAAAAATATATTACCTACAAGAGTTTTGAATTTAAAACGATGATGCAATACAGAATGCATTGATATCATCATATTGATTACTCTATATTTTCTTTCTAATTCTTCTTTCATACTATTCAAAAAGCTTAGACCAAGTTCCTGAATCTCTATTAGCATCTGCATTATTCATTCTCCTACTAATCTGAGATAATGAATCAGAAACCATCCGACGATTTGTACTACTTCGTGCACCCAAATAGTCATCAACATGTCTTGATTGACCTGTTGAATCTGAAATAGGGTTCATTACCATTTTTGAAGCTTCACTGAAAAAATGCTTTAACATAGCCTTTGTTTGGATGGGGCCTGTATAATTTTTAAAGACTTCTATAGCTAATGATTCAGTATGATAACCTGATAATTTTCGTGATTCTGGCAAAGTGGAAATTATTGATTTGGCTAATTTCACAACTGGAACAACTTTATTACCATTAGCTTTATTTATGGAAGTTAATTTTTCAGCAAATTGGCTTGGTTTTACAACATTTGACCAATAATTTGAGCCATCTGAAGCTGCAATTTTATAACCAGTGGCTGTTTTTATTGCAGGTAAGATTTGGATTTCTCTTCCATCTGAATATTTAACGGTTACTGCTAAATTTCCAGTTGATATTTTAGTATTAGGCAATCTTTGTTGTAGTCGTTCGGCAAAATAGGACAAAACCTCGTGTGGTGTTTTTTCTGAAAGTTCACCACTATTAAGTATTGCTAATGAATCAACATCACTTAAACCATCTACATATGTATGTTTATTTACAGACCCTCCAAAAACTAGGTCTATAAATCCATCAATATCGGATTCAATTGCTTTTTGTATTGTTTCTAAACGTTTGTTAATTTCCTCAACAGGTCTATTGTTAACATCGGTTAGAATATCGTTTAAATTATTATTTACTTCCGAATCATATGATTTATCAAGAGAATCTTGTTCTGCTTCTCTAATTCTGTTAGCAGATTCGCTTGGATTCGAATATGAACTAAAACTACCACCTGAACCGCCCATATTAAAGTTTTTTTATTGTGTTTTGTACTATTTCATCAATCATTTTACCAAATCCATTCCCGACAAATTTGTCAAATATACTGTAATCCTTATTTTGAGAGAAATTCAATAATATATTTTTTAATGACTCTAATTGATAAATATTATCCTTAATTGTCCTCATTCGAATTTCATTATCAGTTAAGTATACGTTTTCGA
The DNA here is from genome assembly GCA_022709695.1 of Bacteroidota bacterium. GTDB lineage: Bacteria > Bacteroidota > Bacteroidia > Bacteroidales > SKPS01 > SKPS01. The sequence continues at coordinate 125,861 of JAKLII010000009.1, forward strand.
TACTTTTCATAATATTGGAATTATTAATGTAGGAAGCACAACAGTTATAATAATCATACTTAAGCCAAGATAATCCATCAAAAACCTCAGCTCCCATTATAAAATAAAGAATTACAGAAAGTGGGTCTAAGGAACCAAAAACATGAATAGGTGATTTTATATTATTTTCATCCAATATCTTTCTGAGTAGAAAGATATTTTTCATTCTAGCAAAATATGAATCTCCAAGTTCCTTTTCTGTCACACCAATTATATTAAAACTTTCAAAGCTTTTTGTGTGTTTAATAACTTCATCTATATCAATAAAGGTAGATTCAACATCTATAGGCTTAATCAAAAAATCGGATAAAAATTGTGTTTTTGATTTAAAAAATTCTTTTGCATTCTCAACTTGCTTTTCAATAGGGATTTTTAATTCCACAGCATCATAACTTACAACAATTGCAGGATATAACTCAGTCCAAGAATCAATTACATCATTAAACAAATTGATATTCCATTCTTTTTTTGACCTATCATACTTTCTTGTTTCAGACAAATCAAAAATATTTGAAGTCTCATACCCTCCACTATCAATGACTGTTAATTGAGTTGGATTCAATTCCATAACATCTAGCATATGTCCGTAATATATGTCATAAGCACTTAATAATTGAGTCTCATAAATGAATTCTTTAGCAAAAAGCATGGTGTTACATAACTCTGATTTACCATCATGCATCGCAAAGCCTTTACTTGAATATGATGGGATAAGAAGTGGAGTTGAAACTTCTATACCTAATGGATGTTTTAAAATGGTAGTTTTAGGATTCATATTGTAATTTTTTAATATCCAAACATGTTAAACACTTTCCACAAGGTCTTTCTCCACCTAGTTCACAACTATATGTGAGTTCTACAGGAATATTTGTCTTAAGAAAGTAGTTGAAGATTTCTTTTTTGTTCATATTTAAGAATGGGCAGTCAAGAATTATATTTCCTCTAGTATATAAGTCTAGCATACGTTGATTTAAGTCCACAAATTTTGTGGAACAATCAGGATAATTTGTTCCAGAATGAATTCCCAATGATATTATTCCCTGAGTGAAAGGAAAGCTACTCAATGAAACAGCAAATAATAATAAATTACGACCTTGAATATATCCCTCTTTTAAATCAAGATTTATTTTTGATTTAATTTTTACAATTTCAATTCCCAAAACTTTTGACAATTTATCGACCGCAATACTTTCTTGATAAGCTGCAGGTTGACCATAATCAACAAATAATCCAATGACATTAAAATTAAGTTTCTGATAATAATAAATGCATGAAGTAGAGTCAATTCCACCACTGAAAAGAACTAGAACATTTTTATTTAATTTTTCTTTCATCGTTTGGGTTTGTGCGTTGGCTTTTATTGTTTAGTATTTAACTTGTTGCACTGTCTTTCTAAGCATGAAACACAACTCATTTATATACGTACCTCAATCACCACCACAGGTTGGTATACCTTCCCACACAAGGCATGGCTAGCCCAACTTTTTTATGAATATCCCAACCTTTTATGTCGCTCTATAAGTACGTCTATTTGTCAAGGTCATCGAAGGGGGAGCGGATTTTCTTTAGCTGTTTTGAGGATACATGGGTGTAAATCTCCGTCGTTTTGCTGCTTTTGTGCCCAAGTAACTCCTGAATGTACCTTAAATCGGTTCCGCTTTCCAGTAAATGCGTTGCATAACTGTGCCGTAACCAATGCAAGGTAACAGGTTTCCGGTTCCCAGCCAAAGATAAAGCATTCTTCAACACTTTTGCAAGTGATTCTGCAGAATATTTTTCACCCGCCTTCTGCCCCTCAAAGAGCCACACCTTCGGCCGGTACCCTTTGTAGTATTCCCTCAGCATCTCTATGATCCGTTCCGGTAACGGTGCCACCCGGTCCTTCCTCCCCTTACCCTGCCTGATGATCAGCAAACCCCGCTTTGAATCTACATCCGCAGGCTTAAGGTTCAACAGCTCACTGCGGCGTAAACCACAGGCGTAGATCAGACTCAGCATCGCTTTGTGTTTTGGGTTTGACAATGCGTCCAGAATCGCCTTTACCTCCTCTTTGCTTAGCACATTCGGTAGTTTGTGCTCGCTACGTGGGCGCTCCAGCTTCTCAATATCAATCCTTGCCCGGATGATCTCCCTATAAAATAGTTTCATGGCATTCACCGCCTGGTTCTGCATCGCGAAGCTATAGCCGTTGCCGATGATGTATTCGTGAACGTAATGCACCATATCATCATTGCAAGCCTCCGCCGCCGGTCTTGGCTGCAGAAATGCCAGAAAACCTGAAATGGCATCGGCATAGGTTTTCACCGTCGATGCACTGTAACGTTTGTGCTCCATCCAGACGCGGAAATGTTTCACATGGCTCACGTTCTCATCATTGAGTAGTTTGCGCTCAGTTCTGGCTGGCGGTTTTCCGGCATCCGGCTCTGATATTCTGCGTTGCAATGGCTTTGGCAACGGAAGCAACTCCCGGTAGTTTACCATCGCTACCGGCCTCATGGCCTCCGTAAAGGATTTGTAATCAAATCCTTTGGCATCGGTGTACCAGTATTTAGTGTCAGCGTTGTACCGGGCAATACCTAAAGTCTTCAGGTGTTCAACCAATTCACGCTGGTACCTGAAATGCATGGTAATTACGTCGCGGTGGTGCTCTGTACCCCGCCGTAAGGTAATCCATGGCAGCTTTTTCATAGAGGTTCATTTTCCGTATAGTTGATTGAAACACGGAAAAAGGAGAGGAATGAGTAATGAGTTATAAGTTATGAATTATGAGTGTTTTAACCCCGCTTTCGTGGTGATATGGTTACAGCAGAAGGCGGTAAAAAGCCAATAGCTAAAAGCCAACAGCCAAACAACCCTTCTGCGTTTGCCAAACCAAACCTTATCACAATAATAACCTTAGTAGCCAATGGGTTCACGTACAAATCATTAACCTTATTACCTTATTGGGTTGTATAAGGTAATAAGGTTGGAGTGTCCCCGGCCGCCAACGTGCTACTAAGGTTAATGGCAGGATAAGGTTTGTTATTGCCGGGGATTAAACTCTATACCCCTAAACCTCTCTACATCTAAACAAATAAACATCTAAACAATTACATCCTTCGGTTGAAAATTTGTTGATAAAATCACTTCGCACTAAACCGTTTTAGCGAAAAATTTGTATTTTTGCAGCTAAAATTTAGATTGACGGTTTGCGCGTAATCGAAAAAATCTTGTTCTCTCGTTGAATATCATTATCTTATAAAACACATATCGCATGAAAAGAGTATCGCTGGCCGATGTAGCCAATGACCTGAAAGTGTCGAAAACCCTGGTGTCGCTGGTGCTCAACCAGAAAGGCGACCAGCATGGCATCAGCAAGCAGACCCAGGCACGGGTGCTTGCCAAGGCCGAAGAGCTGAATTATTTCCCCAACCAGATGGCCCGGGGACTGCGCATGGGTAAATCGGGCACCATCGGGCTTATTGTGGCCGATATCGCCAACCCGTTCTATGCCACCATCGCCCGCAAAATAGAGGACGAAACCAACAAGGCGGGCTACAACCTCATCATCTGCAGCTCCGACGAAAAGGATGAAAAGGAGCTGCGGCTGCTGAAGATGCTGCGCGACCGGCAGGTAGACGGGCTCATCGTATCCTCCACCCTGCAACGCCCCAACGCCCTGGCCGACCTCAAAAGGCTGGGGTACCCCATCGTGCTCATCGACCGTGCCATCCCCAGGCTCGATGTGCCTGCCGTGCTGGTTGATAACTACCAGGGTGCCTTCAACCTCACGAAACATCTTATTGACCTGGGCCACAAAAGGATCGGGCACCTCTCCCTCAGCCCTGTACACATCAGCACCCTTCGTGACAGGCTCAAAGGGTACAAAGACGCCCTGAAGGCTGCAGGGATCAAACATCAGAGCTCATGGATCCTGAACATCCCGTTCGACGACGTGCGGGGCACCGTGGAGAAGGAACTGCCCGCCATGATCGGTGGCAAAAAAGGGGTCACCGCCCTCTTCACCGCCAACAACAACATCGCAGTGTCGGCGCTGGAGGTGATCCGGAACATGGGGCTGAACATCCCGCATGATATGGCTTTCTGCTCCTTCGACGACATCGACCTGTTCAGGCTGATGGATCCCCCCATCACCGCCTGTGCCCAGCCCCGCGAAGAGATCGCCATAGAATCGGTAAAGCTTCTGAAAGACCTCATTAAAAAGGTGGGCAACGGAGAGGCTGCTTCGGCCGATAACCTGGTGCTGAGCACCACCCTGCGGCTCCGCCCTTCAACCCTCAACGGAAATCAATAACCTGCAAACCACCATACTGCCATGCGAAAAATATTTCTGGTTTCAGCCCTGATCTCCCTGGCGCTCCTTACCGGATGCAAAAAGGATACGCCCTCCTTCACCAGCCAGGTGAATCCCTTCATCGGCACCGGTGGCCACGGCCACACCTTCCCGGGAGCCATCATGCCCTTCGGGATGATTCAGCTCAGTCCCGACACCCGGCTGGAGGGGTGGGACGGGTGTAGCGGATACCACTACTCCGACGACACAATCTACGGCTTCTCCCACACCCACCTGAGCGGGACGGGAGTGCCCGATTATAACGACCTGCTTGTGATGCCCACCTCCGGCGAGCCGTGCTTTGTAAACGGCGCCGGCGAAAACGCCCTTTGCAGCTACGCTTCACCCTTCGACAAAGACTCTGAGGTTGCCCGTCCGGGCTACTACGCCGTGAAGCTCAGCGGCCCCGGCGTAGGGGTCGAGCTCACCGCATCGCTGCGCAGCGGCATCCACCGCTACCAATGGGACAAAGAGGCAGCAGAACAGGGACTTATCCTCGACCTCGCCCACCGCGACCCGGTGATCCGGTCAGGGTTCCGGATGCTGAACGACACCACCCTGCTGGGGTACCGGGTGTCGGCTGCCTGGGCCAGGGAGCAGCATTTTTACTTCGCCATGCGTCTGAGCCAGCCGGTGAAGCAGGTGCGGATGAAAGACTCAGCTCAGGCTGCAGTGGTTCCGTTCGACTGGCAGGCCGACAGCCTCGGAGGGGTGTTGTGGCTGGGGTTCGGACAGATACAAGGGAGTGAACTGCTGGTGAAGGTGGGGATCTCTTCGGCCGATGCCGAAGGGGCCCTGAAAAACCTGGAGGCTGAAGTAGCCGGAAAATCCTTCGATCAGGTGAAACAGGAGGCCGATGCCGCCTGGAACAGGGAATTGGGCAAGATCGAGGTGAAAGGGGGAACCAAAGCCGAGCGCACCGCCTTTTACACCGCCCTGTACCACACCATGGTGGCGCCGAACCTGTGGTCGGACGTGGATGGCCGCTACCGTGGCATGGACGGGCAGATCCACGATGCCGGTGACTCGCCGCAGTACACCGTTTTCTCGCTGTGGGACACCTACCGGGCGCTCCACCCGCTGATGACGATCATCGACCGGAAACGGACCGGCGAATTTGTGCGCACCTTCCTGCGGCAGTTTGAGCAGGGGGGCAGGCTTCCGGTGTGGGAACTGGCTGCGAACGAAACCGAGTGCATGATCGGGTACCACAGCGTACCAGTGATCTACGATGCCTACCGCAAAGGGATCCGCGATTTCGACACGCTGCTGGCGCTCAAAGCCATGCAGCACAGCGCCAGCCTCGATCACTTCGGACTGAAATCCTACCGTGAATATGGCTACATCCCTGCAGACCTCGAATCGGAATCGGTGTCGAAGACCCTTGAATATGCCTACGACGACTGGTGTATTGCCATGATGGCGAAGGAGATGGGCAACGACTCTGTATACCAGACTTTTATTCGCAGGGCCCAATCGTACAAAAACCTGTATGATCCGAAAACCCGGTTCTTCAGGCCCAAAGTGAACAGCACGTTCGTTGAACCTTTTGAACCCAGCGAGGTGAACTTCCACCTCACGGAAGCCAACAGCTGGCAGTACAACTTTTATGTGCCCCAGGACATCGCAGGACATGCGGCACTGATGGGTGGCCGGGAAACCTACCTGAAGATGTTGGATGAGATGTTTTCAGCAGCCACTAAAACCACAGGAAGGGAGCAGGCCGACATAACCGGCCTCATCGGACAGTATGCCCACGGCAACGAGCCGAGCCATCACATGGCATACCTGTACGCCTGCCTCGGAAAGCAGCACCAGACGGCCGCCATGGTCCGCAGGATCATGTCGGAGATGTACACCGACCAGCCCGACGGCCTGTGCGGCAACGAGGACTGCGGGCAGATGTCGGCCTGGTATGTGTTGTCAGCCATGGGATTCTATCCGGTATGCCCCGGCAGCAACCAGTATGTACTTGGGTCACCGCTGTTCAGTGAGGTGAAAATCCACCTGGAGAACGGGGAGGAGTTCCTGATCCGTGCACGCCGAAATGAGCCCGATAACGTGTACATCCGCAAAGCCCATCTAAACGGAAAACCTTTCAATGGCGCCAGTATCACCCATAGTGAGATCATGGCCGGAGGAGATCTCAGGCTGCTGATGGGATCGGGCCCCAATAAAGATTTTGGCACCGATGAAAAATACCTTCCCATCACAGCCATCACAGCAAATCAGATTACGCCCGTACCCTACATCTCGAATGGGAAGCCGGTGTTTTTCGGGGAGCAGAATATCCGGCTTGCGCACTGCGATCCGTCGGCAAAGATTGCTTATCATGCCGATCCCGCCCTTGCCGCCGGAGCCGACCTCTTTTCTCCGGATGGCGCCAGAATTTCGGGCAGCACACTGATTAAAGCCTCAGCCCTGGCAACGGGAAAAACCCCATCGGCCGATATTACTGCCTGGTTCTATCAGATTCCGGAAAACCGCAGCATCAAACTCAACACGCCCTACGCTAACCAATATGCCGCCGGCGGAGATCATGCCCTGATCGACTTCCTGCGCGGCGGCACCGATTTTCGCACAGGCAGATGGCAGGGGTATCACCAGGTAAATCTCGATGTCGTGGTTACCCTGGAGCAGGAAAAACGGGTGAAGAAAATTACCGTGGGATTCCTGCAGGATCAGAACGCATGGATTTTCATGCCCGAAGAGGTGACCCTCCAGATCAGCACCGACGGAACCATCTTCCATACTCTGGGCGTGGTGAAAAATACCATCCCCGACCGGCACAAAGGGGCCATTACCCATGATTTTTCGGCATCAGGCAAAGGTCAGAAGGCGAAGTATGTGCGGGTGATTGCCAAAAACCGGGGGGTATGTCCGGCGTGGCATCCGGGTGCGGGGGAGAAGGCGTGGATCTTTGCGGATGAGATTGTGGTGGAATAGTTTTTAGCGCAATAGAACGCGCATGACGCGGATTGTTTATGATTTTACGGATTTTTTTTCATCTTTAAACAGATAAGAATGATGGGTATCCATACAATGGCCTGGAAATTAGGTTTTCTGCTGAGTTTTTTGATTTTCCAGTCAGAATCGCTGAAGGTTACTGCACAAAACAACCCGCCTGCCATCATTCCCGCACCGGTATACATGGAAACACAACCGGGGGAATTATTTACCACAGGAATTGATATTCTGGTCGAATTGCCCGCCAGAGAACAGGGTCTGAAAAGAATGATATCAGGGTTCATCCTTTCTGAAATCCCTGAAGCTGCAGTCAATTTTATCGATGAGCAGAGTGAAGGGGTGATGCGAGGACCGGGGATCTTCTTCATCACCACCCCGCCGCAGAAAGGTCAGGACGAAGGTTATGAGGGTTATGAGCTACAGATCAAGCCTGAAGGAGTATTTATCTCCTCCCCCACCTCCGCCGGGCTGTTCTACGGGTTTCAGACCCTGAAGCAGATCATTCTGCAAACGGAAAAGGAGAACCGCACCGCAGGCCTCAACCTCCCCTGTCTCACCATTAAAGACCATCCGGTATTTCTCTGGCGCGGCATGCTGCTGGATTGCAGCCGCCATTTTATGGAGAAGGAGTTTATTCTGAGGTATATCGATTTGCTTGCCCTGTACAAGATGAACCGTTTCCACTGGCACCTGACCGATGATCAGGGGTGGAGGATCCAGATCGATAAATATCCGGAACTCACCAAAGTGGGTGCCTGGCGCAAAGGCGACGATGGATTGATTTACGGGGGATTTTATACCAAAGATGACATCCGTGAGGTGGTAGCCTATGCCGCTGAGCGCCATATTGTGGTGGTTCCTGAAATAGAGATGCCGGGTCACGCCCTGGCTGCGCTGGCATCGTACCCGGGACTGAGCTGCACCGGCGGTCCGTTTGAGGTGCCCACCACCTGGGGGGTATTCAAAGACATCTACTGTGCCGGCAACGACTCGGTGTTTGTATTTCTGAAGGATGTACTGGATGAGGTAATTGAGCTATTTCCATCGCCCTGGATCCACATCGGGGGTGATGAGTCGCCAAAATACCGCTGGGAGAACTGCGACAGATGCAAAAGCCGGATGGAGGCATACCGGCTGAAAGACGGCCATGCCCTCCAAAGCTGGTTCATTGGTGAGATCACTAAGTTTCTGGCCTCCCGTAACAGAATCCTGATCGGATGGGACGAGATCACGGAAGGGGGGCTTCATCCCGGCGTGGTGGTGCAGTCGTGGCAGGGTTTTGAAGGGGCCATCCATGCAACAGAAAAGGGGTGCCAGTCGATCGTTTCCCCCACCAGCCATGCCTACTTCGACTACCCGATCTCCAAAACCACCCTCGAAAAGGTGTACAGCTTCAACCCGGTCCCGGCAAAGCTCGATCCTGCCCTCCATTACATGATCCTGGGAGGGGAATGCAACATCTGGACAGAGCGTGCATCGCAGGAAGTGATTGACCAGAAGGTGTTTCCGAGGATCCTGGCCATGGCCGAGGTCCTCTGGACGGCCCCGGAAGCTAGGGACTTCCCGGCATTCAGGAAAAGGGTGAGGAGCCAGTACCCGATGCTAACCGGGCTGGGGGTAGAGTACGGACTTGAAGAGGGGGGATTGAAAATTGTCACGGAGAAGGTGGCAGAGGGGTTGCAGATCACCATGATCCCCGAGCAGGACAACCTTACCATCCGTTACACCACCGGCAGTGATGTGTGGATCCCTTACACCGCTCCGCTACTGGTGCGCGACAGCCTTACCCTGCAGGCGGCTGCCTATATCGGGAACAACCGTGTAAGTGAAATCTATACAAGAAGATACAACCTGCATAACGGGGTTGGGCTGCCCTACCACCTCAGCCTGAAACCGGGCGGGACCTATAACAAAAATCCACAGACCACCCTCACCGATGGCATCCGCGGTACGCAGGACTTCCATGACGGACTGTGGCTTGGCTTCTGGGAGAAAAATGTGGCAGTGGATTTCAACTTTCAGGAAGAGCGTGAAATTCAGGAGATCCGGGTGGGGTGCATGCAGAGTAACCCATCCTGGATATTTCTGCCCGCAGAAATCGAAATCGTCATGAAGCCCAAAGGGCTCTTCCGGAAACCCGTAATTATGAGTGCCGTTTCTTCCCTGCCAAAGGAATCGGTATACATCCTTCATGATTTTACCTTCAGGCCAGACAAACCTGTAAAGGTTAAAAAGCTGGAAATCAGGATTGATAACCCGGGGAAATGCCCTCCCTGGCATCCCGGTGCCGGCAGCCCTACGTGGGTGTTCCTGGACGAAATCGAAATTGATAATGTTGATAATTTGCAGGGTCAACGCATGCGTTAACCCTACGAAAATTTTTCCCAAAAACAACAATATGTACACCATCGGCATTGACATCGGGGGCACCAACACCGAATTCGGGCTGGTGAGCCGCCAGGGAGAGATCCTCCGGCGCGGGCAGTTCGCCACACGGCAATATACCAATCCCCATACTTTCGCCGAGGCCCTGAAGGGGGAAATAGCCCGGCTGCTGGAGGGTATGGGCGAGATCGGGGTGGCTGGTGCGGGCATTGGCGCCCCCAACGGCAACTTTTACAAAGGCACGGTGGAATTTGCCCCCAATCTGCCGTGGCGCGGCATCATCCCGCTGGCGGATATCATTTCGGAAGCGCTGGGTGTGCCGGCCTGGCTCACCAACGATGCCAATGCGGCCGCGTTGGGCGAGATGGTGTATGGCGGAGCCAAAGGGATGAAGAACTTCATTGTGATCACCATTGGCACAGGGCTCGGGAGCGGTATCGTGGTAAACGGGGATATGCTCTACGGGCATGACGGCTTTGCCGGGGAGCTGGGGCACACCATCGTTTTTCCGGAGGAGGGGCGCCGGTGCACCTGCGGGAGGCATGGGTGCCTGGAAGCCTACGTTTCGGCCCGCGGTATCATCGAGACCTATTTCAGCCACAACCCCGGTGCAGCCGACCAGCAGGGAATCAGCACGGTGCTGATTGCCGAAAGGGCCGCCCGTGGCGAGGAGGCAGCCATCAGAACCTTCGACTATACCGGCAGGATCCTGGGGCTGAAGCTGTCGGACGCTGTTGCCTTCTCATCCCCGGAAGCCATTTTCCTGTTCGGGGGCATCACCAAAGCAGGGGCTAACCTCTTCAATCCCGTAAAAAAATGGATGGAGCACTATATGCTCGAAATTTACAAAAACAAAGTGCCCCTCCTCCCCTCTGCCTTACCCGAAAACAGCGCCGCCATCCTGGGTGCCAGCGCGCTGGCGTGGAGAATGTCGTGAAAAATAAAAACCAAATTGACCAAATGCATACATTAAAGATTTTCAAGCTGTTTCTCCTGGTCGGAGTTATAGGTTTGGTTGTTTCCATTGCCGGCTGCAGCCGCAATGATCATTTCCTCACCGGTCGGAAATACCGCCGGCAGGTGCTTTCGGATTTCAGGGAGCGGGAGAAGCTTGCCGAAAACCGCAAAGAGGAACTGTTCGGCGTGTTCACCAAAGCGCTGTCGCTACAGGAGAAGGAGGCGATGCGGTTTCTGTACGCCTATATGCCACTGGCCGATCTGGCGGAATACGACGGGGATTTCTTCCTGCGCAACGTGCAGCACAGCCTACTGACCCTCAAAGAGATGCCATGGGGGAAAAAGGTACCCGTAGATATCTTCCGGCACTTTGTACTTCCGGTCCGGGTGAACAACGAAAACCTCGATTCTTCGCGCTGGATCTTCTTTGACGAACTGAAAGACCGGGTCAAAAACCTTTCGATGACCGATGCAGCGCTGGAGGTGAACCACTGGTGCCACGAAAAGGTAACCTACAAATCCACTGACGGAAGAACCTCATCCCCCCTCAGCACGGTGAAAAATGCGTTCGGCAGGTGTGGTGAGGAGTCGGTGTTTACAGTGGCTGCCCTGCGGTCGGTGGGGATACCTGCCCGCCAGGTGTATGTGCCGCGCTGGGCGCACAGCGACGACAACCACGCCTGGGTGGAGGTGTGGGCCGATGGCAGATGGCACTACCTGGGTGCCTGTGAGCCCGAACCGGTGCTGAACCGGGGCTGGTTTACCGGTCCGGCCCGGCGCACCATGCTGGTGCACACAAGGGTTTTTGGCCGCTATGACGGTGCCGAAGAAGTGGTGAAAAGCGAACGCGACTATGCCATCATCAATTCCACCGCCATTTACGCTGAAGTCACACAACCCGTGGTTACCGTAGTCGACTCCGCCGGAAAACCGGTGAGGGATGCTAAAGTGGATTTCGGATTGTACAATTATGCCGAGTTTTACCCCATCGCCTCTCTTGTCACCGATAAACACGGGACCTGCTCCCTCACGATCGGCAAAGGGGATATCCTGCTGCATGCGTCGTATGCCGGTGAGTGCACCTGGGGTAAATACAACCTGCGTACCGATACGGCCATCACCCTGACCCTGGGCCCGTGTACACTCCCTGCAGAGCCCGACACATGGCACCTGGATGTGCCCGATGAGGTGACTGCCGAAGGGGATGCACTTCCGGAACCGGTGAAGCAGGCTCATCAGCTGCGGACCAAGTATGAAGACTCGCTGCGAAACAGCTATACTGCGACGTTTCCCGACAAAAGACAGATGGTAAAACTGGCTGGTGAACTGAAGGCCCCGGCCGACAGCATTATAAAATACCTGAGTATCAGCCAGGGAAACCACCATGAGATTACGGCATACCTCAGGGAAGCGCTGAAAACCCAACCCGGCAAGGCCTTCCCCCTGCTTTCATGCCTCACAGAAAAGGATATCCGCGATACACGGGCAGAGACCCTGCTGGCGGTACTTGCCGAACTGCCCGAGCACGAAGGATCTGATCACATCCTGCCGTACGTGTTTTCGCCAAAAGTGGATCTTGAGCTGCTTAAACCATATAAAAGGCTGCTCTGGGATTTTTTCAGGGAGGAGGGCATTTCCGGCCCAGAGAATCTATTCGGCTGGATCCGCCATCATATTGCCGTTGACACCACTCCCTATTACAGCCGCATCCTGATGACGCCATCAGGGGTGCACAGCCTGCGGGTAACCGATCCAGCCTCACGGGATATCTATTTTGTAGCCGCATGCCGCAGCACCGGGATTGCCGCCCGCCTCGACCCTGCCACCCGCATCCCGCAGGCCCTGGTGAACGGAATCTGGAAAGACTTCAGCTTTGAACGTGGAAAGGAAGACGCACAGGCGACTCCGGGGCGACTGGAATTAAAGATCCCCAAAGAGGCGGGAGATCCGGCATACTTCGTCAGGTTTACCATCTCGAAGCTGGAAGACGGAATCTTTAATACGCTTGAATATCCTGAAAACCAACCCATTTCAGCATTCACCTTCCCGCTGGAACTGCGACCCGGCTCCTATGCCCTCATCAGCAGCCTCAGACAAGCCAACGGTGATGTGGATGCCATCAGAAGCTATTTCATGATCCACCCCGACAGCCTCACGGTGCTGGATTTTCCCGTACCGATACCCCAGACCACGGTTTACGGAGTCTTCCCGGGCCCCGCCACCGGAAAACCTTTCCTGTTTCTGGCGCTGGAAGCCACCGGTGAACCTTCGCGGCACCTGCTTCAGGAGCTGCAAAACCGTATCATGGACGCAAAATCCCCGATGCCGGAGGTTTGGGTGATGTTTGCGGACCGTGAAGCAGAGAAAGGGAAAGAACTTCTGAAAAAATACAAACTCGAAGGGAAGGTTTTTTTCAGGGAGTATAATGCTGATTTGCTGAATGCTATAAGAAAACTGCAACCCGGCAAACCTTTACCCCTGCCGGTTACAGCCGGAATTAACCCGAAAAACGAGGTGGTTTTTCTGGCAGGAGGGTATCAGATCAACAGCATCAGGACTGCGGCAGAAAGTGCAGGTTTATAAAGCTTAAGGAACTCAGGGGTACACGAAAACTACAGGGCAAATCCGGCCTATCCGGTTACCTGTAATACGCTTTCAGGAACTGATGAATCGAATTTTCCACGCGGCTGAGGGTATCTGACACGTCGAATCGTTCGAACACGTCGCCGGTAATCCCTTCGAACAGTTCAATATAGCGGTCGGAGACGCTTTTTACAAAGGCAGCGGGCATCACCGGCACCTCCTGCCATTCGCGCCCCTGGAAACCATGCTCCATCAGCCATTCGCGCACAAACTCCTTGGAGAGCTGTTTCTGGGGTTCACTGGCATCCTGGCGCTGTTGATACCCTTCGAGGTAGAAATAGCGGGATGAGTCGGGAGTGTGGATCTCGTCGATGAGCACAATCTGGTCTCCCACCTTGCCAAATTCGTATTTGGTATCCACCAGGATGAGTCCGCGTTCAGCGGCCATCTCCGTGCCCCGCTGGAACAGTCTGCGGGTATAATCCTCAAGCTGCATATAATCTTCCTCTGTCACCAGGCCGAGTTTCAGAATGTCTTCGCGGGAGATGTCCTCGTCGTGCCCAACGGCAGCCTTGGTGGTGGGGGTGAGGAGCGGCTCCGGGAATCGGTCGTTCTCCTTCATGCCGTCGGGCATCGGCACTCCGCAGATGCTCCTTTTGCCGCTGCGGTACTCGCGCCAGGCGTGTCCTGAGAGATAGCCGCGGATGACCATCTCCACCTTGAAGGGTTCGGCATACTTGCCCACAGTGACCATCGGATCGGGGGTGGCAATTTTCCAGTTGGGCAAGATATCTTCCGTGGCATCCAGGAACCTGGAGGCGATGAGGTTCAGCACAGCTCCCTTGTAAGGGATGCCAACCGGAAGCACTACGTCGAATGCCGATATACGGTCGGTGGTTACCATCACCAGCAACTCATTGTTAATGGTGTACACATCGCGCACTTTGCCATGGTACACATTGGTAAGGCCCTGGAAATCAAATTGGGTGTCGGTGATTGCGTTCATTGTTGTATGTTTATTCGTTTATTCGTTTTTTGCAGGGTCAACGCATGCGTTGACCCTGCAATTTTACATGTTTTCTCCGATTCTGTCGTCGTTGGCATGGTAGGCTTTGATGATGCGGGTTACGAGTTCGTGCCGCACGATGTCGCTTTCATCGAGGTAGATGAAGTCGATCCCTTTGACATCCCTGAGGATCCGGGAGGCGTGGATGAGTCCCGACTGCTGGTTCCTGGGCAGGTCGATCTGGGTGATATCGCCGGTGATGACAAATTTCGCCGATTTCCCCATCCGGGTGAGGAACATTTTCAGCTGCAGCGGAGTGGCATTCTGGGCTTCGTCGAGGATGGCGAAGGCATGGTCGAGGGTGCGGCCGCGCATAAAGGCGAGGGGGGCTATTTCGATGGTGCCGTCTTCGAGGTAGCTCTGCAGTTTCTGATGCGGGAGCATATCGCGCAGGGCATCGTACAGGGGCTGGAGATAGGGATCGAGCTTATCTTTCAGGTCGCCCGGGAGAAATCCCAGGTTTTCACCGGCTTCCACAGCGGGCCGGGCGAGGATGATCCGCTTCACTTCGCGCTGACGCAGTGCTTTCACTGCCAGGGCCACAGCCGTGTAGGTTTTCCCGGTTCCTGCGGGGCCGATGGCAAATACCATATCGTTTTGTCCGCAGCTGGTTACCATCCTTTTCTGGTTGGGGGTGAGGGCCCTGATGACCTTCCCGCCCCGGCCGAATACCAGGGCGTCGCGGTCGGAGCCGTCGCCGTTGCCGTCCACCGGGATCACCTCCCCTTCGAGATAGCCCCGTACACGTGCCGGCTTCACCTCCCCGTACACTTCGAACTGCCGCATCATAAACGCCATCACTTTGGCAAAACGGTCCATATCCTCCTCATCACCGATCAGCTTCACAATTTCACCCCTGGCGATGATTTTCAGCTTCGGAAAGAAATTCCTGAGCAGTGTAAGATTTTCCTCCTCCTGTCCGAAGATCTCTACCGGCATCATATCCTCTATCACAATACTGCGCTCACCCATCCTGTTGATTTATTGATTATTCCATACACAAATCAGGGAGGTCAAAAATACAAAAATCTCCATTCCGGCAACCTAATTCTTGTTACATTTGATGCCTGAAAGTGAAAATACAGCTATGGCCATCATTACACTCACGTCCGACTGGGGGCATCGCGACCACTACATTGCAGCCGTAAAGGGGCGGCTCATCAGCCTGATACCCGATGCAGTGATTGTGGATATCAGTCATGATATTGAGACCTTCAATACAGGGCACGCCGCCTATGTGCTGCGCAATGCGTTCCCCTCCTTCCCTCCGGGCACCATCCACATCATCGGGGTGAATTCCATTGCCGGAGTATCCACCCCGCATACCCTCCTGAAATACCAGGGGCAGTGGTTTATCGGGGCCGACAACGGGATTTTCTCACTGCTGGGGAGCAGTCAGCCGGAAGAGATCTGGGAAATTGACATCCCTTCTGAGACCGATTACTTCACCTTCCCCTCGCGGGACACCTTCCCGAGGGTGGCTGCTGCCCTGGTGCAGGGAAAATCCCCGTCGGAACTGGGATCCCCTAAGCATGACATCCGCAGGCTCCTGCAGTTCGAACCCATCGTAACACCTACTGAGATCCGCGGTAAGATCATCCATATCGACCATTACCACAACGCCATCACCAATATCTCAGAGGAGCTCTTCAGGTCGTTTGTGAAAGGGGGCAGGTTTGAACTCACGGTGAAAGGGAGCAACGAAGCGATCACCAATATCAGCAAATCGTATGACGACGAGCCTGAAGGGGAGAAAGTGGCTATTTTCAACTCCTCCGGGTACCTCCAGATCGCCATGGTGATGGGATCGGGGTGCAGCCTGTTCGGCTATAAGACCGACGACCCGGTGATGGTGGAACGAAAGTAGAAAGGGGACAGTGCTGAGGGGACAGTAGTTTGTTATGAGTGATGAGTTATGAGTGATTTGAAGGATTATTCTGGCGACTGACGACTGTCGACTCTCGATTGACGACTATCAACTGTCCCCTGTCCCCTGTCCCCTAAAAACTTTTATCTTTGCATTCATTTTCATTTTAACCAGGAGGCAGGCATTTATGTGGACGATGTTCAGAAAAGAGGTCAGCGGGTTTCTGAGTTCGCTGATCGGGTATATCGTGATTGCCGTATTCTTGCTGATCAACGGGTTGTTTATCTGGATTTTCCCGATGGAATTCAACATCCTGCAGTATGGATACGCTACCCTTGACGGGTTGTTTGTGATTGCACCATTCGTTTTTCTTTTTCTGATTCCGGCAATCACCATGCGGTTGTTTGCGGATGAGCGGCGCAGCGGCACCATGGAGTTGCTGCTCACCAAGCCGGTGAGCGACCTGCAGATCATCCTGTCGAAATACCTGGCAGGGGTGGTACTGGTGGTGATTGCGATCCTTCCCACGCTGGTGTATGTGATTGCCGTATGGCAGCTTGGCCTCGAGCCCGGTAATCTGGACAAAGGGGGCACCCTGGGTTCATACCTCGGGCTGCTGTTTCTGTCGGCTGCCTTTGTGGCAGCAGGCATTTTCGCGTCGTCCCTCACCGACAACCAGATTGTGGCCTTCATCCTGGCGGTTTTCCTGTGCGGGTTCAGCTACATCGGATTTGAATCCATCCACAACCTCGAATTATTTGGCCGGTTCGATCTTTTCATCAAAGCGCTGGGGATCAATGCCCATTACATATCCATGAGCCGTGGTGTGATCGACACCCGGGATTTGGTGTATTTTCTGAGCTACATTGTATTCTTCCTGATGCTCACCCGGCTCACCCTGCAGCGCCGCTACTGGTAACCGCCCAAAAATCGTTGTACTGTATGAAACCCAGCCTGAAAAGTCATAAAGCCCAGCACCTCACCCAGTTTGCCCTGATCATGGGCATCATCGTGGTGGTGAATATCGTCTCTTCCCTTCTTTTTACCCGTATCGACCTCACCAGCGACAACCGGTATACCATCTCGAAAGCCACCAAGGACCTGATCCGCAACATTGATGAGCCGATGCTCTTCAAGGTGTACCTCGAAGGGGATATGCCTGCCGGCTACAAGCGTCTTCGCAATGAAGCCCGCGAGATGCTCATTGAGTTCAAGGCGTATAACCGTAATGTGGTGTTTGAGTTCATCGACCCCAACAGCCCGCCCGACAAGGGATCGCGCAAGGCGCTGCAGCAGCAGCTTTACAGCAAGGGGCTGCTCCCGAGGCAGATCTCCGATACCCGGCAGGGAAAGGTAGAGAGCCAGACCATTTTTCCGGGAGCCATCGTGTCGTACCAGGGCAGGGAGTATCCGATGGCGATCCTGAAGAACCAGCTGGGTCGTCCCGACGAAGAGATGATCAACAACTCGGTGCAGCAGCTGGAATACACCTTTGCAAGTACTGTAAAGGTGCTTACCACTGAGAAAAAGCCCACCGTGGCCTTCACCACAGGGCACGGCGAACTGTCGGAATACCAGACCTACGGAGCTGCATACGCCATGTCGTCGTTTTACGATGTGGACCGTGTGGAGCTGAACGGGAACGGCAGCGCCCTTTTTCAGCTCGATCCCAAAGATTCCATGACCCTGAAACGGCGCTACGATGCCATCATCATCGCCCGGCCCGATTCGGCATTTTCGCGCCTCGACGGCTTCCTGATTGACCAGTTCATCATGCACGGCGGCAAGGTACTCTGGTTTGTTGACCCGGTGTTCGCCAGCCTCGACTCCCTTCAGGATACCGGATCCACCCTGGGCCTGCGGATGAGCCTCGGGATCGAACAGCAGCTGTTCAATTACGGAGCCAGGCTCAACTCAAACCTGATCAAAGACCTGAACTGCATGCCACTGCCCATGAATACCCAACCGGCAGGCGCACGCCCCGAATTCCGGCCCTTCCCCTGGTACTTCTCCCCCATCCTCTCCCCGGTTTCCACCCACCCGATTGTAAAAAACCTCAACGACATCAAAACCGAGTTCATCAGCTCAATCGATACCGTGCAGGTACCCGGGATCCGCAAAACCATACTGCTCACCTCATCCCGGTACAGCAAAACCGAAAACAGCCCGGTGCCGATCCACATCAGCCTGATGCTGGAGCAGCAAAACCCCGACCTGTACAACGAGCCTTATCTTCCGGTGGCTGTATTGCTGGAAGGGGAGTTCCCCTCGTTCTGGGAATCCCTTCCGGTTCCCATGCAGCAGGTGGGGCTGAAGAAAATCGACAGGAGCCCGGTCACCTCGATGCTGGTAGTGGCTGATGGTGATATCATCCGCAACCAGACGCAACCGGAGTCGAACGGTCAGGTGGTGCCACTACCCCTGGGTTACGACCGTTACACCCAGACGCTCTTCGGCAACCAGGACTTCCTGCTGAATGCCCTGAACTATATGCTTGATGACTCAGGGCTCCTGGAGTCAAGAACCAAAGACTTCAAAATCAGAAGGCTTGATCCCAAAAAACTGGAAAACAACAGCATCATCCTGCGCTGGCAGATCATCAACGTAGCCGCCCCCATCCTGCTTGTGGTCGCCGCAGGGCTGCTGATCATCTACCTCCGTCGCCGGAGATACAGCCGAATTGCCTGATAACACGCAAACAGATTCCCCGATGCCAAAACGCACCCGCATTACCATTGTCCTTCTTTCCCTCCTGGTTGTCCTGGGAGCAGCTGCCGTAATCCTGCAGAAACAAAGCCGGTCACAGGCTTCCTTCTTCTCTGAATTTGCCGTATCGGATACCAGCAATATCACCAGCATCATCCTGACCGACCGGGATAACCGTACCATTACCCTGGAACGGATCTCCCCGGGTGAATGGAAACTCAACAAGGCCTACACTGCCAACAGCGTGGTGATTGAGTCGCTTCTGAAAACCCTGTACAATATCGAAGTAAAAGGGCTGGTGGCGAAATCGGCACACAATGCTGCCGTATCGAATATGGCAGCAAGAAACACGTATGTGCGGATCTATCAGAAAGTTCCGCGTATCAGACTGGGGAAGATGAACCTTTTCCCCCACATAAAAATGACGAAATCCTATTATGTGGGGGGGCCCACCCAGGATCATCTGGGCACCTACATGAAGCTTCCCGACAATGACCGTATCTACATCACCTACGTGCCCGGGCAGAATGCCTTCCTCTCGTTGCGGTATTCGACCAGTGAGAGCGACTGGCGCGACCACACCATTATTGCCCTTACCATCCAGCATATCAAGTCTGTGGAAGCAGAAATCCCCGGCCGCCCGGATGAGTCGTACCGGATCGAGAAGACCGGCGAACGGACCTTCAACATGTATCAGTATTACGACAAGCCCGTAACCATCCCGCTCGATTCCATCAGGGTGCTGGAGTTTCTGGCAGCTTTCAGAAACATCAAGTACGAGGGGCTGATCAATGATATCACGCAGGAACGTCGGGACAGCATCCTGAACTCTGTACCGATGCAGACCCTCACCATCACCGGCACCGACAACAGGAAGCATACCATCGTCACTTTCCGCAGAAAATCGCCCTATGCCTTCGATGAGGTGACCGGGAAAGTCCTGCAGTGGGACCGCGACC
Source organism: Bacteroidota bacterium (assembly GCA_022709695.1). GTDB lineage: Bacteria > Bacteroidota > Bacteroidia > Bacteroidales > SKPS01 > SKPS01. Next base: position 145,723 of record JAKLII010000009.1, read on the forward strand.
GCCTCTATGCCCTGATCAACGATGGCAAGGATCTTACCCTTTGCCAGTTCTATGTTTTTGATGAGATCCTGAAGCCCTTTACCTGGTTCAGGGCCGACTTCAATCCTGCCGAACAGGGATCTTTTTCCGAAGAACAGCTCTGAAGATTTTATCCGAAGTATTGAACCTTAAACTTTTTATCCTATTTTTACACGGTCTAATTTCTGATTAATCCATATTGAAAACCCAAATACCATGAAATTCATCATCTCCTCCTCCAACCTGCTCAAGGCCCTTCAGACTGTGAATGGAGTGATCCTGGCCAACAACACGCTGCCAATCCTCGATAACTTCCTCTTTGAACTGACCGAAGGACAACTGAAAATTACCGCTTCGGATCTGGAAACCACCATGATGGTTACGGTAACCCCTGATATGGCAGAAGAATTTGGCAGTATCGCGGTACCCGCCAAAATCCTCATCGAAACCCTGAAGACCTTTTCGAATATTCCCATTTCCTTCACCTCCCATCCTGAAACTTTCGGGATTGTGATTGCCACCGAAGAGGGTAATTTCAAAATCGCAGGGCAGGATGCCGACGAATTCCCCAAGCAGCCTGATATGCCCAACACCACCTCCATTACCCTGAACAGCAGTTTTCTGGCCTCGGCCATCCATTACACCATCCTTGCCACCGGCAACGACGAGCTTCGTCCTGTGATGTCAGGGGTGTACTGTGAGCTGAATGAAGAGGGGGTTACCTTTGTGGCCACCGATGCCCACAAGCTGGTGAGATACCGCCGCACCGACGTGCAGACCGGAGTGGATGCCTCCTTTATCCTGCCCAAAAAACCGCTCCATCAGCTCAGGAATGCCCTGGCCGATCTTGACGAGCCCGTAGCCATTGAGTACAATGAGAAGAATGCCTATTTTGCCTTTCACAACATCAACCTGTATTGCAGGCTCATCGACGGAAAATACCCCAATTATGAGGTGGTAATCCCGAAGGACAATCCCAACAAACTGATCGTTGACAGGGTACAGCTTGTGAATTCCCTGAGGCGTGTGGGGATTTTTGCCAACCAGAGCACCCAGCAGATCCGCTTTAAGATTTCCGGAAAAGAGCTGGTCCTTTCAGCCGAGGATGTGGACTATGCCAACGAAGCCAAGGAACGCCTGAACTGCAGCTACGAAGGTGACGACATGGAGATTGGCTTCAGCTCACGGTTTATGTACGAGCTGGTGAACAACATCGAGGGAGAACAGGTGCTGGTTGAACTTTCGAACCCCAACCGTGCCGGACTGATTTCACCCGCCAATCCCACTGATCCTGCCGAAAGCCTGCTGATGCTGATCATGCCGGTGATGCTGAATAATTAGTGCAAAGGGGACAGGGGACAGTAACAAGTATTGAGTGGGAGCTTTTCAAGTTAGGCTGATTTGTTTGATTTCTTTTTCCGGGAGAACAATAAGACCTTGGGGTAGTGTACCTTTGCATGATGAATGGATAAAGGTGCTTTATCATGAAACCACAGTACATCTTTAAGCAGCTTATTGGCACGCTCGTTTTCATGGCATTGCTGTTTATTGCTGCCGGGAAGTGGTTGTACTTTCCGGGGATTTATTACCTGTGCATCGGTGTAACCATGTTTGTGCTGGGGCAAACCGTTCTGAGGCCTGAGGCGGATTTGCAGGCAGAGCGTTCAAAACCGGCGCAAGGGGGGGAAAGCTGGGATAAAATCCTGCTGCTTTTTTCGCTGCCTGTGACACTGACGATGTATATCATTGCAGGTCTGGACTCGGGACGATATGGATGGTCCCCCGGATTTCACTGGTCTGCAACCGCTGCGGGTGCCCTTCTGACGATTGCAGGACAGCTGCTGTTTCTGGTGGCCCAGAAGCAGAACAGGTACTTTTCCAGCACGGTGAGGATCCAGACCGACAGGGATCATCAGGTCTGTGACACCGGCGTTTACCGGTTCGTAAGGCATCCGGGCTATCTCGGTACCATCATCCAAACCATCGGGTTTCCGCTGCTGCTTGGATCTTTATGGAGTTTCGTTCCGGCTGCCATCCTTGCCCTCATCTTTTTTTTCAGAACATACAGGGAAGACAAGGTACTATTTCAGGAGTTACCAGGCTACAGGGAATACACCCATCGCATTCCATTCAGGCTTTTGCCGTATATCTGGTAAATACCGGAGATCAGGCGGAGCACTTCTCGCTGAGCTCGAGCCAGCGGTCGGTTCGGGAATCGATCAGGGCAAGGGTCTCAGACAATTCACCGGCCCAGGCCTGCAGTTTTGTATGATCGGTGACGCCGCTGTTAAGCTGTTGTTCCAGCGTTGTTTTCCGGGTTTCAAGCTCCGCGATTTCGGCCTCGAGCGCTTCATATTCGCGCATCTCCTTCCAGGTTGCTTTTCCGGGATCGGCTTTACGTGGCTCCCTGGTTACCACCGGATCCGAAGCCCTGGCCTGCAGTTTCTCCTGTCGCAGGGCCCTGTCGCGGGCAGCGCGGTACATGGTATAATTTCCGTAGTAGTCCTTAATTTTCCCATCCCCCTGAAACACGAACAGATGACCCGCGATCTTATCAAGAAAGAACCGGTCGTGGGAGGCTACGACGAGGCACCCTTTGTAATGCACCAGAAATTCTTCGAGTGCCTGAAGGGTCTGGATATCCAGGTCGTTGGTGGGCTCGTCGAGCATCAGGAAATTAGGCTGTTCCATGAGGGTGAGCAACAGATGCAGTTTGCGCCGTTCGCCGCCGCTCAGGTACTGGGCATAGTTGTACTGAATATCGTGGGGGATTCCGAACATCGATAGAAATCGGGAAGCCGAGATGGTATGCTTTTCATCCACGTACACCTCCTCTGCCACATCTTTCACAATGTCAATCACCCGGCGCGATTCGTCGATCGGAATTCCCATCTGCGTGAAGTATGCCATTTTCAGCGTCTGTCCTTTCACAATCCTCCCCTGATCTGGCCGCATCCGCTCCCACAACATCTCCAGAAATGTGGATTTCCCGGAGCCATTTCTGCCCACCAACCCAACCTTATCTCCTTTTTTGAACGTATAGGAGAAATCCTCCACGAGATTGATATCACTGAACCTCTTGTGGATATTATTGATTTCCATGATTTTGGAACCAAGGCGGTCCATCTTTACGAAGAACTCCTGCTTCACCGTTCGGGAATGCTGATGCACTTTGTCTTCTATCCTGCCGAACTCCTGAATGCGGGCTTTGGATTTGTGGGTGCGTGCTTTGGGCATCCTGCGGATCCAATCCAGTTCCTGTTTGTAAAACGCTTTTTGCTTCTCCATCACCACCGCATCGCCGGCTTCCCGCTCCGCTTTCTTCTCAAGGTAATAGGCGTAGTCGCCCTTGTACTGGTATACGGCTCCCCGGTCCATTTCGATGATGCTGTCGCACACCTGGTCGAGGAAGTAGCGGTCGTGGGTCACGAGGATCAGGGTGAGCTGCGACCGGTTCAGAAATTCCTCCATCCACTCAATGGTGTCGATGTCGAGGTGGTTGGTAGGTTCGTCCAGTATGAGCAGGTCGGCATCTTCGGTCAGCACGCGGGCGAGAGCCACCTTTTTCTGCTGACCGCCCGACATCTGTCCACAGGGCTGGTCGAAATCGTGGATATCGAGTTTGCCCAGCACCTCCTTCACACGGGCTTCGTACTGCCAGGCCCCCAGTTCCGTGAGGCGGGCACTCACCGTGTCGAACCGGCGATGCTGCTGTGCATCCCAGTGTGACTCAGGGATCGTGGCAAGGCGTTCATATTCGCGGATCAGGGTAGCCTGCTCGGTGTCGGAAGCAAGCACAGCATCCAGGGCCGGGCCATCAGGATCAAGCACAGGCTCCTGTGGCAGGTACAGCATACGAATATCCTTGCGGATCACCACTTTGCCAGAGTCGGCCATCCCTTTCCCTGCGATGATTTCGAGAAGTGTTGATTTGCCGGTACCATTTCTGGCGATCAGGCCTGCCTTCTGCCCCCGGTCGAGGCCAAAGGTGATGCCCGAGAAGAGCATTTTCTCCCCATAGCTTTTCGACAACTCTTCTACCAAAAGATAGTTCATCCCTGTACGGCTACAGCACCGGGCCGGCGGCTACGAGGCGTTTCCCTTCAGGGGTATCGGTAAAGCGGACGAAATTATCCACAAATTTCTTTGCAAGGGAGAGGCGTGCCTGATCGTAGGCCTCCTTGTCTGTCCAGGTATTTCTGGGGTTAAGAATATGGCTGTCAACCCCTTCGAGTGCCACCGGTATCTGGAGGTTAAACACCGCGAAATTGGCTGAAGGAGCCTTGTCAAGGGTACCATCGAGGATGGCAGTGATGATCTTGCGGGTTGAAGGCAGGTCGATTCGCTTCCCCGTACCATATGCCCCACCGGTCCATCCGGTATTAACCAGATAGGCTGTTGAGCCGTGCAGATCCATCTTCTTTGCCAGCTCCTCGGCGTAGCGTGTGGGGTGCAGCAGGAGGAACGGTGCTCCGAAAGCGGAGGAGAAGGTGGGCGAAGGTTCAACAATGCCCCGTTCCGTACCGGCCACCTTGGCGGTATATCCGCTCAGGAAATAATACATGGTCTGGTCGCGGGTGAGGCGGGAAACCGGAGGCAGGATACCAAAGGCATCTGCAGTAAGGAAAATGATATGCTTTGGATGCCCCCCCTTGGAAACCGGTTTTACGATATTGCTGATATGGTAGATCGGATAGGAAACCCTGGTGTTCTCTGTTTTGGAGGTATCCCTGAAGTCGATGGCCCCATTGGCATCAAACACCACATTTTCGAGCAGCGCATCTCTTTTGATGGCATCATAAATATCGGGTTCCTTTTCATGGGTCAGGTCGACACATTTGGCATAGCACCCCCCTTCGAAGTTAAAGATCCCGTCGTCGTCCCAGCCGTGCTCGTCGTCCCCGATCAATTGGCGGCCGGGGTCTGCACTCAGGGTGGTCTTTCCGGTACCTGACAATCCGAAGAAGATCGCAGTATCGCCATCCTTGCCCATATTGGCAGAGCAGTGCATGGCTGCAATTCCCCGGAGGGGGAGGAAGTAGTTCATAATGGAGAAGAACCCCTTTTTGATCTCACCGCCGTACCAGCTTCCACCAACCACAGCCATCCGCCTGCCGATGTTGAAGGCCACAAAAACCTCGGAGTTGAGGTTCATGGCTTTCCAGTCGGGGTTCACGGTTTTACAGGCATGCAGCATCACAAAGTCGGGTTCAAAGGTTTCCAGTTCCTCCTCTGTGGGGCGTATAAACATATTTTTCACAAAATGGGATGCCCATGCAATTTCCGAAATCACCCTGATCCGCAGCCTGGTATCGGGGTTGGCGCCACAATAGGCATCCGTAACATACAGCCTCTTTCCGCTCAGCTGCTTCTGCCCCAGGGCAAGGAGCTTTTCCCAGGTCTCTGTCGTGATGGCCTTGTTGTCGGAGCCTTTACGGTCGGGACCTGCCCACCACACATTGGGTCTTGCCACAGGTTCATCCACAATGTATTTGTCTTTGGGGGAACGACCGGTAAAAATCCCCGTATCCACAGCTACGGCGCCGGTATTGGTGATAAAACCGCGCTCATAGCCTTCGAGTGAAGGATCTGTTTCGTGTTGAAAGAGTTCATCGTACGAAAGGTTGTGGTAAACCTTTTCCGGCTGATGAATACCATACTGCTGCAATTGCAGAAATAACTTATCAGTGTTGATTGCCATAATGATAATAATGTTATAGGGTTTTTGTATTGAATTTTATTATGAAAAGCAGCAGCCAAACTTATTACCTTTTTTTGGAATAACCATATATGAACCGGGAGAAATGTTCCGGAAAATCCCGGTTCCGTCTTGCCCTGCACAAAAGCGCTTTCAGCACTCCTCAGGCAGGGAATCCAGCAAAATTTCCAGTTGCTGGTCATCGAACCCCAGATGGGTCACGAACCTTACGAGATATTTGCCGAAGGTGACACAATGGATCCCTCTTTCCCCCATCATTTTCACAAATCCTGCAGCCGGTTTCTCATCAGCCATCTCGAAGATTACGATATTGGTCTCGATCGGGTATACTGATTTCACAAAGGATCTGCCTTCCAGTGCCCTGCCTATTGCTTTAGCCCGGCGGTGGTCATCCGAAAGGCGTTCCACATGATGGTCAAGAGCATAAATCCCTGCTGCTGCCAGATAGCCTGCCTGCCGCCAGCCTCCACCCATCACCTTCCGGAACCTCCGTGCTTTTTGGATCAGATCTGCATCACCAAGCAACAGGGATCCCACCGGGCACCCCAGTCCTTTGGAGAGGCACACGGAGATGGAATCGAAAACATGCCCGTAGTCTGCAGCCGTTTGTGCCGTTTCTGCCAGTGCATTGAACAGGCGGGCTCCGTCGAGGTGCAATGCCAGCCCGTGCTGATCGCATACTTCCCGGATCTTTAGTATCTCACCAAAATCGTACAGGCTTCCTCCCCCTTTGTTTACGGTATTTTCCAGGGATACCAGCCTGGTCAGAGGCTGATGCACATCCCGGGGATTATTGATGGCCTCTCCGATCTGGTCTACACTAAGCCTGCCGCGATCGCCCTGCAGGGTCCTGACAGAGGAAAAGGCATTCAGGGCGATCCCGCCACCTTCATACAGGTAGACGTGGGACAGGGAGTCACAGATCACCTCATTTCCGGGAGCACAGTGTACCCTTACCGCAAGCTGGTTCGACATGGTACCTGAGACGCAAAACAACGCCTCCTCCATTCCGAACAGAGCTGCTGCCTTCTTTTCAAGGGCGATCACTGTCGGATCATCCCCGAACACATCGTCACCCACTTCGGCTGCCAGCATTGCCGCCAGCATCTCAGGGGTGGGCTTGGTCACCGTATCACTTCTGAGGTCAATCTGCATGTCTCATTGTTTTTAAGAATGGGGCAAAAGTATTGATAAAATCCGGTATCTTTGCCCCGATAAAAGCGCAAACATCAATCATTCACATAAATACAAAAGTCATGTTTCAGAAAATCACATCGCAGCAAGCCATCGAACTGGAGGACAGGTACGGTGCACACAATTACCACCCACTGCCGGTAGTGCTATCCAAAGGAAAGGGAGCAAAGGTATGGGATGCGGAAGGCAAGGAATATTACGACTTCCTTTCGGCCTATTCCGCAGTGAACCAGGGGCATTGCCATCCAAAAATCGTAAAGGCGATGCAGGAGCAGGCCGAGACCCTCACCCTTACTTCCAGGGCATTTTACAATGATGTACTGGGTGTATATGAGAAATACATTACCGAATATTTTGGCTATGACAGGGTATTGCCTATGAATACCGGCGTTGAAGCTGATGAGACTGCGCTTAAGCTCTGCCGCAAGTGGGGGTATCTGAAAAAAGGGATCCCTCAGAACCAGGCTAAGATTGTGGCGTGCGAGAACAACTTCCATGGCCGCACCATCACCATCATCTCGATAAGTACCGACCCTGATGCTTTCAGTGATTATGGCCCCTTTACACCGGGCTTTGTGACGATCCCCTACAATGACCTGGAAGCGCTTGAGCGTGCGCTGAAAGATCCGAATGTGGCAGGTTTCCTGGTAGAACCGATCCAGGGTGAAGCCGGAGTATATGTTCCGGAAGACGGATACCTGAAGAAATCATACGATCTCTGCAAAAAGCACAACGTGCTTTTCATCGCCGACGAGGTTCAGACCGGTATTGCCCGTACAGGGAAGCTTCTTGCCTGCGACCACGAAGGTGTCCGCCCCGACATTCTGATCCTGGGGAAGGCCCTCTCCGGGGGTGCTATGCCGGTAAGTGCGGTACTGGCCGATGATGAGATCATGCTCACCATCAAGCCGGGGCAGCATGGTTCCACCTTTGGCGGAAATCCGCTGGCAGGACGCGTAGCCATCGCAGCACTGGAAGTAGTAAAAGAGGAAAAGCTGGCTGAACGGGCCACCTACCTGGGTGAAATCTTCCGTCAGAAAATGCGCGAAATCGATTCGCCCATGATTGAGCTGGTTCGTGGTAAAGGATTGCTCAATGCTGTGGTAATCAAGCCACAGAATGGCAAAGAAGCCTGGGATATATGCATGAAGATGGCTGAAAACGGCGTACTGGCAAAGCCGACCCACGGACATATCATCCGGTTTGCACCACCCCTTGTCATTTCCGAAGAGGAGCTTCTGGATGCCATTGAAAGGATTGAAAAATCGATCCTCTCCTTTACCTGAGCATCTTCAGCTGTCCTTTTCAGGGCGCATCCCTGATGCATCGCACCGAATACCCGAACCCAATGTTGGCATACAGGGTTGTGGCAATGCCGTCGTATGCGCTTAGGGAGACCCCCCAGGCATTTCCCATGTTATAGGTTGTGCTGGTCCAGAAATACCCGTAATATCCCTGATTGGCGAAAATTCCGTATTCGCTGCGGGAGCCTCCGGGTAATGCCGTGAACCCCGATGTGTTGGTGGCATCGGTATTTTGGTTAAACCAGTGGGAGTTACCCGATTCCTTCAGCTTGCTGCCGGCTTCCGTTTCACCTCCCAGAAAAGTGATCAGTTCATTCCACTCTGCATTGGCAGGAACATGCCATCCATGCGGGCACAGCCCTGCAGGATTCGATACCGCATGCCATTTGTAGAGTGCCCCGTAGATCTCTTTTTGCGAAGGATCATTGTTATACCAGGTATAGGCTCCCGTGCTGTTGGCGTACCATGCATTATCGTCAGTCACATGTTCAACCGGCGTTCCGTTGGTGTATTTTGTGGTACGCAGGTTCTCTGACATCCACACCTGATTGCCAATCTGTACGGTGTTGTATACATTACCATCGGCATCGGCAAGGCTCGTACTGAAAACCACCTCGTTACCGTAGGAAGTGCCCGCTTTATTGGTGGCATAGGCCCTGACGTAATAGGTAGTGCTGGGCGAAAGCCCTGTTATGGAGCTTGTAAACGACCCGGTCCCTTTCCCCTCTTCGGTTTTACTTTTGGCGATGGTAGGGTTTGGAGCCGTGCTCCAACAGACCCCTTTTTCCCTGATGGCTCCTCCTCCATCCGAAGTGATGTTTCCGCCTGCAGAGGCCGAATTCGGGGTAATGGCAGTAACCACGGCGGTGGTTAACACCGGGAGTTCAACCTTGGCGCAGGAAAAAAATGTGGCGAGAAGAACAGGTACCAACCCAATGACAAGATTACTTTTCATGAGCAGGTTGTTTTAATATTCCTGCTAAGATAATGAATTTCAATCCCTGAGTCAAGTGAAAAATACCGAATCCCCGGATATCCGCACGTTTATTCTGCTTTTCTGAATATATACTACCTTCGCTCAAAATTTACCTTTATGAAATCCCGCTTTACCCTGATAATCCTTGCTTTTATATGCGGACTTCTGCAGGCACATGCCCAGGCTGATTCTTCTGCGATCGCACGTATTATTGCCGCAGGCACCACCGACAACCATACCATGGAGCATCTCGATATACTCTGCAACCGCATCGGTGGCAGACTTATCGGTTCCAGCGCCTACGATATTGCAGCGGAATGGGCAGCAGAGGAGATGAGGGGCTGGGGTATTGAAGTGGTGATGGATTCTGTGGGAGCGCTGCCGGTAGGTTTTAACCGTGGCCCCTGGTTCGGGCGGATGCTCTCTGAAGATGGCATGATCCTGCATTTTGCCACACCTGCCTACACTTCGGGCACCAAAGGGGTGCAGAGCGGCCATGTACTGATTGAACCCAAAACCCAGGCAGAATTCGACCGGATGAAAGGGAGGCTGAAAGGGGCATGGGTGCTGGTAGGAGGTGAAAGCAAGGGATGGCCCATCGACTTTTCGGAAAAGGGTGACCACCGAAGAGATTCGGTGAAGCTTGTCAATCTTGAAATCGAAAAGAAAAACAACGAAATACGCAGGGAGTTCTGGCGCACCCGTACGGTGGATCTGCGGAAAGAGCTCCTCCCTTTTTCTGATGAACCTGCCATATTCTATAAGGAGATGGTTGAAGCCGGTATCCTGGGCATCATCCAGTCGGCTCCGGTGCCGATCGCTGCTTTGTACGACCGCAACAACGTCATGCAGATGCACTGGGACAGCCTTCCATCCGTACCGGACATCAAACTGGACGAAAATCAGTATAAAATCATCGAGCAGATGGCAAAGGAGCGGCGGGATTTTGAGCTTGAATTTGACATACGAAACCATTTCAGGCCCGGACCGGTACCTTATTGCAACGTAACCGGCATCATTCCGGGCACAGAATTCCCCGACGAATATGTTATCCTGAGTGCACACCTGGATGCCTACGATGTGGCAACCGGGGGAGTGGATGATGGCTCGGGTGTGTCGCCGGTGATGGAAGCTGCCCGGCTGATCATGCTTTCAGGGGCCAGACCCAAACGTACCATCCTCATCACTCTGTGGGCCGGCGAGGAATTCGGCCTGCTGGGCTCGCAGAGTTGGGTTGACCGTAACCCTGATAAGATGGCAAAGATCTCCAATATGTTCAACCGCGACGGCGGCCCGCTGCCACCAACAGGGATGTCGGTCAGCGATTCGATGTGGGACGATATGACGGAAGTTTGCAAATATGTAAACACCATCAACCCCGACATTCCTTTTACCCTTACCCGGAGGACTCCTTCACCCAAACCGGATAAAGCATCCGGCTCCGACAGCGGCCCCTTTGCCGTTGCCGGAGTACCAACTATGGGCTTTACCCTTACGGATATCAAAGGGTATAATTTCGATTACATGGAGATCTGGCACACCGAACGGGATCTCTACACCAGGAGCATACCTGAATATCAGGAGCATGCAGCCGTGGTGACGGCAGTGGCCGCCCTGGGGGTGGCCTGCCTTGACCATCCGTTATCACGCGAAGGGTACTACACCACCCCTCCTGTCGAACAGGAAAAACCTGCCGGCAAATCACCCAAAAAAGGGAAAAAGAATTAACCCTGTTCCTGTTCAAACCTGATCCTGCATCTGGTAACGCCGATTTTTCACAAGGAGTTTTTGCATTGTCGGGGTTATGTTTATTTTTGCATATCGATTTTTAACCAAATCCAGCCGGTGTACATGAAGAAATATCTGCCTGTTATTGTGATGGTCGCCGGATTCCTTATCCCGGCTTTGTACAGCTGTAAAGATGATGAGACCCATAATCCCCCTGTAATCAATATGATTGCTGATTCAGGAACCATTTCCGACGGCGACACGGTGGCAGTGGGATACCCGGTACGGTTTCGGATCAGCGCAACAGCAGCAGATGGCAACATCACCAACCTCACCATTAAAAAAGTGGCAGATGGGAAGACGAAAACCATGCTGGATTCCGGCATGAATTCAGAAGGATTTGATCAGACCTTTACCTTTTATCAGGGAGTGGAACCTGAAGCTGAATGGGTGGTTTCTGTGATGGACAGAAACCGGCAGCAGGCTTCAATATCTTTTACCATTTACAAGGATCCACTTTCAACCTTCGGAGGTATCAGGGAATGGAGTGCCATCAGGCTGGGGTACCAGGGGAACCAGACTTTAGGGCATTTCTTTCTGCCTGATCCCGACAAGATCTACCTGGAAGATTCAGCCGGCATGTTTCAGGACAAGGTGGATTTCCTGGTGTATTTCAATTACCGCGACGACAACGGGATTATGAAACCCTCCCCTACTTTTTCATCACCCGGCGAGGAACCTTCCTGCACAGGGGAATTGTACGCCGAGTATTACCCGTTTCTGTGCAACTGGACTACACGGAACTACACCAAGTACGACATCAGGGCCGTGAACGGTGTAACTGCAGAGATGTATGATGCAGCCCATAACGACAGCCTGCTGATTGTATCGTATGATGATGTCTGGGGTAAGAAGAAGTACAAATGGGCGATGCCCGGGACCTTTATCCCCTTTCAGACCGCAACAGGGAAGAAAGGGATAATAAGGGTTATTGAAGCCGACACTACTGAAACCGGAAGTATTTTATTTTCCATGAAAATGCAGTTATAACCACCTAAACAAACTCAACATTATGAAATTGAAAACTTTACTTTCAGCATTTGCTGTTATGGTTGCCTGTATGGGATTGCAGGCACAAAACGACACCCTGATCGGATTTGATTTTTCCGATTCGACCAACGCCGGATTTACGGCCAACTACGGGTTACCGGGGAACCTGAGCTACGACGTCAGGGCGGAAGATTCACTGGGAACCACGCGGCCCCTGAGTTACACCAACGGTGCTGCCAATTTTGCAGCCACAGCTACCGGATGGGATGGCGGAGCCGATAACAAGTTCTGGTCTGTGAAATTCAAGGCAGACGGATACACCAATATCAGGGTTTCCGGTAAGCTTTCATCGGGCGGAAATAAACCAGGCCCCAAAAACTGGAAGATTCAGGCAAGAAAAAGTGGCGGCGCATGGGTTGACATTACCGGAGGTACCATTACCATTGCCAACGACTGGACTACCGGCGTTGTTACCGATCTTGCATTGCCGGCAAGTTTCGACCTTCCGGGCACCACGTCGCTCTATATCCGATGGATCATGACCTCCAACGAATCGGTCACAGGGCCGGCCGTTCTGGCGGATGGGATCTGCAAGATTGATGACATCCTTATTACCGGCACCAGCAGTGTTGGAATCGAAGACAACCTTTTCAGCTTCAGCACCAAAGTGTACCCGAACCCTGCCTCGGATTTCATTATGATTGAATCTCCCGTATCAGCCGGGGTTGCAGTGCTCATGGATTCCCGCGGAGCTGAAGCAGCCGCTGTATCCATCGGAGGAAATCAGGTAAGGATGGATCTTGGCTCCCTAGAACCGGGCATTTATGTTCTGGTCATCAGAGCAGAAAACGAATCACAGGTTCTGTATAAGAAGGTGGTGGTACTGTAACCGTACTGCCGGGTTTTTCTTCATCGCTGATGCCGGCACTCATTCTGCCGGCATCATTTTACATGACAATACACACCCGATACCGGATTTTCGCATGCATCGTCCTGATGCTGGTACCGCTGCGTATTCTCACGCAGGAGGTTACAGGATATGTGTATGATCCCAACGGCCAACCTCTGGTGCAGGCACATATTGCGCTAAAAGGGGATAAAACCGGAGCATTTACAGGCCGGGATGGCAGTTTTGCCCTGCGGCAGATTAAAAAAGGCCGGCAGATACTGGTGGCAAGCTATGTAGGGTATATTTCCGCCGAGAAGCCTTTGACCATTGAACATACCGGCGTTTACAGGCTTGATTTTGTACTGATCCCCGATACCATGCGGATGCCTGCTGTGGTGGTAAGGGCGGTTACCCAGTCGGAGGTTACCGGGTTGCCCGTAAGAATCACCACCCTCGAAGCGAAGGACATCACTGTGCGTCCCGAATCCTCCACCCCTGATCTGCTGGCATCGGTTTCAGGCATCCATGTGTACAATGAGTCCGGGATCTTCTCTTCCTCCATTGTGAATATCCGGGGTATCGGGGGCAGTTCGCAAACCGGAACGCTGGTAATGGTGGATGGGATCCCGGTGAACAAAAGTGATGGCGGATCGGTAAACTGGAACCTCATCGACAAGGACCGGATCAGCAGGATCGAAATTGTAAAAGGGCCGGGTTCAGCCCTGTTCGGATCCAATGCCATGGGGGGCGTCATCAATATTATCACCGATGAAATCGATGGAACGGGCCAGTGTGACCTGTCGGCTTCCTATGGCACCTACAACACCCTGGATCTGAAAGGCAGGTGGCAGGGTTCCGGATGGAAGAACCGGCTGTATTTCAAGATGTTTGCAAATTACCGCACAAGCGATGGCTACATCAGCACACCCGATGAGGTGATTAAGGAAAACGATACCATAGTGGTGCCGGTTTTTCTGGAGGATTTCTTTGCCGGAGCAATGGCAGGCATCAGGCTGACAGGGGGTGGATCGGCCGAAATGTCGGTTAACTTCTTCAGGGACATCCGGGGGCGTGGCACCCGGATATATGAGGAGGAGGGCTCATTTACGGCGCGTAACACCCTGCAGGGGTATGCGCGGTACCGGAACAGGCTGGCAGGGTGGGATTTGAAGATCAGCCTGTTTGGACTCCGCGAGGATTACAACCGCCTGAATGAGTACCTGAGCGACGGAGAGTACAAACTCTATGAAGTGGATTCCCAAAGGGATGATGCCGGTTTCAGGGGGCTGGCCGACCGGAAACTGAAAGGAGACCAAACGGTTACGCTGGGAGCTGAGATCCGGGCAGGCAGGGTGGATGCAAGAGATCTCTACTATACCTCCACCGATGTAATTTCAAACCGGGGATCCATGGAGCTGGCCTCGCTGTTCATCCAGTATCTGCATCCGTTCCATGACCACCGCTGGAAAGGGGTACTCGGGCTCAGATATGACCACTCCTTCTTCCATGATGCCTCTTTCTCCATAGAACAGCCCTCCTATTCTATCGAATATTTCACCAATTTCGCCTTTCAATCGGTTCAGCCGGTATCATGGGGCGCATTCAGCCCCAAGGGGACCCTCCGCTTCTCCCCCGGTGAAAAAAGCAGCTTCTATGTTACCGTTGCCAGAGGGTTCAGGGCGCCGGTTCTGGATGACCTCTGCCGCGCAGAACGGATGCAGACCGGATTGCGTGCAGCCAATCCGGATCTGAAACCGGAATACACCTGGCATTTTGAAGCCGGTACTGACCTAAAAATACTTCCGAAGCTTCAACTGGCAGTTTCGGCATACCATACCCTTGGACTGGATTTCATGCATCCGCTTTCAACCGGCGACTCAGTGAACCTCGGATACACCCTTGCCCCCATTTTCAGGATGAGCAACATTGCCAGAGCAGGCATCACCGGCATGGAGGCTGATCTGAGCATGGAACCCGTGAAAAAGCTTTTCCTGTTTGGCAACTATACCTTTACCATGGCCAGGATTCTGGAATTTCATCCCGAAACAGCGGCTGATGCTGATCTTACCGGCAAGTATCTGGCTAATCTGCCCATGCACCGTTTCAGCCTGGGAGGAAGGTTTAATACCCGCTGGGTTTCACTCTCAGCTACCCTGCGCTATACCGGTCACAGATGGATCCGCGACGATAATGCCACTGATCAGGTTTACCTGCTCACCGACCGGTACACACCCTACACAACCACCGATCTGGGTCTGAGAAAACAGTTCCGTGCTTTCACCGCCGGCCTCGATGTGGAGAATCTTTTTAACATTGTATACATCAACAGCAAAGGATATAAATCGCCGGGACGAATGATATTTATCAAACTACAATACGTATGGAAATACTGATAATGAGATATATGCGATTTTTTCAGAAGTGTATCCCCCTCTTCCTGACCATGTGGACCCTCTTGTCCGGAGGACAGGTGCCACCAGCCTCTGTCCCCCCCGGGGCACCCACCAACAGCTTTTTCGACAACGACACCCTGTTCCTGTTTAAGCCCATGCCACTCCATGTCGGGGGAGAAGTAGAGCACCCGGGCATGGCAACCTATGACAGCCTCCCGCTCCGAAGCGTCATCGTGAAGGAATCTCACACCGGGCCCGGAGGGGATGTGCTTTTCACCGGAGCATACAGATACGAAGGATATGCACTGACTGACCTCCTTAATCCATTTTTGGCAAAAAAAACCAACCGGGAGGCTTTCCCTCCCCTTACCGACCTGTATATCAAAGTTTTCAACAATGAAGGCGACACGGTGGTCATCAGCTGGGGAGAGCTTTACTACGCCAACCGGCCAGAAAACATCATCATCGCCACCAGGGTGATGCGTATTGTGCCTGAAAAAACAGGGGAGCGCTGGCCCCTTCCCGCTAGCAGCAGGCTGGTTATTCCGAATGATCTGCGGAGCGACAGGAATATTCCGATGCCCACCGGAATTGTTGTGGTTTCCTGTGGCAAGGAGATGGCGACGGAGAAGGGGAAATTTCCCATGCATGCCGATTCACTTATGATGGACGGCGGAAAATACGGGAGGTTTATCCTGAAGGGCGCACCCGGGTGCAGCCCGGTTACGGTGCACACGATTTTCTATGGCAAAGGAAGGGGGCTGCACAGCACCGGGACCGTGACGGGCTCAGATGTGCAATGTGTGCTTTCGGACCTCATCCCCGTTACGGCAGAAAACCTAAAACACGGCCTCGTATTGTTCGGCGCAGATGACGGATACAGGGCTGTTTTCAGCCTGAGCGAGCTGGTCAACCGCAATGATCAGGAGCACACCCTGTTGCTCTATACCAAAGATGACCAGGGGGAAGGCAGGTTCAGGCTCTATCCCTCCTGTGACTTCTTCTCCGACAGGGCCGTTAAAGGCCTTACAAACATCTGGCTCTCAACCGGCACCTTATAATCCACCCTATGCTTCAACCTGCCCTGATCCTTTATCCCGCACTGGTTTGCCTCCTTTTCGCAGCATGGCCGCGTATCGGAAAAAACTATATTACAGGGATGATCCTGCGTGGCGCAGGTTTTCTCCTTGTAAGCCTCTATTTCCTGTTGATAATCCATAGGATGGAGGCCAGATTCATCGTAACGGATCAGGGGAAAATGGTATTCATAGCCTGGGTAATCGTTGTGGCCGGAGGGTTCCAATACCTGTACGGGAAGGGGACTGGCAATGAAACTTTTTCACCGCTGGCAGCTTCGCTGGCCTTGGGATCAGGACTCTTTTATGGCATTTCTGATCCGGAGCCGTATATGGTGTATGAGCGGGCAGATGTGAACCTGTTTTTCTTCTTAAGGAACGGGTCGATGGGGCTCTTTCTGGTGGCTGTTTCATTTTTTTCCTCCGTATCATGGGTAGCGAGCGAAAATGCCACGAAAGTGCTGCAGCTTCATTACGGCAGGAATTTCACCCTGCTGGGTGCTGCTGTCTTCCTTGCCGGGGAGGTGGCCGGATCGTGGTGGGCTTTCGAAGGGTGGGGAGATCCCTGGCGATGGAGCCGCGGCTTTTTATTCGCCGGGGCCATGTTCCTGCTGTCGATGCTGCCCCTACACCTGCCGGCTGCCAGCGGCCGCACACCGGGGGGTACCGCCATACGGGCCATGATCCCGTTAATCATTATTGTGATTTTAAACCTGATGTAAGCCCATTGCCATGATACGCTACTTTGCCTCCATGAGATTTGCCTACAGGACATTGATCGTTCTGGTAATATGGATGTGCCTGGGCGGGCTTATGGCCGGAGGCGGGCTGAAACCGGTTTTTAAAGCCATGAACGACCTTCTGGTGCTCGACTGGTTCCTGGAGGTGATGGCAGACAAACCCCTGCAGGCAATCTGGTTCATCGGGTTCTGTATTCTGGGAGCTCTGGTGCTACTCAGTTTCATCGCCTGTACCTTCACCACCCTCTGGAAAAAGCTACGTCAGCGAAGAAACCGGCAGACTGCCCTGGTTCTCTTCTCCCTTCACCTGCTGTTCACCGCAATCCTGCTCCTGCACGTCATCAGCATGACCACCGGCTTTAAAAACGGGCATGTCAGGGCCTTCCCGGGTGATACCCTCAGGCTCAGTCCGACCCGGACCCTTGTGGTGGATGAAATCCGGTATGCAGGCTCCGACAGCCTGCTGCGGGAATCGGGAGGACAGTCAAGGATCAGGTATACCCGTGCCAATCTGAAGCCGGAAAACAGTTTTGCCAGGGTTACCCTTCTGAAAAACGGAAAAACCACAGGCAAAGGCACAGTGAGGTATATGGAGCCCTACCGCGAAGGGAGTATCTTTGTTTGCCTTGAGGCATTTGTTTCCGGGAAAAAAAGAACCGGAGAGACAGGGGTAAGAATGACGATTGTAAAAAACCCGGTAATTTATCCTTTCTTTGTGCTTTACGCCCTCTCGGTTTTACTGATCCTCATCTATACATGTATGACATGGAATTTCAGGAAAAAACCAGACAGCAAAGAGATATGAAAAGGGTTTACGGAATACTGGCAATAGCCCTGGCAGCCCTGGGAATCATCACGGGATGCCGTACCGGCAACAGGGATGAGACCATCCGCATCATTCATGCCGGCAGTCTTTCGATGATCGTGAAAGAGGTGATTGACTCTTTCAATGCGGAGCATCCGGGAACCACATTCCTCACCGAGGCATGGGGAAGCAAGGATGGAGCGAGGCAGATTACAGAGCTCGGGAAACCCTGTGACCTGTTTATCTCTGCCGATGACAGGATCATCCATACGTTTCTGGTACCGGAACATGCCACCTGGAGCATCCCTTTTGCGGGCAATGAGATGGTGCTGGCCTATACCAAAAAGTCGAAATACGCTGACCGGATCAACACGAATAACTGGCATGAGATCCTTGGGCGTGATGATGTGCTTACGGCAAGGTCATCCCCCGATTCAGACCCCTGCGGTGTCCGGGCGGTATTGCTCATGTTGCTCAGCGACAAGCATTACCACAACCAGGATATTTCCCGGAAATTGCTTGCCAAAGACCAAAAGTACATCAGGCCCAAAGAGGTGGACCTGATTGCCCTCCTGGAAAAAAATGTGGTGGACTACCTGTATATCTACAAATCGATTGCTCTGCAGCACAACTTTTTATGGCTTCAGCTTCCTGATGAAATCAACCTGGGCAACCCGAAACTGGACAGCCTGTACAGGGGTGTATCGTTCCTCACTGCCGGCCTTACACCGGGTTCAGGGCATCGCGAAACAGGTGCAGCCATTGTGTATGGAGTCACCATCCCTTCGGCAGCCCAAAACCCCACCGGAGCAACCCGGTTCCTGAAATATTTTCTGGATAGGGACAAGGGGGGAGCCATTATCCGGAAAAATGGTCAGAATTTTCTGGCAGGGGAAGCCGGAGCAGACACAACAGGGGTACCGCAGGACCTTCTGAAACTTACCGGACATCATGCAGGCAAGCAGTAAACAACAGGTATTCTGGTGGGTCATGATGATTCTGGCCGGAGGAATCCTGCTGTTTCTGGCGGCTCCGGTGATCGGTATGCTGCTGTCGCAGAATCCCGGACGGGTGTGGGATACCGCCTTTGAGCCGGATGTTGCAAAAAGCATCCGGTTAACCCTTTGGACCTCTATGTCAGCAGCATTGTTCACTGCAGTGGGCGCTGTTCCCCTCTCGTACCTGCTGGCCAGAAAAAAATTCCCCGGGCGGAAATTGCTGATGGGCATCATCAACCTCCCGGTAGTCATTCCGCATTCCGCCGCAGGAATTGCCCTCCTGGGGCTGATTGCCAGAGACACACCGGCAGGGCGGCTGGCTTCCTCATTTGGGCTGGAGCTCACCGGAAACCCTGCAGCCATTATGCTGGCCATGGCTTTCGTGAGCCTGCCATTTCTGATCAGTGCAGCCACCGATGCTTTTGCAGGGGTACCTGAAAATCTGGAAGAGGCTGCAAGGAATCTCGGGGCGTCGGATGCAAGGGTATTTTTTACCATCGCCCTGCCCCTTGCCTGGAGGGGCATCATCACCGGCCTGGTAATGATGTGGGCCAGAGGCATGAGTGAATTCGGGGCAGTGGTCATGGTAGCCTATCACCCGATGGTGAGTCCGGTGCTGATCTATGAGCGGTTTACCTCTTTCGGGCTGAAATATGCCACTCCCGTTGCCGTAATCGTGGTACTTATCTCCCTGTTGTTTTTTATCCTGATGCGGGTCCTGCCGGAACCCGGCAAGAAACACCGTGAGCATGCTTGAGCTGAAAAACATATCAAGGCATTGCAGAGGCTTCGCCCTGGAGAATATTTCGCTGCGCATTGCGGATGGGGAATGCTGTGCACTGATGGGGCGCTCAGGCGCAGGAAAAACCATGCTTCTGAGGATCATTGCAGGGATCGACCGGCATGACACAGGGTCTGTTCTGCTGGATCATAAAGATATCAGCAAAGCAACGATACAGGAAAGGAATTGTCTGCTGATGCACCAGGAAAACACCCTGTTTCCCCACCTTTCAGTGATGGATAACATTACTTTTCCATTAAAGGCAAGACGGATGAAACCTGATTTCATCCGTCAGAGGACGCATGAAATGGCCAAAAAGATGGGGATCAGCCATCTGCTGTCCCGGAAGCCACGCGGATTGTCGGGGGGTGAATCCCAGAGGGTTGCACTGGCACGGGCGCTTTCGGTGCGACCGGCAATCCTCATGCTGGATGAACCTCTAAGCTCACTGGACATGGAACTGAGGGATGAAATGATCAGCATTCTGCAGGCCCTTAAGCAGGAAGGACAGAGTATTCTGATGGTAACCCATCAACTGGAAGACACGCTGGCGCTGGCGGATAAGACTGCCGTTCTGGATGCCGGCAAAATGGTGCAATACGGTACCACTGATGAATTGATTGCCAACCCGCAGTCACGGTTCCTGGCGAGACTCACCGGCATCAGAAATTATTATAAGGTTGATTTTCATCAGATTAAAGATTATCCTCTGATCTATATTGCCTCCGTTCAGAATACCCGAGTCTCCTTCTTCGTGCATGGCTTAAACTGTCCGGAAAGGGGTCACCTGGTCATCCGCGAAAATCAAATCAGCATTGCCGTCAATTCAGACGCAATCAACCCCGGTTCAAACCAGTTCAGTGGGGTAATAACCGGTATCGTACGTAAAGGGGAAACCACAGAGATCACCCTGCGGAATGGCATCACCATGGTTGCATCCCTCCTTTTATCAGACATAGATCTGATGGATATCTCCATTGGTGACAACGCAGTGTTCTCAATTCCTGATGAAGCCTTTCGGATTATCGGATCTCCCGGCATCTGACAGGAATAAGCTCCTGTTGCATCAGTTCCTGAAAACGTCAGTCAACATCTTCCACAATGCCCCCTGTCCGAACACTGGTAATGAAAGCACTGACCAGCTGATTGTCAGAAAAATACTGCTCAATTAAAACACAGAAATTCAGGGATCCCCGGTTCATTTTACCCTTTTCGACCGTATCTTTGTACAGTCATTGTTAGTCTGCAGATTTCCCCCTTCTGCAATTTTGTATGGTTTCGGTTTTACGGTAATCATCAATAAAACAAATGGCTATGAAAACAATCCTTTCTTGTCTTGTCGTATGGTGGCTGATGGCAGGCGGCATTTCAGCCCAGACCGTTACTGATTTCGACGGACATCTGTACCATGCTGTCACCATTGGCACCCAGACATGGCTGGTGGAAAACCTGCGAACCACCCATTTCAGGAACGGTACTCCCATACCCCAGGTACAGGACAGCATGAACTGGGCAGCTTCCTCCAACGCACCGGCCCGATGCTACTATCAGAACGATTCAGCAGCCAATGATTCGGTATATGGTGCCCTGTACAACTGGAAAACCATGAACGACACGAATGGACTCTGCCCGCTTGGCTGGCATGTTTCAACCCATCCGGACTGGACAACCCTTGAAAACTACCTGGGTGGAGGCAGTGTGGCAGGAGGCAAACTGAAGGAGGCGGGAATTGCACACTGGACTACCCCAAATACAGGTGCTGACAATTCATCGGGTTTTACCGGACTTCCGGGAGGGATGAGAGGAATAAACCATGAATTTACCGCCAGGGGTGAAAACGGCCTCTTCTGGACTTCGACCCAGCAGAGCGGCACTATGGCGTGGAGCAGGTACCTGTACTACCTCAATGCAGCTGTGGATGTAAATCCTGCCCCCAAATACCTGGGGCTGAGTGTAAGGTGCGTGAAGGATCTGAACCCGGGGATTCCCTACCATCAACCTGCAGGGGATCTGGAATTATGGCCGAATCCGGCAGTGGACTGCATCCATATTTCAGGGCAAGCTGAGGGACATCCACTGGTCAGGATCCGAAATACCCCTGGTGATCTGGTTTTGGAAACCCGTATGGATGATACGTCGGCCGGTATTGTGATCCAGCATCTTGCCGCAGGAGTGTACAGTATCGAAATCCTTGACGGTGAGGTTTGTCGGCATGGTAAGTTTATAAAGTTACAGTAGTTATTGCTTTACCGGATTTTCTTCAGTCTTACCGGCTTCATACAATCGATTCCGGGGAAAAAATCCTTGCTGATTGCCTCAGCTGATATCCACTATTGATTTAACTTTGCCCTGGGAAAGCAACCCGCTCTACATATTTTTCATCCCTGCATTACAAAACACACTTTAATCATATGCAAACACAAAAATCAGCCTCATGAGAAAACTGTTACTCCTGATTACGGCAGTCATTTGCACTACGGCACTCCCGGCACAGCATGCCCCGCATTTTCTGCAGAAATCACCCCTGGCACATCTGAGCTCCGCGAATATGCCATCTGCGTCAGCTTTGTCAAAGGGTTCCTTCTTCAAACAGTCGGCACTGGTGACCAAACAGCGCCTCGACAGCAACACCAATCAACTTTTTCAGGGCACCTGGAATGATGAATACAAAACCATCTATTCCTACGATGTGCAGCAAAGAGTTACTGAGATTACAAACTACAGCTACAAAACCACCCCGATAGGATGGGTTCCTGAAGACAAGGAGTCCTTTGTGTACAACGTGGCAGGCTATACCGAATCAAAGACCTCCTATGACTGGGATAAAAACCTGAGCCAGTGGGTTGGCAATTCACGGGACGTATGGGTGTATGATCTGTCAGGGAAGATCCTGATCCAGACCAGCCTTTTCTGGGATGTTCCTACCAGCAACTGGGTTCCCACAGCCAAAGGAGAGTACAGCTACAATGCCAACAACCTGGTTTCCGATATTATCTGGTCGCATTACGATGCTGATTCAAGTGCATGGTATATCGGATCCAAAGAGGAACGCACCTATAACGGCTCCAACCAACTGACCCTTGCCCTGTTTTCGTGGTGGGACGACCAGGCATCGGTTTTTCAGCCAGGCTCCAAAGATGAGTACACCTGGCATACGAACGGAAAAATCAGCATTAAGCTCTCTTCGATGTACGATAGCTGGATGATGACCTGGTCGCCGGAATTCAAGGAGGAATACACATACGACAGCAACGGAAACAAGACACTGGCGATTTATTCTGAATATGACTGGGGATCACAGCAGATGCTCCCGTCCCAGAAAGAGGAGCAGACTTTCAATTCGCTGAATAATCTTATGGAGGAAATCATATCCTACTACAATCTGAGCGCTACCAGCTGGGAACTGAACACCAAAACGACCTTTGTGTATAACGATACCTATGCCCTGAATGATCTGATTCTGCCCTTTACCAGTGATTATATGGATATTCCGGAAACCTTCAACCACATGCTCACATCCTACAACCAGTTCAACTACAACCAGACCACCCAGGCATGGGAGGATATCTACCGGGGTACAATGCATTATTCCCCCCAGGTGATCAGCGGCATCGAAGAAACATCAAAAGTACCTGCCAGGCTATATCCGAATCCGGCATCCAACCTGTTTTCCGTTGAAACCTCCGGTGATGTAACGCTCAGCATTACAGACCTCAAAGGAGCTGCTGTGTACAATAACCTTCTCAAAGGAGCCGGAATCCATACCATCGAAACACGGTTGTTACCCGGCATATATCTGTATACGTTAACCCGGGGCGATCAGGTGCCCGTTACCGGAAAATTAATGATTCAGTAAAATATATCCGTTATGAAAAAAATCGTTGCGCTGTTGTTCCCGGTTGCCCTTGCGGCAGTGATTACAGGATCCATTGGCTGTGCCAAAGACGGGCAGCTTGGAAACCTGAAAGACTTTGAAGGCAATGTCTATAAAACCATTGTCATAGGTGAACAGACCTGGATGGCTGAAAACCTGAAAACGACCCATTACGGCGACGGTACCGAAGTAGATGGAGTGAAGGCATACCAGAATAAAGAGGACAATGTGGCCACCTATGGCAGGCTGTATACCTTCGATGCCGCCACGCGAAATTCGGAGACCGACAAGAAAGGAAGAATCAGGGGGGTATGCCCAAAGGGATGGCATATACCCACCGATGCAGACTGGAAGGTACTTGAAAAATTCCTTGGGATGGCCGATGCAGATCTTGACCTGATTGCCTGGCGTGGCAGCGCCGAAGGCGGCATGCTCAAAGAAGAGGGTACCGCCCACTGGGCTACCCCAAATACGGATGCCACCAACAGCTCAGGCTTCGCAGCACTCCCCGGCGGCTCCTTCAACCCGGGACTGGGTTACACCTCACAGACGCTGACCGCCTATTTCTGGAGCTCCACCACCATCACCGAAACCGAATCCTATGGAAGGGTTTTGCAATATATCAACGGACAAATCGGCAGATATCCTTCCGGAAAGGATCTTGCGTTCAGCGTACGCTGCATAAAGAATTAATCGTTTCCTGTCCATTGATAATCAACCTGATGACAGCCGGAGTTGTCATCAGGTTTTTTTTCTGCCCGGGCTGCAGAAAACAAATGACCATTCCGGAAAGGGGGTAACCTTTATCGGGTTGCGGGTATTTACCAGAAAACTACCGTGCCCCAATATTCCACAGAAGAGATTATTCAGGGTTTAAAAGAGAAGAACAAAGAGAAACTGCTCTGGATAAACAGGCATCATCTCCCCCAGATCACAAGAATGGTGACAGCCAACAGCGGAACAGCAGCAGATGCAAAGGATCTGCTGCAAAACGCCCTCATCTCACTCTGGCGAAAGGCGCAGAATGACCAGCTGGTGCTGTACACCGATTTCAGCTACTTTCTGAATATGATCTGCCACAGGTTATGGATGCGGATGCTTCGCGACCGCAAACGGGAGCAGGACGGGGAACTCAGAATTCTGTTCCGGATCTATCAGGATCTGGAAATAGCTCTGAACCGCTCGGATGAGCTCGAGATCAGGAATATCTTCAACAGCAGAAAACGGCGAAAAGCTGAATAGAACCCTGCAAACATCGCTCGCGCCCCTTTGAACAAATTGCGCAACAGGGTGTTTTATCTGTAATCATTCTAAATAACAAATACTGATTACAGATATGGAAAACAGCATTTCAAAACTGGAATTCAAGTCCTTAGGGTACGAATACAACTCTCTGGAGCCCTTTATTGATGCGCAGACGATGGAACTGCACCATTCAAAGCATCATCAGACCTATTACAACAATATGATGAAGTCGGCAGCTGAGCATGGAGCTGACCAGCTGGCACTGCAGCAGTTGTTTGGCAGGATGTCGGATTTTCCGGTTTTCCTCCGCAACAATGCAGGGGGCCATTTCAACCATGAGTTGTTCTGGAGCATCCTGAAACTCAACGGAGGTGAGGGCCCGCATGGGAATCTCGGACAAGCCATTGTACGTGATTTCGGTTCATTCGATCGTTTCAGGGAGCTCTTCAGCCAGGCGGCGGCCACCCGTTTTGGCAGCGGCTGGGCATGGCTTAACAAAGACAGCGCTGGCAAACTGTTCGTTTCTTCCACGCCCAACCAGGACAACCCATTAATGGACATTACGCCAGAAAAGGGGTTCCCCGTTCTGGGACTGGATGTATGGGAACACGCCTATTACCTGAAGTACCAGAACCGCAGGCCCGAATACATTGATGCATTCTGGCATGTAGTAAACTGGCACGAAGCCGAAAAGCGGTACAACGCCCTTTGACAGTCGGATTTTTTAAGTATCCCGGAAGCGAAAAACGTTAAAAATGAGGCTTCCGGGATTTTTTTTGTCCTTTTTTTTGTACATTTGCGTATAGATATTAAACCTGACCGGATGCACGGAGTCTTAGCATTGCTTTTTGTTACAAGCATATGATTACAAACCATAAAACCCAATTTTCAAGATGAAAAGAGCTGTTTTTTTCATGACTACGTTGCTGCTTGGGCTAGGACTTTTCCACAATCCGGCCAGAGCTTCGCACATTGCTGCCCTCGACATCACCCTGACCTGTATTGGTGGGAATGACTACATCGTCAGATTTGTCGAGTACCGAGACTGCAGTGGAATTTCTGCTGAAACAACTGTAAACCTGGTATTTACCTGCACTTCCAATCCAGCCTACAACTTTAACCTGAGTCAGGTGCCCCGCCTTCCCGGCACCGGGCAGGAAGTTACCCCCACATGCTCGGCAATGCCTACCAGATGTTCCGGGGGGACTCTTTATGGATTGCAGGAATACGTGTTTCAGGCCCAGGTTACCCTTCCTCCCTGCAACTACTGGAAGGTGAGCTGGACCACCTGTTGCAGAAACCCTTCGAATACCATCGCCAGTTCATCCAGTCAAAGTGCCTATATCGAATGTACACTGAACAACCTCACCACACCTTGTAACAGTTCCCCGACTTTTACCAACAAACCGGTTACCATTATGTGCCAGGGGCAGACCAACTGTTACAACCACGGTGCAGTTGACCCTGACGGGGATTCACTCGTGTATTCCATGGTTACCCCGTTCAACTCCTCAAGTACCACCTATGTGTCATGGATCCCCCCCTACACTGCTACACAGCCCCTCCCTTCAACCCCCCCCTGCACCATCGACCCGCATACCGGCGACATCTGCATGACCCCCACCATGAACATTATTTCGCCGATGGCCGTGAAAGTGGAACAATGGCGTCAGATCAACTTTGTTCCTACCCTGATTGGTACCATTTATCGTGACCTGCAGGTTAATGTGGTAACCTGCAACAACCAGCTCCCCAAAGTCAGCGGGATGGATACCACACACACCCACCACTATTCTGCCAATGACTCGGTTTACGCAGTTGAGCTCTGCCTGGGCAAAACGCTCTCCTTTACTATGTGGGGCAAAGATGATGACGTGTACAGCCCTTCCACTACCGGCAGCCCCGAGAAATTTTCGATTACCTGGAATAACGGGATTCCTTCAGGTCAGTTCCAGACCTTTTATCAGGGCACCGACTCTGCCAAGGCCACTTTTACCTGGACCCCCAATGCCACCCATGTAAGTACTGTTCCGAAATGCTTCACCGTTACCATCAAGGATCAGGCATGCCCATACAACGGGCAGCAGACCTTCTCTTACTGTATTACCGTAAGGGGGATGAGCGTGAATATCGGCGCCGACACCAGCCTCTGCAAGGGGGAATCGGTGAGGTTTACCGCCATATCAGACACCACCACCGTGAATTACATCTGGAAACTCGACGGGATCCCCACCGGTGTGCCGCTCACTGACACATTCTACATTGTAAACACCACCAATCTGGCCCCCGGTATGCACATCATCTCCATCGAAACCAACGACGGAGGTACCACCATCAAGTGCCCCGGTATTGACCAGGCCATTCTTACCGTAATCCCCATGCCCAAACCCGACCTTGGCAACGATACCGTTC